>NZ_JMKQ01000006.1:0-3310000 GCF_000685825.1 Methylocystis sp. LW5
GGGACAGTGCATGGTAGGCAGTTTGACTGGGGCGGTCGCCTCCCCAAAGAGTAACGGAGGCGCGCGATGGTGGGCTCAGAGCGGTCGGAAATCGCTCGTCGAGTGCAATGGCATAAGCCTGCCTGACTGCGAGACAGACAAGTCGAGCAGAGACGAAAGTCGGTCATAGTGATCCGGTGGTCCTCGTGGAAGGGCCATCGCTCAACGGATAAAGGTACGCCGGGGATAACAGGCTGATAACCCCCAAGAGTCCATATCGACGGGGTTGTTTGGCACCTCGATGTCGGCTCATCACATCCTGGGGCTGGAGAAGGTCCCAAGGGTTCGGCTGTTCGCCGATTAAAGTGGTACGTGAGCTGGGTTCAGAACGTCGTGAGACAGTTCGGTCCCTATCTGCCGTGGGTGTCGGAGAATTGAGAGGATTTGTCCCTAGTACGAGAGGACCGGGATGAACATACCTCTGGTGGACCTGTTGTGGCGCCAGCCGCAGTGCAGGGTAGCTATGTATGGACGGGATAACCGCTGAATGCATCTAAGCGGGAACCCACCTCAAAACGAGTTCTCCCTCGAGAGCCGTGGAAGACGACCACGTCGATAGGCCGGGTGTGGAAGCGCGGCGACGCGCGGAGCTTACCGGTACTAATAGCTCGATCGGCTTGATCGTTCTCATTAATCCATGCCCATCTCCCCAAAGATGGCGCGATCGAAAGACCAATCACAGTTTGCTTCAAAACTTGCCTTTGCCGGCCTGGTGGCCTCGGCGGAGCGATCAGACCCGATCCCATCCCGAACTCGGCCGTCAAAACGCTTCAGCGCCAATGGTACTATGTCTCAAGACCTGGGAGAGTAGGTCGTCGCCAGGCCTGCAAAGGGCAAAAGTTTCCTTATCTACGATGTGCGAACGGGGAGTAGCGAAGAGCGAGTAGACGGTTTCTATTCGCCTTTCGCTACTCCCCTTTCTCGTCTTCGAGCCCTCTCCCACAAGAGGGCCGCCGTCCTTGGCGCGGGGTGGAGCAGCCCGGTAGCTCGTCAGGCTCATAACCTGAAGGTCACAGGTTCAAATCCTGTCCCCGCAACCAAGAACTCCTAAATAAGCAAAGCCGAACACGCCTTCCCGAGCGCGCCGCCGAATGCTGCGGCGCTCGATGTGGCCATGAGGCGTCCTCCCTCTCGTCTGCCGACGATCGCGTCCTCCCCTCCTCTTTCTCTGTCCGAATAGGTCGCTGCGCTCGCGAGTGCAGCAGCGTCGCGCTTGCCACGTGTTTCAAGGACAGGGCCGCTTTGGATGCGTGACTTTGGGCTCCAGCGCGACGCTGGTCGTCGAGGGTGATTGGGCGAAGGGTCAGTGTGCGCGCAGGGTAAATAGAGCGTTGATGAGCGCTTTATTTACCCTGCGTGATCTTCGTCGCGGGACGATTCGTTGCTTCAGCCTCGCGTGGCGCTCCCGAGCGCCTGTCCTTGTGCGGTAGGGAGCCTGACGGCGAATGCGCCGGGTCCGAGCAGAGCCTGCACGATCAAGAGCGCCGACCACAGCGCTGGAAACTCCCATCCGCCATTCGCATTGGAGAACAGCCAGCCATTGGGCAGATGCACGGTATCCCTACGCCGTGGGCCGCCTTTTCAAAATCGAGGGAATAGAGCGAAGCTGCGCAGCTAAGTCGGCTTTATGAGCGAGGCAAGCTGCACAGCATGGGTCGGATGACATTGATCACGGGCCGCGAGCGGCGGCGCCGATGGAGAGACGAGGACCGGACGCGGATATTGGCGGCGATCGCCGAGCCGGGCGCGGTGGTCGCCGATGTGGCGCGCCGTGAGGACGTTTGCACGAGCCTCGTCTACAAATGGCGGCGCGCAGCGCAGCGGGAGCAAAGCGCCGCTTTATGCGGATTTTCGCCGGTGATCATCGAGCCCGCGCCGCGAGTGGCGGCGTCACAGGAACACCCGCCGCAAGACGCCGCGGCCGGCGTCGTCGAGGTCGAGCTGAAGGACGTGCGTGTGAAGATCAGCGCCACGGCGCCGTCTTCCGTGATCGCCGCGACCTTGAAGGCGCTACGCTCATGATTCCATTGCCAGCTGGTTGCCGGGTCTGGATCGCGACCGGCCATACGGATATGCGACGCGGCATGCAGGGCTTGGCGCTTCAGGTTCAAGAGCAGTTGCAACGGGACCCTCACGCCGGCGACCTCTACATCTTCCGAGGACGCCGAGGCGATCTCGCGAAAATCCTCTGGCATGACGGGATCGGCCTGTCGCTCTACGCCAAGCGGCTCGACCGCGGAAAGTTCATCTGGCCCTCGGCGAGCGCGGGCGCCGTGTCGATTTCGGCCGCCCAGATGGCCTATATGCTCGAGGGAATTGATTGGCGAAATCCGCAATCGACATGGCGTCCAGCAAGCGCGGGATGAGCGAAAAAGCTGGGGTCGGACGCATTTTGGGGCGCCACAAATCGAAAGATTTGTGATTCACTCGCTATATGGACGCCGTCGGCAAAGCCCTGTTGGACGAAAACGCCGCACTGAGAGCCGAGCTCGCCGTCGCGCGCGCGAAGGCGTCGGAAGACATGGCGCTGATCGCCGCGCAAAAGCTTCAGATCGCCAAGCTGGAGCGCCAGATATACGGGCAGAAATCGGAGCGGTCGGCGCGTCTTCTCGAGCAATTGGCGCTCATGTTCGAAGAGCTGGAAGCGAGCGCGACGGAAGACGAGATCGCCGCGGAACAGGCGGTCGCGAAAACGACGGCGGTCGCCGGCTTCACGCGCAAACGGCCGGATCGCAATACATTCCCGGAACATCTACCGCGCGAGCGCGTCATGATCGAGACGCCGACGAGCTGCGCCTGCTGTGGCGGCCAGCGCCTGCGCAAGCTCGGCGAAGACGTGACGCAGACATTGGAAACGACGCCGCGTCAGTGGAAAGTGATCGAGACCGTGCGGGAGAAGTTCTCCTGCCGGGACTGCGAGAAGATCACGCAGCCGCCCGCGCCATTCCATGTCGTTCCGCGCGGCTGGGCGGGGCCGAGCCTTTTGGCGATGATCGCTTTCGAGAAGTTCGGCCAGCATCAGCCTTTGAACCGTCAGGCGGAGCGTTATGCGCTCGAAGGTGCGCCGATCGCTTTGTCGACCATGGCTGATGCGATCGGCTCCATTTGCGCCGCGCTCGAGCCTCTGCGCCTTCTCATAGAAGAGCATGTTCTCTCTGCCGAGCGCCTGCATGGCGACGATACGATCGTGCCCGTGCTGGCGAAGGGCAAAACCGACACCGGCCGCTGCTGGGTCTATGTGCGCGACGATGCGCCCTTCGGCGGCGCCGGACCGCCCGCTGCGATTTTCTATTACTCGCGTGATCGCAAAGGCGAACATCCGCAGACCCATTTGGCGAACTACTTCGGCATTCTGCAAGCGGACGCCTATGACGGCTACAACAAGCTGTATGCAGCGGAGCGCAAGCCTGGTCCGATTCTCGAAGCGGCGTGTTGGGCGCACGCGCGGCGCCCGTTCTTCGTCATGGCCGATATCGATGCGAACGTTCGTCGTAAGGCGGCGGGAAAAAAGGAGATTCCACTGTCGCCGATCGCCATGGAGATCGTGCGCCGCATCGACGCGCTGTTCGAGATCGAGAGGTCGATCAACAGCAAGAGCGCGCAAGAACGCCTCGCCGTTCGCCGGGCGTCGAGCCGACCTCTCGTCGACGCGCTGGAAAGCTATATGCGCGAACAGCTCGCCAAGCTCTCGCGTGGACATGACCTCGCCAAAGCGATGCAATATATGCTGAAGCGATGGCCGGCCTTCACGCTGTTCCTCGACGACGGGCGCGTTTGCGTGTCGAACAATGCCGCCGAGCGTGGACTGCGCGGAATTGCTCTGGGACGAAAATCATGGCTGTTCTGCGGGTCTGATCGCGGAGGCGAGCGCGCCGCCGCCATGTATGGGCTCATCGTCACAGCGAAGATGAACGGCCTCGATCCGCAGGCCTGGCTCGCCGACGTCCTCGCGCGCATCGCCGCGCATCCGGCGCATCGGCTCGATGAATTGCTGCCGTGGAACTGGAGCCAGAAGGATAAAGCCGCGCCGGCGCTGGCGGCCTGACCATGCACGTCAACAAGGTCTCTCACGTCACGACCATCGATCGCATCGCTGCGCAGCTCGGCGAAAGCGTCGACTTCCTCCATGACGTCGCCAATGAAATGGAGCCCGAGGATGGCGTGATCTGGGTCTATGGCCTCGGCGACCTCGAGATCCTGGCCTTCACCGACTTCGGTGTCGAGAACCTCGTCGAGCTCATCAAAATCCACAAAGAGATGAAGTCGCACCTTGAGCGCTGACGCGAGGATCCTGCGTCCACGATGAGCGCTTGCTTTACGATTGCCTGTTCGGCAATTGCAGCAATCTCGCGAGCGCCTCGGAATCCATGTCGGGATCGACGCTGAAGCCGAGATATGATTTGGCGGCGTCCACGAAGAGTCCTTCGTGCTCGCCCGCCGCCGAGATTTCGGCGACCAAGTAAGGCACGACGCGGTCGTCGCGCCTGCGAGCCAAGCCATGGAGCGCCTCGGCTCTTACGAAGACGTCAGCGTCATTTACCCGTCGCAGCAGCGCATCCCGAATCTCGGGGCCGTCAATCGAAACGGTCTGGCCGATACTTGTGGCGGCCCAATCTCGCGCCCTTTCATATGGATCGTCCATCAACTCCAGCAGAGCGCCTACCGCCGCATCCGAAGTCGCACCACAGAGGGAGAACGCCACGCCGTGGCGGACGTCGTCGTCAGAATGGTTGCGCAGCCCGATCAGAGCACCCTCGCAACGACGGTTTCCGAGATGGCCAAAGGCGAACACCGTCGCTATCAAGACATCTCTGTCCTGTTCGCGGTGAATAATCTCGAGGAGGGCGTCGCAGCATTCCTCTGGAAAGGTGCGCGCGGGTGAGCCCAACTGGCCTAGAATGGTAACCCCGAGCCTTCGTGACTTCGGATCCCGCGCGCCAGACAGTGCGATCGCGGCGTCGACGACCTCTCTTGTCCCCCGAGCTTCCAACACTGCTAAGAGTCGGTCCGCGAACTTCATGCTTGATTACAAAGCCTTCTGAGCATCAGGCGGATGGAGGCGAGGTGAAGAAACGCCAATGCCTTACGGTTGAGGTTTTCGAAGTCCTTGGCCAACCTTCGGCAGCGACCGAGCCAAGAAAAGGTTCTTTCCACGACCCAGCGGCGGGGCAAAACCTCGAAGCCTTTGGCCGCATCCGAGCGCTTGACGATCTCGGTGTCGACAAATGGCAATGCCTTCTTCTGTGCGTCGCGGAACTGCGGGCCCTGATAGCCGCCGTCTGCGAACAGCTTTTGCAGAAACGGGAATTTGCCGAACATCGTGCGCAGGACGAGAATGCCGCCATCGCGATCCTGAATGTCGGCGGGATGAATGAGGGCATGAAGCAGCAGGCCTATCGTATCGACGAGAATATGCCGCTTCTTGCCCTTGATCTTCTTTCCGGCATCGTAGCCATGCGGATCGATGCAATGCCCCCTTTTTCTGCGCTCTTCACGCTTTGACTGTCGATGACCGCGGCTGTTGGGCTGGCCTCGCGCCCTGCCGCTTCGCGACACTTCACGTAAAGAGCATGATGGATGCGATCGAGCGTTCCGTCGTATGTCCAAAGATCGAAATAGCCGTGGACCGTGCTCTTGGGCGGCAAATCCTTGGGGATCGCGCGCCACTGGCAACCGGTCGAGAGCACATACATCAAGCCGTTCATGACCGCGCGCATCTCGACCGTGCGCTTCCCTCCACCCCGTTTCGCAGGTGGGATTAACGGTTCTACGAGCGCCCATTCGGCATCCGTCACGTCGCTCGGATAGCGCAATTTGCTACGATCGTAGCGCGCGCGATTTTCATTCGTCCACATCGGCGGTCTCCGCGAGAATCAGACCGCCTCATTGAATCACAAGCGATTCATCCGATTCAACTTGTCTTCGGACCGACACTAAGGGATTACAAGTAGCACTCTTCCCGTCCTCATCATCGATCTGCGCCAATGAAGCCGCTATCAACTCTGCCGTTGAGCGACCGTCTCGCTTCATCTCTTCGAGCGTGCTCAAGAGCGCTGACCCCTTCAAAACCGTTCGAGTCTGCTAACTTACGACTTGGAGAACTGTCGCCCCGGGAAGCTTTGCTTGCGACGTCCTTGCGAAGTTGCCGCAAAACGCATTAACGAACTTCTGTCCTGGAGCATGGAAGGCGCATTTTATACCGCCGCCAATGCAGCGTAAATGGCCCGCGCTGGCCGCTCCGCCGTCAGCGTCGAATACGTCGTCCTGCGGCCTACGGCGAATGCTTACGATGCACGATCAGCGCGCCGATCATCAGCGGAATGAGCGAGAGGGACACGAAGCGCGTGAAAACGCCGAAGATCAATGCGAGGCCTCCGCCGATTTCCGCGGCCACGACCACATAGGCGAGCAGCGATGGGTAGCCGAGCGATTCGAAGAATCGCGCCGTTCCAGGCAGAGTGAACACGAAAATTTTGAGAAGCCCATGCGCGAGAAACAGCGCGCCGAGGCTCACACGCAGCAGCAGAGCGGCGTAATCGGCGTTACGAACATTGGTCATTGTCTCGATCCTTTTGGTCATGTTTGCGATCGCGGCCGGCGCGCCGGCGCCGGCCTATGGTCATGCGGAGTCGACGAGAACGATCTCGCTGTCCTCCAGCGCTGTGACGCGTAGGATGTCGACATCGCTGATGGCGGCGCCGTCACGGGCGTTGACGCGCACATCGTCGATCCGCACGGCGCCGCTCGCCGGTACGAGATAGGCTTTGTGGTCGCGGCCGAGCGCATATTCCGCCGTCTCGCCGGTCCGGAGAGTCGCGCCGACGACGCGCGCCTCGGCGCGGATTGGCAGCGCGTCGCCGTCATTGTCGAAGCCGGAAGCGAGAGTGACGAAACGGCCCGAGCGCTCGCCCTTGGGAAAGGGGCGAGATCCCCAATCCGGCGCACCGCCGCGCGTCGTCGGCAAGATCCAGATCTGAAAGATCCGGGTGGTCTCATTCTCGAGATTATATTCGGAATGGGCGATCCCTGAGCCCGCGCTCATCACCTGCACGTCGCCGGCCGCGGTGCGGCCCTTATTGCCGAGACTATCCTGATGCGTGATCGCGCCCTCGCGGACATAGGTTACGATTTCCATGTCGCGATGCGGATGCGTCGGAAAGCCGGAGTGCGGCGCGATCGTGTCGTCGTTCCAGACGCGCAGATTGCCCCAATGCATCCGCTCGGGATCGTGATAGCCGGCGAATGAGAAATGATGCTTGGCGTCGAGCCAGCCGTGATCGGCGCCGCCGAGGCTGTCGAAAGGTCTCAGTTCGATCATTGCAAATCTCCCGTCGCGTGATCGGTCGCTGTCGATGGAGCGGATTTAAGGGTTGCGCGCCTTTCTGTTCAGTCAGATAATTTTTGTCGAACTGTTCGAGAAAGTTGAAAAGTGAGCAATCCGGGCGCGCCCAGCCTCGACCAGCTGACCATCTTCCTGGCCATTGTCGACGCCGGCAGCTTCGCCGGCGCGGCGCGGCGGCTGAACCGCGCCGTCTCGGTGATCAGCTATGGAATCGCCAATCTCGAGGCGCAGCTCGGCATAGAGCTGTTCGAGCGCGAGGGAACGCGCAAGCCGCGGCTCACCGTGGCCGGGCGCGCGCTGCTGGCGGAGGCGCGGGCGATCTCGCGCGGCGTCGAGGATTTGCGCGCCAAGGTCAAGGGCCTGCTCGAGGGGCTGGAGGCGGAGGTCGATCTCGCCGTCGATGTGATGCTGCCGACGGAGCGGGTGGGAGCCGTGCTGCGGGAATTCGCGCAGCAATTTCCGACGGTGGCGCTGCAGCTGCATGTGGAGGCGCTCGGCGCGGTCACGGCGATGGTGCTGGACGGCGCGGCGATGATCGGCGTATCGGGTCCGCTCTCGCTCGGCGTCGAGGGGATAGAGAGCATCGCGGCCGGATCGATTGCGCTGATCCCGGTCACGGGTCCCGATCATCCGCTGGGGCGCATGGCGCGCATCCCGCCCGGTGCCGCACGCGAGCATACGCAGCTCGTGCTCACGGATCGCTCGCGCTTCACCGAGGGACGCGATTTCTCTGTGATCAGCCCGCGCAGCTGGCGGCTCGCCGATCTCGGCGCCAAGCACGCTTTGCTGCGCGAGGGCGTCGGCTGGGGCAACATGCCTTTGCATATGATCGCGAGCGATCTGGCGTCGGGCGCGCTGGTGCGGCTCGCCATGCCGGATCATCCGGGCGGCCTCTATCGCTTTTCGTGCATTTGGCGGCGTGAGGCTCCGCCGGGGCCGGCCGCCTCCTGGCTGGTCGATCGCTTCGTCGCGCTGGGCGCGGTCGATTCGCCGGTCGAAGGGCTGAGCGACGTTTGATCGGGATCTCATTCTCGAGAAAACCTCGTCAACCCTTTGCCGGCTCGCTCGATGCGGGATGAAGCGCGCAGAGGATGGTTCCAAGCAGGATCAGCGCTCCGGCCAGGAACAGCGGCGCCGCGAGACCGCTATGGACGACGAGAAACGCGCCGATTCCCGCGCCGAGAAAGATTGCCGCGACACTGCCCAGGCGCCGCGGCCAATTGGCGTTGGCGCCGCCGGCGAGCGGCGAATCCGCGGCGAGGCCGGTCAGCGTCAAGGTCAGAACGGTCGTGGTCAGATCGGGAATCTTCAGCTGCCGAATGGTCGCGTTCCGAAAACCCATGGCGACGGCGGTGAATGCGATGATCGCGTAAATCATTATCGTCGAGCGCGGGCTCGTGGCTTCCACGCCGAAGGCCATGACCGCGCTCGCCCAGATCAGTAATGCCTCGATGATCGCGGCCGCAGTCAGCCAGCGACGCAGCGGCAGGCCGACATGCGCGCGACCGATGCGCCCGGCGCCGAGCGCGCCTAGCAGAAAGGCGGAGAGCGCGACGAGATAAGGCGTCACCTCGAAGCCTGGCGCCCCTGTCGCGGCTAGGCCGAGGAAGACGATATTGCCGGTCATATTCGCGGTGAAGACCTTGCCGAGGCCGAGCACGCTGATCGCATCGACGAGGCCGGTCGTGACCGAGAGCAACAAGAGCAGCCATGGCAGCGGAGACTGCGAAGGCTCGTACATGAGCGGCTTTCGGTCGCGCTTGCCGAGGTCGAGCATGGCGATGAGAGCGAAGCCCGCGACGAGCCCGAGATGCTCGAAAAAGGCGTTCGCCGCCGCTATACGCTCCGGCCCCTGCATCGTCCAAAAGGGATTGGCGGTGAAAGCAGCGAGCAAAGTGAAGCTCCCGAGCGCCGCCGCTCCGAGCCACGCCATTCGGTCGAGAAGAATGAGGGCCGGGCCGATGATCTCGACCGCGATCGTCAGCGCGGCGAAGAGGGTGGGCGGATGCAGTCCGAAATGCTCTTGCTCCGCCACGGCGCCGGGCCAATCCAAAAGCTTGCTCACGCCGCCGAGCAGATAGGCCGCGACGAGCAGCAGGCGGATGAGGAAGCTCATCCATCGCGACGAGAGAATTGCCAAGATGGGCTTGGAGGTCGCGCTCATCGCGCGCGCGCCTGATGGATTTCGGCGATATAGCCGCCTGGAAATTCGACGAGCGCCGCCCGTCGATCGCCTGCGTCATAGGGCCGTACAACAATTCTCGCGTCGGCTGCCTCCGCCTTGGTGAGCGTCGCTTCGAGGTCGCTCACCTCATAGCCGGTGAAATCGCGGCCCCAGGGCCAAGGCAATTGCCCATTCGAGACAAGAACCGTGAGCTTGCCATAGCCGGAGGCGATCCGCACGCGGCGGATCGTCTTGTCCGGCTGGCCCGCTTCGCTTCCGGGCGCCGACTTCTCATCGGAAAGGATGCGTCCATGCGCGAAGCCGGTCCAGCGACGGATGAACTCATCGGCGGCGTCGGCGGTGAGATAGACGCGGTTTTCGGGGACGCTCGTCAGCGGCGCATAATTCGGCTTGGCTGTATGCCAATAGAGCTGCATGTTCACGCCGCCCGGCCATTGCACGACGACATCGCGGCCGATGGGGTCGGGGAAGGTTTCGATCAGCCGTATCGCCCCATTGCGTCGCGCCGCCTTCACCGCGGCGTCTATGTCGGTGACGAGTTTCGAGCCTCCGGTGGCGCTAGCCTGTCATTGATGGATATCGCCGCGGCCGCGTCAGCCGTCGCGGTCCTTATTCGCGGGGAGCGGCCCCAGAACATGTTGCGAGCAATCATGGCGAATGAAGCGGACGAGCTCGGCTCGATCGGCGGTCCGTTTGGCGATCGGAACGATCTGCTCGCCGAGCAATATTCCGGCGAGCCCGACGACCGCGACGACTGGCGGCGCAGGGGAACGGACGCCGAGCAGGCTGTAGACGACGCCGATCAAAAGTCCGGCGCCGAGGGATAGGAGATAAGAGCTCATCGCGTTGGGCTTCCTGCTTCTCGAGAGAGTGACGGGCGCGGCGGGGCGCGAAGCTGAATAGCGAGCGCCGCGGCGCTGAACGCAGCTCCCAAGACGGCGACGGCCGGCCATTCGCCGAGCCGCCAAGCGATCATCGCGCTGAACGAGCCCCCCGCGCCGCCGAGGAACATGGTCGTCATGAACAGAGTGTTGAGCCGTCCGCGCGCTTCGGCGCGCAGCGCGTAGATCACATGCTGATTGGACACGAGCGCCGCCTGCATCGCGAAATCGAGCGCCATTACGCCAGCGATGAGTCCTGCAAGACCGCTCCAGAAGGCCATCGCCGCCCAGGAGGCCAGCGCCAGCGCGGCTCCCAGTCGAACGATCGTGGACGGTCCGCGCGCGTCGGCTATGCGTCCGGCGAGCGGCGCGGCGATGACGCCGATCGTTCCGACCACGCCGAACAAGCCCGCATCGGCGGCGCCGAGCCCGAGAGGCGGCGCCGCGAGCCGTAGCGCCAACACTGTCCAGAAGACGGAAAAAGCGGCAAACAGGAAAGCTTGCGTGAATGCTGCGCGCCGCAGCGCCGGCAGGTCGCGCCAGAGATGCCGCAGAGAGCCCATCAGCTCTGGATAAGCGAGGCGTAGCTCGCCACGCACATCCGGGAGAATCGCTTGGAGGGCGAGCGCCACCAGCAGCATCGCCGGAGACGCGGCGAGGAACATGGAGCGCCAGCCGAATTGTGCGGCGACGAATCCGGCGAGCGTGCGGCTCAGCAGCACGCCGAGCAGCAGTCCCGACATCACTGCGCCGATGGCGGCGCCCCGCCGCTGTGGGTGCGCGAGTTCCGCGGTGAGTGGAACGAGCTGCTGCGCGACACTCGCAGCGAAACCGACGAGCGCCGACGCGATGGCCAGCGTGAGCGCATCGGGCGCCGCGCCAGCCAAGACCAGCGCGAGCGCGAGCAGCGCGAATTCCCCCACGATCAGCCGCTTGCGTCGCGTGACGTCGCCGAGCGGCGTGAGCAGGAACAATCCCGACGCATAGCCGAGCTGCGTCAGCACCGGAACGCTCGTCGCCGCGCCAGGGCCCAGCGACGCCTCGATCAGGCCGAGCATCGGCTGGTTGTAATAAATATTGGCGACCGCGAGCCCGGTGGCCGCGGCGAGCGTGAGCAGCAAGCCGCGGCTGAGACGTTCTGCCGCGATCTCGTCAGAGCCGCCGAGCGCGTCCATGTTAGACCGCCGGGACGGGCGCGAGCGTGGGACCATGCGAGACGCGCTCCGGCGCCTTGTGCACCATCGTATAGGCGTAATCGACGCCCATGCCGTAAGCGCCGGAATGCTCCTTCACGATCGACATGACGGCGTCATAGCTTTCGCGCCGCGCCCAGTCGCGCTGCCATTCGAGCAGGACCTGCTGCCAGGTCACGGGCACGACGCCCGCCTGAATCATGCGCTGCATGGCGTAGTCATGCGCTTCCTTCGACGTGCCTCCGGAGGCGTCCGCGACCATGTAGATTTCATAGCCGCCTTCCAGCATGGCGCAGAGGGCGAAAGAATTGTTGCAGACCTCGGTCCACAGGCCCGAGACAACGACCTTCTTACGTCCGTTCGCGGCCAGCGCGTCGCGGACCTTCTTATCGTCCCAGGAATTCATCGAGGTGCGCTCGAGGAGCGGCGCCTCGGGGAAAACGGCGAGCAGCTCTGGATAGGTATGGCCGGAGAAGCTCTCAGTCTCGACGGTGGTGATCGTCGTCGGAATCGCAAAGACCTTGGCCGCCTTGGCGAGGGCTACGACATTGTTCTTGAGCGCCTGCCGATCGATCGACTGAACGCCGAAGGCCATTTGCGGTTGATGGTCGATGAAGATCAGCTGGCTGTTCTGGGGCGTCAGCAGTTCGAGCTTAGCGGTCATGATGTTCTCCGATCGTGAATGGCGGATGTGAACGGCGCCCGCGCGTCAGCGCCGAATGAATTCGAGCACGTCGTGATTGAATTTCTCGGGGTCGGTCTGAGCGAGGCCGTGCGATCCGCCTGGGTAGACGAGAAGCTCACCCTGCGGCGTCAATCGAACTGCCTTCTGCGCCGAAGCGACGAGCGGGACGATCTGATCGTCATCGCCGTGGATGAACAATGTGGGAACCGTCATCTTCGCGAGATCGCCCGAATAATCGAGCTCGGAAAACTCGCGGATGCAATCATAGAGCCCCTTCAGCCCGCCCTCCATTCCTTGCAACCAGAAGGCGTCCTCGAGCCCGGCGCTGCGCTTCGCGCCATCTCGGTTATGGCCATAGAAAGGAACGGCGAGATCTTTGAAGAATTGCGATCGATTGCTCGCGACGCCGGCGCGGGTGCTGTCGAACACGTCCAACGGCAGACCTTCTGGATTGGAAGGCGAGGCGAGCATGATCGGCGGCACGGCGCCGACGAGCACGGCCTTTGCGACGCGGCCGACGCCATGGCGTCCGATGTAACGTGCGACCTCGCCGCCGCCGGTGGAATGCCCGACGAGAATGGCGTCGCGCAGCTCGAGGAGCTCGAGCAGCTCGGCGAGATCGTCCGCGTAGCGGTCCATCGTATTGCCGTCCCAGACCTGCTGGGAGCGGCCATGGCTGCGACGGTCGTGCGCCACGACGCGATAGCCGCGCATGCCGAAGAACAGCATTTGCCCTTCCCATGCGTCGGCCGTCAGCGGCCAGCCATGCGAGAACACGATCGGCTGGCCGTCGCCGAAGCTCTTGTAAAAAATTTCTACGCCGTCGGATGCGGTGAAGTAGCTCATGCTCTCGGCTCCTCGGCTGCCGTGATCGGAGGCGCATTGCGGCTCATCGTGCGCCTCATTCAGAGAAATGCACGAGCCGTTCTGGCGATGCTTTCCTGGTCGCCTGCTTGAAAGACTAAGTCCGGCCGGCGCCTTGGTCTTGAACATTCGGCGTGGACTTATAACGATCGTGCTCGGCAGCTCGGCACGATCCCGACGTTCAGGTGCAGGCGGCGGTGCGATTACTCTTCGACGCTTTCAAGGCGATACGCGTTAGCGCGCAGCGGCGTCGGGGGCGCGCGATCGGAGGTCGAGCGCCCGCCGCTACGGCTTGCCCGGGCAGGGCTTGCGCCGGCCGGACGGCGCCGATTTGGCCGCTCTCTTCTTCCACCAGATATACACTCCCGTCACGGAGAGCATGGCGATGACCAGCCCCAGGATGCAGACGAAGATGCGATAGGGTAGGCCGAAGACGCGCGCCATATGCAGGGCGGTGAGCCAATTGGTGACGGTGTCGCCGCTGCGCAGCCCCGACGGCAGGCTCAGCGTCACCAGCTCGCCCGTATAGGCGTCGAAGAGAACGGAAGTCGTCGCAGTACGCTCGCCGATATCCCGGCTCGACCGTACGCGATATTGGATGAGGCCCTTGGCCGGCTTGTAGTAGAGCGCATCGGCGCGCTCGATGGAAAAGCCGCGCTCGCGCGCCTCATCGGCCATCAGCCGCTGGCCGACGGCCTGCGCCTCCTCCCATTCCAGCATTTTGCGCGCGTCCGTGCGCGGCGGCTGCGCGGGCCATTCCCAGGGCGGGGGCGAGTAGTCGAAGACGAGCTTGGTCACACCGGCATAGACGCTGTTCAGATTGAAGAAGACGCTGGACCAGGCGAACACGAGCAGCATCGCCCACAGCCACAATCCGCCGGCGCGATGCAGATCGAAATTGATGCGATAGAAGGAGCCGGAGAGCTTGACGAGAAAAGCCGGCTTCCAGCGCGTGAGATAGCTGCGCGAATTGCCGGGGCTCGCGCGCGGCAGCGTCAGATAGAAGGCGACGAAGCAATCGATCGTCCATAAGAGCGCGACGATTCCGAGAATCCAGGCGCCGGTGGAGCCCGTCGCCAATTGGTAGTGCAGGCTGTAGACGAAAGGCATGATGTCGGCGGCGCGGCTGGGCAGCGCGCCGGGACTGCCGCGGCGGCCGAGATCTTCGCCTGTCACGGCGTCGAGCGTCACAGCGCCGAAGCCGAGCGGCTCGGCGCCCGGCGCCGCCTGCATCGTGACGCGGGCCGCGCCGGATTCGCCGCCGAGATAGACGGCGACCGCGCGCCCCTGCGGAACGAGGCTCTCGGCGTGGCGCGCGAGGGCGGCAGGCGGGAGCGTCTCGCCATGCGGCCCCGGATAGGCCTCCGGGGCGATCCAATGGCTCAGTTCCCCATAGAAGGCGAGCAGCGCCCCGGTCAGCCCGACCAGGATCAGGAAGCCCGCCGTGACGAGGCCGACCCAGCGGTGGAGCCAAACGAAGCGGCGACGCGCGTCGGCGCGCGTCCGTGTGTCGGCGGCGCTTCGCGCCGAAGTGGCCGGCGCGTCGACCGCGCCGGAAGAAAGGGGCTGTAGCCCGGTCGTGATTTGCCGCATCTCTTCCTCTCGTATTTCTAGAACTCCGCCCGCATCGAGGAAATGAACGTCCGAGGCGCGCCGGGTATGATGGCGTTGCGACAGGTCGCGCCCGTATAATAGGTCTCGTCGAGCAAATTGCGCACGTTCAATTGAAAGCTCAGATTTTTCACCATGGGCAGATGCGCCGGCTGGAAGCGATACATCGCCATTGCATAGCCGGGCAGCCGGAAGCTGCTGTTGTTGTCGCCCTGCCGCGCGACCGCCTGAACGCCCGCGCCGAGGCTCGGCCCACGGAAATCGCCATCGGCGTCGTATTTTACCCAGAGACTCATGATCAATATCGCCGGCAAGACTCGGCGGTGAGCTCTGATGCGAGCTTCCATAGCCCACCGCCTTTCCGTGTTCTGTTCTCCCGCGGTCGCAACCCGGACTTCAGAATTTCATCGTGAGCCCGAAAGTCACGCTGCGCGGCGCGCCCAATATCACCTCGCTGGGATAGGACACTTCCGCCCAGTTCACATAGGTCTTGTCGAAGAGATTATTGACGCGGAAGGTCGCGTCGACGCCGGGCGTGACATGATAGGTGAGGCCGATATCGGCGAGCACATAGCCTTCGAGAAAAAGCGTGTTGGCGTTGTTGCCGGCGCGCGAGTCGACGAAGCGCAGGCCGAAGCCGGCGTCGAAGGGAAGATCGGCGATGTTGGAATAGGAGGTCCACAGATTGGCCGTCCAGGTCGGCACATTCGGCGGCCGATTGCCCGTGCCGATCACCAGCGTCGCCGGATCGACGAAGAAGCCATAGCGCGCATAGGTGTAGGCGGCGTTGACCGAGACTGCCGACGCTGCTCGAAGAGACCGTCGATCTCGGCGCGGTGACGCGCGCCGTTGTCGACGACGCCGCGCTGCTCGCCATTCGTGATCGCCGGCATATAGAGTTCGTCGGTCCTTCCGTTGTTGTCGATGTGCGCGGCAATGGCGCGGCGATCACGGCGGTCATCGGCAATCTCATCGACAATGCGCTCCGCGCCGAGCCGGAGGGCGGCGAGATCACCGTGTGCGTCGATGATGAGGCGATTATCTCGATCATCGATCATGGTCCGGGCGTGCCGGAGGATGAGCGGGAAATGATCTTCGAGCCGTTCTGGCGAAAGAGCGAAGCGACGCCCGGCGCCGGCCTCGGTCTCGCTATCGCCAAGGATCTCATCGCCAAGCTCAACGGCCGTATCTGGCTGGAGGAGACGCCGGGCGGCGGCGCGACGTTCAAATTATCGTTCGGTCGGCTCGGCGCCGCCGCGTGACGCATCGCTGATTGCAGGGCGAGGCGCCGAGCCTTCGGCGAAGGCCGCGAGAGGACGAAGGCGCTTCGCTGGATCGTCTCGGCGAAATCGCCTGCTGCTTCACGTCCCTTCGACGCTGCAATGCGGCTCGAATTCGCGTCCGGCGGCGACGCCGGCTTCATAGTCGTCGAGCGTCACCTTGCGTCGACGCCCTTGCGGCGTCGCATGAAAAGAGAGTCCGAGCTTCGCCAATTCTTCCTCTATGACATTGTGCTTGATCGGCACGAGTTCGGGGTGCCGGAGGCCCGGTTCGTGGCGTCGCGCTCCGTCTTCACCGCGTGGAGCTTGTGACGAATGCCATGCGCCAGCCCGATCTGAAACGAGCGAACGGATGCGCCCGGCTCGCGCTTCTTGTAGGCGGCGGTTCGCCGAGCCGGCTGTCTTCGGCTTCACCGCGAAGGCGCAGGATATGTTCCGCCTTTGGATGACCGAGCTTCAGACGGAAGCGCGATCCGGCAAGCTCCCGTCCGCCATCGAAAGCCACTTGCTCAAAACGCCGAAGACCGTCGCGTCGTCGATATGGCGATCTATGACGAGGGCGCGGAACCGCTCGACCTGGAGGCGCTTGCCGGCGAGCCCTGTTACATTGGCGTCGACCTTTCCAGCAATTCGGATTTGACCGTCGTCGTGGCGCTCTGGCGCGTTGGCGACGGCTACGCCGTGCTGCCGCACTTCTTTTGCCCTGGCGACAATCTCAGGGGCCGGCAGGATCGGGACGCGGTCCCCTACGTCCGATGGGCAGGCGAAGGCCATATTGAGCCGACGCAGGGAAACGTCGTCGACTTCCGGGCCGTCGAGGATTGCGTCCGCGATCTCTGCGGCCGGTTCGATGTTCGCGAGATCGGGCTCGACCCCCACCTTGCGCGCTCGACCTTGAACAACCTTCAAGAGGATGGATTCCCCGCCGTCGAGGTTCGGCAGGGCTGGGTGACGATGGTGCCGGCGATCAAAGAACTCGAGCGGGCAATCGTCGGCCGGCAATTCCAGCATGGCGGCCATCCGGTTCTCAGGTGGTGTTTCGATAATGTCGTCGTCGAGACCGATCGCGCCGGCAATCGGCTCTTCACCAAGGGGAAGGCTCGGGAGCGAATCGACGGCGCCGTCGCCTGCGCTATCGCTGTTTCGGTTGCCTCAAACGACGACGCAGGGCCGAGCGTCTATGAGACCGGCGAGCGGCCGGACGGGTTTCTCTTCGTATGAACGCCGATACGACCGAGGCCGTCGTCACCGTCCAATTCATCGATCGTGTCGCCGACTCTGACAAGCTGGTCGCGATGGCCGTCGTCGAGATCGAAGTCGCGGGCGTCGTCATCCTCCTACAGGGCGTCAAGGTGGTGAAGCGGCCGGGCGGCGGGCTGGCGTGTGAGGCGCCATGCTTCAGGGCTCCCGATGGCCGATGGCTTCCGGCGGCCGTTCTCCCGCCGGACCTCGCCGAAGGGCTCGCGGCTGAAGTCTTCGCCGCGCTGGCGCGGGACGGCTGAAGGGGTTTCGTCAGTTTTGTCAGTTCGGCAAACTGGCGTTTCGAGAAATTTTTCTGCGGTCACGGACCGCCCGTGACCTTCCTCGCCGTGGTGACCCTGTGGTGACCGGATTTGCCGGCCTCGCTGCGCTGTCGTCGTAAGTGCTTGATTTGCTGGCGCGCCCGAAGGGATTCGAACCCCTGACCTCTGCCTTCGGAGGGCAGCGCTCTATCCAGCTGAGCTACGGGCGCGTTGAGGCTTCTGCGTCTTCACTATCGCATGCGGGCGGGGCCTGCAATCGGGCCGGAAGGCATTTTCGGGTCGCTTTCGGCGTTTTCGCGCGTTTTGGGCGGTGATTCACAGGTCTATATCTTCATCGAATATCTCGAGCGGCAAAAGACGGCGGAAGCGGACCGCGAAACCGTCCTCGGTCTGGCGAATGACCTCGGCCTGCGTCCTCTTGCCGATCGTGATCTTCTCGCCCGGAGGGACCTGCACCTCCGTTCTCAGCGAGGCGCCGCTGCGCGAGAGATCCATGATCTCGCAGGGCAGGGTCACTTGCGCCACGGTGAAGGTGGTGAACCGGCGCTTTGGCCGCAGGCGTTCGTGATCGCGGCAGTGCGGGGCGTTCGGCGCGGCGTGCCGCGTCAGCCAGGCGAATTGCATCGCCACATGGGCGCGCGGCTGGTCCGCGATCTCGAGGTCCACGGTGAAGCCGCCCTCGAAGAGACGAATCACCGCGCCGTCGAAACGGCCCCAGCGGTCGAGATCGAGCGCGATCCGATCGCCGACCGCGGGCCGGAAGTCGCTGCGCAAGGCGACGACGTCTGCCGACATGTCGATGGTGCGGCAGGCGTAACGGCGCTGGTCGGGCGGCACGCTGAAGCGGCCGTCGAAGCGAGGCTCGGCGATCGTCTCGGCGGCGCGCTGCTCCGCCCCGATTTTGGGGCGCAAATCTGGTCGTCTCACGGCCGTCGCTCCACATGCGCGGCGCTCGCCAGTCGCGCATGGACTGGGGCGCTGACGAGTTGCGGCCGCATAACGACCGGAGAATATTATTTAGTCTCAATAGTTTCTGCGTGACGGCGGCGCAGCCGTCGGGAGTAGATTAAACACTATGGCGCCAATACGTAAATCGGGCTTGAATCGAAGCCGTGCAATTGACTGCGTCCGGCTCCCGTGACGCCGCCGCCCGCTTGCGCTAGAAGGCGGCATGCGCGCGCTTCTTCTCATCTTTCTCGGGTCCGGATTGGGCGGGACTCTGAGACATATCGTCAATTCCTCGTGCCAGCGCTGGCTCGGCGCGCAACTGCCCTGGGGCGTTTTCCTCATAAACGTCAGCGGGTCCTTCATCATGGGCCTGGCAGCCGGCTATTTCGCCTTCAAGGCGGGGGCCGGCTGGTCGCAGTCGATGCGGCTCTTCGTGACCACCGGCGTGCTCGGCGGCTATACGACCTTCTCCGCCTTCTCGCTGGATGCGGTCACTCTGATCGAGCGCGGCGACACGCTCGCCGCTGGGCTCTATGTGGGCGGCTCGGTGGGGCTGTCGATCATAGGCCTGTTCCTCGGACTTTATCTGGTGAGGGCTTTGACATGACCGGGGAAGCGGCGCAGGCGCCGCAATCGACGCCCGTGCAGACGCTGATCGTCGACGAGGACGAGGCGGGGCTGCGGCTCGACCGCTGGTTCAAGCGGCGCTTTCCGGCGCTGGCCCTGTCGCATCTCGCCAAAATCTGCCGCAAGGGCGAGGTGCGCGTCGACGGCAAGCGCGTCGACACTTCCACTCGGCTCGAGCAGAATCAGAAGATTCGCGTTCCGCCGCTCAAGCTGGAGACCGTCGCGGCGCCGGCGGTGATGCGGGCGCGGCCGGAGGACGCCCGCGCGCTCGCCGAGATGACCTTGTTCGAGGACGCGCATCTCCTCGTGCTGAACAAGCCCTATGGCCTCGCCGTGCAGGGCGGCTCGGGCATGAAGCGGCATATAGACGGAATGCTCGAATCGCTGGCGGTGGGCGACAAGCGGCCGGTGCTGGTGCATCGGCTCGATCGCGACACCTCCGGCGTGCTGCTGATCGCCAAGAACAGGCGCACCGCCGCCGATCTCGGGGAAATTTTCCGCTCGCGGCAGGCGCATAAAATCTACTGGGCGCTGGTCGAGGGCGTGCCGAAGCCGTCGCAGGGGCGGGTCTCGCTCTATCTCGCCAAGGGCGCGGATATGGTCGATGAGCGCTCCCGCCGCAGCGGCGAGCGGCGCGCGGCCGAGCCTGCCGACGCAAGGGAGAAGATGCGCGTCGCCCGCCATGGGGATGAGGGGGCGCAGCATTCGCTGACCTATTACGCCATCGTCGACAAGGCGGCGCCGCGCTGCGCCTGGCTGTCAATGAAGCCCTTGACCGGCCGCACGCATCAGCTCCGCGCCCATGCGGAGGCGATCGGCTGCCCGATCGTCGGCGATCCCAAATATGGCCACAGGCCGGAGGACGAGGTGCGCCGCCGTGATCCGATGCACGCCGTGCCCTCCGAGCTCGAGCCCAAGCTGCATCTTTTGGCGCGGCGGCTGATTCTGCCGCATCCCAAGGGCGGGACCCTCGACGTCACCGCGCCGCTGCCGCCGCATATGAAGAATAGCTGGGCGTTTTTCGGCTTCGATGTGGGGCAGGACGATCCCATATTGTCCGCGCCGGACGCGTGAGCCCACGAGACACGCCCGAGGAGAGACCCCATGTCCCATGAAAGCGCAAATCTCGCCGACGGCCTGTTCGTGCCCGATGAGGAGCGCAATCCGCTGCGCAATGCGGTGCAGAGGGGCGCCCGGCCGGAGCTGCCGAAGCGATTCTACCAATCGGCCAGCGTCGGCGAGGCCGAGGGCGGCTATGCCGTCCTGCTCGACGGAAGGACGGTCAAGACGCCGGCGCGGCGCATTTTGACGACTCCGTCCTCGTCTTTGACCACGGCGCTGGCCGAGGAATGGGGGACGCAGGGCGACAGGCTCAATCCGACCTCCATGCCTTTGACAAGGCTGGTAAACTCGGCGATCGACGGGGTCGCCGACCGGCTCGAGGAGGTCGCCGCCGACGTCGCCAAATATGCGGGCTCCGATCTCGTGAGCTATCGCGCCGAGGAGCCGGCCGGCCTCGTCGCGGCGCAGGCGGAGGCGTGGGACCCGCTGCTCGCCTTCGCCAAGGAGCGGCTCGGCGCCGAGCTCGCCGTGACCTCTGGCGTGATGTTCGTCTCTCAGACGCCGGAGGCGACGGCGGCGGTGGCGGAGGCTGTGCGCGCCTATGCGGGGCAGGGGGCTGAGGCGCATTTCCGTCTCGCGGCGCTTCACGCCATGACGACGCTCACCGGCTCCTGCCTCATCGCGCTCGCCGTGGCGCTGGGCGAGATGGACGCGGAGGCGGCCTGGGCGGCGGCTCATGTCGATGAGGACCATCAGATCGAGGCCTGGGGCGCCGACGACGAGGCCATGGAAAGGCGGGCGCGGCGATTCGCGGAGATGAAGGCCGCCGCGCGGATCATCGAATTCTTCAGCGGCGCCGCCTGATCGACAGGCGCCGACGGGTATTTTTCCGCCGGGGGCGGGCGGGCGTAAGGTCCGCGCGCCCAATCCCTTCGGTAAAGACGCGCTCGGCTCTTGCTTTGACCTATACGCTGGGTTACGGAACGCGCGGTCAGACGGCGCCCGGGGCTCCCGCCCCGCGTCACATCGCCGCCCCCGCCGCAAACGTCGGACATCGCCATGCCGAGCCTGCTCGAACAATATTTGCCGCTCGTGATCTTCATCGCCCTCGCGGCGATCATCGCCGGCGCTCTGCTCGTTCTCCCCTTCCTGGTCGCCTTCAAGGCGCCGGATCCGGAGAAGCTCTCCGCCTATGAGTGCGGCTTCAATCCTTTCGGCGACGCGCGCATGAAATTCGACGTGCGCTTCTATCTCGTCGCTCTGCTCTTCATCGTCTTCGACCTCGAGGTCGCTTTTCTCTTTCCCTGGGCGGTGGCCTTCAAGGAGGCGGGAAGCTTCGGCTTCTGGTCGATGATGTTCTTCCTCGGCGTGCTGACCGTCGGCTTCGTCTATGAATGGCGCAAGGGAGCGCTCGAATGGGATTGATCACTCGCCAGAGCCCGACTCTCGTCGCGCCCTCCGCCAAGGGTCTCGTCGATCCGCGCACCGGCAAGCCGGTGGGCGCGGACGATCCCTTCTACCTCGGCCTCAATGACGAGCTCGCCGACAAGGGCTTTCTCGTCACCGCCACCGATGATCTCATCAATTGGGCGCGCACCGGCTCGCTGATGTGGATGACTTTCGGTCTGGCCTGCTGCGCGGTCGAGATGATCCAGGCGGCCATGCCGCGCTACGATCTCGAGCGCTTTGGCTTCGCGCCGCGCGCCAGCCCGCGCCAGTCGGACGTCATCATCATCGCCGGCACGCTGACCAATAAAATGGCCCCGGCGCTGCGCAAGGTCTACGACCAGATGCCGGAGCCGCGCTACGTCATCTCCATGGGCTCCTGCGCCAATGGCGGCGGCTATTACCACTATTCCTATTCGGTGGTGCGCGGCTGCGATCGAATCATTCCGGTCGACATCTATGTCCCCGGCTGCCCGCCTTCGGCCGAGGCGCTCGTCTATGGCGTTCTGCTTCTGCAGAAGAAGATCCGCCGCAGCGGCACGATCGAACGGTGACATTTCGCGCCTCCTCGGGAGCGCGCGCAAAAACGAAGAGTGCGATGCGAGCCGACGCGCCATGCGCGGTCGGTTTCTCATGACGCGAGGGTGAGAGATGAGCGCGGAACTCGAAAAGCTCGGCGAGAAGGTCGCCGCGGCCCTGCCGGGCGTGGTGAAGGGCCTCAAGATCGCCTATGGCGAGCTCACCGTGGAAGTGGAGCGCTCGCGCTGGCTCGACGCCGCGCGCGTGCTGCGCGACGATCCCGAGTTCCTCTTCGTCAGCTTCACCGACATCACCGCGGCCGATTATCCGGAGCGCGATCTGCGTTTCGATGTGGTGCTGCACCTCCTCTCGCCCAAGCATAATCAGCGCATCCGCGTGAAGACGCAGACCGACGAGAGCACGCCCGTCGCCTCGCTGACCAGCCTCTATCCCGGCGCCGACTGGTTCGAGCGCGAGACCTATGATCTCTTCGGCGTGCTGTTCGATGGCCATCCCGACCTTCGCCGCATCATGACCGACTACGGCTTCGACGGTCATCCGCTGCGCAAGGATTTCCCGATGTCCGGCTATGTCGAGGTGCGCTACGACGACGAGCGCAAGCGGGTCGTCTATGAGCCCCTGAACCTCACCCAAGAATATCGGAAGTTCGATTTCCTCTCGCCTTGGGAGGGCGTGCAATACGATCTTCCCGGCGACGAGAAGGCGAGCAAGTGAGAGGGCGAGTAGCGAATAGGGAGTAGCGAATAGAGGACGAGAGTCGATCATGGACGGACCTCGATTTCAATCGTATCGAGATCTCAAGGTCTGGCAGGAAGCGATGAACCTCGCTGTCGATTGCTACGAACTCACAGGAAGGTTTCCGAGGGGAGAAATGTACGGGATGACCTCGCAAATTCGTCGTGCGGCCGCGTCGGTGGCCGCGAATATCGCGGAAGGCCATGGCCGCGAGACAACGGGGTCGTTCGTCCAATTCTTGAGAAACGCCCAGGGATCGCTCAAAGAGCTGGAAACGCACTTGATGCTCGCCGACAGAGTCGGGCTTGCGTCCGCGAGCGCCGTGACGCCTTTGTTGGCGCGCGGCGACGAGATAGGCCGAATGCTGCGTGCGCTGACCCGCTCGCTTCAACGAAAGACAGGAGTGGCGACGACATGACCCACTACTCGCTACTCGCTATTCGCTATTCGCTCTCCCCGCTGGGACTGTCACGATGAACGACCAGAGCCTGCGAAACTTCAACCTCAACTTCGGCCCGCAGCATCCGGCGGCGCATGGCGTGCTGCGCCTGATCCTCGAGCTCGACGGCGAGGTGGTCGAGCGCTGCGATCCGCATGTCGGCTTCCTGCATCGCGGCACAGAGAAGCTGATGGAGGCGCGGACCTATCTGCAGAATGTGCCCTATTTCGACCGGCTCGACTATTGCGCGCCGATGAATCAGGAGCACGCTTTCTGTCTCGGCATAGAGCAACTGCTCGACGTCGAGGTTCCGCGCCGCGGCCAGCTCATCCGCGTGCTCTATGCCGAGATCGGCCGTCTGCTCTCGCATCTGCTCAACGTCACCGCGCAAGCCATGGACGTCGGCGCGCTGACGCCGCCGCTCTGGGGCTATGAGGAGCGCGAAAAGCTCATGGTCTTCTATGAGCGGGCGAGCGGCGCGCGCATGCACGCCAATTACTTCCGTCCGGGCGGCGTCGCCCGCGACCTGCCGGATCGGCTGGTCGAGGATATCGGCGCTTTCTGCGATCCGTTCCTCAAGGTCCTCGACGATCTCGACGAGCTCTTCATCGGCAACCGCATCTTCAAGCAGCGCAACGCCGACATCGGCGTCATCTCGCTCGAGGACGCCTGGAAATTCGGCTTCTCCGGCGTGATGGTGCGCGGCTCCGGCGCGCCCTGGGATCTGCGCAAGGCGCGTCCTTATGATTGCTATGAGGAGATGGAGTTCGACATTCCCGTCGGCAAGAATGGCGATTGCTACGACCGTGCGGTCATCCGCATGGAGGAGATGCGCCAGTCGACCTCCATTATGAAGCAATGCGTCGATAAGCTGCTGAAGGCCGAGAATCGCGGTCCGGTGGCGACGGTGAACAACAAGATTTGCTCGCCGCCCCGCGCGGAGATGAAGCGCTCGATGGAAGCGCTCATCCATCACTTCAAGCTCTATACGGAAGGCTTCAAGGTGCCGGCCGGCGAGGTCTATGCCGCGGTCGAGGCCCCCAAGGGCGAGTTCGGCGTCTATCTCGTGTCCGACGGCACCGACAAGCCCTATCGCTGCAAGCTGCGCGCGCCGGGCTTCGCGCATCTGCAAGCCATGGATTTTCTCTGCAAGGACCATCTGCTCGCCGACGTCTCGGCGATCCTTGGTTCGCTCGATATCGTCTTCGGGGAGGTCGATCGGTGATCGGCGCCGCGATGATGGCTACGTATCTGTCGCTCGGAGCGACTGCGCAGGCAATCGCGAGTCGCGGCTCGTGTCGGCGTTTCGAACGGCTCGGCGACCTGCCGAAGTCATTCGTCTACGACGGCAACGCCATGGGCGACGACCCGGAGTCGGGCGGGCAATGGGAAGTTTCCTGGTATACGAACGGAAGCTGCATGTGTTCGTCGTTGTCGGGGGGCGGCCCGCAGTCGGCGAAGCTGCGGAGCGAGCATCCCGAGCGCGACTTCGCAAAAACCGATTGGTTCTGCGAAACAACTCGTGAATTCAATGCGCGGTGGCGTTCCGGCGCCCCGACAAAGAAACGGAACTGACACTATGTCCGTGCGTCGTCTCGCCGAAGAGCAGCCCGCGAGCTTCGAGTTCACGCCCGAGAACAAGGCGTGGCTCGAGGCGCAGATCGCCAAATATCCGGACGGCCGTCAGGCCTCCATGGTCGTGCCGGCCCTGTGGCAGGCGCAGAAGCAGAACGACTATTGGTTGCCGCAAAAGGCGATCGAGAAAGTCGCGGACACGCTCGGCATGCCCTATATTCGCGTGCTCGAGATCGCGACCTTCTACACGATGTTCAATCTCGAGCCGGTGGGCAAATTCTACGTCCAGCTCTGCGGCACCACGCCTTGCATGCTGCGCGGCTCCGACGAGCTGATCGCCGTGCTCGAGCGCCGGGTCGGCCCGCAGCGCCATGTGAGCGCCGATGGGCTGTTCTCCTGGCTCGAGGTCGAGTGCCTCGGCGCCTGCTGCAATGCGCCGATGGTGCAGATCAACGACGACTATTACGAAGATTTGACGGCTGAGAATTTCGAGAAGCTGCTCGACGATCTCGCCGCCGGCCGGCCGGTGAAGATCGGTTCGCAGACGGGCCGCGTCTCCTCGGAGCCGGAAGGCGCGCTGACGAGCCTCACTTCTTTCTACGGCGACGGCGCCAAAGCGCAGGCGGAGTGAACGACCAATGCTCGCCGATAAGGACCGCATCTTCACAAATCTCTACGGCATAGGCGACAAGAGCCTCGCCGGAGCCCGCTCGCGCGGCGCCTGGGACAACACCAAGGCGCTGCTGGAGCTCGGCCGCGACAAGATCATTCAGGAAATGAAGGATTCGGGGCTGCGCGGACGCGGCGGCGCCGGCTTCTCCACCGGCCTGAAATGGTCCTTCATGCCGAAGACGCCGGACCCCTTGCGTCCCTCCTATCTCGTCATCAACGCCGACGAGTCGGAGCCGGGCACCTGCAAGGACCGCGAGATCATGCGCAATGATCCGCAGACGCTGATCGAGGGCGCGCTGATCGCCTCCTTCGCCATGGGCGCGCACGCCTCCTACATCTATGTGCGCGGCGAGTTCATCGCCGAGCGCATCGCGCTGCAGAAGGCGATCGACGAGGCCTATGACGCCAAGCTCATCGGCAAGGACAATATTCACGGCTATCCCTTCGATCTCTACGTCCATCACGGCGCCGGCGCCTATATCTGCGGCGAGGAGACGGCGCTGATCGAGAGCCTCGAAGGCAAGAAGGGCATGCCGCGGCTGAAGCCGCCGTTCCCGGCCAATGTCGGCCTCTACGGCTGCCCGACGACGGTCAATAATGTCGAATCCATCGCCGTCGCGCCGACGATTCTACGCCGCGGCGCGAGCTGGTTCGCCGGCATCGGCAAGCCCAACAACACGGGCACCAAGCTCTTTTCCATCTCCGGCCATGTGAACAAGCCGTGCAATGTGGAAGAGGCCATGTCCATTCCCTTCCGCGAGCTGATCGACCGCCATTGCGGCGGCGTGCGCGGCGGCTCGGACAATCTGCTCGCCGTCATTCCTGGCGGTTCTTCCGTGCGGCTCGTGCCGGCCGATCAGATCATCGACTGTCCGATGGATTTCGACAGCCTCGTCAAGCTCGGCTCCGGCCTCGGCACGGCGGCGGTCATCGTCATGGACAAGTCGACCGACATCATCCGCGCCATCGCCCGCATCTCTTATTTCTACAAGCATGAGAGCTGCGGCCAGTGCACGCCCTGCCGCGAAGGCACGGGCTGGATGTGGCGCGTCGTCACCCGCATGGCGGAAGGCCGCGCTCACAAGCGCGAGATCGACATGCTGTTCGACGTGTCGAAGCAGATCGAAGGCCATACGATCTGCGCGCTCGGCGACGCGGCGGCCTGGCCGATCCAGGGTCTCATCAATCATTTCCGTGGCGAAATCGAGAAGCGCATCGATCGTTATGCGGCCAATCCGCATCCCGATCCGGTGCGCGTGGCGGCGGAGTAAGGCATTCCAATGACCAGAATTCTCGTCGATGGCGTCGAGGTCGATGTTCCGGCCGAATATACGCTGCTGCAGGCCTGCGAGGAGGCCGGCGCCGAGGTGCCGCGCTTCTGCTTTCACGAGCGTCTGTCGATCGCCGGCAATTGCCGCATGTGCCTCGTTGAGGTGAAAGGCGGCCCGCCGAAGCCGCAGGCCTCCTGCGCCGTCGCCGTGAAGGATTTGCGTCCGGGACCGGACGGCGCGCCGCCGGAAGTCTTCACCAAGACTCCGATGGTGAAGAAGGCGCGCGAAGGCGTGATGGAGTTCCTGCTCGTCAATCATCCGCTCGACTGTCCGATCTGCGATCAGGGCGGCGAATGTGATTTGCAGGATCAGGCGCTCGCCTTCGGTGGCGACAGCTCGCGCTATGCCGAGAATAAGCGCGCGGTCGAGGACAAATATATCGGCCCGCTCGTCAAGACGGCGATGACCCGCTGCATCCATTGCACCCGCTGCGTGCGTTTCACGGCGGAGATCGCCGGCACCAGCGACATGGGCGCGGTCGGCCGCGGCGAGGATATGGAGATCACCACCTATCTGCAGACGGCGATGACGTCGGAGCTGCAGGGCAATGTGACCGATCTCTGTCCCGTAGGCGCGCTTCTGCCCAAGCCGCAGAATTTCCGCGCCCGCCCATGGGAGTATCAGAAGACCGAGACCATCGACGTGCAGGATGCGCTGGGTTCGGCGATCCGCGTCGACGCCCGCGGCCGCGAGGTGATCCGCATTCTGCCGCGCCTCAATGAGGCGGTGAATGAGGAGTGGATCTCCGACAAGACGCGACAGGTCGTCGATGGGCTGAAGGCGCAGCGCCTCGACCGTCCCTATATTCGCGAGAATGGACGCCTGCGTCCCGCCAGCTGGCAGGAGGCGCTCGCCGCCGTCGCCGCCAAGACCAAGGCGACGAAAGCCGAGAAGATCGGCGCCCTTGTCGGCGATCTCGCGGCGCTCGAGGAAATCTTCGCGCTGAAGCTTCTCGTCGAGGGGCTGGGAAGCGCCAATCTCGACGCGCGCCAGGACGGGACCAAGCTCGATCCACGCTTCGGTCGCGCCTCCTATCTCTTCAACGCCACCATTGCCGGCGTCGACGAGGCGGATTCGCTGCTGATCGTCGGCTCCAATCCGCGCAAGGAAGCGCCCGTGCTCAATGCGCGCATCCGCAAGCGCTGGCTGAAGGGCCATTTCCCTATCTCGGTGATCGGCGAACAGGCCGATCTGACCTATGATTATGATTATCTCGGCGCCGGTCCCGACGCTCTGGCGCGCTTCGTCGAAAGCGCGCCGACGGGCTCCGCCAAGCGCCTCGTGCTGATCGGTCAGGGCGCGCTGGCGCGTCCCGACGGCCGCGCCATTCTGGCGCTCGCCGCTCAGGCCGCCAAGAAGCACGGCGGTTTGTCCGATGCTTGGAACGGCTTCAGCGTGCTGCATACGGCGGCGTCGCGCGTCGGCGCGCTCGATCTCGGCTTCACGCCGGGGCAGGGCGGTCTCGATGCGGCGGACATAGCGAAGGCCGGCGCGCTCGATCTCGTCTTCAATCTCGGCGCCGATGAGATCGCCATCGAGCCGGGCGCCTTCGTCGTCTATATCGGCACGCATGGCGACAAGGGCGCGCATCGCGCCGACGTCATTCTCCCGGGCGCGGCCTATACGGAAAAGTTCGGCCTCTATGTGAACACGGAAGGCCGTGTGCAGGAGGCGCTGCGCGCGACCTTCCCGCCGGGCGACGCCCGCGAGGATTGGGCGATCCTGCGCGCTCTCTCCGGCGCTCTCGGCGCGCCGCTGCCCTTCGATTCGCAAAAGCAGCTGCGCGCCAAGCTCGGCGAGGCGCATCCGCATCTTCTGCGGCTGGACCAGATCGGCTCCGCCTCGGCGGCCGATCTCGAGGCGGTGGCGCTGCAGCCGGCGACCGCGTGGAAGGATGATTTCGCGCCTGCGATCACGGATTTCTATCTCACCAATCCGATCGCGCGCGCCTCGGCCACAATGGCGGAATGTTCGGCGCTGGCGCTGGATCGACTGAAGCAAGCGGCGGAATAGGAGCAAGGACGTGATCGACGGCTGGCTGCTGAACCTTCTCCTGATCATCGTGAAGAGCGTCGTTCTGACGGTCGTTCTGCTGGTCTATCTCGCCTATGCGATCTACATCGACCGCAAGGTCTGGGCCGCCGTGCAGCTGCGCCGCGGACCCAATGTCGTCGGACCCTGGGGCTTGCTCCAGAGCTTCGCCGACATGCTCAAATTCGTGCTCAAGGAGCCGGTGATCCCGGACACGGCCAATAAGGGCGTGTTCCTGCTCGCGCCTTTCGTCACGGCCATGCTCGCCGTCGCCGCCTGGGCGGTCATCCCCGTCAATGACGGCTGGGCGGTCGCCGATCTCAACGTCGGCATTCTCTATATTTTCGCCATCTCCTCGCTCGGCGTCTATGGCATCATCATGGCCGGCTGGGCGTCGAACTCCAAATATCCCTTCCTGTCGGCGCTGCGCTCGGCCGCGCAAATGGTGTCCTACGAAGTCTCGATCGGCTTCGTCATCATCACCGTTCTGCTCTGCGCCGGCTCGCTCAATCTCACCGAGATCGTGCGCGCGCAGGATTCGCAATACGGCATTCTCGGCTGGTATTGGCTGCGCCTTCTGCCGATGTTCATCATCTTCTTCATCTCGGCGCTGGCCGAGACGAACCGCCCGCCTTTCGACCTGGTGGAAGCCGAGTCGGAGCTGGTGGCGGGCTTCATGATCGAATATTCGGCGACGCCCTACATGCTGTTCATGCTCGGCGAATATGTGGCGATCCTGACCATGTGCGCTCTGCTGACGATCCTCTTCTTCGGCGGCTGGCTGCCGCCGGTGAATATCGCGCCCTTCACCCTGATCCCGGGCGTGATCTGGTTCGTCCTCAAGGTCACATTCTTCTTCTTCTTCTTCGCCATGGTGAAGGCCTTCGTGCCGCGTTATCGCTACGACCAGCTCATGCGGCTCGGCTGGAAGGTTTTTCTGCCCATCTCGCTCGTCATGGTCATCGTCGTCGCCGGCATTCTGCAATTCGCCGGCTCGGCGGGCGCGAACTAAGGGAGTGACGTCATGAAGCTCGATCAAGCGGCCAAGTCGCTCTTCCTCACCGAGTTCATCGCGGCCTTCTTTTTGTCGATGCGCTACTTCTTCAAGCCGAAGGCGACGCTCAACTATCCGCATGAGAAGAACCCGATCTCGCCGCGCTTTCGCGGCGAGCATGCGCTGCGTCGCTATCCCAATGGCGAGGAGCGTTGCATCGCCTGCAAGCTCTGCGAGGCGATCTGCCCGGCGCAGGCCATCACCATCGAGGCCGGTCCGCGCCGCAATGACGGCACCCGCCGCACGACGCGCTACGACATCGACATGGTGAAATGCATCTATTGCGGCTTCTGTCAGGAGGCCTGCCCGGTCGACGCCATCGTCGAGGGGCCGAACCAGGAGTTTGCCGTCGAGACGCGCGAGGAGCTCTACTACAATAAGGAGCGCCTGCTCGAGAATGGCGCGCGCTGGGAGCGCGAGATCGCGCGCAACATCGCGCTCGACGCCCCTTATCGCTGAGAACGCACGAGAGCCGGACGCAACGAGACGCTCGAGAGAGGACGACAAAGTGGCTGTGGCATTCTTCTATCTTTTCTCGGCGGTGCTGATCGCATCGGCTTTCGCGGTGATCGTCTCGCGCAATCCGGTTCATTCGGTGCTCTTTCTCATCCTCGCCTTCGTCAATGGCGCGGGGCTCTTCCTGCTCGCCGGGGCCGAATTCCTCGCCATGATCCTCGTCGTCGTCTATGTCGGCGCGGTCGCTGTGCTGTTCCTCTTCGTGGTGATGATGCTGGACGTCGATTTCGCCGAGCTGCGTCAGGGCTTCAGCAAGCATCTGCCGGTCGGGGCCGCCGTCGGGGCCGTGGTGCTCGGCGAGCTCGGCCTCGTCGCGCTCGGCTGGCAGAGCGCGCCCGGCGCGAAAGAGGCCGCCGCAGCGCCGATCATCGCTGGCGTGTCCAACACGGCGGCGCTCGGCCAAGTGCTCTACACGAAATATTTCCTGTTCTTCCAGGCTTCGGCGCTGGTGCTGCTCACCGCCATGATCGGCGCGATCGTGCTGACGCTGCATCACCGTCCCGGCGTCAAGCGTCAGAAGATCGAGGAGCAGAACGCGCGCACGCGCGACAATGTCATCGAGATCAAGAAAGTGCCCTCGCGGGCGGGCGTCTGAGGGGATCGCAGCAATGGTCGTCGACCTCACCCATTATCTCGTCGTCTCGGCGATCGTGTTCACGCTCGGCGTCGCCGGCATCATCCTCAACCGCAAGAACATCATCATCATCTTGATGTCGGTCGAGCTGATCCTCCTCGCAGTGAACATCAACCTCGTGGCCTTCTCGGCCTCGCTCGGCGATCTGACCGGCCAGGTCTTCGCTCTGTTCATCCTCACGGTGGCGGCGGCGGAGGCGGCCATCGGCCTCGCCATTCTCGTCACCTATTTCCGCAACCGCGGCACGATCGCGGTCGAGGACATCAACTCTCTGAAGGGCTGAGCGCCGATGATCCAAGCAATCGTCTTTCTGCCGCTCATCGGCTTTCTCATCGCGGGCATTTTCGGACGGCGCATCGGCGCGCGGGCGTCCGAGCTCGTGACGACGACGCTGCTGTTCATCGCCTGCGGCTTTTCCTGGATCGAGTTTTTCGATGTCGCGCTCGGCCACGGCCACGCCAGCGCGCCGGTGCTCGCCAATTGGTTCACCTCGGGCAAGCTCAGCGTCGATTGGGCCTTGCGCGTCGACTCGCTGACCGCGGTGATGCTCGTCGTCGTCACCAGCGTCTCCGCTCTCGTGCATTTCTACTCGATCGGCTACATGCACGAGGATCCGGATCGTCCGCGCTTCTTCGCCTATCTGTCGCTCTTCACCTTCGCCATGCTCTCGCTGGTGACGGCCGATAATCTCGTGCAGATGTTCTTCGGTTGGGAGGGCGTCGGTCTCGCCTCCTACCTCCTCATCGGCTTCTGGTATCAGAAGCCTTCGGCTAACGCCGCGGCCATCAAGGCCTTCGTCGTCAACCGCGTCGGCGATTTCGGCTTCGCGCTCGGCATTTTCCTCATCTTCCAGCTCACGCAATCCTTGAGCTTCGAGCAGGTGTTCGCCGCCGTTCCCGGCATAGCGGGCCATAAGATTCATGTGTTCGGCGCCGATTTCGACGCGTTGACGCTGGCGACCTTCCTGCTGTTCATCGGCGCGATGGGCAAGTCCGCGCAATTCCTGCTGCACACCTGGCTGCCGGACGCGATGGAAGGCCCGACCCCGGTCTCCGCCCTCATCCATGCCGCGACAATGGTGACCGCTGGCGTGTTCATGGTCGCGCGCCTGTCGCCGATCTTCGAATATGCGCCGGACACGCTCGCCTTCGTCACGCTGATCGGCGCGATCACCGCCTTTTTCGCGGCGACGATCGGCCTCGTGCAGAACGACATAAAGCGCGTCATCGCTTATTCGACCTGCTCGCAGCTCGGCTATATGTTCGTGGCGGAAGGCGTCGGCGCCTATTCGCTCGGCGTGTTCCATCTCTTCACCCACGCCTTCTTCAAGGCGCTGCTGTTCCTGGGCGCCGGCTCGGTCATCCATGCGATGCATCACGAGCAGGACATGCGGAACATGGGCGGGCTGTGGAACAAGATTCCCTTCACCTTCGCCATGATGACGATCGGCACTCTGGCGCTGACCGGCGTCGGCATTCCGGGGACGGAGCTCGGCTTCGCCGGCTTCTTCTCCAAGGACGCCATCATCGAGGCGGCCTTCGCCGCCGGCGAGCATCGCAGCGTCGCCTATCTCGCCTTTATCTCGACGGTGGTCGCGGCGGGCCTCACCTCCTTCTATTCGTGGCGTCTCGTCTTCATGACCTTCTTCGGCAAGGCGAAGGAGTCTCATGCGGACGCTCATGCCGCGCAAGGCCACAACGATCACGCGCATGCGGACGCCCATGGTCATGACGATCATGCCCATGACGATCATGGCCACGGCCATCATGCGCCGCACGAGTCGCCGATCGTCATGCTGATCCCGCTCGCTGTTCTGGCGGTGGGCGCGGTGGCGGCGGGCGCCGTGTTCATGGGCGATTTCGCCGGCCATGGCTATGACGAGTTCTGGAAGGGCGCGCTCTATACCGGCCACGACAATCACATTCTCCATGCCATGCATGAGATCCCGCATTGGGTGTCCTATGCCGCGACGGTGATGATGATCCTCGGCTTCCTCGGCGCTTTCTTCGTCTATCAGCTGGCGCCGGGCACGGCGCAGAAGATCGCGCACGCCTTCCCGCGGCTCTACCGCTTCCTGCTCAACAAATGGTATTTCGACGAGCTCTATGACGCGATCTTCGTGCGTCCCGCCTTCGCGCTCGGTCGGCTACTGTGGAAGGGCGGCGACGGCCGCATCATCGACGGGCTCGGCCCCGACGGCATTGCGGCGCGCGTCGTCGACGGCGCTCGCCTCGCGGTGAAGCTGCAGACCGGCTATGTCTATCACTACGCCTTCGCCATGCTGATCGGCGTCGCGGCGGTCGTCACCTGGTTCGTCGCAGGAGGTCTGCGCTGATGTTCGGCTTCGGCATTCTCACCGGCCTCACTTTTCTGCCGCTGGTCGGCGCGGCCTTCATCCTCACGCTGAAGGGCGAGAGCGAGGCGACGCTTCGCAACGCCAAATGGGCGGCGCTGCTGACGACGATCGTCGTCTTCCTGCTTTCGCTCGTCGTCTGGGGGCGTTTCGACACGGCGAGCGCCGCTTTCCAACTCGTCGAGGAGAGGGCCTGGTTCGGCGCCGGCCTCACCTATAAAATGGGCGTGGACGGCTTCTCCATTCCCTTCGTGCTGCTGACGACCTTCCTGACGCCCTTCGCCATTCTCGCCTCCTGGGAGTCGGTGAAGTTTCGGCTGAAGGAATATCTCGTCGCCTTCCTCGTCCTGGAGACGTTGATGATCGGCGTGTTCTGCGCGCTCGATCTCGTGCTCTTCTATCTCTTCTTCGAGGGCGGCCTCATTCCGATGTTCCTCATCATCGGCATTTGGGGCGGCAAGCGGCGCGTCTATGCGAGCTTCAAATTCTTCCTCTACACGCTCGCCGGCTCGCTGCTGATGCTCATCGCCATTCTGGCGATCTACGGCAAGACGGGCACGACGGACATCGCCATTCTGCTCGAGACGAAATTCCCGCCGTCGATGCAGATCTGGCTGTGGCTCGCCTTCTTCGCCTCCTTCGCGGTGAAGATGCCCATGTGGCCGGTCCACACCTGGCTGCCGGACGCCCACGTCGAGGCGCCGACCGCCGGCTCGGTGATCCTCGCCGCCATCCTTTTGAAAATGGGCGGCTATGGCTTCATCCGCTTCTCTCTGCCCATGTTCCCGGACGCGTCGGCCTATTTCGCGCCGCTCGTCTATGCGCTGTCGGTGATCGCGGTCATCTACACCTCGCTGGTCGCGCTGGTGCAGGAGGACATAAAGAAGCTCATCGCCTATTCGTCGATCGCGCATATGGGCTTCGTCACAATGGGCCTGTTCACGCTGACGACGCAGGGCGTGCAGGGCGCCATGTTCCTGATGATCTCGCATGGCTTCGTCTCCGGCGCGCTCTTCCTCTGCGTCGGCGTCATCTACGACCGCATGCATACGCGCGAGATCGCGGCCTATGGCGGCCTCGTCAATCGCATGCCGCTCTACGCCGTCACCTTCATGATCTTCACCATGGCGAATGTCGGCCTGCCGGGGACCTCCGGCTTCGTCGGCGAGTTTCTGACGCTCGCCGGGGCCTTCGTCGCCAATAGCTGGGTGGCGTTGTTCGCGACCTCGGGCGTCGTGCTGTCGGCGGCTTACGCGCTGTATCTCTACCGTCGCGTGGTCTTCGGCGCGCTCGAGAAGCCGTCGCTGCAGACGATCAGCGATCTCTCGGCGCGAGAGCTCGTCCTGTTCGTGCCGCTGATCGCGCTCACCCTCTATTACGGCGTGCGGCCGCAGCCGATCATCGACGCCTCGGCGGCCGCCGTCGCCAATCTCCTGCAATCTCACACGGCCCTGGCCAATGCGGCGCATGTCGTCGCCCAGGCCGCTCAATGATCGGTCGCTGACGATGTCGTTCTCAACCGCCCTCGCGCATCACTTCCTGCCGGAAACCATCCTCGCCCTCGGCGTATTGGCGCTGATCCTCATCGGCGCCTGGCGCGGGACGCGCGCCTTCGGCCTCGTCAACGAGCTCGCGGCGGGGCTGCTCGGCCTCGCCATTCTGGCGCTGTTCTTCGGCCAGACATCGGAAGCCTCGCTCTTCGAGGGCGCCTTCGTCGATGACGCTTTCGCGCGCTTCGTCAAAGTGCTGACGCTGGTCGGCTCGCTCGTCACTATATTGATGTCGCGCGATTATCTTCAGCGCGCCAAGCTCGGCAATTTCGAGTTTCCGGTGCTGGTGGTGCTGTCGACGATCGGCATGCTGCTGCTCGTCTCGGCTGATAATCTCATCGCGCTCTATCTCGGCATAGAGCTGATGTCGCTGGCGCTCTATGTCGTCGCCGCCTTCGATCGTGACGACGCCCGCGCCTCGGAAGCCGGCCTCAAATATTTCGTGCTCGGCGCTCTCTCCTCCGGCATGCTGCTCTATGGCGCCTCGCTGCTCTACGGCTTCTCGGGGACCATCTCCTTCGACGGCATCGCCAAGGCGATCACCGGCGCGCCGCCGCTCGGCGTGATTTTCGGCCTCGTCTTCGTGCTGGCCGGCCTCGCCTTCAAAATGTCGGCAGCGCCTTTCCATATGTGGACGCCGGACGTCTATGAGGGCGCGCCGACGCCGGTCACCGCCTTTTTCGCCTCGGCGCCGAAGATGGCCGCCGTGGCGATCACCGCGCGCATCGTCTTCACGGCCTTTCCGGGCATTGTCGGGCAGTGGCAGCAGATCGTGATCTTCCTCGCCATCGCCTCCATGCTGCTCGGCTCCTTTGCGGCGATCGGCCAGACCAGCATCAAGCGCCTCATGGCCTATTCCTCGATCGGCCATATGGGCTTCGCCCTGGTCGGCCTCGCCGCGGGCAATGAGGCGGGCGTGCGCGGCGTCGCCATCTATCTCGCCATTTATCTGGTGATGACGCTCGGCGCCTTCGCCGCCATTTTGCAGATGCGCGTCGAGGGTCGTCCGGTCGAGAAGATCAGCGATCTCTCGGGCCTCTCCCGCAATAATGGGACGGCGGCCTTCTTCCTCGCCATGCTGATGTTCTCGCTCGCGGGCGTGCCGCCGCTCGCCGGCTTCTTCGCGAAATATTACGTGCTGCTGGCGGCGGTGGACGCCGGGCTCTATCCGCTCGCCATCGTCGGCGTGCTGGCGAGCGCGATCTCCGCCTTCTATTATCTGCGCGTCGTCAAGGTGATCTATTTCGACGAGCCGGCGCCGGCCTTCGACCATTCGCCTCTGTCGCTGCGCGCGGTGCTCGCGGTTTCGACCTTGTTCGTGCTCGGCTTTTGGGTCTATCCGGCTCCCGTGGTGGAGGCCGCGACGGCTGCCGCCAAGTCGTTGTTCTGAGCCCGATGGAAGGCGCGAGGCTCGGCGACCACGCGCTCTCGCGCGGGGTTCGTCTCGAGATTTACGACGAGATCGACTCGACCAACGACGAAGCCAAGCGTCGCGCCGAGGCGGGCGACGCCGGTCCCTTGTGGATCGTCGCCGCGCGCCAGATCAAGGGCCGCGGCCGCCTCGGCCGCAGCTGGAGCTCGATGAGCGGAAATCTCCATGCGAGCCTGCTCGTCTCCGGCTTTGGGCCGGCGGCCCTCGCGCCGCAGCTCGGCTTCGCGGCCGGCCTCGCGACGATCGGCGCATTGATCGAGGCGACCGGCGCGGTCGATCGGCTCGCGCTGAAATGGCCGAATGACGTGCTGCTCGACGGCGAGAAGCTGGCCGGGATTCTTCTCGAGGGCGTCCAGCCTGCGGGGCAGGGGGCGCCCTTCGGCTGCGTCATCGGCATAGGGGTCAATTGCGTCGCCGCGCCGGCCGATCTGCCTTATCCGGCGTGCGATTTGTCGCGTTTGGGCGGTCCTGCGGCCGGCGCGCTCTTTGCTTTGCTCTCCGATAAAATGGCGGAGGCGCTCGCTCTCTGGGCGGGCGGCTCCGGATTTGCCGCTCTCCGCGAGCGCTGGCTCGGCCATGCGGCGGGATTGGGCGCGGAGATCGAGGCGCGTCTTCCGCGCGAGACGGTCTCTGGACGATTCGAGACCATAGACGCCGACGGACGCCTGATTATTTCCACCCGCAGCGGCCGTCGCGCCATAGAAGCGGGAGACATCTTCTTGCCGGCCCTCGCGGCGGCCCGGCCCGAGCCGGAGCGTGGCCGATGAACGAGGAAGTGAGCGAATTCGTCTTTGCGCCTTTGGGCGGTCTCGGCGAGATCGGCATGAACGCCGCTCTCTACGGCTTCGGCCCGCCCAAGACGCGTAAATGGCTTATGGTCGATTGCGGCTTGGCCTTTCCCGGCCCGGAGCTGCCGGGCGTCGATCTGCTGATGCCGGACGTCACGTTTGTGGAAAAGATCCGCCGCGATCTGGTCGGGTTGGTCATCACCCACGCCCATGAGGACCACATCGGAGCGCTCTCCTTCCTCTGGCCCAAGCTCGGCTGCACCGTCTATGCGACGCGTTTCGCCGCGAGCCTGCTGGAGGCGCGCCGTCTGCAGGAGGCGGGCGCGCCCAATATCAAGGTCGTCACCGTGGCGACGGGCCAGCGTCTCGATATCGGTCCCTTCGACGTCGAATTCGTCGCTGTCGCGCATTCGATCCCGGAGGCCAATGCGCTCGCGATCCGCACGCCGCTCGGCCTCGCCATTCATACGGGCGATTGGAAGATCGACCCCGAGCCCGGCGTCGGCCATCGCATCGACGCGGCGCGGCTGACGGCGCTCGGCGACGAGGGCGTCGACGCGCTCATCTGCGACTCCACCAATATTCTGCGCGAGGGCGACAGCTTCTCCGAGAGCGATGTGGCGCAGACGCTGCGCAAGCTCATCGGCGACGCCAAGGAGCGCGTGCTGGTGACGACCTTCGCCTCCAATGTCGCGCGCATCCGCGCCGTGGCGGAGGCGGCGCAGGCGGCCGGACGCAGCGTCGTTGTCGCCGGCCGCGCCATGGAGCGCGTCATTCAGGTCTCGCGCGAATGCGGCTTTCTCGACGGCCTGCCGCCATTTCTCTCGCTCGACATGTTCACCGCCTTGCCGCGCGACAAGATCGTGGTGCTGGCGACCGGCAGCCAGGGCGAGCCGCGCGCCGCAATGGCCCGCGTCGCCGAGAAAGAGCATCCGGTCATCAAGCTCGTCTCCGGCGATACGGTCATCTTTTCCTCGCGCGCCATTCCGGGCAACACGCGCGAGGTGCATCGCGTCGTCAACAAGCTCTGCGACCAGGGCGTCGAGGTCATCACCGATCACGACCATCTCGTCCATTGCTCCGGCCATCCGCGTCGCGGCGAGGTCGCCCAGCTCTATGATTGGGTGCGGCCGCGCATATCGGTGCCGGCGCATGGCGAGGGGCATCATCTCTCCGTCCATGCGGCCTTCGCGAAGGCGCGCGGGGTGGAGCGCACCATCGGCGCCCGCAATGGCGACATTGTGCGGCTGTTTCCGGGGGAGCCCGGCGTCGTCGGCAAGGCGCCGACCGGCCGCCTGCTCAAGGACGGCGACGTGCTCGTCTCGGAGGATGACGGCGCCGTGCGCGAGCGCGCGCGGCTGAGCTTCTCCGGCGTGGTGTCGCTGGCGCTCGCCATCGACAAGCGCGGCGATCTCGTCGGCGATCCCGATGTGCTGATCTCCGGCCTGCCCAAGAAGGGGCGCGACGGCGTGGATATGGGCGAGGTGGTGGATGACGCCATCTTCCGCACCTTCGACAATCTGCCGCGGCAGAAGCGGCGGGATTTCGACGCCGCCGCGACGGCGGTCGAGCGCGCCGTGCGAGCCAGCGTCAATGCGGTGTGGGGCAAGAAACCGCAAGTGCATGTATTGATCATCGAGGCGTGATGACGCATTTAGGTCTCTGGAGAAATTTCAGGGAAACGTCATGATCGGACGCTTGAATCATGTGGCCATCGCCGTCTCGGACCTCGCGGCGGCGACGGCGACATATAAAAATACGCTCGGCGCCAAGGTCTCCGAGCCGGAGTCTCTTCCCGAGCACGGCGTCACGGTCGTCTTCGTCGAGCTGCCCAACACCAAGATCGAGCTGCTGCAGCCGCTCGGCGAAGGATCGCCGATCGCCGGCTTCGTCGCCAAAAATCCGGCCGGCGGCATTCATCATCTCTGCTATGAGGTGGATGATATTCTGACGGCGCGCGACCAGCTGAAAGCCTCCGGCGCGCGCGTGCTGGGCGATGGCGAGCCGAAGATCGGCGCCCATGGCAAGCCGGTGCTCTTCCTGCATCCGAAGGATTTCAACGGGGCCTTGGTCGAGCTCGAGCAGGCCTGAATGAGCGAGGGCCAACAGGCCCGGCGCAAGGTCGAGGAGCGCGGATTTTGCCATTTACGACGCCGCTCGCCGTAGCGATCTACCTCACGATATGGTGGATCGTGCTGTTCGCGATCCTTCCTTTCGGCGTCCGCTCCTCGGAAGAGGAGGACGACACGCCGACGGGAGGGGATCCGGGCGCGCCCGTGGCCCCCAAGCTGTGGATCAAGGCTGTTGTGACGACGATCGTCTCGGCGATCTTGTTCTGGCTCTTCGTGCTCTATGTGAAATGGATGGCCTGAGGAGCGATCCGCTCGAGCCGGGGTTGACCGGCCCCTCGCCAACAGGTAGGGGTCGAGCCGCCGGGGTCACGACGAACCGCGCGGGCTCGCCCTGCGATTCGAAGCGGCATTCCAGCGAGCGCGTAGCTCAGTCGGTAGAGCATCTGACTTTTAATCAGAGGGTCATGGGTTCGAGTCCCATCGCGCTCACCATTTAAATCAATAGCTTATGCAGCTATTGGCAAGGGTGAGGATAGAGTCTGTCGCGCCGTGTCGCCACCATGTCGCCACGGGCGAGGAAATCACCGCACTGATAGCTTCACGACGATAGGCGCGGCGCTAACTCCCGTGGTACGAGCCGCGGCTCGTCTCGGAAAGGGTCGAAGATGCGCGAAATCGTTTGCTTCGCCCACGGCCGTGCCGGCGAGTGGGAGGGGATATGCCTCGAATTCGACCTCGCCGTGCAAGGCAGCTCCTTCAATGAGGTCCAGGAAGCCCTCGAAGAAGCCGTCCGGGAATACATCGCCGCGGCCCGAGACGAAGACGACACCACGCGCGCCAAGCTGCTGAATCGCCATGCGCCGCTACTGGTCGAACTCGCCTGGACAGCTCGCGTCCTGCGGTCCGCATGGCGTCACCGGCGCGCGCGTGACGGCGACACGTCGGCTTCGTTCCCCGTGGCCTGTCCGGCGTGACATTCGACGCTTTCATTCGAATTTTGGAGTCCAACGGCTTCGTTCTTCATCGCCAAGGCAAGGGCTCGCACGCGATTTACCGCGGCGAAGTGCATGGCGAGGTTCGTCTCGTGACGATCGCCGCGCATCGAATGAGCGACGATATCAAGCCCGGCACATTGGCGTCGATGATTCGGCAGTCGGCCCTGCCGAAGAAGCTGTTCTGTTGAGCATCGGCGATCGGCTCAACGCCGCAGCGTCGTCACTGGCATCCATGCCGCAAGCCGATTGCCGAACTGACGGCGTGCCTTTTCGACGGCGGGAGTAACGGGCGATCGGTCGGCGCTCGAAACGAGAGTCCATCATGACGCGAGAGAGGAGTCCATCGCCGGGGCCGCCGGGCGATCGATTGGCCCCCCTTTTCGAAAATCGGTCGGCGGGGGTGGCGCAGAGCCCCGTTGAAAAATCCTTTTGGCGGCCCTTTATGCCTCTTCGCCACGACGGCCAACGGCAGATTCGAGAGGAGGCCGTTTCAAATACGCGGCGATAGCAGACTCTAGATCGACAGTTTCTGCCACATGGCCAAGATTTAGCAATGTGGACATGCTATACGTGGCGGGTAGAAAGCCGGTGTTTCGAGCAATTCTATAACGATCCCCGAGGCTCTCACCCACCAACTGTTGTACCGTGCTTGAATACAGCTCAGAGGTCAGCAAACGGAGGATGGGAGTAGCGCAATCCAATACCGCCTGACCGAACCCTACGGTCTCCGCGCGATCGGGAAACTTTCCCTTGTGGATAACATCGTTTCGTAACTTCATTTGATTCTGGGGCAATAGTTTCGGAACCTGTCCCGTCTCGATCAGATGTGCCGCGATGAACGCGCCGAGCTGTCGTTCTGAAAGATTTGCCAGGGTCTTCCATGCTGCTTTGTAAACCGCACCTTCGATACCGGACTTTCGACAAGTAGCTTCAATGAAAAATTCGTGCAAGCGCTCCAATGCCCCGATGAATGATGCGATAGCGTCGCGGTAGTAGCCATCCACGATTGCCTTTATTGCCATGTCCGAGAGAATCTCGAATTTCATTTGCTGTATGATTGTGAACGTACGATGCCCCTTTTCGCAGGTCATTTCAATCATGCCGTCATCAGGAATGCGTTTGAGTGCCAGCGTCAATAAATTGGGCTGTCCGCTTTCGACCTGACATTGCATGCAAATTGTGAGTATCTTCATTGCAAAGCTCGTTAGGGTGGATGGTTCAGGCGAATTCCGCACGGAACGACTAGTGGCATTGGCAAGGCGAGTGGTCAGCGATGTATCTTCCAAAACACTCCTATAAGGAAATTCGCGAAATTGTAATTGACATTATGCTCGATCCTGCGAGCAGCGAAGTCAATCAATTTCAAGCATTGCTTGAACATGTCGGCCGCAGGGTGGCACACAAACATAATGCCCCCGCGTTGCAGGGCGGCTTCAGTTACGCTGGAGCCGGTAGCCGTTTGGACTCCAATGACGCCGATCTAGTTCTAGAGATCGTGTGGGATTTATTTCGCCAGGGTATAATCACATTAGGGCTCAACTCTTCAAATCCCGGATGGCCCTTTTTGCGCCTCAGCCGCTTTGGACGTGAGACCGTCCAAGCTCAGAGCCCCTTTCGATTCCACGACGCGTCGGGGTTTTTGAAGGTTCTTCGAGCAGAGGTTCCGGACATTTCGTCCGAAGCACTCGCTTATCTAGAGGAGGCCGTTGCGGCGTTTTATTCCGACTGTTTGCTTGCAAGCTGCGTTATGTTGGGCGTTGCCTCCGAATTCGAATTTCTGAGGCTGATTGATGTAGCTACGAGCAGCAGCATCCACGGAGCAAGGTTTGCGCCCCTCAATAAGCTTCATTTCATCCGCCAGAAGATAACCAAGTTTCGAGACCAACTCCACCCCGTCCTCAACACCCTTCCAAACAGCGCAACAAAAGACCTCGATACCAATCTCGACGCGATCCAATCAGTTATTCGCATTGCCCGCAATGACGCTGGCCATCCGTCCGGCGCTCGACCACCATTACGCGAACAGGTCTATGTTTACCTGCAACTGTTTATCCCTTTTGCAAAGCAGCTTATGCGACTGCGCCAAGCGTTAGCGTGAAAGTTGCCCAGGGTCGGAATGTGACAATCGAACGGACGGAATGGAGTCTACGTCCGCGCGGCGACACGTCAGTGAAAATGTCACCAGAGGCATTTTTTATTCTACCATATTTTTCATGACCGAGGGCGGACAACCGACAGCCCCTATAGGGGGCTGTCCGGTGGTTGCCGCCTCCTTGGCGCTTTGTCCGATTCTTGTCCGCCCCTTGTCCGCTCACACACTGGAGACAGAGACTTTTTCGTCTTCGATCCTGATAAGTCCTTTCTTTACAAGGCTTTCCTTCAGACGACGAAACTCTCTCTCGAAACTCTCGACTGTCCGCAAGTTGTCCGCCCCTTGTCCGGGCTCGTTTGTGGCTCTTGTCCGCCTCTTGTCCGCAGGCCCGTTTGTAGTTCTTTGTGCCACGCAATTTTCCTGCATATTCATGCGGATTCGGCCACTTTTTTCGCGCGTATTTTGCCGCATTTGGCCGCTTTCTGCGTCGGGCCAGCCGGCCTTTTCGAGCGCGCTTCTCCATCTTCGGACGCTAATCCATACTGGCGTGGAGTCCTCTTCGTCGAAGTTGTATGGGGCGTCGTCGACAAGCCGTTGCAAGACTACTAAAGCGGCCATCTCTCGCGGGCTCACCCTTTCATCACCGAACACGATGCGAGAGGACGGCGCGACGACTGCCGACGTAATAGGGTTGCCGTCTTCGTCGCTGCGGTCGAGAGAGACTGTTTCGAGACTGTATCGCAGGGGCCTGAGACATTCGCCCTCTTTCTGCTTCGTCAGCTTGGCTTCGATCCTCGCCGCGCCATTCGCATTTTGTCCTACGACGATGGCGGTATCGACCGCGCCCAAGAGCGACGATGAACCGCGCATTCCTCTGCTCTTGTCTTTCCCCTCATGGTGGATAAGGCACAGATGCGCCCCTGTCCGCTTGCGCAGCAAATCGGCAGCATTAACGAGCGCTCCCATGTCACCGGCGGAATTCTCGTCTCCGCCGCCCATGGCGCGCGCCAGTGTGTCGATAACGATCATTCGAACCGGGAGGCCGAAGTGCTTGCTCGCGCGTTCGGCTGCGTCGGCGATTGCGGCAAGGGCTCGTTTGTCGTTTCGGATATCGAGCATTCCTTCGGCGAACACGATCGGGAGAGGGTTCAAATCTACGCCGTGGTGTTTACACCACGCCTCGGCGCGTTTGCGAATTCCGCTCATTCCTTCAAGCGCGATATAGATGGCGACGCCTCGCTTTACCTCCCGTTCGAACCAAGGCCAGCCGCGCGCGATATGAAGAGCGTTATCGAGTGCAAGAAATGTCTTGCTCGCGCCGGGCGGCCCGTAGATCGCCGAGAGCTGGCCCTCGAAAAGCCAATCCTTCACAAGGTAGGTAGCTTCGCGAATCTTGTTCAGGTCGCCAGCGTAGTGGAATTGCAGCGGCGAGCCTCGCTTTTGCTCCTCTGGCGAAGATTCGCGTTCGTCCTGCATATCAAATGAGGACTCTACCCTGCCATCGCCATAGACGTAGCCTTCCGGCCCGTGCCACCCCTCGCGCCGTGCGTGAAAGCGAATCGTCGCGCCGGTTACAAGAGTGTCGTGCTTATCCTTGATCGAATCCCACTTCCTGTCGGTCGTGTCGGCGTCATACTTATCCGATTTGCTGGAATAGTCGTGCGCCAGCTCACGCCCTTCTTCCGAGCCATCGCTTTCGAAATGAATCGCGCAAAGGCGGAAGAACCAAGGATCATAGTCCAATTCGTTGCTGCTGGCGTCGAGTGCGCTGCGCATAAGGTCTATGTCGCCGTTGAAAATCTTCACAGCGGCGGCGTCGCGAGCTGAAGGCTCCTTTCGGCGCTCATAGAGCGGCGCGAGATTTTCCGCCGGAACGAAAATGCGCCGGCCCCTCAGGATTCCATCGTCGAAGAAAGGCCGCCGCCGTCTATCCCACTCATAGGCGTGGCCTGTAACGGGGTGGATCGACGGCGGCAGCACGACTTGCACTCCCGAGCCGAATAACTCTGCCTCCCACTCATGCTTGCTGCCGATCATGCGTTTCGAACGGGCGATGGTCTTCTTTCGGAGCGGTTCGTCGCTCGTGAAATAGAGATGCTGTGATCCGCTGCCCGATCCTGATAGGACGCGCGGCGCATTTTCCAATTCAGGCATCACCTTGAAAACCGCGTCGTGCGCCTCTTTCACGCATCGGTCGGCTTCCTCGACATTTCGAATGTCCACGTCGACAACATGTATGTAGCGGCCGTCCTTCATGCACGAAGGTTCGCCAGTGCGCAGGCCAATGTTCACATCGCCAAACACTACTCGCCTCTTGGCGATGGCCCTTCCGACTTCCGCAGGCGACATGCGCGGTTTCTCGGTCCAGCCTGTCTCAATCGGCTTTTTGTCTCGCTCGCGAAGCAGCACGATCGCCGCGCCTTGTTCGGCGTAGCCGATGGCGGCTTCACGTATCGCGTCACGCAATCCCCCTGGAATCGCGTCCGAATTGCCGTTGCGTCGATTCGTCGTGTCGTGCATAATCGCCCCGCATCGTGTGGGTGTTTCGGGATGGTTTCGAGACTCTGTTACGTGGACACTGACGCATGCAGCCGAGGCGTTCGGGCAGACGCGATCGGCGAAGACTTCTGATCGGACCGAGATTTTGGGGCGGCGGGCTTATCGGCTCGCCGCTCTATCGTGCTCCCTCAATGCGCGTCGAGAGCATTTTGGACTCGACGCTACGCACGAGGATCGAAACACGTTCATCGCCACGCTCATTTCCAAGGTGCTGCATTGAATAGGCGTCCGCGAGGGCGAGCTTTTCCGCCGTTAGAACGTCGACGCCGCGGATTCGCCATTCTGAAATCAATTGAAGGCGGCGTCTCTCCCACACTGGGCGAAGCGGAGCATTACGCTCTTCTGACGGAAGCGTTTCCATCATCTTTTCGTATCCCTCCAAAAGACGCTTGATCTCACTCCTTGGAATCGCCCCCTGAGCCGAGAATTGATTTGGTTGATTGCTATTCATCCGTATCCCTCCGGCGGCGGCCGCCTGGCGTTGATTGCGGTTTTTGAGATAGCTGCCTGACAGGTGGCGCGATGATCGTGTCCGCTTCTATTACAAGTGGACACTATCGCCGATGTCGCGCAATGATGATGATCCCCCAGCTCTCCGGCGCCGATCATGGTCTCTCGAAGAGAAGCGCCGGATCGTCGACGAGAGCCTCGAGGTTGAAGCTTCGATCGCCGAGGTCGCGCGGCGGCACGACCTCAACACCAACCAACTCTTCACCTGGCGTCGGCAGTTCGGCGTCGTCCCGACCGCGCCGCAGGATCTCGCGCCGATCCTGCCCGTGACGATCACGTCGGACACGACGACAGAATGTTCCCCTCCAGGGCCGACCGGCCAGATGGAGATCGTCCTCGCCGAGGGGGATCGGATCCTCGTGTGGGCCGATGTCGAGACCGCCGCGCTGTCGCGGGTCGTGAAGGCGCTGCGTCGATGATCCCGCTGCCGGCGGGCTGCCGGGTCTGGATCGCTACCGGCCACACCGATATGCGGCGCGGCATGCAGGGGCTGGCTCTTCAGGTGCAGGAGCAGTTGAAACGCGACCCGCACGCGGGCGACCTTTACATTTTCCGCGGGCGCCGCGGCGATCTCGCGAAAATCCTCTGGCACGACGGGGTCGGCCTGTCGCTTTACGCCAAGCGGCTCGACCGCGGAAAGTTCATCTGGCCCTCGGCGAACGCGGGCGCCGTGTCGATCTCGGCCGGGCAGATGGCCTATATGCTCGAGGGGATCGATTGGCGGAATCCGCAACTCACCTGGAGGCCGCAAAGCGCCGGGTGAGGCCGAAAAAGCTGGGGTCGGCTGCATTTTGGGGCGCCACAAATCGCGCGTTTTGTGATTCACTTCGCCTCATGGACGCCGCCGCCCGAGCCCTTCTCGACGAAAACGTCGTGCTGAAAGCGCAACTCGCCGTCGCGCTCGCCAAGGCGTCGGAAGACATGGCGCTGATCGCCGCGCAAAAGCTCCAGATCGCCAAATTGCAGCGGCAGATCTATGGGCAGAAGTCGGAGCGCTCGGCGCGGCTGCTCGATCAGTTGTCGCTGGAGCTCGAAGAGCTGGAAGCGAACGCGACGGAAGACGAGCTCGCCGCAGAACAAGCGGTCGCCAGAACGACCACGGTCGCCGGCTTCCAGCGCAAGCGGCCGGAGCGCAACACCTTTCCTGACCACCTGCCGCGCGAGCGCGTGGTGACCGAGGCGCCGAAGGCCTGCGGCTGCTGCGGCGGTTCGCGCCTGCGCAAGCTCGGCGAGGATGTGACGCGGACGCTGGAGACGACGCCGCGCCAATGGAAGGTCATCGAGACCGTGCGGGAGAAGTTCACCTGCCGGGACTGCGAGAAGATCACCCAGGCGCCGGCGCCGTTCCATGTCGTCGCGCGCGGCTGGGCGGGGCCGAGCCTGCTGGCGATGATCGCTTTCGAGAAGTTCGGCCAGCATCAGCCGCTCAACCGCCAGTCCGAGCGCTATGCTCTCGAAGGCGCGCCGATCGCCTTGTCGACCATGGCCGACGCCGTCGGCTCCATCTGCGCCGCACTCGATCCGCTGCGGCGTCTCGTCGAGGCGCATGTCCTCGCAGCCGAGCGGCTGCACGGGGACGACACCACGGTTCCCGTGCTGGCCAAGGGCAAGACCGACACAGGCCGCTGCTGGGTCTATGTGCGCGACGACGCGCCCTTCGGCGGCGCCGGGCCGCCGGCGGCGATGTTCTATTACTCGCGCGATCGGCGCGGCGAACATCCGCAGGGCCATCTGGCGAACTGGTCCGGCATCCTGCAAGCGGACGCCTATGACGGCTACGGCAAGCTGTATCTGCCGGGGCGCGAGCCCGGCGCGATCTGCGAGGCCGCGTGCTGGGTCCATGCGCGGCGCCCGTTCTTCGCAATGGCGGACATCGACGAGAATGCGCGGCGCAAGGCGGCGGGGAAGAAAGAGATTCCGCTCTCGCCCATCGCCATCGAAATCGTTCGCCGGATCGACGCGCTGTTTGCGATCGAGCGGTCGATCAACGGCAAGAGCGCAAAAGAACGTCTCGCCGTCCGGCAGGCGTCGAGCCGCCCGCTCGTCGACGCGCTGGAAAACTATCTGCGCGAACAGCTCGCCAAACTCTCGCGTGGGCACGATCTCGCCAAGGCGATCCATTACATGCTGAAGAGGTGGCCGGCCTTCACGCTGTTCCTCGAGGATGGGCGCGTGTGCCTGTCGAACAATGCCGCCGAGCGCGGACTGCGCGGCATCGCCCTTGGCAGAAAAAGCTGGTTGTTCTGCGGCTCCGACCGCGGCGGCCAGCGTGCCGCAGCGATGTACAGCCTGATCGTGAGCGCGAAGATGAACGGCGTCGATCCGCAGGCCTGGCTCGCCGACGTTCTCGCCCGCATCGCCGCCCACCCCGCGCATCGGCTCGATGAATTGCTGCCGTGGAACTGGCGAGCGTCGGCTCCGCGCGCATCGGCGCTGGCGGCCTGAGCATGCACGTCAACAAGGTCGATCATGTCACGACCGTCGAACGCGTCGCAGAGCGCCTCGGCGAGAGCGTCGACTTCATCCACGACGTCGCTCTCGAAATGGACACCGAGGACGGCGTCATCTGGGTCTACGGCATCGGAGACGACGGCGTTCTCGCATTCACCGACTTCGGCATCGAAACTCTCGTCGAGCTCATCGAAATCCACAAAGACCTGAAGTCGCGCGCTGGCGCCTGACGCTTCAGCCCATCGCCTGCGGCCCACGCCGGATGCTTACATTCATCCGACTGTCCTTTCCAGTGTCGTGAGAAGCGCGCACGTCGCCAGCGTCGCCGAAAGGATCGGCGACTCGAAAACGTGCAGCATTGGCGATTGAAGTGTTTGCGCTCCACTCGGGACGCGCTATTTCGATTTATGTTTGATCGCCGCACGATTGCGCGCGGCGATCGAAAGAGTCGGCGTGTCGTCAGTGCGCCGTAGCGCTCGCGCGCTCGCGGATTGCGGCGAAAAGAGCGAAGACGAGCTGTTCGCCCCATTTGGCGACGATCGCCCGCAACACGCCGGCCGTGCTCTCTGTGAGCGAGCGCTCGCCGTCGCCGCCGAAAATCGTCGAGACCACGTCGTCGCCGTGCTCATCGGCGATGGCCTGCAAAATGCGGACTTCATCCCACGCGGCGACGAAGCAGTCGTCCGGCGCATCGGGATAGAGCTTGCGGAATCTATCCTCGGCAGAGAACAGGCCTTTTTCCCATATGGGGCGCATCGGCCCTTTCTGTTCGCCGGCCGACAGCTTCATATATGCGCGGTCGAGAACGTCGAAGCGATCTTCGATCGTCTGGAAATTCGTCTGCATGTTTTCACTCCTTCACACATTGCGGCAGTGGGCGCGGGTTAAATCAGACGACGGCGCGACGCTCGCGCGCTGGCGTATGCGGTTCCGAGGTCGACGTGCGCGGCGCGCCGATCTTCGACGCCGCCCACGCGTCCAGGTCTTCGCGCCGATAGAGAACGCGGCGGCCAGCTTTTCGATAGGGCGGCCCGTTTCCGGTTACGACTGCCTTGGCGAGAGACTTCGCGGCTCCGAAGCGGTAAGTCGCCGACATATAGTCGCCGGCCTCTTTGCGGGTAAGAAAACAGTCCGACACTCGGGCTCTCCTTTTCGATGTGGAGAAAAAATCAGCGAACTCAGGAAAGCCCCGTGAAGTGTCCTTCGTCTACGCCAATCTTGGTTCCAGATTCGTCACGGGTCGCCCCAGGGGGCCCACGGTTTGCGTCCTCGAAACGCGCGCTCGAATGATTCGACGCTTCTAAGAGCCGCCCGATAGCCGTCTCCGAAGAGCTTTCTCGCCGCGGCGGTCTTGCTGCATCCGGTCCTTTCGATTTCGCTCAAGACCGCGTGCGCTTTTTTCAAAGACCCCTGGTGCAGTGATCCGGTTTCTCGTTCTCGAACAATGAGGATTCTGTCCAAGAGATCGTGTTTCGAATCCAACAGCTCGGCCAAGAGGCGCTTTCCTTCTAATGGCGTTGACTCGTCATCATCGCGCAAAAGCTGCTTTATCAATTCGATTCCACGATCCGGGTCTTTTTCATGAATGAACGTAAACCAGATAGAGCGCCATTTCTCGGAAGCGCTTAGACCATCCCATGCAGCTTGCGCGGCCTCGGTAATCCATGTGCCGTCTTCGAGCCGCTTGTCTTCAAGACACCATCCGAGCTTGATAGGTTCGTCCATAGTCGCTCCAAACGAATTCGAACACACTGGCGCAGTGAGCGCAGCGCTATTTCGCGGCCTTCTTCATCGGCACGACTTCGCCGCCCTTGCGGCCGTCCATTGCGGCGACGATCGTCGAGCCGATCGTGTCGACGGCGCGGCGCAACGGGTCCGCGTCCAGGTGGGCATAGCGAGCGGTCGTCGCGGCCTGTGTGTGGCCCAAGAGCTTGCCGATGATCGGCAGGCCGAGAGACGCGCCAGCGCCGAAACTGGCGAAGGAATGCCGCAGGTCGTGCAACCGCACGCCGTCAAGTCCTGCGGCCCGGCAGACGGCCGCCCATGGCTTCTTGAGGTCGGCCCGCGGCGAGCCCTGCGGCGCGTCCGCTTGCGAGCCCTTGCCCCCTTTCTCGGCTTCCTGCTTTTTTCGCGGACCATGGCCGGCGATGATGAAGCGGTTGCCTTCGATCCGGGGCAGGGCGGCCAGCACTTCTTGGGCGGCCGCCGAGAGATAGACCGGCTTCCGGCCGGTCTTGCTGTCCTCCAAGAAGAGAATGCCGCGCTCGAGGTCGACCTGCGACCATTGGGCGTCCAGGACCTCCCGTAGGCGGGCTCCCGTGAGGATCAAGAGGCGAATCGCGGCCACAGCGAAGGGGTCGAGCTTCACGCGCCGGTTCTCGGCCTTGGGGGCGTGCTTGGCCTTCGGCTTCGATTCGTCGACCTGATAGACGAGCCCGATCGTCTCGGCCTCCCGTAGGGCGTCGCCGAGGCGCGCCAGCTCTTCCGTCGTGAGGAAGCGCTCTCGCTTGTCCTCCCGGTAGCGGTCGATTTCCCGAGCCGGGTTCTCGCCCTTGCGAATGAGGCTGCGCTTCATTCCCCATGCGAACATCTTCGACCATGTGGCGAGCGCGCGATTCGCGGCATAGGGGCTCTCGCGCATCTTCAGATGAAGAGCGGCGACTTGGCCGCGCGTGAGGGCTTCGGCCTTCAGAGAGCCGTGCGCGGCCTTCAGCGCGTCGAGACCAGCACGATACGAACGGCCGCTCGACGCTTTGAGCTTGCCCTCCACATGCTCGGCCCTGAACGCCTCCACCAGCTCGGCGACGGTTGCCGCTTGCCGTTGGCTGGCCTTATCGGCGGCAGGGTCCGCGCCGAGCCGAACTTGCGCCAGCATATCGGCCGCGGCCTTGCGAGCCTGTTCCGGCGTGAGCGTCCCGACCTTGCCTATGGTGATGCGCCGCTTGGCGACGCTGCGGCCCCCGCCGTGGGGTCGATACTCGACGATATAGGACATGACGCCGCTCGGCATGACGCGCACGCCGAAGCCGGCGAGGTCGGAATCGAACGCGATGAACGGACGCTCGCCCGCCTGAAGGGCCTCGACCGAGCGCTTGGTGATCTTGAAAGCTGGCATTCGGGCCTCGCCGTGTAGGGCGGCGCTTCCGCGCCCCGTGTCGCCACCGTGTCGCCACCAAACAGCGAACAGCGGTAATCACGAGGCAACATAGTAAATCTCGAAATGCTGATTTTCAAAGGCTTTTGGAATGACCGGCGATCATGGTAAACAATCGAAAATTCTGGTCCATGAGACTTTTAATCAGAGGGTCATGGGTTCGAGTCCCATCGCGCTCACCACAATAGCAAAGACATAGAGATCCGCCCCGCTGGGGCGTCGCCGCTATTCTCGGCTAGCCTCGTCGAAGCGTCCCAGACGAGGGGAGGATCGGCGGCCGCCGTAGCAGCGAAATTGCCATCCCCCGAATCGCTTCGGCTCGAGGCCGTCACATCCCTTCGGCGAGCGTGACTCTCGCCTTTCGCGTCTGCTCTCGGTGAGACAGCGCCTCTCCTGCAATCGGACGAGGGTATGGAATTCGGCGTCCCGCGTCACTCGGACGGAGTGTTTCGGCTCTGATGGCGTTGATTTTCAACAAGGTGCTCCGGGCTCGCGCTGATTGACGCGCTTCTGTCGGGTCGTGATGATGTCTGAGACGACATTATTACGGATTCTCAGATGGCTTTACTGCGGACAGGACGACGATGGCGCGCTCGCGGAACATTCGCGGGCTCGATCGTCTGCCTGTTCGTGATCAAAAGCTTGTTTCTTGCCCTTTCTCCTGCATTCGTCATGCATGTCGTCGGCGGCGACCAGCTCGGCGCGTCATCGCCGCCGATCGTCGCGGCTTGCGGGACGCAGAGCGCCGACAAAGCCCCGACCGACGAGCGCGGAGATCATTCGGTCTGCTGCATTCTCTGCAACGCCGGAGCGCGTGACGCGACGGCCGACGCCATCCCCGACACGGGGGCCATGCTTCGATTCATCCCGGCGGATTCCACCGCGTCGATGGTCTTTTTCCTGGCTCGCGTCACTTCAGAGCGACCATCGGGTTGGATTACATCCTGGTCGTCGCGAGCGCCGCCGCGCATCTGATCTTCAGACGATTCACAGCCTGCTGAAGATGACGCGCCGACGCGTGTCTGTCCTCCGAACGATTTCGACCGTCGGCTCGATTTCATCGGGCCTGTCCGATTCATTCGAGAATTCGACTTTTTTTATTCGAGGCATGAAACAATGAGATTGCTTTTTCTTTTGTCGACGAGCGCTTCGGCGTTCGCGGTCGGCGCCGCGCTCGCGGCCGATCTTCCATTGCGTGAGGTCACGCCAATTCTCCCGCTTCCGAAATGGGAGGGCTTCTATGGAGGCCTCGATATAGGGGGCGTCGCGGCGAGCGCCGGTCCGATCGTCTATACGACCGCTCCGGCGGTCACAGGAAAATTCCTCACCGATCCGGCGATGTGGCAGGCGCGCGCGCCATTCTGGGCGACGCAGAATGGGGCGTTGGCCGGTGGCGACGAAGGCGGCTTCCTCGGCGGTTTTCAGATCGGCTACAATTATCGAAGCGAATATCTCGGCCGGATCATCGCCGGCGTCGAAGCCGATTTCCAGGGGCTCGCCGTCGGAGGCCGCAGCGGCAGCCTCGCGACCTTCTCGCGCAACTTGCTCGCCAATGGCGACAGCCTCGTCAATTCCGCGAGCGGATCGTCTTCGTTGCAATATCTCGGCACGGTTCGCGCGCGTCTCGGCTATCTCACGGATCCGACCTTATTCGTCTACGCCACGGGCGGCTTCGCTTTCGGAGTAGTCGAGAACAAGCTCGCATTGTCGTCTCTCTACGCCAATGCTGCTGGCCTCCCCATACAGAATGCGATCGGCAATCTCGCCAATCTGACTCCGCAAACCGGCTGGACTGCCGGTGCCGGCGTCGAATGGATGTTCATGCCCGATTGGAGCCTCAAGGCGGAATATCTCTATTTCTCCCTGGGTGGCGGAAAAGTCCGCACCGCGTCGGAAGCCTATCCACTCCTCGCGAATGCGTTCGGCGGCGCCAATGGGGTCCCCGCGGACTGGACCAGTTCGGTCGTCTCATCGCCGCGCATGAGTGGAAGCATCGCCCGCATCGGCATCAACTACCATTTCGTTTCGAATGTCGCCGCCGCCGGACATGGAGGCGGCGACGCGGGCGGAGCGCATGACGCAACGGGCGACCGCGACGCCTCCGATGCGCGCGACGGCGATACCGAAGGAATGCAGAAAGGCGGCGAGAGTCATGCGGGCGCCGGCGCTCGTTCGGGACATCATGGCGCGGGCGGCATGCATGGCGGAAAAAGCAAAGGCGCGAGTCATGTCGCCGGCGCCTCGGCCGGCGGACACAAAGTAGCTGGCGGCGCGAAGGAGGGACATGGCGGGGAGCATAAGGGCAATGTCCATACGGTCGTGCCGGCGGGCGTCTACGGCGCGCATATGGTCGGCGCCGGAGAGGCGCGCTTCGCCTATACGCCGAGCTATTCCGTCATGCGGGATGATTACATCGGAACCACGAAGATCGCGCCCTATCAGGTGACGCAGATTCCCTGGGTTCCCAATAGCGTCTTCGCTTTGCCGAACTTCTTCGCGGCCAATCCGACGCGAACGCTACGAAACGCTCCCGACAATATGAAAATGCAGATGCATATGTTCCATGGAATGTTCGGAGTGACGGACTGGTTCAATGTCATGATCATGGGATCTCTGTCCGACAGAAACATGAGCATGACAGTTTTCAAGGGACCGAATGGATCGATTCCACTCGGCCCGACCAATTCCGCGACCCAGGGCTGGGGCGACACGATGGTCCAGGGACTCGTCCGCCTCTACCAGGACGACATTCACCATCTACATGTGAACCTCGGCCTAAGCCTGCCGACCGGAAGCATTTCCGAGGAGATCATTCATATGCATCCCTCGGGAGTGTTCTTCCAGAAGCGCGCCTATTACGGATTGCAGCTCGGAACGGGAACCTATGACGGATTGTTCGGCTTCACCTACAGGGGAAAGCTCGACGCTTGGTCATGGGGCCTCGTCTATCGGGGACGCGCCGCGCTCGGCGAAAATCAGTCCGGCTATCTCAGGGGATTGTCGAACGAGATCTCGGCGTGGGGCGCTTACGACATCGTGCAGGGTCTCGCAGCGACGGGCCGCGTCGCCGCCACGGTATGGGACCGCATCTATGGTCACGATGTGCTGATCTGGGGCGCGCAGCAAGGAACCGTTCCCGACTATCAGGGCGGCGAGCGCGTCAAGCTTCTCGGAGGCTTCGAATATCTCCTGAAGTCGGAAGGCATGAAGCCGGTCCGGATCGCGGTCGAGGCGGGCGCTCCCGTCTATCAACGATTGAACGGCCCACAGATCGGGCAACAATGGGAGCTCAACACGGCGTTGAATTTCGGTTTTTGACGAAACACGGCGTGAGCTCGACGTCGCCAGGCGGCGGCGAGCATGAGTTCGGCGAGGGATCGAAGGGCGCGACGACCGGCCTGACGGAAATGCAGCGTCGCCGCTTCCACGAGACAAAATGACGCTGCGTGTCCCGCGAGCGGGCGACATCTATGCAGGTGCGAGGTCGAGGATCGCTCTGCGCGGCCTCGCCTAACGCGCGCAACTCATCGCTCCTCGTTCTGTTGCAACCAGACGACCCATGATCTCAAAGGGAACAAAAATGAAAAAGCCCATTCGAGCGGCGGTCGCCGCTCTCACGCTGATCCTTTTCGGCTCTGTCGGGCATCTCTCGCTCGCGCAGACCGCCGCGCCCATGGAGCATGACGGCAAGGGCGGCGGCCATCACGGCGACCACGCCGGCCCCTCGTCCGACGGGGCGTTTCACAAGCGCTTCGACGATGCGGCCAAATGGGCGAAAAAATTCGACGATCCAGAGCGCGACGCCTGGCAGAAGCCGGAGAAGGTCGTCGACGCGCTGCATCTCGACCGCGCCGCGCGCGTGGCGGATATCGGAGCCGGCACCGGCTATTTCAGCGTCAGAATCGCCAAGCGCATTCCGAACGGCAAGCTCTATTCCGCCGATGTCGAGCCCGATATGGTGACCTATCTCGGCGAGCGGGCCAAGCGCGAGCGCCTCGCCAATCTCACGCCCGTACAATCGAGTGCGGACAAGGCCAATCTTCCCGAGCCCGTCGATCTCGCTCTCGTCGTCGACACCTATCATCACATCGGAAATCGCACGCAATATTTCTCTGCGCTCAAATCGTCGCTGCGGCCGAAGGGACGACTGGCGATCGTCGACTTCAAGGCAGCCTCGCCGGACGGCCCGCCCGTGGAACACCGAATACCGCCCGAGCAAGTGACGAAGGAACTGGAAGCCGCCGGCTATTCTCTGGTCGAGAAGCACGATTTCCTGCCGCGGCAATATTTCCTCGTCTATCAGAAGCGCGACTGATGGGCGCGCCTTTCGAGCCCGCCGCCGAGGGCCGCGCGCCCGGCGGCGAGCGGGGACGGCCGGAGCGCAAGCTGCTGGGCTTTTCCGGCGCGGTCGCGCTGGTCATCGCCAACACTGTCGGAACGGGGGTCTTCACGACCTCCGGCTTCGCTCTGGCGGATCTCGGAGAGCCGGCTTTCGTCATGCTCTCCTGGCTGATGGGCGGCGTCTATGCGCTCGCCGGCGTCGTGGTCTACTCCGATCTCGCCGCCAAATATCCCGAGTCGGGCGGCGAATACGTCTTCCTGCGAAATACTCTGCATCCTGCGCTGGGCTCTGTGGCGGGATGGATTTCCCTCGTCGCGGGATTCACCACGCCGATCGCCGCGGCCGCTCTCGGCGCGCAGCTCTATCTGGCGCGCGCCGGCGGTCCCGGCGCGGCGACGCCATGGGTCGCCACGCTCATCGTGATCTGCCTCGGCCTGCTCCACGCCGGCGCGCCCGCCAAGGGCGTCGCATTGCAAAATTTCGCGGTCCTGATCAAGGTCGGCGCGATCGTCGCGTTCATCGCTTTCGGCGCCCCCACGGCGGGCGCGGCGATCGCGGCCGCGCCGCCGCTTTCGCTCGAAGCCTTTCAGCCTCTGGCCTTCGCCGGATCGCTCGTGTGGATATCCTATGCCTATTCGGGCTGGAACGCCGCGGTCTATGTCACGGGAGATATCGCCGGCGGCGGCCGCACGGTGGAACGCGCGCTCTATTCGGGGACGCTTCTCGTCATCGGACTCTACCTCGGCGTGAGCGCGGTGATCCTCTATGGCGCGCCTCCGGGACAAATCCGCGGCGTCGCGGAATCCGGCGCGCTCGCGGCGTTGGCGATCGGCGGTCCGCGCGCGGAGCTGGCTCTGAGCGCGCTCATTGCGCTCGCGCTCGTCACCTCGGCGTCGTCCATGCTGCTGAGCGGACCGCGCGTCTATGCGAGAATGGCGCGGGACGGCGCGCTTCCGGCCGCATTCGGCCGACTGCATGGCGATCATCCGCGTTTTGCCATACTGGCGCAGACGGCGTTCAGCCTCATCGTCATTTGGAGCGCAGGACTTCGCGATCTCCTGGAATTCGCCGGCGTCACGCTGAGTCTTTCGGCAGGAGCTGTCGTCATCGGATGGCTTCGACAAGCAATGCGCCATGGCCTCGCGCCGGGGAAGCTTCCCGAGCTATGCGCCGCCATCGTGTTTCTGACGACGACGACAGGCATCATGGTCTCCGCTCTGATCATGCGGCCGGCCTCGGCGATTGCCGCCGCCATGCTGATCGGCGTCGGCCTTTTGGCTTATGCGCTGAGCCGTCCGAGGACGGCGAATTAGCCTGGGCGTGTTCTTCGCTGCGGTGAAGACGACAGTGGACTAGCTATCGCTAATCGTCGGTAGACAGAGCTATTTGTCGACCATTTCCGGGATTAGCGGGAATTACGTTAAATCCTGCGGTATCGCCGGAGCCTTCACGGGTCGGGCGGCTTGGGGCAGAAAATGGCGCTGGTAGAAGCGGTGGATTGACGACTTGGTCGGGGCGCGGCGCGGGCCGAACTCCGCGATGCAGGTGGCGAGAATAGCCTTTTGCGTCATCTTCCCCAGCCGGGCCGCAAGGAAGGCGGAGATTTCCGGGTCCGCGTCGATCGGAGACGTCGGTGGCGCTGGAAGGCGAGGTTTACGAGGCCGCCGTCCGGCCGGCCTGAGTTTGGCGAGCTGGCGGCGGGCCGAGAGCAAATCGGCGTATTCGGTCAGCGGGATAGTCACGACTTCGACGCCCTCGACCGTCGCCGGGCCGAGGGGAAGGGCGCTTTTCCGATCGCTCTCTCGAGACATTTTCAATCCCCGTTCAATACCCCGTCGAACGGCCCTCGAACCGTGGCCGAAGGCGGTTTGCCGCGCCGCGCGGCAAACCCGCCGATATCGTCCGCAGCGCCCGCGAAGGCCACTCACTTCAATAGCTCACCAAGAAAGTCTGTCACCAGGGCGTCGATTTCCTTGGCGTCTTCGGCCGAGACGCCGAGAAACTCGCGTTTCGGGATCGTGACCTTGTGGGCGAAAGCCATCTTGCCTTTCACCGGGAAGGCCAGAAGCTTGGCATTTTTCGGAGAGATCACGGCCCCCTCTTGATGGATGTGGGCAAAGGGGAAGCTCGCCCCCCATTCGCCAGCCGAGCCGTGAGACGTCCAGGCGAGCGAGCCGAGAAGATTGTCTCCGGTCGGATGGAGCGTAGGAGTGCCTTCGCGGTTCGGAGGCCAGAGCGTCCCGTCGGGAGCCGGCCCGCCCGCGAGAATGCGCTTGCGCGTCTGGTTCTCGCCAAGACTGAGGATGTTCGTCACGAGATCATGCTCGTCGAACTCCGCGAGGCGCGACACAAAATCTTTGACCTTCTGAAGGTCTTTCACCTCGACGACGATCTTGACGCCCGTTTCGGAGGCCATTTCTCTCACCCGACGTCGATATCGTGAAGCGCGCCGTCTCGGCCGCCGCGGGCGCGCCGGTCGAGGGCCGCGACCACCTGCCGTTGCATGGACTGCACATTCTGGACGCCGTGGAAGTTCATCTGCGCAACATGCATGTGGACGTCGCTTCGGCCGGACGTCTTCTTCGGCGTCGCTCCGCCTCCACCGCTGCCGCCGCCGCCGATCGCGCCGCCCGTGGCGCCGCCGGCCGGGCCGGTCGAGCCGCGGACGCCGCGCGCGCCGGAGAGGCGCGGCTCGATCTTGACGACGATCGGCGCGCCGAGGATTTGCTGAATTCGCGCCCGAATGGCCTGCGCCTCGGCGTCCACTCGGCCGCCCTGCGAGGCTATGCCGGCCGCATAGGTGTCTATGAGCTTGCGCGCCTCCGGCGTGAGGTCGGCGCGCTGGAAAATCGCCGTCAGCTCTTCGACGAGCTTCTGCGCCTTCTGGCGCGCCTCCTCGCTGTTCGGGAACAGGTCGCGCGTCTTCATCGCGACGTCGAGCGCCTTGACCTTCCCGAGCAGCTCTTCGGTCAGCTTCGGATTGGCGCGGCCGAACGCGCCGCGCAGACCTTCCTTGCGCGGCCCGGTAGACTGGGGCGGCGGCTCCTTGGCGACTTCGACGCGCCGCTGCAAATAGGCGATCTGCGCGTCGAGGCGCCGCAGCTCGGCGGCCATCGGTTGCGTGTCCGCCAAGCTCCCCGATCCGGCCGCGCGGGCGCTCGAGAGCTGGACGGACACCTTGTCGCGCTTGTAGCGCGCCGCCGCCAATTCTTGCCGCTCGGCTTCGCGCTGCGCGGCGATGCGCGAGACGAGGGCCGGGTCCGACGCCAGCCGCTGGGCCTCTTCGTCCGACAGCTTGTCGTTCACGCCCTTGGCGAGAATGGCGGAGGCCTGCGCGGCCTTATCCATGCGCTGGCTGGCCGCCACCCATTTGTCGGCGACATGGTCGATATAGGGAAGAACCGGTTTCGCGGCCTCGGCGGCGATATGCAACATGGACTGGTAAGCCCGCTCGAGCTTCTTCGCCGTCGTGTTGAGGTCCGTGTCGAGCGCCTTCTTCATAGAGTTTTCCCAAGCGCCGCTGGCGAGGTAATCGCGCAGCCGCTTCAGCTCGGGCAGAGACTTCTTGAACAGAAGGATTTCATCGAACCATTCCTGACCGCCCACGCCCTTTGCGACACGGACAGCGTCCTTGCTCTTCTCGAGGCGCTCGAGGAAATCGATCATCGTCCCGAGGGCGTCTTTCTGCATTCCGCGCTCGAGCTGCTTCGCCGTGAGGCCGAGCGTCTTGAACGCATCCTGCGCCCCGTCCTTCAAGCTCGCCGCCGTGCGCAGACGCGATGCGATTTGACCGAAAAAGCGCGACGCGACCTCGTCTTGCATTCCGACCGAGCGCAGCGCGGTCATAGCCGACAGCGAGTCGTCGTAGGAAACGCCCGCCGTCTCGGCGCCGGCGGACGCGCGCTGCCACATTTTGGCGATGTCCCGTTCCGCCGCTGCGGAAACGTCGCCGAGTCCGTTGATCTTGTCGGCGAATTTTTCGAGCGCGGGGATCGTCCAGCCGGTTTGCGCCTTGACCTCGGTCAGCATTTGCGCGGCTTCGCGCGCGCCGACGTCCCACGCGGTCGAGACCTTCGCGCCGAGCATGGCGAAGCCCTCGAGGTCTTTGTAAGCGACGTTGCCCTGTCCGCCCTGCGCGAAGATTTCGGCCGCCTCCGAATAGGACATTCCAATGCCGCGAGACACCTTACCGATTTTCTTCTCGAGGTCGGCGAATGTTGCGCCGGGATCGAGGTCGACCTTCTTCAGCACGCTCGCATTCGCCTTGTTGCGATCGATGGCCTCTTTCGTCGCGAGGCCGCCGATCGCGGCGAGCCCTGCCGCCGTGCCTCCGATAGCGGCTCCGGCGACGACGGCGCCGCCTGCGCCGAGCAAATAGCCATTGGGCGAAACACGCGACGCGGCCTCGAGCAAGGCCTCGCGATGCGCGCTCTTGCCCGTCTTGGCCATTTTGCGGCCGATCGCGACGCCGGTCGCTCCGGCCAATAGCGCGCCGCCGCCGTGGCGGCTCATTCCGCCGATCATCGCCGCCGACGCGATCTTCTTTTGGCTCGTCGCCAGCGCGATATTGGATTTCGTGAGCTGGTCGATCTTGCGCCGCGTCTCGTCGACGCCCTTCGCGCCCTGGCCGATCTTGGCGACGCCGTCTCCGGCCTTTTTGGCGGCGCTCGCGGTCTTGTCGAGCGAGCCGCCGAGCTTGGCGGAAGCCGTCCAGGCCTTGCCGAGCTCGGCGGCGAATTTCCCCGTCGCCTTGCCGTTGATCTTGCCCGCGGCCGAGCCGATCGACGCCACATCCTTGGCGGCGACCTTCGCCTCTTTCGAGAGAAGGTTCTGCAATTGCAGACGGACGCGGACGTCGAGGTCTGTCATGTCGAAATCTCCCGCGCGGCGCGCCGGTTCAAGAATTCGCGGTCCGCTCGACCGCCTCGACGAAGCTCAGAGAAAGGCCGGCCGCGCGATGCTCGGCCACGAGTCTGTTCGCGCGCCGAACGATGCTCTGCGCGTCGAGAATGGAGGGCTCGCCGGCTCGCTGCGCCTGCGAGCGCGCATCCGAGCCGCTCGCTTCCGCAGCCAATCGTTCGAAGGCTTGAACGATCGTCAAGGGCTGGCCTGCGGCGGCGTGTTCGGCCACCAGTGCGTTCGCCGCGCGAATGCGCGCGTTCACATCGCGAACGGACAGCGCCGCGGTCGCATCGCCGCCGCCGGCCAATGCGGGAGACGCGCTCTCCTTCCCTTCGGCGTCGCTGGAAAGGCCGAGCTGCGCCGTGGCCTGCGACACGGCGTCCAGAAAGGACAGCGTCGCGCCCGCGCGCTTCGCCTGCGCGACGAGCGAGCTCGCCAAATCCGCGATCTTGCGGCCCGTCTGCGCGAGACCTTCCGGCGATGTCGCGTCGAGGCGCGCGAGCGTGGCGGCCGGCGAATGGCTCGCCGAGGCGGAGCCGGCGCTCGGCGGCGCGTGCCTCGTCGCCGCCATCGTCAAAGCGTCGACGATAGTGAGAGAGAGACCGGCGGCCTCATGTTCGGACATGAGCGTCTTCGCCGTCTGCGAAACGAGATTGCCGAGCCGCACGCTCGCCTCGAAAGAGGAGGTCGCATTCTCGACGGAAGCCGGCCGCGCCGAAAAGCTGTCCGCTTCCACGCGCGAGACGTCGTTTCCGACGGCGCGCGCCTTCGCGAAGGGGCGGACAGAACGGACGAGGGAAACGGATTTGAGCCGCTTCACCTTGCCCGACGCCTCGTAAAAGAAGGCTGGCGACGTTGCTGAATAGGTTCCGGGCTTCAAGATGTTTTCGGCGTCGCCTGTCCATTCGACGCGCGCCTCCAATCTCCCGGCTTCGATCCGCAGCTCGCGGATTTCGCCGACCGGCGGCGAGGTGATGTCTTTGCCGCTGTCGGCGGCCTCGTCCGGACGATGATCGACATTCACGGGGAATTGCCGGAAGCCTTCGTCCGTCTCCTTTGTCGCCGTCGCGAAATCCTCGAGGATCGCCTCGGCGTCGATATAGAAGATCAGGCCGCCGGCCGTCTCGACGAAGCCGACCGCTGGAAAGACGACAACCCAATCCGGCGCGGGAGACGTCTGCCGCAGCGACGTGGAAACAACGCGATAAATGACCTGGTCTTGAACCGGCTCGCCGGCTGCGGCGAGCGCGGGCTGATTGGCGAGCGCCGGAGCATTCACCAGCGACACGGCCTTCACCCATGTCGCGCGGCCGTCCGGTGTGTGCATGAAGGAAGGCGACACATAGCGATAGGCGCGCTTCGCCAAAAGATTGCGGCCTTCGTCCAGCCACTCGACCTTGCCCTGCAACGCGCCGCCTTCGATGCGCAGGCCCGAAATCCAGCCCACGGCGTCCGACCGCTCGCCGCGCGCCGCGGCATTGTCCGTCGCATGATTGATGTCGATCGGAATGTCCAGCTTGCTCGCCTCGAAAGCGCGAATGAGGGCCGCGCCGTCGACGGAATAGGAACGGTTGTCGCGCGTCTTGACGTCGCCGAGCGCGGGAAAAATCGTGATCCATTCCGGCGGTTCCGCCGCGCTCTCGGGGAGCGGCGCGACGACGGAAAAGGATGCGAGGCGTTCAGCGTGAGCGGTCATTGTGATTGCCCCTTCTCTTGGTCGGCGGGCTGTTGCTTCGCGGCCTTTTCCTGGTGAATGGCGGAGATATAGTAGAACGCTGTCCGCCTATGCATTCCGAGCAAGGCCGCAATCTCGCTTGTTGAAAATCCGAGTTCGTGGGCTTCCTTGACCTTGAGATACCTCGATGCGCCGCGTTCCGGCCCGCGAGGGATGTTGAATTCCTCTCCGCCTATCGCATCGCCGAGCTGGGCCGCCTTTTCTCGCCCGATCACGTCGACAAGCCATGAAGGATGGCCGGCCTCGATGTATTTTCGAGAGGGAAAATAGCGTTTCTGTCCGCCATACTCCCGAGCTATGGCGAGCGCCGCCTCGACGCCGATCGCATCCGCGAAGAGTTGAAGAACTCCGGAGAGCTTTCTCTCGGATGGGCGCAGGACAGGGCGAGCGCGCGGAATGACCGTCTTGCACTTCGGACATTTCATCGCGCTCGCTGTCCTTTTAGGAAATCGCGTTCCGGATGAGCGCGCCGGCCGCCTTGGCGACGACGAACTCCTTGATCATCTCGCCGACGCGAACGACTTGCCCGCCATGAAGGCCGATGCTCGCGTCTTCGATCGTCCCGGCGATGCGCGCCCCGAAGCTCGGCGAAAATCCCCAGGTCACGCCGCCCGTCCCCGGCCGCGCCAAGGAGTCGAGATAGGTGAGGCTGATATCCTTGCCCCATATCTGACGCAGGTCCGTGGGCTGGCCGGCCCGCGCAGCATTCACATAGCCGGCGCCGATCAAGAGCTTCTTGATCTCGAAATATTCGATGAACTCCGCACGCGCGATCTTGCCGGCGCCCGTCGTCGTGCCCTTGACGGACTTGACGAGCTGGGGATGCTTGCGCAGCACGTTCCAGACGGCTTCGGACATTGTGACCGTGTTCGGCCGGAAGACGAGCGGGGCGGCGAAGGCGGCGTCGAGAATAGCTTCCGGGTCGCTGTTCGCGTCGTCGAAACGGTCGGCCGCCGTGACGATGTTCGTCACATTGGCGGGAAGATAATTGTCGGGGTTTTGAACCGCGGCGGCGACGCGCGTCTCTCGGTCGACGCGCAGCAGATGCGAGAGCCATGTCGTCGCATGGGCGAGCGGATCATAGCTCGAGAGGCCTTTGTCGCGCTGCGCCTTGGCCGCCTCTATATCGCTGTTGGGGATGCCGTCCTGAAGGCCGAAGGTCTCGACCGAGCCATCGCGCTCGGTTCCCGAAAATTCGACCTCCGGCACACGGCCCTTGCGGCCGACGCGCGTGTCCGGCGCCGTGAAGGCTTCGTGAACCGGATATTCCGTCCATTTGAAAACCTCGCCGCCGACCTCGACGCGCGGAAGCGCCTCGTCGGCGATCAGCGCGACGTCGGGGTTGACATAGGCAATGGCGATGCCGGTGAGGACAGGATTGACGGTGAAGGGGCGCAACGGGGCCATGGTATTCCTCTCGATGTAACTTTTTGGCTGGTTTCAGAGGGCTTCGAACGGTCGCCTATTCGGCCGCGCCGCGCTGTCGATCGCCGGCATGCGGTATCGCGCCCGCCTCGCGAAGCGCGTTGTATCCAGCCCCGGTGACATGGATGGTCGAGCCGGCGGGATGCGTCTTTCCGTCGATAATCACGTTGGTCGAAAGCGTGATGTCGATCAGCTCGCCGCCGGCCGTCTCTGCAACGCCCGCAAGCGCCGCTTCCTTTCCGTCGCTCATGATCGCGATTTCCTCTCGAGGGCGAAGAATGATGGCCGCTTCGTCTCTCGGCGAGGAACGCGCCACGGACTGCGCGTGTCGTCGGCGGGAAAAAGAGGCCCCGGCTCATGGCAAGAACCGGGGCCTCAGAGGCCGCCGACAAGGCGCCCTAACAGCTTGCCGGCGATCTCACCGTAAACAGGGTGCAATGTTTCACCAGGGTGCGAAGTCGCACCCTGCGGCGAGTTGAGCGGGATATGGGGAGAGGGGTTGCGCGAGGCGCGGGGCGAGTGCGTGAGGCTCGCCGGGTAAGGCTTGGTTATCGGCAACGAGGGCCGCTATCAAGCGGCAGCAATTCTCAGGATAGAACTTCGCTGATGGCGTCCGAAGCGCTCTTCCGAATAATGGCGTTCATTCCCCGAGAGTCTGACGGCAGCAATTCCGCGAGCTTCTCTTCGAAGGCGGGGCGCAGCGCGTCGCTCGTAAACCGCGGGTCCAATGTCTCGACAATTCCGAATAACGCCTTCAGCATGAGCGTCGTCGCGATCTCGCGTCCGGTCGCCTTCAAATTGCGCTCGAACTCGTCATTCATCGCCTCGACTTGGCGGAGAAAATCTTCGTTCATCGTTCTCGCTCAGTTCTCGGCGATCGCCAGCGAGCTATTTCCCGTGTCGGCGAGCATCCCTGCATTCATGGCGTGCATCTTCGTAAAGACGCTGCGAAGGGTCGGCTCCTAAAGGTGATTTGTCAACGACGGCGGGCAGTCCAAAAGCTCGCGACCGTCATTGACCAGGCGCTCCATAGGGCGGATAGTTTCGCCGTGGCGTTGCCGAAATCGACCTGCCGGCCGCCTCGAGGCCGCGATGGGAGGGGTGGCGTCCTCCCCGCCACACCCGAGCCGCGCCGCCCTCCGCCTCCACGGACTCGGGCGGGAATTATGGACGTCGTGGCCCTATTCCCGCCGAGCCTCGGAAACGGCCCCGCTATCGCCTTCGAACCCCGGTGCGCCCCACCGCAACGCCCACGTCAGAAAAACGCACTCAAGGGCTTTTAGTCCCCTTCAAAATCGATTTGATGGGCGTGGGTCCCGCTCGGGCGTCGAAAATCTCCGGCGGGCGCGCGGCGGGGAGGACGTGACCCCTCCATAGGCTTCTTGCCCGCCACTACCGCTTCCGGGCCGCCGCGCGTTCGCAGCATGGCCGGCCGGCCGCCTTATAGCAAGGCGACCATCGGAACGAAAAAGGCCGCCGGTTTCCCGGCGGCCTCGAAGCCCGATCGAAGAGGCGTCGAACGCCCGTCAACGCCGCATTTCGAAGACGCCGTCGCGTCGCCGGGCGAATTCTATGGCGCCGGTCTCCACGGGCCGAACTCCGGCGATGGCGACGAGCGCGCGCGCGAGCGAATAGCGCCGGGCGAGGTCCGTGACCCTCTCGCGCAGCCGCAGCCCGCCGCCCTGCATGAAGGTCGGCGGCAGCTTTGCGGGCGCCGGCGCGGTGGCGGCGGGCGTGATCGGCGCGGCGCCGAGCTGCCGGGCGCGCCGGCCGGCGCTGGCCGCGGGTGCCGCGCCGATCGCCGCGACGCGCTCCGCCATGGCGGCGGACAGGCGATAGCCCTTGCCGCGCTTCGTCTCTATCGAGACGCCATGCGCCGCGAGCTTCTTGCGCAGGCCGCAGACGAGCGAGGGAATGCGGTCCGTTCGCGGCGCGGCGGCGCCGGCATAGACGGACTGGGTCAGCTCGGCGCGTGAGGCGGCGCGCGGGCTGGCCTTCATCAAATGCGCGACGAGGCGCGCCTCTTTCGCGGTCAGTCGAAACGGTAAAAAATCGTCGTCGCGCATCGCAATTCCTTTCGAGTCTGTCGTCCGTCGTCTGTCCGCGGCCGGCGGTGGATCAGGCCGCCGGGCCGGCCTTCCGTCTGAGCATGGCGCGAAGCCCATTGATCGCCTTGCCGGCTTTGTCGGCGGGCAGGAAGCGCAGCGCCGAGACGTGGAAACTGCGCTCGAGCCACGCGTCCAAGCCTTTTTCCGGTTCCTCTCCGGCGGCCCATTCCGTCCAGAGCTTGCGGATGAGGCCGACTTGCTCCGGCGTGGCCATGCCGCGCCGGAGCCCGAAGCTCCGATTTGGCGAGGTCGCGCGGAAGCCGAGCCGCTTGAACTCGGCGAGCGCCTCCTCATAGCCGTATCGGTCGAGTTCGGCCGCGCTCTCGGCGCCGCCGACCTTCTTTAAAATGCTGCGATACGTCTCGTCGTCGAGGCCGAGCTGTTTCTTGGCGACGTGGAGCATCGCCACTTGCTTAGCCGTCGGCATGGGCGGGCTCCTTGCGAAGCTTGGTGCTCGCATCCGAGACGAGTTCGGAAACCTTGTCCAGGAGCGCCGCGACCGTCTTGACGGCGGCGTTGATCGAATTGACGTAGTCTTCCGTTTCCTCCGGCTCGGGATGATTGAAGTGGAAGGTCGAAACGCGCACGAGGTTCAAGATCGACCGCGCCTCGATGTTCACGGACAGGGCGGCTTCGATGTTCTCTTGCGCCGTCCCCTTCTCTTGGGGGCAAATCAGCATGTAGTCATCCATGATAGCTCGCTCCATTCTCAATGTGCGTTGAAGGATTGCTCGTCGGCGGAAATCGTCAGGTTGACGGCGGCGTTCAGTGCGTCGGCGGCGCGCTTCGTGTCGTCGAGCAGAGCGCCCATGTGGAGGCTGAAGACGCCGGCCGCCGTATTGATGTATTCGCGCTGAAGAAGGATGATCGTCATGAGCTGCTCTTTCGACAGCGTGGCGAGGTCTTGTTCCGGCGGGATTTCGGGTTGCTGCATGTGTGTTGCCTCTTGCGGGAGAACAGTCGTCACCGCGCCAGCGACGCGGTTTTCAGGGCCTTTAGCCCGAACTTGCCAACGGCGGCGGCGGCTTTGATTTCGTCGATCGTCAACGGGCCGTCGCCTACTTGCAGGCGAGCGTCGTTGAGCATGCGAACAAGCTCGCCGATCGAATTGGTTGCTCGGCCGAAGGCGACGCACGCGCGATAGGCCTCTTTGCCGCTGACGTCGAAGTCGACGGCGATGCTTTCGAAATCCTCGTCTTCAGGAGGAGTCAGCTCGAGCTGGCGCGCGACCCGTCTTCCCATTTGTCCGAACGCATCGGCGTCGACCGCTTGAGTTCTCTTAAGGAGCGATCGGTTGCCGCATAGGACGAATGTAGCCTTATAATTCTCCGACAGACTGAGAATATCCTTGAGAATGTTGAGCTTGAGGTATTGCGCCTCATCGAGAAAAATCACTGTCCGTTTGGACTCCAATTCGTCGTCTCTGTAGCGAAGTTCTTGCTCGAAATATGTCTCGAGCGAGCGCCACATCGTGCCGCAATGCTGCTGTCCGCCCCGTATGTCCAAATGATCGCAGATCAGCCGAGTCGCTGGGTTCATCGATCCGCTCGCCGTGGCGAGTTCGATGTATTTGGCGCCGGGAATTTTCGCGGCGAGATACTTGAGAGCGAACGTCTTACCGATGCCGGGAGGCCCCTTGATAGACACGGCTTGGCCGGTCATCATGGCGTAGGATACGAAATCTTCGATCGCCTTATATATTGTCGTTTGGACCGCGCGTTTCATGCGGATTTTGCCTTCAAATTCGCCGCAATGCGGGCGTTTTGCGCTCTCTGCGCCTCGAATTTTCTCTGGCGCGCGGCTTTTTCCAGATCGCGCTGCGCGTCCTCTCTCGCGCGCTTTTCTTGTGGGCTTTCCTTCACGCCCGCGGCCGTGCGGCGCGCCTCGTCGGACGCCGTCACGCGCGCGCCGACTGGCGCGGGAAGCTGCTTCGGATAGGTCGCGACCGCCTCCAAGAGTTCGGCTTCCGCGTCGATCGTCGGCGCCGACGCGTCGAGGTCGCGCAGCCCCCGCGCGCGTAGCCTGCGCCGCCGGGAACTCTCCTTCGCGCCGGCGACGTCGTCATAGGCGAAGGGCTTGTCCACTTCGGCAAATCCGAGCAGACGTCCGCGTTCGTCTTTGATCGGCAACCGATCCCAATTCTCGAATTTCGGAATGACGACAATGACGCGCTTGCCGAGGTAGGACGCCAGCTCGTCGCAGGTCCAGGAGCGCCCGCCGACGCTGATATGGCCTTGCCGGACCTCGCGCGTCTCTTCGGTCGAGAAAGCGGCGACGAATGCGTCCGGATCGACTTCCGTCTTATGCCAGCCGTCGAGGACGGCTTGATTGTAGGCCTCGGTCGGAGAACGCATTGCGAGGGCGCCGCTCTGCGGCATGGCATGATATTGCGCGAGCGAGCCTTCGATCATCACGGGAAAGCTTTGAAGCGAGTGGTAGGGCGTCGGCGCCCGCCCGACATTCGCAGTCTTGGCCTTCATGCGGTTGCCGCCGACATAGCCGGGAAGCTTGGCGAGATAGGACTGCCAAACTCGGAAACGGTTCTCGATAGGCTTGGCGCGGGCGTTGTAGGGCTTCGCGCGCGTCAGAGCGCTCAGATAGTCCGTGTGGGTGAGCTTCATCGCGTCGTCGATGAATTCCGCGAAGCGATATTCCGAGCCGTTATCGAGATAGAGCTTCTTCGGAAGGCCCCACGCGGACACCATTTCCTTGAAGCTGGCGATCACATGCTCGTTGCGAATTCCTTCGCCCTTCGGCAGAACGACGACAGTCGCCCAGAGACGGGCCGTCGCCACATCGAACCAACAAATCGCTTTCGCGTATCGCTGTAGGCCTTCGACCTCGGGCAACAGGAAGTCGAGCGGGTGAACGTCGCCGACGATGATGTCCATGGGCCAGAGCCCTTCGATCGTTCGGAGAATGCCCGGATTGTCGTCGTCGAACTTCTTCCGGTCTTTGTGATGCTCGCCGACGCGACGATAGTCGTCTTCGGCCTTCACAACCCACATAGGAACTTTGCAAGAGCCGGGAGGGGGCTCGAAGCCGGCTTCACGTATGATCTCTTCGAGGAAGCGCGAGGCTTTCCAACGTATGTTGTTGATACCCTCAAGGTTCTTGTGTTGGGCGCGGATGAAGTCGAGCAGCCGCTTCTTCACTTCGGTCAAATCGATCATGTCTTTGAACTCCCTGTCGCATCGAATGGAAACGATCGCCTTCGACGCGCCATGATCGGCGCGCTTCTTTCGGCCGAGGGCGACGAGGCCGCGTTCGTCGTATTCGCGCAGCCAACGGCGGACCGTGTCCGGCGCCAGTGTTTCGAGCCGCCCTGTCGCGGGGTTGAGGATAGGTCGCTCGCATATGGCGCGGATCGCATCGGCGCGAGCCGTCGAACCTTTCGGATGTTCGCCGGCCCTATGAACGATGTCGAAACGCCACTCACGAATGAGGGCTTGGCCTTCGAGCGGCGCGGGAAGGGCTTTCGGAGAGGCTTTGAGCGCCTCTTGAAGGCCGAGCGGGAGACTGTCGAGGCGGACCTCGTAGCGGACGCCGCTTCGGCCGCCGCCCCGGTGGCCCTTGACGGTGCGAACGATCAGTGTGGCACCGCGCCAAGGCTTTCCTACGGAAGCGCGGCACAAAGCGCGCCGCGCGTTTCGCTCGTCAACTCCACTCAAGTCGGCCAGTTCTTGAGAGGAAAGCCAGCTCATACTCAGGAGGCTTTCCGGGGCTGCGGCTTGAGACCTGCGGCGACTGCGATTTTGTGGCTGACGCCGCGCTTCGCTTTCAATTCCCCACGCAGGACGCCATAGACCGTCCGGACGTTGAAGCCGCGCTGCCGTGCCCAGTCGGTAATTGAGATGCCGTTCTCTTCCAAGGCGGTTTTGAAATGATTGGCTTTGTCTGTCATTGTAACTCCCATAGATGGGTGGCGTGGTGCCATTAAAGCTACATGGAGCTGCCAAAATGTCAACAGAACTTGGAGCCAAAACGGCAGCTATCTCGCAGCCGGCCGAGTCCGTCTCCGCAGCCGCCGTAATCGAGCGGATGAAGAAAGTTGCAGAGTGCCCCACGGACGCGGGCTTGGCAGCCGCCATAAACACGTCAAGATCAAATATAGCTAAGTGGAAGAAGCGTAATTCCGTGCCATATGCGGAGATATCGAAGTTCTCTGCGCAGTTTATGACGCCTGTTGACTATCTTATTACAGGCAATCAAGCTGGAAAGCACCGTGTTGCGACCAGCGTGCTCAATGACAGAGTGCTCGCGATATTACTAAAGGACTTTTTTGCGAAGTCGTTGCTTTTTGTTCCGAAGGAGCGTGATCCAAGTGACTATGCGAAATGGCTGGCGCGGAAGATTGCGCGTCATTACAACGATATAGAAGATATTGTACAGAAGCTTGAGGCGGGCCTCAAAATGAGCCGCCGCGATGCTGAGGAGGCTGCCATTGTGGCAGCTGAGGCGATCTTCTTCGATCTTTCGGGCACGACCCAGAGCGACCAAGTTGGCGACGAATAGCCGGGTCCGAAGTGCTGCCTTAGTGGCAACGCCTACCTATCCGCACCTATATCCGCACCTTGGGCGCAGCCCGACGACCATATCCTCACCCATATCCGCACCTAAATGTTTGCCATCCTATTGATGTGTCGGCAGCTTCCATGCGATTACCGACAAATAGCTCTGTCCGTCGTCGACAAATAGCTCTGTCCGACCATCGCAGCAGCGTCCGCACCCTGTTTCCCACGTGCGGACAAATCATCATATTGAAGGTACTCGCTAATCTACGGTCAGATCGACAAATAGCTCTGACCGCCGCCGACATTTATCGATGTCCCCCCCAACAGGAGGCGGGGGGCGTTGCGCGTCACGGCGGGAGGTGCTAGAACAAAAAAAGAACATCGCGTGAATTGTGGACAAGGCGGCGGAACGTCTTCGCGCTCGCGCGTTTCGGACTAAGGTGCCGCGAGCATCATCAAGGCGGAGAGGATCATGGCGGGCAGCGTCAACAAGGTCATATTGGTCGGCAATCTCGGGCGTGACCCTGAAGTGCGCACGCTGCCCTCGGGCGACCGCGTCGTCTCTTTCTCCGTGGCGACGACGGAATCCTGGCGCGACCGCAACACAGGCGAGCGCAAGGACCGCACGGAGTGGCACAATGTGTCGATCTTCAACGAGAATTTGGGGAAGATCGCCGAGCAATATTGCCGCAAGGGCTCCAAGATCTATCTCGAGGGCCAGCTGCAGACGCGCGAATATCAGGACAAGGACGGCATTCAGCGCCGCGCGACCGATGTGGTGCTGCAGCGTTTCCGCGGCGAGCTGACTCTGCTCGACAGCAAGGGCGGCGGCCGCGGCGAGGGCGATTATGAAGGCGGCGGCGGCTCCTATCAGTCGAGCGGCGGCGGCTCCAGCTTCGGCCGCTCCTCGCCGATGGAACGCCCGCCCGCCGAGCGCTCCCCGGCGCCGGCCGGCGGCGGACGTTTGTCGGAGCAGCTCGACGACGATATTCCGTTCTGAGTCCAGAGGGAGATCGCGAGCCCTCGATGAAGGGCGGGGTCTGTTCCCTCCCCCGCGAAGCGGGGGAGGGCCGGGGAGGGGGCGCTCGAAATCTCTATGAGCTCCGCGAGCGCAGCCCATTCGTCCGGAACTCCCGCGACTGCGTCCGCGCGCCCTTCTGGCCCGTGCGGTGGCCTTCGCCGGCCTTGCCGGTTCCCACCGGTTGCCAGCCCGGCACGAGATGATGCTTGCCGGGGCCGATGAGATCGGCGCGGCCCATGGCTTTCAGCGCCTCGCGCAGCACCGGCCAATTCTCGGGATCGTGATAGCGCAGAAAGGCCTTGTGCAGGCGGCGCTGGCGCAGGCCCTTCACGGCGTCGACCTTTTCCGACGCGCCGCGGCGCACCGGCTTCAGCGGATTGAAGCCCGAATGATACATGGCCGTCGACAGCGCCATGGGCGATGGCAGATAGGTCTGCACCTGATCGGCGCGATAGCCGTTCTTTTTCAGCCACAGCGCCAGATTCAACATATCCTCGTCGCTCGTGCCCGGATGCGCGGCGATGAAATAGGGGATGAGGAAATATTGCTTCTTGGCCGCCTGCGCCGCCGCGTCGAACAGACGCTTGAAGCGGTCGTATGAGCCAATGCCGGGCTTCATCATCTTGGAGAGCGGGCCGCTCTCCGTATGTTCGGGCGCGATTTTGAGATAGCCGCCGACATGATGCTCGACCAGCTCGCGCACATAGGCCGGGCTCTTCACCGCGAGATCATAGCGCACGCCCGAGGCCACCATCACTTTCTTGACGCCGGGAATTGCGCGCGCCTTACGATAGAGCTGGATCAGCGAGTCGTGGCTGGTCTCGAGATTCTTGCAAATATCCGGATAGACGCAGGAGGGCCGCCGGCACAGCGCCTCGGTCTCGCGATCCTTGCAGGCGAGGCGATACATATTCGCCGTCGGCCCGCCAATGTCGGAGATGATGCCGGTGAAACCTTCGGTCTTGTCGCGGATCGTCTCGATCTCTTTGAGGATCGAGCCTTCCGAGCGCGATTGAATGATGCGCCCCTCATGCTCGGTGATGGAGCAGAAGGAGCAGCCGCCGAAGCAGCCGCGCATGATCGTCACCGAATGACGGATCATCTCCCATGCAGGGATAGGCTGCGTGTAGGACGGATGCGGCGCGCGCGCAAAGGGCAGATCATAGACGCCATCCATCTCCGCCATGGTCAGCGGAATGGGCGGCGCGGTGAGCCAAATATCGCGCGTTCCATGACGCTGCGTCAGCGGCCGCGCATTGCCCGGATTGCTCTCCCGATGCAGCACGCGCGAGGCGCGGGCGTAGGATTCGGGGTCATTGGCGACCTGCTCGAAAGCGGGCAGGCGTATGACGACAGTCTCGCTCTGCGCGTCCTTGCGCATGCGGCCTTCGTCGGGCTCGTCAATGTCCTCGGCCGAGGCCTCGATCCAGTCCTCGGGCGTCGCGTCGCGCGTGAAGGCGACGCCGCGGATATCGGAGAAATCCTGCGCCATGCCGCGCTTGGCGATGCGATGCGCGACCTCGACCAGCGCGCGCTCGGCATTGCCATAGAGCAGCAGATCGGCCTTGGCGTCGAAGAGAATGGAGCGGCGGACCTTGTCGGACCAATAGTCGTAATGGGCGATGCGCCGCAGCGACGCCTCTATGCCGCCGAGCAATATAGGCGCATCGGGGAAAGCCTCGCGGCAACGCTGGGCGTAGACGATGACGGCGCGATCCGGCCTTTTGCCGCCTTCGCCGCCGGGCGTGTAGGAATCATTGTGCCGCAGCCGCCGGTCGGAGGTGTAGCGGTTCACCATCGAATCCATATTGCCGCTGGTGACGCCGAAGAAGAGATTGGGCTTGCCGAGCGCGCGGAAGGCGGAGGCGTCGCGCCAATCCGGCTGCGCGATAATGCCGACGCGAAAGCCCTGCGCCTCCAAGAGGCGGCCGATGATGGCCATGCCGAAGCTCGGATGGTCGATATAGGCGTCGCCGGTGACGAGGATGATGTCGCAGCTGTCCCAGCCGAGCGTCTCCATTTCGGCGCGCGACATGGGCAGAAATGGCGCGACGCCGAAGCGATGCGCCCAATGCTTGCGATAGGAGAACAGCGGCTTGGCCGCGCCTCGGGTTTCGGCGGCTTTCGTCATGGTCTCGTGAATATCATGGAAGGCGGGCCGGATGCGAGGATGCGCTGCGGCAGGATTCGCCTTTCATTCGTCGGCGATCGACAGCGAAGCTTCGAAATCCTGTCCGCCGTAAAAAACGCCGACGATTGTCACGACTTCGGCTTCGACGGCAAAAGCGATCGTCACGCGCCGACGAAAGCCGATCGTCCGCAGGCCCGGCCGTAAATCGTCACGACATGTCCCGCGCTCGGGGAAGCTGCGGAGATTTTCGCAATAATCGACGATCGCGCCGGTGAAACGCTCGGCCGCCGACGGCGTCGCCCGCTCGGCGATCCAGCGATAGATGGCGAGGAGCTGCGCCTCGGCTTCGGGCGAGAAAATGACGTTATAGGACCCCATCACCGGGTCGTCTTCGTCGCCCGCTCATGCTCGGCCGCCAGCGCCGCGCGAACATCGGCGGGAGATCGTCCGCGCGATGGGTCGGTCTTCATCCTGTCATAGGCCGGCGCGACCTCCTGCGCCAGCCAATTCTCGACCGCGCGGTCGCGCGCCAGCAGGGCGCGAAGGCCGTCGCGAATGACCTCGCTTTCGCTGGCGTATTCTCCAGACGACACCTTCGCCTTGACCATTTGCGCCATTTCGGTCGGCAGCGTCACGCTGAATTGCTGGGTGCTCCGCATTGGCTTCCCCTGATAATGTTCAATAGGATTTAACACCATCAGCGGCCGCGCGTCGAGGTGGAGGCGGCCCCGGCATCGGCTATACGATCTTCGCGAACGCCGCCGCTCCGGCCTTGCCCGGCGGCTCGCGCTCGGCCTGCGGCGCGCGCAGCGCCTCGGCGAGCGCGCTTTGCGGATCGGCGGCGCCTTCGAAGATCGCCTCGACGCATTTGACGCAGAGCGTCACCTTCGCATCGGCCAGGCGGTAGAAGACCTGCTTGGCGGCGCGGCGCGTCTCCACCAGCTCGGCGCGGCGCAGTTCGGCGAGCTGCTGGCTCAAGGCCGGCTGCTGAATCGCGGTCGCGGCCTCGATCTCGCCGACCGTGTGCTCGCCGGCGAGGAGATAGGACAGGATCATCAGCCGCTGCGGCTGCGCGAAAATCTTCAGCCTTTCGGCGGCCTCATTGGCGCGCTCGCGCGATTCGTAGAGTGCGGTCATTTGCCTGAATCTTTGCAAGTCCGATAGAACCAGCCGTTGGTCGCGTCGGGCGCGAGCGCCTCTTGCGCGACGCTGGTCGGCGGCAGCAGAAGATCGCCGCCGGGCGTCCAGCCCTCCGGCGTCATCACCTCGCCGGAGGCGGCCTTTTTCAGCGCAGTGACGAGGCGCAGCATCTCCTCCACCGAACGGCCGACCGTCAGCGGATACCAGGTGAGCGCCCGCACGATTCCCTCCGGGTCGATGTAATAGGTCGCGCGCATCGCAGAGGAATCTCGGGCGGTCTCGTCCAACATTCCATAGGCGCGACCAATGGTCATCGTCGGATCCTCGACAATGGGGAAGGGGACGGTGACGCCGAAAAGGTCACGAATCGCCCGCACCCAGGCGAGATGCGAATAGAGGCTGTCGACCGAAAGCCCCAGCAGCGCGCAGCCCACCTCCTCGAATCGCGGCGCGGCGCGGGCGAGCGCCACGAATTCGCTGGTGCAGACCGGCGTGAAATCCGCCGGATGCGAGAAGAAGATCAGCCAGCGGCCGCGGAACTGATCGAGACGAATGTCGCCGCCAGTGGAGCGCGCCTGAAAAACCGGCGCGAGATCGCCGACGCGCAGCGCCTGCGCGGCCGTCGTCGGAGCCGAAGTCGGTTCTTTTTCCATGGCTTTCAAATGCCCCCATTCCTCGCTTGACACAAGCAGACTATACGATTACATAAATCATGTAATCATGAAATTAAAGGGGAGGTTGCCATGACGGATGCAGCGCTCGAGCGGGCCAGGGAGCAGATCCTCGCCGCCGCGAAACGGCCGTCGATTCAGGTCGAGACCTTCTTCGACGAGCCGACTTTTACAGCGTCCCATGTCGTTTACGATCCGACGACGCGCCATGCGGCGATCGTCGACAGCGTGCTGAATTTCGATGCGGCGTCCGGCCGCACCTCGACCAAAGGCGCGGACGAGATCGTCGCTTACGTGAATCGTGAAAGTCTGACGATCGACTGGCTGCTGGAAACCCACGCCCATGCCGATCATCTCTCGGCGGCGCCCTATCTCCAGACCAAGCTCGGCGGCAAGCTCGCGATAGGCCGCGAGATCACCACGGTTCAGAACGTCTTCGGCAAGGTCTTCAACTTCGGGACGGAGTTCGCCCGCGACGGCTCGCAGTTCGATCATTTGTTCGATGATGGCGAGACTTTCGCGATCGGCGAGATTCCGGCGATCACGCTGCATGTGCCCGGCCATACGCCGGCCGATGTCGCCTATGTGATCGGCGATGCGGCCTTTGTCGGCGACACTTTGTTCATGCCCGACTATGGCACGGCGCGCGCCGATTTTCCGGGCGGCGACGCCCGCGCGCTCTATCGCTCCATCCGCCGGCTGATGGCGCTGCCGGACGAGACGCGGCTGTTCCTCTGCCACGACTACAAAGCGCCGAACCGCGACGCTTACGCCTGGGAGACGACGGTCGGCGCCGAGCGCAAGGGCAATGTCCATGTGCATGACGGAATCGGCGAGGACGAATTCGTCGAGATGCGCACTCATCGCGATGCGACGCTCGATCTGCCGCATCTGATCTTGCCGTCTGTGCAAGTGAATGTGCGCGGCGGTCGCCTTCCGCCGGCCGAGGACAATGGCGCGCGCTATCTGAAGCTCCCCTTGGACGTCTTCTGATGACGCTCGCCGCTTCCATGGCGCAGGGCCTCGCCGGCGGGCTGATAATCGGCGCGAGCGCGTCGATCATGCTGCTCGCCGCGGGGCGCATCGCCGGCGTCAGTGGCCTCTTCGCCCGCACGATCGGCCTCACCAAGGCCTGCGGGCCGGATGGTCTGGCGGCGGGCTTCGTTGTCGGCCTGCCGCTCGGCGCGGGGGCGCTCGTTCTTCTAACGGGGCCGATCGAGATGCGCTTTCCGCCGCTGGCGATGTTGCTAATCGGCGGGCTGCTCGTCGGCTATGGCGCGCGGCTCGGCTCCGGCTGCACCAGCGGCCATGGCGTCTGCGGCCTGTCGCGACTCTCGAAGCGCTCGCTCGTCGCGACGGGAGTGTTCATGAGCGTCGCGGCGGCGACTGTGGCGGCGATGAATGCGGCGGGGCTCGCATGGTGAAAAGCTCCACTCTCCTCGGCCTTCTCAGCGGCGTCATCTTCGGCCTCGGCCTAGCGGTCTCCGGCATGGCGAATCCGGCGCGCGTGCGCGGCTTTCTCGATGTCTTCGGCGCTTTCGATCCGACGCTCGCTTTCGTGATGATCGGCGCGCTCATACCAATGGCGATCGCTTGGCGCGTCATGCGCCGGCTGGAGCGCCCGCTCGCCGCAGATAGCTTCGATCTGCCGCCGACCTCGCCGATCGACGCGCGCCTCGTTACGGGCGCGGCGATCTTCGGTCTCGGATGGGGCGTCGCCGGCCTTTGTCCCGGTCCAGCGCTCGCCGATCTCGCCCTCGCGCCGCTCGCTGTCGCGCCCTTCGTCGCGGCCATGGCGCTCGGAATGGTTCTGCAGCGCGTCACCGCGCAAAAAATGCGAAAGCCCAAGCGCTCGAACGAAAGGCACGAGTCATGACCAGGAATGTCGGAACATTAGACCGCATTTTCCGTCTCGCCATCGTCGCCGCCATTGCATTGGCCTATTGGATCGGCGCGCTCTCTGGCGGCCTCGCCATCGCGCTCGGCGTCGTCGCGATCATCGCCTTTGCGACCAGCCTCGTCTCCTTCTGCCCCGCCTATCGTCTCTTTGGAATCTCGACCTGCAAGCGCGTCTGAACCGACGCGCTCCGCCGGCCGAAGCTTCTCCCCGACACACACCTAAAAAAGCGAACAAAAAAAGAGGAACGCGCCGTCATGAGCTTCACGAAATTATCGTCTGTTTTCTCCGCTTCGCCGCAGATTTCCGAAGCCGATGTCGAGCGCGCCGCGCGCGACGGGTTTCGTCTCATCGTCGATTGTCGTCCCGACAATGAGGAGCAGGGCCAGCCCAATTTCCGCGACGTCGCCGAATGGGCGGCAAAGCATGGTCTTTCGGCGAAGCATGTTCCGGTGACGCCCTCGAACATAGACGACGCTTCCGTCGCCGATTTCGCCGGCGCGCTCGCGACTGCGGGCGGTCCTGCGCTCGGCTATTGCAAGAGCGGCAGGCGCGCGAGCGCATTATGGGCGCTGTCTCAGGCCATGCCGCTCGGCGCCGAGACGGTGCTTTCCGCGGCGAAAGAGGTCGGCGTCGATCTCGAGCCGTGGAAGACGCGCATTATCGCGCGTGGCGGCGCGCCGGCCGGCGATCGTGGTCCTGGCTCCTATGATGTGGTGATCGTCGGCGGCGGCAGCGGCGGCGTCGCCGCGGCGGCGAGCCTTTTGAAGCGTCGGCCTTCGCTCTCCATCGCCATCGTCGAGCCGGCCGAGTTTCACTATTATCAGCCCGGCTTCACCCTCGTCGGCGCCGGCGTGTTCAAGCCGGAAGTGACGAAGCGTCCGATGGCCTCGGTCATCCCCGACAAGGCCGTCTGGATCAAGAAATCCGTCGCCGAATTCGCGCCCGATTCCGATGAGGTCGTTCTCGACGACGGCTCGCGCCTGCGCTATCGCGCGCTCGTCGCCTCGCCCGGCATAAAGCTCGATTGGGACGCCATTCCCGGCCTCGTCGAAACGCTCGGCAAGAATGGCGTCACCTCCAATTATCGCGCCGATCTCGCGCCCTACACGCATTTCCTCGCGCAGACTCTGCGCGGCGGACGCGCATTGTTCACGCAGCCGCCGATTCCGATCAAATGCGCGGGCGCGCCGCAAAAGGCGATGTATCTCTCCTGCGACGCATGGCGCCGCGCCGGCGCGCTCTCTAACATCGAGGTCGAGTTCCACAATGCCGGCGCCGTGCTGTTCGGCGTGCCGGCCTATGTGCCGGCGCTGATGGAATATGTGAAGCGTTACGGCATCGATCTGCGCCTCGAATCCAAGCTCGTCGCCGTCGACGGCCCCGCCAAGATCGCGACCTTCGAGGAGAAGGACGCCAATGGCGCGATCATTCGCGTCGAGCGCGAATTCGCCATGATGCACGCCGTGCCGCCGCAGCGCGCGCCTGATTTCGTCGCCAAAAGTCCGCTGGCCGCGGAGAGCGGCTTCATCGCCGTCGATCCAGAGTCGCTGCGCCATACGCGCTACGGCAATGTCTTCGCGCTCGGCGACGCCATAGCGACGACCAACGCCAAGACGGCGGCCGCCGCGCGCAAGCAGGCGCCGGTCGTCGCCATCAATGTGCTCTCGGTTCTCGACGGCAAGGCGCCGCATGTCGGCTATGACGGCTATGGCTCCTGCCCGCTCACGGTGGAGCGCGGCAAGATCGTGCTCGCCGAGTTCGGCTATGGCGGCAAGCTGCTGCCGAGCTTCCCCAAATGGCTGATCGACGGCGCGCGTCCGTCGCGCGCGGCGTGGTTCCTGAAGGAGCGGCTGCTGCCGCCGATCTATTGGCGCGCGATGCTCAAGGGCCAGGAATGGCTCTGCGCGCCGCATATGATCGAAAAGGGCGAGCAACCCGCAGAATGACGAGGCCGATGTGCAGCTAGAGCTCATTCAATATGTGATCGGCGCCGGCTGCGGCGCCGCCATCGGCTTCACGCTCGGCCTCATCGGCGGCGGCGGCTCGGTGCTCGCCGTGCCGCTGCTGGTCTATGTGGTCGGCGTGAAGGATCCGCATGTGGCGATCGGCACCAGCGCATTCGCCGTCGCCGTCAATGCGGCCTTCAGCCTGTGGAACCATGCGCGCTCCGGCTCGGTGAAATGGCGCTGCGGCGGCATATACGCCGCGGCCGGAATGTTAGGGGCCGTCGTCGGCTCGACGATCGGCAAGAGCTTCGACGGACAGCGACTGCTGTTTCTTTTCGCTCTGGCGATGATCATGACCGGCGTGATGATGCTGCGCGGCCGCGGCGCCGCGGGCGACGCCGCTGTCGAATGCACGGTGGAGCGCGCGCCGCGCGTCGCCTCCTTCGGACTCGTCACGGGATTGTTCTCGGGCTTTTTCGGCATAGGCGGCGGCGTTCTCGTCGTGCCCGGCCTCGTCGGCTCGACGGGAATGCCCATGATCAACGCCGTCGGCACGTCGCTCGTCGCCGTCACCGTCTTCGGCATGACGACGGCGGCGACCTATGCATTCTCCGGCCTCATCGATTGGCTGCTCGCCATCGTCATCATCTGCAGCGGCGCGATGGGAACGCTGATGGGCGCGGCATTGGCGCGGCGCCTGTCCAAGAACACCGGACAGCTCACCATCGCCTTCGCGATCGTCGTTTTCGCCGTCGCCGCATACACGCTGTTCAACTCGCCGATCATGACGCGCTAGAGCGCTTTCGAGCGAAGTAGAACCCGGTTCGCGTGAAGAAAGCGCGACCAACCAGGAGCGCTAGAGCGGCGCGTGGGCCTCGGTCTCTCGCGCGGGCCTTCGGCGAAAGCCGCTCCAGCGAAATGCGCCTGCGCCGATGCGTGATCGCAGCGTATCTATGTAGAGAAACACCACTGGCGTCGTGTAGAGCGTCAAGACTTGGCTCACCAGCAGGCCGCCGACGATGGCGATGCCGAGCGGGCGACGCATCTCCGCGCCTTCTCCCGTGCCGAGCGCCAGCGGCAGCGCGCCGAACAAGGCGACGAGCGTGGTGATGAGAATGGGGCGGAAGCGCGCGACGCAGGCCTCGCGGATCGCTTCCCTCGACGAAAGCCCGCGCCGCGTGGCCTCGAGCGCGAAATCGACGAGAATAATGGCGTTTTTCTTCACGACGCCGATGAGCAGCAGCACGCCGATCATGGCGATGATGCTGAGCTCCGCGCCGCAGCCGAGCAGAGCGAGAAAGGCGCCGACGCCAGCCGAGGGCAGGGTGGAGAGTATGGTCAGCGGATGCAGGAAGCTCTCGTAGAGAATGCCGAGAACGATATAGACCGCGGCCAGCGCGGCGGCGATCATGATCGGCTGATTGGCGAGCGCTTCCTGATAGCCGGCGGCGGTTCCGGCGAAGACGCCTTGCAGCGTCGCCGGCGCGCCGGCTTTCGCCATGGCTTCCTTGATCGTCTCGGCGGCGTCGCGCAGCGATTTTCCTGGCCCCAGATTGAAGGAGATGGTGATCGCGGCGAAATGGCCTTGATGATTGACCTGCAGCGGCGTCACGCCTTCGGCGAAATTCGAGAAGGATGAGAAGGGAACCATGGGCTGCGTCGCCATATTGACTGCGCTGCTCGGGCTGCCGAGATCGCGCGCCGAGAATATGCGGCTCGCCGCGCGCGGATTGGCGCCGATATAGAGATTGTCGAGCGCCGCCAGCGTGTCGCGAAATCGCGGCGCCGATTCCATCACGACGTGATATTGATTGAGCGGCTCGAAGATCGTCGACACCTGCCTCTGGCCGAAAGCGTCGTAGAGCGTGTTGTCGATGGCGCTCGCGGTGAGGCCGAGGCGCGCCGCCTTGGCGCGGTCGATGAGCACGTCGCTGCGCAGGCCTTTGTCCTGCTGATCCGAGCTCACGTCGAGCAGCGCGCCGCTGCGGCGCAGAATTTCGACGATGCGCGGCGCATAGAGGCGCAGATCCTCGAGCCGGTCGGCGAGCAGCGTATATTGGAACATTGCGTTGCTGGGCCTGCCGCCCATGCGTATGTCCTGCGCCGATTGCAGGAACATGCTCGCCCCGCTGATGCGCGCGAGCTTTGGCCGCAGCCGCGCGATGATCGCATCGGCCGAGACCTTGCGCTCGGCGAGCGGCTTCAAGGTGACGAGCAATTCGGCGACATTGATCGCGCCGCCGGGGCTGAAGCCGCCGCCTATGCTGGCCGTCGCCGAAGATATGCCTGGATCGGAGGTGAGAATGGCGACGAATTGCTCGAGCTTCTCCTTCATCACAGGGAAGGACACGCTCTGGTCCGCGACGATCGCGCCGCGCATGCGTCCCGAATCCTGGATGGGGAAAAAACCCTTCGGCACGCAATCGAAGAGATAGAAATTGAGCGCCATGGTCGCCAGCAGCACGCCGAGCGTCACGCGCGGAAAGCGCAACGCGATATCCAGCGTGCGCACATAGGAGCGATGCAGCGCCGTAAAGGCGCTTTCGCTCCAGCGCAGCAGGAAGAAGCGCGGCGGGCCGGCGTGATCTTGCAGCACGCGCGAGCACAGCATGGGCGTCGCCGTCACCGATAGGATGAGCGACACGAGAATGGCGACCGACAAGGTCATGGCGAATTCGCGCATCAGCCGGCCGACGATGCCGCCCATGAACAGAATCGGCAGAAACACAGCCAGCAGCGACAGGCTCATGGAGACGAGCGTCGGAACCACCTCGCGCGCGCCCTCCAGCGCCGCGGCGCGCGCCGGCTGGCCCGCCTCTATGCGGCGCATGACGTTCTCGACGACGACAATGGCGTCATCGACGATGAATCCCGTGGCGATGGTGAGCGCCATCAGCGAGAGATTGTTGATGCTGTAGTCGAGGAGATACATGGCGCCGAATGCGCCGATCAGCGACACGGGCACGCAGACGCTGGGCGCGATGGTCGCGCGGGCGTTCTTCAGCGACAGATAGACGATGAAGATGGCGAGAAATACGGTGACGATCAGCGTCAGGCCGATCTCGTGCAGCGAGGTGCGGATGGTCAGCGTGCGATCTTGCACGAGGCGCATCTCGACATCGGCGGGGAGCGCCGCGGCGAGCGGCGGCATCAGCCCCTTGATGCGATCGAGCACATTGACGAAATTCGCGCCCGGCTGACGGAAAATCTGCACCTGCACGGCGGTGCGGCCGTTGCTCATGCCGAAATTGCGCAGATCCTCCACCGAATCCACGACCTCGGCGATATCGTGCAGCCGCACCGTCGCGCCATTGCGATAGGCGATGACGAGGCTCTGATAATCGGCGGCGCGCCGCGATTGATCATTGGCGTAGAGGGTGAGACGACCGTCGCCGACCTCTATCGCGCCTTTGGGGCTGTTGTAATTGGCCGAGGCGAGCGCCGCGCGCACATCCTCGAGCGACACGCCATGCTCGAACAGCGCCGGCGGATTGAGCTCCACGCGCACCGCGGGCAAGGAGGAGCCGCCGACCGTCACCTGTCCGACGCCGTCGAGCTGCGCGAATTTCTGCTGCAGCACATTGGCGGCGATCTCATAGAGCTGGCCGGAGCTCATCCGCTCCGAGAAGAGCGCGATGATCGCCACCGGCACTTCCGAAGGATTGGAGGTGCGGAAGGTCGGATTATTGCGCAAGGCCGCTGGCAGATCGGCGCGCGCCGCGGCGATCGCCGCCTGTATGTCGCGCTGCGCCCCGTCTATGTTGCGGTCGAGATCGAATTGCAGCGAGATGCGTGTCGAGCCGAGCGAGCTCGAGGAGGTCATCTCGGTGACGCCGGCGATTTGGCCGAGCTTCTTCTCGAGCGGCGTCGCCACCGAGGCCGCCATCGTCTCCGGACTTGCGCCGGGCATTGAGGCGGAAACGGAGATGACCGGAAAATCGATATTGGGAACCGGCGCCGTCGGCAGCAGGAAGAATGCGGAAACGCCGGCGAGCACCACGCCCAGCATCAGCAGGCTCGTCGCGACCGGCCGCGCGATCGCCGCGGCGGTGAGATTCATGCGGCCTCCCGAGCCGGGACGGGCGCTGGATGCGGGCGCAGCGATTTCGCCCAGCCGTCGAAGGCGAGATAGATCACCGGCGTCGTGTAGAGCGTGAGAATCTGGCTGAAGATCAGGCCGCCGACGATGGCGACGCCGAGCGGCTGGCGCAGCTCCGCGCCTTCGCCGGAGCCGAGCATCAAGGGCAGCGCGCCGAGCAGCGCGGCCATGGTCGTCATCAATATGGGGCGAAAGCGCAATATGCAGGCTTTGTAGATGGCGTCGCGCGGCGCGAGCCCGTCGTCGCGCTCGGCTTGCAGCGCGAAGTCGATCATCATGATCGCGTTCTTCTTGACGATGCCGATGAGCAGAATGACGCCGATGACGCCGATGACGGAGAAATCATCGCCCGCGAGCATCAAGGCGAGCAGCGCGCCTATGCCGGCGGAGGGCAGGGTCGAGAGGATCGTCACCGGATGAATGTAGCTCTCATAGAGCACGCCGAGCACGATATAGACGGTGACGATGGCCGCGAGGATCAGCAGCAGCGTGCTCACCGATGAGGCGTTGAAGGCCTGCGTCGCGCCCTGGAACACGGTGATGACGCTCGCCGGCGTTTGAATTTCCGTCTGAGCGAGAGAAAGCGCCTCCATCGCCGCGCCGAGCGAGGCGCCGGGCGCGAGATTGAAGGAGATCGTCGTCGAGGGGAATTGCGCGAGATGATCAATGGAGAGCGGAGCGGTTATCTCTTTGATCTTCACGATGGAGGCGAGCGGCGTCTCCTGTCCGCCATTGGCGGGAATGCGCAGGCCGGCGAGCGTGTCGAGGCCGGAGGCCGCGCGCTTCGTCGTCTCCAATATCACGCGATATTGATTGGTCTGCGTGAACAGAGTCGAGACGATGCGCTGGCCGAAGGCGTCATAGAGAATATTGTCGATCGTCGCGACGGAGATGCCGTAGCGGGCGGCGGCGTCGCGGTCGATCTCGACGAAGAGCGCGCGGCCGCCGTCCTGCGCGCTGGAGGATACGTCGCGAAATTGCGGCAGCAGGGAGAGCTTGTCGACGAGACGGCGGGAATAGTCGGAGAGCTCGGCCGGATTGGCGTCCTGCAGAGCGAAATGATATTCGCCGCGCGAGACGCCGGCGTCTATGGAGAGGTCCTGCGCCGGCTGCAGGAAGAGCGAGCCGATCGCATGAGCGCGCGCGGCGTCCTGCAGACGGCGCGTGACGGCGGAAATGGAGCCGCGCTCGGATTTCGGCTTCAGCTCGATGAGCAGGCGGGCGCTGTTGAGCGTGCGATTGACGCCGTCCACGCCGAGATAGGAGGAGACGCGCGCCACTGCGGGATCGGCGAGCAGAAGCTCGACGAGATCGAGCTGCTTGCGCGTCATCGCCTCATAGTTCAGCGATTGGCCGCCTTCGAAAAAGCCTTGCACCAGTCCCGTGTCCTGCACGGGAAAGAAGCCCTTGCCGATGGCGGCGTAGAGCGCGCCGGTGAGCGCGAGCGTGGCGAGGAAGCTGACGAGCGTCGCGCGCGAATGGGCGAGCACGAAACGCAAGGTCGCGCCATAGGCGTCGATCAGCCGATCGAACCAGCCGCCGGCCGAAGGCCCGTCATGCGAATGCAGGTCATTGGCGCGCAGCAGCTTGGCGCTGAGCATGGGCGCGAGCGTCAGCGACACCACCGCCGAGATCATTATGGTGACGGCGAGCGTCACCGCGAATTCGCGGAACAGCCGGCCGACGACATCGCTCATGAACAGCAGCGGGATGAGCACGGCGATGAGCGAGATCGTCAGCGAGACGATGGTGAAGCCGATCTCGCGCGCGCCGATGAGCGCGGCGGCGAGCGGCGTCTCGCCCTTCTCTATGTAGCGGGAGATGTTCTCGATCATCACGATTGCATCGTCGACGACGAAGCCGGTCGCGATGGTGAGCGCCATCAGCGTGAGGTTGTTGAGGCTGTAGCCGAGCAGATACATCGCCGCCAGCGCGCCGATGAGCGACAAAGGCACGGCGATGCTCGGAATGATCGTCGCGCGCGGGCTGCGCAGGAAGAGGAAGATGACCGCGACGACGAGCGCGATGGAGAAGAGCAGCTCGATCTCGACATCGTGGATGGAGGCGCGGATCGCCGTGGTGCGGTCGGTGAGTATGGCGAGATCGATGGCCGCGGGCAGGGAGGCCGAGAGCGCCGGCAGCAGCGTCTTGATCTGATCGACGACGGCGATGACATTGGCGCCGGGCTGGCGCTGCACGTTGACGATGATCGCCGGCTCGAGATCGGTCCAGGCGCCGAGCTCGCGATTCTCGGCGCCCGGCGTCACCTCGGCGACATCGGCCAGCCGCACCGGTCCGCCATTGCGATAGGCGACGACGAGGCCTTCATAATCCTTGGCGTTGCGGATCTGGTCATTGGCGTCGATCGCGAATTGCTGCGTGCGGCCGTCTATATTGCCCTTGGGAAGATTGACATTGGCGTTGGAGATGACGGAGCGCAAATCCTCGAGCGACAATGCATGGGCGGCGAGCTTTGAGGGATTGGCGCGCACCACCACCGCGGGGCGATTGCCGCCGGAGACGCTGACGAGGCCGACGCCGGAGAGCTGCGAGATCTTCTGCGCGATGCGGCTGTCGGCGAGATCTTGCACCTCGGTCAGCGGCAGCGTCTTGGAGCGCAGCGCGAGAGTGAGAACTGGCGCGTCGGCGGGATTGATCTTGGCGTAGATCGGCGGCGCCGGCAGATCGGTCGGCAGAAAGCTCTGCGCGGCGTTGATCGCCGCCTGCACCTGCTGCTCGGCGAAATCCAGCGAGAGCTTCAAGCTGAATTGCAGCGTGATGATCGAAGCGCCGCCGGAGCTCGTCGAGGCGATCTGCGTGAGGCCGGGCATTTGCCCGAGCTGGCGCTCGAGCGGCGCGGTGATGGTCGCCGCCATCACCTCCGGGCTGGCGCCGGGATAGAAGGTGCGCACCTCGATCGTCGGATAGTCGATCTGCGGCAGCGCCGAGACGGGCAGGAGGCGAAAGCCGATCGCGCCAGCGAGGAAGATCGCCGCCATCAGCAGAGTGGTGGCGACGGGGCGCTCGATGAAGGGGCGGGAAATATCGACGCTCATCGGCGGGCGCTCACGGCGCGGGGGCTTTTTCTGGACGACGTCCCTCGGCGGGCGGGGATTTCTTCTCCGCGCCCGGTCCGGCGGCGAGCGTCACCTTGGCGCCGTCGCGCAGCTTGTCCACGCCTTCCACCACCACGCGCTGTCCGGGCGCGAGGTCGCCTTCGATCACCGCGCGCTCGCCGTCGCTCGGGCCGATCCGCACCGGCTTCACGGAGACCTTGTCGTCGCTCTCCAGCACATAGACGAAAGGCCCTTTGGCGCCGCGCTGAATCGCCGGCGCCGGGGCGAGCGCGACATTGAGCAGCGTCTCCACCGTCAATTCGGCGTTGACGAATTGATTGGGGTAGAGCTTCTCGTCCTCATTGGAGAATTCGGCGCGCAGCTTCACCGTGCCGGAGGTCGCGTCGATCTGATTGTCGATCGCATAGAGAACGCCATGCGCGAGCGCCTGCGAATGCTCGTGATCATAGGCGACGACGGCGAGCGCCTCGCCGGAGCGAAAACGCTTCAGCACGCTCTGCAGCCTCACCTCCGGCAGAGTGAAGATCACCGTGATCGGCGAGAGCCGGGTCACCACGGCTATGCCGTTCTGATCATTGGTCTGCACGATATTGCCGGGGTCGACGAGACGCAGGCCGATGCGGCCGTCGATGGGCGCCGCGATATTGGCGTAGCTGAGATTCAATTTCGCCTGCCCGACCTGCGCGCGATCCATCTCGACGGCGGCGCGATATTGGCCGATGAGGGCGCGCTGCGTATCGAGCTGCTGGCCGGAGACGGCGTCCTTCACCTTCGTGCGCAGCAGCTCATAGCGGGCGAGATCGCGCTCGGCGTTCTGCAGCAGCGCCTCGTCCTTCTGCAGCTGAGCCTGCGCCTGCGCCACGGCGAGATCGAAAGGCCGCGGGTCTATGCGCGCGAGAATGTCGCCGGCTTTGACGATCTGGCCCTCCTTGTAGCGAACCTCCACCAGCGGGCCGGAGACCTGCGCCTTCACCACCGATGTCGCGGAGGCGGTCACTGTGCCGAGACCCGAGAAGACGACCGGAAAGTCCCCGCGCGTGATCTCCGCGACGGCGACGGCGATGGCCGGTCCGCGGCCTGGCGTGGGAGCGGCTGGCGTTTCGGCGGCCCGATAGCGCCATGCGCCTATCGCGACAGCGCCGACGAGCCCCACGACGATCCAGCGGGTGAGGTTCCGACGCGGCAGGAAGCGTCTCGCCGCTCCGATGAAAGGAGGGGCGGCTTCAGTCAGATCGGAACTCATTGCGTCGAAACCCCGCGAGAATCGCATTGTGCGTCGGCGCGCGCCCAATGTTATCGTCGTCGCGCCGATGATCCATTTAAAGCATATATGGAATATAGGAATAATCAATATATTCGGCGGCGCGGTCCCCGCCATTTGCGTCAGGCGGGGGCGCGGTCGAGGTCGATGAGATGTCCAGCCTTGTCGCGCTTGGCGGCCAGATAGCGGAGATTATGGGTGTTTCGGCGCCCCATTATGCGCTGGTCGGCGACCACCTCGAGCCCCGCTTGCGTGAGCGCGTCGATCTTCTCTGGATTATTGGTGAGCACCTGCACGCGGCGCGCGCCGAGCAGCTTCAGCATTTCCGCGGCGAAGGCGAAACGGCGCTGGTCTTTGTCGAAGCCGAGCGTCTCGTCGGCGTCATAGGTGTCGAAGCCGCGCGCTTGCAGATCATAGGCGCGAATCTTGTTGGCGAGCCCGTTGCCGCGGCCTTCCTGATCGAGATAGAGCAGCACGCCGCCGCCATTCTCCGCCATGTAGCGCGCCGTATAGCGCAATTGATCGCCGCAATCGCATTTCAGGCTGCCGAAGAGATCGCCGGTGAGGCAGGCCGAGTGCAGGCGCACATTCACGGGGAGCGCGAAATTCGGCTCGCCGATGACGATCGCCACCTGATCGCGCAATCCTTCGCCGCCGCGAAAGACGATGAACTCGCTGTCTGGCGCGCCCTCGAGCGGCACGCGCGCGCGAGATACGATGCGCAGAGCCGCGAGGCGTGTGGACTGGTAGGCGGCGACATTGGCGCGGGCGACCTCGAGCGGGCGGGCGAAGTCGGCCTCGGCGCCCTCCGCGCCGGCGATGATCGCCGCCGGAAGCACTTGCGCGAGACGCATCAGATCCAAGGCGCGCTCCTCCAGCGCGGAGAGAGCGGCGGCCGGCGCATCGAGGCGCGCGTCGGAATCGAAAGCGAGGGCATGCGCCCGCGGGACGTCGAGCACGGGCATTGCGACGGCGCCGGCCTCGCGGCGTTGCGCGCCGAGGCGGCGCAAGCGCGGCCCCGAGAGGGCGAGGCGCGCGTCGGCGCGGCCGAGACGTTCGAAGCTCTCGCAATAGAAGGAGTCGAGCGCTTCGGCGGCGAGAGCGAGGATGCGTTCTCCATTCTCATGCAGAATGATCGGCCGTCCGGCGCGGATTTCGGCGATGGCGCGCTCGACTTCGATTTCGCCCGGGGCGTTGCGGAAACCCGGTCGAGAGGATGAGATGGTCACAATGCCTCCGGCGCTTTCTACATAAGCTCGACAGATATAGTTTTTCTTATCCATCCAACAAGTGCAATTTTTCGAGTAGAGCGGCGCCGGAGCGCCATTCGCCGGAGCGGCGCGAAAGCGCGACGCGCATATAGAAAAACACTTTAGAGCATGTCGTTCTGCGAGGCGGCGAGTCTCTCTCGGCGATGCGGGAGGCAAATTCCTTCTTATGTGTAGAACTCGAGCATTTTGCTATTTATCATAGCTGATAAGTGTGAATATAATGGCGGCATCACAGCAAGACGGGAGCGTCCGATGGCCCGCGGCAGGCATCGCTTTTCAATCGAAACCCTTTTCGGAGCGTGGTTTTTGCGCAGCGCCTGCGTGGGCGCTCTCGCGGCGGCGGCGGCCGGCGCCTCGGCGGAGCCCAGCGTCTATCCGACGGGCGCGACCATCTACGATCCTGCGCGCGCCTATAATTCTTATGTTCTCTTCGCCGGCGGCGATGATGTGACGAGGCTCGTCGATCTCACCGGCAAGGTCGTGCGCGAGTGGAAATATACGGGCCAGCCCGTCTCCTTCATCGATCCGGCGCTCGTTGAGGGCGCGCGGGGGCATATATTCGTCACGCTGGAGAGCGAGGAGGGCAGGGGAACCGATCTCACGCCCGGCCGCGCCCAGACGCGCGTGCGCAAAACGGTCGGCGAGGTCGATTGGGACGGCAAGCCCGTGTGGAGCTTCGGCTCCGCGGCGCCGGGCGGCGTCGCGCGCCAGCATCACGACATAACGCGCCTGCCCAATGGCAACACGCTGCTGCTCGCCAATATCTCCTATCCGCTTCCCGGCTTCGCCGCGCCGCAAGTTCTCGACGATGTCGCTTACGAGGCGAATCCCGATGGCGATATCGTGTGGACCTGGGCGGCTTCGGATCATCTCGACGAGATCGGCTTCACGGCCGATGAGCTGAAGCTAATAAAGGGCTCGAAGAATCCGGACTATCTTCATGTCAATGATCTGAAGCCCGTCGGCCCCAATCATTGGCATGACGAGGGCGATGCGCGCTTTGCGCCGGACAATCTCATCTTCGACTCGCGCAACGGCAATTTCATCGCCATCGTCGATCGCAAGACGCGCAAGATCGTCTGGACGCTGGGGCCGCATTTCCCGCTGGTGTCGGAGGATGGAACGACGACATCGCGCAAGGTTCCGCGGCCCGTCGATCAAATCTCCGGCCAGCATGACGCGCAGATCATTCCCAAGGGCCTGCCCGGCGCCGGCAATCTTCTCGTCTTCGACAATCAGGGCGAGGCCGGCTATCCGCGCGCATCCGTCACCTACACGGGCGGCTCGCGCGTGCTGGAGATCGATCCGGTCACCAAGCAGATCGTCTGGCAATATACGGGCGCGAGCTCCGGCAACCCCGGCTGGACCTTCCGCAGCACGCATATCAGCAATGCGCGGCGCCTACCCAATGGCAATACTTTCATCGACGAAGGTCAGATCGGGCGCTTCTTCCAGGTGACGCCAGAGGGCGAGATCGTCTGGGAATATCTCAATCCATATCCGCGGCGCGGCAAGGACGCGCAGACGGGAAGGCCGACGCTCAATTACAGCGTCTATCGCGCGCAGCCGGTGCCCTACGACTGGGCGCCCGAGGGGACGCCGCATGCCGAGACGGCCATCGCGCCGCCGGAGAACGCAGGCTTTCGCGTGACGTCCAAATGAGACCGCGCATCATCTGGGAGAACCCCGTGACGTTGCCGCAAAGCGAGAGACGCATTGCCCGCATCATCGTCGAAGGGCATGTGCAGAATGTCGGCTATCGCGTCTTTGTCGCCCGCGAGGCCGGGCGGCTGCATCTCGCCGGCTGGGTCCGCAATCGCGCCGACGGCTCGGTGGAGACGCTGATCGCCGGTTCTGCTGCGGTGGTCGATGAGTTTCTCGCTCTCGCGGCGAGAGGGCCGGCGACAGCGCGCATCGATTCCTATCGTGTCGACGAGGCCGACGCTCACGCGCTCGCGGAAGGCGGCGGCGAGAGCGGTTTCGTCGCCGCGCCGGCGGCCTGACGCCCACTTCAGGCCCCGACGAGAGTCCGCGAGCAGAAGACGCGGCCATTTCCCCCGCATCGGCGCGTCACGACGCGCCGATGAAAATCTGCGCCCCCGAGGAAGAGAGAGAGGTTCTCATGTCGATACGCAGTTTCAAGACGCTCGCCGGATTAGGACTGACGGCGTCGGTCTTCGCGGGAGCGGCGCATGCCGCCTCGCTGCAGGAGGCGGCGACGCTCGCCTCCGCCGCCAGCGTCAAGACGCTGGAATTCGCCGGCGCCGGCCATTGGCGTCAATTCGGCCAGGCTCCGGTTCCCGGCGGCGATTGGCCGAAGTTCGACGTCTCCGCCTATAGCGCGGCGATCGATTTCGATAAGGTTGCCGAGCGCGTGCTCGTCACCCGCTCGCAGACGCCCGACGGCCGCGCCCGTCCGGCGCCGGTCGAGCAGAAGCTCGAATGGTTCATCGTCGGCGACAAGGCCTGGAATGTCGCGCCGCCGCAGGGCGCGGCTCCGGGCGCCGCTCCGGTGGCGACGCCGGCTCCGGCCGCCGTGGACGAGCGCGTCGCCGAAATCTGGGCGACGCCGCAGGGCTTTCTGAAAGCCGCGCTCGCCAATAACGCGAAATCGGAGACGGCCGGCTCCGGCGTCGAGGTCTCCTTCGCCATTGGCGCGCGCCGCTTCGTCGGCGCGATCGGCGCCGATAATCATGTGTCGGCGATCAAGACCTGGATCGACACGCCGGTGCTGGGCGACACGCTGATCGAGACGCATTTCGCGGGCTATAAGGATTTCGGCGGGCTGCATTTCCCGGCCGAGATTCATCGCAGCGAAGGCGGCCACGAGATTCTGCATGTCAATGTCGCCTCGGCCAAGGCCAATGGCGCAGTCGATATAGCGGTTCCCGCCAATGTCGCGAGCGCGCCCGCGCCCGTCGTCACCGTGGCGTCCGAGAAGCTCGCCGATGGCGTCTTCTATCTCACCGGCGGCACGCATCACAGCCTCGCCGTGGAAGAGAAGGACCATGTCGTGCTGATCGAGGCGCCGCTGAGCGAGGAGCGCTCGATCGCGCTGATCCAGAAGATCGGCGAGATCATTCCCGGCAAGCCGGTGAAATATGTGGTCAACAGCCATGTGCATTTCGACCACTCGGGCGGTCTGCGCACTTTCGTCGACGCCGGCGCGACCATTGTGACGCAGGACATCAGCAAGGCCTATTACGAGAAGGCCTGGGCCGCGCCGCATACGCTGCGTCCCGATCGTCTCGCGGCCTCGAAGAAGGCGGCGAAGTTCGAGACCTATGAGCATAAGCACGCGCTCGGCGACCTGCATGCGATCGAGATTCATCACATCGCCGGCAGCGGCCATTCGGATGATCTCGCGCTCGTCTATCTGCCGAAGGAGAAGCTGGTGATCGAGGCCGACGCCTATACGCCGGCCGCGGTCGGCGCGCCGCCGCCGGCGACGCCCAATCCGTTCTCGGTCAATCTCTACGACAATATTCAGAAGCTCCATCTCGATGTCGAGCGTATCGCCGGCCTGCATGGGCGCGTCGCGACCATCGATGAGCTGCGCGCGGCGATCGGCCTGAAGAAAGCCGCCGCCAATTGAGAAAAAGCCCCGGCGGCGCGCTGGCGCGGTCGGGCTCGCGGTCATTCCGAGCAGGAAGACGCCGGGCCTATAGGCCCGGCGTCTTTCGGTTTTTGTTCAGCCCATTCCGGCGGTCTTCAATATCGTTCGCGCATCGATGAGGGCGGCTTCGACGCCCTCGTTTCTGTCGAGCGCTTCGACGAGCTGCTTGAGGCAGTCGATCGCCGTCGGCTCGAAGAGGCGCTTGGTCGTCAGATTCTGCTCGCGTGATTCTTCGACGGCGCGCAGGATCGCACGGACATGGCGGAGCTTATCCGCCAGCGGCTCGCTGCTCGGCTGCTTCGCGGCCTCGTTTTCGGAATGGGAAGGGAGCGGACGCCGTCGGGCGGGCTCCTGCTTTGGATCATAATTGATCGATGGATCGTTTTTCTTGTTCATCGTCTATTTCACTGTGTCATTTTGGCGCGGTGATCGAGAGCTCCACAACGCAAGCCTCTCAAGGTGTTGAAGATACTAAATATTTTTACAGGGATGGAGAGTTTGTCGATTTCAAAATGAAACGTGCGCTCTATCCCGTTAACCTTAACGCAAGCGCTATGCCTCCAAATCCCATAAATGGAGGAAATATCGAAAATTACGCGAAATCAAAGACGCGAGGCGTCCCGATCGACTGCGCCGTTTTGCGACATGCGCGAATAAAATACAATCTATAGTTGTGTAGCATCAGTATTTGCGCGAGGCGCCGGCGGCTTTTCGATCGATCGCCTGCGACAGCTCGGCGAGCAATTTGCGGTCGCCGGCCTTGCGCTCGATCTGGATGAAATCGACCGATCCCAATGGCGGCAGTCGCGCGTCCTCCTCGCAGGCGGCCAGCTCGCGCGGGATCAGCGTGCTGGCGTGCGCCATCATGCCGAGGCCTATGCCGGTCGCGGTGGCGAGGCCGTTGAGATCGCCGCTGGTGCAGGCGATGCGCCAGGGAACGGCGGCCTTCTCCAGCGCCGTCAGCGCCATGAAGCGCGTGATGCTCGGCGGCGGATAGAGCACGAGCTGCGCCTCGTCGTGACGAAACACCGGCTCCGTCGTCGCCGCTGTCCAGACGATGCGGTCGCTGAACACGAGCCGTCCCCGATCGCCATCCGGCCATCGCTTGCACAGCACGAGATCGAGCCGGCCTTCGTCGAAGGCCGTCAGCAGATGATTGCTGAGCGCGATGGTGAAATCGAGATCGACGTCCGGATGCGCCTCCATGAAGGGCCGGATGATGTCGCCGAGCCAGCCGATGGCGAGATCCTCGCAAGCGCCGAAACGCAGCGCGCGCCGCTTGGAGGATTGCCCGAAATGCCGTTTGGCGCGCGCGTTGGTCTCGAGGATGGAGCGCGCGAATTCCAGCATGGCGCGGCCATGCTCGGTCAGCGCGTTGGAATGCGTGTCGCGCTCGAACAGCTTCTGCCCGGCGAATTGCTCGAGCCGCTTCACATGCTCGCTGACGCTCGATTGCGAGAGGCCGAGCTGACGTCCCGCCTCGGAGAAGCTCCTCACCTCGGTGATCGCGACGAAAGTGCGCAGATGGATCGGATCGAGCATTGGCGCAGCCATCGGAATTTTCGATAGCTGTTATCTAATCATCGGCCATTCCGATTTGCAACGCTTCTGCGGATACTTGGTTTTGTAGAAAAATTTTCGCTTCGCCCTCGAAGGCGAGGCAGGAGGAGGAAACAATGTTCAAGAGCCGCCGTGATTTCCTGGGTTCCGCTGCTCTGGCGAGCGGGCTGGTGACATTCTCCAGCGTCGCCGAGGCGACCGACAAATATCTCGCCAAGGCCGGCGACGGCGGCTTCGGCCGTCAGGCGGTGGGACTGCCGCCGGGCGACGCCGTCGCCTATCACGATCCCAAAGAAGTCGCGGCCATGCCGGACTTCAAATTCTCGCTCGATGGCAATAAGCCGAAGGTCACTTCCGGCGGCTGGGCCAAGGAGGCGACGGTTCATCAATTCCCGATCAGCAAGGGCATCGCCGGCGTTCACATGTATCTCGAGCCCGGCGCCTCGCGCGAATTGCATTGGCACGCAATCGCGGCGGAATGGGCCTTCGTCATAGAGGGGCGCTGCCAGACCGTCGTGATCGAGCCGAGCGGCGCCAGCGAGATCAATAATTTCGAGCCCGGCGATCTCTGGTATTTCGCCAAGGGCCATGGCCATTCGATCCAGACGGTCGGCGACAAGCCCTGTCACTTCATCCTGTCCTTCGACAATGGCGCCTTCTCCGAGCACGGCACATTCTCCATCACCGATTGGATCGATGTGACGCCGAAGGAAATGCTCGGCCTCGAATTCGGCCTGCCGAAAGACCTGTTCGACGCTTTTCCCAAGGGCGAGGCCTATATTCAGTCCGGCCCGATATTGAAGGCCTCGGATGCGCTGGAGGCGCCCTGGCCGAAGGAGTCGACGCATAAGTTCCGCCTGCTGCGCGATCCGAAAGCCGCGCGTGATTTCGACGGCGGCAGCTTCCGCCTCGCGACGATCGACGAGTTCCCGGCGCAAAAGACCATGTCCGGCGGAATAATGACGCTGCCGCGCAACGGGCTGCGCAAGCTGCATTGGAACGTGAACGCCAATGAATGGCACTATTATCTGAAGGGCAGGGGACAGGTCGCGATCTTCGGCTCCGGCGGGCGCGGCAAGGTCGCCGAATTCGGACCCGGCGACGTCGCCTATATTCCGCAGGGCTTCGGCCATGCGATCCGCAACATAGGCGATGAGGATCTGGAGATCATCCAGACCTGGGACAATCCGAAATTCGAGGAGATCGACCTCGACAAATGGGTGCAGTCGAGCCCGCGCTATTTGCTCGGCAATAATTTCACCGGCGTGCCGGAGGCGACCATCTCGCAATTGAAGCGCGGCTGATCCTTCGACGAGACGGCGAGCCGTGCGCGGCTCGCCGCTTCGCCATTTTTGCGAATGGAAAGGATGGCCCATGCTCGCCCATAGACGCAATTTTCTCGAGATCGCCGCCTGGGGAGTGGTCCATTTCTCGACTCTCGCCGTCGCCGTCTCGGCTGAGCGGCTGACCGTCAAATCCGCTCACGCCGCGGAGGCTCATGCGGCCCATGCGGCGACCGCCCCCGGCGCGACGATGGAGTTTCGCTTTCCGCTCGACGCCGGCCGTCCGCGCGTCGCCTCCGGCGGCTGGGCGAAGGAAGTCTCGGTGCGCGAGTTTCCGATCGCGCATAGCATGGCCGGCGTGCACGCCTTTCTGGACGCCGGCGGCTCGCGCGAACTGCATTGGCACGCCACCGCGGCGGAATGGGCGCTGGTGCTCGGCGGGCGTTGCCAGACCGTTGTCATCGATCCGAGCGGCGCGAGCGAGATCAATAATTTCGAGCCCGGCGATCTCTGGTATTTCGCCAAGGGCCATGGCCATGCGATCCAGACCATAGGCGACGAGCCTTGCAACATTTTGCTGGTCTTCGACGACGGCCGCTTCACGCCCGACGCCAGCGCTTTCTCCCTCACCGATTGGATCGATCTGACGCCCAAGGATCTCCTCGCGCAGGAATTCGGCGTTCCGAAGGATATTTTCGACGCTTTCCCGAAAGGCGAGACCTTCATTCAAGCAGGTCCGATCCTGCGTCCGGAAGATGCGCTCGAGGCGCCATGGCCGAAAGAGTCGACGCACAGATTCCGTCTGACCCGCGAGACGAAAGCCGCGCGCGATTTCGACGGCGGGAGCTTTCGGCTGGCGACGGCGAAGGAGTTTCCGGCCTCGACGACAATGTCCGGCGGGATCATGACGCTGGAGCCCGGCGCGATGCGCAAGCTGCATTGGAACGTCAACGCCGACGAATGGCATTATTATTTGCGCGGCAAAGGCCAGGTCGCGATCTTCGGCTCCGGCGGACGTGGCAAGGTCGCGGAATTTCGGCCCGGCGACGTCGCCTATATTCCGCAGGGCTTCGGCCACGCCATTCGCAACATAGGCGACGAGCCGCTGGAGATCGTCCAGACCTGGAACAGCGGCGCCTTCGAGGAGATCGACCTCGATCAATTCGCGCGCGCCGCGCCGCGCCATCTGGTCGCCAATAATCTCGCCGGCGTGCCCGGCGCGACGATCGACGCGATGCGGAGACCACGCTCGTGACAGCGTCGAAAGGCCGCGCATAGATTGCGCGTCTTTCGGCTTATAGCGGAGCCGGGCCGGGCGCTGTGAAAGGCGTGTCCTATGCAGAAAATCTACAGCAAGGAGATCGTCGCCGCCCGCAAGGCGGCGCTCACGGAGGCGATCGTCGCGCTGAAGGCGCGCGGCGTCACGCCCAAGCTCGCCGCCGTGGTCTGCTCGTCCGATCCGGCGGCGCTGAGCTATGTCGCCGTCAAGCGCAAGCACGCTGAGGAAGTCGGCGCCGCTTTCGAGGGCGTCGATCTCTCGCATGCCGGCTCCTATGCGGATATAGCCGCGCATATGCGCGATCTCTGCGCGCGCCCCGATATTCACGGCGTCATCGTGGTGATGTCGTCCAAGCCCGAATTCGATGAGATCGACGTGACCAATCTCATTCCGGCGAATAAGGACGCGGATGGGCTTTCGGTCGGCAATCTCGGCGCGCTGCTGCAGAACGGGCCGCATCAGCGCTTCATCGCGCCGGCGACGCCGCGCGCCTGTATCGCCATGGCGGAGACGGAGGGGAAGCTCGCCGGCAAGACCGTCGCCGTCATCGGCCGCGGCCGCACGGTGGGCAAGCCGCTCGCCAATATGCTGGTCAACGCCGGCGCCACAGTGACGATCTGCCATTCAGCGACGCCGGACATTCCGAAATTTTCGCGCGCGGCGGATATCGTCTTCGTCGCGACGGGCCGTCCGCATTTCTTCGGGCGCGACTATTTCTCGGAAGGCCAGCTCGTCGTCGACGCCGGCGTCGGCTTCATCGACGGCAAGCTCGCGGGGGATGTGGAAGTGGCGGCGCTCGAGGATCTCGACATTCGCCTCACGGCGGTTCCTGGCGGCGTCGGACCTCTCACCTCGGTTCTCATATTGGAGAATCTTCTGCTGCTGATCGCGCATGCCGGAGAATAATTGCGACAATCGGTCCGATGCATTTACAGAAATTCGGCGCCACATTCATGTGCATGGCGCCGGCCCTGCGATCCCGCCCGGGAGCTTACGGTAACATTCCGAGGCTCGAAGGTGCGCATCCGGGAGAGCAGGGGGCGTCGCCGTGAGGGCGTTGGTCCGCAACTTGCCTGTTGCGGCGGGAAGCTTCTTGAAACGAGGGGGATCCCGATGGCGTTCACCTTTATCTGCAACACCAGCGCCGTGAGCGAAGGGGCGATGGGCCTCTTTCAGGCCGGCCGCAAGAGCGTCCTGCTGGTCTGGCCGGCCGGCGGCGAGCTGAAGGCTTTTCGCGGCCGTTGTCCACATGCCGACATGCCGCTCGACGAAGCGAGCTTCGACGGCAAGACCGTGCTCTGCAATTATCACAATTGGGGCTTCGACAGCGTCAACGGCAAATGCGTGACGCATCTCGTCCGCAACGCCCTGCACCCTTATGAGCTGAAGATCGAGGGCGACGAAATCCAGGTGGATCTCGGCGCGGCCAAGGTTGCGCGCACGCCAGCGTGAGCCGCCGCCCGGCATTTTGGCAGGGTTGTTGCTTCAAATTCTGAAACAGGAGCGACAGCCGTGCCCGAGACGCGAAACATCACGACCGAGAAAGATTTCGAGCATCCGGTCGACGCAGTCTGGCGCGCCATGACGGATTCGGAATGGCTCGCCGTCTGGTTTTTCCCCAATGATATCCGGCCCGAGGTCGGACATTCCTTCACCATTTGGAGCCGCCCGATCGAGCGTTGGGATGGCGAGTTCCAATGCAAGGTGCTCGAGGTCGTCCCCGGCGAGAAGCTCAGCTTCCGCTGGAAGGGCGGTCATGAGGAGCTCAAGGGATTCGGTCACTATATGGATGTGACCGTCACCTGGACGATCTCCGCTCTGCCGAATGGCGGCACGCATTTCCACTTCGTCCAGGAGGGGATCTCCACCGACCCGACCTCCGACGCGCTCTATGACATCATGCTCAAAGGCGCGGACAGCGTGATGCGCAGCCTCGCCAAGCGAATTCCCGATCTGCTCGAGCACGAGCCCTGATCTTCTCGCGGCCTCGGACACGCCGGCTCGGCGTCCGCCGGCTGGCGGCCGTATTCCCTCAGGCCCGGTTGAATGTGACTGCGTGATCGCGGCGCTCTGGACGATGCGGCGCCGCCGGGGCTAAGGCTCCGGCGGCGCCGTCGTCTGTCGATGACTTGCGCGCGGCTATGGCGCGGCGCTGCGTCAAAGCTTAAAAAGCTGGGCGCTCGTCTCGCGCACATCGACGAACCGGAGGGCAAATGGAGGAGATCGCCGCATCCATCGGCAATTACGTCGGCATTTCGGCGCCGACCGCCCGCCTCGCGATCGGTCATATTTTCGCGTTTCTGGAGAAGCGCGACGCCGCCATCGGCGCGGAGCTGATCGCGCGCGTTCCCGGCGGCCGCGAGACGGTCGAGGCGGCGCTCGCCGCGCCGCGCCGCGGCCTGCTCGGGCTGGCGCTCGGCGGTCTCGGGGCGCTGGTCGGGAAAAATCAAAAAGACGTGGTGGAGCTGACCTCGCGGCTGACCAGCATGGGGCTCTCCGCCGCGCAGCTGCAGAAGCTCGCCAAAGCGGTCTTCGTGCTCGCCGAGCAGGCGGTCGGCCGCCCCAAGCTGCAGACCATCACCGATACGATTCCGGGCTTCTCGAAATTTCTCTGGCCGAACGGCTGACGGAGCCGCTCGCCGCTCGTCGCGTCTTGGCGGGCGCTGGCGCAGCGGCTGCAGAGGCGGTGGGCGCAGCCTCCTGTCGGGGCGGCGTCGAGCCTGTGGCCGTCAGATCGATGTCTTCGCGCTCCGCCTTTTGCAGAGGCGCCGCGGGCTGCAATCCCACCTGCCGAATCGTCGGCCGGGTCTCCTCGGCGGCGATCGCGGCCGGCTCGGTCCGCGTCGCGTCGAGATAGGCGCGTCCGGCGAAGAGCGGCGCAGCGAGCGTCGCGACGACGAGGACGGCGCGCGCGAAGGGCGATTTGCGCGGCGCCGCGGGCTCGCTGGCGCGCGCAGCCGATCGCGCCGCCAGAACGAGATCGCTGGCGGTTTGCGGCGAGGCCTTACGGAATCTCTCTCCGTCCGCGCGATAATTGCGGCCGACATGAAAGCGCATGGAAATTCAGTCCTGTTTGGTCTGGCAATGGTTGCGGAGCTTAAGGGGTCAATGGTTAATTTTGATTCACCGTGAGACGCGCCGCCGGCGCCCCTACAGGCCGAGGCGTCCGGCCTTATATGACCGCCCATCGCAAACATGACGCTGGAGCGGCGACGCGATGACAGGAGACGTCCCGCAGAGCGTCGAACTATCGATTTGCGATCGGGAGCCGATCCATACGCCGGGTGCGATCCAGCCGCATGGCGTGCTTCTGGCCCTCGATCCGGACGATATGCGCATCGACCAGATCGCGGGCGACACGCAGGCGCTGCTCGGCGCCTCGCATAGCGCTCTGCTCGGCCAGAATGTGGAGGCGCGGCTCGGCGCGGTGGCGGCGACGCGGCTGACGCGCATCCTCGCCGACGAGGGGCCGCGCTCCTGCTTCGCCTTCGAGACGGAGGCGAGCGACGGTGCGGTCGCGCTCGAGGGCGTCGTCCATATAGGCGATGGCGTCATCCTCATCGAGCTGGAGCCGCGCCGCGCCGACGTCGAGCGCGATCCGCTCGGGCTCGTGCAAAAAATGCTCGCCGCGATGGCGTGCGCCGAGACCATAGAGGCCTATGCCGAGGCCATTGCGCGGGAGACGGCGAAGGCGACCGGCTTCGACCATGTGATGGTCTATCGCTTTCTGCCGGACGGCTCGGGGAGCGTCATCGCCGAGACAGCGGCGGAGGGCTGCGATTCCTATCTCGGCCTGCGCTTTCCGGCCTCCGACATTCCGCAGCAGGCGCGCAAGCTCTATGTGACCAATTGGCTGCGTCTCATACCGGACGCGCGCTACACGCCGGCGCCGATAGAGCCGGCGCTCTCGCCTTCGACCGGCCGTCCGCTCGATCTCAGCTGCAGCATTTTGCGCAGCGTCTCGCCCGTGCATTTGCGCTATCTCGCCAATATGGGCGTGCGCGCCTCCATGTCCGTGTCGATCGTCGTCGGCGGCGAGCTGTTCGGTCTCGTCGCCTGTCACCATCGCACGCCGCATTTCCTCGATCTGCGCCGCCGCGCCGCCTGCGAGCTGTTCGCGCAGATGATCTCGCTCGAGTTTCAGAGCCGTCTCGAGGGTGAGACGTCAAAGCGGCGCATGCGCGCGGGCGAGGTGCAGAGCCGTCTCGTCGGCGCCATGTCCGGCCGTGGCGACCTCGCCGGCGCGCTGCTCGGCGGACAGCCCAATCTGCTCGATCTGATCGAGGCGGACGGCTGCGCGGTTTGCATCGATGGCGAATGCGTGACGCTCGGCCGCGCGCCTTCCGCCGCGCAGATTGGCGCGCTGGTCGGCTGGATTCACGAGCATGCGCAGCAGGGCGTGCTCGCGACCGACCGCCTGCCGCTCTCCTATGCGCCGGCGGAAGCCTATTGCGACGTCGCCTCCGGCGTGCTCGCCCTCGCCGTCTCGCGCGCGCCGAAGGATTATGTGCTGTTTTTTCGCGGCGAGCTGCGGCAGGTCGTGCGCTGGGCGGGCAATCCGGCCAAGGCGGTGGAGGCGGATGGCGAGACGCTGACGCCGCGCGCCTCCTTCGAGGCCTGGGAGGAGACAGTGCGTCTGCAATCGCGCGCCTGGAGCGACACGGAAATCGAGATCGCGCGTTCGCTGCGCTCGTCGATCCTCGAGGTCTTCGTCCATGCGCTCGATCTCGCCCTGCGCGAGCGGCAGACGGCGCAGGCGCGTCAGGATTTTCTGATGGCCGAGCTCGAGCATCGCGTGAAGAACACGCTCTCGGTGATTCAGTCGCTGGTGCGCTTCACGGCGCGCTCCTCCGCTTCGCTCGAGGAGTTCAACGCGACATTGCAGAGCCGGCTGCTGATGATGGCGCGCGTGCAAAATCTGCTCACGCAGAGCCGATGGGAAGGCCTGTCGATCCGCGCCATCGTCGAGGACGAGCTCGCGCCCTTTCGCCAGGCCGAGGCGAACGCCTGCCACATCAGCGGCGAGCCGATCGCCTTGAAGCCCAAGGCGGCGCTCGCCGTCAGCATGGCGATCCACGAGCTCGCCACCAACGCCGCCAAATATGGCGCGCTCTCCACGCCGGGCGGCATGGTGCGCATCGATTGGCGCCGTCGCCGCGAGAAGGGCGCGGAGAACGTCGAGCTGAGCTGGAAGGAGAGCAAAGGCCCGAAGGTCGCGCCGCCGGAGCGCTCCGGCTTCGGGCGCATGCTGATCGAGCGCACGCTGGCGATCGATCTCGGCGGCGCGGCGGAGCTGAGCTTCGCCGCGAGCGGCGTCCAATGCCGCTTGCGCATTCCTGTCTCGCAGATCGCCTTCGCCAAGGGGCCGCGCGAGAGGGAGAAGCAGTCGCAAGGCGGAAGCGCCTGCGAGCCGCCCCCGCGAGCCCTGTCGCATCGCCGCGTTCTGCTGGTCGAGGACGCCGCGCTCGTCGCGCTCTCCGTCCGCGAGCTGCTGGAGGAATGGGGTATGGAGATCACGCATAGCTGCGCCACTGTCTGGGACGGCCTGCGCGCGGCGCTGCGGCCCGATTTCGACGTCGCTCTGCTCGACATAGATCTGGACGGCGAGCCGGTATGGCCGGTCGCCGATGCGCTGGCCCAGGCGCATGTCCCTTTCGTCTTCACCACGGGCTTCGAGAGCCGCATCGTGACGCCCGCGCGCTTCGCCGGCCGTCCCGTCGTCACCAAGCCCTATGCGCCGGAGAAGCTGGTGGGCGCTCTCTCGCGCGCAATGACGCAAGAGGCCTCGACACGCGCGGCCTCGCGGCGGCAGGCGTCGCGCGCGTGAGCGCCGCGGGCGAGATCGTCTCGCCGGCGCGAGCGGCGCTGCGCAACGCGACACGGGCGGCGCATCTGCGGCTGCATGCGCATCCCACGCTGGCGGCGCTCGCCGCGGGACGGATCGCGTCGTCGCAATATCTGCGTTTGCTGGCGCGGCTCTACGGATTTCATCTGCCGTTCGAGCGCGCCCTGATCGAGGCCGCGCTCTGCCATGGCGTCGATCTGCGCATCGACGCCCGCGCGCATCTCCTCACGCGCGATCTTTTCGATCTCGGCGCGAGCGGCGAATTCATCGCGCATCTGCCCCTGGCCGAAGCGCCGGCGCTCGGCGGGCCGGGCGAGTGGCTCGGCGCGCTCTATGTGCGCGAAGGATCGAGCCTCGGCGCGGCCTTTCTCGCCGCCGCGCTCGATCCGCTGCTCGGCGCAGGGTGCGCGCGCGGCCGACGCTTCCTCTCCGGCGGCGAGACGGAGGATTGGCGCCTCTGCTGCGCGGCGCTGGAGGCGGGCGCGGCGCGCGGCCTGCTGCCGGCGATGATCGACGGCGCGCAGGCGAGCTTTCACGCGCTCGAGCATTGGCTCGCCGATCACGAATAGACGCGGCTCATTGCGCCACGACGGCGACGATGCGCGCCGGCCCGCCGGTGCCGCCGGAAATCTTCATCGGCAGAGCGAAGACCACCGCGCCGGTCGCCGGCAATTTGTCGAGATTGTCGAGATTCTCGAGCCCGGCGGCGTCGGCGCCGGCGACGATTCGATGCACCAGAAAATCCTGCGACGGCCCATTATCGACGCTCGCCGTATCTATGCCGATGAGCTTGGCGCGGCGATCGACGACGAGCAGCGCCGCCGCCTGCGCGCCAAAGCCGGGGAAGTGCAGATGCGAGGCGTCGCCGGGTGTATCGTCGCCGAGATAGGATTTACGGTCACTCCAGCGCGCGCTCCAGCCGGTGCGCAGCAGCACGATCGCGCCTTGCGGAATGCGCCCATGCGCTCCCTCCCATTCGGCGATATCTTCCGGCGTCAGCGTGTAATCTGGATCGGCGGCGGCCTTGGCGCTCACATCGATGACGAAGGCCGGCCCGACGAAGCGATCGACCGGAATTTCGGCGCTGGTCCAATGGCCTCGAGCGAAATGCAATGGCGCGTCGAGATGCGTGCCGCCATGCTCGGGCGAGCAGAAGCTGTTCGCCGCATAGAAATAGCCGCGCTCGGTAAGGCCGTTGTGCAGCGATTTGAGTTCGAAGCCCGAGGGCGAGGTCGGCCAATAAATGGTTTTGGCGTCGAAGGGATGCGTCAGATCGACGATGGTCGATTTGGAGAGATCGAGGCTCTGGCCGAAGGCGGGCGCCGCGATCAGGGATGAGAGAGAAGCGGCCAGGACCAAGCCGCGGATCGGGTGATGCGCCATCGATCGATCTCCTCGCAAAGAGGAGCGATCCTGCCATGCGCGAAAGCTCCGGCTCAATCGTGTGAAGGCCGGAGCGATCCGATCAGGGCTCGAGGCTGCGCCAGCGGAACAGCAGGCCGGCCGTCAGTCCGCCGAGCAGCGGAGCCGCGAAGAACAGCCACAGCTGTTCCAGCGCCTTGCCGCCGACGAACACCGCCGGGCCGAGCGAGCGCGCCGGATTGACGGAGGTGCCGGTCACGCGAATGAGCGCGATATGGATGACGACGAGCGCGAGGCCGATGGCCACGCCCGCCGAGGCGGTGCCGCCATTGGTCGAGGTCGCGCCGAGGATGACGACCAGAAACAGGAATGTGCCGACGAATTCCGCCAGAAAGGCCGAGGTCGTCGAAATATTGCTCCATCCATTCTGACCGAGGCCGGCGACGGCGACGTCATATCCGCCTTCGCGGCCTTTCAATATCGCGTAGAGGATCGCCGCGCCCGCGATGGCTCCGAGACATTGCGCGATGATGTAGCCGATCAGATTGAGCGTCGAGAGCCGCCCCGCGGACCAGACGCCGATCGAGACCGCCGGATTGATGTGGCAGCCCGAGACCGGCCCGATCCCATAAGCGAAGGCCGTCACGGTGAGGCCGAAGGCGAAGGCGATGGGCAGCACGGCGAGCGGGCCGACGCCTTGCGTCGAGCTCAGCACGCCGCCGAGCTCGCCGAGCGTCACCGAGCCGCATCCGAGCAGCACCAGAGCGCCTGCGCCGATCGCCTCGGCGACATATTTCTTCATTGTCATTCCGCACCTGTCATTTCGTGAAAATCTAATCCGCATCTTGTAAAAGTCGGATCGTCGTCGAAAATCAGCATCGCCGATGAACTGGAAATGAATAATCGCGCGGCGCTCGATGGGAGGAAACGGAATGTCGGGCTCTTCGTCCGCTTTGACGCATTCGCTCGATGTTTCGGCGTCGGCGCAGGGGCCGCTTTCGGGCGCGCGCTTCGTCGTCAAGGAGAACATCGACGTCGAGGGCCTCGTCTCCGCCAATGGCCAGCCGACATGGGCGGCGACTCATGCGCCCGCCGCCATCAACGCGCCCGTCGTCGATCGGCTGCTCGCTTGCGGCGCGCGGCTGGTCGGCAAGGCGCATATGGACGAGATGGCCTATAGCCTGCTGGGCGCCAACGCCCATTACGGAACGCCAAAAAATCCCGCCGCGCCGGATCGCCATCCGGGCGGCTCCTCCTCCGGCTCGGCGGCGGCTGTCGCGGCGGGCCTCGCCGATTTCGCGCTGGGCACGGATACGGCCGGCTCCTGCCGCGCGCCGGCGGCCTTTTGCGGAATTTACGGATTTCGCTCCTCGCATGGCGCGATTTGCGTGAATGGCGTCGTTCCGCTCGCCGCCTCGCTCGACGTCATCGGCTGGTTCGCGCGCGATATCGATCTCATGGCGCGGGTCGGCGACACGCTGCTGCCGCGCGATTTCACGCAAGGCGCATTCGACGAGGCCGTCTTCCTCGACGAGACTTTCGCGCAATGCGACGCCGAGACCGCCGCGGCCATGGCGCCGGCGCGCGCCATCGTCGCGCAAGGATTTTCCGAGCGAGACGTAACATTGGGCGAGGAATTCTGGGCCGAGTCGCTGCGTCATTTCCGCAATCTCCAGGCCTATGAGGCCTGGGGCGCGCATGGCGCCTGGATCACGGCGGAACATCCACAATTCGGCCCCGGCATAGCGCAGCGCTTCGACATCGCGTCGAAAGTGACGCCTGCCGGCAAAGCCGAGGCCGACGCTTTTCGGCGCGATGGGCGCGCGCGTGTCTCCGCCATGTTCGGCGAGAACAGCCTCATCGTCGTTCCGACGACGCCTTTCGTCTCGCCACGGCTGGGCGAGAGCGAGGAAGCGCTCGACGCCAAGCGCTATCAAATGTTCCGCACGTTTCTCTTCGCCAGCTTCTTCGGCCTGCCGCAGATCAGCGTTCCGCTTTCGCGGCCCGCGGGCGCGCCGCCGCTCGCGATTTCGTTGATCGGCCCGCGCTGGTCGGACCGTCGGCTGATCGCCGCGGCGCGGGGACTTTCGGGGCTGTAGCCTTTTCCGCCAGCACATTGTCGACGCCCCAGCGGAACAAGAGCGCCAGCACCGGCTCCAGCGAGCGGCCGCGCTCGGTGAGGCTGTATTCCACGCGCGGCGGCACTTCCGCATAGACGTGGCGCGAGATCATGCGATCGCGCTCGAGATCGCGCAATTGCTGCGTGAGCGTGCGCTGCGTGATCGTTTTCAGCAGCCGCTGCAATTCGGAAAAGCGCTTGGTTCCATCGGCGAGACGGAACAGGATCGACGGCTTCCATTTGCCGCCGATGATATCCATCGCGCCCTCGATCGGGCATTCGTCATATTCTACGTGGCGCTGCTTGCGCATGGGGCAGTATCCAATATTGCCGTATGGGCGGCATATGTCAGTATATGCGAAATTTCTGCGTACTTCACCAATGAAAAGCGTTCCGCTACCTTCGCGTCGTCTTTGATCCTAGAGGAGCGCGACACGCTATGACCAACGCAATTTCTCCCGAGCTCTATTGGACCGTGCTGACCGCCGGCCTCGCCTCGGTCTTGTGGATTCCCTATATTCTACAGCGCATTTTGCAGCTGGGACCGATCGAGGCCTTCCGCGATCCTCTGCATGACGTCGCCACCAAGGCGCCCTGGGCGCAGCGCGCCAAGAGCGCCCATACGAATATGATCGAAAATCTCGTCGTCTTCGCCGTGCTCGCATTGACGATTCAGATCGTCGGCGGCGGCACCTCGGCGACGGCGCTCGCTGCGCTCTTGTTCTTCGCCTCGCGCGCCGCGCATTATGTCGTCTACACGCTGGGCCTGCCGTGGGTGCGCACGCCGATGTTCCTCATCGGCTTCTTCTGTCAGCTCACGCTGCTCTTCGCTGTTCTGGCGCGTGGGTGACATTTCCCGTCATTGCGAGCGGAGCGAAGCAATCCAGAGTCGTCGGGCGGCCCCTGGATCGCTTCGCTTCGCTCGCGATGACCGCTTTTTTTGGCGGCCTCAATCCGATCCATGCTCCACCGACAGCAGCTTCAAAATGCGCTTCGACAGCGAATCCCGCACGGCGCGATAGGATTCCATGATCGTCTCGCGCGAGCCGCTGGTCGCGGTGGCGTCGAGCGTCGGCCAATAGACGACGTCGACAGCCATGGCGCGCGTGAACTCCAGCGCCTTGTGATGCGACTCCGGCGACAGAGTCACGATGAGATCGAAGTTGGAATCTTCGAGATCTTCGAAGCTATGCGGCTTGTGGCGCGAGATATCGACGCCGATCTCGTCCATCGCCGCTATGGCGAAAGGATCGGGCTCGCCGCGCTTCAGCCCGGCGGAGGCGAAATAGATTTCGCGGCCGAAATAATGACGCCCCAGCGCTTCTGCCATGGGCGAGCGGACGGCGTTCTGCGTGCAGGCGAACAGCACGGCATGTGGCCGCGATACGAGTCCGCCTTCCTCCGGCATGGGCTCAGCCCTTCCAATGCAGGGCCGTGACCAGCGTGAAGAGGCGGCGCGCAGTGTCCGAGTCGCAGTCGATCTTGCCCTTCAGCCGTTCGGCGAGCAGGGCCGCGCCTTCATTGTGCAGCCCGCGCCGGCCCATGTCGATCGCCTCGATCCGGCTCGGCGTCGCGGTGCGGATCGCGGCGTAATAGGTCTCGCAAACCAGAAAATAGTCTTTCAGCAGGCGCTTGAAGGGCGTCAGCGATAAAATATGCGTGACGATCGTGGCGCCTGCCTCGTCGCGCACGTCGAAGACGAGCTTGGCGTCATGCAGGGCGATGACGAGGGCGTAAGGCCCGCCGTCATGCCCTTCCAGCGCGAAGCTGTTGTCCTCGATGAGATCATAGATGGCGATGGCGCGCTCATGCTCCTGATCCGCCGTGCCGCGCCCGATGGATGCCTCATCGAGCGTGACGGAGATCAGCCGCTTGGTCGCGCTTGTCGACACCTCACGCCCCGCGCTGATCGAGGCGCATGGCCACAGAGCGCGCATGCGCTTGCAGCCGCTCGGCGTCGCCGAGAGCGACGGCGGCGGGGCCGATCTCCTTCAGCGAGGCGGCGTCGCATTTCAAGATCGACGTGCGCTTCACGAAATCCAGCACGCTGAGGCCCGACGAGAAGCGCGCCGAGCGCGCCGTCGGCAGAACGTGATTGGAGCCGCCGACATAATCGCCGATCGCCTCGGGCGTATAGGCGCCGATGAAGATGGCGCCGGCGTTGCGCACCTTCGCCGCTAATTCCTCGGCGTCTTCCGAGACGATCTCCAAATGCTCGGCGGCGATGCGGTCGGCGAGCGGGATCGACTCGGCGAGGCTCTTGGTCACGATGATCGCGCCATAGTCGCGCCAGCTCTTGGAGGCGATCTCGAAGCGCGAGAGCGTCGCCAGCTGGCGCTCCACGGCGGCGGCGGTCGCCTCGGCGAAGGAAGGATCGTCGGTGATGAGGATCGACTGCGCCGATTCGTCGTGCTCCGCCTGGGCGAGCAGATCGATCGCCACCCAATCGGGATTGGCGGTCTTATCGGCGAGCACCAGAATTTCCGAGGGGCCGGCGATCATGTCGATGCCGACGAGGCCGAAGACGCGGCGCTTGGCGGCCGCAACCCAGGCGTTGCCGGGGCCGACGATCTTGGCCACGGGGCGAATGGTCTTGGTGCCATAGGCCAGCGCCGCGACGGCCTGCGCGCCGCCGACGCGATAGACCTCATCGACGCCGGCGCGCTTGGCGGCGGCCAGCACCAGCGGGTCGATCACCCCATGCGGGGCGGGGACCACCATCACCAGCCGATCGACGCCGGCCACCTTGGCCGGCACGGCGTTCATCAGCACGGAGGAGGGGTAGGAGGCGGTGCCGCCCGGCACATAGAGGCCGACCGATTCGAGCGCGCTCCAGCGCCAGCCGAGCTCGACGCCGGCCTCGTCCTTATAGCGCAGGTCCTGCGGCCGCTGGCGCTCGTGGAAGGCTTTGATGCGGGCGTGGGCGAGATCGAGGGCGGCCAGCGTCTCCTTCGGCACCTTGGCCTCGGCCGCGTCGATCTCGGCTTTCGTCAGCGCGATGCCGGTTTCGGCGAGGTCGATATGGTCGAAGCGCTTGGAATAATCGATCAGCGCCGCATCGCCGCGGGCGGCCACATCCTCGATAATGCCGCGGACGGTGTCGTCGACGTCCTGGGCGGCCTCGCGCTTCGTCGCCAGCAGCGCGGTGAAGCGCTCCTCGAAATCCGCCGCCGACGCATCCAATCGCCAAGTCATGTTCTTCTCCAACCGGTATTTCCGGTTGTCATGACCCTCCCTCGCCGTCTTCGTCAAGCTCATGTGACGGACAGGCCTTCGCGGCCCAGCGCGGTCCGAGGTCCTGGAGGCGGGCCTCGACGCATTCGACATCGAGCGAAATCGCCGCGCCGCCGGCGAAAACCAGCGTGACGACGCCCCCTGGCGGCTCGGCGGCGGGCTCGAAAGTGACGGCGAGAAGATCCAAAATCGCTTCGGGCTCGGCGCGGGGGATTTTGAGCTGGCGCACCCGCCGCACCCCGTCGAAATGGACGCCGGAATGGCAGCGCTCGCGTTTGCCCTGCTCGGCGGCGGCCCAATCATAGCGGCAGCCGACGAAGGCGAAACGCCGCTGCTCGGGCAGAAAGGCGATGTCCCCGACCCGCACCAGCGCATCCTGGAGCAGGGCGGAGAGGCAGGAGAGGTCCTCGGCGTCCATTGCCTGGAGCCTCAGACCATCGGACTGTGGCGATGACGAGCGCTTGAACATGGAGCGGGCCTCCTGTTCGAGCATATGGCGAGCGCCGTTTCGCTGCGCAACCGGGTCGGAGCTGGGGCGGGGCGCCGGGACACGTTCCGGTAAAAAAAAGATGAATCGGCTTTGGGCGGTGCTCGGCGGCTGAGCGCGGCTGAGCTTTTCCTCCGGCTTTGGACAGGCGCTAGGAGTGTTGTCGACCCCACTCGGCAAAACCCAACTCCCTCATCCTGAGGCGCTTTTTGCGGAACGCAAAAAGCCTCGAAGGATGCTCCAGAAGGCGCGGCGGCCCATCCTTCGAGACGGCCCCTTTGGGGCCTCCTCAGGATGAGGGGACTGTTTCCTTATCATACGCCAATTTTTTCGAAGCTCACGCCTTTGATCCCCGCTGCTTTGCAGGCGTCTTTCATGAGCTGATCGCAAAAAACCCTACTAACCATTTCGACGAGCCGGAAAAGATGCTCCGATCCGATCGCTTCCGGCCTGAACCGCAGGGAATAGGTTGGCGTCAACCCGTAGTTGAGCAAGCCGTTCATATCCTCGCGCGCCTTGAAGTCCTTCGTCGCCTCCGGGTCTATGACGTCTCGGCCGTATAGACATCGTGTGACGCTGCAAAGCCACAACTCCGATCCGGCCTCTCCCGACGGCAGAACCGTTTCGCATCTGCTGAATTCGCAGGCGCCGGGCGCGAATTGCTCCAATACGGCTTTCAAAGCAGGCGATACGTACCAAAATCCCTGCCTGTTCTCCAAATCGCGAAGCGGGCGCCCGAGACGCTTATCGATCAGGACTCTCGGGACCTCGAGATAATCGGGGAAGCGAAACGGATGTCTCGGCAAGACGCCATAGCCGTCGGGCCAGCCGATCGCCGGTGCGAGTCCTTTGGCGTCCTTTTGGAGCTTTTCAGAATTCAGGAGCTGGAGACCCGCCGATCTCAGTCCGCATATATCTTCGTCCATCGCATAATATTTCGGCCGCTTTCGCATTTTTTCAGTCCCGCGAGCATTCCTCTCGAGAATTCACGACGACGATGATCGGAGCATGTCCGTGCGTCGATCCCCTCGGCAAAACCAAAGCCCTCATCCTGAGGCGCTTTTTGCGGAACGCAAAAAGCCTCGAAGGATGCTCCAGAAGGCGCAGCGGCCCATCCTTCGAGACGGCCCCTTCGGGACCTCCTCAGGATGAGGGGATTGGTTTTGCGGCACGGATGGCCCGGGTTTCAGGCTATGCGCCCATTTTGTCGAAGCGCACGCCTTTGCTTCCGGCCGCTCTGCACGCGTCTTTCACGGACTGATCGCAAAATATGCTTCGTCCCAACTCGACGACGCGGAACAAATGCGCCGAGCCTATGGCTTCGGGTTTGAAACGTATCTTTGTCTGAGGATAGACGACATAGTCGACGAATCCATTCGGAGCCGGTCGAAGCGTCAACTCCTCGATCGCTCCGCAATCGATCACATCCTTGCCAAAGAGAAATCGCGTCGCCGAGCAGAGCCAATATTCGGGACCAGCGTCGCCGGACGCAAAGACCGTTTCGCATTCGCGAAATTCGCAGGCGCTCGGATCTATCTGCTCCAAAAGAGCCTTCATCGCGCGCGAGACGAACCAAAATCCATCTTGGTTCCGTAAATCGGCCAATGCTCGTCCAGGCTTCCCGTCCAAAAGAACGCGCGGCCTTTCGAGATAATTCGGGAATCGCCAGGGATGCCTCGGCAGGTTTCCATAGCCGTCTGGCCAGGCAGGCTTGGCGAGCAGCCAATTGCCGTCGCTCTGGAGATTCTCACGATTGACGAGATCAAAGATATATCCGCCATAGGCGTCATCGGAGTCGATATCATAATATTTCGGCAAAAGCTGCGTTCGATGTTTCATTGTTGCGGACCACTGTCAGCGCGGAATGGCGCGGCTCAAAACAAGGACCCCTGGCCGCCGCCGCCCTTGTCTTTTCCGCGCTTCGGCCGTGCGGTAGGGGCCGGAGCGGGCGACGCGCCGCCGGATTCCGCTTGCGCGGCGACATGGCCGTCGGAAAATTGCACATCCAGCCTCTGGCCCGGCGCGATGTCCGCCGCCTGCCGCAGCAGCGCGCCCGTCTCGTCGCGCACCAGAGCGAAGCCGCGCGCCAGCACCTGCTCATAGCCGAGCGTCTTGCGTAGCTGATCGAGCCGCTCGAGCCGCGCCTGCCGCTCGTCCAATATGCGGATGAAGGCCGAGCGCAGCCGCTGCTCGGCATGGTCGAGGCGCCTTTGCGCGCCTTCGGCCTCCCGGCGGGAGAGGGCGAGCCGGGCGGCGAGGCCCTGGCGCAGGCGCGCCTGGAGGCCCTTCAGCCGCTCGGAGGCGCGCGCCAGCTCCGCCTGCGGCGAATGGCGGGCCAGCACATGGGAGACGCGTGAGAGCGCGAGCCGCCTGCCGTCCAGCGCGCGGCGCAGATTGCCGCGCAGCCGCTCGCCGGCGCGATCGGCGCGCTGGGCGGGCGCGAGCAGCAATTGCGCCCCCGCCGGCAGCACGCGCTGCAGAGAGGCGAGCTGCCGGCGATTGGCGTCCAGAAGCCGCCGCTCCGCCCCGGCGAGGCGGCGGGCGAGCGTCGCCGTATGCTCCACTAGCTCGGCGCGCACCGGCACGCATTTTTCCGCCGCGCCCGTGGGCGTGGGGGCGCGCAGATCGGCGACGAAATCGATGAGCGTGGTGTCGGTCTCATGGCCGATCGCCGAGACCAGCGGAATGGCGCTCGCCGCCGCCGCGCGCACCACGATTTCCTCATTGAAGCCGAACAAATCCTCGAGCGAGCCGCCGCCGCGCGCGACGATCAGCACATCCGGCCGCGGAATTGCCCCGCCCACGGGCAGAGCGTTGAAGCCATCTATCGCCGCGGCGACCTCTGCGGCGCAGGTCTCGCCCTGCACACGCACCGGCCAGACCAGCACGCGGCGCGGAAAACGATCCAGCAGCCGGTGCAGAATATCGCGAATCACCGCGCCGGTCGGCGAGGTGACGACGCCCACGACGAGGGGCAGGAAGGGCAGGGGCTTTTTGCGCTCGGCGTCGAACAGCCCCTCGGCGGCGAGGCGCTTGCGCCGCTCATCCAGCAGCGCCATCAGCGCGCCGGCGCCGGCCGGCTCCAGCGTCTCGATGACGATCTGATAGGAGGACTTGCCTGGAAACGTGCTGATCTTGCCGATGGCGACGACCTCGAGCCCCTCCTGCGGCTTCACGCGCAGGCGCAGGAAGGTCATCTTCCAGATCACGGCGTCGAGGCGGGCGTTCTGGTCCTTGAGGCTGAAATAGACATGGCCCGAGGAATGCGGCCCCCGATAATTGGTGATCTCGCCGCGCACGCGCACATGGCCGAAGCGATCCTCCACCGTGCGTTTGAGCGCATTGGCGAGCTCGGAGACGGAGAGCTCCGGCACATTCGGCCCGGCGGCGATCGGCGGGGCGGGATCGTCGGCCTCTGGGGCGGGGGATTTGGCGGGACGCTTGGCCATGGGAGGAGATATGGCCGATTTTGCGCCGTCTCGCGAGGGGGCCTCGGCCCTCGTCCAGAGGATTGCGCGGGCTTCCGCAAAAAGAAAAGGCGCGAGGCTCTCGCGAGCCGCGCGCCCTAAGGCTTCGGAGAAGCGCTTCCGATCAGTATTTGCGGACCAGCGGGCCAGGAGGCGCCATCAGCATCGGCGGCGGCGCCATCAGCGCGTAGCGGAAGCCGAGGCGAATGTCGTGCGAGGAGACGTCGAAATACTGGCGCTCGCCCGCGCAGCCGGCGGCGGCGCAGCCGATCACATTGGTCTGGAACCTGCCCATGTCGAGATAGCGATAGCCGAGCTCGACCTTGAAATTGGGCGTGACGCTATAGGCGAGGCCCGCGCCGACGGCCCAGGCGAAATTGGCGCGGCTCGAATCCCGGGCGGCGCCATAGCCGCCGGTCTGGGGTCCGTAATCGGTGAGATTGTCGAGCCAGTTCACGGCGACGCCGACGCCGCCGCCGACATAGGGCGTTATGCCCCACCAGGTTCCGAGATCGACATAGCCATTGGCGAGAAAGACGGCCGCGCGATGCTGCGCATTGTAGATGTCTTGGCAGCGCGCGCCGACGAATCCGCAATTGGCGGTCCAAATGTCGGTGTAGCTTTGCGTCGAGCGATAATTGGAGGCGGTGCGATATTCACCGGTCACATCGGCGCGAAACCAGCTGTTGAACTGATAGCCGACGCCGGCGCCGATGAAGGCGCTGTCGCCGATCGAACGCTGCTCGAATTGCGGGGCGATCACCGTCACGGTCGGACTGAAGGTCGAGCGCAGATCGGAAATCTGATTGATGCCGACGCCGACGTCGCCGCGCAGATACCAGCCGCCGAAATCGGCGGGCGGCGGCGGCTCCACGATCGGCGGAGGCGGCGGCAGCAGCAGATCGGCGGCGAATGCGCCCGTGGTCATTGTCATGGCGGAAGCGAACGCGGCCGCTATGAAGAGGGCTCTCGTCTTGCCCATTTATGTCTTCCCTTCACGATAGAGGACCGCGGCGCGGACCCTTGGCGCTACGCCAATGTGAAGGAAGATTGAGCGAGAACGCTTAAAGTGGAGTTAACCTTACCGACGATGTACGTAGCCGTGCGTAGCGAATAGAGGGCGAACCGCTATTCGCTACTCGCTATTCCCTATTCGCTACTTGCTCTTCACGCCGCCTCCGCCCGCGTGAGCGCGTCGCAAATATCGTCCACGACGCTGCCGACGATCTCCGGATCGTCGCCTTCGCCCATCACGCGAATGACCGGCTCTGTGCCCGAGGGGCGGATGACGAGACGGCCCGAGCCCTCGAGGCGGCGGCGGCCCGCCTCGATCGCCGCGACGACGGGCGCCTGCTCCAGCGAACGCGGGCCGCGCGCCCGCACATTTTTGAGCACTTGCGGCAGCGGCTCGAAGCAGCGGCACACTTCGCTCACATTGCGATTCAGCTTCTTCACCGCGGCGAGCGCCTGCATGGCGGTGACGAGGCCGTCACCGGTGGTGCCGTAATCGGAGAGGATCACATGGCCCGATTGCTCGCCGCCGAGATTGTAACCGAGCTCGCGCATGCGCTCGATCACATAGCGGTCTCCGACGGCGGTGCGCTCGAGATTCAAGCCGAGCCCCTGCAAATGGCGCTCGAAGCCGAGATTGGACATGATGGTCGCGACGACGCCGGGCTTGGCGAGCAGCCCCTCGTCGCGCCAGCTGCGCGCGACCACCGCCATCAGCTGATCGCCGTCGATCACATGGCCGAGCTCGTCGACCATGATGACGCGATCGGCGTCGCCGTCGAGCGCTATGCCGACATCGGCGCGCATCTCGCGCACCTTGTCGCGTAGCGCTTGCGGGGCGGTCGAGCCGACGTCGCGATTGATGTTGAAGCCGTCTGGCTGGTCGCCGATGGTGATGACCTCGGCGCCGAGCTCCCACAGCGCTTCCGGCGCGACCTTATAGGCGGCGCCATTGGCGCAATCGAGCACGACGCGCATCCCCTCGAAGCTCATGTTCCGCGGCAGCGTGCGCTTGGCGTATTCGATATAGCGGGCGCGCACATCCTCGACGCGCTTGGCGCGGCCGAGCTCGTGCGGCCCGGCGAGCCGGCTGGTCAGATCGCGGTCGAGCAGCTTCTCGATCTCCGCCTCGGTCTCATCGGAGAGCTTATAGGCGTCCGGGCCGAACAGCTTGATGCCATTGTCCTCGTAGAGATTGTGCGAGGCCGAGATCATCACGCCGAGATCGGCGCGCATGGAGCGCGTCAGCATGGCGACGGCCGGCGTCGGCATGGGGCCGAGCAGCAGCACCTCCATGCCGACGGAGGTGAAGCCGGCGACCAGCGCATATTCGATCATATAGCCGGAGAGCCGCGTGTCCTTGCCGATGACGACGCGGTGGCGCCTCTCGCTGTCACGATTGAAGACGAGGCCGGCGGCCTGGCCGACCTTGAGGGCGAGCTCGGGCGTGATCTTCTGATTGGCGCGTCCGCGAATGCCGTCGGTGCCGAAATAGCTGCGCGTCATTGCTTGTCGTTCTCCGGGAAACGGCGGGGCGGCGACGCCCGAAAGGCGCGAGAGCCGCCGCCGCGCCAACTCGACCTCGAGATTGTGGGCGTTTTCGGTCCAAACGCCGACCCTGCGGGCATGATCGGAAAAGGATATGAAGAAATATCGTCATCCATACTGGCCGCTTCCATCGCCTTTCGCGTCCTGTGGTTAATGCGTATTCCCGAACGCGGCCCGGAACGCGCCGCGCCGCCGCTTCGCTCTGCGAGCGGACGGGGCTATGTTCGTGCAAGCTAACATGATCCGGGGGGCTCGATGAAGGTCGTCATCTATCATAATCCCGCCTGCGGCACGTCTCGCAAGGTGCTAGCGCGGCTGAAGGAGGCCGGGCTCGAGCCCGAGATCGTGCAATATCTGAAAACGCCGCCGGACCGAAAGACGCTGAAGGCGGTGCTGAAGCAGATGGGCAAGGGCGTAAGGGACATTCTGCGCAAGCGCGGCACGCCCTATGAGGAGCTCGGCCTCGGCGATCCTTCGGTGAAGGACGAGGCGATTTTCGACGCGATCGAGAAGAATCCGATTTTGATCGAGCGGCCGATCGTCGTCATCGGCGACAAGGCCGTGCTGTGCCGCCCGCCGGAGGCGGTCGAAGCGCTGCTCGCGTGAGCGGTCCGATCGGCGCGGCGACGTTCCTCGCCTATATCGGCGCCGCCTTCGCCGAGATCGGCGGCTGCTTCGCCTTCTGGGCCTGGGCGCGGCTCGGCAAATCGCCGCTCTGGCTCGCGCCGGGCGCGCTGTCGCTCTTTGCTTTCGCGTTTTTGCTCACGCGCGTCGAGGCGGAGGCGGCCGGCCGCGCCTATGCCGCCTATGGCGGCGTCTATATCGCCGCCTCGCTGCTCTGGCTGTGGACCGTGGAAGGCGTGTGGCCGGATCGCTGGGACGTCGCCGGCGCGGCGTTCTGCCTCGCGGGGGCGGCGTTGATCCTCCTCGGCCCGCGTGCTGGATAGTATGAGACGCTATCTCATTGATTGCGCGGAATCACGATGATGAACTCCCGGTTGCCGGCAGTTAGAGTCCGCCTCGTGATTCGTTCGCGTGCGTAGCGGAGACGCCATCATGGATTTGTTCGTGGTACTTGTTTCGATCGGCTGCGGCTTCTGGGCGGGCTACACTTTCCGGGAGCATATTTCGAGACGGCGCAGAATGCGTTGGCAGGCCGAGCAGCGTCTGGGGGCGAGGGCCTTCTATAGCGCCGTGTTCTGAAAAACATGGCCGTCGACAAAAAAGCCCGGCCCTTTTGGGGCCGGGCTTTTCCAATTCGAACCCGCTTCGATCACACCGGATGCGGCTCCAGACCGCCCGCGTCCGGCTCCGGCGAAGGCCGGGTGCGGCCCGTCGACGGCACCGGCGAGGGGCGGGCCGGCGGCGCGGCCGGCGGCAGATCCTCGCGCACGGGGCGCTTGCCTTGCAGCAGGCCGATCAGCTCCTCGCCCGTCAGCGTCTCGAACTCCAGCAGGCCATTGGCCAGCACGTCGAGGTCGGCGCGCTTTTCGGTGAGGATGCGCTTGGCGTCGTCATAGCCTTCCTGCACCAGACGCCGCACCTCCGAGTCGATCGTCTGCTGCGTCGCCTCGGAGAGCGTCTGCGTGCGGCCCATCGAATAGCCGAGGAACTGCTCCTGCTGCGGCTCGGCATAGGCCACTGTGCCGAGCTTGTCGGAGAATCCGAGCTGCGTCACCATCGCCCGCGCGATGCGCGTGCATTGCTGAATGTCGCTCGCCGCGCCCGACGTCACCTTGTCGTGGCCGAACACCAGCTCTTCCGCGACGCGTCCGCCCATCGCCAAGGCCAGCATGGCGATGAGCTGCTCATAGCTCTGCGAGATCTGGTCGCGCTCCGGCAGGCCCTGCACCATGCCCAGCGCGCGGCCGCGCGGGATGATCGTCGCCTTATGGATCGGGATAGAGCCCGGCATGTTGAGCTGCACCAGCGCATGGCCGCCCTCGTGGAAGGCGGTGAGGCGCTTCTCCTCCTCCGTCATCACCAGAGTGCGACGCTCGGCGCCCATCATGATCTTGTCGCGCGAGTCCTCGAACTCCTGCCGCGTGACGATGCGCTTGCTGCGTCTTGCAGCCAGCAGCGCCGCCTCATTGACGAGGTTCATCAGATCGGCGCCCGAGAAGCCCGGCGTGCCGCGCGCGACGACCTTCAGATCCACATCCGGCGCCAGCGGCACCTTGCGGGCGTGAACCTTGAGGATCTTCTCGCGGCCGATGAAGTCGGGGTTCGGCACATTGATCTGACGATCGAAGCGGCCCGGACGCATCAAGGCCGGATCGAGCACGTCGGGGCGGTTGGTCGCGGCGATGAGGATGATGCCCTCATTGGCTTCAAAACCGTCCATCTCGACGAGCAGCTGATTGAGCGTCTGCTCGCGCTCGTCATTGCCGCCGCCGAGGCCGGCGCCGCGGTGACGACCAACCGCGTCGATCTCATCGACGAAGATGATGCAGGGCGCATTCTTCTTCGCCTGCTCGAACATGTCGCGCACGCGGGAAGCGCCGACGCCGACGAACATTTCGACGAAGTCCGAGCCCGAGATGGTGAAGAAGGGGACATTCGCCTCGCCGGCGATGGCGCGGGCGAGCAAAGTCTTGCCCGTGCCGGGCGGTCCGACGAGCAGCACGCCGCGCGGAATGCGTCCGCCGAGGCGCTGGAATTTCTGCGGATCGCGCAGAAACTCGACGATCTCCTGAAGGTCTTCCTTGGCCTCGTCGACGCCGGCGACATCCTCGAAGGTGACGCGGCCTTGCGTTTCCGTCAGCAGCTTCGCCTTGGACTTGCCGAAGCCCATGGCGCGCCCGGCGCCGCCCTGCATCTGGCGCGACAGGAAGATCCACACGCCGAGGAAGGCGATGAGCGGCAGGCCGTTGATGAGCAGAGTCATCAGCCAGCTGTTGCCGTCGGCCGGCGGACGCGCGCTGATGGCGACATTCTTCGCGGTCAGGTGCTGCACGAGCGACGGATCATTGGGCGCATAGGTCGAGAACGGCCGATTGTCGGAGAAGTGCCCGGTGATCTCATTGCCGGCGATCGTCACATCGTGGACGCGGCCCTGATCGATCTGCGTGAGCAATTCGCTGAAGGTGATATCGCGGATCGGAGTCCGCTGACCCGGCTGCTGGAACAGCATGACGAGCGCCACGACGAGGAGCCCGATGATCGCCCAGAGAGCGATGTTCCTGAAGTTTGCGTTCATGTCGAACCTTGCGAATGACGATTCCGCCGGGGCCATCCCGGAAAACAGAAGTCGTTTCTTGTAATCTAGGCGCGTCGGGCGCGATTGCCAAGAGATTGCCTCGCCGCAACGTTCTCGCCGTCTCGCGATGCGCGCGTCGCGTGCGTTTCGCAGCGCGAAGAGGCGTGTCGCCGAGGATCATACGATCGAAGCGGAGTGGCTTTTTTACGGCCGTGGCGTGATTTCGGCGCGCCGCCGCGGCGGCTCGGGCGTAATGGCGAGTGCGCCGCCGGCCAATGTCAGGCACGCCCCGCCCAATGTGGTCTTGAAGCGCCCTTCGGCCGCCAGCGCCTCCGCCAGCCTTTGGCCGGCGCGCTCGAGCCGCTCGAGCCGCGGCTCGCCGCCGCCGATGCGGGCGATCTCGGCCGCCAGCAGGCGCAGCAGCAGCTCGCGCGGCAGCGCGCGCAGAGCCCCGGCCTCGGCGCGAAACAGCCCCGGGCCGCGCTCGGCCGCAAGCTCCAGCGCAGCGCGCGCGGCGGACCAGGCGAGCGCCTCCTCGGCGCGGGCGGCGCGGGCCGAAAGGCGCAGCAGCGCTTCGGCGTCGAGCCCCTCCGCCGCAAGGGTGTGGGCCAGACGGCGCAGCCGCACGCGCGCATAGGCGGGGTTCTCATTGGAGGGATCGCGGATGAAAGCATGCTCCGCGGCGGCGCAGAGACGCTCCAGCTCCGTCTTGCGAAAATGAAGCAGCGGCCGCAGCAGCGCCAGCCCGTCCACGCGCGACTCCATGGCCATAGCCGCGAGTCCGGCGACGCCGCTACCGCGCGTCAGCCGAAACAGCGCCGTCTCGGCCTGATCGTCGGCGTGATGGGCGGTGACGATGGCGCTCGCGCCGATCTCCCGCGCGCGCTCGCAGAGCAGGCGATAGCGCGCCTCGCGAGCGCGCTCCTGAATGCGGGTGGCGGGCTTTTCGCCCTCCCACCGCAAAATATGATGAACAAATCCCAAAGCGCGCGCCCATTCGCCGACCTGCGCCGCCTCCTGCGCCGCTTCGGCGCGCAACCCATGGTCGACAGTGGCGATCTCGACGCGCTTCCGCGCGCGCAATTTCCAGCGTGCGGCGAGCAGAGTGAGAGCAATGGAGTCCGGCCCGCCGGAGACGGCGAGCAGCAGCGCGTCATGGGCCGCGAGCGGCGCCAGCGCATGGTCGGGATCGGGAAGCGGCGGCTCAACGGGCATTTGCGCCCGTCAGCATCGCACCTTCTTGCTTTCTTGCTGAGCGATTTCTTTCACTCGCGCCGACGCGCCCGGATATTTCACCGCGATCTCGCCGAAGGAGGCGCAGGCCTGCTCGTTTGCGCCGATCTCATGCAGCGACTGGCCGAGCCGCAGCATGGCCTCAGGCCCCTGCGGCGAGGCCGAATGCTTGGCGGTGATCTCGAGATATTTTTCCGCCGCCTCGCGATAGCGCTTCCGCAAGAAGTAGCTCTCGCCCAAGTTGAAGATCGCTTGCGGCGCCAGCCGGCTCTTCGGGTTTCGGGTGAGAAAGCCGGCGAAACCCACTTCAGCGGCTTCATATTCGCCTTGACGCAATTTGGCGACGGCGAGGTCGAACTCGTCCCTCGGCGTCTGGGGAGCTGTGGGCGTCGGCGAGAGCGCGGCGGAAGGACCGGGCGTCGGCGGAGCGGCCGGCGGGGGCGCTGGAGCGTCGAGCCGCCCATGGACGAGATCGAGCGGAGCGCCCGGCGAGCGCAGATCGGAGCCGCCGCTTGCCGATGCGGCCGCTGGCAGCGGCGCGCTCGGGGGCGTCGAGCCGAGAGGACGCGGCGCGCCCGGCGCATTGGGGTTGGAGCCGGCGTCGAAAGCGTCATTGTGGCGCGTTCCGGCGGAGGCGCTCGGCCCTGGGCCGGGATCGAGAGCGTCGTTGCGCCGCGGCCCGACCGGGGAGATGGTGCTCGGGCCGGGGAGGGACGTCTCCGGCGTCGCGGCCACGCGCGGCGCTTGTGTCGGAGGGGCGGAGGCCGCGCCCTCCTGAGCGCGCCGCAGCTGCTCCTCGAGCCGCCGCACATTGTGCTGCAGCTCCTCGACCTGGCCGTTGAGGGCGCGAATCTGGTTCTCGAGCCGATCGATGCGCACGCTCGAGGCGCTCGCCTCGCGGCTGGCGGCGTCCTCCTCGGGATCGCGATGGCCGAAGAGCTGCGTCACATCGAGACGGCGGCCGATATTCTGGCCGATGTTCTGTATGCCCTGGCCGAGCTTGTCGAGGCGAGAGCCATTATCGGATTCGGCGGCGAGCGCCGCGCCTGCGGCCATCATGGCGCCGAGGGCGGCGCCGGCGAAAATGGAGCGTGACGAAAGGGTCATGGGGGAATCGATCGCGAGAGCAGTGCGGGACGAGGCGTAGCATAAGCCGGCTTTCGGCCAAAATTTGACGAAGCCGCGGCGAGCGTCGCGCGAGATGTGGCGAAGACAAGTCTTCTCGCTGGTGATCTGCATGGTATCGAGAGCGAGCCTGAAGGCTCGCTCTTGCGCTCTCGCGACAGTTTCGCTCGCAATGTTTGGAATGATGAAGCTTCGCCACGCCGCTCGCCTCTTCGTCTGCGTGGGCGCCTTTCATGCGCCCTGCCTCGGCTCGGCGCAGGAGGCGGCGGGCGTCTGCGCGCTCGAATCCGCTGTTCCGGTCGAGATCGCGGCGCCGGGCTTCGATCTCGAGCTTTGGACGATGGACGGCCGCCGCCTGACCCTTTCGGGGCTCGAATTGCCGCCGGGCGCGGCTGCGCGCGAAAGCTTGCAGCGCTTCCTCGCCGAGCGTCTGCGCGCCGGCAGGCTGGTCTTTCTCGCGGCTCCGACGGCGACGCCGGACCGCTGGGGAGCGGCTGCGGCGGGGCTCTTCGTCGAAGGGGAGGGGAGCGACGCGCCGCTCGTCTCGCTGGCGGAAGCGGCGATCGGCGCCGGGCTCGCGCGCTTTCGCCCCGATCCGGCCGCATTCGCCTGCCGCAATGGGCTGCTCGCCGCGGAGGAGCAGGCGCGCAGACGAAAGCTTGGACTTTGGACCTCGGGCGAGTATCACATCCTCGACGCCGGTCGGCCCGAAACGCTTTTCGGGAAGAAGGGCATGGTTCTGGTGGAGGGCGTCGTCGGCGCGATCGGCGAGGCGGGGGGCTCCCTCTATCTGAATTTCGGGCCGCGCCGCGGAGATTTCGCTGTCGTGATCTGGAAACGCAATCTCGAGACATTCGTGCGGGCCGGAACGTCGCCCAGAATGCTCACGGGGCGGCGAGTGCGCGTGCGAGGATTGATTGACACAGCTTTTGGACCGCGCATGGAGCTCGTCTCTCCGGCGCAGATCGAGCTCCTCGGCGAACGTGTCGGAGACGAACGGGTCGGAGGCGAACGCCTGGGCTCGTCCGGCCGGCGGTGACGTGCGGCCGGCGGTCGGCGCGCGTCTCGCCGCTCTCGCGGTCTTTGTCCTCCTCGGCCTTTCCGGCTGCGCCCAGCTCGAGCAGCAGGGCGAGCTGCTCAATGGCGCCGCCGCGCAGCGCGGGCGCCTGCCCCCGACCGTGCCGCGCACAGTGGGCGGCGAGCAGCCTTCCACCGCCGAGCACAAGGAGCTGGTCTCGCAATTCGGCGGCGAATATCGCTTCCCTGTGGCGGAGCGCTATCTCGACGAAATATTGGTCAAGCTCGCGCAGGCGAGCGACACGCCCGGCCAGGCCGCCTATCGCGTGACGATCCTCAACACGCCGGTGGTCAACGCTTTCGCTCTGCCGAGCGGCAATCTCTATGTCACGCGCGGCCTGCTCGCGCTCGCCGGCGACGCCTCCGAGGCGGCGGCGGTGATGGCGCATGAGATCGCCCATGTGAGCGCTCGGCACAGCGCGCTGCGCGCCGAGCGCGAGCGTGAGGCGGAGGTCATCAGCCAGGCCGCCGCCGTTATCCAGAGCAAGCAGAAGGGCGATGACGTGCGCGCCTCGCAGCGGCTCTCCTTCGCGAGCTTCTCGCGGCTGCAGGAGCTGGAGGCCGACGCCATCGGCGTGCGCGTGGTGGCCCGCGCGGGCTTCGATCCGTACGGCGCGTCGCGCTTCCTCGCCGCGCTCGGCAAATCGGCGGAGCTGCGCGCCGTTCTCTACGGCAAGAAGAAAACGCCCGACCTCGACATATTGGCGACGCATCCCTCGACGCCCGATCGTATCGCCAAGGCGGTCGCTGCGGCGCGCCAGATCAGCGCGCCCGGCGTCGGCTCGCGTGATCGCGAGGGCTATCTCGCCGCGATCAACGGCCTCGCTTATGGCGACGATCCCAATGACGGCTTCGTGCGCGGCCGCAAGTTCGCGCATCCGCGACTGCGCTTCTCCTTTGTCGCGCCGGAGGGCTTTCTGCTCGAGAATTCGAGCGAGGCGGTCTTCGGCGTGAAGGAGGGCGACGACGAGGCGCTGCGGCTCGATCGCGTTCGCGCGCCGGTCGGCAAGACGCTCGAGGCCTATGTCGAATCGGGCTGGGTCGACGGGCTCCTGCGCTCGTCGATGAAGCGCATCGACGTCAACGGATTGCCGGCAGTGGTCGCCAGCGCGCGCGCCGGCGAATGGAATTTCAAGCTCGCCGTCATACAGATCGACGACGAGCTCTATCGGCTGATTTTCGCCGTGCGCGCGCTCGACGACGCGGCTGAGCGACGTTTTGCCGCCTCTGTCGCGACATTCCGACGCTCGAGCTGGGAAGAGTCGCTGGACGTGCGTCCGCTGCATCTCTTCATCGTGAGCGCGGGCGCGGACGATACGGCGGAATCCATGGCGCAGCGCATGGTCGTTCCCAATCGTCCGCTCGAATATTTTCAATTGCTGAACGGCCTCGAGCATGGAGGCCGCCTCACGCCGGGCGAGAGATACAAGCTCGTCGTCGAGTGAGAAACGCTCACGGCTGATGGAACCGTCGCGCTCCGAAAATGTTGTAAGCCTTAGAATTCCCGGGGGGGCGGACGGCGGCGCCGGTTGCGTGACCGCTCGGGGATTCTCCTCAATCGAGGCATCGTCGTAGCGCTTTTTACTCGATCGATCCCTTCGATCGAAAGCCTTTCGCGCGCGACTGCCACCCCGGAGAGCGAGAATGGCTTATTTGCCCGGAGTTGGACGCGAGCTCGTGAAAGCGGCGATGGATGCGCCCTTTCTCGAACGCGAGGAAGAGAAACGTCTGGCGGTCGCCTGGAAAGACCATAAGGACACGGATGCGTTGGACAAGCTCGCCTCCGCGCATATGCGGCTGGTGATCGCGCTCGCCGTGCGCTTTCGCCATTACGGCCTGCCCGTCGCCGATCTGGTGCAGGAAGGACATGTCGGCTTGCTCGAGGCGGCCGCGCGTTTCGCGCCGGAGCGCGACGTGCGCTTCTCCACCTATGCGACATGGTGGATTCGCGCCTCGATCCAGGACTATGTGCTGCGCAATTGGTCGATCGTGCGCGGCGGCACCAGCTCCTCGCAAAAGGCGCTGTTCTTCAATCTTCGCCGGCTTCGCGCCAAGCTCGCGCATGCGCCGCAGTCGGAGGCGGGCGACGCCTTTCAGGCCATCGCCGGCGCCATTGGCGTCTCGCGCGCCGATGTCGAGCTGATGAACTCGCGTCTCGCGGGCTCCGACGTCTCGCTCAACAGCCAATTGGTGGAGGATGATTCCTCTACTTCCGCCGAGCGCATGGATTTCCTCGTCGACGATCGGCCGCTGCCGGACGAGGTCGTCGAGGATCGCGTCGATTCCGGTCGCCGCGCGCGCTGGCTCGCCGATGCGCTGAAGCTATTGTCCGAGCGCGAGCTGCGCATCGTGCAGGAGCGGCGGCTCAGCGAGAGCCTGGTGACGCTGGAATCGCTCGGCGATCGTCTCGGCATATCGAAGGAGCGCGTACGCCAGATCGAGAATCGCGCGCTGTGCAAGCTGCGCAAGGCGCTGACCAAAGCCCAGGAGACGCCAGAGACGACTGCCGCCGCCGAGTGAGGGGCGGCGCAGATCGCTCCTCGCCGAGGCAAAAAAAACGCGGCCCCGACGGGCCGCGTTTTTTCGTCAAATCGAAAGAGGGGCGCGACGTCAGGCGGCGCGCTCTTCGACGTCGTCCTCTTCGCCCTCGTCGTCGCTCGCATCGTCGCTGGCGTCCGCTTCGGAGTCGCCCTTCGGACCGCCGCGGCGCGGACCCTTCTGCAGGAAGGACTCGATCAGCTTGAGCGATTCCGAATCGAGCAGCTTGCGCACGGCCGCGACCTCGCGCGCCATGCGATCGAGCGCCGCCTCATAGAGCTGGCGCTCCGAATAGGACTGCTCCGGCTGCGTGTCGGACCGGTAGAGGTCGCGCACCACCTCGGCGATGGTGACGAGATCGCCGGAATTGATCTTGGCCTCATATTCCTGCGCGCGGCGCGACCACATGGTGCGCTTGACGCGGGCGCGGCCGCTCAGCGTCGAGAGCGCCTTGTCGACGACCTCGGTCTCGGCCAGCTTGCGCATGCCGACGGTGGCGACCTTGCTGGTCGGCACCTTCAGCGTCATCTTGTCCTTGATGAAGCTGACGACGAACAGCTCGAGGCTGAAGCCGGCCACTTCCTGCGTCTCGATCGCGATGATCTGTCCGACGCCATGCGCCGGATAGACGACGAACTCGTTCGTCTTGAACCCGAGCTTCTGCGCCGAGGTCTTCGCCTTCACGGCGACGGTGGGGCTCGGCTTGATGGGGGCCGCAGCCGCGGTGCGCGCGGCGACAATGGCCTTGGGCGAAAGGGCCGAGCCCGTCGCGGCGCTCGTGGGAGCGGCGGGGACGGGGGCTCTGGGCGCCGGCGAAGATTTGGCGTTGATCGCCTTTCCTTGTGTCGATTTTGGCACTGGAATGGTTTCGCTCGAAGCTGGAGTTGAAACGGGCGCCGTCGCATTCGGCTCGCTCGCCCCCGCATCGGGGACGTGCGCGGAGGCGGCGACGTCGGAGTGCTCGATATCGGTTTTGATCGCGCTCTGGCGCAAGGGCGTTGTAATTCTCGTCTCCCCAGTTACGCCGGCCGCAACGGCGGTTGAAGTCTCATGTGAAGTTCCCTGCGGAGCCGCTTTCGAGGCCTGCGGGCGGGTGGCCTCGACCGGCGCCTCGATGCTCGGCGCAGCGATGCTTTTCGCGTGAGGCGGAGCCTCGGCGTTTTTCGTCGGCGCGGCGCTCGCGCTGCGCTTGGCGTCGCTGGTATGGGCGGCGCTGGCGCGGGCTCTGGCCTTGCCACTCGCGGCCTTTGGCGCCGCGACGCCTTTTGCGGCGGCAGCCTTGCCGCTTCTCGAGGCAGCCGATTGCGAGGCGCCCGAGCGGGCCGCGCTCGCCTTTGCCGCCGTCTTGGCGGCGGCGCGCGTTCTGGCGGCGGCTCCCGTCTTGGTCCCGGCCTTGCTAGCCGTTGTTCTCGAAGCAGTCTTGCTCGAAGCGGTCGTTCTCGCGGCCGTCTTCCCGGCGGCGGATTTCGCGCTTTTGGCCGAAGCCGGGCCTTGGCGGAAGCTGCGCTCTTCGATGAAACGGAGGTTTTGGCGGAAGCGGAGGTTTTGGTCGCCGGGGTCTTGCTGGTCTTGCCGGCGGCGCTCGCGCTCGCGGGCTTTTTGGTCGAAGGCTCCGCCGCGGCGGCCGAGGTCCGCGCCGTCCTGCTTTCCGCGCCGCGTCGCGCTCCGGCGACGGACGCCTTGCGGTTCTTTGCGGTCTTCTTGCTGGACGAGGGCATACGCGGATACTCCTTCTGTTGCCCCGCTGTGGAGACGGGACGGGAAGCCTCGTGACCGAATGGGCTCATCGCGCCCCGGCCAGGACAGCGCCAATGACCGCGCATGCTTTGGCTGGCGAAAGTCCGACGCTTCTACAATATAGAGCCGACGTTGGCGGCGAACGCCGCCTTCTTCGCCCGTTCTCGATGTTGGCGGCTGGCCGCTATTTCCGGCTGTGGAAATCGCGACGCTTGCGCCCCTCGCGCCCGAAAGCTAATTCTTAATGTTCCGTATATCATGTGGTACGGGAAAAATCAAAGGAAAGGCGCCGGCGCCTTTCCGCATGGTTACGAGCGGCCGCGCTGGCGCCGTTGAATCTCTTAACGATTTCGCGAGCGCGTCCGCTGTGGACGGCGAGGCGTCAGTCGCCTTCGCCCGGCTCCGGCGAGAAATGCGCCTCCAGCTTGCCGGGCTTGCCGTCCCATTCCTTGGCGTCGGCCGGCGGGTCGCGCTTGACCGTCACATTGGGCCAAGTCTGAGCGTATTCCGCGTTCAGCGCCATCCACTTCTCGAGGTCCGGCTCGGTGTCGGGCTTGATCGCCTCGGCCGGGCATTCAGGCTCGCACACGCCGCAGTCGATACATTCGTCCGGATGGATCACCAACATGTTGGCGCCTTCGTAGAAGCAGTCCACAGGACAGACTTCGACGCAATCCATATATTTGCACTTGATACAGTTTTCCGTGACGACGTAAGGCATGGGGCGTCCTCGATCCGCGGGCTTGCTAGCGTTTTTGAGAATGGGTTGCAAGCGGCCTCCCGGCCCGCGCGGCGCGCATGATATCCTGCGAGGGGTTGGAAGGGAATCGGTCTATGGCGGAAATCGAATCGGCCTCGCAGGGCGTCTCGGCGCTGCCGGCGGCGCGTTGCGTGACGGCGCGGGCCTTGCTGCTCGGTGAGCGAATCGATACGGGCGGGCTCGAGCGCGCCGATCTCGTCTCCACATCGCCGCTCGCCTTTCCGGCGGGGCAGTCGGGCTTTGTCGTGCTCTACCGATTCGGCGTCGCCGTGCTGTTCGGCCTGTCGCCGCTCGAGGAGGACGAGATTCTGGCCAAGGTGGGCGCCCGCGTCGCCGGCGCCGCCGCGCGCCGCGACGACGAGACCCTGGTGCTCGAGATCACGCCCGAGGGCGACGACAAGACGCTGGCCAATGGCCGCCTCGCGATCAAGGACGCCTCCGGCGAGCGGCTTCTGGTGGTCGCCGACGCGCTGGCCAAGAGCGTGGCGCTCGCCCGCGACGAGCGGCGGGTCAACGCCGTCTTCGATACGATCGAGCCTTTCGCCGCCGAGCTCGCCAGCAAGGGGCGGCCGCCCTTCCGGCGTCGCGCCATGCTGGAGCTCATCGGCCAGACGCTGCTGGTGCAGCATCGCGTTTCCGGCCGTGTGGCCGTGGAGGACAAGCCGGACGTGCTCTGGGACCGGCCCGATCTCGAGCGCCTCTATTCGAGGCTCGAGGATGAATATGAGCTGGAGGCGCGCGGCCAGACGCTGAAAGCCAAGGTCGATGTCATCGGCGAGACGGCGCGGGCGCTGACCGAAATCATCGACGTCGACCGCTCCGTGCGGCTGGAGGCGACCGTCGTCGTGCTGATTCTCGCGGAAATTCTGCTGACCTTGTTCCAGATCTTCGTGCAGCGGGCGCATTGAGGGCATTGATGCCGGACGTGCGCGCGTGACCCTCGGCCAGCTCTCCATTCTGGCCGCGGCTCTGTTTCTGGTCGGCTCGGCGGAGGTCGTCGCCGGGCCGCTGATGACCGCAATGGCGCCGGATTTCGGCGTGCCGCCGGCGGCCATCGCCTATCTGCCGGCGGCCTATGGCCTCGCCTATGCCGGCTTCGCCATCATCGCCGGGCCTTTGTCCGACCGATTCGGCCGCAAGCGTCCGTTGCAGGCGGGGCTGCTCGGCTTCTCGCTGCTCAGCGCAGCGCTCGCCAACTCCTCCAATCTTTCCGTGGCCATAGCGCTCAGCGGCCTGGCGGGCCTCTGCGGGGCTTTCGTCCAACCCAATTCCCTGTCCTTCGTCGCCGATTCCTCGTCGCCCGAGGAGGTGGATATTCGCACGGCGCGCGTTTTCGTCGGGCTGATGTCGGCTTTCGTCATCACGCCCTCCATCGCCGGATGGATCGCAGACCGTTTCGGCTGGCGCTACGCCTATTATCTTCTGGCGCTGCTGGCGGCGCTCGCCTTTGTGGCGGTCTCGGCGGCGTTCCGGCCCGGCCGCGCGCATGGCGGCGGCGTGGTCTCCTTCGTCGCCACCCATAGAGGCGCGCTGGCGACGCCGGGCGTCCTGCGACGTCTGGCGGCGAGCTATTTCTGGCTGGGCTCGGTGGCGGGCTTCGGCGTGGTGGTCGCGGATGTCGCGGCGCGCAAGCTGTCGCTCTCGCCCACGGACGCCGGCCTATTGGCGGGCTTCTTCGGCCTCGTCACCATCGCCGGCAATCTCGCCGGACCCTTCGTGCGCAGCCTGCTCTCCTATAGGGCGTTGCCCATCGCCTGCGTTTCGGCCTCGGCCGGCGTTTTCGCCTTTGCCCTGCCGGCCGGCTCGGTCGCGCAGCTCGCGCTCGTCGGATTGCCCTGGGCCTTCGGCTATGGCTGCGGCGGCCCGCTGCATCATGCGCGGCTCAGCGGAATGTCGGCGCAGTTTCGCGGCACGATCAATTCCTATCACGCGAGCCTGCTCAACCTCGGCATTTTCTCGACGTCCTTCCTGTTCGGCGCGCTGGCGCCGAACAGTCTTGCGCTCTTCTTCGCGCTAATTGGCGGAATATCGCTGATCGGCGCGACACTGCTCGCCTTCGCCAATCTCACCGAGCGGCGCGCGCCTACCGGCCGATGAAACGCGCCGCCTCTTCGACGACCGCGTCTGTCTCTCCGGGCGCGATCCAGCGGAATGATGGCAGCTGGTGGCGCGCAAAGGTGAATTGCCGCTTCGAATAATGGCGCGTGTCGAGCTTGCCCTGCAGGGCGGCCGCCTCGAGCGCCAGCTCGCCGCGCAAATAGCGCAGAAGATGCGGCGCCCCATGCGCGCGCATCGCCGGCAGCGCGGGGTCGAGACCGCGCGCGCCCATCGCCTCCACCTCCTCGAGCGCCCCTTTGCGGAGCATTTCGTCGAAACGCGCGTCTATGCGCGCATAGAGCTCGTCGCGCGGCGGCGCGAGGAAGAAGGCGAGGCATTCGGATTGGTCGAGCAGCGAGGCCATGCGCGCGCCCTGGAAGGAGGCGAGCGGTTTTCCCGTCGCCTCGAGCACTTCCAGCGCGCGCAGGATGCGTTGCGGATCGGAGGGCCGAAGCTTCGCCGCCGTCTCGGGATCGCGCTCTGACAGCTGCGCATGCAAATATTCCGGCGTGCGGCCTTCCGCCTCGGCGCGGATTTTCTCGCGAATCTCGGGCGGGACTTGCGGAATATCCGAGAGGCCGTAGAGCGCGGCCTTGTAATACATGCCCGTTCCGCCGGCGACGACGGGTGTGACGCCCTCCTGGGCGAGCTTGTCGAGCAGCAGGCGAAAATCCTCGAGCCAGCGGCCGACGGAAAAATTCACGGCGGCGTCGACATGGCCGAACAGCTCATGGCGGATGCTGCGCTCTTCCTCCAAGGTCGGGCGCGCGGTCAAAATGCGCAGGTCGCGATAGACCTGCATCGAATCGGCGTTGACCACGGCGCCGCCGATGCGCCGCGCCACGCCGAGCGCGAGAGCGGACTTGCCGCTCGCCGTCGGTCCTGCGATGAGAATAGCGCGTCTCGTCATCGGCCCTTCGCAACGACAAAACGAGCGAAATGTCAAAAGCGCTTGTCGAACATGTCGCGACTTTCATCGCCGGCGCCAGCGGCCCGCCGCTGACGGTCGAGGCTGTGCGGGCCATTGCGCCGGCCAGCGCGCTGGACTGGCTGCAGCCGGGCGTCGCCGCCGATGTTTCGTTCGAGCTCGCGCCGGAGGCGCTGCCGGAGCTGCGTCTCTCGCTTCAGGCGGCCGCGCGCGAGGCCGGCGCCGATGTGATCGTTCAGCCGAAGGCCGGGCGGCGCAAGCGTCTCCTCGTCGCGGATATGGATTCGACCATGATCGGCCAGGAATGCGTCGATGAGCTGGCCGAATTCGCAGGCATTCGCGCGCGCATCGCGAAAATCACCGAGCGCGCCATGCGCGGCGAGCTGGAGTTCGAGCCGGCGCTGCGCGAGCGCGTCGCTCTGCTCGCCGGCCTGCCGGTCTCTATCGTCGAGACCATATTGGCTGAGCGCATCAGCTTCACGCCCGGCGCGCGGCGGCTGATCGCGACCATGCGCGCCAATGGCGCGTATACGGCGCTCGTCTCGGGCGGCTTCACCCTTTTCGCCGAGCGCATCGCCGCCGGCCTCGGCTTTAATGAGGCGCGCGCCAATCGGCTGGAGACGCGCGAGGGGCGCATCACCGGCATCGTCTTGCCCCCGATATCGGGCTCCGCCGCCAAGCGCGAGGCGCTCGAGGAATTGCGCGCTCGGCTCGCGCTGCCCATGGAGGCGACGCTCGCGGTCGGCGACGGCGCCAATGATCTCGACATGCTCGCGGCGGCCGGGCTAGGCGTCGCCTATCACGCCAAGCCGAAAGTGGCGGAGGCTGCGGGCGCCCGCGTCGATCGCGCTGATCTCACCGCTCTGCTCTTCGCGCAGGGCTATCGGCGGGCGGATATCGTCGAGGCCGAGGATTGACGGCTCAGGCGCGGCTCTCCTGCGGCGGTTCCGCTATTCTGAAGCGAAAGCGGGCGCGGGTCGCCTCCGAGGTCAGAAAGACGGCGATGCTGACGCCGATGAAATGCGCCAGCAGCAGCGCGAAATTCACCAGCAGCACGAAGACGTCCAGCGCGCGAATGATCTTATTGGGATCGGTGATGGCGATGCCCGGCGGCTGCGACACGGTCTTGGCCACCAGCAGAGAGACGCTGAGCGACAGGCCGACGAAGGAGACGATCACGCCGATGAGGCCGATCGCCAGGCCGAGCGTGAGAAACCAGAAAGCCGTGAGCTTGTGGACGCCGAGATAGTCGGCCTGCGCCACGGAAGGGGCCGCGCGCGTGTAGAAGAAGGCAAGCGCCGTCGCCGCGCAGAGCAGCAGAAAAGCGAAGAGGCTCCAATAGATGGCGTCGCCATAGCCGGTCTGGCTCGGGCTGAAGGCGCGCCCGGATGTGGAAAATTGCAGCAGCACGGCGCTGGCCAGCGCAATGGCGAGCTGCGGCCAGAATTGCAGCCAGCCGAACAGGCGCAGGCGTGAGGAGAGTCTCGAGGTCGGCGAGGGCTCGATCAGCGCCGGCGCGCGCTTCGTCGATTCGGGCGGCGGAGCCTGAGGCGAGAAGCGAGAAAAGCCGCCCAGCGCGAGATAGAGCGCGGTCGAGCCGGCGAGCGCATAGGCGAGCAGCCGATGCGCCGCCAGCAGCGCTTCCGAGGCGGTCGCGCCGCCGAGGCCGAGCGGCTGCGCCCAGGCCTGTCCCAGAATATCGGCGAGCCTGGGGTCGGCGGCGGGCGAAACGGGCAGGGGGTGGCCGAAGACCTCCAGCGGCGCGCCGCCGAAATAGCCCCAGAGCGCGCCGGTCGCGACCAGCAGCGCGAGCGAGAGATAAACGAGAAATTCGCAGAGGGCGGTCGTCGCGCGGCGCCCATTGGACCAGCGCGCCGGCAGGGCCGGCGGCGGAACCGCGAAACGCAGCACGAGCTGCGCGAGCAGCAAGGCGCCGGCGAGGACGCCGAGCGCGACATGCAGCGCGAAAGAAGGGCTGGTGAGCGGCCGCTCCGAATGAGCGGCGAGCCATCCGAGCGCCAGCACGATGACGCCGATGAGGACGACTGAGAGGAAATTGGCGCGGGCGATGGTCGAGCGCATGGGAAAGTCTGTCCGGCAAACGAAAACGCCCGCGTCGATCTCCGACGCGGGCGATCTTTTCGCCAGATAGGGCGCTCTCGCGAAGGCGAAAGCCTGGGGCTGTCGTCAGTCCAGCGTCAGAGCGACGAAATGCGTGTCGCCCTGGGCGTTGGCGACGATCAGCAGCGCCGATTTCTTGCCGCCGTCCTTCAGCGCCTTCACCTTCTTCACCGCATCGGCGGGATCGGCGACCGGCTCCTGATTGATCTCGAGAAGAATCTCGCCCGCCTGCAGACGCTTATCGGCCGCATCGGAGCGCGGATCGACGCCGGTGATGATGACGCCGTTCTTCACATTCTCCTTGATCTGGAAGCGGTTGCGCAGCTCGTCGGAGAGCGAGGAGAGCTCGAGGCCGAGCGCCTTCTGCGCGGCGGTCTTCTCGATATTCTCGCTCTTGGGCGTTTCGGTGGAGGCGAGCTTCTCGCCATCCTCGAGGCGGCCGAGCTTGATCGACTTCGTCTGCTCCTTGCCGTTGCGGACGATGAGGACCTCGACCTCCTTGCCGACCGGCGTCGCGGCGACGAGCTTGGGCAGATCGCGCGATTCCTTGATGGCCTTGCCGTCGAATTTGACGATCACGTCGCCGGCCTTCAGCCCGGCGGTCTTGGAAGGGCCTTTGTCGTCGACGCCCGCGACCAGCGCGCCGCGCGTGGCGCCGAGGCCGAGATTTTCGGCGATGGTGTCATCGACATTCTGAATCCGTACGCCGAGCCAGCCGCGCCGGGTCTCGCCGAACTTCTGCAGCTGCTCGATGACCGGCTGCACCGTATTGGCCGGCGTCGCGAAGCCGATGCCGACGGAGCCGCCCGAGGGGGACAGGATCGCGGTGTTGATGCCGATCACCTCGCCGTCGAGATTGAACAGCGGGCCGCCGGAATTGCCCTTGTTTATCGAGGCGTCGGTCTGGATGTAATTGTCGTAGGGACCGCTGTCGATATTGCGGTTGCGTGCCGAGACGATGCCGGCCGTCACCGAGCCGCCGAGGCCGAAAGGATTGCCGACCGCGAGCACCCAATCGCCGACGCGAGCCTTGTCGCTATCGGCGAATTTCACCGCCTTCAGCGGCTTCTCGGGCTTCACCTTCAGCACCGCCACGTCGACCTTCTGGTCCTTGCCGATCACCTCGGCCTTGAGCTTCTGCCCATCGGTGAAGATGACCGTCACCTCATTGGCGTCGGCGATGACGTGATTATTGGTGATGACGATGCCGGAGGCGTCGATGACGAAGCCCGAGCCGAGCGAGGCGGATTTGCGCTGGCGCGGCAGCTCCGGGCCGCCCTGGCCCTGCTGCTGACGACGCTTGAGGAATTCCTCGAACAATTCGTCGAAGGGCGTCGAGGGCTGGCCGTTCGGAGCGGCCTCCTTGGAGGAGCGCTTCGGGTCGACGGTCTGAGTGGCGGAGATGTTGACCACCGCGTCCTGCACCGACGCGGCCAGATCGGCCAGCGAATCGGGTCCCTTGGCGCGCGCCGGCGTCGCCGCCAGCGGGAGGGAGACGAGCGCGCCGACGAGCCCCGCGGCGAGGGCGCGCCTCAGCGCCGTGAAAAGCGAAACGGACGCGGCAGATGTCATACTATTGCTCTCCTGAGACCGGGCGGCGCCTCGAGCGGCGGCGAAGGCGCGATTTGCGTCTCGCGCGATTCGACGGGCTGCGTAGACTGTCGAATGACTGCGCTCGCACTCTGCCAGCAAAGCGGCGAGAGTTGGGCGTTCGCTTAAATCCTACCTTCTGTACCTTATTTTGATCGCCTTCGCGACTCTATTTCTTTTGCGGCGTCGGGGGCGTCGGCTCCTCGACGGGCTTGCCGGCCGAGGGCGTGCCGAAAAACTTGAAGAAATCCGAGCGCGGGCTGACCAGGAAGCGCGTATCGCCCGCCTTGAAGGCGGCCTCATAGGCCTGCATCGAGCGGTAGAAGGAGAAGAAATCCGGGTCCCTGCCGAAGGCCTCGGCGAAAATGCGGTTGCGCTCGGCGTCGCCTTCGCCCTTCAGCTGATCGGCCCGTCGCTGCGCCTCGGCCTTCAGCACGATAACGTCGCGATCGGCCTTGGCGGTGATCTTCTGCGCCTGCTCGGAGCCTTGCGCGCGATATTCCGCCGCCTCGCGGGCGCGCTCGGTCTGCATGCGGCCGTAGACTTTCTCGGAAATCTGCTGCGGGAGATCGACGCGGCGGATGCGGGCGTCGACGACGTCGACACCGAACTTGCGCGCCTCGAGATTGGCCTGCTGACGAATCTTCACCATCAGCCCTGCGCGCTCGTCGCGCACGATCTGCTGCTGATTGGCCTCGCTCAGCACGCGGCGGACGGCCGAGTTCAGCACGGAGGCGAGCTGATTATTGGCGCCGGCTATGCCGCCCACCGATTGGTAGAAGCGCAGCGGATCGACGATTCGGTAGCGGATGAAGCTGTCGACCTCGAGCCGCTGATTATCGGAGGCGAGCACCTCGAGATTGGGGCTCTCGACATCGAGAATGCGATTGTCGAGGAAGATCACATTCTCGATGAAGGGAATCTTGAAATGCAGGCCGGGCTCGGTGATGAGGCCGCGGCCGGCGACCGGCTCGCCGAATCGCAGCACCAGCGCCTGCTCCGTCTGGGTGACGGTGAACAGCGCGCCGCCCGCCGCGATCAGCGCCACGAGGGCGAGGAGAACGCCGGAGAGAGCCAGAGAACTCTTCACTTGCGGCCTCCTTGCGCCGAGGAGAAGCCGGGCAGCGGAAGATAGGGAACGACCGAGCCACCCCCCGGCGCCTCGTCGATGATGACCTTCTCGGCGCCGCCGAGCACGCGCTCCATCGTCTCGAGATAGAGGCGCTGGCGCGTCACCGAGGGCGCTTTCTTATACTGGTCGTAGATTTGATCGAAGCGGGACGCCTGGCCCTGCGCCTCGGCGACGATCTGCTCGCGATAGGCCTCGGCCTCCTGCAAAATGCGGGCGGAGGCGCCGCGCGCCTCTGGCACGACGCGATTCGCATAGGCCTCGGCCTCATTGCCGAGCCGCTGCAGATCCTGCTGCGCGGAGGTCACGTCGCGGAAGGCGGCGATGACCGAGGCGGGCGGATCGACAGAGAGCAGCAGCACCTGCAACACCAGAACGCCGCTGTGATAATCGTCCAGCACCTTCTGCATCAGCTGCTGGCTGGCCGGCTCGATGAGCTTGCGGTCGGCGGTCAGAATCTTCTGAATCTGCGACTGGCCGACGATCTCGCGCATCGCGCTCTCGGCGATCGCCTTCACCGTCGCCGGCGGATTGGCGACATTGAAGGCGAAATCCTCCGGATGGGCCGGGTCGATCTGCCAGAAGACGCGGAATTTGACGTCGGCGATATTCTCGTCGCCGGTGAGCATGAGGCTCTCTTCCGGCGCCTCGGGCGCCAGCGGGCCGCGGCGCGAGGCGGCCGGCTGCTCGCGAAAGCCGATGTCCACGGCGTTGCGGTCGGTGACGGCGAGCTTGATCACCGTCCCGATCGGCGAGGGGAGGTTGTAGTTGAGGCCGGCCTGCGTCTTGCCGCGATATTTGCCGAAGATCAGATTGAGCCCGACCTCATTCGGCCCGACCGTGTAGAAGCCGCTGGCGAGCCAGGCGAGCACAGTCAGCAGAGCGAGAATTGCGATTCCGCGTCCGCCGAGGCCGGACGGCAGCATCTGGCGCAGGCCGTCCTGGCCGCGGCGCAGCAGCTCCTCGAGATCGGGCGGAGAGCCGCCGCCGGGCGGACCGCCGCTCCCCCAGGGGCCTTGGCCCCAAGGGCCATTGTCGTTCGGCTTGCGAGGGCCGCCGCCTTGACTGCTCCAGGGCATATCGTCTCTTTTTGAAAAGGGTCGCGCGCCCGAGGGCGGAACGCCGCTGATTTATAGGCGTTGCCGGGCGCATCGGCAATGAGCCGCCCGCCGCCGCCCCACGAAAAAAGTCCGCATCCTTTAAAAGGCGCGGACGAGAAATGATCAGTTCGGGCTGACGAGAGGGTGTCCGACGCCCCCGCCGCCGCCCGAGGCGAGGCCGCCGGCCCCAGGATAGAAGACCGGCCCGGCGCGATAGGTCCGCGCGGCGCGCTGGCCGGCGCCGCCACAGCTGTCGTCGAAGCTCCAATCTTCGCGGCCGAGCGGCTGCGGCGGAGTGACGAAATCGCCGGTGACGGTGACGAAGGTGCAGGCGGAGGCGAGCGTCCGGCACAGACCGCCGAGAATCGAGCAGACCTCGACGGCGCCGTCGTAGAGAACCACATCGGTGCGGCCGAAGACGACGCGGACGCCGAAAGCGGTGCCGCGCACGCCGATCGTCGCATTGGGCGTGCGCACGACATAGTCCTTGTGCCCGGCCGGCGCGCTGACGAAGCGGAAAACGCCCTTGGCGGCGTTGAAGGTCACGCCATTCTCGCCGGAATAGACGAAATTATCGAGCTTGACGCGGGAGGAGGGGCCGAGCTGCAGATCGGTGCGGTCCTGGAAGACGAATTTTCCGCGACTCTCGGTTCCTGTCAGCAGAACCTCCTGCGCGAAAATCTCGTCGCCGACGGCGAGCTTGGCGGCGGCGCGCTCGGCGATCTCGCCGCGCACGTCCTTCTCGATGGTGGCGGCCGAGCCGATCGCCGGCTCCGCCATCGCGGGCGAGGCGGGGGACGCGAGCGCGGCCGAAACCGCGAGCGCCGCGGAAAGTCTACGCATGGGCGGTCCAACCTGTGATTCGAAAAGCAATGGCGCGCCTATGGGCCGCAATCGGGCCAATCTAGCCCCAGCGCGAAGCGGAGCGCAACCGTCGGCGGGATAGGATGCGGGGGACGAGGGCGCCGAGGCGCTGGCGGAGACGGAGGGATTCGAACCCTCGATAGGGCTTTACAACCCTATAACGGTTTAGCAAACCGCCGCCTTCAGCCTCTCGGCCACGTCTCCGCAGGCGCTCGATGCGCTGACGCCGAAGCTTCCGAATCTCGGCGCTCCGGCGAACGCGAGTTGAGATATGCCAAAGCGGCAAATTATTGGCAAGCGCGGTGTTGCTCGGGAATTATTTTTGTAAGACGGCCCGCACTGTTGCGCAATTGACACAGGCTTCGACAAAATCCCCGAATTGGACCTCCAACGGCTCCGCCTTTGTTGACGACTATCGTAATGATCCGTAGCTATTCACCACAGACGGCGCACCTCTGGTGGCCGGTTGTCGCGGTCGGCGATCGATCGTTGGGCGCCCTGGGGGGCTCCGGCGGCGGCGGATCGAAGACCCATAAATCTAACTGAGGGCCGTATGATGAAAAAGTCTTTGCTCGCCGCCACCGCGCTCGCGCTGGTCGTTTCCGCGGGCTCGGCGTTGGCTGCCGACCTGCCGTCGAAGAAGGCCGCGCCCTTGCTGCCGCCCCCCCCGCCGCCGGCGGCTCTGTGGACCGGCTTCTACGTCGGCTTGAACGCCGGCTACACCTGGGATGAGAGCAGCTCGGTGACGGTGGCTTCCGGCTCGCTGGCCCCCTTCAACCCGATCGTCGGCATCGCCGGCTCGGGCGTGCTCGGCACGAGCGTCGACGGCTTCATCGGTGGTGGCCAGATCGGCTACAACTATCAGTTCGCTAACGCCTTCGTCGCCGGCATCGAGGCCGACATCCAGGGCGTCGCCGGCAGCAACACCAGCGTGTCCTCGGTTGCGGCTTTCGGCCCGCTGACCTCGACGATCAGCGCTTCGAAGTCGATCGACTACCTCGGCACCGTCCGCGGCCGTCTCGGCTATCTGGTCACCCCCTCGCTGCTCATCTACGGCACGGGCGGTCTCGCCTATGGCCAGACCAATCTGAGCAGCAGCGTCTTCCAGGCGGTCGGCGGCCTCGTCGGCACCTCGTCGAGCGCCTTCTCCGACACCCGCGTGGGCTGGACGGCCGGCGGCGGCGTCGAGTGGCTGTTCCTGCCGAAGTGGAGCGCCAAGGTCGAATATCTCTATTACGATCTCGGCACTGTCTCGACCTCGGGCGTGATCGGCTTCACGGGCATCGCCGCTCCGGTCGCCACCACCGCCTCCTCGGCTCGCTTCAACGGCCATGTCGTTCGCGCCGGCGTGAACTACCACTTCAACCTGTTCAGCCCGGCCGCTGCTCCGGTCGTCGCCAAATACTGATTTGGCGGTCGCCCGATAAGGGCGAGCGAATAGAAACGAAAAGCCCGGCGCATGCGCCGGGCTTTTTGCATTTCTCGGCGTCTATCGCCGTCACGATGCGGGGCGGTCGAATTTCTCGCCGGATGGCATGGCGGCTCGGGCGCTAGAGTGTTTTCGAGCGAAGCGGGAACCGGTTTGCGTGAAGAAAACACGATAAAACAACGAGATGTAGAGCCTTCTCGGTTCAATCTGAACCGGGAAGGCTCTAAGATCAGAGCCTGTCGAGAAAAGTTTCGATACTTTCGAAATAGCGCGTCCAATTCGGCGCCTCGAATCGGCGTGCGGCGTCTATGGCGGCGAGACGGCGGGGCGAATCCGCCGTGGAGAAGTCCTCGATCGCGCGCTTCCAGCCGAGCCCGTCTATGGGCGACAGAAACAGCGCGCGCTCCTGCGCGATCTCGTGAAACACGGGAATGTCGGAGACGATGGCCGGCGTTCCGAGCGAGAGCGTCTCGACCACCGGCAGGCCATAGCCCTCCGCGAAGCTCGGCATCAGCAAGGCGTTGGCGTTGGAAAGCAGACGTCGCAGCTGCGCCGCGGGCAGGCCGGTCGCCCAGCGCACGCAGGGGCGGATCGCCTCGCAGCGATTCAGCATGCCGACGATCTGCTCATTCTCCCAGCCGCGTCCGCCGACGAGGACGAGCTTGGGGGCCGGCTGCGGGCCAGCGGCCAGCGCGCGCCAGACATTGAGCAGCATCAGGTGATTCTTGCGCGGCTCCAGCGTGGAGAGGAGCACGAAGTAGTCGCGCCGGGCGAGCTCTTCGTCGCGTGCGGATTCCGTTATGTCCTCGAGCGTCGATGGCGGCGGCTCGGAATGGATCGGAACGCGCGTGGCGCTGCGCGCCATTTCGCGCTCGAGGCGCTCGGCGACGATTTCTGTTGTCGTCAGCAGCGCGTGGGCGTGACGCAGAATCGTATCGATTCGCCTGCGAAACAGCGCCTCATAGCCGCGCCGAAAGAATTCGGGCCGGTCGAGCGGCAGGAGATCATGCACGAAGAAGACGGCGCGCATGTCCGGCCGCCGCTCCAACCATCGAAACAGCAGGGGAAACTCGCAGGCGTGCTGCGCTATGTTCAAATAGAGCGCGCCGGGCGGCAGTGCGCGCGGCCTGTCATTGGCCAGACGCAGCGGCGCGCGCCAGAGAAATTGGCCGAGAGCGCTGCGCGACGCAGGGGCCGAGGCGAATGGCGCGGCCTCCTCGCCGAGCAGCCAGCCGCGGAGCCGCGTCCATTCCGCCGAATCGTCTGGCGCGGAGGCGGCTCCGACATCGGCGACGATTCGGGAGAGGCGGGACGGCGCGAGCGCATGCGGGCCGCGCGCGCCGTAATGCGCGCCGCAGGCAAGGCGTGGATGCGCGGCGAAATGGCGCGCGAAAGCGAGGTCGAGGCGTCCGATGCCGGCCGCGCCCGACGCCGTTCCGAGCGAGACGAGATGTGTCGCGTCATAGACGATCGGGCGCGTCATCTTCACTTCTTCGCGGCGCGCCGCTTACCAGAGCGCCGGATGGCGCGCATAGAGCGACATAGCGGGGTGATAATAGGGGTCATCGCGAATGACCTCGCGCCAGCGGTCGCGGAAATAGTCGCGCTCCTTCGCATAGACGCTCATCGGACGAAACCGTGCCGAGCCGCGTGACGCCGATTCATAATGTAGCAGCCGCGCGGCCGGCTCATAGAGCGACGTCCAGCCGCGCTCTGCGAGGCGCAGGCAGAGATCGGTGTCGTTGAACTCGATCGGCAGATTGATCTCGTCGAAACCGCCGACCGCGTCGAACTTGCGGCGCTCCACCGCCATGCAGGCGGCGGTGACGGCGGAGCACTCATGCGGGAGGCCGGCGCGGCCGAGCCATGAGGGCGCCTCCGGCGCGACCAGCGCGCCGAAATGGCCGGCCTCCTGGCCGAGCCCGATGGTGACGCCCGCATGCTGTATGCGGCCGTCGGGATAGAGCAGCAGCGCGCCGACGGCGCCCGTCTGCGGCGCCATGGCCCGGCGAGCCAGCGTCTCCAGCCAATCCGGGCTGACGACGACCGTGTCATTGTTGAGGAAGAGGACGACCTCGCCGCGCGAGGCGCGGACGGCGTCATTGTTGAGGCGCGCGAAGTTGAATGGCTCCGGGCGCGACAGCACGCGCACGCGTGGGTCTTTCTTCGCCTTGTCGAAAATGGCGAAGGTCTCCGGCTTGCGGCTGCCATTGTCGACGATGACGAGCTCGAAGGACGGATGCGTCGAGAGGCGCTGGATGCTTTCGACGCAAGGGCCGAGGAGATCGGCGCGGTCGCGCGTCAGCAATATGATGGAGACGCTCGGCGCCGGCTCTGCGGGCGCCGGCGCCGCGACGACCGGCGGCTCCGATTCTTCGTCGCGCGTGAGCAGCCAGCGGCGCAGATGCGCGATCTCCTCGCGGGCGAGGCGGAAGGGCGCTGCGCGCATCGCCGCATCGATCGATTCTGCGGCGAGCGTCGCGGCTGCATAGAAGACGCAGCGGCCGAAATAGGGGCGCGCCGTCGCCAGCGTCGGGCTCCAATCGGGCGCAAAGCGCGGGCGCAACCCGTGCGCTGTGCGCAGCAGCTCGTCGGCATAGATCAGCTTCGTCTGCGGAGCGCGCGCGATCTGCGCGGCGAGCGCGGCGAAGGCGTGATCGGCCAATTCATCGCCCGCGCGCAATTGCGCGACGAAATCCGCCTCCGCGAGAAGGGGAAGGAGCTCGGCCTCGCTGCGCGCGAGGCGTGCGGGTGACGGATAGGATTGCCGTTCGATAGAGGCGAGCGTGCGCGCCCATTGCTCTGGCGTCGCCTCCGCGCCGGAGAGGAGAATGGCGAAGCGCGGCTCGCTGCCCGGCGCGCCGCGCGGCGCGTCCAGGCCCGCGGGCTCGAAGGGACGGGCGCGGCGCGCGCGCCAATTCTCGAATGCGTCGAGCGGCTCGAAATTGCTCGCCCAATCGATCGCGCTCTCCGCCTCCGCTCGATAGCCGAAGAGCGTCGGCAGGAAATAGGACCAGAGCTTCGCGGGCTTGCGGCGCCAAACGCGGACGAGCGCCTCGACGAGGCCGACCGGCCGCACGCTCTCGATCGCGAAGCCGAAAGCGCCGGGCCTGTTGGTGGGGCTGATGAGAATCTCGCGCGCGCCACGGGGCAGGGCGCCGATCCAGACGCCCGCGCCGGCCACCGGGCCGGGGAGAATGCGATCGATGACGCGATCTTTCGTCACGAAGCGCAGCACCGGACGCACGGGATCGTCGAGCAGGCTCGCGCGAAAGACGATCTCGACGAAAGGACGCGCGCCGAAGTCGCCCTCCACGCGCAGCCAGGGCTCCTTCGAGAGCGAGAAGAAGCGGCCGTTCTCGATGGCGACGTCCTTTTCGGGAAGGAGCGCGATTGCCTGCTTCGTCAAATGCGATCCATTTCTCGATCTGCGGCCCCCGCCGGCGATCGTCCTCTTGGGCGAGGGGCGCCGGCTTGTCAATGTCATGGTGAATGGAGCGCCTCGGCGCGATTCATCATGAAGGGGAGACTATTTCCTGGCGCGCACGGCTCTATGTCAGCAGAGCGCTCGTCGTCGCGGGCGCGCCCTCGAGAGGCAATCCGAACAAGAGACACGCCATGTCGCTGACGACCAGGACGCGCCCGACGCATGCCGCAGATGTTCCGCCGGCGGCCGCGGATTACGGGAAAATGCCGTTGGATGAGGTCCTCACGCGGCTCGGCGTCGATCCGAAGCGCGGGCTTTCTCCAGAGGAGGCGCGCCGACGGCTGAAAGCCTATGGTCCCAATGCGCTCCCCGAGAAGCGAATTCCCTTGTGGCGCAAGGTCGTCGGCTATTTCGCGGGACCCATGGCCTATATGATCGAGGCGGCGGCGATCGTCTCCGCGCTGATCGGCCATTGGAATGATTTCGCCATTATTCTGGCTCTGCTGCTGTTCAATGCCGGGCTCGAGTTCTGGCAGGACCGCAAAGCCTCCAACGCATTGGCGGCGCTGAAGAAAGGCCTCGCGCCGGAGGCCACGGTGCTGCGCGACGGCGACTGGAGCGCCAAGCCCGCGGCCGAGCTGGCGCCCGGCGACATTGTGAAGATAAGGCTCGGCGTGGTCGTTCCCGCCGATCTGCGGCTCGTCGCCGGCGATTACGCCTCGATCGACCAGGCGGCGCTGACGGGCGAATCTCTGCCGATCGGCAAGAAGATCGGCGATGTGGCCTATTCCGGCAGCATAGTGAAGCAGGGCGAGATGATCGGCGTCGTCACGGCGACGGGCGGCAACACGTTTTTCGGCCGCACGGCCAGCCTCGTCGCCGGCGCGGGCGCCGTGAGCCATGCGCAAAAGGCCATGTTCGAGATCGGCGATTTTCTCATCGTCGTCGCCGTCGCGCTCGCGGTGGTGCTGGTTGCGGTAAAGGTCTATCGCGATCTCGTCGTCGCCGATGACTGGAGCATGAAGGACGCGCTCTCCATTCTGCAATTCGTGCTGGTGCTGATGGTCGCCTCCATTCCGGTGGCTATGCCGGCGGTGTTCTCGGTGACAATGGCGCTCGGCGCGCTCGCGCTTTCCAAGGAGAAGGCGATCGTCTCCAAGCTCTCGGCGATAGAGGAGATGGCGGGCGTCGATATTCTGTGCTCCGACAAGACCGGCACGCTCACCAAGAATCAGCTGACATTGAGCGAGCCCATCCTCTTCGATTCCAAAGATCCGCAGGATTGCATTCTCGCCGCCGCGCTCGCCTCCAAGCTCGAGGATCGCGACGCCATAGACACCGCCTGCATCGACGCGCTGAAGGACAAGGACGCCCTCAAAGCCTATTCGATGACGAAATTCACGCCCTTCGATCCGGTGAGCAAGCGCACGCAGGCGATGGTCACGGACGCGCGCGGCAAATCGATCATCGTCTCCAAAGGCGCGCCGCAGGCGATCGTCGATCTCGTCCATCCCGACGCCAGCGTGGCGCAGCGCGTGAAGAGCATCGTCGCCGAGCTCGCCGAGAAGGGCTCGCGCTCGCTGGCCGTGGCGCGATCGGAGGACGATGGCGCCAGCTTCCAGCTGCTCGGCGTCCTGCCCATGTTCGATCCGCCGCGCGCCGATTCCAAGGCGACGATCGCCGCCGCGCGCGCCAAGGGCGTGGTGGTGAAGATGGTGACGGGCGACGATACGGCGATCGCCATAGAGACGGCGCGCCAGCTCGGTCTCGGCGATCACATCGTCGCGGCCGCCGATATCTTCCCGAAAGATCTCGATCCCAATCATCTCTCCGTCGATGTCGTCGACGCGATCGAGCGGGCGGACGGCTTCGCGCGCGTGTTTCCCGAGCATAAATATGCGATCGTGAAGGCCTTGCAGCAGCGCGGCCATCTCGTCGCTATGACTGGCGACGGCGTCAATGACGCGCCGGCGCTGAAGCAGGCCGATTGCGGCATCGCCGTCTCCGGCGCCACTGACGCCGCCCGCGGCGCCGCGGCGCTGATTCTCACCGCGCCGGGCCTGTCCGTCATCTCCAGCGCTATAGACGAGGCGCGGCGCATCTTCGGACGCATAGAGAGCTACACCACCTATCGTGTCGCTCTGACCATCGACATCATGTTCGTTGTCGTGCTGTCGAGCGTGTTCCTCGGCTTCACGCCGCTCACCGCGGCGATGATCGTCGTCATGTCGCTGCTCGACGACGCGCCGATCATGACCATCGCCTATGACAACACGCCAGTGGAGCCGCGGCCCATACGCTGGCGCATGCCGCGGCTGCTCGCCATAGCGACCATGCTCGGCCTCGTCTGCGTCATCGAATCATTCGGCTTGTTGCTCATCGGCGTTCGGGCTCTGGCGCATGAGCCGCTTAAAGAGGCCATGCAGCTGTTCACGCCGCAGCAATTGCAGACGATGATGTTCCTGCAGCTGGTCGTCGGCGGCCATCTGCTGCTGCTGGTCGCGCGCACGCGGCGCTGGTTCTTCATGCCGCCGTTTCCGGCGTGGAAGCTTCTCTTCGCGATCGTGGCGACGCAGATTCTCGCCGCGGCCATGTGCTATTTCGGCTGGCTCGTGCCTCCGATCTCGCTGCGGCTCATCGGCATCGTCTGGGCCTATTGCATCGCCTTCATGTTCGTCCTCGGCCTAGTGCGCAAGATCGTGGCGCGCGTCGTGGACCATCGCATGAAACGGCAGGAGAAGAGCATCGCCACCGTCGAGCGGCCGCTCGCCGGCGGGCTCGCGCTCGCGGCCCAAAAGTCCAATTGAGAGGAAAGAGCCGATGGATTGGCGTGAGAAATATGGGGTCGAGCCGGGCGGAAAGCTCCGCCTCTCCAATTACGACCCCTCGGACACGGGCAAGCACAAGTCCCATGAGGAGGCGCTGCCCAAGATCAAGGACCATGTCGAGCGCATGGCCAAGCTGCAATATCTGCTCTACGCCGACGGCTCGCAGGCGCTGCTCATCGTGCTGCAGGGTCTGGACGCCGCCGGCAAGGACGGCACCATCCGCCATTTGTTCTCCGGCATGAATCCGCAAGGCGTTTCCGTCGCCTGCTTCAAGCAGCCGACGCCGATCGAGCACGAGCATGATTTTCTCTGGCGCATCCACGCCCATGCGCCGTCCAAGGGCGGCGTCGTCATCTTCAACCGCTCGCATTACGAGGATGTTCTCGTCGTGCGCGTTCACAAGCTCGTCCCGCGGGACGTCTGGTCGAAACGCTATGACGAGATCAACGAATTCGAGCATCTGCTGACGCGCGACGGCAATGTGAAGATTTTGAAGTTCTATCTGCACATCAGCCCGGAGGAGCAGCTCGCGCGCTTCAAGCAGCGGCTCGACGATCCGGCGCGCAATTGGAAGATCAGCGAGAGCGACTACACGGAGCGCGAATATTGGCCGCAATATGTGGAGGCCTATGAGGAGGCGCTGTCGCGCACCAGCACGAAGCAGGCGCCCTGGTTCGTGGTTCCGTCGAATCACAAATGGTTTCGCGATCTCGTCATCTCGCGCATCGTCGTCGACACGCTGGACGAGATGGGGCTGAAGCTGCCGCCGACGCGCGTCGATCTGACGCAGATCAAGAAAAAATATCACGCGGCCGTGGCCGATGTGAAAAACGGAACCTTCGGGAAGGGGAAATAGGGCCGAGGCGGCCGCGCCTCAGTCGGCCTTGCGCTGCGAGGCGCCGTCGCTCTCGTCGCGGCGGCGGAAGCGCAGCACTGCGCCGGGCGCGCGATTGCGGGCGCTGATGCGGCTGCGGCCCGTGCCGGTAAGCACATAGCGGCCGCGACTATCGTCCCAACGCATGAGATCGGCCGCTATGGCGCGCTGGCGCAGCGCCATGGTCATAGGATCCTGCACATGCGGCGGCGCTATGTCGCCATGCGCATCGACCTTCTTCAAGGCCTCGATCAGCGTGGTTTCTTGAGCGTCCGTCATCGCTCTCCGTATATGACGCCGATCGGCCCGAGGAGCAAGGATTTTGAGCGAATGGCGCAGGCGAAGGTTAGCGCCGTCTTGCCGGCTATCGTGCCGAAAGACGGCGCTGAGGGAGTCAGCGGGCGGCCTCGGGAAGGCGCCGTTTCCAGCGTTCGCCGGCGCGCAGCTCCTTATTCAGGACCCAGCGCAGCTGAATGGGGCGGCGGATGCGTCGGCCGTTCGTCTCGCTCTCCGCGGCGACCGGGATGGCGGAGACTGGAATGGCGATCGGCGCCTGCGGCTGCGCGACAATGGCTGTCGGCGTGGGCGTGGGAGCGCGCCGCGGCTTGGGCGCCGGAGCCGCTTCCACCGCCTTGCGCGGACGGCCGGGGCGAGCCCGCGCCGGGGCCGGGGCCAGCGCTTCGATCTCGGCCTCGATCTTCGGTTCGACGGCTTTCTTCACGCCGCGCGGGCGGCCGGGACCGCGGCGGACCGGCTCTTCCGGCTCGGGCTGCGGCGCGACGATCTCTATGAGGCTGGGAAGCACGCGGCCGGTCGTCGTCGCGCCGGGCGCGGCTTCCGCCGTCACGGGCTCGGCCTTCTTGCCGAAGACGAGATCGGCCGCCTTCATCGCGGCTTCATAGCTGTCGTCATGCTGCGCCTCGCGCTCCACGACTCGCGGCGCGAAGGTCGCGAGATCGAGAAAAGCGGGTTTGGACTCGGGCGCGGCTTCGTCGAGCGGGCCGAGGCGACCCGCCGCCGCCTTGGCGGAGCGAGATTTGAATTCCTTGACGAAAGGGCGGACGATGCGGCGCATGGGTCTCCGGCGTCGATGGGGGCGAAACGACTTCCGTCGGACGATTGTTCGTCCGAATCGGTCAGCCGGCTCCGAGTTTTCCCAGGATGAACGGAAATTCCGAACACGGGTAGAGTGGGCGAATACTTAGCCGATGTCGAGCGAAAATGCCGCCGCGGTAACAAATTTGTTACTCTACCGCACGCGACGATAGACGCCGCGCCGCATATCTCTACTTTTTCGTGCGAATCACTTCGCGGGCGCGGCTCCGCCCAGACGTCCACGCCGCAGCGCAACCAAATGTGGGATTGAAGTCGTCCGCAGCGCCGCTAATTGCAGTGCGATATACGCAAAATCGGGAGCCGTATCATGGAGTCCTGCGAACAGCCGCTGGCGTCGATGACATTCTGCGAGGCGGTGAGCTGCGTATGGGCGAAGGGTGAAACCGCGCTCAACTCGGTGCTGCAGACGCCCGCCACCGCGAGCATAGGCGATTGGGCGCTGACGCTGCTCGTCGGGCTCGTCCTGCTCAATCTCGTCATAATGCTGTTCAGGGCGGCTTTCCCACGTCGCCGTTTCGACGAGCGCGTCCCGACCTCTCGGGCGTGACGATCGAGGTCGTGGGTAGAGGCGAGCGGGCGGCCGAATTCGGCCTGGTGGAGCTGCGGGGAATCGAACCCCGGACCTCTGCAGTGCGATTGCAGCGCTCTCCCATCTGAGCTACAGCCCCGTTCCGAGGCGCTGGATACTTCGGCGCCTATCCGGCTGTCAATCCGCTCCGCGTCGAAATCGTTCCCCATTCCGAAATGGTCTTCGTCCGATGGCCGAGCCGGAGCTTTCCGCGCGGGGCGGGCTCGGGGCCGCGAAGCCGAGCGCGTCACGGCCGCGCCGGAGGCGCTCGGGGATTGCGGCGGCGGAGCAGGAAGGATAGAGAATTCTCACGAATTCGACCGTTGGAAGCGCAACGATGCAATATGCCGTGGCCAATCTTATCTTCACGATCATCGATCTCTATTGGTGGGTCGTCATCGCAATGGCGGTCATGTCCTGGCTCATCGCCTTTGATGTGGTGAACACCAGATCGCGCGTCGTCTACTCGCTGTGGAATGCGCTGAACGCGCTGACCGAGCCGGTGCTGCGGCCGATTCGCAGCGTGCTGCCGAGCTTGGGCGGAATGGACATCTCGCCCATCATCCTGCTGCTCGCGCTGCAATTCCTGCGCAATCTCGTCGCCGGCCAGCTCGGCGGCATCGGCTGACATGGCGGAGGCTGCGGCCTGGAGCGCGGAGGGCGACGGTGTCGCTCTCTGGGTTCGGCTGACGCCCAAGGGCGGCCGCGACGCTGTGGAAGGCGTCGAGCGTCTCGCCGACGGCCGGGCGGTGCTCAAGGCCAGGGTGCGGGCGCCGCCGGAGGATGGGCGCGCCAATGACGCGCTGGTCGAACTCGTCGCCGAGACGATCGGCGCGCCGCGCAGAACCGTGTCGATCGTCTCCGGTCACACGGCGCGGCTGAAAAAGCTCTTCATCGCGGGCGATCCCGCACGGCTCCTCGCAGCGCTGGAGAAAACCGGCGCGACAAAAAATGGTTGAGGCATGAGCAAGTCGAAGGTCGGAAATTTTTTCGAGGATTTCTCGCTGGGTCAGGTGATCCGCCACGCCACGCCGCGCACGGTGACGGTGGGCGACGTCGCGCTCTACACGGCGCTCTATCTGCCGCGCTTCGCCGTCCAATCCTCGGCGGCCTTCGCCCAGGCGATCGGCTATAGAGAAGCGCCGATCGACGATATTCTCGTTTTCCATTTCGTGCTCGGCAAGACCGTGCCGGACGTCTCGCTCAACGCCATCGCCAATCTCGGCTATGCGGATTTCAAATTTCTCGCGCCCGTCTATCCGGGCGACACGCTGACGGCGAGCTCCGAGGTCATCGGCCTCAAGGAGAACTCCAATAAGGAGACCGGCGTCGTCTATGTGCGCTCCACCGGCAAGAATCAGCGCGGCGAGACGGTGCTCGACTACGCTCGCTGGGTGATGGTGAAGAAGCGCGACAAGGACGCCCCCGTGGGGCCGGAAGTCGTGCCGACGCTGCCGAAATCCGTCGCCCCCGCCGATCTCGGCAAAGCCGTGCCGGCGATAAACGTCGCCGCCTATGACAAGGATTTGGCCGGCTCGCCCTATTTCTGGGGCGATTATGAAGTGGGCGAGAAGATCGACCATATCGACGGAATGACCGTGGAGGAGGCCGAGCATCAGATCGCGACGCGCCTCTACCAGAACAATTCCAAGGTCCATTTCAACCAATATTACGAGGCGCAGGGACGTTTCGGAAAGCGCATCATCTATGGCGGGCATGTGATCTCGCTCGCCCGCGCGCTCTCTTTCAACGGTCTTGAGAACGCCTTCCACATCGCCGCGGTGAATGGCGGGCGCCATGTCAATCCGCTGTTCGCCGGCGGCACCGTCTTCGCCTGGTCGGAAGTGCTGGACAAGGCCGAGATTCCCGGCCGCTCGGACATTGGCGCGCTGCGCCTGCGGCTCGTCGCCGCCAAGGACCACCCGCCGGCGGATTTCCCACTGACGACGGCCGAGGGCAAGCCGCATCCAGACGTACTACTCGACCTCGACTATTGGGCGGTTCTGCCGCGCTGACCAAAGCCGCGGCGGCCGGAGCACCGGCCGCCGCTTTGTCTCTCCCCTGGGAGCGCAGTGGAGAGGCGTCGCTCAGTGGAGCGTCTTCAGCCATTCATCCACGTCTTTTTGAACAGCTTCCTTGCTTTTCCCGTAGCGTTTCTGCAATTCGCCTTCGAATTGGTCGCGCTTGCCCTGGATTCTGGTCAGGTCGTCATCGGTCAAGTCGCCCCATTTCTCTTTGATCTTGCCCGTAGCCTGCTTCCAATTGCCTTGGATCTGGTTCCATTCCATCTTTCTTCTCCTCTGCTGGGGCGCGTCTATTTTGGAGCGCCGCAGGATCGGATGACAATTCTTGCCGATGGAGATGGTTCCATCGCCCTTCGCCGCGCTCGAGCGCGGCGCTATCTGTTCTCACATCGTGGAATGAAAGGTCGTGACATGATTTCCAAAGCCTGGATTGCGCTCGCGCTGGCTCTTTGTCTCGCCGGCTCCTCGAGCCTCGCCGCGCCGCCCGCGGCGCAGAAAAAGGAGAGCGAAGAGGCGGCGGATCCATCGCAAGGCCTTCCGACCGAGGTCACGACCACGCATTCCATGTCGATTCGCGGCGAGAAGCTGGCCTTCCTCTCCCGCGCCGGCGCGGTGCGACTGCGCGACGCCCAGAGCGGCGCGCCGCGCGTCGATGTGGCTTTCGTCTCCTATGAACGCTCCGACGTCGATGCGCTGGCTCGGCCCATCGCCTTCGTCTTCAATGGCGGGCCGGGCGCGGCTTCCGCCTGGCTCGGCCTCGGCGGCATCTCGCCCTGGCGCCTGTCGCTGGGGGCGGGGCCGCTGTCGCCCTCCGCGCCGCCCGTCGTCGTGGACAACGCCGAGAGCTGGCTACCCTTCGTCGATCTCGTCTTCATCGATCCGCCGGGCACGGGCTACAGCAAATTCCTCACCGATAATGAGGAGACGCGAAAGCATTTCCTCTCGGCGCAGGGCGACGCCGAGGCGCTCGCGGTCGTGGTGCGCAAATGGTTGGCGACGCATCGGCGCATCGCCTCGCCGAAGTTTCTGGTCGGCGAGAGCTATGGCGGCTTTCGCGCTGTCGAGCTCGCCCATGCGCTGCGCGAGCGCGAGAGCATCGGCGTCGAAGGGCTGGTGCTGATCTCGCCGGCGCTGGATTTCGCCTGGCTGGACAGCCCGCGCAATCTCCTGTCGCTGGCGGGCCGCCTGCCATCCTATGCGGCGGTGGCGCGCGACGCCAAGCAGCGCGCCGAGCTCGCCGATGTCGAGGCTTACGCCTCCGGCGAATTTCTCGTCGATCTGCTCAAAGGCCCGCGCGACAAGGAGGCGCTGGAGCGGCTCGACGCCAATGTCACGCGCTTCACCGGGCTCGAATCGCGGATCGTGACGGAGGAGGGCGGCCGCGTCGCGCTGAAGACCTTTCTGCGCGATCGTCTGCGCGCCTCGCATCTCGTCTCCAGCGCCTATGACGGCGCGGTGACGGGCTTCGATCCGCGGCCTTTCTCGCGCGAGAGCGATTGGTCCGATCCGGTGCTCGACGCGCTCGCCGCGCCGCTCGGCGCCGCTATGACGCGGGTGACGATCGAGAAGCTGCAATGGCCGATCGGCGACGCGCGCTATGAGATTCTCAATCACAAGGTCGCGCGCGATTGGGACTTCGGCCGCGGCGGCCGCGCCAATGCGGAGGCGGTCTCGACGCTGCGCGACGAGCTCGCGCTCGATGCGCGCTTGAAGGTGCTCGTGGCCCATGGGCTCGCCGATCTGGTGACGCCCTATTATGCGAGCAAGCTGCTCATTGATCAGCTGCCCGCCTTCGGCGAGCCGACGCGCGTGCGGCTCGTGACCGTGCCCGGCGGGCACATGTCCTATATCCGCGACGATTCCCGCCGTCTGCTGCGCGACGAGGCGCGCAAGACGATCGAAGGAAAATAAGCGCTTCCCGAGTTGGACAGGCGGCGCCGTGGCGCGCCGCCCAGAGCCTTTGTTCCACCGTGTTTTCTTCACGCGAACCGGTTCCCACGTCGCTCGAAAACACTCGAAGAGCGCGACAATAGGCTCGCTGCGCGCGAGAGCGGCGTGAGACGAGCGAGATAAACCCATCCAATTCCAAAATGGAAATATTCCAATCAGCGCCTTTCGAACAATGTTCGAAAGGCGACAGAGGATTTTGTCTCGAGCATTCCAAGAATAGCGTTCTTGCAAGATTTCCAAGCTACGCATCCTTCGATTGACCCTGCTCCTAGCTAAAAATACTCATAGTGGAAGACCTTACCGGCTTTGCCGGATATGATTCCACGGGGGCAGGACAGAATGAACAACATCAAAGCGCCGTTTTCACTGCGCAGCCTTCGGCGCGGCTCATCCGCATCGGTCGCGCGCATCGACGGCCCGTCCGTGAAAGTATTGGGGGCGGCGGCGCTGCTTGCGGCCGGCGTCGGAGTCGCGGCAGCGCAGGAGGCCACGCAGCCTCTGCCGGCGGTCCGTGTCGATGCTCCGAAGGAGAAGCCCAAGCCGGTCGTCCATGCGGCGCCCGCCGCGCATCACGCCGCCAAGCCGCGCCGCGCCGCGCATGCGCCGTCGCAGCAGCCCGCCGCCCCGCAGCCGGGCGCGCAAGGAGCCCAGAGCGCGCAGGCCGGGGCAGGGGCGGCGCCGCGCCGGCCGACGCCAATCCCTACGCCGATCCCAAGGCCCCCTATAAGGCCGATCGCCTGTCCTCCAACAAATTCACGCAGCCGCTGCTCAACACGCCGCGCACCGTCACCGTCCTCACCAAGGAAGTGCTCGAGGACAAGAATGCGACCACGCTGAAGGAGATCGCGCGCAGCACGGCCGGCGTCACGCTGGGCTCGGGCGAGGGCGGCAACGCCTTCGGCGATCGCTTCTTCATTCGCGGCTTCGACGCCCGCAACGATATTTTCGTCGATGGCGTGCGTGATCCGGGCGTCAGCCTGCGCGAGAATTTCTATACCGAGCAGGTCGAGATATTGCGCGGTCCGGGCTCCAGCTTCGCCGGCCGCGGCACCGCTGGCGGCGCGCTCAACATCGTCACCAAGACGGCCAAGGAGCAGGACTTCTACGATATGAAGTTCACCGGCGGCCCGTCGGACAATTCCAAGCGCGTGCAGATCGACGTGAACAAGGCGATCAGCCCCATTCTCGCCGTGCGCCTCAACGGCCTGTTCCAGGACGCCAATGTCGCCGGGCGCAATTACGTCACCGACGACCGCAATGGCGTCTCGGGCTCCGTCGTCTTCAAGCCGATCGACAACTTCACGCTCACGGCGAATTACACCCATTCCTATCAGAACGGCCTGCCGGACTTCGGCATTCCCTATAATCGCATCACAAACAGGCCTTATGCGGAAGGCGTCACCTCGCGCAACACCTGGTATGGCCTGCTCAATCGCGACTTCCAGAAATATCGGCAGGATTTCGGCACCTTCACCGGCGAGTATCGCGTCAACGACGATCTGAAGATCACCAGCCGGCTGCGGCAGGAGCGATCCGTCATCGATTACATCGGCACGCTGACGCAGAGCGCCAGCTGGGCTGCTGGAACAGTGAACATTGGCGCGCAGAGCCGCTATCAAGTGACCAATGTCCTCGCGAACCAGACGGACATCAATTACAAATTCGCCACCGGCCCGGTGAAGCACGAGGTGGTGCTCGGCGCGGAATACAGCCGCGAAGGCGTGACGAGAACCAATTACACCAATCTCTCGTCGGAGCTGAACGGAGGCGCCGTCGGCGGCGCGCTGGTCTGCAATCTCTATCTGCCGTGCAACTCTCTGCCGTTTCTCAACACGCCGACGCGCAATCAGAATGTGACGCGCGTCGCCGTGGACACCAAGGCGGGCTATCTGATCGAGACGGCCAATTTCGATGACATCGTCATCGCCAACGCCGGCGTGCGCTTCGACGATTACACGATCACCAACCGCAACGAGGCCTATACGACCTTCGCGGCCAATCACACCAGCCTCGTCAATTACAATTTCGGCCTGGTGCTGAAGCCGCTGCCGGAAGTCAGCCTCTACGCCGCTTATGCGACCTCCGCCAATCCTGTCGGCGCGGAGCTCGACGGCGGCGCGGCCAATTACGGCGGTCTCACCACGGCCGTGCAGATCTTCCCGCCGCAGCGCAATTACGCCAAGGAAATCGGCTTGAAGTGGGAGCTGTTCGATCGCCATCTCCTCGCGACCGCGGCGCTGTTCCGCACCGATGTGAATGGCGCGCGCGAGGTGAACGGCTCGGTGACGACGGGCAACGCCGCCTATTACGTCCAGGGCGCGGATCTCGAGGTGGCCGGCAATATCACCGACAAATGGAGCGTGACCGGCGGCATCGTCATCATGGAGTCGAAGGTCACGCAATCGCAGATCGTCACCAATGTCGGCCTGCCGCTCGCCAATATCGCGCATGAATCCTTCAGCTTGCTGAGCAAATACGAGTTCGGCGACTTCTTCGGCCTCGAGGCGGATCGGCTCGAATTCGGCGGCCAGGCGGTTTATCGCTCGAAGATCTACGGCGGCAACAATATCATCGCCAATGGCGCGACGGCGGTGAATGGCACGACGGGGTGGCCCGCGCCGACGGCGGCCAATCCCTTCGTGAATGTGCCGACCGTGCTGCCCTCTTATTGGCGCTTCGACGCCTTCCTCGAGGGCAAGGTCACGGAGAATATCACGCTCAAGGTCTCGGTCATGAACCTCTTCGACCGCACCTATTATGACGCCTTCTATCAGACGGCGACGCCCTTCACCCAGGTGGCGCCGGGCCGCACCGTGCTGTTCGAGGCGCGCGCCAAGTTCTGAAGACAAATCGTCGCAGGCGCCGGCTCCCTTGGAAAAGTTTCAAACAAGGAGCCGGCGCCTTTTCATTGCGCCGCAAAAAATGGAATGTGCGGAAATGCTGATCTGCGTGCCGGACGTTCTGAGCAAGGAGACGGTCGCTCAATTCCGCAGCGTCATGGACGCGGCGGAATGGGAGGACGGCGCTTCCACCGCCGGCGCGCAGCCGCCCTCGGTGAAGAGCAATGAGCAGCTGCCGCCCAATGGCGAATTGTCGCGGCGCCTCGGCGAGCGCCTTCTGCAGGCGATCGTCTCGCATCCGGGCTTTGTCGCCGCGGCGATTCCGCTGCGCATCTATCCGCCCATGTTCAATCGCTATCGTGTCGGACATCGCTTCGGCGTGCATGTCGACAATGCCGTGCGCGGCGATGCTCTGACCGGCGTGCGCATTCGCGCCGATCTCGCGGTCACTGTCTTTCTCTCGGAGCCGGAGGAATATGACGGCGGCGAGCTGGTCGTCGACGACGCCTATGATTCTCATCAGGTCAAGCTTCCGGCGGGTGCGCTCGCCGTCTATCCGGCGAGCGATCTGCACATGATTTCGCCGGTCACGCGCGGAGCGCGCGTCGCCTCCTTCTTTTGGGTGCAGAGCATGATCCGCCAGGAGAGCGTGCGCGATGTGATCTATGATCTCGACGCGGCGATTCAGCAGCTCGCGCCGCGCCTCGGCGGAGATGACGAGGATGTGATGAAGCTCGGCGGCGTCTATCACAATCTCATACGCCATTGGAGCGAGGTATGAGGGTCGCGTCATGCTGATCTGCATACCCGATGTGCTCGATGCGCGGCAGGTCGCCTATTTTCGCGACGTGATGTCGCAGACCGTGTGGGAAGACGGCCGCACGACCGCCGGCTCGCAATCGAGCCTGGTGAAGAATAATTTGCAGCTGCCGCAAGACGGCGCCGCCGCCCGCGAATTGGGCGATCTCGTGCTCGATGCGCTCGCAGCCTGTCCGACTTTCGTCTCCGCCGCTCTGCCGCTGCGGATTTTCCCGCCGCTGTTCAATCGCTATGGCGCGGGCCATGATTTCGGGCTGCATGTCGACAACGCCATTCGCGGCGTGCCGCGCACTTCGGTGCGCATTCGCACCGATCTCTCCGTCACGCTTTTTCTCGCCGATCCCGACGAATACGACGGCGGCGAATTGGTCATCGAGGACCATTATGGCGCGCAGGAAGTGAAGCTGCCCGCTGGTCATCTGGTGCTCTATCCATCGACCAGCCTGCATCTCGTGCGAGAAGTGACGCGCGGCGAGCGCGTCGCATCCTTCTTCTGGCTTCAAAGCATGATTCGCGACAACGTGGTACGTTCGTTGCTTTTTGATTTGGACCAGACGATTCAAGGTCTCACGGAGCGGCTCGGCGCGGGCGATCCGGCCTGCGTCAAGCTGACAGGCGTCTATCACAATCTCATTCGCATATGGGCGGAAGCATGAAACGATCATATCAGACGCTAGCGATCGCGGCCTCGTCTCTCCTCCTCTCGACGTCTCTCTGTCTGGCCGAAGGGCGCGCGGACATCATCAATCGTCCGCATGATCTTTCTGTGTCGAGCATGTTCCTCAACGCCGACATCGTCGTGAAGATCGTCATGCTGGGCCTCGTCAGCGCCTCCATCGGCACATGGACGGTGCTCATCGCCAAGACGATCGAATTGCGGCGCGCGCGCGCGCGCATTCGCAGCTCGATCGAGCGTCTGCAGGAGGCGCGCGGTCTCGCGGAAGCGCGTCTCGCGCTCGGCTCCGCCGATCCTCTGGCGAGCGCGCTGATCGCCGAGGCGCTGCGCGAGTTCCGCCTCTCTTCCGATCTTTCCTCCGCCGGCGGATTGAAGGAGCGCGTCGCTTCGAGCTTCGCCGAGATCGAGCGCGCCGAGAGCCTTTCCATTCGTCGCGGCACGGGGCTGCTCGCTTCGGTCGGCTCCACCGGCCCCTTCATCGGCCTGTTCGGCACGGTGTGGGGCATTATGAACAGCTTCATCGGCATATCGAAAGCACAGACGACCAATCTCGCCGTCGTCGCGCCCGGCATCGCCGAGGCGTTGCTCGCCACCGCCATCGGCCTCATCGCCGCCATTCCGGCGGTGCTGATCTACAATCATCTCGCGCGGCAGACGAGCGCCTATCTCGAGCTCGTCTCCAATCTCTCCGGCGAGCTCCTGCGCATCGTCTCGCGTGATCTCGATCGCGGCGTCCAGCAGGCGCCCGCCGCTCTGCGCGCGGCGGAGTAACGCTCATGGCCGGCAATATCGGAGGATCGTCGCGCGGCGCGCTCGAAGAGACTCACGAGATCAATGTCACGCCCTTCATCGACGTGATGCTCGTGCTGCTGATCATCTTCATGGTGGCGGCGCCGCTCGCCACTGTCGATCTTCCCGTCGATCTGCCGGCCGCGAGCGCGGCGACGCATACGAAGCCCGACAAGCCGATCTATCTCACCATTCAGGCCGATCTCGCTTTGGCTCTGGGCGAGACGCCGGTGAAGCGCAATGATCTCATCGCCTCGCTGGATTCGCTCGCCGGCGGCGACAAGGACAAGCGCGTCTTCCTGCGCGCCGACACGGCGGTGCCCTATGGCGAGATGATGGCCATTCTCGAGCGCTTGCGCTCCGGCGGCTACGCCAAGATCTCGCTCGTCGCACTCGACGGGGGCGGGGCGGCGACGGGCGGAGTCACGAAATGAGCATCGCCGCCGATCTCGACACGGGCCGGAACAATCGCATCTGGACCGGCGCGGCGCTGGCCGCGCTGGCCGCGCATCTTCTGGCGCTCGCCGCTATTTTCGTCGTCTTCGAGATCGAGACGGACGACGACGCCAGCGGCGCCCCGGCGATCGAGATCGGCCTCGCGCCGGCAGCGCCTCATGTCGAGGATTCGCCCGACGCTCCCCCCGGCCCGCAGGCCGATGAAGCCGCCGCCGCCGCGCCGGCCGTCGCCGCCTCGCAGACCAAGGAAAACGACGATCCCAAAATCTCGCGCGTCGAGGCCGAGGACGCGGATTACACCACCGCCGAAAAGCATGAGAAGCCGGTCGAGGATCCAACCAAACGTCAGGCGACGCCGGTGATCTCGGCCGAGTCCGCGGCTTCCGAGGCGGCCGCGCCGCCCAAGACCGACGCGCTCGCCGAGGCGCCGCGCGCCGTCGCTCCCGTCCAAGGCGCCGATAAGGTCGCGCGTGCGGCCAAGCTCACCTGGCTGAAGGCGCTGATGGCGCATCTCAACCGCGCCAAGCGCTATCCGAGCGGGGCGGGGCGGCGCGCCGGCGAGGTCGCCGTCGCCTTCACGCTCGATCGGCTCGGCCATGTGGTGAGCGCCAGCGTCAGGCGCTCCGCTGGCGACAGCGTTTTCGACGACGCCGCTCTCGCCATGATGAAACGCGCCGATCCCGTGCCGCCGCCGCCTCCCGCAGTGGCGGATGAGGGCCTCACCTTCGAGGTGCCGGTTCAGTTTCGCGCGGCGGATAAGCACTGACGGCGTCCGCCGCTTCGGCGGACATGCTAGACTTCGGGAGAGACCCCAACCGAAGGGACGGCATGACCGAGAGACGCTTTTCCCTGCATGACCTCTTACGCGTGAAGCCGCTGGAGACGCTCGCGGCGGAGTCCGGCAGGCCGAGCGAGCTGCGCCGCGTGCTGGGCCTTTGGCAGCTCACCAGCATCGGTCTCGGCGGCCTGATCGGCGTCGGCATTTTCGTCCTGACCGGCGTGGTGGCGGCGACGCAGGCCGGGCCTGCGGTCTCGCTCTCCTTCCTCATCGCCGGCGTCGCCAGCGCGGCGGCGGCGCTCTGCTACGCCGAATTCGCCGGAATGATTCCGGCGGCGGGCAGCGCCTATACTTACGCCTATGCCGTGCTCGGCGAGCTCGCGGCCTGGATCATCGGCTGGGACCTGCTGCTCGAATATGCGCTCGTCGTCGCCGTGGTCTCCATTGGCTGGTCCGGCTATCTGCAGGCGCTGCTCGGCCAGCTCGGCCTCGCTCTGCCGGTCTGGGCTTCGGGCGCGGCCGGAACGGGCGAGGGCAGGGTCGTCGATCTCGCGGCCGTATTGGGCGCGCTGTTCGTGGCCGGCGTGCTGGTGCTGCGCATCGAATGGGGCGCGCGCTTCAACGCCGTCATGGTGGTGGTCAAGACCGCTGCGGTTCTGCTCGTGGTGGCGGCGGGCCTTCCTTATGTGCGTCTCGAAAATTGGACGCCCTTCATGCCCTATGGCTTCGGCGGCGTCGTCGAGGGCGCGGCGGTCGTGTTCTTCGCCGTCTTCGGCTATGACACGCTGACCACAGCGGCCGAAGAGGCGAAAGACCCGCAGCGCCAATTGCCCCGCGCTGTGCTGCTTTCGCTGGCCGTCGCGCTGACGCTCTATGTGGCGGTGTCGCTCGTGCTCACCGGAATGGTCCGCTACGACACTCTGAACAATCCGGCGCCGGTGGCAGCGGCCTTCACCGCCGTCGGCTTGCCATGGGCGACCTTCGTCGTCTCCGTCGCCGCGGTCGCCGGCATCATCAGCGTCATGCTGGCGTTTCTGCTCGGCTGCGCGCGCATCTGCTTCGCCATGAGCCGCGACGGTCTGCTCCCCGCCTGGTTCTCCCATGCGCATCCGTGCTTCCATACGCCGCATCGGCCGACGCTCGTCATCGGCGCGCTGACGGCCATCGTCGCCGGGCTCTATCCGATCCGCGAGGTCGCCGAGCTCGTCAATATCGGAACCCTGTCCGCCTTCGTCGTCATCTGCCTTTCCATCATCGTCATGCGACGCACGCGGCCGGATGCGCCGCGCAGCTTTCGCACGCCGCTCGTGCCTTATGTTCCGCTCGTCGGCGTCGGCTTCTCCCTTTGGCTTCTCTCCAAGCTGCCCGCCGCGGCCTGGGAGCGCTTCGCCATTTGGATGGCTCTGGGGCTGATTTTCTATTTCTCCTATGGCCGTAAGCGCAGCAAGCTCGCACGCGCGGGCGCCGCCGGCGCGCAATCGGCCGAAGTGTAGCTTGAAAATTCGGGACGAGCGCTTCACATAATTGAAAAACAGGTCCGTGCGACCGGCTGTCGTCTCCGGCGTCGCTCGGAGGGATCGGGCTGAATGAGCGAAGTTGCTGGCGTATCCTCGGTTGTCGGGGGCAAGAACAAAATCGCCGAGCTCGAGGCCGAGCTCGCGAGCGTTCATGCCGAGCTGCGCACCGAGAAGGAGCGCTATCGCGAGCTTCGTCATCGCGTCCGCAATGATCTGCAAGCTTTGGCGACATTGATCTCGGCGCAGTCGCGGCGGCTCGAGAAGCCCGAGGGCTGCAGCAATTGCGCCATGCGGCTGCGCAGCGCCGTCGAGCTGCATAATGCGCTGGACGAGGACGATGACGCCGAGATCTGCATGTCCTCCTATCTCTGGGCGCTTTCCGAGGCCCGCCGCAAAGCTTTCGACGATCGCATCGTCGGAGAGACGCTCGCGGATGAGGATATTTTTCTCGATTATCGCCGCGCGCAATGCGTCGGCCTCGTCTATGTCGAGGCCGTCACCAATGCGATGAAGCACGCTTTTCCCGGCGGCGCGCGTGGCGAAGTGCATGCGCGCCTGCGCCGCGTCGGCGACAGGCTCGAGCTGACCATCGCCGACAATGGCTGCGGCTTCGATCTGGCGAATGTCGTGCGTGGCGACGGGCTACAGCTGATGCGGGGCCTGGCGCGCCAGCTCAAGGGCGAGGCGTTCTTCGAGCGCCTGCCGCAAGGCACGTTGGTGCGGCTCGAATTCCCCGAGCATGTGGGCTAGAGTGATTGCGGTTCGGCTCGAACCGCAATCACTCTCTTTGTTCGATCGTGTTTTCTTAACGCGAACCGGTTCCCACTTCGCTCGAAAACACTCTAGCCGTAGGCGATCGTTTCTCCGTTCAGCGCTCGCGCGATTCCCTTGGGGCGTCCGGCGTCGGCCGATCGCGGAACAAGGCGAATGCGCCGCGTCGCGCCGGGCGCGAGATGCAGCCAGCTTTCGCCGGGAAGAAAGCGCTCATCCTCGATCGAAACGGATTGCGCGGCGATCGTCGTCGAAAGAGCGAGAGTGAATCCGCTGTCGTCTTCCTCTATTTCCGCCGTCAATCCGAGCTGCGATTTCACTGCGCTGCGGCCGAGCGGAAAATGGAAGGCCTCGCGCTCGACGCCATTCGCGCCGACGAAGCGCGCGACGGTCAAATCATGCGACGGCGGCCCGAAATTATAGGCGAGCGCCGTGTCGAAAAATCCGCCCCAGAATTCCGCGTCGCGCAATGTCGCGACGCCATGCGGCTCGACGGCGATGTTGCGGCTCGCTCTCATCACGGGCACATGGCCATCGCGATAGCAGGCCAGCGAAATCTCGCCTTCTATGTGCTGCGGTCCGTCATTGCGCAAATGCGCGAAAAGCCCGTTGACGCCTTCGTCGGTGAGCATGAGCGACAGCGGACGAAAAGCGCGCGCCAAAGCGTGATGGGCGGATTTCGGCTCGCCATGCGCATCGAGAACGCCCCAGCCGGCGCCGGGCCACAGATCCTTCAGGAACCAGACGATGGCGCCATGAGTCGTGGAGCCGCCGCGTCGCCATTCGCCGATCGTCGCCTCCATCGTCTCGGCCACTGCGGCGCGCGCTATGTCGAGATAGAGCTGCGGATCGCTCTCGCGCAACGTCGCCGGATCGCAGCCATAGAGCAGGCGCATGTAATGTTCGGTGACGTCGCCGAAAGTCTGCGTCGCGCCCATGTCGCGCGCGATGCGTTCGGCGAAGAGCTTCGAGCCGAGCGGGTCGTCGCCGAAGTCGCGGCGCAGCGCGGCGTCATCCGCAATATTGGCGAAGCCGAGACATTCGGAAGCGAAACGCACATTGGCGCGGCGCGCATCGTCCAGGCCGCGGCGATAGGCGCCGACGCCATAGTAATGCGAGACGCCGACATCGGCATGGAAGGGCAGGGGACCGCCGGAGGGCGAGTTCTCGACATAAATGGCGTCGGAACGCTGCGCTTCGATGAGCTTCGGCAGAGTCTCGTCGAAGAAAGGCGAGCGCCATTTGGCCTCGGCGAGGCCCAGCATCGACGCTTGCTGATAGACCTCGCTGCCGCCGCAGAGCACGGCGAGCGAAGGCGAAGATCGCGTGCGCGCCAGAAATTCCGCCGCCTCGCGCTCGACGCTGGCGCGGAAGGCCGCATCCTGAAACGGATAATCGAAATTGGCGAAGGCGAAATCCTGCCAGACCAAGAGGCCCAGTTCGTCGCAGAGCGCGTAGAAATCATCGCTCTCATAGAGAGTGACGCCGGGGACGCGAACCATATTCATGCCGGCGTCGCGCATCGCGCGCAGCAGCGGCGCGCAATCCTCTCTGCCGCCGGCGAGCGATACGGCGTTCGCCGTCGTCCAGCAGGCGCCGCGGCAGAACAGCGGAATATCGTTCACCTGTAGCGCGAAGCCGACGCCATCCGCGCCGCGATCGACGCGAATATCACGAAAGCCGGTGCGGCCGAGATCGATGCGATGCGCGCCGATTGTCGCCGAGACATCATAGAGATGCGGCTCGCCATGCGTATGTGGCGTCCACAGCCGCGCGTCGGGCGGCGACAGCTCGGCGATGATGCGTTCGTCACCGAGGCGGGTGAAGGGCGCTTCCGCTCCGCCGCAAAAGAGCTGCGCGGGCGAATCCGTTAGGCCGGAAATTTCGAGCGCGACGCGCAGGCTGGCGCGACCATCGCGGACGGTGGCGCGCATATCCACATTGCGCAGACGCAGCGCGCCATGCTCGATCAGCTCGATCTCGCGCCACGGACCGACGGGCGGCGTCGGCGGCGCGAAGCCGGGAAGGCGGCCGAGCGCCGTCGTGCGTATGTGGCGCAGGCCCGCTGGCGTTATCATGCGCGGCCGCCAGCGCGCGCGGCCGCTCTTCGTCGCGATCTCGCGCTCGACAGAGCGAAAGCGAATATGAAGCTCATGCGCGCCTTGTGTCGCGACCTCTATTGCATGCGCGTGGAACATATTGTCCGAGCGCAGCGCGAGCTTTCCGTCGAGATAGACGTCCGCGAGCGTGGCGAGGCCGTGCAAGCGCAATTCCGCCGGCGCCGAACTGACGAATGAGGTTTTGTACCAGACGTCGATGGCGTCGAGCGGCGGCAGCTCGTCGAAGCGCGCGCCTTCATCGATCAGCGCCTGCGCCAGCGTGCCGGGTACGCGCGCGGCGCGCCAAGACGCGGCGCCGGGAATGGCGGAGGGCTCCGTCCATTCGCCGGCCTCGTCGATCGCAAAAGTCCAACCGGCGGCGAGGCGCTGGCGCTTTTCTCCTTCGACGCGCGCACGCATCATCGGCCTCAGCGCAGCTTCGCCGAGAGACCTCCGAACAAGCCGTCATAGACGCCGGCGAGCTCGTCGAGCGTCTCGCGCGGATCATAGACGCGCTTGCGCGCGGAGGCGCGCGCCGCCTGGAACTGCATCGCCTTGGCGCTGGCGGAAATGCGTCGGCAGGCGTCCGCCTCGGCGGTGAGATCGCCATCTGGCCGCAGCCAATCGAGATGGCTGCCGAGCAGCTCGAAATTGGCGCCGAGCTGGCGAAACGTGTTGAAGGCGAGGCTGTGGAAGAAGCACGGCGGACGCGCTTCCAGCACATTCCACAGCGCGGGGAAACGAGCGGCGAAGGCGCGGATCGGATTGTCGCTGGGGCGGCGCGCGAAATGCTCGCTCGCCAGCTCTTCCGCCGCCCCGCGCAAATCCGCATGCGTGCGCTCGCGGTCGAAGCGCACGAATTCGGCGTAAGGAAACAGAGCGGCGAGATCGCGCGCTTCGCCGGCGCGGCCGAAGATCGCGTCGAAGTCCTCGCCGTCGAGCGCGAAATAGCCGTCATTGTGGAAATAGTCGATCCGCCGCGCGGAAAGATCGATTTCCGTGACGCCGATCGTCGTCTTGGAGTGATCGATGCGATAGGTGACGCCGCGCGTGTCCGGCAGATGATAGCCGTCCACCTCCACCATCACCACGCGGCCGCGCGTGGTCTGGCGCGCGATATGATCGTCCAGCCGATCATAGAGCGCCAGCTCCTCGACGCGCAGGCCGTAGAGACGCTCGAGATCGGCGAGGCGGGGCTTGAAGAAGGTGAACTGATCTTCTTCGTAATCCTGCGCCAGCGTGAAGCCGAGCATGGCCTCCGGCTCGAAGCCGCGCATGGCGACGAGCTCGATCATGAGATCGACATAGCAATTGGTCTGCGGCCAATCACGCTCTGCATGATGCAGCGCGTGACGGAAATGCGGCTTCGCCGGCTTCGGCGGCGAAAGCTCTGCGTCAGAGAGAGAGAGCAGCGCGGACTGAGGTCGGCCAGCCATTGGTGTCGATCCCGTGATGTTTGAACAAGGCGAGGGCGAGGCGCTCCATGCCGAAGCCGACGCATGCGGTATGCGCCGTCTCGCCGGAAGCGGTCTTGATGCCCCAGAGCTCGCCGAAGTGGTCCTGATGATAGTTGAAGCTCTGGCACGCGGTCGGATTTTCCGTGCTCTCGATCGGCACCAAAAGCTCGAATTTCAGCGCTTGCTCGCGCTGGCTCGAGGCCATCATGCGTCCGGCGCGGCCAAAGAATGGATCATTCGCCACATCGATATGATGCGGCAGCTCGAGCGTCTCGGCGAAGCCGCGGGCGCGCTCCAGCCAGGATTCGCGGAAGCTCGCGGCCTGCTCCGGCAAGCCGATGCGAACGAACTCGCGCATGCGGAACATTTGCATGCGCGCCGGATCCTTCGACGGCTCGTGACGGAAGCAATAGGATTGAATGTCGAAGAGGCCGCCCTCGGGAGCGAGCTGGCCGCGGCGCGCGACGATCGGATAGAGCGGATAGCAGGCGGCGGGCGTGAGCACGATGTCGGTCGCGCCCTGGCCGCCGGTCCAGTCGCCGCCGTTGTGAATATTGTCGAGAAGGGCGAGATGGTCCTTCTCGCTTCCGGCGAAGCTGTGCACCGTGCCGGCGAGCTGCGGGAAATTCTTCATATAGCCGCTCTTCTCGAAGAGCGCGCGATTCATGCCGGGCGGAAAGCGGATGACCTCGGCGTGATCGCCTTCGGCGAGGCGCGTGATCAGCCGATCCATTCCCTCTATGACCGCCTCGAAGGCCTGCCCACGGCCATAGAGTCCGTCGACGCCGGTCTCATGCAGAACGCCCTTGGCGAAGAGGCGATCGAGGAAGCTGTCGCAGGCCTGGCACATGGGTCAGTCTCCCAGCCGCTGGTCGATGCGCTGCGCGAGCAGCATGGTGGACAGATTGGTGAAGATGCGATCATTGGAGATCATCACCTGCGCCGAGAGCGCGTCGCGCATATGGCGGCCGACGCTGAACGGCGTGTCGTTCTTGTAGCCGGCGATGCCGGCGATCAGCAGCGCATGATTGATGATCTCGATCGAGAGCTGCGACGAGCCGATCTTGATGTTGTTCATCGCCACGGCGAAGCTCATCGAATTGAGATCATCCTCGTTCTTTTGCGCCTTGGCGAAGCGCTTCAGCCCTTCGACGATATTGGAGCGCATGAGTTGTAGCTTGGCCGTCGCCTCGGCGAGGCGCAGCGCGCCGGGAGCCGGGCCATTGGGATGACGACGCGCGTCCTTGCGCACGAAGGATTGCGCGCGCGAGAGCGCGTCAGAGGCGACGCCGTACCAAACCGCGCTCCACAGGAGATGCGCGGTCGCGAGCATGGACTCGGAGGCGATCTCGGCGAAGTCATGGGTGAATATTTGCTCGACGGGGGCCTCGCCGCTGAAGGTGAAGCCTTCGCTGCAAGTGCCGCGCATGCCGAGCGCATCCCAGCCGCCGGTACGATCGAGTCGATATTGGCTTTTCTCGAGCACGGCCATCAGCTGATCGGACGGCGGAGCGTCTGTCGAGCGGCGCGCGGTGACGAGGATCGCGTCCGAATAGGCGCCGTAGGAAATCAGCGCGCCTTCCTTGGCGATGCGGAATGTCGCGCCGTCGCGCTCGAAGGCGCAAATGCTGTTGCGCATATTGCCGCCGACGCCGCCTTCCGTCGTCGCGGAGCCGAGCAGCAGCTGCTCATCGGCGACGCGGCGCATGAAGCTCTCGTGCCAGGCGCTGCCGCGGCCATGCGCGATGAGGCTCGACACTTTGATCTGATGCATGGCGAAGACCATCGCGGTCGAGGCGCAATGCTGGCCGAGCGACGTGCAGAGCTCCGCGACATCCGCGAGCGAGGCTCCGCCGCCGCCGAATTCGATCGGGATCTGCAGCGAGAGCAGGCGTGCGTCCTTGAGGGCCTGAAACGCTTCGATCGGGAAGCGGCCTTTGCGATCGACATCGTCGGCGTGGCGGGCGGCCGTCGCAACGACATTCGCTCCGCGATCGAGTGGCGCATTCATCAGGCGGCTTCCTTGAGCTCGTGCAGGCAGCCGGCGATCGAGGCGATCGAGGAGAAGCTGCGACGGTTGAGCATGCGGTCGGGGAATTCGACGTCGAAGGTCTCTTCGAGCGCCAGCATCAGCTGGACCGCGGCGAAAGATGTGAGGCCCGTGGCGTAGAGATCGGCGTTGTCGCCGATCGCTTCGGCGGCCACGGCCAAGCGACCTTGTTCGTCGACGAGTCGTCTAATCGTATCGAGCATCATTATCTCCATCGACCAAGCTCGAGGTTCATCGTCACCATACGCGCTCGCGCAGCATTTTCAGCTAAATTGCCGCTCGTTGGTGAACAGTTTGCGGATTTGATCATTGCCAAATTCGTTCCATAAAATTTGACCCGTTCAGGCAAGAAATACGCGGCCATTTGCGTGAAAATGATACGCGGCTATGATGCTCTGGACATGGCTGAGACACTCGAGGCGTCTCGAATTCTGTCATGACCGTGAAACGTGGCGAATCGTCTCCGCGGACCCTATTTTCGACATGAAGAGGATGAATGAGAGAGAGGAGTTTAAGAAACGTTAACCATGAAATGGAACATTCGCCTTCAACGCGAATGCGGGACTGTGCTCGCTTGTTCGACGTCGGAACGGAACTCGCGTGATGTTGGATTATGAATCCGGGTCGAAAAGTCTCGCAGAAAGCCAGCGGCCCATGGCCGCGGAGCCTCCGCGCGCGCGCTCCTCGCTGACGCCGGGACGCTTGATCTCGCTCGCGCTTCGCAACAAGCTTTTCATCCTGTCCGTCGCGCTCGCCTGCGCGGTCGGCGGCTATGCGCTCACCAAGCTGCTGACGCCGCGCTATGTCGCGGCCGCGCAGATCTATCTCGATCCGCGCGGGCTTCCCGGTCTCGAGGGCGACGCCAATCAGGGCCAGGATTCGACCGGCTTCATCAATTTCGTCGAGACGCAGACGCGCATCTTGACCTCGCAGGTCGTGCTCGAGCGCGTCGTGGAGGCGGAGAAGCTCACCGACGATCCCGAGTTCGGCGCATCGACGTCCTTGTTCGGCAAGCTGTTCGGCCGCTTCGGCCGCGCGCCGACGAAGGAGGAGATCGTCGACGGCGCCGTGCGCGCTCTCGGCACGAAAGTCATGGTGCGCCGTCCCGAGCGCACCTTCATCATCGACATCGCCGCCTCGAGCGACAATGCGCAGAAATCGGCGCGCATCGCCAATGCTGTGGCGCAGGCCTATATCGATGTGCGCTCGACGATGCATAAGGACGCCGCGCAGCAGGCGGCGACCTCCTTCACCGGGCGTCTCGACGGGCTGCGCGAGCGTCTGCTCGCCGCGGAAAAATCCGTCGAGGCCTATAAGGCGGAGAACGGCTTCGTCGGCACGCGCGATTCCTACATAGACGAGCAGCGGCTGAAAGAGCTCAATCAGCAGCTCACCTTCGCCCGCACCCGGCTCGAGGACACGCGCTCGCGCTTCGAGCAGGTGCAGCGCGCGGCGCATTCGGACACGGAGCTCGCGGCCATCGCCGCCAATATGAATTTGATGACGTTGAACGCGCTGCGCGGGCAGCAGGCGGAGGCGGCGCAAAAGCTCGCCGATCTCTCCGCCGAGCTCGGGCCGCAGCATCCGGTCGTCAAGAATGCGACGGCGCGGCTCGCCGAGACCAAGCGCCTCGTCAATACCGAGCTGGCGCGCGTCGCCGTTTCGTTGCGCAAGGATTATGAGCGCGCGCGCAGCACCGAGGAGGCGCTGAACCGCGAGATGCAGAAGCTCGAGGGCAAGGCCGTCGTCTCGGCGCAAGCTTCGGTCAAGCTTCGCGATCTCGAGCGCGAGGTCGAGGTCAGCCGCACGATCTACGAATCCTTCCTCACGCGCTCGCGTCAGACCGGCGAGGCGCGGCAGCTCGACGCCGCCAGCACGCATATCATCACAATGGCGACGCCGCCGATCGCGCGCAGCTTTCCGCCCGGCGCCGGGCTGATGACGGGCGCGGGCTTCGTCGCCGGCCTCACTCTGGGTCTCGGCCTCGCTTTTCTGCGTGAGCGCGGATTTGGCGGCGCGCCCGAGTCCGGTCCGCGTCGCGATGTCGAGACCGAGCCTGTGCGCGTCGCTGTGACCGATGCGACGAAATTCACCGTGCGCGGGCCGACGGCGGGGCCGGAGCGGCTCGAGCTGACGCGGCTCGGCATTCCTTTCGTGCGGCCTTTCGCCGATCGCCGCGAGCTCGAGGCGGTGGTGTCGCGCTTCGGCGCGCTGGTCGCCGAGAGCGCGCATCGGCCGCTCGTCATCGGGCTGGTCGGCGACGCGCCGGGCTCCATTCGCACAGTGATGGCCGTCAATATCGCTCTGGCGCTGCGGCTGCAGCATCTCGAGGTGGCGCTCGTCGATGCGGACCGCGATCATGCGGCGCTCACCGTTCTCATCGAGGACGGGCTCGAGGCGTTCGGCGACGCCGACGATCCTTTTGTGCGCACCGACGACAGCGTGCTGTTGGCGCTGCCGGCGATCGATCGACGCTCGCGCGCGGCCGGCGCCGTGGAGCGCATCGTCGATGGTTTCCGCGAGGGCAATCCGGCGGAGGTCGACATTGTGCTCTGCGATGGCGTCGGCTCGGACGAGAGCATGTTCGAGCGGCTCGACTTTGTGGCGCCGGTGCTCGGCCGCGATCAGGATGAAGAGACAGCGATCGCCGAGCTTCCCGCGGCGCTGCGCGCCAAGATCGCGGTGATTTTGCGAGTCGATCATAGCGATCCCTGGCTGCCGCGCCGCGATGCGCGCCGTCGCGCGGAGACGCGCAAGACCGCCTAGAGTCATTCCGGTTCAGATTGAACCGGAATGACTCTAGATCTCCTTGTTCGGTCGTGTTTTTTTCATGCGAACCGGTTCCCACTTCGCTCGAAAACACTCTAGCGGCCGGCCTTTCTCTTCACTCGGCCGGAAACGGCGCGGCGCTCATGGGCTCGACGTCGAGCGTGGCGGCGATCGCGGCGGCCGCGTCGCGCCAGCACTGATCGTAGAGCGGCGAGAGCGAGCGTGACGGCAGGCTTTCCGTGCGCGCGAGGCAGTCCGCATAAGCGCGCGCATCGGCGTCATTGGCGAGCAGCTTCAGCGAGCCGTCGGCGATGGCGCGGCGATAGGCGCGATGATGGTCGAATTCGCCCGCCTCGCGCGGCGCATTGACGATCACCGGCTTGCCGGATTGCAGGCAGGCGAGCACGCTGCCGCGGCGCGAGGTGAGCCCTTCGGGAAAGCGATAGAGGAAGCAGTCGACCTCGGCAAAGAGCGCATGCAGATCGCGCGGGCCGTCGACATAGCCGGTCACGAGGCAATCCTCGGCGAGGCCGAGCGCCTGCGTCTTGGCGCGGAAATCCTCCTCGATGCGATCGACGCCTTTGACGAAGCCGCCGATGAAGAGGCAGAGGACCGGCCGGCCGGAGTCGCGCAGCTTCGCTGCGACATCGAGCACGAAGTCGGATTGCTTCTTGGGATAGATCGAGCCGAAATGGCCGATGACGATGCGCCCCTCGGCGCGCGCGGCCTCTATGCGCGCGGCGAGCGGGGAGGGCCGTCCGGCGCGGTCGGCGGAATATTGGAGGGGATGGGCGCGATGGCGCTGCGGGCGGCCAGAAAGCGCGTGACGGCGCCTTTGGCGAAGCCCTCGCGCACGAAGGGCGAGGAGAAGACGAAACGCTGCGCGAAGAGGGCGTAGACGGAGACGATGAGTCGGCGGCGCCAGTCGAGATCGGCCCATTCATGCAGGACGAGGACACGGCCGCGCCCGCGTAGCAGCGCGAGGATGAGCGCGACGAGCGGCGTCAGCACGACCTTTTTCCAGGCCACGACCGGCAGATTGATCGCAATGGCGTCGACCTCGCCGAGCGCGTGCCAGATCGCCGCCCAATCGCCGAGCTTGCCGGAGACGGCGAGCCGTTGCGCCTCGAGGCCGAGCTCGCCCCAGCGCGCCGCCACATGGCGCGCGAAGGATTCGACGCCGCAAGGCTGCGTGGCCGTCGAGACCAGGAACAGCGTCTTCTTGCGTTCGGTCGCGCGGATCATCGATGGCTCCGTCCTGTTTCAGAATGAGACGGCGGCGGCGCCGCCATCCCACTCGGAGCAAGAGGCGAACCGTTTTTCTCAGCGGCCGGTCTTCACCCGCGTCCATTCGCGGGTGACGATCTTCTGGATCGGCTGATCCGGCGCCGTGACGGTGAAGAGGCGCTTCATCGTCGCCGCATCGGGATAGATGGCCGGATTGTCGGCGATCTCCTTGTCCACCAGCGGCCGCGAGGCGCCGACGCCATTGGCGAAATTGGTGATCTTGGTGTTGCGGGCGGCGACCTCCGGCCGCAGCAGATAATCGATGAAGAGATGCGCCTCGTCCGGGTGCGGCGCGTCCTTGGGGATGGCGAGGCTGTCGAGCGACATCAACGTCCCTTCCTGCGGGATCACATAAGCGATCTCGACGCCATTGGCGGCCTCGCGCGCGCGATTGCGCGCCTGGAAGCTGTCGCCGGCCCAGCCGATGGCGAGGCAAATGTCGCCATTGGCGAGCGCGTTGATATATTCCGAGGAGTGGAATTTCTTTATGTGCCGCCGCAGGCCGGAGAGCAGATCGGCGGCGCGCCGAATGTCGCCCGGATCCTTGGAATTGGGATCGAGCTTCAGATAATTGAGCGTGATCGAGAAGAGATCTTCGGGACTATCGAGCACATAGACGCCGCAATCGGCGAATTTGCGCAGATTTTCCGGCTTCAGCACCTGGTCCCAGGAGGTGATCGGCTTGTCGCCGATGCGCTCTTTGATCTTTGCGACATTATAAGCGACGCCGGTGGTGAACCACATATAGCTCACGGCATGGGCGTTGCCCGGATCATAGCGCGAGAGACGCTGCGCGATCTCCGGCCAGACATTGTCGATATTCTTCAGCCGGCTCTTGTCGAGCGGGCGATAGACGCCGGCCTTGATCTGCCTTTGCAGAAAGGTCGCCGAGGGAACGACGACATCATAGCCGGCGGCGCCGGCGAGCAGGCGCGTCTCCAATATCTCGTTGGAATCATAGGTGTCGTAGACGACCTTGACGCCCGTCTCGCGGGTGAAATCCTCGAGCACGCGCGGGTCGATATAATCGCTCCAATTGAAGATGTTGACGACCCGCTCGGCGCCCTGCGCGCCCATGGCGCCCCCGAGCGCGAACAGACATGCGGCGAGGATTCTCATTCGACCTGCTCTCCCTCAACGCCCGGCGATTTGCTTCGCCGCTTGCGCGGCGCGTCGCCTCATGGGCACAATGGCCGACCTCTCGCTCTCCCGCCATTCCGAGATTATGCGATGGAGTCCGCCTCTCCGCTGGAAAGTCTGCGCGAGCAAAACGCCCGTCTCGTGACGCGCGGCGCGCGCCGCTATTTGCGCGCGGCGGGTTTTTCCGTCCTCGCGGAGCTGCCGCTGCCGGGCGGGCGGCGGGCCGATCTCGTCGCTCTCGCGCCGGATGGCGCATTGCGCATCATCGAGGTGAAGAGCTCGCTCGCCGATTTCCGCGCCGATCGCAAATGGATGGATTATCGCCTCCATTGTGATCGCTTTTATTTCGCCATTCCCTGCGATCTTTCCGAGGAGGCCTTTCCCGCGGACGCCGGCCTCATCGTCGCCGACGCGCATGGCGCCATGCTGACGCGCGAGGCGCCGGTCCATAAGCTCGCTCCGGCCAGCCGCAAGGCCATGCTGCTGCGTTTCGCCGGCGCGGCGGCGGAGCGGCTTCACTACGCCCTGCATCGCGACGAATTCTGACCCGCGCCGCCGTGCGTCATCGCGGCGCGCTCATCTCGGCGCACGCTTGGCCAATATGCGCTGCAGGGTGCGGCGATGCATGTTGAGGCGGCGCGCCGTCTCCGACACATTGCGGTCGCAGCTCTCATAGACGCGCTGAATATGCTCCCAGCGCACGCGATCCGCCGACATGGGATTGTCGACCGCGTCGGGCTTGTCGATCTTCGTCGCCATCAGCGCATGATAGATTTCGTCGGCGTCGGCGGGCTTGGCCAGATAGTCGAAGGCGCCGAGCTTCACCGCCGTCACCGCCGTGGCGATATTGCCATAGCCGGTGAGGATGATGCCGCGCGCGTCCGGCCGCTTCACCTTGAGCGAGGAGATGACGTCGAGGCCATTGCCGTCGCCGAGCCGCATGTCGATGATGGCGAAGGCGGGCGGGGCGGCTTCGACGGCTGCCAGTCCGTCGGCGACGCTCTCGACCGCGGTGACGAGAAATCCGCGCGCCTCCATCGCGCGCGTGAGTCGGCTGAGGAAGGGCTTGTCGTCCTCCACGATCAGCAGCGAGCGCTCCTGCGGGAGCTCCCCGAGCGCGGCCTCCACGGCCGCATCGAAATCGGTGTGTTCGGCTGCGCCAGCGTCGTCGATCATGCGTCGTCGTCCTGGTTTGGGATTATTCAATATAGCATCACGCCGCGTCGGACGAAGGCGTTTGTTGGTCTAAGCCACGCTCGCGCCCGCCTCCCTCGGCGGCGCCGACGGAGCGCTCCAGCGCCGTGCGGGGCCAGGAGATCGTCACCTTGGCGCCTGTCTGCGGGGATTGCACATTGGCCGTCGTCACGGTCGCGCCGGAGCGTTCGAGCAGCGTCTTGGCGATGAAGAGGCCGAGGCCGAGGCTGGAGCCGGGCTCGTTCTTGGTGCGCCGATCGGTCGGACGTCCGCTGACATAAGGATCGCCGAGGCGATTGAGAATCGCCTGCGAGAAGCCGGGGCCGTCATCCTCTATGACGATGACGACGAGCTCCTTGGACCACAAGGCCTCTATGCGGACGCGCGAGTGGGCGAAGTCGACGGCGTTCTCGACGAGATTGCCGAGGCCGTAGACGATGCCGGGATTGCGCGAGAAGCTCGGCTCGGCGGGTGGGCCGCGCCGCGTCAGCTCTATGTCCACGCCGAAGGCGCGATGCGGCTCGATCACTTCTTCGAGCATGGTCTCGAGCGTCTGCATGTCGAGCAGGCCGCCCGTATCTGCTTGGCCGAGCGAGACGAGCTTGCGCAGAATGTCTCGGCAGCGCCGCGCCTCCTGCGCGAGCAGAGCGAGATCGTCGGCGAGCGCCGGCGCCGTCGCGGGCGCGGATTTCTGCAGCTCCTTCGTCACCACGGCGATGGTCGCGAGCGGCGTGCCCAGCTCATGCGCGGCGGCGGCCGCGAGGCCGTCCAGCTGCGAGAGATGCTGCTCGCGCTCCAGCACCAGCTCGGTCGCCGCCAGCGCCGTCGACAATTGCCGCGCCTCGTCCGAAACGCGCGCGGCGTAGAGGCCGACGAAGGCCGCGCTCAGCACCAGCGCGGTCCAGACGCCGGTGCGATAGAGCAGCGGGAAATGCAGCTCGACGCCCTCGTACCACGGCAAAGGCTGAAACTCGACGGTCAGTATCGTCGCCGAGGCGATCATCAGCACGCCGAGCAGAATGGTCAGCTTGCGCGGCAGCGACACGGCCGAGATCATCACCGGCGCCAGAAACAGCATGGCGAAAGGATTGGCGACGCCGCCGGTGAGATAGAGCAGGGCCGAGAGCTGCAATATGTCATAGGACAAGAGCAGCGCCGCCTCGCCGTCGTCGAGGCGGAAGGTGCGCGTCGTCGCCAGACGCAGCGCGGCGTTGAGGCAGGCCGAGGTCGCAATGGCGATGAAGCTCAGCCCGATCGGAAAATCGAACTGAAAATAGAAGAAGGTGACGAGCGTCGCGAAGGTCTGGCCGGCGATCGCCAGCCAGCGCAGGATGATGAGCGTGTCGACGCGAAGCTGGCGGGCCTGATGGCCGAAATCGGCGTCGGCGGAGTTTGTCATGAGGCGTCGTCGTCTCGAAAATTGCAGCAGCGCGAGACGCGCGGCTCTGCGATTTGTAGCGCGTTTCGCCCGTGCTCCGCAGCGATTTTCCGCAGGACTATATGCCGCGCCCCCTTGCCGCGCGCCATAGCCGCCATTGCCGCCGCCATTGCGCCGGCTCGGCGATCATATGGAGCGGATCGAAGCCTTTGCGCTCCATCGCGCCGAGATAGAGCGGAATCAATGCTGCGGGCAGCAGCGCCGCGCGCGCCGCGCCATCGCCGCGCACGGCTTTGCGCGCCTTTTCGAAATTATTGCGCGCCTTGCCGCGCAGCTCCGCCAGAGCGGCGGCGAGCGCGGACGTGAGCTTCGCCTCGACGAAATCGCTCTCGGCGCGATGGCGCGCGAGAAGATCGAGCGGCAAGAATCGCTGACCCTGCGCCAAATGGCGGGGGAGAGCGCGCAGAATCGCCGTGAGGCCATAGGCGCGCCCGGCGAAGCGCAGCGCCTCGTCCTGCCGTGCGGCGTCCTCGGCGTCGATGACGCGGGCGCGCCAGCGCAGAGGCGCGCCGAAAACGCGGTCGCTATACGTCTCCAGCGCCGCGAGGCTCTCCATCTGCTCGTCATAGAGATCGAAGCTATGAGCCTCGAGCAGCTCGACGACCTCCTCGCGGGGGATGGCGCAGCGGTTGAGCGTATCGAAAAGAGCGTCGGCGATCGGATGGGCGCGGGCGCCCTCGCTATCGGCCGGCGCCTCCAGCGAATCGTACCACCAGCGCAGCCGCATCTCGCCGAGAATCGGCTGCGAGACGCGCGCCCGCACGCTGGAAATCTCCGCGCAGAAAGCGCCGATCGCATGGAGATGCGGCCGCGCCTGCGCCGGCGCGAACAGGCAGGCGAGCCAGAGGTCGAGATCCTGCTCGCGCAGCGCGGCCTCGCAATGGCGGTAATGGTCGGCGAGCTCCGTCTCGCGCTCGGTCGTCGCGGCCTCGTCCATGGGCGAAAAACCTCGGCTCACACCACGATCAGCACGGCGGCGACGCGGCGGTCCTCGTCGAGCAGCATATTATAGGTGCGAACGGCTGCGCCGGTGGCCATGGCCTCGACCATGATTCCCGCCTGCTTCAGCCGCGCGCGCAAGGCGGCGGAGGGCGGTCGCAAATTCTCGCCTGAGCCGAAGATCAGCAGCTCGACCGCGCCGGCGCTCTCGTCGAAGAGCGGCGCGAGCGTGGCCTCGTCGATCTCCGCCGCGGCGACGGCCTCCAGCGCATGAATCCCCGAGGGCAGGGCGAGCAGCGATCCGCGATGCGACATTTCCGCGAAGCGAAAGCCGCCGCCGCCATAGGTCTCGATCCTGTAGCGGCCCGGAACGAAGCCTCGACCATGCTCGGCCATCAGGCCGCTTTGGGCTTGGCGCGCGTCGTCGCCTTGGCGGAGCCCTTGCTCGGCGCCGCCTCCGGCGCCTTGTCGGCATCCTCATTGCGCAGGCCGAGATAGATCAGCATGGGCGAGCAGATGAAGACCGAGGAATAGGTGGCGACGAAAATGCCCCAGATCATCGCGAGCGAGAAGGAGCGGATCACATGGCCGCCGAAGATCGCCAGCGAGAAAAGCGCCAGAAACACGGTCGTCGCCGTCATGATCGTGCGCGGCAGCACGGCGTTGATCGAGAGATCGATCATTTGATCTGTCGGCATCTTCTTGTATTTGCGCATCATCTCGCGGATACGGTCGAGCACGACGACAGTCTCGTTCAGCGAATAGCCGACGATGGTCAGGATCGCCGCGATCGACGTCGTATTGAATTCGAGATGCGTGAGCGAGAAGAAGCCGACTGTGAGCAGGAGATCGTGCATCGTCGCGATCACGGCGCCGATGGCGAACTGCCACTCGAAGCGGAACCACAAATAGGTCAGCACGGCGATGATCGACAGCACGACGCCGAGCGTTCCCGATTGCACCAGCTCGCCGGAGACGCGCGGGCCGACCACCTCGACGCGGCGCAGCTCATAATCCGAGCCGACCGAGCTGCGGACCTTTTCGACCGCCGCCTGCTGGGCGGAATCGCCGCCCTTCTGCGGTCCGAAGCGGACGGTCGCATCGGATTGATTGCCGAAGGATTGCACCTCGACGTCGCCGAGCTCGAGCTTCTCGATCGTTTGGCGCAGGGTCGCGATCTCGGCCTGGCCGGCTTTGGCGCGCAATTCGATGACCGTGCCGCCTGCGAAGTCGATGCCGAAATTCATGCCGCTAAAGATGAACAGCAGAATCGAGCATATCGAGAGCACGGCCGAGAAGGGGTAGCTCACGCGGCGGAACCGCATGAAGGGGAACTTGGTGTTCTCCGGGGCGAGACGCAGCAGCTTCATCTGTTTCACCCTCAGATCGGCAGGCGCGTCGGGCGCGCGTAATGATACCAGACCGCGATCATCATCCGCGTCATGGTGACGGCGGTGACGATGGTCGTCAGAATGCCGAGCGCGAGCGACACGGCGAAGCCGCGCACCGGGCCGGAGCCCAGGAAGTAGAGGATCGCTGCGGCGACGAACATTGTGACATTGGAGTCGACGATGGTCGCGAAGGCGCGGTTGAAGCCCGCGTCCAGCGCGGCGAGGATCGAGCGGCCGGCATGCTGCTCCTCGCGAATACGCTCATAGATCAGCACATTGGAGTCGACCGCCATGCCGATCGTCAGCACGATGCCGGCGATGCCCGGCAGCGTCAGCGTCGAGCCGAGCAGCACCAGACCGGCGAAGATGAAGGCGATATGGACGAACAGCGCCAGATTGGCGAAGATTCCGAACACGCCATAGGTGATGAGCATATAGACGACGACGAGGCCGGCGCCGACATAGGCGGCGCGCTTGCCGGCGTCGATCGAATCCTGGCCGAGGCCGGGGCCGACGGTGCGCTCCTCAATGATGTCGAGCTTGGCGGGCAGGGCGCCGGCGCGCAGCAAGATCGACAGGTTGTTGGCCTGCTCGACGGTGAAATGGCCGGAAATCTGGCCGGAGCCGCCGGTGATCGGCTGCAGGATGCGCGGCGCCGATATCACCTTATTGTCGAGCACGATGGCGAAGAGCCGGCCGACATTCTTGGAGGTGACCTCACCGAATTTCTGTGCGCCGCGAATGTTGAAGCGGAAATTGACCACCGGCTCGCCGCCGCGCTGCTGGTCGAAGCCGGGCTGGGCGTCGGTCAAATCCTCGCCCTGCACCATGATCTGCTTCTCGATGGCGATCTTGCCCGGCTGGTCGACCTGGTCGAGCTCCTCGAGCTCGGACTGGCTCTGGCCCGGCTCGGCGACGAGGCGGAACTCCAGCTTGGCGGTCTGTCCGAGAATGGTCTTGAGCTGTTCCGGGTCCTGCAGGCCGGGCACTTGGACGATGATGCGATCGTCGCCCTCGCGCTGAATGCTGGCCTCGCGCGTGCCGAGCGCGTCGACTCGGCGGCGGATGACCTCGATCGACTGATCGACCGCGTGGCGGACCTTGTCGGTCACGCCGGAATCGGTGACGACGATTTGCACTAGGCCGTCGCCCGAATCGCGCACCTCCAGCGGCGGCGCGCCGCCGATTTTCGCGCCGAAGCCCTGCGCCAGATTGCGGAACTTCGGCAGCACTTTGGCGCGCTCGGCGGCGTCGGGGATGCGCAGCTGCACGCCGCGCGTCTGCGCGCCTATGCCGCCGGTGATGGCGATCTTCTCCTCGCGCAGGATGCGGCGCACGTCGTCGCGCAGATTGGTCACCTGCGTGTGCAGCACCGAGGCTTTGTCTACCTCCAGCATCACATAGGAGCCCCCTTGCAGATCGAGGCCGAGCACGATGGTGCGCGGCTGCGCCCAGGAGGGCAGGGCGTTTTCGAGCGCCTTGACGCTCGCCGGCGCGAACATGCTGGGGAGGACGACGAGAACGGCGGCGAGCGTCAGCGCCAGAATGGCGATGATCTTCCAGGTGGCGAAGCGCAGCATGGATCGTCGGTCCTGTGAGGCGGTCCTAAAAGAAAGGTCCCGGCGCCGGGAGGCGGCCGGGATGGATGCGTCGCGTTCTGAAAGAAGGCTAGCGCGAGGCCGCCTGATCCTTCACCGGCTCGCCCTTGGCGCGCACCTCGGTGACGGCCGAGCGCAGCACGCGCACGCGGATGTTCTGGGCGATCTCGACCTCGACCTCGGCGTCGTCGATGGTCTTGGTGACCTTGCCGATCAGCCCGCCGCTGGTGACGACCGTATCGCCACGGCGCACATTCTTCAGCGATTCCTTCTGCTCCTTCGTACGGCGCGCCTGCGGACGCAGCACGATGAAATAGACGATCATGGTGACGAGCAGCAGCGGAACGAGCTGCGTGATCATGTCGGGAGCCGGAGCCGCCGGGGAGCGCCCACATCCGGCGCCGTCTGCACTGTCGTGCTGGGCGGGACGGGCGGCGCCGAGGGAGCCGCCGGAACGGGGGAGCAGCCGGGGCGGGCGGAGCGGGAGGCGCCGCAGGAGCGTCGGTCTGAGCTTGGGCGGTCTGGATCAATTTCATGTTCGATCTCTTAGAAGCGGCGCGCGCGCCTTCGTGCCGGCAGGAAGCCGCCTTGCAACGGGCGCGGACTATAGCCGGCCCTATCCCGAAATCAATGGCGGCCGGCGCCGCGCTGCGGCGCCTTCGGCAATAGGAATTCGGCGAGGTCTGTGCGACAACTCACAGTCGGCGGCCTCGGCGGGGGATTATGTCGCCTCTCGGAAGCATCGGGGTGGAGGGGCTCCGCGCGCTTCGAAGCGAAGTGAGGAGAAATTCCGATGTTCAAGAAATTATCGCTCGTCGCCGCGCTGGGCGCCGCGCTCGCGCTGCCGTCGGAAGCGTTTGCTCAGCATTACGGCGGCGGTGGCGGCGGTCATGGTGGTGGCCATGGCGGTGGCGGCTGGCACGGTGGCGGTCACGGCGGCGGCGGCGGTTGGCACGGTGGCGGTCACGGCGGCGGCGGTGGCGGCGGGTGGCACGGTGGCGGTCACGGCGGTGGCGGCTGGCACGGTGGCGGCCATGGCGGCGGCTACGGCGGCGGCTGGCATGGCGGCCCCGGCTGGCGCGGAGGACCCGCCTATGGCCACGGCGGACGAGGCCGCTATTGGCATGGGCGCTGGTATAATTATGGCGTCGGGCCGTGCTGGCGTTGGGCCGGCTATTGGGTCTGGGCCTGCTACTAAAGGCTCACGCCCGAGAGCTCGGCGCTCTCAGGCGCCGAGCTCTCGGGCGAGGCCGCGCATGAAGTCGACGCAGGCTGCGAGCTCGCCCACTTCTATATATTCGTCCGGCTGATGCGCCTCGTCTATGCGGCCGGGGCCGCAGATCACGCTCGGAATGCCGGTCTGCTGGAAGTGTCCGGCCTCGGAGGCGTAGGGTACGGCGATAGTGCGATTGGCGCGGGCGAGACGTAGCGCCAGAGTCTCCGCCGGCGAGCCCGGCTGCGGTGCGAGGCCCGGAACCGCCACCTCCATTCGCGTCTCGATGCCGGTTCCGGGGAAGGGCGCGAAGTAACGCTGCATAAGCTCCGCCGAATAGGCGGAAAGCCTCTCCTCGACGATTCGGGCCGCGTCGGTTCCCGGCACGCCGCGGACCTCCCAATGGAAGACGCAGTCCTTGGCGACGATATTGCGCGCCGTGCCGCCCTCTATCACGCCGATATGCAGAGTGGAGTAGGGCGGGTCGAACCGCTCGGTCGGATCGCCCGCCGCGGCCAGCTCCTCGCCGATTCGCAGCAGCTCCGCGCCGAGCAGCAGAGCGACATGCACGGCGCTGACGCCGCGATGCAGATTCGCGGAATGAATCTCATAGCCGCGGACCCGCGTGACGAAGGTCGTCACGCTCTTATGCGCGTCGGCGACTTGCATGGAAGTCGGCTCGCCGATCACAGCGGCGGCCGGCCGCGGCAGATCGTAGCCGAGGCGCCCCAGGAGATCGAGCGGGCCGAGGCAGGTCGTCTCCTCGTCATAGCTGAGGAAGATGTGGATCGGCCGCGTGAGCCCCGCCGCCTTGAACTCGGGAATCATGGCGAGGCAGACGGCGCAGAAGCCCTTCATGTCGACGGCGCCGCGGCCCAGCAGCCGGTCGCCTTCGCGACGCAGGGTGAAGGGATCGGCGGTCCAGCTCTGGCCCGTGACCGGCACCACATCCGTATGGCCGGAAAGCACGACGCCCCCCGCGATCGGCGGGCCGATCGTCGCGAAGATCGCCGCCTTGCCGCCCGTCGCGTTGGGCGCGCGAATGCAGGGCACATCCTGCGCGCGCAAATAGGATTCGACGAAATCGATGAGCGCCAGATTAGACTTGGAGCTCTCCGTGTCGAAAGCGACGAGCCGTCCGGTCAGCTCGATCGCGCGCTCGATCGTCGAAATGTCGCCTGACATGCGCCTGGCTCAGTTCAGCGTCGGCTTGGAGAGCGGGCTGTCCAGCGAAAAGGCCGGCACCTCTATGTCGAAGGTCTCGCCGTGGGGGGTGATCATCGTATAGCTTCCCTTCATCAGTCCGGAGGGCGTCGTGAGCGGACAGCCCGAGGCGTAGCGGAACGTCTCGCCGGGCTCGAGCACCGGCTGCTCGCCGACGACTCCCGGTCCCTTCACCTCTTCCTTGCGCCCATAAGCGTCGATGATGATCCAGTGACGTGACAGGAGTTGGACGCGCTCCTTGCCGAGATTGGCGATCTCGATCGTGTAGGACCAGACGAAGCGATCGTTGGCGGGGTCCGACTGCTCGTGGAGAAAGTCCGGCAGAGCAGTGACCTGAATGTCTCTTGTGATGGATATATACATGGGACCTACTCTAGGACGCATCGCGCCGAAGGGAAATGTGGAATGCGTCGCCGCCCACTGTGAAAGCCGGCGCCGAGCCATCTCCGCGTAGCAAAATCTGTGACATAATTGACACGGGTCAAGGAAAAGCTCCTCGGCGGCGTATCGGCTCGATTGCCCACGCCTTCGGCTGCGCGTAGCTTCGGCCGCAGGAAATAATCTTTCCCGACGGCGACAGGTGGCGATGCGTCGATTTTCTCTCCGCGGCTTATTGGCGGCTGTCGCTCTGGCGCTTCAGGCGCTGAGCGTGGTCTATGCGCTCGGCGCTCCGCCGGCGGCCGCGCATGGCCGCGGGGACGCCTATTGCGCCGCGATCGACGGAACCGCCGATCGCCGCGCGCCGATCGGCGGCCACAGGGACGCCGGCGCCTGCATCGCCTGCCAGAGCTGCCTCGCCGGCTTCTCGCCTTTCCTTCTCTTTTCCGTCGCGGGCCATGCGCTCGACCGGCGCAGCGTCGCCGAGGCGGATTGGACATTCGGCGCGAGCATCGGGCTCGGCTTCGGTCTCCCCCAGGCGCAGCGCGCCCGCGCGCCCCCCGGCATCTCCTGAAGCGATAACGCTGCGGCCGCTCGGCCGGCGGCGTGAGCCCGTGAGACGTTTCGCTAAAGCGCATGGCGCTTTGCTGGAACGCGCGCCATCAGCATTCCCGTCATCGTCGAGACTGCGCGCGCCGGCCCTCGAGAGGCCGCGGCCGCGACAGGTCCGAAAGCGCCCGTCCGAAGGCGCAGGAGGAAAAAAATGAACCATCGTCATCTGCTGCGCGGCGTCTCCGCCTGCGCGCTGGCTTTCTCGCTCGCCGCTGCGGCGCAGGCGCAGGAGGCGCTTCCCGGCATCGATATCGCCGGCGCCCAGAATGGCTCCGAGGGACAAGCGCCGGCTCCGGCGGCGGTCCCGGTCCGCCGCGCCATACCCGAGAACATCCCCGCCGTGGTGGAGAGCGTCACCCGCGCCGACATCGACCGCACGGTCAATGTAATGACTACGGCCGAGACGATGAAATATCTGCCGAGCGTGCTGGTGCGCGAGCGCTTCATCGGCGATCGCAACGGCATTTTGCAGACGCGCGTGAACTCGCCCATCGCCGGCGCGCAGAACCTCGTCTACGCCGACAATATTCTGCTTTCCAATCTGCTCGGCAATTCCTTTAACACGGCGCCGCGCTGGGGCATGGTGTCGCCGGGCGAGATCGACCGCATCGACCTCGTCTACGGGCCTTTCTCGGCCCTCTATCCGGGCAATTCCATGGGCGGCGTGATGGCGATCACGACGCGTATGCCGGAGAATTTCGAGTTTCACTTCTCCGGCAACGCCGGCCTGCAGCCCTATTCGCTCTATGGCTCCAAGGAGACCAATCTCGCCGGCGACATGAATATTCTCGTCGGCGACAAGATCAATGATTTCTCTTTCTGGGCCAGCTATGACCGGCTCGACGCGCAGGGGCAGTCGCAGACCTTCCCGGGCGGCAATGTCAAATCCGGCTCCGGCGCGCGCATTCTCGGCGGCTACGCGGACATCGACCAGGCGGGCAATCCGCGATTCGTGGGCGGCGCCAATCAGGCCGACCATTCAGAGCAGCACATGGGCAAGATCAAGCTCGACTATGAGCTCGCGCCCAAGATCCACGCCGCCTACCAGCTCGGCTTCTGGTCGCTCGTCGACAATACCCGCCCGACGACCTACATCCGCGACGCGAATGGCGTTCCGATCTACAACACCCAGAACGGCAATGTGCAGGTCGGCAGCGCCGTCTTCCCGTTCACCGTTAATCCCAGCCATGGCAACGCCTCGCATCTGATGCAGGCGCTCTCGTTCAAGTCGGACACCAGAGGCGTCTTCGACTTCGACTTCTCGGGAACGTCCTATAATTTCCTGCGCGACTACAACAACACCGCCAAGGCCTATGGTCTCCTGCCCAATGCGGCCGGAACCGCCTATTCGATCGATCCTCGGGGCTCCAACACCAATCAGACCGGCACCTTCTGGCGCACCTTCGACGCGCGCGGAATCTGGCGCCCGGAATGGACCGATCTCGGCAAGCACGAGGTTTCGATCGGCGCGCATTGGGACCTCTACTCGCTCTCGCAGACGCTGACCAACACCAATGTCTTCACCGATAATTACTACTACTCCATCCAGGCGATAAACTACGGAAAAACGGAGACGAAAGCCGTCTATCTGCAAGACGTCTGGGAGTTCGCGCCGAAATGGAAGCTGACCTTCGGCGGTCGCGAGGAGTTCTGGAGCGCCTTTGGCGGCGTCAACAACACGCTCGGCCAAAAATACACGCCCGGTTTCGCCGGCTGGCCGCCGTCGCTGGTCACGCCGCCCTATCTGCCGTCTGTCGCCAAGCCGACCTTCTCGCCCAAGGCGGCGATCGAATATCAAGTCTTTCCAGACCTCAATCTGCGCGGCTCGTTGGGGCGCTACTATCGCTTCCCGACGGTGCTGGAGCTGTTCCAGAATATCGCTGGTCCCAATTCCATCTCGATCAGCAACCCGGACTTGCAGCCGGAAAGCGGCACCTCCTATGACCTGACTGGCGAATATGTCACGACCAATGTGTTCGACGGCCTCATCGGCGAGGCGCGGCCGCGCGTCTCGCTGTTCATGGACCATCGTTGGAACGCAATCGTCTCGCAGACGGATTTCTCCACCGGCGTCGGCGTGACGCAGAACTCCAATGTCGGAAAGGCGATCTTCCGCGGCGTCGAAGGCGCCGTCGTGCTGAAGGACGTTGTTTGGAAGGGCCTCGACTTCAATGGCAGCGTGACCTTTACCGACGCCAAGGTCGTGTCCGACTATCAGCAGCCCTGGGTGCAGGGGATGCAATATCCGCGCATTCCGCGCATCCGCATCCGCGCCGTCGCCTCCTATGCGCCGACCGACGAGTTCTCCATCTCGGCGGGCATGCGCTATGCGACGGGCGCCTTCGTCAGCCTCAACAACTCAGACTTCAACCATAATAACTATGGCAGCGTGGACAGCGAATATCTCGTCTTCGACGCCAAGGCGACCTATAAGATCACCAGGGAATGGACGCTGAACGCCGGAATCGACAACATCGGCCGGTGGAAATACTACGTCAATCCGAACCCCTATCCGCAGCGGACCTATTTCCTCGGTCTGAAATACGACTTCGGCGGTCCGGCTTCGGGCATGTTCTCTGATGTGAAGCTCGGCGCGAAGTAAGGGCCTTCCGCTCGAACGGAATTTCGAGCGGCGCCAAAAACGGAGGCGGGGAGGGGATGCTGCGGCGCATCACATTCCCCGTCGCTCGCTCTCTTGCCCCGCGGGGTGATTTGCGACAGACTCTGTCCCCGTCGCAGGCAGGAGCTTTCATGCGTCGGAATTTGGCTGGCATATTGCTGTTTTCGTTGGCGCTGGCCGTTCAGGCCCTCGCGTCCGCGACGGCAGGGCTCGCCCATTCCGCGCTCGGCCAGGGGCAGATTTGCGCGACTCTCGCCGACCAAACCTCTCTCACTGAAGCCTCCCTCACCCAAGCCTCTGACGCGACCTCGGCCGCTCCAATCGGCCACGCCGATATCGGCCCCGGACTTTGCGACCTCTGCGCTCTATGTTGTGGCGGCGCGGGGCCGTTTGCGGCGCGGCCGGAAGTCTCCGGCGTCGTCTCGTCCGACTGGGCCGCGGCGCAATGGCCGGCGCCGGTCGCGCGCGCCGTGGTCTTTGCGGCGGATCATGCGCGGCGCGCACGGGCGCCGCCTCTCTCCATCTGACTTTCCAACCGAATTCGACCGTCCGCGTAAGCGGGCGCCGATCATCGCTTCGAAAAGACGATGCGTCGCCAAAGCGGCGCGGGGAGGGGAAACAGTGTTTCGACTTTCAATGAGCAATCGCGCCGGAGTCGGCGCATTCTTTCGTGAGTTTCTGCGCACGCTCGCCGGCGAGCGCCGCGCCTTCGGCGTGTTCGAGACGCGCGGGGCGATCGTCGTCCCGGTCGCGATCCCGCAAGCCGAGCAGGAGCCCGAGCCATCGCCCGTGATCGCTGCGCGGCGCAGCGGCCGCCTCATCGACCTCGAGCGCCGCGCGAAATTCGGTCAGTTCTGACCGCGCTCAGCCGCGCGCGGCGGCGAGGCCGCGCGCCAGATCGTCGAGGAGATCATCCGTATCCTCGAGCCCGACCGAGAGACGCAGCAGCCCATCGCCGACGCCGATGAGCGCGCGCGCCTCCGGCGTCAGCCGCTGATGCGTCGTCGTCGCCGGATGGGTGACGAGGCTCTTGGCGTCGCCGAGATTATTGGAAATCTTGACGATTTTCAGCGCGTTGGCGAGGCGGAAGGCCGCCGGCTTGCCGCCCGCCACGTCGAAGGTCACCAGCGTGCCGCCGCCCGTCATCTGCCGCCGCGCCAGCTCCGCCTGCGGGTGATCGGCGCGGAAAGGATAGAGAACGCGGGCGATCTCCTTCTGCTCGGCGAGGAAATCGGCGATCCGCGCCGCGCTCGCCGTCTGCTGCGCGATGCGCAGCGGCAGAGTCTCCAGCGCCTTCAGCATGGTCCAGGCGTTGAAGGGCGACAGAGCCGGCCCGGTCTGGCGCAGGAAATTATGGATGTTCTCCTCGATCAGCGCCTGCGACGCCAAAATGACGCCGCCGAGGCAGCGGCCCTGGCCGTCTATGTGCTTGGTCGCCGAATAGACGACGACATCGGCGCCCAATTCGAAGGGCTTTTGCAGCAGAGGCGTGGCGAAGACATTGTCGACCACGAGCCGCGCGCCCGCCTCATGGGCGATGTCGGCGATGGCGCGAATGTCATAGACCTCGAGGCCGGGATTGGTCGGGCTCTCGAGGAAGAAGAGCTTGGTCTCCTTGCGGACGGCGGCCTTCCATTGCGAAAGATCGGCCCCATCGACCAAGGTCGAGGCGACGCCGAATCGCGGCAGCAGATCCTCCACCACATAGAGACAGGAGCCGAACAGCGCCCGCGCCGCGACGATATGATCGCCGGCCCGAAGCTGCGCCAGCAGCGCGGCGGTGACGGCGGCCATTCCGCTCGCCGTGGCGCGCGCCGCCTCGGCGCCCTCGAGCAGGCACATGCGCTGCTCGAACATCGCGACGGTCGGATTGGAGAAGCGCGAATAGATGAAGCCCGGGTCCTCGCCCTTGAAGCGCGCCTCGGCGGCCTCCATCGTCGGATAGGCGAAGCTCTGCGTGAGGAACATCGCCTCGGACAGCTCGCCGAATTGCGAGCGCAGCCCCCCGCCATGCACGAGCTGTGTCGCGGGGCGCAGTTTCTTCTCGTCGTCGCTCAACTTTGGTCTCCCCTGCGGCGCGCGGGGCGCGCCACGGCGACAAAAAGCGGATTTCACGAGGAAACCCGGCCTTTTAGCGCCTTGTTTTACGTGGCGGCAAGCCGGCCGGCTCAAAGAACCACGCGTTCTTTTAACAGAATGAACCGAAGGACGCGGCCAAGTCAACACTCTGCCGCATGCTTGCGGCTCACCGATTTTATCGCCACTAGAACACGGTGGCGTCGGGCGTGTAAGGTCCCATGACGACTGAACCGTTGTAAGACGACCGAACCGTTGTAATAGGAGTTTCGATGGCGTCCGCCGTCCATGGCGTGCTCTCCTGCGAGCAGATCCGAGAATTGGCCGCCGCCGGCGTGATCGCCGCGACGCAGCCGATCGAGGACGGCCAGCATCAGCCGGCGAGCCTCGATCTGCGCCTCGGCCCGACGGCCTATCGCGTGCGCGCCAGCTTTCTGCCCGGCAAGCGCCGCAGCGTCGAGGCGCTGCTCGCCGAGCTGACCTATGACGAGATCGATCTGCGCGGCGCCGGCGCGGTGCTCGAGCGCGGCTGCGTCTATGTGATTCCGCTGCTCGAGAGCCTGCATCTGCCGGAGGATGTTTCCGGCGTCGCCAATCCCAAGAGCTCGACCGGGCGGCTCGATATATTCACCCGCCTCATCACCGACGACACCGAGATTTTCGATCATGTCGCGGCCGGCTATCGCGGGCGGCTCTATGCCGAGGTCTCGCCGCGCAGCTTCAGCGTGCGGGCGCGGCTGGGCTCGCGGCTCGATCAGCTGCGCCTGCGCCGGCGCGGCGCGGCCGGAGAGACGACGCTCTCCGACGCTGCGCTCGCGGCCGAGCATGCGCGCGCGCCGCTCGCCGATGGCGAATTGACGCTGCGCGACGGCGTGATCCTCCGCGTCGCTCTGGACGGCCTCGGCGACGTCGTCGGCTATCGCGCGCAAAAGCACACGGATGTGATCGACGTCGATCGCGTCGACCATTACGCAATAGAGGATTATTGGGAGCGGCTGACGCCGCGGCGCGGCAATAAGCTCATTCTCGACCCCAATGAATTCTACATTCTCGCCTCGCGCGAGCGCATCCGCATTCCCTCGCATCTCTCGGCGGAGATGATGGCGATCGACCCCGCAATGGGTGAGTTCCGCGTGCATTACGCCGGCTTTTTCGATCCCGGCTTCGGCTATGGCGCACAGGGCCTTCCGGGCAGCCGCGCTGTGCTCGAGGTGCGCAGCCATGACGTGCCTTTCATATTGGAGGATGGGCAGGTCATCGGCCGTCTCGTCTATGAGCCGATGGCCGCCGAGCCGAAAATTCTCTACGGCCAAGGCGGCGTCTCGAATTATCAAGGACAGGAGCTGAAGCTCTCCAAGCATTTCAAGGCGCCGTGAGCGCGACAGCGCGCCGCCTCGCTTTTTGTCGGGAAACTGCAATAATTCGATGAGATCAACGAGCGCTCCGCCACGTCGGCGGAGCGTCATTACCAGCCGAGACGCCGCTCGGCTTCGTTCGCGATAACGACGCACGCCTTTCGAACGCTAGATGTCGTGACATGGACAAAGGCATGACCGAGGTCCGTTCCATCGTCGACGCCGCCGGCCTCGAGGCTCTGCTCGAGGCTCTGTGCGCACAGGGCTACCAACTCATCGGCCCGACCGTGCGCGACGAGGCGATCGTCTATGACGAGATCGCCACGCTGGACGATCTGCCGCGCGGAGTCGGCGACGAGCAGGACGGCGGCCATTATCGGCTGACGCGCCGCAATGACGAAGCCTTGTTCGGCTATGTCGTCGGCCCGCAATCCTGGAAAAAGCTGCTGCACCCGCCCGTGCTGCGCCTGTGGCGCGCGCGGCGCGAGGGCGACGAGCTGCGCGTCGAGGCCGAGCCGGCTCGCGCCGAGAAATTCGCCTTCATCGGCGCGCGCTCCTGCGAGCTGCACGCCATCGCCATTCAGGACCGCGTCTTTCTCGGCGGAAGTTACGCCGATCCGCATTATCGCGCGCGGCGCGAGGACGTCTTCATCGTCGCGGTGAATTGCGGCGTCGCCGGCGGCGCCTGCTTCTGCGTCTCGATGGATACGGGGCCGAAGGCGACCATGGGCTTCGACATAGCGCTCACCGAAATCGTCGCCGGAAGCTCCTTTCTCGTCGAGATCGGCACAGAGGCGGGGAGGGCGCTTCTCGACTCTCTGCCGCGTCGCGCGGCGAGCGCGAGCGAGACAGAGGAGGCGGAGGCTATTCTCGCGCATACGGCCGAGAATATGGGCCGCAGTCTCGAGGCCGGCGATGTGCGGGACTTGCTCGCGCGCAATCTCGAGCATCCGCGCTGGGATGATGTCGCCGCGCGCTGCCTCGCCTGCACCAATTGCACAATGGTCTGCCCCACCTGCTTTTGCACCAGCGTCGAGGATGCGAGCGATCTCGCGGGCATCGAGAGCGAGCGCTCGCGGCGCTGGGATTCCTGCTTCACGCTGGATTTTTCCTATATCCATGGCGGCAGCGTCCGGCAGAGCGTCAAATCGCGCTATCGCCAATGGATGACGCATAAGCTCTCCACTTGGCATGACCAATTCGGAAGCTCCGGCTGCGTCGGCTGCGGACGCTGCATTGTCTGGTGTCCCGTCGGCATAGATTTGACCGAGGAAGCGCGGGCCATTCGCGAGAGCGAAGCGCAGAAAGGCGCGACATGATCGAGAGCATCGAGCATATCGTCAAAGAGCATCGCTTTTTTGCCGGCATGGATGAAGGATTCGTTGCGCTCGTCTCCGGCTGCGCCAAGAATATGCGCTTCGATCCGGGCCAATATCTTTTTCATGAAGGCGACAGCGCCGATTGGTTCTTTCTGCTGCGCAATGGAAGCGTCGCCATAGAGCTGCGCGATCCGGCGCGCGGCGCCGTCACCGTGCAGACGCTGCATGAGGGCGATCTCTGCGGCCTTTCTTGGCTCGTGCCGCCCTATCGCTGGACCTATGATGCGCGCGCGATCGATCTCGTCCGCGCCATCGCCGTCGACGCCGCCTGCCTGCGCCGCAAGAGCGAGGCCGATCCACGGCTCGGCTATGACATGATGAAGCGCTTCATGCCGCCGCTGGTCGAGCGATTGCAGGCCGCGCGAATGCAGATGATCGACATTTATGGCGCCCATGACTGATGCATTTTCCGCGGCGAGCGTCGCCGATCCCATGATTCCGCGTGTCGCGCGCGTCGTGAGGCGAAAGCGCGAAATCGCGGATGTCGTGACTCTCGAGATAGATGGCGGCGCTTTCGATTTCGCGCCGGGGCAATTCAACATGCTCACCGCTTTCGGCGTCGGCGAGGCGGCGATCAGCGTCAGCGGCGATCCGGACAATAGCGCGCGGCTCGTTCATACGATCCGCGCCGTCGGCGCCGTCTCGCGCGCGCTCACAGAGCTGCATGTGGGCGAGCCGATCGGCCTGCGCGGCCCCTTCGGACGCGGCTGGCCGATGGTGGAGGCGGAGGGTCGCGATGTGATCGTCGTCGCCGGCGGGCTCGGTCTCGCGCCGCTGCGGCCGGCGCTCTATCGGCTCTTCGCCGAGCGCGAGAAATACGGCCGTATTCTTCTTTTGTTCGGCGCGCGCAGCCCGGCGGATATCCTCTTTCGCGATGAGCTGGAAGCCTGGCGCGGGCGGCTCGACATAGAGGTGGAGGCGACGGTCGATCATGCGCGCGGCGATTGGCGCGGCAATGTCGGCGTGGTGACGACGCTGCTGTCGCGCGCGCAATTCAGCGCCGCCAGTGCGCTCGCCATGCTCTGCGGACCGGAGATCATGATGCGCTTCGTCGCCAATGCGCTGCTCGAGCGAGGCGTCGCGCAAGAGCGCGTTTATCTCTCAATGGAACGCAATATGAAATGCGCGATCGGCTGGTGCGGCCATTGCCAATTCGGGCCGGTCTTCATCTGCCGCGACGGGCCGGTGTTTCCCTATTCGCAATTGCGCGGCCTCATCGCGAAGAAGGAAATCTGAGCATGAGCGCGACGCATCATCGGACGTCATCCGTGCCGCGGCTCGCCGTATGGAAATTCGCTTCCTGCGATGGCTGTCAGCTCAGCCTGCTCGATTGCGAGGACGAGCTGCTCGCCGTCGCCCAGGCGCTCGATATCGCCTATTTTCCAGAGGCGACGCGCGCGCCGATCCGCGGCACTTACGATCTCTCGCTCGTCGAGGGCTCGATCACCACGCCGCATGACGCCGAGCGCATACAGGATGTGCGGCGCCGCTCGCGCGCGCTGATCACCATCGGCGCTTGCGCGACGTCCGGCGGCATACAGGCGCTGCGCAATTTCGCCGATGTGCGTGAATATGCGTCGATCGTCTATGCGCGGCCGGATTATATCCATGCGCTCGCGACATCGACGCCGATCAGCGATCATGTGAAGGTCGATTTCGAGCTGCGCGGCTGTCCGATCGACAAGGGCCAGCTGATCGAGGTGATCTCGAGCTTTCTCGCCGGCCGCAAGCCGGCGACGCCGTCGCATAGCGTCTGTCTGCAATGCAAGCTGAAGGGAAATGTCTGCGTGATGGTGGCGCAGGGGACGCCTTGTCTCGGCCCCGTCACTCATGCCGGCTGCGGCGCGTTGTGTCCCTCTTATGATCGGGGCTGCTACGGCTGCTTCGGTCCCGCCGAGACGCCCAATGCGCCATCGCTGAGCGCGCAGCTCGCGGCGCTCGGCATGGATGAGGAAGCGTTGCAGCGTGTCTATCGCACATTCAACGCGCAGGCGGAGGCCTTCCGCGAGGAGAGCGAGCGCCATGACGAGTAGAACCATCTCGGTCGGCGCGCTGGCGCGTGTGGAAGGCGAGGGCGGGCTCGAGATCGTGCTGCGCGACGGCGAGGTGAAGAGCGCGGCGCTGAATATTTTCGAGCCGCCGCGTTTCTTCGAAGCGCTGATGCGCGGGCGCGCCTTCACCGAGGCGCCGGACATTGCCGCGCGCATTTGCGGCATTTGTCCCGTCGCCTATCAGATGAGCGCCGTGCATGCGATGGAGGATGCGCTCGGCGTCGCCGTCACGGGTCCGCTGCGCGATCTGCGGCGCCTGCTCTATTGCGGCGAATGGATCGAGAGCCACATGCTGCATGTGCATATGCTGCATATGCCGGATTTTCTCGGTTACGCCGGCGGCGTCGATATGGCGCGCGACCATGGCGATATCGTGCGGCGCGGCCTCGCGATCAAGAAGGTCGGCAATGAGATCATGACGCTGGTCGGCGGGCGCGAGATTCATCCGATCAATGTGCGCGTCGGCGGCTTTTATCGCGCGCCGCGCAAGCGTGAGCTGCGCACATTGGCGGAGCGGGTGGAGCGCGCGCTGGAACAGGCGCTTCAGGTCGCACGCTTCGTCGCCGGATTCGACTTTCCCGATTGCGCGCGCGATTACGTCTTCGTGTCGCTGCGGCATCCGGATGAATATCCGTTCAACGAAGGCCGCATCGTGTCGAGCCGCGGGCTCGACATCGCCGCGCGCGATTTCGAGACGCATTTCGAGGAGTTTCACGTCCAGCGCTCGACCGCGCTGCATGCGCGTATGCGCCTTTGCGACGAGCCCTATCTCGTCGGCCCGCTCGCCCGCTATGCGCTCAACGCGGATGTGCTGTCGCCGCTGGCGAAGGAGGCGGCGCGCGAGGCGGGCCTCGAGGCCGTCTGCGTCAATCCCTATCGCAGCATCATCGTGCGCGCGGTCGAGACGATCTATGCGCTGGACGAGGCGCTGCGCATCATCGCGCGCTATGAGGAGCCGGACGCCTCCTGCGTCGCGATCGAGCCGCGCGCCGGCGTCGGCCATGCCGCGACCGAGGCGCCGCGCGGCATGCTCTATCATCGCTATCGGCTCGAGGCGGACGGAACGATCGCCGAGGCGATCATCACCCCTCCGACCTCGCAGAATCAAGCGATGATCGAGGAGGATCTGAAGCGCCTCACCGGCGCCTTTCTGCATCTGCCGGAGGACGAGCTTCGTCATCGCTGCGAGCAGACAGTTCGCAATCACGATCCCTGCATCTCCTGCTCGACGCATTTTTTGCGGCTCGAAATCGATCGGGGCTGAAGATGCGGCGTCGCATCCTTCTGTGCGTCGGCAATCCGGATCGCGGCGACGACGGCGCCGGCCCACGCGTCGGCGCGCTGCTACGCGAGGCGGCTGCGCTCGATATCGTCGAATGCCGCGGCGACGCGAGCGCCATTCTCGCGGCGCTGGAAGAGGCCGCCGAGGCGGTTATCGTCGATGCAGCCATTTCCGGCGCGCCGGCCGGGACGGTGCGGCGCTTCGACCTCGGCGACGAGGGGGAGCTGTTACCGATCGATTCTGGCTGGTCCAGCCACGGCTTCGGCCTCGCCGAGGCGATCGGCCTCGCGCGCGCCCTCGGCGCGTTTCCGCCTGTTTGCGTTCTGTTCACGATCGAGGGCGAGAGCTTCGCTCCGGGCGCGCCCCTATCGGCGGCGGCGCAGGCCGGCGCGGCGGCGGCGGCGGAGCGGATTCTCGCCGAGTTCGCGGCGAAAGAGCGCTCGGACGGCGCTTCTTTTTTCACCGCGGGATAAATTGTCCGACCTTGCCCACAGAGCAGAAAAACCCTATAGGAATAACTGTCTTCAGGCGGTACGCGGGCGTAGTTCAGTGGTAGAACGACAGCTTCCCAAGCTGTATGTCGTGGGTTCGATTCCCATCGCCCGCTCCATTTTGCGCAGTCTGTTTCAACAGCGCTCGCTTTTCGGCCGCCTCGCTCGAATGCGCTTTCGATTCGCATCGCGGAGCCGGTCGGAAAGTCTCATCCGGATCGTGTGACCATGGCGGATTGTCTCCCGACCTTGCTGCTGATGAATTCTGCCGTATTCGCGGTTCTCGGCGCCTTTCTCTATCTCGTCTGGCGCGAGGATCCGGAGGCCGCGGAATATCGCTGGTGGTGCGCGGCGCAGCTCATGATCAGCCTAGGCGTCGCTCTGCTATCCTTGCGCGAATCCTATCCGCTGCTCGCGATCGGCCTCGGCAATGCGCTCACTCTGTGGGGCGTCGGCCTCGTCTGGGGCGGATCGCGGGTTTTCATCGGCCGTCCCGTGGACATGCGTCTGGCGCTCGCCGGCGGCGCGATCTGGCTGCTCTTCTTCTCCCTGAGCGTCGATTCGGTCCGTATCGTCGACCGCTGCGCCATATCGGCGGTCTATGCTTTTCTGCTCGCCGACGAATTCTCCTCGGTGCGTCGGCACAGGACGCGCACGCAGCAGGCGACGATCGCGCTCGCCGCCGCGCATGCCTGCTTCGGGGCGGTGGTCGCGGTCATCGTCGTCATGCTGATGGCGCGCGGCGCTCCTTTCGATCCGAAGCCCTTCGTCGTCTCCGTCGCGCTGGAATCCGTGAGCTATGGTCTGCTGATGGGCTTTGCTCTGCTGGCCGTGACCAAGGAGCGGGCCGTCGCGCGGCAAAAATTCATGGCGGCGACCGATCCGCTGACCGGCCTCTCCAATCGGCGCAGCTTCGATCATAATGCCGATGCGGTGATCCGCAGCTCGCGCGGCCAGGGCGATTCGGCGCTGCTCATCTTCGATCTCGATCGGCTGAAGGCGATCAATGACAGCTTCGGCCATTCGATGGGCGACCGCGCGCTGACCACTTTCGGCGAAGTGGCGGCCAAGAGCATTCGCAACGAGGATTTTCTGGCGCGCATCGGCGGCGATGAATTCGCGCTGCTGCTGACGCGGGTCGATAGCGCGCGGGCGGTCGCCGTGGCCGAACGCATTCGTTCGGCCTATGTTTCCGCGGCGGCGGCGCTCGGCGACGGATTGTCATCCGTCAGCGTCGGCATCGCGCTTTCCGACCAGGAGACGAGCGATCTCTCCGCGCTGAAGGAGGCCGCCGACAAGGCGCTCTACGCCGCGAAATCCGGCGGCCGCAATCAGGTCTTCGTGGCGCAGGCGTGAGATCGAGCGGCCTCAGCGCGCCTCGGCGCGGGTAAGTCCGCCCATGCGCTCGATAAAGCCGGCGATTGTATCGAGCCCGATATTCTCCTTCAGATTGGCGAAAACGAAGGGCCGGCCGCCGCGCATTCGGCGGGCGTCGCGATCCATCACCTCGAGCGAGGCGCCGACCAGAGGCGCGAGGTCGATCTTGTTGATGACGAGAAGGTCCGAGCGCGTGATGCCGGGGCCGCCTTTGCGCGGAATCTTGTCGCCGGCCGAGACGTCGATGACATAGATGGTGATATCGGCGAGCTCGGGGCTGAAAGTGGCGGCGAGATTGTCGCCGCCGCTCTCGATGAGGATGAGATCGAGATCGGGGAATTTGCGGTTCATCTCGGCGACGGCGGCCAAATTGGCGGAAGCGTCCTCGCGGATCGCCGTATGCGGGCAGCCGCCCGTCTCGACGCCGATGATGCGCTCGGGCGCGAGCGCGCCGGAGCGGGTGAGGAATTCCGCGTCCTCTTTCGTGTAAATGTCATTGGTGATGGCGGCGAGGCGATATTTGTCGCGCAGCGCTTTGCACAGCCGGTCCATCAGCGCCGTCTTGCCGGAGCCGACCGGGCCGCCGACGCCGACGCGCAGCGGACCGTGAGGAGAATGGGGCGCGGTCATGAGCGGAACAGCCTCGTATATTGCGTTTCATGGCGCATGGACGCGATGTCTATGCGCAGGGCGGAGGTGGTGAGCGTGTCGAGCGGCGTCGTCTCGGCGGCGCGCGCGGCGCGCATGATGATGGGCGTGAGCGCGGCGAGCGCCAGCAGCCCATCGGTCTGGCCGAGCGGAATGAGCCGCACGCCGGCCGAGACGAGATTGGCGGCGAAGGCGTGAGCAAAGGCGCGCAGAGCAGCGTCCAGCGGCGCGTCCACGACCGCCGCGCCGACCGCGACGGGAAAGGCGATCTCGCCATCGCGCCGCGCGGCGAGCGCATCGAGCGGCGAACCAGGAAAAGCGGCGCATGTAGCGCGTGCGAAGGCCGCGCCCTGATGGCGCGACTCCAGCGCAGTCTCCGCGCTCGAGCGCCAGGCGGCGGCAAGATCGGCTGTCACGTCTAGCCCATCCACGTCATTGGCGCGGGCGGCGCGCCAAGCGGCGGCGAGAAAGACGAGATCACACCAGCCGCCGCCCATTTCCAGTGCTGCGCCGATATAGGCTTGGAGGCCGCCGCGGTCGCTGACGTCGCCCGTTTCCACGGCCCACTCCAATCCGTGGCTGAAGGCGAAGCCGCCGACGGGATAGGCCGGCGACATGAATGTTAGCAGCGACAGCAGCCAGTCGCGTGGCTCAACCATGTCCGTGGTCATGATGACCGTGCGCGTGATGATGATCGTGACTATGCGATGAATGGCCGCCATAGGCGCCATTCTCCGGATCGAACGGCAGATCGCGCCGCGTGACGATCCCGCCCAATCCTTCGACCATGTCGGCGATGACGGAATCGTCTCGAATGACGAGTCGATCGGGAAAAATCTGAATGGCGAGATGGCGATTGCCGAGATGATAGGCGAGGCGTGGCAGGCCCGCCGTTCCCGCTTCTATCACCAGAACCGGCTCCGGTTTTGCGACGACGCGGATTACCGAGCCGTCCTCGAGCGCGAGCCCGTCGCCCTCGCCGAGCCGCGCGGCTTCGGCGAGATCGAGCAGGAACGCCTCGCCCTGATCGCTGGTCAGGCTGCGGCGCCGACGATGGCGCTCGTCCCAATCCAGCGTCGCCGTCCCGCGCTCTCGCCCTTTGTCCCAGCTTCCCGCGGGAAGCCTATGCGCCGCACGCATCTTCGCCCTCTCAAAACAGGAAATAGCGCTGCGCCATTGGCAGCACGGTGGCCGGCTCGCAGGTCAGCAGCTCGCCATCGGCGCGCACTTCGTAAGTCTGGGCGTCGACCTCGATCTTCGGCGTCGCGTCATTGAGGATCATGCTGCGCTTGGAAATCCCGCCGCGCGTGTTGGTCACGACATGCAGCGGCCGCTCGAGCCCATATTTCTGCGCGACAGACGCCTCCCGCGCGGCGCGGCTGACGAAGGTGACGCAGCTCTGCGTGAGGCTGCGGCCGAAGCCCGCGAACATCGACCGATAATGCACGGGCTGCGGCGTCGGTATGGAGGCGTTGGGATCGCCCATCGCCGCCATCGCAATGCTGCCGCCCTTCAATATGAGATCCGGCTTAACGCCGAAGAATGCCGGCGACCACAGCACGAGATCGGCGAGCTTGCCCGGCTCGATCGAGCCGACGAGATCGGCGATTCCATGCGCTATGGCGGGGTTGATCGTATATTTCGCCACATAGCGGCGGGCGCGGAAATTATCATTGCCGGCGCCGTCGCCAGCGAGCTTGCCGCGCTGTCGGCGCATCTTATCCGCCGTCTGCCAGCAGCGAATGATCACCTCGCCGACGCGGCCCATCGCCTGGCTGTCGGAGGAATACATCGACAGCGCGCCGAGGTCGTGGAGAATATCCTCCGCCGCGATCGTCTCCTTGCGAATGCGGCTCTCGGCGAAGGCGATGTCCTCTGGAATCTTCGGGTCGAGATGATGGCAGACGAGCAGCATGTCGAGATGCTCGTCGAGCGTGTTGATCGTATAGGGTCGCGTCGGATTGGTGGAGGAGGGGAGCACATTGGGCTCGCCCGCCACTTTGATGATGTCCGGCGCATGGCCGCCGCCGGCGCCTTCCGTATGAAAGGCGTGAATGGTGCGGCCCTTGAAGGCGGCGATCGTCGCCTCGACGAAGCCGCTCTCGTTCAGCGTGTCGCTGTGCAGCGTGACCTGCACGTCATATTCGTTGGCGACGGTCAGCGCGCAATCGATCGCCGCCGGGCTCGAGCCCCAATCCTCATGCAGCTTGAGGCCGATCGCGCCGGCCTCGATCATCTCGACGAGCGCTCGCGGCTGGCTGGCGTTGCCCTTGCCGAAAAAGCCGAGATTGACCGGCAGCCCCTCGGCAGCCTGCAGCATGCGCCTCAAATGCCAGGGGCCGGGCGTGCATGTCGTCGCCTTTGTCCCTTCGGCGGGGCCAGTGCCGCCGCCGAGCATCGTCGTGACGCCGCTCGCCAGCGCTTCCTCGCACTGCTGCGGGCAGATGAAATGAATATGCGTGTCTATGCCGCCCGCGGTGACGATGCGGCCTTCGCCGGCGATGATCTCCGTGCCCGGTCCGATGATGATATCGACGCCGGGCTGAACATCGGGATTGCCGGCCTTGCCGATGCGCGCGATGCGCCCGTTGACGATGCCGATATCGGCTTTGACGATGCCCCAATGATCGAGGATCACGGCATTGGTGATGACGGTGTCGACCGCGCCTTCCGCATTGGAGCGTTGGCTCTGGCCCATGCCGTCGCGGATGACCTTGCCGCCGCCGAATTTCACCTCTTCGCCATAAATCGTGTGATCGCGCTCGATCTCGATCAGCAGCTCCGTATCGGCGAGGCGAATGCGGTCGCCGACCGTCGGTCCGAACATTCCGGCATAGGCGCGCCGAGAAATCTTATTCGCCATCTCGCGCCCCCAGAGGTCCCATCACCGCGCCATTGAATCCATAGACCGCGCGCTCTCCGGCATAAGGAACGAGCGTGACGATGCGCGTCTGTCCCGGCTCGAAGCGCACGGCCGAGCCGGCGGGAATGTCGAGCCGCATGCCGCGCGCCTTGGCGCGATCGAATTGCAGCGCGCTATTGGTCTCGCCGAAATGATAATGCGAGCCGACCTGAATCGGCCGATCGCCCGTATTGGCGACGGCGAGCGAAATGGTGGCGCGGCCTTCGTTGAGGGTGATCTCGCCCTCGGCGGGAATGATCTCGCCCGGTATCATCGGATCGGCTCGTGAACGGTGACGAGCTTCACGCCATCCGGGAAGGTCGCCTCGACCTGCACCGCCTCGATCATCTCGGCCACTCCCTCCATCACCTGCTCGCGCGTCAGCACGCTCGCGCCTCGAGTGCGCAGCTCCGCCACCGAACGTCCGTCGCGCGCGCCTTCGACGACGAAATCGGTGATGAGCGCGACCGCCTCCGGATAGTTGAGCTTGGCGCCGCGCTCGAGGCGCCGGCGCGCCACCATCGCCGCCACGGCGACGAGCAGCTTGTCTTTTTCGCGCGGCGTCAGATGCATTCCGCGTCCTCCCTGTCGAGCGAGCCTGAAGGCTCGCGGTCCTTTGGCGCGCTCGGACCGCGAGCCTTCTAGCTCGCCCCGGCGCATCTTCTTTAGTTTAGCCACAGACGCGGCGCTGCGCCGCGTCCGCCGGTCGCCTCGGGTCGCAACGCCGCCATCGCCTCGATCACCGCGCCACGCAGCCGCGCCGCGTCGCTATCGAGAAAGCGCATCAGCAGAACGCCATTGACGAGCGTCGCCGCGCCTTGCGCGAGGTCGCGCGCGCGCGGCAGAAGCGCCGAAGCATGCGGCCCGGCGATGACGATCGTCGCATAGCCGGCGGCCTCGCCGAGGCCGAAGCGAACTGCGCGTTGCGCCGCTATGTCGCCCGCGAAGCCGATGGCGTCCGCCCACACCGGCTTGCCGTCGATGCGCAGCATCCAGGCGTCGCGCAGCGCGCCATGGTTCAACCATTCGCCGCTCGCGCGCCGGCCGAACAAGATCGTCTCGACGCCGAGAAATCGCGCGCTCGGCGCGAGGTCGATCTCGATGCGCCGTCGCAGTCGCGCGCCATCGAAGAGGATGGTCTCCTGCGGCAGCCATTCGAGCCGCGCGCCTTCTCCGCAGCGAAGATGCGCGACGATCTCGGCGTCGTCGCCGCTGGAGCGATAGATTTTCTCGGCCGCCGGCGTGGTGATCGTCAGCGCGGCGCCGGCCTCGACCTCTATGTCCAGCGCATAGCAATCGCCGCCGACGACGCCGCCGCCGGTGTTGATGATCGCCGCCTCGGGCGCCTCGTTGGGCTCGACGGCCGGAAACAGCGCCCTCAGCGGCGCCTCCTGCGCCAGATGTCGCAACCGGCTCGCTCCCTGAACTTGCGCATAGCGCAATTCTATTCGGCCCCTCGCGCGTTGAGGACCGTTCACAACGCCACGAAATCCCTGATGTTGTCCTTGTCCATATCGGCTCCGAGACCTTGCTTGACGATCTGCCCGCGCGACATGACCATGTAATGATCCGCCAGCTCGCGGCCGAAGTCATAATATTGCTCGACGAGCAGAATGGCGAGATCGCCGCGTTTGCTCAAGCCCTTTATCACCTCGCCGATGAGCTTGATGATGGAGGGCTGGATACCTTCCGTCGGCTCGTCCAGAATGATGAGCTTGGGATCGGAGACCAGCGCGCGGGCGATGGCGAGCTGCTGCTGCTGGCCGCCGGAGAGATCACCGCCGCGCCGCCGCAGCATCTCCTTCAGCACCGGGAACATCTCATAGATTTCGCTCGGCACAATGGAGGCCTTGCGGGCCGGCTTCACCGCCATGCCCATCAGCAGATTTTCCTCCACTGTGAGGCGGGAGAAAATCTCGCGGCCCTGCGGCACATAGGCGACGCCGCGCGCTGCGCGCTGATTGGGCGAGAGCTTGGAGATATCCTCGCCATCGAATCTTATGGCGCCGCTGCGGATCGGCGTGACGCCCATGATGCTGCGCAGCAGCGTCGTCTTGCCGACGCCATTGCGCCCGAGCAGCACGGTGCAGGCGCCTTTGGGCGCGGTGAAGGAGACATCGCGCAGAATATGGCTGCTGCCGTAATATTGATGGAGGCCGCTGATTTCGAGCATGGTCCTAGCGCCCCAGATAGACTTCGATGACGCGCTCGTCGCTCTGCACCTCGCTGAGCGGGCCTTCTGCGAGCACGGCGCCTTCATGTAGCACCGTCACCTTGCGCGCTATGGCGCCGACGAACTCCATATCGTGCTCCACCACCATGATCGAATGTTTTCCCGCGAGCGACAGCAGCAGCTCGGCCGTGCGCTTCGTCTCGTGATCGGTCATGCCGGCGACCGGCTCGTCGAGCAGCAGCAGCAGCGGGCGCTGCGCGAGCAGCATGCCGATCTCCAGCCACTGCTTTTGGCCATGCGAGAGCAGACCTGCGCGCTCCTTGCCCTTGTCGGCGAGCTCCACCGTCTCCAGCAATTCACTGACGCGGTCGATCTGCTCGCCGGTGAGGCGACGAAACAGCGAGGCGCGCACGCTCTTGTCGGCCTTTATCGCGAGCTCGAGATTCTCGAACACGGTCAAATGCTCGAACACGGTCGGCTTTTGGAACTTGCGGCCGATGCCGGCGGCGGCGATCTGCGGCTCGTTCATCTTGGTGAGATCGAGCGAGCGGCCGAAATAGGCGGTTCCCACATCCGGCCGCGTCTTGCCGGTGATGACGTCCATCATCGTCGTCTTGCCGGCGCCATTGGGGCCGATGATGCAGCGCAGCTCGCCCGTGTCGATCGACAGAGAGAGGCCGCGCAGCGCGCGGAAGCCGTCGAAAGTGACCTGGACATCGTCGAGATAGAGCGCGACGCCGCTGGAGATATCCGGCTCGCCGATCATCGCGCGCGCTCCTTGCGGAAGGAGGCCAGCGTGTCGAAGAGGCCGATGACGCCCTTGGGCAGCAGCAGGGTGACGAGCACGAAGAGGAGCCCTAAGAAGAACAGCCAATATTCGGGAATGGCGGCGGTGAAGAAGCTCTTCGCGCCATTGACGATAACGGCGCCGATGAGCGGGCCGATCAGCGTGCCGCGCCCGCCGACCGCCGCCCATATGGCGATCTCGATCGAGGCGGCCGGCGACATTTCGCTGGGATTGATGATGCCGACCTGCGGCACATAGAGCGCGCCGGCCAGTCCGCAGATCGCGGCCGAGAAGGTCCAGATCGCGAGCTTGTAGGAGAGCGTGTCATAGCCGCAGAACATCACGCGGCTCTCGGCCTCGCGTATCGCCGTGAGCACGCGACCGAATTTGCTGGAGACGAGAAAGCGCGAGACGAGAATGAGCGCGAGAAGGCAGGCGCCGGTCAGCGTGAAGAGGATCATGCGCGTCGTCGGCGTCGCCAGCGGATAATCCACTATGCGCTTGAAATCGGTGAAGCCATTATTGCCGCCGAAGCCCGTCTCATTGCGGAAGAACAGCAGCATCATCGCATAGGTGAGCGCCTGGGTGATGATGGAGAAATAGACGCCCTTGATGCGCGAGCGAAAGGCGAAATAGCCGAAGACGAAGGCGAGCGTCGCCGGCGCGAGAATGGCGAGCGCGGCGGCATAGGCGAAATGATCGGTGAAGCTCCAGAACCAGGGATAGGCCTTCCAATCGAGGAAGACCATGAAGTCCGGCAGATCGGAATGATAGCTGCCGTCCCGGCCGATCTGGCGCATCAGATACATGCCGAAGGCGTAGCCGCCGAGCGCGAAGAATATGCCGTGGCCGAGGCTGAGAATTCCGGCATAGCCCCAGACGAGATCCATGGCGAGCGCCAGCATGGCGTAGCAGAAGAGCTTGCCGATGAGCGCGACCGATGCGTCGGAGAGGTGGAGGAAGGAGCCCTCCGGCGCGACGAGATTGGCGAGCGGCACGGCGACGAATATCGTCAGCGCCGCGGCGAGGAAGGCGAGCCAGCCGCGTAGGCCGAAGATCCGCGTGGCGAGCGATGGGGCAGGGGGGATGTAGAGCATGTCGCTAACTCAATCGGCCTGCCGGCCGCCGAGCGCGAACAGGCCCTGCGGACGCTTTTGTATGAAGACGACGATGAAGATCAGCAGGGCGATCTCCGCGAGCACGGCGCCGGCCATATTCTCGAGAATCTTGCCGGCGACGCCCAATCCGAGCGCCGCATAGACGGCGCCCGCGAGCTGTCCGACGCCGCCGAGCACCACCACCATGAAGCTGTCGACGATATAATGCTGGCCGAGATCCGGCCCCACATTGCCGACCTGCGATAGCGCCACGCCCGCGAGGCCGGCGAGGCCCGAGCCGAGCGCGAAGGCCATCGTGTCGATGCGCGAGGAATCGACGCCGACGCAGCGCGCCATGCCGCGATTCTGCGTGACGGCGCGCACGAAGAGGCCGAGGCGCGTTCGCGCCAGCAGGAAGGAGACGAGCAGCAGCACGCCGACCGAGAAGATCAGTATGACGATGCGATTATAGGGAAGCTCGAGATTGTCGGTGACGAAGACACGGCCGGACATCCAGGCGGGGTTCTCCACCTGCACATTCTGCGCGCCGAACAGGCTGCGCACCGCCTGCATCAATATGAGGCTGACGCCCCAGGTGGCGAGCAGCGTCTCCAGCGCGCGGCCATAGAGAAAGCGGATCACCGTGCGCTCTATGGCGACGCCGACGAGAGCGGCGACGAGGAAGGCGACCGGCGCGGCGGCGGCGAGATACCATTGGAAATGATCGGGCAGATGCGCGCGGAAGAGATTTTGAACGATATAGGTCGCATAGGCGCCGATCATCATCATCTCGCCATGCGCCATGTTGATGACGCCCATCAGCCCGTAAGTGATGGCGAGGCCGAGCGCGGCGAGCAGCAATATGCTGCCGAGGCTCAGCCCCGAGAAGACGACGCCGAGATTCTCGCCGATGGCGAGGCTCGATTCGACATTGCGCAGCGAGCGCGTCAGCGCGACGCGCACTTCGCCGTCGTCCTCGGTGGCGAGGCGCGTCTTCAACGCCTCGCGGACGCGGCCGGATATGGTGGTGCGCAGCGCCTGCGCGGCGGAGAGGCGCTGCACGCGATCGGCGCTCTGCAGCTCGCCGAGCGCGCGCATCTGGCGCAGCACGTCGCGGACGCTGGCGTCGCGCTCCTTCTGCTCGGCTTTCGCCAGCAAGGCGACGCGGCTCTCGTCGAGCTCGGCGCTCTGCAGCCGCTTCACCGCTTCGAGCCGGGCGGCGCGATCGGGCGAAGCAAGCTCGATCAGCGCGATCGTCTCCTCGATCGCGAGACGCAGGCTATTGCTGGTCGAGGCGTCCTCGGCGTCGGCGGGAAGCTCGGCAGGCGTGCGTTCCAGCGCGTCCACGACCTTGTCGCCATCGACGATGAACGCCTTGTCGCCGGCGAGCTTAACGCGGTCGGCGAGGAGATCGCGTAGAAAAGGGATGGCGGAGAGATCGCCGCGCGCGGCGGCGGCGCCCAGCGCTCTATGCTGCTCGTCGGGATCGCCGCCGGTCAGCTGGGCGATCGTCTCGCGGTCGAGCGCCATGGCCGGCGCGACGGACATAGCCAGCAGCAGGCCGACGATCAGTCTGAGCATACGCAAGTTTCAACGCTCCATTTCAAAGCCGCATCGGGCGGCCCGATCGCCGGGCCGCCCGCCAGTCTCGTCAATGCGTGTCCGGCTCGTCCTTTTTCTTGTCATTGCCGGGAATGAAGGGGCTCCAGGGCTGCGCGCGCACGGGGCCGGGCGTCTTCCACACGACATTGAACTGGCCGTCCGCCTTCACTTCGCCGATGAACACCGGCTTGTGGAGATGGTGGTTCTTCGCATCCATCTCGGCGGTGAAGCCCGACGGCGCCTCGAGCTTCTGACCGCCGACGGCGGCGATCACCTTGTCGACATCGGTGGTCTTGGCCTTCTCGACCGCCTGCTTCCAGAGATTGACGCCGATGTAAGTTGCCTCCATCGGATCATTGGTCAGCGGCTTGTCGGCGTTGGCGACGCCATGCGCCTTGGCGTAGGCGGCCCATTTCTTCTTGAACTCCGTATTGGCGGGGTTCTTCAGCGACATGAAGTAATTCCACGCCGCCAGATGGCCGACGAGCGGCTTGGCGTCGACGCCGCGCAGCTCCTCCTCGCCGACCGAGAAGGCGACGACCGGAACTTCCGTCGCCTTGAGCCCGGCATTGCCCAGCTCCTTGTAGAAGGGCACGTTGGAGTCGCCATTGATCGTCGAGACGACCGCCGTCTTGCCGCCGGAGGCGAATTTCTTGATGTTGGCGACGATGGTCTGATAATCGCTATGACCGAAGGGCGTGTATTCCTCCATTATGTCGGCGTCGGCGACGCCCTTGGAATGGAGGAAGGCGCGCAGGATCTTATTGGTCGTGCGCGGATAGACGTAATCGGTGCCGAGCAGCACGAAGCGCTTGGCGCCGCCGCCGGCCTTGCTCATCAGATATTCGACGGCGGGAATGGCCTGCTGGTTCGGCGCCGCGCCCGTGTAGAAGACGTTCTTCTCAAGCTCCTCGCCCTCATATTGCACCGGATAGAACAAGAGGCCGTTCAGCTCCTTGAACACCGGCAGCACGGATTTGCGCGACACCGAGGTCCAGCAGCCGAAGACGACGGCGACCTTGTCGGTGGCGAGCAGCTGGCGCGCTTTTTCGGCGAAGAGCGGCCAGTTGGAGGCGGGATCGATGACGACGGGCTCGAGCTTGCGCCCGAGCACGCCGCCCTTGGCGTTGATCTCCTCGATCGCCATCAGCGCCGTGTCCTTCAGCACGGTCTCGCTGATGGCCATGGTGCCGGAGAGAGAATGCAGAATGCCGACCTTGATCGGCCCCTTTTCCTCCGCGTGCGCCGGAACGAGCGCGGTCGACGCGAGCAACGCGCCTGCGGCGAGCATGCCGAGACTCTTCACCATAACTCTACGTTTCATTCGTCTCTCTCCCAGGTCGGATAGGTCGCGCCGCGCTCAGAATTGGATCTGAACGCCGAGGATGAACTTGTCGATGTCCTTGCGCGCGGTGAATTGGTTGATCGCGTAATTGGCCGTGATGCGCAGATTGTGTCCGTCGATCACATAGGAGACGCCCATGTCGTATTGGCGCTCCCATGTCGCGGCGAGCGTGTCGCGGAAGGATTGATAGCGGAAGTAAGGCTGGAAACGGCCCCATCCGATCACGTAAGGAATGAGATAGCCGGCGCCGACCATATAGGCTTCGCCGGGCCGTATGCCGCCGACGAGATCGGTCGAGCGGGCGTTGTTGAAATTGGTGGCGACGTCGTTCACGCCATGGGTGTAATAGCGGTAATAGGCGCCCTCGAAGGTCGCGGCGCCGAATTCGCCGAGCTTCTTCTCGAAGAGAACGTCGACGTTCCAGGCGGTGAAGTCGGCGCGCTGCAGCTGATTGCCGACGCCGTCCTGCTGATATTGCGCCGCGACGCCGATCGCCAGCACATCTGCGCCGCCGAAATAGGTGCTGCTGGTGTAATAGGCGGGATCGGGATCGGGATCGAGCAGATTGAGATTGAGGCGGCCGGCGAACAGCGGATTGCCGGATTGGTTCGACGCGCCGATGATTTGATTGTGGCCGTCATAGACGCCGAATGAATAGGTGAGGCGCTTTTCGAACAGCTTGCCCCAGACCGTGCCGCCGTCCATGCGGCCGGAGACCTTGCCGGGATAGCGCGAGACGACGCCGGGATAAGACCAGCCGAGCAGATAATAGGGACCGTCGAGATTGGCGCGGTCGCTCGGCGGCAGCATGCGGCCGCCCCAGACGTTGATCTCGTCCAGCGGCTCGAACTGGCCATAGCCGTCGAGCACCTGAATCGTATTGTTGCTGGAGACTTCCGTGTTGAAGGTCGCCTTCAGATATTGATTGAAGGACGCCGAGGAGAAGATGCGGAAGCTCTCGAGGTCGACGCGATCGGGATTGGTCCCGGGCGTGTGATTGCGCGTGACGTCGCTGAAGAAGGGACGCAGGCCGAATCCGACGCTGACCCATTGATCGTCGCCGAACGGAACCACCACACGGGCCTGCGCCGCCTGATCCCCAATCAGGCAGCAGACCGCCAAGGCGAGCGCCGGCGCGGCCTTGGCCGCGAGCTTGGACCGACGGCGCGTTGTTTCTTGCGCCGCAAGTGCTTCGTGGGATTGGTTCATCTGTCCCCCTCGTGTCGTCCCCCCGGCGATTCGCGCCGGTTTCGTCACGTCAAGGACTAGTCGTGCGAGCCCCTAGGTAGGAATACGCTGAAATGCGTATTGCTCCGTTCGCGCCTTTTCGTCGAATAGGGCATGAGAGCCGACGCAGATTCGTCGGCGCTGGGGGAGAGACGCGCATGCGCAGATCGACGGCACTGGATATTTTCGGATTGACTGCGGGAACGCTCGCGCTCGTCTTTGCGGTGGGGCAGGCGAACGCATCGTCGAAGAGCCATAAGGGGACGAAGCCGGCCGCTTCGGTCGCCGCGCCACGCTACGCCGTGGACATGTGGTGGAACATCGGCGGCGATATGGGCGGCCTGAAGAAAGCCACAGACGCCTGCGTCAAGAAGCTCGGCGAGGCCGAGCGGCCGACGCTGGTGTCGCCGCCGCCTTCGACGACGATCCTGACCAAGCCCATGCTAGACTGTCTCGAGGCGCAGGGCTGGCGACCGGCGGGCGAGCCTCGGCCGGTCTGACGCGGGCGACGCCCCAACGTAAAGAGAGCATGCGCGAGCAGCAGCGAATTTTCCCGGTCCGTCGGACCTATAACAAGTTCGTCGCGGACCAGACGCTCGAGGATTATTCGCTGCGCTACACGGCGGAAGCGGCGCGCCGCTTCACGCCTTGGCGCGTCGCCAACACAGCGCTCGGGGCGATTTCCTTTCTCGCCTGCGAGGCGCTGGGCGGCGGCGTGACGCTGATGTTCGGCTTCACCAACGCCATGGCGGCGATCCTCGCCGTCGGCGCGCTGATCTTTCTCGCCAGCCTGCCGATCGGCCATTACGCGGCCAAATATGGCGTCGACATGGATCTGCTGACGCGCGGCGCCGGCTTCGGCTACATCGGCTCCACCGTCACCTCGCTGATCTACGCCTGCTTCACCTTCATCCTCTTCGCCATAGAGGCGACGATCATGGCCGATGCGCTGCAAATGTGCCTCGGCGTGCCGCTCGGCCTCGCTTACGCTATTTCTTCGCTCGCGATATTGCCCATTGCAGCGCTGGGCATTCGCTTCATCAGCCGCTATCAGCTATGGACGCAGCCGATCTGGCTCGTGCTGCAGACCGCGCCGCTCGTCTATCTCATCGCCGTCGGTGGGCCGGCCGTCTCCGGCTGGATGTCGTTCGCCGGCGCTTCGGGCGCGCTGAACGGCTCTTTCGATCTGAAGCTCTTCGGGCTTTCCGCCTCGATCCTGCTGTCGCTGCTGCCGCAAATCGGCGAGCAGGTCGATTATCTGCGCTTTCTGCCGACGACGGCGCGCATCGGCGCGCGCAGCTGGCGTTTCGCGCTCTTCGCGGCCGGGCCGGGCTGGATATTGATCGGCGTCGCCAAGCTCGCCGCCGGCTCCTTTCTCGCCTATCAGGCATTGTCGCTCGGCGTTCCGGCCGAGCGGGCGGCGCAGCCGAGCGAGATTTATTATCTCGCCTTCTCGAGCCTCGTTCATTCGCCCGGCCTCGCGCTGGCGCTCACCGGTCTCTTCGTCGTCGTCTGTCAGACGAAGATCAATGTCACCAACGCCTATGCCGGCTCCATCGCCTGGTCCAACTTCTTCTCGCGCATCACGCACAACCATCCCGGCCGCGTCGTCTGGCTGGTGTTCAATGTCACTCTGGCGCTATTGCTGATGGAATTCGGCGTCAGCCATGTCATAGACAGCATTCTGACCTTCTACTCGAATTTCGCCGTCGCCTGGATCGGCGCGCTGACCGCAGATCTCGTCGTCGACAAGCCGCTCGGATTGAGCCCGCCACAGATCGAGTTTCGCCGCGCCTATCTCTATGACGTCAATCCGGTCGGCTGTGGGGCGATGCTCGGCTCGCTCATCGTCTCGACGGCGGCGCTCTATGGCCTGCTCGGCGACACGCTGCAGCCGCTTTCGGCGATCGTCGGCTTTATTGTCGCCTTCTCGCTCGCGCCGCTCATCGCCTACGCCACCGGCGGGCGCTATTATATCGCGCGCCCGCAGGCTGTCTTCCGCGAGCCCATGCGCTGCATGATCTGCGAGAACGAGTTCGAGCCCAGCGACATGGCGTCATGCCCGGCCTATGGCGCGGCGATCTGCTCGCTGTGCTGCTCGCTGGACATGCGCTGCAAGGACGCCTGCAAGCCCGAGGCGCGGCTCGCCTCGCAGGCGCGCGCGCTCTTCTCTGCGCTTCTGCCGAGATTCTCGCTGCCCTTCTTCTCGACGCGCGCCGGCCGATTTCTCGTCGTGCTCGGTCTGCTCGCGGTGACGAGCGCGGCGATCCTCGGCGCGATCTATTTCCAATATGCGGCCGTCGTCGGTCCGGTGCAGAGGCCGATCATTCGCACGACGCTGGAGATCGTTTTCGTCGGCCTGCTGCTCGTCATGGGCGTCGCCGCCTGGACATTGGTGCTCGCGCAGGAGAGCCGCCGCGTGGCGGAGGAGGAGACCCGCCGCCAGACCGAGATTCTGCACGAGGAGATCGCGGCTCACGAGCGCACCGACGCCGAGCTGCAACGCGCCAAGGAGGCGGCGGAGGCGGCCAATATCGCTAAGACGCGCTTCATAGCGGGGCTCAATCACGAGATTCGCACGCCGCTCAACGCCATCAACGGCTATGCGCAATTGCTGGAGCGCGACGCCACTGATCGTCCGCAGGACGCGGTGCGCGTCATCCGCCGCAGCACGGAGCACATCACCAATCTCATCGACGGATTGCTGGACGTCGCCAAGATCGAGACCGGCTCGCTCGATGTGGCGCGCGATATTTTCCGCATCGACGAGACGCTGGACCAGCTCGTCGATATGTTCCGCCTGCAGGCGGCGGCCAAGGGCGTCGCCTTTCGCTATGAGCGCAGCCCCGATCTGCCGCGCTATGTGCGCACCGACAGGAAGCGCCTGCGGCAAATCCTCATCAATCTCGTCTCCAACGCCGTGAAATTCACCGAGCGCGGCCATGCGGGGCTGAAGGTCTCCTATCGCAACGACATTGCGGAGTTCATCGTCGAGGACACGGGGATCGGCATCATGCCGGAGGATATGCAGCGCATTTTCGCGCCCTTCGAGCGCGGCCGCATGGCGGCTGTCTCCGCCATTCCCGGCACCGGCCTCGGCCTCACCATCACCAAGCTGCTGACGCAGATCATCGGCGGCGAGATGCGCGTCGAGAGCGAGGTCGGTCGCGGTAGCCGCTTTGTCGTGCGCCTCTATCTCACCGCCGCGACCTCGCCGGAGGAGGGGCAGAAGCCGCCACAGATTCGCGGCTATGCCGGGGCGCGCAAGACCATTCTCGTCACCGACGACACGGCGACGCACATCGATGTGATGCGCCAATCGCTGGGCGGGCTCGGCTTCGACGTGCTGACGGCTTCTAATGGCTCCGATTGCGTCGCGCTCGCCATCGAGCGCAATCCCGATCTCGTCATGCTCGATATCGCAATGCCCGGCATGGACGGCTGGGAAGCGGCGCGGCGATTGCGCGACGCGCTCGGGCCGGAGACACCGATCATGATGGTCTCCGCCAACGCCCATGAGCTGATGGAGCGGCGCGGCCCCGATTCGCCGCATGATGATTTTCTAGTGAAGCCGATCGAATTTTCCGAAATGCTGGACCGCATCGGCAATCTTCTCGGGCTCGATTGGTTCTATGTCGCGGCGCGCGCCACGCCCGGAGCGGAGCCTTTCGCGCCGGCCGCGCTCGCTTTGCCGCGCGAGAGCGTCGAGAAGCTGCTGCATCTATGCCGCGTCGGCCACAGCCGCGGCATAGAGGCCGCGCTGCGCGAGATAGAGGAGGCGGCGCCGGAGCGCTCCGCGGCGATCGCCCAATTGCGCGCCATGGCGCAGAATTTCGAATTCGAGGAGCTGGCGCAGACTCTGGAGGCCGCATTGACGCAGGAGATCGAGCATGTCGGCTGATCTGCGCCAGCGCGACACGGCGCTCGTCGTCGATGACAATCGCGACGAGCTCAGCCTGCTCGTCGAGGCGCTGGAGCGCGCCGATTTCACTGCGCTCGCCGCCACCAATGGCGAGGCGGCGCTGGCTCTGCTCGAGCGCGTGACGCCCAATGTCGTCGTGCTCGACGCGGTGATGTCCGGCCTCGACGGTTTTGCGACCTGCCGGCGCATAAAGCAGAATCCGCGTTTCGCGCATCTGCCGGTGATCTTCCTCACCGGGCTCAAGGACACGAGCCATGTGCTCATGGGCCTCGAGGCTGGCGGCGTCGATTATGTGGTGAAGCCGGTCATCATAGAGGAGCTCGTCGCCCGCATTCGCATTCACGTCTCCAACGCGAAGGCCGCCTTTGGCGCGCGCGTGGCGCTGGACGCCACGGGCCGCCATCTCCTGGCGACGGATCGCGACGGACGTCTGCTCTGGTGCACGCCGCAGGCGGCCGATCTTCTCGCGGCGCGTCTCGGCCCCTTCGAGATTTTGCGTTCGCAGCCGCCGGAGGCTTTTGCGGCGTTGCTGCGCGAAGCGGCCGAGCGCCGCGACCATGACGCCTCCGCGGCGGCGGGGCCGGTCGCCATCTCTTTTCTCTGCGAGATCGGCGGCGACGAGCTGCTGTTTCGCCTGACCGAGCCGCAGAGCGTCAGCGACGAGGCGTTTTTGGCGCAGAAATTCGCGCTGACATTGCGCGAGGCGGAGGTGCTGAGCTGGCTCGCGCGCGGCAAGTCGAATCACGACATAGCCGAGATTCTCTGCATCTCGCCCCGCACGGTACACAAGCATCTGGAGCGCATTTTCGTGAAGCTCGGCGTCGACAGCCGCTCCTCCGCGACCTCAGTGGCGCTGCAGACGCTGAAGGCATTGGCGGCGGATTGAGGGGGCGACACACGCTCCGGCCGGGCGGAGCCGGAGCGGAAGCTCTTGTCTTTCCGCGCGATCGAAGCTTGGATGCGCGCGCCGGCCGATGGAATGCGTGGCGCGATGGAGCCCTTATGAGCGATGAGCTTTCGGATATGTCCTCTCGTCTCGTCGCCCTGGAGACGGCGCTCGCGCATCAGGGACAGGACCGTCGCCGAGCTGAACGACGTCATCGCCTCGCAATGGCGAAGGATCGACACGCTGGAACGGCAGATCGCCCGCTTGCGCGAGGAGTTCCAGACGCTCGGACTCCGCGACGCGCCGGAGCGACCGCCGCCGCATTATTGAGATGCGAGCGCGGTTCTATCTACTTGAATTATTAGGCTATTGGTGCCCCTGGCCGGAGTCGAACCAGCACTCCTTGCGGAACTCGATTTTGAGTCGAGCGCGTCTACCAATTCCGCCACAGGGGCGCGGGCCGGCGGGGCCGGCGTCGCGGCGCGGATATTAGCCGGGCCGAAGCCTCCGTCAAGGCGAGCTTGCGCGTTTCGCACGGCCGATGCGCGGCCAGCCTCGCCTCCGCCGCCGCGAGATGGTAAGCGAGGGGCGCTTCGCCCTTAGAACCGGTTGGAAAATGATCAAAAAGCTCTACGACTGGACCATGTCGCTCGCCGGCAGTCGGCATGCGCCTTTCGCGCTCGGCGCCATAGCTTTTGCGGAAAGCTCCTTCTTCCCGGTTCCGCCGGATGTGATTCTCCTGCCGATGTCGCTAGCCGAGCCCAAGCGTTCCTGGTTCTATGCCGGCATCTGCACCGTGGCCTCTGTGGCCGGCGGCGCGCTCGGCTACGCCATAGGCGCGCTGTTCTACGACACGATCGGCCTGTGGCTCATCGATCTCTATGGCTACGCCGCCAAAATGGAGGCGCTGCGCGCCTTTTACGCGCAATGGGGCGCGCTCTTCATATTGGTGAAAGGGCTGACGCCCATTCCCTATAAGCTCGTCACCATCGTCTCCGGGCTGATGGATTATAATTTCGGCCTGTTTCTCGCGCTCTCGCTGGTGACGCGCGGCCTGCGCTTCTTCATCCTCGCCGCCGCCATCAATCATTTCGGCGATTTTCTGCGCGACAAGCTCGAGGCGCATTTCGGCCTGTTCATCGGCGGGATGGCGGCGATCGTCGTCGTCGGCTTCGTCGTAGCGGCGAAATTCCTGTGATCGCGGCGCTGCTCTCCACGCGACAACGCGCGGCGCTGGCCGTTCTCGGCGTCGCCGTCGCCACCATAGGCGGCGCCTGGATCATCGAGGCGATGGGCTTCGCCCCCTGTGAGCTGTGCCTGAAGCAGCGCATTCCCTATTATGCCGGCATTCCGCTCGCCGCCTTCGCGGCCATAGCGCTGCAGCGGGGCGGGGAGGGGCCGCGCGCGTCGCCCTGGCGCTGCTCGGGCTTTTGTTCGCGGCGGGAACGGCGCTGGCGCTCTATCATTCGGGCGTCGAGCTGAAGCTCTTTCCCGGCCCCTCCGAATGCACGGGCGCTCTGCGCAAGGCCGGCTCCTTCGACGATTTCCGCTCCTCGCTCGACAAGATGAAAGTCGTGAGCTGTGATCGTCCGGCGTTGCGCATCTTCGCGCTCACGCTCAGCAATTGGAATGTGCTGATCTCCGCCGCTCTCGCCGCCATCGCCTTTCGCGCCGCGCGCGGCGGCCGCTGAAATTCTCCGACCGGCCTTGTCGCAGGGCCGGCTCGCGCCATCCTCTGCCCGATAGAGATGTGACCTTTCCTCTCGGCGGCGACCAATCGGAGAATTCGATGCGAGTCTTCCAGCAATACGACATGCAGACGCAGGGCGTTCAGACCAGTCCGGACGGTTCGCCCAACACGCGGGCGCTCGGCCGGCATCTCATCCTATTGGAGAATCGCTTCAACGAATTGGCGAACGACGTCAATCTGATGCAGGACAAGCTGACGAAAATCCTCATCACGCTCGACAAGCTCGCCAATAAGGGCGCGCCGACCAATGGCCCCGTTACCAGCGCGGAGGCGCTGCGCCGGCTGCTGGGCTGACTGTTCCGGCCTGGCTCACTCCACCGCGAGCCGCGCCCTTGCGCGCAGCTTCTCGGTCTCGCTCTTCAGCTGACCGCAGGCCGCGAGAATGTCGCGGCCGCGCGGCGTGCGCACCGGGCTCGCATAACCGGCGTTGAACACGATGTCGGAGAAACGCTCGATCGTCTCCCAATCGGAGCATTCATAAGGCGCGCCCGGCCAGGGGTTGAAGGGGATCAGATTGATCTTTGCCGGAATGCCCTTCAGCAGCCGCACCAATTCGCGCGCTTCCGCCGGGCTGTCGTTGACGCCCTTCAGCATCACATATTCGAAAGTGATGCGCCGCGCATTGGAGGCGCCGGGATAGTCGCGACAAGCGTCGAGCAATTCGCGGATCGGATATTTCTTGTTGAGCGGCACCAGCTCATTGCGCAACGGATCGCGCACGGCGTGCAGCGAGATCGCGAGCATAGGCCCGCATTCGGCGCCGAGCTTCTCGATCTGCGGCACGACGCCCGATGTCGAGACGGTGATGCGCCGCTTCGACAGCGACAGCCCGTCGCCATCGGACATGATCTCGATCGCATCCTCGACCTGCTCGAGATTATAGAGCGGCTCACCCATGCCCATGAAGACGATGTTGGAGACGGCGCGCACATCCGGCCCCGAGGGCACGAGCCCATCTGTGGGCGGCTCGAGGCCGGGGAAATCGCCGAGCCGCGAGCGCGCGACGAGAAGCTGCGCGACGATCTCGCGCGTCGTCAGATTGCGCACCAGCTTTTGCGTGCCGGTGTGGCAGAAGCTGCAATTGAGCGTGCAGCCCACTTGGCTGGAGACGCATAAGGTGCCGCGGTCGCTCTCGGGAATGTAGACGCATTCGATCTCCGCGCCCTTGTCGTTGGCGTCGACAGGGTCGAGCCGCAGCAGCCATTTGCGCGTGCCGTCGGTGGAGACCTGCTCGGCGGCGATCTCCGGCAGCGTGAGCGTGAAACGCTCGGCGAGCTTTGCGCGCACGACTTTCGAGATGTTGAGCATCTCGGAAAATTCGCGCGCGCCGCGGAAATAGATCCAATGCCACAGCTGCGAGACCCGCATTTTGATCTCGCGCTCCGGAATCTCTATGGCGCGCAGCGCATCGGCCAGCTCGGCGCGCGTGGCGCCGGCGAGCGACGGCATTGGATCGGAAGCGGAAGCGGCGGTCATCTAAGTCCTCTTTCTCACGAGGAAAGCAGTATAACATGCGCGCGGGCCGACTCCATGGGGCGGAGGAACAAAGCGGTTATGGGAGACGGGCGGAAAATCGTCATAGCGACCTTCGGCTCGCTCGGCGACCTCAATCCTTATGTGGCGCTCGCTCATGCCTTGAAGCGCCTCGGCTTTCGCCCGGTGATCGTCGCCTGTGCCTTTTATCGGGAGTGGATCGAGAGCGAGGGGCTCGGCTTCGCCGTCATGCGGCCGGATATAGACGAGTTGGCCGCTAGGCTCGGCATGGATATAGGCGGGCTCGCCGATCGCGTCGCGCGCGAGGACGGCTTCATGTTCCGCGAGCTGATCTTTCCTTATCTGCGCGAGAGCTATGAGGATGTCGCCGCGGCGAGCGAGGGCGCGGCGGCGATCATCGCGCATAGCATCTGCTTTTCGGCCAAGCTCGCAGCGGAGCGGCTCGGCGTGCCGCTCTTCGACGGCGTGGTGTCGCCGCTCTTTCTGCTCTCCGCCTATGATCCGCCGCTCGGCCCGCGCTCGCGCTTCATGGCGCAGCCGCGCTCGCGTCTGGCGCTCGCCTATAACAAGGCGCTCGGCTTTGCGCTGACGCATTTTCTGGCCTTTCAGGGGCGGCCGATCGCGCGGCTACGGCGTGAGCTCGGCCTGCCGCATCGGCGCGGGCGCGCACTCTTGACCGGAGGCCCCTATGCGCTGGGGACGCTCGGCCTGCTCAGCCCGCTGCTGGCGCCGTCGCAGCCCGATCATCCGGCCGATCTCTTTGTCGCCGGCCATACTTTCCACGATCGCTTCACCGATACGGCCGAGGCCTTGCCGGCGGGGCTGGCGGAATTTCTCGCCGCGGGCGAGCCGCCGATCGTCGTGACGCTGGGCAGTTTCGTCGTGCATGCCCGCTCGGACTTCTACCGCGCCGCCGGCCGCGCGGCGTTGAGCCTCGGGCGCCGCGCGGTGCTGCTGGTTGCCGATGAGGAGCGCGAGGCGCTGGCCGAGGGATTGCCGCCGCAGCTTTTCGTCGCCGGCCATGTCCGCCATTCGCTGATCTTCCCGCGCGCCGCCGCCATCGTTCATCACGGCGGCTCGGGAACTTGCGGGCAGGCGCTGCGCGCCGGGAGGCCGCAGCTCGTCGTCCCCGTCTTCGGCGATCAGCACGACAATGCCGCTCGAGTGGCGCGTCTCGGCGTCGGGCGGCTGCTGCCCTATGAGCGCTGCGCCGCCGACCGCCTGACGAAGGAGCTGGGCGCGCTGCTCGCCGACGCGCGTCATGCGCAGAAGGCCCGCGAGGCCGCCGATCGCATAGGCTGCGAGGATGGCGCCGCCGCGGCTGCGGCGAAGATCGCCGAGTTGATCGGATGCGCGGCAATTGCGGTCGAGGCTTAAGGATGACAAATCCGATTCTTGTCGCGATAGCGATGATTTTGCTCGAATTATCTGCGGTTCGGGCCGGGGAGGGGCGTCTTTCTCTGGCCAAGGGCGAGACGCGGACAATCGAATTCGTCGAGAATCCGTCCACCGGCTATGTCTGGCGCTTCGATCGTGAGGCGAGCGAAAATCCGGCGATCATGCGGGTCCGCGACGGCGGCTTCACGCCCGCGGGCGGCGCGCCGGATCGGCCGCTGGCGGGCGCGCCGGGCCGGCGTTTCTTCCGCATAGAGGCCGTCGCAGCGGGGAGAGCGCGTCTGGTCTTCGTCGAGGAGCGTCCTTGGGAGAAGCGCGCCGTTCAGCGGCGGACGATCGAAGTTCTGGCGCGCTAACCTTCCTTCGGCTTCAGCGCATCGGCGAGCCGCATTTGCGCCGAGCCTGGCTGCAGCGGCTTCTGCTGGCTCTCATGCGGCGCCCAGCCGGAGAGCCAGACCAGCTCCATCGTCGCGCGCACGCGGCCGTCGGCATCGGAAAAGCGTGTCGCGTAGATTTCCGCCGCGCGCAGCAGAATGGCGCGCCGCAGCGGCTTGCGGGAGCGCTCCGTCAGCACATTGGCCGCGCCCATGGCGCGCAGCTCGGCGCAGAGCGCGAACATGGAATCATAGCGTAGCGTGAAGGAATCGACGTCCGTCACCGGCAGGGCGAAGCCCGCGCGTTGCAACAGCCCGCCGAGATCGCGCAGATCGACGAAAGGCGAGACGCGCGGACTGGCGCCGCCGGAAATCTCGTCCTCCGCCTGGGCGAGCGCGGCGCGCAGCTCTATGAGGCTTGCGCCGCCCGGAAAGCAGGCCAGAAACAGCCCATCCGGCGCCAGCATGCGCCGCGCCTGGGCGAGCGCGCCCGGCAGATCGTCCACCCATTGCAGCGCAAAGCCGGAGACGATGAGATCGAAAGCCTCCGCCGCGAAGGGCAGCGCCTCCTCCTCGGCGACGAGATCGACGCCGGGCTCGTAGAAACGCCCGGCCCGCAGCGGCGCGGGACGCCCGCCGGCGGCGACGGTCTGCGCGAAATGCGCCGCTGGGGTGCAGAGATCGAGCGAGCGGGGGAAGGGGCGCTTTATGCCCGCCAGCCGGTCGGCGAGATCATCGGCGGCGCGCGCCAATAGAAAATCCGGCGCGCCGCGCGCTGCGGCCCGCGCCAGCCGGCGACGCAGCAGAGCGCGATCGAAGATCGCCGGCGCGGACTGTCCTCTCTCCATGCCCCGTCATGCCCCGAACGCGCGGCCCGCGCAACCGCCGCCCGGCGCGCCGGAAATGGGGCCGCGGAAATTAGGCGGGGATTTCTCGGCATTTGTCGCGCTTTAGCGAGACAGGTAAGGAAATCTTAGTGTTAAACCGTAACCGCAACTATGGGATGGCTGGCGCGGAATGTGGCCGAAGCTAGAATGCGCGACATGTTCGAATGCGACGCCGGCCATTCGGAGAAGGTGAGCCATGTGCATTTCGTTTCGTCAGCGTATTTCGAGTTTCACGGCCGCGGCGGCGCTCGCGGGCGGCCTCGCTCTGCCGGGGACGGCGAGCGCGGCGCATAATGTCGTCTCCTACAGCGCCCCGGTTCAGGCGGGCACTGTGGTCATCAGCGCCCGCCAGCGCAGCCTGTTCCTGGTTAACGGGGACGGCACCGCCATTCGGTATCCGGTCGCCGTGCCCAAGGCCGGCAAGGAATGGTCCGGCTACGCCCATATCGACGGGAAATATGTGAATCCCGATTGGGTTCCGCCGGCGGTGGTCAAGCAGGACCATCCCGAGCTGCCCAATTTCATCCATGGCGGCTCGCCGCATAATCCGATGGGCGTCCGCGCCCTGACGCTCGACCGCAATCAGGTGGCGATCCACGGCACCACCAATAAGATGCGCGCCTCGGTCGGCACGGCCGCTTCCTATGGCTGCATTCGCATGCTGAACGAGGATGTTGTGGACCTCTATGAGCGCGTCGGCGTGGGCACGCCGGTGGTCATGACGCCCTGATCACGCTTTTCGATCGATCAGAACTCACGCCCCAATAGATAATAGAGTGCGTCATCCGATCGGATCGGAGCGGATGACGCGCTCGAAAGACGAAAGCGGAACAGCTCCAAGGCCGTCGCGCAGCTTCGCGCAAGCCGAGCGGCGGAGACTTGTCCCATGGTTTTTCGTTCCGCGAATGCTTCAGCTTGTGGACGTCGGCCCGCCGCCTGTAGACCGGCCGGAACGAATCCACCACTGTGCGACAAATCGACGAACGCACTTGAGGTTCGCGCCCACGAAGAGTTGAGTCGGCGGCATTTCAATCGTTTCGAGTATAGTGAACGAGCAGGACGATTCGTTTCGTCGGCGGTTCCCGAACAACGGGAACGCGAGGCTCGCAGTCAGCGTATGCGTCTCTGAAGAGAGAAGCGTCCGTCGCCCTCGTCTGGCCGACCCTCACATTAGGTTTCGCTCATGCTGATCGCACCTGACAAAGACTTCGACCGTCCCCTGCATCCCGTCGACATCGTCGAGCAATTGGCGGCCACCAATGACTGGAGCTTCGATCGTGACGCCGAAGACGAGATTTCCATCTCGGTCGCCGGCGGCTGGACGGACTATCATGTGGCCTTCACCTGGCTGGCGGAGCTCGAGACGCTCCATGTGAGCTGCGCCTTCGATCTGCGGGTGCCGGAGCGCCGCCGCACCGAGGCGCAGGCGCTGATCCGCACCATCAACGAGCAGCTCTGGGTCGGCCATTTCGATCTTTGGCCGACCGAAGGGGTGGTCATGCATCGCCAGGGCCTGCTGCTGACTGGCGGCGCCCAACCCTCCGGCCCGCAATGCGCCGCTCTGCTGGACCATGCGCTGGAGACCTGCGAGCGCTATTATCAGGCGTTCCAATTCGTGCTCTGGGCCGGCAAGGGCGCTAAGGAAGCGCTCGAGACCGCGACCTTCGAGACCAAGGGAGAAGCGTGATCCAAATGGCCGACGCGGCCGAGCTGCCCCGCTCCATCACTCTGGTCGGGGCCGGAAAAATGGGTTTCGCCCTGCTGCAGGGCTGGGCGGCTCGCGGGCTTTCTGGCGCGGGCGTGACCATTGTCGAGCCGCAGCCTTCGCCGGCGCTCGTCTCGTTCGCGCAGGAGCGCGGCTTTCGCCTCAACCCCGAAAATCGCGAGGCCCCGCGCGCGCTTCTGCTCGCCGTGAAGCCGCAGGCGCTGGATCAAGTCGCGCCGACGATCGCGGGAGAGGCCGGCGCCGATACGCTCATCGTCTCCATTCTCGCCGGCAAGCGCGTCGCCGATCTTTCCGCGCGGCTGCCGCAGGCGCGGCTTTTCGTGCGCGCAATGCCCAACACGCCGGCCGCCATAGGCCGCGGAATCACCGGCGCCTTCGCCGCGCCCGCCGTCGATGCGGAGAATCACGCGCTGGCGGAGGCTCTGCTCGCCGCCGTCGGCGAGGTGGTGTGGGTCGAGACCGAGCCGCTGGTCGACGCCGTGACTTCCGTGTCCGGCTCCGGTCCGGCCTATGTCTTCTATTTCGTCGAGTGCCTGACCAGAGCGGGCGTCGAGGCCGGCCTGCCGGAGGAGACGGCGGCGCGGCTGGCCCGCGCAACCGTTTCCGGCGCCGGCGAGTTATTGCGTCAGAGCGCCGATACGACGCCGGCGACGCTTCGTCAGAACGTCACCTCGCCCGGCGGCACGACCGCGGCGGCGCTCGAGGTCCTGATGGCGGGCGACGGCCTCGCGCCGCTGCTGGAGCGCGCGGTCGCCGCGGCGAAGCGCCGGGCGGGGGAATTGTCCGGCTGAGCGGCGCAAAGCGCTTCCGATTCGGCAAAAACGCCCTAAATTAGCTTGCCTAAATTGACTTGGAAGCGGCTGGCTTCGAGCGATGTGAGGAGGCGGCGATGGCGACGAGCGGCAAGACCAACGAAACAGGCAATGGAAGCGGCTCGGTCCGCGACCGTATCGTCGAATCCTTGATGCGGCTGGCGGCGCGCCGCGCCTTCGAGGATATCGCGATTTCCGACATCGCCCAGGACGCGGATGTCTCGCTCGCGGATTTCCGCGACTGCTTTCCGTCCAAGGGTGCGGTGCTGGCGGCTTTCTCGCGCAAGATCGACCGGCAGGTGCTGGAGGATTTTGCCGGCCGCTATGCCTCGGAGCCCGCCAAGGAGCGGCTCTATGAGGTGCTGCTGCGCCGTCTCGAGGCGCTCGAGCCCTATCGCAATGCGCTGGAATCGGTGTCGCAATGGGCGTCCACCGATCCGCTGGCGGCGGCCGCGCTCAATCGCGAGACGGTCAATTCCATGCGTTTCATGCTGGAGGCCGCCGACATAGACAGCGAAGGCGCGCTCGGCGCGTTGAAGCTGCAAGGCCTCTCCATCGCCTGGTGGCGCGTGCTCGGAACCTGGTTCGACGATCGCGACGTCGATCTGTGCCGCACCAAGGCCGCGCTCGACCGTGAGCTCTCGCGCAGCGAGGCGGTGATCGAGCGGATCGAGGATGTGAGCCGCTTGACCTCGCCGCTGCGCGGTCTGGCGCGGGCAGTGTTCCGCGGAATGACCGGCCGCCGTCGCCACCGCCATCATGCGCGCGACCGCGACGATGAGTTCGAGGAAGATTATGAGGAGGCGCGTCGGCGTCATCACCACGCCGAAGATCATCCTCACGCCGATGGACATCACCACGGCGAAGGCCATCGCCGGCATCCGGACGACGCCACCGCTTGACGGCGGCGTCGTCCCGCTTTCATCAAAAGCCGATGCGCACGGCCGTCGTCACCGAATGGGCGACGGCCCCGTTGCGAGTCGCGACATCGGCGTCATAGCCGATGCGCCAGCCGATATTCGGCGCGAGATCGCCCTGCGCGCCGACGCCGACCGTGACGGAATTGCGATCATAGGTCGGAATGAGGATCGTCTGCGTCGCCATTTGGCTGAGCACGCCGGCGAGACTGACGTTCACACGCCTGGGATCGCGGTCGAGCATCTCATTATAGGCGACCCGCACCCAAGGATTGACGCCGAGGAAAGAGGCCGAGACCTCGCCGCCAAAGCGCAGCGTCGTCGCATAGGTCGAGTGCTCCGGATAGACGACATTGCCGCCGGCCGCCCCGCTCTCCGTATAGCCGCGAATGGTCGCATGGGTCTGCGTCACGCCGAAGAAGGGCGTGAATTGGAAGGCGTCGAGCTTCAGCTTGGCGCCGATCTCGCCGCCGAACGCGTAAGAATCGACGCTGGTGCGGCCGACGCCGGTGAGCCCATAGGCGCCGAGGCGGCGAATGTCGGAGAAGCCGACGTCCGGCGAGAAGGTCGCCGTTCCGTGCAGATAGAAGAGATCGCCGAAATAGCCGGCGTAGAGGCTCGGCGAGACGGTCGGCGAAATGTCGAAATAGCCGAGCGCGCCGCCGCCATATTGGCCTGCGCGCACCGTCGCCGCGACGCCCACGCGAATCTCCTTCCAGCCATAATCGACGCCGAAGGAGCCGCCATAGAGCGTGCGGTCGCCGTCGAGCCCGGGTCGCGACGCAGTGGGGCCGAAATCGACATTTCCGCCGAGCCAGGTGGAGAGGCCCTGCGCCGCGAAGACGCCGCTCTGCGCGCGTCGAATCGATTGCAGCTGCGCGATGACCGGCGCGGCGGCGCTCGAGGCGAGGCCGAGAGCGCCGGCGTCGATGCGTCCGAGCACCTGGGGCGTCGTATCGCGCATGGATTTGAGGAACAGCGGATCGACGGCGGTCGGCAAAGTGAGCTGATAGACCAGGACCATATTGTCGTTGTTCTGGCCGGAGTTATAGCTCTGGCCCTGCATCACGCCATTGGTCGTGGTGAAATCATTGTCGTTGGAGACGAAGAGGTAGAAGTCGTTCGGCCGGCCCTCGACGAGCGTCGGGACGAGCGCCATGCCCTCCCATTTCTCTGACAGAGTGAGCTGCGACTGCGCCGACTGGCCGGGCGCGCCATTGTTGAGATTGAGGCCGAAGCGGGCGAGTTGCGTCGTGTTGAGCATGTTCACGAGCTCGACCGACTGCGCCGGCGTGATCGCCGGATTCAGCACGCCATTGGGCGCGACCTGACCGCCCGCCGTCGTATCGGCGGCCGTGCCGGCGATATTGGTCGCCTGACCGATGTCGACGAGATAGATGGATTTGACCATGATCGGATTGCCGCCCGCCGGACCCTGGCCGGTTCCGTCGCGCGCCAGCACGAGGAACTGCTTGTCGTTGAGCGCCACCATCTCGCTCTGCGCCGCGGTGCGATTGGCGCTGCCGCCATCGCCGTTCAGCCTGTAGGTCGGCAGCTGCAGCACATAGGTCTCGATCGGCGCCGCCGGCGTCGGATTGAGCGAAATATCATAGACCAGGATGCGCGTATTGTTGCGCGTCTGCTGTCCAGAGGCCTGATCCTGCATCGTCGCGCTCTGCAGGATCGCGAAAAGCCGGTTGCCGTCCGGGCTGACCGAGACCGCCTCGAGCCCCTGATTGTTGCGGCGTCCAGTCGTCGGCGCGACTGTCGAATTGAAGTCGATCGCGCCATTGGTCCGCGGCAGCAGCGCCGAGGGAACTCCGACCGAGCCGACGAGATTGCCATTGGCGTCGAAATAAAAGATCGACGGGCCGTATTCGTCGCTGACGTAGAAGCTGCGGTCGGTCTTGAAGGCCAGCCCCTCGGCGTCGAGCGATAGCTTGCCGGCGCCGATCGAGCCAGCGGAAGGGCTCGGCGTGAGGCGGCCGAAGAGATTGACGGCTCCCGACCCAGAATCGGCGCCGGTGAATGTCTTGCCCTGATTGTCGCGCAGCAGGACGCCGCCGTCGGGCGTCATCTGCACCTGATTCTGCGAGCTGGTGGAGGCGGGGAGATTCGCGCCCGAATAGGGCGAGAAGGCGATGTTGAAGCGCAGCAGCCGTCCCGCATAATCGGAGAAGACGCCATTGGCGGGATCGTTGAGGCCGCGGTCGGGCAGGGCGAGCATGGTCGCGACGAAAGTCGAGCCGCTGCGCCGCCAGGAATAAGGGTCGATGGCGAGGCTCGAGAAGGAGCCGAGCGTGTCGCCGAGGAAGTCGATCGTCCCCGCCGGAAGACGTCCGGTTCCGACGAGACCTTGATTGGTGAAGGTCACGCCACCCAGGCCGACGGAGGCGGCGCCGTCATTGGCGACGATATTGGGCGTACGATAGGTCTGCGCCATTGCGGCGCCGTGAAGCGCGAGCGTCGAGATGGACGCGAGCAACCAGTAACGAAAAGGCATTTTATCCCCCGGCTTTAGCTTGGCCGGAGGTCTATGGCCGCCTGTTAACGATTCGGTGACAGTCTGGCCACGATCGTTAACAGAGCGGAAACATTTTCACGCTGTGGCCTTTGCGCCACGATGCGCGAGCGTCACAAGGACACGTAGACGAATTTGAGGCCCTTGAGTGTCGGGTAGTTCTCGCGCAGCGCCTTGGCGACCTTGCCGACGAGATCCTTGTCGCCGGCGGCCGAAGGGCCGACGAAATCCGTTCCCTGCATCCATGTCTCGAGGAAGCAGTGGAGCGTGTTGTCATAGGCGTCGTCGGTCGGATGCGCCGTCTTGTCGACGAGCGAGGCGATTCCGTCGGTGCTGACCTCGAGCCGCCAGTCGCGGTCGTCGACGACCGAGCCGATGAGCTTCGCAATGTCGGCGTCGGTCCAATCGCCCTTCAAATCAACGGCCATTTTTTTCGCTCCTTGGTGCGCGCGGCTTCGGCGGCGCGGGACAAAATGGACGAAGGGCCGGGAACGCCTGTCGGATATCCGACAGGCGCGCGTCGCGGCCCTTACCGCTCGCTCACTTCTTGGTGAGCTTGGCCACCGCCATATCGATCGCCGTCGTCGCCTCGCCGACGGTCAGCCAGGCGTCCGCGCGGTCCTCGCTCTTGAACGACTTGCCGAGATTATACGGCTCCTCACCCGGCACGTGCAGGAAACAGGCCCATTTTCCGTCGGCCTGCTCCTCGACCGTCACTTTGTAGTCCGCCACGCGGTCCTCCTCCTGTTGCTTTGCGTTGGGTCTCACGGTGCGCCGGTCCGTCTCCGGCGCGGCGACGATGAAGCAGATTGGGCGCCATATGCCGAGACATGCGGCGGCACGCTTATTGAACCTCCCTTTTTGGCCGGCGGGGCGCCGGCGCACGGAGGACGCACCCCATGACCGACATTGTGGAAGGGCCGGCGCTGGCCGCTCTCTCCTGCGGCAAGCCCGCTTTTCTCGTCGTGATGCTGCATGGGGAGGGCGCCGACGGCCAAACCATGGTCGATCATGCGCTCAATTGGGCGCCGACCATGCCAAAGGCCGAGTTTCTCTCCGCCGAGGCGCCCGCCGGCGCCGATGGCGTGAAGCGCTGGTTCGACGCCGCTGATCCAGAGGGGCTCGCCAAAGGGCTGGCGGCGCTCGAGCGCTTTCTCGAGGCGGCGCTGGCCAAGCGCCGGCTGCCGGCGTCGCATCTGGCGCTGGTCGGCTTCTCGCAAGGAGCGACCCTCTCGCTGCTCGCCGGCGTCGCGCGGCCGGGGCCGGCGGCGGCGGTGGTCGCCTTTGCCGGCGGTCCCTATGGCGCGGCGCCGTCCATCGGCCCTGATGGCGCGCCGCCCGTGCTGCTGATCCATGGCGACGCCGACGCCATCTCGCCGCTCGCCGCCGTGCGCGAGACCAAGACGGCTCTCACAGGGCAGGGCGCCAAGGTCCTGTCGATGACGCGCAAGGGTCTCGAGCATGCGATGGACGATGACGGGGTGATCGCCGCGGGCGATTTCCTCACCGAGCATGTCGTGCACAAGAAGAGCGCGGCGCATGAGGACGATCACGATCATGACCACGACGATCACGATCACGATCACGCGCATTGAGGCTCGGCACGGCTCTTGCGGGACGAGGTCAGGCACATTGCGAAAGGAGATCAGAACATGGCCCTGACCGCCGAGGACATAAAAGAAGGCAAATGCTATGCGACCCGCGGACCGGAGCGATACAAGGTGATCGCCATCAATCCGCGCGGGATCGTCACCTTCCTGACCTGGGAAGGCAATCAGAAGCCGAGCCCCCTGCGCGCCAATTGCGGCATGAAGGCCTTTCTGGAAGGCGTGACGAAGGAAATCCCCTGTCCGGCGGAGGGCTGACCGTCACACCGGCAAGGTGACGGTCGCGCGCAAGCCGCCGAGCGGCGAGCCCTCGAGCGTCACCTCGCCGCCATGCGAGCGCGTGATGTCGCGCGCTATGGCGAGGCCGAGGCCCGAATGGCTCTCGTCCTGATTGCGCGACTCGTCCAGCCGGTAGAAGGGCCGAAAGGCGTCTTCTCGCCGCTCGACCGGAATGCCCGGGCCGTCGTCGTCTATGTGGATGGTCAGCATATGGCCGTCATTGACGGCGGTGAGCGATATGTTTTTCGCATAGCGCTGGGCGTTGCCGACGAGATTGGCGAGGCAGCGGCGGAAGGCGGCCGGGCGCACGGCGACCTGCCTGCGGCCGGCAAAGCTCGTCTCGGCCCGAAGGCCGCGCCGCTCCGTGTCGGTTTTCAGCTCGTCCAGAATGGCGGTCACATCGGTCTCCGCCGTCGCCTCGCCGCCGTCGCCGCGCGCGAAGGCGAGATAGGCCTCCACCATGCGCTCCATCTCGTCGACGTCCTTTTTCATCTCGGCCGTCTCCGCCGTCTCGCCGATGAGGGCGAGCGACAGCTTGAAGCGCGTGATGATGGTGCGCAGATCATGCGATACGCCATTGAGCATGGTGGTGCGTTGCTCCATGGCGCGCTCGACGCGGCGCTTCATCTCCAAAAATGCGGCGCCGGCCTGCCGCACCTCGCGCGCGCCGCGTGGGCTGAAGGCGACCTCGCGGCCCTTGCCGAATTCCTCCGCCGCGCGGGCGAGGCGCAGAATCGGACGGATCTGATTGCGCAGGAAGGAGGTGGCGATGGCGATGATGACCAGAGACGCGATCACGGTCCAGATGAAGAAGATTTCCGAGTTCGACGCATAGGCCTGGGTGCGATGCGCGAGCAGGCGCATCACCGAATCGTCGAGCGCGACTCTGATTTCCACGATGTTGGAGCGCCCCACCGTGTCGATCCAGAAGGGGCGCTGCAGGCGCAGCGACAATTCCCGCGACAGCGTATGGTCGAGCAGCGAGAAGAAGGGCTTGGCGGCGGGCGGCGGCAGCGGCTCCTTGGGCAGGAAATGAACGTCTATGCTCAAATCCTCGCCGGCGATGCGCTGGATGATGTCGCGATGCTCATCCTTGGGAAAGGCCTCGTAGAAATCGATCAGCGCCGCCACATCGCGCGCCACGGCGGCGGAGAGGCGAGACGTCACCGCCTGCCAATGCCGCTCCATGAAGAAATAGGCGACCGCCGATTGCAGCAGCACGATCGGTAGAATCACGATCAGCAACGAGCGGGCGTAGAGGCCTTTGGGCATGCGCTCGTGCAGCCAGCCGGCGAAGCGCCGCCAGAGCTGGCGCGGGGCGTCGAGCGCGGCGGGGAGGGCTGATGTCATTGCGCTTTTCCGTATTCCTCGTCCGGTCCGATGACGGCGTCCGCCCACAGCCTGTATCCGCGGCCGCGGATCGTCTGCAAATGGCGCGGGCCTTGCGCGTCGCTCTCGAGCTTGCGGCGCAGCCGCGCCACCTCGACATCGACGCTGCGTTCGCCGGCGCTCTCGACTTTGCCATTGACGAGGCGCTGCGCCAACCTCTGCCGTGAAACGATCTCGCCCGCATTCATCGCCAGCACGCGCAGAATCTCCTCTTCGCGAGTCGTCAAATGGACGATTCGATCATGCTCGCGCAATCGGCCCTTTTCGAGATCGAAGCCAAAGGCGCCGAAACGCACGCTCGCGGCCGCCGGGGTAGGGCGGGCGGCTCGGCCGGCGCGGCGCAGAATGCTGGCGATGCGCAACGACAGTTCGCGCGGCTCGAAGGGCTTGGCGAGATAATCATCGACGCCGGCCTCCAGCCCGGCCACGCGATCGGCCGTCTCGCCGCGCGCGGTCAGCATGAGAATGGGGGAGGAGCGCAGCGGCTCCGCCTCGCTACGCAATTTGCGCGCGAATTCCGGTCCGCTCTCGCCGGGCATCATCACATCGAGGACGATGAGGTCGAAGGTCATGTCCGCGAGCCGCGCGCGCGCCTGGGCGGCGTCGCCGGCGGCGCTGACCAGATAGCCCTGCGCGGCGAGATAGCGCGACAGCAGCGAGCGTATGCGCCTGTCGTCGTCGACGACGAGAATATGCGGGCCGGGCTCGGCCGCGGTCTGCGGCGCCGGCGCGCTCATGCGGCGTCGTCTTCGGTGAGCGGCCGCCGGCGCCGGCGCGGCGGCAGATGGGCGCGCACTTTCTCGCGGTCCGGCGCGTTGACCATGGCCAGCAGAAAATCGACGGTCGTCTCGCGCGCCTCCGGCGGCAACTCGCCGAAGACGCGGCGAAAGCGCTCCGATTGCAGCGTCGCCAGCTCCTGGGCGAGACGTGCGCCCTTGGCCGTCGGAAAGAGGAGGCGCTGGCGGCGATCGGTCGCGCCCTCGCGCGCCTCGACGAAGCCGGCGTCGAGCAATTGCTTGAGCACGCGGTTGAGGCTCTGCTTGGTGATTTTCAGAATATCGAGCAGGGCGGCGATGGCGAGGCCGGGGCGGCGATAGACGAAATGCAGAACGCGGTGATGGGCGCGGCCGAATTGGTAATTCTCGAGCAGCCGGTCGGCGTCGCCGACGAAATCGCGATAGGCGAAGAAGAACAGCTCGATGAGATCGAACATGGGTTCGCTCTCGGGCGCAGGCTCGCGTCCGACGAGCGCCTGCGTCGAGGTCGGGCGCAATGGCTTGCGTTCAATGGATGCTTTCACGTCGGGAACCGCTATATGTCGGTGGAAGCGAAAAAGCCGTGAACCATGCCCTGGACAGGGCGCTCGGAAGCCCGCCCTCTGAATGGGAGGGTGAAACGCTCCCTCCGGCGCCGCTCGATCGTCCTGAACTTATACGTCAGCTATATTGACATATTTCTGACCGATGGCTAGTGGTTTGGAGAAGGCCGGCTCGAGACCGGCCGCCGCATGGGACGGCTCCCTTCTTTTTCGCCCTTGACCTCATCGGAGTGTCGGATGTCGGTTTTGCCTTTCGACCAGCGCGACGGCTACATCTGGTTCAATGGCGCGCTCATCCCCTGGCGCGACGCCAAGCTCCACGTTCTCTCGCATGGGCTGCACTATGGCTCCAGCGTGTTCGAGGGCGAGCGCGCCTATGGCGGCGTGATCTTCAAATCGACCGAGCATTCCGAGCGCTTCAAGCGTTCCGCGCAGATCCTCGATTTCGAGATTCCCTATAGCGTCGCCGAGCTCGACGCCGCCAAGGCCGCGGTGGTGAAGGCCAATGGCTTCGACAGCTGCTATGTGCGGCCGGTGGCTTGGCGCGGCAGCGAGATGATGGCCGTCGCCGCGCAGAATTCGACGATCAATGTCGCGATCGCCGTGTGGGACTGGCCGAGCATGTTCGACGTGGCCACCAAGATGAAGGGCATTCGCCTCGACGTCGCCGATTATCGCCGGCCCGATCCGCAGACTGCGCCCTCGCTGGCCAAGGCGGCCGGCCTCTATATGATCTGCACCATCTCCAAGCATCGCGCCGAGCGCCGCGGCTACGCTGACGCTCTGATGCTCGACTGGCAGGGCCGCGTCGCCGAATGCACCGGCGCCAATATCTTCTTCGTGAAAGACGGCGTGCTGCACACCCCCATCGCCGATTGCTTCCTCGACGGCATCACGCGCCGCACGGTCATCGATCTCGCCCGCCGCCGCGGGATTGAGGTGGTCGAGCGCCGCATCATGCCGGACGAGCTGCCGGAGTTCAGCGAGTGCTTCATCTGCGGCACGGGCGCCGAGGTCACGCCGGTCGCGGAGGCCGGTCCCTATCGCTTCACGCCGAGCGCGATCTCGCGCACGCTGATCGAAGACTACACGCGCGAAGTCGATCCGAAAGCGGCCGCCGCCTGAGCTTCGCCGCGTAAAAGCGCGCGCGGAGAGACATTCGCGAGCCGGCGGACGAGTCGGGAAAGCGATATCCGAGACGATTTGCTTCGTGTCCTACGCGTCTTCGTGGTAAAAAATCCCTCGAAGGCACCATTGATACGACGGGCCGAGGGGTTGGCGAGGCATGGGAAAGGTCACGGGGTTTCTGGAAGTCGACCGGCAGGACCGCAAATATAAGCCGGCCGCCGACCGTATCCGCCATTATGACGAATTCGTCATCGCCCTCTCCGAGGAGGCGACCCGCAATCAGGCGGCGCGCTGCATGGATTGCGGCATTCCGTTCTGCCACAATGGCTGTCCGGTCAATAATCAGATCCCCGACTGGAACGACCTCGTCTATCACGGCGACTGGCGCCGCGCGCTGGCCAATCTCCACTCCACCAATAATTTTCCGGAGTTCACCGGCCGCGTCTGCCCTGCGCCCTGCGAGGCCTCCTGCACGCTGAATCTCGTCGACCAGCCGGTCACGATTAAGACGATCGAATGTGCGATCGTCGACCGCGGCTTCGAGGCGGGCTGGATTTCGCCCGAGCCGCCGAAGACCAAGACCGGCAAGCGCATCGCCGTCGTCGGCGCCGGCCCGGCCGGGCTCGCCGCCGCGCAGCAGCTGGCGCGCGTCGGCCATGACGTGCATGTCTATGAGAAGTTCGCCAAGGCCGGCGGCCTGCTGCGCTACGGCATTCCCGACTTCAAGATGGAGAAGCATCTCATCGACCGCCGTGTGGCGCAGCTCGAGGCGGAAGGCGTGGCCTTCCACTATAATGTGCATGTCGGCGTCGATCTCGAGGCGGAGAAGCTCGTCGCCGAGCATGACGCCGTGATCCTCTCCGGCGGCTCCGAGCAGCCGCGCGATCTTTCCATTCCGGGGCGCGATCTGCGCGGCGTGCATTTCGCCATGGATTTCCTGCCGCAGCAGAACCGCCGCGTCTCAGGCGAGCCGCTCGTCACCAATGAGCCGATCCTCGCCTCCGGCAAGCATGTCGTCGTCATCGGCGGCGGCGACACGGGCTCGGACTGCATCGGCACATCGGTGCGCCAGGGCGCGCTTTCGGTGACGCAGCTCGAGATCATGCCGCGCCCGCCGGAGAAGGAAGCCAAGCTCGTCACCTGGCCGGACTGGCCGCTGAAGCTGCGCACCTCCTCTTCCCATGACGAGGGGTCGACCCGCGAATTCGCGGTGATGACGCGCGAGTTCATCGGCGCCGACGGAGCCGTCACCGGCCTGCGCTGCGAGCGCGTCGATGGCAAGCTGGCCGCCATTCCTGGCAGCGAGTTCACGCTGAAGGCCGATCTCGTGCTGCTGGCCATGGGCTTCGTCTCGCCGGTCCGCGAGGGCCTGCTGGAAAAGCTCGCGGTCACGCTGGACCCGCGCGGCAATGTGGCCGCCGACGTCAAATCCTATCGATCGTCACGCGAAAAAGTCTTCGCGTGCGGAGACATGCGGCGCGGGCAATCGCTTGTCGTATGGGCGATCCGCGAGGGCCGGCAGTGCGCCGCCTCGGTGGACGCCTTCCTGATGGGCGAAACAAATCTACCGAGGTGAGGAAAACATGCCCACGGCCTTGTGGTTCTGCGAGAATATCGGAAATTCGGCTCTGCCCTATGCGCTGCTCGCCATGCCGATCGGCGGCGCCTATCTCTATGGGCAGAAGAAAACGCGTATCGCCTGGATTTTGATCGGCGTCTGGGTCGTCGCGCAGGTCATCATCTCCGGCCTGACCAACGCCAATTGCGTCGGCTGACGCGACCGAGCCGAAAATAAGACGCCGGCGCTCGTCGCGAGACGAGCCGCCGGCGTTTCTCGTCAGAGGACGTGGACCTGCGTGCCGACCTTCACGCGGCTATAGAGGTCGCTGACGTCGCCGTTCAGCATGCGGATGCAGCCGGAAGAGACGCCATGGCCGATCGTCCAGGGCTCGTTCGAGCCATGGATGCGGAACATGGTGTCGCGGCCGCCCGAATAGAGATACATGGCGCGCGCGCCGAGCGGATTATTGGCTCCGCCGCTCATATGGCGCGGCAGATCGGGGCGGCGGTGCAGCATGGCGGAAGGCGGCGTCCAAGCCGGCCAGGCCTCCTTGCGGCCGATATGCGTATGGCCGCGCCAGGTGAAGCCCGGACGGCCGACGCCGACGCCATAGCGCATCGCCTGGCCATCGTTCATCGACAGATAGAGAACGCGATTCTGCGTGTCGACGGTGACCGTTCCCGGCCGCTGGCGGGTCGGATCGGCGACGACCGAGCGCGTCGAGGAATATTCGCCGGAGAGCTGGCCCTCGGAAGAGGACGGGGCGCTCGCCGCCGCCGAGCGTCCGCTGAATAGAAAGGCGAACGGGTTTTCGAAAGCCTGCGCGGCGGGCGCAGCGCAGCCGAAGCCCAGCGCGAGTGCGACAGAAAGAGACGAACGACGAAAATACATGATGGATACTCCCTTCGAGGCCCTCGGGCCTTTCGAGCGGGAGAAAAATGCGCCGCCGGCGCGCCTGTTCCCTCGAGGCCGCTTCGCCAGCGCGCTTCATTCGAGACGAATTGAATGCGGAATTGACGGTTTCCGCGCGTTTTGAGCGAACCGTCCCGCTCAGCGCGTCTCGGCGGCGGAGGGGGCGACGGCGGGCTCCGGGGTCGAAGCCTGCGCAGGCGTCGGCGCGGAGACCGGCGTGACCTTGGCGCCGCCTCGCGGCCAGGAGAAATCATCGGCGCGGCCGGGCTGGCTCGGCTGCTCGCCGCCCTCGACGAAAATATGATCGACGAGCGCGCGCGCCGCGGCGGCTTGGGCCTCTCCCGTCGTGGAGGGGGATTTCACGCGCCGCGCCAGCTCGCCGTCCGCCGCGACGGCGGCGCTCGTCAGCGACTGCGTCTGGCCGATCGCCGGCCGATCCGCCGGCAGAGTGGGCGCGACCGCGGGAGCCGGGCCGCTCGGCGCGATGATCTGGACCGGCGGGGCGACGACGGCGGCCTCTGCGGGCGGCGTTTCCTCGGCCGGGGGCAGGGCGGCTTCCGCCGGCGCGGCGTCGGGCGTCGGATGGCGCGCGTCGAAGAGCCGCTTGATCTCGCCCTCGACGAAATGGGCGAGCTTTCGCGCGCCGACATCGGTGAAATGGACGCCGTCCGCCGACCGCAGCTTGACGATGCGCCCGTTTATATCCGGGCCGAAGGCCTGGTATTGGTTGCGCTCATCGGCGAAGGCCTCCCAAATATCGATGAAAGCCGCGCTGTCCTGCGCCGCCGCCTGGCGGTAGATGTCGTTGAGCTTCGCCATATCGGCGGCGAAATGCTCGCTCTTGGTGACGGGCAGAGAGACCCAAACCAGCGGAATCTTCTTCTCGCGAAACGCCGCGCGCACAGTCTCCACCCGTTGGGCGTAGCGCTCGCGCCAGCGCGGCGACAAGGTCTCGATCGTCTCCGCGCCCTCGTGAATGGCCTGACGATCATTGGAGCCGATCATGATGACGGCCATGTCGATCTTGTCGCCGCCGGCGAGTAGCTCGCGCGCGGCCTTCGGCCAATCGAAATAATCCTCGCGCACCAGGCCCGTGCTGTCCTTCGCCCGGTGCAGGATGCGAATGTCGGCGCGGTCCGAATAGGCCTCGTCCAAGCCGTCGGCCAGCATTTGGCCCAGGCTGTCGCCGATCACCGCCACCTGGAAGGGCGGCGGGGCGTTGGGGTCCTCGGGCTTTTGCGTCTTGTCCTTCTTGGCCGCCTTGCTCTGGCCGTGCCAATAGGCGGGCGCGCTATATTCGCGATGCGGCACCAGCCGGCGCATGCGGCCGGTCTCGCGCGCAGCCGGGCGGGCCTCCGAATGGGCGCGTGGGCGGCCGCCGAACAGCCCTTGAAAGAAATCCCCGACCGGGTCCTGCGCCCGCGCGCTGTCCACACCGCTAAAGAGCAGCGCGAGGAAAAGAATCGCGAAAAGGCCGAGGGTGCGGGAGAGGCTGCGCATATCGCCAATATAGCGCGGCCCCGGCGTCAAAGCGATCCGGCGCCGCGCTGAGACGCGCGGGGCGGATCGCTTCGCCGTTAGCGGCTGCGCTCGCGCTATTATCGTAAATGCGCGGGCGCTTGCGGATTATGCGCCGGATCGGTGTCGTGCTTGGAAAGCTTCTCCACGACGCCGCCGCCGACGAAGGGCGTGAGATCGGCTTCGAGCGCGTCCGCAGCGGCCTTCGGATAGACCTCCTCGCCTTCGACATAAAGGGAGAAGGATTTGACGTGCTTGGCTTTCTTGACCGGGTCTTCGATCGTCGCCTTGGTCCATTTGTAGAGCGGAAAATGTTCGACGCCCTGTTTCTCCGCCTCGGCGACATAATGGGCGAAAGCGTCGAATTGATTGCTCAGCGCGGCGTGATGCTTGGCCAAAATCGCGGCGATCGGCGCGAGAGCGGCGTTCTGCGGATCGGTGCGGGCGAGCTCGGCGTAGTCGTCGCTGATGTTCAGCCGGATCTGATAGCGCAATTCTTCGCTCATCTTGATGCTCCTGATGTCGGGACGCCCGGACGCCGCGCCGTCTTGGCCGTCGATCGTCGCGGCGCGCGCCGGCTCGGTCCGCGCCGCTTCGGCGAGCCCGAGCAGCGCCATTGCGGCGAAGAGCGTGCGAATTGCGCTCGGCACGTGGCGTTTCTCCGTGACGTCGTCCCATTATCCTAGTGAATAAGTAGGTTACGTCAACGCCCGTCGGCTTTCGCCGAACCGCCGCTTGACGCGACGCCTCACGCTCCGGCATCAATCCGCATCCGGGCTTTTTCGGAGCGGGCGCATGTTCAAGCAAACGACCCTCGTCGGCGCCGTCCTGGCGCTCCTGTCGCTTTTCGCGCCGATCGGCGTCATGGCGGACCCGGAGCGGAGCGCGGCGATCGATCCGGCGGAGGCGCGTGGCGCCGGCGGCTTCGACTTCTATGTGCTGACGCTCTCCTGGTCGCCAGCCTTCTGCGAGAGCGGCGGCGGCCGCGAGTATCGCGCGCAATGCGAGCCCGGCCTCGGCAAAGGCTTCGTCACTCATGGCCTGTGGCCGCAATATGAGCATGGCTTTCCGAGCGATTGCGACGGCGCCGCGACGCCCTCGCGCATGGCGCTAGAGCATGTCGCCGGCGTCTACCCCGATGAAGGCCTGGCGCGGCACGAATGGCGCAAGCATGGCCGTTGCTCGGGCAAGAGCCCGACCGATTATTTCCTCGACGTGCGCCGCGCGACGCAGAGCGTGACCATACCGGCGCCGCTCGAGCGGCCGCGGCAGGCGCAGAGCTTTGCGCCGCTCGATATTCAGCGCGCCTTCATCGCCGCCAATCCGCGGCTGCGGCCGGGCATGCTCGCCGTCACCTGCCGCAAGGGCGCGCTGCAGGATGTGCGCATCTGCTTCTCGCGCGATCTGCGCGAGTTCCGTCCCTGTCCCGAGATCGCGCGCGGCGCTTGCCGCTCCGGCGAAATCTCCGTGCCGGCGCCCTTGTAGACGATGAATTATCGCCATGGGTTTCATGCCGGCAATTTCGCCGATGTGTTCAAGCATGCGCTGCTGGCGCGGCTTCTCCTCTATCTCACGCGCAAGGAGACGCCGTTTCGCGTCATCGACACGCATGCGGGGGAGGGCGCCTATGATCTTTCCGCCGATGCGGCCGAGCGCACGGGCGAGTGGCGCGGCGGCATAGGCCGGCTCGCCGATCTCTCCGGCGCCGATGCGCGGCTGCGCGATCTGCTCGCGCCCTATCTCGATATCGTCGGCCCGCTCGGCGCCGAGGGGCGGCCGGCGCTCTATCCCGGCTCGCCGCTGATCGCGATGCGCTTCATGCGCCCGCAGGATCGCGCCGTCTTCTGCGAATTGCGGCCGGACGCTTTCGACGCGCTGCAGACGCGCTTTGCGCGCGACAAGCGCGTGAAGGCCATTCATCTCGACGGCTATGTCGGTCTCTCCGCCTTCGTGCCGCCGAAGGAGCGGCGCGGGCTCGTGCTCATCGATCCGCCCTTCGAGCAGCGCGACGAGACCGAGCGCATGCTGAAGACCTTTCTCGACGCGCATCGCAAATGGCCGACGGGGATTTATGCGCTGTGGCGGCCGATCAAGGATGCGGCGGAGCAGCGCTGGCTGATCGGCGCCTTGCGCTCCAGCGGCGTGAAGAAGATTTTGCGTCTCGATCTGTGCGTCGGCGGCGCCGAGGCGGACACCAAGCTGCGCAGCACCGGCCTTCTCGTCGTCAATCCGCCCTTCACTTTCGAGGAGGAGGCGCGGGCGATCTCGGCCTTTCTCGCGGAGCGCTTGGCGCAGGGGCCGGGCGCCGGATGCGAGATCGAATGGGTGAGCGGGGAGTGACGCGGCAAGAGCGAGCCGCTTCATGAAACGTTACGGGCCAAAAGCGATATTTTCTGCGCGCCTATCTTGGGTATGACGGAATCATGCCGCGTGCCTCGGAATGTGTGATGACGCGGTCGAAATTTCTCGATCTGCTGTCGCGGAGTGTTTCATCTCCGCAAAATAGGATGGCTATCCAATCGTCATGGGCATTCAGCGACGGGCGTTGCGAATGAGTCTTAGTAAAACATGCGGCCCTGAGCGGGTAGCCTTCCGGCTGGCCAGGACGGAACGGTTCGTTCGGATGCTTATACTCGACGTGCAGAGCCAAGGTATGGCCGAGAGTATTTCGAAAAAAGAAGATGGCATCCGATTCCAAAGATCTGCTCCCGGCGATGCGACATGTGCAACGGTCGTCCTTTCCGCAATGATAGTTGGCCCAGAATGGCTGTATCGTCGGCTTTTTGCGCCACCGAACCGCGCGCTGCTCGTCGATTAAAACGGGAGCGCCTGCGTAATGCGCTTGCGCTCGCGTTCCTCGGATGAGCCAATCGCGAACGGTGATCGAATTGAAGACCGCATCTGCGATCGCATCGAGAAATGGCTGCGCCTTTTCCGAATATGCCGCCATGTCTCATCTCATGAGAGAAGTCTGTCGAACTCATTCACTCCCCTGGAACCTCGCGCACGGCGCCGCGCGCGGCGCTGGTCGTCATCGCCGCATAGGCGCGCAGAGCCTTCGAGACCTTGCGCGCGCGCTTGGCCGGCTTCCAGCCGTCCTTGCCGCGCGCGTCTTCCGCCGCGCGGCGCTTCGCCAGCTCGTCCTCGGAAACGGCGAGGCGGATGGAGCGCGCCGGAATGTCGATCTCGATCTTGTCGCCTTCCTTCACCAGACCGATGAGGCCGCCCTCGGCCGCCTCCGGCGAGACATGGCCGATGGAGAGGCCCGAAGTGCCGCCGGAGAAACGCCCGTCGGTGATGAGCGCGCAGGCTTTGCCGAGGCCCTTCGACTTCAGATAGCTCGTCGGATAGAGCATCTCCTGCATGCCGGGGCCGCCGCGCGGACCTTCGTAGCGGATCACCACCACATCGCCGGCGACGATTCTGCCATTCAAGATCGCATCGACCGCGGCGTCCTGGCTCTCGAAGACGCGCGCCGGACCGGCGAATTTCAGAATGGAATCGTCGACGCCCGCCGTCTTCACGATGCAGCCGTCGAGCGCCAGATTGCCGGTGAGAACCGCGAGTCCGCCGTCCTTGGAGAAAGCGTGGTCCGCATCGCGCACGGCGCCTTTCTCGCGGTCGAGATCGAGCGCGTCGAAGCGGCGGCTCTGGCTGAAGGCCACTTGCGTCGGCACGCCGCCCGGCGCGGCGCGGTAGAAAGTCGCGACGCTCTCGCTATTAGAGACGCGCACGTCCCAACGCGCGAGCGCCTCGCCGAGCGTCGTCGCATGCACGGTCGGCAGATCGGTATGCAGCAGGCCGGCGCGCGCCAGCTCGCCGAGAATGGCGTAAATGCCGCCGGCGCGATGCACATCCTCGAGGTGAATGTCCGGCACGCTGGGCGCGACCTTGCACAGGACCGGCACGCGCCGCGACAGGCGGTCGATGTCCGCCATCGTAAAGGGGACTTCCGCCTCATAGGCGGCGGCGAGAATATGCAGCACCGTATTGGTGGAGCCGCCCATGGCGATGTCGAGCGTCATGGCGTTCTCGAAAGCTTCGAACTTTGCGATGGAGCGCGGCAGCACGCTGGCGTCATCTTGCTCGTACCAGCGGCGGGCGAGATCGACGATGAGATGGCCGGCCTCGACGAAGAGGCGCTCGCGATCGGCGTGCGTCGCCAGCACAGTGCCATTGCCTGGCAGAGCGAGGCCGAGCGCCTCGGCGAGGCAGTTCATCGAATTGGCCGTGAACATGCCGGAGCAGGAGCCGCAGGTCGGGCAGGCCGAGCGCTCGATCACCTCGACATCGGCGTCGCTCACTTTGTCGTCGCCGGCCGCGACCATGGCGTCGACGAGGTCGAGCGCGTGGCTCTCGCCATGCAGCACGGCCTTGCCGGCCTCCATCGGGCCGCCGGAGACGAAAATGGCGGGGATGTTCAGCCGCAGCGCGGCCATCAGCATGCCGGGCGTGATCTTGTCGCAATTGGAGATGCAGACGAGAGCGTCGGCGCAATGGGCGTTGCACATATATTCGACGCTGTCGGCGATGATCTCGCGCGAGGGCAGGGAATAGAGCATTCCGTCATGGCCCATGGCGATGCCGTCATCGACCGCGATCGTGTCGAACTCCTTGGCGACGCCGCCGGCCTTCTCGATCTCGCGCGCGACGAGCTGGCCGAGATCCTTCAGATGCACATGGCCGGGCACGAATTGGGTGAAGGAATTGGCGACGGCGATGATCGGCTTGCCGAAATCATCATCCTTCATGCCGGTGGCGCGCCACAGGCCGCGCGCGCCCGCCATATTGCGTCCATGAGTGGTGGTGCGGGAGCGGAACGGCGGCATGGGCGGCTCTCTTCTTCTTTCAAAAAGCGTGTCGCAGATGCACTATCCCAAGGAGCCAGACCCCGCAACCGGCCGAAGCCGGCGGAGCGTGAGCGTCGGCCGAGAGGAAGCCCATGGCGCGCGCATTGATCGTCGGCGCCGGCGTGGTCGGGCTCGCGGTCGCCCGCAGCCTCGCGTCGCAGGGCCATGAGGTCATCGTCGCCGAGGCCGGCCCTGCCATCGGCGGCGGCGTCTCCTCCCGCAATAGCGGGGTGATCCACGCCGGGCTCTATTATCCGACCGGCAGCCTGCGCCATCGGCTCTGCGTCGAAGGGCGGCGCGCGCTCTATGCTTTCGCGCAGAGCCATGGCGTCGCGCATCGCCGGCTCGGCAAGCTGATCGTCGCGACGGAGCCGGGCGAGGAGGAAAAGCTCGACGCTCTGCTGGCGAATGGGCGCGCCAATGGCGTCGAAGGCCTCGCCGCCTGTAGCGCTGCCGAGGCGCGACGGCTGGAGCCGGCGCTCTCTTGCGCAGCGGCGCTGCTCAGCGCCGAGACCGGCGTCATAGACGCGCCCGGGCTGATGCTGGCGCTTCGCGGCGAGATCGAGGATCACGGCGGCGCGATCGCTCTGGCGACGCCGGTTCCGGGAGCCGAGCGGATCGGCGACCTCTGGCGCATTCGCTTCGGCGGCGTCGATGCGGGCGTGGTGGAGGCCGAGCTTCTCGTCGTGGCCGCGGGGCTGCGCGCCCAGGCGGTCGCCGCCGCCATAGCGGGGCTCGATCCGGCGGCTATACCGCCGCTGATCCTCGCCAAGGGCAGCTATTTTGCCTTTTCCGGCCGCGCGCCCTTCACGCGGCTGATTTATCCCGCTCCCATCGATGGCGGGCTCGGCGTCCATGTCACATTGGATCTCGCCGGCCGCATGCGTTTCGGACCGGATGTGGAATGGATCGACGCCGAAGATTATCGCGTCTCGGCCGCGCGCCGCGCCGATTTCGAGGCGCGCATTCGTCGCTACTGGCCGCAGCTGCCGGCCGAGAGGCTCGTTCCCGACTATGCCGGAATAAGGCCCAAGCTGACCGGGCCGGGCGCGCCCGCGGCGGATTTTCGCATTCTCGGCCCGGCCGATCACGGCCTCGCGGGGCTGGTCTGCCTGTTCGGCATAGAGAGCCCGGGACTCACCTCGGCGTTGGCGCTCGGCGATCATGTCGCCGCCTTGCTGGACTGAACGCATCTGTCTCGAAACAGAGCATATGCGCGACTTGCATTGACAGAAAATTAAGCTACATTACTTCCGAATATTTTCGGGGTTGACTAGTATGTGGTTGGATTTCTGCGACTCGCGGGACGTCGTGTGGTCCCGCAGATCGACTCGCAAGTCGAAACGAATTTCGCTCCATAATTTTTCTGCCGGATTTGCCGCCTTCGACATTTTCACTCTGATCGTCGCGGGCTTCGCATGCGTGGGGCTTCCCGGCGGATCGGCAGGGGCGTCGCCGCAGGAGTGGCAAATCTGGGCGATTTTCTTCGCCGCCTCCCTGCAGTTCGGATTGGCGCATATTTTCGAGGTCTATCGGACCTCGAGCGTGCTCGATCGCCGACATGTGCTGCGGCGCGCGACGCTTTCCTTTCTCGCCACTTTCGCCTTGATGATCTGCATCGCCGCGGCGACGAAATCGGCGGAGAGCTATTCGCGCCTCTGGTTCTTCTCTTGGGCCGGGTCGAGCACGGCGATCGCGGTCGCCGCGCGCGCCTTGATCTTGAGGCGCATCCGCGAGGCGCTGGCGGAAAGCGCCTTCGTCCATCGCGCGCTCTCGGTCGGCGTGCTCTGCGACCCGCTGCATCCGCGCGAGATCGAGGGTGAGACCCGCAATGAGGAGGTCGTGGTCGGCTACGCCAAATACGCCGATCTCGCCGAGCTCGCGGATTTGTCGGATCGCATCGTCCAGGACGAGATCGACCATGTCTATCTCGCAGCGCCCTGGGCCGAGATACCGAATGTTCTGCGCAATCTCGACATGCTGCGGCATCTCTCCACGCGCGTGTTCGTCCTGCCTGCGGATCGGCGCGTGCTGGCGGATGTCGTCGGCGTCGCGAAATTCGGCGACCGCATCTCCTTTTGTGGAATTGAGGAGCCGATTCACGGCTGGAGCCTCTGGTTCAAGCGCCTCGAGGACATTGCTCTCGCCTCATGCGCTCTCATTCTGCTGGCGCCGCTGATGGCGGCGACCGCGCTGGCGATCAGGATCGACTCCCCTGGTCCGATCTTCTTTCGACAGCAGCGCGTCGGCTTCAACGGCCGCATTTTCGAATTGTGGAAATTTCGTTCCATGTTCGCCGAGAAGACCGATGCGCACGCCACCGTTCAGACCAGTCGCGGCGATCCGCGCGTGACGCGCATAGGGCGTCTCATCCGGCGCTCGAGCATCGACGAGCTGCCACAATTGATCAATGTGATCCTCGGGGATATGTCGATCGTCGGCCCGCGTCCGCATGCGCTGGCCACCAAGACCGACGGGCGCAATCTCGAGGAGCTGGTCGAATATTACGCCGTGCGCCACAGGGTGAAGCCGGGCATGACCGGCTGGGCGCAAGTCGAAGGGTTCCGCGGCGAGCTGGACACGCTGGATAAGCTGCGCAACCGCGTGGACTGCGACCTCTATTACATCGACAATTGGACGCTTCTACTCGACGTCGGCATCATATTCCGCACCATGATGATGGTGCTGCGCGATTCGCGCGCTTATTGAGAGAGGCGGCGCGGCGTCTGATCGCCGAGCCTAGGGCTGCTGCGACGAGGGCCGCGCCACGGCCGGCCCTCGGAAAATTCCGCGCGCTTCGTTAATTCGCTGCGCTTCCCTCACCACTCCCGATTCGCGTCATTGATGATGACGACGCCGATCGCCTTATCGGCGTCCATGCCGCTCGACAGCCTGTGCGGGCCGAGATGGTCCTTGCTGTCGGGGTATCGATTGAGCATCACCAGCTCGATCATGGGCGCGCCGCAGTCATAGAGGCTGTCGTCCTCGCCATGGACCAAGACGCGCGCGGCCGCGGGCAGTTTCTGCAAGGCCTCGATCAGCTCGCCGACCGTCTTGGGGCGCTCGCGGGTGAATTTCGGTTCCTCGGCCAAGTCGATCTCCTCTTACGCATCAGCCCTCGCCTGCGGCGCAGGGTCGTCCATGCAGAGACGCCCATGCAAGAAACGGCGCGCAGGGCCGGCCGGGCTTCATCCCGCCGCCGGCGCAAAAAAAAGCCGCCCCGCGATGGGGCGGCTCGAAAAAGGCTCAGGAGAAGGTCGAGAGGAGGAATTCCACACTCTGCCGCTGTGGCTGGTCTGAGAGACCGGGGCCGGTGAGCGACCTGCTCACAATGGCCCGCGCCGGATCGCGGCGATGTGCGTGAACGCACGGGCCGGCGGCGCGGCGGCGTGGCCATGCCCGCATATTGAAGCATGGGCGCACGGCGATATCTGAGGTTTCGGCGCTTTGCCGAACTCCAGCCGGACGTCGCAAATGACAGCGCTGTTTTCGCTCGAACGGCTCTTGACGAGAACCATCGCAGCGGGCTCGCTGACGCTCGTCGGGCCGGACGCCGGCGTGCGCCGCTTCGGGCGCGGCGCGCCGGAGGTGACGGTCGAGATCAAGGATCGCAATCTCGCGCAAAAGCTGGCGCTAGCGCCCGATATCGCTCTCGGCGAAGCCTATATGGACGGCTCCTTCGTCATAGGGAGCGGCGATATCTACGATTTCTTCGACTTGTGCTTCGCCAATTTCGGCCAAGGCTACGGCCATTGGCCGTGGCGCGCCGGCGCCATGGCGCGACGCATGCAGAAGCGCCTCGCGCGCAGCAATTCGCCGAGCGCCGCGCCGGACGAGATTCGCGCGCATTACGATCTCTCCGATGAGCTCTATGCGCTGTTTCTCGATTCCGGGCGTCAATATTCCTGCGCCTATTATCTGACGCGGGAGGACTTGGCCGAGCAGGCGCAGGAGCAAAAGCTCGCCCATATCGCCGCCAAGCTGCTGCTGCGGCGCGGCCAGCGCGTGCTCGATATCGGATGCGGCTGGGGCGGGCTCGCGCTCTATCTCGCGCGCGTCGCCGATGTCGAGGTGACGGGCCTCACCCTCTCGCAGGCGCAATGCGACTATGCACAAAAACGCGCGCGTGAGACGGGTCTCGACAATCGCGTTCGGTTCGCTGTGCAGGATTATCGCGAGGAGACCGAACATTATGACCGGATCATATCGGTCGGCATGTTCGAGCATGTCGGATATGGCCGCTATTGCGAATATTTCGAGAAGCTGCGCGCGCTTCTCGTCGAGGATGGCGTCGCGCTGGTCGACACCACGGGCAGCGCCGCCGGGCCGGGCGCCGGCAACCCATGGATCGAGAAATATATTTTTCCCGGCGGCCAGGCGCCCGTTCTCTCGGAGATCAGCGCGGCGATCGAGCGCGCCGGCCTCTATGCGACCGACATAGAGATTCTGCGCCTCCATTACGCCGACACGCTGCGCATGTGGCGACGACGCTTCAAGGACAATTGGTCGCGCATAGCGGAGATCTACGACGATCGCTTCTGCCGCATGTGGGAGTTCTATCTCGCGAGCTGCGAGGCGGGGTTCCGGCATTCCGGGCTCGTCGACTTCCACATTCAGCTGGCGAGGCGCATCGACGCCGTGCCGCTCACCCGCGACTATCTATATCGCACGAGCATATGAGGAGACAGTCATGGCGTCCGGCGAGGAGACCAGCCAAGTTCGCGAGGCTGTCGGCGTGTTCGACACCGCCGACGCGCTTCAGGAGGCGATTGACGAATTGCAGACATCGGGCTTCGATCTCGCCGAAATCAGCCTGATGGCCGGCGAGCAGACCGTCGATGCGAAACTCGGCCACGCCTATAAGAAGGCGGCGGATGTGGCGGACGACGCCGATGTTCCGCGCGGCTCGTATATCTCGCCGGAGTCGATCGGCGAGGCGCAAGGCGCGCTGGTCGGCGGACTCGGCTATATCGGCGCCATTGGAGCGGCGGGGCTGATCTTCGCGAGCGGCGGAACCATGGCGGCCGCGCTCGCGGCGGCGGCTATCGCCGGCGGCGGCGGCGGGTTGGTCGGAGCGCTCTTCGCCAGGCTGATCGGCGAGCATCACGCGCAATATCTGCAAGAGCAGCTGGATCGCGGCGGCATATTGCTATGGGCGCGCACGCGCGACGCGGCGCATGAGAAAAGCGCCGTCGAGATTCTCAACAAGCACTCTGGCCGCGACGTCCATGTGCATGGCGTGCCAGACGCGCCTTTGTGAGCGGCGCGTGGTCTTTGTCTACTCGGCGGCGAATGCGAAGATTCGCCGCCGAGCCGTATTTCGAAAATCAGCGCGACTCAGCAGACGACGCCGTTGCGCTCAGCTGCAGCCTGTGGTGCTGCCGCAGGTCTCGCATTTCAGGCATGTCCCATTGCGCACGAGCGTGAAATTCGCGCATTCGGGGCAGGCTTCGCCGACATAGCCTTTCATCCGCGCTTCGGCGCGCTTGTCGGCGACGCTCTCCACCGGGCGCGTCGGCGCGGTCCAGCCGAGCTCGGACAAGGGCTGCTCCGCCTCTTCCGTGACATTCTCGCGCAGCGCCGTCGCGCCGCCGCGCACCAGCATCAGCCGATCCGTCTTGGAGCGCAGCAGGCCTTTCGAGACGACCGACGATGCGCTCTCTGGCGCCTTGCCCTCATGCTCGCCCTTGCCGAGCACGTCATGGCCGATATCCTCCGGCGACACATGGGCGAGGTCGTTGCGCCCGAGATAGGAGATCGCCAGCTCGCGGAACACATAGTCCAGAATGGACGTTGCGTTCTTGATCGCGTCATTGCCCTGCACGAAGCCCGCGGGCTCGAAGCGCGTGAAGGTGAAGGCGTCGACATATTCCTCGAGCGGCACGCCATATTGCAGGCCGAGCGAGATGGCGATGGCGAAATTATTCATCAAGCTGCGGAAGGCGGCGCCTTCCTTGTGCATGTCGATGAAGATCTCGCCGAGGCGCCCGTCCACATATTCGCCCGTGCGCAGATAGACCTTATGGCCGCCGACGGCCGCCTTCTGCGTATAGCCCTTGCGCCGATCCGGCAGCTTCTCGCGCTCGCGCACCACTTGATGCACCACGCGCTCGACGATGCGTTCGGCGATCGCCGCCGCGCGCGCCGGCGCATTGGCGGAGAGGATCTCCTCGGCGACTTCCTCCGCCTCGTCGTCCGCGTCGGAGACGAGCTGCGAGGAGAGCGGCTGCGACAGCTTGGAGCCGTCGCGATAGAGGGCGTTGGCCTTCAGCGCGAGCTTCCAGGACAGGAGATAGGCTGCCTCGCAATCCTCGACGGTCGCATCATTGGGCATGTTGATCGTCTTGGAGATCGCGCCCGAGATGAAGGGCTGCGCCGCCGCCATCATGCGGATGTGGCTCTCCACCGACAGATAGCGCTTGCCCGTGCGCCCGCAGGGATTGGCGCAATCGAACACGGGATAATGCTCCGCCTTCAAATGCGGCGCGCCTTCCAGAGTCATCGCGCCGCAGATGTGGACATTGGCCGCCTCGACGTCCTGCCTCGTGAAGCCGAGATGCGTAAGCAGATCGAAGCTCGCATCTTCCAGCGCCGCCGCCGGAACCTTCAGCGCGCCGGTGAGGAAATCCGCGCCGAGCGTCCATTTGTTGAAGACGAATTTGATGTCGAAGGCGGAGGCGAGCGCCTTCTCCACCGTCTCGATCTTCTCCTCGGTGAAGCCGCGCGCGCGCAGCGAGGTCGTGTTGATCGCCGGGGCGTTGGAGAGCGAGGCGTGGCCGACGGCGTAGGCCTCGATCTCGGCGATCTCGGATTCTCTGTAGCCGAGGGCGCGCAAAGCTTCCGGCGCGGCGCGATTGACGATCTTCAAATAGCCGCCGCCGGCGAGCTTCTTGAATTTCACCAGAGCGAAATCCGGCTCTATGCCGGTGGTGTCGCAATCCATGACGAGGCCGATCGTGCCGGTCGGCGCGACGACGGAGACTTGCGCATTGCGATAGCCATGCTCCTCGCCGAGCGCGAGCGCCTCGTCCCAGGCGCGGGTCGCGCGGGCGATGAGCGCCGCATCGGGGCAGGCGGCGTGGTCGAGCGGCACGGGCGCGGTCGCGAGTCCTTCATAGCCGGCGCGCTGGCCATGGGCGGCGCGGCGGTGATTGCGAATGACGCGCAGCATGGCTTCGCGATTGGCCTCGAAGCCCGAGAAGGGGCCGCGCTCCTTGGCCATTTCCGCCGAGGCGCGATAGGCGACGCCGGTCATGATCGCGGAAAGCGCGCCGCAGATCGCGCGGCCGGCCTCGCTGTCATAGGCGATGCCGGAGGACATCAGCAGGCCGCCGACATTGGCGTAGCCGAGGCCGAGCGTGCGATATTCGTAAGACAGCTGCGCGATCTCCCGCGAAGGGAATTGCGCCATCAGCACGGAGATTTCTAGCACGACGGTCCACAGCCGCACAGCGTGCTCATAAGAGTCGACGTCGATGCGTTTCGTCTGCGGATCGCGGAACTGCAGCAGGTTCAGCGAGGCGAGATTGCAGGCGGTGTCGTCGAGGAACATATATTCCGAGCACGGATTGGAGGCGCGTATGGCGCCGCCGGCCGGGCAGGTGTGCCAGTCGTTGATCGTCGTGTGGAACTGAATGCCGGGATCGGCCGAGGCCCAGGCGGCATAGCCGATCTTCTCCCACAATTCGCGAGCCTTCAGCGTCTTGGACGGCTTGCCGTCGAGACGGCGCGTCAGCGTCCAATCGCCATCCGTCTCCACCGACTTCAGGAATTCGTCGGTGACGCGCACGGTGTTGTTGGAGTTCTGGCCGGAGACGGTGAGATAGGCCTCGCTGTCCCAATCGGTGTCATAGGTGTCGAAGGAAATGTCCTTATAGCCCTGACGCGCGAATTGAATGACGCGCTTGATGTAATTGTCCGGCACCTCGGCGCGGCGCGCGGCTCTGATCTCGCGCTTCAGCGCCGGATTCTTCTCCGGGTCGAAGCAATCGAAGCCCGGCCCCTCGCAATTGACGCAGGCGCGCAGCACGGCTTTCAGATGCTTCTTGACGATCTTGGAGCCGGCGACGAGCGAGGCGACCTTCTCCTCCTCCTTCACCTTCCAGTCGATGAAGGCCTCGATATCGGGATGGTCGACATCGACCACCACCATTTTCGCGGCGCGGCGCGTGGTGCCGCCGGATTTGATCGCGCCCGCCGCGCGGTCGCCGATCTTGAGGAAGGACATGAGGCCGGAGGAGGAGCCGCCGCCCGAGAGCTTCTCCTTCTCGCCGCGCAGCTTGGAGAAATTGGAGCCGGTGCCGGAGCCATATTTGAACAGGCGCGCCTCGCGCACCCAAAGATCCATTATGCCGCCGTCATTGACGAGATCGTCCTCCACCGACTGGATGAAGCAGGCGTGCGGCTGCGGATGCTCATAGGCGGTCTTGGACTTGGTCAGCTTGCCGGTCTGGTAGTCGACATAGAAATGACCCTGGCTGGGGCCGTCGACGCCATAGGCCCAATGTAGGCCGGTGTTGAACCATTGCGGCGAATTGGGCGCCGCCATCTGGCGCGCCAGCATGTAGCGCAGCTCGTCCTGAAAGGCGGAGGCGTCCTCCTCCGTGTCGAAATAGCCGCCCTTCCAGCCCCAATAGGCCCAGGCGCCGGCGAGACGGTCGAACACCTCGCGCGCCGAGGTCTCGGAGGAATAGCGCTCCGCCTTGGGCAGAAGGGCGAGCGCCTCGGAGTCGGGAACAGAGCGCCACAGGAAGCTCGGAACCTCATGCTCCTCGACGCGCTTCAGCCGCGCCGGCACGCCGGCCTTGCGGAAATATTTCTGCGCGAGCACGTCGACGGCGACCTGGCTCCAATCGGCCGGCGCGTCGATATTCTCGAGCGAGAACACCACCGAGCCGTCAGGGTTGCGGATCTCGCTGCGCGCGGCGCGAAATTCGATATCCGCATAGGGAGACTGGCCGGCGGTCGTGTGGCGTCGCTCGATCTTCATCGTATTTCGATCCTCGAAAATTGCGCGCGGTGAATCGATCGCGGCCGATGAGTCGGTCGCGACAAGCTCGTTTTGGCAGGGACTCTACGTCGGCTGGAAACGCAGATACGGGGGTCGGGCCGCAGCGCGGCGGATAGCCGCGGCGACGAGGCGCAGCTTAGGCTGCCGAAAAGCGTCGCGCCGCCCGCTCGGGGCGCGCGAGAACCAGCTTTTTCGATCATCCGCCGCTGCGTCATTAGACCCCGGCACAGTGCGTCACTCTTCCATGGGCGTCAAGATGTAGTGTGAGGAATAAATAATCAGACAATATCTTGCAAAATTCCGTGGATAATGGGGAAAGCCGAGTCGCGCTCTGGACAACGGGCTCGACGTGAGCCGAGCTTTACGTAAGGGGGATCGGAGCGCGATTCTCGAGCAGGCCGGCGGGCGGCGACTCATTCCTCGCCGAAAGCTTTGTCGCCTCTCCGGGAGCTCTGCCGCCCTATGGCGGGATTTTCCGCCCGCCGAGATCGGGAGTCTTGACGCCGCAGGGCGCGGAGGAGTTAGTTGCGCGCCGGCGGCGCCGGGGCAATAGGCGCCTAAAAAGCCCTGCAGGAGGTAGTCATGTCATTCGTCGTCGCGCGCCGGGGTTTCCTGGCCGCCTTGTCGCTCGCGGCTCTGGCTTCGTCGGCCGCGCTCGCCCACGGCCCCTCGCGCCAGAAGGTGACGGAGACGATCGAGATCGCGGCTCCGGCCGAGAAGGTCTGGGCCATCGTCGGCAATTTCCAGGATTTGAGCTGGCTGCCCCCCGTCGCCAAGACGGAAGGAACGGGCGACAACACGCCCGACAAGGCCACGCGCCATATCACGCTGAAGAATGGCGGCGAGATCGACGAGCTGCTCACCAAATATGACGCCAAGGACTTCTCGCTCGCCTATCGCATCGAGAAGGTGGATGTGAAGATCCTGCCGGTGAACAATTACTCCTCGACGATCACGATAAAGCCGCAGGGCGACAAGAGCGTCGTCGAATGGCGCGGCGCCTTCTACCGCGGCTTCCCGAACAACGATCCGCCGCCGGAGCTCTCCGACGAGGCCGCGCTGAAGGCGGTGGGCGATCTCTACAAGGCCGGCCTCGCCTCGCTGAAGGCCAAGGTCGAAGGCAAATGATCTCTGCATCCTGGGGCAGGGCGGCGCGCGCCGCCCTTCTCGGGCTCGCTCTCGCCTCGCCCGCGGGAGCGGACGAGGCTTTCGTCACCAATCAGGGCAGCGGCGATCTCACCATCGTCGATCTTTCGACCATGGTGCCCGTCGCGACTCTGCCGATCGGCGGCAAGCCGGCCGGCGTCGCGGTCTCGGCTGATGGCGCGCGCGCCTATGTGACGAGCCCGGAGGGCAAATATCTCTCCGTCGTCGACACGCGCGAGCGTCGCGTCCTGCGCAAGATTCCGCTGGAGGGCGGTCCGCTCGGCCTCGCCGTCGCACCGGATGGCAAGCGCGTCTATGTCGCCGACATGTATGAGCAGCGGCTCTTTGCGGTCGATCCGGAAGCGGGCGTCGTCGCCACGGCGAAAGTCGGCGTCACGCCCTCCGGCGTCGCGGTGACGCCGGACGGCAAGACGATCCTCGTGGCGATTCGCGACGCCAATAAAATCGCCTTCGTCGATGCGGCGTCCTTCGAGAAGCTCGGCGAGCTCGATGTCGGCCGTCATCCCTTCGGCGTCACCATCGACGCCAAGGGCGAGCGCGCCTACACCGCCAATGTCGAATCGGATGATGTCAGCGTCGTCGATCTTTCGAGCCGGCGCGTCATCGCCACGGTGAAGGTCGGCAAGCGGCCCTATTGCGTGGCGCTGGCGCAGGGCAGGGGCTTCGTCACCGATCAATATGCCGAATCGGTCAGCGTCTTCGATCTCTCGACATTCGCGTCGGTGTCGCAGGTGAAGGTCGGCGAATATCCGGAAGGCATAGGGGCGAGCCGCGACGGCAAGACGATCTATGTCGCCAATTGGTTCACCAATGAGTTCTGGTCGATCGCCGCCGACAGCCTGAAGGTGATCGCCAAGGCCAAGACCGGCGACGGCCCGCGCGCCTTCGGCGCTTTTATCCGCGCGATGAATTGATGTGCTCCGGCCGCACGCCGAGGCCGATCAGCCGCGCCGGCAATTGCCGTAGCGCCGGGAAAATATCCAAAAGCCGCAAGGCCAGCGGCGGCTCGAAGGGCTGGTCTGCGGCGAGCACGTTGCGGATCACGCGATTCTGAATGAAGAGCTGCAGCCGTTGCGTCAACCGCGCCGGAAGCTCGCGGCGCTTCTGCACGGCGCCGACATCCGCGTCGCGCAGCGTCCCATCGCGCAGCTTTTCGGCGAGGAGATTGGCGGTCGCCACAGCGTCCTGAATCGCGAGATTGATTCCAACGCCGCCGATCGGCGACATCGCATGGGCCGCGTCGCCGATGCAGAGCAGGCCCGGCCGGCTCCAATTCTTCAGCCGATCGACCTGAACGGTCAGCAGATTCACATCCTCCCAATCGCGCAAATCCTCGACGCGATCCTCCAGAAAGGGAACGCTGTCGGCGAGGGCGCGGCGAAGCTCGTCGATCGGTCGGCTCCGCAGCGCCTGCGCGCCGCCTTTTGGAATCACATAGCCGATCTGCCAATAGGAGCCGCGCTCGATCATCGCCACCATGCGGCCCGGCGCGATGCGGCCGAAAGTTTCTTCCGGATCATCCGCCTTGCGCCGCAGCTCGAGCCACAGCACATCCATGGGCGCGCCCAATTCCTCGACCGCGAGGCCCGCCGATTCGCGCATCCGCGACGTCCGCCCATCCGCGGCGATGGTGAGATCGGCTCTGATCTCGAGCGGTCCCTCCGGCCCCTCGGCGCGCAGGCCGACGATGCGGCCGTCCTCCTCGAGGAGTCCCTCTGCTGCGGTCTTCATCGACAGGCGGAAGTTCGGCAGCTTCTTCGCCTCGCCGGCGATGAAGTCCAAAAAGTCCCATTGCGGCATGAAGGCGACGAATTTGCACAAGGTCGGCAGGTGGCGGAAGTCGGCGACGACGAATTTGCGGTCTCCCAAAACCGCGGAGAGCTGAAACGCCTTGCGATGCGGCAGCTTCAGAAATTTCTCGAGCAGGCCGAGCTCGAACATCAGCTGAAGCGTGGAAGGATGAATCGTGTCGCCGCGGAAATCGCGCAGGAAATCCGCGTGCTTCTCGAGGACGATCGTCTCGACGCCGGCGCGGGCGAGCAGAAAGCCCACCATCAGCCCCGCCGGGCCGCCGCCGACCACGCAGCATCTCGTGGAGATCGTCTGCGTCATCGGCCGCTCCTGTGCGAATAGGCCGCGCGCGGCCGCTGCCGACCTTTATGGTCAGTTCAGCAGCGGTTTTCCATTCGCATCCTTCACATTGGCCGCCCAGCTCTTGCGAATCAGCGTCACCACGGAGGCTGGCATGGGCTCGAAATCCAGCTCCTCGGCCGCCGCGGCGCCCTTGGAGAAAGCCCAGTCGAAGAATTTCAGCGCTTCCAGCGCCGCGGCCGCATCCTGCGGCTGCTTCGGCAGCAGAATGAAGGTCGCCGCCGCGATCGGCCAGGAGCCCGCGCCCGGCTGCTCGGTCAGCAGATGGAAAAAGCCCGGCGCGCCGGCCCAATCGGCATTGGCGGCGGCGGCCTCGAAGCTCTCCTTGCCCGGCGCGACGATCTTGCCGTCGCGATTCACCAGGCTGACGGCGGCGAGCTTATTCTGCTTGGCGTAGGCGAATTCGACATAGCCGATCGCGCCTTTGGCGGTGGCGACATTATTGGCGACGCCCTCATTGCCCTTGGCGCCGAGGCCGAGCGGCCATTCCACAGCCACGTTCTCGCCCACCTTCGCCTTCCAATCGGCGGAGACGCGGGAGAGATAGTGGGTGAAGCAGAAAGTCGTGCCCGATCCGTCCGAGCGGTGCACGACGACGATCGACGTCGCCGGCAGAGCGATCTTCGGGTTCAGCGCGTGGATCGCCGGATCGTTCCAGAGCTTGATTTCGCCGATAAAAATGCGCGCGAGCGTGGTCCCGTCGAGGACCAGCTCATTGGAGCCGACCCCGTCCAGATTGACGACGGGGGTGACGCCGCCCACCACTTGCGGCCATTGGATGAGCCCGGCTGCGTCGAGCTCCTTGGCGCTCAGCGGCTGGTCCGAGGCGCCGAAAGTGACTGTCCGCGCCTTGATCTGGCGGATGCCGCCGCCCGAGCCGATCGATTGATAATTGACGCGATTGCCGGTTTCTTTCGAATAGCTCTGCGCCCATTTGGCGTAGATGGGCAGGGGAAAAGTCGCGCCGGCGCCGGAAATATCGAGGGCGCGCGCGCTCCCCACTGAAAGGATCGCCGCCAGAGCGGCGTGAAGAATGAGCCTCGAGGCTTTGGAAATCATGCGGCCGTCCCTTGGAATTTCGACGCGTGGCTCTTGTCCACGAGAGCTGGAAGCCAATGGTTTCAGCTCTCTGCGGCGCGCCTTGGCGGCGCGACGGCTGTCGTTTTTCTGTCACATGCCTCCTTTTCTACGACTTCGCGCCAAAAGCAAAGCCCACGCAGCGGAAGTGGCGCGCCCGACTGGACATTGCGCTGTCTTGACGCAATAAGGGGCCACGCAAACATTCTTGGACGCTTCCGACATGTCCTACATCATTCGCTTCTTCACTTGGTGGAACCGGGCGACGCTCAGCACGGGCCTGTGGACGCTGCTCTATGGCGAGCGCGTCGGGACGGATGAGTTCGGCAATGTCTATTACCGCCGCCGCGGCGGCAAGAAGGACAAGGCGCTCGGCTTCGAGCGCCGCTGGGTCATCTATAAGGGCTATGCCGAGGGCTCGGCGACGCCGCCCGGCTGGTACGGCTGGCTGCACCACACGGTCGACACGCCGCCGACGCAGGAGAAATACGAGCCGAAGGAATGGGAGCTGACCTATCGCCCCAATCTGACCGGCACCTCCGCCGCCTATCATCCGCCGGGCTCGATCCTGGCCGAGGGCCGCCGCGCTCCCGCCGGCGGCGACTATCAGGCCTGGACCCCCGAGGCTTGAGGCGAGACGGTCGCGGCCCTGTCCGCGACCATCGATCCGCCACGCTCTTCCTATTCAACGACGGCGCATGAGGCGCGGGCGGCTGGCCCGAGCCAGAGATCGGAAACGAGAGCCGATATGATCTCCCGCTGCTTCCGCCTGCGTTTCGCTCTTTCGGGAGCCGCCTTCCTCGTCGGCCTCGGCGCGGCGGCCGCGGATCCCATACGCAATCCCACCGCCATTTTCGCCGGGCTCGACAAGACGACAGGCCGGATCATCAATTTCGACGTCGCCATAGACGAGACCGTGCAATTCGGCTCGCTTCAGGTGACGCCGCGCGTCTGCAACACGCGTCCGCAGACCGAGGCTCCGCAGACCACGAGCTTCGTCGAGGTCGACGAGCAGGACACGGGGAAGAACGACGCCAAGCGGATTTTCTCCGGCTGGATGTTCGCAGCGAGCCCAGGCCTGCATGGCGTCGAGCACCCGGTCTATGACGTTTGGCTGGTCGATTGCCGCGGCGGCAAGGAGATCGTTCAGGCGCCGGCGGCCGATCCTGCGGCGGCGGCCACTGCCGTCCCTGCGCCGGAGAAGAAGCGCTCCCGCTCTCGCAAGGTCGAGCCGGTCGCGCCCGTTCCGGTCGAGGCCGCGCCGATCGGCCCGCGCGATTCGGTTCCGCCAGAGGCCGCGAAGGCCCCGGAGAGCGCCGAGCCAGCGGCCGCGGCTCCGGCCGAAAAGCCCAAGAAGAAGAAAAAGAAGCAGCCCGCGCAGGAGCCGGCGCCCGCTACGGCGCCTTCGCCTTTTCCGTTCTGAGCTGTGGCTCCGGCCGCAGAATCGCGACGATCTCGCGGCCGGGAACGGGCGCGTCGTCCGGCCAGGCGGCGAAACGGGCAGGGACCGACAAAGACTGCTCCAGCAGAGCATGATAGGCGTCGCGGCTGACCTCTATCGCGCCGAGCGAGGCGAGATGCGTGGTCATGAATTGCGTGTCGAGCAGGCGGAAGCCGCCTTTGACGAGCCGCGCGACGAGGTGCGCCAGCGCCACTTTGGAGGCGTCGGTCTCGAGGTGGAACATGCTCTCGCCGAAAAAGGCGGCGCGCATAGAGACGCCATAGAGGCCGCCGACCAGTCTTCCATCCCGCCAGCATTCGACCGTATGGGCGAAGCCCATGTCGAACAGCTTGCGATAGAGCCGCTTGATCTCGGAATTGATCCAAGTGTTCTCGCGCTTGGGCGCGGAGGCCGCGCAAGCCGCGATCACGGCGTCGAAATCCGTATCGACCCGCACCTCGAAACGATCCGATCGGATCGTCTTGGCGAGCGAATGTGAGACCTTGAACGCATCCAGCGGGAAAATGGCGCGCTCCTGGGGGTCGACCCAGAAGAGCTGCTCCTCTTCGGCGCTTTCCGCCATTGGGAAAAGGCCGATCGAATAGGCCCGCAGCAAAATCTGCGGCGTGATGGCGTAATCTGCGGAGGAAGGGCGCGACATTTCGCAGATTGTAGCGCAATGCGCGCCGGAATCGAGAGCGTTCGTCGCCCGGGCGTGGCTCGAGCCGCCGAAAGGGTGAACGGGGCGGGGCGCGCCGAGCGAGACTAGGTGGAAACACGTTCTACAGAGCGCCTTCGGCGCTCGGGAGGGGAGAGCAGCTCCTCGCGTCTCACCCCACCCCGGCTCGATATCGCCGGCCGACCCTCCCCCTGAAGGGGAGGGTAGAATGGCCGCTCAGCCTTCGCCGATCACCTCGAGGAAGCTATGCGCGTCCTCCTTGCGCTCGAAGACATGCGGGGCGATGCCGCGCTTGCTCAGCGCTTCCTTGAGCTTCAAGCGCAGGAAGGCGCTGGTCGTGTAGCGCGTCGTCGTCACATAATAATTCTCGAGCATATATTGGATCATCTCCGCATAGTAATCGTAGAGATGCTCGCTGATGCGGAAGTTGTCGAGATTGACGACCTGATTGACGCGCTTGCCGATCTTCTGGCAGGCGTCGATCAGCATCTTGCGCAGATCGTCGATGTCGCGCTTGGAGCGCGCGCTCCAGCCCTCGAGATTGAGGAACTGAATATTGCGATCGGCGTCATAGCTCACGCGATCCTGCAGATCGAGATTGAGCAGATCGGAGATCAGGCCCATCGGCTCGTCGACGAAGATGCGCTTGTCCATCAAGATCGGATGCTTGACGATGGGCTTGAAGTCCATATGCGGAAGAATATCCCGCTCTATGTCTATGCCCGGCGCGATCTCGATCAGCTCGAGACCCTCCTTCGTCAGCTGGAAGACGCAGCGCTCGGTGACATAGATCACCGGCTGCTCGCGCTTTTGCGCATATTTGCCGCTGAACGTCACCTGTTCGACGAATTTCAGGAATTTGCGGGCGCGGCCCTCTTTGAGGATTTTCACCTCGCCGTCCTGAATCGCAATGTCGAGCCCGCCGGCGGTGAATGTGCCAGCGAAGACGACGCTGCGCGCGTTCTGGCTGATGTTGATGAAGCCGCCGCAGCCGTTGAGGCGTCCGCCGAAGCGGCTGGTGTTCACATTGCCCTGCTCGTCGCATTCGGCCATGCCGAGGCAGGTCATGTCGAGACCGCCGCCGTCATAGAAGTCGAATTGCGTGTTCTGATCGATGATCGAATCGGCGTTGGTGGCGGAGCCGAAGGAGGAGCCCGAGGCGAGCACGCCGCCGATGGCGCCGGCTTCCGTCGTCAAAGTGATGAAGGGGGTGAGCTTCTCTTCATTGGCGACGGCGGCTATGCCCTCCGGCGCGCCGACGCCGAGATTGACGACGCCGTTGGGGGGCAGCTCGAAGGCGGCGCGGCGCGCGATGATCTTGCGCGCGTCGAGCGTCATTTTCGCCATGCTCTCGACCGGAACGCGAATCTCGCCGGCCAGCGCCGGATTATAGATGATCCCGTAATTCATACGGTGCAGCTCGGGCTGATCGGCGACGACCACGCAATCCACCAGAATGCCCGGAACCTTCACGTCCTTGGGCCGGATGGAGCCGGCCTCGACGATGCGCTCGACCTGCGCGATGACGATGCCGCCATTATTATGCGCGGCCATCGCCTGGGCGAGCACGTCGAGCGTCAGCGCCTCCTTCTCCATGCTGATATTGCCGGAGGGGTCGGCGCTGGTGCCGCGGATGAAGGCCACGTCGATCTTCGTCGCCGTATAGAACAGCCATTCCTCGTCGTCGATGACGACATGCTTGACGATCTCTTCCGTCGTCACTTCGTTGACGCGGCCGCCGCCGAAGCGCGGATCGACATAAGTATAGAGGCCGACCTTGGAGAAGAGGCCGGGCTGACCGGCGGCGCAGGCGCGATAGAGCTGCGAGATGACGCCTTGCGGCAGATTATAGCCGAGAATCTTGTTCTCCGCGGCGGCCTGAGCGACCTTGGGCATGCGGCCGAAATTGCCGGCGATGACCCGGCGCAGCAGGCCTTCATGATGCAGGCGGCCGGTGCCGAGCCCTTTGCTGTCGCCGGCGCCGGCGGTCATGATGAGCGTGAGGCCGCTCGGTCCGCCGGTCTCGACGAAGCGCTTCTCCAGCGCGGCGTGCAACGCCTCGGGAATGCAGCTCTGGACGAAGCCGGTGGTGGTCAGAACGTCATTTTCGCTGATGAGCGCAATCGCTTCGTCGGCTGTAATGACCTTGTTGTTCTTGTTGTTCATTTCCCTCGAGTTTCCTCCTCGCCGCCCGGCAGGGCGAAGGCTGCGGGCGTTGTCATTCCCGCGTTCCGCAATAGAAGGGCGCCGGGTTCGAACTGCCCTCGACACTAGAGTTTGCGACAGGGTTTCGCAATAGCGCCAGGAAATCGCCGCAGAGCCGCGAAGGCCCAAAACGCCTCGTTCGGCTGCGGCTCCGCGTCGCAGCTCGGCGAGCGCGCTGCGGCGCCGCGAGGGCGAGAGTCGGCGCTCAAATGCATATTTATCTTATAGGCTTTAGCGACTATGCTGCGCTCATGGTCGGCGAGACGCGGCCGAACTGCGATATTTTCCGACGGCGTCCATAGAGCAAACCATGACCAAGCTCAGATTTCTCCTCGCGGGCGCCGCAGCGGCGGCGGTTCTCGGCCAGACCCTGCCCATTGGCGCGGAGCCAGAAAAGAGTTTCGTCTACAAGCCCGCCGACGAGGTTCAATTCAAGAGCCCGCTCGGCATCGGCCCCGCCCAGGCGGTGCTGTTCGGCGATCCGTCGAAGCCCGGCGTCTATGTGGTGCGCGTGCGCTTCCCGCCTGGACATCATTCCAATCCGCATTTCCATTCGAAGGATCGCCATGCGGTGGTGGTCTCGGGCACATGGTGGAACGGCGTCGGCGAGGAGCTGGATTTCAAGAAGGCGCGGCCGGTGACGGCGGGCTCCTATGTGCTGCATCCGGCCGGCGGCGTGCATTGGGACGGCGCGGGCGAGGAGGAGGTCGTCATTCAGATCACCGGCGAAGGGCCGGTGGAAACGACGTCGGTCGGGGCGCCGGGCGCGCCGCAGGGCTATTGGCCGAAGCCGAAGTGAGAGCGGCCCATCTCCAGTGACGCGATGGCGCGCGGCTCCATCGCGCCCATGGCGTGGGCGGCCGCGTCCGAAAGCGCCGCGACCGCCATCAGCAGAGCCCCGGCGAGCGCGGCCGATGCGAGAAAGCGTTGCGCCGGGGGCAGCGGCTCGTCGGCGGCCGGCCGCGGGGCCACGACAACGAGCCGGCGCGGCGCCATTATGCGCGGCGCGGCGGCGTCCGCGCTCTCCGATCGCAGCACGCGCAGCGAGGCGCGGAGTTCTTCCCGGCGCGTTTCGTCTCTCATGCGAGCGTCCGATCCCATCTGATCCCTCACGCGGAAATGCGTTCGTCCGATGAAGCGATCGCCCGAGGCTCGGGCGTCGCCTCCCGCCGCTGGGGCGCGCGCAGCCGGGCGAAGATCGGCGGCGGCGCGAATTCCTCGGGGACGCCGCAGAGCCCTGCTTGCGTGAACCAGGCGCCGAGACGCGGCCAGGCGCTGGCGAGCGCAAAGGGAAATGCGGCGACATAGCCGAAGGTCAGCGGCGCCGACCACAAGGCCAGAGAAGGCGCGGAAAATCCGGCGATGGCGAGAACCAGAGCGCCGAAAGCGAATGCCGGCCAGAGCGCGCGCGCCGTCTCCCACGCGCCGAGGCTATGCGCGTCGCGGCTCTGTCCGCTCCAGCCCGTCTCGCCCTCGAAGGGAAGGCGCGCGAGCAGCACAGTGACGCCGAATGTCGTGACGGCGCCGATGATGAAGGAGAAGACAATCTCGAGCGCCGCGCCGAGCAGCAAGCGGACGGCGCCGCCATAGCGGCGCACGCCGCCCGGCGTCAGCGCAATATCCGCATAGCCGGCGAGCTTGGGCGCGAGATAAAAGCCGAGAAACAGAAGATAGAGCGCCGCCGCCGAGCCAGACGGAAAGCGCGACACATCCTCGACCAGCGGCAGCAGCGCGCCGAGCAATATGATCGCCGTCCAGGCCGGCGCGCCGATGAACATGCTGATCGCCCAGATGAGCTGAAAGCGGCTCATCGGCAGCAGTCCCGGCAGAGAGAGCAACTCCCAATACTGCATGTTCCCGCGGCACCAGCGCAGGTCGCGGCGCATGAATTCCAGCAGCGTCGGCGGATTTTCCTCATAGCTTCCGCTCTCCACCGGCAGCACGCGCACCTCATAGCCCGCGCGCCGCATCAGCGCCGCCTCGATCTGATCATGCGAGAGAATATGCCTCTCGCCGGAAAGACGCGGTAGATCGCAATATGCCGCGAAAGGCGCGATGCGCACCAGCGCATTATGTCCCCAGAAGGGGCCGCAATCGGCGCCCCACCAGGCCGCGCCCATCGTGTAGCTGCGCATTCCGGCGCGCATGCCGAATTGAAAGGCGCGCGCGAAGGCCGAGCGCGATGGCGCGCCGACCACGAGGCTCTGAATAATGCCGATGCGCGGATAGGCTTCCCCGATGCGCACGAGACGCAGAATCGTCTCGCCGTCCATCAGGCTGTCGGCGTCGAGCGGAATCATGAATTCATAGGCGCGGCCGAAGCGCTCGCAGAAATCGCGAATATTGCCGGCCTTGTATCCGATATTGTCGGAGCGTCGGCGGTAATGCAGCCGCGTCGCCTCGGCGCCTTCGGCCGCGCGCCAGCGGGCGAATTCGGTCTCTTCCTGCGCGGCGATGCGCGGATCGGTGGTGTCGCTCAGCACGAACCAATCGAAGTGAGCGCCTTCGCCGGTCGCGTCGAGATCGGCCTTCATGGCGGCAAGCCGCGTCAGCGCGCGGGCGGCGTCCTCATTGCGGATCGTCAGCGTGACGGCCGTGCGCGTGCGGATGCGGCGGCGCGTGTCGCCGGCGCGGGCGAAAGGCGCGACGCTGTCGAGCGGACGCGGATGAAAATGCAAGAGCCAGAAGCCGAGAACGGCGTTGCTGACGCCGAGCACGCTCCAGGGCGCGGCAATGGCGAAGCAAAGGAGAATCGCGGCGTCGATGACGCTCCAGCCGTCTTGCCCCAGAATATCGGCGAGCCAGATCAGCAGGGCGACATAAACGGCGGCGTTGATCGCAGCGACCAGCAGGCGTCGCCGGAACAGTTCGGATCGGTTCTGGAGACCGGCGGGGGCGGCGGCGGACATTCGCGTCGTCGTTTCCTATGCGGAACCGGGAAAATCGGCTGGCGCGCATCGCCGCCGTGTTCTAGCAATAGCCGCGAAGCATGAGGTTTGTAAATTGGCCGAGTCGAATAAATCCTATTTTAATGGTATGAAAGAGGCGCGATCGCTGTGGGTCGAGGCTCCGCGGAGCGCTGCGCTACGCGCTTCGCGTCTCGCGACGCCGGGGCCGGAAGATGCGCTGGTGCGGACGCTGTGGAGCGCGGTCAGCCGCGGCACGGAGCGGCTCGTCTTCGAAGGCCGCGCGCCGCGTTCGGAATGGGAGCGCATGCGCGCGCCGTTTCAGGAGGGCGCTTTCTCCTTTCCGGTGAAATACGGCTATTGCGCCGTCGGCCGCGTCGAGGAAGGGCCGGCCGAGCTTCTCGGCCGCGACGTGTTCTGTCTCCATCCGCATCAGGATTTTTTCGTCGCGCCCGTCGCCATGCTGCGGCCAATTCCGCAGGAGACGCCGGCCCGCCGCGCGCCGCTCGCCGCCAATATGGAAACGGCGCTGAATGGGCTTTGGGATTCGGGAGCCGGGCCGGGCGACCGCATCGTCGTCATCGGCGCAGGCGTTCTCGGCCTGCTGGTCACAGCTCTCGCAGCGCGCCTTCCGGGCGCCGAGGTGCTGATTCATGATCGCGAGGACTCTCGCGCTGAGATCGCCGAGAGTCTCGGCGCGCGATTCGTCGGCGCCGACGCGCTGGAGGGGCGGGGCGCGGATGTCGTCTTCCACGCCAGCGCCTCCTCCGAGGGGCTGGCGCTGTCGCTCGCCGCGGCCGGGCTGGAGGCGACGATCGTCGAATTGAGCTGGTATGGGGAGGGGCAGGTCTCCGCGCCGCTGGGCGGCGGCTTTCACGCCAATCGGCTGCGGCTCGTCTCCTCTCAAGTGGGGCAGGTGGCGCCCTCGCGGCGGCCGCGCTGGAGCTACGCCCGCCGGCTGGACAAGGCGCTGGAGCTGCTGGCCGATCCGCGGCTCGACGCGCTCATCACCGAGGAAGTCCCCTTCGCCGACGCGTCGCGGGAGCTGCCGCGCATCCTCGCGCCGGGGGCGAGCGGCCTCGCCACATTGTTTCGCTATTGAACGGAGAAGAAAATGTACGCAGTCGAAGTCCGCGACCACATCATGATCGCCCATAGCTTCAAGGGCGAGCTGTTCGGCCCGGCGCAGCGCATGCACGGCGCGACTTTCGTCGTCGATGTGGCGTTTTTCCGCGAGACGCTGACCGTCGACGAGGTGGTCGTCGACATCGGCCGCGCCCATGACGCGCTGAAAGCGACGCTGGCGCCGCTGAACTACCAGAATCTCGATGAGATCGAGCAGTTCAAGGGCCGGCAGACGACGACCGAATTCCTCTCGCGGCATATTTTCGACGCGATGGCCGCCGCAGCTCGCACCGGCGCGCTCGGGCCGGGCGGCGAAGGGATCTCGCGCATTCGCGTGACGCTGCACGAATCCCATGTCGCCCGCGCCTGGTTCGAGGGCGCCGTGTGAGGCGCATCGTCTTCGCCATTCCCGGAGACATAGAGGCGAGGACCGGCGGTTATGGCTATGACCGCCGCGTGCTCGCGGAATTGGCGCGGCAGGGCGTCGCGGCGGTCCATCTCGCGCTGCCGGGCGGTTTTCCGCATCCGACGGCCGAGGAGGAGCGCGCCGTCGCCGCGGTTCTCGATCGTGAATTGACGGCGGATGATGTCGCGCTCATCGACGGCCTCGCCTATGGCGCGTTGTCCGAGGCGGTGATCGCGTTTATTGCGGCGCCGATCGCGGCGCTCTGCCATCATCCGCTCTGTCTCGAGGCGGGGCTGTCGCCCGCCCGCGCGGCGGTTTTGCGCGAGAGCGAACGCCGGGCGCTGGCCCGCGCCGCTCATGTGATCGCCACCAGTGCGCATACGGGCGAGACGTTGATCTGCGATTTCGGCGTGCCGGAGCGCAAGCTGACCATCGCTCCGCCGGGAACCGATCCGGCCGAGCGCGCAAGAGGCTCGGGCGGCGCGCCGTTGCTGCTCGCCGTCGGCTCCATCATTCCCCGCAAGGCGTTCCATCTTCTGGTCGAGGCGCTGAGCGGCCTTTCCGATCTCGACTGGCGCCTCGCCATTGTTGGCGGCGCCCATCATTCGCCCCAGACGGCGGCCGATCTCGCGCAGCTCATAGAGGCGAAAGGTCTCGGCGGACGCATCGTTCTGCGTGGCGAGCTTTCCGGCGAGGCGCTGGACACGGCCTATCACGGCGCGGATGTCTTCGTCTCCGCATCGCTTCATGAGGGCTATGGCATGGCGCTCGCCGAGGCGCTGGCGCGCGGGCTGCCCATCGTCGCGACGACGGGAGGCGCTGCGGGCGACACAATCCCCGATAGCGCCGCGCTGAAAATCCCGCCGGGGGATGTGGCCGCGCTGCGCGATTCTCTGCGCGCGATCATTGCGGATTCGGCCTTGCGGGCGCGGCTCGCCGAGGCCTCCTGGCGCACCGGTCGGGCGCTGCCGCGCTGGGAAGAGACGGCGCGCATCATCGCCAATGTGACGAGGGGGCTGGCATGAGCGGTTTCTCGGCCGAATGGCTCGATCTGCGCGAGAGCGCCGATCGCGCCGCGCGCAATCCCGCCTTGCGCGAGACCGTCGCGCGCGCCTTCGCGGATCGCGAGTCTCTGACCATCGTCGATCTCGCCTGCGGGGCCGGCTCCAATTTGCGTGGCCTCGCCGAATATCTGCCGGCGCGCCAGAAATGGCTTCTCATCGATCATGATCCGGCGCTGCTCGCCGCCGCGAGAGCGCGTCTCATCGCCTGGGCGGATGTCGCGGAGGAGGGCGAGACGCTGATCCTCTCCAAGGTCGCGCGGCGCCTCGATGTCGAGTTTCGGACCGCCGATCTTTCCGGCGGCGCGGGGGCGGCGCTCGAGGGAAAGATCGACCTCGTGACTTCGGCGGCTTTTTTCGATCTCGTCTCGGCGCAATGGCTCGAGGCCTTCGCGGAGCAGATCGCGGCGCGCCGCCTGCCGCTCTATGCGATATTGAGCTATTCCGGCGAGGAGCGCTGGACGCCGCCGCATGCCGACGATGCGGGAATGCTCGCCGCCTTCCACCGCCATCAGGCGCGCGACAAGGGTTTTGGACCCGCCGCCGGGCCGCGCGCGGCGGAACTGCTGGCGCGCGCGCTGGAGAGGCTCGGCTATAGCGTCGAGACGGCGCCGAGTCCCTGGCGGCTCGGCGCGGCGGAAACGGCGCTGATCGCCGCTCTGGCCGAGGGCTCGGCGGCGGCCGTGGCCGAGACCGGGGAGGTTTCGGCTAGAATCGTCGAGGATTGGCGTCGCGCCCGCCTGGCGGCCGAGGGATGCGAGATCGGGCATTCGGACCTGTTCGCGCGGCCGAAGGGCGGATGAGGCCGGGCGGTCGGCACCGCCATGGCGCCATCTGTGCTAGAAGCAAAATGGTTCCCGACATGGGGCAATCGGGCGGAGAGTCCGCTTCGGTCTCTCGCGTCAACTCTCACCTTTCACCCGGAGCCCAGTATGGCCGCCCCCAATGAAACAATGCTCGCGCTCGTTCTCTCGAAGGATGGGCGGCTTCCCGAGGGGGAGGCGCTCGGCTCCGCGATCCGCCGGCATTTGCCGCAGGCGCAGACGCCCGACAAGGAGGTCCCGGGCGGAACCAGCGTGTTTCTCGTCGATGGCGGCATGGTGGCCATCGGCGGCGTGACGGCGCCGGCGCCCATAGCCCAGGACGACCCTTGCGTCGCCTATGCCTGGCATTGGAAGGATGTCTGGTCGGTGATCGAAGGCCATGCGGGCCATGTGGTGGTGGCCGTGACCGGCGGCGCCGACGCCAAAGCCAGAGCGCGTCTGCTCGGGCGCGCGATCACGGCGGTCATAGAGGCGACGCCCTCCGCTTGCGCCGTGCATTTCGCCGGCTCCGACGCTCTTTGGCCGGCCGCGCTCGTCGCCGAGGCGGTGTCGAAGGGCGGCGACGAGCCCCCGGTTCCCTTCTGCGTCGCCGTCGCGCTCGGCCGCGATCCAGATGGCGGCGTTTCGGCGATCACCAAAGGTCTCGACGCTTTCGGCCTGATGGAGATAGAGACGCGCGGCTATCTCGAGGATCCGAGCCAGCTCAGCGGCTTTCTGCTCGATCTCGCCGCCTATCTGATCGACGCCGGCGACGTTCTGAGCGACGGCGACACGATCGGCCCGGACGCCGACACCAAGATCATCGTGCGGCGCGAGGCCTCGGTCGTGGCGCCGGGGCAGAATGTCTACCGGCTATATTTCCCGACTCAGGGCCACGCCTGACGGCGACCGGCGGGGCGCATCGGCCGCCCCCGCCCGGGCCTCGCTATTTGCGCCAAGACTGCGGAAGCATCCGCCAGACCACCTCGTCGCCGGCGATACGGTGGCGGATGACGCCCGCCACATGCAGCGCGATCAGCGCCAGCATGGCCCAGCCGAGAATTTCATGCAGCTCGAAGAGCTGTTTCGATAGCGGCTCGTCCTTGCCGAGGAGGGCCGGGAGATGGCCGAGCCAGAAGAAGCTCGGCCCGAGGCCATAGGCCGACAACGCAAGCCAGCCGACGATCGGCGTCGCGATCAGCAGCAGATAGAGCCCGCGATGCGTCGCTTTCGAGACGAGACGCTCGGCCGGCGTCAGATCGGCGCTTGCGCCCGGCCGATGGCGCAGTCGCGCGAGAAGGCGGGGAACCATCAGGGCCAGCACGATGACGCCGATCGATTCGTGCAGCACGAAGAGATTGTCCTGCAACGGCCCTTTATCGAGATCGGCCATCACCACGCCGGTCGGCAGGGAGGTCAGCGCCAGAGCGGCGATGATCCAATGCAGCGCCTTGGCGAGAGGCGTATAGGGCTGTCGCTCGACCATGCGAATCCTCCATGCCGTTGCGGCGGCGATGATCGCCCAGCCGTCTCGAATGCGCAATCGGCCTCCGAGACAGTATTTAAATCCTATAGGAATAATTGACTATAACGGCGTCCGGGCCTATAGCTGAACCGCGCTCAGATCTCCCCGAAAAGGGCTTTGACTCTCGCGAGTCATCGAGAGCTAGCCGGGCGCATCCCCCATGTGCGCGCCGGCGGTCGGCGCGGCGAACCACGTTGGTTCGCCGCGCTTTTTTCGTCGGAGCCGCCTCGGTCGCGTTGTCGCGCGATCGGCGCCGCCGAAGACGAATAGCGGCGACAAAGAATATTTTCGATATTTTTCCCCTCGCCGACGTAAAACCGTCACATGTCGACGTACGCTTTTTCATCCACATGAAAATCCGTAGAATTCGTCGTCGGCCATTGCTCGGCCGATGCCCCACATCTGTGCGCCTCGACCGATTCTTCGGGTCCCAAAGGACCGGAAACCGGCGTAAAGCATCCGATATCTCGATCGATCCGCCGGCGCCGGACGGCGGATCGCGGGGAGGGGGACGTCCTGTGGTTTGGCGCGGCGGCGTTTTTCCCTTATGTCCTTGCCAACCGAGGTTCGTCCTTTAGGAGATGCGATGTTTCCGACCCCCGTTTCCGATCTCGCCCCGAACACTTACGCCTATGAGACGACGCCGCTCGTGAAGCCGACGGGGTTTCGCGAATATGACGCGCGCTGGCTGTTCGAGAAGGAGCTCAACCTCATGGGGGTGCAGGCGCTCGGCCTCGGATTGGGCACGCTGCTCCATGAGATGGGCGTGCCGCTCGAGCTCGCCACCGGCCATGACTATCGCGCCTATTCCGCCTCCATAAAGCTGGCGCTGATCACCGGCCTGATGGCGGCCGGCGTGCGCGTGCACGATATCGGCCTCGCGCTCTCGCCCATGGCCTATTTCGCGCAATTCGCGCTCGACGTTCCCGCCGTCGCCATGGTCACGGCTTCGCACAATGACAATGGCTGGACCGGCGTGAAGATGGGCGCGCAGCGTCCCGTCACTTTCGGCCCCGTGGAGATGGGCCGGCTGAAGGAGATCGTGCTCGCCGGCGTTTTCCGCTTCGCCGAGGGTGGCTCCTATCGCTATGTCGATAATTTCGGCGCCCGTTATCTCGACGATCTCGCCTCGGGTATAAAGCTCACCCGCAAGCTGAAGGTCGTCGCCGCCTGCGGCAATGGCACGGCGGGCGCCTTCGCGCCCCAGCTGCTGGAGCGCATCGGCTGCGAGGTCGTGCCGCTCGACACCGAGCTCGATTATAATTTCCCGCATTACAATCCCAACCCCGAAGATCTGCATATGCTGCACGCCATGGCCGACAAGGTGCGCGAGAGCGGCGCCGATGTCGGTCTCGGCTTCGATGGCGACGGCGATCGCTGCGGCGTCGTCGACAATACGGGCGAGGAGATTTTCGCCGATAAGATCGGCGTGATGCTGGCGCGCGATCTCTCCAAGCTGCATCCGGGCGCGACCTTCGTCGTCGATGTGAAGTCGACGGGATTGTTCGCGACCGATCCGGAGCTGCTCTCGCGCAATGTGAAGGCCGATTATTGGAAGACCGGCCATTCCTACATCAAGCGCCGCGTGACGGAGCTCAAAGCGCTCGCCGGTTTCGAGAAATCCGGCCACTTCTTCTTCAACGCGCCGGTCGGCCGCGGCTATGACGACGGCCTGCTGACGGCGGTGCATGTGCTGCAGATGCTCGATCGCAATCCGGACAAGTCCATGTCCGATCTCTACGCCGCGCTGCCCAAGACCTGGGGCTCGCCGACCATGTCGCCGCATTGCGCCGACGAGACGAAATATGGCGTCGTCGACAAGGTGATCGCGCGCTTCCAGAAGATGGAGGCCGATGGCGTCGCCTTCACGGGGCAGAAGATTCGCGATCTCGTCACCGTCAATGGCGTGCGCGTGACGACCGCCGACGGCACATGGGGCCTGGTGCGCGCCTCATCGAACAAGCCGGAGCTGGTCGTCGTCGTCGAGAGCCCGGTGTCGGAGGCGCGCATGCGCGAGATGTTCCACGCGGTGGATGCGGTGCTGCGCGAGAATCCGGAAGTCGGCGCCTATAATCAGACGATCTGATCGTTCAGGGCGTCCCAGGCGTGCAGTTGGTTCCGCTCGTCATGTAATATTGCACATGATTGGGGCTGTAGGTGTTGCGCACCGGCGAATAGCTGGTGCGCGACATCTGCGGCGCCGCGGTCTTCATCCAGGTGATCGTGCGGCTGAAGGAGGGCTGATAGCTGTAGATCACATCGGCGACGATGATCGAGCCGACGGTCGGCGTCACGCTGGTCGTCGTCGTGCCGCCGCCGGCGTTGGCCAGCGTCACCGATTTCGCGCTCGTATAGCTCGTCGGCATGGAATTGGGGTCGACAGGCGCGACATCGGCCGCGTTGAGCTTGGCGACATTATTGATCTTGCAGGGGCGCAGCGTGCCTGAATTCTTGGCGATGGTCCAATTCACGCTCGCCTTAAAGCCGCTCGTCTGCGTCGCATCGGCGCTGACCGTGACCTCTGAGATCGTCATTTTGAGATTAGTGGTCGGCAGTGGCGACATCAGCGTCGTCGCGGCGGAGAAGATCGCCTGAATCGTCGTCTCGTCCATTCCGGCCTGGCCGGAAAAGGAGCCGCCGGTCAATTGCTGCGCGGTGAGATCAGAGAGCGTATGCGCGACCAGATCGAGCCTCTGGCTCGCGCGCTGCCCGAGCGCCAGCTCCGCGAGGCCGAGATAGATCACGAGCACCAGCGGCAGCATGAGCGCGAATTCGACCGCCGCGAAGGCGCGCTCCTCGCGCAGCAAGGCGCGCGCATCTCGGAGCTGGGCCGGCGACGCGCTCATGTCGGCTCCACGCGAAAGGCCGCGACGCCGAACAGCAGATGTGTCCAGCGACTATTGTAGGTCACCTCTCCGCCCGTCGTTTTGCCGAGCGTTATGCCGGTCAAAATGCCGCCGGTGAGAATGGCGGTCACGGCCGGCATCGGATAGACGATGCGCACCACGGCGACATGGCCGGAGGCAGGCATAGAGATCGTCGAGCTCGCCGCCGGAGGAGTCGAATAGAAGGAATTGGAGGTCGAGGCTTTCGACCAGTCCGCGACCTCGGCGATATCGACGAGAATTTTCGAGCAGTCGAAGGATTTGCTCAGCGTGCCTGAGGCGACGACGCCGCTGGCCTGCCATGTGCAGACATATTTATCGATGAAATTCTGATAGGTCATGTTGGCGAGACTGTGCGTCAGCACGGCGCGGCTCGCATGAATGGTGGTCACCTGCAGCTGCTGGCTCTTGAAATAGACGATGCCGGTCTCGAAAATCGCGCCGAGCAGGCCCAGCATCGGAACGAGCACCATGGCGAATTCGACGGCGAGCGCCGCGCTCTGGTCGCGCCGGAAGCGAATTACGCTCGCAGCGAAACGGCCCGTCGGCTGTCGCGACAAAATCTCTTCTCCGCTCATATCTCGAACCCATGGTCCGAAAGGGCGTCTCGCGTCCGCCCCTTTTGATCCCCCATGCGCGCCCCGTTGCGTCCCTGGGCGACGTCCTTCAACGCTTGGGCGAGGATGAACCCTCATGCTGCTTCACCGCGTCGAGAACCCGCGCCGTATAGTCCTTGTCGTCGCCGAGATCGACGGCCGGCGCGCAATCGGGCGAGCAAGCGTAGGATTCGCGGCGCGAGCCGCGCAGTACGACCAGCTTGTCCATCGGCTGGGTGACGGTGATGATCTCCTCGCCGACCTGATTGCCGGTGGGGTCGAGCAGGATGAGATTGGTCGATCCGAAGCTTTTTCCGGTAACGACCATGAGGCGATTGGTCTTCAGCATCGTCACATCGGCGATGAGCGGATTGCCGATGATGAGCGTCTGAGCGCCTTCTGGCATGCGCACCACGCGAGCGCGGTCTATATCCACGAAAACACCACGTCTTTCGCCCTCGCGCGCCATAGCGACGCCGGCGGTGACGGTCGCGCCGACCAATAATGCCAAATATCCATGGAAACGGGACGAGCGCATCACGCACCTCTGAACAATCATCGCCTTTGCGAGGCTTCGCGTCGAACAAAACCACGTAATAGTGAATCATTGCTGAAAATGAGAAAGCGTCGCGCCTCGCGTCCTGAATTTCATAGGTCGATGATGCGATTAACGCGTTTGCAAGAAGTTCTACGTAGGGTCTCGTCCTGTCCGGCGAACGGGCTCGATCGAGCGACGCCGCCGAACTCAGTCAATAGAGCGAGGAGCACGAGTATGAAGAGCTTGATTTCGCGGTTCGTTAAGGACGAGTCCGGCGCGACCGCCATCGAATACGGCCTGATCGGCGCGCTGATCTCCGTCATCATCATCACCGCAGTGAAGCTCGTCGGCAGCAACCTGTCGCAGACCTTCAACAAGATCGCTCAGAATCTGAGCTGAGGTCTGGCGGGCGCTGATCTCGCCGCCCCCGCGTCGAGATCATTTCAGCGCACGCATTCCCGCCGAAGGCCGGCTCGTGAACGGGGCCGGCCGGCTCGGCGCATGGGCGGCGAATCGTGCCGCCCTACATTAGGAGAAGGCGATGAAATCGTCGGTTATGAAATTTTTGGACAATGAGTCCGGCGCCACGGCTATCGAATACGGCCTCATCGGCGCTTTGATTTCTGTCATTATTATTACCGCTGTGAAGCTCGTCGGCAGCAATCTGTCAGAGACTTTCAACAAGATCGCTCAGAACCTCAGCTGAACGATCGCCCGACTCGTGCGCGCGCGTCGGCTCCTCGCCGCGCGACGCGCGAATCGCGCGCTCATCCGAGCGCGCCGAAACGACTTCGAGAGGCGCCTTTGTCGCAAAAGAGAGAGGCGCGGCGACAGGAACGACACTGATGATCGCAGCCGCCGCCGCGCTAATCCTCTTTCCGGCCCTGATGGCGTTTTCGGCCTTCGCCGATCTTCTCACCATGACGATTCCCAATCGCGTCTCCTTGGCGCTCATCGCCTTGTTCGCGATTTTCGCCGCATGGCTCGGCATGCCGCTCGACAGCGTCGCGTCGCATGTGGCCTGCGGGGCGGCCGTGCTCGCCGCGACCTTCCTCATGTTCAATCGCGGCTGGATGGGCGGCGGCGACGCCAAGCTCGCCTCTGCGACGGCGCTGTGGCTCGGCTTCGAGCAACTCGCCGATTACGCGCTCGTCGCCTCTCTGGCGGGCGGCGCGTTGACTCTCGCTATTCTCGCGTTGCGGCGCTTCGAGCCGCGCTTCGTCGCCAAATCGCCGCGCCTCGCGCATCTTTGCGACGCCACTGAGGGCGTGCCTTACGGCATAGCGCTCGCGATCGCCGGAATCGCCGTCTATCCCAATTCCCAGCTCTGGGCGCTGCTCACCGCCGCATGACGGCGGCGCTGCGAGATCCTTTCGCTTCGCAATGCGAAAGAGCCTGCTGTCTTACCGGCGATTAACCATAATTTGACGTTTTTCCGCTTTCATTCGGAATGCTCCGCTCTAGGTGGAGCGATCGGACTGGAAGCAAATGAACAAGGCGCAGATCGTGGTTCTCGGCGTCGCCGTCGTGGCGGGCGGCGGAGCCTTCCTGATGATGAACGGATCGCCGCCCGAGGCGCCGAAGATCGTTCAGATGATCCCCACGCAGCCGCAGACCGACAAGGTTCTCGTGGCGACGCGCGATCTCTCCTATGGAACCGCGCTCGCGGAGCCGGACACCAATTGGATCGATTGGCCGATCGGCGCCGTGCCCCAGGGCGTGCTGCGCAAGAGCGAGACGCCGAACGGCAAGGAAGATCTGCAGGGCTCCTATGTCCGCAACCCGATCTCCAATGGCGAGCCGGTGCGGCGCGAGCGTCTGGTCAAAGGCCCGACCGCGGGGCTGATGTCGACGCTGCTTCCCGCCGGCCATCGCGCGGTCGCGATCGACATCTCGCCCAACACGACTGCGGGCGGCTTTATTCTTCCGAACGACCATGTCGATGTGATGCGCACCTATCGCGACTCCGATCGCGGCCGTGAAGGCGGCTCCGCCGACCTCTCCTCGGAAGTCATTCTCACCAATGTGCGCGTGATGGCGATCGGTCCGATCGTCGAGACGAAGAACGGCGAATCCGTCGTGACCGGCGCGACCGCCACGCTCGATCTCGAGCCGCGGCAGGCCGAGCTCGTCATTCTCGCGCAGCGTACCGGCCAATTGGCGCTCATGCTGCGCTCGATGGCGGATGCGCATGACGACGACAAGCGCGCTTCGGCGGCGGACGATTCATTGACGGTCGTGCGCTTCGGCTTCCCATCAACCATGCGCACGCGCTGAGGCGATGCGGCTCATCGAAGGACGGCGCCACATGGCGAAAATCGAACGCGGAACGACGGATATGGGCAGGTCGGCGCGTCGGCTATCGGGGGCGGCGGCGCTCGCGATTCTCGCGCTCGCCGGCGTCTCGCTCGGAGCCATTCCGGCGTCCGGCCAGGAAAAATGGGGCGTCCAGTCGAGCGCGGAGGCGATGATGTCTCGACGCATCGCCATGGGCGTCGGCAAGTCGATCATCGTCGATCTTCCGGCCGAGGCGTCGGAGATCGTGGTCGGCAATCCAAAGGTCGCCAATGCGGTCGTCCGCTCGGCGCGCAAGCTCTACATAATGGGCGCGGAAACGGGCCAGACGACGATTTTCGCGCTCGATCGCGCCGGGCGGCAGATCGCCAATCTCGAGATCAGCATCGGCCGCGACGTCGGCGAGCTCGGGCCGCTGTTGCGCGCCGCCCTACCCAAATCGAACATCACCGCACGCACGGTCAATGACACGATCATTCTGACCGGCACGGTCGAATCCGCGTCCGAGGCGCAGCGCGCCGTCGACATCGCCAAGGGCTTCGCCGCGCGCTCGTCCTCCGCCCAGGGCAATGGCGCCGGCGGCGAAGGCCTCGTCGTCAACGCGCTCACCATCAGCACGCAGGATCAGGTGATGCTGAAGGTCACGGTCGCCGAGGTGCAGCGGCGCGTGATCAAGCAGCTGGGCGTCTCGGCCAAATCCGGCGGCGAGGCGATTTTGTCCGGCGGTTGGGGCAAGCTCGTTCAGGAGAATCCCTTCGCCATCAATTCCGCCCTCACTTCCAGCGCATTGAGCCTCAATGGCCCCAACAGCACATCCGCGACGCTGCAGGCCTATGAGCGCTACGGCGTCTCGCGCATTCTCGCCGAGCCGACCGTCACTGCGGTTTCCGGCGAGTCGGCAAAATTCACCGTCGGCGGCGAGGTCGCGGTGCCGGGCAATGGCAATTGTATCAGCGGCTCGATCCTCTGCACCGTCGGCATCACGTTCAAGCAATATGGCGTGTCGTTGAACTTCACGCCTGTGGTGCTCGCCGAAGGCCGCATTCTCCTGCATCTCGCCACAGAGGTGACGGAGGTCGATTATCAGGGCGCGCAGACCTATAATGGCGTGACCGTTCCCGGCTTCAAGACTCGTAAGAATGAGACGAGCGTCGAGCTGCCGTCCGGCGGCTCCATCGCCACGGCGGGCCTGCTGCAGCAGAAATCCGATCAGGCCATCAACGGCCTGCCGGGCCTCATCAATCTGCCGGTGCTCGGAACGCTGTTCCGCTCGCGCGATTATCTGCGCAACGAGACCGAGTTGCTCATCATCGTCACGCCCTTCATTGCGCGCTCGATCCAGGCGCGCGATGTGTCGCGGCCCGACGACGGCTTCGCGGACGCCAGCGACCCGCAGGCCTGGTTGCTCGGCCGCGTCAATCGGCTCTACGCCAATCCCCAACATCCGCAAGCGGTTCCACGCCTGAAGGGCCGCGTCGGCTTCATTCAGGACTGAGCGCGCGAGGAGCGGCTAAAGATGTCTATCCGACTGAACAGCGCGAAACTCAAAGCCTTCGGAACGAGGCTCGCTTGCCTCGCCGCGATGGCGCCTCTCGCCGGCTGCGGCGTGAACAGAACGCTGCCGGCGCCCGCCGTCGCGCAAGACTATCGCGACCGTCATCCGGTCGTGCTCGCGGACGCCAGCACCTCCATCGACGTGTTGCCGTCGCAGCGCCTCGACTATGCGACCACGGGGCGCATTCATGATTTCGTGCTGCGCTATCGCCGCTTCGGCCATGGCCAGATCACGCTTCTCGCGCCGACGGGAACGAAAGATCAGCTCGCCGTGCGCGGCGGCGTCGATGCGGTGAAACGCATATTGGCGGAGAGCGGCGTCTCCAGCGCCGTCTATGTCGCCTCCTATCCGGTGACAGATCCAAATCTGGCCGCGCCTGTGCGTCTGTCCTTCCAGGGCGTTCGCGCGAAGGTCGCGGGACGGTGCGGCCAATGGCCCGCCGATCTCGCTTCTGCGAGCTCGCTGGAAGGGTGGGACAACACCACCTATTGGAATTTCGGCTGCGCGAGCCAGACGACATTGGCGGCGCAGATCGACGATCCGCGCGATCTCGTCACGCCGCGCGGCGAGACGCCGGCCGACATCGAATCGCGCATGCGCGCGATCGGCAATGTGCGCAAGGGCGCCGATCCGGCGACGAATTGGAACGTCAAAGGCACGAATATCAGCTCGGTTGGAGGCGGTTGATGAAAGAGCAGTCGGCAGTGGCGGAGAGCGACGCGGCGGCGCAGATCGCTCCCTTGCCGCGCATTTCCGTGCAGGCGTTCTGCGAAACGCCGGACGCCGTGGCGGTGGTAAATTCCGCCGCCGTGGACCGCCGCATGGACAAGGCGCATGTCAAGGTTCACATGGGCGGCGTCGCGGCCGCGATCGAGGCGTTCCGATCGGCGCCGACGCCGAATCTGATCGTGCTCGAGGCGATCGGCGAGCGTGAGACGCTCATCGGTCAGCTGGAGACGCTGGCGGAGTCCTGCGACTCCGGCACCAAGGTCGTCGTGCTCGGCCATGTCAACGACATATCGCTCTATCGTGCGCTCATGGCGCGTGGCGTCAGCGATTACATTGTCGCGCCGATCGATGTGCTCGGCTTCATCGCCCGCATCTCCGATCTCTATAATAACAGCGCCGAGGCGCTGGGGCGCATCGTCGCCGTGGCCGGCGCCAAGGGCGGCGTCGGCTCCTCCTGCATTGCGCATAATCTCGCCTGGTCGATCGCGCGCGCGCTGCAGATGCAGACGGTCGTCGCCGATCTCGATCTCCCCTTCGGCACTGCGGGGCTGGATTTCAACCAGGACCCGCCGCAAGGCGTCGCGGAAGCCGTGTTCGCGCCGGATCGCGTCGACGCCAATCTCATCGACCGTCTGCTCTCCAAATGCAGCGAGCAGCTCAGCCTGCTCGCCGCGCCCGCGACGGTCGATCGTCTCTATGATCTGCCGGAGACCGCTTTCGACGCGATCGTGGACACGCTGCGCGCCACCGCGCCCTGCACCGTGCTCGACGTTCCGCATCAATGGTCGGCCTGGACGAAGCGCATGCTGATCGGCGCCGATGAGGTGGCGATCGTGGCGGCGCCCGATCTCGCCAATCTGCGCAACGCCAAGACGCTCATCGATCAGCTGCGCGTCGCGCGTCAGAACGACTCGCCGCCCAAGCTCGTCTTGAATTTCGTCGGCGTGCCGAAGCGCCCGGAGATAGCCGTGGCGGATTTCGCCAGGGCGATCGAAATGGAGCCGTCGGCGATCATTCCCTTCGATCCGAAGCTGTTCGGCGCCGCCTCCAACAATGGTCAGATGATCGCCGAGGTCGACCCCGGCGCCAAGATCATCGAGCAATTCGACGCGCTCGGCCGCGAGGTGACGGGGCGCGCGGTGAGCCGCAAGGTCAAGAGTGGATTATTCGCGCCGCTGCTCGATCGTTTGTCACGAAAGCTGGCGGGCTGACGAGCGGCGACTGAGCGTAACGAGGAGATCGCATGTTCGGAAAGCGTACGAACGTCGGAACGGCGCAGACGGCGACAGCGCGGTCGACACAGCAGGCGGCGCCGGTGATCAAGGCTCCGACGCCGAATGCTGCGCCCGAGCCCGCGAGCGCGATGGCGGCGGCTCCTCCCGAGCAGAAGCGCTCGGAACAATATTACGTGACGAAGAGCATGATCTTCGGCGCGCTCATCGAGGCGATCGATCTCGCCCAGCTCTCCAAGCTCGAGCCGGAGAGCGCGCGCGACGAGATCAGAGATATCGTCAATGAGATCGTCGCGATCAAGAATGTCGTGATGTCGATCGCCGAGCAGGAAGAGCTGCTCGACGACATCTGCAACGACGTGCTCGGCTATGGTCCGCTGGAGCCGCTGCTCATGCGCGACGATATCGCCGACATAATGGTGAATGGCGCCGCCAAGACCTACATAGAGGTGGGCGGCAAGATTCAGCTTACCAACATCCACTTCCGCGACAATGCGCAGCTGATGAATATTTGTCAGCGCATCGTCAGCCAGGTCGGCCGCCGTGTCGACGAATCCTCGCCGATCTGCGACGCGCGCCTGCTCGACGGCTCTCGCGTCAACGTCATCGCGCCGCCGCTGGCGATCGATGGTCCTGCGCTCACCATTCGTAAGTTCCGCAAGGACAAGCTCACTCTCGATCAGCTCATTCGCTACGCATCCATCTCGCCCGAAGGCGGCGAGGTGCTGAAGATCATCGGCCGCGTGCGCTGCAATGTGCTGATCTCCGGCGGCACGGGCTCCGGCAAGACGACGTTGCTCAACTGCCTCACCAACTCCATCGACACCGACGAGCGCGTGATCACCTGCGAGGACGCGGCGGAATTGCAGCTTCAGCAGCCGCATGTGGTGCGCTTGGAGACGCGCCCGCCAAATCTCGAGGGGCAGGGCGCGGTGACGATGCGCGATCTCGTCAAGAACTGCCTGCGTATGCGTCCCGAGCGCATCATCGTCGGCGAGGTTCGCGGACCGGAGGCTTTCGATCTTCTGCAGGCGATGAACACGGGCCATGACGGGTCGATGGGCACGCTGCACGCCAACTCGCCGCGCGAGGCGCTCGGCCGTCTCGAATCCATGATCACCATGGGCGGCTTCTCGCTGCCGGCGAAGACGATCCGCGACATGATCGTCTCGTCGATCGACATTATCGTGCAGGCGGCGCGCCTGCGCGACGGTTCGCGCCGGATCACCCACATCACCGAGGTGCTTGGCCAAGAGGCGGATGTCGTCACGCTGCAGGATCTCTTCGTCTATGAGATCGTCGGCGAGGACGCCAATGGCCGCATCATCGGCCGGCATCGCTCCACCGGCGTCGGTCGGCCGCGCTTCTGGGAGCGTGCGCGCTACTACGGCGAGGAGAATCGGCTCGCCGCGGCGCTCGACGCCGCCACTGTCATCGACGACGAAAATTAGTTTCGAGGGCCAGAAAATGGATCGTCAATCGCTCCTTTCCGCGCTTCTCGTCACCTTCGCCGTCGGCGGAGTGATGTACGCTTTCGTCTATCCCTATCTCTCCGGCGAGATTCAGGCGCAGAAGCGGACGGCGGCGCTCATGTCCTCCACCGAGCGTCGTCGCGACGCGCGGAGCGGCGATCCGAACAAGCGGCGTAAGCTGATTCAGGAGAGCCTCAAGGACGTCGAGACGAAGAAGAAAGCCAAGGTGACGCTCGAGCAGCGCATCGCGCAGGCGGGGCTGACGACGACGCGTACGATATTTCTCATCGCTTCGGCGGCTTTCGGCCTGCTGGTGGCTTTCCTCGTCTTCGTCTTCAACTCTGATCCGCTGGTCGCGGTCGGGGCGGGCGTCGTCGCCGGCGTCGGCGCGCCGCATTGGCTGCTGGGCTTTTTGGCGCGGCGGCGCATCGCGAAATTCATCGCCGAATTTCCCGGCGCCGTCGATATCATCATTCGCGGCGTGAAGGCCGGCCTGCCGGTCGCCGACTGCTTTCGCATGATCGCGGGCGAGGCTGCGGAGCCCGTGCGCGGCGAATTTCGCCAGATCGTCGAATCGCAGACGATAGGACTGTCCATCGCCGAGGCGACGGAGCGTTTCGCCGATCGCGTGCCGGTGGCGGAGGCGTCGTTTTTCTCGATCGTCATCAGCCTTCAGCAAAAGGCAGGCGGCAATCTCTCCGAGGCGCTCACCAATCTCGCCGGCGTGCTGCGCGAGCGAAAGAAGATGAAGGCGAAGGTGAGAGCCATGTCCGCGGAGGCCAAGGCCTCGGCGGGCATCATCGGCAGCCTGCCGTTTCTCGTCGGCCTCGTCGTCTGGTTCACCAATCCGGCCTATATCGCCGTGCTGTTCAATACGACGGTCGGAAACATCATCATCGGAGCGAGCCTGCTCTGGATGGCGATCGGCGTCTTCATCATGCAGAAGATGATCGACTTCGAAATTTGAGCAGTCGTGTCGCGTCGAGCGAGGGGTCACTAAAGTCATGGAGCAGATCGTCAAGCTAGCGACCAATGGACGGCTGGTGTTCAGCGTCGTCGTCGCAATGGCGGTCATCGCCACCATATGGTCGCTCGGAGCGACCTTCTTGCAGAGCGACGCATTGGCCAAGCGCATGAAGAGCGTCGCCAATGAGCGCGAGCGCATCAGAGCGCGCGAGCGCGCGACGGCCAAGGCGGATGGCGGCGGCCTGCGCTATCAGCCCAAGCAATATATGAAGAATGTCGTCGATCGCTTCTCCTTGTCGACATGGCTCAACACGGATGACGCCAAGCTGCGCCTCGCCTCGGCCGGCTATCGGGGGCCGCAGGCGGAAGTGACCTTTCTGTTCTTCCGGCTGGTGACGCCGATCGCATTCGCGCTCTTCGCGGTCTTCTATCTCGTCGTGCTCGACGATTCCGATTGGCCCATGCTCACCAAGGCGGGCATCGTGATCTTCGCGACATATCTCGGCGTCAAGACGCCGGAGCTGTTCATCAGCAACACGATCGCCAAGCGGCAGCAGAGCATGCGCATCGCTTTTCCCGATGCGCTAGATCTCATGCTGATCTGCGTCGAATCGGGCATGTCGGTCGATCACGCCTTTCGCAAGGTGGGGCAGGAGATCGGCGTGCGCTCGGCGGCGCTCGCCGAGGAATTCGCGCTGGCGACGGCGGAGCTCTCTTATCTGCCGGATCGTCGTCAGGCCTATCAGAATCTGACGGCGCGCACCGGCCTCGACAGCGTGAAGCAGATTTCGACCGTGCTCATTCAGGCGGAGAAATACGGCACGCCGCTCGGCCGCGCGCTGCGCGTCACGGCGCAGGAGAGCCGCGACATGCGCATGGCGGAGGCCGAGCGCAAGGCGGCCGCGCTGCCGCCCAAGCTCACCGTGCCGATGATCGTCTTCTTTCTGCCGGTGCTGATGGTCGTCGTGATGGCGCCGGCGATTATTCAGGTGATGGCGCAGAGCTGGTGAGCGCGCCGAGCTTTGCGCGCGGCGCGGGCGCTTCGGCGCTCTTCTTTTGCTTCGTCTTCTCGCTGTAGCTCTGGATCTCGCGCCAGCTGTTGGATTGCGCGATCATCTGGCGGATCGAGGCGACATTGGCCGCGGCGTCGATCGGCGAGAGATCATGGCGCGACCAGTTCTCCGCTTCGTCGAACTTGCCCTGCAGCGCAAGCACGAGCGCGAGATTCTGACGTACCCGCATGTCCGCCGTCGGCTGCGACGCGGCGGTCAGCAATGTGCTTTCGGCCTGCGGCAGCTGCTTGGAGAGCGCATAGGAGAGCCCGAGATTGGAGAGAACCTTCGGGTCATTGGGCTTGATCTTCAACGCGGTCTGATAATAGTCGCGCGCTTCGTCGTGATTGCCGAGCTGATCGGCGATCGAGCCTTGCGCGGAGAGCACAGTCCAATCGGGTCGCTCCGGCGTATGGGCGCGCGACAAGACATCGGCGGCGTCGCGCAGACGTCCGGCGTCGGCGAGCGACTTGCCATAGGCGCCGAGCACGGAGAGATCATCCGGATAGCGAATGGCGAGGCCTTGCAGCACGGCGACGGCCTGCGCGTTGCGATCCAGCGCATGCAGCGCCTTCGCATAGGTGAGCGCGACCGATTTGTTCTTGGGGTCGGCGTCGAAGCGACGACCCCATTCGTCGGCGAATCGGCGTAGCTCGGCATCGTCGCTCGGCAGCTCGGCGCGTCGCGTCGCGCCGATCGAGCCGGTGACGTCGGTGAGCGGCTGCGCGCAGCCGCCGAGCGCGAGCAGCGCGCAAATCACGAGCGCGCTCGGCGCGCTTTTGCGGCGCGTCGCGACGAAATGGGACGGGAACATCGGGCGACCCCTCTCTTGCGGTTGAACCGTCAGGGTCGAGCAATAAATCGTTAACCTTGCCGCTTCCTTAACGAGCGCGCTCGGCGATCCGGCGCTCGAGCTCGTCGAGATCGCCGCGCCATTGCTCGAGCGCGAAGCCGAGCGCGAAGACATGCTCGACCTGCTCCACCGGCAGGCCGCGGAGGATTCCTTCTTCTCGGAGCGCCGTGATCTCTCGCGAATAAGCGTCGAAGGCGGCGTCCAATGTCTTGCTCACGACGGGCGCGCGCGCGTTCGTCAGCGCGGCGCCGTTCTCGAGAAGCTGGGCGGCGGCGGCTTCCGCGATGCGCGCGAGCAGCGTCTCGAGGCGCGGGCGCAGCCGCTCCGGCAAGGGCGTGACCGCGGCGCGGCCGATCATCACCAGATCATGCCGCATGCGCAAAAGCGCGCGCAGCAGCGGCGCGAGATCAGGCTCGGCCTCGAGGAAGACGATGCGCTCATGACGCGCCTCCTGCTCCATCTTGTCGAGACGGGCGAAGGCGTCGCCGACGCCGCGCTGCAGATCGCGAATCGCTTCCGGGTCCTGCGGCCGGGCGAAGCCCGAGAACAGCGGAGCCAGCGCCTCGGCCATTACGGCGAGCATTTCGGCGCCGGCCTCGAGCGCGAGAATGCGGGCGCGCGCCGGAAAGACGAGATGCGACACGACGAGCGCGACGGCGCCGCCGAGCGCCACCTCGAGCACGCGATCATAGGCCGAATGGAAGGCGGTCGCATGTGTGATCGTCGGCGCGAGCACGACGATGACGCCGGTCGCCGGCGCGACGGAAAAGCGCGGCGTCAAAGCGGAGAGCAGAGCGAGCGGCGCTATGGCGAGGCCGAGCAGAAGCAGCAGCGCCAGCTCATGCGCGCCGGGAACGTAATTGGAGACGAGGCCGGCGTAGATCGCGCCGCCCAGCGTGCCGAATGAATAATCGATCGTCGCCTTGACCGAGCGGCCGACGCTCATTTGCGTGAGGATGACGGCCGTCAGCACGGCCCATAAGATCATCGGCGTGCCGAGGAGATGGCCGATTCCGAGCGTCGCAACAGCGGCGATCGTGATCCTTGCGCCGAGCGCGAGCTGGGCGCGATAGCGGGAGAGGGGACCGATTTCCATGGGCCAAGTCCTATAACGTCTTCGTGTCCTTCGTGTCTTGGTGCTAAAAAACGACAAAGACAGGAACGAACTCGAAAAGAGGGCGATATGAGCCGATTGGAGGAGTGGACGGCGGAGGCGACGCCGATCGATTTCGTCGATAAGGAGAGCTGGCCGATTCTCGCCGAGACCTTGCCGCCGCCGATCGCCGCCTTCGCGCGCGCTTGCGGCTTCGATGGCAAGGTCGGCGCGTATTTGCTCGCGCCGGGGCCGGAGGGCGCGCCGGCTTTGGCGCTGTTCGGCGTGGAGGCGGCGGGGGCGCGCCATCGCGATCCTTTCCTTCCCGGCAAGCTCGCGGCCTTGCTGCCGCCGGGCCTCTATCGTCTGCGCGAAGGCGTATCCGATTCCTATTCGGCGGCGCTCGCCTTTTTGCTCGGCGGCTATTCTTTCTCGCGCTATGTCGCACCCAAGAAGGAGCGTCCGCGCCTCTGCGCGCCGCAGGACGCCGATCGCGCGCGCATAGAGCGCGTCGCCGCCGCGCTCTGCTTCGGGCGCGATCTCGTCAACACACCCGCCAATGATCTGGGGCCGGAGGCTCTGGCGGAGGCGGCGCTGGCGCTCGCCGCGCGGCATGGAGCGCAGGCGCGCGTCATCGCCGGCGATGCGCTGCTTTCGGAGAATTTCCCGCTCGTCCATGCGGTCGGCCGCGCGGCGGCGCAGGCGCCGCGGCTCGTCGACATCACCTTCGGGCCGGAAGAGGCGATGAAGGTGACGCTGGTGGGGAAGGGCGTCTGCTTCGACAGCGGCGGCCTCGACATCAAGCCGAGCAGCGCCATGCTGCTGATGAAGAAGGACATGGGCGGCGCCGCCACGGCGCTGGCGCTGGCCGATATTCTGATGGGCTCCGGCGCGCGCCTGCGCCTGCGCGTGCTGCTGCCCATCGTCGAGAATGCCATTTCGGCGGACGCCATGCGGCCGGGCGACATTTATCCGAGCCGCAAGGGTCTCTCGGTGGAGATCGGCAATACGGACGCCGAAGGGCGGCTCATTCTCGCCGACGCTCTGGCGCTCGCCGCCGAGGAGGACCCTGATCTCCTGCTCGATTTCGCCACGCTCACCGGCGCGGCGCGTGTCGCGCTCGGCCCGGAGCTGCCGGCCTTTTACACGGGAGACGATTCTCTGGCGCTGGAGATCGAGACCTATGGCCGCAAGCTCGGCGATCCGGTGTGGCGGCTGCCATTGTGGGAGCCCTATGATTCGCAGCTCGACGGCAAGGCGTCCAACATCGTGAATGTGTCGTCGAGCGGACATGCGGGCTCGATCACCGCAGCGCTGTTTCTGCGCCGCTTCGTGACCAAGCCCGAGAAATGGGCGCATTTCGATCTCTTCGCCTGGACTCCTTCCGCCAAGCCGGGCCGGCCGGAGGGCGGCGAGATTCAGACGGCGCGGCTCCTCGCCGAGCTGATCGAGGAGCGCGCCGCGCGTTGGAGCGTCAAGACATGAGCGAGAGCTTCGACAAAAGGCTGACGCCGGCGCGGCCCGATCTCGCCGCGCGCCACCTCGAGGGCAAGGTCGAGGCGGCGCGCTTCGTCGATGGGCGCCGCATGCAGGTGAAGGAGGGCGTCGCCGATCTGAAGCGCGAGCCGCGGCCGGATGCGCGGCTCGACACGCAGGCGCTCTATGGCGAGACGGTCGTCGTCTATGACGATGAGGAGGGCTGGTCCTGGGTGCAGCTCGAGCGCGACTCCTATGTGGGCTGGATCGCCGCCAATGTGCTCTGGAGCCGCATAGAGACGCCGACGCATCGCGTCAGCGTTCCCCGCACCTTTATTTTCCCGCGAGCTGAGATCAAGGACCCGCCCTTGCTCGCTCTGCCGCTCGGAGCCGAAGTGGAGATCGTCGGCGAGCGCGACAAATTTCTCATCGAAGCCGGCGGCGGCTTCATCTATCGAACGCATCTGACGCCGCGCGCGTCGCGCGTCGCGGATTTCGTCGCTGTGGCGGAGAGCCTCATCGGCGCGCCCTATCTTTGGGGCGGCAAGAGCTGGCTCGGCGTCGACTGCTCCGGCTTGGTGCAGAGCTCGCTCGCTCTGGCCGGGGTAGAGGCGCCGCGCGATACGGATTTGCAGGAGACATCGCTCGGCCGCGCGCTCGCCGAAGGCGAGTCGATGCGGCGCGGCGATCTCGTTTTTTGGAAAGGCCATGTCGGCATAATGCAGGACGCGGAGCGCCTGCTGCACGCCAACGCCTTTCATCTGCAGGTCGCCAGCGAGCCCTTCGCGCCGGCGCGGGAGCGGATTTTGGCCTCCGGCTCCGCGGTGACGAGCGTGCGGCGAATCCTCGAATGACGACAATGCCCGAGCCGCTCTATCTCGAGGACCTCTTCGTCGATCAGCGTTTTCGCGGCGGGCCGCTCGAGGTCACGACGGAGGAGATCAAAGCCTTCGCGACCAAATTCGACCCGCAGCCCTTTCATCTCGACGAGACGGCGGCGAAGGACAGCCTGTTCGGCGGTCTGGTGGCCAGCGGCTGGCACACGGCCTCGCTCACCATGCGGCTGCTGACGCAATGCGCGTCTTTTTCCGGCGGGCTGATCGGCGTCGGCGGCAAGATCGAATGGCTGCGGCCGGTGCTGCCGGGCGATCTTCTGAGCGTCGAGGCGACGATCCTGCGTATTTTGCCCTCGAAATCACGCGACGATCGCGGAATGGTGAAGATGCGCGTCGTGACGTCCAATCAGCGCGGCGAAACCGTGCAACTGCTCGCCGCCAATGTGCTCGCCTTCCGGCGGCCTGCGGGGCCGTGACGCCGCGCTCGGATATGTGCGGCCGCTATTTTACTTTTTGATATGCGCGCAGCAGGCGCCGCAGGGCGATGACGCCGGAGGCGCGGCTCGGATCATAGGTCGGATTGCCGCCGGCAAAGCCCGTCGCATAATCCGAGATGACCGCCATGGCCGCGAAAGGCAGAGCGAAACGCTTGGCGAGTATCGCCTCCGGCGCGATCGAGACGCCGAGCGCGTCCGCGCCGAGCATGCGGGCCATTTTGGCTTCCGCTGGCGTCTCATAGCTCGGACCGGAGAACCACATGAAGACGCCTTCATGCAGCGTCACCCCGGCGCCGGCGCTCGCCTGCTTGAGGCGTCGCAGCAGCCTTTTGTCATAGGCGCCGTTCATATTCACGAAATTCTGGCCCGCGGCGCCGATGAGCGGGTTGAGGCCGCTGAAATTGATGTGATCGGTCACGGAAAGAATGGAGGAGGGCTGAAAATCGGCGTTGGCGGAGGTGGCGAGGCCGGTGGAGAGCAGAGCCCGCACATTCAAAAGCGTCAATGTCTCGATCGGCGAGGACATCAGGCTGGGATCGCCGCTGTCGTAGAATTCCGAGCGGCCCTTGAGGAACAGCATGGGCGCGCCTTCGACGAGGCCGATCACGACCTCGCCGCCCTCGATATCAGGAAAGCCCGGCAGCTCGGAATAGGCAATGGCGACCGCCTGCTCGCCAATATCGGCGGCGGCGAGAAATTCGCGTCCGAGCACGACCGCGGTTTCGATTGGCCCCAGAGGATTGCGCGCGCCGATGATATCGGCGGCGTCCCTTGCGCGCGTGCTCATGAATAGCCTCGAAAGAATTCGAATCGTCGCTGCCGAGTGTGACGAAGCGGCGGCTTCGCCGCAAGTGCGCGCAGGGCTTTTGCGTGCGACGCTCTCATCGGCTCAATCGCCCTGATGCGGCTCGGCCTCTATGCGGAAGGCGGCGGCGAAGAGAGCGCGGGTATAGTCGCTCTTGGGCGCCGCGAAGACGTCCACCGCCGGGCCTTCCTCCACCACCCTGCCGTGGCGCATCACGATGAGATGCGCGGCGAGCGACTTCACCACTTTGAGATCATGGCTGATGAAGAGATAGGCGAGGCTGTGCTTGGCCTGCAATTCGCGCAGCAGATCGACGATTTGCGCCTGCACGGACATGTCGAGCGCCGAGGTCGGCTCGTCGAGCACGATGAATTTCGGCTTGAGCACAATGGCGCGCGCGATGGCGACGCGCTGGCGCTGACCGCCCGAGAATTCATGCGGATAGCGATCCATCATGGCGGGGTCGAGCCCCGTCTCGGCCAGCGCCTTGGCGACGATCTCGCGCGTCTCCTCGAAGGAGAGGCCCTTCATCTGCACGCCGAGGCCCTCGGCGACGATCTCGGCGACCGACATGCGCGGCGACAGCGAGCCATAAGGGTCCTGGAAGACGATCTGCATGTCGCGGCGCAGCGGGCGCATTTCTGCGACCGACTTCGCGTCTATGCGCTCGCCGAGATAGAGGATCGGCCCCTCCGAGCGGATGAGTCGCAAGAGCGCGAGGCCGAGCGTCGTCTTGCCGGAGCCCGATTCGCCGACGACGCCGACCGTCGAGCCGCGGCGCACCGCGAGGGTGACGCCGTCCACCGCCTTGATATGGCCGACGGTGCGGCGCAGGAAGCCGCGCTTGATCGGAAACCAGACCTTGAGATCATTGGCGGCGACGAGAACGGGCTCGTTCTCATCCTCCACCGGCGGCGCGCCTTTGGGCTCGGCGGCGAGCAACGCCTTGGTGTACGGGTGCTCGGGCGCGGAGAAGACTTTCTCGACATCGCCCTTCTCGACGATACGGCCGTGCTGCATCACGCAGACATCGTCGGCGAAGCGCCGCACCAGGCCGAGATCATGGGTGATGAAGAGCATGGCCATGCCATAGGTCTTCTGCACGCGCTCCAGCAGAGCGAGAATCTGCGCCTGCACGGTCACGTCGAGCGCCGTCGTCGGCTCGTCGGCGATGAGCAGGTCCGGCCGATTGGCGAGCGCCATGGCGATCATCACGCGCTGGCGTTGGCCGCCCGACAATTGATGCGGAAAAGCGGTGAGACGCTCGGAGGGGTTCGGAATGCCGACCTCGCCGAGCAGCTCCACGACGCGCGCGCGGATCTTTTCCGCGCCGCGCGCGCCATGCAGCTCGAGGATTTCGCCGATCTGCTGCTCGATCGTCTGCAGCGGATTGAGCGAGGTCATCGGCTCCTGGAAAACCATGGTGATCTTCGCGCCGCGAATGGCGCGCAGCTTGGCGTCCGAGAGCTTCAGAATATCCTCGCCGGAAAAGTCGATGCTTCCCGACGGATGAATCGCCGACGGCGGCAGCAGCCGCACGATGGAGAGCGCGGTGATGGATTTGCCGGAGCCGGATTCGCCGACGAGCGCCAGCGTGCGCCCGCGCTCGACCGAGAAGGAGACTTTGTCGACCGCGAGCGTCTCCTTGCCGCCTTGCGAGAAGGCGATGGAGAGGTCGCGGACGTCGAGGAGGGGAGAGGAGCCCATGCGATCGTTCACCGGAAGGTCTTTCGCGGGTCGAAGGCGTCGCGCACCGCTTCGCCGATGAACACCAGAAGCGAGAGCATCAGCGCGATGATGACGAAGCCGGTGAGGCCGAGCCAGGGCGCCTGGAGGTTGGATTTGCCTTGCAGCAGCAATTCGCCGAGCGATGGCGAGCCCGGCGGCAGGCCAAACCCTAAGAAGTCGAGCGAGGTCAGCGTCGTGATCGAGGAATTGAGAACGAAGGGCAGGAAGGTCAAGGTCGCGACCGTGGCGTTGGGCAGGAGATGGCGCGTGATGATGCGGAAATTGGAAAGGCCGAGCGCGCGCGCCGCATTCACATATTCGAAATTGCGCGCGCGCAGAAATTCCGCGCGCACCACATGCACGAGCGACACCCAGGAGAACAGCAGCAATATGCCGAGCAGCACGAAGAAGCCCGGCGCCAGAAAGGAGGAGACGATGATGAGCAGATAGAGCTGCGGCAGCGACGACCACACTTCGATGAAGCGTTGGAAGACGAGATCGATCCACCCTCCGAAAAAGCCCTGCACCGCGCCTGCGGCGACGCCGACGATGGAGGAGATGCTCGCCAGAATGAGGCCGAACAGCACCGATAGTCGGAAACCATAGAGCAGACGCGCGACGACGTCGCGGCCTTGATCGTCGGTGCCGAGCCAATTCCATTCGATCGCAGAGCAGCCGAGATGCGCTTTCTCCGGTCCGAGCTTCTTGGCGGCCGCAGCCTCGCATTGCGCCTTGGTGAGCAGCCATGTCGGCGGCGAGGGCGCGGGCGTCGGCAGATCGAGATTATGCGTGTCGTAGGAATAGTGAATCGGCGGCCAGATCATCCAGCCGTTCGCTTCGATCTCTTTCTCGATGGTCGGGTCGCGGTAATCTGTACGCGCGAGAAAGCCGCCGAATTTCTCTTCCGGATAATCCTTGAAAATGGGGAAGAGCAGCTCGCCCTTGTAATAGGCGAGCACGGGCTTGTCATTGGCGAGGAAGTTGGACGCCAGCGACAGCAGAAAGAGCGCCATGAAGACAAAGAAGGACCAATAGCCTCTGGAATTGGCCTTGAAATTCTGCAGTCGGCGCCGGTCGATCGGCCGCAGGTGAAACAGGCCGCCGCCCGGAATTTCCGGCGCGAGCTTCATCGTCGGGGCAGGGATGTGGGTCTCGTTCATCGGTCAGACCTCGCGCGTCTCGAAATCGATGCGCGGATCGATCCATGTGTAGGTGAGGTCAGAGAGGAGATTCACCACGAGGCCCAGCAGCGCGAAAATATAGAGATTGGCGAACACCACCGGATAATCGCGATTGACGATGGATTCGTAGGAGAGATAGCCGAGCCCGTCGAGCGAGAAGATGGTCTCGATCAGCACCGAGCCGGTGAGGAAGGCGTGCACGAAGGCGCCCGGAAAGCCGGAGACGACGATGAGCATGGCGTTGCGGAACACATGGCCATAGAGCACGCGATTTTCGGTGAGGCCCTTCATGCGCGCCGTCTGCACATATTGCTTACGGATCTCGTCGAGGAAGGAGTTCTTGGTCAGAAACGTCTGCGTCGCGAAGGCGCCGAGCGTCATGGCGAGCACGGGCAGGCAGATGTGCCACAGATAATCGCCCACCTTGCCGATGAGCGACAGCTCCGAGAAATTCTCCGAGACGAGGCCGCGTAGCGGGAATATCTGCCAAAATGAGCCGCCGGCGAAGAGCACGATGAGCAGCATGGCGAAGAGGAAGCTCGGTATCGCATAGCCGATGATGACGAGATTGGATGTCCAGGAGTCGAAGCGCTCGCCGTCGCGCACTGCTTTGGCGATGCCGAGCGGAATGGAGACGGAATAGGAGATGAGCGTCATCCATAGGCCGAGCGACATGGAGACGGGCAGCTTCTCGCCGATGAGCTTCAGCACGCTCTCGTCACGGAAATAGCTGCGGCCGAAGTCGAAGACGGCGTAATTCTTCACCATCAGCAGGAAGCGTTCCCAGGCCGGCTTGTCGAAGCCGAACTGCTTTTCCAGCTCTGCGATGAATTTGGGATCGAGCCCCTGCGCGCCGCGATATTTGGAGGCGCCTTCCGCGCCAGCGCCCGGCGTCGCCGCGCCGCCGCGGCCGACGTCGCCGCCGCCGCCGGAAAAGCGCGAGGTCGCGCCCATGTCATAGCCCTGCAGCTGCGCGATGACGCGCTCGACAGGGCCGCCCGGCGCGAATTGCACAATGGCGAAGGAGATGAGCATGATGCCGAGGATCGTCGGGATCATCAGCAAAAGGCGTCGCAGAATATAGGCGGCCATATTCGTTCAACGCCCCGTGTAGTTGATCTTGCGCGCCTTGGCGTCGTCCCACCACCATGTCGCGGCTATGCCCGTGTCGAAGCGCGGATAGCGCTCCGGGCGGCCGAACACGTCCCAATGGGCGATCCAATGCGTCGGCTTGTAGTAATGCGGAATCCAATATTGGCCGGCGATCAGCACGCGGTCGAGCGCGCGGCAGATGGCGGCGAGCTCCTCGCGCGAGGTGGCGACCAGCGCCTTCTCGATCAGAGCGTCGACGACCGGATCGGCGACGCCGATGACATTTTGCGAGCCCTTGGTGCGCGCCGCCTCGGAGCTGAACATGATGCGCAACTCCTCGCCCGGCGAATAGGCGATGCGCACGCGCTCCATGATGACGTCATAGTCGTGATCGTCGAGGCGCGACTTGTATTGCGCGGCGTCCACGATGCGCATGCGGGCGTTGACGCCGATCAGCTTCAAATTCTTGATGAAGGGCTGCGTGTGCCGCTCGAACATGCTGGTATTGTAGAGAAACTCGAATTCGAGCGGCTTGCCGTCGGGCAGGCGCAGCAGGCCGTCCTTGCGCGTGCAGCCGGCCTCGGTCAAGAGATCGACGGCCTTGCGCAGCAGATTACGATCCTGTCCAGAGCCGTCCGACACCGGCGGCTGAAACGGCGCCTCGAAGACTTCCCTGGGCAGGCGATCGCGGAACGGTTCCAGCAGAGCGAGCTCGGCCGGCGTCGGAACGCCGACGGCCTCGAGATCGGAATTCTCGAAATAGGAGCTCGTACGCTTATACGAGTCGTACATGAGATTATGGTTGGTCCATTCGTAATCGAATGCATAGCCGAGCGCCTTGCGCACGCGCGGATCGCTGAACACCGGCCGGCGGATGTTCATGAACCAGCCCTGCGTTCCCGATATGTTGTAATCGGGAATTTCCTCGCGCTTCACACGGCCGTCGCGAAAGGCGGGGAAATCATAGCCCGTCGCCCAAATGGCCGAGGTGTATTCCTCATGCACGGTGAAGGCGCCGGCCTTGAAAGCCTCGAAAGCGACATTGCGGTCGCCGTAATAATCGAAGCGTATCGCGTCGAAATTGGCTTGGCCGACATTGACCGGCAAATCCTTCGCCCAATAGTCCGGCACGCGCTGGAATGCGATGAAGCGGCCCGGGTCGACCGCGCCGATCTTATAGGAGGAGGAGCCGAGCGGCGGCTCGAGCGTCGTCTCGTTGAACTTGTGCTTGGTGTAATAGGCCTTGGAGAAAATCGGCTGACTGGCGACGATGATCGGCAGATCGCGCGCGCGGCCGGGCGCGAATTTCACCACCAGCACGTCATCCGCCTCGGCCTTGGCACTGACGAGATCGCGCATCGATTGCGCGATCATCGGATGGCCTTCCGCCTTCAGAATGTCGAGCGAGAAGGCGACGTCATGGGCGGTGAGCGGCGAGCCGTCGTGAAATCGCGCCTCCTTGCGCAGGAAGAACGTATAGGTGAGCTTGTCGGCGGAGATGCGCACCTTTTTCGCGACGAGCCCATAGAGCGCGTCGCGCTCGTCCAGGCTGCCGGCCATCAGCGTGTCATAGATGAGCCCGACGCCCGCGGCCGGATTGCCGCGCAAAATATACGGGTTGAGCGAATCATAGCTGTTCTTCTCGGGCGGCGGCGGCTCCATCACCAGCGTTCCGCCCTTGGGCGCCTTGGGGTTCACATAGGCGAAATGCGGAAAATCCGCCGGCTCGGCGAGCTCGCCGAAAATGGAGAGCCCATGGCTCTCGGTCTCGCCCGGCGCAGCTTCGGCGAGGGCGGGGCGCACAGCCCATCCCGGCAGGGCCAGCCCTGCGAAGCTCGAGAGGGCGGCGAGCGCCCGGCGGCGCGTCACGGGAAGAAAATTGCGTGTTTCAGCCAAGGTGATCTCGCTTTCGGGGCGTCATGACTGGCGCGAGCGCGGCGGCTTACGCGAATCCCGCGATTATGTCGGATTTTCGGGATGAAGCCATATGAGATTGCAGTTGCTTCCCACATGACGCGCGAGCCGGGGCTGCGGTTCCGCCTTTCGCGGCAGCGCGCCGGATAGGCCCGGAAAGCGCCGCTTTTCAGGCAGCGGGACCGCGGGCGGGCCTCTCCCGCGCGATTTGCGGAAGCTAAATGTTGTGTCCGCTGGCCAAGGCGCCGTATTCGATGGCCCCTTTCGTATCGCGTCGGGAGCGCAGCCGAGATGACCAGAGAGCCCCGCCCGTTCCGCCACCAGGCCTTCATCGACGGCGCCTTCGTCGCCGCCGACAATGGCGCGACCTTCGCCGTTCGCGATCCGGCTACGGGCGCGGTATTGGCCGAGGTCCCGGACATGGGCGCGGCGGAGACGCGCCGAGCGATCGAGGCCGCCGAGCGCGCGCTGCCCGACTGGCGCGGCAAGCTCGCCAAGGAGCGGGCGCAAATATTGCGGCGGCTGCATGATTTGCTGCTCGCCGATCAGGAGCGCCTCGCGCAGATCATCACCGCGGAGCAGGGCAAGCCGATCGCCGAGGCGCGCGGCGAGATCGCCTATGCCGCGGCCTATTTCGACTGGTTCGCGGAAGAGGGCCGCCGCGTCTATGGCGATGTGATTCCGCAGCAGGCGCGCGAGAAGCGCATTCTCGTGTTCAAGCAGGCGATCGGCGTCACCGCCGCGATCACGCCCTGGAACTTCCCTTCCGCCATGATCGCGCGCAAGGCCGGCGCGGCGCTCGCCGCCGGCTGCACCATGGTGGTGAAGCCGGCCGAGCTGACGCCGCTCTCGGCCATAGCGCTCGCCGAGATCGCCCAGCGCGCCGGCGTGCCTGACGGCGTGCTCAATGTGGTGACGACCAACGACCCCGCCAGCGTCGGCGTGGAGCTGACCTCCAATCCGACCGTGCGCAAGATCACCTTCACCGGCTCGACAGAAGTGGGGAAAATTCTTCTGCGCCAGGCGGCGGAGAATGTGCAGAAGTGCTCGATGGAGCTCGGCGGCAACGCGCCTTTCATCGTCTTTGCCGACGCCGATGTCGATCTCGCGGTGAAGGGCGCGCTCGCGACAAAATATCGCAACAGCGGCCAGACCTGCGTCTGCGCCAATCGCTTCCTCGTGCAGAAGGATGTGGCGGAGGCCTTCGGCGCCAAGCTCGTCGAGGCGGTCTCGAAGCTGAAGGTCGGGCGCGGCGTCGAGCCCGGCGTCGTCATCGGCCCGCTGATCGAGGAAGCTGCGGTCGAGAAGGTCGAGCGTCTCGTCGCCGACGCCCGCGCGCGCGGCGCGAAAGTGCTGACCGGCGGCGGACGCCACGAGCTCGGCGGCAATTTCTACGCGCCGACCGTGCTCGTCGACGCGAGGCAGGACATGCAAATATTCCAGGAGGAGATTTTCGGCCCTGTCGCCGCCGTCACCCCCTTCGAGGATGAAGCGGAGGCGATCCGCCTCGCCAATTCGACGCATTACGGCCTCGCCGCTTATTTCTACAGCCGCGACATAGCGCGCGTGTTCCGCGTCGCAGAGTCGCTCGAATTCGGCATGGTCGGCGTCAACGAATCGCTGATGTCGAGCGAGGCGGCGCCTTTCGGCGGCGTGAAGCAGTCGGGCATGGGACGCGAGGGCTCCAAATACGGCATAGAGAGCTATCTCGAGATCAAATATGTCTGTCTCGGCAATATGTGAGGCGCTCAGCCCGCGCGGTTCGGCGTGCCCAGCACATGCACGTCGGGCGCGATCATCACATTGTCGAAACGCTGCGTGAACATCGGAGCCGCGAAGAAGGCGACGGCGCGCAGCGTTTCCTCTCCCGTGTTGACGAGATCATGCCGCAGCGGCGTCGGAATGACGAAGACGTCGCCCGGTCGCACATGATGGGTGACGCCGCCCTCGGCGCGCAATTCGCCGGAGCCGCCGAGAATATATTGCGTCTCCTCGGTGGCGTCCGTGTGCCAGCCGAGCCGTCCGCCGGGCTCGATCTCATAGACGATGGTCGAGGATTGCGTGGCGCCATGCTCGCCGCAGGAGGCGAAGGCGCCCGCCCAGCGCACGCTCGGATCGTCCACGCCGCCGACTTTGGCGCGCGGCAGGTCATTGGTGGCGACGAGGTGAATGGCGCTCATTTATCTTCTCCGAAATTCGAATCGAATTTTCCATGGGGCGAGAGACCCGGGACGAGACCCGCCGCCGCAGTCCCAACGCGCCGCGCGAGGCTTCGTTCCGAACATGCGGACGGGCGCTTGACAGGGCGGCGCTGCGCGGCTCTATTGAAAGGGATGGTTCCCTTCCGAGGGATCAAAAGGGAATGCGGTCAGCGCCGGCGACGGCGCGAAGCCGCGGCTGCCCCCGCAACTGTGAGCGGCGAGCCGAGGATCAAACGAGCCACTGGAGCAGACGCTCCGGGAAGGCGATCCGAAGGCGCTGACCCGCGAGCCAGGAGACCTGCCATCAGTCGTGGTCACGCGCGATAGCGTCGGGCGGGGTGCACCGAGGCGGCCGAGACCCTTTTCGCTTTGCGCGAGAGGGCCGCGACCTTTCGCAGTGACGGCCCACGTCTGCTGCGAGTCTTCCGGCAATGTCCTCCCTGTCCCATCGGGCCGCCCTTGCGGGCGCCGCTTCTCGTTTTGCGCTTTGTTCCGCCGTGCTTCTCCTTCCCGCTTCCGCCGCTGGGCAGGAGGCGCTGCCCACGGTCGAAATCGGCGCGGCGACCATCGTCTCCGCCGATCGCGTCGAGGAGCGCGTCGACAAATCCTCCTCCGCCGTCACTGTGATCCCGTCCGCGCAGATCGAGAAGCGCGGCGCGACCGGCCTCACCGAGGCGCTGCGTGGCGCGCCGGGCCTCGATCTCTATGAGACTGGCGGCCCGGGCGCGCAGACCTCCGTCTTTCTACGTGGCGCAACGCCCGGCCAGACGCTCGTCCTCGTCGATGGCGTGCGCATCGGCGATCCGTCCTCCACCGATGGCTCCGTCGATCTCGGCGGCCTCGTCGCCACGGACATAGAACGCATAGAGGTGCTGCGCGGCCCGCAATCGGCGCTCTATGGCTCCGACGCGATGGGCGGCGTCATTCACATCGTCACGCGCAAAGGCGAGGGGCGGCCGCGCGCGTCTCTCTCCCTGGAAGGCGGCTCCTATGGAACCGGACATTTGCGCGCGCGCGTCTCGGGAAGCGAGGATCGCTTGTGGTACGCATTCGCGATCGATGCGCTGACGATCGACGGCCATCCGCGCTATGGCTATCGCATCACGCGGCCGCTGACGATCGGCGACGGCAAGACGCCTCTGCCGCCTCTGCCGCCCAATGATCCGACCAGAAAAGGCGGCGCCAGCGCGCGCCTCGGTTATCGCGTGAATGAGGATGTCTCGGTCGAAGCCGGCTTCTACGGCTATGACAGCGCGATCCGCTTCGACAATCCCTATTCTTTCTCCGCCGTGGATGTTTTCGATCCGCAGAACCATCAGCATGCGACATTCGCGCAGGGTTTTGCGCGCATCGACGCCGATATGTTCGATCGCGCTCTGCACAATCGCTTCACCCTCGTCGCCAATGCGACGAGCAGAGACGTGTGGCAGGCGCGCTCCTGCTATGACGCCAGCTATAATTCCTACAATTGCCGGCGTGGCTATCGCGGCGCGCGGCGTGGCTTCGAATATCAGGGCGATCTTTCGCTCGGCGGCTTCGGCCTGCTGACCTTCGGCGCGCGCAATGAGACGGAGTCCGTGCGCACGTCGCAGGACCCGGTTCCACCGACCACATTCACGCCGATCGAAGCTGCGCAGACGACGCATTCGGGCTTCGCGCAGCATAAGCTCACCTTGCTCGAGCGCTTTGATGTGAGCTATGGCGGCCGCATCGACGCTGTGGATCAGAACCGCACATTCGCGACATGGCGCGCCACCGCCGCTTATCGCCTCGAGGAGACTGGAACGAAATTACGCGGCAGCGCTGGAACGGGCGCGCGCGTCGCCTCGCTCTATCAGCGCTTCAGCCAATATGGCGATCCGACGCTCGCGCCGGAAACGAGCGTCGGCTATGACGTCGGCGTCGATCAATCCTTGTTCGGCGAGCGTCTCTACGCGTCTCTGTCGCTGTTCGAAAATCGCTTTCGCGATCTCATCGAATTCGGCCGCGCGCCGAGCTGCGCTGCGACACAGGCTTTCGGCTGCTATTACAACGTCGGTCGCGCGCGCACGAAAGGCGTCGAATTTTCCGGCGAGGCGATTGTCGTTCCCGGCGAATGGCGTTTGCGCGCGAGCTACACGCATCTCGCCGCGGAAAATCTGACGACGCAGCGCAGCCTGTTCCGCCGGCCGCGCGACAAGGCGACGGGCTCCCTCATCTACACGGGAATCGCAGGGCTTGAGCTCGAGGCGCGCCTCACCGTCGTGGGGCCGAACCCCGATTACGACTATATTTTCTCGCAGCGCGTGATGCTCGCGCCTTACGCAAAGCTCGATCTCTTCGCCGATTACAAGATCGACGAGCGCATGTCTGTGTTCGCGCGGATCGAGAACGTCAACGATGCGCGCTATGAGGAAGTCTATGATTACGGAACGGCGGGACGCTCCATTTATGGCGGCGTGAAGTTCAGCTGGTGACGAGGCTTCAGGGAGAATGAACCAATGACGGATGCGACGCCGCAACGGCGCATGGAGCCGGATGGAACGCCGGTCGATGTATTCGCTCTGCCGACCGACGCGCAGAGCCTGGAAGCGCTCTTGCGTGATCTCTTCGACAATCATTGGCGCGAGATCGTGTTCGGGCCGATCATTCAAGGCGCGGCATTCGAGATACATGTCGATCATGCGCCGACGCGCATTGGTTTGCTCGATGGCTATCTCACCATCGCTTTCGGGCAGACGCATTTTCACATCTGCATCGGCGAGACGAAAGGACCGCGCAGCCGGCCGACGTCGCCAGAGCTCGCGCAGCACAGGCGCACGGCGCGCGCGGAGCTGCATCGGCGCTTCTCGGGGACATGCGTTCCAATGTCCTGGAGCCTGCAATTGTTCAATGGCGCGGATGAGCAGCAGCTCGCCGTGCTCTTGCCCAATCCGTTTCTGCATCCAGAGACGGAGAAAATCCTGCGTGAGCCCGATTGGTCGCGGCTCGCATTGTGGGATGCGCTGCGGGCGCGCTGGCTCGGTCTCGTCGAGCCCGATCCGCTCGATCGGCCCGCGCATTGATCTTCGGCAGAGCAGGGCGTCTGGCCCGGCTCGTTAAAAAGGAGCATCGTATGACAAGGCTTTCACTTCCCATCATCGATGAGCGCAATCTGCTCTGGAGCGGCGCGCTCATTCTCGTCGGCGCCTTCTTCTCGCTGGCTTTCGCTTGCGCGGCGCCGCTCGCGGGCTTCGCCGCCATTGCGGCGCTCACCAGCGCGCGGCGCAATGCGCTGGCGCTGACGGCCGCGATCTGGTTCGCCAATCAGCTCGTCGGCTTCACCATGCTGCATTATCCATTGGACTTCGAGACGCTCGCCTGGGGCGGCGCGCTCGGAATCATCGCGCTCATCTGCTGCGAGACCGCGCGTTTCGCCGCGCGCTTTGCTGTCGGCGCCGGCGCGCCCTTCGCCGCGCTCGCCGCGAGCTTTCTCGTTTTTGAGGGCGCGCTCTTCGCCATCACCCGCGCTGTGGGCGGCGATGTCTCGCATTATGCGCTCGCCAGCGTCGCGCGCATCTTCGCCATCAACGCCTGCGCCTTCTTCGGCCTCTGGGCCGCGGCGCTGGTCTGCTCGACGATCGTCGCGTTGCGTCCTGCGCGCCACGCCTGACGCGCGTCACAGACGCCGAGCATTCGAGCGCTACCCGATCCAATCGGATCGGGTAGCGTTTTCGCAGGAGAAGCTTATTTCGGCGCGTGCACCAGCAGCCGCGCGACGCGGCGCGGATCGGCTTCGACGATCTCGAACTCCCAGCCCTCGACCGGTGCAGGCACGATCTCGCCGCGCATCGGCACATGGCCGGCGAGCGAGGCGACGAGCCCGCCGAGCGTCGTCACTTCGGCGCCGTCGTCCTCGGGCGTGAAATCGACGCCGAGCCGCTGCGACACTTCCTCGAGATCGGCCTTGGCGTCGATGAGAAACACGCCGTCGGATACGGTCTCTATGCGCGGCTCCTCATCGACGTCATGCTCGTCCTCTATGTCGCCGACGATCATCTCGACGATGTCCTCCATCGTCACCAGCCCATGCGTGCCGCCATATTCGTCGATGACGAGCGCGAGATGCGTCCGCGTCGCCTGCATCTTCACCAGGAGATCGAGCGCCGGCATGGAGGGCGGCACATAGAGCACCGGCTTCAGCACGGTGACGGTGGAGAGTTCCGCGGAAAAATCGATCGCGGCGAGGGAGACGGTCGGCGCATGCTCGCTCGGCGCCGGCGCTTCCGCCGTCACAGGCTCGGCGCGCTCGGCGAGCGAGGCGAGATAATCGACGAAATCGCGAATATGGATCATACCGCGCGGATCATCGAGCGTGTCGCCATAGACGGGCAGGCGGGAATGGCCGGCGTTGCGGAACAGCGCCAGCGTCTCGCCGAGAGTCGCGTCCTGCGCGACGGCGACGATATCGGCGCGCGGGATCATCGCGTCGGCGACGCGCAGATCATGCAGGGCCAGCACATTCTTCAGCAGCACGCGCTCATGCGGCGTCACATCGCCGGCGGCGCCTTCCAGCGCCTCCTCTATGTCCTCGCGCACCGAGGGCGAGCCCAGCCCGATGAGCGCGCGCAGCCGATCGACGATGCCGCTTCGCTGCTCGCGCCTCGTGGCCGCGTGCTCGCCATTATCCGTCCTAGACATCGCCGTTCGATTTTCCTTTGGATGAAGCTTCCGCCACGGGCTCGGAGCCTTCGTAAGGATCATTGAGGCCGAGCGCCGCCGCTATGCGGCGCTCCAGCGCCTCCATCTCTTCGGCCTCCCGTGGAGTTTGATGGTCGTAGCCGATCAGATGCAGAAATCCATGAATGAGCAAATGGGTGAGATGCGCCTCGAAGCTCTTGTCCTGCTCCGCCGCCTCGCGCGCGACCGTCTCATGCGCGATGACGATATCGCCGAGCGCCATGCGGCGCGCGAGCGGGCCGGGCGTCTCGAAGGAGAGCACATTGGTGGGCTTGTCGATGCCGCGCCATTGCGCGTTCAATTCGCGGATGGTGGCGTCATCGGTGAAGTTGACGCTCAGCTCGCAGTCCGGCGCGAGCGGCGCCGCCGTCTGGGCGACGCACTCGCGCACGGTACTCTGCGTCAGCTCGTCGAGGCCGGCCTGCTGATCCCAGCAGGGCGCAGTGACGATAATGTCGATCGCGACGCTCATGATTCTCGAGGCTTCGCCTTCTCCCGCCCGGCAGCCTCATAGGCGCCGACGATTTGCCGCACGAGGTCGTGGCGCACGACATCGCCCTCGGCGAATTTCACCCTTCCGACGCCCTCTATATTGGAAAGCAGCGCGATCGCCTCGCTCAATCCGGATTTTTGGCCGGGCGGGAGATCGGTCTGCGACGGGTCGCCATTGACGATCATACGCGATCCGTCGCCGAGACGGGTGAGAAACATTTTCATCTGCATGGAGGTGGCGTTCTGCGCTTCGTCGAGCAAGACGCATGCCTTGGTGAGCGTGCGTCCGCGCATGAAGGCGAGCGGGGCCACTTCTATCATGCCGGTCTGAATGCCGCGCTCCACCATGCGCGGGTCCATGAAATCATGAAGGCCGTCATAGATGGGTCTGAGATAGGGATCGACCTTCTCGCGCATGTCGCCGGGCAGGAAGCCCAAGCGCTCGCCGGCCTCCACCGCCGGGCGCGAGAGGATGATGCGCTCGACCGCGCCCTGCTCGAGCAGCGAGACCGCATGGCCGACGGCGAGCCAAGTCTTGCCCGTGCCGGCCGGCCCTTCGGCGAAGACCAGCTCATGGCGCTTCAGCGCCCGCAGATAGAGATCCTGGGCGAGGTTTCGCGCCCGCACCGGACCACGCCGGCGCGTCGAAATCTGCTCGAAGACGGCGCGGCCGGGCTCCGCCTCAGGAAAGAGGCTGCCCTGGCGGGCGGATTCTTGTATTGCGCCATCCACGTCGCCGAGGCCCACTTTCTGGCCGAGCTGCACGCGGCCGTAGAGAATTTCGAGCACGCGGCGGGCCTGCTCGCAGCCCTCGGGTCGGCCCTTGAGCGTGACATGATTGCCATTGGCGAAGCAGGAGACGGCGAGGCGCCGCTCGATCTTGGCGAGATGCTGGTCATAGAGGCCGAAAACCAGCGAGGCGTAACGATTATCCTCGAAGGCGAGCGTGATCTCCGCCTCCGGCTCGCCCGAACGCGGCGCGTCCGGCTGTTCGAAGACCCGTCTCTCGCGGTCGAGCGTCACAGGGCGGCCTCCCTCGCTGCTTCAAGGCTCGTTCGGCCGACGATGCCGCCGGCCAGCGAATTGGAGCCGGCGGCGACGATCGTCACCGGCAGAGTCTTTCCGATGAGCTCCAGGCCGCCCATCGCATGGACGGGCTGCATATAGGGGCTCTTGCCGGCGATCTGACCCTCGTGCCGGCCGGGCTTCTCGAACAAGACCTCGACCGTGCGGCCCACAGTGGCGGCGTTGAACGCCTGCCGCTGCTCCTCGACCAGCGCCTGGAGAATGGCGAGCCGCTCGGATTTGACGCTCTCGTCGACCTGATCCTCGCGCTCGGCGCCGGGCGTGCCGGGGCGCGGCGAATATTTGAACGAAAAAGTGGACGCGAATCCGACGGCGCGAATGAGCTCCAGCGTCGCCTCGAAATCCGCGTCGGTCTCGCCGGGAAAGCCGACAATGAAATCGGAAGACAGCGCAATATCCGGCCGCGCCGCGCGCAGCCGCGCGACGATGTCCAGATAGAAGCTCGCGTCATGGCGTCGGTTCATCGCCTTCAAAATGCGATTCGAGCCGGATTGCACGGGAAGATGCACGAAGGGCGCCAGCGTCGGCAGCTCGGCATGGGCGTCGATCAGCTCCTGCGTCATGTCGATCGGATGGCTCGTAGTGTAGCGCAGCCGCGTGACGCCTTCGATACACTCCAGCCGCGCCAGCAGGCGGGGCAGGGACCAGGGCGCGCCATTCTCGTCCAAGCCGCTATAGGCGTTGACGTTCTGGCCGATGACGGTCAGCTCGCGCACGCCGGCCGCGGCCAGCGCCTCCGCCTCCTCGATGATCTCCGAGGGGCGGCGCGACATTTCCGCGCCGCGCGTGTACGGCACCACGCAGAAGGAGCAGAATTTGTCGCATCCTTCCTGTGCCGTGATGAAGGCGGTGACGTCGCGCACACGCTTGCCCGCGGCCGCAGCGCGGCGCAGCGCCTCGAACTTGTCGGCGACGGCGAAATCCGTCTCGGCGACGCGCTCGCCGGCCTCGGCGCGGGTCAGGAGATCGGAAAGGCGGTGATAGCTCTGCGGCCCGACGACGAGATCGACCGCGCGCTGGCGGCGCAGCACCTCCTCGCCCTCCGCCTGGGCGACGCAGCCGGCGACGACGATTCGATAGTCCCGGCCTTCGGCGCTGCGCTCGCTCTTCACCCGGGCGAGGCGGCCGAGCTCGGAATAGACCTTTTCCGTCGCCTTCTCGCGAATATGGCAGGTGTTCAGCACGACGAGATCGGCGTCGTCCTCATCGGCGGCCTCCGCATAGCCGCGCGCCGCGAGCAGATCGGCCATGCGCGTCGCGTCATAGACGTTCATCTGACAGCCATATGATTTCACATAGGCTTTCGCGGTTCCCAGGGCTCCCGGCGCTTGCTCGAGGGATGAGGCGGGCGCGGGCTTCGATGCGGCGTCGGAAATCTCGGTTTCTCCTCAACGGGCGGCGTGGTCTCGCGCCGGGGCGATATTACTCTCGCTTTCCCGGCCCGCAACGTCCGTCGCCAGAAGTTCTCGCACGCGCGCCTCTGTGGCGGCGGCGAGAGCCTTGCGGTCGCCGGAGCCGGGGTCCACCGCCTCGCCCCACAATATATAGCATTTGGCGCCGCCGCGCTTCATCAGACTCCATAAATGTGGGAGGAAAGTCATATCCCCGTACCAGCCCACATCGAGCCTGTCGCCCAGCCCGCTGTTTCGCTCCGTGTAGAGAATGGCGGCCGGGGCGAGCATGGGCGCGGCCGCGTTCGTGGCCGCGAGCTCGCTCAGCATGGCGAAATGCGAGGCGTTGAATTTCAGCACGCCGGCGCCGTCGCTCGACGTGCCTTCCGCAAAGACGACGATATCGTCACCCTGTCGCAGCCGCTCCGCCAGAGCCGCATTGACGATGGGGATGGCCCGTCGATTGCCGCGCTCGACGAAGACGGTGCCCTGCAGCCGCGCCAGAAAGCCGAGCACCGGCCAGGCGGAGACCTCGGACTTCGCCAGAAAGACCAGTGGATAGCGGCTGGCGAGGGCGATGATGTCGGTCCAGGAGACGTGATTGGCGACGACGAATCGCGGACTCGCTCCCGCGAGCCGGCCCTGCTCGCGCACATCTATGCCGATGATCGCGCACATCACCCGGCAAAAGCCGGTCTGAATATTATGACGCAGCTCCCAGCGCCGTCTCCGCGCCAGCCATTGGATGGGGACGAAGATGACGAAGGCCCCGGTCATCGCCAGGACGAAAGCGAGCGCGCGCAGATAAGGCATGGCCCTGTCTCTAACGCGCGAACGACAGTTTCGTGACAGCGTCGGCGCGCTATTGGCCGGATATCACAGCTCGCAGCGCATCGTCAGCGCGGCCTGACGCTCGCCATTGGGCCGCTGATAGTAATTCTCGCGCCGGCCGATCGTCTTGAAGCCCAGCTTCTCATAGACCTTCAGCGCGGCGGCGTTGTCCTCGCCCACCTCGAGGAAGACGAGGCGCGCCCCGCCGCGCTCGAGATTGCCGAGATGCGCCGCGAGCAGCGCCCTTCCGAGCCCGGCGCCGCGGCGGGCCGGATCGACGGCGAAGGTCAAAATCTCGGCGTCCGGCGGCAGCAGGCGGGACAGCGCCATGCCGCCCATCTCGTCCTTGAGCAGGCGCTCGTTCATTGCGCCGTCGGCGAGCACGATGCGGTCGGTCAAAAGGCTCTCGAAATCGATCTTCGACCAGGGGAAGGCGAAGGAGCCCGCGTGAATCTTGGCGCAATCATAGGCGTGATCGGCGCCGATGGGGCGGATCACATAATGCGGCTTGGGGAAGAAGGTCGAAAACAGGCTCATGACGCGGGAGCTCATGCGCCGGCCGGGGCGTCTTGCAGCGGTCGCTCTTGTGGCGGGCGCTCCAGAGGCTTGGCGTCGGGAGCCTTCAAATAGAGCGGGCGAGCCGGCGCGGTCGCCGGATCGGCGACGAGGCCGAGCCGGGCGACAAAGGCGATATCGGGCGCCGGCGCGCGGCTGGCGACCTCCGCCTCGAGGCCGGCGAGGCGGGCCTCCTCGGCCAGCAGCGGCGCGCCGGAGCCGATCAGCCGCAGCGGGCCGGAGCCGAGCGCGCGCAGCGCCTCATGGGCGCCGACGCGGCGCGGCGACAAAAGAGTGCGGCCGTCCGGCCCATAGGCGGTCACATAGACCTGGCCATGGCGCGCGTCGATCGCCGCCGCCACCACGCCGTCGAAGGGGAGCAGAACATAAGGCGCGGCCAGCGCCGCCAGAGTGGAGACGCCAACGATGGGCGCCTTCACGGCGAGGGCGATGGCCTGTCCGGCCGCGAGCCCGATTCGGATGCCGGTGAAGGAGCCCGGCCCGACCGTGACCGCCACCCGTCCGATGGAGCCGAAGCCGCCGCCCGCCGCGGCGACGACGCGCTCGATGAGCGGCAGCAATTCCTCGGCGTGGCCGCGCTCCATCGGCGCCGTCTCGATGGCGAGTGGGTCGGCGGCGCCCAGATCGAGCACGCAGGCGGAGACGGCGGGAAGCGCCGTGTCGATGGCGAGGATTCTCATTGCCGGCGGATTATGACGGGTTTCGCGCGGCTTTCAAAGCGGCCTCTCAAACCTGCTGCACGGACGTGACCTGGGGCACGAAATGGCGCAGCATATTTTCTATGCCGTTCTTGAGCGTCGCAGTGGAGGAGGGGCAGCCGGAGCAGGACCCCTTCATCGCCACATAGACGGTTCCGTCGCGAAAGCCGCGGAAAGTGATGTCGCCGCCGTCATTGGCGACCGCTGGACGCACCCGCGTCACGATCAGCTCCTTGATCTGCGCCACCGTCTCGGCGTCGGCAGGATCGAAGAATTCCGCGGGAGCAACCTCGGCGCCCTCGATGACGATCGGCTGGCCGGAGCTGAAATGCTCCATGATCGTGCCGAGAATGGCCGGCTTCAGATGCGCCCATTCGGCGTCGGTCTTGGTGACGGAAACGAAATCCGGGCCGAACATCACCGCCTCGACGCCGTCGATGGAGAGCAGCGCGCCGGCGAGCGGCGAGGCGGCGGCGGCCTCCGGCGTGCGGAACTCGCGCGCGCCTTCGGCGAGGACGGGGCGGCCGGGCAGGAATTTCAGCGTGGAGGGATTGGGTGTGGATTCGGTCTGAATGAACATTGGTCTTCTCCGCGGCGTCCGGTTCAAGGCCGGCGTGGCGATGTTACGGAGCTTATGTAGCACGAAATCCGCCGCGCCGCAGCAATCGCCTCAACCGCCGCGACGGCCGGCGCGGGCGTGGGCGCGCAAAATGTCGAGCAGCGTCGCGGCATGGTCCGAGCGCCGCGCGCGCGCTTCGCCGATGGGCTCGAAATCGGAGAGATCGGGAAAAAATTTGCGGGAGCCTTTGAACATCAGCAAGCCCGTCGCCGTGACCAGAATGTCGCCGCGCCGCAATGTCGGATCGTCGAGACGCGCGTCCTCGCGTTCCGCGCGAGCCTCCGCGATGCGATCGAGATCGGCGACGACGCGCGACGCGAAAGAGTCATAGCGCTCGCGCGCTTCGTCGATCTGCCGCAGCCATTGCGCGCGTGTGTCATCGTCTGCGCGCGAGTCCTCTTGGTCTGTGCGCGCGATCTCTTGCGCGCAGGCTCCGTGAAGCGTCGCCATCAGCAGGCATGCATGGAAGAAGCCTCTCGTCGTCGCCATGGCGCGCCGAAAAACCGCACCGCGCCGCGCTGCGTGAATAATGTTCGAACATGCGTTCGTGATTCGCACCTGCGCGTTTCCCGAGTACGTGTATTCCCCAGTTTGTCAATCTCTGTAGCGCCCGAATAATGATTATAGCGCGGGTCACGCCGATCGAAAGTCGGCGCATGGGTCGAGCACAGAGCTTTTCCGCGGTTGGTTATTCCGAGGTTCTTGATGATGATCTGTCCGCCGCCACGCGATGCGCAGCAATGCTTCGCGTTTCATGCTCCGGCGCGCGAATGCGCCGCCTTTTTCTCTCGAGACGAGCGATGCACATGGTCCAGCCGCCGCTGACGAGTCCGCTCGTCGACGATATGTCTCGGCGGATGTGCTCTATTCCGCAGGAGAGGACGAGTCGAGACGCCACGATCCATATCGTCGATGATGACGACGCCGTTCGTGATTCCCTCAGCCTTCTGCTGTCGACGGACGGCTTTCGGGTCCGCTCGCATGAGAGCGCCAGCCATCTTCTGGCGTCGGTGGAGCCGGGCGACACAGGCTGCGTGGTGACGGATGCGCGCATGCCGGAGATGACCGGCATAGAGCTGCTGGAGGCGATGAAGGCGCGGCGCTTGTCACTGCCGGTCGTCGTCATCACCGCCTATGCCGATGTGTCGCTCGCCGTGCAGGCGATGAAGCAGGGCGCCTTCGACTTTCTGGAGAAGCCCTTCGACAATGAGGCGCTGCTCGCCTGCGTGCGTCTCGCGCTCGCCTATGAGCGCGAGGAGCAGTTCCGCGCAGCGGAGACGCAGACCATAGAGGCGCGGCTGCAGACTCTCACCGCGCGCGAGAGCGAGGTGCTCGAGCGCCTGCTGCACGGCATGCCCAATAAGGTCATCGGCCGCGAGCTCGGCATCAGCGTCCGCACGGTGGAGGTCCATCGCGCCAATGTGATGCTGAAGATGAACGCCGGCAGCCTCTCGGAGCTGGTGCGCATGTCGCTCGCCGCCGAGCAGGCGCGCGGCAAGGGCTGACGAGCCGGCGCGCAGTCGTCTGCGCTTCTCACCAAGACGCTTCTCACAGGACGCTCCGGACGCCGGAGCGTCCTTTTTGTTAACCATAGGCTGTAGCGAACCGGTCACAGCCGGGCGATAAAGAGCCGGCGCGGCGCGTGAGGCCTTGTCTTCGCCAAAGAGACGGGGTCATTTGGGCGCGCGGCGAAGCTCCGGGAGCGGCTCGGAGCATTGGTCGGGGGCGGCGTGGTTTTGAAGACGCTTCGTATTTTCGGGGTTTTTGCGGCTGCTTCGCTTTCGGGCTGCAGCCTGCTTCCGGGCAGCGGCCCTTCGGGCGATGCGGTGATGACCGCGGGCGTGCCGAGCGAATCGCAGCCGGAGACGGCCTTCGCCCTCGTCGAGATCGACGGCCAGGTAGTGGCGGCGCTGGCCAAGCATGGCGCGCCCGGCCTGCGCGGCTCCTTCGGCGACTATCGTCCGCCGGCCTCGCAGCCGATCGGCGTCGGCGACACGCTGCAGATCACTCTTTGGGAGGCGGCCTCGGGCGGCCTGTTCTCCTCGCCGGCGACGGATCGAACCAGTCCGGGCTCGCGCTCGGCGGCGATTCCGGACCAGACGGTCGGGCGCGACGGCTCCGTGACCGTTCCTTACGCCGGGCGCATTCAGGTCGCCGGCCGCACCCAGCAGGAGGTGGAGGCGGTCATCATCGATCGGCTGCGCGGCAAGGCGATCGAGCCGCAGGCGCTGGTCAATGTGTCGCGCAACATCAGCAATACGGCGACGGTGACGGGCGAGGTGACGCAGGGCGCGCGCGTGCCGCTGACCTTGCGCGGCGACCGCGTGATGGACGTCATCGCCCAGGCCGGCGGCTTCCGCTCGCCGGTGCATGAGACCTTCATCAGCCTGACGCGCGGCGACCGCACTGCGCGCGCGCCGATCCAGGCGCTGCTCGCCAATCCGCGCGAGAATATTTTCGTGCGTCCGGGCGATGTGCTGACGGTGGAGCGCACGCCGCAGACCTTCACTGTGGCTGGCGCGACGGGGGCGAACGCCGTGGTGCCTTTCGACGCGCGGGGAATCACTCTGGAGGAGGCGATCGGCAAGGCCGGCGGCCTCGCCGATCAGCGCGCCGATCCGAGCGGCTTGTTCGTGCTGCGTTACGAGCCGACGGCGGTGATCGCCGATTACCCGACCGTGTCGCCGCTGCTGGCCTCGCAACGGCTGATTCCGGTCGCCTATCATCTCGACATGCGCAATCCGGCCTCCTTGTTCACGGCGCGGCGATTCGCGATGCGGGACAAGGACATATTGTATGTGTCCAATGCGCCTGTGACCGAGATCGCCAAGGCGTTCCAGCTCGTTTCCATGCTGACGCAGCCGGCGATTCAGGGCGCGGCGGTCGGCGCTGCGGTGAAGTGACCACTTACGCGCGAAGCCATTACTGGACCGTCTGAAATTCGGCCCGAGGCGCGGTGATAGCGATTGACGCGAAGGCCCGCCGCGGGCAAGCTGACGGTTGACGATATTGCGATGCAATAAGACGCGCGGCCCCGGGTGAGACTGTGTCACCGGCGCTATGGGCTGCGAGGGCGGGCTTGGTTTTCGAGGGGGTTTCTTGGCGAACCGATTGAACACGAGCCTTTTGGCGAGGGGCGAGCGCCACGTGCTGCAGGCGCTGGCACCGCGACTCCCCGCCTGGACCACGCCGGATCATCTGACGGCGGCCGGGCTGGTCGGCGCGGCGATGACTGCGGCGGGCTTCGCGCTCACCCATTGGTCGGCCGGTTTCCTCATACTGGTGGTGGCCGGCCTGTTCCTGAACTGGTTCGGCGATTCGCTCGACGGCACTCTGGCCCGCTACCGCGGGATCGAGCGTCCGCGCTATGGCTTCCTGCTCGATCATTCGAGCGATCTGATCGCGCAGAGCCTGATCGTGGTCGGCCTTGGCGTCTCACCCTATTTCACGCTTCCGTCGGCGCTGTTCGTGCTCTCGCTCTATCTGCTGATGAGCTCCTACACCTATCTGCGCGTGGCGACGGCCGGCGTGCATCGCCTGTCCTATGGCGGCATGGGCGCGACGGAGTTTCGTATTCTGGTCGCGGCCTGGAGCATCTTCGCCTGCTGGCTCGGCCCGCAGGTGGTGGAGGCGCAGCTGTGGCGCTTCTCCGTCCTCGACGTGACCATCGGAACGATGTCGGCCATCGCTTTTGCGCTCTTCGTCCTGATGGTGCGTCAGGATCTGTCGCGAATGGACCGCGACGACGACCATGAATCGGCGACCATCCACCGCCTGCCGACGCGCCGCTCCGCGGCCGAGCCGGCTGCGGCCGAGCCCGCGCGCGAGCTTCCCAGCGCCTCGGCCGGCTAAAGGCGACGGAACAGGACGGCAGGCTCGGTTTTGACGGCGCATCAGATTTTCCAAGGCGACGACCTTTGCCGGGGTGACGACCTGCGGCGCGAGCGAGAGCTTGCGGCGGGGCTTGCTTTGGCGGACTCGCGCCCCAAATGCGTCGTGAGAGCGGCGCCTCCGGCGCCGGCGCAATGGAGCCTATCGACGTTTTGGCTATGACGAGCGACATGCGTGATATCGCCCTCGTCACCGGCGCGAGCGGTTTCATCGGAGGGGCCGTCGCCGCCCTGCTGCACGAGCAGGGCTTTCGCGTGCGCGCTTTCGTCCGGCCGACCAGCCCGCGCGCCAATCTCCGCCCGCAATATGAGATTTTCGAAGGCGATGTGACCGACCGCGAGAGCCTGCGCGCCGCGCTCACGGGCGTGCGCTATCTCTTCCATGTCGCCGCCGACTATCGCCTCTGGGCGCCCGATCCCCGCGTCGTCATGCGCACCAATCTCGACGGAACGCGCATCGTCATGGAGGAGGCTCTACGCGCCGGCGTCGAGCGAATCGTTCATACGAGCAGCGTCGCGACGCTCGCGCCCGACGCCTCCGGCCTCTGCGACGAGACGCGTCGGCTCGCGGTCTGCGACCGGCTCGGCGCTTATAAGCGCAGCAAGCTCCTATCTGAGCGGCTCGTCGAGGATATGGTGGAGCGGCTGCAGCTGCCGGCCATTATAGTAAATCCCTCCGCGCCGCTCGGCCCAGGCGACGTCCGCCCGACGCCGACCGGCCGCATCGTCCTCGAGGCGATGCGCGGCAATATGCCGGCCTATGTCGACACCGGCCTCGCCGTGGTGCATGTCGCCGATGTCGCCGTCGGCCATCTCGCCGCTCTGCGCCAGGGGCGAATCGGCGAGCGCTATATTCTCGGCGGCGAGAATGTGGAGCTCTCCGAGCTGCTCGCCGAGGTGGCGACTCTCATCGGCGGCCGTCCGCCGCGCATGCGTCTGCCGCGCTGGCCGCTGCTGCCGCTCGCTCACGCCAATGAGGCGTTGGCGCGCCTCACAGGCCGTGAGCCTTTCCTCAATGTCGAGAGCCTGCGCCTTTCGGCGACGACCATGTTCTTCGACGATTCGAAGGCGCGCCGCGAGCTCGGCTATCGTTCGCGTCCCTATCGCCATGCGCTCGCCGATGCGGTCGAATGGTTCGGCGCGCGCGCCGCCGAGACGCGCGAGGCGCCGTCCGGCGCCCGCCGCGCGCCGGGTGGAGCGCCCGGCGAATAGGCGCTTGCGCGCGGCCGCGCGACGGGGCAATTCTCCGCGCGTGGCAGTTTTCATGACGAGCGTCGGATGATCATCGATCGGCGTCCGCCCGCGCGCGGAGCGGGACGGCGCCTGCTGTTCCTCATGCGTCTCGCTGCATCGGCGGCGGCGCTCTTATTTCCCGAGGCGGCTTTCCCGCAGGCGGCTCCTGGCTTCAATCTCTGCGTGCAGCCGGGGTCGCCCCCCTGCGTCTTCATGCCCGGCCAGCCGGCGGAGGCCTGTGGGGCAGAGGTCCAGGCCTATATCGCCTCGGTGTTCCATTATCGCGAATGTCTCGCCAAGGAGAGCGAGCGCGTGATTCGGGAATCCAACGACATCATCGACCATTGGCGATGCCGCGAGCGGGGCGAGCGGTGCCGCAAATGACGCGGCCCGTGATCTATGACGTCACGCGACTCGTCACGCGCGCGCTCAATCCGACGCCCAATGGGATAGATCGGGTCGATTTCGCGCTGGCGCGGCATTTTCTCGCCGCCGGCGACAGCGTTGCGCTGGCCACTGCGGCGCTGGGGCCGCGGCTCGCCTCCGCGAAAGAGGCGCTGCAGACGCTCACCGACATAGAGACCTATTGGAACGAGTTTCTCGATCCGCGCGAGGACGCGGTGTTCGAGCGGCTCGTCGCGGCGCTCGGCGAAGCGCCTTCCGGCCAGCTCAGTGCGGCGCGGATTCGGCGGCGCGGATGGGGCGTCGTCCCGGAAAACTGGCGCGCCATGCGCCGCTGGGCCTTTCGCCTTGGCCGGCCCCCCTCCGAAGCGCCGAGGGACGCCATCTATGTGAACGCCAGCCAGTTCCCGGTCGACAAGAATTGGCATTTGCGCTGGCTCGAGTCCCGGCCGGACGTGAAGCCCGTGTTCTTCGTGCATGATCTGCTGCCGCTCGAGGCGCCGGAGCTTTTTCGCCCGGCGGAGCGCGACAAGCATCGCGTCGCCATGGGCAATATCTCGCGGCTTGCGGCGGGCGTCGTCGTCGGCTCGCAGGCGGTCGGGCGCCGCGTCGCCGATTTCGCACGCGGCCAGGGCAGGGCCGATCTGCCGATCTGCCTCGCCGGACTGCCGGTCGCTCCCGCCTTCGAGACGAAGGCGGCCGTCGATTCGCGCCTCGCTGATAAGACTTATTTCGTGCTCTGCGGGACGATCGAGCCGCGCAAGAATCACATGCTGCTGCTCAATGTCTGGCGCGAGCTCGCCGAGCGCGACGGGGAGGCGACGCCCAAGCTCGTCCTCGTCGGCAAGCGCGGCTGGCACAATGAGAATGTGCTCGACATGCTGGAGCGCTGCACGGCGCTGCGGCCGCATGTGATCGAGGTCTCCGGCCTGTCGACGCCGGCCTTGCGGGCGCTGCTCGCCGGCGCGAGGGCCGCGCTCGCGCCCTCTTTCGCGGAAGGATTCGGCCTGCCCATCGCCGAGGCCGCCGCTTGCGGCGCGCCGATCATCGCCTCTGACATAGAGACGTTTCGCGAGATCGCCGACGATACGCTCGATTATATCGATCCGCTCGACGGTCTCGGCTGGCGCGACGCCATTCTCGACTATAGCGCCCCCGATTCTCCGCGCCGCGCCGCGGCCTCGCGTCGAATCAAGGGATTCCCGCGCCGCGATGCGGCTTCTTTTTTCGAGACGATCGACGAATTCCTCCGCGCTTTGTGAGCGCCGCCGCTCCCGCGGCGCGGCGCGCCTTGCCGGAGCGGCGGCGGTTTCCTATTAAGGTCGAACAAAGGCCCACCAGCGAAAGAGAGGCGTCGATGACGGACCCTTCGAGCCCGCCGAAATGGAAGCGGGTCGTCGTCAAGCTCTCGGGCGAGGCGCTGATGGGCGACGCCCCGCACGGGCTGCATGCGCCGACATTGGAGCGCATCGCCAAGGATCTCGCCGCTTCCGCCGCGCTCGGCGCGCAGATCGCGGTCGTCGTCGGCGGCGGCAATTTCTTTCGCGGCATTCAAGGCGCCGACAAGGGGATAGAGCGCGCCCGCGCCGATTCGATCGGCATGCTGGCGACGGTGATGAACGGGCTCGCGCTCGAGCAGGCGATAGAGGCGCAGGGCCGCCAGGCGCGCGCGCTCTCGGCCGTGCCCATGCCCTCGCTCCTCGAATCCTATTCGCGGCGCGCGGCGCTGCATCATCTCGCCAAGGGCCGCGTCGTCATCGCCGCCGGCGGCACGGGCCTGCCTTTCTTCACCACCGACACCCCCGCCGTGGTGCGCGCCGCAGAGCTCTCGGCTGACGCCGTGCTGAAGGCGACTCAGGTCGATGGCGTCTATACCGCCGATCCCAAGCGCGACCCTTCGGCGCGGCGCTATGAGCAGCTGACCCATGACGAGGCCATCGCCAAAAACCTCGCCGTGATGGACACCGCCGCCTTCGCTCTTGCTCGCGAGAACAAGATTCCCATAATCGTCTTCTCCATCGCCGAGGCGGGCGCGATCCGCGCGGTGCTGGAAGGACGAGGGCGGGCCACCCATGTCGTTCCTTAGAGGACGACGCGCTCGGAATGCGGCCGGTGATTTCCGCCTCGGCGGATTATGTTCTATGAAACGCTCCGACCCCTGAGCCGGCGCGGCCCGCTCGTTCGAACCGACAGAACTTCACGAATAGGCAAAGTTTCCTATGGCTCAGACTTTCGATCTGCCCGAACTGAAACGCCGCATGCAGGGCGCGCTGGCGACCCTCAAGCACGAGCTCGGCGGGCTTCGCACCGGACGCGCTTCGGCGAGCCTGCTGGAGCCGATTCACGTCGAGGCCTATGGCCAGGCGACGCCGCTCAACCAGGTGGCGACGATCAGCGTGCCGGAATCGCGCATGCTGGCCGTGCAGGTGTGGGACAAGGGCCTCGTCGGCGCCGTCGACAAGGCGATTCGCGATTCGAATCTCGGCCTCTCGCCGACGATCGAGGGTCAGGTGCTGCGCATTCGCACGCCCGAGCTCAACGAGCAGCGCCGCAAGGAGCTGGTCAAGATCGCGCATAAATATGCCGAGGATGCGCGCGTCTCCGTCCGGCATGTGCGCCGCGACGGCCTCGACACATTGAAAAAGCTGCTGAAAGACCACGCTCTGCCCGAGGATGACGCCAAGCGTCACGAGGCCGAGGCGCAGAAGGCGACCGACGAGTCGGTGCGCGAGATCGACACCATTCTCGCGCAAAAAGAAAAAGAGATCATGCAAGTTTGATTTGTCTTTTCGATTTTCACGAGACGCCGGCCGGTCCGGCTCGAGCTCTCGAGTATGGCGCGGAACAAAAAAAATGGGAGACGGTGGAATATTGGAGCTGGGAGCGCCGGCCTTGGCGCCGAGATCCGCGCCGCGTCATGTCGCTTTGATCATGGACGGCAACGGTCGCTGGGCGGCCGCGCGAGGCCTGCCGCGATTCGAGGGTCACAGGCGTGGCGTCGACGCCCTGCGCAAGACAGTGCGCGCGGCGATCGAGCTCGGAGTGGATTATCTGACGGTCTATTCCTTTTCTGTGGAAAATTGGTCGCGTCCGCCCGAGGAGGTGCAGAGCCTGCTCGCGCTGCTGCATCGCTTCATCCGCAATGATCTCGCCGAGCTGCAGGGCAATAATGTCCGCGTGAAGGTCATCGGCGCGCGCGAGGATCTCGCGGCCGAGATCGCCGCGCTCTTGCGCGAGGCCGAGCAGACGACCGCCGCCAACACCGGCCTCACCCTCGTCGTCGCCTTCAATTATGGCGCGCGGCAGGAGATCGCCGCGGCGGCGCGCGCGCTCGCCGAGGAGGTCGCGGCCGGCCGGCTGCGCCCGCAGGACATAGACGCCGAGGCAATCGCCCGTCGCCTCGACACGGCGGACATGCCCGATCCAGACCTCATCATCCGCACCAGCGGCGAGCAGCGCCTGTCCAATTTCATGCTGTGGCAGGCCGCCTATGCGGAATTGCTGTTCGTGCCCGTCCATTGGCCGGACTTCAGCCGGGCGGATTTCGAGGCGGCGATCGACGAATATGCGCAGCGCGATCGGCGGTTCGGCGGCCTTGCGCCGGTCGATCGCAGAGCGAAGACCGCTTCATGAGCGAGCCTTCCGAGCCGCCCGCCGCCAAAGCCGGCGCGAAGGGCGGGCAATTCTCCGATCTCGGCCCCCGCATCGGCTCGGCGGCGGCGCTGATCGCGACCGCGGTTGTCGCGCTCTATGTTGGCGGCGACGCCTTCGCGCTGTTCTGGCTGCTCGCCGGCTTCGCCGTCTCCTGGGAGTGGCAGAGCATCGTCGGCGGCAAGATGGCGCTCGCGCGCTTCGCGCTCGGCGGCGCCTCGCTCGCCGGAGCGACGGCCTTCGCCGCCCATGGAGCCGGCCCGGCCGCGTTGGCCTCGCTCGTCTTCTTCTCGGCGATTCTCTCGATGCTGGCGGGGCCAGGGCGCAGGCTGTGGGCTCCGGCCGGGCTGCTCTACGCCGGCTCGCTGATCGTTTCCACCAATGTGCTGCGCCATTCTCCGGATTTCGGCGCCATCTCCATCGCCTGGCTGTTCGCCGTCGTCTGGGGCACCGATGTGATGGCCTATTTCGGCGGAAGGCTGATCGGCGGGCCGAAGCTGTGGCCGCGCGTCTCGCCCGGCAAGACCTGGTCGGGAACGCTGGTCGGCCTCGCCAGCGGCGCGCTCGCCGGAGTCGGCGTCGTCTATCTCAGCCGCTGGAGCGCGGCGGCGACCCTGCCGTTGTTTTTCGTCGGCATTGTCGCGGCGGCGCTGGCGCAGGCGGGGGATCTTTTCGAATCCTGGATCAAGCGCCGTTTCGGCGTGAAGGATTCGAGCCGGCTCATCCCCGGCCATGGCGGCGTGATGGATCGCGTCGACGGCTTCATCTTCGCCAGCGCCTTCGCGGCCATGCTCGGCGGTTTGCGCGGTCAGGAGTCCCTGGCCGCCGGCATTTTCATCTGGTAGGCGGCGTCACATGACGACAGGGACAGGATCGGAGCAGCTCGGGACACGGTCGCGCGGGCGGCCGCCGAAGCGAATCGCGCTGCTCGGCGCGACCGGGTCGATCGGGCGCTCCACCGTCGATCTGCTGATGCGCGACCCGGAAGGCTATTCCGTCGCGGCGATCGCCGGCGGGCGCGACCATGCCGCCCTGGCGCGGACCGCGCTGGCGTTGAAGGCCGAATTCGTCGCCATCCGCGACGAGGACGCCTATGCGGCGCTGAAAGAGGCGCTCTCCGGCACCAATATTCAGGTCGCCGCCGGACGCGAGGCCGTGATCGAGGCCGCGACGCGCGAGGCCGATCTCGTGGTCTCGGCCATCGTCGGCGCCGCCGGCGTCGAGCCGACCCATGCGGCGCTCACGCTCGGCCGCGTCGTCGCCCTCGCCAATAAGGAGTGCCTCGTTTGCGCCGGCGCGCCCTTCATGCGCACGGCGCATGACAAAAAGGCCAGGCTGCTGCCCATCGACAGCGAGCACAACGCCATTTTCCAGGCGCTCGGCGGCGAGGACGTCTCGCGAATCGAGAAAATGACCATCACCGCCTCCGGCGGCCCGTTCCGCACCTGGACCAGGGAAGCGATCGAGGCCGCGACGGTGGAGCAGGCGCTCAATCATCCCAATTGGGCGATGGGGCCGAAGAACACGATCGATTCGGCGAGCCTGATGAACAAAGGCCTCGAGCTGATCGAGGCGCATCATATTTTCGCCGTGCCGGCGGAAAAGCTCGACGTCATCGTGCATCCGCAATCCATCGTGCATGGGCTCGTCAGCTTTTCCGACGGCTCGGTCACGGCCGGGCTCGCCCGCCCGGACATGCGCGTGCCGATCGCTCATTGCCTCGCCTATCCCGAGCGAATCGAGACGCCTGCGCCGCGGCTCGATCTCGTCGCCCTCGGCGCGCTCACTTTCGAGAAGCCCGATCTCGGGCGTTTTCCGGCGCTCGGCCTCGCGCTCGACGCGCTGCGCGAGGGCGGGGGCCTGCCCACGGTGCTCAACGCCGCCAATGAGATAGCGGTCGAGGCTTTCCTTTCCGGCCGCATCGGCTTCGCTGGTATCGCCCGCGAGGTCGAGAAAGCGCTGGAGGCCGCGCTCAAGGACGGCACGGCGCGTGAGCCCTCCACCGTTGAGGACGCCCTCGATATTGACCATATTGTGAGAGAAAGATCGCGCGGCGCCTTGGCGATGAACCAGGCTTCGGGCATGTTAACGCTTCAGTAACCAAGAGGGCGAGGCCGCGTGGCGGACTCTTGGTGAGTAGCGTTTGCCAGGAGTATCGCTTTGCTGGACTTGCTCATGACGATCCTCATCTATGTCGTCCCCTTCGTCTTCGTGCTGACGATGGTGGTCTTCTTCCACGAGCTCGGCCATTTCCTCGTCGGCCGCTGGTGCGGGGTCAAGATCGACGCTTTCTCGATCGGCTTCGGGCCAGAGCTCTGGGCCTTCCACGATCGCTATGGCACGCGCTGGCGCGTGGCGGCGATTCCACTCGGCGGCTATGTGAAGTTCCACGGCGACGCCAATGGCGCCAGCGTGCCCGATCCCGAGCGCATCGAAGCCATGCCGGAGGAGGAGCGCAAAGTCACTTTCTTCGGCCAGCCGGTGTGGAAGCGCGCCGCGATCGTGGTCGCCGGGCCGCTCGCCAATTTCGTGCTGGCGATCGTCATCTTCACGCTTCTCTACGCCTCCTTCGGCCGCAATGTGCTGCTGCCCAAGGTCGCCGCCGTGCAGGCGGGCGGCGCCGCCGAGCAGGCCGGCTTCCAGAAGGGCGATCTCGTCCTCACCATAGACGGCGAGCCGATCGACAGTTTCGGCAAGATGCAGGAGATCGTCTCCGCCTCCACCGGCAAGCCGCTCAGCATCGTCGTCCGCCGCGCCGGCGAGGATGTGTCGCTGCAGGCGACCCCGCAATTGCGGGAGATCGAGACCGCGCTCGGCAAGACCAAGATCGGCATGATCGGCCTGCAGGCGAGCTCGGACCCCGCCGACCAGCGCGAGGAGCGCTTCGACATCGGCCAGTCCTTCGTCCTCGCGGTCAATGAGACCTGGACGATCATCGGGCGGACCGCCTCCTATCTCGGCGGCCTCGTCGTCGGCCGCGAGGCGACCGACCAATTGTCCGGCCCGATCGGCATTGCGCAGGTCTCCGGCCAAATGGCCAAGGCGATCGACAAAGTGGGCGTCGGCCCGCTGTTCAATCTCATCGCGATCCTGTCGATCTCGATCGGCCTGCTCAATCTTGCGCCGGTGCCGCTCCTCGACGGCGGACATCTGCTCTTTTATCTGATCGAGGCCGCGCGCGGCCGCGCGCTCGCGGAACGTACGCAAGAATACGCGTTCCGAGTCGGGCTCGCCATGGTGTGCACCTTGATGGTGTTCTCCACCTATAATGACCTCGCCAGGTTGCTGCGCCGCTTCACCGGCGCAGGGGTCGACTGACCAGCTTCGTGTCTCGTCCTTTTCTCCCCACTGAAATTCGGGGCGAATTGGTCGAGACCGGCGGTTATGACCGCTTTTCGCCATCATTCTGGGGAGGATCGCTCATGGGACTCGCGGCCTGCGCCGCGGGTTCCCGACGTTAACGCGACGCTGACCATAAAAAGTGGCTTCGCGGCAACGGGCCGGGCAAAACGGGGAAACTCGTGGCGTTCGGCATTTGCAGTAAACGGTAAACCTTGTAGAAGGTGAACATCGGATCGGACGGCGTGCGGTAGCGTGCGTGCGTTGTCCCAGTTCGTGAGCCGCGCCGCTTTCGGCGGGCGACGGCGCGACGAGGACTTAGGATTGACAATGCGGTCCATCGAGGCTTTTCGGAATCGTTCCTATCTCTTGGCAGCCGTGGTATCGGCGGTCCTCGGCTTCTCTCTTCCTTCCTTTGCTCAGGATATCGTCGTCGTCGGCAACGCCCGCGGCGATTCCGACGTGATCCGCTCCTATTTCTCCGGCACCAGCCCGGAGGAGGTCGAGAAAGGGCTCGAAGCGCTGCGCAACAGCGGCCGCTTCGCCAATGTGAGCGCCACCCACGAGAAGGGACGCGTGGTCATCCACGTGTCGGAGACCAATCTCATCAATCGCGTCGTCTTCGAGGGCAACAGCAAGGTCAAGACCGACACGCTGACCTCGGAAGTGCGCACGCGCGCGCATGGCTCCTTCAATCAGACCGTCGTGCAGCAGGACATTGCGCGCCTGCTCGAGATCTACAAGCGCTCGGGCCGCGCCGCCGCCAAGATCACCTATCGCACCGTGCAGCTGCCCAATGGCCGCATCGATGTGGTGTTCACGGTGGAGGAGGGCGACAAGACCGGCGTCAAGGACATCAAATTCGTCGGCAACACCGTCTACTCGACCGGGCGGCTCGTCGATCTGATGGAAACGACGGAGATGAACTTCCTGTCGTTCATCAAGACGAGCGACGTCTACGACCCCGACCGCATCGCCTCCGACCTCGAATTGGTGCGCCGCTTCTATCTGAAGAATGGTTACGCCGACTTCCATGTCGTCAGCTCCGACGCCGTGTTCGATCCGGCCCAGGGCGGCTATGTCATCACGGTCGTCGTCGAGGAGGGGCCGCAGTATCGCGTCTCCAATGTCGACGTCGAATCGCATCTGCCCGATATCGATCCGGCTTCTCTGCAGCCCTATCTGCGTCTCTCGCCCGGCGACGTCTATAATGGCGACGCGGTGGAGAAGACGGTCGAATCGCTGACGCGCGAGATCGCCAAGAAGGGCTACGCCTTCTCGCAGGCGCGCCCGCGCGGCGAGCGCAATCCCGCCGCTCAGACGGTGGCGATCCGCTTCGTCGTCGACGAGGGTCCGCGCGTCTATATCGAGCGCATCAATATTCGCGGCAACACGCGCACGCGCGATTACGTCATTCGCCGCGAGTTCGAGATCGGCGAGGGCGACGCGTATAATCGCGTACTGGTCGATCGCGCCGAACGCCGCCTCAACGGCCTCGGCTTCTTCAAGAAGGTCCGCGTCACCAATGAGCCTGGCTCGGCGGCCGATCGCGTGATCGTGAATGTGGACGTCGAGGATCAGGCGACCGGCAATTTCGGCGTGTCGGGCGGCTATTCGACGACGGAAGGCTTCATCGGCGAAGTCTCTGTGTCGGAGAGCAACTTCCTCGGCCGCGGCCAGGCGACGCGCCTCTCGGTGCAGGCCGGCCAGCGCGCGCGCGGCGTATCCTTCAGCTTCACCGAGCCCTACTTCCTCGATCAGCGCTTCTCGGCGGGCTTCGATCTCTTCGCAAAGAAGTCGGACGCTTATAACTACTCCTACTATTCGACCACCTCGATCGGCGGCACGTTGCGATTCGGCATTCCGATCACCGAGGAGATCAGCCTCTCGCCGCGCTATTCGATCTACACCACGACGATCTCCATCCCCAACGACAGCAACCGGCCCTACAACGACTGTCAGACGCCGCTGCCGGGATATACGCCTGGATATGGTTATATCTACGCGCCGACGCAGGCCGATCTCAACGTTCTCTACAATTGCCAATCCAATGGCGAGGCCTCGCTGGCCATCAAGGAATCGGTGGGAACGCGTCTGACCTCGCTCGTCGGCTACACGCTGTCATTTAATTCGCTGGATAACTTCCGTAATCCGAAGAACGGCATTCACTCGCAGCTCTCGCAGGATGTCGCCGGGCTCGGCGGGGACAGCCGCTATGTGCGCACGACCGGCGATTTGCGCTACTTTCACGAGATTCCTTTCGTGGACGATGTGGTCGGCATCGCGCGCGTGCAGGGCGGCAATATGTTCGCACTCGGCGACTATAAGATGCGGGTGATGGACAATTTCAATCTCGGCCCGACGTTGGTGCGCGGCTTCGCGCCCGGCGGCCTCGGCCCGCGCGACATTTCCAACTGGACCAGCTCGCGCGGCAACTCGCTCGGCGGCAGCAATTATATCGGCGGCTCGCTCGAGGTGCAGTTCCCGATCTGGGGGCTGCCGAAGGACATCGGCCTGCGCGGCGCGCTGTTCGCCGACGCCGGCACGCTGTGGGGCTACAAAGGCCAGACCAACTTCAGCGATTCTTTGTATGGCGTCGCCAACCTGCCCTGCGTCTATCCCTACACTGCCCCCACCTATGGCCAGGGCTCTTGCATCGTCGTCTCGGGTGACAAGGCGCAGATCCGCTCCTCGGTCGGCGCCTCGGCGCTGTGGCAATCGCCGCTCGGGCCGATCCGCTTCGACTATGCGGTGGTGCTGTCCAAGGCCTATGGCGACATCACGCAGCGCTTCCGCTTCTCGGGCGGCACCAATTTCTAAAAGCGACGCGCTGGCGCCGCCGCCACACAGCGACTAGAATTTGCGATCCCCGAGCGGCGAGACCCGCCGCTCGGGGATCGTTTTCGTCGAGGGCGCCGCAATGGCTTCGGGCCGGCCGGCGCTCTCCTTGCGTTTTTCGTCCCGGCCGCGGCCGGGCGCGACGGGGAGGAGCGTGGCATGGGCGCCGCTGGGTTTTTCCGCCTCGACCGGCCGCTGACGCCGGTGGAGGTCGCCGAGATCGCCGGCGCGCGCCTTCACGAGGCCGGATCGGGCGTGCAGGAAATCATCGTCGGCGTCGCGCCGCTCGATCTGGCGCGGCCGGGCGAGCTCGCCTTCTATGATCGCAGACGCTATGCGTCGGCGCTGCGTCTCTGCCGCGCCACCGCCTGCCTGTTGCGCGCGCGCGATCTCGACTCGCTGCCGAGCGGCGTCATTCCGCTGGTGACGTCCGAGCCGCACAAAGCCATGGCGAGAGTCATGGCGCGGCTGTTTCCAGATTCGCTGCGGCCGCAGTCGCTATTCTCGGCGAGCGGCGTCTCGCCCGGCGCGATCATCCACCCGACGGCGCGGCTGGAGCCGGGGGTCTCGGTCGACCCCGGCGCCGTCATCGGCCCGCGCGCGGAGATCGGCTCGGGCAGCGTGATCGGCCCGCTGGCGGTGATCGGACCAGATGTGCGCATTGGGCGCGACTGCTCCATCGGCGCCAATGTCAGCGTCATTTGCGCGCTCATCGGCGACCGCGTCATCCTTCATCCGGGGGCGCGGCTCGGCCAGGATGGCTTCGGCTTCGCGCTTTCGCCGGAGGGCCATGTGAAGGCGCCGCAGATCGGCCGCGTCATCGTGCAGGACGATGTGGAGATCGGCGCCAATACGACGATCGACCGCGGCGCGACGCGCGACACAATCATCGGGGAAGGGACGAAGATCGACAATCTGGTCCAGATCGGCCACAACGTGGTGATCGGCCGCGACTGCGTCATCGTCGCGCAATCGGGACTTGCCGGCTCCTGCGAGCTCGGCGACTTCGTCGCCCTGGGCGGCCAATCGGCGATCGGCGGCCATATCACCATCGGCGAGGGCGCGCAGATCGCCGCCAAATCCGGCGTGACCCGCGATGTGCCGGCCGGCGCGCGCTGGAGCGGCGCGCCGGCGCGTCCCGTGCGGCGCCATTTGCGTGGCGAGCTTCTGCTCGATCGTCAATCCCGCCGCGAGGCGAGGTAAACCGGCGCCAGACGCCGGAGGAATGAGAGACGGGCCGGCGGGAGAGAGACGCCCGGACCCGGAGGGGAGAAAAGAAAATGAGTGAAGAAACAACGGCCGACGCGCCGGAAACCCTCGGCGTCCATCAGATTTTGGAGCTGCTGCCGCACCGTTATCCTTTTCTGCTCGTCGATCGCATCATCGATATTCGCGGCGACGAGAGCGGCGTCGGACTGAAGAACGTCACTTTCAACGAGCCTCAGTTTCAGGGCCATTTCCCCGAGAATCCGGTGTTTCCGGGCGTGCTGATGGTGGAGGCCATGGCGCAGACGGCGGGCGCCATCGCTGCTCGCATGCAGCCGAAGGGCTCGACTCGCAAGGTCTTCTTCACGACGATCGACAAAGCGAAATTTCGCCGTCCGGTGACGCCCGGCGACCGTCTCGAGTTCCATGTCGTCAAAAAGGCCCGCAAGCGCAACATTTATTGGTACGCCTGCCGGGCGCTGGTGGATGGCGCGCTGGTCTGCGAGGCGGAGCTGAGCGTGATGATCGGCGCCTGAGCGCCGCCGCATCGCCCGGATGGGCCTCATGACATCGAGCGCGCGCATCCATCCTTCCGCTGTCGTCGAGGCCGGCGCGCGCCTCGGCGAGGGCGTCGTCATCGGGCCATTCTGCCATATCGGCGGCGAGGTCGAGCTCGGCGCCGGGGCGCGCCTCCTCTCGCATGTGGTTTTGGCGGGGCGCACGCGCATCGGACCGGATGCGGAAATCCATCCTTTCGCCGCGCTCGGCGCCGCCGCGCAGGATTTGAAATCCCGCGGCCTGCCGGGGGCGCTCGTCATCGGCCGCGGCTGCCTCGCGCGCGAGGGCGTCACCATCAACGCCGGAACGCCAGCGGGCGGCGGCGAGACGCGCATCGGCGACGATTGCGCCTTTCTCGCCTATTCCCATGTCGGCCATGATTGCGCGATCGGCGATGGCGTCGCGCTCTCCAATAATGTGCTGCTCGGCGGCCATGTCCGCATCGGCGATCATGCGGCGATCGGCGGCGCGACGGTCGTGCATCAGCGCGTGCGCATCGGCGCGCATAGTTTCGTCGCCGGCCTCTCGGGCCTCGAGGGCGATCTTATTCCCTTCGGCCTCGCGGGCGGCAATCGCGCGCATTTGTTCGGCCTCAATCTCGTCGGCCTGCGCCGGCGCGGCTTTTCCGACGCCCGCCTCGCTCTTCTGCGCCAGGCGTTTCGCCGTTTGTTCCCGCAGGAGACGGGCGCGGAGGTGCTGGCCGAGCGCGTCGAAACCGTCGCTCGGGATTTTGCCGGCGCCGAGGATGTCGAGTCGCTGATCGCCTTTCTGCGCGCCGAGCGGGAGCGGCCGCTCTGCGCGCCGCGCCCGGCGCGGGGCTAGGGCGGTGGCAAGGCCCGGCCATGTGTTTCTCATCGCCGGGGAAGCCTCCGGCGATCTCCTCGGCGCGCTGCTGATGCGCGCGCTGCGCGCCCAGCAGCCGGACATTCGCTTTTCCGGCGTCGGCGGCGAGGCGATGGCGCGCGAAGGGCTCGCGAGCCTGTTCCCGCTCGGCGATATCGCCGTCATGGGCCTGGTTCCTGTGCTGCGCCTCCTGCCCAGGCTGCTCGAGCGCATAGACCGAACGGCGCGGGCGGTCGTGGAGGCGCAGCCCGATTGCCTCGTCCTTATCGATGCGCCGGATTTCACGCATCGCGTCGCGCGGCGGGTGCGGCGCGCGCGGCCGGAACTGCCGATCCTCGATTATGTGAGCCCGACCGTCTGGGCCTGGCGGCCGGGACGGGCGCGGGCGATGCGCGCCTATATCGACGAGGTGCTGGCCGTGCTGCCCTTCGAGCCGGCGGCGCATCTGCGGCTCGGCGGCCCGGCCTGCGTCCATGTCGGTCATCCGCTGCTCGATTGTCTCGACGCGCTGACGCCATCCGCCGCCGAGCTGGCGGCGCGGGAGGAGGAGAGGCCGCTGCTGCTCGTCCTGCCGGGCTCGCGCCGCGCCGAGGTCGCGCGGCTCATGCCGGCTTTCGGCGAAACATTGGCGATGCTCGCCGCGCGTTGTGGGCCGCTGGACGTCGGCCTGCCCGTCGTGCCGCATGTCGCGGAAGAAATCGAAGCGCGCCTCGCCGGCTGGCCGCTGCGGCCGCGGCTCCTTTCGCAGGAGGAGAAGCCGGCGGCTTTCCGCCGGGCGCGCGCGGCGCTGGTCGCCTCGGGCGCGGCGACCTTGGAGCTGGCGCTCGCCGGCGTTCCCATGGTCGTCGCCTATAAGGTCGCGCCGATCGAATGGCCGCTGCGCGTGCTCATCAGCGTCGACAGCATCGTGCTGCCCAATCTGGTGCTCGGCGAGCGGCTCATTCCCGAATTTCTGCAGCAAGGCGCGGAGCCCATGGCGCTCGCGGCGGCGCTGGAGCCGCTTCTGCGCGGCGGCGCCGAGCGCGCGGCGCAATCGAGCGGTCTTGCACGCGTGCGCGAGCGTATGCTGGCGGATGGGCGCAGCCCGAGCGCGCGCGCCGCTGAGCGCGTGCTCGCATGGATGGACGGACGGGCGCACGGCTGAGCGGCGCAAATAAAATAGGGGAGGCCGCGCTTCCGGACGCGTGACCTCCCCGCAATATGTAAAACGTATCGACCAGCAACAACGCTCGAGCATTAGCTCCGCTCCGCCGCCGCTGCATCCCCCATTTGGGATAGATCGCGCAAAGTTCGCGAGTAGAGCCTCGTCGTAACCGTCTCGTCCTGCTCTTTCGGGAGCGAATAACGCCGTCTCGAGCTATTCCTGACGCTTGCCGCCGCTGTCGGCCAGCTCATTGGAAAAATACTCTCCCGTCGACGTGAACAAATGACAGGCGCTCTCGTCGAGACGGAAAGTGAAAGCGACGCAGGCGTCTTCTTCGCGGCAGGCGGCCTCGCAGGCCTCGGGACCTTCGACGGACGCCGTCTTATAGCCGGCGCCGGGGAAGGCCTTGGAGGGGTAGCGCTCCATGGCGAGCGCGCCGGAGGGCGCGCGCGGGACGCGGATATCCTCGCGCAAGCTGCTGGTCATGCGCGGATTGAGTGTGAAAGCGATGGCCGCGGATTTGAGGCGACAGATGCGATTCCAGCGATCGAAGGAATAGGCCCGGCAATCGGCGCGGCCGCGGCAGGCGGCGACGCAGGCGGGCTGATCGAGCTTGCGCAAAGTGGCGAGCGTCGGCCCCACGAGGTCGCGATTGTCGAAGCCGCGAAAGGCGGCGGGCCTTTGCAGGCCGATGACGGCGGACGGAAGCCGCTCGGGCTCCTCCTCCGGCGTGAGCGCTGCTGCTTCCGAGACTTCGGCTTGCGGCGCATTTTGCGGCAAAGCGGCGATCGGCTCTTTCGCCGGCGGCTCGGACGGCGCTCGTGCGACAGGCGCCGGGCTGCTCGGCGCTAGAGAACCATCCGAGCCGGCTGGATCGGATGGTTCTCTCGCATTCTTTCGTTGGAGCGAACTCTGATCGATCGAACGATTCCGTTCGATCGGAAAGCGCTCGACCGCGTCGATCTTGGCGCGCGCGAGCTCAGGATCGGCGGCGATCGCGCGCGCGATCAGATAGGACTTGTCCTCGCGCAGCAGCGCCGCGAGCGCCTCCTCGCGCGCCCGGCTCGCTGCGAGATCGCCGAGTGCCGTGCGGCCGCGCGCTTCCAGCTCGCTCGCGGATGCGTCCAGATACGCGAGCGCCGCGCGCAGCTCGGGCGGCGTCGCCGCCGATTGCCGCGCCCATTGCGCCGCGCCGATGATGGCGGCGAAAAGGACGAGCGCCGTGACGAGAAGGGCGCGCCCGCGGCGGCGTGGCGCCGGAGGCGCGGTGGCGAGAGCGGCCGCCGTCTCCGCCGCCCTTTGCGCGGCGCGTCGTTGAGCCTCGGCGAGGCGCTGCTCCAATTCCTGTATATGGCGGGCGCCTTCGTCGAGGCGCTGCTCCAGTTCCTGCGATCGCGCATCGGCTTCGGAGCTTTCGCTCGGCGGGCTGGGCGGCTCCAGCCGCCGCGCGCCGCGCTCTAGCCAGATCTCGAACAGTGTGGAGAGGTTCGGCTTGGGCGTGGAAATTCCGCGCCGCTCGCGATCGAGCCAGGCGTCGAAATCGCGGGCGAAAGCGGCGAGCACATTGTCGATCGTCGTCTGCTCACGCGCGGCGCGCTGCTCGTAATGCCGGCGCGCGTCGCGTAGCATCGTCGCGCATTCCTCGCGATATTGCGCCTCGACCTCGTCCCATGAACGTCGCGCGTCGGGGGCGCTCGCCTCGCGCCGCGCCAAATCGTTCACAGCCCCCATCGTCGTCTCCCGCTTCGTGCTCTCGGCCGCTGCGCGGTCGTTCGATCACGTTCGGTTTCTAATACGGATTTGCAGCGCTCGTCCAAATCATGCGCCGTCGTCGCGGCGGCGACGACGGAGTTCACGGCCGGTCCCTTGGGACACGGGGGATTTTGCCGCGCGCGGGGCGGGGGCGTTTCGCTCATGACGAATGATCCGATCATGGCGAATCGCGCAAGATGCGATTCTGCGATTCGCCGGGGCTGAAATCGATGATTGAAACGCAGCGACGAAAAGCACGCGCAGGGCGAAAAATGATTGCGTGAATCGAGAGGCGAACGTCGCCATTGGCGGCGACGAACATGTCAATTTCGAGTCGCGCGCTCGCTCCCGTGCAACTTACGGAAAAGCCGAGGCTGGCAGCTCGATGATCACGCGCGCAGGACGGCGCGGCCGGAGCGAATGGCGGAGACGATGCGAACGACGATCTCCGAGCCCGCGCGGCTGCGCGCATCGAATTCCGTCGCCGCCTCCGGCGTCAATATGTCGAGATAGGACTCGGCGACGCGCAGCTTCTCGCTCATCGTGGGATCGACATAGCCGAGCGCGAAAGAGAGCGCGGGCGTGCGCCCGGCGACGACGGTCGCATGATCGTCGGTGACGAGATGGCTCGCATAGAGGGAGCCGCCGATCTCGCAGCGGCCGGCGCTCGAGCTGTTGAAGACCGCGCCTTCCACGCGCAGATCGCCGCGCACCACCACCTCGGCGCCGCCGAGCGTGACCGTGCGCGCTCTGAGATTGCCGCGCGCCAGCACGAAGGCCGCCGAGCCGTCGAAGGAATTATCCATGAGATCGCCGTCGATCGTCATATCGCCATCGACGACGAGCCCCGCGATCTTGTCGCACCACATCCATTGATAGAGCTCTATGTCGCCGACATAGGCGAAATCGCCCGCGCAATAGGCGATGCGGAAAGTGGAGAGATCGAAGAGGCCGAGGCTGATCTCGCGATCGAAGCGCAGCTTCTGGCGCGCCTCCTCGAAAGAGAGCAATTCATAAGACCCCGTCTCGATCATTTCCGCCTCCTCGTTTGGTGAGGAGACAATGGCGGGAGCGGAGCCGGAAAGCTGTGCGTGAGCGCACAAGACGTTTCGGCCTTCGCATCCTGGACGCGAAGGCCGCGGAGTAGATGATATCAGCGCTTGGACATGGGCAGATAGTCGCGCTGCTTCTCGCCCGTGTAGAGCTGGCGCGGACGGCCGATCTTGGAGCCCGGATCCTCGATCATCTCTTTCCACTGCGCGATCCAGCCGACCGTGCGCGCCACCGCGAAGAGCACGGTGAACATTGTGGTCGGCAGGCCCATCGCCTTCAGCGTGATGCCGGAATAGAAGTCGATGTTCGGATAGAGCTTCTTCTCGATGAAATATTCGTCGTGCAGAGCGATGCGCTCCAGCTCGATCGCCACATCGAGCAGATCGTCCTTCACGCCGAGCTCGGCCAGCACCTCGCGCGTCGTGCGCTGCATGATCTTGGCGCGCGGATCGTAGTTCTTGTAGACGCGATGGCCGAAGCCCATCAGGCGGAACGGGTCGTTCTTGTCCTTCGCCTTGGCGATATAGATCGGAATGCGGTCCGGCGTGCCGATCTCGGCGAGCATCTTCAGCACCGCCTCGTTGGCGCCGCCATGCGCCGGACCCCACAGCGAGGCGATGCCGGCCGCGACGCAAGCGAAAGGATTGGCGCCGGACGAGCCGGCGAGACGCACGGTGGAGGTGGAGGCGTTCTGCTCGTGATCGGCATGCAGCATGAAGAAGCGGTCGAGCGCCCGCGACATCACCGGATTGACCTTATATTCCTCGCAAGGAACGGCGAAGCACATACGCAGGAAGTTCGACGTATAGTCGAGGTCGTTCTTCGGATAGACGAAAGGCTGGCCGATCGAATATTTATAGGCCATGGCCGCGAGCGTCGGCAGCTTCGCGATCATGCGCGTCGAGGCGACCATGCGCTCGACCGGATCGGCGATATTCGTCGAGTCGTGATAGAACGCCGAGAGCGCGCCCACCGACGCCACCATCACCGCCATCGGATGCGCGTCGCGGCGGAAGCCCTGGAAGAAGCGCGCCATCTGCTCATGCACCATTGTGTGGCGCGTGATGCGATAGTCGAAATCGGCCTTTTGCGTCGCCGTCGGCAGCTCGCCATAGAGCAGCAGATAGCAGGTCTCGAGAAAGTCTCCGTGCTCGGCGAGCTGGTCGATCGGATAGCCGCGATAGAGGAGAACGCCCTCATCGCCGTCGATATAAGTAATCTTCGACTCGCAGCTCGCCGTGGAGGTGAAGCCCGGGTCATAGGTGAACATGCCCGTATCGCCGTAGAGCTTACGAATATCGGCGACGCTGGGGCCGATCGTGCCCTCCATGATCGGCAGGCTCACGGTTTTCTCGCCGGTGTGAAAGGACGCTTCTTTTTTCGTCATGGCCCCACCTTCTCGCGTTATCCGTGTAATTTCGCGGCGCTTCGGCGAAGCGCCGCAGCATTTTTTACGCCACGCCCGAGCCGCGCTTTCCCCCGCGGCTCGACCTCGCCAGCGAAAACGTCCGAGCGCGGACGCTCCTGCGCCCATGGGCCGCCGCGCCCGCTCGATCAAACGTAAATCGCTTTAAATTCAAACCCTCCTGCGAATGGGCGGCGGAATTGCGTCGGTCGCCGCGCCGTTGCGGCGCATGCGCAGCGGGCGGGGAGAGGCAATGCGGCGCATATGGTCGAGCAGAGGAGCTCTTGTGCGTTGCACAAACTATAGCATCCCGCGCCTGCGGTTCAAGCGAGTTACGCCGCCTGGTCGCGCAGTCGGCCGAGGCTCTCCTCCTTGCCGAGGATGGCCAGCACGTCGAAAATGCCGGGCGAGGTGGTGCGCCCGGTGAGCGCGGCGCGAAGCGGCTGCGCCAGATCGCCGAGCTTGACGCCCTGCGCCGCGGCCGTCTCGCGCACGATATTCTCGGTCGCCGCGGCGCTCCACTCCTCCAGCGCGGCGAGCTTTTCCGTCAGCGCGGCGAGATGCGCCTTCGCCGCCGGCGACAGCAGCGCGGCGGCCTTGGCGTCCAGCGTCAGCGGCCGCTCGGCGAAGAGGAAGCCCGATCCGTCGACCAGCTCATTGAGCGTCTTGGCGCGCGCCTTGAGGCCGGGCATGGCCGCGGCGAGCTGCGTCTTGCGCTTGTCGTCGAGCTTGGCGGCGAGCGCCGCGCCGCCCTCGAGATAGGGCAGCGTTGCGATCAGCGCCTCGAGCAGCTCGGAATCCTCGCTGCTGCGCAGATAATGGCCGTTCATATTCTCGAGCTTCACGAAATCGAAGCGCGCCGGCGAGCGATGAATGCTCTCGAGATCGAAAGCCTCGATCATCTCCGGCGTCGTGAAGAACTCGCGGTCGCCCTGGCTCCAGCCGAGGCGCAGGAGATAGTTCCGCAGCGCCGTCGGCAGATAGCCCATGCCGCGATAGGCGTCGACGCCGAGCGCGCCATGGCGCTTCGACAGCTTGGCGCCGTCCGGCCCATGGATGAGCGGAATATGGGCGAGCTTGGGCGCCTCCCACCCCAGCGCCTCATAGATGTGCTTTTGCCGCGCGGCGTTGGTGAGGTGATCGTCGCCGCGGATGATCTGCGTGACGCCCATGTCGTGATCGTCGACGACGACGGCGAGCATATAGGTCGGCGCGCCATCCGAGCGCAGCAGCACGAAATCGTCGATATCCTTGTTCGGAAACACGACGCGGCCCTGCACGGCGTCCTCTATGACCGTCTCGCCGTCCTGCGGAGTCTTCAGCCGAATGACCGGCGCGACGCCCGCCGGCGCCTCGGACGGATCACGATCACGCCAGCGTCCGTCATAGCGCGGCGGACGACCCTCGGCGCGCGCCCTCTCGCGCATCTCCTCCAGCTCCTGCGCGCTGGCGTAGCAGCGATAGGCCTTGCCCTTGGCGAGCAGCTCCTCGGCGATCTCGCGATGGCGCGGCGCGCGCGCGAATTGATAGGTGACGTCGCCGTCCCAATCGAGGCCCAGCCAGCGCATGCCGTCGAGAATGGCGTCTATGGCGCCCTGGGTGGAGCGCTCGCGGTCGGTGTCTTCAATGCGCAGCAGGAAGCGCCCGCCGTGACGCTTGGCGTAGAGCCAATTGAACAGCGCCGTGCGCGCGCCGCCGATATGGAGGAAGCCGGTGGGAGAGGGGGCGAAGCGCGTGACGACCTGAGACATGAGCGCGGCTGACGATTCCTGAGAATTTAGAGTGGAGGCCCGTCTAGCACGGTGCGGGCCAGGGGGGAACTGCGGGGGGACGGAGGCTCCCTGGCCTCGGCGTCCGACTGATGGCGCAATGGGCTCGCAAGATGGCGATGTCGATTTTTATCTTCGGCTATATCAAATATTTGAGAGCGCCTTCACCTGTCGGCGACCTTCAATGCTCCTTGCAACTCTTCCGCCCGCGCCCCACATCTCGCGCCGCATGATCCGCGGCTGCGCCGAAGGCGCGGCGCCGCATGCTCCCGGCGGAATGCGCCTGGGAGAAAAGGCTTTGAACCGCGCATTCCGCTCAACCATGAGCAAATGAGATGTTTCCCCTCGATTATCCTCTGACGCCGTTCTGGCAGACGAGCCTTCTCGTCGCCGGAGCGGTCGGATTTCTGCTGCTTCTCGCGCTCGTCGGCGGCGCCGTTCGCTATATTCCGAACGATCGGCTCGGCGTTTTGGAGAAGCTGTGGAGCTTTCGCGGCTCGGTCAGCGAAGGCTTCATCGCGCTCAAAGGCGAGGCGGGCTTTCAGCCCGATGCGTTGCGCGGCGGCTTTCATTTCTTCGTGCCCTTCCAATATCGCGTGCATCGCGTGCCGCTGGTCTCCATTCCGCAGGGACAGATCGGCTATGTCTATGCGCGCGACGGCGCCGCGCTCGCGCCGGAGCAGACGCTTGCGTCGAATGAAAAAGCCTCCGATTTCGAGGATGTGCGCGGCTTTCTCGTGCAGGGCGGGCAGAAGGGGCCGCAGCGCAAGATTTTGCGCGAGGGCGTCTACGCCATCAATCTCGCGCAATTCGTCGTGCTGACGGCGGCGCGCAATTACGCGGTGGCGCTGTCGCCCAATGACAATGAGCTGTTCGCGCGCACGGCGGCGATCATCGGCGCGCGCCACGGCTTCGAGCCTATCGTCATCAAGGACGAGCAGGACGTGCTCGGCGTCGTCACCGTGCATGACGGTCCGGCGCTGCGCGAGGGCGAGATCATCGCGCCTTCCGTCGGCGGCGAGGCCTCCGATCCGTGCTTTCACAATAATTTCCAGAATCCTGAAGCCTTTTTGCGCGCCGGCGGCTTTCGCGGGCGTCAGCATCAGGTGCTCGTCGACGGCAGCTATTACGTCAATCGCCTGTTCGCGACGGTGGAACTGGTTTCGAAGACGATCGTCGACGTCGGCACGGTCGGCGTCGTCGTGTCCTATACGGGCGCGAGCGGCGTCGATATTTCGGGCGACGATTATCGCCATGGCGAATTGGTCGCGCCAGGCTGTCGTGGCGTGTGGAGCAAGCCGCTGCTGCCCGGCAAATACGCCTTCAACACTTACGCCGGAAAAGTCATCGCCGTGCCGACGACGAATTTCGTCCTGAAATGGACGGCCGAATCGACCGGCCCGCATCGTCTCGACGAAAATCTCTCGGAGATCGCGCTCATCACCAAGGACGCTTTCGAGCCTTTGATGCCGCTCTCCGTCGTCGTCCATATCGACTATATGAAAGCGCCGCTGGTGGTGCAGCGCTTCGGCGACGTCAAGCGGCTCGTCGAGCAGACGCTCGATCCGATGGTCTCGGCCTATTTCAAAAATATAGGCCAGACCAAGACGCTCATCCAATTGCTGCAGGAGCGCAGCGACATTCAGAGCCGCTCCAGCGAGGAGATGCGCGCCAAATTCGCCGCCTATAGTCTCGATCTGCAGGAGGTGCTGATCGGCACGCCGCGCGCCGACAAGGAGCGCGGATCGTCGGCGATCGAGTCGATATTGGCGCAGCTGCGCGAGCGGCAGATCGCGGTCGAGAAGGTGGAGACCTATCGGCTGCAGGAGGCCGCCGCGGCGCAGGAGCGCAGCCTGCGCGAGAAGCAGGCGCTCGCCGAGCAGCAGGCCAATATCACGGCGTCGTCGCTCGCCATTCAATTGCGCGAGAACGAAGGCAAGGCGCGCCTCGCGCAGACGCGGCAGGAGGCGGAGACGATCCAGGTGACGGCGAAAGCCAACGCCGAGCGCGCCCGCGTCGAAGGGCAGGGCGAGGCGGATCGCATTCGCGCCATCGGCTTTGCCGACGCCGAGAAGATCAAGGCCGTCGGCCTCGCCCAAGCGGAGGCGACGGAAAAGCAGGTCGCCGCCTATGGCGGGCCAGAGTATCAGCTCAACTCGACCGTGCTGCTGCGCTTCGCCGAGGCGATCGAGAATGGCAAGCTGCCGCTCGTTCCCGGCATTGTCGTCGGCGGCGGCGACGGCCGGGCCAATGGCGGCGGGCTCGTCGAAATGCTGCTCGCCATGCTGGTCGCCGAGAAGGGAGAGGCGCGAAAGGGGCTTCCCCCGGCGTAACATCGGGGAATGCGCTCGCGTATAGACCGTGAGCGGGCGGCGGCCGTGGCGTCGCCGCCCGTTTCTCCCGGGCCTTCGCGGACCCTGAACAACAGAGGATTTCACCCATGAAACTGCGCTTCGCCGCCGCGTTTTGTTCCGCCGCTTTGCTCGCGACGCCCGTTTTCGCCGCCGAGAAGCACGCCTTCACGCCGCAAGGCTTCGAGGCGGCGCAAACGGCCGGCAAGCCGATCCTCGTCGAGATTCACGCGCCCTGGTGTCCTACCTGCAAGGCGCAGCAGCCGATCCTCGAGAAGCTCGGCAAAGATCCCAAATTCGGAACGCTGCAGGTGTTCGAGGTCGATTTCGACAGCCAGAAGGACGCGCTGCGTGATTTCCACGCGACGACGCAGAGCACGCTCATCGTCTTCAAGGGGAAGAGCGAGACCGGCCGCTCGGTCGGCGACACCAGCGCCTCTTCGATTGGAGCGCTGCTCGACAAGGCGCTGTGATGACGGTCGATCTCGCCGGCGCCGGCCTCGCCTTTCTGGCGGGGCTGTTCTCCACGCTCTCGCCCTGCGTGCTGCCGCTGCTGCCGATCATTCTCGGCGCGGCGGCCTCCGAGCACAAGCTCGGGCCGGCGGCGCTGGCGCTCGGCGTCGCCTCCTCATTCGTCGCCATCGGCCTGTTTCTCGCGCTCATCGGCTTCGGGGCGGGGATAGACGGCGATAGTCTGCGCTTCGGCGCGGCGCTGCTGATGGTGGCGCTGGGCGTGCTGCTGGCGGCGCCGGCGCTGCAAGTCAGGATCGCCGCCGCCGGCGGGCCGGTCGCCGATTGGATCGAGCGGCGCTTCTCCGGCTTCTCGACCCATGGGCTGCGCGGCCAATTGGCGCTCGGCCTGCTGCTCGGCGCGGTGTGGAGTCCCTGCGCCGGGCCGACTCTGGGCGCCGCCTCGCTGCTCGCGGCTCAGGGCCAAAACCTCGGCCAGGTCGGGCTGGTGATGGCGTTCTTCGGGCTCGGCGCCGGCCTGCCTCTGGTCGCGCTCGGCGCCGTCTCGCGGGGGCTGGCCATGCGGCTGCGGCAGTCGCTGCTCGTTGGCGGCAAATGGGGCAAGGGCGCGCTCGGCGCGACGCTCGCCTCCATCGGCCTCATGATCGCCACCGGGCTCGACAAGCCGCTGGAGGCGGCCCTCGTCGCCGCCTCGCCGGAATGGCTGACCGAACTGACGACGCGTTTTTGATCGTCGCGGCGCTCGCGCGCTCGGTGGTTTCGGATATAGCATGAGCTCGACCTTGCTCGAGCTGCGATATCCGGGGCCTTTGGTGAGTTGGAGCGCGAAAGCCGTCGCCGGCGCGGCCGATCGGGCGAGGGGCGTCATACGCCCCGCCTTTTCGGCCGCTTTCGCGTCGCTCGCCGACGCCGCCCGCGCCGCGCTGGAAGAAGAAATCGCGCTGCGGCGGCCGTTTCTGTGGCTGCCGGTGGCGTCCGGCGCCGGCGTCCTTCTCTATTTCGTGGCCGATCGCGAGCCCTCGCTCGCCTTCTCTGCGGCGGGCCTCGCCATTCTGGCGGCGCTCGCCATCCTTCTGCGCGCGCATAGGGCGGGCGCTCTGCTTCTCCTGCTCGCCTGCCTCTCGGGCGGCTTCTTCGCCGCCGTCTGGCGCGCCGCGCGCGTCGATGCGCCAATCGTCTCACGCGCCGGGGTCGGCTTTCTCACCGGCTTCGTCGAGGAGCTGGACCCGCGCCCCAATGGCGCGCGCTTCATTCTGCGCCTCGCCAGCGCGGAAGGATTGCCCAATGACGTCGCGCCGTTTCGCGTGCGGCTGACCACGCGGGGCGAGGCGAAATTTTCGGCCGGCGATTTTATCGCGCTGAAGGCGCGCGTGCTGCCGCCGGCCCATGCCGCTCTGCCGGGCGGCTATGATTTCTCGCGCGACGCTTATTTCGCCGGGCTAGGGGGCGTCGGCAATGCGCTCGGCCGCATCGACGTCATGCCGCCGCCTGATCCCGCGTCAATGTCGCTGCGCTTCTTCGCGGCCGTCGATCGGCTGCGCAATGCGCTGGCGGCGCGGGTCTATCGCGCGCTCGGCGGCGACACCGGCGCCATCGCCGCCGCAATGGTGACGGGCAAGCGCGATTTTCTGAGCGAGGAGGCGAAAGAGCTGATCCGCCGCGCCGGCATATTCCACATCATCACAATATCCGGCGTGCAGATGACGCTCGTCGCCGGCATTTTCTTCGTCGGGCTGCGTCGGCTGCTGGCGCTCTCGCGCACGCTGGCGCTGAATTATCCCATAAAGAAATGGGCGGCCGGCGTCGCCATCGTCGGCGCCGTTCTCTACGACATAGGCACGGGCTCGCGCGTCGGCACGGAGCGCGCGCTCATCATGACGACGATTATGCTGATCGCCGTGCTCTTCGATCGGCCGTCGCTGTCCATGCGCAATCTGGCGCTGGCAGTTTTCTTCATCGTCGCCTTCCAGCCGGAGGCGCTGCTCGGAGCGAGCTTTCAGCTCTCCTTCGCCGCAGTGGCGGCGCTGGTCGCCGTCTATGAGGCGCGCGGCGCGCTCATCGAGCGTCGGCGCGAGCCGCCTGCTTTCGGCCGAACGCCCTCCCGTTTCGCGCGCTGGCGCGAGAATCTGGGCGAGCTATTGCTGCGCGGGCCGGCGGCGCCGATCTTCGCGACGCTCTGCGCCACATCGGCGACAGCCTCCTTCATGGCCGGTGATTTTCACGAATTGAGCCCCTATGTGCTGATCGGCAATCCGCTGACGCTCGCCATCATCGAATTCTTCGCCGTGCCAGGGGCGCTGCTAGGCGCCTTTCTCTATCCTTTTGGCCTTGACGGCCCGGTCTGGCGCTATGTCGGCTTCGGCATCGATCTCGTCACCGCCATAGCGCGGCTCATCGGCGCCGCGCCCGGCGCCAGCCTGCCGGTGAAGAGCTTCGCGCCTTTCGCGATTATTTTCCTGTCGCTCGCGGTTCTGTCGCTCGTGCTGTGGCGGACATGGCTGTTCCGGGCGATGGCTATTCCCTTCGCCATGCTCGGCCTGTTCGGCGCCGCCAGCGGAGAGGGTTTCGATCTCGCCGTGGCGCCCGGCGGCGACGCCGCGGCGCTGCGCCTACCCTCCGGTGAGCTGGCGCTGCTCGGCCGCGGAAAGCTCTCCTTCGTCGGAGAGCAATGGCTGCGCGCCGACGCCGACACAAGAGCGCCGGCCGACGCCCGTGGCGGCGTCTCCTGCGACGATCTCGGCTGCGTGGCCAAGGCGATCGATGGCCGCGCCGTCGCGCTGGTGACGGATCGCAAGGCGCTGATCGAAGATTGCGCCCGCGCGGCGATCGTCATCGCGCCCTTCTACGCGCCCGAAGGCTGCGGCGCGCCTATCCTTCTCGATCGCCGCAAGCTCGCTGAGACCGGCGCGGCGACCCTGCGCTTCGTTGGCGAGCGAGTAGAATGGCGAACTGCCCGCTCGCCGGGCGAGGACCGGCCTTGGTCGCGCGCGCCGAAACAGAAGGCGGCGAGCGCATCGCCTGCCGGCGCCGAGGCGCTCCTCGAGGAGGAGGAGCGGCTGAACTGAGTTAGACTCTCTCGAGCGTCTTGGCGCATTCGGCGATGAAGGGCACGGACTTCCAAGCGTCGTCCATTCTGCCGAGCGATTCGAAGATGATGTCGATCACGCGGGACAGCGACATTTCGCGAGGCGCATATTGGGGCTGCTTGAGCCAGGTGAAGCCGCCCTCGAACCCGAAGCGATGCGCGATTTCGGGATAGACGGGCCATACTTCCGAAATGGCGAGCCTATCGGGTTGCGTGCTGCGCAGCGACTCTGAGCGGGCGAATGCTTCTTCGTCGAGAAAGCGCCCCCTGAGAGCGTTCCGAGTGATGTCGACGAGAACGAAGCTGCGAGGGTGGTGGCAGATATAGAAGAAGTCGCGCTGCGTCTCCCAAAAGTCGAACGCGTCTTCCAGCCGAATGCCATACTTGCCGAATTCTGCGACGACGCGGCTCCGCTCGGACTTGTACAGGTCGAAATAGCCCAGTCTCTCATAGACGTCCTCGCGGAAGAGCGCCTGCGTCTCCTCCGCCGTCTTGCCGATCGCCTTCGCGCCGAGCGCGATCAGAGAGGTCTGTGTGTGCGGCGCGCCCTCGCTGAAAGGACCCCAGAAGCCGTCCAGCATGGCGACGTCTGGATGCAGGCCTCGGAAATTGATTTCGGGAATGATCACGCGCTCGGCGTTCGGATTGAGCACGCTCGCCAGGCGGAGCCCGTCGAGCGGCCAGCCGATATAGAGATCACACTCTTTGAGATATTTCTCGAACTCGGGCTTCTCGCCGGTCTCGAGCCATCGTTCCGCCTCGTTGAACCCAGCGGCCTTGATGGTCCAATCGGGGAACAGCGTCAGGACCACCTCGTAATAGGTGGACGTCGCGCAGTTCGAAACAACGATGACCTTCATCTCAGAACCCTATGTTCGTGCCGTATTTCTCTTCGTCGCAGATGATGCGTCCCGCATAGGACTGGTTCAGCACGCTGCTTTCTGTGGCCGGCTTCGGGGGCGGTGCGACGGGCTCCGGCGTCTGACCGAAATAGGCGGTCTTGAAGACGCGCATGACGTGGGAGACGCCGATTTCGGGCACGGTGCGCTTATTGCTGTCGTAATATTTCCCATCGTTGAAATGGCTGGAAATAATCTCGTAGGACGGGAAATAATAGGCGTTTTCGACAGAGCTCTCGACGCTGCCGCAGACGGCGCGCAGCACTGACTTGCTGTAGACGGTCGCCGACAGCACATGCTCGTCGGTGTAGGTCGCCGTGAGCGGCACGGGCGAGACCGTCAGAATGACGCGCGCGCCCGGATTGATCTTGCGCAGCCCGGCCAGGAACTCTTCGAGATCGGCCTTCACCTCCTCATAGGAATAGCGATGGAAGAGGGCGGCGGCGGCCTGCGGATCATCCGTCGTGACGCCGGGGTGGATGGGCAGAACGAACTGGCCGTCCGGCGTCGTCCAGCCCTCGATGAGTCCCAGCGTGAAGACGAACACGGTGCAATCGGCGAACACACGGCGCACCGCCTCGAGATGCGCGCGCCGCGCGGCGGCGACATCCTCGGGGCTCGCAAAGCCTTCCGTATAGGTCGTCGGACGAAAAGCGTCGACCAAGCGGCCGTCGGGACGCGGCAGGACGAGCGGCGGCAGGCTCAGCTGGCCGGTGGCCTCGAGCAGCAGCTGGCGCAGCTGGGCGACCGTGTAGATATTGCCATAGCGCGCCGAGAACACCGGCTGATCGGCGGGGCTCGCCTCGGTCTGCAGGAAGCGGACGCCCGGCATCGCCTCAATGTAGCGGGACACGTGCTGCGCGAAGCAGCTGCCCGCGGTCGCTATGCGGTCTTCCTCGCCGATGAGGAATTTTTTGTGCGGGATCGGGCTGACATCCTCGGGAGCGAGGTCGGCGACAGCCGTGCGCCAGAATTGGGAAGGCCCCTTCGTCGCATATGGATTGCCCATCGGATCACCTCATGAAAGTCGTGGCGACCCGGTCGTCTCTCGGCGCCGCAATGGCCGACGTTCGAAAGAGATGATAGCAAGGGCCGCCGCTGCGCATCGTCCCGACTTGTGCGGTGCGTTGGGCATATCGACACCGGAGGACGATGGCAAGCCCGCAATCGGGCTCGCCTTTTTTATCCGGATTGTCGCTGGTCGGCCGGGGGAAGGGTCAGTCGCGCGGCTCGCGCCCGCCCGACTGGCTGCGGCGCTCGCTCACCGGCCGCGCAGCGCGGCGCTCGAGGCTCGGCCGGCCTTGCTTGCTGGCGCGCTCCAACGCCGCGAGGCGGCGGCGGATCGGCTCGTCGAGATCGGGGGAGCGGGCGAGGGGGCGGAAGTCGCTCTTCGAATAAGGATAGCGGCTGGCCCCGTGGAAGATTTCGACTCCATGGGTCGTCATCACGGCGTCGCCGCGCCGCAGCGTCGGGTCGAGATAGATCGCCTCGATCGAGCTCTCATTGGTCTGGCCGGCGTGGCAGGAGCATTCCTTGTCCTTCTCGCCCTCGGCCTTGCCCTCGTTCTTGCGCTGCAGGGCGGCCATCAGCCGCGCATAGGTCGCGCCGCCGCGCGCCGCCACCGCGTCCTCCATCTTGTCGGTGCCGCCGCGCATCACATAGAGCGTCGTGCGCGCGCCGGGGCAGAGGCGCCCGCAGGCGCGCTGATGGCTCGCCGTGTCATTGGCGCTCGAATAGAGGCCGACGGGGAAGAAATAGCCGTCGCATTCGCGCACGCAGTAGGAGCGTCCGCCGGCCGCGGTCTCCGTATAGACGGAGCGCTCCGGCTCGCCGCCGCGGGAGGCTCTGGGCTGCTCGCCCCGGCGGTCTCGCGGGACATAGGCGCGGCGCTCCTGCTGGGCGACGCCATGGCGCCGGGCGTGGCCGTGGCGGCGATAGCTCTGATAGCCGCCCGCGCCGCCATAATCCGAATAGCCGCCGCCTCCGCCGCCGAACAATTGCTGGAAGAAATCCTGGGCCAATGCGGAAGAAGGCTCGAGCGTCGCGATCACCAGGCCCAAGACCAAGCCGCCGAGAGCGGCGAGGCGACGTCGGGAGCATCCCCGATCGCCGCTTTTACGCGAAGACATGACGCGGCACCCGTTTTGAGGCAACTCCCCCTTACATGGAGCGTGATCGCAAGAGACAAGCCGTCCGGTCCTCGGTATCTCGCCGTCTCTGCCTCAGGCGTCTTGCGCGGCGCGTCGCGACGCCGCGACCAGGGCCGCGATCAGCGCCTCGGTGCGGAAGGGTTTTTCGACGATCGGGCGCGTGGCGTGGGCCGAGGGCAGAGCCGAGCGGCCATAGCCGGTCGTGAAGACGAAAGGAACGCCCATTGCGGCGAGGCGGTCGGCGACCGGCTCGACGCTCTCGGCGCCGATGCACAGGTCCAGCAGAGCGACGTCGAATTGCGCGCTGGCGATGTTCCGCAATGCGACGGCGACGGTCTGGGCCGAGGCCACGACGCGGAAGCCATGCTCGGCGAGCGTCTCCTCGAGCGCGAGCGCGATCAGCGGCTCATCCTCGACGACGAGCACGCGTCGACCGAGCGCCGCCTCCGCGCTCCATTGTTCCATCTTCCCCATCTCGCCCCCACGCTCGCGAGGGTGAGGTCGATTCCGGCCTCCTGTCCAGAGCGGGAAAGCGCGGGCTGCTACCTCGCCCGCAGCGCGGCGAGCGCCCAGACCGCCAGCGCCAGCCAGCTTCCGATCGTCAGCGAGCCGCCGATGGGCGCCGCATAAGGAAACAGCCGATCGCCGGTGAAGCTGCGGGCGGCGAGGTCGCCGGAAAACAGCGCGACGCCCGCGATGAGGGCGAAGCTCGCGCCGCCGAGCCAGCGCGCGAGCGGCGGCTTTGCCGCCAGCAGCGCGCCGAGGCCGAGCGCCGCCGCCGCATGGATCATCAGGAAGCGGCTCGCCGTCTCGAGATTGGCGGCGTTGGAAATATGCGCGCTCGCGGCCGCGAGCGCGACGCCCGCCGCGCCCGAGAGCGCAGCGAGAAAGACGATGAGAAGGCTCGGGCGCTGCATGAACTTCGCGATCTAAATACAAGCAGAATAACGATAATTCTGCTCATGTTGATGTGATGGATCAGGTTCGGGCGCTCCGGGGAATCGCATCCGCGCGCGTCGGCGAAGGCCAGGATAGGCCTCGCTGGCGCATGGATCAATCGGATGGTTTTCGCGGGGATGAGAGCGAGCCTCGAGGGCTCGCGTTTCGGGGCGGGGAGAAAAGAGCGAAAGCCTCGCGCGGCGAGGCTCCCCTCAATAAGCGTTTTCGGTCTTCAGCAGCGCGATCGGCGTGAGCGCGAGAATGTACATATCCAGCAGGATCGACCAGTTCTCTATGTAATAGAGATCGCATTCGACGCGCTTCTGGATCTTCTCCGGCGTGTCGGTCTCGCCGCGCCAGCCATTGATCTGCGCCCAGCCGGTGAGGCCGGGCTTGACGCGGTGGCGGGCGAAATAGCCGTCGACCACCTCGTCATAGAGATGCTCGGCGGCGCGCGCATGCATGGCGTGGGGGCGGGGGCCGACCAGCGAAAGATTGCCCTGGAACACGACATTGAACAGCTGCGGCAGCTCGTCCAGCGAGGTTTTGCGGATGAAGCGGCCGACGCGGGTCACGCGCGGATCGCCCTTGGTGACGAGCTTGGCTGCGGCGGGATCGAGCTTGTCCGCATACATGGAGCGGAATTTATAGACCTCGATCTTCTCATTGTTGAAGCCGTAGCGCGTCTGACGGAACAGCACCGGGCCGCGCGAGTCGAGCTTGATCGCCAGCGCCACCGCCGCCATCACCGGCGCGAAGAGCAGAAGGCAGAACGCGCCGACGATTTTGTCGAAGGCGGATTTGATCAGCACGTCCCAATCGGCGATCGGCTTGTCGAAGACGTCGAGAACCGGAACATTGCCGATGTAGGAATAGGAGCGCGGGCGAAAGCGCAGCTTATTGGTATGCGCCGCGAGCCGAATGTCGATCGGCAGCACCCAGAGCTTGCGCAGCATTTGCAGAAGGCGCGTCTCGGCCGAGATGGGCAGGGTGAAGATCACGAGATCGAGCCGCGTGTGGCGCGCGAATTCGACGAGATCGTCGATCGTGCCGAGCTTGGGATAGCCGGCGACGACATCCGGCGAGCGATCGTCGCGGCGATCGTCGAACACGCCCAATATGCGCAGATCGCTGTCCTGCTGCGAGGCGGCGAGCGCGCGTAGCACGGGCTCGGCCGCCGGGCCGCCGCCCACGACGACGGTGCGACGGTCGAGCTTGCCCTGCTGCGTCAGCGAGCGCACCACGGCGGCGACGGCGAAGCGCTCCGCCGCCAGCACGCCGAGCCCGCCGGCGTACCAGCCGAGCAGCCAGACGCGCGACAGGGCGTTGTCGAGCTTCAGGAAGAAGATCGCCGCGAGCGCCGCGAGAAAGACCAGAGTCCAGCCGCCGGCCAGCTTGAGCCCATGGCCGATGGGCGTGCGAAAGGCGGCGGGCGTGTAGAGATCGAGCGCCTGCCACGCGACGACCGCGAGCAGCGCCATTCCTGGTATGACGATGAAATATTCGACGCCATAGCCATAGCCGGGCGCGACATGCAGCCGATGCACAGCGAAGCCGGCCGCCGTTATCAGCGCGAATTCGAGGATACGGACGAGGCCCGCCAGCACGACCGGCGAATAGGCGGGAATCGGCCGCGCATCGGCGGAGATTTCCGCCAGCCGCGAGGCGACGCGACTATCATCATTGGCCGGCGCGGCCGCTTTGATGTCGCGTAGGGCGAAAGCACACATGACGTTACTCCACTCATCAGGCTCGCTGCGGCAGAACGGCCTCCGCGGCGCGGCGATGTCCGGCGGCCTCCAGCGCATCGCGATATCCACGCAGCACGGCCTCGACCATTGCAGTCAAAGAGAAATTTTCTGCTACTCGTTCAGCGAGCTGGCCGGCGGCGCGGCGCCGCGCCTCCTCATCCATGCCGCTGGCGGCGATCATCGCGCGCGCGAGCGCCGCCGGATCGTCGCTTTCGACGAGACGATTCGCGTGCTCGCCGAAAATCTCTGGAATGCCGCCGACATTGGTGGCGATGAGCGGCATGCGCGCGGCGATGGCCTCGAGCACGATATACGGAAGTGACTCGGCCCGGCTCGGCACCACCAATATGCGCCCCAGTCGCAGCGCCTCGCGCGCCGGCATGGGCGGCGCGAAAGAGAGACGCTCGCTCATCCCGAGCCTTTCGGCGCAAGCGCGCAGAGCCGCTTCGTCCGGCCCGGAGCCGACGAGCGCGAGCCGCGGCGCTTCGCCGGTCGCGTCGCGAATGAGCGACAGCGCCTCGATCAGCGTGTCCACGCCTTTGAAGCGGCGCCATTCGCCGACATAGAGAAAATCGGCGGCGTCGGGGATCGGCGTGAGCGGCTCGAACTCCTCTGGCCGCAGCCCATTGGGCACGACGCGCGTCACAGAGCCGGAGAAGCCGATCGCTCTGGCGAAGCGCTCTTGCGCATAGGCGCTCTCGAAGGGGATGAAATCGGTCACGCGCTCCAGCGCTTTCTCCACCGAGAGATAGAGACGATTGACGAGCGCGTCCGGATCGTAATGGAGGCTGCCGCCATGCGGCGTGTAGACGCGAACATGCGGATGCGGCAGCGTCGGAAACATCGGCAGCAGCGCCGGCAGGCGCGCATAGAGCCCGCCCTTGGCGCCATGGCCGTGCACGACATCGGGCGAGAGCCGCTTCAGCGCCGTGGCGATGCGAAAGGCGACGATCGGATCGCTCCAGCTCGGCAGTCGGCGCATGCACAAGCGCGTGACGCCGAGCTCCAGCGAAGGCTCGAGCATTCGCAGCGTCGCCTCCGCGCGCTCGCCGCCGGTGGAGGAATCGGCGATGAGGCCGACAGCATGTCCGCGCGCCGCCTGGGCGCAGGCGAGATCGACGACATGACGAAAGAGTCCGCCGATCGGCGCGCGCATCACATGCACGATGCGCAGCCGTCCGGGGCTCTCGTCGTCGCTCGTCTGGCTCTGCCGATTCTCGCGCATCTTTCTTCTTAGAAAATCCGTTCGCGAACGGTGATCGTGTCTCCCGGCCGGACCGCCTGCAGCAAAGGCACGCGGCCGGTGACCGGAACGCCGCCGCCGTAGTCGCGCGTCAGATCGACCTCGCCTTGATAGCCGCGCGGGCTGAAGCCGCCGGCTATGGCGATCGCCTTCTGCACGGTGAGACCCTCGACGAACGGATATTGTCCAGCGCTCATCACTTCTCCGAGCACGAAGAAGGGACGATACGCCTCGACTTCCACCGAGACGCGAGGATCGCGGACGAATCCGTTGCGCAAACGTGCGGCGATTTCATGTTGCAGCGCCTGGGTCGTGAGGCCGGCCGCCGGAACGATGCCGATGAGCGGCATCGAAATATGGCCGGAGCCGTCGACCGTGTAGCTGTTGGAGATCGCGTCCTGGCCGAAGACGATCACGCGCAGCCGATCGCCGGCCGCGAGCGTGTAGGGCTCCTCGGTCGAGGAGGTCAAAAGCTCTGGAATATAGGCGCCCGGCAGGGCGCATCCCGACAATGTCGCGCACATCATCAGCCAGAACAGGAGAAAGCCATATCTCGGCATTTAGAATCTCGGGCTCGAGGAACAGCTTAAGAACGTGTCCCGGCGGAAATTTTTAACGGCTCATGGTTAACAAAGCCTGATCGTCGCGGGTCGCGGCGTCGCCTCTTCTATGGCGCCGTCTCGCCGCGGTTAACCCCGCGGAAACCATAATCTCGGTACAAGGTCCATGCGCCAAATGGAGTTCGCGAGATGAGTTTCGGCCACCCTCACGATGACGCGGGGAGCCCCCGGGGCGAGATGGGACGTGAGATGTCGCGCGAGATTTCGCATGGGGATGTCTCGACCGGCGAGATCGATCTCGGGCAGATCGCCGGCGCCTTGTCACGGCGTCGACGCATCGTCATCGGCGTGACGCTCGCCGCTTTTCTCGGCGCGCTGGCTTTCGTCAATATCGTCAAGCCGCGCTACACGGCCGAGGCGCGCGTGCTGCTCGAGAATCAAGAGAGCTATCTGACGCGCGCCGATAAGGAGCGCGCCGACCCCGCCGCAGCGCCCGACGCCGAGGCCGTGCAGAGCCAGATTCAAATGCTCACCTCGCGCGATCTCGCGCGGCGCGTGCTGAAATCGCTCGATCTGCAGGGCAATTCCGAATTCGATCCGATCGCCAATGGCCTCGGGCTCGGCACGAAGATCGGCGTGATGCTGGGGCTGACGCGCGATCCCTCCAAGCTCGCGCCGGAAGAGCGCATGCTGGACGCCTATTTCGACAAGCTGCTCGTGCTCTCGCCGACGAAAACGCGCGTGCTGCAGATCGAATTCTCCGCGCGCGATCCCGATCTCGCGGCGCGCGCCGCCAACGCCATCGCCTCCTTCTATATCGACATTCAGCGCGAGGCGAAGCGCGAGAACGCCCGCGACGCCGCGCAATCGCTGAGTCCGTTGGTCGCCGATCTGCGCGAGCGGCTCGCCAGGGCCGAGGCCAAGGTGGAGGCGTTCCGCTCGCGCTCCGGCCTCTTCGCCGGCACGAATAATATGACGATCGCCACGCAGCAGCTCGGCGATCTCGCCAATCAGCTCTCCATCTCGCGCACCGCGCAGGCCGACGCCGAGGCAAAAGCCCGGCTGGTGCGCGACATGCTGCGGCAAAATCGCGTCGGCGAGATTCCCGACGTCGCCAATAATGAGATGATCCGCCGAATCGGCGAGCAGCGCGTGTCGCTGCGCGCTCAGCTCGCGCTCGAATCGCGCACGCTGCTGCCCGGCCATCCGCGCATAAAGGAGCTGCAGGCGCAGCTCGCCGATCTCGAAGCCGATTGGCGCCGCGCCGCCGAGCGCACGGCGCGCACATTGGAGAATGAGGCGCATATCGCCTCCGCCCGCGTCGAAAATCTCGCGCGTGCGATGGATGAGCAGAAGCGCGTCGCCGGCGCCGCGGGCGCGGATGAGGTGCAGCTGCGCGAGCTCGAGCGCGCCGCGCGCGTGCTCAAGGATCAGCTCGAGGCGGATTCGGCCAAATATCAGGAGGCGCTGGCGCGCGACGGGCCGAAGGCCTCGCCAGCCGATGCCCGCGTCATTCAGCGCGCCGTCGCTCCGCCCATTCCGTCCTTCCCGAAGAAGGTTCCGATCACCGCCTTTGCGACGATCGCCGCTTTCGTTCTCTCCGCCGGATCGATCATCGCGATCGAGCTGCTGAGCGGCCGCGCGCGCGTGCGCGGCACGGCGCCGCTTCCGGCTCCGCGCCTCGAGGAACGCGAGGAAGAGGAGCTGGAGACGCCGCCGAAGGCTCGCATCGCCGCCGCCAATCGGCGCGAGCCGATCTTCGTGGAGCCTGAAGACGAAGAGGAGGAGGCGCCGCCTCCGCCGATGGCGAGCCTCGCCGCCGAGTCGCGGACGCGTCTGTCGCCGGCGCGCACGCCCAAGCTCGAGAGCAGATCGACGACGCGCGCCTATCGATCCAGCGTTGTCGGAAAGATCGATGCGGCGCGCATGGCGACGCTCTCGGTAAAGGTTCTGATGGTCGGCTGCGCCGACGCCGAGCATAGTTTCGACAGCGCGGTGACATTGTCGCGCGCGCTCGCGCGGCGTGGTCTCGCCATCATTGTCGCTGCCGATGCGCAGGAGCGCGGCGAGCTCTATGATCGCCTGATCCCCGATGTGGATCGCGCCCGGCCGCTCGGCCTCGCGGATCTCTCGAGCGGCGCCGCGACCTTCGCCGAGGCCATTCATCGCGACGCGGATTCGCGTCTGCATGTGATGCCGGGCGGCCGCGCCGCGGCGGAATATGATCAGGACGCCGAGCCTGTGTTGGAAGCGTTGGCGCAGACCTATGATTTCATCGTCTTCGCCACGCGCGATTATGATCGCGCCATGTTCCTCGCGCCATCCTTCGATATCGTTCTGGTGAGCGGCTCCGAGCGCGCGGCCGAGGCGGTCATAGACGAGCTGGCGCAGGCCGGCGTGCGTGACGCCTTCCTGCTCGAGGATGAGACGGCTCCCGCCGACGCTTCCGCCGCGTAAAATCAGCGCGCGAGGCGGCGCAGCTCGGTGAGCGTGGCGAGGAGACGCGGGTTCTGCTTCACCGCGCGCTTGGCGCGCGTGAGCGCGGAAAGCACGGGCGCCGCGAGCGCGCCGAGCGGCGTCGCCGGAACGAGCGTGTCGACGAGCGCGATCGTCTCGTCGCAGACAGCGTTCTTATAGCGCGCCTCGCCGACGCCGAGATCGAAGCGTGCGACGCCGCGCGCGAGCAGATCGCGCAGCAGCGAATGCAGCAGCAGATCGCCGGGCGAGGAGCGCGCGATCTCTTCCTCCGCCACAAAGGAGTTGAGCATCGCCGAAAAGCGTCCACGATGGATGAAGCCCGCATAGGTCGCGATGATGCGTCCATCCAGCGTCAGCGCATGGACATCGAGCGCGCCGCCACACAGGCCGAGCACGAAATCGCGCATGGCGCCGCTCGCAAAGGAGGGATCTTGCAAGCGTTCGGCCTTTTGCGCGAGCAGCGCCTCGAGAATTTCTCTCGCCCGCGCGCCCGTCGCGCAATGCTCGAAGACGAGCGCGCCCATCTTCTCGAGCCGCGCCTGCTTCTTGCGCAGCTTCTTGCGCGCGTCGGCGGAGAAGCGCGCATCGAGCTCGCTCGCCGTCGCGGGAAGGCTCGTTCCATAGGCGAAGCTCGGGCTCGCGCTCGAGCCGGGCAGGGCGAGCGGATTGGCGACGCCTTCGAAAGCCTGCGGCTGATTGCCGAGACGATAGAGATCGACGCCGCCCGCGCGCGCGGCGCGGCGCAGCAGCGTGCGAAGCGCGGCGGCGTCGAGACGCGCATCCGCGGCGAAGAGGCCGAGATTGAAATTGCTCTCCTTGCCACCGAGAAATTGCGCGATCCGCAAAGGGCCGAGACGCGACGTCGCCAGCGCGAGCAGCGCGAGAGGGCGTGCGCCCTCGCCATGACGCACGCCCTCGCTATGTCGCGCGACCACGATCATAGGCGTGAGGCCGCGCGTGCGTCCGAATGTCTCGAACCAATCGAGCGCGAAGCCGAAAGATTGATAGGCGCTCGCCGGCGCATTGGCGAACAGAACCTCCCAATCCGCGCGCGCCGCCTCGAAGGAGGAGAAGACGTCGAGCGAGATTTCATCCACGGAGGTCTCCGGTCGCGACAGCTCCATGAGGCTTTCTTCTCTGAAATTCTCTGTTCTTGCGTTAACCATATCGTCGCCGCATTGCTGATGTTTTCGCTTCTTCGCGACACTAGCAAGGAAAGGTCAACGAGACCTCGAGATGGTGCGGCAGAAAAAGAAATGCGCGGGGAGGCGCGGCGGCTGTGACGAAATGGCGTCGAATGGCCATAGAGGCGGGCATGGAGTTCTTCCGCGCGAGCGGCGCGCACCGCCTCGCCGAGCCCTACACGCGCGGGCTGGGCGCGATATTGATGTTCCATCGCGTGCGGCCACGGCTCGAGCAGGCTTTCGAGCCCAATCAGCCGCTGGAGATCACGCCGGAATTTTTGAACGCGCTGATCGCGCGGCTGCGTCAGCGCGGCGTCGAGATCGTCTCGCTGGAGACGGCGCTCGCGCGGCTGCGCGCCGGCGAGGCGGGAGCGCCCTTCGCCGTTCTCACCTTCGACGACGGCTATCGCGATTTCGTCGAGCATGCGCTGCCGGTGCTGGAGCGCCATAACGCGCCATTCACGCTCTATCTCACCGCGGGCTATGCCGACGCTTCCGCGCGGCTGTGGTGGGTTGAGCTGGAGGAGGCGATCCGACGCCTCGATCGTCTCGACGTCATCGCCGGCGGCAAGCGTATCTGTTGCGCGGCGGCGACGGCGGCGCAGAAGCGCCTCGCCTTCGCCGAGGTCTATGCGCAGCTGCGCGCCGGCGACGAGGCGGAGCTGCTGCGCGTCGTCACCGCTCTCTCCGCCGAGGCGCGGATCGAGCCTCACGCGCTCACGCGGCGTCTGTGCCTCGGATGGAACGAGCTGCGCGCGCTGTCCGCTCATGCGCTGGCGACGATCGGCGCGCATTCGGTGACGCATGCGCGATTGGCCAAGGTGGATTGCGCGGCCGCGATCTATGAGATGGCGGAGAGCCGGCTGCGGATAGAGTCCGAGCTGCAACGGCCGGTCCCGCATTTCTGCTATCCGGTCGGCGATCCGACCTCGGCGGCGCGACGAGAATTCGAGCTGGCGGCGCGGCTCGGCTTCGCCAGCGCTGTGACGACGCGTCCGGGCATGATTTTTCCGGAGCATCGCGAGCATCTCATGGCGTTGCCGCGGCTCTCGGTGAATGGGCGGCATCAGTCGCTCGCCGCGCTGGACATTCTCCTGTCCGGCGCGCCATTCGTTTTGATGAACGCAGGCCGCCGCGTGACGGCGGCCTGATCTGCGCTTACCTACGCTGTCCCTCGTCAGGCCAGGCCGAGACGCTGCGTGAAGCTGCGCCACAACTCGCCGAGCGATTTCTTCTCCGCGACGGAACGTGCGCGAGCGGCGACGGCGCCGGGCGTGATCGCGCCGGAATAATTGCAATCGCAGAAAATGTGATGCGCCTCGCGCATGGAGAGCTGGAAAAAGTCGATCGCATCGCCGAGCTTGTCGCCTTTCAAGCCGTCCTCGCGAAAGGCGGCGTCGCGAAAGGCGATCGACAAGGGCGACTCGTCCTGGCGAAGCTTCACGCGCTCCTTCACGGGCACATATTCCATCATCGAGAAGAGGCGGATGCGTCCGACATGCGCTTCGATGAGAGTGGCGAGCCGCTCCAAGCGCGCGCGACGCAGCGACGCCTGCTCACGCTTCGCCTCGACAGGCTCGACGCCTGCAAGTTTCGTTATTTCTTCGAGAGTTCTGTATTTCATCACGCCCTCCGTCGCCAATGGGGTCTTTCGCCCGACAAAACAAATCCCCGACTCGACTGAACACATTCGACGAAGATTGGTTCCTGCGGCTTTCCGCTGTCGGCGCCGATATGGCGACGCTCGCGTCGACGGGCGCGATCGTCGCTCTTGCCGGCTCGGACAGCGCGACTAGATGCTTCGCGGGGTTGCAGGACGGGCTGCAGGAACGGAGATCCTCATGTCCATGACCTTCCGAGAGGCGACAGCGCAAGAAAACGCCGCAGTCTATGGCGGCCTCGTCGATGCGGTGGGAGGCATCGCAACGATTGTCCTCGCCGTGTGTGGGCTCGCCGGAGTCAATCCGCCGCTCATGGCCGGCATAGCGACGATCGTGTTCGGCGTCGCTCTGCTCATTCAAGGCGGCGCGATGCTGTCGGAATATGCGCAGATCATTTTCCCAGCGGGCGCGAAGACTGCGAATTTCGAGCATTTCGGAGGCGGCAGCCTCTCGGCCGTCTTCCTCGTGGGAGCGGCGGGAATTGTGCTCGGCGTTCTCTCATTGCTCGGCATCAATTCCGGCGTGCTGACTCCGATCGCGACGATTGCTTTCGGCACGGCGCTCGTGCTCAGCAGCAACGCCGTGTGGCATCTCTACACGCTGCGTCATGCGCAGGCGAAGAGCGAGGCCGTGCAGTCGCAGAATGTCGGCGGTGAGTTTCTGGCGAGCGAGATGGCCTCTGGCTCGGCGGGCATTCAGGCGCTGGCCGGTTTGGCCGCGATCGTGCTGGGCGTTCTCGCGGTCGCGGGAAACACCAATGATCTCGTGCTCAATCTCGTGGCTCTGCTGGCGCTCGGCGCGACGGTCGTGCTCACCGGCAGCACGCTGAGCGCGACGGTGCTGAGCTTCATGCGTCCGTGGTCGTCGTCGCAGTCCTGATCCGGCCGCTCGTCTCTCGGAGCCGTGACGAAGCACGGCTCCGGGGGTCGTCGTGGGCATGACGAAGCGCGCTGCGTCAGCGCGTCGGTGGATCCTGCGACAGGCTGTCCGCCTGCGTGTCGAAGAGATGCAGAAAGGCGTTCTTGTCGGCGCGCAGCTTGCGCAAATGCACGAAAGCGAGCTGCGCCAGCCGGCGGTCGCCGAGCATTGTCAGCACGATGAGCGAGCGGCGCCGATCGAGAGGATCGCTCTTACGCTTGACGAGCTTGGCTTGCTCGAGACGCGAGACCAGCTCCGCGGCGCTGTGATCGCGGATCAGCAATTGCTCGGCGAGCTCGCCGACGCTGATATGCGCCCCCTCGCGAAACGTCTTGATGGCGAGCAGCGCCTGATAGCGCTGCATGGTGAGGCCGACATCCGCGGCCGCCTGCTCGCTGAAGGCGAGAAATTGCCGTAGCGCATAGCGGAAATCGGCGAGCGCGCGAAGCTCCTCCTCGGAGGGGCGGCCGTCGTCATCGGCTTCCTGAGGGCGGCTCTCGAGCGCCGTCGACATTTTTCTCATTCTCCTCGGATTCGCTGCCCGCGATCTTCGGCCAAGCGCCCATGATGGCCTTCGCCCCGCGCGGGGTCAAGGCGTTCCGCCCGGGACCGTCGCGGCCAGGCGGCGCAGCGGGCGCGCGCGCTTGCATTTATATCGCTATACGATCTATATTCATCGTGTCACGATGAGCAGCCGATGCGGCGGCGGCGCTCGGGGAAAAGCGCGCCCCTTTAAAGACGCGCGATCGGGAGAGAGACATGATCGTTCGATTTTTTGCCGCCGCGATTTTCGTCGGCATGGCGACGCAGGCGCAGGCGCATGGCGGCGTCAGCATCGACGAAGGCCAATGCAAGATGAAGATCGGACCCGATCAGATGAATTTCACTGGCTATCAGCCGCTGAAATCGCGCGAGCAATTCTGCGACGACATTCCCGATGTCGGCCCGACCATCATCGTGCTCGACGCTGTGCAGGATGAGCTGCGCGACATGAATTTGGAGATCCGCATTCTGCGCGACGTCGGTCAGGCGAGCGACGACGAGAACCTCGAGAAGAACACAGAGACCTATGTGCCGGCGAAGAAATATCGCACCGGCACGCTCAACTTCGAATACGACTTCAAGAACAAGGGAAAGTTCATCGGCCTGGTGAAGGCGAAGACCGACGACGGGACGAAAGAATATGTCTCGCGCTTTCCCTTCTCCGTCGGCGAGACCGAGAGCCGCAACATCACCATCGCGACATTTTTTGCGGCGCTGGGACTGGTCGGATTCGGACTCTGGTACAAAAACTCTTTCAAGGCGAAGCCGCCGCGAGCGTGATCGCGGCGGCTTCTTTCGTCATTGTGCGCGACGCCGCGATCCTGCGGCGCGCCGAAAGGGAGGCGGGCATGTCTATCGATCGACGGCGCGTTCTGTTTTTGACCGGAGGCGCTGCGCTGGCTGCGAGCGGCCTCTCTCGCGCGAGCGCGCATGAATATGAAAAAGGCGGCATCAAGGTCGAGCATCCTTGGCTGCGCGCGCCACGCGACGGCGAGAGCGACGCCAATCTGTTCATGGTCGTCTATAATCGCGGCGACGCCGCCGATCGTCTCATCGGGGTGAAATCTTCCGAGATCGGCGGCTTCGATCTGCATGTCGCTCCACAATTCGCGGTCGCGGCAGATGCGATCTTCTTTCCCAATGGTTCGAAGGTGACGCTCGCACCCGGCGGCTCCTTCGTCCATCTCTCGGGCATAAAGAAAATCAACCCCGTCGGCTGGGGCTTCGAGCTCACTCTGGTGTTCGAGAAGGCCGGTGATTTGCTCATCGACGCGGCGATCGACGCGCCGGACGCCGCGCATGCGCATGATGCGGAAGCAATGGAGAGATGGGAGAAGGCGCATGAGACGCCACAGGCCGGCGAAGCGCCGGCCGAGGACCATCGTTCGGGCCATGAGGAGCCCAAGGGCCGGGGTGAGGCGCAGCCGGGCGTCGGCGAGCCGCAGCCGGCGCAGCAGTAAGCCCTTTTCCCGACGCTGCTCGAAAAATTAACTTGCGCGCGACGCAATATGTCGCCATTCGATAGGTCAAGCTGCGACCCCTGACGCCTCTGCACGCAGCCAATTCGAAACAACGAGCGGCGGCGTACCAATGGAGAAGAAAATGGCTCTGCAGACCTCTGGGAAGGACATCGTCAAGTCTCTGGCGTGGTTCATCGGCGCGATCGCGCTGATCATCACCTTGGTTCATTTCGCCCCCATCATTTCCCACGGGGGCTGAGCGGGACACTCTCGCTGGCGCTACGCCGGTCGCGATCCGTCAGCGATCACGGCCGGCGTCCTCGCATTCGGCGGCCCACGCGCGCCGAATGCGCATTTGGATTAGCTCGATCGTGCCGCTATTGTCCGCGACCATCACAGGCGAGGTCGCGAGCATATGGTCGAAAGAACGTCGGGCGATGGCCGTATAGAGGCCTTTCTTCTGCACGAGATGAAGGCGGAGATCGACGAGCTCGCGCGCAGCGAGGTCGACGACGTCACCAAGTTCGTCTATGCACGCGCCCGCGAGTTTTATTGGACGGTGACGCGCCTGTTCGGCCTCGGCCGCCTGCATGACGGCGTATGGCGAAAGCCGAGCGACGATAAGGCGAGCGCGTGGCGCACAGCGCTCGTCGGTGATATTCCGCCGCCTGCGATGCAGGCGCGGCTGCTCGTCGATATGACGGCGACACATCGCACCATAGGCCGCACCGGCATTCAGCGTGTCGTTCGCGAGATCGCGCGCGCGATGGTCGAGAGCGGCGCCGGAATTCCCGTCTTCATGGAGGATGGGCGGCTCTTTTCCCATTTCACACATGACAATCTTCCAGACGAGGTGACGCCGGCCGCCGGCGATAAATTTCTGCTGCTCGACGCCGGCTGGCATCTCACGGCGGAATATTCGCGAATGATCGAAATTGTCGCGCAGGCCGGCGGCGAGACGATCGGCTGCCTCTACGATCTCATTCCGATCCTCTATCCCTCCGTGGTGACGAATTCCGCGCATCGGGCCTTTGTGGAATGGTTCGATCTCCTCATTCGCGAGAGTGACGCGATCGTCGGCATCTCCAAGGCGGTCATCGATGATTTCCAGGCCTATGCGCGGGAGCGTGGGCTGCCATGCAAGCGCGGCTTGCGGCTCGGCTGGTGGCCGCTCGGCGCGGATTTTCGCGCGCCCGGCGACGAGACGCCGTCACCGCACGCCGTCGAGGCGGCGGCGGGAGGACAGCCGCTTTTTCTCAGCGTCGGCACGCTGGAGCCGCGCAAAGGCCATGCGGTCGCGCTCGGCGCCTTCGATCGCTGGTGGGAGCAGGGCGCCGATGTCCGCTATGTCATCGTCGGCTCGAAAGGCTGGAATGTGCGCGCGCTCGAGCGGCGTATTCTGGAGCATCCTGAATTCGGCCGTCGCCTGTTCTGGCTGCGCGGCGCGAGCGACTCCGATCTGCGCTATCTCTACGAGCGCACGCATGCGCTCGTGTTTCCCTCCATCGCCGAAGGCTTCGGCCTGCCGCTCGTCGAGGCGGCGCATTTCGGCGCGCGCGCCATAGCGAGCGATATTCCCGTGTTTCGCGAGGTCGGCGGCGACTGGGCGTCCTATTTCGATCCGGGCGACAGCGACGCTCTGCTCGCCCGGTTGAAGGAGGCGCTCACCTCTCCGCCCGCTGCGCCTGCCTGCGACATATTGTCCTGGCGCCGCTCCGCGGAGGCGCTGGCGCGCATTCTGCGCGAGGGGGACTATCCCGCGCGGCTCGCGGAAAACGTCGCCGTGGAGGCGCGCTGAGGCCCTCAGAACGGGTGATATTGGAAGAGCCAGTTCTCCGATAGCACTTCGTTCTTATGCGTGAGGAAGAGCCGCATCTCGACGGGATCATGTCCATCGACGGTGAGATCGAATTGCGCGCGCCAATGTCCCGGCACGCCGTCGAACACAGCTTCCGTGTAGATGTAGGAGAAGCTTCCGCGCGAGGACCAGAGCACCGGCTCCGGCTTCACGCCGAAGGGTAGGCGCGCGAGCGGTCCGCCGAGAAACTCCACCATGAATTTGCGCACGCCTTTGGGGCGCGGCTTGCCGGGCTGGCCGCCATTGCCGAGCCGCGTCGCCACGCAGCGCGCGAGCGGCGTCGGATCGGGCTCGTCGGCGAGCCAATGCAGGCGATATGAGAAGTCGAAAGACGAGCCGGGAACGGCGGGCTTCGCAGGAACCCACATGGCGACGATATTGTCGTGGATCTCGTCGTCGGTCGGAATCTCGACGAGCTGAATCGTTCCCTTGCCCCAATCGCCTTTGGGCTCGATCCACACGCTCGGGCGGCGGTCATAGAAAACGCCGTCGAGATAATGATCGAAATTGCGGTCGCGCTGCAGCAGGCCGAAGCCTTTCGGATTTTCGTCGCCGAAGGCCGAAGCCATCACGCGATCGGGATTGTTGAGCGGGCGCCACAGACGCTCGCCGCGGCCGGTCCACATTGCGAGGCCGTCGGAATCATGCACCTCCGGCCGCCAGTCGACGGCGGTGGGCTTTTTGGTCTCGGAGAACCAATACATGGAGGTGAGCGGCGCTATGCCGAAACGCTCGAAGGAGCCGCGCAAATGCAGCGAGCAATCGACGTCCATCGTAACGCCCTTGCCGCGCTTCGCCAGGATGCGAAACGCGCCGACGATGGAGGGGCCTTCGAGCAGGAGATGCAGCGGCAGCCCGTCTTCTGTCTCCGTGCCGATATAGACATTGGTGAAATCGGGAAACTCCTCCGGCCGGCCGGAGACCCAAGTGTCGAGCGCGACGCCGCGCGCCGACAACCCGTATTGGCGCAATTCGCCGATGGCGCGGAAATAGGACGCGCCGAGAAAAGCGACCCAATCATTCTTGCGCCAGTCGAGCGGGCCGTCCTTGGGCTCTTGAATGCGAAAGCCCGCAAAGCCCGCGCCCGGCGGCAGACGACGGGCGATCGAATCCTCCGGCATGTCGAAATATTTGGGGTTGTAGAGCACCTCGCGCGCTTCGCCGCCTTCCACCGCATAGAAGCGCACGGCCTTTTTGAAGAACATGCCGAGGTGGAAGAATTCGACCGGGAAGCGGCCGGCGCCCGTGGTGAGCGCGTAATTCGTGTCGTAGCTGATCTTGCCCCAGGCCTCGTAGTCGATCTTGGAGGTGATCTCCGGATCGGGCTGGCTCGGCGGCCGGAAGGGCTCCGCTACGCGGCGGCGCGCGGTCTCCTTCAGACGCTCGAAGGAGAAGGGTTCCGCCGGCCCGAGATCGAGACGGCCGGGAATGGGCTGGGCTTCGGCCTCGTCGGCGCCCAATGCGCCGAGCGCGCCTGTAGCCGCCGCAGCCTTGAGAAAGGAGCGGCGATCGGTGTCGTCGATCATGCGGGGAACCTCGCTGGGCGGGGAAGCGCTTGTCGTCGGCCTAGGGTCGAAAAATCAGCGGATAGGCTCGTGGCGGACGGCGGTGCGCATGAAGAAATACAGGCCGACCAAGCCGGCCAGCGCGAAGACGATCTCGAAAATGCGGCTGACGGCCGGATCGAGCTGAAACAGGCCGCCGAGCGCCCAGCCGGCCGCCCAGGAGGTCGCGACCAGCTCCGTGCCGACCAGGATCGCGACTGCGACCAGCGTCGACAAATGCACCAGGTTCAACGGTTTCTTGCTCATCGGGCGAGGGACTCCGGGCTCATCGTCCAGCGGAACCTGCTATACGATCGGCCCGCCCGGCGCAAGTCGGCGCTCGAGCGGCGGCCGAACGCCCCTTGCGATGCGCCGTGCGCCGCTGGTATCCTGTAAATGGGGGCGACGCAGGCGCTTTTTTTGTTTTTTTCGCGCGCTGAAGCAAAGTCGCTGTTATTTCAGGGGCGGTACTATGGGCGGAGTCGTCGAGCGCGTCGTCATTCGACATTTGTCGGGGTCGAAGGCCAATCAGATCGAGCAGCTTCCGATCGGCGATCTGAAAGAGATCACCATCGGCCGCGATCCGACATCGAAAATCGCTTTCGACCCCACCATAGACGGCGTCGTCAGCCGGCAGCACGCCGTCATCCGCATCGAGGGCGAAGGCGACGATCTGAAGTTCGAGCTGATCGACCTCAATTCCAGCAATGGCACTTTCCTCAACGGCCAGCGCATCTCGCAGAACGCGGAGCTGCTGCCCGAGGACAAGATCGAGCTCGGCGGCGCCAAGGGGCCGAAATTCACCTTCGATCTGCAGCCGCGGCCGGCCAGCTTCGCGGCGCGCACGCGCGTCATCGGCATAGATGATTCCGCCGCGACCCGGCTGATCGAGACGGCGCAGACGGCGGCCTCCACCGCCGTCGCCCAGATAAGCTCGACATCGACCCAGGCGCACCCGCACAAGGCCGGCGTCGGCCAGGAGACGGTGCAGCGGCTGATCGTCGAGGAGCGTCGCTCGGTGAGCCGCACCTGGGGCGCCGTGGCGGCGGGACTGCTCGCCTTCATCGCGCTCGGCGGCGGCGCCGTCTATTGGAAGCAGATCAAGGACGACGAGCGCCATCAGGCCGATCTCGCCGATGTGAAGGCCGACGCCAAGCACGCCGATCAGCGTAGCGCCGCGCTGCAGGGCGAGGTGAAGACCAATCTCATCGGCATGACGCCGCTCGACATCTACAACAAATATTCCAACGCCACCGCGCGCGTCGATCTGCGCTGGCGCCTCTTCGACACACAGACGGGCAAGCCGATCTTCCATCAGACCTTCCGGTTCGGAAAGGACACGCTGCCCGCCTATGTGCGCTTGCCCAATGGCAAGGTCGTGCGCTGGCTGACGCTCGAGGACGATCAGCGCTCCAATCTGCAGATCGCCGGCGCCGGGCGGGGCTCCGGCTTCGTCATCAGCGAGCAGGGCTATCTGCTCACCAATAAGCATGTCGCCGCCGGCTGGAAGGTGACCTACGATTCGCCGCGCCTCGGCTATGTGTTCGATCTCGGCGGCGGTCCGGGCGCCAAGAACGCGAAGCTGCGGAAGCCTATCGGGGTCATCGATCTCGAATCCGAGGATTACGCCGATCTCAACATGTGGGTGCCGGAAGCGGGAGGAGTCATTTTCCCGTCGAGCGTCGCCATTCCGATCGGCCGCAACAATATTCCGGACATGACGCGCAATGAGCAGCGCACTTTCGAGGGCCGCAATGAGCAGCTCGAGGTGCGTTTCCCCGGCGCGCGGCTCGGCGTCAACGCCGCGCTGGTGCGCGCTTCGGCGGATTCCGACGCGGCGCTCATCAAGATCGACTCGCCGCAGCTCCTCGAGAAGGTCGAGCTCGCCGACGACGATCAGGTGACGATCGGCGAGAAGGTCATCGTGCTCGGCTATCCCGGCATTTCGGTGGAGAATGTCCAGCGTCAGGTGACGGTGGAGAACGGCCTGACGCGCGTTCAGAACGAGGTCATTCCCGAGGCGACGGTGACGGATGGCATCGTCTCCAAGCTCTCCACCGGCTATAAGGAGAAGGATGGCGTCACGCTGACCAGCGCCGGCGAGCGCATTCAGCTCAGCGTGCTGGCCACGGGCTCCGGCAATAGCGGCGGGCCGGTGTTCAACGCCAATGGCAAGGTCATCGGCCTGTTCACCTACAGCCGCAGCCGCGGCGACGCGCGCGTGACGCTCGCCGTGCCGATCAAATTCGGGCGCGACCTGCTGCGCGCGCAGCGCAACTGATCGAAGGTCGAGAAAATGGCGACGGGGCGCGAGGCTCCATTGGGCGCTTTCCGCGTCGTCGGCGCGATGCGGACGGACGTCGGCCGCGTGCGCTCCTCGAATGAGGATAGCGTCGCCTTTGTCGCGCCCGCGGACGCGCCGGAGGCGAGACAGGGCTATCTCGCCATCGTCGCCGATGGAATGGGCGGACACGCCGCCGGCGAAGTGGCGAGCGCGCTCGCGACGGAAGTCGTGCGCCGCGTGTTCTACTCGCTCGACGTCGAGCCGCCGCGCGCGTTGAAGGCGGCTTTCGAGGCCGCCAATCGCGCCATCTTCGAGCAGAGCGCGCGCGAGCCCGAATGCAAGGGCATGGGCACGACCTGCACCGCCGTCGTCATTCGCGACGGAAGACTGTGGCTCGCCCATGTCGGCGACAGCCGCGCCTATATGCTGCGCGGCGGCGAGGTGACGCAGCTCTCCGACGATCAGACGCTCCACGCGCAATTGGTGCGCGAGGGCGTGATGACGCAGGAGGAGGCCGAGCGCAGCCCCGGCGGCAATGTCATTCTGCAGGCGGTGGGAACGCGCAAGGAGGTCGCGCCGACCATATGGTCCGAGGGTCTGCCGCTCGCGATCGGCGACGCGATCATTCTGTGCTCGGACGGCCTCTCCAATCTCGTTTCCGAGGCGGAGCTCGCCGCCGTCGTTCCCGATCGCGCGCCGCAGGACTCCTGCCATTTGCTGGTGGAGGCCGCCCTCGCGGCGGGCGGGCACGACAATATTTCCGTCGGCGTGTTTCAGATCGTCGCGCCGCCGCCGGGGGCGCGCGATCAGGCTGCGACGCAGAAGATTCCCGTCGTCGCGGACGGCGCGCCGCCGACGCGCGTCATCGTCGTTCGATAGAGGCACAGCGTCATGAGCGACCAGAGAATGATCGGCCATTACCGGATCGTCGAGCTGCTCGGAACCGGCGCGATGGGCAAGGTGCATGTCGCCTTCGACACTTTCATCGAGCGCGAGGTGGCGATCAAATCGCTGCGCCCCGAGCTGACGCAGGATCCCGAATTCGTCGGGCGCTTCAAGGCGGAGGCGCAGAGCCTCGCGCGCCTCAACCATCCCAATATCACCACGCTCTATTCGCTGCTGCCCGAGGGCAGCGAGCTCTATATGGTGATGGAGCTGGTGCGCGGCCGCGCGCTGGACGATGTGTTGCGCGAGCGCGGCGGACCGCTCGGCGTGAAGGAATGTCTCGCCATCATCGCGCAGGCCGCCGATGGCGTCGCCTATGCGCATCAGATGGGCGTGATCCATCGCGACATAAAGCCGTCCAATCTGATGATCGGCAATGACGGCCGCGTGAAGATCATGGATTTCGGCATCGCCCGCGTGCAGGGCAGCGTGCGCATGACGCGCGCCGGTACGGCGATCGGCACGCCGCTCTACATGGCTCCCGAGCAGCGTCGCGGCAGCGAGGGCGATGAGCGCAGCGATCTCTATGCGCTCGCCGTCGTTCTCTATGAGATTCTCTCCGGCGCGGCGCCCTTTGCGGGGCTCGACGAGGTGGAGCTGCTGCAAGCGCAGATCGGCAGAGATCCGCCGCCGCTGGTGCCGCGCATTCCTGGCGTGACGCCGGAGCTGGAAGCCGCGCTCATGAAGGCGCTCGCGAAACGGCCGGAGCAGCGCTATCCGTCGATCCGCGCCTTCAGCGACGCCATAGGCGCGACCGTCTTGCGCGTCGACGCCACATCCATTGTGCAGAGCCCGGCTCATCTTCTCGATAGGGCGACGCAGACGAGCGCGAGCGCCGGCTCCGCCGCCTCTCTGCCGTCCGTCGCTCTGGCCGTCGCCAAGAGCCGTTCGAGCTCGCTGGTGCGACGCTTCAAATCGCTGCATCCGGCGCTGCAGGGCGTGTCCGTGGCGGTTCTTGCGTTCGCGGCCGTCGCGCCTCTGCTGTTCAGCGGCGACGGCGGCGAGGGCCTCAACAGGAGGCGCGAGTTCGAGAAGGCCGAGCACGAGCGCCGCACGACCGCGGAGCTCGAGAGCGAGCGTCGCCAGACGGCAAAGACTCTGGATTTCGGCCAGACCGGCGAGATCAAGCCGGTACGAAACGAGATCGAGCGTCTGGCCGCGCCGACGAATGATGCGCCGCCAGCCAAGCCCAAATGCAATGAAGGCTTCAGCATCGCCGATTGCCAGCCCTCGACAGTGCCCGGCCAGAAGACCGCGGCCGTCGAGCAGGCGTCCCTGGGCGCGTCTTCGACGATCGCCGATCTACGCAGAGCGGTGAAGGAGAAAGAGTTCGACCGCGCTTCGTCGATCGGCGAGTCTCTCGCCGCTTCAGGCGAGCGCGAGGCGCAATTCATCATCGGCATGATTGCGCTGAAAGGGCAGGGGCGGCCGCAACATCTTCCGACAGCCTTCAAATGGATCAAGAAAGCCGCCGACAAAGACTTCCCCGAGGCGCAGGCGGTGCTCGGCAATATGTATCAGAACGGCGACGCCGACGGCGGCGAGAATGTCGAGGAGGCCCTGCGCTGGTATAAGAAAGCGGCGGACCAGAATAATCCGCGCGGCCAATTCTGGCTGGGCAAGGCCTTTGAGAAGGGCGTGCCCAATGTGCTGAAGAAAGACGCGAAAAAGGCGGGCGATCTGTTTCGCCTCGCCAAGACCCAGGATTTTCCGGGCGCTGCGGAGGCGCTCGAGGCGCTCCGCAAATCTGGCAAATATTGACGCTGCGCTTGGCGGATCAGTAATCCGCCTTGCCGAGCCCGGTCGCGCCTTTGGTGGATGTTCCGCCGCCATTATCGCCGCCGCCTCCGCCTCCGCCGCCATGACGGCCGCGCCGTGAGGCGTGACGCGCGTCGCCGCCGCCGCTTTGATGGTGCCCGACATGGCGCGCGGGTCTGCGCGGGCGATAGCTGCCTCCGCCTCCGCCGCCATAACCGCCGCCTGTCGGCCCGAGATGCAGCCGGAAGGGGCCGAAGCCGATATATTGCGCATTGGCGGAACCGGCGTCGAGCGCGGCGATGGGCAGCGCGAGGAGCCCCGTCAGCAGCCCACGGCGGGAGAGTTTCGGCAAATCCTTCGATGAGGATTCGGCATGCAATTCGCCACAATGTTCGTCGATCATCTTCGCCAGCCTGAAAAATTCCCCGCGTGAACTATCAGGTGCGGCCTCGACATTGTCAAACGCGCTCTGCCTCGCTCGCGGCGCGACAATTCGGGTCGCGCCGCGGCTCAGCCAAATCTACCAGCCCCAGCCCCAGCCGCCGAAGCTCGCGCCGACGAGGCCATAGCCGGCGCCGTAGCCTCCTCCGTAGCCGCTATAGCCGTACGGGTAGCTATAGCCGTAGGAGTAGGCAGGATAGGCGATCACCGGCGTCGCCACCACCTCGGGCTGGGCCACATAGACCGTCCGGCGCTCGACGATGCGGCGCACATAGCTCGTCCTGTGCTCGCAAGTCGGCTGCTCATATTTCGGCGGCTCGTACTCGGTTCTGTCCTCGCAAACTTGCCGACAGCGCTTCTCCTTGGCGACGGCGGCGTCGGCGCCGAGCGCGCCGATGACGAGCGCCGAGGCGCAGATCAACGACAATCTGACGACTGTGCTCATGATGCGGTTCTCCTTCGTCTGCGCTTGGAACGAATGTGCGCGAACGCGGTTGAACCTATGTCGCCGATCCGCAGCGGCGAGTGCGTTTCTTTCGATGCGACGCAGCGATGAGTCTTTTGACGAAAATCAAATTCGTGGCGTTTTGTCTGAGATTTTCGTGATTGCGGTCGATTGACGCTGCGGCCTCGCGCGCGCTCGTCGCGCGCCGCTGCGAAGGCCTAATCTCTCACGCAAGCCTGGCGTCTCGAAATATCGCACAGGCGACTGGAGGAATCGGCAATGTCCACTTACGGAGCCAATGATCCGATCGTTTTCACCTTGCTCGCGGAAGCCGTGGTGATCGCTGTCGCCGCCGTGTCGATCGTCGGCTATCTGCTGTTCAAAGCCGGCGCTAGCGCCTTGAGCAAGCCGCACGCGCATTGAGCGCCGAAAGCTGAGCGAGCCGACCCCGCCCTTCGGCGGGATCGGCGCTGCCGTTTCGACTAGAAGTGATAGTTGAGGCCGCCGCGGATCGTCGATGTGTCGATATTCGTCTGCAGCGAATTGGCCGAGAAATCGAAATAGCGATCGCCGCCGACCGAGGTGAAGAGATATTCAGCCTTGGCGGAGAGATTGGGCGCGAGGCCGAATTCTATGCCGGCGCCGAGCGCCCAGCCGGCGAGGAATTTCGACTGCTGGCCGTAGAAGCCCTGGAAGGCGTTGTTCACGCTCGCCGTCGTGTTGCTGCCGGCGAAGCCGCCGGTGACGAACAGCAGTGCGCGATCGACAGTGACGCCGGCGCGCGCGCGAATGGTGAGCGTGTTGTCGACGGAGCCATTGCCGGAGACGCCGGCGAAAGGCGAGCGCCCGTCCTTCGAGCTGTTGAAATCGAAGTCGCCTTCGACGCCGACGAGGAAGTTGGGCGCGAAGGTGAGATTATAGCCGGCCGTGCCGCCGACGACCCACCCGTTCGGCTGGCCGAGCAGATTGCTGCTGCCGTTCTGGAACGAGCCCAGCGCATAGCCGCCGTTGATGCCGATGTAGAAGCCCTGCCAGGAGAAGGCGGGCGGCGGGCTGTAATAATCGGTGGCGGGCGCCGAGCGCCGCGGCAGATCGGCGGCGAGGGCGGAGGCGCCGGCGCAGAGCAGGGCGGGCGCCAGCAGCGCGGGAAGCAGCATAGGTCTCATCGAACTCGACTCCACATTCGCGCGCCTTTAAGGGCCTTCGGCTCGCGGTCACAAAACTCGGCGCGGGCGAGGGGCAAGGCCCAGCCAGAGCTCAGTCGAATTAAAATCGTTCACGTTAACGGAACCTTTCCTCGCCCGAGCCCGCGCTCGCGGCGAAGCAAAACCACAGCGCGCTGTAAGGTATTGATTGTGTCGAAACCATGTTATATTTAGAATTAACCGAGCCATTCTGGCCATTATCCATTTTCTCTCGATCATCACGTCGCATAGTGCCGTTGAGATTGCCTAATAATTCGTAAAATCGTCCGCGGTTACGTCTCGGCGGCGCATTGACCGCGCCGGCGCGGCGTGAGAATTGCCTTGCACGGCGGCAAGATGGGGATTCGGGCGATGAGCGCTGGCGGCGCAGGCGGTTCGGGGCCGGTTCTGGTGACGGGCGCGGCGCGGCGGATCGGCTTGGCGATCGCCGCGCGGCTGGCGCATTGCGGGCGCCCGGTGGTGCTGCACGCCTCGCATCGCTCCATAGAGGAGGCGGAGCTCGCCGCCGCGGCGATCCGCGCCAAGGGCGGCCGCGCGGCGGTGGTCGGCGCCGATCTCTCCGACGCGCGCGAGACAGAGGCGCTGATGGGGCTCGCCGCGCGCGCTTTCGGGCCGGTGACGCTGCTCGTCAACAACGCCTCGGTGTTCGAGCTCGACGCGGCGCAGGATTTCTCGGTCGAAGTGTTCGATCGGCAATTCGCCGTCGATCTGCGCGCGCCGCTGCTGCTGGCGCGCGACATGGCTGCGCAATTGCCCGAGGAGGCGGAAGGGGCGATCGTCAATATCGTCGATCAGCGCGTGTTTCGGCTAACGCCGCGCTACTTCACCTATACGCTGGCGAAATCCGCTCTGTGGACGGCGACGCGCACCATGGCGCAGGCTTTCGCGCCGCGCATTCGCGTCAACGCCGTGGGGCCGGGGCCGGTGTTTCCCAACGCAGTGCATGGGCAAAAAGGTTTCGAGACGGAGGCGCGCGGCGTGCCGCTGCGCCGGCCGGCGGACGTGTCCAGCGTCGTCGACGCGGTGGTGTTTCTCGCTGAGGCGCGCAGCGTCACCGGGCAGATGATCGCCGTGGACGGCGGCCAGCATCTCGCCTGGGAAACGCCCGACGTGCTGCCAGATTAGCGCGTCGCCGGGCAATTAGCGTCACCGGGCATGACAAAGCCTTCGCGATAGGGGAAAAGGCGCGAATGCGTCCCTCGATCCTCGATCCGCTGTTCGGCCGCGCCGCCGCCCTTCCGGGCATAGGCCCCAAGACGGCCAAGCATTTCGACCGGCTGCTCGCCCGGCCGGGCAAGGAGACGCGTCTTATCGACGTGCTGTTTCATCTGCCGATCAATCTCGTCGACCGCAGCCTGCGCCCCACCATCGCCGAAGCGCCGACGGATCGCGTCGTCGTGCTGAAAGTGCGCGTCACCGAGCATCGTAAGCCACAGGGGCGCTACGCCAAGGCGCCGTTCAAAGTTCATGTCGAGGACGACACCGGCGACGCGGAGCTGGTCTTCTTCCTCTCCAACGCCGAATGGATCGAGCGCAGCCTGCCCATAGGCGCGACGCGCTGGGTCTCCGGCAAGATCGAGCTCTATGACGGGCGCCGGCAGATCGTGCATCCGGATCGCGTGCTGGACGAGGCGGGCCTCGCCAAGCTGCCGCCGGCGGAGGCGGTGCACGGCCTCACCGAAGGGCTGCAAGAGCGTTTCGTGCAGCGCGCCGTCGCGGGAGCGCTGGAGCGGCTGCCCAAGCTGCCGGAGTGGCAGGACGCCTCCGTGCTGGCGGCCAATGGACTTCCCGATTTCGCGACAGCGCTCGCCGCGGCGCAAAACCCCAAATCGCCGGCCGATATCGAGCCCGCCGGCAAGGCGCGCCAACGCCTCGCGCTGGACGAATTGCTGTCGCAGCAATTGGCGCTCCGCCTCATCCGCTCGAAAATGCGGCGCGAGCCCGGCCGCGAGAACGCCGGCGACGGACGCATCACGCGCGTCATAGAGGCGGCGTTGCCCTATGCGCTCACCGGCGCGCAGCAGCGCGCGCTCGTCGAGATACGCGAGGATCTCGCCTCCTCGCGGCGCATGCTGCGGCTGCTGCAAGGCGATGTCGGCGCCGGCAAGACCATTGTCGCTCTGCTCGCCATGGCCAGCGTCGTCGAATGCGGCCGCCAGGCGGCGCTGATGGCGCCGACGGAAATTCTCGCGCGCCAACATTACGAGCGCCTGCTGCCGCTCGCCGAAGCCGCCGGCCTGCGCCTTTGCCTGCTCACCGGCAGAGCCAAGCCCTCCGAGCGCGCGCGAATCTACGAGACCATAGCGGCGGGCGCCGTCGATATCGTCATCGGCACTCATGCTCTGGTGCAGAGCGAGCTTTCCTTCGCCGATCTTGGCCTCGCCGTCGTCGATGAGCAGCATCGCTTCGGCGTGCAGCAGCGTCTGGCGCTCGGCGCCAAGGGCGAGAGCGTCGATGTTCTGGTAATGACGGCGACGCCCATTCCGCGCTCGCTGGCGCTCACCTATTTCGGCGATATGGACAGTTCTATCCTCGACGAGAAGCCGCCCGGCCGCTCGCCGATCGAGACGCGCGCGCTGCCGGTGTCACGCATCGGCGATGTGGTGGAGGGCGTGCGCCGCGCTCTCGCCTCCGGCGCGCGCGTCTATTGGGTGTGCCCGCTGGTGGAGGAGAATGAGGACCTCGATCTCGCCGCTGCGCAGGATCGTCACGAGGATCTGACGCGCATTTTCGGCGAGATCGTCGGCCTCGTTCACGGCCGCATGAAAGCCCCGGAGCGCGACGCCGCAATGGAAGCGTTCAAGCAGGGCGTAACGCGCATTCTCGTCGCCACCACGGTCATAGAGGTCGGCGTCGATGTGCCGGAGGCGACGGTCATGGTGATCGAGCACGCCGAGCGTTTCGGCCTCGCGCAATTGCATCAGCTGCGCGGGCGCGTCGGCCGCGGCTCGGGCAAATCCTCCTGCCTGCTGCTCTACAAAGGCCCGCTCGGCGAGACGGCCAAGGCGCGGCTGGTGATGCTGCGCCAGACCGAGGACGGATTCCGCATAGCGGAAGAAGATTTGCGCCTGCGCGGGGAGGGGGAAATTCTCGGCGCGCGGCAATCCGGCCTGCCGGGCTTCCGCCTGGCCGATCTCACAGCCCATGCGCGGCTGCTGGCCATAGCGCGCGACGACGTCGAGCTGACCCTGCGCCGTGACCCGGACCTCTCCAGCCCGCGGGGCGAGGCGCTGAGGGTTCTGCTCTATCTCTTCGAGCGCGACGAGGCGGTGAAGCTGCTGCGGGCGGGATGAGCGCGCCGGGCCTTTATCGGGAGCGCCATTGCGCGTAAATTCCGGACCTGCGCCGCTAAAGCGGCGAAAATGAAAAAAACGGGCGGCGAGCGCCCGTAAAGGGAGAGCGAATTGTCCTATCTGCACACGATCTGGAGCCAATTGTCGTGGAGCGACAAATGGGTCCTCGCCATCAACGTCTTTCTCGCGGTCATCTTCTTCGCCTCCTGGCGGAACAAGAAGCGCCGCCAGAAGCAGGGCGAGTGAACGCGCTCAGACGGCGCCGCGCAGGTTCGCCGCCGTCTGGCCGAAGAGGATTTTGCGCTCCTCTTCCGTGAAGCCGTCGCGCGGGCGGGAGAGGGCTTCGCCTTTCGCATAGGCGCGCTCGACCGCCGGCCGCGCGCGCATCGCCTCGAACCAGCGCCGCACATTGGGAAAGTCGTCGAGAGACTGTCCCTGCCGCTCATAAGGAACGATCCAGGGATAAGCGGCCATATCGGCGATGGAGTAATCATCGGCGATGTAGTCTCGTCCAGCGAGACGCTTGTCCAGCACGCCATAGAGGCGATTGGTCTCGTTCACATAGCGATCGATCGCGTAGGGAATCTTCTCCGGCGCGTAATTGCGGAAATGATGGTTCTGCCCCGCCATGGGGCCGAGCCCGCCGACCTGCCAGAACAGCCATTCGAGCACGCGCGCGCGGCCGCGCAGATCGCTCGGCAGAAAGCGCCCCGTCTTCTCGGCGAGATAGACGAGGATCGCGCCGGATTCGAACAGCGAGACCGCGGCGCCGCCGTCGGCCGGCGCATGGTCGACGATGGCCGGCATGCGATTATTCGGCGAGATGGCGAGAAAGGCGGGAGAAAATTGCTCGCCCTTCGATATGTCGACGGGGATGATTTTATAGGCGAGCCCCGCCTCCTCGAGAAAGATCGTGATCTTGTGGCCATTGGGCGTGGGCCAAAAATGGAGGTCGATCATATGAGGTCTCCGTGTCGTGCGAGGACGGGCTACTCGCTATTCGCTCGTCCCAACGGAATCGTGACATAGAAAGTCGATCCTTGTCCCGGCTGCGATGTCACCGACAGCCGCCAGCCATGGCGATCGGCGATGGATCTGCAGATCGCGAGGCCTATGCCGGTGCCGGGATATTTGCCCTTGGGATGCAGCCGCTTGAACGGCTCGAAAACGAGCTGCGCATATTTGCTCTCGAAGCCTATGCCATTATCGACGAAGGCGACGACGATCTCGCGCTCGTTCTGCGTCGCCTGAATGACGATCTCCGGCGCGCAATCTTGCTTGCGATATTTGAGCGCGTTGGAGACGATATTATGCGTCAGCCGCGCGAATTGCGAGCGGTCGGCGCGAAAGGCGACATGCGGCGCCTCTATGCGCATGCGTGCGCCGCTCTCCGCGATCGCCTCGGAGAGGTCGTCGACAGCGAGGTCTATTTCGTCGCGCAGATCGAGCTCCTGCACATTCTGCGCATCGTTGATCGCGCGCGAATAGGTGAGGAGATCGTCGACCAGCTCGCGCGCGCGCAGCGCCGAGGAGCGCATCACGCTATTGGCGTAGCTCATGTCGTTCTCATTGGCGCTGGAGATCGCCTGCTCGAGAATATCCGCGAATGCGGCGATCTTGCGCAGCGGCTCCTGCAGATCATGCGAGGCGACATAGGCGAATTGCGCCAGACGCTCATTGGCGCGCTCCAGCTCCGCCGCGCGCTGCGACAGCGCATTCTCCGCTTCGCGCCGCGCGGTGATGTCGAGCACGGTCGCCAGCACGATCGCGCCGGTCTCGCTCTCGATCGGCGTCAGCCCGATCTCGACTGGAAACTCGCTGCCGTCGCGCCGCGTCGCCTTCAGATCGCGGCCGGCTCCCATCGGGCGCTTGCTCGGATGCGCGAGGAAGCTCTGGCGCAAGGAGGAATGCGCCGCCCGCATGCGCGCGGGGACGAGAATATCGATGGACTTTCCAACCAGTTCGTCGCTACGATAACCGAACATACGCTCGGTCTCCGCGTTGACGAATTGGATGAGTCCATCGGCGCTGCTGACGATCATGGCGGCAGGCGCCGACTCTACCGCGAGGCGAAAATGATCGTCGCCTATGCTGTCGAAGCTCATCCTCGCACCCCTCGTCGCGCGCATTTGGTAGCGCTCGTTGCTGCGCGCGGGGCGACCGCATCCTATTTATAGGAAACAGCGTCTGAGAAACGAGCGCAAGTCGAGAAGATGGGGATTGTGATGTCCGCTGTCGAGACGAAGAATCGGGCCTGCCGCGTATTGATCATCGAGGACGATCAGGACGACGTCTTCCTGTTCAAGCGAGCCCTCGATTCCGTGCGCTCCTTGCTGGAGCGCGACATCGAATGCGAGCAGGTCGACAATGGGCTGGACGCGATCTTTCTCGTGTCGCGCGAGGAGATCACGGACAAGCTTCCGGATGTGCTGGTGCTGGACCTCAACATGCCGCGGCTCGATGGCGTGAAGTTCTTGAAGTCGCTGCGCCGCTCGCTTCTGCTGAAGGAGCTGCCGGTTTTCGTGCTGACAACCTCCACCGCGCCGTCGATCCATGAGGAGGCGATGCGGGCCGGCGCCGACAAGGTGTTCGTCAAGCCCAATGACGCTGAGGCGCTGCTCGCCATCGCGCTGGAGATCGTGAGCTCGGCGTTGGAGCGGCGCGGCGAGCCGGCGACGCGTCAGTAATACCAGAGGCCGTCGTGCAGCCCGCGCGGCGATGGCGGCGGCGCCTGGCGCGGCGGCGGATTGACGTAATCGCCGCCGCCATAACCGCCGCCGTAAGGCGCGCCATAGCCGTAAGGCGCCGGGCCGCCGGCGTTCTGGCCCGAGGGAGGGGCGTATCTCTGCCGCTCGCGCTGAAGCCGGCGCTGCTCGCGCGCCCGCTCGCGCGCCTCCCATAGATCGCGTCGCTGCTCGGCGGCCTGCGCGCGCGAAGGCCCCGCGCCGCCCTCGCGGTCCCGCGCGAATGGCTCTGCGAGCGCCGAGGTCGCGATTGCGACGCCTGCGAAGACGATCGATGCGACGAGCAGGGCTTTCGACATGGGACGCCTCCGATTGCGAATGGAAGCCTAGTCTAGACCATGGCGCGGCCGCTGGCCGGCGGCGCAAACGGATGTGGTTAAGCTCCTCTCTCTCGCTTGCGCGCGCCGCAACGCTTTTTTCAGCCTTTGCTGGAAGTGTCACAGATCTCGCCGCCCGACGCGGCGGCGGCTTGTTTTTCGCGATGTGATGCGAAAATTCCTTTTGTGGAGCGGCGCCATGATGACGCTTGATCCGACGACGTTCGGTCCCGCCGGCGACGACGCCGCGAATCGAATCGCCTGCGCCTGTCTGCCGCCGCCGACGACGCGCTGGGTGGTGCGCCGCAAGGCCGAGGTGGTGGCGGCGGTGCGCAGTGGCGTCGTCTCGCTCGACGAGGTCTGTCGGCGCTATTCGTTGACGCCGGACGAGTTCAATGCCTGGGCGAGCTTCATCGACCGCCATGGCGTGGACAGCTTGCGCACGACTCGTCTGCAATATTATCGCCGCCGCGCGGCGCGGCTCGCCGCCGGCAAGCGTTGACCTGTCAGCCCTGCGGCTTGCTCTCGATTCGCAGAGCCTCGCCGGCGTGTTGGGCGAGCGCGGTCTGAATCGGTCCCGCCAGCGCCGCCAGCAGCCAGGGCAGCCAGACCTCTATGTGCAGCGAATCGGCGAGCACCTCTATGCGCGCCTGCATATTGTGGCCGAAGGCGCCGACCTTCAGATCGGCGGCGTTCCCGGTCCAGACGACCTCGGAATGCGCGAGCTTGTCCACATAGTCCCGCCGCAGCTGCTCGAGCCCAGCGGCGACGCGCGCCCGCGCGGTCTCGACGCCGAGATCATGGCTAACGCTGATGACGATGGATTTTTGCATAGTGAGGCTCCCGTGCCGCCAATCTAGGCGTCGAGAGGCGGATTTCACAGGGGCGGAATGATTACTGGCTCCCCGAGCAGGACTCGAACCTGCGACCCAGCGATTAACAGTCGCTTGCTCTACCGGCTGAGCTATCGGGGAACGGTGCCGGGCATATAGCAAGCTCTAAGCACTCTTGCCAAGCCCTGTTCTCCGCCTTTCTCGATTTCTTTCGGGCTTCCCACAAGCCATTCAATCGGCAGGGGGAAAAAGCGCGAGTGTCGCTACTATGTCATTCTGCGACGGCAGGCCCGCCTCATTGCCCAGGTGCTGAATCTTATATCCCGAGGCCGCGCGGGCGAAGTGGAAGTGCTCGCGCCAGGGCGCTTCCGGCCGCTGGAGATAGGACGCCATATAGGCGCCGTGGAACACATCGCCTGCGCCCGATGTGTCGACGATGCGCTCCGCCGGTACAGGGAGGGAAGGGAGGCGCTGCACCTCGCCATTCTCGTCGTACCAGAGCATGCCGCGCTCGCCATTGGTGACGCCGCCGATGCGGCAGCCCTTGCTCTTCAAATAGGCCAGCATATCGGCCTCCGAGAGCGTCATCTGCTCGCAGAGCCGCTCGGCGACGATGGCGACGTCGATGAATTCGAGCAGATCGGTGATTCCCGACCGCAGCGCGCCGCCGTCAAGCGAGGTCAACGCGCCCGATTCGCGGCAGGCGCGCGCGTAATGGAGAGCCGCGTCGGCGATATGCCCGTCGCTGTGCAGTGCGCGCACCCCAGTCAAATCGAGACGCGGGAAGTCCTCGAGGAAATTATTGTCGCGGGCGCGCAATATGGCGCGTTTGCCGTCTTTGGGCAGCACGAAGGACAGGGACGAGCGGCGCACCCGGCGCGGATGCACGCGCAGCCCATAGGTCGCGGCCATATCCATGAACATATGGCCGAGCCAGTCGGGCGCGAGCTGCGTCAGCAGATCGACGCCGTCGCCGACCAGCTTGGAGCAGGCGAAGGCGGCGGTCACGGCGTTGCCGCCGAAGGAGACGGCGTAATCCTCCGCCACATCCTTCTCGTCGCCCTTGGGCATGACCTGCGTGCGCATGGTCACGTCGATATAGGAATGGCCGATGAACAGAGACTGCAATCGAGGACTCCGAAAGGAGGAGCGGAGGAGGGGGCGCCGTCAGACCGAGAAGCTGGAGCCGCAGCCGCAGGAGGCGGTGGCGTTGGGATTCTCGACGCGGAAGGATTGGCCCATCAGATCCTCGACATAATCGACGCGCGCGCCGGCTATATAGGCAGCAGAAATCGAATCGATGACGAGCTTCGCCCCATCGCGCTCGACGACGATATCGTCCAGCTTGGGCTCGGTCTCGACCGTATAGGCGTATTGCAGGCCGGAGCACCCGCCGCCATCGACGGAGAGCCGCAGCGCCGTCGCGGCGGCCTCGCCGGCGAGAATGGCGTGAATGCGCTCGGCCGCGCGCTCGCTCATTTCGATCTTCGCAATCGTCGCCGTATCGGTCATTAGGGCGCGCCTTCCTCTTTTTTGGCTTTTGTCTCGCCAGCCTCGTCGCTTGCGCTCCCCGGGGCGGGCGGGATATGCGAAGCGAAAATATGGCCGCCCGCGTGACCTTGCAATGACAGGAGCAGACGATTGGCGATCGAAGATCCCGCCGTCCGCGTCCGCGCCCCCTACGGCAGCGATCCTGCGGCCTCACGCGGGCGCTTGTTTCCCGAATCGGCCTCGCCGACGCGCAGCGAGTTCCAGCGCGACCGCGACCGCATCATCCATTCGACGGCCTTTCGCCGTCTCGCGCATAAGACTCAGGTCTTCGTGCCGCTGGACGGCGATCATTTCCGCACGCGGCTGACCCATACGATAGAGGTGGGGCAGATCGCCCGCGCGCTCGCCCGCGCTCTGGCGCTGGACGAGGATCTCGCCGAGGCGGTGGCGCTCGCCCATGATCTCGGCCATACGCCCTTCGGCCATGCCGGCGAACATGCGCTGCAGCGCTGCATGGAGGCCTATGGCGGCTTCGATCACAACGCGCAGGCTTTGCGCGTCGTCACTCTGCTCGAGCGCCGCTACGCTCGCTATGACGGGCTGGACCTCACCTTCGAGACGCTGGAAGGCCTCGTCAAGCACAATGGACCTTTGCGCGGCCCGCGCTCGAATCGCGCGCTCGCTCCTTATGTGGCGGAGTTCGACGCGCTGTTTCCGCTGGAGCTGGACAGTTTCGCAGGCGCAGAGGCGCAGGCGGCCGCTCTCGCCGACGATATCGCCTATGACGCCCATGACATAGACGATGGGCTGCGCGCCGGCCTGTTCTCGCTCGAGGATATCGCCGCCGTGCCCTTCATCGGCGTGATGCTGGACGAGATACGCGCCGTCTATGGCGCGCTGGAGCGCACGCGGGTCATTCACGAGCTGGGCCGGCGCGTCATCACCCGCTTTGTCGAGGACGCCATCATCCAATCGGAGAAGCGCCTGCGCCTCGTCGGGGCGAAAAGCGTCGAGGATGTGCGCCGCGCCGGCGTGGCGACGATCGCCTTCTCGCCGCCCATGGCCGAGGCCGATCGCTCGATCAAGGCCTTTCTCTTCCCCAAAATGTATCGGCATGAGAAAGTCGTGGGCGTCTGGGACCGCGCCGAGCAGGTCATCTCGCGGCTTTTCCCCGTCTATTTCGACGATCCGGCGCAAATGCCGCCGGAATGGGCCGAGCTCGCCCGCGTCGAGGAGAGCGCCGCCCGCGCCCGCCATGTCGCCGATTACATCGCCGGAATGACCGACCGCTACGCGCTCGGCGAATATCGCAAGCTGTTCGGGGAGAAAATGTCCTTGGGCTGAACAGTCGGTCCCGCTCACCCTCCCCTTTAGGGGGAGGGTCGGCCGGCGTCAGCCGGACGGGGTGGGGTTCAACAGCAAAAACTCGGGGCGTCACCCCCTCCCGATCGCCTTCGGCGCTCGACCTCCCCCCTCGAGGGGGAGGTGGAAACGCCCTTTCGAGCGACACCGCTCATTTCCCCCATCGCCCTGAGGGCGGACCACAGCTCGCCTTGACGGAGCCCCTCGCGCGCCCGACCTCCTGGTTCTGACCCGGGAGGCCCCCATGCTCGTCATCGAATTCGTCGGCGCCGCTCCAGAGGGAATGACCGCGCAGGTCATCGATCGGATGAACACCGACATCAGCGACGTGCGCAAGGCCGTCACTCACGCCAAGTCGCTGTTTTCGAATGTGATCGTCCAGCGCACGCATAAGCCGCTGCCGCATGGCTTCCGCATATTGGACAGCGATGGGCGGGAGGTCGCGAGCTGGAGCATAGACGAGTGAGGCGGGCGAGCCTGAAGGCCCGCGGTCCGGGCGCCGCTCTTGGACCGCCGATCAGTCGCTGCTGTCGCGAAAGATGCGTTCCGCTCCCCATTCTGCTAAACCCCCGGCCGCAATCGCCCCCGGCCCGGACATTCGATGAACATCTTCTCCGACTTCCACGTCGCCATCGCCGCCATTCTCGATTCGATCAAGGCCTCCGGCCGCCTGCCGGAGACGCTGGATCATGCGCGTTTCGTCGTGGAGCCGCCCAAGGACGCCGCCCATGGCGATCTCGCCACCAACGCCGCCATGGTCTTCGCCAAGGAGGCCAAGGCCAATTTCGCCAATCCGCGCCAGCTCGCGGTGGAGATCGCCGCCGCGCTCGCCGATCTGCCCGATGTGGCCGAGGCCGAGGTCGCCGGGCCGGGCTTCATCAACATCCGCCTGAAGCCGAGCCTCTACGCCGATGTGCTGCGCGCCGTGCTGAGCGACTGCGAAGCCTATGGAAGGCCGCAGGGCAGGGGGGCGCTCGCGGGCAAGATCAATGTCGAATATGTCTCGGCCAATCCGACCGGGCCGATGCATGTCGGCCATGGCCGCGGCGCGGTGTTCGGCGATGCGCTGGCCAATCTCCTGGCCTTCGCGGGCGCCGAGGTCACGCGCGAATATTACATCAATGACGCCGGCGCGCAGGTCGATGTTCTCGCCCGCTCGGCCTTCCTGCGTTATCGCGAGGCGCTCGGCGAGACGATCACAATTCCAGAGGGGCTCTATCCGGGCGACTATCTGAAGGCCGCCGGCGAAGCTCTGGCGAAACAATTTGGCCGCGAGCTTTTGGACAAGAGCGAGAGCGAATGGCTGGAGCCGGTCAAGCGCGCCGCGATCGACGCCATGATGGCGATGATCCGCGACGATCTCGCCGCGCTCGATATTCGCCATGAGGTCTTCTTCTCCGAGCGTAAGCTGCATGAGAAGATCAATGGTCTGTCGCAGATCGACAAGGAGATAAACGAGCTGCGCGCGCGCGGCCTCGTCTATGACGGTCGCCTGCCGCCGCCCAAGGGCCAATTGCCGGATGATTGGGAGGATCGCGAGCAGACCTTGTTCCGCTCGGTCGATTTCGGCGACGACGTCGATCGCCCGCTGAAGAAATCTGACGGCTCCAATACCTATTTCGCGGCCGATATCGCCTATCATAAATCCAAGATCGACCGGGGCTTCACCACGCTCGTCGATGTGTGGGGCGCCGATCACGGCGGCTATGTGAAGCGCATGACCGCGGCGGTCGCCGCGCTTTCGGACAATAAGGTCACGCTCGACGTGAAGCTCTGCCAGCTCGTGAAGTTGATGCGCAATGGCGAGCCGGTGAAAATGTCGAAACGCGCCGGCGATTTCGTCACCTTGCGCGAGGTGGTGGACGAAGTGGGCGTCGACGCCGTGCGTTTCATGATGCTCTATCGCAAGAATGACGCGCCGCTCGAATTCGATCTCGCCAAGGTCATCGAGCAGTCGAAGGACAATGCCGTCTTCTATGTGCAATACGCCCATGCGCGCGCCAAATCGGCGATCCGGCAGGCGCTCGGCGCTTTTCCCGATCTCGATCTGACGCCCAAGGCGCTCGCCGCTGCGCCGCTCGATCTGCTGCAGGACGAAGGCGAGATCGCGCTCGCCAAGGCCATTGCGCAATATCCGCGATTGATCGAATCGGCCGCCACGGCGCATGAGCCGCACAGAATCGCCTTCTATCTCTACGATCTCGCCAGCGTCTTTCATTCGCATTGGAACAAAGGCAAAGATCGGCCACAATTACGCTTTGTTAATGCAGATGATAGAAATTCGACCTATGCGCGGATGGCGTTGGTCGTTTCTTTGACTTGCGTCCTGGCGTCGGGTTCGAGACTCCTAGGCGTGAGCGCCCCCGACGAGATGCGGTGATCGCGGCCGGCGCTTTGCAAGAGTGCGGCGTGCGCTCGCATCCGGGAATGGCGACGTCGCGTCCGTCGGGTAGTGAGCAGGAAGGTGCATCATGCGCGAGGCGACGGCCCGAGGGCCTTCCATCGACATCAGCGAGTTCGAGCGGCGCCTGCGTGGCGGCGAGCCGCAAGAGAATCAGGCGGGCAGGAGCGAGGCGAAGAGCGATCCGCTCGCCGAGCTGGCGCGGCTGCTGCACGGCGACGAGACGGCCGGCGCGGCCGATCCTTATGGTAGAGTCTTCGCCGACCAGCAGCGTCGGGAGCCGGCCGTGAGCCAGAGAGACAGAGACGTTTTCGATACGGCCGAGCTGCGCGGGGCTCTGCCGCCGGTCTCGCCGTCGCCCTTATCGCCGCCGCCGCTTTCGCCGGCGGCGCAGCAGCAATCGCAGTCCGACGACTATTACGCCGTGCGCTCGCCCGGCGAGGGTCAGTGGGCGCATCAGGATCAGCAGGACTATCTCGACTATGGCGTCGAGGACGAGCCTTATGACGAGCCGCGCGAGCGGAGAGGCTTTTTCGGCGCTTTGCGCGATCGGCTGCGGCCGTGGCATGCGGTCGTCGCTCTCGCCGGCGTCGGCGCGGTGAGCGTCGGCTTGGCCTTGGGCCATCGCGGCGGCATCGTGGCCCCGCAGGAGCTCGCCACCATAAAGGCGCCGGAAGGGCCGGCCAAGGTGCAGCCCTCCACCGTCGCCGAAGCCGCCGCGCCCCAACGCGGCGCCGCCGTGCTCGATCGCAATCAGACCGCTCCGGTCAAGAAGGTCGTCTCCAAGCAGGAGCAGCCCGTCGATCCGGCGGCGGCGGTGCGCGTCGTCAAGCTCGGCGACGGGCCGGTCGACGCGCCGCACGAGGCCGCCCCGGCCGGCGGCCCCAATAATCCCTATGGCGCCGAGCCGCGGCGGGTGAAGACCGTCTCGGTGCGGCCCGACGGCACCGTCATCGATCATGACGCGCCGACGCCGGCGATCGCCCGTCCCGTCAATGTCGCGCCCCCGGCGCGGCCGCCGTCCCTCGCCGCCCGGCCGAGCGCCGTCGACGCCGCGGCCGAGCCGCCGACCGCGACGCCCAAGGGTCCGGCCAAGCCGGCGACGACCCCCAAGGTCGCGCAGCCGCCGCGTCCCAAGCCCGCCGCCCGGCGGCGGCCGCTCCCGAGCAGACCGCCGCGCTCGAAACGGCCCAGCCGGAGGCCGCGACCGGCGGCAATGGCGGCTTCGCCGTGCAATTCGGCGCCGCCGGCTCGGAGGACGAGGCCCGCCGGCTGATGCAGACGGTGAATTCCAAATACAGCGCCCAGCTCGGCGGCAAGCGGCTCGGCTTCCGCCTCGCCAAGGTCGGCGAGAAGAGCGTCTATCGCGTCCGCGCCGCCGGCATGAGCCGCGAGGCTGCTGTCGGCGTCTGCGAGAAGGTCAAGGCCTCCGGCGGCTCCTGCTTCGTCGCCGCCAATTGATGGAGACAGCGGCTCCGTGACGCGCGCTTTCATCTGCGGCTGCGCCGGCCTCGCCCTCTCGCAGGAGGAGAAATCCTTCCTGCGCGAGGCGCAGCCCTGGGGCGCGATCCTGTTCAAGCGCAATGTCGCCTCGCGCGAGCAGCTTTCCGCCCTCACCGCGGAAATCCGCGAGGCGCTGGGGACCGACGCCCCCATTCTCGTCGATCAGGAGGGCGGGCGCGTCCAGCGTCTCGGCCCGCCGGTCTGGCGCGCCTATCCCGCCGCCGCCGCCTTCGAGAGGCTGGGGCTTCCGCCCGAGGAGACGGCTGCGCTCGTCCGGCTCGGCGCGCGACTGATCGCCCATGATCTGCGCGAGGTCGGCATCGACGTCGATTGCCTGCCAGTTCTCGACACGCCGGTGGACGGCTCCCACAATATCATCGGCGACCGCGCCTATAGCCGCGTTCCCACCGAGATCGCGCGGCTCGGCCGCGCCGCGGCGGAGGGGCTGCTCGATGGCGGCGTGCTGCCGGTCATCAAGCATATCCCCGGCCATGGACGGGCGCGGGCGGACAGCCATCTCGAGCTGCCCGTCGTCGACGCCTCCCGCGCCGAGCTGGAGGCGCAGGATTTCATTCCCTTCCGCGCCGACGCCGATCTGCCGCTCGGCATGACCGCCCATGTCGTCTATCGGGCCATCGATCCCGAGCTTCCGGGCACGCTCTCCAAAGCCGTGATCGAAGGGATTATTCGTTCCCTCATCGGTTTCGACGGCCTGCTGATGACCGACGATCTCTCGATGAAGGCGCTCTCGGGCGGCTTTCGCGCGCGCGCCGAGGGCGCGATCGCCGCCGGCTGCGATGTGGTCCTGCATTGCAACGGCGATCTCGCCGAGGCCCGCGCCGTGGCGGAAGGGGCTGGCGATCTCGCCGGCCGGGCGCTGGAGCGGGCGCGTGCGGCGAAAGCGAGAATCGCCGCGCCGAAGGAATTCGATCCTGTGGACGGCGCCCGCCAGCTCGACGCGGCTCTTGCGGCCGGCGTCTGATCGGCCCAATCTCTCGCCTTCCCGATGGGCGGAGGCGTGAGACAACGCCGTGAGGCGAGATGGCGCAGGATTTGGCTTTCGACATCGCCGGAGAACATGAGCGCGCGGAGGCGGAGCCCGCCTTCCTCGTCGATGTGGACGGTTTCGAAGGCCCGCTCGACCTGCTGCTCGAGCTTGCCCGCCGCCAGAAGGTCGATCTCGCCCGCATTTCCATTTTGGCGCTGGCCGAGCAATATCTCGCCTTCGTCGAGGAGGCGCGGCGCGTCCGGCTGGAGCTGGCCGCCGATTATCTGGTGATGGCCGCCTGGCTCGCCTATCTGAAATCGCGCCTGCTGCTGCCGGAGCAGCCAAAGACGGGCGAGGAGCCCTCCGCCGCAGAGCTGGCCGCGGCGCTCGCCGATCGCTTGCGCCGGCTGGAGGCGATCCGCGCGGCGTCGGACAAGCTTCAGGAGCGCGCGCGGCTCGGCCGCGACATGTTTCTGCGCGGCGGGCCGGAGGGCATAGAGACCAAGACGAACTCGACCTTCACGGCCAGTCTCTATGATCTTCTTTCGGCCTACGCCCGCCAAAGGCAGAAGCAGGCGATCTCCAAGGTCACGCTACGCCAGCGCAATGTCTGGTCGCTGGCGGAGGCGCGCGAGACGCTGGAGCGGCTCGCCGGAATCGCGGCCCAATGGACCGCGCTCGACGATTATCTTTTGGCTTTTTGTGTGGATATTCAAACGGCGCGCACCGTCCGCGCCTCGTCTTTTTCCGCTTCGCTGGAAATGGTGCGGGAAGGGCGGTTCGACATTCGCCAGGACCGCGCCTTCGCGCCGATCTGGCTGCGGCGGCGGGAAACGGAACTGGACCGCGAGCCTTCGGACTCGCCAAGCGAAGCCTCGGAGGCGTGAGCCATAGGGCTCCGATCCAAAGGCCAGGGAGAAGAAATTTGGCGCGAGCCTTGCGACCCGTCCAACTGTTCGAAGACGATGTGACCCTCGATCAAGAGGCGGCGGCGCTGCGCGAGGCCTCCCGCATCGCCGAGGCGCTGCTTTTTGCGGCCAGCGAGCCGCTCGACGAGACGGAGATCGCCCGCCGCCTGCCGGACGGAACCAATGTCGAGGCCGTGCTGGCGCGGCTGAAGCAGGATTACGCCGAGCGCGGCGTGACGCTGACTCGCGCCGGCCACAAATGGTTTTTCCGCACTGCGGCCGATCTCGGCTGGGTGCTGGCGCGCGAGCAGGTGGAGCAGAAGAAGCTGTCCCGCGCCGCGCTGGAGACGCTCGCCATCGTCGCCTATCACCAGCCGGTGACGCGCGCCGAGATCGAGGACATAAGAGGCGTCGCCGTGGCCAAGGGCACGCTGGACGTGCTGCTGGAAACCGGGTGGATTCGCCTGCGCGGCCGTCGCCGCGCGCCGGGGCGTCCGCTCACCTATGGCACGACCGATGCGTTCCTCATGCAGTTCGGCCTGGAGCAGATCGGCGATCTGCCCGGCCTCGACGAGCTGAAAGGCGCCGGCCTCTTCGATGGTCGCCTGCCCAAGGGCTTCGACGTGCCGCAGCCGACCGACGACGCCACGCTCAAGGAGGACGAGGATCCGTTGGAGGGCGACGCCGAGGCGGCGCTCGAGATGGATTTTCTGCTGGAGCCCGACGCGCCGGAGGAGCCCGAACCGATCGAGGAATAGAGCGCTTTCGCCCCGTCTCGCCCGGGCCAAATCGAAATCCTACCTAAAGCGTCGGAGAATTCGACGCAGGGCGCCTCATCCAACTTGTTTTTGCGCGTCCGGCGTCCTAGGTTCCGAGAAGTTTCGGCCGGCCTCGCCGGTCCACGAAAGACGAGTGGGAGGTTCGCGTCATGGGCGGTCTGTCGATCTGGCATTGGATTATCGTCGGCGGCGTGGCCTTCATCCTGTTCGGCGGCCGCTTCAAGATTTCCGACGTCATGGGCGACGTCGCCAAGGGCATCAAGGCCTTCAAGAAAGGCCTCGCCGAAGACGACACCGAGGCGAAGGCCGAGGAGCCGGCGAAATCGCTGGAGCATCAGGCGCTCGCGAGCCAGACGACGCTTCACGTCGATAAGACGGCCGAAGCGAAAAAGGCCTGACGCCACCCTTGTTTCGCCTGCCGCGGGCAGGCTCTCGAGAAGACCATGTTCGATCTCGATCCCGGAAAGCTGATCGTCATCGGCATCGTCGCGCTCGTCGCGATTCCGACCAAGGACCTGCCGCGCGTATTGCGCCAGATCGGCCAGATCACCGGGCGCATGCGGCGCATGGCGGCCGATTTCCAAGGCCAGTTCATGGATGCGATGCGCGAGGCCGATCTCGCCGACGTGCATAAGAATTTGAAGAGCGAGGTCGATTCGGCCTTCGCCGGCGTCGGCGACGTCGCCTTCGATCCGCTCAAGCAAGCGCGCGAGCAGATCGTCGGCGCGATCGAAGGCCCGCCTGCCCCGCCGCAAAGCGATGAGAGCAAGGCCGCTGAGCCGGCCGTCGAAGCGCAGGCCGAGCCTCATGCGGCGAGCGAGCCCGCGCCGACGAGCGAGACCGATACGCCGCCCGAAAGCCAGCCGAAATGACCGACGCCGACATCGACGCCACCAAAGCGCCGCTCCTCGAGCATCTGATGGAACTGCGCGAGCGGCTGATCCGAGCGCTGCTGGCGTTTTTCGGCGCCTTCATCCTGGCCTTCTTCTTCGCCAAGGACATCTACAATCTCCTGGTCGTGCCCTATACAATGGCGGCGGGGCCGGAGGCCAAGCTCATCTACACGGCGCCGCAGGAATATTTCTTCACGCAGATCAAGGTGGCGATGTTCGCCGCGGCCTTCATTTCCTGCCCGATCGTCATCGGGCAGCTCTACGCCTTCGTCGCGCCCGGCCTCTATCGCCACGAGCGGCAGGCGTTTCGTCCCTATCTCGTCGCCACGCCGGTGTTTTTCGCGCTGGGCGCGATCGTCGTCTATTTTCTGGTCATGCCCAATCTGCTGCATTTCTTCATTTCGATGCAGCAGGCCAATGAGCCGGGGAAGGCGCAGATCGAGCTATTGCCGCGCGTGTCAGAATATTTGTCGCTCATCATGACGCTGGTGCTCGCCTTCGGCGTCGTCTTCCAGCTGCCGGTGGCGCTGACGCTGCTCGGCCAGATCGGCATCGTCTCGTCGAAATTTTTGTCCGAGAAGCGTCGCTATGCGATCGTCCTCGTCTTCATCGTGGCGGCGGTGCTGACGCCGCCCGACGTGTTCAGCCAGCTGGCGCTCGCCATACCGGGCCTGCTGCTCTACGAGGCGTCGATCATTTCCGTGCGCTGGATCGAGAAGAAGCGGGCGGCGGCCGAGGAACAGCAAGCCGCGGGTTGACCCTTCGTTCTGCTCGAGGGACAAGGACCCTCATCCGACCCTCGCTGACGCGAGGGCCACCTTCTCCCACGAGTGGGAGAAGGATTCGCGCCCCTCAACGTCGGCCGCTCCCTTCTCCCACTTGCGGGAGAAGGCAGCCCGGCGCAGCCGGGTCGGACGAGGGCCTCGCACCAGTCGGCGGATCGATTCTCATGCACGACATCAAATTTATTCGCGATAATGCGGAAGCTTTCGACAATGGCCGCCGCCGCCGCAATCTCCCGCCTCTGTCGGAAAGCCTCTTCGCGCTCGATGACGTACGCCGTACGGCGATCGCGGCTTTGCAGGCGGCGCAGGAGCGACGCAACGCCGCCTCGAAAGAGATCGGCCTCGCCATGCGCGAGAAGGACGCCGCCCGCGCCGAGGCGCTGAAGGCGGAAGTCGCGAAGCTGAAGGAGGACTTCCCGCAGCTCGAGCAGAAGGAGCGCGAGGCGAGCGCTGCGCTGGACAAGGCGCTGTCGGAGATTCCCAACACGCCGCTCGAGCAAGTGCCGGAAGGCAAGGACGAGCACGACAATGTCGAGGTTCTGCTCTGGGGCGAGCCGCGCAAATTCGACTTTGAGCCGAAAGAGCATTTCGACATTGGCGAAGGCTTGAAGCTGATGGATTTCGAGACCGCGGCCAAGCTCTCCGGCGCGCGTTTCGTCGTGAACAAGGGCGGGATCGCGCGGCTGGAGCGCGCGCTCGCGCAATTCATGCTCGATCTGCATACGGGCGAGCATGGCTATACCGAGGTCGCGCCGCCGCTGCTGGTGCGCGACGATGCAATGTTTGGCACGGCGCAATTGCCGAAGTTCGAAGAGGATCAATTTTGGGCTATCAGTGGCCAATTCATTCCAGAGATATCTGATGAAGAACTTATCAAGGACTATGTTGACGTTCGAAGCGAAATGCCGAAGGGGCTGGCGCAGACTTTGAGAACAATGAAACGCGAACGCCTAGGTCTGATTCCCACCGCCGAAGTCCCGCTCACCAATCTCGTGCGCGAATCGATCCTCGACGAATCGCAGCTCCCTCTGCGCTTCACCGCCGGCACTTATTGCTTCCGCGCCGAGGCTGGCGCGGCGGGGCGCGACACGCGCGGCATGATCCGCCAGCATCAGTTCTATAAGGTCGAGCTCGTCTCCATCACCACGCCCGAGCAATCGCTCGAGGAGCATGAGCGCATGACCGGCTGCGCGGAGAAAGTGCTGCAGCTGCTCGAGCTGCCCTATCGCAAGGTGACGCTCTGCACCGGCGACATGGGCTTCGCCTCGCAGAAGACCTACGACCTCGAGGTGTGGCTGCCGGGGCAGGGGAAATATCGCGAGATTTCCTCCTGCTCGGTCTGCGGCGATTTCCAGGCGCGGCGCATGAACGCCCGCTTCCGTCCCGCCGAGGGCAAGGCGACGCGCTTCGTGCATACGCTCAACGGCTCCGGCGTCGCCGTGGGTCGCGCGTTGGTCGCGGTTCTGGAGAATTATCAGGAGGCCGACGGCTCCGTCACAGTGCCGACGGTGCTGCGCCCCTATATGGGCGGGCTGGAGCGAATCGCCGCGGCGCGGTAGCCCTTAGCGAAATCTATGTGCGCGCTTCCTTCTCCCGCCTGCGGGAGAAGGTGGCCCCGCTAAGCGGGGGCGGATGAGGGTCCTTCGCGTGAGGCGAAGACTCGTGTCGAGCTCGACGAGCCCTCATCCGACCCTCGCTGACGCGAGGGCCACCTTCTCCCACGAGTGGGAGAAGGAGCGCCAACGATCAGCGTTTGTGAGCCTATGCGCATCCTCATCACCAATGACGACGGAATCCATGGCGCCGGCCTCGCGCTGGCCGAGCGCGTCGCGCGCAGCCTCACCGACGATGTCTTCGTCGTCGCGCCGGAGAGCGAGCAATCGGGCGTCGCGCATTCGCTCTCCATCAATGATCCGCTGCGTTTGCGCGAAATCTCCTCGCGGCATTTCGCGGTCAAAGGCACGCCGACCGATTGCGTCATCATGGGCGTGCGCAAGCTGCTCGCCGACAAGCCGCCGGATCTCATTCTCTCCGGCGTCAATTCCGGCCAGAATCTCGCCGAGGACGTCAGCTATTCCGGCACCATCGCCGGCGCCATAGAGGGCACGCTGCTCGGCATTCCTTCCATCGCGCTCTCGCAGGTCTATGATTTCTTCGCCGGACGCCGGCACATCCACTGGGATTGCGCGGAGGCTCACGCGGCCGACGTCATTCGCAAGCTGGTCGCGGCGGGCATTCCGCCGGGCGTGCTGATGAATGTCAATTTTCCCAACTGCACGCCGCAAGAGGTGAAGGGCGTCGCCGTCACCATGCAGGGCCAGCGCTCCAATGATCTGATGCATATAGAGGATCGCAAGGACGGTCGCGGCATTCCCTATTATTGGATATGCTTCCGGCGCGGCAATTTCACGCCGGGGCCGGGCACCGACCTCGAGGCGGTGGAGGCGAATAAGATTTCGGTGACGCCCCTACGCCTCGACTTCACCGACCATCCGACCTTGACGCGGCTCTCCGCCGCTTTCGAATAGGAGTCAAATGGAGGAGCGCGCGGACGAGGGACAATCGATCGAGGCTCGCGCGGCGCTTCTCCTGCAATTGCGGCGCGCCGGCGTGCGCGACCTCTCCATCATGCGCGCCTTCGAGACGATTCCGCGCGAGCTGTTCGCGCCGCATCGCTTCCGCGATCTCGCCGCTCGCGACATGTCGCTTCCGATCGGCTGCGGACAGACAATGCCGGCCGCCGCCGATCTCGCGCACAGGCTCGAGGCGCTACGAATCGAACCGCATCACCGTGTGCTGGAAGTAGGGACGGGCTCCGGCTTCGGCGCGGCGGTGCTGTCGCGGCTCGCGCGCGAGGTGGTGACGATCGAGCGTTACGAGACTTTGGCGATAGAGGCGCGCCAACGTCTCGCCGAGCTCGGCTGCGCCAATGTCGAGGCGCTGTTCGGCGACGGCCTCGCAGCGGACGAGACGCGCGGATATTTCGACCGCATCATTCTCCATATGTCATTTCACGAGCCGCCGCCGCATGCGGTCATGGCCGCGCTGGCGCCGGACGGGGCGGCGATCTTCGGACGCTATGCGCCGCCGGCTTCCGAGGATGCGCGGCCGTTGGAGCGCCTATCGCTCTCGCATCGCGACGGCGAGGCCCTATGGACGACGAGCGATCTCGGCCCGTGCCGCCTGGGCGCAGCGCTGACAGGACGCGCGAAAGCTCTGTGAACGCCCGGAATTTACCTAAATTCGTCGAGGCGCCGCTGAACCCGCATTCATCTTAAACGCTCCCTTAACCGGGCTGTGACTAAATGAGCACAGTGAGGATAGCGTTCGAGTGTAGGTCGCGTCATGGCAATTGAGCGTCGTGTTTTTCTGTCGCGGGTCGCAAAGCGGCTCATGTTCGCCGCCGGCGCCGCCGGCCTTCTCGCCGGCTGTTCCGACGCCTCCCGTTTCACCGATCCTTTCACCAATCCGTTCCAGGATTCCGCGCCGGCGGGCCGCGTCGATCGCGTGCCGACCGGCACGATCTCGCAGCCCGTGCGCCGTAGCGTCGTCGAGCGTCATCCGCTCGCGCCGCAGCAGGCCGTGAGCCAGGCTGCGCCCGCTCCCGTCGCCGCTGCGCCTGCGCCGGCGCAAGCTCCCACTCGCATGGCCGGCGCCTATAATCATTGGAGCGCCGAAGGCGGCACGCCCGTGGTCGTCGCCGACGGCGAATCGGCCGGCGTGATCGCGACGCGCTATGGCGTTCCGCTCGACGCGCTGCTGCGCGTCAATGGCTATGGCAAGCCGGCCGAGGTGCATTCCGGCTCGCGGCTGGTGATTCCGATCTATCGCGCTTCCGCCGCTCCGGCGACTCCCGCTCCTGCGCCCGTCGCTGCAGCGCCGGCTCCGGCGCCCGTCCATGTGGCCCAGCCGAAGCCATTGCCGCAGCCTGTGGTCAAGACGGTGGATGTGCGCGATCGCAAGACCGAGAAGAAAGCGGTCGCTCCCGTCGAGCCGAAGCGGAAAACCTCGAGCGTCGAGCCCGAGCAGGAGCCCGCTCCGGCGCGCCCCATCGTGGCCGAGCGCCCGCACGCCGCGCCCGTCCGGCAGGCGCAGGTCGAGGCGAAGCCGGCGAAGCCAGCGCCTCGTCAGGTGGAAATCAAGCAGGCCGAGACTCAGCCCGCGAGGCCCGCGCCCAAGCAGATCGTCGCTCAGGCGCCTGTGCAGCCGAAGCCGGCTCCCGCGCTGAAGCCGCAGGCCGAGGCGCATCCGGCCCGCGCGCAGCTCGCGCAGCGGACCAAGGAGCCTGAGCCCGTGAAGGCGAAGGCCGAGCCGCAGCGCAAGCTCGCTCAGGCGGAGCCCGTGCGCAAGCCGGAGCCCGAGGTCCGCGCCAAGAAGAAGCCAGAGCCGGCTCCGGCGAAGGAGATCGCCCGCGCGCCGCAGGCCGAGAAGCCGCAGCGTTTCGCCGAAGCCGCGCCGGCCGCGCAGCCGCAGGCTCAGCGCAGCATCGACAAGACGCCGACCGCCTCGATCCCGCCGCAGGCGCAGCCGGCCGAGGAGAAGTCCGCGTCGGCTCCGGCCTCCGCCGACGCTCGGCCGGAGTTCCGCTGGCCGGCGCGCGGCCGCATCATTCAGGGCTTCAACACGGGCGGCAATGACGGCATCAACATCTCCGTGCCGGAAGGCACGCAGGTGAAGGCGGCCGAGGGCGGCGTCGTCGCCTATGCCGGCAGCGAGCTCAAGGGCTATGGCAATCTGGTGCTGATCCGCCATCCCAATGGCTTCGTCTCCGCCTATGCCCATAATGGCGAGCTCGATGTGAAGCGCGGCGATCAGGTGAAGCGCGGCCAGACGATCGCCAAATCCGGGCAGTCGGGCAATGTCGGCTCGCCGCAGCTGCATTTCGAGCTGCGCAAAGGCTCGACCCCGGTCGATCCGACCGGCTATCTCGCCGGGCTGTGAGCTTAAGGAATCTCGGGCGTTCGCGAGACACTTGCGCCGGAGTGGGGCGACGGGCGGCACGACGCGCCCGTCGCCCGTTTTCTTTTCCGGCGGGAGCCTCTATAGGGACGTCCGGGTTGGGCGATAGGGGAAAATTCGGCAGTGAAACGTCTCATCTCTCTCGCGGCGGCTGTTCTTTTCGTCACGCCGGCGCTCGCTATCGATCCCACCGGAATTCCAGTCTGCGACACATTCTTGAAGCGCTATGAGGAATGCTCGGTCGAGCTGCCGCGCGCCAATGTCCACGCCGCGCAGAAGGAGCTGCTCGAGGGCGCGATGAGCCTGCGCGCCAACGCCTCCAATCCCGAGCTGCGCCCGACATTGGAGAAGTTCTGCGCCGACACATTCGAGGCGATGAAGGCCTCGAGCGACATCAAGGCCTGCATGTCGAAGTGAGCCGCCGCTCAATGGATCGGTATGGTGATCGCGTTGCGCAGGGCGGATTCCGCGGCGAAATAGCCGTAGCATTCCGCTGTGTGCAGCGCGGTCCAATTGTTGACGGTGAGGAAATTCGCCTTGGTGTCGTAGGTGTGGTCGCCGATGCGATCCGGGCTTTTCACGCCGGGGCCGACGAAATGCGCCAGCTCGTGGATGATCGTCTCGAGCATGAAATTATCGGTCTTCGTCAATAGCTGCCCGACCGGAAAGAAAATCGTGTCTTCGCGCAGATTCTTGGCGCCTTTGTAATTGTCGTCGCCGGAGAGGCGCGGCCTGCCGTCCGGGCGGCGGGCCTGCCAGCCGCCGTAGAAAGTGTAGGCGACATAATCGAGCGCGGCGAGCGTGCCATCCGCGGGATCGGGCTGGAAATAGCCGACGCCCCAGCCGAACATCGGCGCCTGCAGCAGCGAATGGGTGATGACGGTGGTCATCGAATCATAGAGCCGCTTGGCGCGTTGCAATTGCGCCAGCTTCGTCGTCGTCGGCTCCTTGTGTGTATGGAAATATTTGTCGAACAGAGCGAGCTGCCCTCTGCCGATGTCGTGCAGGGAGGGGAAGGGATCGTTGCGCCCCGCCGGCGAGCGACGCAAATATTCCGAGGCCATGTCGATATTGAGCTGCGCCATGGAAATCCAATGGCGCGCGCGCGGCAGCAGCGAGCCGATGCGCTCGACGAATTGCGCGTTTTGCTGCGCCGTGGCCTTGGGCGGCGGCGCCTTGGGCCGGCCTTGGCGGGGCGGCCTGTCCGCCGCTCTGGCCGCTCAGCGCGTGAATGGTCGGCCCGTCGGGATCGACTCTTCCGTCCGACCAGCCGAGCTGGCGCTTCTGATATTTCTCGATCGCCGCGATGGTGATCGGCCCGACGATTCCATCGACGTCGAGCTTCAAGATCGGTCCGCCATCCGCCGGACAGACGCCATTGAGCGCGGATTGGATCGTCCGCGCGTCTTCGGGCAGGTTGCGGCCGCCGCGGCCCACGGAGCCGCCGATCGAAAAGCCGGGCGCCGGAGGCGGATCGCAGCTGGAGCAGCCGCCATTCGATAATTTCATGAGAATTTGCTGGGCCATGGGTCAATTCCCCGGGGGAGCGCTGGATCGAAATCGCGAGCGGCGCCGCAGCGTCACTGACCTCACATTAGCCGGGCGGCTTTTCGTGTTCTGTGCGCGCGCTCACAGTCGCGACGGCGACGTTATTCGCGCGACGCCTGCGGACATGTCCGGAGGGGCTCTAGCGCCGAGCCCTCGGCGCGCCAGATATGATGGTCATGCGTTCCCTCTGCCTGCGCTGGCTGCCGAATTTCATTACCATCGGGCGTCTCGTGGTGACGCCGGCCGCGATCGACATGATCGTGGGCGATCATTGGCGCGCCGCCTTCGCGATCTTCGCTCTCGCGGGAGCGTCGGACGCGCTGGACGGCTGGCTGGCCAAGACCTTCGATCTGCGCACCGAGCTCGGCGCCGTGCTCGATCCCATCGCCGACAAGGCGCTGATCGTCTCCATTTATGCGACCCTGGCGTTCAAGGGCGTGCTGCCGCCGTGGCTCGCTCTGCTGGTGATCTCGCGCGATGTGATGATCGTCGGAGCGGTGTTCGTCTCCTGGCTGCTGGCGCGTTCGATAGATCTCAGCCCCTTGCCGGTCTCTAAGGCCACGACGGCGGCGCAGCTGCTGCTCGCGGCGATTGTGCTCGCGGGCGAGGCCTTCTCTATTCCGCTCCATGGCGTGGACAGCCTCGTCATGGCTGCGGTCGCGGCATTGACCGTCGCTTCCGCCAGCGTCTATCTCTGGCGCTGGGTCAAGCTCATGGGACCAGACGATGTCGGAGCGTGAGATGGAGGAGGCGCGCGTCCCGAACGGACTGGACCGGCGGCTCGCCTTTTGGATGGCGGCGATTCTTCTCGTCTTCGCGCTGTTCTATTTTCTGAGCCCAGTTCTCGCGCCGTTTCTGGCGGGGCTCGCGCTCGGCTATCTGCTCGATCCGGTCGCCGATCGGCTGCAGGCGCTCGGCCTCTCACGCCTCGGCGCTTCTTTTGTCATTTTGACCGTGTTCGTCGTGCTGACGGCGGCGATCGTGCTGCTGGTCGCGCCGGTGCTCACGCGGCAATTCAGCGAGTTCATCGAGAGCCTGCCCGGCTATCTCACCACTCTGCAAGGGCTGCTCACGCGCGTCAGCCGCGAGGCCACTGGCGATTTTATGCGCAGCGTCTATGAGAAGCTCGGCCTGCCGGTCTCCGACGCCTCGCTCGACACGCAGAAATATGTGAACGACCTCGCCAGCGAGGCGGCTCGCATGGGCGCCGCTTTTCTGAAATCGCTGGTCTCCGGCGGCGCGGCGCTCGTCAACATGGTCTCGCTGGTGGTGATCACGCCGGTCGTCGCCTTCTACATATTGCTCGACTGGGACGATATGGTCGCGACGCTCGATCAGCTGACGCCGCCGCGCTATCGCGACGATGTGCGCGCCATCGCCCGCGACATAGACAGAGCGCTGGCCGGCTTTCTGCGCGGCCAGGCGCTCGTCTGCCTGTTCTTGGGCCTGTGGTACAGCATCGGCCTATCGCTCATCGGCCTGAATTTCGGCTTTCTCATCGGCGTCAGCGCAGGCGTGCTCAGCTTCGTGCCCTATGTCGGCTCGATCACGGCTTTCGTCCTGTCGATCATCGTCGCTCTGGTGCAGGGCTGGCCGGATTGGCGCCTGCCGGCCATGGCTGTGGCGGTCGTCTCCACCGGCCTCTTCCTCGACGGCAATGTGCTGTCGCCGCGCCTCGTCGGCGGCTCCATCGGCGTGCATCCCGTGTGGCTGATGTTCGCTCTGCTCGCGGCGGGATCGTTGTTCGGCTTCACCGGCCTGCTGCTGGCGGCGCCGGTTGCGGCGGCGCTCGGCGTCATTCTGCGCTTCGCCGTGCGGCGCTATCGGCAGAGCGCGCTGTTTCTCGGCCCGGCCGCGCCGGGGGAGAGCTGAGCCCATGCCGGAAGGCGACGCTCGCCGCGGCCCCGCCCAGCTCTTTTTCGATCTGGCCGGCGAGCCGCGCTATGGCGAAGCGGATTTTCTGATCTCGCCCGCCAATCGCGCGGCCTATGAGATGATCTCGCGCTGGCCGGATTGGCCGGACAGCGCGCTGCTGCTCGTCGGGCCGCCGGGATCGGGCAAGACCCATCTCGGGGCCATTTTCGCGCGTCGCAATGGCGCCGTTCTCGTCTCTCCGACCGAGATTCCGGAGCCCGGCCGGCTCGCCGGCGCCGTTGCGCTGCTCGATGGGCTGGAGGCGGTGACAGACGAAACCGCTCTGTTTCATTTGATGAATTTCATTCGCGAGAGCGGCGGAACGCTGCTCGTCACCTCGCAGCGGCCGCCGTCGGCGTTGAAAATCGCGCTTCCCGACCTATTGTCGCGTTTACGTCGTGCGCCGGTCGTAGAAATCGGCGCGCCGGACGATTCTCTGATTCGCGCCGTGCTGGAAAAGCTGTTCCGCGACCGTCAGCTGGCGGTCGAGGCGACGCTCGTCGACTATGTCGCGCTTCGGCTCGAGCGCTCGCTCGAGGCGGCTCGCGCCTTTGTGCGCATGCTCGACGAGGAGGCCCTCGCGCGCGGCCGTCCGGTCACGCGCGCGCTCGCGGGCGAGCTTTTGCAGCTTCTCGACGCCTCACGCGGCGCGTGAGGGGTTTCGGTCGGCGGAAAATCTGTCAGAATCGCGCCGGCGGGCGAGAGGTGGAAAAAGCATGACGAAGCATATCCAGGACAATCTCGAGGCCGAGCGCACCGGAGCCGATATTCCCGTCATGGACAAGCCGGGCGATCTCTTGGAGCGCCCGCAAGAGCTGGCCGCTCTGCCGCAGCGCTTCATCAATCGCGAATTGTCCTGGCTCGAGTTCAACCGCCGCGTTCTCGAGGAGGCGTCCAACCGCAATCATCCACTGCTCGAGCAGCTGCGCTTCCTGTCCATCTCCGCCAATAATCTCGATGAATTCTTCATGGTGCGCGTCGCCGGCCTGCGCGGCCAGGTCCGCACCGGCGTCGCTACTCTGTCGCAGGACGGGCTGACGCCGGCCGAGCAGCTGGTGAAGATCAACGAGCGGGTGGCGCTGCTCACCACGGCGCAGACGCGGCGCTGGCGCGAATTGCGCCGCGAGATCGAGGATGTCGGCATCGTCATCGTCGAGCCGGGGCATCTTTCCAAGGGCGACCGCGAATGGCTGGAAGAGCATTTCATGTCGCGCATCTTCCCGGTGCTGACGCCGCTCGCCATCGATCCGGCGCATCCTTTCCCCTTCATTCCCAATCTCGGCTTCACTCTGGCGCTGGAGCTGGTGCGTCCGGGCGATCGTAAGACCTTGCATGCGCTGGTGCGTCTGCCGTCCAAGATCGAGCGTTTCGTGCGACTGCCGAGCGCGGGCGGCGCGGGGCAGGGGCGCGAGCGCTTCATGCTGCTGGAGACGCTGATCGCCATCAATGCGCAAAAGCTCTTCCCCGGCTATCAGCTCAAGGGGCAGGGCATTTTCCGCCTCATTCGCGATAGCGATCTCGAGGTGGAGGAGGAGGCCGAAGATCTGGTCCGCCTGTTCGAGACGGCGTTGAAGCGTCGCCGCCGCGGCTCGGTCATTCGCCTCGAGGTCGCCTCGGACATGCCCGAGGCGCTGCGCGCCCTCGTCGCCGAGGAGCTCGATGTCGGTGGGGACGAGATTTTCGTGCTCGACGGAATGTTGGCGCTGAACGATCTCTCGGAGGTGGTCGGGCTCGATCGGCCCGATCTCAAGTTCAAGCCCTACACGCCGCGCTTTCCCGAGCGCGTGCGCGACAATGGCGGCGATTGCTTTCTCGCCATCAAGCAGAAGGACCTCGCGGTCCATCACCCTTACGAGTCTTTCGACGTCGTCGTGCAATTCCTGCAGCAGGCGGCGCGCGATCCCAATGTGGTCGCGATCAAGCAGACGCTCTATCGCACCTCCTCCAACAGCCCCATCGTGCGCGCACTGGTGGAGGCGGCGGAGGCCGGCAAATCGGTGACGGCGCTGGTCGAGCTGAAGGCGCGCTTCGACGAGGAGGCCAATATCCGCTGGGCGCGCGATCTCGAGCGCGCCGGCGCGCAGGTCGTGTTCGGCTTCATCGAGCTGAAGACGCATGGCAAGCTGTCGATGGTGGTGCGCCGCGAGGGCGGCAGCATCGTCACCTATTGCCATGTCGGCACCGGCAATTATCATCCGGTGACGGCGCGCATCTATACGGACATCTCGCTCTTCACCGCCGATCCGGCGATCGGCCGCGACGTGTCGCGCATCTTCAATTTCATCACCGGCTATGCGGAGCCCGCCGGGCTCGAGCGCATGGCGGTCTCGCCCATCTCGCTCAAGACGCGGCTGCTCGAGCATATCGAGCAGGAGATCGGCTTCGCCAAGGCCGGCAAGCCGGCGGCGATCTGGGGCAAATGCAACGCTCTCGTCGATCCGGAGATCATCGACGCGCTCTATCACGCCTCGCAGGCGGGCGTGTCGATCGAGTTCGTCGTGCGCGGCATCTGCTGCCTGCGGCCGGGGGTGCCTGGCCTTTCGGACAATATCCGCGTGAAATCGATCGTCGGGCGCTTCCTCGAGCATGCGCGCGTCTATTGCTTCGGCGGCGGCCATGCGTTGCCGCACGCCAAGGCCCATGTCTATATCTCCTCGGCCGATCTCATGCCGCGCAACCTCGACCGCCGCGTCGAGGTGCTGATGCCGATCACCAATCCGACGGTGCATCAGCAGATTCTCGATCAGATCATGCTGGCCAATCTCATCGACAATGAACAGAGCTATCGCGTCTTGCCGGATGGCTCGTCCTTACGCATAACTCCCCCTGAGGGCGAAGAGCGGTTCAACGCCCATAAATACTTCATGACCAACCCGAGTCTCTCTGGCCGTGGCAAGTCTCTCAAGGAATGGCGCCCGCGTTCGCTCCTCAAGCCGCGTGAGGAATGACGCGGCGGAGGTCGAGGCCGCGGCGCATGCGGAAGCAGCGCAGCGGCCGGTCGCAATCGTCGACATCGGCTCCAATTCGGTGCGCCTCGTCGCCTATTCGGCGTTGCGGCGGGCGCTGACGCCGATCTTCAACGAAAAGGCCATGTGCGGGCTCGGGCGCGGCGTCGTCACGACGGGCCGGCTGCCCGATGACGCGATTCGCAAAGCGCTCGCGGCGCTGCGACGCTTTCGCTCGCTCTGCGAGATCATGGAGATAAGCGACATAGAGGTGATCGCGACCGCGGCCGCGCGCGACGCCGTCAATGGCGCCGCCTTCCTCGCCGCCGCCCAGGAGGCGATCGGCCGCGAGATTTCGCTGCTGTCGGGCCGCCGCGAGGCGGAGCTTTCGGCGCTCGGCGTCATCTCCGCCATACATGAGCCGGATGGCGTCGTCGGCGATCTCGGCGGCGGCTCGCTCGAGCTCATCGACCTGCAAGACGGCGAGATGGGCGAGGGGGTCACGCTGCCGCTCGGCGGTCTCGCGCTGATGGACGCCGCCAGCCGCTCGACCCGCCAGGCGGCGCGCATCGCCCGCAAGGCGATCGACGACGCGCTGCCTCTGCAGCGGCTCAAGGGGCGGACCTTCTACGCCGTCGGCGGCACATGGCGCGCGCTGGCGCGGCTGCACATGCGTCAGCGCAATTATCCGCTCGACATGATGCATAATTACCGCATTCCGACCAGCGACGCGGCAGAATTCGCCAGCCTGTTGGAGCGCGTCGACAGCGAGGCGCTGGCCGATATCGCCGCGGTCTCGACGGCGCGCCGTCCGCTGCTCGCCTATGGCGCGATCGTGCTCGACGAGGTGATTCGCAAGGCGCGGCCCAAGGAGATCGTCATCTCCGCCGCCGGCGTGCGCGAGGGCCTGCTCTATGAGCGCCTCGCTCCACAGCAGCGCGCGGCCGATCCGCTGGTCGCCGCCGCGCGCGAATTGGAGGGCGCCATGGCGCGCGCGCCCGGCTATGGCGATGAACTCATCGCCTGGACCGACGCGCTCTTTTCCTCCTCCGGCCTGCCGGAGACGGAAGATGAGGCGCGGCTGCGCCATACCGCCTGCTTTTTGTCGGATGTCAGCTGGCGCGCCCATCCGGACTACCGCGCCAATCAGGCGATGAATGTGATCGCCAATTCCGCCTTCGTGGCCGTCGATCATCCGGGCCGCGCCTTTTTGGCGCTGGTGGCGGTGCTGCGTCACGCCGGGCCGGACAGTGAGGGCGCACTTCCGGTGCGTGGCCTGCTGTCGCCGCGCCTGCTGGAGCGCGCCCGCGTGCTCTCGGCGGCGCTGCGGGTCGCTTATCTGCTGACGGCGGCCATGCCCGGCGTATTGCCGCGCACGCCGCTCGTCACTCATGAGGGGAAGCTGGTTCTGTCGCTGCCGCCGGAATTCGCCGATCTCGTCAGCGAGCGGCTGGCCAGCCGCTCCAAAGCGCTCGGCCGACTCATCGGTGCCGAGGCGATTATAGAGGCCGCCGCCCCCGTGCTCTGACGGAGGCGGCGTCCGTCATTTTAGTAGGCCGCGCGGGGCGCGACGCGCTCGCTCGTGCTCACCGTGACGGCGCCGGCGTCGGCAGAGCAGGAGAAGCGCAGCGTCTTGGCGACGGCGGTGTCGAGATTGGCGGAAGAACCGCTGGAAATCGGCACGATGAAGCGTGTCGTCGCCGTGGTCGTGCCGGCCGCCTCGAGCGTGGGCGCGTCGAAGACGATCACCGTCAGCCGGCAAGCGCCGGAACCGCCCACGAAATAGCTCAGCACATGTTTCTGGCCCGCGTCGAAGCTGGCCGCGGCGAGCGGCTTCAGCGTCACGGGCGCAGCCGCCGGGCCGTAGGGCTCGGCGTGCAGGGCCACGCCCGCCGTGAGGCTCAGCACAGCGGCGAGGGCCAGAGCGAAGATGCGTTTGCCTGCAGTCATCATGGTCTATCCTTCCTCGAATTCAGCGACGGCGCCGGAAAGCGCCTCCTGCGACCACCGCTCCTCGAAGCGCCGAAGCCGCGTCGAGCTCGCGTTGCGTCGCAACATGACTGTATGTTGCAGCGCAGCAGCTAGATTTCAAGGCGCGGTTTGTCGCAGGGCTGTCTCTATAGAACTATTCGATTTCACAATGAATTCAGATCGAAAGATGAGTTGTGCGTCGCAAAATGGATAGGTTCGTGCGGGCTGGATGGGTCGGCAAAGAGCCACCCATCCCTATCCATGAGGATAGGGATGGGAATGGGTGAAAGAATGGGGAGCCTGCCTACCCGGAGGCTGACTTCAGCGCGCGGCGCTCTCGTCCAGTTCTTGCCAGTCGAGGGTGACGACCCTGCCTTTTTCGACCGCCAGGGCGAGCCGTCCAGCCTTTAGCTGCAGAGCTTTGTCGCCGAAGATCGCCCGCCGCCAGCCGGACAGGGCAGGGACATCCGCCCCATCGTCGGCGGCTATGGCCTCGAGGTCTTCGACGGTGGCGATCATCTTGGTGGCGACGCCCGTCTCTTCGGCGACCTGCCGCAGCAGCACCTTGAGCAGCTCGACCGTGGCGCCGCTGGAGCTGCCGCGCTTCTCGCGCTCTATGCGCGGCAGGGTGGCGGGATCGCGCTCCAGCGCTCTTTCCACGGCGGCGACGATTTCCGCCCCCGAGCGCGAGCGCTCGAGCCCGCGCGGGAAGGCGCGCAAATTGCCGAGCGCCTCCTGCGTGCGCGGGGCGGCGAGGGCGATCTCGATCAGCATATCGTCCTTGAGCACGCGCGAGCGCGGCACATCGCGACCCTGCGCCTCGGCCTCGCGCCAGGCGGCGAGCTCCATCAGCACGGCGAGGTCGCGCGGCTTGCGCACGCGATGACGCAGCCGCTCCCAGGCGTTCTCCGGGCTCTGCTCATAGGTCTCGGGCGTCGTCAGCGTGCGCATCTCGTCGACGAGCCAGTCGAGCCGATTGGAGCGCTCGAGCCGCGTGCGCAAATGCGTGTAGATCTGACGCAAATGGGTGACGTCGGCGATGGCGTAGTCGATCTGCGCCGTGGACAAGGGCCGCTTCGACCAATCGGTGAAGCGCGAGGATTTGTCGAGGCTCTCCTTGGAGATGGCTTTCACCAGCTCGACATAGGAGACCTGATCGCCGAAGCCGCAGACCATGGCCGCGACCTGAGTGTCGAACAAGGGCGCCGGAATCAGCCGCGCCAGCCGCCAGACGATCTCGAGATCCTGGCGGGCGGCGTGGAAGACCTTGACCACGCGCTCATTGGCCATCAGCTCAAAAAAGGGCGTGAGGTCGAGCCCTTCGGACAGGGTGTCGACGGCGAAGGCCTCCTCGGGCGAGGCCAGCTGGATGACGCAGACCTTGGGCCAGAAAGTCGTTTCCCTCAAAAACTCCGTGTCCACGGTGACGAAGGGATGACTGGCGAGACGGGCGCAGGCGGCGGCGAGATCTTCGGTAGAGGTCAAGAGGCTCATCGACATGCAGTCTTAGAGTACTTTTTTGTGGTCCTGAAGGGCTTGCGTGCATGTTTTCGCATTCTTGCCGCATGTTTTCGACTGATTTTCCCGGCGGACCGCCCGAGCTGGCGCTTCTCGCGGCGGCTCGCGGGGCGCGCGCGATAGCGGCCAATCTGTTGAGCCGTTTTGGAAAATGATCTATCCGAGAGGGGATGAGGACGTCTCCTCCTCCCATTCTATGCGCCCGGCCCGAGCGGCGGTCCGGCGCGGCGCGCGTCTCGATGCGCAGTTTTTCCGATTGCTCTCGATGCGGCGAAATGAAATCATAGTGAAATAGTCAACTATATGGAGCCCTCGGCCACATGGCGCCCCTCGCTTTCGCCTCCACCTCGTTTCAGTCTCCGCTTCGGCTCGCTCTGGCGGCGGCATTTTCCCTCGTCTGCGTCGCGGCCGAGGCCAAGGGCGACGCCTGGGCGTCCTGCCGCGCCGCCGATCCGGACAAGCGCATAGAGGGTTGCGGCGAGGTCATCGCCCGTGGCGACAAGGAGACCAAGCCGAACCGCGTGGCGGCCTATGTCAATCGCGGCGGCGCCTTTCACGCCAAGGGCGATTTCGACCGCGCGCTCGCCGATTACGACAAGGCGCTGGAGATCGATCCGGCCTCTTCCGTCGCTCTCGCCGATCGCGCCGCCGCCTATCGCGCCAAAGGCGATTTCGACCACGCTATCGCCGATTACGACAAGCTCGTCGCCGCGCAGCCCAAGGCGGCGGCCTATCTCGGCCGTGGCGGCGCCTATCAGAGCAAAGGCGATCTCGACAAAGCCATCGCCGATTACGACAAGGCGCTGGAGCTGGACAAGAAATCGACGGCCGCTCTGGCCAATCGCGGCCGCGCCTGGCGCGCCAAAGGCGATCTCGACCGCGCGCTCGCCGATTTCGACGCGGCGATCAAGCTCGAGCCCAAATCCGCGCAGGCCTATCTCAACCGCGCCGCGCTCTATCAGGGCAAGGGCGATCTCGACCATGCGCTGGCCGATTACGACAAGGCGATCGCCAGCGACGGCAAGCTCGCCATCGCCTATAATAATCGTGGGCTGACGCTGCACGCCAAGGGCGAGTTCGACCGCGCCGTCGCCGATTTCGGCAAGGCCGTCGGGCTCGATCCCAAATATGCGCGCGCCTATCTCAATCGCGCCAACGCCTATCGCGGCAAGCGCGAGCTCGATCGCGCCAAGTCCGACCTCGAGCAGGCGCTGGCGCTCGATCCCAATCTCGCCGCGGCGAAGAAGGGGCTGGACGAGGTGACGAAGCAGCTCGCCGCCCGCGCCGCGGCTGCGCCGGCGCAATAATCCTGAGTTGCGCTCGCGCCGTCAGAGCGACGGCGAGGGCGCTTCGTCTATGGCGAGGAAGAGGCGCTCGACTCCCGTTCCGGCGATCGGCGGCGATCGATGCGGAAGGGCGCGGAGGTCGGCGCTCGCCGCTTTTTCTCCGCGCATAATCGCGACCCAGCCGCGTTCGAGCTGCCGAATCGAATTCTCCGCGAGCGGATCGGCTTCCGGTCCCGGCGCGATCCATTGCGTGCCCGGGCCGCGATAGGTGGTCACGAGACGAAAGCGCACGAAATCGACATGGAACAGCCGGCAGGCGTCGTCGGCGATCGTCTCCAGCCTGACTCGCAATTCGCCCGCCCGAGTCGCCTCGCGATAGAGGCGCGCGAGGCGCATGACGTCATTCGCCAACCATTCGGCGAGCCACTTCGGCCCGAGGGCCGCCTCGTCGAGCGCGTCGAAGAGCGCGCGCGGCAGCGTCTCCTCGGCGCCGGTCACGCGCAACCGTAGAGGCCGCGCGAGACTCATCGCATCCAGCGTCTCCGCGATCCGCGGCTCCAGCGCGCGCGGCAACAGGCAGATGGAGCGGGATTGCATCAGTCGGCGAGCGGAGCTGGACGGCGGCGCGGCCGCCTCGTCACGCAGCATCGGCGCTCTCCCAAGCGGGGAAGGGATCAACGAGCGAGCGATAGGCGGAGGCGTCGAAGCGCTTCGGCTTTTGCGGCCCGACGAGGCAGGCGTCGAGCGCAGCGCGAATCGCGGCCTCGTCCATGCCGATTCCGATGAAGACGAGCTCTTGCCGGCGATCGCCCCAGACCTCGTCCCAATTGCGCTCGAAATGGCGCTTCCAATCGGGATGATCGGGCCAATGCTGCTTCGGCACCGCGATCCACCAATAGCCCATTGCGGTCACGCGGGCGATCGCGCCGGCGATCGAGAATTCGCCGACCCATTTCGGCCGGGTGGCGAGCCAGAAATGCCCTTTGGCGCGCACCAGTCCCGGCCAGGTCGCATTGATGAAAGCGTTGAATTTTTCCGGGTGGAACGGACGCCGCGCCCGATAGACGAAGCTCTCTATTCCATATTGCTCCGACTCCGGCACATGCTCTTCCGGGCTGTAGAGCGCCTTGTGCCATAGCGGATGGCGCTCCGCCTTCTCCTCGTCGAAGAGGCCGGTGTCGAGAATGGCGTCCATCGGCGCCGCGCCGAAATCGGTCTCGACGATGCGCGCGTCGGCGTTCAGCGACTTCACCACTTTGCGCACCAGCGCCAGCCGCTCCTCCGACACCGCCGAGGCCTTGTTGAGGACGATGACGTCGGCGAATTCGATCTGCTCGACGAGGAGATCGACGAGGGTGCGGTCGTCGTCCTCGCCGGCGACCTCGCCGCGGTCGCGCAGAAAGTCGTTCGAGCCATAGTCCTGCAGCAGGCTGGCGGCGTCGACGACGGTGACCATCGTGTCGAGCCGCGCGAGATCGGAGAGGCTGGCGCCATTCTCGTCGCGAAAGGAGAAGGTGCTGGCGACCGGCAGCGGCTCGGCGATGCCCGTGCTCTCGATCAGCAGATAATCGAAGCGGCCTTCCTCGCCGAGGCGCCGCACTTCCGCGAGCAGATCGTCGCGCAAGGTGCAGCAGATGCAGCCATTGGTCATTTCGACGAGCTTCTCGTCGGTACGCGACAGCTCTGCGCCGCCGTCGCGGATGAGGTCGGCGTCGATATTCACCTCGCTCATATCGTTCACGATGACGGCGACGCGCCGGCCCTCGCGATTATTGAGAACATGATTGAGCAGCGTCGTCTTTCCGGCCCCGAGAAAGCCGGAGAGGACGGTGACGGGGAGGCGAGGGTCGGGAGTCTGGGCCATGGCGCGCCATATGTTATGTTATAACATATATAGGCGTAGCCGAGCGGGATAGCGGCGTCAAGCGAAGGCGAGGGTGGGCCGTGGATTCGCTCAAGTTTGATCTATGCGCACCCATCGATGCATGTTATATAGATATATTAACATGTGATAGCAGGAGATTTGCATGGAAAGTAAGCTACTTGACATGTTTGACGAGGGATACCGAGAAGCCGGCATATCTCCTTCCGTTCGCGCCGAGGCTTTCGACGATTTCCTGACGATGAAGTCGATTGCCGCAAAGCGGACATGGACCTTCGGGAATGGTCTGGGCGCGAACGCCGGAGCCGTTTGTATGGGAGGCCATTCCAAGGAGCTGGTTCGCAATTTGTGCGTCCGCATCGACGCCCTCACCCTCGCGCAACTCGATGCAGTCACAGACGTGATGGAGTGCTCGAAGCAAGAGTTCGTCTTGGAAGCCGTGTCGAGCGCAATAGCAAAGGCTACGACTAATTTGCGCGCGCAAGGCCTCTCTCAGCCATTGGAGCAATCGCTGCGGACTCAATTAGAGAAAGCCGAGTTGAGCTACGAATATTCCGACGACGCCAAAGGTGGAGCGCTGCGCTATCGTGGCGAAGTTATTCTCAATCGTGATTCTCGAAAGCATGAAAATACGGTCAATGCGGTCAGAAATCTGATCGCGAACGGCGAATAAGTCGCGCCAATTCGCTAGAGCATTATCCGATCCGATCGGATAATGCTCTAGGTATCTCTCTTTTGGAGCGAATTCTGATCGATCGAACGATACCGTTCGATCGGAACGCGCTCTAGCAGGCGTAGTCCGCGTCCTGGCAGAGAGCTGACTACGCTGAACGTTCGAGCCCGGCTCGTCGTGGAAGTCTCGAACCGGCTAGACTTTAGGCGCCAAGTGGTGGGCGAGGGCTCTACTTCCCCTTGGCCGCCGCCAGCACCTCGGCCGCATGGCCGGGCACTTTCACCTTGCGCCATACCTTCTCGATCTTCCCATCCGGGCCGATCAGAAAGGTCGAGCGCTCCACGCCCATATATTTGCGGCCGTACATGCTCTTCTCGACCCAGACGCCATAGGCGGAGAGCATTTCCTTGGTCTCGTCGGAGGCGAGCGGGAAGGTCAGCTCATATTTGGCGCGGAATTTGTCGTGCTTGGCCGGCGAATCGGGCGAGACGCCGACCAGCGCGGTCTTAGCCTTGCCGAAATCGGCTTTCAAAGCGTTGAATTCGATCGCCTCCTTGGTGCAGCCGGAGGTGTCGTCCTTGGGGTAGAAGTAGAGCACCAGCTTCTTGCCGGAAAAGCCGGAAAGAGAGAGGGTCTCGCCGCCGGCGCCGGGCAGCTCGAAAGAGGGGGCGGCGTCGCCTTCGCGCAAGCCTGTGGATTTCTTCGCCTCGGTCACTGCGCCTTCCTTTCGTCTCATCCGCCGTTACAATCGGCAGCATGCAGAGGATGGCGCGCTCCGCAAGGGATTCTGGTGAAAATCCCCAGTTGCGCGCCATTCGAGTTGTGATCTTCTCGCCGCCGTGCAGATTCGGCGCCGGCGCGCGCGGAGCGGCGCGGTGGAACCGAAGGGCTGGCGCTTGACGCAGAGGATAGACGAAGGTCCGGCGGTCGGAGCGCGGGCGCCGCGCTTTTTATTGGGATTTTTCCAGCGCGGCTCCACCGCAGTCCGGCTGCGCGGCTTTTGCGTGGTGCGTTGCCTTTCCATCTTGGCGGTGACGGCGCTGCTCGTCATCGTGCTCACTGTCGGCGCTTTTTTCGCCGCGCTCGCCCGCGGTCCCATCGCCTCCGACTGGCTCGCTCCCAAGATCGTCGAGGCGCTCGACGATCTCTATGTGCATCGCTACCAATTCGGGATCAGCTCGGTCGCGATCGCCAGCACGGATCACGGCCTCACCTTCACCGTGAACGGCCTCGCCGTGAAAAGCGGCGAGCGCACGATCCTCGCCGCGCCGCGCGCGCAATTGTCGGTGGACCCGCGGGCGCTGCTCATCGGCCGGCTGACGCCGCGCCGGCTCGACGTTCTGGACCTGGAGCTGAGGCTGGAGGTGCTGCCCGACGGCGTGGTGGCGATTTCCGCGCCGGGCGCCGATCCGGTCGCCATACCGCTCGACGCTCCGTCGCCTGCGGAGCCCGCCGCCGAGGCGCAAGCGGCTCCTGTCATCCCATCGCTGCGGCAGGCGGCCGGCGCCTTGCGCGCGGTGATGAATTTCATCGTCGATCCAGAGAGCCCGGTCGCCGCCATCGACAAGATCGGCGTCTCCAACGCCCGTCTCGTGATCGACGATCGCACGCTGGACAAGACGATCGTCTACGATGATCTGACGCTGAGCTTCGACAAGATCGCCGGCGCGCGGCGACTGCGCCTCGGCGCCACCGGCTCCACCGGCCATGTCGGCGCCGAGGTGGAGGCCAAGGGTGGCCTGGGCGAGCGGCGCACGCTGGACGCGCGCTTGCACAGCCTCTCCATGGAGGAGATCGCGCTGGCGGCGGGGGCGCGCACTCTGCCCTTCGACACAGACGCGCCTCTGTCGCTCGATCTGCATTTCGCGCTGGCGGGCGACGGCCGCGTCGTCGAGGCGAGCGGGAAATTCTCTGTCGGCGAGGGCTTCTTCCGCCTCGAGGAGCCGGACGCCGAGCCTTTCATGCTGCAGGAGCTGTCCATCTCCGGCCGCTGGGACATAGAGCGCCGGCTGCTCGCCATAGAGCCGGTCGAGATCCGCACCAGCGTCGCGCGGCTGAGCTTCAAAGGCGCGCTGACGCCGCCAGCGGAAGGGACCGGCGTTGTCGCGCTCTCCTTCGATCTCGCACGGCCGGGCGCCTTTCTGCCGACGCGCCATGGCGAGGCGCCGCTCGTCGTCGAGAACGCCGGCCTCACCGCGACGCTCGATCTCCTCGCCAAGAAATACAAGGTCGAGCGCGTCTTTCTCGACGGGCCGGAGGTGCACGCCACGGCTTCCCTCGATGTGGATGGCGCGCAGCCGGATGGGACGCATCTCAAATATGCGATCCACGCGACGCAGACGCCGCTCCGCTCCGTGCTTCGCATCTGGCCGACGCAGGTCGCCGCGCCGACGCGCATGTGGATGGACGAGCATATCACCGCCGGCGTCATGCGCAGCGGAACGCTCACGGCCGATCTCGACCAGCAGGCGATGACCGCCGGGCGCTATGAGCGGCCGCCGCCGGACGCCGCGCTGCGCGGCGATTTCGATCTCGACAATGCGACGCTCATCGACGCCGTTCCCGGCTTATGGCCGATCAACGGCATGAACGGCCATATCGCGCTCACCGGCCGCACCGTCTCCTTCGTCGCCACATCAGGCGTGATGGAGAGCGCGCCGGGCCGCAGGCTCGCGATAACGGAAGGCGTGTTTCGCGCGCCCTCGCTCGGCTTCGATCCGGCGCCCGCCTGGATCGAATTGAAGCTCGCCGGTGGCGTGGAGGCGGTCGCCGATATTCTCTCGCTCAAGAGCGTCGCTCCGGCGGCGAGCCTGCCCATGGACGCCAATCAGCTCAAAGGGCAGATCGAGGGCAAGCTGCGCATCGATTTCGAGCTCGGCCTGGCGGCCAAGGAAGAGCATACGCGCATCGCCGTCGACGCCGAGACGAGCAATCTCACCATGGAGCGCTTCATCGGCAAGGAGCGGCTGGAGGGCGCGGCGCTGCGGCTCGTCTCGGATCGCGAGGGGCTGCGCGTCACCGGCGCCGGCCGCGTCTTCGGCGCGCCGGTGACGCTCGATCTGCGCCGCGCCGCCGGCGAGAAGGGACAGGCGCAGGCGCAATTGTCGCTTTCGCTCGACGACGCCGCGCGCGTGCGCGCAGGCTATGGATTTACCGGCGTCTCCGGCGTCGTCGGCGTGCAGGTGCAGACCAGGCTGCCGATCGAGGATTCCGAGTCGCAATTCGAGATCGATTTCTCGAAAGCCGCGCTCGATCATCCCTTGCCCGGCGTGACCAAGCCGCTGGGCAAGCCGGGCCGCGCCAGCTTCACTCTGGTGAAGCGGCCGGACGGCTCGGCGCTCGAGCAATTGCAGGCGGAGGCGGGGCCGCAGCAGTTTTCCGGCGTTGTGGAGCTCGGCCGCGACGGCGTGCTGCGCTCGGCCAAGCTCTCGCAGGCGAAGCTCTCGCCCGGCGACGATATGCGTCTCGAGGTGACGCGCGGCGGCGATGCGCTGAAGCTCGTCGTGCGCGGCGCCAATATAGATGCGCGTCCGCTGCTGCGTTTTCTCTCGCAGCCGGCGGCCGAGCAGAGCGCCGCCGCGGTCGCCGGCAAGCCGCCCAACTCCGACGATTTCGATCTCGATCTCAAATCGCCGATCGTCACCGGACACGGCAAGCAGATCCTCTCCAATGTCGATCTGCGCTTCGAGCGGCGCGGCGGCAAGCCGCGGCAATTGTCGCTGACCGGCAATTTCGGCCGCGAGCCCTTCGCTGCGATGCTGACGCGCCATCCGAGCGGCGCGCCGCAGATCGATCTTTCGACCAGCGACGGCGGCGCCTTTCTCTCCTTCCTCGATCTCTATCATCGCATGGAGAGCGGCGCGCTGTCGGCGACGCTATTGCTCAATCCGGGCCGTTCCGACGGCACGATGCGCATTCAGGATTTCTATCTGCAGAACGAGCCGGCCATACGTCAGCTCGTCATGCAGGGCGCCGCGCGCACGGATGACAAGGGCGCCGCGCATTTCGATCCCGATTCGGTGAAATTCGCGCGCGTGCAATCCGCCTTCACCTGGGCGAACGGCCGGCTCACAATGCGCGACGCGGTGATGTCGGGGACGGAGATCGGCCTGACGGTGGACGGCTATATCGACTTGGCGCGCGATCGCATCGACGTGTCGGGCTCTTTCGTGCCGGCCTATGGGCTCAATAATCTCGTGTCGAATATTCCGGTCATCGGCTTCATGCTGGCCGGCGGCCAGCATGAGGGCGTCTTCGCGGTGAGCTTTCGCGTGAGCGGCGCCTTCAGCGCGCCGGTGCTGACCGTCAATCCGCTGTCGGTGATCGCGCCCGGCCTATTGCGCAAAGTGTTCGGCGTCATTGACGGCACCGGCACAGGGCGCCTGCCGGAGAGCGCGCCGGCGCCGCGGTAGAGGGCGGCGCAATCGCGGCGTCATCTCGCCCGGCGGCAGATCGGGCCGCCGGGCTCCGTGGCGTCTCGCAGCGTCGCCATCAATGCCGAGACGCCGCCGCAGGCGAGGAGCAGGAGAAGCGCGAGCCATGCTAGGGCGGCTCGCGCGTGGAAGGGCGGGGCGCGCCACATGCCCGCGCTTAGAGCGCGTTCCGATCGAACGGTATCGTTCGATCGATCAGAATTCGCTCCAAAAGAGAGATACCTAGAGCATTATCCGATCCGATCGGATCGGATAATGCTCAGTGGTGATGGCCGCCGCCACCGCCCGCCGCGCCCTCCGCCTCGTCGTCTGACGGCAGCTGGCCGACGCGCTTGAGAAACGCCGCATGCTGCTCGGGCGTATGGTTGGCATGAATGCCGCCGAGCTTCTTATAGTCCTCGTTGGCGGCGACGGCGGGCTTTGGCGAATTCGTCGAATTGCAGGCGGCGAGCATGAGCGCGCCGCCGATAGCGACGATAGAGAGTGACGCCTTCATCGTTTCTTTTCTCCGGTAATGATTTCGTAGACTCAGAATGTGATCGATGAGGTGACGCCGAATGTGCGCGGCCCCTGCGTCGAAATTCCGACGGTCGTCGGCGCCGAGGAGGCGCCGGGCGACCAGCTCGACCAGGGTCGGTTGTCGAAGAGATTCTTCGACCAGAGGGTGAGGCTGTATTTGCGATCGTCGGTGCGCAGTCCAACGCCGGCGTCCAGCATCACATAGGCTGGTTGCCAATATTGGACCAGCGAGAAGGGGTTCGTATATTGCGCCTTGTTGAACCATGACGCATTCGAATAAACGAAGCCGGTGACCGGCTGATTGCTCCAGTCGCCGAGGCCCGCGAGCGCATTGCCGAGTCTGTGCTCGTAATTGAAGCCGCCATTGACCTGCCACCAGGGTATTCCGGTGATCCTCGTACCATTCATCGGAATGGTCGCCGGTCCGCCGGTGATTCCCCAATCCGCGGGCGCCGGTCCATCCTTGTAGTCGATATAGCGGGCCTCGGTATAAGCGCCCGAGGCATTCAGCGTCAGCCCTTCGAAGGGAATCCAGCGCTCAACGAATTCGACGCCGCGCAGGCGCACATGTGGCGCGTTGCCGAGATAGGAGACATTGGCGGTGACGCCGGCGCTGCTCGTCTGCACCTTGGTCTGGGTGATCTGGAAGTCGTAGAGATCGTTCCAATAGAGGTTGACGTTGGAGATCAGCGCGCCGTCGAACCAATTGGTCTTCGCGCCGATCTCATAATCCCATGAGGTTTCGGGCCGGGAGAAGGCCGTCTTGAACCCTTGCGCAACGCCGCCGATGTAGGTCGGCGTGTTTTGCGTGTTCACCGATTGCGGCTTGTCGCCGCGTCCGACCAGGCCATAGATCAGGACGTTCTCATCGACCTGATATTGCGGGTTGAAGACCGCCACGACGCCATTGTGATATTTCGTCTCGCCGCCCGAGTCGGCCCATCCGTAGCCGCCGCCGGCGATGATGGCGGCGTTCTGCTGCCAAACGGTGTAGGGCACGCCGTAATAGAAGTTCGGCCGAAACTTATTCGCGCTATAGCGGATCTCATAGCTGTCGCGCAGACCGATGGTGAGGGCGAGCTTCTCGTCGAAGTGATAGGTTCCCTGGCCATAGGCGGCGAAGGAAATGTCGCCGGTCTTATTGAGCCACCAAGGCGTCAGATCGGGCAGAGCGGCGGCGTTGTTGAGCCATTTCGCCGTGTCGACGCCATATTGGTAATGGTGCATGCGGTCTTCGCCATATTCCAGATAGCCGTAGAGACCGGTCGTCCATTCGAACTCCTGGTCTTTGGGCGAGGACAGCCGCAGCTCCTGCGAGGTCTGCATGAGATAGGTGTCCATGCTGCCCGAGCCGAGACCGAGCTGCAGCAGCTGATTGTCCGAATATCCCAAGTTACGGAACGATCCATAGCCGATCGCGGAAATGGCGGTCAGCATATTGTCGCCGATCTGATAGTTGAACTCGTTCGACAGCATGAAGACATGCGTCGGATCGCGACCGCCGCGCGCGAGATAGGGCGTGTTGGGATCGATCGTCCAAATCGGCTTGCCGAGCTTGTTGATGACATTCTGGAAGAAGGTCGTCGATGGACGCGTTCCATTGACATAGACGAGGCTGGTGTCGCCGATCGTGCCGGTGAGATAGTCATTGTGCTCATTGGACGCGTTGTAGATGAAGCTGAAGCGGTCGCTCCATCCATCGCCGACGCCCAGAAGCTGGAGGTGCAATCCGAGGCGATTGGTGTCCTGATAGGTCGAGCCCGTGGACGGATCCTTGATCCAGCCGTCGCCGCGGTCGAGATAGCCGGCGAAGCGATAGGCGAGGGAGTCTTCGATCAGCGTGCCGGTCGTGTTGATCGTCTGCTTGAAGTGATTGTAGTTGCCGAAGGTGGATTTCACTGTCGTCTTGGGCTCGAAGGACGGCGCCTGCGTATGCAGGATGATCGAGCCGACATTGGTGTTCTTGCCGCCGGCCGTGCCGGTCGGGCCGAGAGCGAGCTCTACCGAGCTCAGATCGATGAGATCGCCCCATTGGAAGCCGGCGAAGCTCCAATAGACGTTATCGACGATATATCCGGTGTCCGACGGAGAGCCAGTGCCGCCGCCCGCTGCGACGCCGACGCCTCTGATTGCATTGCGGGACTGTCTCGGCGTCGAAATGTTCGGACGATAGCCCGGCACGCGGCGCGAAATATCGGTGACGGAATCGATCTGCTGATCCTCGAGGGTGCGCTGCGTCACCACGTTTCCCGCCCGAGGAGTCTTGGTCAGCACCTGCTCCAGCAGCTTCTCGCCGACGGCCTCCGTGCCGCCGGTCACCTGCACATCCTGAATCTGTGCGGAAACGGTCCCCTCACTCTGCGTCGCCGCCGATGGCGCGGGCGCCGCGGTCTGAGCGAGCGCCGCGCCGCCCGAAGCGCTCACCGAGAGCCCCAACAAGATGGACGCCACTGACACGCTCGAAGACAGACGCCTATTCGAATTAGCTTCCCCGACCTCTACCATTCGATCGATCCCTCACCGTTCGACCCGTAATGGTCCCCCCGGACCATGCCGCCTCGCCGCTCCTGATGAGCGGCTGCGTGTAGCGCCTACGAAGTCTCGCTTAGTGTAGGGAAAATACACAGTATGTCTACAAATTTAATGTGATTATGATGTAGCGGTGCGTCTCCATAGATTCTATATCATATTGAAATATATCGAGTTATTGTGAAGCGCAGAATGCGGAAGGGCGCCGATTCCATGGATTTACCCTATAATTCTACACTGCTGTAGCATTTATGGCTACCTTTGCCGGGGTCGGAGAGACGCGCATCTCGGCTCGGCTCCTGCAGGACGAGACGGCGCTTCCTGGTCCGTGGACGCGGAATCGTCGAGGCGCATGCCGCCGACGGCGGCCGCTCTCGAACCGGCCGTGAGACATGTCATCCGCTGTTCAGATTCGTACAGCTAACTTCACGCTCGCGCTCACCATTTCGAGACGGGCGCCGAAGTTCTCATGGAGATAGACGTGAAGCATTCCTGGAAGCGAAATATGGCCGCTCTCGCCCTCGCCATATCGACCGGGCTCGTCGCCGGTTCCGCCAATGCGGCGGGCGCCTGCAACGGCCTCAGCGGCTATTATGGCAATGTCACCGCCATTGTCGTCGGGCAGGACGGCAAGACGGTCAATGTCACGCTCGCCGGCGGCCGGCCCAATGCTTACGGCTCCTGCAGCGGCAATCAGCTCACCGTCAATTTCACTGACGACAAGACGATCAAGGGCGTGTTCGACGGCAAGACGATCAGCTGGGACAATGGGACGAAGTGGACCAAGCAGTGAGCGGCTCGGGCGCGCTTCGCCATTGCCAGTGAACGGCTCGACATGACAACAGCGCCACCGAGCAAGTCTCGGTGGCGATCTCGTCAGGGCGGGAGGACGCCGACGCTCGCCAGCCTCGGCGCTTCGCATCAAGCGCCATCGGCGTCTTCCTTGCGCTCCAGCAGCACATGCTTTTTCTTGCCGAGCGATAATTTGGCGACGCCCTCGACGAAATCCGTCTCGCCGAGCACGGCCTTCTCGTCGCTTACCACGGCGTCGTTCAAGCGCAATCCGCCGGCCTTGATCTGCCGCCGCGCCTCGCCCGTGGAGGCGACGAGACCCGCCTTCACAAAGGCGGTGAGCACGCCGATTCCCGCCGCCACCTCGCTCGCCGTGACAGCGACCTTGGGCAGAGAGAGCGCGAGCGCGCCTTCCTCGAAGGTGCGGCGCGCGGTCTCGGCGGCGAGCTCGGCCGCCTCGCGCCCATGCAGAAGCGCGGTCGCCTCGGTGGCGAGTATCTTCTTCGCCTCGTTGATCTCGGCTCCGCCGAGCGCGGCGAGCTTCTCGATTTCGTCCAGAGGCAGGAATGTGAACAGCTTCAGGAAGCGGACGACGTCCGCATCCTCGGTGTTGCGCCAATATTGCCAATAATCGTAAGGCGCTAGCATGGAAGCGTCGAGCCAGATGGCGCCCGCCGCCGTCTTGCCCATCTTGGCGCCGGAAGAGGTGGTGAGCAGCGGCGCGGTCAGCGCATAGAGCTGATGCGTCCCGAGCCGGCGGCCGAGATCGACGCCCATGACGATATTGCCCCATTGATCGGAACCGCCCATCTGCAGGCTCGCGTCATAGCGCTTGGCGATCTCGACGAAATCATAGGACTGCAGGCACATATAGTTGAATTCGATGAAGGATAGCTCCTGCTCGCGATCGAGCCTCAGCTTCACCGAATCCATCGACAGCATGCGATTGACCGAGAAATGCCGGCCGACATCGCGCAGAAAGTCGATGTAATTGAGCTTGGTCAGCCATTCGGCGTTGTCGAGCAGGATCGCATCGGTCTTGCCCGCGCCGAAGGAGAGGAATTTCGCGAAGGTCTTTTGGATCGCCGCCTTGTTGGAATCGATCGTCTCGATTGAGAGAAGCTTGCGGCTCTCGTCCTTGCCGGAAGGGTCGCCGACGCGCGTGGTGCCGCCGCCGACCAGCGGCAGCGGCTTGCCGCCCGTGCGTTGGAGCCAGGAGAGCAGCATGATCGACAGAAGATTGCCAATATGCAGCGAGGCCGCCGTGCAGTCGAAGCCGACATAGGCGGTGAGCTCGCCGGAGCGCGCCTTTTCATCCAGCCCCTCGAAATCGGAGCATTGATGGACGAAGCCGCGCGCGATGAGCGTCGCGAGGAAGTCGGATTTGGGGCGGAATGCGTCGGACATGGGGGCAGGGTGTTACGGGGAAAGGGGGCGGGGCGCAAGCAATAGTGACGGGGCTGGCCAAGCGGCGCTCATGGTCGTTCGGCGGCGACAATCGAACGCCGCTCGTCCATATCTGCGCCCGACGTCCTGACTTAGCTTACTGTTTCTGCTAGCTTTAGCGTCATTACAATAGTGAGTGTGTCCGATGAAATCGAGCAGTGTCGTTTTTGTGCATGGCCTCATGGGATGGGGGCCGGACGATCTTGGCGGGCTCCCCTATTGGGGCGACGCTCCGGCGCAATTCTCACCGCGCTTTCGCACCCATCTCGCCAAATGCGGGCCGCTCAATTCCGTTCACGATTGCGCTTGCGAACTCTTCGCGGAGATCGCCGGCGCGCGGATCGATTATGGAGAGGCCCATAGCGCTCACGCTGGTCATGCGCGCTTCTCCCGCGATTATTCCGGGCGCGGCTTCGTCGAGGGCTGGTCGGCAGAACGTCCAGTGATTCTCATCGGCCACAGCGCTGGCGCGCAGACTTGCCGGATGCTGCAAAATCTTCTGGCGCAGGATTTCTGGGGCGTCGGCTCCAACGCCGATTGGGTGGAGGCGATCGTTTGCGTCGCTGGCGCGCTCAATGGCTCGACTCTGGCTTATCGCTACTGCGACGAAGAGCGCGGCAGACCGAAAATGCTGCCGAGCGCGCTGGTCGCTGGCGCGCTCGCCGCCGTGTCGGCTCTGGCGCGCGTCGGCGCCGCGCGCTTCTATGATCTGCATCTCGATCATTGGACGCGAGAGGAGGAGGGCGGCGAGGCGTTCCTGCGGCGGCTGGACGCCACCCGCTTCGTCGAGAGCGGCGATAATCTCAGCTTCGACGTCACGCTGCACGGCGCGGCGCGCCTCAACCAATCGATGGAGACTTTCGAGAACTGCCTTTATCTCTCTTTGGTCTCTTCTGCGACGCGCGAGGGACGTTTTTGGAGTCTGCCGTTTCTGCGCAATCGGCATCGGCCTGATCGCTCCATGGAGCTGACGATGCGGGATTCCGCCTCCTACATCGCGACTCGGCCCGAGTTCTCGGTGGCTCCGGCGCCCGATTGGGGGAGCGGCGATCTGACGATGGATCTCTGGCGCGAGAACGACGGCGTGGTGAACACCATCTCGCAGCGCTATCCTTTCATCGGCCGCGCGCATCCGATGAGCGGCGAGGGAATCTTCGGTTTCGAGGATCGCCTCGAGCCGGGGAAATGGCGCTATCAGCGACTAGACGAAATCTTCGGAATGGCCTTCGACCACAATGATGCGACCCATGGCGCCCGTATGAAGCCATTCGAAAAGGGACGGAGGGAGGCTCAACGGGAGCTGTATCGAAAGCTCGCGAATCTTCTGGCGACGTTCGATGCGCCTCATGAGAAGATGACGACGCGAGAGCCGCCGCCCGGCTCGAACCAGGATCGAGCAAAAAAATAACGGCGCGCTAAAGAGCGCGCCGCTTTTTTGGTGAGTGTGAGCCGACCGATCATACAGCCCCCTGAGGAGCCCACGAAGCAGGCGCGTTCGGTCCTGGAAGCCGTATTACACGTCGAAGCCGCCGTCCCCGCCGCCGTCGTCGAAGCCGCCGGTATCCGTATCGTAATCGGCGCTCTGCACGTCGGGCGCGCCCGGATCGGGGCTGTCATAGCCAGCGTCGGGGTAGGGCTGGTTATTGCCGCCCTGGTCGCCGTAGTAATTATTGATGATCGTGTCGCCGCCGCCGGCGTTGGCGTGCTCATAGCCCGAGCCTATGCCGAGATTGCTCCCGGCTCCGCCGGCGCCGCCATGGAACAGGCCGCGGATCGAATCGGCGAGCAGCACGCCGCCGGCGACGCCCGCCGCCGCGCCCAGCGCGCCCTTCAGAAAGCCGCCGCCGGGAGCCGCCGCAGCCTGCTGAGGCGGATAGCCCTGCGGGGCGTAGCCGGGAGGCGGGGGCGGGGCATAGGCGGGGCCGCCGGCCGGGGGCGCGCCCCAAGGGCCGCCCTGCTGCTGCGGATAGCCGGGCTGCTGGCCATAGCCCGGAGGCGGGGCCGGACGCGGCGGGGGCGGGGCCTGGCGCTGAGCGCCGCCGAACAAGCCGCCCAAAAATCCGCCGGACTGCTGAGGACGGCTCTCCAACTCATGCACGCGGCTGTCCAGCTCGTGCAGACGTTGATTGGCCGCCTGCAGCGCCTGATCCTGCACCAGAACCGTCTGCGCCAGCAGATAGGGCGCGCCCGGCTGCGACTTCAGCTGCTCGGCGATGAAACTCTCCGCCTCCTGATCGCGCTGAGCGCCGGCGGCGCTGCGCGTACGCTCGAACAAACCGGCGAGCAGTTGGCGTTCTTCGGGTGACATAGGTCTCTCCCAGTTGGAACCAGCCCTCTTCGCGGGCGTGGCGCCAGAAATATGGGAGCGCTTTTTCGCTCTCACAAGGGCTGTGGTCGCGGTCGAGCTGGCGATTTCGCCGGCTCAGTCGCCGGCGAGCGCCATGTCGTCGCGGTGGATGATCTCGTCCGGGCCTTTGAAGCCGAGCAGCCCCTCTATGTCGCGCGACGATCGGCCGATGATGCGGGCAGCGTCCAGCGCGTCGTAAGTCACGAGGCCGCGGCCGATTTCGCCGCCCGAAGCATTGCGGATCACGACGCAGTCGCCGCGCGCGAAGCCGCCTTCCAGAGCGGTGACGCCGGCCGGCAGCAGGCTCTTGCCGGAGAACAGCGCGCGCGCCGCGCCTTCGTCCACATGGACGACGCCCTTGGGCTCGAGCGAGCCGGCGATCCATTTTTTTCGCGCCGTCACCGGCGAGGAGGGGGTGAGGAACCAGCTGCAAGGCCCGCCCGCGGCGATTCGCGAGAGCGGCGCCTCCACGCGGCCGTCGGCGATGACCATATGGGCGCCGCCCGTGGTCGCGATCTTGGCCGCCTCGATCTTGGTGCGCATTCCGCCGCGGGAGAATTGCGAGGCGGCGCCGCCGGCCATCGCTTCCACCTCCGCCGTGACGCGCGGCACCACCTCGAGCAGCTTGGCGTTCGGATCGCTCGCCGGCGGAGCGGTGTAGAGGCCGTCCACATCGGAGAGCAGCACCAGCAGATCGGCGCTGGCCATTGTGGCGACGCGAGCGGCGAGGCGATCATTGTCGCCATAGCGAATCTCGGAAGTGGCGACAGTGTCGTTCTCGTTGATGACCGGCACGGCGCGTAGCGCCAGCAGCCGGGTCAGGCATTCGCGGGCGTAGAGATAGCGGCGGCGCTCCTCCGTATCGCCGAAGGTAACGAGAATCTGCCCGGCGGTGATGCCGAGATCGCCCAATGTCTCCGCCCATATGCGCGCGAGGGCGATCTGCCCGACGGCGGCGGCGGCCTGGCTGTCCTCCAGCGGCAGCGCGCCGGAGGGAAGGCCGAGCACGCTGCGTCCCAATGCCACCGCGCCCGACGAGACGACCAAAACATCAGCGCCGCGCCGATGCAGGGTGGCGATATCTGCGGCGAGCCGCGCGAGCCACTCGCGCTTCACCTTCGCCTCGCGCGGATCGACGAGCAGCGAGGAGCCGACCTTGACGACGATGCGGCGGAAGGATTCGAGGGAGGGACGTTTCACGGGCGATCGGCTCATTCGAGATGCGGGACGGCGGGACTTATAGCCCGTCTGCGCGGAAAGCCCACCCCGCGCCGCGCCGCAACGAGAAACGGGACGGAAACGAGAGAGAGACTTTCCGCCGCGCATCCGACACCGGGCCGCTTCATCCTGCATGCGCTGACGAAGACCAAGGAAATTCCATGCGTGACAAAATTGCTTTGACGCGACGCGGCCTCGTGGCCGTTGCGCTGGCCGGCTCGGCGACTGCGGTCCTGCCGGAACCGGCCGCTCCCGAGCCGGCCCCCGGACCGCTGACGGCGCCGGCGGAAGAGGGGCCTTTCTATCTCGATCTCGATCTCCAGCGAGCGGACATAGCCGAAGGGCTCGCCGGCGTGCCGTTGGACATCGTCTTCGCTGTCCAGGACGAGACCGGCGCGCCGCTGCCCGGCGCCCGAATCGATGTTTGGCATTGCGACGCGCAGGGGCGCTATTCCGGCTTCCCCGGCCAGGGCGAGGATGGGCGGCTCGATCTCTCCGGCAAGACCTTTCTGCGCGGAAGCCAGATCGCGGGAGCGGACGGACGCGCGCGCTTTTCCAGCGTCTATCCGGGCTGGTATCCCGGCCGCACCACCCATATTCATTTCAAGATCATCGACGGCGGAACGGCGCGTCTCACCTCGCAGATTTTCCTGCCGGACGCGCTGAGCGAGTTCCTCTACGCCAATCTCGGCGATTATGCGCGCGGGCGGCTGCGCGACACGCTCAACTCGACCGACGGCATAGCGCTCGCCGCGGGCGAGACGACTCGTGGCGAGCTGCGCGAGGCGGCCGGCCGTTATGTCGTGTTCTTGCGCGCGCGGATCGACCGCAAGACGGTGCGCGCCGTGCCGCCTCCACCCTTCCTGCAGCCACGCGGCGATCGTTTCGCCGGACCGCCGCCGGGGGGATTCCCGCCGGGAGGTCCGCCGCGCCGTCCGGCGCTGGAAGGGGCGGAGCGTCTGCGCGGGCTGCTTCCCAAGGCGTGAGCCGATCGCTCATGGCGCGGCGCGATTGCGCAGAAACACCACATAGCCGAGAAAATTCGGCCGCTTCGCCAGAGCGGCCGGAGGCGCCCATCGGGCCCCTTCGGCGAGGCCGAGCCGGAAGGGAATGCGAAGCCGCGAGAGCCGCGCCAGATAGGCGTCGATATTCTCGACCGTCTGCGCGCCTTTGTAGGTCTGGAAAACGAGCTCGTCGACGCTTCCCGAAAGCGCGTTCAAATCCTCGGGCGAGGCCTGAGACGCCCAATCCATGAGCCCGGTGACGCCGAGCGCGCAGTTTCGAGGCAGCTCTCGCCGCAGCGTGCGCAGGAAGGTGGCGTAATTCTGCAAGCCGCGCGTCGCAGCGTCGAAATCGATCTGCACGCCGGCGACGCCGCCCGGCTGTGCGCGCCAGGCATCCAGACGGCGGCGAATTTGGGCGACGATCTCCGGCGGCCAATCGAGGCTGCGGATGCGATAGGCGAGCCAGAGAGCGGCCTTGTGCGGGCCGGGCTCTACGCCGCCTTGCGCCTTCATGCGAACAAAGCCGTCGCGATCCGGCCCGATCTCGCCCGAATGGAGATAGATGGTTTTCGCCGCGGCGAGCTCGGCGCGTCCTTTGACGCCGGCCCACAGCCAGAAAGCGTCATGATCCGCCGCCCGCACGAGAGGCTCGGCCATTGCCGGAGACGCACAGAGCAGCGCGCAGAGCGCGAGGAGAAGAACCCGCGATCTCACCAGTAATATTGCAGCCCGCGCGCCCATTGCGTCGCGCCATAGCGTGACTTCAGCGTTTGGAACCAGGCTTTTCGCTGCGCCTTGTCGACATCCTTGCCGCCGCAATCATTGCTGCCCGCCGGCGCATAGCAGTTGATCGCGCGGTAGAGCGCATAGGCTCTGTCGGCGTCCTTGGTCGCCGGATCGGCGATCAGCCGCTGATAGACATCGCCCCGCGAGAAAGGTTCGCCGGGGAAAATCGCCTTGGCGCCGCCCAGCTCGTCCGCCGCCGGACGCCAGGCGTCGAAACGGGCGAAGCCCGAGTGGCGGACGAAATCGCCGAGGCAGAGCAGGCCATGCGCGGAGCGTGGATCGGCGGCGAGTTCCGCCACCACCGCCTTGGGCGCCGGGCATTTATAGGGCTCATTGGCGGGCGAGGAGAGGAAGATCGCCGATTTGGGAAGATCGGAGACCTCCGGCGCCGCGGCGTCGTCCTGCGCGAGTCCTTCAGCCGAAAAGTCGCGCAGGAAATTCGCATATTGGCCGCGCGTCGCCTCCTTGTAGAGGAGCAGGAAGCGGGCGAGCTTGCGCTCCTCCGCGCTCGCCTGCGGATCGGCCACGGCCATGCGCAGCAGGATCGGCCCGGCCGTGTGGCGCAGCAGGATCGCGCGAATGCGTGGCGAGGAGAGCCGCGTCTCCGGCAGGAAAACCTTGTTCGCCATGCCGGCGCGCTCATAGCTCAGCGCGAGGCCCAGCTCGATCGCCTCTTTCCACAAGGGATTGGAGACGGTTCCGCGCAGCTTCGTCCAATGCTCGATCGCCTGTGGATATTGCCCCGAGGCCATCAGCGCCTGACCGCGCAAAGTCTCACGGCTGAAAGCGAGATAGGAGCGCGGCGCCGCGACCGGCGCTCCCAGCGCCTGCAGCGTCGCCGCAAAATCGGCGTCGGCGTAATAGGCGCGCGCGGCTTTCAGAAAGCCGAAGAGATCCTCGCGTCCGGCGAAGGCCTGCGCCTGCGCGTCCAGCTCCGCGGCGGCAAGATGCGTCTCCTTGCCGTCGGAGCGCAGCTTCATCAGATCCTGCGTCGCCAGCAGAATCGGCTCGCGGCTCGCATGGTCTTTGGCGGCGGACAGATATTTGGCGTCGATCTCCTGCGCCAGATCGACGCCGTCGAGCCCGACCTTGGCGCCGCTCCCTTGCGAGATCTGCCGCCCATATTCGGCGGCGAGGCGCTCGTCATCCGCCGCCAGCCAATAAACGCGCCGCAACAGTCCTTGCGCCGAGGCCGCGTAGCGCCCCGTGGGATAGGATTTCAGATAGGCCTGGAAGGCGGCCTGCGCCGCGGTGAGAGTGGCGCGATCGGTCACATTGGGCGTCGCGGTGCCGTCGAAGTCGGCGAAGGCGCCGATCTGCGCCTTGTTGAGCAGGGCGCGGGCGGTCATGTAACGCGCCGCCTCGCGCAGCCAGGCGTTGCGCGCCGATTCGAGCTTGCCGAAACGCTCCAGCGCGCGATCGAAATCGCCTTCGTAGAAGGCGTCGGCGCCGATGAGATAGGAAGCGAATTCCTGCCCGGCGGCGGAGGGCGCGATTTGCGCGAGCGCATTCTGCGCCGCCGCGTCGGCTTTCTCATTGCGGCAGGAGGGGGCGATCTTCTCCCGCGCCGCCGTCAACGCCCGCCGCTCTTCGACGGAAAGCGCGGGCTCCGCCTCGACCGCCGCCGTAAAGGCGGCCCGGCCCGACTCTATGGAAACGCAGCGCGTTCCCTCGCCATCGGCGAAAGCGCTCGCGGCTTCGTCCTTGCGGTCGCGCGCCGCCGCGCCTTTTCGGCAGGCGTCGGTGAAATCGGGCCGCGAGAACAGCACAGAGGAATAGAAGTCGAGCTTCTCCTCGCCCTTTGAAATCGCCTCGTCCTTCGGCCGCAGCGCCGGATCGGCGTCGATCATCAGAAAGAGGAGATTGAGACGGGTGTCATTGCCCGGATCGAGGAAGGGCATGCCGTTCTGCTCGGCGTAGCTCCTCTGATCGAGCGACCAGCGTCCGGGCGTCGGATCGCCGCCGCCACAAGCGTGCGCCGTCCCGGCGGAAATCAGAAAAGCGAGAATGGCGGCGCTGGCGAGTATGGAACGCATCGAAACATCCCGATCACGAAATGCGCTTCGATATCGCGCTTCGCCGAAAGCCCGGCTGCGCGATCTTTGTTGGGCGGAATTTTGGGAGGAGCTGGCAGGAGTGGAGGGACTAGACATTCTGTTGTGCTTCAACGGGTTGGGCAGAAATCCTGCGTCTTTCTGCTGACGGAATAATCTAATAATATCAAAGAAGGGTCAACGACCATGTCCCACCCTTTGGCATTCGTCAGCGGAGGTCCGATAGAAGGTTCGCGACAACGGCAGGCCGTTAAGGGTGCTAGCTGAATATTCGGGTAGGCCGACGACGTGAGCTCTCAAAAACCAGAACGAATCGGCGCAGATCTGATCTTGACGTAAGAGATCTGGTGACCTCGACGCTTGGACGTTCGGCTCGCGTACGTCGCTATAGCGAGGAGGAAGAAGCGATAGGATTCAAGGGAGGACGTTTCGCAAGCGATTCAGAAGCTCGTAGCAGCTCGCTATTGCCCGAGTAGCAAAAAAAAAGCATTCTGCAATTGGGAGTGATTTTCGAGCGGACTGGGTGGAATCGTTTGAGCGGCGGTTTACGGACAAGCGGGGAAGCGCGGCACGGCGACCGGCTTCTAGAGGATCGACGGAAAATCGGAGCCTTTTACACGCCCGAACCACTTAGCGAGATTCTCTCCAATTGGGCGATCCGCTCTTCAACCGACACCGTGTTAGAGCCGAGCTTTGGGGGCTGTGGCTTTCTCCAGTCTGCGAAAAAACGCCTCACTGATTTGGGGTGCCATGAGCCGCGCCAACAGATCTATGGCTGCGATGTCGACCCGGTGGCATTCACCTACCTCGCGGAAATCTTCAGTGGGCCGGTTGACCTGAAGCGCTTCGTGCAAACCGACTTCCTCGATATGCAGCATAGCGGCGAATGGCCTGGCCGCTTCTCTACGATTCTGGCGAATCCTCCTTACATCCCCTACCAGGAAATTTGCACGGAACGCCGCCAATCTCTTTCGAATCGATCATGGGCGATAGAAGGAGTCAGCGGGCGGGCGAGCCTTTGGGCTTATTTTGTAGCGCATGCGTTGTCATTCTTAGAAGACAAGGGGCGGATGGCATGGGTTCTCCCCGGAGCCTTTCTCCAAGCCGACTACGGTCAGTCAATCCGCACCTATCTCGCGACTAATTTCAGACGCGTCGCAGCGTTCGTCCTACGTGAGCGAATCTTTTTAGAGGCAGGCACCGACGAAGAGACTGTGATTTTATTGGCGGATGGCTATCGCGACAATTGCTCGTCCTCTCAGATCGAACTCGGGGAAGCACAGACTTTTGGCAAACTCTCGCAACTGATCGACAAATGGGATTCTGGAGTTTGGAGAGGCCGCCCGGCTGATGGCCGGCCGGCAGCACTTTGTTTGAGCAACGCGGAGCATCGGCTTTTTACGAAATTGGCGGAGTCGGGCGCCTGCAAAAAGTTGGGCGAGATCGCGTCCGTTCGAATTGGACTGGTTACTGGCGCGAACGATTTTTTCGTTCTCACCGAAGAAAAAAGAAAAGCGGTCGGGCTTGAGAATAGCGACTGCAAGCCCATACTCGCGAAGCTTGTTGCCGCCCCTGGAGCAAGTTTGACGCTTCAAGATCACGCTCGTTACCTCGCTTTGGGAGGCCGTGGTCATCTTGTAGACAGTGACGGCAAAACGGGAGGTCCTGGAATCGAAGCATACCTTAAAACATTTCCAGATGAACAAAGAGAAAGCATTAGCACATTCAAGAAGCGGCAGATATGGTCTAAAATAGATGATGGGAAGATTCCAGATGCATTTTTCCCAGTTATGCATCAATTCGGCCCACGACTTATCTTGAATCCAGATGGGCTGACTTGCACAAACACAATTCATCGAGTCTACTTTAAGGAAAGTATGAGTATTTTGTATCAATGGCAACTCGCGGCCGTTTCGATCCTAACCACATTCTCTCAACTCTCCGCGGAACTCGTCGGGCGCCGCTATGGCTCCGGGGTGTTGAAACACGAACCTAGGGAAGCCGAAGAAATTATGATCCTACTCCCGAAGGTTAAAGCGAGCACACTCGATAAGGCATTCAGGGCAATCGATAAGGATCTGAGGGCAAGTGATCGATCCTCCGCGATGCAGCGCGCAGATGCGCTTATCTACGGCGCAACCTTGCAGGACGATTGGAAGGCAGTTTCTGCGCGGCTCTCTCGAATTTTAGAACGAGTGCGGCGTCGCCGTCGTCCGAACCGAAGCTTAAAGAAAGCTAGTCATGGCTGCTAGCCCACATTCGATTTAGAGCGGTTGTTGAACTGACGAAGAGGCTATTTTGGAGCTGATCTACATAATGAGAGTAGCATAGCCGTTCGTACAGCGAAATTGCGTCGCACCAGTTCGGATCTTCCCGTAGTTTTAGCCAATCCTCCTCATAAAAGTTCGCAGCAACGACCTCGCAAAGGAGCGCGACCTCCATCGGCGGATGGCACCAGCGTGGTACCTTGAGTGGATGATCGTGCGCCCGGGCAGCATGATGATGCCCGCCATACTGCAGATGCGTGATCGGCCCCGATTGGTAAGCACCTTCTTGCTTATTCGCTAAATCAAGATGCCAGCGGGAAACTGGATTGTTAAAGTCATCATCGATCTCCAATGCAATGTCCAAGGCCTTGAATGGAAGTTGTATTTCATCGCTCTGCGCTATTTCGATGCCCTTTGAAACAATAGCAGGCGTGATCCAATTGTTTGAACGATCCTTAGTTTTCTTGAATAGGATCGGGTCTCCTCTATCCACTGAAACTGACCAGCTGACAGCATTCTTCTCACGCCCGATATCTCTCGCGACTCTCAAAAGAGCGTTGAAGCCTTCAGGCTGAACTACGTCATGAGTGACCAGGATGTGTGCAACGGTACTAAGAGCGGTGCCTGCGTCGGAAGCCTTGACAACCATGAAAATCGAACCCCTTTTATTCGGATCGTTCCCTCGTCTTCACCTTATTTGCCAACTCCTTGTCAACATCTTCGACAATGAAAGATATATCGCCGCTTTCATGTCGGTCAGTCTGAATGCAGTCCCAGCATATACGACGCCGGGTAGCATAGCGGGGCAGCATTGGCTCAAAGGCCGCAACCGAGTGGCGCAACTCTGTGCCTCGACGACAACAAGCACACGCAAAAGCGATGAACTCCTCACCTGAATTATTCCAAGGTGACCTCGCTGGTTCAAGGCATTCGCCCGTTAAATCTGAGAGAATTTTTGCACGGGCTGATGCAGGTAAGCCAGTGGCGCGTCGACCGAAATGGGTGGTCGCCCAATCTTCCAGTCGGTTCAACCACCACCGCTTCCAGCCATCCCCAAAGATCCCAGTATATCTGATGCCAGCAGTATCTAAAAATTTGGCGATCGTGTCCTGGTGACGAATGTCGATCCCGAGATGTGCGCACACGTCCTCGATTTCGATGAGCAGCCCGGGGCGATCGATCAGTCCGAAAACGATCCGCGATATGACGTGCGGTGCCTTCGCCTCAGAAACCTTGGTCCTTAATTCTTGAACATCTATAAAGGGGCGATCATTCTCTATGCCGTCCAAGAGCTGATGTAAGTCGTAGTACCCATCCGCGGCTCGAAGTTTTTCGTAACCTTTACAGAGACTCACTAATTGTTTCCGCGTCCTCTCGCGATAGTTATTGATATCCTCTTTAACGTAGACTCTATCGAACAAGTCATGAGCAGTTTTGTCGGGCCGATACAGGCTTTTTATTTTAGTTTCTGCAGACACGAGCACGAGCGCAAAATCTCGACTCGGGCGCTCCACTGCGATATCGCGTAGATGTTGACCAAGTGCGCTGCCCTTGAAAGTCTGCTCGGAATTTAAACCGTCAGGAGCCTCGTCGAGTCTATAATCTAAGGCAACTATCATCGGGTTTTTGTCGATGATTTTGCGCGCTAGCAAGGTGAGTTCTGTCATATCTATTGCGTCGAAGTGAAGAGCGCCTGACGACAACGTCTCAGCGTAAACAGACTCTTGATCGTCGACGAGCACACCGATGTAGGTCAAGATTCCTCCAGAAATGCAAGGACGCGAAATTCAAAGCGGCAGCCATATCCCTCGGTTGCTTCGACTACGCGTACAGATCCGCCGTAGCTAGCCGCAATATCTGCGACGATTTTGAGGCCCAGACCAGTCCCGGGTCCCGTCACTCCATCGTCCTCCGCCGCCATCGTTGTGGTGAAGAAAGCGTCGAATATACGTTCTCGATCTGCGAGCGGGACACCTGGTCCTCTGTCCTCAAAGCCTATGACGACGTGGCGACCGTCGCGATGGCCATCTAAGCGAACCCCCCTATCACTTACCCGTGCCTTCCGCATCGATTTTATGGAGTTGGTTAGAAAATTAAGTAGCACAGCATCTAATTCGCTGCTGTGCATCGGGATTGTCCGAAGTGTCGCCGGATCGACTTCCACTTTAAAACTCACACCTTGCCGCTTCATGTATTCCGAGAACTGCTCCGCAAAGCGACGCAGTGCGCCTAGAACCGACAATGAGTGAAGTTCTCTACTCTCCGTAGTTGACATTAGCTTCCCAATATATCCACCAATGTCAAACATTCGATCTGCCGCCCTTTTCATTTCCAGGAACTGACGCTCTAACGGCGCTTTTGGGCAATCATCTCGCACTCCCGCGATTGCATCCTCCAAAAGATCGAGTCTTGCACGCATCGCGTCACGAGCCCCCTTGACCTCGTGGCTAAATACAGTGATCGAAAGTCCGAGCGACGCGAGCAGTCTGAGCATCTCTTCATATTCGAGAGAAGCTGCTCGTTCTTTGTCTACCTGGTTCTCATACTCGGCCGCGATCGCTTCAGCTTGCGCGAGCATGTGCTCGGCGACGACCAGATCGCGTTGCGCGGCGCGAGGGTCCGGGCTCTCCCGCAAAGTCCGATCCTGATTCTCCCGCAATGTCCGAAGGAACTCAGACGGCTTACGTGGTTCCGCGACGAAATTACGCTGACCTGCATCTTGCTTCCGATTGCGAGAGTGGGCCACACGTTTCACGGCCCATTCGACGGCGTTACGAACAAAGCTCTTCAACTCAAGAAATGCCTCGTTTTCAAGTAGACCTTCGCGGCTGCTGGTCTCCTCGAAGAGCGGGTTTTCAACGGTGTGGAGTTCGACATGGCCGAAAAAATTACGATTGTTGGCCGGGACTAATAATTCTCGACGTGAGACGTCTCGGTCGAGTTCAAGCCAATCGTCGGTCGACTCGCCATAGGGGAGGACACGAAAGCCATCCCGGTAAACTCGTATTCCACCAAAACTTCTACCAAGCTCGGCGGCGGTCGCCATTTTCATTCCGGACAACGTATTACTGTGGTAAATAAAATATGATGCGGTTAGAGATACTGGTCCTGTTATAAGATAATGCTGATCCATTTTTTGAATATCATTTAACATCAGCTTCGGAGCTGATACATTAGCCGCAGCATTTCCATCCTCGTCAATGGTGGCAGTTATTGTTGCGAAAGCCTGAGATAAAAACTCCGATTCGATCGAATATTCTGATCTCTTTTGGTCGCGTGTGATTCCGTTTATCGTAACTGCAAAACCCGGGTCTACCCGTTGGCTAATTTTTGTTGATAAGCGAGAGATAGGAAATGGAGGCTGAAGAAGAAGTACAGAGCGCCATACTTTGGCAAGCGCTGAGTCGCTCCACGCGTCCCTAAGGTCCATAATTCTTAAGGTTGTTCCGCAATCATCTGCTTCTTTGTCGAAGCGATGTATTTTGCTAAATACCTCATTTAGATCCCGCCCTGCGCGGAACTCCTCATCCCAATTGAAGGCTACTCGGAAGCCAAAAGGTAGTCCCCTTGGGCGGGATTCTAGCTGCAACTTTTTTCCAAGTCTTTGCACAGAAAAACGTCCAATCCCCTTTCTGCCGGCGCGCACGCGGTTGAAGAGAGGCGAGCGAGGTTGGTCGATTTTTGCCGCCGTTGAAATCCTCATCCAACTTGAGCGAATGACGTCATCTTGCATTCCTGAGCCATTATCGACGATCGCTAAGGCGCCGCCGGGACGGTTGCAGTTGCTGAAGGTAATTGAGACCTGAGTGGAATCAGAGTCGTAAGCATTTTTGATGAGCTCAGAGAGCGCAGTGTCTTGCTTGCCAACAAGTTCTGCGCCCAAACGGTTTATATGCCCAGCATCAACTACGAACCGAACACTGTCCGGATCGGACTCGACGAGTCGGCGGCTCAGCTGCTCGATGCGGAGCCAATTCGGCGCGGCGTTTTTCAGTTCGGCCGCGACCGCCTCCCTGATTTCTTCCTGTGTCAAATTCTACCCCACTGGTGCTTGTGCCGTTGATTCCACTATGAAATCTAAAATCGCAATTCCCTAAATGCATGTTTGAAGCGGTACCTCAAAATCCTAACCAATGATTCAAAATGTGGACATTGTCACGCTTTTCCGAAATCCGGCACGAGGGCCCCGGCTTCCTGGCGGTTCGTTGAAGCACGGGACTCATTCCTCTCGACGAAAGCATGGAATTTTGATGACTGACAGCCCGAACTTAGTTCGCTCGATCAGCCAACGGCAAATGTCGATGCCGGTCAGGCCGAGGACGAAGCCGGTAAATCCGGGGACCGCATCGACTTGAATCGTCGCCGGGTCGAGCCCCGCCCAACTGTAGAGCGACGCGAGCCCGGCCCCGACGAGCGGGGCGAAGATCGGCGTTCCAACGAAGGCGAAGGCGCCGCCGGCGAGGCCGGCGACGAGACGCAGCGGCCAGGGGCCGTTGAGCAATAGGGCACTCACGCCGGCCCCCGCCGCCGATCCGACGATCGGCGCAATATGATAGGCGTCATTTTGCATTCATTCCCCCAGCTTGACCTTATTGGATCGGGAGCCTGCGGCAGATCCGCGCCTCGGCGTCGAGACGCGAGAGGTCGCGGACGACCGCGACGGCGTCCTTGTCGCGATGCGTCTCGACGAAGGCCGCGGCCCGCTCGAGGTCCGCATCGCCGAGGGGCGTCGGACAGATGCGCGCGAGCTGGCGCTTGATCTCGGCCTTTCGGGCTTCAGGCGTCGCCTGCGCCGTCACGGCCCTGACCGCCGCGATCGGCGGCGGCGCGCCGTCGTCGCAGGCTGCGAGCGAGAGAATCGGGATCGTCAGGCTCAGAAGGAAGGCTCGCGCGCGCATCGGCAGTCTCGGCTATCGCTTGTTGCGTTTCATTGGCGGCTTCGGCGGCGCCCGCGCGTTCGTGGCCGCTCGCCGTGTCGGCGCGTTGCCGATCGCCCACCCAGGCCGAAGCGACGGCCTGAAAGAGCGAAGAGAACAACGCGCCGACCAAACTCGTGAGAAAGCTCACGTCGCCGCCGGAAGGCCGAGGGCCGCGGCGTCCGCCTCGGCCGGGATGACGCCGAGCTTCGACAGCTCGGCCACGATCAGCGGTTCGAGCAGGTCGCCGGCCCATTTGGCGATTCGCGGCTCGTTCGCAATGACGCGCGAGGCGACCGACACGATCAGGTCATTGGCGACGCCGATTTCGACCGTTTTGCCCTTGATGAGCCCGACCTCGGTCGCAATGACGTAGTTCGCGGCTTTGGAGATCGCGTCATTGGTCAGATAGGCGCGCAGCGCCGCCGGCGCGCCGCGCAGCGCCCAGCTCACGACGGCGACGACGAGGCCGACCGACGAGACGAGCAGAGAGGACAGCCAATCGCCCCAGGGAATGGACACGACGTTCGCGGCCGGCGCGGCCGCCTCGGCCGCGGCGGGAGCCGCGCAGAGCGCGAGCGAGCATGCGGCGGCGATCGCCGCGCCCGCCGAGAGCACGTTGCGTTTCATGACTTTACCTTTCGAGATTTGGGAAAATGGCCGGAAAGAGCAGCTCGCGGGCGCTCGGCCGGGACGCCGCGAATTCGAAGCCCGAGGCGGGCTATTCGAAGGCAGGCTATTCGAAGGATTGTCCCGTCGCCGCCAATCGCGCGACGCCGCCGATATAAAGCAGCAGCGGCGCGGCGAGTGAAACGACGACGACGGCCGCGACGATGATCGCGACGCGCTTCCAATTGATCGGGGACATGGGCGCGCCCCCTTTCACGCTTCGCTTCCGGCCTTGACGGCGCCGACGCGGAAGGCGCCGTCATGCGTTCCCTTCGGCAAGGCGACGCCATGCGGCCAGGAATAGGAATGGATCACGTTGCGGGGATAGACCGCGATGCTCACGGCGTCGGATTGATTGCCGCCGAGGCCCCAGACATGAGTCGCGTCGAAGTCGACGACGAAAAAGACATGGCCGCCGCCGTCGCGCTTCTTCGTCGCAATCGCGCCGATGATCGGCGTCGAGAGCTTGTCGCCATATTTGGCGTAATCGAGCGCCCAAAGCGTTCCGCTCGACGACAAGCCCGCCTTGCGCAGGCACGCGCCGACGAAGGCGGCGCACCATGGAACGGAATCATGCTTGACCTCGGGATGGCCGGCGAGCGCGTATAGCTCGACGACTTTCGGATTGTCTTTCGCGCCGACGCCCTCATGCGTCCCGATATAGGAGCGCGCGACTTCGATCCATTTCGGCAAAGCGATAGCGCGTTGCGGCGCGAGGGCGCCGCTCGTCTCATTCGTCATGTTTCACCCTTCGGAAAGAGAGCGCGCCCGATGCGAACGCGCTCACGGCTCGCCGGATTGGCGAACCGGATTGGCTTGCGAGCCGCCGCCGCTCGTCAGCGGATCGGAACGGCCGCGCGTGCGAGCGCGCCGGCGATCGTCATCGCGCCGCGCAACCGATCGCGCTCGACGTCGCCGCGCTTCAGACCGTTCGCCGCGACGCATTTTGCGAAAGAGCGCCCGAAGCCCTTGCAATAGGCGAAGATCAGCAATGCGCGACGCGCGTCATGATCGGCGGCGAGATGTTTCGACGGCCACTCGATCGCCTCTTCCATGCGCGAGATCGCCGCGGCCGAGGGCCGCGGTTGCGACCATGCGAAGGCTTTGCGATCGCGCAAGGCCTCGGCGGCGACGCCATCCTCGAATGTGTCGCGGATGACGAAAGACAGCGCCGGGCGGAAGCCGCGCGGGCGATCCTTCTCGGGAAGACGCTTCAATGTCGCGAAGGCCTCGACGAGGCGCGCATTGACGAGAGCGCCAGTCCATGCCGCCGGACGCGAAGCGAGATCACGCGGCGGAGCGATCGGCAGAATGTCGGAGTCGAGATAGGCCATAGGCTTCCCCATGCTGTTCGAACTCGAGGCGTCGGGCTTCTATCGCTTTGCTCGGCGCGCGCCTCGGCTCGACGGTTCGATATCCTTTGAGCGGCTCCCGATAGGCGACGATTTCGGGGAAGAGCCGCAGCGCCTCGGCGTAGTCGTCGAGCGCGCGAAGCGCCTGGCGCTCGGTCATTTGGCGCGACATGCGATAGAATTTCTGGACGAGGTCGACGGGGTTTCCGACCGTGCGCGCATAGGTCGCCAGACATTCCGGCGAGAGCACGTTGAGCGCGTTCGCGCGAATGTTGCGATGGTCGAGCCCCATGCGCTTGGCGAGGCCGAACACGCAATGTTTCGAGCAGCGGTCCGGCGCGCCGAGCAGCCGCGCAATCGTCTTGATGAAAATCCCGAGCCTGTAGCCGGCGGCGACGGTCGCGCGATCCTCTTCGGTCGGCGACCATTTCAACTGAATCGAGCGCACCTTCACGCCGCGCTTGCGCGCCTTTTGCAGATAGGCCCGCGCAGTGTTTTCTTTCATGCCGAGATGCGTGACGAGATCGGCGACGGATGCGCCGCCGTTTATCGCGCGCACCACCATATCTTGCCGCCGGCGCGCGTCGCTGTTCGCGCAACGCGCTTCGGCGAGCGCCCTTGGCGTTCGCTCGGGAAGGCCCATTCTCTTCGCGGCGCGCCGGATGGAATCCATGGACGCGCGCAAATGATGCTCGAAATCCCATCGCATCTGATCGGAAATCCAATTGGCGCGCAACCATTCGGCCTGCGCCTCGGTCGGCTCCCACCGGCGCGTCGAGACGATCCTCTCTCTATGGCCCGCAGGTCGCGCCCAGCCGTGGCGCCGTGCGAGATAGTGAATATCGGCAGCCTCGCGGCCATATCGATCGGCGATCGCCCATGCCGCTGTTCCGTTCTCATAGAGCGCGCGCATTTCGGCGAGCTGCGCTTTCTTCGGAACGCGTGACGAGCGTCGACGAAAGCGCGGCGAGCGAACAAAGCCATAGGCGCGCACGCGCCGTTCGATCGCGCCGACGCCGATCCAAAAATGTTGCGAGAGACGCCATGCGCTTTCGCCGCTCCACCAACGCCGTCGCAGATCTTCGAGCTGCTCGACCGTCCAGGTTTCGCGCGGGCGCAGCTCAAGGCGTCGAGACGGCCTTCGCACCTGTTCCCCGACCGAAGATCGTGGAGATTTGATAGACGGTCCATGTGAGCGAGGCGATCGGCGCGCCGAAGTCCGCCGTTTGCTGCGCCGCCGAATAGACCGCGCTCGGCGCGCCGGCGCTCATTGTGCGAACAATCGACGTCCCGTTCGCAATATCGACCTGATAGGCCTCGGCGTCTTCGTTCAGCGGCGCATCGATCGGCTCCCACGAGTCGCCGCCGAATCGCGTGCGGCGCACCCATGACAGAGCGATATCGCCGCTTCCCTGCCATGCGGCTGAAAGATGCGAGGGCGTATAGGGGCGCAGGCCGACGCCGGAGAAGCTGAAATCCGACTGCGCATAGCTCGCGTCGGTAATCGCATAGACGGACGGGCCGTAGCGCAATGCCTGAGTGACATTGCGTTGGTCGACCGTCATATCGAGAACGCCGAGCGAGGATGCGTCGAGAAAGACGATGCGCGCGCCGGCCGGAACCGGATCGGCCATGCCGGATTCGGTTCCTTGCTGCGCCCGCAACAGCTTCGTAAGCTTGTAGGTTCCGGCTCCGGTCAATGTCGCGTTGACGAATTGCAGGATTTCCCACTGACCATTCGCCGGATTCTTGACGGCGACCGCGCCGAGCCCGGAGAGCGTTTGCAGCTCTGTGAGCGAGAGCATTTGCACGCTCGTATCATAGAGGCGCAGATAGACCGCGTTGGCGTTGTCCCAAATCGAGCGCGGCCCCGAATAGAGCGGGCTCGTCAGCTCGCCGAGCGCCGCCGTCTTCGCGATCTGACCGATGAGCGCAAAGCCGGCCCCGCTCGAGCGATAGAGCGAGACGCCCGCCCAGGGCGAGGCATAGGCCGCGATGCGCGGCGCCCATGGCTTCGGATCATCCGAATTGAGCAAGGGGATATCCATGAACTCGACGATGACGCCGCCATAGGTCTTCGCCGAGGGAGCGGAGCGCGGGCTTCCCGACGAGCCGCCCTGTCCGCGCGCGAGCGCCGGATCGAAGCCATAGAGGTCGAGCGCGCGATAGAGCCCGGTTTCGATCGACTTGACCCGCAGGCTTCGCGTGACGCCGTCGATCGCGAGCGACAAGCAATCGCCGGGGTCGAGCGCGAGCTTCGACGGCGGCAGCTTGACCTGCGCCGTCTCGCGAGCCGCCCATTGCTGTTGCAAGAGATTGGCGGCGAGCTTTTGCGCCTGGTTCGATTCGAGAACGACGCCGACCTGCGCCGTCGCGATGCGCTCGCTGGTTCCGATCGAACGGCGCGCCGTCGCCGAGCTGGTCGCGTAGTTCGCATAAGCGTCGACGAAGGAGAGCTTGAGCGAGCCCGGAAGGTCGGTTTCCTGTGCTCGCGTGAGCGAATAGCCGACGTCGCCATCGCCGTCGAGAACGAGATCGTCAATCGAAAGAGAGAGCGTCGACGCATAGCCGCGCGACGCGAAGACGATCTTTCCGTCACTCTCCACTTCGTCGAATTGATAGGCGTCCTCTATGCCGGAGAGCACGTCGCGCGGCGACACCACGCCATCGGAGGCGAAGCCGATCGACAGCGAGCCCGGCCCGACGATGCGCGACGCGTCGAAGTCGGAAAGGCCGACCGCGCCGCACAGCTCGGCGATGATCCATCGGACCGGAACCTCTTGCGCGCGACCGCTCACCCAATGGCCGAGCTCGTAATTGACGCCGTCGCGCCATGTCGCATTCTTCGACGGAAAGTCGGGGAACGGCCGCGCATCCCAACACCACACGAACATGTTGCGCGGATCGACCATTCTCACGCCGCCGCCGGACACGGGCGAATGATCGCGCCAATAGGTCAGCATCGCCTCGAGATAGGCGCGTTGCATCGCATCGTCGCGCGAACCGTTCGAAAAATAGGGCAGAAAGGACTCGGACGATTTCGGGTCGACGAAGACATTCGGCTGATTGCTCCCGAGATGGACGGCCGGACAGCCGAACTCGGTGAACCAGATCGGTTTCGACTGCGGAACCCAAGCCGTGGGCGAGGCATTCTCGCTTCCGCCCGGCCGGCTGTAATGGGCGCTCGACCACCATGCGCGAATATTCTTGTTCGCGAACACCCAATGCTTGCCGGCGAGCCCGTCGACGATCGGCGTTCGCGTTTGCGCCGCCCGATCGGCGTCGCTCGCATAATACCAGTCGAAATATTCGCCGCCTTCGATGTTCGCCTTCAGATAGCTCTTGTCGTAAGGCGAGACGGGACCATCGGCGTGATAGTCGACATTCGAGCCGACGTCCCTCCAATCGGAGAGCGGAAGGTAATTGTCGATTCCGATGAAATCTATGTTCGCGTCGGACCACAGCGGGTCCATGTTGAAGATCACGTCATTGGTTCCGTCGCCGGGGCGGTGCGAGTGATATTCGCTCCAATCGGCCGCGTAGCCGATCTTGACGGAAGGCCCGAGGATGGCGCGGACCTGCGCCGCGAGGGCTTTCAAATGCTGGACGGCGGGATAGGTTCCGTCGCCGGCCGACGAGCGCAGGCGCGTGAGGCCGACAAGCTCGCTGCCGATGATGAAGGCGTCGACCATGGCGGGCGTCCCGCCGGAGAGCGCCGCCGTCGTCGCGGCCTGGACGCAAAGATTGGCGTAGTGCAACACCATGACATTGTATTGCGCGAAGAAGGCGTCGACCTGCGTGGCGCAGGCGCTCGTCTTGTCAACCGTTCCGCTGCGCCCCGGCGCGGGGTCGCAGGTGATGCGCCCGCGCCACGGAAACACGGCTTGGCTCGCGCCCCCATAGGGGTCGGGAAGCGTGTTTCCGGGCGGGACGTCCATTGAGACGAAGGGGTAGAAGACGCAGCGCAGGCCCCTGCGCTTGATTTCCTGAATCGCCTGCATGACCGTGTCGTCGGACGGCGTCCCGCCGAAGGCCGGAACCGAGCCGCCGACCGTCGAGACCGAGCCGCCGACGCCGGTCGGATCGAAGAGGCTCGGGTAGATATGCGAGACGACGGGCGCGGTTTGCGTTCCGATCCACGGGATTCCTTCGCGCCAATAATTGGCGACCTGCCAATTGCTCGGCTTCACATTGGCGGAAGCGTTCTCGACCTTCGGCACGATCTGACATTGTCCGCAGCGCAGATCGGTTCCGAACCAACTGACGACGAGCGAGACGGCGTCGGGCGCCGAGAGCGCGCCCTGCGAAGAGGTCCAATTGCCGCCGGTCGGCGGGTCGGGGTTTCCGCCCCAGGGGAGATTATAGGGCGGGACGGGCGGAGCGGTCGCGGGCAGCTCATTCGCGCCGGCGAGCTGATCGAGCGAGATCGAGAAATCGGCGCGCTGATCGAGGATATTCGCGTTCAACACCCATGTATGGCCGTAAGAATCGTCGGCCTTGTAGACTTGGCAGCCATAGACGAACTCGCCGAGGCCGGGAATCATGCAGACCGAGCGCAGGCAATTCGTCAGATCGTCCGCATCCGGGATTTCCGGCATGCGGACGATTTCCGCCGTGATTTGCGGCATGCGGTTCCCGAACTTGTCGAGGACCATGTTTTCGAAGACGAGATAACAGATCCCGCGATAGGCGGGCGCATTCCCGGAACCTTCGATCGATTCGATGAATGTGTCCGGCAATTGCTGATCGGAACCATTGTAGAAGCGCCATGTAAATTGCGCGAGGTCGAGTTCCTTGCCGTCCGCCCATACTCTGCCGAGCGACGTTCCCGAGCCGCCCTCGCAAAAGGCGACGGCGAAGGAGAGATTGGCGTGATAGATGACATTGATCGACGGCGTCCAAGCCGTTCCGCCGCCGCCGCCCTTGCCGCTCGACGCGTTTGCGGTCCAATTGACCTGATTTTCCTGCCACTCTTTGAAGTTCGAAGCCCAGATCACATTTCCGCCGAAGCGCATGCGGCCCCAGGCCTTGCGGACCGGCGCGCCTTCCGACGAGCCCGTGAGATAGACGTCCTGGACATGCTGTCCGAACGTCACCTGAATTTGCGGGCTCTGCTTTTTCGACGCGAGCGCGCGGCCGGCGAATGACAGGCCGATGCCGCCGACGAGGCTCGCCGCCATGCCGAGACCGGGCGTGATCGCATTGCCGATCCCGCCGAGAATGAGCGACGCCATTAAGAGAAGTTCCTGCGCTCGTTCCCGCCGGCTACGGCTCGACGCCGGGAAACGCGAAGGCGGCGACGATATGGCGACGCCAATAAGGGCTGAGAGCGACCTCGCGGACGCGATCGTCGCTTTGCGCGTGGATCATCGTCCAGTCGCCCGATTTGATCGCGAGATGCTTCGCCATGCAGCGATCGCGCATGCGAAAGGCGAGAACGTCGCCCTCGCGCGCCGCCGCGATCGCGATCGGCTCCATATGACGCTTCGCGGCGTCGAGCAGATATTCGACCTCGCCATATTCGCCCCAGTCCGGAGAATAGGGCGGCGGCGTCTCCGGCTCGGCTTCATAGAGGTCGCGCCAGACGCCCCGAACGAGTCCGAGGCAATCGCAGCCTGCGCCGCGAACGGCCGCTTGATGGTGATAGGGAGTCCCGAGCCATACGCGCGCGATTTCCAAGACGCGCGCGCGGGCGATCGGCGAGCCGTCAATTGCCAAGGATGGAGCCCCCGTCCATGCCGGGCGTGTCGCGCGTCGCGATGGAGGTCACGCGATCGTTTCCGGGGATATGTGGAAAGCCGCGAAAATTCGCGCCGTTCTGAAATTTCGATTTGCAGATGTTGAAGGTCTTTCGACAGCCGACCGTGACATTGGCGGCGTCGCCGATCGCGAGCGCGAATTCCGGCGAACTCCACAATTCGATTATGTCGACGCCGGACGTGCGCAGATGGTTCTTGATTTCGAACGAAAGGCCGCTGTTCGCTCCGGAGGTGAAGCTCATGACGCCATCGGTAAACCAGTCCGAAGCGAAGGCCGATAGACCCGTGACGACGATATCCCGCACGATCCCGGTCGTTTGTGCGAGCGCGGTTCCATGCATCGCCGGGTTCGATAGATCGACGCGGCATTTCGCATCGCCGAGCACGGCCGAACAGGTTCGCTGATAGATTCCGCCGACCGGCTGGTTGAGGCGGGAGCTGAGAGAGCGAAATTCGGCCGTGAAGGCGAGGCCCTGCCGTTTGACCTCGCCGAGATTGCCTTTCGAAATCGTGACGCCCTGCGTCGGATCGGCCCAATTCACCCAGAACAATTCGACCGTCGCATCGTCGTAACGGCCGGCGAGGAGGTCGGTCTCATTGATCGCCAGCGACGACAGCGCGCCCGACGCGGTGAAATTGTCGATCGAGAGGCCGAGGCCTTGCTGAATTTGCGACGCGGTGAATCCGCTCGACGCCTCGAATATCGTTCCGGCATAGACGATGTTTTCGTCATGTTCGGTGAAGCCGAGGATGACGCCGTCGCGACGCCGGATGCGCCAGCAATAGGCGAGCGTGGTGGCACCGCTTGCGAGATGAAGAACGAAGGCCGGTGAAAGATTCTTCATTGTCGCATCACTCCGCTCGGCGAGTGGGTACAATTTCGTGCTTCAGTGACATCTGAGCTTTCCTAAAAATAAAAGCTTGCTAAAAAAATAGCGTGCTACTAATGTGTTTATGCCGCGCTGTTTCGGCGGCACACAGGAGTGCGCAGATGGCCATCCGTCATGAAAATGAGCTTCTATTGCGATTGGAAGGAGTTGTAGACCGAGGATATGCAGAGATTTCAGTTAGCGAATTGCTGATTTGGTATAATCAAGAACGGCAGACGTCTCAGATTTGGAAGGACGTTGCAGAAAGATGGTATAACCTATTGGAAACAATGAAGATTGTTGCAAAAAATGAAAAAGATACGCCATTGTTGGTTGGAGATGGATACGGGTCATGGGTTTTGATTTGGGGTCGCGGCTTAATGTGCTCAGAAAATTCGTGGTTTAAGGACGTTCGTTCCCTAGCGAAGATGCAGGTCGAGTAGAAGCAGGCGATGCAAACGAGGCTGCATAGAGCAGCCTCGTTTGCAAGGGCCGCGGGAAGCCCTCTTTTAGATTCTGACTTCAATCACTGGAATATTCGGTATCTGCCCCGCTTTCCATGTCGTGTAATCGATTTCGAGATAGTCGATATCGAAGCGGACAGGCACGTCGAATTGAAAGCCGGCCTTGACGACGGCGCCGGAGGCGGGCGCCGTTCCGAAGGTGACGGTTCCCGTCGTCGGATCGACGGCCCAGCCGGACGTCAATTCGACGCCATTAACCGCGACCCGCACGCTACCCAGGACCGGCTTTCTGATCGCCCGCGCATAGGGCGCGAAGCTCGCGCCATAGGTTTTGACGAGCTGAAACGCCGTCGCCGATCCGTTACCGGTTCCGATCTGCTGATCGACGGGCGTGACGGCGACGCCGGGCGTCGACGCGGAAGAGAGGTCGAAGCGATCGCGCCAGCGAAAGCCATAGAGCCGCCCGCGACGCTCTTCGAAGAACTGGACGACGGCGGCGAATTTGGCGTCGTCCTTGTCGCGCAGGCCATAGCCCGCATTGTAGCGCCGGCGCGAATTCGCCCAGATCGAATTGCGCTCTTCGAAACCCGACCGCATGGTGACGATATCCGTGCGACGCTCGGGGCCGCCGCGGCTCCCGAGCGCGATATCGCAGGGAAAGAGCACTTCGTGAAAGGCGGACATTGTGTGCGCTCGCTCTGCGCCAGCTCGACCGCTCGCGCGCTTTCTCAAAGATTGCGTTGGCCGCGGGCGATCGCCTGCGTCAGAAGCGCCGTCATTTGCCCTTCGGATCGGGAGAACGAGCCCGCGTCGGGCGTCGTGACGTTGAAGTCGATATAATTATGCGTCGTGCTCGACGCGCCGGCGCTACGGGCGTTCGGCGCTGCGCCGAGGACCGAGCGCGCCATCGCGTTGGGCATGATCGAAACCGGCATGGCGCCGGCGAAAATGGGCTCGGGTCCATTCTCGCCGACGACGCCCCAACCGCCGGCGGGAATCGTGCCGCCGTCCGCGAAGAGGCCCGAAAAGCCGGAAAAGAGCGAGGAAAAGAAATCCCCGCTGCCGTTTTGCGGGAACGGCCCGACCGCGCCGGCCGGCTGGCCAATGAAGTTCGAATTGACGCCGCCGGAGAAGAGGCCGCCGATCGACCCGAATAATCCCCCCATATTGCCGTTCTGGCCTTGCGTGCCGAACAGCGACGCGAGCGGACCTTCACCGAGCAGCGCCGCCTTCAACGCGGCCTGTTCGAACGTCTTGATGATCGACTTCAGGACGTCATTGAACTTCGCGCCCGGCTCCAAGAGCTTGTCGATGGCGTCGAAGGCCGCATTGCCGAAGAACTGCGCCTGTTCGCGCGCAGCGGCTTGGGCCTTGGCCGCGTCGTCGATACGCTGGCGCAGCTTCGCGTGCGTCTCGGCGAGGCGCTCGACCTGCGCAATCTCGGCCTCGGTCAAAGGCGTTCCGCGCTCGCGCGCTGCGGCTTCGGCGCGGGCGAGATCGACGGCCTTCTCTTTCTCGACGTTCGATTTGCCTTGCGCATCGGCCTCGGCCTGCAAGACGTCGACGCTCTTGCGGAGCTGCGCGAGATAGGTTTCCACTTGGTCGGCCGTTGCGGCCGTTGCGGCCGGCGCGCGGGCAGCGCGCGAAGAAGCGGCGGAGCCGGTCGATTCCAGCGCCGAGAGCGACGGCCGCACGGGCGGCAAGGGCGCGTTTCGCGCGGCGTCGAGCGCGCCGGCGGTCGGCGTGAGGTCGACGCCGATCGAGCTGCGGCGCGGATTGACGAGGCCGAGCGCGGCGCGCGTTTGCTCATCCGTCAGGCCGCCGCCCCAAACGCCGGGATGCTCCAAGCCGACCCGCGCGATGTTGCGCTCGCGCGTGGCGCGATCCTCGACGACGCCGAGACGCTCGAGCTTGGGCGTAATCCAATCGCCGAATTTCTCGAGCCCCTTGCCGACGTCGGGGATGAGATCGCCGAGCGATTTGATGGCGCTGTAGAGCTTTCCCGCCAAGACGACGACGCGCGCGAGAACCTCTTCGACGCCTACCCAGCCGTCCTTTATGTCGAGCCCGAGGCCGGCGAGGTCTTTGAGGACCGGCATGAGGCCCTCGGCCATTGTGGCCTTGGCCTTGCGCAAGCGTTCGTCGAGTTCGTCGGCGCGCTTCACCATGTCTTCGTCGAAGACGGTTCCGCCGCGCTGCGCCTCGCCGACAAGCTCGGTCATCTTCATCTTGCCGGCCTTCACGGCCTCGGTCAGCTTTTCGGCCAGCTCCGGCGCGCCGGTCAGCATTTGCGCGAGATGGAGCGCCTCGACCTCGCGCCCGCGCGCCAGCAGTTCTCGCATCGCCGTCAGCACGGCGTTAATCTTTTGCTCATTCGTGTCCGCGCCGAGATAGTCGCCGAGGCCGCGCCCCTGGACGCGTCCGCCTCGATACTGCTCATCGAGAAAACGGCCGATCGAATTGATCCGATCCTTGCCATTGTCGTCGACCGTCTCGCGGACCGCCTGCTTGGCGTGAATGAGCGCTTGTTCGAGCGATTTCACTTCGACATTGAGTTCGGACGCTTGATTGCGCCACACGTGAAAAAACGTCGACGAGACGCCCGCGGCCTCGGACCCCCGCGCGATGGCCTGCAATTTTTGGACTTGATCGGCGGCAATGTCGGCCGCGGCGCCGAAGGCGGCGATTCCCGCCGTGGCGGCGAGCAGCGCGAGCTTATAGGCGGCGAAGAATTGCAGCCCTTGCGTCACGACGCTCGACGCCGTCGCGACGCTGGCGCTGGTGGCGTTGAGCGTCCGCGCGGCGGAAACCGCCGCGCCGGCGACGGTCGCGAGCTGCGTTCTGGCCGTCGTGGCGAGATCGGCGAGCCCGCGCTTGGCGGGCTCGAGATCGGTCGAGAAGCGTAGAACGAGAGCGCGGCTCGGCGACGCCATGGTTTTTCCTCACGCGAGCCCGGCGGCCTGGAAAGCCGCCAGAGCTTCGAAATAGTCCGCTTCCGATGGCGCGCCGTCGAGCGTCACGCCACGGGATTTCGCGAAGCCGCGAAGCATTGCGTCGAATTCGGCGAGCGTCATCGCGTCGACGTCTCGCGGGCTCATTCGGAGCGCTCCGGCGATCTCATAGAAAGGGGAGAGGTCGCCGGGGCGTCGCTCTCTTCCGTCTCCCCTTCCGCTTTTCCCGGCTCGACGCCTACGACGCAGGCGTTGAGAATATCGGCGGCGAGCTGGAGGAACTCGCCTTTCGGCCGCGGGTCGAGATAATGCAGCGCGATCGCCGTCGCGTCCGGCTCGCTCGCGCCGCCGCCCTGGAGCCCGAGGCGAATCGTCTCGCGAATATCGTCATAGCGCCATTGCATGGTCGAGAGACGCAGCAATATGGCGCCGATCCCCGCGCCGCAGATGCGCTCGAGTTCGCCGATCTCGCCGAGCCGCAATTCGAGCTTGCGGCGCCGCCCGGCAAGATCGCGATGGATCGAAGTGTGACGAAGCGTCTCGTTCATGCGTTCGCCGTCACGGTCGGCTTGCCTTGGCCGTGGAAGTCGCAATTGAACTTCACGAGGCCATTGTCCGCCTTTTGCTCGGTCCAATTTGTGACGAGGAACGCGCCCTGTTCGATATTGCCGCCGGAGGTTCCCGGCAGGTTTCGCATGAGCTGGACATTGAGCGCCGCGCCGCCGCGGTAAGCCGTGATGACGCGCTGATAGGGCGTCTTCGACGGGTCGCAGACGCCGGACGCGGTCAAATCCCAGGTGAGCCCCTTGACGGCGCTAGTTCGCGTCGGAAGCGCAGTCGGATCGGCGCAATCCGCCGCCCAGGCGTCTTCGACTTCGGCGCCATGCTTGGAGTCGACCGTGGTTCCGACGCAGAAAAAGGTGAAAGCCTCGGTCGGCGTCGCGCCGTCGCCGACGAGCAGATAGAATTTATTGCCGGGCAAGGGCAGAACGGGATTCGCGGTCATGGCGCCGTGTCCTTTCTCTCGAGGTCAGGGGTAGGGGGTTGCGTCGGAGAGCTGCGTCCGCAGGTCGAGAAAGCATTCCTTCGGCGACGGGAGCGCAATGACGTCGCCGCCCGCCATCGTGCGAAACGGCGTCATGAGATGGCCGCCGGCGAGCGTGAGCGTCTTCAAGTCGAATGCGAGGCGCATCGCTTCGTGAAGCGCCCAAACTTCTTCGCGGCCGAACTTGGTCGACACGGCATAGAGGCGCAAAGCGACGTCATATCCCGGATTGCAGCCCAGCTCGAGGCGACGCCAGCCGAGCGGTCCGAGATAGACGAAAGGCGCATTGGCGTCGGTCGGCTCGCCGCGATGATCGCGGGGAACCTCGTCATAGATCTTGCCGCCGACGATCGCCGCCACGCCCGCGTCGACCTTCAAGGCCTCGACGACGGCGATCTTGAACGCTTTGAGCGGCGTCATTGCGGGATTTCCGCGCTCAGCTCGGAAGCGTCGGCCTGCGGCTCGGTTCGGAATTCGTCGCCGCGCGAGGTCAGGCGCTCGCCTTTTCCCTGCCGCACGATCTCTTCTATATGCGCGTCGGGCGCGAGGCGCTCGCCAGGCTGATAGACGATATGCACGCTCGGACGCGCGACGACGATCGCCAATTGATCGACTCTGACCTTCGGCATGGATTTCCCCTTCAACCGAGTTCCCAACCGTCTTCGGCCGCCGCATCCGGGATCACGTCTTCCATGGCGAGCCCGCGACGTTCGAGCGCTTCGTCCGCTGACGGATAGAAGAAAGGTTGCGCCTCGGTTCCCGGATGGCCGTGGCGCTCGCTCTTGCGCCGACGGCTCGCGAAGGCGCTCGTTCCGCCCGGCCCCGACTCGTCATGCGGATGCGTTCCGAATTCGACGAAATGCGCGTAGTCGGCGGAAAGCTTGCCGTTCGCGCGGACATGCTGCGCCGAAGCGCGAAACTCGAAAAAAGCGTCGGTTTCCTCGCCCTCGATTCCCGAATAGAGCGTGCCCGTCGCCTGCGGAACGCGCTCTTGCGCGAGCGCTACCATGTCGTCGAGGGCGCCGCGGTCGATGCGATGCGCCTTCAACGCCATCTTGACTGCGATCTTTCCGAGCGCGGCGGCGAAATCGTCGAAGCCTATGACGCCGGTCGCTTCGCTTATCTCATAGAGTGCGAAGGCCGAGCGGGCGATGGTGAAGAGGGGGAGCACGCGGTGTCTCGGTTTGGGTGCGTTTAGACGTTCAACTTGACCGTCAGCTACTCGCAGGTAAGTTGGGTCCCGCGTCCTCTTGCCGTTGACATCGGAGCGGAGCCTTGAAGTTGTATTTGGTCACTTTTGACTTGCACGGTGCCGCGCAGCCGCCGGGAAATCTTTATGCCGATATATATCGAGACATTGAGAGGTTGTTTGGTAGAAAAAATTTCTGCAAAGACTTTGGACAGTTTTGCCTTGTGAAGAGTGCGGATCACGTCCAAATTGTGAAAAACCGAGTCAGGTATATTATCGATAGAAAAAGCAATCAGTTCAACAGTAGGGATATTGTTGTTTTCTCGTTGGGCGATGGCATTTCAATCTCAAGGGGACATAGCAACGAAGCTTTGGGGGAATTTCGAAAATTCTTTCTGACGTGATATTACGCTCTCGATCAATGGGCAGCGTTCCCTTTCAGCCCCCAATTTTGCGCGCGATCGTGATTTCGATGAAGCGCCGGACCTTGTCCGGCAACGCAACCGTTTCGATCGACCACTCGACGCCCTCGAGGCGGATGCGATCGGCGGCGTTGATCGTGCGATTTTGTGCGCAGTCATAGACTCTGAGCAGCCCGCGCGCCTGATCTTCGACGAGCCCGGCCTCGAGCGCCTTCGCTCCCGACGCCTGCTTGAATGATGCGCGCGTCGTGAAGGCGTCGGCGAAATCGCCACGCGCGACGCCGCCCGGATTGTCCGGGACGTCGGCGCGCCGCAGAATCGTGACCGAATAGCGCATGCGTCCGGCGAGCATCAGCGCATGCTCCCGAAAAGTGCGAAGCGGTTTTCGGGTGAGAGCATGCGAAAAAGCTCTTTCAGAAATTCGGCGAGCGGAAGGGCGCGACAAGCGCGGCGACGGCGAGCGGCGTTTCCTGCAACGCTGCGCCGAAGCCGGTCACGGCCTCGCGATTTTGATAGAGATGCGAGATCATGAGCAGCGCCGCGTGACGGATCGGCGCGGGGATAAGATCGGGCGTCGCGCCATAGCCGAGCGATAGGGTGATTTTCCATGCCGCCTCGTCATCGTCGACGCGCGGCCATGCGACGCCCTTGGCGAGACGCACGAAGGTCAGCTCCTTCGAAATCTTCCGCGTCACCCATTGCCCGGTCGCGAGCGTCTGATAGACGCCGTCCTGTAGATATTCGACCTTGTCGACGGATTGCAGCGGCGCGCGATCGATGACGAAGCCCGTCGCCGCCGGCAGGCCGCGCAAGCGCGGATCGGAACGGCCATTGTCGAGCGGAGGCGGCGGCGCCGTATATTCCCAAACCTGCGTGAGCAGCGGACGGCCGATGATCCCGTTCTCGAGGTCGAAGTGCTGCGTCGCCACGTCCAGCAACGCCGTCAGCAATCCGTCGTCGTCGCCGAAATCGACCGTGTTCGTTTGCCGCTTGGCCTCGGCGAGAGAGACGATCGGCGTCGACGACGACGAGACGAGATTATAGACGCCGGTCATATGGCCTCCGATCAGCTCGCCAGATCGGTCGGCTTCGTCGCGGGCTGCTCGGCCAGCTCGGCGAGCTTGGTCGAGAGCTGCTCGGCCAGCGCTTCCGCCTGCCTCTTGAAATCGTCGCGCTCATCCTCGGCGGCCTTCAGCCGCATGGACGCCGCGACCTTGTATTTTTCGAAGGTCTCGACGACGGCGTCGCGCTGCGTCCGCGCCGCATCGGCAGCCTTGCGATGGACCTCGGTCTCGGCGACGGCGCCGGCCTTTTCCTTGACGGCGGAGGCAAGCTTGCCGGCGAGGTCCGCGGCCTGCTTGACGAGGCCTTCGCGCTCGGCGGTCACACCGTCGAGCGCCTTGGACAGCTCGGCGACACGCGCAGCCGCGATGTCTTGTTCCGGCGCTTCGATCGCGAGGCCCTCTTTGATCCATGCGCGCGCGACGTCGTCGGGCTTGTCGACAATATCGCCGGGCAGGTCCGATTGATGCGCGCCAGCGATCGATGTGAGCAGCTTGATTTTCATCGGTTCTGATTCCTCGGATTCGTTTTCGCGAGGGAAGAGACGCCCGGCCGCGCGGCCGGGCGCGGCGCGATCAGGTGGCGGATTGCTGCAATGTGCGGATCGATTCCCATGCCGACGTCGTCGCATTCTTGGCGTCGATCATGCGGCCGTCGGCGCGCGCCCAGGCCAAGAAACCCACCTGTCCCTTCTTCGCATAGGCGGAGTCGGTGAAACGCAGGATGAGCACGTCCATGACGTCGCGGATCAAATATTTGGAGAAGTCGCCGAAGGCGATGGACTTCGAGTTGGCCGCGAGGTCCGCCATGTGCTGATTGATGACGATCGGCTTGCCTTCGATCTGATAGCCGGTCGACTCGCCGCCGGCGAAAACCGCCTCGAGCGAGGGCAGGAAGAGCGGACGATTATTGGCGTCCTTGAGCTTTTTGACCACCTTCCAGGTCTTATCGTTCATCATCCATGCGCAGCTCGCCGAGGCGCGATAGGCCGGATCGACCGAATGATAGAGTTCCATGAAGAAGTCATAGGCGAGCGAGGTCGCATTGCCGACCGGCGCCGTATAGCCGACCGAGGCTGCGGTGACGACGCCCTGCGGCTGGCCCGTTCCCGTTCCCGTCGTGAAATAGCGGTTCTGACCGCGCGCGACACGCGTGGCGAGCGCGCGCAAGACGATGGCTTCGACATTGATGGCCGCGTCCTGAAGAATTTCCATCGAGACTGGAATGGTCTTCGACGAGAATTTATAGGCGCCGACCGACACGGAGCCGAAGGCGATATCGTCGTCGGCCGCCGTGGCGTTCTCAGCGACGATCTCACCTTCCGCCGCCGTGTCGTCCGTCGTCCCCCAGGTGAAGGGCTGGCCGCCGGCCGTTGCGAGAATCCATGCGACGACGCGCATGCCGCCATAGGCCTTCAGGAATTCGAGCAGCGTCGGCATGACGATGGTCGGAACGAGAACGCCGCCGGTCGCGGAAGAGCCCTCGGCGATGTTCAAGACGCGATTGCGGTTGCGGGGGTCGGCGGCGGAGACGAGCGCCGCTTCCTCGGCCGAGAGTGCGGCGACGCCCTGCGCCAAGGCCTTGGCGAAGGCGGCGCGCGCCTGCGTGACGCGATGCGCGTTTTCGTCGACGCTCTTGCCGTTCTTGTCGCTCGCGGCGCGGGCGTTGAAATCTGTCGCGTCGTCGGCGGAGAGCGTCAAGGAATTCTGAACGCGGCTGATCTGGCCATCGATCAGCTCGATTTCGATCAAGACCGCGTCGGCTTTGGCCTCGATTTCCTTCGTGTAGTCCTTCGACTCGACCAGATTCTTATATTCCGTCACCTTGCGGGCGCGCTCTTCGCGCAAACTTTTCAGAGACGACATGGCAGATTGCTCCTTTGGCGGAGTGTGAGACCCCGTGAAGGGGCGATTTCCCGGTAAAGGGAAAGGCGGGGAAAGATCAGGCGGCGCGTTCGAACAGCCGCAACATGCGGGCGTGACGCTCTTGCGAGGTCTTCAGATATGCGGCGACAGGGTCGGCCTGCGGCGGGGCGAGCAGCGCCTTCGGCGGATGGTCGTAAGCCGAGAGGTCGAAGCGGCGCAGATTGCTCGCCTGCGCCGTGCGGGCGGCGATACGGTCGCAGAATTTCATTTCGACAGCCTGTTCGGCCGAAAGCCAGGTCTCGGCTTTCATCATGGCCGTCAGCTCTTCGACCGAAAGGCTCGCGCGAGTCGCATATTGGCTCGCGATCGAATCCCGAATGGCGTCGAGCATGTCGGCGCAACTTCGCATTTCGTCGGCGTCGCCCCAGGCCATCGACTCGGGATTGTGGATCATTACGAAGCCGCCGGGCGCGATTTCGATCTCGTCTCCGGCGAGCATGAGCGTCGACGCGGCCGAGGCGGCCATTCCGTCGATATGGGTGATGACGCGCGCCGGATGCTGCTCGAGCGCGGTCTTGATCGCCGTCGCTTCGAAGACGAGGCCGCCGGGCGAATTGATGCGCAGATGAATCGTCTTCGCCGCGAGGGCGCGAACGCCCCGCACGATTTCCTCTGTCGTCGGCTGATCCCAACCGCCGATCACGTCATAGACATAGATCGAGGCTTCATCGCCGTCGCGGTCCGGATCGAAGGCCGGATTGCTATCGTCGTCGCCATCCCAATCAGGGTCATAGCCTCTGACGATTTTCGGCTTGCGGCCGGGGCCGTTCGCGGCGAGCAGTTTCAATAGTCGGCGCATGGGCATGGCGTCACTTCCTCGACTTTCGCGACGGGCGGGATGAAGATTGTTGCGTCGGCTCGGGCGGCGGGGGCTCGGGCTTCGCGCTTTCCTCGGCTGACGCGCCGCCGTTCTGTCCGATCTGCGGCGCCTTGCGTTCCCAGGTGACGAGCTTGTCGGCGCTCGGATCGGTCGACGGCCCCATATTGAGCTTTTGCCGAACCTCATTCGCCGTCATCACGCCGGGGCCGTTATTGCCGCCGAGCGCGATCTGGAAAGCTTCCATCCGCGTCTTCATGTCGCCGCGCACGAACCCTTCGCGGTCGAATTCGGCGACCTTTCCATCGGGAACGAGCTTTTCGTTCACCTCGTCTTCGATGGCGCAGAGATGCGGGCCGAGCGTGAAATCGACGAACGCTTGCGTCTGTTCCTCGAGGCCCTTGCCGAAGGACGTGGCCTTGTCGGTCAGTCCGGCGAGATGCGCCGGAACGCCGAAGATGCGCGTCGCGATATCCTCCACGCTGAATCGGCGCGTATCGAGTAATTGCGCGTCCGCGGCATTGATGCGCAGCTCTTTGAACTCGCCGCCGTTCGTGAATACCGCCGGCCCGGCGAAGCGATTGTCGGAGCCATGCTTCGCCATCCAATGCTTGCGGATTTCGTCGGGCGTGTCCTTGGCGACGCCATTCGGAAAGGTGATGTAGCCGTCCGGCGACGAACTGTTGTCGAAATAGGCCTTGGCGAAGGCGTCGGCGGAAATCCCGATCCCGACGCTCATCGCATAGGCGGTAAGTGGCGACATGGCGCGGAAAATCTGCCAGATCGGCGAGCCGGGGATATGCAAGACGTCGTCTTGCGGCGCGACGATCATGCGCCCGTCGTCGAGAGTCATCGTATAGACCTGCAAAGGCCGACCTGCGACGCTGTCGAGACGAACGCCGGTCCGCGCCCACGGCACCTGATGCAGCTCATAGGGCTCGGCGGCGCGGAACGATTTCCTTTCGATCCATGCGATTCCGTTGCCGTTGAGCAGCATGTCGGCGACGGAAGAGCGCCAGAACATGGATGCCGAAAGGCGGGAATTCGGCCGCCTGTCGAGCATTCGCGCGAGCGGCGACTTGCGGTCGCGGACGCGATGGCCGTCGTCGTGTTCGTCGAACAGAGCGAAGGGCAGCATCGAGATGCAGCCGGCGATCAGGCGGACACACCCATAGACGGCGCTATGGGTGAGCGCTTTGTCGGCCGAGACGTTATTCGTCTGAGGGCCGAACAGCTTTTCGAAGGCGAGCGGATCGGAGAGCGGATAGGTCGCGGTCGTTCCCGAATTCTGAACCGCGGCGCGCAGATCATGCGCCTCTTTCTCGAGGCGCAGGGTTTCGATCTCGCGACGCAGCCGCGCGCGCTTTCCGAAGCCGAACATGCGGAGCCTTCAATAATCGAGGAAGCCGGAGCCGGCGGCGGGCGCCACGTTGATCGCGGCGACATTGGCGTTGATCGCGGCGGCTATGCCGTCGATTTTCTCGCGCGATTTGGATTTGTCCGGCGCGAAATTCATATTGCGGTCGAAGCGAACGAGCGCGTTTTGCGCCATCCATCGCAAAACCGGATGGCCGCCATGGTCGAGCAGGCCGGCGAAGACGAGACGCTCGAAATCCTTCGACGCCTCGCCGAGACTGGGGATTCCTTGGCGGACCTTCAAGAAGAGATCGGCGTCGACGCCTTCGTTTTGAAGATCCGTATAGAGCTTCGTCGCATTCCACGGATCATAGCCCATCCTGCGCACATCATAGAGCTCGAGGCCCTCGACGATCGCCGCTTGCACATAGGATTGATCGACGTAATCGCCGGGCGTCGCTTCGATCGCTCCCATTTGGAGCCAGCGGTCGTAATTGACGCGGTCTCGCTTGGAGCGGATGTCGATATTGTCGGCCGGAACCCAGAAGCGCGCGACGAGGCGGACCTTGTCGCCGGGCTCTTCCGGGAGAAACCACCAAATGAGCGCGGTGATATCGATGGTCGACGATATGTCGAAGCCGCCGACGCAGCTTTTGCCGCGAAGCTCTTTCGAAAAGCGGCGCCAGCCGTCTTTTTCGCCGCAAGCGTCCCATTTCTTGATCGGGAGCCATCGCGAGATCGCCTCGACCCATTGATTGAGATGGTAGCGGCGAAAATGCGACTCGGCGCGCGGATTGCCTTTCGCGATGCGCGCCTCTCCGCGCAGAAAGTCGAGCGTCGGCGAAAGGCCGAGGTTCGGATTGACGCGGCGCCAGACTTCCTCGTCTTGCCAGTCGTCATCCTCGCCGGCTGCGAACATGACGACGAGTGTCGACGGCTCGTAAATGCCGGCGCCTTCGTCGGCCTCGGCGGTCGGCGGCGCGATCGGGCCGGCGAGAATTTTTTGACTCTCATCGAAGAGTTCCCAGCCGGTGAGCGCGCTCTTCAAGCCCGCGGTCGACGCGAATAGCTCTATCGGCTGCAAACGAGCGCCCATGCCCTGCCGCAGCGTCGTCGCCAGCTCGCGCGAAATCCATTCGTGCATTTCGTCGCCGACCGAGACGGTCGGCGAGCGGCCGTGCTTTCCCTCGACCTTGCCCGGAAGAAGCTGAAAGCTGGCGCGACATTCGGGAATCCATAGGGATTTACGGAAAATGCCGATCGACGACTTCAGGCTGTCGTTTTGAACGACGATCGCCTTCATCTTGTCGAAGATGATCTTCGCTTGCTCTTCGTTTCGCGCGAAGACGAAGCCCTGGCCGCCGACGACGCCCTCTAGCACCCAAAAGAGAAGCGCGAGCGCGGCGAGAAACTCGCTCTTGCCGTTCTTGCGCGGAATCCACAGCATGAGACGGCGGAACAGCCGGACATGCTCGAAACTCTTTTCATGCGTTTGCGGGTCGAGAACCTCGACGGGAACCTTCCAGCCGACGAGCATCCGGACCGTGATTTCCTGCCAGAAGGCAAGACGGAAGGGGACGCCGGCGAAGCGGTCATCCGTGAGACGGAATATTTTCGGCCATAGCTCGACGATCGCATCGGCCTTCGCCGCATCGAACCATGCTCCGGGAACGCGGGCGGCGCGGCGCCATGTGATGCTCGGCCATTCCCAGCCGAGGGCCGACGCCCTGACGATCCATTCCGGCTCGGGCGTGAAGGCGTCGCCCGCGACGCAGGCGAGCGCCGCGGCCGAGGCCTCGCCGGCCGGGAGCGCGACGTCCATGCGCGCTCACTGATAAGTGCCGGGCGGCGGCGAGTCGAAGCGATTGGCGAGGCCGACGATTCCGTCTTCCGCCTGCGGCGCGTCTTTGGACGGCTGCTTGGGCGCGCCGGGCTGGTCGAAGAGGCCCCCGGCGAGCCCGCCGGCCTGCTTGCCGATGAGGTCGAGGCGGTCGAGCGGCGTGAGGCCGAACCGTTTCGAGAATTCGAGGATGAATTTGACGGCCGTGTCGCGCCGATCGACGGCGGGATTGTTGCGCGGCATGCGGTCGCCGGAGACGGTTTTGACGAGCCGGCTGAAGCCGTTTTTGTTTATGTCGGCCTGCGCGGCGACGAAGTCCGCGTAATAGACGCAGAAAATCGCGAAGGAATGGCGGTCGAGCGGCGCGAAGAGGTTCAGCTTCGCGAGGCGAGGCGCGTATTCGCGCCAGATCGTGAGCGCCGGGAGAAGACGGCCGTCATTGAGCAGCGACGGCGGCGCGAGCGTGTCGTCCGATTCGGCGGGAGCCGCCGCGAGCAGTGACGCGAGCGACTCGGCGTCGGCGATCTGGCGATCGGTCTTCGACCGCCGCTTGCCCGGATAGGCCTTCGCCGCCTGCAACTCCGGCGGATCGCGACGACGTCCCATAAGTTCCTCTCGACGCTCCAAAAAAACATTTCCGCGGATTTCGCGGCGATTTGCCGGGAGTTGAGCAACCGGTCGCGGGGGAGGGGGCCGGGAGGTTTTACCGCCCCCACCCTTGGGGCTGTTCGCGATCGGCGGCGGCGATCGGCGAAGGTCAGCCGCGGCGCGTCTCGGCCTCTTCGCGCTGCTTGTCGCGATTGTGGTGGAACGCGCAGAGCGATTGGAAGGGGCCGTTCCAAAACTTGTTCGCGTCGCCACGATGCGGCTCGATATGATCGCAGACGCTCGCGGCGACGACGACACCATCGGCGAGGCACATGCGGCACAAAGGCTCGCGCGCCAATTGCTCGTCTCGAATGGCGCGCCAGCGCGCGAGCCCATACCATGCGCGCCACGGCGCAGCGTCGCGACGTCGCCGCTCATAGTCCGCGTCGCTCTGCGGACGCGCGTCGACGACGGACGCGGGAACAGCGCCGCGCCGACCGGCGAGGCGAGGGGCCTTGGCCATGGGCTCTAGCCCTTCACAGCAAGGGGAAATGTCGAAAGCTTCGCACTCACGCCGACTTTCGTCCGCAGTGCGCTTTGACGGCGAGCCCGATCGGAGGCCGTTGGCCTTGCTCCACAAGCTCGACGTGTCCGACTTCGATGATGAGGGGCGTCGGACTGCCGAAGATGCAAATTTCTAGGCGGAGGATTCCACGCTTGTCAATGTCGACGACGCTTCCTTCATGATCGACGAATGGTCCGGCGGCGATCCGCACGCGATCACCCTTGCCGATCGAATTGCCGCGCGCGTCGCGCTTCGGCGCATGATTGCGATAGAATTCAATCAGCTCGCTCGGGACCGCAGCCGGTTCGCTCGAGCCCGCCGCGCAGATGAATCCACGAACGCCGGGCGTGGCGGAGATCGCCCATCGAATGGCCTCGGACATGGCGACCTCCAGGAAGAGATAACGTCCGAAGCGAGGAACCTTGCGAATCGCTCTCGTCACGCGATCGCTCTTGCGGCCAGCCCAACGTCGGCTGATCTTGATCTCGTCGATCGGGCGCCAGACGCGGAAGCGCGCGGCGGCGAGCCGAAGACAGACGTCGAAGTCCTTTCCCTCGAATGCTTCGACGACATACCAGCGCATCATTGAAGGCCCCCGAAAACCTTGCCGCTCCCGAACCACGACGCGAACGCGCTACATGCGGCGCACGCCCTCACGCGGCGTCGCCGTCCTTCGGCTTCGGCGGCGGCCATTCGGATTTCTCGTATCGCCCGCGCCCGATCTTCATATCGACGGCGAAGAGCTTGCCGCCCGGCATGCGGACATCCTTGGCCTCGCGATGCCAACGCTCCCAGGCCAGCCATTGCGGCGAGCCCTCGCGGATGAACACCGTCGCCACGGCCGCCGTGTCGGGCTTGGCGTTGAACGCCTGCCAGCCCTTGCCGCGCAGCCAATTGGCCGCGGTCATCCGCTTGCGCGTCTGCGCTTTGCACGCCTCGACGTAGGAGGGCGCCCATTTGACGGCGAGCGCCTGGTCTTCGTCGCAGAGCCGCAGGAACAGCCGGCGAGCCGGCTCGACGAGGTCGACGAGATCGAACGGCCAAACCTTTTTGAACTCGTCGAAGCGCGAAGCGCGCTCGCCCATGCCCCCCTTGGGGGGTAAGGGGGGTATAGGTTTGGGTTCTAGGTTTGAGTCTTCCTTAGAATAACCCGCACCATTGCGGGTTAACCTACCCTCGATTTGCGGGTTAACCTCATCCGGGGTTAACCCGCAATTTGCGGCATAAGCCGTTTCGGCTTCGGCCGCGCGCTCGGCCTGCTCGCCTGCCTCGCGCACGAATTGTTCTTCATCGCCATCGCTAAGCTCCTCCCAGCCGAGATCGCGCGCATAGCCGCGCGCGCGGTCGTCATGCAGCACGACATATTCATTGCTGCGCCGGCCGCCGTTTGCGTTCGAGCTGTAGCGATATGTCTGGTAGATCAGCCCGAGCTTGGCGAGTTCACGAAGCCGCCGCGCGACCGTATCGGTCGATTGCTCGGTTTCCTCGGCGAGCTGCTCATGGCTCGGAAAGGCCGCGCCATTTTGATTGGCGTAATTCGCCAAAGTGAGCAGCACGACTTTCGCCGAAGGGCTTCCGGTTTCCTTGCCGAGCGCCCAATTCATGGCTTGAATGCTCATAGGTCGAGCGCCCCCTGTTTCGGAGGCGTCGCGACCGGCGCGACGAACATATCGGGCTCGCGCAACGCGTCGGAGATACGCCGGCGCGCGACCTCGAAATATTTCGGCTCGATTTCGATTCCGACAAACCGACGTCCGAGCTTCACGGCGGCGACGCCGGTCGTTCCGGTTCCGCAAAACGGATCGAGAATCGTTCGCGCGCTCGCGACGAAGCCGAGCGTCCACATCATGAGCGGGAGCGGCTTTTGCGTCGCATGTCCATATTCGACGCGGCCGACCGGCGCGTCGAAGCGCTTCGAAGGTCGATCGAGATTGGTCCAGGCAGTCTCGAAATCCGCCATGGTCGGAACAGCATTGGTCTTGTTCCAGATCAGCCAACATCGCGCGGGCGGAAGGGCGAAATATTGCCCGCCCCAGAAAATTTGATGTTTCGATAGGCCGATCAGATCCCGGAGCACCTGCTCTTCAGGGGGCGCGCGATCCCATCGGGCCATTTCCTTGAAGCCCGCCTTGGCGCCCCATGTGCCGCCCTGCATCTTGTCGCCGAGCCCATAGGGCGGATCGGTCACGACGGCGTCGAAGCGACCGAGTTGCGGCAAAATTTCCCGGCAATCGGCGAGCCACAGCGTCACGCCTTCGGAGAGCCTTTCGATGCGCGGCGCGGTCATGGCGCGGCGCTCCCGCTGGGCTCGCCGGCGCAGCGCAGCCATGCCCCGAATTCGACTTCGACGGCGCGCCAGCGCTCGCGCGCCGCGGCGTCGCGATCGAAGTCCTTGCGGCTTGCGACATCGCAGCGGCGGCGCAGCGCGTCCGCCGCGCCCTCGGGCGTGTCGACGCCGAGGAATTTCTGAAACGCGCCTTCGGCGCAGCGCATCGCCGCCCGCCGCGCGAGCGGGAATTCGCAAGGCTTCGCCTTATCCTCGCACGGCGTGGCGGCTTGCTCGGACGCGCGCGCGTCGTCGGCCGCAGGCGTGTCGGTCGGCTGCTTGGGCGCGACAGCCGAGCGGATTTCGGCTTCGTGCCGTCGCACCCATTGGAGCGTTCGCAGCGCCGCGGCGAGCGCCTGGACGTCATAATCGCGTTCGGCCGCGCGCGAGGGGACGCGCGCGCCGCCGCCGACGATCCGGCGCGCGCGATCGACGGCCCCGATTTGCTCGGCGAGCGAAAAGAGCTGAACGCGTTCGCTCATGACGCCTCGTTCCCCCAGGCGTCCCACCCGTCGCGCGCCGGCCCGCGGCGGTTCAATTCGATTTTCGGCAGCGTCGGCCAGAGCCTTTCGATCAGCTCGGCGAAGATTTCGGGCTTGGCGCTATGCGCGCCGGGCGGCGCGACGATCACCGATTCCGGCTGTTCGCCGGGCGCCGGCGGAACGACCTTCCCGCGCTTGCCGATAAGAAGGATTTCGTGGCGCGTCCGCACCCAACGGCCGAGGCCGATGCGCCCCTTGTCCCACACGATTTGCGTGACATAGGCGAAGCCGTAAGACTCCATCACGCGCAGCGCCTCGACGATCATCGCGGCGATCGCCCACATGGCGAGAACGCAATCGTCCGCGGCGATCGAAGCGACGTCGAGCCCGGCGATCTCTTCCGTCGTCATCACGGAATAATGATTGGCCGCCGCGCGGTCATAGCCCGTTTCCTCGGACCAAGCCGTTTCCTTCCAAGCGGGGTCGCAATAAATGACGCCGTAGCGCTTCGTCGGCCATGCGCAGATCCTCGCGCCGAGTTCTTTCTCACGCTCGGCGCGACGCTCTTTCTTTTCGGCTTGGCGCTCGGCATGCGTCGCGACGAGCGCGCGCTCGGCTTCGTGCTTTGCAGCTTCGACCTTTCGCTCGAACGCAGCACTCGGCAGCTCGGCGAGCTTTTGCCAGCGGCTCGACTGCGTTTTCGATACGCCGAGATCGGCGAGCGTCGCCATAGTCGCAGGCCGCGACTTCGGATCGCCGCCTTTGACGCGCTCGCCCGTCTCGGCCATGCTCCGCAACAGCTCGCCGGCCTTGCGCTCGGCGCGCAGCCTTATTTCCGTCGCCCAGCCGATCAGATCGCCGTCCTTGGCTTGGCGCGCATATTCCTGAAGCGCCTTCGCGGAATCGCGAATCTTTTTCGCTTCGTCGACGCGATAGGCCTCGGCGAGCGCCGCGCGGGCGGCCTCGTATCGGGCGAGCCCGCTCATTGCAGCTCCCCGAAATGCTCTTTGCAGGCGAAGACGATCTTCGTTCCGCGATGAAGACTGCCGAAACCGAGGCCCGTCGACGCGCCGCAGCGAAAGCACAGATGCGCGCGCGGCGATTTGAGATCGCTCACGCCGAAGCGCTCGACGATCTCGGCGCGCGTCGGCTTCACGCGCGGCCGGCTCGCGCGGCGCGCCGCGCCGAAGAGATCACTCATCGTCGCGCCTCGCGGCCTCGCCGAGCGGCGTATCCATGAAATCGCCGAGCGCGGACAGATAGAGGTCGAGGATTTCGGCCTCTTCCTCGCGCTTGGTTCTATCGACGCGACGAAGCGCGACGATCTTGCGGACGATCTTCGGATCGAAGCCGACCGATTTGACCTCGCCGTAGACGTCTTTGATATCGGCCGAGATCGCGTCCTTTTCTTCGGCGAGCCGTTCGATACGAAGGATGAAGGCGCGCAGCCTCACGCCGTCGACGCTGATGAGCGCCGGCATTACAGCGACCTCGTATCGATATAATGCGCGCTCAGATCCTCGTCGGCGGCGGGCGACGCGTCGCAAGCTGTGGAGGCGAGCGCGCGCGCGAGCGCGTCGAAGCCGCGCGCCGCGCGCCGAAACGGCCATGACGCGGCCAAGGCGCAGCCGAGAAAAAGGTCGCGCAGAAGCGACGCGGCCAAGGCCGCGCGCAATCGGAATTTGCGCATGAGGAATCTCGCGCGTTCGAGTGACGTCGAAACTCGGGATTACCGACTGGACAGAGACTCGAATTCTTCCTCGAGCTTTCGAACGCTTTCGAGGTAACGCGCACGCCGCTCGGCGATCGCGGCCTCGAGCAGACTCTCGGGCGCGTCGCCGCCAATGACGAAGACGAGAAAATCCGCGCCATAAGCGCGGATCAGATGGAGAAGGGCGAGAAAGTCCGGCGCGCATTGCAGGGCGAGCCATTTGCGCACGCGATCCGCCTTCACGGCGCCGCATGTGATGGCCTCCACGGCTTCCGCGGTCTTGTGCGGATGCAAGCGCAGCAGAAAGGCGACGAGGCGTTCGAGCGCCTCCCGGCCGAGCAGGCTGGAAAAGTTTCCAGGATTTCCGGAAAGCTTTCCAAATTTCGTCGAATCTTTTCCCACTGAAACCCCCGATGCTGCATGCATCGAAGGGCTCGGAGCGAACGAGAATTCATCGACGAGGCGCATTGCTCGGAGGCCCTAGATCGCCGCCGCGGCGTTGGCGCGCCGCATCGGCCTCGATTTGGAACGGGAACAGGTGAGACGGCGCGTTGGCGCGCGCCGAGTGAACGCAATGAACGCAGACGCAAAAGGCCCCGAGGCCGAAGCCTCGGGGAGTTAGGGAGGAAACGCCCAAGGAGGGCTAAGCGGCCGCTTACGGCGGCCAGTCGCGACGCGCGGCAAAGAGCAGGGAAGCCGCGCGAAGAGGAATGCGCCGAGGCGCGAAAAGAGCGGCGCTGTGGTCTCATGCGCCCTCGGTTTCGCGCTTGACGGACGAACGCAGGGCGCGGCCATCGGCGACATGGCCCAGGGCCTCGAGCAGGGCGCGCGCATCGGCGATCGAAAGGCGGAGCGCCAGCTTTTTGCCGCCCTCGATACGGAAGGCGAGCAGAACGCTTTGCAGCGCACCACGTTCGACCGCGATCAATTCGCTATTCTGTGGCGACATTTCCGAGATCATGCATCACTCTCGGCTGGAAAAAGGGAGGATGGCGATGCTGCGCCGTTCGCACGTCGAATGTTCAGCGGCCAATCGGCGTCAGTCGGCCAATTGTCCGCGAACCATCCGATGGCCGCGTTGAAGCGGCGCAGGGTTATGTCTTTGCCCCGGCGCACTGCGGCGAGCTTTTTGCTGTCGCCGAACACGCGGGAGCTGATCGTCGTTTCGCTTGCGCCGGTTAGGGCAGCGTAGGCGTCGGCGAGAGCGATGAGATCGTGTTCCGTGGCCATAGCGCAGAAATAGGTAATAATACCTGCTTTGACAACGGTTAAATTACCGATCGTCACTTTTTCCCGAGTCAGGTAAAAATACCGTATGGATTTGAAGGCCATCCTGCGTCGGATCGAAAGCCGCCTGAAGGTCGTCGGCCTCTCGGAATCGGCTGCGTCGAAGCGCGCCGGCAAGACCGATGCGATTCGTAACCTGAGACGCGCCATTAACGACGGCCGTCGGACCGGGATCACGACGACAACGCTCGCGGCCCTCGCGCCGGTCCTGAAGACGACGGTTGCATGGCTCGCCGAAGGTGTTGGCCGGGAGGATGCCGAAACGGGCGCGCAAATCCGCCTTGCGGGCGTTGTTCGAGCCGGCTCCGCAGCGATCCTCTATGCGGAAAATCAGGACGGCGACCGCTGGATAGAGCCGCCGCCCGCTTTCGACGAACATTCGTTCGCCGTCGAGGTGCATGGGGATTCTCTCGGGCCGTTGTTCGATCGATGGTTTCTGTTCTGCGACGGGCGGCGCGAGGCGATCGACGCCGATCTCATCAATCGGCTCTGCATTGTCGGGCTCGACGACGGTCGGATATTGGTCAAAAAGGTCGTGCGCGGGCAATTGCCGGGGAAGCACACGCTTTTGTCGAACACCGAGCCGCCGATTTATGACGTGGCGATCCTATGGGCCGCCCGAGTGCGGGAGATGACGCCCGGATATCATTAATTTGGAACTTCGATGCGCCCCGCCTTGATGAGGTGTTAGGTTTCTGAAGCGGAATGTCTTGGTCTAGGAATGGAACTAATCATGTCACCGGAGTTGAGGCGGGCGATATTCCGGATCAACGCCCATTTTATCGGGAAGGTCGCTCACTTCTTCTTGTGTGCCGATCGGGCGAACGTAATCGCCGTTCCACTTAATGTTCTTTGTTAAAGGCTGGTCTGTTGCCGGGTGTGCAGACGTAATTCCAAAGTAGCTTGGAATTTTTACCAGTAAAACTGTGGGAATGCGATAAAGCAAAGTTTGGCTATTTGCTATCTTCTCTTTTAGGTCGGGCGCGAAAGGCCTGTTCGAGCCTGACAGAGCTTCGCCAAGGTCTTTTAAATTCAGCCCATTTTCTTTGGCACGCTCTGCCATCCATTGCAGCGTATAGTCCGACAGTCCATGCTCTCGATAGCCTCCGCCAACGTTTGAATGGACGCCCGGGAACCAGCGCTCAACATAAAGCGGGAAGCCATGCTCAGCGATATTTCTTTGATTGCGCTGACGATGATAGTCGGAGAGTTCAATCGGCATCGGGCGAAACGGCCAACGCCGTTCATCCGCAGCTATAGCGTGGTAGGCAGCGTCGACACTCACGTTCAGCATGCTGTCATGGAAACCCGTCTTGAAAAACCGATCGTTCAGGCGCCCTAAGGTTGCGGAATATGGAATGCCCAGCGCTCCGACTGTGTCCCATATTCCGAGAAAACGAATTCCGACCGGGTAATAACAGAAATTATCTTCCCGAAATTTTCGTGTTCTTGCCTCTTGCGGTCGCCACTCTTCGCTTCTTGATTTATGATACCTGTATATTTCTTCAACTAGATGAAGATCCTGACAGCGAAGCACCCCAAATTTGTGAATCATGTCGGCAATTACTCGCGCGATGAAGGCTCCGCGACTAAAACCAAAAAGATAAATTTTATCTCCATGCTCATAATTACTAACGATAAATGAGTAAGCATCCTTTATATTATATGATACGCCATATCCTAAAATACCGCCTCTGTATTTTTCTATTTTCCTATTTCCAACTCCAGCTATGTAATGCAGTATTTGTGGATCGCCGTTTTTGCATTTCAATTCTGTTGCTTGCAGCAAGCGTACAACATTGGTGTTGTGCGCCGTTGGTTCATTCCAGGTCCCGTCACAAAAAATAACAAGCTTCTTAGGCATTGCGCTCACGTGCTCCGCAAAGACGCCGCTGCCCTTGCGCTGGGACCGCTCTGCCCGCGGAAGGTTGGCGGTAACTCTCACCGCATTATGAGCGAAGTCGCGTAAAGTGCCACCAGGTCGGGAGACTGCGTCCACGACAACGACGTGCTCCACGGGCTCACTTTAGAGGAGGGTAGCAAAATCGGTAATAATACCTAATTATGGCTTGACATTAGGTAATACTACCTTACCGTCATTGCGTCGTCCACGCTTCGCAATGGTCCATCGTGCAACCCTCCGTTTCACTCGCCGTAGCAGCGACAGACCTGCCGCAGTTTCGCGCCAGTTTGCTCGAGCCGCGCCAAATCCTCGTGCTTATGACCGCGGATGTGGTGGTTCTTCGCTCGACGTGTGGTTTCGTCGATTTCACTGATCTCGCCGCCCTCGGTTGGACGAAGGATCAGCTCGACCAATACGGCCCCGCCGCTGCGATGGAAGCGATCCGCCGCGCCGCTTTTTCGGACGATCCTTTGTCGTCGCTTTCGCCCGACGACGCGGGCGCGGCGACGATCACCGCATCGCTCTTGCCGCCGGACTTCGACCTCGACGACGAGACCGGCCTTTTTCTCCATTTGCATGCGCAGCGCATGCCGTGGCGCGACATTCGAAAGCTCGCGCCTTTCATCGTCGCCAAGGCGCGCGAGCAGCGCGCTTGCCTGAACCGCGCGCAGGCGATCGACGGCGCGCGCGACATCGCGTCCGGAGTCTCCCGATGAATGAAACGGATTTCACCAAGCCACCCGTTCGACGCGGCCCGCGCGAGCGTCTCGCCCCGACGATCGAGCGCGCCCGCGCGCGCAAAGCGGCGCCGATCGAAACGATTTCCGTCACACGCGTCGACGTCAATTATCGCAACAGCATCGGCCTGCGGACCATCGTCATTTCCCTTCCGCGCATGAAATTTCTGGAAAGGCCCGAACGATGAGCGCGATCATAGACGAAGAGCTGCCGCTGTCCCTCGTCACGCGCCTGTCGCCGCTCAACCCGCGTCAGGATATGGCGAGCGACGTCTCGACGCTCGCGGCGACGATCCGCGCGCGCGGGCTCCTGCACCCGATCCTCATTCGCGCGGTCGCCGGAGAAGACTGCTATGCGGTCTTGGCGGGCGGGCGCCGCTGGCGCGCCTTGCGCTCGCTCGGTCCGGAAGACCGCGTCGTCGAGGTCCGCATTTTCACCGGCTCGGACGCCGAGGCGCGCGAGGCCGCGCTCGCCGAAGCCGTCACGCAAAAGCCGCTGCATCCGGTCGAAGAGTTCGAGGCCTTTTCCGACCTCGAGAAATCCGGCTTCGACGTGCCGACGATCGCGCGCGATTTCGCTCTGACCGAGCGCCATGTTCGCCAAAGGCTCGCGCTCGGCCGATTGAGCCCGCGCGTTCGCGATTTGTGGAAAGCGGGTGAGATCAGTCGCACGCTCGCCGAGGCATTCACGGCCGGAACGATCGAAGCGCAGGACGCTTTTCTCGACGGGCCGTCGAGCCAAGTCTGGTCCGCCCACGCCATTCGCAAGGCGCTCCGCCGCGAGGCCGTCGAGGCGCATGAGGCGCTTTCGAAATTCATTCTCGCCGAGCGCGGGCGTCGCGCGAGCTATGAGCTCATGGGCGGGCGCATCGAAGACAGCCTCTTTTCGGAAGAGACGGTTCTTTTGGATCGGACGATCGCGCAGAGCTTCGAGGATGGTTTCTTGCTCGCGGCGGCGGAAGAGATCGCCGAGGCGGAAGGGTGGGGCCGCGCCGAGATCGCCGGCGGCGGCGACGCCGATCCCGCCTATTCCGAGCCAGATTACACGAAGGCGGAAGAGCGCCGCCTCGACGCCATCCGCGCCGAGCGACGCGACTGCGACGACGCCGAGCGGCGCGCCGCGCTCGATCGGGAAGAGGAGGAGATCGACGTCCGCGCGCTGCTTCGCGCTGTGCCGAAAAAGGCGCGCGCCACGCTCGGCGTTCGCGCCGAGCTGGACAGCGAAGGGCGTGTCGAGATCGTCCGCGCGGTGCCGCAAGCGAAGCCGCAGGAAGAGCCACGTCGGGAGGAAGAGGACGAGCCGGGCGCCGCGCGCGCCACCGATCGGCGCGCGTCGAAGGCGCGCGAGGCCCGCGAGCCCGAGCCGCCGACGATCCCGCCCGCGCCGGGCGGCAAGGACGCGCAAGCCGTCTTGACCGACGCGCTCGGCGGCGCGCTCGCCATTGCAACGGCGAGCAATCTCAACCTCGCGCTTTCCTTCGCCGTGGCGGCGCTCGGCTGCTCGCATGGCCGCATCGGCGTCGGGCTCGCGCGCGAGATCACGATTGCCTCGCCGCCGCGTCACGCGCTGTTGCAGCGGCTCGCGCCGGCGCATTTTCTCGAGGGCCTCGCGATCGTCGCTCGAGCGCCGCTCGCCGACCTCTCCGCCGCCTTCGCGGAATTGATCGGCCGCTCGCTTTGGCTCGAGAACCTAAAGCCGTCGCAGACGCAGAATTTCGTCTCGCTCGCCGCCGGCCTTGTCGACTTGCGCGCCGATCTCTGCGACGCGCTGGACTATAGAGCGCTGTTCGAGGCGTTTTCGCGCGAGGATGCGCTCGACGCGATCCGCGCGATCGACGGCGAGGCCGCCGCCAACGAGGCGGGCAAGCTCCGCAAGCCGAAGATCGTCGAGCGCGCCGCTCTGCTCGCGCGCGACCGTCGTTGGGTTCCCGAGGCGCTGGCGTCGCTGTCCGCATCGAAGCCGAGAGACGAGCGCTCGACCGCGCAAGCCATGGTCGAGGAAATCGCGCGCGACGAAGCGGCGAAGGCCGCAGGGCAGGGGAGCGACGGCGACGACGCGCCGACGATCGCCCAGGCCGTCGAGCGCTTCCTCGAGGAGCGCTGCGTCCGCGGCGGCGACGGCCGCATCAAGGCGAAGGCCTTGCTCGACCGCTTCAGCGAATTCGCCGAGGCCGAGGCCGTCGATTGGAGCGAGACGGCCCCGTGACGCGCGCGCGCCGCCGACCCGAACCCGCGCGCTGCGCTCCCGGTCCCAGTGACATGGCGTCTATCGAGTTCAAATATCTCGTAAAAGATACCGACCGATATGGCACGGACCGCTATTACGTGCGCATCAACGGGCGCAAGCGGCGCATTCGCGGCGAGCCGCCCGGCCCGGAATTCGTCGCCGCCTATCATGCCGCGCGCGCCGAGCTGGAAGCGGGGCAGGGCGCGGCGGCGGAACGCAAGACGATTCGCCCTGGCTCGCTGGAATGGCTCGGCCGGGAATATTTCGCGAGCGGAATCTTCCGTCAGCTCGACGCGCGATCGCAGCGGCTGCGGCGAAATATCCTCGAGGCATGCTTCGCCGAGCCGATCGCCCCCGCCTCCAAGGCCAGAATGGGCGATTGTCCGCTCGCGGCTTTCGGCTCGCGGCACGTCGAGACCTTGCGCGACCGCAAGCTGACGACGCCGGGCGCGGCGAACAATCGCCTGAAATATCTCGGCGCGATGTTCTCATGGGCGGTGAAATCGAAACGCTGGACGGACAATCCCGTCGCGGGCGTCGAATCGCTGCGCTACGCCTCGGACGGCTTCCATAGCTGGTCCGACGAGGAGCGTGCGAAATTCGAGGCGCATTGGCCGATCGGAACGAAACCCCGGCTCGCCTATGCGCTATTGCTCTACACGGGCGCCCGGCGCGGCGACGTCGTGACGCTCGGCCGACAGCATATGCGCAACGGCGTCATCGCCTTCGTCCCGGAGAAGACGAAGCGGCTCCGGGCGGACCCGGTCTTCGTCGAGATCGTCGAACCGCTGCGGACGGCGATCGAGGCCGGCCCGGCCGGGAACATGACCTTTTTGCTGACCGAATATGGCGCGCCTTTCTCGGCCGCCGGCTTTGGCAATTGGTTCGGGGAGAAATGCGCCGAGGCGGGCCTGCCCCATTGCAGCGCCCATGGGCTGCGCAAGGCCGGGGCGACGATCGCCGCCGACGGCGGCGCGAGCGAGCGCCAGCTCATGGCGCTCTATGGCTGGACGACGCTAGGTCAGGCCTCGACCTATGTCCGCCGCGCGAACAGCAAGCGCCTCGCAGCGGGCGCCGTAAGGCTGATCGGGGAAACGGCCGGGGAACAAAATGTCCCACCGAATGGGACGGATGCTGTCCCACAGGACGGAACAGACTGATTTCATTGTATGATTTTCGGAGCTGGCAGGAGTGGAGGGACTCGAACCCCCAACCCCCGGTTTTGGAGACCGGTGCTCTAGCCGATTGAGCTACACTCCTGCGGTGACGGCGCGCCGTCGGGGCTCTCAATGCCGCATCGCGGCCGAGGATGCAAGCGCCGGGGAGGGGCCTCGGCGCATTTTGCGGGTCAAGAATTGCCGCCCGACAGCACGGTGACGGCGCGGCGGTTCTGCGACCAGCAGGAAATATCGTCGCAGACCGCGACCGGGCGCTCCTTGCCATAGCTGATCGTGCGGATGCGCCCGGCGGAGAGGCCGCGCGAGGCCAGATAATTTTTCACCACCTCGGCGCGGCGGGCGCCGAGCGCGAAATTATATTCGCGCGTGCCGCGCTCGTCCGCATGGCCCTCCACGGTGAAGGAATAGCGGCCGTAGCGCTGCAGCCAGTCGGACTGCTTGTCGAGCGTCGCCTGCGCGGTGGGCGTCAGCTCGCTCGAATCGGTCTCGAAATAGACGCGGTCGCCGACATTTACGACGAAATCCTGCGGGCTTCCGGGGGCGGCGTAGCCGCCGCGGCCATTGGCGCCGGCGCCGCCGGCGAGCGCGGCGTTCTCATCCTCGGCGTTTTTGGCGCAGGCGCCGAGCGAGACGGCCGCCAGAATGGCGACGGCGAAGCGCAGGGCGCGCGTGGCGGAAAGCAATGCCATTTCCTCTAAGCTCCTCTGACGACGGGTCTCTACTGTCGCCAGTCCTATCCGCGCAGGGGTTAAGCGAAGGTTCCGTCAACCTTGACGAAAGCTTTGCGCGTCCCGATGCGGCGCGCGAAAGCGCAGTAAGGTTAACGTGAGCTTGATCGTCGATGCGGTCCGTGGCGGCAGTGAGGCAAAAAGGCGGCGCGAAAGGAGATGCGCCTTGTCCCACAGGGAATTGCGTATGGGGAATGCGGGGGCTGGACCGCCGCCCGGATCATTGTTAGCACTTTCTTCACCATGAGGCGGAGGGTGCTGGAGACGATGCGCGATCTGAAACGCTCCGCCAGCCGCTTTCACGGGCAATTCTGCGCGGCGATCTGCGCTTTGACGCTCGCCGGCTGCGTCGATACGGCGGTCGAGATCGGCCATCCGCGTCCCGAGCAGCTCGCCCAGCGGCAACGTCCGACGCCGCGGCCCGGCGTCAGCCCGCGCGGCGCGCCTGTGGCGCTCATCAGTCTGGAGGGCGCGCCGGAGGATGCGCTGGCGCGCTTCCGCCCAGCCTTCGCCCGCGCGACGGAGAGCCGCGACATAGCCGCCGCCGAAGAGCCGGCGGCCGCCTATCGTCTGCGCGGTTATCTCACCGCCTATGCGAGCCCCGAAGGGGCGACGCGCTTCGCCTATGTCTTCGATATTTTCGACCGCAACGGACGACGCGCCCGCCGCCTCACCGACGAGGTGGCCGTGACCGGCGCCGGCGATCCTTGGACGCTGCTCGACGATCGGGCGCTGGCCGCGGTCGCGGCGCGGGGCGCCGATGAGCTCGCCGCCTTTCTCTCCGATACGCCCGAGGCCGTCGCCGCGGCGGCGGGCGCAGAATCGGGCGTGACGATCGCCGCGGCGACACGGGGCGAGCCGGCCTCCGCGCCGAGCGACGCCAAGCCATTGGGCTTCGCCGAGATCAAGTGAGCGATCGGCCGAAGGAGTCGATCGCGACTGCGCCGAGCGCTCCGAAGAGGACGACGAGCCAGGCCGGCGCCCGCCAGAAGACCAGCAGCAGATAGGCCGTCGCCGCGAGGCAGAAATCCGCAGCCGAGAAGACCGCGCTGGTCCAGACCGGCGTGTAGAGCGCGCCCGTGAGAATGCCGACCACGGCCGCATTGACGCCGGCGAGCGCCGAACGCATGGCCGAGCGGCCGCGCACCGCATCCCAGAATGGCAGCACGCCGAGCAGCAGCAGCAAGGACGGCAGATAGATGGCGACGAGGCACAGGATCGCGCCCGCCCAGCCGTTGGGCGGCTCGCGCATCGCCGCGCCGAGAAACGCCGCGAAGGTGAAGAGGGGGCCGGGCACGGCCTGGGCGGCGACGTAGCCTGCGAGGAAGGCGTCCGAGCCGATCCAGCCCGGCGGCGTCACCGCCTGCTGCAGCAGCGGCAGCACCACATGGCCGCCGCCGAACACCAGAGCGCCGGAACGAAAGAAAGCCGCGAAAATGGCGAGCCAATGCGCGCCGGTGGTAGCGGCGAGAATCGGCGCGCCGATCAGCACGAGGACGAAGAGAGCGAGCGAGGCGAGGCCGGCGCGCCGACCGATGAAGCCGGCGGAGATCGGCGCCGACGCCGGCGCCGATCTCTGTGGGAGCAGCAGCCATCCGATGAGGCCGCCGCCGACAATGGCGCCGATCTGGCCCGCGGCCGAGGGAAGCGCCAGAGTGAGGATCATTGCCGCGAGCGCGATCGTGGCGCGCTCGCGATCCGGGCAGAGGCTCCGAGCCATGCCCCAGACCGCCTGTGCGACGACGGCCACGGCGACAATCGCGAGGCCGTGCAGCCAGGAAAGATGCGCGACATCGCCGAGCTGTGAGACGCAATAGGCGAAAAGGACGAGGGCGACGGCCGAGGGCAAGGTGAAGCCGAGCCAGGCCGAGAAGCCGCCGAGCAGGCCGGCGCGCGACATGCCGAGAATGAAGCCGAGCTGGCTGCTGGCCGGTCCAGGAAGAAATTGGCAGAGCGCGACTAAATCGGCAAAGGCCGTCTCGCTCAGCCATTTGCGGCGCTCGACGAATTCGGCCCGGAAGTAGCCGATATGGGCGATCGGTCCGCCGAAGCTGGTCAGTCCCAGCTGCAAAAAGGCGAGAAGAGCCTCGAGAGCCGGATGCCGCGGAGGTCGGGAGCCGACGATGTCGTCTATGTCGTTGCGCATGAGCGTTTCGCCTTGTCCTCTCGGCGGCTCATACGCTCGCGCGCGGGATCGCGGAAGCCGTCCGCCACGCGCCGCCCGCCTGCGCATTGACGACCCGGCCGGCTTTATGTATCGAATTAGCTACATAAGGTCGCGAGGCGATAGCCGGCGCGCCAGGGGATGGGGTGCCCCCTACAACCGCCGAAGAGGCTGATGACTCCTGCTCAATGCCGATGATCGGAAGATCATCGAACAAGGGCGCTTGCGCGCTCGCAATGCAGGAGGAAGCAGATGAATCAGGATCTCTCGGTTTTCGTCACCCCTTTCGCTCTCGTCATCGGATGCGCGCTGATCGCCGCTGGCGGGCTCTACTTCATCGAGATTCAATTTCTGAAGTCGCGCGTCCAGGCGATCGCCGCGCTCGTCGCGGGCTCCATCGTTCTCGCCGCGCTCGAGGTGGTGCTCGCCGGCAGCAGCGTCTCATTCTTCAAGGCGCAGCAGGTGCAGACTTCCGCCTGCGAGCTCGAGGGCGAGTCCGCGCATCCGGAGGCGCGTCTCGGCGTGGACGTCAATGTCATCCACAAGCACATTCTCGGCTGCATGCAGGAGGCCGGCTATGAATGGGCTCCCGCGCATCGCAATTGCAAGGATGCGCCGGTCGCCACCAATGCCTATTGCTATCTGCCGGCCACCGGCTTCGAGCGCGCGATCACCGCGTTTCAGCTGAGATTCGAATAGCCCGATCGCGGCGGCGAGCCTAAGCTCGCCGCTCGCCCCTGCAGGGCGCTTGCCGGTTGGAGGACATGCTCCATTTGACCTCGAGACTGAGGGGAAGGCGGCGCCCCGTCGGGAACAGACGGGAGATGTGCCGATGAATGAGGATATCGCCGCCTTCGTGGCTCCGCTGACGCTCATGCTCGGCGGCGGATTGCTGGCGCTCGGCGGGCTGTCCTTCATCGGCATCGACTACTTCGACAGCAAGTTCAAGGCGCGCGTCGCCTTCGCCGTCGGCCTCGCCTTCATCGTCGCCACAGAGTTCGTCTTCGTCACCGGCAGCAGCAGCGGACGCTATTTCGCCGGGCTGAAGATAGACGTCACCGATTGCGAACTCGACAGCGAGAGCAAGCTCCCCCAGGAGCGGCACAAGAACAGCCGCGTGTTGCATGATCATATCGTCGCCTGCATGGAGCGGCTCGGCTATGAGTGGAACGCCGAGCACGAGCACTGCAAGGAGGCGAAAATCGCCACCAACTCCTTCTGCTATCTGCCGACGCGGCCGGTGGCGCGGGCGATCGTGCGCTTTCAGACCGCCTTCGAGTGATCGGAAGAGCGCTCAGGCGCGATTCACCGCCTCGCCGGGGACGAAAGCGTCGAACGCCGCCCAGAACTGCTCGCGCAATTCGTCGCGCTCCATCAGCAATTCGTGGCGCGCGCCGGGAACCTCTATGAGGCTCGCGACCGGCAGCCTCTGAGCGAAGCGCTCGATCGCGCGCGAGGAGACGATGCGGTCGCGCCCGCAGAGAAACGCCATCACCGGCGAGCGCACGGCGCGGGCGTATTCGGGCGCGGCGAACTGCTTCATCAGCCGGAAGGCGGCGTTGACCCAGCCGACCGTCGGATCGCCGATGGCGAGATGCGGCGCGGCGCGCACCACATCGGCGTTGCGGGAGAAGCGCGCGGGATCGGAGGTCAGCCGATTGCCCTCGAATGGCAGCTCCTCCAGCGATTTCGGCCCGCCGCCCGGCACATACATGGCGCCGAGGCCGAACATATCGAGCGTGTCGGCGATGGCGCGCGCGCCGATCGGAAAGCGCAGGCCCTCGAAATCGACCATCGGCGCGGCGACGATGACGCGATCGAATGGCGAGCGCGCCGAATGGACGCGATCGAGCAATATGGCGCCGCCCATGGAATGCGCCAGCGCATGCCAGGGGGAGGGGCATTCGAGCGCCAGAACATCGGTGATGAAAGCGTCGAGATCGCGCTGATAGAGCGCGAAATCATCGACATGGCCCTTGCGCGGATCGGAAAGATCGCGCTCCGAGCCGCCCTGTCCGCGCCAATCCAGCGTCACCACATGGAGGTCGCGGGCGAGCAGATCGTTGATCGTCTCGAAATATTTCTCGATGAACTCGGCCCGGCCCTGAAACAGCGCCACTGTGCCGATCGCCCCACGCGGCGGCGCGAAGCTCGCCGCGCGCAAGCTGCGTCCATCCGCCGTGCGAATGGCGAAGACCTTCGCATTGGGCGGTACGGGATTGTCGGGCGTACCGATGAGCTGCGATTCGGTGAGCGGCATGTCGGGCGATCCTGCTGCGGCCGGAACGAAAGGCGCTGCCTGCGCCTCTCGCCCCGTCTATCGCATGTCTCGCCCGACCGCGCAAAAGGCGAAGCTCAGAACTTCACCGTCAGTCCCGCGTAATAAGAGCGGCCTTGTCCCGGCACGGCGCCGAAGACGCTCGTCTTCTTGTAATTCGTGTAATCGAAGCCGCCGAGCGGCGAATAATAGCGAACGTCGGCGACATTGGTGATGCCGAGATCGATGCGGAACGCGTCCCATTCATAGGCGGTGCGCAGATTGACGAGTCCGTAGGAGGGCGTCTTCAATTCATTGCGCGCCGTGCTCACATGCGTCTTGCTGTCGACCAGCTGCAGCTCGACGGCGCTGCTCCAGCCTCCGAGCTTGTGCTCGAGAGCGAAGCGCGCATTGAGCGGCATGATGTGATAGAGCCCGTCGCCGCGATCGAGATTTTCGCCATAGACATAGCCGATGACGCCCGAGAGCGTGAAGCTGCCGACATCGGGCGCCTCATAGAGCTTGCCGCGGCCGGAGAGATCGAAGCCATAGAGCTCCGCCTTGTGATTGCGGAACTGCAGAATGGGGAACCAGCGCCCATTCTTGTCGGTGAAGCCGCCGATGCGATCCGCGTCGATGAAATTTTCGACATAGCTGAAATAGGGCGTCGCCTTCACCTCCCAATCATGGGCGACGGGATCGCGCCACGCGGCCGTGAAGCTCACCGTATGCGCGACCTCGGGCTTCAGATCGAGATTGCCGACATAGCCATTGGCGTCGCCGAACCAGCCGATCATGCTGCTCGCCATGCCGCCGACGCCGAAGGCGTAGCGCTCGTAGAGATTGGGCGAGCGCGTCTTGCGCGAATAGCCGAGCTCATATGTGCTCGTCTCGTCGGCCTGGTAACGCACGAGCGCGGTCATGTCGAAATTGACGTCGGTGCGCGCATGGCTGCGGGCGTTGAAGAAGCGCGCCGCCGTCGCGTCCGGATTGGCCATGCCCATCATGCCCATGGGAATGGGATTGCGCGGGTCATAGGCCTGCGCATCGCCGGCGTTCGTCCAGACGATATCGTTGCGCACGCCGAGCGATGTCGTCCATTGCGGCGACCATTTCGCCTCCCATTCCGCGAATGTGCCGATGCGGTCGCGCTGGCCGCCATTGATGTTCCAATAGGTTCCCGGACCCATCATCATGCTGCCGACGATCGGCGGCCACCAATCGTTCAGATGATTGCCGTGGAATTCGTTGCCGACGCGCAGAAGATTGGAGGGGTCGAGCGGAATTTCCGCCTTCAGCGAATAGCCGTAATCCGTTCCCGACGTATTCATCGGCATATTGGCGGGCTGCTTGTCGTAGAGAAAGCCCATCTCATGCGCGGTATGCTGCCAAAAGGCGCGCGCCTCGAGCTTTCCCCATTCGAACGCGCCCTTATAGCCGGCGTCGACGGAATAGGCGCGATTGGCGGTCATATCCATGCGCTGATTGACGAAGCCCTGATAGGGAATGTTCTGATAGCCGCCCTTCAGCGTGAAGAGATGTCCGTCGTTCTGATAGGCGAGCGTCGCCGAATGATTTTCGGAGATGAAGCCGGTGGAGAGAACCTTCGGTCCATTGTCGCCCGCGTGATAATCGGAGCCGCGCGTGTAGCCGCCATTATAGAGCAGGCTGAAATGCTCTGTGGCGACATTCGCCGTTCCCGAGACGCCGAAGCTGCTGTTGGAGCTGCGGAAGAAGCCCGAGATCGATCCCGAGGCGAGAACGCCGGGCGCGATGGACGGAACGAGGCCGGGCGTGGAAGCGACGCGCGGATTGGCGAAGATCGGCGGCTTGGGCTCCACCGATATCGTGCCCGCGATCGAATCGCCGCCCTTGCTCACCGGCGTCACGCCGGAGAGCACCTCGATCTTTCCGACATTGTTCGGATCGATATAGGAGAGCGGCGGATTCATATGATTGGCGCAGGCCGAGGTGATCTCGACTCCGCCGAGCAGAATCTTGATGCGATCGTCGGCGAGGCCGCGCAGCGTCGGCAGGCGCGACACGCCGCCCGCCTCATAGAGATCGACGCCCGGCGCCGAATAGAGCAGCTGCGCCGTGTCGCTGGCGTTGGCGCGCTGCGCATCGAGCGCTTCGCCGCTGATCTCTGTTGCGCCGATCGGCGTGAAGGGGCCGTCGGCGCGACGCGCCGCGGCGCGCAGCGCACGCTCGCGCTCCCCTGCCACGTCGATCGGCGGCAACGCAACCGCGCTGGCGTCATTGCGCGTGGTCTCGTTCTGCGCGAGCACGATGGCGACGCTGCGTCCGTCGCGCGTGAGGCGATAGCCTATGCCCGTGCCGGCGAGCAGACGATCGAGCGCGTCTTCCAGCGTGAAGGCGCCGGAGAGTCCGCGTGTCGTGAGATCGCGCGTCAGCCGCGATTTATAGACGAGCTGCGCGCCGGTGGCGTCGGCGAGGCGATTGAGCGCGGCGGCGACGGAGCCGGCCGGAATCTCATAGCTGCGCACTGCGGCGGCGAGTTCCGCCTCCGGCATTGCGACATGCGCGATGGCCGGCTCTTGTCCGAAGACGAGAGCGCTCAGTGCCGTCGCTATCGCCGTCGCGCCCATGTTTCTATTCTCGAGACGAAAAAATCGCCGCTGCATCCGCCCTTCTCCGAGTTCTTATCGGGAACGAAAACGTCCCTCTATGAACTCTGACGAATGGAGCGCGCGAACACGCACGTCCGTGCGACGAAAAAATGCAGGCGCATGATGCGGCGTTCTGTCTCATCCGCGTAACGCCACGAGATAATCGCCGATGTGAATCGCATCGAGTGCGAGCGAAGCCTCGATCGCGCGCAAGGCGCCGATCGGATCGGCGGCGTCGAACACGCCGGTGACGCGCAGCCGGCGCGTGGAGTCGCTCGCCACGATGATGTAGCCGCGGTGATAGCGTGAGAGAATATCGACGACTTCGCCGAGCGGACGATCGACGAAGATGAGCTTGCCGCGTCGCCAGGCGGTGGCGTCCGGCACGGCGACGGGGACGGGCGCGCTGGTCGGCGTCGCCGGGCCGAAGTCGCATTGACGTCCTTCCTCGACGATCGTCTTCTCGCCATGGCTCGCGACGGCGACCTTATGCTCGGCGACCGTCACGCGGGCGCCGTCATTCTCGAGCGCGATATCGAAAGAGGTGCCGAGCGCCGTTACCGATCCGCCCGCCGCCGTGACGACGAAGGGCCGCGCGACGTCCGGCGCGACATCGAAAAACGCCTCGCCTTCGAGCAAAGTGAGCGCGCGCTCGCCGGCGGCGTAATGCACGGCGATGGCCGATCTTCCGCCGAGCTGGATCTTGGAGCCGTCCGAGAGCGTGACCATGCGCGTCTCGCCGGCGGCGGTGCGGAAATCGGCGCTCCAGAGCAGGCGCAGCGAATCGAAGCTCGCCACGGCCGCCAGAGTGGCGGCCAGCGCGGCGGCGTAGGCCATGCGTCGCCGCCGCCGAGCCGCGAGGGCGTCGACGCGGCGCGGCTTCAAAGCCTTCACCTCGCCGCAGAGCGCGCAAATATAGGCGAAGGCCGCGGCGTTGGCCGGATCGGCGATCCAGGCCTCGAAGGCGGCGATCTCGGCGCTCGACATGTCGCCGGCGTCGCGCCGCACCCACCAGGCGACGGCGGAGTCCTGCGAGGCGCTCTCCTGCGGCGCGGGATGTTTGTGGGCGGCCATAGATCGAAACTCGCTCCTCACACATACAGACGAACGACGGCCGGAATCGCGGATGCCTCGCCGGGAATTTTTCTACTGCACCGCGCTTCGGCAGCGCTTTATGGCGATGCGCAAATGCCGGTCCACCATATTGCGGGAAATGCCGAGACGCCGCGCGATCTCGTCCTGCGGGACGTCGTGATGCATGCGCAGGACGAAGACCTCGCGGCATTTGGGCGGCAGCGTCTCGATCGCCGCGGTAAGAATCCGCGCGCGGCGGTCCGCTTCCAGAGTCTCGTCGGCGGAGGGCTCGTCCGAGGGCGCGTCACAGCTCTCCGGATCGGCGACGAAGAGCTTGCTCTCGAGCTTGCGCCGGCGCGAAAAATCCATCGCCAGATTGACGGCGGTGCGGCGCAGATAGGCCGGCGGATCGGATATTTCTTCGGTCATGTCGCGATGCATGACGCGCAGAAACGCCTCCTGCACGATGTCCGGCGCGTGATCGGGACCGACCCGCCGCGTCAGCAGGCGCGTCAGATCGCGTTGCGTGCGCGCGAAGAGCTCGCGCAAAATCGAAAATCTCGTGTTGGGCATCGGCGCCATCCGTCGCAGCGTCGCCCGGGCGCGGGGGCGTCCGGTGCGTCGATCGGCGTATCGAAACGGCGGCCGCGATCGCGGCGCGCCGCGCGATCAGGCGAGGGGAGGGGCGCGGGACGACCAGGAGCTGGCCCAGCCGGCGGGTCCGCGCTGCGGCGGCGCTGTCGAGGCATAGGCGACGAAGGCGAAAGCGACCGGCGCGAGGGTCGGCTCCGCGGACGGTGGCTCGGCGAGGCTCGGCAGATCGCGGCTGGCGACGCAGAGAATGCAGCAGGGCGCATGATCGCGCTCCGCCGGCGGCGCGCCGTCTCTGTGCGGCTCGCAATAGGCGGAGGCCGAGACGCCGCCCGCCAAAGGCGCATCATGCGCTCGGACCAGCGAGGCGGCGACGAGGGCCTGCAGCGCGAAAAGGCAAAGCGCCAGCGCCGAGACGAGCGCGCGCCTCGCCGTGGAGACGTCCGACCAGCGCCGTGACCTCAGCTTCGCCATGCGCGAAACTAGCGCCCGGAAATTTCCGCGGTCAATGCGATCGTCGCGCTCGCGGCGAAAAGTCGGGGCCTGTCACAAAATTGCGACACCCGCGCCGGCGCCTCTTGCAGGTCGCAAAAAGCGCTCCCACATGGAATTCAGCGCGGGCCGTAGCGGACGCGCTTTCATCCCCGGCGCGAGCGGGGACGAACATCCCGATCGCGCTTCCACTGTCGCTTCTAGGAGGACAATGACATGCGTCCCTTCGATCTTTCCCCCCTCTATCGCTCGACCGTCGGCTTCGATCGTCTCTTCTCCCTGCTCGACCAGGGTCCGGGCGCGGAGGCGGCTCCGACCTATCCGCCTTATAATATCGAGCGCACCGGCGAGAACGACTATCGCGTGACCTTGGCCGTGGCCGGCTTTGCGCGTGAGGATTTCTCCATCGAGACGCGCGAGAACACGCTGACCATCAAGGGCGCGAAAGACCCGCAGCCCGAGACCGGCGGCGTCAAGCGCGAGATGCTGCATCAAGGCATCGCCGCGCGCGCCTTCGAGCGCCGCTTCCAGCTCGCCGATCATGTCGTCGTGACTGGGGCGACCCTCGCCAATGGCTTGCTGCATGTCGATCTGGTCCGCCAGATTCCCGAGGCGCAGAAGCCGCGCCGCATCGAGATCGGCGGCGGCGTTCCGGCGCAGACGATCGACGCCAAAGCCGCCTGATCTCAGGCCGCATCCCTCCTCGGCAAAAAAAATCGAGGCGTCCCGCGAGGGACGCCTCTTTTTTCGCTCAGCCGCCGGGCGTCGGCTTGGGCGGCTCGCCCGCGGGCGGCGCCTTGGATTGCTCCGCCGAGACCGGATTGGCGGGAGCCGCAGCGGCGGGCGTCGGCGTGGCGGGCGTCGCTGGAACGATGGTCTGTGGCGCCGGCGCCGCCTGCTGATGGCCGACGGCGGCGGGTTCCGGAGCGGCCGCATGCGGCGGCTCGGGAGCGGCTTGGATCGGCTGGGCAGGGGCGGCGGCAGGAGAAGGAGAAGGAGCGGACGCGGGCGCCGAGGCCGCGCCTTGCGGCGGGGTCGGACCAGAGTGCTGTTGCGCCGGCGCCTTGCGCTCGGCCGGCTTCGCGGCGGCGGGCTTGGGAGCCGTCGGCCTGTCTTGCGGAGCGGCGGCGCGCGCCGGCGGCTTGGTCGCCTCGGAGGGCGGCGAATGGGGCGGGCGCTGCGTCTCGGCGTTCTCCTGCCTGATGGCGGCATGGGCGCGCGCCGGCGTCTCCGCGCGACGAGCGGGAGCGGCCGATTGCGGCGCGGGGCGACGCGGCTCGCCGCCGAGGCCGGGCACGACCAGAGGATCTTCCGCGGCGCTGGCTCGAGGCCCGTCATAGGACTCCGGCCCAGGCCCGCCACGATAGGCGGCGGGCGGCGCTTCGACGAAGCCCGGCCCGCCCTCCGGCCCAATGCGCCAGGAGCGCAAAATCTCGCCCTCATAGGGGTCGATCAGAAAGCGCCGATAATGGCTGCGGCGGTCCACGCCTGTCGCCACCACCTGATCGCCGCGTCGGCCGAGCCCGCCGACGAGGCGAAATCCCTCCTCGCTCAAAATCCCGGCGATCGCTTGCGGCGTAGCGTTGGGCGCGGGCTCCGGAATCGGCTGGTGAAAGGCGTAGCCGAAGGGGCGAAAGAAGAAATCCGCCGCGGCCGGCGTCGGCGCCGCCATCGGCGCGAGGCTCGCGATCGCGAGCAAGAGCTTCGGCCGCAGTCTCGATAGCGTCATGAACCGCTCCACATCCATCTGGTCGTCTGGCCCCGTCTCGATTGCCGAGCTTGGGCGACCATTGCGGCGAGCTTTGGACGCAGCCGGCGCGCGCCGGCGGTGGAATGCGCCAGGAATTCGGTTTTGTAGCGGCAGATTGCTTGTGCGAGGGACGCAAATCTGGCAACAATATTTCCCGCCGATATGTCAGCCATGCTGACCATTCTGCGCCAATGACGCTCGCGCGACCCTGCGAGCGAAGCTATGATTTCGACGACAGAGGACGGGGACGCGGGCGCGGCGATCGGGCCGAGCCGCCTCCGGACTCGCCCGGGAGACGCCGCCATGACCGCGATCGACGCCAGAGACCCCCTCCTGCCGCAGGCTCAGGGCCTCTACGATCCGTCCAAAGAGCATGATTCCTGCGGCGTCGGCTTCGTCGCCAATCTGCACAACGCCAAGAGCCACGAGATCGTCGAGATGGGTCTGCAGATCCTGCTCAATCTCGATCATCGCGGCGCCGTGGGCGCGGACCCCAAGCTCGGCGACGGCTGCGGCATTCTCGTGCAGATCCCGCACCAGTTCTTCGCGGAAGAATGCGCCAAGCTCGGCTTCGCCCTGCCGGAGCCCGGCCATTACGCCATCGGCCAATTCTTCCTCTCGCGCGACGAGGCGGAGCGCGCCAAGGCGAAGGAATTCATCGAAGCCGCCGCCGCGAGCCAGGACCTCGTCGTGCTCGGCTGGCGCGACACGCCGGTCGATTCGAGCGATCTCGGCGAGGCGGTGAAGGCGGTCGAGCCGGTGCATGGGCAGGTCTTCATCGGCCGCGGCCCCTTAGTGACCGACGATGTCGATTTCGAGCGCCGCCTCTATCTCGCGCGCAAGACCGCCTCCAACGAGATTTACGCGCGTGGGCCGGCGGCTCGCGAGCATTATTCGGTTTCAGTGTCCTCGCAGACCATCGTCTACAAGGGCATGGTGCTGGTCTCGCAGCTCGGCGAATATTTCCTCGATCTGAAAGACCCGCGCTTCATCAGCGCCATCGCGCTCGTGCATCAGCGCTTCGCGACGAACACTTTCCCGTCCTGGCGCCTCGCGCACCCTTACCGCTTCGTCGCGCATAATGGCGAGATCAACACGCTGCGCGGCAATCTCAACTGGATGGCCGCGCGGCAGGCTTCCGTCGCCTCGCCGCTATTCGGCAACGACATAGAGAAGCTGTGGCCGATCTCCTATGAGGGCCAGTCGGACACCGCCTGTTTCGACAATGCGCTCGAGTTTCTCGTGCAGGGCGGCTATTCGCTCGCTCATGCGGTGATGATGCTGATCCCCGAGGCTTGGTCCGGCAATCCGCTGATGGATGGCGACCGTAAGGCCTTTTATGAATATCACGCCGCGCTGATGGAGCCCTGGGACGGTCCCGCCGCCATGGCCTTCACGGACGGCCGCCAGATCGGCGCGACGCTGGACCGCAACGGCCTGCGTCCGGCGCGCTATCTCGTGACCGAGGACGGACTCGTCGTCATGGCGTCGGAGATGGGCGTGCTGCCGATCCCCCAAGACAAGATCGTGCAGAAGTGGCGCCTGCAGCCGGGCAAGATGCTGCTCGTCGATCTCGAGCAGGGACGCATCGTCTCCGACGACGAGATCAAGAAGGAGCTCGCCTCCTCGCATCCCTATAAGCAATGGCTCGAGCGCACGCAGATCGTGCTCGAGGATCTGAAGCCCGTCGAGCCGCGCGCCTCACGCGCCGATGTGTCATTGCTCAATCGTCAGCAGGCCTTCGGCTATTCGCAGGAGGAGCTCGATCTGCTGCTCTTCCCCATGGCCGTCACCGGCCAGGAGGCGGTCGGCTCCATGGGCACGGATACGCCGATCTCGGCGCTCTCCGACAAGCCCAAGCTGATCTACACCTATTTCAAGCAGAACTTCGCGCAGGTCACCAATCCGCCGATCGATCCGATCCGCGAGGAATTGGTGATGAGCCTCGTCTCCTTCATCGGCCCGCGCCCGAATATTCTCGATCACGAGGGTTCGGCGAAGCGCAAGCGGCTCGAGGTGCGTCAGCCCATCCTCACCAATGAGGACCTCGAGAAGATCCGCTGTATCGGCCATATCGAAGACAGCTTCGACACCAAGACGCTGGACATCACCTATGACGCCGCGACCGGCGCCGCCGGCCTGCGCGAGGCGCTGAACCGGCTCGGCGAGCGCGCCGAGAAGGCGGTGAACGGAGGCTATAACATCATCATCCTCTCCGACCGCATGGTGGGGCCGGATCGCATTCCGATTCCGGCGCTGCTGGCCACGGCGGCCGTGCATCATCATCTCATTCGTCGCGGCCTGCGCACCTCGGTCGGCCTCGTCGTCGAGACGGGCGAAGCGCGCGAGGTGCATCATTTCGCGCTGCTCGCGGGCTATGGCGCGGAGGCGATCAACCCCTATCTCGCCTTCGAGACGCTCGAGGCTTCGACCGAGGAATTCCCCTCCGACGTCGATGGGCAGACGGCGATCAAGCGTTTCATCAAGGCGGTCGACAAGGGCCTGCTGAAGGTCATGTCCAAAATGGGCATCTCGACCTATCAGTCCTATTGCGGCGGGCAGATTTTCGACGCCGTCGGCCTCGCGCAGAGCTTCATCGACGAATTCTTCCGCGGCACGACAACGCGCGTCGAGGGCGTCGGCCTCGACGAGATCGCGGCCGAGACGGTGCGCCGTCACAAGGACGCTTTCGGCGATGTGGCCATCTATCGCGACGCGCTGGACGTCGGCGGCGATTACGCTTTCCGCATTCGCGGTGAGGCGCATAGCTGGACGCCGCATACGGTGTCGCTGCTGCAGCACGCCGTGCGCGCCAATGCGCAGGACAAATATCGCGCCTTCGCGCAGCATTTGAACGAGCAGGACGACAAGCTGCTCAATCTGCGCGGCCTGTTCCGCGTCAAGACGGCGGAGGAGGATGGTCGCGCTCCCGTGCCGCTCGACGAGGTCGAGCCGGCGATCGAGATCGTCAAGCGCTTCTCCACCGGCGCCATGTCCTTCGGCTCCATCTCGCGCGAGGCGCATACGACTCTCGCCATTGCGATGAACCGCATCGGCGGCAAGTCCAACACGGGCGAGGGCGGCGAGGAGCCGGAGCGCTTCAAGCCGCTGCCCAATGGCGACAGCGCGCGCTCGGCGATCAAGCAGGTGGCCTCTGGGCGTTTCGGCGTGACGGCGGAATATCTCGTCAACTCCGACATGATCCAGATCAAGATGGCGCAGGGCGCGAAGCCCGGCGAAGGCGGACAATTGCCGGGCGACAAGGTCGATGCGGTGATCGCCAAAGTGCGCCATTCGACGCCGGGCGTCGGCCTCATCTCGCCGCCGCCGCATCATGATATTTATTCGATCGAGGATTTGGCGCAGCTGATCTTCGATTTGAAGAATGTGAATCCCCGCGCCGATGTGTCGGTGAAGCTCGTCTCCGAGGTGGGCGTCGGCACGGTCGCCGCCGGCGTCTCCAAGGGCCGCGCCGATCATGTGACCATCTCCGGCTATGACGGCGGCACGGGCGCCTCGCCGCTCACCTCCATCAAGCACGCGGGTAGCCCGTGGGAGATCGGCCTCGCCGAGACGCATCAGACCTTGGTGCTGAACAATCTGCGCGCGCGCATCGCCGTGCAGGTCGACGGCGGCCTGCGCACGGGCCGCGACGTCATCGTCGGCGCGCTGCTCGGCGCGGACGAGTTCGGCTTCGCGACCGCGCCGCTGATCGCGGCAGGCTGCGTGATGATGCGCAAATGCCATCTCAACACTTGCCCCGTGGGCGTCGCGACGCAGGACCCTGTGCTGCGCAAGCGCTTCGTCGGCCAGCCCGAGCATGTCATCAATTTCTTCTTCTTCGTCGCCGAAGAGGTTCGCGAGCTGATGGCGCAAATGGGCTATCGCCGCTTCGACGAGCTGATCGGCCAGATGCAGATGCTCGACAAGGAGAAGGCGCTCGCCCATTGGAAGGCGAAGGGCCTCGATTTCTCCAAGCTATTCCACAAGCCGGCGGGCGAGGGCGCCGCGATCCGTCACAGCCTCACGCAGGATCACGGGCTCGACAAGGTTCTCGACAACAAGCTCATCGAGGCGGCGCGCGCCTCGATCGACCGCGGCGCGAAGACGTCCATCGAGACGGCGATCCGCAATGTCGATCGCTCGACCGGCGCCATGCTGTCGGGTGAGGTCGCACGCGTCTATGGCCTCACCGGCCTGCCGGAGGACACGATCGACATTCGCGCCGCCGGCACGGCGGGGCAGAGCTTCGGCGCCTTTCTCGCGCGCGGCGTGACGCTGCGTCTCGAGGGCGAGGCGAACGACTATGTCGGCAAGGGACTCTCGGGCGGCAAGGTCATCGTCTATCCTTCGCGCGAGGCCAAGCAGATCGTGCCGGAGAAGTCGATCATCGTCGGCAATACCGTGCTCTATGGCGCCGTGGGCGGCGAGGCCTATCTGCGCGGCGTCGCGGGCGAGCGTTTCGCCGTGCGCAACTCCGGCGCCTATGCGGTCGTCGAGGGCGTCGGCGACCATGGCTGCGAATATATGACCGGCGGCGTCGTCGTCGTGCTCGGCCCGACGGGCCGCAATTTCGCGGCCGGCATGTCGGGCGGCGTGGCCTATGTGCTGGATGAGGACGGCGGCTTCGCCGAGCGCTGCAATCTGTCGATGGTCGATCTCGAGCCGGTGCGCGACGAGGAGACCGCGATGACGCAGGCCTATCATCAGAGCGGCGACCTAGAGCAGCATGGCCGCGTCGATGTGATGACCGATATGACGCGCTTCGACGCCGAGCGTCTGAAGCATCTCATCTCCAATCATCTGCGCTACACGGGCTCGACGCGCGCGCGCGCGATCCTCGACGATTGGGAGAGCTATAAGCCGAAGTTCCGCAAGGTGATGCCGGTCGAATATCGCCGCGCGCTCACCGAGCTTCTGGCGCGCAGCCAGAGCGGCGAGAAGCTGAAGGCGGCCGGCGAGTGAGGCGGCCGCCGGCGCGTCACGCCGCCGGCGCTTCGACTCGAATGTGAAGGACTTCCGGCGGCGCGCCGAAGCGCACCGGAAGCGCCGTGCATCCCAATCCGCCGGAGACGACGAGATGCTTGTCGTCCTCCACGATATGTCCGTGGACGTAGCGATTGCCATAGAAGGACGGCACGATCGGCGCCCAGCCGAAGAGGCGCACCTGGCCGCCATGCGTATGTCCGCAGAGCGTCAGCGCGACGCGCTCGGGCACGCGCGGAAAAATGTCGGGCTCATGCGCCAATAGGATCACCGGATCGTCGGTCGTGACCTCGGCGAGCGTCCCCGGCAGATCGTCCAGCCCATTCCATCGGCGCCGACCGGTCGGTATCGCGAATTGGTCGGCCAGACCTGCGAGCCAGAAGGGGCGCGCGCCGCCGGTCAGACGCACGGCCGCATTCTCATAGACCGGAATGCCATTGGCCTCGAGCGCCGCTCGCGCGATCGTCTCGTGGCGGCCGCGATGCTGCGCGGTCTCGTCGTCCCACATGTCGTGATTGCCGAGGATCGCATGGACGCCGAGCGGGGCCGACAGACGGGACAGAGCGCGCGCCCATTGCGGCGCCGGAATCGGCGTCGCGAAACGATGCAATCCGGCGACATAGTCGCCGAGCAGCACGATGACGTCTGGCCGCAGCGCATTCATGCAATCGACGATCGCGTCTATGCGCTCGAGCGACATCCACGGGTCGCAGGCATGTAGATCGGAGAGCGCCGCGATCTCGAGCGCGAAACCCTTCGGCCAGACGCGCGGCGCAATGTGATAGCGGGCGACGCGCGGCTCCATCAGCGGCTCATAGCCGAAGGCGTAGGCCGCTCCCGCGAAAGCGGAAGCCGCCCCCGCTATCGCGCCTCTGAGAAAGGCGCGCCGAGTCAGCATGAGCATGGCGTTTCCCTCACGAGCAGTTGCACGACATTCAAGCCGACGAATGCGTCGGTTTCGAGTCGCGCTGCTCTGGCGCCGATCGGTTCATCGCGTAGGGAAGGGGCCTTCGTCGAGAAAATAGCCATAGACGGGCGCCGAGCGCTGCGGAATAGGATCGACCGCGGTATAGGCGCCGGGCCGATAGGCGCGATCATAGGGATTGCCGGCGTGTGAATAATAGGCCTGCCCAACATAGGGAGCGGCAGCAGTTTCACTGCGATAGCGAATTGGCCGCCGCCATTGCGCCGCCTCTTCCGTGGCCACGCGATAGCGCTGCGGCGCAATTGCCGCGCCTGCGTAACCCTCATGCGGATAATAGGCCGGCTCGGCATAAGGGATGGAAGCTGCTTCGCTGGCGCGATGGCGAATGGGCTGCCGCCCTTGCGTCACATCTTCCGTTGGAACACGATAGCGCGGCGGCGCGACGGCCGCGCGGGCGTAATCCTCGTGCGAATAATCGGCCGGCTCCGCATAGGGGACGGGAGCTGTTTCGCTGGCGCGATAACGGATCGGCTGCCGCCATGACGTCGCTTCTTCCGCCGCGACGCGATAGCGACGGGGCGCGACGGCGGCGCGTGCGTAGCTCGGCTCCTCCTCGCGCCAGTGGCGCGCCGGACGAGCGGCGGGATGGAACGGCTGAAAATTCGCGGTCGCCCGCGGCGCGAAATCATTGGGGCCGAGCCCGCGAATGACGACCGGTCCGCGCGCGCCGGCGTAGGAGGACGCGGGAACGCCCGCGAGCGCGGCCAGCATGGCCGCAGACAGAATCGTCGCACTGATACGCATAATCGACGCCTTTCGTCTCGAAGCGGAGCGCGACAGGATGGAAATATGCGCCGACGTCTCAAATCGGCGCGGCTTCCCGTCGCGCGCCTCATCGGAGCAAGGCGCGTTCCCAATTCATTAACCTTGGCGTGTCAGCCGAGCTTGGCTTTCAGCGCATGGCTCGCGAGCGTCTTGCCGAGCGACCACACCGCCCCCGGAGCGTGATGCGCGTCGGCGATGACCTTGTCGAAGGAGCGCTCGATCCAATCGCAATCGAAATCATCGATGGTGAGCGGCGGCAGCAGCTTGATCGTGTGATTGCCATGGCCGGCGACCTGCGTCAGCACCTTGTGCTGCTCGAACAAAGGTATGCTGATGAGCTGGCAGAACAGGCCGGAGTTGACGGTCTCCAGCAGGTTCCATGCGGCTTTCAGCTTCAGCGAGCGCGGCTCGCCGAACTCGATTCCGATCATCAAGCCTTTGCCGCGCACATCGGCGACGAGCTCGTAGCGCTCGGCCATGACGCGGAAGGCTGCGAGCAGACGCTCGCCCTTGGCGGCGGAATTCTCGACGAGCTTCTCGCTCGCCATGACCTCGAGAGTCGCGAGGCCGGCGGCCATTGCGAGATCGTTCTTGCCGAAGGTGGAGCCATGCACGACCGCGCGATCCATGCGGTCGAACATTTTGTCGAAGATCCATTTGCGCGTCAGCACCGCGCCGACCGGCACATGGCCGCCCGACAGCGCCTTGGCGACGAGCAGGAGATCGGGCTCGACGCCATAATGCTCCACGGCGAAAAATTTTCCCGTGCGGCCGAGGCCGGTCTGAATCTCGTCGGCGACGAGCAAGGTTCCGTATTTGCGGCAGAGCGCCGCAGCCTGCGCGAGATAATCCTGCGCAGGCATGTTCACGCCCTTGCCCTGAATGGGCTCGACGAAGAAGGCCGCGACGTCGCGATGGCGCAGCGCCTCCTCGAGCGCGGCGAGATCGTCGAAGGGAATCTCACGCGTATCGGGGAGCAGCGGGCCGAAGCCCTTCTTGAAAATCTCGTCGCCATTGAGCGACAACGCGCCATAAGTGAGGCCGTGGAAGGAATGCGCGCAATGGAGAACCCCCGCACGGCCCGTCGCCGCGCGCGAAAACTTGATCGCCGCCTCGACCGCCTCCGTGCCGGAATTGGCGAAAAAAACTTTCTCCATATAAGGCGCGAAGCCGAGCAGCCGTTCGGCGAGCAGCGCGGCGGGGACCGACACGTCGAGCTGCACGAGATTGGGAAGCTCGGCGCCGAGCACGCTCATCAACGCCTCACGCAGCGCGGGATGATTGCGGCCGATCGCGAACACGCCCCAGCCGCTCAGCAGGTCGAGATAGCGCGCGCCCTTGCGGTCGTAGAGATATTGGCCGACGCCGCGCACGAATCCGACGTCATAGCCTATGGTCTTCAGCACGCGCACCCACATCTCGTTGAGATGCTGCGAGTGCAATGCGAAACGCTCGTTCTCCCGCTCGGCATAGAGAGAGGCGAGATCGAAATTCGGGGCGCCGTCACGTTGCGCCAATTCACGATCGTCTCGCGGTGTGATGAAGCTCATTCGTTCGAAGTCCGTGCTTTCAAGGGCTGCGTGCGATCTTCTCGCGGGAATTGCGGCTCGTCGGCTGCGCCACCATCGGGCGGCGACGCACTATGTCGCGGCTTCGCGACGGCCGCAACATATGGACGAGCATATTGTTTCGCGCCGCTCTGTCCAGCGCCGCGCGCGCCCTGAGGGGCCGAGCCGCTCGCAAATGCGACCGAAAGCCGCTCTGGCGCCCAATCACGCCGCTTTGATGGCGAAGATCGAAGCCGAAACATGCGCGCGAGGAGCCCCAAAGAGCCGTGATCGCGCATTGGCGACGCTCGTACGGTATTTCGCGTAACCTGCGCCGAGGTCGCGGAACGCCAAGCATTTTCGGGCTTTGTATCCACAGCGAAGGCGCACGAAACAAAAAAGTCGGTTGGAGGAAAGCGTGGCGATGATATCTTAACCACAGTGATTCACGGGCGAGCGTCGCGATTCGAGTCTTCGAAGGCGAGCGGAGCGCATTCGTTCCGAATCGGCAGGGGGAGTTGGTCTGTTGGGCGCAAAAATTTCATTCCAGAATGAGTTGAGCGCGTCGACCATCAATGTCGAAAATGGTGAAGCCGGACTCGATCTCGTCGAAGTGTCCGGAACCATCAAGTGGTTCGACGTTTCGAAGGGATACGGATTTGTCGTTCCCGATGATGGCGGCGCAGATATTCTCTTGCATGTGACCATCCTACGTCGTTCCGGATTCCAGTCCGCCTATGAGGGCGCGCGCGTCGTCTGCGAGGCGCAGAAGCGCGTGAAGGGCATGCAGGTGTTTCGCGTCGTCGGCATGGACGAGTCGACGGCCGTTCATCCTTCGCAGAACGGCGCCGTCCGCACCCATGTCCAAGTGACGCCGTCGAGCGGCTATGAGATCGCCATAGTCAAATGGTTCAACCGGGTGAAAGGCTTCGGCTTCCTGACCCGCGGCGAGGGCACCGACGATATCTTCCTGCACATGGAGACGGTGCGCCGCTATGGACTCGCCGAGCTGAAGCCCGGGGACAGTGTTCTGGTGCGCTATGGCGACGGCCCCAAGGGCCTCATGGCGACCGAAGTGCGGCCGCTCGAATCGGCGCTGCCGGCCTCTCATTAGAGGCCGAGCGACAGGCGCGTTTCCGGGCCGCTTTTTATTTCCCGACCGCAATGGCAGAATGACCGTCGAAGCGCTGGCGTTTCGACGGTGTCTCGATGCGCTGGGCGGCCTGGATGCGGCGAGGGTGAGCATGTCTGGTGTGGTGTCGCGGAGCGTTTTCGGCGTCATAGCCGCGTTTTTCGTCCTTCTCTTTTGCGCGGCCGTTCCCGGCCATGCGAAGGAGCCGGGATCCCCGCCGCCGCCCGCGGTCAAAATGGCCATAGAGCCGATAGAGATCGTCACCGCCTCCGGCGCGCATCGGCTGCGCGTCGAGGTGGCGCGCACGTCCGACCAGCGCGAGAAAGGCCTGATGTTCCGCGCCTCGCTCCCCGCGGACGGCGGCATGCTGTTCGATTTCCACGAGGAGCGGCCGGTCGCAATGTGGATGAAGAACACGCCGCTCTCGCTCGACATGGTCTTCGTCTCGCGCGCCGGAAAGGTCGTCTCCCTGGCGCTCGCCGCGGAGCCCTATTCGGAGCGCGTGATCTCCTCCGGCGGGCCGGCGCTCGCGGTCATCGAGCTGGCCGCCGGCGCGGCGCAGCGCCTGTCGATCGCGGTCGGCGACACGGTCAAACATCCGATTTTCGCGAGGTAGCACGGTCGGCGCGCTCGCTCGCGCTTGTGAGCGACGCGCCCTCGTGCTAGCGAGGCGTTCGGCGGAAATGGGCTCCGCGGCCTATACGCGAGACGGGGTATGGCGCAGCCTGGTAGCGCGGAAGTTTTGGGTACTTCAGGTCGCAGGTTCGAATCCTGCTGCCCCGACCATTGGCGCGGAGCCCCGCCACAGCGCCGATTTTTCGTTTCCGGCCGGCTCGCGAGCCGGCTCTTGCCGAGGCCGATATGACCGCACGCATTCACCGCCCGTCCCCCAGCGCGACGCAATCCGGTCCCGGACCGGCCAAGCCCTGGGTCCTCGAATATGAGAACGAGACCCCGCGCGAGCTCGATCCGCTGATGGGGTGGACCGGCACGTCGGACGCAAAGGCTCAGATCAGGCTGCGCTTCGGCACCAAGGAGGAGGCGATCGCCTATGCCGAGCGCAAGGCGCTCGTCTATCGCGTCGAGGAGCCCAAGCCCGGCGCTCCTTCGCGCCGCATCATATCCTACGCCGATAATTTCAAGACGCAGCGCGTCGGCCAGTGGACGCACTGACGGCCGCAGCCTCCGCCACGGCCCCGTAGCTCAGCCGGATAGAGCAACCGCCTTCTAAGCGGTAGGTCGCTGGTTCGAATCCAGCCGGGGTCGCCAAGGAAGCAGGTATTGTGGTCGACGGCCGCCGGATCATTGGCGGCGGGAAGGGCGCAACGACCACAGCGCCCGAGACGTCGCCGGCCGAACATGCTAATTTGCGAGCGCCGACTCCGTAGCTCAGCTGGATAGAGCAACTGCCTTCGAAGCAGTAGGTCGTAGGTTCGAATCCTACCGGGGTCGCCAGCCGCTTCGCCCACCGTCACTTCAGCGTGAACGGCACGATCACATCCATTGCGAACATGCCGGTCGAGCGTCGATAGCCGCTCGCGCCGAAGAAGGGCGCCGCGCCGGTCAGCGATGCGTCGTAGCGCAGCTCCGGCCGCAGGGACAGGCGGGTGATCGGCAGACCTTTGGGGATTTCCGGCGTGATCGTCAGCCCGGCGGTGATCCCGAAATAGCTGGTTCCGCGCCCCTCGGGCTGGAAGATCGCCGAGGGCGTGTAGAAGCCATGCTCTATGTTCGTGTAATCGAAATAGCCGGGATAGGCGCCGACGAAGAAATTGCTATGGTCGCGCCAAAATTCGACGCGGCCGTTGAGCTGCAGCACGTCGTCGATCTTGTAAGAGACATATTGCGCGACGCCATAGCCGTTGACGCCGCGTGGACGACGCGGAATGAGCGTGGCGTCGAAGCCGTAGATATCGGCGAGCCGGCGCAGCGCGCCTTCGGACAGTCCCGTCACCGAGAGCGCGTTCCATCCATCGTCGCGAATATAGTTTATGTCTGTGCTAAGAGTGAGCCGATCCGTCGCTTTCCAGGTGAGCGTCACATCATTGCTGTAGGACAGCGCCCGATTGGGATCGCAGGCGCATTCATACGGAATGTTCGGCCAACCGACGCCGAGCGGATCGAGCTGCATCGGATCTTCCGGCCCGATGTGAGTCGTCCCCAGAATGGTCAGCCTGTCGTCGAAGGCCTTTATGCGCAGGCCGGCCTGGAATGAGGCGGCGCTGTTGTTGTCGCCGGGCCAGCCGAGGCTGGCGCTATCGCCCGACATCACGCTCGCATGGACAAAAAGCCAGGAGGCGAGATCGGAGGAGATCATCACGCCGGTCTGCTTGAGCGGAATGCCGAAATTGAAAATATAGGAATGGCTGTAGAAAATGCTGTCGACCAGCTCGGCGCCCTCGAGCGTGACGAATTGGCCGATCTTCACATCGAATCCATTGTCCGTGATCCACGGCAGATGCACGGTCGCGAAAGCCTGCAGAATGTCGAGCTGCGTGCGGTCGCGCATCGCATAATCGAGCTCCCCCATAAAATGCGTGTAGCGCGCGTCGGAGCCGACCATCGTCTGAATCTTGAAACCGAGGTCGAAGTCCTTCCTCGCCTTTGGATCCGGCAAGCGCTGCATGGTGAGCACGCCGGCGTTGAATTGCGGCTGATTGGCGCGATCGGTGAACAGATGGCCCCAATTGAGCTTGTTGAACGGATTGTCGAAATTGAAGGTGGAGCCGGCCTCGACGAAGCCCGTCACCGTCAATGCGTCGAGCCAGGACGGCGGCGACTTGGCTTTGCTGTTGGATTTCTTGTCCGAGCCAGATGACGCAGGCGCGCGCGAGGCGGGCGATGCAGGCCATCCGAGCAGCGCGCTGGAATCGTCCTCTTGCGCCGATGCGGGGACGACGGCGAGCATCACCGCGACGCCGCCGGCCGTGAGAGCGGCCGCGAGCGCGCGCCGCAATGTCGCGACCAGGAGCAGGAAAGCCTCTTTTTCGAAAATATCGATTGAAACGAGACGACGAAAAGCACTTTCGACCGCGCCGAAAAAATCTGGCTGCGAATGCGAGGCCTATCCGATTCCGCCAGAACGCGGGAGTCGGTTATTCCACGGCGCCGGCATGCGGCGCGGCGAGATAATCGCGCGAGCGCATCTCGATCAGCCGCGACACTGTGCGCGCGAATTCCTGCGCCTCATGTCCCGTCGGCGCGTGATAGAGATCCAGCGCCTCGCTCTCGGCGGAGAGAATCAGCCGCGTTTTCTTCTCATAGAGAATGTCGATGAACGTGATGAATCGCTTGGCCTCGTTGCGGCGCTCGAAATTCATCTTGGGAACCGCGTCGATGAATATCGTGTCGAAGGCTTCCGCGAGCGCCATGTAATCGGCGGCGCCGGTCGGCCGCGCGCACAGCTCCTCGAAGGGAAAGCGCGCGACGCGCCCCGCCGCCTGCGGAACGGCGATGTCGCGGCGCGCGACGCGCAGCATCCTCGGCGCGCCAATGGCGACGCCGCTCAGCTGCAGAAACAGCGCATCCATCGCCGCGCGGGCGCGTGCGTCGGCGGGCGTGAAGAAGGTCTCGTCGAGCAGCGTCTTCTCGAGACGAAAATCGGCGCGCGCATCGAGGCGCAATTGATCGAGCCTGTCCTCGATCAGCGCGATGAAGGGCAGGAAGAGATCGCGATTGCGGCCGCCTTCGTAGAGGCGGCGCGGCTCGACATTGGAGGTCGCCACCATGATGACGCCGTCCTCGAGCAGCCGTGTGAACAGACGCGCGAGAATGGTCGCGTCGGCGATGTCGGTCACGGCGAATTCATCGAAGCAGAGCACGCGCGTCTCGCGCGCGATCTCCTGCGCCACATGCGCCAGCGGATCGGGCGCGGCGCTGCGGCGCGCGGCGAGCAGACGCGCGTGAACCTGCGCCATGAAATCGTGAAAATGCGCGCGGCGCTTGGCGGCGAGCGGAAGCTCGGCGAAGAAGAGATCCATCAGCGTCGTCTTGCCGCGCCCGACGAGGCCGTGAATGTAGAGTCCGCGCGGAGCGCCGCAGGCTGCGCGCCGTCCGAGCAGCCCGCGTAGCCGCGCGGCGAGGCCGTTGGGCGAAGGGGCGGCGGGGCGGCGCGTCAGCTCGCGCGCCAGCGTTTCCAGCCGCTGGAGCGCCGCGAGCTGCGCGGGATCGCGCTCCAGCGCGCCGCTGGCGACCAGCTTCTCATAACGGGCGAGGAGGGGGCGCGGCGCTGTCATGCGCGGCGCCTCGTCGGAGAGGTCACAGCCGCCGCATCCTGCCATTGGCCGCGTCGAAGGCGCCCTCGCGCAGCTCGCAATAGAGCAGGCGGCGGGCGTCCACCGGTCCCGGCATGACGATCTTGCCATGCGGCACGCGGGCGAAGCCGAGACGGGCGTAATAGTCGAGATCGCCGACCAGCAGCACCAGCCCGTGACCGGCGTCGCGGGCGGCGTCCAGCGATTTCTTGACCAGCGCTTCGCCGAGCCCCTGCGAGCGAAAGGCCGGCTCGACCGTCAGCGGTCCGAGCAGCAGGGCCGGGGCCTCGTCGATGAGGATGGACGTCATGCGATTGGCGCCGACCAGCAGCGTGCCGACATGGGCGACGAAGGAGAGGGAGAGATCGGCTCCGACGCCCTCACGCAGCCGATAGGCCGTGCGCGCATATCGCCCCGGACCGAAAGCCCGCTCCTCGAGCTTTTCGATTTGGGGCGCATCGGCCGGCGTCTGCGGCGAGAAGCGGATGACGAGATCGATCATGGCTGCGCATAACATGGGCCGCCCGGTCGGCAAAGACCGCGACCGGCCCGAGTCTTGCTGAAAACGCGCGCATGGATGCGATCGAGATCAGACCAGCGACGCCGGCGGACGCAGAGACGATCGCCGCCCTCCATGTCGCCTGCTGGGCGGAGACCTATACGCCTCTGGCGCCGGCGGAAATTCTCGCGGAATACACGCTGGAGACGCGCCTCGCGCAATGGGGTGAGACCTTGGGCGGCGGCGGGCCGCAACAGCCGCCGCCGAGCGTGTTTTTGGCGCTGAAGGATGGCGCCGCCATCGGCTTTGCGGCCAGCGGCGCGCAGCAGAGCGCTATTCTCGGCGAGCGCGGCTATGCCGGCGAATTCCAGGCGATCTATCTGCTGAAGGAGGCGCAGCGCCTCGGCGCCGGCCGCTGTCTCATGCGCGTCATGGCGCAGGCGCTGCGCGAGCGCGGGATCGAATGGGGGAGCCTCTGGGTGCTGCGGCATAATTTCACGGCGCGGAAATTCTACGAGAAGCTCGGCGGTCGCAAGATCGGCGTCGAAGGCGCTTGGCGCGGCGTGCCGGAGGTCGCCTATGGCTGGCGCGATCTCGGCCTGCTCATCGATCCGCTGCCGGCCAAGCCTTGGTGAGCAAGTCTTGGTGAGGGAGCCTTGGTGAGCGAATTCTCGTCACGCGCGGCGACGGAAGCGGATGCGCAAACGCTCGCCGCGCTCAATCTCGCCTGCTGGCGCGAGACCTATGTGGGCCTGCTGCCGGCGGAGACCTTCGCCGCCCTCTCGCTAGGGGAGCGCCTCGATCATTGGCGCGGGGTTTTTCAGATGAAGGGAGACCGCGTCACTCTGGCGATGGACGCCGCCGGAGAGACGGTGGGCTTCACCCATTGGCGCGCGCATGAGCTCGCGCTCGGCGGACGGCTCGGCCGCGGCGGCGAGATTTGCGCCATCTATCTGCGCCGCTCCGCGCAGAGACGCGGGCTCGGCGGCTGGCTGATGCGGCTGATGGCGGAGGAGATGCGCGCCAGCGGCCTCAAATGGGCGAGCCTCGTGGTGCTGCGCGAAAATCTCCCCGCCCGCCGCTTCTATGAGGCGATGGGCGCTCGACGCTTCGGCCACGAGCTCTCCTGGCGCAGCGTTCCGCAGGTCGCCTATGGTTGGCGGGATGTGGGGAGGCTGGCTGCTCACCAATAGGGCGAGACTGTCGCGCCGCCGAAGACCTCCGCTATGCGCGCCCGCGTCGCCGGAGTCGCGCCTTCGGGCAGGGCGTCGAGCGGGAAGAAGCCCGCCTCGGCGATCTCATGGTCGGGCGGGCGCGGCGCGGTCTGACGAAAGGCGCGCGCGACGAAAAACGCCACATGGTCGCGCTTGGAGATGCGGCGGTTGAGATAGACGCCGCGCAGTTCCGCCGGCGCCTCCAGCTCTATATTGCCTTCCTCGGCCAGCTCGCGGGCGAGCGCCTGCTCGAGCGTCTCGCCCGGCTCGACGCCGCCGCCGGGCAGATAATAGCCCGAGATATAGGTGTGCCGCACCAGCAGCACGCGCCGGTCCGCATCGACGACGAGGCCGCGGACGCCGAGCGTCATCGGCCGTATCACCGTCGCCGCGAGCACGACGAGCCGCGTCGTCAGCAGCGTCCGCCAGCCGGACTCGCTCATCGGCCCGGCGCCTGTGCGGCGGCCGTCGGTTCAAATTTCTGGCGTTCCATGTTTCGACACTCTAGAACCGCTCCAAATCGTCGCCGGCGCGACGCCGAGAGCTAACTAGCGCCGCCGTTCCGCCCTGCGCAAGGAGCGCCAGATTGAAATCCTTTTGCGACCTCACGGAACGTGAAATTCTCGCCGTCGCCATCGCCTCCGAGGAAGAGGACGGCCGCATCTACCAGAGCTTCGCCGAAGACCTCTCCGAGCGCTATCCCTCTTCGGCCAGTGTCTTCGAGGAAATGGCCGAGCAGGAGGCCGCCCATCGCCACGCGCTGCTCAACCTGTATCAAAAGCGTTTCGGCCCCAATCTGCCGCCCATTCGGCGCGAGGATGTGAAGGGCTTTCTGCGCCGCCGGCCGATCTGGCTGACCCGCAATCTCTCGCTCGAGACGATCCGCAAGGAAGCGGAGGTCATGGAATATGAGAGCGCGCTCTTCTATCAGCGCGCGGCGGAACGGGCGACCGACGTCGGCGTGCGCAAGCTGCTCGGCGATCTCGCCGCGGCGGAGCAGGGGCACGAGACTCTCGCCATGCGTCTCGGCTCGCAAATCCTCACGCCCGGCGCGAAAAAGGAGGAGGATCTCGCCTATCGGCGCTTCTTCATCCTGCAATATGTGCAGCCGGGCCTCGCCGGGCTCATGGACGGCTCGGTCTCGACTCTGGCGCCGCTGTTCGCCGCCGCCTTCGCCACCCATAATAATTGGGAGACCTTTCTCGTCGGCCTCGCCGCCTCCATCGGCGCCGGCATCAGCATGGGCTTCGCCGAGGCGCTCTCGGACGATGGCTCGCTGACCGGCCGTGGCTCGCCGATCCTGCGGGGAAGCGTCTGCGGGCTGATGACGACGCTCGGCGGCCTCGGCCATACGCTGCCTTATCTCGTGCCGGATGCGATCCCCGACAGTTTCGCCATAGCGACGACCATCGCCGGCGCGGTCGTCTTCTTCGAGCTGTGGGCGATCGCCTTCATCCGCGCGCGCTATATGGACACGCCTTTCCTGCAGGCGGTGTTTCAGATCGTGCTCGGCGGCGCGATCGTGCTCGCGGCCGGCATACTCATCGGCGGCGCGTGAGGCTAGCCAATGGCGTTTCTGCTCGCTCATCTCTCCGACGCCCATATCGGGCCGATCCCGCGGCCGAGCCTGCGCGAGCTCGCCGGCAAGCGGCTCACCGGCTACGCCAATTGGATCAATAAGCGGGCGGAGGCGCATGACATGGGCCTGCTCGGCCGGCTCGTCGCGGATATGGAAGCGCAAAAGCCCGACCATGTCGTGATGACCGGCGATATCGTCAATATCGGGCTCGACGCCGAGATAGAGGCGGCGCGGCTCTGGCTCTCGGGCCTCGGCAGCCCGGAGCATGTGAGCTTCACCCCCGGCAATCACGACGCCTATGTTCCCGCCGCCGTGCCCCGTATCGCCGAGACCTTCGCGCCTTGGACGACATCGGAGGAGGGCGCCGGCTTCCCCTATCTGCGGCGGCGCGGCGGGGTGGCGCTCATCGGTCTCGATTCGGCCGTGCCGACGGCGCCTTTCGTGGCCTCCGGTCGGCTCGGCGCCGAGCAGCGCGAGAAATTGGCGGCGCTGCTCGACAAGACCAAGGCCGAAGGGCTGGCGCGGATCGTGCTGCTGCATCATCCGCCGCATCGCGGCGGCGCCAAGCTTTTGCGCGGTCTCGATGACGCCGCCGAGCTGGAGGCGATCATCGCCCGTCACGGCGCCGAGCTGATCCTGCACGGCCATAATCACAAGATCAGCCTGCATCGCCTGCCCGGCGCGCATGGGGAGACGCCGGTCATCGGCGTGGCCTCCGCCTCGGCCAAGGCGGGCGCGCATTATCCTCGCGCCGCTTATAATCTCTATTCCATCGAGCGCGAGGCCGACAAAATCTCCATCGCCGCCCGCTCTCGCGGATTGGGCGCGGACGGCGAGACGATAGAGGAGTTGGACGCGCTCGCTCTTTGAAGCCTCAACGCGGCAAATAGGGGATGGCGTGAACGCCGAGCTGCCACAGCAGAAAGAAGAACGCCGCCGCGCCCGCGCCCTGCGCCAGGAACAAAACCGCACGATAGAGCTTTTCGCCGATTCCGCCCGGGCGGGGCAGGACGGGCAGGCTCGCCTTGGGGGCCGCCAGCTGCTTTTTCTTCGCCGCCTCCTCGGTGAAGGCGCGGGCGCCGCCTTGTCCGGCGAAATCGAAAGCCAGCGCTTTTTCCCGCTCTATCAGCCGATGCGCCATATATTCGGTGATCGCCTCCACCACCGTCGCGATATTTTCGCTTTCGCCTATGGTGACGCGGCCGTTGCGCGTGTCCTGCAGGAAACGATAGGTGCGGCGGTCGCGGCCCATCTCGACGAAGCCGACATGATCGATGAAGAGCCGCGGCCGATCGCCATGCGAGACGCCTATGTCGAAGAGATCGCAATCCTTCGGCGCCTGGGCGAGGACGGGCTCCAAATGGTCCCGCAAAATCTCGAGCCGGGCGATCTCGGCGTCGCGAAGATCGGCGAGAACGCCCGAGCGCTCGGCGTTGGCGAGCCGCGCCCGCCGCATCGCGCCGGTCAGATTGGCGACGCGGGTCTCCTTGGTCTCAACGGCCAGCGCGCGCTGGCCGGAGCCCCGCTCGCCGGGCCGCCTGTCCGTCACCAGCGCCGTCGGGGCGGGCGCATCGCCCGTCGTCGCCGGCTGGCCCTCCCTTTTGGATTCGTCCATCTCACTCATTCGCACGAAAGACCGCATGGCCATCTCATCCATTATACCTTCTCGCGACCGAGTTTCGACCGGAAAGAGCCGCTCACAGCGAAGCTTCGGCCGGGGCTTCGCTCTCATGTAACGAGCCATTATCGGAGGCGAGCGCGTCCTGGTTAGACCGCAAAGGCGGATAAAGCATGGCCGTCGTTACGAACGCGCCAATAGGATATCGGGAATAATACTGATAATTCGACACGAATATTAGACGGCGGCGCCTGTGTTCTGACGATGTTCCTTGCGAGGCGTCTCTCTGGCCGCGACAGTCGCAGCGGCCGCGTCGACGGCCGAGCTTGCGGAAGAGTCGACATTTGCGCCGCCATCCGGCAAATCTCCGGCCGACGAGAGCGGGCGCCCGCAGATTCGCGCGCAGGAGGAGGCCACAGCCCGCTGCTGGCCGCGCGCAAGCTGGAGACCCCTATGGCGCCTCATGAAGCCGGCCTGCCGACGGCAGGCGCGCGATTTGGGCGGGTCGCATTCGGCGCGATCTGCTCGCTCGTTTCGGCCATGGAGGCGGGCGGCGGCCGCGAGCATATGCTCGTCGCCGGCTTTTTCGCCGCGACGGCGCTGCTCCTTTTGCGGCCGGCGCAGGGGCGCATCCGCCAGGGCGTCGATTTCGCCATTGATTTTGCCGCCATAGGCGCGCTGGCCTTGCTCTGCGATCCAGCGGGCGTGCTCTGGCGCGCTCCAGAGACGCTTTCGAGCCTCTTCACGCTGACGCCGATCGGCGCGGGCTCCGCGGTCGGCCTCTATCTCCTCGGCGTCGCCATCCTGCCCGGCTCGCCTTTCGCGCTGCGCGGGGCGCTATTCCTCCTGCCCTTCCTGTTCTGCCTTCTGGTCGCGCTCGGCTCGCGGGTCATCGGCGAATTGGGCGGGCTGCTCTTCCTCGGCCTCGAAGTTCCGCAGACGGCGCGCGTCATCGCGGCGCGGACGATCATCGTTTTTCTCTTGAACGAGGCCGTCATCATCGGCGCGCCGCTGGCGCTCGGCCGCTATCTGCCGCAGCAATGGCGCCCGCATGGCGTGCTGATCCTCGCCGCTCTGATCGCCGCCGTCACGCCGGAGATCGCCAGCCTCGGCGCGCATCCCCATGTCGCCTTGCTGCCGGCGCCGGTCGCGATCGTGATCGCCGCGCTGCTCGCCGCAGCCGCCCAGGCCGGCCTTTGGGGGGAGACCTATCTCGTCACCCAGGCTATGGCGGGAATGCTGCGCGGGACGCCGTCTCTGCCCGTCATCGTGCTCAACGATTGGAAGACGGGCGCCGCCAAGGGCGCCGTCTATGGCTTCGTCTTCATGGCGCTGCTGCTGGTCGCCGGGCTCATCGTGAGCTTCCCGCCGGCGCTCGGACTCGTCGTCGCTGCCGGGCCGGTCGGCGGCGCGCTGATCGGCGCGGGAATTTTTCCGCTGCTGCGCGCCATCGTCGAAAGCACGGATTCGACGCCGCCCTTCTATGCCCGGCTGCGGCACGAATATAAGCGGACCGCCAATTTCCCGCGCGGCCTCGTCGCCGGCGCGGCGGTCGGTCTCGCGCTGCTCTTCGGCCTGCCGGGCGAGGACGGCGGCGCGCGCTTCCTCTTCGGCGCCGGGGCGGGTCTTCTCGCCTATGCGGGCGTCGACATGGGCTTCGACCTCTATGCTCTGCAGCAGAAACGCCGCCAGCATTTGCGCAGCTGGCGCGTCTATGCGCTGGGCGCGTTGCTGGGCGGGCTCGTCGGCGGCGCCGTCGCCTGGTATCTCGACGCCGGCCAGCTCGAGACGATCGCCAAGAAATTCTTCGCCTATATCTCGCTGAGCTACGCCGCCGACGGAAGGCCGGTCGCCGATTATGTGATCCGCCCGCTCTTCTCCAAATGGGGCGCGACAAATCTCGGCTTCGTCGATGGCGGCGTTCGCCTCTTCTTCGACGAGTCGCTGTCGGGCGTCATTCAATGGGTGTTCGCCGCGCCCTTGTTCTCGATCAATCTCTTCTTCCTGACGGCGCTGGTGCGCCGCAGCCTCGCGCCTTTGCGCCAGCTCGCGAGCTGGGAAGGTCTCGACATGCTGGTCGAGAACGCCGTGCGCGTGCTGCGCTGGGGCCTATGGATGGCGCCGGTCATCTATTCCTTCCTGAAGGCCTCGCCCGATCCCGCTTGGTACAATCAGGACGGCCTCATCCGCACCGGCGTCGCCATATGGATGAATCACGCGCTGCCGGACCAGGATTTCCGCGCCTGGAGCCTCGACATCTTCACGGCTCTGCTCGCCTATGACGCCATCCGCGTGCTTATCTGGTTCGACCATATGGGCCTGCGCGTCGCGACATTGGTGAATCTCTCCTTCGTGGGCGGCGATGTCGCCGATGAGAAAGCCGCGCGCTTCATCGGCAAGGCGCAAAAGAGCCGCGCCATACCGGAAGGCCTGCGCCGCTTCGCGACCTGGGCGCCGCTGCTGCTGCCCTTCTACATCCCACGCGGCGCGGAATGGGATCAGGCCTGGGGCGCGGCCGAGCGCATGGCGCATCTGAGGCCGCCGTCCTATTCCTATCTCATGGGCGGCTATATGGCCTATGCGGGCGTGCTCTCCATCGCGCTCGTGATCTTCCTGCTGATCCAACTCGCCAAGGCCGGAAAGCTGCCGCTGGACGGCATCACCGGCGCCGGCGGCGCGCCCGGCTCCAAGCCCTTCGAGCTGACCAATGGCCTCGTCACCAGCCAATGGTTCGAGGACGGGCAGGGCGCAATGCGCGTCGAGGGCGTCGCCCGCGGCGGCCCGCCGATCGATCTCACTCGCCGGCCGGACGACCACGCCCATCCGCGCGGACGCTTTCTGTTCTTCCGCGAGGAGGGTCGCGATCTCTGGTCGCTGGGCTCCGCGCCGACCTGCGCGCGCTGCGAGAAGGTGTCGCTGGAGAGCGAGGGCTGCACTTTCCTCTATTTCCTGATGGAGCAGGGCGGCTTCGCCATAGAGGCGAAGATCGCGCTCGCGCCCGACGAGGCGGTGGAGATCACGCGGCTGCGCCTCGTCGATCTCGAGCAGCGCCCGCGCAAGATCACGCTCGCGACGCTTCGCGAATGGGTGCTCAACGAGACCGGCGTCGAGCAGCGCGACGCCGCCTATAACGCCATTCACATCGGCACATGGTTCGTCGGCGGTCTCAACGCGATCATCGCGCAGAACCGCCTGCTGAAGGGCGGCGCGCGCCGCGACGTCGATCGGCGCCTGTCGCCCGAGGTCGGCTTCCATGCGATCGGCGCCAGCGAAGGAACGCGGCTTCGCCTCATCGGCTATGAGGATGTGAAGGCGCGCTTCTACGGCCTCGGCGCCGCCGGCGCGCCGGACAGTCTCCGAGACGGGGACAAGCCGCGCGATCCGTCCGACGAAGGCCTGCTGTTCGGCTTCGAGCCGATCGCGAGCCTGCGCGCTGAGCTGGATATTGCGGCCGGCGGTGCGGCGGAGATCATCATCGTCGACGGCTGGGCGCGCGATCTTTCGAGCGCGACACGGACGATCGCCAAGCATCTCTCCCGCGACTTCGATTTCGCGAGCGTGGAAACGGCGCTGGCGCGTAAGCGCGCGCTGCTGCACCCACCGGCGCCGGCCGAGCATCGCTACGCCTTCGCCGAGGACGGCCGCAGCCTGACGCTACGCCCCGACACGCCGCGGCTCTACGCTCATGTGATCGCCAATGCAGTGGGGCAGGGCGCCGTGCTCGGCAATCATGGCGATATTTATTCCTTCCACGGCAATTCGCGGCTCAATAGCCTGACGCCCTTCCGCATGGGCGAGGGCCGCATGACGCCGGCGGGCCAGGCCATCTATGTCTACGACCTCGCCCGGCAGGACGCGCATTCGGCGACTTTCGCCCCGCTGCGCCGGCGCGACGCCGAGCATTCCGTCGAATATGGCCTCGGCTATGCGATCTATCGCTCGAGCCGCGACGATCTCGATCTGGAGCTGACCGTCTTCGTCCCGCCGGACCAGCCGGTCGAAATCAAGCTGCTGCGCATCATCAACCGGCGCGATCACGAGCGCCTGCTGCAGATCACGCCAGCGATGGAGATCGTCCTCGCAGAGACGCCGAACGAAAGCCTCGGCCGTGTCGAGGCGGTCGCGGGCGAGAATGACCGCGCGCTCTACTTCCGCAATCCCGATAATAATTTCGTCCAGGGCTGGGCCTTCGTCTCCACCTCGGTTCCGGCGGAATTCGCCGAGACCTCGCGGCGGCGCTTCCTCGGCCATGAGAGCCGCGATCCGGCGCTTCCCTATATGGTCGAGCACGGCCATCCGGACGCCGGCGCGCCGGAGCATCAGCGCAAGGTCGCGAGCTTCTCCGGCGCGATCGACGTTCCCGCCAATGGCGAGTCGCTCGTCGTCGTCGCCATGGGGCAGACGCCGACGCTCGAAAGCTCCAAGATTCTCGCCGCCCTCGCCAGCGATCCGGCCTATGCCGCGCGCGCGCTGGAAGAGACCAAGCGCGAGTGGGAGCAGCGCCTCGGCGTGCTGCGGGTGAAGACCAATCGGCCGGAGTTCGACCGGCTGGTGAACGACTGGCTGCCCTATCAGCTGCTCGTCTCGCGGCTTTGGGGTCGTTCCGGCCCGGCGCAGCGCTCGGGAGCGACCGGCTATCGCGATCAGCTGCAGGATGTGCTGCCGCTCATTCATCTCGCGCCGGAGCTGGCCCGTGCGCAGATATTGAAGCACGCCGCGCATCAGTTCATCGAGGGCGACGCCGTCAAATGGTGGCATGACGCGCCGGACGGCGGCTGCGGCATCGCCGACCGCACCCACGCCTCCGACCCGCATCTGTGGCTGCCCTATCTGACGATCCGCTATGTGAAGGGAACGGGCGACGACGCCATTCTCGATGCGATCGAGCCTTTCCTCGAGGCCGAGCTGACGCCACCCGACCGGGAAGGAAACGCCAGCGTCCCGCTGACCTCGCGCGACAAGGACAGCCTGCTCGGCCATTGCGCGCGGGCGATCGACTATTCGCTGGATCGCTTCGGCGCCCATGGCCTGCCGCTGATGGGCACGGGCGATTGGGACGACGGCCTCAATCTGCTCGGCGCGCAAGGGCGCGGCGAGAGCGTCTGGGTCGGCTTCTTCCTGCACGGAATTCTCGCCGATATCGCGCCTTTGTTCGAGGCGCGCGGCGACGCAGCGCGCGCGGTCCGCTATCGCGAGCGCGCCGAGGCGCTGCGCGTCGCGCTCGATTCCTGCTGGCGGGGCGATCGGTTCCTGCGCGCCTACGCCGATGATGGAAGCGAGGTCGCGCCGATGAGCGCCATGACCGCCTCCTGGCCGATCCTCTCCGGTGCGGTGGATTTTTCGCGCGGCAAGGAAACGCTCGACAATGCGCTGGCGGCGCTCGCGCGGCCGGATCGCATATTGCTGGTGACGCCCTTCTTCGACGAGAATTCGCGTCCCTATCCCGGCCGCAGCGCCGAATATCCGCCGGGCGTGCGCGAGAATGGCGGCCAATATTCGCATGGCGTCTCCTGGCTCGTGGACGCGCTGACTCGCCTCGCGCTGCAGGCCGCCGAGCGCGGCGATCGCGCCGAGGCCGATGCGCTGTTCGCGCGCGCCTTCGAGGCTTGGTTCGCCATCTCGCCCTTGTCGCGTCTCACGACGCCGGAGCAGGCCGATATCTACGGCCTCGCGCCGCATCAGCAGCCGGCCGATGTCTATGAGGGCGATGGCTATGAAGGCCGCGGCGGCTGGAGCTGGTACACGGGCGCCGCCGCGCGCATGCTGTCCGCCGCCTATGGGCTGCTCGGCTTGGAGATGATCGACGGCGAGCTCAGCCTGCGTCCCGACGCCTTCGAGCCCAAGGGCGATTTGAAGCTCGAGAGCGTCACCTGGCGCGGAAAGAGCTTCTCGGCCTGAAGCGTATGTTTTCACCATGAATCGGCGTCCGCGGCGCGGACGCTTGTGGACAAATTGATTTCATTTTAGCGTTCCGCCGCTCGATCAGCAGCTTGCGTTCGGGTCTCGATGCGGCGTTTTCTTCATGAGTTCATGGGCGCGTATCTGCTCCTGTGTCGCGGCGCTGTCGTTTCTGCATTCGACGGCATGCCGCGCCGGCGCGTTTCTACAAAAGCCGGGCGAGGGGATCGTCATCCTCTCGACCAGCTTCGCCGACGCCCATAAGGCCTATGATTCGCGCGGCAAGCTCGTCGCCGCGCCCTCCTATGCAAAATTCGAGACGCAAGCCTATGTCGAATATGGCCTCATCGACGAGATCACCTTCGTCGCAGAGTCGAGCTACATGCGCTTCCGCGGCTCGGGCGAGCAGCGCCAGCTCGAGCAATTGCAATATCTGACGGCCGAAGCGATCGCAGGCGCGCCGCTCTATCTGCCGCCCGGCCTCGGCGGCGGCGCGCGCTACGAGGGGCTCGGCGCAGGTTGGATCGGCGCCCGCCTGCGGCTGCTCGAATGGGGGGCGACGATTCTCTCCGTGCAAGGGAGCCTGCGCGCCGCGACGCCCGCCGCGCAGACCTATCTCGACATGAAGCGGCGATTGCAGGAGGATGTGCGTCTGCAATTGGGCTGGCCAATCGAGATTTTCGGTCTTTCCGGCTTCAGCGACATGCAGCTCGGCTATCGCTCTCTCGGCCAGAGCGGCGATGAGATACGCGGCGAGATGACCTTCGGTCTGCGGCCGTTCGACGGCGTGCTGCTGCTGGCGCAGAGCTTTCTATCCGTTTCCCCTTGGAATGGCTCCGCGCCCTTCATGTCCTCGCAAAAGGCTCAAGTGAGCGCGGTTTACGACCTCACCCGCGAGGTCGCCGTGCAGCTCGGCGTTCGCGCCTCGCTGCGCGGCGTCAATGATTCCGCCGAGCGCGGCCTGCTCGGCGCCCTATGGTATAGGTTCTGAGGCGGGTTGCTGGGCGAGGGGAAGATGACACGCTGTTTCGGACTCATTCTGGCCGGCGGCCAGGCGCGGCGCATGGGCGGCGTCGCCAAACCGCTGATATCCGTCGGCGGCGCGCCCATCCTCGAGCATCTCCTCCGCCGGCTCGCGCCGCAATGCGCGCGACTCGCGCTCAACGCCAATGGCGATCCGGCGCGCTACGCCGCCTTCCATCTGCCGATCGTGCCGGACGAGGTGGAGGGGTTTGCCGGGCCGCTCGCCGGCGTGCTCGCCGGGCTCGATCATGTCGCCGCGCATTTACCGGATATTCCACTCATGCTGAGCGTTCCGGCGGATACGCCTTTCGTTCCGCTCGATCTCGCCCAGCGTCTCGCCAGCGGGCGCGCGGAGGCGAAGGCGGAGATCGCCGTCGCCACATCCGGCGATCGCGTGCATCACGCCGTCGCTCTATGGCCGGTCGCGCTGCGCGAGGAACTGCGCCATGCGCTGGTGAAAGAGGATTTGCGCAAAGTCTCGGGCTTCATCGAGCGTTACGCCAATACGCAGGTCGAGTGGAGCGATGCGCCCTATGATCCGTTCTTCAACGTCAACCGGCCGGAGGACGTCGAGATGGCGGAGCGCATATCGGCGAACCTCGAGGCTCAGCGGTCGTAAGCAGCGAGACCCCTCACACGAACCCCGGATCGATCGTCCCCGTCCGCTCGAGCCAAGCGGGCGTCGGCAGATTCTGCCCGCGCAAGAAGTCGAGATTGTAGAGCTTGGAGGCGTAGCGCGTGCCGAGATCGGCGAGGATGGTCACGATCGTATGGCCCGGCCCGAGTTCCTTGGCGAGGCGGATCGCGCCCGCGACATTGACGCCCGAGGAGCCGCCGAGCAGCAGGCCTTCATTCTCGGCGAGATCGAAGAGAATGGGCAGCGCCTCGGCGTCGGGAATCTGATAGGCGAGATCGATCGGCGCGCCCTCGAGATTGGCGGTGATGCGCCCTTGGCCGATGCCCTCGGTGATGGAGGAGCCCGAGGCCTTCAGCTCGCCGCTCGTGTAATAGGAATAGAGCGCCGCGCCGAGCGGATCGGCGATGGCGATTTTCACGGAAGGCTTGCGCTCCTTCAGCGCAATGCCGATGCCGGCGAGCGTGCCGCCCGTGCCCACCGCGCAGACGAAACCGTCGATCTCGCCCTCCGTCTCGGCGAAAATCTCCGGCCCGGTGCCGCGAATATGGGCGTCGCGATTGGCCACATTGTCGAATTGATTGGCCCAGATCGCCCCCTCTAGCGTCTCTTTGGCTAGCCGCTCGGCGAGGCGGCCGGAGAGCTTCACATAATTATTGGGATTGGCGTAGGGGACGGCCGGCACCTCGACCAGCTGTGCGCCTTGAAGGCGCAGCGTGTCCTTCTTCTCCTGGCTCTGTGTCTGCGGAATCACGATGACGGTGCGAAAGCCCAGCGCATTGGCGACCAGCGCGAGGCCGATGCCGGTATTGCCGGCCGTGCCCTCGACGATGGTTCCGCCCGGCTTCAACGAGCCTTCCGCAATAGCGGCCTGGACGATGGAGAGCGCGGCGCGATCCTTCACCGAGCCGCCCGGATTCATGAATTCCGCCTTGCCGAGAATGCGGCAGCCCGTGGCCTTGGACGCCGCCTTCAATTCGATGAGCGGAGTATTGCCGATCGCTTCGATGACATTGGCGGCGAATTTCATGTCGGACCCGTCCTTTACGCGCGAATAATCCGCGCTAGCCGATAGAGTGTGAGGAAGCAAGGATTATTCCTATTCGCTCGCCCGCCGTCTCTCCAAGCGGAATGTAGCGGCATGGGTCGCCCGCTCGCCCGGCGCGAGGATTCGCATGGACGGCTTCTCATAGAGATCGCCTGAAAAATCTTCGGGGTCGCCGTGGCCGGTCCAGGCCTCTATGCAGAGGAAAGGGGCCGGAGGTCGCGCCCATAGCGCGATATGAGGAAAATTCTCGAGCTCGACGCAAAGCGCGAGCCCGTCGCCATTGTCGTAAAGGAGACGCCGGCTCGCCGCGTGCAGAAAGCACAGCGCCTCCTGCTCCAGAAGCGCGGCGGAAAGCGGAAGCCGCCGCTCCTCCAGTGGGACGGCGCGGCGGCGGGCGGAGAATAGCCCGCCCGGCGCGATGACCGGGACCTCGCCGCTCTCTTCTGTCTCGAAATGGATCGCATGCGGCTCCGCCGAGCCGTCCAATGGCCAGCGGAACCCCGGATGCAACCCGCAGGCGTAGGGTAGGGGTCGGGCGTCCCGATTGGCGGCGGCGAGGGAGACGCGCAGCTCACCCGGCCGCAGCGCGAAATGCGCCTCGAGGCGGAAGGCGAAGGGAAAAAGCGCGCGGCTCTCCTCGTCCTCCTCGAGGCTCAAAGAAACCGCCGCCTCCGACCGCTCCACCAGAGTGAAGCGCTTGTGGCGCGCGAAACCATGCAGGCCGAGCGGAAAACGGGCGCCGTCGACGCGGATTCCGTCCCGCGTCCAGCCCACCACCGGAAACAGCAGCGGCGCCGTCTGCGGCCAGACATCCGGCTGCGGCTCCCAGACGAGATCGACGCCGCCGGCGCGCCAGGAGACCAGCTCGGCGCCGAGCAGAGAGATTTCGGCCGTATCGCCGGAGCCGGCCGTGAGGCGAATCGTTTCGGTCATGCGCCGATCGTAGCGAGCGCGACCCTGGCCGGGGAGGGCGCAGCCGCCTTTGCGCGAGGGGGAGACCGGAACTGCGAGGGAAACAACGTAAAGACGGGGGACGGCTTCTGCGCCGCATTGACCGGCCGGACCGTGGCCGCGATGCTTCTCCGACACGATTCTCGCTTCTTCGCCCGGGCCTTCGATGCTGGACAAAATCGCCGGGAGCGACCGACCGCTGTTTCTAGGGGTCGAGCGCTCGATCGCAGGCCGCGCCTGGCGCGCTCGGCTGCGCCCGCATGACGAGGCGCAGGCGGCGGCCATCGCGCAGATTCACGGCCATGGCGACGCGCTCTCGCGGGTCTTGGCGGGGCGGGGAGTGACGCAGGAGACAGCCGCCGCCTTCCTCGATCCGACGCTGCGCGCGCTCATGCCCGATCCGCTGCTGCTGCAGGATATGGAGGCCGCCGTCGATCGCCTGGCGCGGGCTGTCGAGGCGGGCGAGCAGATCGCGGTCTTCGGCGATTATGACGTGGACGGCGCCACCTCCTCCGCGCTTTTCGTCGAGTTTCTCGAGGCGGCCGGCTGCCCGCGGCCCTTCCTCCATATTCCCGACCGCATCCTCGAGGGCTATGGCCCCAACGCCGAGGCGATCGCCGAGCTGAGGGCGCGGGGCGCGAGCCTGCTGGTGACGCTAGATTGCGGCACGACCAGCCATGCCGCGCTCGCCTCGGCCCGCGCCTCGGGGCTCGACGTCATCGTCATCGACCATCATCAGGCGCCGGAGGTCCTGCCGGACGCCATCGTCGTCAATCCCAATCGGGCCGACGATCTCTCCGGCCTCGGTCATCTCTGCGCGGCCGGGGTCGCCTTTCTCGCCCTGGCGGCCCTGGCACGCGAGCTGCGCCGGCGCGGACATTGGACCGACGCCCGGCCCCAGCCCGATCTCCTCGCCGGGCTCGATCTCGTGGCGCTGGCGACGATCGCCGATGTCGCGCGGCTGCACGGCCTCAATCGCGCCTTTGTGGTGAAGGGCCTCGCCGTCATGCGCGGCCGCGCGCGCATCGGCCTTTCGGCGCTGCTGGACGCCGCCCGGGTGGACGGACCGCCGCGCGCCTATCACCTCGGCTTCGTGCTGGGGCCGCGCATAAACGCCGGCGGCCGCATCGGCGACGCAGCGCTGGGCGCGCGGCTGCTGACCTTGCGCGATCCCGTCGAGGCGGCTCGCATCGCCGCCGAGCTCGACCGGCTGAACGTCGAAAGGCAGGCGCTGGAGAAGGCCACTCTGGAGGAGGCGGAGGCCGAGGCGGACCGGCAGCTCATGCGCTCCAATCGCCTTTCCTGCCTCGTGGTCGCCGGCGAAGGATGGCATCCCGGCATTGTCGGAATCGTCGCCTCGAGGCTAAAGGACAAGTTTAAGATTCCCGCCTTTGTCATTGCGAAGACGGGGGAAATTTGCTCAGGCTCAGGTAGAGGCTCGAGTGGCGTCGATCTCGGCCGCACGGTGCGGCTGGCCGTCGAGGAGGGCCTGCTGCAAAAGGGCGGCGGCCATGCGATGGCGGCCGGCGTCACGGTCGCGAGCGAGCGAATCGACGCCTTCCGCACCTTTATGAACGACGCGCTGGAGGAGGATGTCGAGCGCGCCCGCGACGCCGATGCGCTGCTCGTCGATGGCGCGCTGACGGCGCGCGGCGCGAGCGTCGAATTCATCCGCGCGCTCGAGCGGGCAGGACCTTTCGGCGCCGGCAATCCAGAGCCGCTCTTCGTCCTGCCGGATCAGCGCATCGTCGATGCAGGAGTGGTCGGCTCCGCCCATGTGCGGGCGCGGATCCAATCCGGCGATGGAACGAGGCTCGACGCCATCGCCTTTCGCGCCGTGGGAACGCCGGTCGGCGACGCGCTGCTGGACTGCCGCGGGCGTGTGCTGCATGTCGCCGCGCGGCTGGGCGCCAATGTGTTTCGCGGCTCCGAGCGGGTGGAGACCCGCATCGTCGATCTCGCCCGGCCGGATCGCGAAACATGGTGAATGCGCGAATAATCGTGAAGATATCGGCGCATCTCACGATTCCGGCGCACGGGCGCATTGGGCGAATGTGTGGCGGACGGCGAAGCTCTCGTCGCAATTTGGTCGCAATCGCCCTTTCTCATGGCGAAGCTCGAGGATGCGGGAGAGGGAGCGCGACGCGCGTTAACTCCCGAGTAATTCGGGCGCGAGACATTGAGGCGTGCGGTCGCGCCGAAGCAGCGTGGTTTTCGGGGCTTCCACATGCGTGGTTCCTCCTGGCCATGCGAGCGAAGCGAACCGTCCCCCATTTCGAGCGAATGCGCGCCTGACATGAGATCGAGATCGAGACTGCCGGAACTTCGCTACTCCTTCGCGCTTCTCAGCCTCTGCGCGCTCGCGGGCTGCTCGTCCGCCCCGCCGGCCGTGCACAACAAGATCGCGCGGTCGCAGGTCGACCCGCGCTATGGCGTCGCGCCGAGCCCGCGCGTTGTCGCCGATGGCGAGGAGGTGCCGCGCGGCGGCGGCTATTACATGGTCGGCAAGCCCTATCAGATCGCCGGCAAGACCTATTACCCGAGCGAGAGAGCCTATACGGCCACAGGCCTCGCCTCCTGGTACGGATCGGATTTTCACGGACGCAAGACGGCCAATGGCGAGGTGTTCGACAGCGCCTCGATCAGCGCCGCGCATCCGACCATGCCGCTGCCGAGCTATGCGCGTGTGACCAATCTGCGCAATCACCGCTCGATGATCGTGCGCGTCAATGATCGTGGCCCCTATCATGGCGGCCGCGTGATGGATGTCTCGCAACGCGTCGCCGAGGCGCTGGAATTCTATCGCGTCGGCACGGCGCGGGTGAAGGTCGATTTCGTCGGCCGCGCCGCGCTTCAGGGCTCGGACGACGCCAAGCTGCTGGCGACGCTGCGCGAGGACGGCCGCCCCGCGACTCTGCCGGGCGGGGCGCCGATCATGGTGGCGACCAATCTGCGCGAGACGCCGAGCCGCGTCGCGCGGCTCGAGCGCTCCGAGGAGACGCCGCAGACGGAACGCGCGTCCTCCGCCCGCGCCGAGGCGCGCGAGGAGGAGAGCGCATCACGGGCGGAAGCGCAGAGCGTAGCGCGCGAGGAGAGGGCGATTTCTCGCGCCGAAGCGCGCGAGGTCCAGAGCCCGCGCCGGGCCGAGGCGCGCGCTATCGAGAAGGAGCCGGTCTCCACCATTCCGACGCCGATCTCTGCCAAGGCGCAGGCCATGGCCAAGAGCGCGCCGCTGCCGCCCTCGCGGCCTTTCGATCTCGGAACGGCGTCGCCGCGCAATCTGCGCTTGCGGCAAGCGCTCAATTAACCTCGACGGCGCTCTGGACGGCCGCGCGCCGCGCGAGGCCGTTGCTTTCTGCGGCCCAACGCGCCACATTTCAGCGGAACTCATTGCGTGAGGCCGTCGACGCGCTTCGACGGCGTATCGAACGAAGGCGAAAGACGCGTGCCTGTCTCCCTTCCCAAAACCCTCGCCAAATCCCTCGCCCGCTTCGGCTTCGTCCTGGCGGCCTCCTTCATCGCGCCGACGGCGGCTTTCGCCGAAGGCTTCCAGACCACCGCGCCGCGCGCCATTCTGGTGGACGCCGGCACCCATACGGTGCTGCTGGAGAAAGCCGCCGACGAATATGTGACGCCGGCCTCCACCGTGAAGATCATGACCGCGGAGGTCGTGTTCCACGAGATCGCCGAAGGACGGCTGAAGCTCGACGACGAATTCACCGTTTCCGAGCACGCCTGGCGGGCCGGCGGCGCGCCGGCCGGCGGCTCGGCAATGTTCCTCGCCGTCAACAGCAAGGTGCGGGTCGAGGATCTGATCCGCGGCCTGGTGATCGATTCCGGCAATGACGCCGCGATCACGCTCGCCGAAGGCGTCGCCGGATCGGAGGAGGCTTTCGTCGGCCGCATGAACAAGCGGGCGTCCGAGCTCGGCCTCACCCGGTCGATCTTCGGCAATCCCTGGGGCCAGGCCGGGCCGGACCAGAAGGTGACGCCGCGCGAGATGGTCCAGCTCTCCGCGCATATCATCAAGACCTATCCGGACCTCTATCGCTATTTCGGCGAGAAGGAGTTCACCTGGAACAAGATCAAGCAGCAGAACCGCAATCCGCTGCTCACCATGAGCATTGGCGCGGATGGGCTGAAGACCGGCAATATCGACGATTCCGGCTTCGGCATGGTCGGCTCCGCCGTGCAGGACGATCGCCGCCTCATCGTGGCCGTCTATGGGCTGCGCACGGCCAAGGACCGCGCCGAGGAGGCGCGCAAGATCCTGCAATGGGGCTTCCGCAATTTCGAGGAGAAATCGCTGTTCAAGGCCAATGAGACCGTCGGTTCGGCGCAGGTCTACGGCGGAACCGCCGGCTCGGTGCCGCTGAGCGCGTCGAGCGACATCAAGGTGCTGCTACAGCGCGGCGGCTCGGAGAAGCTCACCGGCAAGATCGTCTATGAGGGACCGCTGATCGCGCCGGTCGAGGCGGGGACCAAGGTCGCCAAGCTCGAGATCCGCCGCGGCTCGACCGTCGTGCTCGAGCAGCCGCTCGAGGCCGCCGAGACGGTCGACAAGGGCTCGCTCCCGAGCCGCGCCTTCGACGCGGCCTATGAATATGCGGCCGGCGCCATTCACAACAAGCTGTCGAAGAAGCAATGAGCGCAGAGCCGCCGCTCGGCCCGGCGCGTGGGCAGGACAAGGGCCGCGCCGGCAAGTTCATAACGCTGGAGGGCGGCGAGGGGGCCGGCAAGTCGACGCAGATGCGCCGCCTGCAGGAGCGCCTCGCGCAGAGGGGCGTGGAGGCGATCGCGACGCGCGAGCCCGGCGGCTCGCCCCATGCCGAGGCTTTGCGAGAGGCGCTACTCGGCGGCAAGGCGGCTTCGCTCGGCCCGCTCGGCGAGGCGATCTTGTTCTCGGCGGCGCGCATCGATCATCTCGACCGGCTGATCAAGCCGGCGCTCGCCCGCGGCGCCTGGGTGATCTGCGACCGTTTCGCCGATTCCACCCGAGCCTATCAGGGCGCGCGCGGCGGCGTCGATCCGCGGCTCATCGCCCTGCTCGAGCGCGTCGCGCTGATGGGCTCGGCTCCCGATCTGACCATCATCCTCGATCTGCCGCCCGAGATCGGCCTGGAGCGCGCGCATCGGCGCCGACCGCCGAACGAGGCGGCCGATCGTTTCGAGCGCGAGGGGCTGGAGTTTCACCTCGGCCTGCGTCAAGCCTATCTCGACATAGCCGCGAGCGAGCCCGGCCGCTGCTGCGTCGTCGATGCGCTGGCGCCGGAGCAGGAGGTGGCCGAGGCCATCTGGCATGTCGTCGAAGCGCGCTTTTTTCGGCCCGAGATCGTCATTCCCTTGAAGAGCGTGGTGGCGTGAAGCGCGACGCCGAGGCCCCGCCGGAAAGCGATCGTTTCGCCGATTTCCCGCATCCCCGCGAGACCCATGCGCTGCTCGGCCATGACGCCGCGCAGAACGAGCTGCTCGACGCCTTTCGCCGCGGCAAGCTGCCCCAGGCCATTCTCATCGGCGGGCCGGAGGGCATAGGCAAGGCGACGCTGGCCTGGCGGCTCGCGCGATTCCTGCTCGCCCATCCGGACGCCAGCGCGCCCGAGGCGGCGAGCGCACAGTCGCTTTTCGTCGCAGAGGAGAGCTTCGTCAGCCGGCGCATAGCGGCGCTGGCGCTGCCCGATCTCTTCCTGCTGCGCCGCGAGTGGAATGAGAAGACCAAGAAGCACTTCACCGAAATCCGCATCGAGGATGTGCGGCGGCTGATCCATCTCTTTCACCAGAGCTCGGGCGAGGGCGGCTGGCGCGTCGCCATCGTCGACAGCGTGGACGATCTCAACCGCTCCAGCGCCAATGCGCTGCTGAAGCTGATCGAGGAGCCGCCGGCGCGCTCGCTGTTTCTGCTCGTCGCGCACCAGCCGGGCCGGGTGCTGCCGACCATCCGCTCGCGCTGCCGCAAGCTCAATCTCACGCCCTTGGCCGAGCCGGACGTCATCGCCGCGATCCGCGCATTGGGCGCGCCCTGGAGCTCAGCGCAGCAGGAGGCTCTGGCCGGCGCCGCGGCGGGGGCGGAAGGCTCTGTGCGCGAGGCGCTGCGTCTGCTGGACGGCGACGGCGTCGCCTTCGATACGGCGCTGCGGGCGATGTTCGCGCGTCTGCCGCAAGTGGATTGGCTCGCCGTGCATTCGCTGGCCGACCGGCTCGCCGGACGCGACAATGAGCCGGCCTATGAGACCTTCATGAGCGGGCTCTATCGCTTCCTCGATTCCACAGTGCGGACCAAGGCCGGCGAAGGCGCGAGCGCGACGAGCCTCGCCCCTTATGCGCGCGCCTGGGAGCGCATCGGCGAAGCGGCGCGCGAGACGGAAGTGTTCAATTTCGACAAGCGCGGGCTCATTCTGCAGGTGTTCGCCGATCTCGAAGAGGCGGCGCGCCGATAGAGGCTTTCCTTGGACGTCATTCCGACCTCGAAAGGCTTCCCGCCGGTCTCCCGCGCCGACGCGCGCGTGCTGATCCTCGGCTCTTTGCCCGGGCAGGTCTCGCTGGCGCGCGTCCAGTATTATGCGCAGCCGCGCAACGCCTTCTGGCCGATCATGGGGCGGCTGTTCGGCGTCGCGCCGGAACTGCCCTATGAGGAGCGGCTCGCGCAGCTGACGGAGAGGGGTGTCGCTTTGTGGGATGTCTGCGCCGAGGGGCGGCGGCCGGGCAGCCTCGACCAGAAGATCGACGTCGCCAGCGTCGTCGTCAACGACATAGCCGGCTTTCTAGCCGCGCATCCGCAGACCGCTCTCGTCTGCCTCAATGGCGGCAAGGCGGGCGATCTCTATCGCCGGATGGTCGCGCCGACATTGGCCGCATCGGCGCCGCCCAGCGTGACCTTGCCTTCGACCAGCCCGGCCCATGCGGCCATGAGCTTCGATCGCAAGCTCGAACATTGGCGCGCGGCGCTCGCGCGAATGATCTAGCCAGGAATTTTGCTGCGCCGCACGCCTTCCGCTTCCCCGCCGCGGCAAAGCGCGCTAGACCCTTGGCCCATGGCTGAACGTCCGACCTTCATGATCACCACCGCCATTCCCTATGCGAATGGCGCCCCGCATATCGGTCATGCGTATGAACGCATCGCGACCGACGCTTTCGCGCGCTTCAAGCGGCTCGACGGCTTCGACGTGCTGTTCGTGACCGGAATGGACGAGCACGGCCAGAAGATGCAACGCACCGCCGAGCGCGAGGGGCTGACCCCGCAGCAGCTCGCCGATCGCACCGCCGGCCAGTTCCAGACCATGGGCGAGACGCTGAACGCGCTCGCCGACGATGTCGTGCGCACGACGCAGCCGCGCCACGCGGAGGCGGCGCTCGAGATTTGGAAGCGCATGGAGGCGGCGGGCGATATCTATCTCGCCAAATATTCCGGCTGGTACTCGGTGCGCGACGAGGCCTATTACGACGAAGGCGAGATCACCGAGATCGAGGGCAGGAAGCTCGCGCCGACGGGCACGCCGGTCGAATGGGTGGAGGAGGAGAGCTGGTTCTTCAAGCTCTCGGCCTATCAGGAGAGACTGCTCGCTCTCTATGAGGCGCATCCGGATTTCATCACGCCGGAGAAATACAGAAACGAGATCGTCTCCTTCGTGAAGCGCGGCCTCACCGATCTCTCGATCAGCCGCACCACTTTCGACTGGGGCATTCCTGTTCCGCCCAAGCCGGAGACCAATTCGCCGCATGTGATGTATGTGTGGGTTGACGCGCTCACCAATTACATCACCGCGACCGGCTTTTTGACCGGGGAGGGGGAGCGCGCCCGCTTCTGGCCGGCGAACGCCCATGTCATCGGCAAGGACATCACACGCTTTCACGCGATCTATTGGCCGGCCTTTCTGATGTCGGCCGGCGTGGCTCTGCCGAAGCAGATCGTCGTGCACGGCTTTTTGTTCAGCCGCGGCGAGAAAATGTCGAAGTCGGTCGGCAATGTCATCGATCCGATCGATCTCGCGCAGCGCTATGGCGTCGATCAGCTGCGCTATTTCTTCCTGCGCGAGGTGCCCTTCGGCCAGGACGGCAATTATTCGCATGAGGCGATCGTCAATCGCATCAACGCCGATCTCGCCAATGACCTCGGCAATCTGGCGCAGCGCTCGCTGTCGATGATCGCCAAGAATTGCGGCGGCGCCGTCCCTACGCCGGGCGAGTTGACCGAGGCTGACCGCGCGCTGCTCGCCGACGCCTTCGCCGCTCTCGGCAAGGCGCGCGAGGCTATGGACGCCTATGCGCCGCATCTGGCGCTGGCGGAGCTGTTCCGCGTCGTCGGGGACGCCAATCGCTATTTCGCCGGCGAGGAGCCCTGGGCCAAAAAGAAGACCGACCCCAAGCGCATGGAGACGATCCTCTATGTGACGGCGGAGGCTCTGCGGCGGCTCGCCATTCCGTTGCAGCCTTTCATTCCGGCCGCGGCCTCGGGCCTGCTCGATCTGCTCGCCGTTCCCGCCGATGCGCGCGATTTCGTCCATGCCGGCGAGGCGCATGCGCTGAGCCCCGGCGCGCCGCTGCCAGCGCCCGCTCCGGTCTTTCCGCGCTATGTGGAGGAGGGCGAGGCGCAAGGCGCCAAGAGCTGACGGGGAGGCGCAAATGGAACGGTCGCGAGCGAGCCTCATTTTGATGACGGCGACCGTCGCGGCCCTGCTCTGCGCCGGCCCTCTGCACGCCGAAGCCTGGCTCGCCTATCGCAACGCCCGCTTCGGCACGACGGCCGATGTCCCCAAGGGCTGGACCATGGGCGAGGCGCCGGAGAATGACGACGGCCGCGTCTTCACCTCGCCGGACAAGCAGGCCGAGATCGCCATCTATGGCGGCTATCGCGCTTTTCAGAAGGACCAGGAATTCGCCGACCGTCTCGCGCCCGGCGAGGGCGAGACCGTGACCTACGCCAAGAAAGGCAAGGATTGGGTCGTCGTCTCGGGTGTGAAAGGCGACCGCATTTTCTATCGTCGCTCGCTGCTCTCCTGCAGAGGCGAGATATGGAACAATGCCTCCATCGAATATCCCGCATCGCAAAAGAAGAAGTTCGATCCGCTGGTGACGCGCGTCTCGCGCTCACTGCGGGCCGGACGCAGCGACGGTCTCGTCACCGGATGCTCGTGAGGCGGCGTCACGCCTCCTTCTTCGGCTTCTCCCAGGCGAGCTTGACCTTGAATTCTGCCTTGCCCTCGCCGGAGACGACCCAGAGATCGCAGTCGCCGGTCAGCGACGCGCCGAACTCGATCTCGACTTTCTGCGGCCTGTCGGGAATCGCCTCGACCGCGCTGCGCAAATGCTCGACCAGCACGGAGAGCGAGCCCATGGCCTTGGCGAATTGATCGGCCGAGGCCTTCGCCGCGCGATCGAGCGCGCCCACGGATTCGAGGCCTTCCGGCCCCTCCGCTCCGCCGAAATATATCTTCCGGCCTTCGCCGGCCTCGATTATGATGTTCGCGCTCATAATATTCCTTTCGCCGATGCCTAAACGTGAAACCGCGCTCATTTATATCTTCACAGCCGACGAGCGAAAAGCATTCGTCGGCTGCGGCGCGTTGATCGAAGGCGATCTCATCGTCACCTGCGCCCATGTCGTCGAGGATGCGCGCGCCCATGCGCCGGGCGAAGAGCGCTTGCGCATAGAGTTTCCTTTCCTGCCCGGGGCAAATCGCGACCCGCGTCACGCGACGCTGGCCAGCACCGCCGGCGGCCGCCGCCAAACGCCCGATTTGGCCTTTCTGCGCGCCGACGCCACGCCCGAGGAAGCGCTGCGTCTGCCCTTGGCGCTCGAGAGCTACGAGGCCGGCAGAGCGGAATTGCTGGCCTATCTCCCGACGCGAAACACCGATGATTTGATTGAAGGCGAGATCGAGGATCGGACGAATTCGAAGAGCTGGCGCAAATTCACTGCCGAGCGAGACAATCCCTATTTCGCAGAGAAAGGCTCCAGCGGCTCGCCGCTGTTCACGCCCAATGCGCCCAATCTCATGGGCGTTCTGACTCAGGTCGATTTCGGCGGCAAAGGGCAGGGCGAGGATCTGCGCGTCGGCTATATCGTCCCCGCCTCGCTCATTCGCGCGAATTTGCCGGGGGCCGAGCGCGCTTCCAGCCGGCTCGCGAAACTATCGCCGCTGCAAATGACGAAGACGCCGGAGCCGCCCGTCCCGCAGCGGCCGGCGATCGACAAATTTGCGCCGGCATCGGGCTATGTCGCGCTCGGCCAGGGGCGCGCCGCCGAGAGCGAGGACGCCAAGGACATCTTCTCCGTCATCTGCCGGGTGACGTTTCGCGGCGAGATGCGGGCGACGAGCGAGAAGGGCCATATTACTTTCGGCTATCGCAGCGCCGAGCTTTTCGTGAATTGCGAGAATGGCCGCATGACGCAGCCGGCCTTTGCGACACCGGCCGCCGATCCGACTCTGCAATTGATCAGCGCCGCCGGACGCGCCGAGGGCGGCGAGAGCTGGCTGATCGCCGCGACCGATGGCGGCTTTCTGAAGGGCGACATTTTCGCCGTGGCCTATGGCGGCGAGGTGGATGGACGCGTCGCTTCCGTCGAGGTCGCGAAAGGCGAGCGGCCGCGAATGCGCGGGCGCGTCGATCTCGGCCTGCAAGTGTCGGATATGGATTTCGGCGCCTGCAGCCTGTTCGCAAAGAGCCAGGAAAAGCAGAAGCAGGCGCTGCTGACGGCGCTGTTGACCAAGCATGGCGACAGGCTGCTGCGAATCGATCTCGACAGCGAATAGGATTTTTCCAAAATGGCTTCCGGCCCATCTGGTTTCTTCGGTCCCCTGCCATTCGGCGCCGTCGTGCTGACCGATCCGCATTCGCTTTCGCATTCGCAATTCACTTTGACCGCCGAGGTCGCGGCGCGCGCCGAAAAGATCATAGCGGCCGGCCCGATGTCCTTCGCCGAAATGGCGCGCCTCGGCGATCTCGACCCACTCGCCGATTTCCGCGGCCTGACGCTGGCGGGGATCGACCTTGCCGGGGAGGATTTGCGCGGCGTCGATTTTTCGGGCGCGGATTTACGCAGTTGCAATATCAGGCGCACGACGATCGACGCGACGACGCGCTTCGACGCGGCGCTGGTGGATGAGGAGGATGCTGCGTTTTTGGCTCAGAATGTCACCGTCGCTCTGTAAACTCGAGCCTGTGTTGGCTGGCGCGCAGAATGACCCTCGGCTGGTCGAAGATTTGCGTCGCCGCCTGCGGGAGGCGAAATCCCCTTCCGAATAGAATCGTTCCAATTCCCGGCCGGGCGCGTTAAGGGTTCGGCGCCGACACGCCGAGAGTTCAGGCCGAGCCCATGCTGATCGACACACATTGCCATCTCGACTTCCCCGATTTCGCTCCCGAGCAGGAGGAGGTCGTGGCGCGCGCGCGTGCGCAGGGGGTGGCGCGTTTCGTCACCATCTCGACCCATGTCGAGAAATTCGCTGCGATCGCCGCCATAGCCGAGCGTTACGAGGATGTGTTCTGCACGGTCGGCACGCATCCCAACCACGCCCATGAGGAGCGCGAGGCGAGCGCCGCCGAGCTCGTCGAGCTGGCGCGCCATGAGAAATGCGTCGGCATAGGCGAGGCGGGGCTGGACTATCACTATGACAAGGCCCCGCGCGAGCTGGCGCATCGCGTCTTCCGCACCCATATCGAAGCCGCGCGCGAGAGCGGGCTGCCGCTCGTCATTCACTCGCGCGACGCCGACGCCGATTGCGCCGAAATTCTGCGCGAGGAAATGGGGAAGGGGGCTTTCAAGGCCCTGCTCCATTGCTTCACCAGCTCGCGCGCGCTGGCCGAGACGGCTGTGGAACTCGGGCTCTACATCTCCTTTTCCGGCGTGGTGACGTTCAAGAATTCCGGGGAGCTGCGCGAGATCGCGCGCGACGTGCCGCTGGAGCGTCTCCTGGTGGAGACCGACGCGCCTTTCCTGGCGCCCGTGCCGCATCGCGGCAAGCGCAATGAGCCGGCCTATGTCGCCGATACGGCGCGCACGCTCGCGGCGGCCAAAGGCGTCTCCTTCGAGGAGATGGCCGCGCAGACGACAGCCAATGCGCTGGCGCTTTTCTCCAAAATGACGCCGATCGAAACACGGCGAGCCGCCGAATGAGCCTCGCCGTCACCATATTGGGCTGCGGCTCCTCCGGCGGCGTTCCGCGCGTCGGCCAGGGCTGGGGCGCCTGCGATCCCGCCAATCCGCGGAATCGCCGCCGGCGCTGCTCGATATTGGCGACGCGGACCGAGGGCGACGCGCGGACCAATGTGCTGATCGACACCTCGCCCGATCTGCGCGAGCAATTGATCGACGCGAAGGTCGACCATCTCGACGCGATACTCTTCACCCATCCGCACGCCGATCACACACATGGCGTCGATGATGTGCGCGGCCTGGTGCTGGAGAGCGGAAGGCGCATTCCGGCCTATCTGGACGAGCCGACGGCCAGAATGCTGACGGATCGCTTCGACTATATCTTCAAGACGCCGCCCGGCAGCTATTATCCGCCGCTGCTCGACGAGCATCGCATTCATCTCGGCCGCGAGGTGACGGTGGAAGGTCCCGGCGGAACCATCGAGGCCATGCCGTTCCGGCTCGACCATGGCGATATGGACGCGCTCGGCTTTCGCATCGGCGGGCTGGCCTATACGCCGGACCTCAATTCCGTGCCCAAAGAGAGCTTCCGCCATCTCGAGGGGCTCGACGTCTGGATTGTCGACGCGCTGCGCCACAAACGCCATGGCACGCATCTCTCGGTCGGCGAGGCGCTGGAATGGGTCGCCCATTTCAAGCCGCGCCGCGCGATTCTGACCGATCTGCATGTCGATCTCGACTATGACGCGCTGGCCGCGACTCTGCCGGAGAATGTGACGCCGGCCTTCGACGGCATGCGGATCGATCTGGCCTGAGCCACGCGTCCGAAACAGCCGCATTATCCATGAACCGAGCGACCCAGCGCGCGCTGATATGCGCGTGCTAATCTGCGCGCCGTCCGATTGCCATCGCCGACCGGAGCCATTTCCTGCCCCAAGGCGAATGGATTTTAGGTTCCATAATATCGATTATGCGATTTTCATTTTTCCGATCTTCCGTGATTTCAGTCCATTGCGCGTCGAGCGTCCGGCCCCTCGCCTTCGAGGCCCCGCGCCGCTGTTGTGCGCCGAGTGCGGATGCGCGGCGTTCTTGCCGCGCTCGCGCCACTTTTCCACGCTTCGATCTGCGTGTTCTCACCCTGTGATTCGTCGCATGGTGAGCGGCGGCCTCGGGTTTTTTCGAAAACGCTGGCGAATTCATCTAGCCAGACTGGGCCGCTTCCTGGTAAAAAGGCGATTGCGCGGGACTATATGGCATTCAACTGGCACACTTACGAACGCACCAAAACCGGCTCTCCGCGAGACGCCGGCGGACGCGTGCGTCGTCGGCGCTTTTGCGCCCGGCGAGAGGCCGTGCATGTGGCTATAGCGGTCTTTTGGCGGTTGGCGGAGACGAGTACCAAGACATGAGCAGCAAAGGTCGAGACTTCCGGGGACCCAGAAAACGTGGGTTCGACGACGACCCCCCATACGGCTATGACAGCCCGCGGCCCAGCCGGCCGCCGAGGTCGCCTTTCGGCGGAGGTGGTGGATTTGGCGATGCGCCGCCCCCGTCCTCGAACGAGCCCGCGATCGACGCGGTCGTCAAATGGTTCAAGCCCGAAAAAGGCTTCGGCTTCGTGGAGCTCGGCAATGGCACGGGCGACGCGTTCCTGCATATCGGCGCCGTTCAGGCTGCGGGCTATGACGCTCTGCCGCCCGGAGCGAAGCTGAAGGTGCAGGTGTCGAGCTCGGTCAAGGGCCAGCAGGTCACTCGCGTGCTCGAGGTCGATCTTTCGACCGCGACCGCAGAGCGTCCGCGAAGCAGCGGCGGCAGCGGCGGCGGCTTCGATCGGCCGCCGCGGCGTCAGGCTCCCGATCCGTCGACGGCCGTGCCGGTCTCCGGCAAGGTCAAATGGTTCGACGAGACCAAGGGCTTCGGCTTCGTGCAGTCGAATGATGGCGGGAAGGACGTCTTCGTCCACATCTCGATCCTCGGTCCCTCCGGCGTGACCCATCTCGCCGAAGGCCAGCCCGTGACGATGCAGGTCGTCGACACGGCGAAGGGTCGCGAAGCTCTGTCGATCACGCTCGACTGAGGCGCTGAAAAACAGTGGGCCGCAAGTCGTTCCCGGCTTGCGGCTGCGCGCCGAAAGGCGACGACGATCTCACCTCGGATGCGCAAGTCGGGTCCGAGGCGCTGTCGTTTGCAAGGCGTACTATGGCCCCGGACCCTCGGATCGACTGCGGAGGGCGGTAGACCAAGGGCGCAGTCGAGATCCGGCACTTATGTTAGAGCAAAGCGTCTCGGATTCCTCACTTTTTTTGCCATGCGCCGCTGCGTCAAAACAACGCGCCGCTCGCGCTTTTCAATGCTCGTTCCGCCTCTTAGAGGCCTGTCGATGACGCAGGACGCGATCGCGCGCCTCCTCGGCATAATGGCGGCCCTGCGCACCCCTGGAACCGGCTGCCCCTGGGACCTCGAGCAGGACTTCGCCAGCATCGCTCCCTATACGCTCGAGGAGGCCTATGAGGTCGTCGACGCCATAGAGCGCGGAGACCTCGGCGATCTTCGCGACGAGCTCGGCGATCTGCTGCTGCAGGTGGTCTTTCACGCCCGTCTGGCCGAGGAGGGCGGCGTTTTCGCCTTCGCCGATGTGGCCGAGGCGATCTCGGACAAGCTCATTCGCCGCCATCCGCATGTGTTCGGCGACAAATCCGCGGCCTCGCCTGAGGATGTCGCCGTCCAATGGGCCGAGATCAAAGCGCAGGAGAAGAAGGCCCGCGCCGAGCGTCGCGGCATAGAAGAGCCCGCCGGCCTGCTCAATGGTGTTCCGCCTGCCCTGCCCGCTCTGACGCGCGCGGTGAAGCTTCAGGAAAAGGCCGGCAGGGTCGGCTTCGACTGGGCCGACGCGCGTCTCGTGCTGGAGAAGATCCGCGAGGAGACGCGGGAGGTGGAAGCGGAGCTGGGCATCGATGGCGCGCCTCACGCGCCCGCCGTCGTGGAGGAGATCGGCGATCTTCTCTTCGCCGTCGCCAATCTCGCTCGCCATGTCGGCGCCGATCCGGAGCAGGCGTTGCGCGGCGCCAACGCAAAATTCGAGCGGCGTTTCGGTTTCATCGAGCGCGCGCTCGCCGAACAGGGCAAGAGCCCGAAACAATCGACGCTCGACGAGATGGAAGCGTTATGGCAGGCCGCCAAAGCTGCGGAGCGCGAGTGATCGCCCGCTCCTGACAGCGGGCGTTCTATCTGCGCTTCCCGCGCGAGATTACTTCTCGAATTTCTCGAGGACCCAGGGCTCGGCGCGGCCGCTCTCCACCCATTCCCGATAGGCCGGCAGCGCCTCGATCGCGCGCATATAATCCTGCGCTTGCGGCGAGACGTCGAGCCTATAGGTCGAGAATCGGCAAACGACCGGCGCGAACATGGCGTCAGCGGCCGAGAATTCGCCGAAGAGAAACGGCCCCTGCCCGCCGAAGCGCGCGCGCGCATCGCGCCAGGCGGCGTCTATGCGGGCGATATCGGCGGCCGCCGCCGCGCTCGGCGCTGCAATGGAGCGCGGCGAGCGACGGAAATTGGTGGGATATTCGCCGCGCAACGCCGTGAAGCCGGAATGCATTTCCGCCGAGAGCGAGCGCGCCAGAGCCCGCGCCGCCGGATCGTGCGGCCATACCGGGAGATCGGGAAAGCGCGCGGCGATGAATTCGACGATGGCGAGTGATTCCCAAACCAGAATATCGTCGGCGCGCAGCGCGGGAACCTTGCCCGCGGGCGAGAAGGCGAGGAGCTTTGCCTTGGATTCTGGCTGATAGAGCGGAACCAATATCTCGTCGAAGTCGATTCCGAGCTGCTTCAGCAGCAGCCAGGCGCGCAGCGACCAGGACGAATAGCCCTTATTGCCGATGAGCAAGGTGAGCGGCATCGAAACATCCTCAATGAGCGGTCTGCGAAAAAAGGCTCAGCACGACGACGCCAGCGATGATGAGGCCCATGCCGGCCATCTCGCCGGCGTTGAGCCTCTGATGGAAAGCGAACCACGCGACGACGGCGATCAGCGCCTGACCGACCCCGGACCATATCGCATAGGCGACGGCGACCGGAATGCTGCGCAGCGCGAGCGACAGCAGAAAAAAGGACACGCCATAGCCGATGACGACGATGACCGACGGCAGCGGCTTGGAAAAAGCCTCGCTCGCCTTGAGCGCGGAGGTGCCGACCACCTCGGAGAGAATAGCGACGATCAGATAAATTCGATCCATGGCTCGATCCGCATGTTCGAGCGCCTCGGGACTCGAGGCGCGCCGAGAGGGAATTAGCGCGCGCGCCGCTTGGATGACGCGCGAGCGCGCACTTCCGCCTGCGGATAGCGGCGCGTCACCCCGTCGAATCGCTCCGGCGCGACGCGCACGATGAGGCGCGCGCGGCCATCGGCCAGCGTCTGGCGATCCAGAACCTCCGTATGGGCGTGCAGCCACGCAATGCCGGCGCCGTCGGCGGGGTCGAGCTCGACCTCGAGCTGAATGCGTCCCTCGGCGAGCCGCGTCTCTATGCGGCCGAGCAGGGCGTCGAGCCCTTCCCCGGTCAGCGCCGAGACGAGAGACGGCCGATCGACGATCTTCTTCCCACGCGCGGCGATCTTCATCGCGGCGACGATGTCGTCATCCAGCGCGTCGATCTTGTTCCAGACTTCGAGAATGCGCGTTCCCGCCTCACCGGAAAGTCCGAGCTCGCCGAGAATGGATTCGACGTCGGACGCCTGCGCCTCCCAATCCGGGTGCGAGACGTCGCGCACATGCAAGATCACATCGGCCAGCGTCACCTCCTCCAGCGTCGCGCGGAAGGCCGAGATCAGCATGGTCGGCAGATCGGAGATGAAGCCGACCGTATCCGAGAGCAGCACCTTCGAGCCATGCGGCAGGCGTATCTGCCGCAAAGTCGGATCGAGCGTCGCGAACAGCATGTCCTCGGCCAGCACGCCGGCCTTGGTCAGACGGTTGAACAGCGTTGATTTGCCGGCGTTGGTGTAGCCGACCAGCGCGACGACCGGATAGGGGACCTCGCGCCGCTTCTTGCGATGCAGGCCGCGCGTGCGCTTGACCTGATCGAGATCGCGCTCGATGCGGGCCATGCGCTCCTCGATCAGGCGGCGGTCCGTCTCGATTTGCGTCTCGCCGGGGCCGCCGAGAAAGCCGAAGCCGCCGCGCTGGCGCTCGAGATGGGTCCAGCTGCGCACGAGCCGCGATTTCTGATAGGCGAGATGGGCGAGCTCGACCTGCAGCGAGCCCTCCTTCGTGCGGGCGCGGCGGCCGAAAATCTCGAGGATCAGCCCGGTGCGGTCGATGACCTTGGCGCCCCAAGCTTTCTCGAGATTGCGCTGCTGAACGGGCGAGAGCTGGCAGTCCATCGTCACCAGCTCCGCCTCTGTCGCTTTCACCGTCTCGGCGATTTCCTCGACCTTGCCCTTGCCGAGATAGGTCGCGGGCCGGACATCGTGCAGGGAAACAGCGATCTCGCCGACGATGTCGAGCTCGATCGCCTCCGCCAAGCCGACAGCCTCCGCGAGCCTCGAGACCGGGTCGCGCTCCGCCCCCTGCCCCGCGCTGCTCTCCGAGGGCCGCGCCCGCGTGGGATAAGGACCCACCACGAGCGCTTTCGTGGACATGTCCGCCGTCCGGTCCTCGGACGCTGATGTTTTTTCGCTCAACCCGACCTCGGCCCGCTGAGCGGAGCGCGTCGGCGGATTGCCGCGCGCCTTGCCAGCGTCTGTTGTATTTGCGGGAACTTCAACGGAAAACCAGGGCCGATCTTCCGAAATCCCGCTCAGCGGTGACGTTGCTCCGGCGCGGGCTCCGCGCCCTCTTCGCCCGGCTCGAACATATGGATCGGATGGCCGGGCATGATCGTCGAGATCGCATGCTTATAGACGAGCTGCGAGTGCCCATCGCGCCGCAGCAAGAGGCAGAAATTGTCGAACCAGGTCACGATGCCCTGCAATTTGACGCCATTGACCAGAAAAATCGTGAGCGGGACTTTGTTCTTCCGCACGTAATTCAAAAACGTATCTTGCAGATTTTGCGCGCGTTCGGAGGACATCGGCTATCCTGTTCTGTTTTTCGTTATCGGGGCGATTTGCGTCGCTCTTATCGGTCCATAGCCATCCGACCGCACATTAGAGCCCGCGTCGGCGCGATGCGCAAGACGCAACTCCCTCATGCGGCCAAAGGCCTCCCCTTACGGTCCTGTAACCCGCTGTTTCGACGAGTTTACGACGAGACGAAACGCATCAACTAGAGCCAAACCGTCGCAGAGCCAATAGGAAAATTTCGCAAGACCTTGTAACGGCGAGATTTGTCGCTCACTCGATGGCGAGCGACTTCAACTTGCGATGGAGCGCCGATCGCTCCATTCCAATGAATTCCGCCGTTCGCGAAATATTGTTGCTGAAGCGATTGAGCTGGGCGATCAGATATTCTCTCTCGAACACTTCGCGCGCCTCGCGCAGCGGCAGGCTCATCAGCTTCTCGCCACGCACGCCGGCCGGAGTCGCGGGGACGAGCTGGCCGATCTCGGACGGCAGCATTTCGGCGGAAATCTCCGCCGTGGCGTCGCCGGCGGTCAGAATCATCAGCCGCTCCACATTGTTGCGCAGCTGGCGGATATTGCCCGGCCAATCGTGCAATTGCATCACGGCGAGCGCATCCTCGCTGATTTTGCGGCGCGGCATGCCGGAGGTCGCCGAGACCTGCTCCATGAAATATTCGATGAGCTCGGGGATATCCTCGCGCCGCTCGGCGAGCGAGGGGATGCGAATCGGCACCACGGAAAGGCGATGGAAGAGATCCTCGCGCAGAGCGCCCTCCTCTATCGCCGAGGTGAGATCGCGCGCCGATGAGGAGATGATCCGCACATCGACCTCGACGCGCGCCGTTCCGCCGACGCGCTGAAAATTCTGCTCCACCAGAACGCGCAGGATTTTCGCCTGCGTGTCCTTGGGCATGTCGGCGATCTCGTCGAGGAAGAGCGTGCCGCCATGGGCCTCCTCCAGCGCGCCGATCTTGCGCGCGCCCTCGCCGCCCTCGCTGCCGAACAGCTCTATTTCCATATTCTCCGGCGTGATCGTCGCCGCATTGATGACGACGAAGGGACCGACGGCGCGTTGCGAGGCCGCATGGATGCAGCGCGCCGCGAGCTCCTTCCCCGAGCCGGGCTGGCCGGTGATGAGCACGCGCGAATTGACCGGCGCGACGCGCGCGATCACCTGCTGCAGCTGATGCGCGGGGAAGGAACTGCCAACGATGCGATCCGAGGCGCCGGCGCGCTGGCGCAGCGCGCTGATCTCGCGGCGCAGATGCGAGGCCTCGAGCGCGCGCTCGGCGACGAGCACGAGACGGTCCGCCTTGAAGGGCTTTTCTATGAAGTCATAGGCTCCGAGCTTTATGGCGCTGACCGCAGTCTCGATATTGCCGTGGCCGGAGATCATCACCACCGGCAGGTCCTTGTGCTGCTTCTGGACGATCTCCAGCACCTGCATGCCGTCGAGGCGCGAGCCCTGCAGCCAAATATCGAGGAAAACGAGATGTGGGCGGCGCTGCTCGATCGCGGCCAGCGCGCCGTCGGCGTCCTTGGCGGTGCGCACGCCATGGCCCTCGTCGCCGAGAATGCCGGCGACCAGCTCCCTTATGTCTTCTTCATCGTCGACGATGAGAATGTCGCTGACCATGTTCCTCACCATTCACGAAATCCGCGCCTGCGCCTGCGTTTCCTCCGCCGCCGTCTCGGCGAGCGGAATGAGCAGGCGCACGCAGGCGCCCGTCCCGGAGGGGGCGTCGAGCAATTCGAGTCGGCCGCCATGGTCCTCGATGATCTTGGCGACAATAGGCAGGCCGAGCCCCGTGCCCTCGGCGCGCGTCGTCATATAAGGCTCGAGCAGCCGCTGCCGGTTGAAGGCGGGGAAACCCTTGCCATTGTCGACGACGTCGATCTCGGCCATGCGGTCGCGCACGCCGAGGCTGATGTCGATGCGCTTGGCGGCGAGCGGGGCGGCGTCCTCGCGCGCTTCTATGCCCTCGGCGGCGTTCTTCACTATGTTGGTGAGCGCCTGCGACAGCAGCCTTCGATCGAAGACCGCGTAGACCGGCGCCTCCGGCAGATTGAGCGTCATCTCGACGTCGTTATGCGCGACGCGCGTCAGAAAAAAGGCCTGACGCATGCAGTCGCAGAGATCGTCGCGCACCGGCCGCGCCTTGGGCATGCGGGCGAAGGAGGCGAATTCGTCGACCATGCGCTTGATGTCGTCGACCTGACGCACGATCGTGTCGGTGCATTGGTCGAAGACGTCGCGCTCGAAGGTGATGTGCTTGCCGTATTTGCGTTTCAGCCGCTCGGCCGAGAGCTGGATCGGCGTCAGCGGATTTTTGATCTCATGGGCGATGCGCCGCGCCACATCGGCCCAGGCGGAGGTGCGCTGGGCGGTGACGAGATCGGTGATGTCGTCCAGCGTGACGACGAAATGCGCGCCGCCCTTTTGCGTGCTCGCCGAGGTGACGCGGACGGCGAGCGTCAGCTCCTTGACGCCGCGCCTTATGTTGATCTGCGTCTGAATGGCGCGCGGAAACGCTTCCACTGCGTCGGCGAGAATGGGCGCGATCTCGGGGAGAGCCTCGGCCGCCCGCGCGCCGATCGCCGCCGCCGCGCCGTCCTTATCGGCCACGCCCTGCCCCGCCCCTCCGACGAGAAGCTCCTCCGCCGAGCGGTTCAGCACATTGATCCGCCCTTCCGCATCGACGCCGATGACGGCCGCCGGCACGCCGGAGAGCACCGCCTCGGTGAAGAGGCGACGTTCCTCATTCTGGTGATTGGCGGCGAGCAGGCGGCTCTGCTGCTGCTCGATCTCGCTGGTCATATTGTTGAAGACGGAGCCGAGCCGCGCGAGATCGCCATGCGAGCGCTCGACATCGACGCGCACGTCGAGATTGCCAGCCGAAACCTGATCGGTGGCGGCGATGAGCGCGCGAATCGGCGCGACGAGCCGATCGACGAAATCGAGCCCGACCCACACCGCCGACAGCAGCATTATGGTGGCGAGCAGCGCATACATGACGGTGAAGGCTTTTTTCACCGCGCCGCGATAGGTCTCGAAAGCGTCATAGGTGGCGATGAGGCTGGCCGCCTGCTCCGGAAACTGCACGCCGAAAGGATCGACCGGACGCGTCACATAGAGGAATGTGTCCGGAAAGCTGGACAGCGGCCGCAGCGCGACGAAGGTGAGCCCATCGTCGATGACGAGGCAGAGCGGCTCGCCCTTGCGCGCATCCTCGAAATCCGAGGCCGGCGGCGCGATGACGATGGCCGAGCCGTCGGCCGTCACATCGACGCGCTCCAATATCTGCCCGTCGGTCTTGACGATCGCCGCCACGGAAAAGCCGAGGAAGCGCGCCCGCGAGACGAAGAATTCATGGAACAGGCCGCGATCGGCGTTGAACATGGCGCGGGCGCGATCGAGATCCGAGGCCGAGAGCTGCGCTTCTTGTAGCAGCGAGCGGCATTGCGTCTCGCGGAACACGCGCGCCGCCTCGGCCGTGCTGTGAACCGACGTCTTCACCATGGCGAGGAATTGCGGGTTCAGCGCGCGCTCGAGCGTCACCGAGCCGACGATGGCGAGAGTGATCGCCGGCGTCAGCGCCAAGGCGGAAAAGAAGGCGAGGATGCGAATATGCAGTCCCGCCGCCGCGGCGCCGCGCCGCCAGGAGCCGATGAGCGTGCCCGCCTTGACGAGCACCAGAGCGACCAGAAGAACCAGCGCGACGGCGTCGGCGAAGAAGAGCGGATAGACGACGTCGCTGGTCGGCGCCACCGGCGCGAGCTCGGCCATGACGAAGAAGGTGGCGAGCGCGCAGGCGACGGCGGCGACCACCGCGATCGGCCCGAACCACAGGCGCCAGGATCGCTTCCTGGGCGCGGCCGGCGGCTCGGGCGCCTGAATGTCTCCCGCCATGGACATGCGCCTGTATAGGTCGTGATAAGGGTCGAAGCAATCTGGCCCGGCGCTCACTCCGCCTTGCCTCGTCGTCGTGAATCGGTCTCGTCCCCGATCGTCGACGAGGGGTAGCGTGACGCAGAGGCGTTGCATGTTGTGGCGGAGTTCTCGTGCCAGCAATTACTGGGTCACCGCATAGCTCTTCCCTTAAGGAAAGGTCCTGGCATCGCTAGGCCGACAACAGATTAAAGGCGCAGTGTAGCATTATTTTTCTTGGACAAGATCGACAGATTCTGCGCAAATAGCGATGCATCCTTCTACAAGATATAAATAAAAAGGAGAATCGCTACTCGCTTGCGCAAAATAATTAATATTTCCAGCCCATGAGTTTTTATTTATGCTGTGCAGATTTAGCAAACCTGTGATCGAACTTACTCCACTAAGTGTTATTCTTGCTGGAATCCTGCTATTATTTATAGCATAATGGTAGTATTCAATATAAATAACAACAGTCGACGACATAATGTCGATTTCGATTTTTTTTAAAAGCGCATCATGTAACTCAATCGCCTCCATGGCCTTCTCCGACCCAGATCATTACTCTCTGTGTAGCAGAACTCTTTCAGCGAACGCAGCGTCGATCTTCTGCGCCGCCCGAGCAATATAGCGGAGCCGCATCACTCATATTTGGCCCAAATGGCGCGGATCGTCTCGTCCAGCGGCGAATTCTCCCCGCTCGACCTCCGCCAGCGCCTCCGCCAAATCGCTTTCCTCGTCCGACGTCAGCGCGACGCATTGCGTCTCGCCGTTGGCCATCTCGAGGAGAAGTCGCGCGAGATCATCCTGCACCGGGGCGGGCAGCTTCCGAATGGTTTCGAAAGCCTGTTCGAGCAGACGAGTCATGGGCGAGGCTCCTGAAGCGCGATCCTACCGCGGCGAGCGCATCAGGCGGATGTCGAGGTCGTTGACCTTCTTGCGCAGCGTGTTGCGGTTGAGGCCCAGAAGCTCCGCCGCCTTGATCTGATTGCCCCGCGTCGCCGCGAGAGCGGCGGAGATCAGCGGCACCTCTATCTCGCGGATCACGCGGTGATAGAGGCCCGGCGGCGGCAGACGGTCGCCATGGTCGCGGAACAGCTTGGCGAGATGCTGCTCGACCGAGGTGGAGAGCGTCAAATCCTTATCGGAGGGCATATCCGCCATAATGGACGTCGCCGGCTGCAGCCGATCGCCGGGCGAGGCCTGACGCATCTCATGCTCGAGCTCGAGCTCTACCACCGCCTCGGTGATGACCTCCTGCGGATGCAGGGCGGCGAGTCGGCGAATGAGATTCTCCAGCTCGCGAATATTGCCCGGCCAGCGATAGCGCTTCATGCGGTCGAGCGCCGCCTGCTCGATATATTTCTGCGGCAGGCCCTCGCTCGCCGCCACTTTGAAGAAGTGATGCACGAGGTCGGCGATATCCTCGGAGCGCTCGCGCAGCGGCGGCAGGCGCAGCGGCACGACGTTGAGGCGGAAATAGAGGTCCTCGCGGAACAGGCCCTGCTGAATCAGCGCGCGCAAATCCTTATTGGTCGCGGCGATGATGCGGACATTGGTCTTGATCGGCGTGCGGCCGCCGACAGTCGTATATTCGCCCTGCTGCAGCACGCGCAAAAGCCGCGTTTGCGCCTCCATCGGCATGTCGCCGATCTCGTCCAGAAACAGCGTGCCGCCCTCGGCCTGCTCGAAACGGCCGATAGAGCGCTGATTGGCGCCGGTGAAGGAGCCCTTCTCATGGCCGAACAGCTCGCTCTCGATGAGATCGCGCGGGATGGCGGCCATGTTGATGGCGACGAAGGGACCCTTCTTGCGCTTGCCATAGTCGTGCAGCGCGCGGGCGACCAGCTCCTTGCCCGTGCCCGACTCGCCGTTGATCATGACGGTGAGATCGGTCTGCATCAGCCGCGCCAGCGAACGATAGATCTCCTGCATCGCCTGCGAGCGGCCGACGAGGGGCATGCCCTCCATATCGTCCGGGCCGTCGATCTCGTTCTTCTTGCGCGGCTCAGCCATGGCGCGGCCGACGATGCCGACCAGCTCCTTCAGATCGAAGGGCTTGGGCAGATAATCATAGGCGCCGCGCTCGGAGGCGCGGATCGCGGTCATGAAAGTGTTCTGCGCGCTCATCACGATGATGGGCAGATCGGGGCGCAGCTTCTTTATGCGCGGCAGCAGCTCGAAAGCGTTTTCGTCCGGCATCACCACATCGGTGACGACGAGATCGCCCTCGCCCGATTGCACCCAGCGCCACAAGGTCGCGGCCGTTCCGGTGGTGCGCACCTCATAGCCGGCGCGTGAGAGCGCCTGCGCCACCACAGTTCTGATCGCGGCGTCGTCGTCGGCGACCAGAATCTCGCCGTGGGTCATCGGATTTTTCTCCAGCAGATCGTTCTCACGAGCGGCGCTCTCTCGGCGCAGGCTCTGTTCCCTCGGCGGCGGAATGTTGTCGTCTGGCTCGTCGCTCGTCCGCTCGCTTCTCCTCGTCCTTGTTGCGATACATCGGCATCAAAATACGGAAAGTAGTACGCCTCGGGTGAGATTCGCATTCGACGATGCCGCCGTGGTCATTGACGATCTTAGCCACCAGTGCAAGTCCGAGGCCAGTTCCAGAAGTCTTCGTGGTGATGAAGGGATCGAACAAATGCGCGGCTATGTCCTCGGGCACGCCGCGGCCATTGTCGCGCACGCAGAACTCCAGCGGCAGCCCCACCGGGCGCTTGTCGCCGGCGGTGCGCAGGCTGACGCCCGGCCGGAAGGCGGTAGAAAGCTCGATCTCGCCATCTATGGAGTCGCCGATCGCCTCCGCCGCATTCTTGACCAGATTGAGAAAGACCTGGACCAGCTGGTCGCGATTGGCGGCGACCGGCGGCAGCGAGGGGTCGTAATTCTCGATGAAGCGAATGTGGCGGGCGAAGCCGCTGCGAGCGACGCGCTTCACATGGTCCAGCACCACATGAATATTGACCTTCTCGCGCTCCGGCGGCCGCGAGTCGGAGAACACCTCCATGCGGTCGACGAGGCGGACGATGCGGTCGGTCTCCTCGCAGATCAGCCGCGTCAGCGCCCGATCGGCGTCTCCCACTGAGCTTTCCAGCAGTTGCGCGGCGCCGCGAATGCCCGACAGCGGGTTTTTGATCTCATGGGCGAGCATCGCCGCGAGCCCGGAAACCGTGCGCGCCGCCCCCCTATGGGTCAGCTGCCTGTCTATTTTATCGGCAATTGTGCGCTCTTGCAGCACCACGAGAACGCCGCCGTCGCTGTCCGGCAGCGGCGCGCAATGCACATCGACGCGTCTTTCCCCCTCCGCTCCGGGCCGGCCGAGGTCGATGCGATATTCATTGATCGCCGAGCCGCGCTCGCGCACCTGCTCGATAAGGGCGATCAAGGGCGAGCCGAAGGGCACGAGACGGCTCAGCTCCTGGCCGATGAGGATCGGCTTGCCGATCTCGAAGAACGACTCCGCCGCGGCGTTGGCGTCGACGATCACCCCATCCGGCCGGATCGCCAGGATCACATTGGGCAAAGCTTCGAGAATGCAGGCGCGATTATTTTCGGCGATCACGCGCAGCCGCGCGCCGACGGGCGTCGTGAGCGCGTTCTTGCGCCGGTGCGGGTTGGATTCGGCGGTCATCTCGACACCTCGGAACTCCTCTGGCGCGGAGCGCGCGCCGATCCTGTACGGGACATACGCGTCAGCAATATGCCGGAGCCGGCTCCCCTCGCGCCGGCTCGAGCGAGAACAAAAGGCGAAGAAGCCCGCGAACCTCCTCGGCCGAGGAAGAGGCGAGCATCGCCCGTCGGAGACCGGCGCGCGCCTCGGCGTCTCCCTCCGCCTGCTCGGCATAGGCGGAGAGATGCTTGCGCGCATGGCGCAGGCCCGCATTCGCGCCCATGGCGATCAGCAGACCGTCCAAATGCTCGAGCGCCGCCTCCAGCCGCACTGTGGCGGAGGGCGCCGCGCGACGGCGGCCGGCGGCGAGAAAATGGGCGATATCGCCGACGAGCCACGGCCGCCCCATCGCCGCCCGTCCGACCATCACCGCATCGGCGCCGGAGGCCGCGAGCATTGCGGCGGCGTCCTGCGGCGAGGCGCAATCGCCATTGGCCACGACCGGAATTTTTATGGCGGACTTGACCGCGGCGATTGCCCGCCAATCCGCCCTGCCCTCATAGAATTGCGCGCGGGTGCGGCCGTGGACCGTCACCATGACGGCTCCCTCGGCTTCCACCAGACGCGCCAGCTCGGCGGCGTTGCGGCTGGCATCGTCCCAGCCGAGCCGCATTTTGACGCTCACCGGAACCGAGACCGCGCCCACAGCGGCGCGGACCAGCTCGGCGGCGAGCGCCGGCTCGCGCATCAGCGCTGCGCCGGCGAGGCCGCCGGTCACGCGCTTGCAGGGACAGCCCATGTTGATGTCGATCAGCCTCGCTCCCGCGGCCTCGGCCTGGCGCGCCGTCTCGGCTATGCCCGCCGGATCGCGCGCCGCGATCTGCACGATATGGGCGTCTATGCCGGAGCCGTCCAGCCGCTGGCGGGCCTCGACGTCGCCGCGCGCCAGCGCGCTCGCGCCGACCATCTCGCCGACCGCGGCGGATGCGCCGAAACGCAATGCGATCCGCCGCATGGCGAGATCGGTCACGCCGGCCATAGGCGCCAGAAAGGCGCGCCCCGTCAGATGAAGCGAACCGATGCGCAAAGGCGTGGCTCCTATGGTCTCGCCTATAAATTCATCAGTTGTCATCGTGCCTACACTATATGCAGATGGCCATACGTACGCAATGCGTACATCCCCGAGAATAGTGAAAATTGACGCGAAGCCGAAAAAGCGGGAGAGGAACCTCCTATGAGCTCATCCTCGACCATTGCGATCCTCACCGTCGCCGGCGGCCGCGGCGTGCGTGCGGGCGACGGCCTTCCAAAACAATATCGTGCGCTTCTCGGCAAGTCTGTGCTGGCGCGCACTCTCGAAGCGATGCACCGGGCTGCGCCTCAGGCTTCGCTTCTCGTCGCCATCCATGCCGACGACGCGGAGCTCTATCGCGGCAGCGTCGCTGAGCTTTCGGACAGCGCGCGCGCGCAGCTGCTCGAGCCGGCGATCGGCGGCGCGACGCGCCAGCAGAGCGTGCGCAATGGGCTCGAGGCGCTGGCAACTCTCTCTCCCGCCCCGGAAATCGTGCTGATCCAGGACGCCGCGCGGCCCTTCGCCGACCCGGCTCTCGTCGCCAGGGCGACAGAGGCGGCGCGCGCCCATGGCGCGGCCGTGCCGGGCCTGCCGCTCGCCGATACGGTGAAGCAGATCGACGCCGAGGGCGTCGTGATCGCCACTCCCGACCGCGCGAGCCTGCGCTTCGTGCAGACGCCGCAGTCTTTCGCCTTTCCGCTGATTCTCGCGGCGCATCGTAAGGTCGCGAGCGGCGGCGCCGAGCTGACCGACGACGGCATGGTCGCCGAGGCCGCCGGCCATAAGGTCCATGTGTTTCCGGGCGACGCCGCTAATTTCAAGCTCACCACGCCGGAGGATTTCTTGCGCGCGCAAAACGCTCTGCTGGGCGACCTCTCCGACATTCGCACCGGCCAGGGCTATGACGTCCACGCTTTCGGCGAGGGCGACAAGGTCTGGCTCGGCGGCGTTCCTGTGCCGCACAGCCACGGCCTCGCCGGCCATTCCGACGCCGATGTGCTCGCCCACGCGATCACCGACGCGCTGCTCGGAGCGCTGGCCGATGGCGACATCGGCAAGCATTTCCCGCCCTCGGACCAGCAATGGAGAGGCGCGCCCTCCTCCATCTTCCTGGCTTTCGCGGCCAAGCGCGTGCGCGAGCGCGGCGGGATCATCTCCCATGTCGACGCGACCATCGTCTGCGAGGCGCCCAGGATTGGACCGCACCGCGACGCCATTCGCGAGAGCCTCGCCAAGATCATGGAGGTCGACATCGGCCGCGTGGCGGTGAAGGCCACGACCTCGGAGCGCCTCGGCTTCACTGGCCGGCAGGAGGGCATGGCGGCGCTGGCGCTGGCGACGGTGCGGCTGCCGGCGATCGAGTCCGAGCGTTGACAGCTGGGAATCGGCTGCGGTTTGCCCCCTGCAGTCGCCGAGCTGTCACGCACCTGTCATAAAAAATAATGACTTAGCGGTATCGGCGTTAGCTGTTTCGCAACGCGAGCTCGGGCATTGTGCCGCGTCTTTCCTCCATGCGGCTGTCGAACCGATGAAATCGAGCATCGCACGCAAGCTCGGCGGCGTCATCACGCTGCTCGGCGCTCTCGCATTATGCCTCTCCCTCTTCGCATTCTGGCAATCGCGTCTCCACGCGCGACAGACGAATGAGATCGAGGCGGATTATGACTATGTCCTCGAGGTGCGTGGGCTCGCGCAATCCGTGCAGCATGTGGCGATTCTCGCCAACGCGGTCTTCTCCTCCGACGACAAGAACGAAGTGCAGAAAAAGCTGACGGGTCTGCGTCGTGCGCTCGACGATCTCGGTCGATCGGCCGACGCGCTCGTCTCCCGCGCCGGAGGCAGGATGTCGGAGCAGCAGAAGACGAAGCTCTCCCTCGCCATACGAGAATTCATCGCCTATCAGAATGATACGATCGAGCTCGGCCTGACGATCTCGCCAAAGGCCGCGCTGGTCCAGGCGAATGACGAGGCGACGATCGCCAATCGCGGCCAGATGATCGCCGAAATGGACGCCTTCGTCCGCGAGACGCTCGGGCGCCTCTCGGCCAATCGCCGAGCGGAAGAAGAGCGCCGGCCCCGGGACGAGGCGTTGACGCTGGCGGTCCCGGCCACCGCCACCGCGCTCGCCATAATCGTCGCATTCTGGATCGTCGCAACACAGATTCGCGCGCCGCTGGAAACGATCGCTCTGGCTCTGAAGCGTGCCGCGGAAGACGATTTCGACGAGAACATCCCTTTCGTCGATCAGCACGACGAGATCGGCGACATGGCGCGGGCGCTCCGCGCTTTCGAGGCGGCCGCGCAAGAGAAGCGGCGTCTCGAGCACGAGGCCGAGTCCCAACGCCGCTTGACGGCCGAGCTGCGCGAGACCGGCGACGGCGAACGCCGTCGAGCGGCCGACGAGCAGGCGGCTGTGGTCGCCGCTCTCGCCCATGGGCTCGAGCGGCTCTCCGGCGGCGACTTCACCTCGAGGCTGGAGACGCCCTTCGCGCCGCAATACGAGCCGCTTCGCGCCGATTTCAACCAGGCCGTCGAGAAGCTGAGGCACGCCATGATCGCCGTGGCGAAGAATTCCCAGGCTGTTCTCGAGCGGACGACGGAAGGGGCGCGCGTCGCCGACAGCCTCGCCGAGCGCAGCGAGCAGCAGGCGCTCGAGCTCGCCAAGGCGGCCGTCGACCTCGGCGCCTCGACCTCCGCGATCGAGCGCACCGCGGACACGACAGCCGAGGTGCGCGAATTCGTCAATCGCGCCAGCAGCGCCGCGCGGCGCGGCGGCGAGGTCCTTCGCGACACGATCGCGGCGATGAGCGCGATCGAGGATTCATCCGGCCAGATCGGACGGATCGTCGATCTCATCGACGAAATCGCCTTTCAGACCAATCTTCTCGCTCTCAACGCCGGCATCGAGGCGGCGCGTAGCGGCGAGGCTGGTCGTGGCTTCGCGGTGGTCGCCTCCGAAGTGCGCGCGCTGGCGCAACGCGCGCTCGAAGCGGCCAAGGAAATCGGGGCGCTCGTCGAAACCGCGCAACGGCAGGTCGGGATCGGCGTCGGTCTCGTGAGCGAGACGAGCCGCACATTGAGCGAGGTCGTCCAGCTCACATCCTCGACCGATGCGCTCGTCGCCAATGTCGCGGCCGCGGCGAAAGAACAATCCGCCAGCCTCGGCGAAATATGCATCACCGTCGGCAAAATCGACAAAGCGACGCGGGAAAACGCGGCGATCGCAGCCCGCTCTTCCGGCGCGAGCGCCAATCTCGCCGAGCGGACGCGCGAATTGATCGATCAGGTCGCGCGGCTGCGCGTCGTCGCGCACGCCGAGGCGCGTGCGGCCTGAGGCGCGCCGCTGTTTCGAATGGAAAACAGGGAATTATGTCAATAGCCGAGCGTCGCACGGGGCTCTCTCCCCGCGCCATGCGCGGGGAGAGATGCGGTACGTCAAGACTTGCGCAAGTCGAAGCGGTCCAGATTCATCACCTTGACCCATGCGGCGACGAAGTCGCGCAAGAACTTCTCCTTCGCATCGTCAGAGGCGTAGACTTCCGCGACGGCGCGCAGCTCTGAATTGGAGCCGAAGATCAGATCGACGGCGCTCGCCGTCCATTTGAGCTCGCCGCTCTTGCGGTCGCGGCCTTCGTAGACGCCTTCCGTCTCGGCCGACTTTTTCCATTGCGTGGACATGTCGAGCAGATTGACGAAAAACTCGTTGCTCAGCACGCCCGGCCGCGAGGTGAAGGCGCCGACCCGCGAATTCCCCTCATTTGCGCCGAGGACCCGCATTCCGCCGACGAGAACGGCGGTCTCGGGGACGGTGAGCTCCAGCAGGCTCGCGCGATCGACCAAGGCCTCGGCCGGCGATTTCTCGCCGCCTTTGGCGAAGTAGTTGCGGAAGCCGTCGGCCTTCGGCTCGAGAACCGAGAAGGATTCGACATCCGTCTGCGCCTGCGTCGCGTCCGCGCGCCCTGTCGAGACCGGAACCTCGATCGTGACGCCGGCCTTTTTGGCGGCGTCCTCGATCGCGGCGCCGCCGCCGAGCACGATGAGATCGGCGATCGACACGCGCTTGCCGTCGGCGCGGCCCTTGTCGAAGCCGGCCTTCACCTCCTCCAGCGTCTTCACGACCTTCGCCAGCTCGGCGGGGTCGTTGACGGCCCAATCCTTTTCCGGCGCGAGGCGAATGCGCGCGCCATTGGCGCCGCCGCGCTTATCCGTGCCGCGGAACGAAGCCGCCGAGGCCCAAGCCGTGCGGATCAGCTCGGCGTCGGTGAGGCCCGAAGCGAGGATTTTCGACTTCAATCCGGCGATATCCGCGGCCTCGATCGGCTTGTAGTCGATCGCGGGAACGGGATCCTGCCAGATCAGCTCGTCCTTCGGAACCAACGCGCCGAGATAGCGCGCGCGCGGCCCCATATCCCTGTGCGTCAGCTTGAACCAAGCCTTGGCGAAAGCCAGCTTGAACGCATTCGGATCGTCATGGAAGCGCTTGGCGATCTTGGCGTATTCGGGGTCGAATTTCAGCGCCAGATCGGTTGTGAACATCATCAGAGGATGCGCCTTGCCGGGCTCGTGCGCATCGGGGACGATGTCGTCGGCATCCTTGGGCTTCCACTGCGTCGCGCCGGCCGGGCTCTTGGTCTTGACCCACTCATGGCCGAAGAGGTTGTCCAAATATTGCGTGGTGAAGGAGACCGGATCGACCGACCAGGCGCCTTCCAGCCCGCTGGTGATCGTATCCGCGCCCTTGCCGGAGCCGCAACGATTGGCCCAGCCGAGGCCTTGCGCCTCGATCTTCTCTCCCGCCGGCGCCGGGCCGACGCATTTGGCCGGCGATTTGGCGCCATGCGCCTTGCCGAAAGTGTGGCCGCCGGCGATCAGCGCGACAGTCTCCTCGTCGTTCATCGCCATGCGGCCGAAGGCTTCTCTTATGTCCTTGGCCGCGGCGAGCGGGTCCGGCACGCCATTCGGCCCCTCGGGATTGACATAGATCAGGCCCATTTGGACGGCGCCCAAGGGCTTTGCGAGCGCGCCGCTCTTGTCGCGATTATTGCCCATGAATTTGGGCGCCCCCCAATAGACGAGATCGGGCTCCCAATCATCGCTGCGGCCGCCGCCGAAGCCGAAGGTCGCAAAGCCCATCTTCTCCATGGCGACATTGCCGGTCAGCACCATGAGATCGCCCCAGGAGAGCTTCTGGCCGTATTTCTTCTTCACCGGCCACAGCAGCCGACGCGCCTTGTCGAGATTGGCGTTGTCCGGCCAGCTGTTGAGCGGCTCGAAGCGCTGCTGCGCCCCGCTCGCGCCGCCGCGGCCGTCGTGGATGCGATAGGTTCCCGCGCCGTGCCAGGCCATGCGGATGAAGAATGGGCCGTAATTGCCATAGTCGGCCGGCCACCAGTCCTGCGACGTCGTCAAGACCGCCTCAATGTCCTTCTTCACCGCGGCGAGATCGAGCGTCTGAAACGACTTCGCATAGTCGAAATCCTTGCCCAGCGGGTTCGATTCCGCGGCGTTGCGGCGCAAGGGCGAGAGATCGAGCTGGTCCGGCCACCAGAATTGATTGGAATGTGGCGCGCCCTCGGCCGAGGCGGCCAGCGTCGCGCCGACGACGATCGCCATCGCCGCGGCGGTCGTCCGCAGAAATCGCCGTAAGTCAGCGTGAGAACGTGACTTTCCAGCGCTCGTCACCATCTTTTCCGTTGCATTCGGCATTGCTTTCCTCCTCGTCGACGCCCCCGCTGAGCTTGCTATAAGACGCGAAATCGATTAGGTAAAATTCGAAATTCTTCGTCATCGATCAGGAAAACTGATGATCACGACCAAGCAGCTCCGCTATTTCGAGGCCCTCGCCCGCACCGAGCATTTCGGCAAAGCGGCCGATCTCTGCGCCGTGACGCAGCCGGCGCTCTCCATGCAGATCAAGGAGCTGGAGGTCGAGCTCGGCACGCAATTGGTCGAGCGGCGCGGCAAGCTGGTCATATTGACCGCTGCGGGCGGGGAGATCGCCAAGGTCGCCCGCCGAATCCTCGCCGATATTTCGGAGCTGGAGACGATGGCGGATCAGAATTTCTGTCCGCTTCGCCTCGGCGTCATCCCGACCGTCGCGCCCTATATTCTGCCGACCTTGTTCGACGCGCTCGGCGGCGGCGCGGCGGATCTGCGACCTCTGCATATTCGCGAGGCGCAGACCGCCACATTGCTGGCCGAGTTGGACGACGGCCTTCTGGACCTCGTCATGCTGGCGACGCCCGTCGATCCAGAACTCGACTCCATGCCGCTCTTCGAGGATCGTTTCTTTCTCGTCGCTCCTTTGAACGGATTGCCGGAGGAAGCCGGCTCCGTCAGCGCGGAAACGCTGAAAGCGCAAAGGCTTTTGCTGCTCGAGGACGGCCATTGCCTGCGCGATCAGGCGCTCAGCTATTGCGAGAGCCGCAATGTGCTGAACATCGACACTTTCGGCATGACCAATCTGACGACGCTGGTTCAGATGGTCTCGGCGGGCATGGGCTGCACGCTGCTCCCGGAGATGAGCCTGCCGATCGAAACGGCGAGAGGAAGCGTCCGCGTGCTGCGGATCGAGCAGCCGGAGCCGCGCCGGATCATCGGGCTCGTCTGGCGCAGATCCTCGCGCCGCGGCGACGAGTTTCGCGCCCTCGGCCGCATGATCGTGGCCTCGCGAAACGCGGCGCTCGAGGGCGCAGCGGCTCTGTCGGAGACCTAGCCTGTCGGCTCGACGGCGGAGTCCGATCCGGCCTATCTATGGGCTGGACGCCTCATCACACCGAGCGAGCCTGCTCATGACCGCCCCCGATCTCTCTCGCCTCGCCGAGCGCCTCCTCGATCTCTGCCGCGCGCAGTCTCTGCGCCTCGCGACCGCCGAATCCTGCACCGGCGGGCTCGTCGCCGGGGCGATCACCGATATCGCCGGCTCCTCGGACGCCTTCGATCGCGGCTTCGTCACCTATTCCAACGCGGCCAAGGAGGAGATGCTCGGCGTCCCGCACGAGATTCTCGAGCGCTATGGCGCCGTCAGCGCCGAGACGGCGCGGGCCATGGCGAGCGGCGCGGTGGAGCGCTCCTTCGCCGATATCGCCGTCTCGATCACCGGCATAGCCGGCCCGGGCGGCGGCAGCGCGGAGAAGCCCGTGGGCCTCGTCCATTTCGCCTGCCTGCGCAAGGGCTTTGGGGTGGAGCATATCGAGCGCCGCTTCGGCCCCGAGACGCGCGAGGCGATAAGGGAAGCCTCGGTCGCCCAAGCGCTGGAGCTGATGATCGCTGCCGCTCAGCGGCGGCCGTAGACCTCGCCGGCGCGCTTGACGAAAGCGTCCGAATATTTGTGGAAGGCGGAGTCGAACATCGCCCCCATCACCAGCCCCAGCGTGCGGCTGCGGAACTCGTAATTAATGTAGAAATCGACGACCGAGCGCGCGCCGCCCTCCGGCCCGCCCGGCTCGTCGGTGAAGGTCCAGCGGTTCTCGAGCTTCTTGAACGGGCCGTCGACATATTCGACGAGGATCTCGCGCTTGTTCGGGTCACAGGTCACGCGACTGGTGAAGCGCTCGCACACCGCCTTGAAGCCCACCTGCATCTCCGCGAGGATGACCTCCACCCCCTCCTCCGTCGTGCTGCGGCGGCGCACGCGCAGCGCCTCGCAGAGCGGCACGAATTTCGGATAGGATTCGACATCCCTGACCAGGGCGAACATGTCGTCGGCGCGGAAATTCACGCGGCGGCGGTTGCGGAAGCTCTTCATGGGCGAAGCTATTACCACTATTGCAGAAGGCGCGAAAACGGCCTTTTCGTCCGCGCGACGCGAGCGCCTCGCGCCCTATGTCGCTCCCCAGGGGGCTTCGACCCTGAGGAAAAGCATGTTCAAGATCAAGCGCGCCTATGAGCCGGCGAGCGCTGCGGACGGCAAGCGCATCCTCGTCGACCGCCTGTGGCCGCGCGGACTCTCGAAAGCGAAGGCCGCGCTCGACGAATGGGATCGACTCGTCGCGCCGAGCGACGCTCTGCGCCGCTGGTACGCCCATGCGCCGCAGCGCTGGCGGGAGTTCAAGACCCGCTACGCCAGCGAGCTGCGCGAGACCTGCCCGCAGGAGCTGAAACGTCTGCGTGCGCTCGGACGGGGCCACGTCGTGACGCTTCTCTTCGCCTCCCGCGCGCCGGAGATGAACAACGCCGCCGCGCTGAAGGAGATCATCGAGACGCGGCGAGCCTCTTCTCTCGCAGCCGCTCGAAATCCGCGCCCGCATGGTGCGAGGAGCGGGTGAGCGGCGAAGCCGAAACCATCGAGAAGCCTTTGGCGTAGGCGATCGTCGTGAAAGCCTCGAATTCCTGCGGCGTCACGAAGCGGACGACCTCGTGATGCTTGCGGGTCGGCTGCAGATATTGACCAATGGTGAGGAAGTCCACATCGGCCACGCGCAGATCGTCCATCACCTGGAGGATCTCGTTGCGTCCCTCGCCGAGCCCGACCATCAGTCCGGATTTGGTGAAGATCGTGGGATCGAGCTCCTTGACCCGCTGCAGCAGCCGAAGCGAATGGAAATAACGAGCGCCCGGCCGCACCGTCACATAGAGCGACGGCACGGTCTCGAGATTGTGGTTGAACACATCCGGCCGCGCGGCGACGACTTTTTCCAGCGCGCCCTCCTTGCGGAGAAAGTCCGGCGTCAGCACCTCGATCGTCGTTGTCGGACAGGCGGCGCGTATCGCGAGGATCGTCTGCGCGATATGCCCCGCCCCGCCGTCCTCGAGATCGTCGCGGTCGACCGACGTGACCACCACATGGGAGAGGCCGAGCTTGGCGGTCGCCTCCGCCACCCGCTCCGGCTCGGTGGGATCGAGCGCGGACGGCAGGCCGGTCGCGACATTGCAGAAGGCGCAGGCGCGCGTGCAGACCGACCCCATGACGAGGAAGGTCGCGTGCTTTTTCTCCCAGCACTCGCCGATATTCGGGCAGGAGGCCTCCTGGCAGACGGTGGAGAGTCCGCCGCCGCGCAGGATCGCCCCGGTCTCGCGCCAGGCCGCCGAGCCCGGCGCCTTGACCCTGATCCACTCCGGCTTGCGCGCGAGCGGCGTATCCGGCCGATGCGCTTTTTCCGGATGGCGGACGGCGGCCGCTTCACGCTTGCGCGGGTCGTCGTTGAGAAGATCGAGAAGGACGGTCATGGCTTGCCTAATGTCTCGGCCTTTGGTCCGGCCGGAGGGGAGCTCCGCCGTCGACTCGCGCCCAGAGCGAGACGCTGATTATGGACCCGAGCAGGCCGGCGAGAAAATGGCCGAGCGAGGCGTCGAGAGCAAGCCCGCAGAACTCGGCGAATTGCGCTCCGAGCCACGCGCCAGCGACGCCGATCGCCATATCGGCGAAGAGCTGATCGGAGCTGCGCAGCAGGGCGCCAATGAGCCAGCCGCCGAGCGCGCCGATGACGACGAGGGGCAGAAAGCCCGCGTCGAGCCTTCCGAGAAAAGCGATCGCAGCGTCCATTTCCGCCATCCCGATCGACCGGGCGCCGCATCACGCGGTCCCTGTTCCAAGATAGGAGCCTCGCGCCCCGACAAGAAGAGGCGCGGCGTCGCAGGCTGCGGCCAGATCGCCCAGGCGAAGCTTCATATCAGATATATTACTTAGTTATCTCAATAAATAAGCACTAATACCTAATGCCTTAGATGAGCTATATCCCACGCCTCACACATGCTCCACGGCGAGCACGCCGGGGATTGTCTTCAGCGCCCCGGCGACATCGGCCGAGACCGAATATCCGCCCGGCAGCTTGATCTCCACCTCGCTCGCCATGCGCTCCAGCGCCACGACGATCGACACCTCGCCCTCGCCGCGCGTCGTCAGCCGCGACTTCAGCGCATCGAGCGGCGCGGCGTCCTGAAGGAAGATGCGCAGCCCTTTTTGCGCCTTGGCGGCTGCCGCCGCGAGCGGCTGCACCTCGGTGATGCGCGCCCGCACATCCTCGCCCTCGAGCGCGGCGGAGAGCGTCACCAGCACGGTCGCGCCCTTCTCCAAAAGGTCACGATACTGGTTGAGCCCTTCCTGAAACAGGATCGCCTCATATTGCCCGCTGTCGTCCGAGAGCTGGACCACGCCCATTTTCGAGCCCGATTTGGTGCGCCGCTCGGCGCGGTCGAGCACCACCGCCGCGAGCCGCCCGGCGCTCGCGCCGCGCTTCACCGCGATGATGAACTCCGCCCAGCGCGTCAGCCGCAGCCGGCCGAGCACGCTCGCATAGGCGTCGAGCGGATGGCCGGAGAGGAAGAAGCCGGCGGCGTCGAATTCGCGCTTCAGCTTTTCCGAGGCCGTCCAGGGCTGGCTCTTGGGCAGGACCAGATCCTCCTCCGCCTCCGCGCCGCCGAACAGCGCATTCTGTCCGGCCTGCCGATCCTCGGCGCAGCGATTGGCGCAGGCGAGCACAGTCTCGATCGCGCCGACGACGCGGGCGCGGTCGGCGTCCAGCTCGTCGAAGGCGCCGCAGCAGGCGAGATTCTCCAGCACCTTCTTATTGACCTCGCGCGGATTGATCCGTCGCGCGAACTCCGAGAGATTGCGGAAAGGCGCGGCGCCGCGCGTGCGCACGATCGACTCGGCCTGCCCCTCGCCGACGCCCTTCACGGCGGAGAGCGCATAGCGAATGGCGAGCTTGCCGTCGGCGCCGGGCGCGACGTCGAAATCGACGCCCGAACGGCGGATGGAAGGCGGCTCCACCGCAATGCCGAGCCGCCGCGCCTCATTGCGGAATTCGGCCAGCTTGTCGGTGTTGCCCTTGTCCAGCGTCATGGAGGCGGCCAAAAACTCCACCGGATAATGCGCCTTGAACCAGGCCGTCTGATAGGCGATCAGCGCATAGGCCGCCGCATGGCTCTTGTTGAAGCCGTAATCGGCGAATTTCGCCAGCAGGTCGAAGATATCGCTGGCCTTTTGCGCCGTGAGCCCGCGCTCCACCGCGCCGGTGACGAAGCGCTCGCGCTGGGCGTCCATCTCGGCCTTGATCTTCTTGCCCATGGCGCGGCGGAGCAGATCGGCCTCGCCCAGCGAATAGCCGGAGAGCACCTGAGCGATCTGCATCACCTGCTCCTGGTAGATGATGACGCCGAACGTCTCCTTTAAGATGTGCTCGATCTTGGGGTGGATGTAATCCGGCTCCTCATCGCCGAGCTTCACCGCGCAATAGGTCGGGATATTGGCCATAGGACCCGGCCGGTAGAGGGCGACGAGAGCGATGATGTCCTCGAAATGATCGGCGTGCATCTCGACCAGCGCCTTGCGCATGCCCGCGCTTTCCAGCTGGAACACGCCCACCGTTTCGCCGCGCCCGAGCATTTCGTAGGTCTCTTTGTCGTCGAGCGGGATGCCGGCGAGATCGAAATCCGGCGCGCGCCGGCGCACCAGATCGACGGCGGTGGCTAGCACGGTCAACGTCTTGAGGCCGAGGAAGTCGAATTTGATGAGGCCTGCCGGCTCCACCCATTTCATATTGAACTGGGTGGCCGGCATATCGGATTTCGGATCACGATAGAGCGGAACCAGCGCGTCGAGCGGCCGGTCGCCGATGACGACGCCCGCGGCATGGGTCGAGGCGTTGGAATAGAGCCCTTCGAGCGCCGCCGCGATTTTGAACAGGCGGGCGACCTTTCCGTCCTCGTCGATCGCCTCGCGCAATTTCTGCTCGCCGGCGACGGCCTCGGCCAAAGTCACCGGCTTGGCGGGGTTCTGCGGCACCAGCTTGGCGAGCTTATCGACCTGCCCCAGCGGCATTTCCAGCACGCGGCCGACGCTGCGCAGCACGCCGCGGGCCAAAAACGAGCCGAAGGTGATGATCTGCGCCACCTTCTCGGCGCCATAGCGCTCGCGGACATAATCGATGACCTCGCCGCGTCGCGTTTGGCAGAAGTCGATGTCGAAATCCGGCATCGACATGCGTTCGGGATTGAGGAAGCGCTCGAAGAAGAGGCCGAAGCGCAGAGGATCGAGATCGGTGATGGTCAGCGCATAGGCAACCAGCGAGCCGGCGCCCGAGCCGCGCCCCGGCCCGACCGGAATCCCTTGCGATTTCGCATATTTGATGAAGTCCGAGACGATCAGGAAGTAGCCGGGAAAGCGCATCTTCTCGATCGTGTCGAGCTCGAATTCGAGGCGCGCGTCATAGGTTTCGCGCGTTTGCCCCGGCGCGGGCGGCTGCACGAGGAGGCGCGCCTCGAGGCCTTCCTTCGCCTGCCGGCGCAATTCGCGCGCCTCAATATCCTCGAGGGATTCCCCGCCCCCTTCCCCGTCCAGCATGAAGCGCGGCATGATGGGCTTACGCGTCAGCGGGCGGAAGGCCGCACGGCGCGCGATCTCGACCGTCGAATCCGTCGCCTCGCGGAGATCGGCGAAGAGCTCGCGCATCTCCTTGCGCGTCTTGAAATAATGCTGCGGCGAGAGCCGCCGGCGCTCGGCGACGCTGGTCACTGTGCCCTCGGCGATGCAGAGCAGCGCGTCATGCGCCTCGAAATCCGCCGCCGTGGCGAAAAAGGGCTCGTTGGTGGCGACCAGAGGCAGGCCGCGCCGATAGGCGAGATCGAGCAATTGCGGCTCGACGCGCCGCTGCTGATCGAGGCCGTGGCGCTGAATCTCGACATAGAGCCGGCCGTCGAAGAGCGGCAGCAGCGCCTCGAGACGGGCCAGCGCCTGCTCCGCCCGGCCCTTGGCGAAGAGCGTGTCGATCCCGCCCTCCGAGCCGCCGGTGAGGGCGATCAGTCCCTCGCTGCTCGCAGCGAGGCTCGCCAGCGAGACATGGGAGGCCTCGCCCTGCTCCGGCTCGAGATAGGCGCGCGAGGCGAGCCGCATCAGATTGGAATAGCCCAGCTCCGACTGCGCGATCAGCACGATATGGCCGCGCCCGTCGGAGCCGCCCGCCACGTTCTGAGTTCCGTCGCCGAAATCGACATTGAGCTGCACGCCGGGGATCGGCTGCACGCCGGCTTTGGCGGCCTTTTCCGAAAACTCCAGCGCGCCGAAGAGATTATCGGTGTCGGTGACGGCCAGCGCCGGCATCTGGTCCTTCTGGGCCAGATCGATGACGCGCGAGAGGGTCAGCGCGCCCTCGCGCAGCGAGAAAGCGGTGTGAAGATGTAGATGAACGAAGCCGACTGCGTCGATCGCGCTCATTTCGACCGCCTCCTGCGACGCCTCTCGCGTCCCCGGCGATCATATCGCGCCGCAGCGCCGGGATTCGCAACTCGCGCGTCGCGCCCCCTGGATTTTACGCACAGGCTTGGTGATTCTACTGCGGCGCCGCAGAGCCGATAAATGAAAAGCCGGGCGGAAGAGGTCCACCCGGCTTTTCCGAGACTCTTGTCGAGGACGCGTCTGGCCGGCGATCACTCGCCCGCGGAATAGACTTTCGTCGCCGCCGCTTCGACCGGCTTGAACGCTTCCTTCGCGAGGCTGGAATAGAGCTCGCCGAGCTTGGTCGCCTCGGCCACGAAATCCTCGTACGCGCCCTTGGCGTAATCCGACTGCAACTGGAGGGCTTCGTCGATCTTCTTGACGCCAATCAGCTTTTCAGCGAGGAGGCGGCTCTTTTCGAAGGACTTCTTCGAATAGTCGGTCGTCTCCGCCGCAATGGTCTGCCAGCCCTTGGTGAGGGCCGCCGTCGCCGCGGACACGGCTTCGAATTGCTCCTTGCCCAGCTGCTGAACGCTTTCGAAAGTGGCAACCATCGGTCTCGTCCTCGTATCGAGCGCCTTTCGGCCTTCGCCCCGTGGCGGACTCCATGCGCTCAGTTGACAGGATAAACTTATATGCATTGCACAATCGAAGTCAACGACAATGTTGCGATGCAAAACCACAATCCCGAACGCCTTTCGCCTTAACCAGGGGGTAACCTCGCATCGGTAAGATTGTAATCATGTGACTTTTCGGCAACGCCCACGCTGACCGGGCCGCCGCGAGCGCATGATGGGGCAAGTGAGCGGGATCAGGATAGATGACGAAGCGTGGCGTCGCCGGCGGGCTCGAGCGTTGGAAGTGGGTAGCGGCTCTGACGGCTCTGGCCGCCCTATCGGCGCTTTTCGCATTTCCGGCGGAGGCCAGACGTCATCATCATTCCGGCCGCGCCTATCACGCGCGTCACTCCTTCATCCATCACGCGGCGCACCATCGCCGCGGCGGCGCGCATCTCGCCCATGCGGCGCGGCGCGGCCATTCTGAGGCCGGCGGCGGTCCCGCCTTCGCCGCGATCGTGGTCGACGCCAATAGCGGTCGCACGCTCTATGCGCGCAATGAGCACGAGCTGCGCCATCCCGCCTCCGTCACCAAAGTGATGACGCTCTATCTTCTGTTCGAGCAGCTCGAGAAGGGAAGGCTGCGGCTCGACTCGCCGCTCGTCATCTCCGCCCATGCGGCGTCGCAGGCGCCGACCAAGCTCGGCCTCGCCCCCGGCCAGACGATCGACGTCGAGAGCGCCATCAAGGCCGTCGTCACCAAATCGGCGAACGACATCGCCGCGGCCATCGCCGAGAACATCGCCGGCGACGAGGAGAGCTTCGCCGAGATGATGACGCGTAAGGCGCATCAGCTCGGCATGGGCCGCACGCATTACGCCAACGCCTCCGGCCTGCCCAATGACGAGCAGATCACCACGGCGCATGATCTCTCCGTGCTCGGCCGCGCGATCCAGGACCGCTTCCCGCGCTATTATCACTATTTCTCCACCCACGCCTTCGTCTGGCGCGGCCAGTCGCACCGCAATCACAATCATCTGCTCGGGCAGATTCGCGGCGTCGACGGCATCAAGACCGGCTACACTCACGCCTCCGGCTTCAATCTGCTGACCTCGGTGCGGCGCGACGGCCATCATATCGTCGCCGTCGTCATGGGCGGACGCACCGCCGCGGCCCGCGACCGCGTGATGGCCGGCCTCATCTCCGAGCATATCGACGACGGCGCCCCCGTCCGCACGGCGCGCGCCATCACCGAGGGCGAGCCCGCTCCGGCTCCGATCGCCCGAGCCGAGGCCGCCGAGGAGGAGAAGGACGAGGCGCCTGTCGTCGCGGCCGCCGTCACCGCTCCTGCTGCGCCCGCCCCGCGCGTCGCGCCGGCGATGGCGCTCGCCTCGGCGCCGCCGCTTCTCGCCGTTCCGACGCCCGTGCGCGGCGATAAGATTCGTCCGGCTTTCGTCGCCGGCGGCCAAAAGGCTGCGGAGCCGGCGCAAGAGCGTGGCGCTCGCCATCAGCCCGAGCCGTCCCGGCGTGACGGCGTTCATGCGACGGCCGATGGATCGACCGCCGCCAAGGCCGGTCATGGAACGAAGGTCGCCTCGGCGACGACGCCGACCGCTCTGCCGGCGCGCATGTCCGACGCCGATCGCACGCTGGTCGCCCGCAGCGATCGCGCGGAATTGTCCAAGGCCGATCAGGCGCGTCCGATTCACTCGGGCTGGATGATTCAGATCGGCGCCACCGACGACGCCGAAAAGGCGCAGCAGCTGCTCTCGCGCGCCCGCGCCAAGGGCGTGCCGGCCACCGCCAAGGCCTTCACCGAGAAGGTGCAGAAAGGAAGAGAGACGCTCTATCGCGCCCGTTTTGCCGGGCTCGAGGAGAAAAGCGCGGAGACCGCCTGTCGCGCTCTGAAGCGCTCGGGCTTCTCCTGTTTCGCGACGAAGAATTGATCGACGGACCTTATTTTTCCAAAAAGCGACGCGCATTGAGCGAACAAGGCCGAGCTTCAATGATGATGACGACGCATGAGGACATCTTTGGCTTCGTTCACCCGAGCCGCGAGATCAGTCGTCCCGCCATGGTCCGGATGAAGCTTCTTCATCAGATCGCGATGCGCCCGCGCGATGTCCTCGCGCGCCGCTCCCTTTTTGAGGCCCAGAATTTCATAGGCCTCATCTTCCGAAATCGTGCCGCCGCGGCGGCCTGGTCCGACGCCGCCCGTATCCGCTCCCCGCGAGTCGCGTCCACCGTCTCGTGTCTGACGCCAGCCGGCAAACCGGCGGTCGAGATACACCTCTAGAAGGCGCGCGCCCTCAGGATCGACGCTGCGGCAGTGGCGGTAGAGCTCCATCACCGCCGTCCGCGTCAGCGCGTCGAGCCTTTTGCCTTCGTCCTTGCCGGCGAGAATGGCGCCGCGAATGGCGCCGCTCGCATGATCGAGCTCCATCTCGATCATGGCCGAGCGCACGCGCGAGACGCCGGCCCCGGCAGTGCCGTGACCAAAACGCTTCACCCCGCGCGAGAAAGCGCCATAGAGCCACATGCCGGCCGAGGCCAGCAGCAGGCCTATGTCGATGCGCCCGCGCAGAATGAAGAACAGGCCGAGCGCGATCGTCGCCGCGCCGCCCCCCTTGCGAATGATGCGGGCCATGGCCGCCGGCGAAGCGCGCGTGAACATGCGCAATCCGTAGAGCGCGAGCACCAATGCGAGAAATCCGATCAGAACCGGCATGAAGCGGGCTCCTCACCCCATTTGTGACAAAAGAAGACGTGCAGCGTCTTCGCCTTTTGTAGCGCGCCGTTCGAGCTCGGCCAGCCCGCCCGCCGCATAAGCCGCCGCAGCGGACAAAAGCTCGGCGAGACGGCGCGGCGCCGAGGCGTCGAAAGCGGCGTAGGCTCCGCCGGTCAGCCGCGCGATCTCGCGAAAGGCGGCGCCGGCCTGCGCATCGGCGCCCTCGTGGAACATGAAGGCCTTCACGCCGAGAAGGCCAAGCCTGCCGGCGAGCTCACAGAGCTCGTCGGCATTTTCCTCCATCGCGTCGCCGACGAAGACGAGAGCGCCGATGCGACGCGCGCTCGTCTCCTCGAGCGCATGGCGAAACACTTTGCCGATCTGCGTGCGGCCGCCGCGGCAAGAGATTTTCGCCATCAGCGCCGCGAGCCCCTGCCCGCCGCCGACGAAGCCCGATGCGCGGCACTCGCCGAAGCCGCGAAAGAACACGAGCTGGACATCGAGCCCGCCGAGCGCCGCCGTCTCCTCGAACATGCGGCCCTGCAGCGATTGCGCGAGATCCCATGTCGGCTGGCGGCTCATGGTGGCGTCGAGCGCGAAGATCAGCCGGCCCCGCTCGGCCGCAGCGCCGACGCGCCGCGCCTCCCGAATGAACGCTTCCACCGCCTGCGCCCGCGCAGAGGGAGAAAGCGGCGCATTGCCTCGTTCATCGCTCACGGCTGTTCACGTCGCGTCCCTGACCGTTTATATCAGATCGGTCGCCGCCCCGGAATGACAAGAGGCGCGAGCCTCGCCGAGCAAGGCCGGCCCGCTCCGCCGATCACGCGAGGATAGGCGAGTCCGCCGCGTCTTTCGACAGAAATCGCGACGTGAGGCCCTTACCGGAAAACCCGAAATGACCCTTTATGCTTCCTTGCCTGCAACGGCGCCGATCGCCGCCCTTCCCGGCGAGCCGAGCGCTCAAGCGCAGGCGCTGATCGCCGATTTCGCGCAGCGTCTCGCTGAGAGCGGAGCGCGCGTCGCCGGCGTCACTCAGGCGCGCATCCTCGACGAAGCGACCGGCCGCAGCCGCATCGTGCTGCGTGACGTCGCCGAAGGCGCGCTCTATGCGATCTCGCAGGATTTGGGGGCAGGCTCGGTCGCCTGCAATCTCGACTCGAGCGAATTGGCGCTCGCTTGCGCCTCGATAGAGCGGCGCGTCGCCGAAGGCGTCGATCTCGTCGTCATCAGCAAGTTCAGCAAGCAGGAGGCCTCGCGCGGCGGCCTCGCCGACGCATTCCGCGCTTCCATGCTGGCCAAGGTTCCCGTGGTGACGGCGGTGTCGCCGCATTACGTCGAGGAGTGGCGCCAATTCGCCGGCCCTCTGGCGGAGTTCCTCGCGCATGATCTCGATGCGCTCTTCGCCTGGTGGGAGCGCGCGCAAAAGGCTCAGCTCACGGGCGCGGAATGATCCTCCGCCAAGCGGCGGCGATGACGCTCGCGTGAAAGCTCCAGCGGCTCGGCGTCCGGCTCGCGCGGCTGCTTGACCGCGATGACCAGCGCATAGCTCACGATCTGCAACAAGAACCATGAGCCGAGCTTGGCCGCGCCGACCGGCGACCAGACCGCGAGCTGGCTCGGATAGAGCCAGGTACGGGTGAAGGTTCCGATATTCTCGGCGAGAAAGATGAAGCTCGCGGCGAGCAGCGCCGCCAGCAGCAGCGGCATCGACCGCCAGCTATGATGCACGCGGTAGAAAATCCAGGTGCGCGCAAACAGCGCCGCTGTCCCCGCGTACAGCGCGATCCGCAAATCCCACAGGTAATGGTGCAGGAAGAAATTGGCGTAGATCGCCACGGCGAGCGTGGCGACCATCCAAATCGGAGGATGGCGGATGAAGCGGAAATCGAACACCATCCAGGCGCGCATCATATAGCTGCCGATCGCCGCATACATAAAGCCGGTGAAGAGCGGAACGCCGCCGATGCGGAAAAAGGCCGGATCGGGGTAGATCCAGGAGCCGACCGCAGTCTTGAACACCTCCATCGCCGTGCCGACGAAATGAAACAGCAGGATCACCTTGGCTTCCTGCAGGCTCTCGAACCGCGTCGCGAGCAGCAGCGCCTGAATAGCGAGCGCGGCGAGGAAGAGAAAATCATAGCGCGCGAGGACAAATTCGCGCGGATAGAAGAAATGCGTCGCGATCAGCAGCCCAACCATCAGAAAACCGAACAGGCACGACCACGCCTGCTTCACGCCGAAGCGTAGAAACTCGTACGTCAGGCGCCGCAATGGCCGCTGCGACGCCCAGCGCGCGAGGCGCGCCTCGGCGATGGCGAAACGCGCCAATGGCGCCCATTGCGCCGCCGCGCTGGCGCGAGGATCGAGAAAGTCCGGCTCCATATTCCCGCTTACCGCACCGGCGGCGCATATATCAGCCCGCCCTTGGTCCACAGCGCGTTGAGCCGGCGCTCCAGGCCGATGGGCGAGCCGGCGCCGAGATTGCGCTCGAAGACCTCGCCGTAATTGCCGACATGCTTGACGATGCGATAGGCCCAATCGGCCTCGAGCCCCAGCCCGTCGACGCGGCCGCCGTCGACGCCGAGCAGGCGCCGCACGCGCGGATCGGCCGATTTCAGCTGCTCATCTGCATTGGCGGAGGTCACGCCCAGCTCTTCCGCATCGACCATGGCGAAATGCGTCCAGCGCACAATGTCGAACCATTGGTCGTCGCCTTGCCGCACGATGGGGCCGAGCGGCTCCTTGTCGATGAGCTCGGGCAGAATCGCATGTTCGGCGGGCGCGGCCAACTCTTGCCGCTTGGCGGCGAGCGTCGAGAGATCGGCGGTCAGCGCCTCGCATTTGGCCTCGGAATAGGCCTTGGCCGCCTCCTCGAATGTCGGGAACAGCTTGGGCTCGATCGGCTTCACGCCCTCGCGATGAAAATCGACGAGATCGAGCTCGAAGGGCGTACCCTGCTGCACGCAGACGGAGAGGCCGCCGAGATCGCGCAGCGCGGCGACGGATTTTTTGCGCGCGAGAAATCCCTGTCCGTCGAAAAAGCTGATCGCCGCATAGGAGAGTCCCTGCCCGGCGTCGCGCGCCAGAGTCCAGGCGGCGCCGCGCGCCAGGAGATCCACGACTCCCGATTGTAGCGCCTTCACGCGATCCTTGGCGGAGAGCGTCACGAAGCGCATTTTTTCTGGATCGTCGAAAATGGCGGCGGCGAGCGCGCGGCAGAAATCGACGTCGAAGCCGCTCCAGCGGCCGGCCTCGTCCTGATGCGCGAAGCCCGGCAGGCCATTGCTCGCGCCGCAGATCAGAAAGCCGCGCTTTTGCGCTTGCTCGAGCGTCGAGGCGTCGGCGCCGGCGGCGAGCAGCAGAGCGCCCGCGATAAGAATGTTGCGGAACAGGCGAGAGATCATGTCCGACTCTGGATTGGGCTCGGGCGACCGGCGATCATTGGACAATTGCTCCTCTTTCGCCCATGTCCTGCGCGAACAGTCTATACTGCGGCGCGGACGAAGCCGCCGCAATTGCGTTCGCAGAAAGGCCGATGAGCGAGACATGAGCGAGACTAGAGGACAATCTGGGCGAAAAAAGAAAAGCCGCACCCGCCTGGTCCACGCCGGGCGCGAGCCCTCCGAGCAATTCGGCTTCGTCAACACGCCGATCTATCGCGGCTCCACCGTGCTGTTTCCCGACACGGCGTCCCTGCTCGCCAATCGCGGCGCCTATACTTACGCCACCAAGGGCACGCCGACGACGCGCGCGCTCGAGGAGGCTTGGATCGACGTCGCCGGCGCGGCGGATGCGGTCGCCGTCCCCTCCGGCCTCGCTGCGATCACCCTCGCTCTGCTGACGGCGCTGAAGGCCGGCGACCATCTGCTCGTCACCGATTCCTGCTATCTGCCGGCGCGCATGTTCTGCGACAGCGTGCTGAAGCGCCTCGGCGTCGAGACGACCTATTACGATCCGCGCATCGGCGCCGACATCGCCGCGCTGATGCGGCCGAACACGACGGCCATATTGACAGAGTCGCCCGGCTCGCAGACGCTCGAGGTGCAAGATATTCCCGCCATCGCCGAGGTCGCCCATGCGCGCGGCGCCTGCGTCGTCCTCGACAACACTTGGGCGACGCCGCTCTTCTTTCCGCCGCATGAGCGCGGGGTCGATCTCGCCATAGAGGCCGGCACCAAATATCTCGCCGGCCATTCCGATCTTCTTCTCGGCCTCGTTTCGGCGAATGAGAAATGGGCCAAGCGTCTGCGCGCCACCTACAACGCCTTCGCCATCTGCCCCGGTCCCGAGGATGTCTTTCTCGCGCTGCGCGGCATGCGCACAATGGAATTGCGTCTGCGCGAGGCGGAGCGCGCCGGCCTCGAGATGGCGCGCTGGCTCGCCGAGCGCGAGGAGGTCGCCGAGGTGATCCATCCCGCTCTCGAGAACCACGCCGACCACGCTTTGTGGAAGCGCGACTTTCTCGGCTCGACCGGATTGTTCTCCTTCATCTTGAAGCCGGTTCCGTCGGAGGCCGTCGCCGCCATGCTGGATGGGCTCGAGCTGTTCGGCCTCGGCTATTCCTGGGGCGGCTTCGAGAGCCTCGCTCTGCCCTTCGATTGCGGCTCCTATCGCACCGCGACTGAATGGGCGCCCGGCGGTCCGGCGATAAGGCTCTCGATCGGGCTCGAGGATCTGGACGATCTGAAGGAGGATCTCGACGCCGGCTTCGCGCGGCTGCGGAGAGCGTAAGCATCGCATTGAATAGGTAGTTCCCCTTGATTTCGCATATGCGCGAAAACGCATACCTAAGCAGCAAGCGCGACGGAGTGTCGCGGGCGGACTCGAGGGGAGCAGTTCGATGCGTGACGGAGCTTTCGATCTGACGCCCACCTCTAATGAGGCCATGTTCGGCGTGCGGCCTTCGGCGCAGCATGAGGCGCTGCTGGCGTCCTATCTTCTCGGGCTCGGCCATGGGCCGGCCGTGGTGCGCGACCTCATTGTCGCCGATCTCGACGGCTTTCTGGATCTCGGGCTGAAGCGCCGCGCGGCGGATCAGCTCGTCGTGCTGCGCGCCTTTCTCGCGCGATTTCCAGAAATGACGCGCTCGAGCTGATCGCCCCTCTTGCGCAGAAAAAATCAGCTCCTATTCTCTTCATAGATCGAGCGCCGCGAGCGCGGCCGCTCGCATGAGACGCCCCGACCTCGGATGAACAGGCGGGGCGTTTTCGCGTCAGCGCCGTCCTTCCCAGCCCCGTCCTTCCCAGCCCCAAGCCAGCACGATCATGCCGAGCAGCGCCGCGAGGCCCCAGAGGCCGATCGCGAGCGGCGCCGTCTCGACGCCCTTGAGCTCGCTCGCGCCAGTGCGCTTCACGCCGATGTAATCGGCGCCGCCGAAGACCGAAGCTTCGCGCATCTCCACCACGCGCGGCAGCGTGACGGCGCCGCTCGCGTCTTTCGACAGACGTCGCACCGTGCCGCCGCTTGCCTCGGCGAGAGGCTTCAGCTTCTCGGTGGTGGAGACCACCTCGCGAAACTCGCGCGGATTCTCCGGGCCGACATTGACCAGCGCCGTCAGCTCGCCGCTCTGAAAGCGATAGAGCCCCATCTCCTTCGCCGCATGATGCGCGCGCGCGAGGCCGGGCTCGGCGGGCGCGAGCGCGATCTGCGACGTCGCGCCGGAGGGCGTCGTCATCGTCACCGTGTCGATCTTCTCCTCGAGGCTCTGGCGCTCGATGGCGATGTCATGGCCGTGGGCGCTGGCGCGCAGAGCCTCCTCCTCGAGATCGGGCTCCTTCATCAGCCAATGAGCGAGGCGGCGCATCAGATCGACATGCGGGCCGCCGCCCTCATAGCCGCGCGCCCACAGCCACATCTGATCCGTGAGCAGAGCGGCGACGCGACCCTTGCCCTCACGTGAGAGCACGAGCAGCGGCTTGTCATTGGCGCCGGTGAGGATGGAATTGCCCTTCACCACTTCCGCATCGACCTGGCGGAACCAATCGCCCCAGGCGGGAGGATTGCTCCGCGCGCCCTCTAGCCCGCGCGTGACCGGGTGCTTCTCGCCATCCTTGCTCACATGGGCGCGAAAGGCGCGCTCATAGAGCGAGCCGTCCGGCCGCGCCGGAATGATGCTCTCCAGCGGCGAATAATAGAGCCCCTGCACCGTCGCGAAATCCGGCCCCGTCGCGACAAGAAAGGCGCCGCCATTGTCGACATAGTGGAGGATGTTGTCGAAATAGACGGAGGGCAGGATCGTCTGGTTCGAATAGCGATCGAAGATGATGAGATCGAACTCGTTGATCTTGCGCCCGAAGAGATCGGCCGTCGGAAAAGCGATCAATGAGAGCTCGTGCGGCGGCGTGCCGTCGAGCTTCTCCGGCGGCCGCAAAATCGTGAAATGCACGAGATCGACATTGGCGTCGGAGCGCAGAAGATTGCGCCAGCTGCGCTCGCCGGGATGCGGCTCGCCGGAGACGAGCAGAACCTTGAGCTTGTCGCGCACGCCCTCTATGGTGACGACGGCCTTATTGTTGACGGCGGTCAGCTCGCCGGGCAGCGCCTCCACCTCGAGCTCGACGACATTGGCGCCGCCATGCTCGACGCGCAGCGGAATGTCGACGATTTCGCCGGCCCGCGCGACGATGGGCTCGAGCGCCTGCCCGTCGCGGCGCGTCGTGATGACGACCGGCTCCGTCCCGCCGAGATTGCTGTCGACGACGCGGGCGCGGATCGTCTGATCCTTGCCGACAATGCCGAAGCGCGGCGCCTCGACCAGCTCGAGCCTGCGGTCGCGCTCGCCCTCATGGCCGGTGACGAGCACATGCAGCGGCGCCTTGAAGCCGAGCGCGGCGGCGTTCGCCGGAATGTCGTGAACGATTCCGTCCGTCACCATGATCGCGGCGCCGATGCGCTCGCGCGGAACGTCCTTCAGCCCCTCTTCCAGAGCCTGGAACAATCTCGTCCCGTCGGCCTCGGCGCCGGGACGTGCGGCGTCGATGAAGCGCGGCTCTATATCGCCGAGCTTTTGCAGCGCCGGCTCGAGCGCCGCCTTCGCCGCCTCGGTCTGCGCCATGCGCTCGCCGAAGCTCTGGCTCTCGCTGCGATCGAGCACGATGGGAACGATTGTCCTCAGAGGCTCGCGCTGCTCGCGCACCAATGAAGGATCGGTGAGCGCCAGCAGCACGAGCGCCAATGTCGCAAGGCGCAGCGGCGCGCCGCGCCCGCCGGCGCGCAGAGACAAAAGCGCGATGATAATCGCAGCCACGCTCAGCGCGGCGAGCGCGGGCCAGGGTAGCAACGGCGTGAAGGAGAGGGACAGCTCGCTCATTGGCCGAGCCGCTCCAATAGGTCGCGGACATGGACCTGATCGGATTTGTAATTGCCGGTCAGCGTGTACATCACCAGATTGACGCCGCCGCGTATGGCGAGCTCGCGCTGACGCGCGCCGCCGGGCGTCAACGTGTAGAGCGGCTGGCCATTGCGATCCGCCGCCCAGGCGCCGGCGAGATCATTGGAGGTTATCACCACAGAGGACACGCTATCGGTCGCGCGCACGGGGCGCGCGGGATCGTCCTTGCTCTCTGGCGGCAGCGCCTCGACCCAGGTCTTGCCGTTGATCGTGCGGCCGAAGAAGCCGTCGAGCAAATAGAAGGTCTTGGTGATGACATGATCGCGCGGCGTGACTTCGAGCGGCGGAATGTCGAGATTGCGCGTGAGATCGCGCAGCCATTGCGTCTCCGGCGTCGGCGGCCCGCCCTCATGCGCGGTGAGCGCGTCGCGCGTGTCGAAGACAATGGTGCCGCCCTGCTTCAGATAGACGCCGATCTTGGCGACGGTCTGCGCCGAAGGCAGCGGCGCGGAAGCGACGATCGGCCAATAGAGCATGGGATAGAAGGCCAATTCGTCGCGCGCGGGATCGACGCCGACGGGCGCTCCAGGCGCGAAGGATGTGCGCTGATTGAGCGCGCGCGATAGAGCCTCGAGGCCGAGCTTGCTGGTCTCGTCGACGCGCGCGTCGCCGGAGACGACATAGGCGAGCCTTGTGGTCAGCGCCGCCTCGCGGTCGCGAGGCGAAGCGGCGGTGGGCGCGTCCTTGGCGCGAGCGCTCTGCGGCGCGGCGCTCAGAACAGCGAGCGCGCAAAAAGCGCCCAGGGCGATCGGCGCGGCGCGGCGCAATGCGCCAGACATTGACAGCAGGATCAGCCAATCGGCGAGCAGCGCGATAAAGACCAGCGCGAGCAGAAAGGGGCGCAGATCGATCGGCGCGCCGGCGCGCAGCGCTGAGACCGAGAGCCCCTGCCCGGCGAAATCGAAGGCGCGCAATTCGTCGCTCGCGCGCAGCGGCTGCACGGCGATGGGCGCATCGGCGGCGCCATAGAAGCCGGGCGGATGCTCGCGGCCGGAGCCGCCGTCATAGTCGCCGGCGATCGGCCGGGCGGTCGGCGGCGGCGCGCCGAGACGGCCGCGTCCGTCCAGAGTGACGAGCGGCGCCAGAGCCGGCGCATCGCTGCGCGGGCCGTCCTCGGCCCGGCGTGCGGCGGCCTCGCCGCTCTCGGCGGCGATCCTGTGCAGCATGTCGATGAAGAGGCCGGAGATCGGCAGATTGGACCAAGCGGCGTCGGCGCTCACATGAAACAGCACGATGAGCCCTTTGCCGCGCCGCTCGGCGGTGACGAGCGGCGTGCCGTCGGTGAGCGCGGCCCAGGTCTTGGCCGGCAGGCCCTGCTCCGGCTCGGCGAGAACCTGCCGCGTCACTGTCACCTCCTCGGGAACCGCGAGCCCGTAGAAAGGACTCGCCGGATCGAAGGGCGCGAGCTTCTTCGGCGTGTCCCAGGACATGGCGCCGCCGAGCACGCGTCCGTTGCGCCGCAGGCGCACGGGGGTGAGATCGTCGCCGGCGTTGGCGAGGCGCGCGCCGGCGAAGCGCAAGAGCACGCCGCCCTCCTCGACGAAACGGACCAGCGCCTCATGCGCGTCCGGCGGCAGAGCGCCGACATCGGCGAGGGCGACGATATTGGGCTGCTCGGCGATGAGGCCGGGCAAAGGATCGGCGGCGCCCGGCCGCGGCTCGCGCACCTCGGCGAAAGGCGCAAAGGCTTTTTGCAGATAATATTGCGGCTCCAGCAAAGGCTGCGCGAGATCGGCGCTCACGCCGCTCAGCACGGCGACGCGGCGAATCTTGGAGCGACCGTCGAGCAGCGCCACGGCGCCGGCCGAAGCCTCGCCGTCGAGGCGCAGCAGCGAGGCCTCATTGCGCAGCTCGATCGGCAGATCGAAACGCGCTTTCGCTTTTTCTCCCGCGCCGAAATCGAAATGCGCCTGCGCCAGCACGCGTCCCTGCTGGTCGAAGGCGGAAACGGAACCCGACGCCGGGGCGGCGGCGGAGGCGCGCGCGACCTCCACCTCGAGGCCGGCGGCGGCGTTCTGCGGCGCGAGAAGCGCGCGCGGAACATGATCGCTGGTCAGCGTCTCGACATTCGCGCCAGCGGCGGCGGCCGAGGTCAGCGCTTTGGCGAATTGGCTCGCCCCGCCCTGCGCCAATCCATCGGCGATCCAGACGATGCGCCCATGCGGATGGGCGGCGGCGAATTCGGCGAGCCGGGCGGCGGCGGCGGCGCGGTCCGGCGCATAGGGCTGCGGCGTGAGCGCGCGCAGGCGCTCGTCGATCTTGCCGCCGTCCTCTGGCGTCGGCGCGGCGTCGGCCTGCGACATGGGCAGCAGAGCGATCGTCGCGCCGGAACGCGCGGCGTCGGCGGCGAGAGCGCGCGCCGCCTCGAGGCGGGCGTCGAAATCCGGCGCCGCCGCCCAACCGTCGTCGATCGCGATCAGCAGCGGCGCGCCGGAGAAGGAGGCGGTCGCCGTCGGCGTGATCGCCGGGCCGGCCATGGCCAGAACGGCGAGGCCCGCGAGCGCGAGGCGCAGCGCCAATAGCCACCAGGGCGTGCGCGCGGGCGTCTCCTCGCGGCGCAGCAGATCGAAGAGCAGGCGGATCGGCGGGAAGACGATCTCGCGCGGGCGCGGCGGCGTCACCCGCAGCAGAAAATAGATGGCGGGCAGAGCGAGCAGCCCGATAAGCGCGAGCGGCGCGGCGAAGGTGAGGCCCATCAGACGCGCTCCAATCCAGAGGCGAGCGCGAAGCTCAAAGAAAGCGCCGCCTCCGCCGCAGGCCGGTCGGTTCGGTGGATATGCAGCGAGAAGCCGACATCGGCGGCGGCTTTGGCGATCTCGTCCCTATGCCGCGCGAGACGCTCGACATAGGCCTCCCGCCAGGATTGGGCGCGGCCGGCGCGCAGCTGCGCGCGACTGTCCGTGTCGAGAAAGATCGTCTCGCCTTCGAAGGGGAATGTCTCCTCCACCGGATCGGCGATCATCAGCAGCGCGCCGGCAGCGCCATTTCCCGCGAGCGTCGTCAGACGTTCGGAAAGCGCCTGCGGATCGCAGAGGAAGTCGGAAATGAGCAGAGCCTTGGCGCCGCCGGGCAGAGCCGCCGCCTCCGGCAATTCGCCGCGCGCCGCGCCGCCTGCTGCGACGAGCGCCTGCGCGAGTCGCTCGATGATGTCGCGCGTCGACATGGGATGCGTGAGACCGAGCAGCCCGATCCTTTCGCCGCCGCGCATGAGCACGTCGGCGAGCGCGAGACCGAGCGTCAATGCGCGATCGAGCTTGGGCTCCATCGCCAGAGAGGAGACGAAGCCCATGGAGGGCGAGCAGTCCATCCACAGAAAATAGGAATGGGCGGCCTCCCATTCCCGCTCGCGCACGAAGAGACGATCGTCGCGCGCCGAGCGGCGCCAGTCGATGCGATGCGCCGCCTCTCCGGCGCCGAAGGGCCGGAATTGCCAGAAATTCTCGCCCGTTCCGGCGCGCCTTCGGCCATGCGCGCCATGGACGACGGTCGCCGCCACTTCCCGCGCGCGGATGACGATATCCGGCAGCCGGCTGGCGAGCTCGGTGGCGTCTATGCCGCGGGCGCTCGGCGCGAGCCGCTCGGCAATGTCGAAAGCCTCGGTGGAAACCGCCGGTCCCGCCGCCACCTCAGCCGATCCTCGAGACGAGCTTCTCGACGAGGCCGGCGATGGTCTTGCCCTGCGCGCGCGCGGCGAAGGTCAGCGCCATGCGATGGCGTAGCGCCGGCGCGGCGAGCGCGGCCACATCGTCCAGCGACGGCGACAGCCGCCCGGCGAGCAGCGCGCGGGCGCGCGTTGCGAGCATGAGGGACTGCGCCGCACGCGGGCCGGGACCCCAGGCGACATGGGGCGCGATCTCTGGATCGCCCTCCCCCGGCCGCGCGGCGCGCACGAGATCGAGTATCGCATCGACGACCTTGTCGCCGACCGGCAATTGCCGCACCAGCCTCTGCGCCGCGATCAGCTCCTGCGCAGAGAGAGTCTTGCGCGCCTCGATCACACGATCGCCCGTCGTCTCCAGCAATATGCGCCGCTCGCTGGCGCGGTCGGGATAATCGACGTCGATCTGGAGAAGAAAACGATCGAGCTGCGCCTCCGGCAGAGGATAAGTTCCCTCCTGCTCCAGCGGATTTTGCGTCGCCAGCACATGGAAGGGCCGCGGCAGATCGTGACGCTCGCCGGCGACGCTCACATGATATTCCTGCATCGCCTGCAGCAGCGCCGATTGCGTGCGCGGCGAGGCGCGGTTGATCTCGTCCGCCATCAGCAATTGCGCGAAGATCGGGCCTTTGACGAAGCGGAAGACGCGCTTTTTATCGGCGGTCTCCTCGAGCACCTCGGAGCCCAGAATATCGGCCGGCAGAAGATCGGGCGTGAATTGCACGCGCCGCTCATCGAGGCCGAGCACGCGGCCCAATGTCTCGACGAGCTTGGTCTTGGCGAGGCCCGGCACGCCGACGAGCAGGCCGTGTCCGCCGGCGAGCAGAGTGACGAGCGCCTGCTCGACCGCCTCCTCCTGACCGAAGATCACGGTGGAGACGGCGGCGCGGGCGCGGCCGATCTCTTCCAGGACACGCTCGGCTGCGGCGGCGGGAGCGCTCGCCAAATCTTGCTCGGTCATTGACTGTCCTTCGATCGGCGACGACGGCGGCGTCGCAGTTTCCCCCTAGGATAAGCCGGAAAGGACGCTTGTCGACGTTAAAGAATGTTTAATTTCGGCCGGAGGCGCGGCGCGCCCGTACAAACGGGTTCGCCGGCAAAAATGGCTTTTTGACGCTCGCAACCGCGCTCAGAGGGAATAGCGCGAGGATAAGGAGACGCTGATCCCGATCAGGAGATTATAGACATAGACGCTCTGCGCGACGATGCGCGTGTCGCCACTCATCATATTGGTGGTGATGCCCGAATTATTGGCGGTCGGCGCCGTCGCCGTCATGTAGAGCACGGTTTCCGAGATCGAGCCGCTGGTCATGGATTTTGCCAAATATCGCACCGACACATTGAGGTTGGCGGGCGCCGTGGCGCCCTGCATCACAAAAATAATGTTTCCGAGAATGGTTTTCGCGCTGGTTGGAAGCGAGGCGTTGGCGGTCGACGTCGCCGGCGTGACGAGCGTCTGCGCCGTCCAGGCGAGGGATTCGGTCATTTGCGCGACATTGCGATAGGCGAGCAAGGCCCGGCAGCTCTCGACGACGCCGAGCATCAGCATGACGAGAACCGGCGCGAGCAATCCGAACTCGACCGCGACGATGCCGCTCCGCGCGCGATGTCCACGAAAACCGAAGCGTGCAAAAGCGCGCTCACGCATTGGGCGTCACCGTGACGACGGAATAATCGATCTTCTTGTTCACTATGCTCGACCAGACATTGTTGGCGAGCAGATTGAACGGCACGAGGCTCGTGCGCTTGGCGACGACGCGAACCAGCACGGCCGAGGACGCCCCCGGCAGCGAGAAGCTGTCCGCCGTCGGTTGCGTCGGCATGGAGGCCATGGCCGTCGTCGAGAGCGGCGAGACGGAGACGATCACATCCTGCGCCTTCTGCGTCGCCATATTGGCGCCGAGCACGATGGTCTTCGCGGAGGCCGCGTCGGTCGGCGGCGAGGAGGAGGAGCTGATCGCGCGGGCGAGCAGGAAGGCGCCGGTCTGAATCGCGCTCGTCTCCATGTAATTGATGCCGAGCTGGATCACCGAGATCACGGTGAAGATCAGCACGGGCGACAAGAAGGCGAATTCGACCACGCTCGCGCCGGAGCAATTGCGCGCGAACGTTCTCGCGCGCGTCTTCCCTAGCTGTTTCCCTCGCTGCTTCACTTGCCCGCCTCCGTCGCGGCGGCGATTTGCGCGTCTCTCGCGGTCGCGAGCCATATGTCCTCGATCATGATCGGCGCGCCATTGCGAATGGCGTGAGACTGCATCTTCATATGGCCGTCGGCGTCGATCGTCTTTTTCCAATTGGCGTCGATCGCGGTGACGCCGAGCGCGGCGAGAGTCTCGATCTCGCCGCGCTGCACGATTCCGTCGCCGTCGTCGATCCACACAGCGAGACCTTCGAGGTCGCGGCCCGTCAGGACGCCGGAGCCGCTATGATCGAGCTTGGCGAGCGTCTCGAACCCATCCGACGTCGTGTCGGTCGGGCCGAAGAGACGCGCAGAGGACATGTCCGTCTCGGCGCGGCCGTCGCGATTGTCGACGAGGAAACCTTGCCCATTGCCGGTGAGCCATTCGATGCGCGTCGGACCGTCCGGCGTGCGCAGCGAGACCGTGCGTCCGACCGCCCGGCGAATGGCGTCGATCGCCGTCGAGACTCCGGTCGTTTCTATGCGTCCGAGGCCGATGAGATCGAGCGCGATCGGCGAGCTGATGTCGTTGCAGGCGCCGTTGATATCCTCCCAGACCGCGTCCGTATGGCTTTTCACATAGACGAGCTTCCATCCGGCGCCGACGACGTCGGTCATCATGGTGCCGAATTTACCGGCTGCGACATTGAAGAGATAGGCCTGCTCGTCGGTGGTCGTGTAGACCGCGCCGCCAGCGCCCGTCACCTGCGTCACCGAGGCCGAAGCGGCGAAGCCCTTAGACACGTTGAATGTCACTGTGTAAGGGCCGGATTTCGCGCCATTCAGCACGGTCGTCGTGAGCGTGAGGGTGGAGAGCCCGGCGGACGGCGACGGCGAGAGGGAGACGGTTCCCGAATAGCTGGAATTGCTCATCGTCTCCGTGCGCGCGGAGCGCACATAGGCGCTGGCGGAGCAATAGGCCGATGACGACCCGCCGGAGCTCGACGAGCCGCCGCTCGAGCTGGACGAGGACGTGTATGGCAGAGCGTCCTCGCAGAATTGTGGCATGCTTCCGTCCTTGTTGACGTCATGGACGAAGACGCTGGTGGCGGCGGCCGTGGCGGCGGGAATGACGTAATCGGCGCTGATCACATTGCGCGAGAGCAGCTGCGTGGCGTTCGACGAATCGAGACTGGCGTAGCTCACGACATATTGCGTGGGGCTCGACGTCTGCGAGAGCGCCGCGAGCTTGCTCATGGCGAGCGTCTGGCCGGCGACATTATTGGCGGCGTAGATATAGGAGCCGCCCGTGCATTGATATTGCGTCGTCGAGGTCTTGGCGCATTGCGCTCGCACGGCGAGATCGGAGCCGCGATAGCCGAGCGCCGCGCCTAAGGTCGAGCGCACCGTCTGCGTCAAGGCCAGCGAATAGGTCGAGCCCGCATCGGTGAGGGAGACGGAAGCGCCGGAGGTCGAAGAATTGGAGCCGAGCTCGCCCGTGGCGTAGCGCCGCGCCATGGCGACGACGTCGCCCGAGGTCGGGTAATTCACCGTCGAGGCGCTGGAGATCTGCCGGCAAGTCGCGTCGGCGACCCGCTTCAGCCCCGCTTGCGTGTTCTGCACGCGATAAGTGTCGATCCCGAGCCCCACCGCGCCCACTAGAGCAAGCGCGGAAATGCCGAAAATGACGGCGACGGAGCCGAAGGAATCGTCGGCGAATGAGCGAGGCGCCGGTCTGCGCATGCGGGACTCCATGGTGCGACGAAACGCGCGCGAACGAGCGCTCCTTCCGAATGGCGGGGAGGACAGGCCGGAGTCCAACCGGCTCGACGGTGATGGCGTCATGCCGCGGATTTGGATCCGCACCGTCGTCTATGAGCGAACGAGAGACATTCGCGGGAGCCCGGGACACAAGGGGCTCGGGAAAAATTGGAAGCGAGAATGACCCCAAATCCTTTTCAAAAAATTGAGACGATTCCCGGCAGAGAGTTTGTGAGCAAGGCTAATTATTTGTAACTGCGCTAAAGTTAGCCGCGCTCGGCGCGCCTTCGCCGCGTGCTATGATCGCGCGAGGTTCAGCGCGGCGATTCCCACCCCGAGAAAATCGCCCTTCGTGCGAGGCGTCCCAATGTGGCGGGTCATCGTTCAACCGGCGTTGCTCTTCGTCACGCCTTTCGTCGCCTATGCGGTCTATCTTCTGGCGCGTCGGCGCTGGCCTTTCGTGGCCGCGCTATGGACGCGCGGCGTCGTCTCGTCGCTGACCATCGCCGGCCTCGCCATCGGCGTCGCCGGCTTTATTTTTCTCGCGCTGTTGTCGCCGCGCAACGAAGGGACCTATGTCCCGGCGCATATAGAGGACGGCCGGCTCGCGCCCGGCCGCTTTCAGTGATTTGCCGAACCGCCTGCTCGACAATCCCAAGATCATCCGCCTGCTCGAGGCCCTGCGCGCCACCGGCGGCGAGACGCGCATCGTCGGCGGCGCCGTGCGCGACTCGCTGCTCGGCCGTCCGCCGCATGAGATCGACCTCGCCACCGCCGCTCTGCCCGAGGCCGTGACCAAGGCGGCCGAGGCGGCGGGGCTCAAGAGCGTGCCGACCGGCATAGATCACGGCACGGTGACGATCGTCGTCGAGGGAACGCCCTTCGAGGTGACGACGCTGCGCGAGGATGTCGAGACCTTCGGCCGCCACGCCAAGGTGCGCTTCGGCGATGATTTCGAGAAGGACGCGCTGCGCCGCGACTTCACCATCAATGCGCTGTCTCTCTCGCCGGACGGGCGGCTGCATGATTACACCGGCGGACGCGAGGATATAGAGGCGCGCCGCGTGCGCTTTATCGGCGATCCTTCGACGCGTATCGCCGAGGATCATTTGCGCGTGCTGCGCTTCTTCCGCTTTCACGCCGCTTTCGGCGAGGGTCCGCTGGACGCCGCCGGGCTGCATGCGGCGATCATCGCCCGCGCGAGCCTCGCCAAGCTCTCCGGCGAGCGCATCCGCGCCGAGACGCTGAAGCTGCTCGCCGCGCCGCGGGCGGTGGAGGTGGCGCGCGAAATCTCGCAGGCGGGCGTGCTCGAGGTCGTCGTCGGCGCGAGCTTTCCGGCGCGGCTCGAGCGTCTGGTCGCGGTCGAGGCGGCGCTCTCCCGCGCCGCCGATCCGCTGCTGCGCCTCGGCGCGCTCTGCGTTCTCATTCCCGAGGACGCCGATCGGCTGCGCGATCGGCTGCGGCTCTCCAACGCCGAGCATCGCCGCCTCGCCCATGCGGCGCGTCTGCTGGAAGGGCTCCATGGCGCGATATCGCCGCCGCGGGAGCTGGAGCTGCTGCGGCTCCTCTTCGAGCAAGGCCGCGGAGCCGCCCGCGATGCGCTGGCGCTGGCCCATGCGGAGAGCCCCGCCGCCGCCGATGCGGAATTCTGGCTGCGGGGCGCGCGTTTCCTTGCCGAGACCCCGGCGCCGGATTTTCCCGTGAAGGCCGCCGATCTCATGGCGCGCGGGCTCACGCCCGGCCGCGCATTGGGCGCCGTGCTGAAGGAATTGCAGGCGAAATGGATCCGCGCCGGCTTCCCGCGCGATCCGGCGACGGTGACGCGGCTCGTCGAGGAGGCGGCGCGCGACGCCCTGCGCCCGCCGAGGCTACAATAGGCTGCGTCCGAACATCAGCACCGCCGCGAACAGGCAGAGCATGGCGACGACGAACAGAAGATCGGCGATCAGCTCGTAATTTACCGGCGTCCGCAGCTGCAGCAGCGAGACGAAGGAGAAGAGGCAGGCTCCGACGAAGCCGACCGCGGAGACCATGGCCACCTCGTCGAGCAGCGTGCTGTCGCTCACCTTGCTGATCTTGAGGCCGGTGATCAGCACGAAGCAGATGCCGAGCAGATTGGAGGCCGTGGTCAATGCCGGGGAAATTCAAGGTGGTCATGCCGGCAACCTCGCAATTCGAGGGCGAGTGACCCCCGCGCTATCGGTATAGGTGACGAGCTGATTTACGCTGGCCGAGTCCGCGCGATAGACGTAGCCGTATCCGCTCGGCGGGGCGGGCACGCCCTGAGAAAGGGCGGCAACAGAGGTGAGAGATAGTCCGAGACTGAGCATGGCATGTCCTTCTGCCGGCCGCCGCATCGCGAAGAGGATATCGGCGGCTTATTTGACCTGCAGTGGCCGATTCTCTAGATTTCGGCCCATAGGAGATTTCAAAAATGCTGCACATTATTTCGGAACGAACTATCGATCTGTTCCGACAAGGAAAAATCTTTTCGACTCTATCTGGCGAGCAGAGATTTCGCGTCGGAGACACGATCGAATTCGATGATCGAGCCAGTCTCGAACCGTATTCCGCAGTCCTCGGCGGCCATACCTTCATCGAGATGGGCGCGTTCTCTTATTCATGGAGTCCCTTCCCCGCAGGGCTTCAGAAAATCGGCCGCTATTGCTCAATTGCCGGCGGTTTGCGCATTCCCGGTGGAAATCATACGGTCGATTTTGTTTCATCCTCTTCGTTTTCCCACGACCGTGAATTTTCGATTTTCGTGGAGTGCATGAAAGACGAGGGTGTAGACTTCCCGCGCCGTTATTCGCCCCGCTATCAATCTTCGGATCGCCTCGCCGGCCCGGTCATCGGACATGATGTGTGGATCGGCGATAACGTCACACTTTCCCGCGCCATCACTCTGGGGACCGGGTGCGTCGTCGCTGCGGGTTCAATGGTCACCAAGAGCGTGCCGCCCTATGCGATCGTCGGCGGCAATCCGGCGCGCATCATCCGCATGCGCTTCGACGAGGGGATCGTGCGCGACCTCCTCGCCCTGGAATGGTGGCGCTTCAAATTTACTGATTTCGCCGCGATGCGCATCGACGCCCCGTCTCTTTTCATCGACGAGCTCGCGGCGCGCATCGCGGCGCATGAGATCGAAGAATATCGCCCCGCGCCTCTATCGCTGGCCAGCCTCGAGGAGCCGCAGTGACTATTCGATCGCGGGCTCCATATGCGGCTGACGATTTTGAGACATATTTTCTGTCTGGCTCCGCCGGGGCGCTCTGCGAAAATCCTAGGGCGCCGCCGCGCCGGGGCGAGAGGCGCCGCGGCCTCCGCGCTCGCGCACAGGGCGGAAAATCGCTCGCGCCTCTTTGCGTACGGCTTTTCTTTTCGCCACTCGGCGCGCTATCATTCTCCGGTCGGCCGCGGGAGTTGCGTATGAGCGTCGAGACCAGACAGCCGAGAGACGTGGCGCGTCGGCTCGCCGATCGCGCCCGCAGCATCAAAAGCGCGCGCAGCGACAGCTGGCGCCGGGAGACCTTCACGCTCGAGCGCGGCGAGGCCCGCGCCAAGGCGCGCGAATGGTTCGACCTCTATCCCAAAGCCGCCTATATGACCGAGATCGAGTTCTGGCGAGAGCTCGAGGACGGCCGCATCGAATTCACCATCCGCCGCCTGCCCAGCGCCGACTGACCCCCTCCTTTCCTCTGGCGCTCGAATTGCTCTATTCGAGGGTCTTGTTTTCAGGAGGGAAGATGCAACACGGCGTCGATCTCGTCACGACCCTCGCCGCCGCGCTCGGCCTCGCGCTTTTCATGGGGCTCATCGCCGCCAAGCTGCGGCTCTCGCCGCTGGTCGGCTATCTCTTCGCCGGAATATTGATCGGCCCGGCGACGCCCGGATTCGTGGCCGATGTCGCCCTCGCCGATCAGCTCGCCGAGATCGGCATTATTCTGCTGATGTTCGGCGTCGGCCTGCATCTTTCGATCGACGATCTCCTTTCCGTCCGTCGCATCGCCGCGCCGGGAGCAGTGGTGCAGATGGCCATCGCCACGGCGCTGGGCGTCGGCGTCGCCACCTATTGGGGCTGGCATTTCGGCGCGGCGCTGATATTCGGCCTCTCGCTCTCCTGCGCCAGCACCGTGGTGCTGCTGCGCGCGTTGGAGGAGCGCGGCGAGATGGACACGATCAACGGCCGCATCGCCATCGGCTGGCTCGTCGTCGAGGATTTGGCGACCGTGCTGCTGCTGGTGCTGCTGCCGCCGGCCGCCGGTCTGCTCGGCGGCGGCGATCCGGACTCCATGGCCGGCGAGACGAATCTATGGCCGATCGTCGGCCTGACGCTCGCCAAAGTGGCGGCCTTCGTCATTTTGATGCTGGTGGTCGGGCGCTGGCTGTTCCCGCGCCTCTTGTTCTGGGTGGCGGGCGTCGGCTCGCGCGAGCTGTTCACCCTCTGCGTCGTCGCCACGGCGATCGGCGTCGCCTATGGCTCGGCCAAGCTCTTCGACGTCTCCTTCGCGCTGGGCGCTTTTTTCGCCGGCATGATGATGCGCGAATCCGAGTTCAGCCATCGCGCCGCCGACGAATCCCTGCCGCTGCGCGACGCTTTCTCCGTCCTGTTCTTCGTCTCGGTCGGCATGGCCTTCGATCCGCGCGCTTTCGTCGAGGAGCCCTGGCGCGTGCTCGCCGTGGTCGGCATTGTGATGGTGGGCAAGACGCTGGCCGCCGTCGGCCTCACCCTCGCGCTGCGCTATCCGCTGGACACGGCGCTGACCGTCGGCGCCAGCCTCGCGCAGATCGGCGAATTCTCCTTCATTCTGGCCGGGCTCGGCGTCTCGCTCGGCCTCATCTCGCCGGACGGCCGCAATCTCATCCTCGCCGGCGCGCTGGTCTCCATTGCGCTCAATTCGCTGGTCTTCGTCGCCATCGAACCGATTCGCGTGCGGCTTGGGCAAAAAGCGCGCTCCTTGGATCCGCTCGCGGAATTGCCGGCGAGCGTCGACGACTCCCGCCTCGCCGGCCAAATCGTGCTGGTCGGCTATGGCCGCGTGGGGAGCCGCATCGGCGAGAAGCTGCTGGAATGGGGCGCGCCCTTTGTCGTGATCGAGCAGAATCGCGAATTGGTGGAGACGCTGCGGGCGAAGGACATCGCAGCCGTCTGCGGCGACGCCTCCGAGCCCGCCACTCTGGCGCAGGCCCATATCGCGCGAGCGAGCGAGCTGATCGTCTCGACGACGCCCGACAGCTGCGACCTGCAGAAGACGATCGCCGCGGCGCGTAGGGTCAATCCCAGCGTGGGCGTCGCGCTGCGCGCCCGCGACGAGGCGGAGGCGAAGCTGCTCGAGCTCGAGAACATCGGCCGCGTCTTCTCGCCAGAAACCGAGCTCTCGCTCGGCATGCTCGGCTATTTGTTCGAGCGGCTCGGCAGGGACGGCTCACGATTGGACGGCTGATTATTCGATCTCTATGTCGAAGCTCGGCGCCGCGCCCGCGCCGGTGAAGGCGAAATGCCACCATTCGGTCGGCAGATTGTGGAAGCCGTGGCTGCGCATCAGCGTCTCGAGGCGGCGGCGATGCTCCTGCGCCTCGCTGCTCACATCCTTGTTGGCCGTCCAGGACCGTTCGTCGAAAAAGTCGAAAGGCGTGCCGAAATCCCAGCCCAGCACGCCGAGATCGACGGCGAGCCCGGTCGAATGCGAGGATTTCTCGGCGATATAGCCGCGCGCGAAGAGGTCGCGCTTGTTCTCATGCGGATAATATTGCGCCTTCATGCTCTCGTCCGGGCCTTTCGCCCAATCGATGAAGGCGGCGACCGCGCGACGCGGGCGATAGCAATCATAGAGGATGAGCTCGAAGCCTTGGCGCTTCGCCTCGCCCTGCACGGCGATGAGCGCCTTCGCCGCATCCTCGCGCAGCCAGCATTGCGCGGCCTTATAGCCGGGCACCGGGCGGCCGGTGAAATTATCGGCGCCGGCGTAGCGCATATCCTGCACGATCTGCGGCGCGAGATCGGCGAGCCGCACGAAGCCCAGCGGAAGCGCTGCGGCAGCGGCGGTGCAAGCGACGCAGGCGCCGGCGGCGGCAACGATATCGCGGGTGGTTTTGGAGGTCATGGAGCGGCTCGGCGTTGACGGTAGCGCGGCATGCCGACAGTATTAGCCTAGGGATTGGCCCGATCAAAGGCGTCGGACATGCTCATTCGAGACGAGAGCGCAGCAGATCGCGTCTCGGTGCGAGACGTGCACAGCGCCGCCTTCCGAGACCATCCGTTCAGCAAGGGGCGGGAGGGAGAGCTCGTCGACGCGCTGCGCGAGGCCGGCGCTCTGACCATCTCGCTCGTCGCCGAAGCCGAATTCATCGTCGGCCATATCGCCATCTCACCTGTCACGATCGACGGAGTTGCGCTCGGCTGGTTCGGCCTCGGACCGATCGCCGTGCTGTCCGAGCATCGGCGCCAGGGCGTCGCCGCCGCGCTGATCGATGCCGGTCTGGCGCGGCTCCGCGCCGCCGGCGCCGCCGGATGCGTCGTCTTCGGCGAGCCCAAATATTACGGCCGTTTCGGATTCCGGTCCCATGCCGGACTTCGCTTCGCTGGAGGTCCGCCGGAGCTTTTCATGGCCCTGCCCTTGGCGTCGACGATGACGCTCGGCGCCGTCGATTATCATCCAGCGTTCGCGCTGGTCGGCTGAGACGCTAAATCCTCCTCAGCGTCACCACGCGGTTCGTGTTCGTGCCTTTGGCGTTATTCCCGACGCCCCAGCAATTGCTGGTCTTGGTGAAGCTCTGGCTGTTGACCAGCACGAACAGCCGCTCGAAAGGCAGCCCCTCGGCGGCGCGCCAGACGAGCCGCTCCAGCAGCACCTTGCCGCCGCGCACCTCGCCGACCTCGAAGGCCACATGCCCGCCGGGCGCGACGATGCGCGCGAATTCCGTGAGACAGGCGCGCACCATTCGCTCCCATTCCGCCTCGCTGCGATGCGCGGAGATGCGCACCGCATTCGTATCGACGCCGGCGAACCAATTGCGCAGCCAGTTGTCGCTCGCATATTGCACGACATCCAGAAAGGGCGGCGAGGTGACGACGAGCCGCACTTCCGCGTCGCCGGCATAGGGCGCGCGCCAGGCTTCGCTCGTGGCGAGCACGGCGGGCGGATGCGGCGGCGGCGCGCCATCGGCGAGAAGCGCGCGCGATTTGCGTAGGATGAGCGCCGCGACATCGCGCAAGGGCGGCGTCTGCTTGCGCTTGGCGTTGATCTTGGCCTGCGCCTCGATGGAGACGGCCTGGTTCGGCGGCAGCGAATAGACCGAGAAAAAGCCGGGCGAGTGGCCGGTCAAGCGATTGATCGCGACCATGCGAATCCAATCGTCGACCTCATCCGTGTCGCGCTCGAGCAAATGACGCCGCAGCGCGCAGAGGCGGCGCAAAGTCTCGGGATGATAGAAGACGTGAAGATCGTCGCGCTCGACCGCGCCTTGCTCCCAAGGGATTTCGGCGAGGCGTTTCTCTATGGCCGCGAGCGACGGCGGCGCCAGGCGCGGGCGCGTCAGCAGAATGGAGAGCGGATTGATATCCGCGCCCATGGGCCGCCGCCCTTGCAGCGCGGCCTCGAGCGGCGTCGTGCCGCGGCCCATGAAGGGATCGAGCACAGCCTCGCCCGGCGAGGTGAGACGCGAGATGAAAAAGCCCGGCAGCTGCGGCTTGAAGCAGGCGCGATAGCTGATCTCGTGCAGCGAATGCGCCTGCCGCTGCGCCGAGGTCCAGAATTCATTGACGAGATAGAGGAGGCCCTCCTCCTCTATCCGCCGCGTCGGCGCGCCGAAAACGTCGAAGGCGAGCAGCTCTGCTTCGAGAGTCGTATCGGCCGAGCAGGCAAGATTGCGAGCGAGCGCATGGGGCATGAATCACCCTTGTTCATGCCGACTATAGCGCCTTGGCTTCTCCGCGCGCCCAGCCTTCCTTCGTCTCTGCGATGAAATCGGCGAGACGCCCCTGCTCTATCGCCTCGCGCAGCCCGGCCATCAGCTCCTGATAATAAGCGACGTTGATTTCCGTCAGCAGCATCATGCCGAGGATTTCTTGCGCCTTCACCAGATGATGCAGATAGGCGCGGGAATAATCGCGCGCAGAGGCGCAGGCGGCGCCTTCATCGAGCGGCGCGGCGTCGTCGGCATGACGCGCATTACGAAGATTTACGCGGCCGAAGCGCGTATAGGCGAGGCCATGGCGCCCGGCGCGCGTCGGCATCACGCAATCGAACATATCGACGCCGCGCAGCACGGATTGCACGATATCGTCCGGCGTGCCGACGCCCATCAGATAACGCGGCTTCTCCTCGGGCAGATGCGGGATGACGATGTCGAGCATCGCCAGCATCACATCCTGCGGCTCGCCGACCGCGAGGCCGCCTATGGCGAGGCCGTGGAAATCCATGCCGGCCAGCGCCTTCGCGCTCTCTATGCGCAGCGGCGGCGAGGCGCCGCCCTGCACTATGCCGAAGAGCGCCTTGCCTTTGGCGTCGCCGAAAGCTTTGCGCGAGCGCTCCGCCCAGCGCAACGACAAGCGCATTGCACGCTCGGCCTCCGCATCGGTGCAAGGCAGGCGCACGCATTCGTCGAATTGCATATGTATGTCGGAATCGAGCAGACGCTGAATCTCCATCGAGCGCTCGGGCGTCAGCATGTGACGCGAACCGTCGATATGGGATTGGAAGGCGACGCCCTCCTCGTTCAGCTTTCGCAGCTTCGATAGCGACATCACTTGAAAGCCGCCGGAATCGGTGAGGATCGGATGCGGCCAATTCATGAATTTATGCAGCCCGCCGAGCGCGGCGACGCGCTCCGCGCCCGGGCGCAGCATCAGATGATAGACATTGCCGAGCACGATATCGGCGCCGGTCGCGCGCACATCCTGCGGAAACATCGCCTTGACCGTCGCCGTCGTGCCCACGGGCATGAAGGCCGGCGTGCGTATCTCGCCGCGCGGCGTCGAGACGAGGCCGCGCCGCGCCGCGCCGTCTTTGGCGAGCAGCCGAAAAGAAAATTGCTCGGTCATGCGTCTCTCATTGTCAGCTCTTGGCGCCGAGAGACGCCACTTTGACGATCTCATAAAGGCCGAAATCGCGCTCGTTCCAATGCACGGTGAAGCGCTCGCCGACCTTGATCGCGACGCTGCGTAGATCAGTACGCCACGCTTCCGCGGCGCCCATGCCGAAATCCAGAGCGCCGTCGCGCCGCAGCACGAAAGGCCGGCATTTGCCGCCGGAAAGATCGCAGGCGCCGAAAGTCTCCCAATGCGAGATCACGCGGCGGCTGTCGGCGTCTATGCGCAGATCGAGCGTCAGCGGACATTCGGTGCGATCGTCGCGCCAGAGCGCCAGCACGCGCACGTCGAGGAAAGCGACTTCGCTCATTTGCGCAGCAGCAGGCAAGCGTCGCCGTAGGAATAGAAGCGATAGCCGGAAGCGATCGCATGCGCATAGGCCGCACGCATGCGTTCGAGCCCGGCAAAGGCGCAGACCAGCATGAAAAGCGTCGAACGCGGCAGATGGAAATTGGTGAGCAGCGCATCGACGGCGCGGAACCGATAGCCGGGCGTGATGAAGATCGCCGTGTCGCTCGCAAATTCCGCGAGCGTTCCGTCCTCGCGCGCCGCGCTCTCCAGCACGCGCAATGCGGTCGTGCCCACGGCGATGATGCGCCCTCCCCGCGCGCGCGTCTCGTTCAGCGCTTGCGCCGTCGGGGCGTCGAGCGCTCCCCATTCGGAATGCATCTTATGCTCTGCAGTGTCCTCGACCTTCACCGGAAGAAACGTCCCCGCGCCGACATGCAACGTCACGCGATGCAGCGAAACGCCTTTCGCCTGCAGCTCTTCGACGAGGCGCGGCGTGAAATGCAGCCCTGCCGTCGGCGCGGCGACGGCGCCGGCGTTGGCGGCGAACAGCGTTTGATAATCGGTCTCGTCGCGCGCGTCGGCGGCGCGTTGGCCGGCGATATAGGGCGGCAGCGGCATGACGCCGGCGGCCTCCACGGCTTCGTCCAGCGCGGCTCCCGCGAGCGAGAAGCCGAGCAATATCTCGCCATTCTCGCCCTTCTCGAGCGCCGTCGCCGCCAGCGCGCCGTCCGCTCCAAAGCACACGGTCTCGCCGATGGCGAGCTTCTTCGCGGGCTTGACGAGCGCGCGCCAGCGATCGGCCGCGACGCGCTCGATCAACGTCGCTTCTATATGGGCGCGCGTTTCGCCGCGCGCGCGAAAGCCGGAGAGGCGCGCGTGAATGACGCGCGTGTCATTGACGACGAGCGCATCGCCGGGCGCGAGAAAATCGGTCAGATCACGAATGGAGCGCTCGAGGAAGGCGCCGTCCGGCGGAACGACGAGCAGACGCGCGCTGTCGCGCGGCTCGGCGGGACGCAGCGCGATCCGGTCTCGCGGAAGCTCGAAATCGAAGAGATCGACGCGCATGGGGAACTATAGACGGTTCGCGGAGTCATCGTGCGCGACTCCTTCTCCCACGAGTGGGAGAAGGTGGCCCTCGCGTCAGCGAGGGTCGGATGAGGGCCGACGCCCGCACGGCAAAATCCTTTGGCTCGCCACGCATATCGATACGTGGACGCGGCCGCGCCCTCATCCGACCCGGCTTCGCCGGGCCACCTTCTCCCGCGAGCGGGAGAAGGGAGCGCGAACTTTCATTGGCGGCGGAAAATCAGACCAGCGAGGCCTTGACGATCCTGTCCGGGTCCTTCACCGGCTCGCCGCGCTTGATCTTGTCGACATTCTCCATGCCGGAGATCACCTGGCCCCACACCGTATATTTCTTGTCGAGGAAGCGGGCGTCGTCGAAGCAGATGAAGAATTGCGAATTGGCGGAGTCGGGGTTTTGCGCGCGCGCCATGGAGCAGGTGCCGCGCACATGCGGCTCGGCGTTGAACTCCTGCTTCAGGTCGGGATATTTCGAGCCGCCGGTGCCGGTGCCGTGCGGACAGCCGGTCTGCGCCATGAATCCGTCGATGACGCGATGGAACACGATTCCATCATAGAAGCCTTCGGAGACGAGCTTCTTGATATGCGCCACATGATTGGGCGCGAGATCGGGGCGGAGCTTGATCAAAACGTCGCCCTGCGTCGTCTCGAGCTTCAGATTTTCGGCTTCGGACATGTCCACTCCTGTCGGTTTTACATTTCGCCCGGCGAAGCAAACCGAGGGCCGCGGCGCTCGGATCGCAGCGCGAAAGACGCGATCAGCTATTGTCGCCGGCGAGGCGCAGCTTGATGATCTTGTCGGGGCTCGACACTTTTCCATTGTCGGCCTTGTCGCCCTTCTTGATCTTGTCGACGACATCCATGCCGGAGACGACCTCGCCGATCACCGTATATTGCTCTTCGAGATAGCGCGCCGGCGCGAGGCAGATGAAGAATTGCGAATTGGCCGAGTCCGGGCTCTGGCTGCGCGCCATGCCCAGAGTGCCGCGCACGAATTTCTCCTTGGAGAATTCGGCCGGAATATTCGGCAGGTCGGATTTGCCCATGCCCGTGCCGGTCGGATCGCCGGTCTGCGCCATGAAGCCGTCGATGACGCGGTGGAACACGATTCCATCATAGAAATGGCGCTTGGCCAATGTCTCGATCTGCGCCGCATGCTTGGGCGCGATATCGGCGCGCAGCTTGATGACGATGCGGCCGTCCTTGGTGTCGAGGTAGAGCGTATGGGGCGGAGCGTCCTCCGCGCTGGCCGGGCCGGTAAGCGCGGCGGCGGCGAGAGCGGCGAGCGTGAAGCTGCGGCGATCGATAGGCAATCGAGCCTCCCTTTGCGTTGTTTTTGTCAGCGTCCGGAGAGCGCGCGGCGCAGAACTTCGGCCGCCTCTGGCGGAACGAAGGCCGAGACATCGCCTCCGAGCGAGGCGATCTGCCGCACGAGCGTCGCGGTGATGTGCCGGACCGCCGGAGACGAAGGGTGAAAAATGGTTCTGATCTCCGGCGCCATGGCGAGATTCATCCCCGCCATCTGCATTTCATAGTCGAAATCGGAGCCGTCGCGCAATCCGCGCAGGATCAGCCCGGCGCCATGGTCGCGCGCCGCCTCCACCGCGAGGCCGGCGAAGGAGACCACCTCGAAGCGACAGGAAGCGGCCTCCGCAAGCCCGGCGCAGACCGTCTCGATGAGCACGACGCGCTGCGCGAGCGGGACCAGAGGCGTCTTGCCCGGATGCGCGCCTATGGCGATGACGAGGCGGTCGCAGAGGCTCGCCCCGGCCCGGATCACGTCCAAATGGCCGAGGGTCAGCGGGTCGAAGGAACCAGTGTAGAGCGCCGTGCGGGTCATAACGCGGATATAGGCGATTTTCGGCGGAGCGGCGAGACCCGATCGCCGACGCCTCCGCCTGACGCAATCACGTCGGGTCGCGAGGGAGAACCCTTCGAAGCGACGGACTAATGATCACATGGTGATGTAATCTTCCACTCTGCACCAGCCTGTGTAATCACAGCCGAGGGCGAGCGCATAGAAACCCACCAATAAGATCACCAAGAACATCGAGAAAACGAGACCTATCGCTCCGATAGAGCCGACGCCTACTCGAATAATCGCGGTCGCAACTCGCGGAATCGACATAGACTCACCCCAGGCTCGCCTTCACCGTCTCGATCAGCTGCTTCAGGCTGAAGGGCTTGGGCAAAAAGCCGAAATCCCCCTCCGGCAGATTCTTGGCGAAAGCCTCCTCGGCATAGCCCGAGACGAACACCACCTTCGCCGTCACGCCGCGCTTGCGCAATTCGGCGAACATGGCCGGCCCATCCATCTCCGGCATCACCACATCGGAAACGATGAGGTCGATGCGCTGGCCCTCGCGCTCCACCACTTCCAGCGCCTCGAGGCCGGAGGCGGCCTCCATCACATTATAGCCGCGCGAGCCCAGCGCCCGCGCCGCGAAGGCGCGAACGGCGTCCTCATCCTCCACCAGCAGGATCGTCCCCTGCCCCGTGTAATCGGTGGCGGGCTTGGCGGCCTCGGGCTTGGCGGCGATCTCGCCGACCTCGGGCACATGGCGCGGCAGGAAGATGCGGAACACGGTTCCGCGCCCGAGCTCGCTCGCCGGAAAGACGAATCCGCCCGACTGCTTGACGATGCCGAACACCATGGAGAGGCCGAGGCCCGTGCCTTTGCCGACCTCTTTTGTGGTGAAGAAGGGCTCGAAAATCTTGGCCATCACATCCGGCGCTATGCCCGCGCCATTGTCCTCGACCTCGATCAGCACATATTCGGCCGGCGTGAGCGAGGCCTCGCCGAAGGCGGCGCATTCGCCCGAAGCGATATTGCGCGTGCGCAGCTGGATGCGTCCGCCCGATTCCGGCATGGCGTCACGGGCGTTCACCACCAGATTGATGACGACCTGCTCGAATTGATTGATGTCGGCCTTCACGAACCACAAATCGCGGCCGTGCTTGAGATCGACCTCGACCTTTTCGCCGACGAGACGGCGCAGCAGCATTTGCAGCTCCGTCAGCACGTCGCCGAGTTGCAGCACTTGCGGGCGAAGAGTCTGCCGGCGCGAGAAGGCGAGCAACTGGCGCGTGAGGCCGGCGGCGCGATTGGCCGTCTGCTTGATCTGGATAATGTCCTGGAAGGACGGATCGGTCGGCCGGTGATTGGCGAGCAGCAGGTCGGAATAGCCGATGATGGCGGTGAGCATATTGTTGAAATCATGCGCCACGCCCCCGGCGAGCTGGCCGACCGCCTGCATCTTCTGCGATTGGGCGAAGCCCTCCTGCAGCTTGCGATGCTCGGTGGTGTCGAGCGCGTAAATGGTCGCGCCCTTCTTGCCGGCGTCCTCCGAGGGGGCGACGAAGAAACGCGCCGAGCGCGTCGGCAGTCCGTCCTCCTCCTGCAGCGTGGCGTCGATGGGCGGCACGTCGCCGCGATTGTCCAGAGCCGCGGCAATGGCGTCCTTCAGCGCGACGCGGTCGCGCTCGACGACGCTGGCCAGCACGGGCCAGGCGGCGGCGCCCTTCAGCGCTTGCGGCAGCAGCTTGGCGAAGGCGGCGTTGGAGCGCGTGACCTTGCCGTCCGGATCGACGGCGGCGATCGCCATGGGCGTCGAATTGAAGAAGCGTGCGAAACGCACCTCGGCGGCGCGCAAATCCTCCTCCGGCTCCTCGCCGGCGGTGCGGTTGAGCACCAAGGTCCGCGAGGCGCCCGGCGCGCCGTCCTGGCCGAAGGCGACGCGATGCAGCAGCCGCACCGGCAGCGAGCGGCCGTTGCGGCGCTTCAGATCGAGGTCGATCTGCGCGGTGCGGACCTCGCCCGAGCCGCCGGTGATGGCGGTCAGCAGAGTCGAGCCATTATTGGCGACGATATCGGCCAGCGAGACCCCGCCCGAGCCGACCTGGGTGAGGTCATAGCCGAGCCAGCCCGCGAGCGTCTTGTTCATATAGGAGATGGCCCCGTCCGGGCCGGCCGAGAAAAAGCCCGCCGGCGCATGGTCGAGGAAGTCGATCGCGTGCTGCAGCTCCTGGAAGACATTCTCCTGGCGCTGGCGATCGGCGGTGGCGTCGACGACTGTCCACAGATTCGTGTGGCGCGCGCCATCGCGCTCGAGCGGGCGCACGCGAATGCGATACCAGCCGACCTCGGCGTCGCCGGTGAGCGGCGGAACGAGGCGCACATCCTCGACATGGGCGCGCTTGGCGCGGGCAGCCTGGGCCAGGCGATAGATCGCCTCCGACACCTCCGCAGGCCCCGAGAACAGCCGCTCGACCGTCAGCAGCCCGGCCGGATCACGCGAGCCGCAGAGCTCCAGATAGGCGTCATTGGCGTAGACGATCTGCGTGTCGCCCTCGGTGACGAGCAGCCCCTCGGAGAAGGAATCGGCGATCTGGCGGGCGATGTCGAGCCGTGCAGAACGGCCCGGAAAGCGCAAAAATCCAACAGCATAGGCGAAGGCGCAGAACACGCCGGCGACAGCGAGCAGCGCCAGCAGGCCGACGGCGAATTTGGGCGCGACCGGCGCCGGCAGCAGCGAGGCCACGACGATCGAGCCCACCAGGACGATGGCGAGCGCGAGGACCAGGCCGACATTGCCGGGGCGTTCGGTGCGGTCATAGGCGGGCGGCGCCGTCCTGTCGGTCACGGGAATCGTCTCATGAATCGTTTCATGGGCCGCCTCATTGGCCGTATCTCGGGCCGTCTCTCGCCGTCGGATGGGCTCCTGCGCCCACAAACGCTGCGGCGCAGGCAGAATCAGGCGGAACAATGGCCCCGGCCGGGGCGCATGGCAATGTCCTTGCGCATTTTCCGCAAGCGCGAATCACGAAGAATGCACTATTAACCATTGCTTAACCTTTGAGGCGCGCTTGCGTCCAACGCTGATAGACTGCATTCTCGCGCCGCGTCACGACGAAAGAAAAATCGATTCATGCCGTCCAGCATCACACAGTCGCAGCTCCTGCCGATACTCGCCGCAATTGTCGCGTTCCTGTTCGCGGCGCTGCTGCTCGTCTATATCTACCGGCTCTTGTTCGGACGACGCATCAAGGCTCCAGGGCCGCGCAACCGGCCGCGCCGGCTCGATATCGTCGATACTTTCGATGTCGATGGCGATCGGCAGCTGGTCATCGTGCGCCGGGACAATGTCGAGCATCTTCTACTCATCGGCGGACCGAATGATCTCTTGGTCGAGGCGTCGATCAGCCGCGTCGAGGTCCGCGAGCAGCGTCCGCGCGAGAAGGAGGCGCCCTCCGCCGGCCCCGGCTGGCCGCTCGGCCCTTCCGCCGCGCCTCAGGCGCCGGCTCCCGCCCCTGCGCCGGCCCCGTCTTTTCCGCCGTCGCTCGGCCTGGCCTCTTCGCCCGTGGAGAGCGAGGCTCCCAAGCCGCCGGTCGAGCCTGCGCCGCCTCCGTCGGCCGGTCTCGCGCCGCTGCCGCCGGATCTGTTCGGCCCGCCGCCCTCCAAGCCCGCTCCGCCGCCCGCGCCCGAGGCGCCTGCCCGCGCCGGAACGCCGCGCTTCACGCCGCAGCGCCCGCCCTTCACCCCGACGCCGCGTCCGCCGCGGCCCGCGCCGCCGCCTTTCCTGTCGCGCGCCGCCAAGCCGCCCGTCCCGCCGCCGGCCGCCGAGGTCCCCCCTCCGCCCCCGCCTGCTCCCGAGGAGCCGCCGCATCTGCCCGCTCCTGAGCCGCCGCCGCCGGAGCCCGTGGCTGTCGAACCGCCGCCGCCTGCGCCGGAGGAGCCCGCGCCGCCGCCCGCCGAGCCTGTCGATCCGCTCGACTCGCTGGAGGCCGAAATGGCCCGCTTGCTGGGCCGGCCGGAATCCAAGCCCTGAAAATAAATCAGCGCCCGCGGAGATTTTCCGCGGGCGCTGATTTGTTTCAAGGGTCCGAAAAAGTAAGGAAGCGCTTTCAGTCGTCCCGATAGACGCGCTCGCGGCGCTCATGCCGCTCCTGCGCCTCGATCGACAGAGTGGCGATCGGCCGCGCATCCAGCCGCTTCAAGGAAATGGGCTCGCCCGTCTCCTCGCAATAGCCATAGGTGCCGTCCTCGAGCCGCGCCAGAGCGGCGTCGATCTTGGAGATCAGCTTCCTCTGCCGGTCACGCGCGCGAAGCTCGATCGCACGATCGGTCTCCGACGAAGCGCGATCCGCGAGGTCCGGATGGTTTTCGTTCTCGCTCTGCAGAGTGGCGAGCGTGTCGCGGCTCTCCTGCAGGATCTCGTCTTTCCACGCGAGCAGCTTGCGCCGAAAATACTCGCGCTGCCGGTCATTCATAAAATCTTCTTGCTCGGACGGTCTGTAGCTCGCGTCTAGATCCACCGCCATGGCCGCGAATCCTCCCTAAGCCTGAACGCGGCGTCTATATAGCCGCGCCGCTCGGGTAGCACAATCACTTCGTCCGCGTCTCATTTGCCTGCCTGAAGCGCGGCTGCGAGGTTGGAATCGATCTTGTCCAGGAAGCCGGTGGTCGACAGCCATTTCTGATTATGGCCGACGAGCAGCGCCAGATCCTTGGTCATGAAGCCCTGCTCCACCGTGGAGACGCAGACCTGCTCCAACGTCAGAGCGAAGCGCGCCAGTGCCTCATTGCCGTCGAGCTTGGCGCGATGCGCGAGCGCGCGCGTCCAGGCGAAGATGGAGGCGATGGAATTGGTCGAGGTCGCATGGCCCTTCTGATGCTCGCGATAATGGCGCGTCACCGTGCCATGCGCAGCCTCCGCCTCGACGGTCTTGCCGTCCGGCGTCATCAGCACGCTGGTCATCAGGCCGAGCGAGCCGAAGCCCTGCGCCACCGTGTCCGACTGCACGTCGCCATCGTAATTCTTGCAGGCCCACACATAGCCGCCGGACCATTTGAGCGCCGAGGCGACCATATCGTCGATCAGCCGATGCTCATAGGTGAGCCCATTGGCCTGGAATTGCGTCTTGAACTCGGCGTCGAACACTTCCTGGAACAGATCCTTGAAGCGCCCGTCATAGGCTTTCAAAATCGTGTTCTTGGTCGAGAGATAGAGCGGGAATTTGCGGTTCAGCGCAAAATTCATCGAGGCGCGGGCGAACTCGCGGATCGAATCGTCGAGATTGTACATCGCCATCGCGACGCCGGCGCCGGGGAAGCGGAACACTTCCTTCTCGATCACAGTCCCATCGTCGCCTTCGAATTTCATCGTCAGCCGGCCCTTGCCGGGCGTGCGGAAATCGACGGCGCGGTATTGATCGCCGAAGGCGTGGCGGCCGATGACGATCGGCTGCGTCCAGCCGGGCACGAGGCGCGGAACATTCTTGGCGATGATCGGCTCGCGGAAAATGACGCCGCCCAGAATATTGCGGATCGTGCCGTTGGGCGACTTCCACATTTCCTTCAGGCCGAATTCCTGCACGCGGGCTTCGTCCGGCGTGATGGTGGCGCATTTGACGCCGACGCCATGCGTCTTGATCGCCTCGGCGGCGTCGATCGTCACCTGATCATTGGTGGCGTCGCGGTTCTGGATGGAGAGATCGTAATAGAGCAGCTCGAGATCGAGATAAGGGTGAATGAGCTTGTCTTTGATATAGGCCCAGATGATCCGGGTCATCTCGTCGCCGTCGAGCTCGACGACCGGATTCTCGACCTTGATCTTGCTCATAAAATGCCTCTCCCCGCGTGAGCCGCCGGCCTTATAGCGCGCGTAACGCGCGAGGCAAAGCAGGCGCCATGAGCAAATCTGCGAGGCGAAGCGGTTTGCGCGTCTCGTGACGGCGATTTTGATCGACTACTGCCGAATGTTCAGGCGCCGACGCCTACGGCGCGCTCGGCCGAGAGAAAATTCGACCGACGCCAAAAATAGCACGTTATGCGCATAATGTGTTATCCTCCGCCGAGGAGGCGCGCCATGAACGTATCCGTCGGCAAGCATTGGGAAGAGTTCATCGACTCCCTGGTCAAGCAGGGCCGCTACGCCTCGGCGACCGAGGTGATGCGCGAAGGCCTGCGTCTCGTGGAGGAGCGCGAGGCCAAGCTGAAGGCGCTGCGCGAGACGATAGAGGCGTCGCTGGCCGAAGGGGGCGAATTGACCGACGAGCAGGTCGCCGCCGAGCTGCGCGCTCATGTCGAGGCGCGAAGGGCGCGAAGCGCCTGAATGCGCAAGCTGGTCTATCGCCTCGCCGCGAATCGGGATTTGAAAGACATCGCCGATTTCATCGGCGAGACCTCCGGCGATCTCGACGCGGGATTAGCCGCCGCCGATCGATTTCGCGCGCAATGCGCGAAGCTGGCCGCTTCGCCCGTCCTTCTTGGCCGCCCGCGCGAGGAGCTCTCGCCAGGACTGCGCGGCTATTTGTTTCGCGGCTACATCATCTTCTTCCGCTGCACCGATGAGCGTCTGGAAATCGTGAACATTCTGCATTCGCGTCGCGATCTAGCGGCGACACTCGACTCGAGCGACGACCTCCCGTGACCGGCGCTGGAACCGACCACACCAAGCCAAAGCTCGAAGGTGGGCCGACCATCGTGCTCGTGCGGCCGCAGCTCGCGGTCAATATCGGCATGTGCGCGCGCGCCATGGCCAATTTCGGCCTCTCCGACCTGCGGCTGGTCGCGCCGCGCGAGGGCTGGCCGACGCGCGATCCCGTCTATCGCGAGGCCTCCTACGCCGCCGCCGCCGGCGCCGCGCATCTGCTCGATTCGGCCAAGCTCTATGAGACTGTGCGCGAGGCGATCGCCGATCTTTCCTTCGTCTATGCGGCGACGGCGCGCGGGCGCGGACAGGTGAAGCCCGTGGTGACGCCCGCGACCGCAATGTCCTCTACAGTCGTGCGCATCAAAGCCGGCGAGCGTCATGGCGTGATGTTCGGCCCAGAGCGCACCGGCCTCGACAATGACGACGTCGCGCTCGCCGATTCGATTCTGACCTTTCCGGTCAATCCCGCCTATGCCTCGCTCAATCTGGCGCAGGCGGTGCTGCTCACCGGCTATGAATGGTTCCGCTACGCCCATGGCGAGACGCTGCCCTTCGACGTCACCGAGCGCTCGCCGCCCGCCACCCGCGAGATGACGCTCGCCTTCTTCGACTATCTGGAGAAGCATCTCGACGAGCGGCAATTCTTCCGCCCCGAGACAAAGAAGCCGGTGATGTCGCGCAATCTGCGCAATATGTTTCACCGCATGAACATGACCGAGCAGGATGTGCGCACGCTGTGGGGCGTGGTGGTGAGGCTGGTCGAAGGCCCGCGGCGCGAGCCGAAGAAGGCGAGGCGACGCAAGTCCGAGGAGCAGAGCTGAACCAGCGCGCGCCCCTTCTCCCACCCTGCGGGAGAAGGAGCGGCGCACATTGGTTGCTGATATGATCCCCTTATGTCCCGCTTCGCCGAACTCGCGACTGCGACCAATTTTTCCTTCCTGCGCGGCGCCTCGCATCCCGAGGAGATGGTCGCGCAGGCGATGGCGCTCGGCCATATCGGCATAGGCGTCGCCGATCGCAATTCGCTCGCCGGCGTGGTGCGCGCCCATTCCTATCTGCGCGAGCATGCGGCCGAAGCGTCCGGCTTTCGCCTCGCCATTGGCGCGCGCCTCGTCTTTGCCGATGAGACTCCGGATGTTCTCTGCTATCCGAAGGACCGCGCCGCCTATGGGCGTCTCTGCCGGCTGCTGACGCGCGGCAATATGCGCGCGCAGAAAGGCGAATGCCGCCTCTTCCTCGACGATCTCCTCGAATTTTCCGAAGGCCAGCAGCTCATCGTCATGGAGGGCGCGGCCCCTCCCCTTGCCCTGCTCGAGGCGGCGCGCGGCCGGCTGTGGCTCGCCGCGACCGCGCTCTATGGCGTCGATATGCGCTCCGCCCTCGCCCGCCGCATCGCGCTCTCGCGCGAGATGGGCCTGCCGCTCATCGCGGTGAACGAGGCGAACATGCATGTTCCCGAGCGACGCCCGCTCGCTGACGTTCTCGCCTGCGTGCGCGAGAAGACGACGCTCGACAATGCCGGCTATCTGCTCTCCGCCAACGCCGAGCGCTCACTAAAGAGCGGCGCAGAAATGGCGCGGCTCTTCGTGCAGGCGCCGCAGGCGGTGGAGGAGACCGCGCGCTTTCTGGAAGGTCTTTCCTTCCGTCTCGACGCGCTCGCGCATAATTATCCGAGCGAGTTGCGCGAAGGATTCGCCAGCGAGCAGGAGGCGCTCGAATATTACGCGCGCGAAGGCGCGAGGATGCGCTATCCAAACGGCGTTCCCGATAAGGTCGAGACGCTGCTACGCCATGAGCTGAAGCTGATCGCCGAGCTCGGCTACGCCGCCTATTTTCTCACTGTCCACGACATTGTGCGTTTCGCGCGCGCAAAGGACATTCTCGCGCAGGGGCGCGGCTCCGCCGCCAATTCCGTCATCTGCTTCTGCCTCGGCGTTACCGAGGTCGATCCGACCAAGCATGATCTCCTCTTCGAGCGCTTCGTCTCCGCCGCGCGCAACGAGCCGCCCGACATAGACGTCGATTTCGAGCATGAGCGGCGCGAGGAGGTGATGCAATATATCTACGCGCGCTATGGCCGCGAGCGCGCCGGCCTCACGGCGACGGTGGTCTCCTATCGCTCGCGCTCGGCCATTCGCGAGGTCGGCAAGGCTTTCGGTCTTTCCGCCGATGTCGTCTCGCGGCTCTCGAACAATGTGTGGGGAGGAATGGCGCAAGGAGAGGCGTCCCCACCTCCCCCTCGAGGGGGGAGGTCGAGCGCCGAAGGCGATCGGGAGGGGGTGAAACCCCGAGTCTTTGCCGTTGAACCCCACCCCGTCCGGCTATCGCCGGCCGACCCTCCCCTTAAAGGGGAGGGTGAGCGCGAGCCGCGTCTCGCCAAGGCGCTGGAGCTGACGCGCGAACTGACCGGCTTTCCGCGCCATCTCTCGCAGCATACGGGCGGCTTCGTCATCACGCGCGATCGGCTGGACGAGATTGTCCCGCTCGCGCCCGCCGCCATGGAAGGCCGCACGACGATCGAATGGGACAAGGACGATCTCGACGCGCTGCGCATATTGAAGATCGACGTGCTGGCGCTCGGCATGCTCACCTGCCTGCGCAAGGGCCTCGCCCTGCTGGCCGAGCGCTATGACGTCGTGCATCGCCTTTCGTCGATCCCGGCGGAGGAGGAGAGCGTCTATGACATGATCTCGCGCGCCGATACGATCGGCGTGTTCCAGATCGAGAGCCGCGCGCAAATGTCCATGCTGCCGCGGCTGCGGCCGCGGGAGTTCTACGATCTCGTCATAGAGGTGGCGATCGTGCGGCCCGGCCCCATTCAGGGCGATATGGTTCACCCATATCTCCGCCGTCGTATCGGCAAGGAGCAAGTGTCCTTTCCTTCGGCAGAGCTCGAGCAAGTGCTGCGCAAGACGCTCGGCGTGCCTTTGTTCCAGGAGCAGGCGATGCGCATCGCCATCGTCGCCGGCGGCTTCACGCCCGATGAGGCGGATCGGCTGCGCCGCGCCATGGCGACGTTCAAGCGCGTCGGCACGATCGGAACCTTCCGCGCCAAAATGCTCGCCGGCATGGAGGCGCGCGGCTATAGCCGCGAATTCGCCGAGCGCTGCTGGGGGCAGATCGAAGGCTTCGGCTCCTATGGTTTCCCCGAGAGTCACGCGGCGTCTTTCGCTCTGCTCGTCTATGCCTCCGCCTGGCTCAAATGCCGTTATCCGGACGTGTTCTGCTGCGCCTTGCTGAACGCGCAGCCCATGGGCTTCTATGCCCCGGCGCAGATCGTGCGCGATGCGCAGGAACATGGCGTCGGCGTGCATGAGGTCGATGTGAACGCCTCCGATTGGGATTGCACGCTGGAGACGCGCGCGCAGGCGACGCCGCTGCATTCGCGCCACGCCTCCATGGCCGGCGACATTCGCGCGACGCATGATGTGCGGCTCGGCTTCCGCCAGATCGTCGGCCTGCGCGAAGCGGACATGAAGCGCCTCGTGGCGAAGCGCGGCGCGGGCTATGATTCCGTGCGCGATCTATGGCTGCGCGGCGGGCTCGAGCCATCGACGCTTGAGCGCTTGGCGGAGGCCGGCGCCTTCGCCTCGCTCGGCCTGCCGCGACGCGACGCGCTCTGGGCCGTGCAGGCGCTCAATCGCGCCGGCGACAAGGACGATCTCCCGCTGTTGCGCGCGCTCTCCTTCGCGCCGCAGGAGGAGGACGCGAACCTCCCGCCCATGCCGCTCGGGGCGGAGGTAGTGGAGGATTATCGCTTTCTGTCGCTGTCGCTGAAGGCGCATCCAATGGCGTTTCTGCGCGCGCGGCTCGAGGCCAAGGGGATCATGCCCTGTGGGGCGCTCGGCGGCGGCCCCCTCCCACACCCTCCGCCGAAAGGCCCCTCCCCAACCCTCCCCCGCAAGCGGGAGAGGGAGCAGGCTCCACACTTCATCGAGATTTCGCGCAACGCCGGCCGCTCCCCTCTCCCGCGCAGCGGGGGAGGGTGAGGGAGGGGGCAACGGGCCAAGGCGCGCGCGAGGGCGCCCGCGTGACAGTCGCCGGCCTCGTGCTGGTGCGGCAGCGGCCGGGCTCGGCGAGCGGCGTGATCTTCATGACGATCGAGGACGAGACGGGAATCGCCAATATCGTCGTCTGGCCGAAACTGTTCGAGCGCCAGCGTCCCGAGGTCATCGGCGCGCGGCTGGTGGCGGTCACGGGGCGCGTGCAGAATGAATCCGGCGTCGTCCATGTGATCGCGCAGAAGATCGAGGATCTGACGGCCGATCTGCGCCTGCTCGAGCAATCGCGCGGCGCAAACGCAAGCGAGGCCAAGGCGCGCGAGGCAATCCCGAAGGGACGCAATTTTCAATGACCCGAGACGACTTCCTCACCACCTTCGACTCTCCGCCGGGCGCGCTGCAACGCTTGTCGCCGGCGACGCGCCGCATCGTCGCGCCCAATCCCGGCGCCTTCACCTATACGGGCACATGCAGCTACATCATCGGGGAAGGCGAGGTCGCGATCATCGACCCCGGCCCGGCGGACGCCTCCCATATAGAGGCGCTGCTCGCCGCCATTGCTGGCGCAACGCTGCGCTATCTGCTCGTCACCCATACGCATCGCGACCACTCCCCGGCGGCGCGCGTTCTGGCGGAGAAGACCGGCGCGACCATCGCCGGCTGCGCGCCTTATGCGCCGCCGCCCGATCTTTCGGTCACTGGCCCCGGCCTCGACGCCTCGCATGACAAAAGCTACGCGCCTGACATTTCCTTCGCCGATGGCGATAGGCTGAGCTTCGGCGGCCTCACCATCGAGGCCGTAGCGACGCCCGGCCATACGACCAACCATCTCTGCTTCGCGCTGGCCGAGGAAGCGACGCTCTTCACCGGCGATCATGTGATGGCCTGGGCGACCACCGTCATCGCGCCGCCGGACGGCTCCATGGGAGAATATTTCGCTTCGCTGGAAAAGCTGCGCGCGCGCGACGATCGCCTCTATTGGCCCGCCCATGGCGGGCCAGTGAAGGAGCCGCAACGCTATCTACGCGCCCTGCTCCACCATCGCCGGCAGCGTGAGGCGGCCATCCTCGAGCGGCTCGAGGCCGGCGACGAGACGATCGCCGCCATGGTCGCGCGCATTTACGAGGGCTTCGACGCGAGCTTGCAGAGGGCGGCGGCGCTCTCCGTCTTCGCCCATCTCGAAGATTTGATCGAGCGCGGGCTCGCCCGTTCCGACGGGCCGGCGACATTGGAGACGCGGTATTTCAGAGTGAGCGAATAGGGAGTAGCGAATAGCGAATAGCGGCGTCCCAGTTCTACTCGCTATTCGCTACAAACTCCCTACTCCCTCACTTCTCGTTCAACCCCGCCTGCAGCTCCTCGGCGAATTGGCGGATGCGCTTTGCGTTGGCGCCGAAATCATGGCGCCCGTAACGGGAGGCGGAGCGCACGTCTATGCGCGTCTGGCCGGCGAGCGGGCGCAGCCGCACGGCGATATCGTCGGCAAAGCCCATCACCAATGTGCGGTCGAGAAAATCGAGATGGCCGATGCCGGAACGGCCGCCCGGCGGACGCTGGTCGATGACGCGCCAGCCGCGGCTCTGCGCCGTCTCCAGCACCAGCTGATAGGCCTCGTCCGGCTCGAGATCGACGACGATCGGCTCTATGTCCGGATAGCCGTCCCTCTGCCGCTCCGCAGTGTCGGCGTCGAAGCCCGCGGGCGTGAAGCCGGCGCGCGCCGCGACGGCCGCCCGCGAGGTGGAAAAGCGCGGCGGATCGGCCGTATCCGTCGAGACGTCGGATAGCACCGGCAGACGCACGGCCTGGACGGCGAGATAGGCCGGATAGCCGAGCGTCACGGCGGCGAGAAAGGCGCCGCCGAGCGCCTCGCCCAGCCCGCGCCGGCCCTCCTGCCAGATGACGACGCAGGCGGCGAGAAACAGCAGCAGCGCGACGAGCGCCACCACGATCGCGCCGCCGAGCACGGCGAGCGAGGCCTGCGGCTCCACCGCATTGGCGCGCGCGAGGATCACGGCGATCGCCGCCACCGGCAGAGAGAAAACGGCGAGCCGCCGGCACCAGACCGCGGCGTTGGAGACGGGCTCTTCTGGGATATGGCGCAGCATGAGGCGATCATAGCATCGATCGCAGCGCAGCTCATCCACAGGGGCATGTGGAAGACGCGCGGCAGGCTCCGCGATTTTACGAATAGTTTACCGGGGTAAGGGAGACTTTAAATCAATTGCACGCATTCCTCGAGCGCCCCGCAACCGTTCAGTAGAGAGTAGCCGCCATGTCGAAGCTCGTCGCCACCGATTTCAGCGAAGCGCAATCCGCCGACCGTCCGCATGATCTGCTCACCCGCCTCTATCGCGAGATCGGCATTTCGGCCGTCGCCGCGGCGCTCGAGGTGATGGCGCATCCGAGCCATGACGAGACTGAGGCCTCCGAGGACGCGCGCCTGCCGGCAATCCTCCTCGAGGAGCAGCTCGCGGCCTGACGGTCCACAACTCTCTTCTCCCCGACTTGGGACCGCGAGCCATTCGGCTCGCAGTCCCTTTTTTCGAAGCGAGCCCGAAAGGCTCGCTTTCTTATTCGATGATCGAGGCGACGACGCCGGCGCCGAGCACGAGCGCTTCGCGCTCGTGCAAACCTAATGCGGTTGTCGCGACGGCGTGCTCGCTCCGATCACTCGATGATCGAAGCGACCACGCCTGCTCCAACCGTGCGGCCGCCTTCGCGGATGGCGAAGCGCAGCTTCTCCTCCATGGCGATCGGAACGATGAGGTTCACCTCCATCGCCACATTATCGCCCGGCATCACCATCTCGACGCCCTCGGGGAGCGTCACAATGCCGGTCACATCCGTCGTGCGGAAGTAGAACTGCGGACGATAGTTGGTGAAGAACGGCGTATGACGGCCGCCCTCTTCCTTCGTCAGAATATAGGCTTCCGCCTTGAACTTGGTGTGCGGCTTCACCGAGCCGGGCTTCGACAGAACCTGGCCGCGCTCCACGTCCTCGCGCTTGGTGCCGCGCAGCAGCGCGCCGATATTGTCGCCCGCCTCGCCCTGATCGAGCAGCTTGCGGAACATTTCCACGCCCGTCACCGTCGTCTTGATCGTCGGGCGAATGCCGACGACCTCGACTTCCTCGCCGACCTTGACAATGCCGCGCTCGACGCGGCCCGTCACCACCGTGCCGCGGCCAGAGATCGAGAACACGTCCTCGACCGGCATCAGGAAGGGCTGATCCTTCGGACGCTCCGGCTGCGGGATATATTCGTCGACCGTCTGCATCAGCTTCAGGATCGCGTCATGGCCGATCTCGGGCGTCTTGTTCTCGAGCGCCGCCAGGGCCGAGCCCTTGGTGATCGGAATATCGTCGCCGGGGAACTCATACTTCGACAGCAGCTCGCGAACCTCGAGCTCGACGAGCTCCAGCAGCTCCGGATCGTCGACCATGTCGACCTTGTTCAGGAACACGACGAGCGCCGGCACGCCGACCTGACGGGCGAGCAGGATGTGCTCGCGGGTCTGCGGCATCGGGCCGTCGGCGGCAGAGACGACGAGGATCGCGCCGTCCATCTGCGCGGCGCCGGTGATCATGTTCTTCACATAATCGGCGTGGCCGGGGCAGTCGACATGGGCGTAATGGCGATTGGCGGTCTCATACTCGACGTGGGCCGTCGAGATGGTGATGCCGCGGGCGCGCTCTTCCGGGGCCTTGTCGATCTGGTCATAGGCCGTGAAGGTCGCGCCGCCCGTCTCGGCCAGAACCTTGGTGATCGCCGCCGTCAGCGACGTCTTGCCATGGTCCACGTGACCGATCGTGCCGATGTTGCAATGCGGCTTCGTGCGTGAGAATTTTTCCTTGGCCATGCTTTCTGGTTCCCGGTTGCGGCGCGCCTCGCGTCCCGCGCGCGCGTGCCTTTAAGGCGGTTGCCACTTTTCTTCAAGAGCGTTCGCGATTCCGCCGGGCCGCCCAAACAAGATAGGGGAGGCGCCGCCGATCGCCGCCTCCCCTCCCAGTATCTTTTAGATCAGAGACTTGAGCTCAGAACTTGACCTTGACGCCGCCATAGACGGAGACCGGCGCGCCCGGAACATAAGTGCGCGCATTGGTGAAGCCGCCGGCCGACGCGGTCGCATTGCCGCTGTTGTCGAAATAGGTCCCGAAAGTATAGTAGCGCCGATCGAAGAGGTTTTGCGCCAGCGCATAGACCTCGATATTCTCGGTGACCTTATAGGAGGTCTTCAGATTGACGACGCCCCAGGAGGGCAGCGGCTTGTCGAGATTGGACTCGTCGCCGCGCAGCCGTACGCCGCTCGTGAAGATGTAATCGGCGCCGAACTTCCACTCGGGCGTGATGAAGTAATCGAAGCCGAGCTTCACGCGATGGCGCGGCACGCCCGGCATCACATTGCCCGGCCGCACATGGATGAGGCCATTGGCGTCGGCGTAGGGATTGCTTTCCGACTGCACATCGAAGGCGCTACGGAAGGTGGCGTCGATCAGCGCATAATCGGCATAGAGGCTCAGCTGGTCGTTGCGCCAAGCGACGCCGGCTTCGACGCCTTGGCGGCGGGTGGCCCCGACATTGGCGAAATAGCCCCTGCCCTGGATCACATTCGACGGCAGCGAGACGATGTCGTCGCTGTTCACGGCGCGGAAGATATCGACCTTCCACTCGAGCCGGCCATGGTCCGGCCCGATGTCGTGATAGCCACGGAAGCCGATCTCGCCGCTGCGCGTCACCACCTGCTTCAACGGCGGATCGGCGACGAGGAAGCTGTCGATCGTGCATGGATGATTGGCGTCGGCGCAGCCGTTCTCGAGCGCCGTCGGCGCGCGGTTCGCCTCCGAATAATTGCCATAGACGGTGAATTCGGGGATGAAAGTATAGGTGAGGCCGGCGACCGGATTGACGCGCTGATAGCTCTTGTCACTGTTGAGGCGCACGCTCAAACGATCATAGAGCGTGATTTCCGCGCTATTGAAACGCAGGCCGGCGGTGAGCGTGAGCTTGTCGGTCAGATCGAGCGTGTCGAGCGCATAGACGCCGTAATAAAGGTTGCGCGCGAAGACCGAGGAGGGTTGGAATCCGCCTTCGGGGACCGAGTTGAAATATTGCAGCCCGGTCGATGTGACATTGAAATCGCCCTGCAGAATGCCGAGTTCCGAATAGCCTCGAAAGTCGGTGAATTGGCGATCAAACGAGCCGCCGACGATGAGCTTGTTCTTGAAGTCGGCGATCTTCTCGTCATAGGTCCCCTGAATCGCGCCGCCATAGGAACGCGAATGGGTGCGCGAATAGTCGATCGTCGCCGGCAGGCCCCCGGCGAGCACCGAGGACCGAATATAGGCGCCATTGGGTCCGATCAGACGACGCTGCGCATTGGTCGGCACATTGCCGATGAAGGGGTCGTTGTCCTGGCAGACGAAGGTTTTGGAGCTGCAGGTCTCCATATCGGCGATATTGCCGTCGATATGCGCCTGCTGATAGTCGCGGTAATAGAAGTTGCCGTTGAGCTTCAGCGCGCTCGAAACGTCATAGGAGCCCTTCAGATTGAGGAAGTGCAGCTCATTGGTCGAGCTCTGCGGCGTCGTGTAGACGGAGCTGTAGTCGCGCTGGAGCATCTCGACCGGCGTCGCCGCGGCGGCGCCGAGACGCGTCGTAGCGCCCGTGTAGTTCAAATGGAACTCGGCCTTGTCGCCCTTATAGCCGAGATCGAGATAGCCGCGCAGCAGCTCCGAGCCGGAACGCTTGCGCCAGCCGCTGTCGCCGAGCGCCTCGAAGGCCGAATAAATGGCGAAATCGCCGTATTTCTGGCCGACCTGCGCCGCGCCATAGCGACGGCCGAAGGAGCCGCCGCGTCCCTCCAGCTCATAGCCCTGCCAGGTGAAGCCGTTCTTCATCTCCAGCGTCAGAGCGCCGCCGAGCGCATTGAGGCCGAACAGCGGATTGCCGCTGACCAGCTCGCTATTGGCGATAGCGACCGTGGGAATGAGGTCGAAATTGACGACGTCGCCGAAGGCCTCATTGATGCGCACGCCGTCCTGATAGACGGCGAGGCCCTGCGGCGTGCCGGACACCGGCGAGGCCGAGAAGCCGCGATAGGTGAGATCGGGCTGGAAGGGATTGCCCGCGACATCGACGATGGACACCGAAGCGTTGCGGCGCTGCAGAGTGTCGGTGATGACCAGCGCGCGGTCGCGATCGAGATCGCTACGCTTGGTCATGATCGGATTGGTCGGGACCTTCGACCTCTCGATTCCCGCGCCCGCCTCCGGGGCCGCCGCTATAACGTCGATGTCGGGCAGCGCCTCCTGGGCGCGCGCCTGCAGCGCAGGCGCCGCGGCGACCATCAGCGCGACGAGGGAAATACGGGAACCAAGCATCGCTTCTCTTCCACTTGACGGCCCGGCCGCTCGGGCGATTTTCTCGTCGAAGGCGACGCGTCGCGGGAAAACGAACGTAGAATCAGGACTAACGCCCCGCCTTCGGTTCGCGGAAGTTACGGGCAGTTAACCTACGTACCTATTTCAAAGATTCACAATCCACTTGCCGCTTTTTCCCGAAATTGGCGAAATCACGGCGGGAAGACGCTTTTTTCGTTATGGCTCTGCTCTAGGCGTCCGGCCGCTCGAAGACGGATTCTCCCGCGACGAATGTCGATTTCACCCGACCTTGCAGGCGCGCCGTGTCGAAGGGCGTGTTCTTGCAGCGGGAATGCAATTCGGCCGGATCGACGACAAAGGGCTCGTCCGGATCGAAGCGGATGAGGTCGGCCGGCGCGCCTTTGGCGAGACGTCCCTGCTCCAGGCGCAAAATCTCGGCCGGCCGTGTGGACATGGCCCGCAGCAGCGTCGGCAGCGGAACATCGCCCGAATGGACGAGCCGCAATCCCGCCGCCAGCATGGTCTCGAGGCCGACGGCGCCGGCCTCGGCCTCGGCGAAAGGCAGGCGCTTCATCTCCACATCCTGCGGATCATGGTCGGAGAGAATGACGTCGATGAGCCCGCTCGCCACCGCCTCCACCAGAAGCCGGCGCTCGTCCTCATGGCGCAGCGGCGGCCGCAGCTTCAAAAAGGTGCGATAGTCGCCGATGTCGTTCTCATTGAGCGTCAGATGATTGATCGTGGTCCCGCAAGTCACCGGCAGGCCGCGCGCCTTGGCCTGCTCGAGCGCCGCCAGCGACAGGCCATTGGCCACGATGGAGGCGTGGTAGCGCGCGCCGGTCAGCTCGACGAGACGCAAATCGCGATCGACGATGACGGCCTCCGCCTCCTTGGGCACGCCGGCGAGGCCGAGGCGCGTCGCCAATTCGCCGTCATTCATGACGCCCTCGCCGACGAGGTCGCGATCCTCCGGGAAATGGATGATCAGCGCATCGAAATCGCGGGCGTAGGTCATGGCTCGCCGCATGGTCTGGGCGTTGCGCAGCGAGCGCTTGCCGTCACAAAAAGCGATGGCGCCGGCCTCGCGCAGCAGGCCGAATTCAGAGATTTCCTTGCCCTCGCGCCCTTTGGTGAGCGCCGCCATGGGCAGCACGCGGACGCGGCCGGTGTCGCGGGCGCGGCGCAGAACGAAGTCCACGACGGCCGGATCGTCGATCGGCGGCGAGGTGCCGGGCGCGGCGACGATGGTGGTGACGCCGCCGGCCGCCGCCGCCGCCGTGGCGGTGGCGATGGTCTCGCGATGCTCGGCTCCCGGCTCGCCGAGAAAGGCCTGCATGTCGATGAGGCCGGGCGCGAGCACATCGCCCGCGCAATCGACGATTCGCACGCCTTGCGGCGCGGACTCGGCCGTCAGCGCCGGGCCGAGATCGGCGATTTTTCCGTCGAGGACGAGGAGCCCCCCGCGCGTCTCCACGCCGGAGGCGGGATCGACGAGGCGGGCGTTCACGAAGAGGAGAGGCGCATGCGACGGCATGGGGCCTGCTTAGGCCATTTCGGCCGATAAGGGAACGCGCCGGGGGAATTTCGCGGCGCGCCTATCGCGCCGATTTCTCCGCTTCCTCGAGCGCGGCGAAGCGCACCTGCACATCGGCCCCATCGGCGGGCGGCGAGGCGAGGCGAGCGCGAAACTGCACGCTCTCCCCGGCGGCGAGGCGCATTTTCGGCGCGGCGGCGGTCCAGCTGTAGCGCTCGCGGCCGTCGGCGCCGCGGATGGCCAGCGCCATGGGCGGCACGCGATTGGCCGAGCGCCGCAAATTGACGATCTCGCCCTCGACGGTCAGCACCTTGCGCGTCCCTTCGGTGACGATCTTGGAGGTGACGCCGCGCAGATCGAGCCCGGCGGCGTTGACCTTCAGCCCCATGGCCGAATAGAGCGCCGTCGCGAAGGGCATGACCCGCACGATCTTCTCGCGCATGCCGATCAGCGCCATGGCCCCGAAGACGACGGCGATGATCGCCGCGATCAGCGGCAGCAGGCGCTGGCGACGCTCATCGACGAGATCGCTCTCGCGCGGCGGCTCCCGCCACAGCCGGCTCTCGTCCAGGTCATGGTCCTTTGGGGCCGAGCCGACCGGAGAATTGTGCGGGGCGAGGTCGTTGCGCATGGCCGGTCTCCGAACCGTGGGCGGCCGCTTCGGAATCGGCCGCCGACATGTCGTCGATTAGCCGCCGATATGGTTAATGGGCGGTGAACTGCTAATCTCCCCGCAGCGCGATTCTGAGCCCGCCAATGGATACACGCCTTTGCTGACCTTCGAGAACGTCGGCCTGCGCTATGGAAACGGCAGCGAGATATTGAGCGATCTCGCTTTTTCCATCACGCCGCGCTCATTCCAATTCCTCACCGGACCCTCCGGCGCCGGCAAGACGACGCTTCTGAAGCTCGTCCTGCTGTCGCTGAAGCCGACGCGCGGGCGAATCACCCTCTTCGGCAAGGATACGGAGACGCTGGACAAAGACTCCGTCACCGACATTCGCCGGCGCATCGGCGTCGTCTTTCAAGACTTCCGCCTGCTGGAGCATCTCAATTTATACGAGAATGTCGCTCTGCCGCTGCGGGTCATCGGCCGCGAGGAGGCGAGCTATCGCGCCGAGGTGCTGGAGCTGCTGCGCTGGGTCGGGCTGGACGAGCGCATCGCCAGCCTGCCGAGCGTGCTCTCGGGCGGCGAGAAGCAGCGCGCCGCCATCGCCCGCGCGCTGATCGTGCGGCCGGAGCTGCTGCTCGCCGACGAGCCGACCGGCAATCTCGACCCCACTCTGGCGCGGCGGCTGCTGCGGCTCTTCGTGGAATTGCACAAGAGCGGAACCTCGGTGGTCATCGCCACCCATGATCTGGCGCTGATGGAGCAATATGAGAGCGCGCGCCGTCTGGTGCTCGCGGATGGGCGGCTGCATGTCTTCGAATGACGCCAAGCCCCGCCCCGGCCAGCGCCCGGCCGCCACGGCGGCCAAGGACGCCGCGCGCGAGGAGACGCTCGGCCGGGAGACGCCGCTCGTCCCCACCTCCTCCATCGCCGGACGCTCGCTCGTCATTGTCATCGCCATCATGACCTTTCTGGCGGCGCTCTCGGCCGGAGCGGCGCTGATGGTCGCCGACGCCAGCGTCGATTGGCGGCGCGAGGTGGCGCGCGAGGCCAGCGTCCAGATCCGCCCACTGCCCGGCCGCGACATAGAAGCCGATGTGAGCAAGGCGACCTCGGTCCTCGTCGCCGCCGAGGGCGTGCGCGACGTGCGCGTCTACACCAAGGCCGAATCGGAGGCGCTGCTCGCCCCCTGGCTCGGCCAGGGCCTCGATTTCGCCGAGCTGCCGGCCCCGCGCATGATCGTCGTCAAGCTGGACGACAGCCGCCGCGCCGATCTCGACGCGCTGCGCCGCGAGCTGGCACAGGCGCTGCCGAGCGCGGCTCTGGACGATCACCGGCTGTGGGTGGAGCGCCTCGGCCAGATGGCGCGCACCGTTGTGGCGGTCGCGGCGCTGGTCTTCGTGCTGATCGTGGTCGCCATGGGGCTCGCCGTCGCCTTCGCCACGCGGGCGGCCATGGTCGGCAATCGCGAGATCATAGAGGTGCTGCATCTCGTCGGCGCGGCGGACAAATATATCGCCCAGCAGTTCCAGCGCCGCTTCCTGGTGCTGGGGCTGCGCGGCGGCTTCATCGGCGGCGCCTCGGCCATGGGCTTTTTTCTCTTCGCCGGCTATCTCGCCAATCGCTGGACCGCGACGCCGGACGGCGATCAGCTGGAGGCCATGTTCGGCAGCTTCTCGCTGGGGCCGCTCGGCTTCACCGTCGTCGGCCTCATCTCGGCGGCGGCCGGGCTTCTGACCGGCTTCATGTCGCAGGAGATCGTGTTCCGCCAATTGCGGCGCCTGGACGGAGCCGAGTAAACTCTAACCGGGCATAAATTCCGCCCGGCCCTGGACGGCCTCGAGCGCCGCTTCCATCTTGTCGAGGATTCGGGGTCGGCGATGAGGACGGACGCTTGCGATCGCATGCGCGAGACAGGGAAGCACGAGGATGGGCCGCGCCCGGACGCTGGCGCCTCGCGGTCCTCGCCCTCTTCTGCTTTCTGGCCTCCGCCTTCGTGGCCGGCTTCATCGGCTTCGCCCTCTCGCTGGAGCGGACCGAATCGACTCTGACCGTGCAGGCCGATGGCGTCGTCGTGCTGACCGGCGGCTCCGACCGCGTCTATGAGGCGGGCGGGCTCCTGGCGCGCGGCCAGGCGCGCCGGCTGCTCATCACCGGGGTCAATCGGGCGACGCGCGGCCATGAGATCGCCAAGCTGCTGCCGGTCTCGCGGGAACTGTTCGAGTGCTGCGTCGATCTCGGCTATCGCGCCCAGGACACGATCGGCAATGCGCGGGAAACGCGCGACTGGGCGCATGCGCATGGAATCGGCGCGGGCTCGCTCATCATCGTCACCTCCAATTACCATATGCCCCGCGCTCTGGCCGAGCTTTCGGCGGCGCTGCCGGGGCGGAACTCTACCCTTTCGCCGTGGTCAGCGATCATCTTCGCGTCGAGGACTGGCTCGGCGACCTCGCCGTGACGCGGCTCATCGCGGCCGAATATGTTAAATACCTCTACGTCCTGCTGCGCACCCGGCTGCTGGAGCCGGGCCTTTCCGCGACCGCTCTCGCGCCGGCCGAAACTGCCGACCTCACGGCGCAGGCGCGCTGAATCGGCGGGCGCAGCGCCCGAGAAAGCGCCGTCCCGACCGAGCGGCGGTTCCGTTCGAAGGAAAAGCGCATTAGAGTGTTTTCGAGCGAAGTGGGGACCGGTTCGCGTGAAGAAAACACGACCGAACAAGGGAATCTAGAGTCATTCCGGTTCAATCTGAACCGGAATGACTCTAGAAGGCGTTCGCGTCCCACCTTCCGCGAAACCCCACGGACGACCAAAGCATGCTCTTCCTGCGCTCGCTGCTGTTCCACATCACTTTCTTCGTCAGCCTCATGACGCTGCAGATCATCTGGCTGCCCGCGCTGCTGATGAAGCGGCACGCCTCCATGACGCTCGGCCGCGTCTGGGGGCGAACGTCGCTCTTCTGGCTCGAGAAGATCGTCGGGCTGAAATTCGAGTTTCGCGGCCTCGAGAATATTCCGAAAGGGCCGGTCATCGTCGCCTGCAAGCATCAGTCGACGTGGGAGACCTTCGTCCTGCCGCTGCATTCGCCGGATTTCTCCTATATTCTCAAGCGCGAGCTGGTGTTCATCCCCTTTTTCGGCTGGTATCTGATGGGCGCGGAGCAGATCGGCATCGATCGCGCCAAGGGCGGCAAGCTGCTGCCGCAGCTGATCGAGAAGACCAAGGCGCTGTTCGCGCAAGGCCGGCAATTGTTCATCTTTCCCGAGGGGACGCGGCGGCCGGCGGGCGCGCCGCCTCTCTATAAGTTCGGCGTCGCAATGCTCTATCGCGAGACCGGCGCGGCCTGCCTGCCGGTTGCGCTGAACTCCGGCATGTTCTGGGCGCGCCAAGCCTTCATCGTGCGGCCGGGAACCGTGGTCATCGAATATCTGCCGATCATCCCGCCGGGCCTCGAGCCGCGGGAATTCTTCGAGCGCATGCAGAACACGATCGAAAGCGCCTCCGACCGCCTCATCGCGGAAGCGGTGGCGCGCGATCCCTCGCTCGCCGCCGTCGTGGAGCGCGGCAGGAAGGCGGCGGAAGCCGCCGCGTGATTATTCCCCGCGGCTGGAACGATTTTCAGGTCCTCCACGGCATTTCCAGCGCCGCCCGAAAAACGCCGGGCGCGGCAGGACCCGCCGAAAATCGTCCATCATCCTGAAACTGCGCGCGAAGACGTTCCGCCACATTCTTCAGCCCGACACCCGCGCCGGCGCGATTCGGACTGACCGTTTCCGTCGGCATGTCGTTCTCGACGATCACCCGCAGCCGATCGGCCTCGCGACGAGCGGAAAGCGAAATATTGACCCTGCCCGCCATCGATCCGACGCCATGCTTGATCGCGTTCTCGATCAAAGGTTGGAGGATCAGGCTGGGAACCAGCGCGTGGCGCACGTCATTGGGCATGTCGATATGGAACGTCATCCGGTCCGAGAAACGCTCATGCTCAATCGCCAGATATTCTTCCTGAATCGTCAGTTCCTCGGACAGCCGGACATCGTGGAACGGCTCCAGCGTCAGCGTCGTGCGCAAGAAGGTCGAGAGCGACAGCACCATCCGTTCAGCGCGCGTCGCGCAGCCTTCTTCGATCAGTCCCGCGATCGAATTCAGCGTATTGAAGAGGAAATGCGGATTGACCTGATAGCGCAGCGCTCTCATCTGCGCGGAAAGAGCCTCTTCACGAACTGCGGCCAATCGGCGCTCCCGGTCCCTGATGTCGAAATTGTAAAGAAGCGTGAGAAAGACGCATGACCAACCAAAGAACACGGCCCAGCACGTAAACAGTTCGCCTAAATTTGCTGCGAAGGAAAATTCATAGCTATTTTCTGTAAAGAACAGCCTGTAAATTTCCATTGTCGTAAAGTAGTCTACAGTTGCAACAAAAGCCGATATCAGAAAGCAGACAATGACATTGTAGACCATTTTGTTTCTACGCAAATTCCAGACTGCCGCCGACATTGTTGAAAAGGACAAGAATCCAGACACGGCGTCGACAGAGCCGGAATGGCTGACGATGCCTTTTTGGCCGATTCGAATCGTTTCCGATTCGGAGAAATAGACACACAGCCAAAAGAACAGCGCCGTCAGAAACAGGTAGGTTATCGCAAGCCCGAACGACTCCAGAACGAGAGATTTCCGGGTCGGCGTTCCAATTTCCATCCGCGTCGCTCCCTTGTCCGCTGGTTCATTGAACATGACCGAAGGATCAGATTTGTCACCGGGCGGCATAGACCCGGTACATGATTGCGCCGATCGTCTCGCGAAGGCCCGCTCCGCGAGACGATCGGCGCGCGGGAACAGATTTTGGCGCTTTATCGAATTTTCGCGAAACCTCGCCGCCCCCTTTCCCGCGAAGCGGGGGAGGCTGATGGAGGAGGCGAACGAGGATGCGACGAGCGTCCTAACGCCCGAAGGCGCCGAGCTCCTGAATTCCGGCCACGGCCGGTGCGGTCCGGCTCCGCAACGGATAGGCCGCCTCGACGAGATAGGGGCCGCCGCCGACCGAATCGCGCGAGGAGAACAGCACGAAGCGCGCCGCCTCGAAGCGCATGGGCGGAAAATAGCCGCGCGCGCCGAGATAGGACGCGACCGAGGAGCAGGACGCCCCGCGCAGGCGCGCGAGCGTCACATGCGGCACGAATTTGCGCGGCTCGGGCGGAATGCCGATGCGCCGCAGCAGGCGCTCCTGCTCGGCCTGCAGCTCGGCCAGCGCCGAATCGGCGCGCGCCTTCACCACTATGGCGCGAGGCTTGTCGCCGCCGAAGCTGGACAGCTCCTCGAGCGTGATCGAGACGGAAGGACGGCGGATGGCGGCGAGGGTCATGGCCGCGTCATGGCCGAGCGCATCGTCCACATCGCCGATGAAGCGCAGCGTGATGTGATAATTCTCTGCGTCGATCCAGCGGGCTCCCTGAATGCCTCCGCGCAGAGCGGCGAGATTGCCGGCGACGAGAGGGGGGATTTCGAGGGCGGTGAACAGTCTGGGCATCGCAGTTCCTCCATCCTGGCCTCGCAAGGCGTGCGGGAGCGGGTAAGGCGAAGTCGCTGTCTGCTCGCTCGGCCCCTGCCCGGCCGCGACGCGGCGGAGCGAAGGGGCCTATGTCGGCGCCTCCTCGCGGATCAGCGCGCCGCAATGGCGCGCGCTAAGGATGGTGTGGGCACTATATCGAGAATGCGACGGCTGTAACGAAATTCCGGCGTGTGAACGGATTTTTTCTCACGGCCTCGCTTGCGGCCTCGCTCAACGCTGCGCGGCGCCCTGACGCTTCGATCGCAGGGAATCGAGGCTCTTCTCCACCAGCGGCGCGACGCCGGCGACGATCCGCGCCACGCCGGCCCGGCTCGGATGCAGTCCATCGACGAGCGTCATGCCCTTCTCGCCCACGACGCCGTCGAGAAAGAAGGGATAGAGCGGCAAGCCGCGCCGCGCCGAAAGATCGGGGAAAATGGCGTCGAAGGCTTTTTTCTGCTCCTCGCCGAAATTGGCGTTGGCCAGCATTCCGGCGAGCAGCACATCGAGGCCCTTCTCCTTGGCGGCGCCGATGATTTTCTCCAGATTGTCGCGCGTCGCCGCCGGATCGAAGCCGAGCAGCATGTCATTGGCCCCGAGCTCGAGAATCATCAGATCGCCGCCGTCGTGCAGCGCGTAAGAGACGCGCGCCAGCCCACCTCTTGTGGTGTCGCCGGAGACGCTGGCGTTGATCACGCGGGCGTCATAGCCGTCATTTTTCAGCCGAGCCTCCAGCTGCGCCGGAAAGGAGGCGTCCGCCGGCAGCTGAAAGCCGGCGCTGAGACTGTCGCCGAAGGCGATGATGCGCAGCGGCTCGGCCGCGGCGGGCAGCGAGATCATGGTGAGAAGCGCCAAAATTGCGGCGGCGCAGAGCAGCGTCGCCGGGCCGAGCGGACGAAAGCGCGGCCGAGCACTGGAAACCGGCGGCGCCTTCGCATATGTCGGGGCGGGCGTCTTCGCCGGGTCGCGAGAGCGGCGGCGGGCGCAGCGGCAAACCATTTCAGGACCTCCAAAGTGCAGCGGCCGGTCATCGAGCTCGAGGACGTCGATCTCACCCTCGGAGCGGGCGCGGCGCGCGTCCATGTGCTCAAGAACATAAGCCTCGCCGTCGCGCGCGGCGAGGCTGTCGGCCTCGTCGGACCCTCGGGCTCGGGGAAATCCACATTGCTGATGACGCTCGCCGGCCTCGAGCGGCCCGATTCCGGCAAGGTGCTCGTCGACGGCAGCGACCTCGCCCGGCTCGATGAAAATGCGCTGGCGCGGTTCCGTGGAGGGAAGATAGGCGTCGTCTTCCAGTCTTTCCAGCTCATCGCCACGATGACGGCGCTGGAGAATGTCGCCATTCCGCTGGAGCTCGCCGGCCGCGCCGACGCTTTCGAGCGCGCCGCGCAGGAACTGGAGGCCGTGGGCCTCAGTCATCGCCTCTCCCATTATCCAACGCAAATGTCCGGCGGAGAGCAGCAGCGCGTCGCCATCGCCAGAGCGCTCGCGCCCGATCCTGTCATCCTGGTCGCCGACGAGCCGACCGGCAATCTCGATTCGGAGACCGGCGCGGCCATCGTCGATCTCATCTTCGCGCAAAAGGCGCGGCGCTCGGCGACCCTGGTGCTGGTCACGCATGATCCCTCCCTCGCCGCCCGCTGCGACCGCGCCGTGCGGCTGCGCTCCGGCCGCATAGAGGACGAGGCGCGGGCGTCATGAAGGTGGGACTCGCCTCGCGCATTCCGCTGGCGCTGCGTTTCGCCCTGCGCGATCTCTCCGGCGATCTGCGCGGCTTTTCCGTCTTCATCGCCTGCATCGTCATCGGCGTCGCCGCCATTTCCGGCGTCGGCGCAGTGTCCCGCTCGCTCGCCGACGGCCTCGCCCGCGAGGGGCGCACGATCTTGGGCGGCGATGTCTCCGTCACGACCACCATGCGGCGGCTCTCGCCGCAGGAGCGGGAATTTTTGGAGCGCGACGGCCGCGTCTGCGAGATCGGCCTGATGCGCGCCATGGCCCGCTCGGCGAGCGGCGAGGCGGCGCTGATCGAAATAAAAGCTGTCGATTCGGCCTATCCCGGCGCCGGCGCAGTCGAGCTGACGCCGTCGCTGCCGCTCGCCGAGGCTCTGGCGCAGCGCGACGGCGGCTTCGGCCTCGTCGCCGATGCGGGCCTCATCGCCCGGCTCGGGCTCGAGATCGGCGATCGCGTGAAGATCGGCGCCGGCTCCTTCACCCTCACAGCCGAGCTTTCGAGCGAGCCCGATAAGCTCGCCGGCGCCTTCGGTTTCGGCGCGCGCGTGCTGATGAGCCAGGAGGCTCTGAAGGCGACCGGGCTGATGCAGCCGGGCGCCGTGGCGCGCTGGCTGACGCGCGTCTCGCTCGGCAAGACCGAAGCCGTCGCCAGCGACGCGGAGGTCGAGCGTTTCGTCACGACGCTGACCGCGGCTTTTCCGGACGCCGGCTGGGATTTGCGCAAGCGTGACGCCGTCTCCCCGCAATTCTCGCGCAATCAGGAGCGCTTCACCCAGCTGCTGACGCTGGTTGCGCTGACCGCGCTGGTCGCGGGCGGAGCCGGCGTCGCCAACGCCGTTTCCGGCTTTGTCGCCAGAAAGCGCGACGCTTTCGCAATATTGAAGGCGCTCGGCGCGCCGGCCTCGCGCGTCTTCGCCATGGCGCTCGTCGAGGTGCTGCTCGTCGCCGGCCTCGCCGTCATCGGCGGCCTCGCGATCGGCGCGACCTTTCCTTATCTCGCCGACCTCGCCCTTTCGGCTTCCATTCCCCTGCCCTTCTCGCCGACGCTCGACGCGCGCTCGCTCGCCGTCGGCGCGGCCTATGGTCTGCTGGTGACGCTGATCTTCGCGCTGCCGCCGCTCGGCCGCGCCTATGGAACGCCGGTCGCGCGGCTCTTGCGCGACGAGGCCGAGGAAAAATCCCCTCCCCGCGTCATTCTGCTCGCAGCTCTAGTCGCCGCAGCGGCGCTCGTGGCTCTGGTCATGCTCTCGGCCGCCGACAAGAAGCTCGCAGCGACCTATATCGCCGCCACCGCCATGGCCTTCGTCCTGCTGCGCGGCGTGGCGGCTCTCGTCATCCGCTTAGCGCAGCGCTTCGCCCATGCGCCCGGCGCGCAGCTGCGCCATGCGATCGGCAATATTCGCCGCCCCAAGAGCCTCGCCGTGACATTGATCGTCTCGATCGGCGTGACGCAGACGCTTCTCGTCGCGCTGGCGCTGATCGAGGGCTCGATCCATGCGGAATTGTTCCAGGCGCAGAAGAGCCGCACGCCGAGCTTCTATTTCGTCGATATCGCCAAGGAGCAGGCGGACGAATTCTCCGCCTTCCTCTCCTCCTTCTCCGCCGACGCGCGCATCGAGCACGTGCCGATGATGCGCGGCCGCATCGTCGCCGTGAAAGGCGTCCGCTCCGAGAATCTGAAGCCGCCGGACGATATCGCCTGGGCGCTGGAGGGCGACCGCGGCGTCACCATTGCGGCCACGCCGCCCAAGGGCTCGGAGATCGTCGCCGGACAATGGTGGGAAGAGGGACGCAACGGCCCGCCCCTCGTCTCGCTGGAGGCGCGCGTCGCCGAAGGGCTCGGCCTCACGGTCGGCGACGAGATCGTCGTCAATGTGCTCGGCCGCGACCTCACGGTTCGCATCGCCAATCTGCGCCGGGTCGATTGGCGCAGCTATGGCATTAATTTCATGATGGTGTTCTCGCCCGAGGCTTTCGCCGACGCGCCCTTCTCGGAGATTTTCACCGTCGCCTTCGCCGATCGCGACGATCCGCTCCGCGACAAAAGGCTGACGCGGGAGGCGGCGACGCGCTTTCCTCAGGTCGCCGCTCTGCGCGTGAAGGACGCGCTGGAGGCGATAGAGAAAATCGCCGATCAGCTGACCTTCGCGGCGCGAGCGGCCGCTGGCCTCGCCATCGTCACGGCGGCGCTGGCGCTGGGCAGCGCCGTGGCGGCGAGCCAGCGCGGACGCCAGCGCGACGCCATAATATTGAAGACGCTCGGCGCGACGCGCTCATGGCTGACCGGCGCCTTCGCGCTGGAATTCGCTCTGCTCGGCCTCGTGGCCGGACTCTTCTCGGCAATCGCGGGCGCAGGCGCGGCGGGCATCATATTGGAGGCGCTGATGCGGATGGATTTCGTCTTCCGTCCCTGGCCGGTCGCGCTGACGACGCTCGGCGCGCTGGTTTTCGCGGTCGGCCTCGGCCTCGCGGGCAGCTGGCGCGTGCTCGGCGAGAAGCCCGGCCCGGCCCTGCGCCGCCAGTAGAACGCAAAAAGCGCCGCTCCGGCGACGTTTTCGGCAATCGGAAGCGGGTTTTTTCGCGCTCTGACCCTTGCCCGGAGAGATCGCTCGCCTTAAAAGGCGGGCTTCGCCGGCGTTCAGGGGGCTGGACGCGAGATGATCGCGCTCGCCCTCGAACAAGCGTTGAGACCATGCCCCAGCTTCTACCCGAACGCAAGAAACTGCCCGTTCCCGACAACGGCGACTTTACGTTCTCGCAGATCTTCGCCTCCATCGGCGGCGGTCTCGCGGGCGCGGCCGTGTTCGCCGTCCTCACCAAGGGCACTTCGGCGTCGGTTCTGTTCGCCTTTCTCGCACCGCTGCCGATCTCCATCGTCGCGCTCGGCTTCGGTCTGCGCCATGGCGCGACCGCGGGCCTCATCGCGACCGGGCTGCTGTCGATCTGGCCCAATCCCATTTTCGGCCTCGTCTACGCTTTTCTCGTCGCGCTGCCGGCGCTCGCCGCCGCCTATGTCGTCTCTGGAGCCAATTGGCGCGGCCGCGAGCTGGTGACGTCCCATGCGCCGGCCTGGGCGGTGCTCGCCGCCGGCGGCGCAGTCGCAGCCGCAGTCTCGGCGGCGGTCGCCATAGCGGCGATTCGCTTCGGCAGCCTCGACGAGGCGCTGAACCCGCTGCGGGCGCGCGCCTTCATGGCGATCGAGGATCTCATCCGCACGCAGGAACTCGGCGACAAGCTCGACGCCAGCCAGCTCTCGGCGCTGGTCGTCTTCGCCTTTCCGGCGACGCTCGCCGCGCTCACTTTGTTCAGCCATGCGCTCAATCTATGGGGCGCCGGCCTGCTCGCCCGCGCCTCCGAGGCGCTGCCGCGGCCATGGCCGGACATTGCGCAGGAATTCGTGCTGCCGCGCGCCGTCGCCGGGGTCTTTCTCGCCGCCTGCGCCCTCGCCTATCTCGGCGACCTCCCCGGCGAGATCGGGCTAGTGATCGCCGAGACGCTCGGCCTCGCTCTGGCGATGCAGGGCCTCGCCGTCGTTCACGTTCTGCTGCGCGGGACGCGCATCGGCGGCGTGACGCTCACCGTCATCTATATCGTCATCGGCCTGTTCGCCTGGCCGATCGTCCTATTCACCGTCGTCGGCGTCGCCGATGCGGCGTTTTCGTTCCGAAGCCGCAAGCAGGCGGCGCAGGCGCGGCGCGGCTGAGAATCGCCGCGGCGCAATTCGAGAGACACTGAGGAGAGAGAACCCATGGTCGATGTCATTCTGCTGGAGCGCGTGGCCAAGCTCGGCCAGATGGGCGACACCGTTCGCGTGCGCGACGGCTATGCGCGCAACTTCCTGCTGGCCCGCGGCAAGGCGCTGCGCGCCACGGAAAACAATAAGAAGCATTTCGAGACGCAGCGCGCGCAGATCGAGGCGCGCAACCTCACCGCCCGCAAGGAGGCCGAGGCCGTCGCCGAGAAGCTCGAGGGTCAGACCTTCGTCATCATCCGCCAGGCCGGCGAGAGCGGCCATCTCTATGGCTCGGTGGCCCCGCGCGACATTTCCGACGCGGCGACCGCGGGCGGCTTCTCGCTCAACCGCAATCAGATCGACCTCCAGCATCCGATCAAGGCGCTCGGCCTGCATAATGTGCCGGTGAATCTGCATCCCGAGATCGAGGTGAAGATCATCGTCAACGTCGCTCGCTCCGCCGAAGAGGCCGAGCGTCAGGCGCGCGGCGAGGCCGCCGCCACTCGCGAGGAGACGACGCTGGACGATCTCGGCCTCGAGGTCGGCGCCGCTCTGGCCGAGGCCGGCGACGTCGAGCTCTGATCGCTCGCAACCGATTCGCTCTATCGGAAAAGGCCGGAGACGCCCGCGTCTCCGGCCTTTTTCATGCCCGAACGATTCGGCGTGACGAAATTGTCACAAGCAAAGGAATTCACGCAGATAGACCGAAAGCTGCGCTGTCGCATGTGGAAATGACTCACAAGTGGCCGCGCTCGCATTCGCCGAGCTTTGCGGCCATCTTTGTCATTGGCGCCGCTCTCTCCTTCGGGCAAATTCGCCGCCGTTCTCGAGTGCCTGTCGCTACGCGTTCACGAGCATCGAAGACATCCCGCCATGAGAGAGAAATGCCAGCAATCGAACCGTTGCCGGGTCCGCGGCCTTTTTCGGTCGCGCCGCTCGACGCGCCCGCCTATCGCACGCCGCCGCATAATATCGAAGCCGAGCAGGCGCTGCTCGGCGCCATACTCATCAACAATGACGCCTTCGATCGCGTCTCCGATTTTCTACGCTCCGAACATTTCTCCGAGGATTTGCACCGACGCATCTTCGAGGTTTTGGCGCAGATCATTCGCGCCGGACGCATCGCCACGGTCGTGACTCTGAAGACGCATTTGGGCGACATAGAGCTTCCTGGCGGCGTGCCGATGCAGACCTATCTCGCCGGCCTCGCCCGCGAGGCGACGACGATCATCAACGCCGAGGATTATGGCCGCACGATCCATGATCTCGCCGTGCGGCGCGAGCTGATCGTCATCGGCGAGGATATCGTCAATTCCGCCTATGATGCGGCCGTCGATCAAGCCCCACGCCAGCAGATAGAGGAAGCCGAACGCAAGCTCTATGCGGTGGCCGAGACCGGCCGCTATGATGGCGGCTTTCAGCGTTTCGCCGACGCGCTCTCCACCGCCATGGATATGGCGAGCAGCGCCTATCAGCGCGACGGGCATCTCTCCGGCGTCGCCACTGGTCTCGTCGATCTCGACGAGAAGATGGGCGGGCTGCAGAAGTCCGATCTCATCATCGTCGCCGGCCGTCCCGGCATGGGCAAGACGGCGCTTGCCACCAATATCGCCTTCAACATCGCCAAGGCCTATGTGCCGGAGCAATTGCCGGACGGCTCGATCAAGGCGGCGAATGGCGGCATCGTCGGCTTCTTCTCGCTGGAAATGTCGGCCGAGCAATTGGCGACGCGCGTCATCGCCGAGCAATCCGGCGTGCCCTCCTACAAGATCCGCCGCGGCGACATCAACGAAGACGACTTCCGCCGCATAGCGGAAGCCGCGCGCGAGATGCAGAGCGTGCCCTTCTTCATCGATCAGAGCGGCGGCATTTCCATCGCCCAGCTCACCGCGCGGGCGCGGCGCCTGAAGCGCCAGCGCGGGCTCGATCTGCTCGTCGTGGACTATCTTCAGCTGCTCTCCGGCTCCAAATCGCGCGGCGACAATCGCGTGCAGGAGCTGACCGAGATCACCACGGGCCTGAAGGCGCTGGCCAAGGAGCTGGCGGTGCCGATCATCGCGCTCTCGCAGCTCTCGCGTCAGGTCGAGAGCCGCGACGACAAGCGCCCGCAGCTCTCCGACCTCCGCGAATCCGGCTCGATCGAGCAGGACGCCGACGTGGTGATGTTCGTCTATCGCGAGGAATATTATCTGCGCAATCGCGAGCCGCGCGAGGGCACGGAAGAGCATATCGCCTGGCAGAACGAGATGGAGCGCGTGCATGGGCGCGCCGAGGCGATCCTCGGCAAGCAACGTCACGGCCCCACGGGAACGGTGACGCTCTCCTTCGAGGCGGAAGTTACGCGCTTCTCCAATCTCGCCGAGGAGGACAAGCTGCCGGCGCGCATATGAGGCGCCGGCGGCCTCAGGCGACGCGCGTCGCCTCGAAAGCCGGAACGTCCCGCGAAAACGCCTCGAGCCAGGCGAGGAGCGCGGGATATTTCGCGCGCCATGCGCCTTCGAAGCGCAGATCGAGATAGCCCAGCGCGGCGGCGACGGCCACATGGCCGATCGTCACCGGGCCGGCCGGCGGCGCGGCGTCGAGCGCCGCGAGCGCGCGGTCGAGCTTGCCGGTCTGCAAGGCGATCCAATCGGCGGAGCGCAGAGCCTGCGGCCGCGTCGCCTCATAGCGAATGAGCAGCGCGGCGTCGTTCATGCCGTCGCCGAGCGATTGCAGCGTCAGCGCCGCGATCCGCTCGGCGGGATCATGCGGAATGAGCTTGCCGCCGGCGAGAAGATCGAAATATTCGCAGATCACGCGGCTGTCATAGATCGTCTCGCCGCTGTCGAGGATGAGCGTCGGCACCTTGCCGAGCGGATTTTGCGCGCGCAACGAATCGTCGGGATTTGTCGTGTCGGCGCCGACGAGCTCGACGCTCGCGCCGAGGCCGAGCAGCTCGGCGACGATGCGGCACTTGCGGGCGTAGGGCGAAGCCGCGGAATAGCGTAGAATGGGCATTGGCTCCCTCACGTCGAAAAAGGCGTCGTCGAGCAATAGGACGTAACGAAGATGACCGCCAGTCCCGAAGAGATCGCCGCCGGCCAAGCCGTCTACACGCCCGCGGTTCTGCGGCTCTACGATCTGCTGGTGCTCGGCCTCTCCAACCGCTTCATCTGGAAATGTCCGACGCCGCGCCTACGCGCGCTCTATGACGCGCATGTGTCGGGCAATCATCTCGATGTCGGCGTCGGCACGGGATATTACCTCGACCATTGCCGCTTGCCCGCCGCTGCGCCGCGCGTCGCGCTGATGGATTTGAACGCGGATGCGCTGCGCTTCGCGGCGGCCCGCATCGCGCGCTATTCGCCGGAGAGCTATCGCCGCAATGTGCTGGAGCCGATCACTTTCGACGCGCCGAAATTCGACTCGGTCGGCGTCAATTATCTGCTGCATTGCCTGCCGAGCGCGATAGCGGAAAAGGCGGTCGTTTTCGACCATCTGAAGCCGCTGACGAATGACGGCGCCGTCTTTTTTGGCTCGACCTTGCTGCAAGGCGGCGTCGAGCGCTCCGGCGCGGCGCGGCGGCTGATGGAATTCTACAATCGCAAGGGCGTGTTCTCGAATAGGAGCGATGATCTCGACGAATTGCGCAATGCGCTCGAGCGACGCTTCCGCAATGTCGCGATCGACATTGTCGGCTGCGCCGCCGTGTTCATCGCTCGCGATTGACGGATCGCGCGAGCCTTTCGGCTCGCGCCTCCGATGCGATCACTCGTAGATCGCGCTCAGCACCACATGGAATTTCGCGACCGAATTGCCGATATTCTTGACCTCGTAATGAATCTCGGTCTCGTTCTTGGTCTCGACCGTCTGCGACTGCGGGAACGGCTTGATCTCCGTCACCGTGAAGTGACGCCAAACGCGCGTCACCTCGAGCGAGGTGTCCTGCGTGAAGCCGCTCGTCGTGCTGCCGGTGGCGAAGGGAATGGCCTGCGCGTCCCACACCGCGTTGAAGGGCGAGGCGTTGTTCCACCAGCCATGAACGGTCGCGCCCGGCGCGAGGGTGAGCTCGGTCTTGGTGTCGACGAAAAGCACTTTGGACATTTTCAATCTCCTATCTGAAACCGTCGCCTGAAATCATTGCGATCGGATGCAGAGGAGATTAGGCGCGGCGCGCCTTCGTCGCCGTGCGCGCGAGCACAGAGCACGCTCTAACGCGCTTCGCCATAGAGCGCGGAGAGCGGAAAGACGAGGCCGGGCGGATCGAGCGTGATGTCGCCGTCATGAATGACGCGCGTCAGAATATCGCTCCCCTCCCCGCGACGATGATGAATCACCAGCGGCGAATCTGGATCGACGATGAGATAATGCGCGACGCCCGCGATACGAAAATATCCGACGAGCTTGCCGAGGGCGTCATTGCGCCCTGTGGAGGGCGAGAGCACCTCGACGACGACGAGAGGCGCTTCGACGAAAAGCGTGTCCGGCGGAAGCTCGGGTCCGCAATAGAGCTGCGCATCGGGCTCGAAGACGGTCGTCGCATCGACACGCACGGCCATTCCGTCCGGCAGCACATGGCACGGCGCGCCGGCGCGGCGCACAGCGTCCTGCAGAGCGCGAGCGGCCGCGAGCTTCGCCTTCGCATGGGCCATTCGCTCCGCGGCCTGAGCGAAAACCTCGCCGTCGACGAGCTCGTGACGGCCGGGCTGTCCTTCGGCCCAGACCACGAACTCTTCGGCGGTCATTTTCATCTTCGGCAGAGCGCTCATGGGAGCATACTAGCGGAATAGCGCGTCTAGCGCCATTCGGGGCGTCACCCCTTTAGATCGTCGAAGGGCACCATCACATGCTGGCGATAGGCCGGCCGCTCGCAGAGCCGCGCATACCAAGTCTCGACATTGGGGAGCGACGGCCGCTCTATGTCGAGCGAGAAATAGCGATAGAGCGTCGTCCCGGCGGGAATATCGGCGAGCGTCGGCTCGTCGCCGGCGAGGAAAGGACGATCCGCCAGCCAGCTGTCGAGAAATCGATAATGTTGCGCGCAACGCGCGACGGCGGCATTGATCGCCGGCCAGTCGCGCTTTTCCTCCGGCGTGCGGTAGTAGCCCATGAACACGCCGTCGACGAAAGCCGGCTGCAGCGTCGTCTGCGCCCAATCCATCCAGCGATCGGGATAGGAACGGGTCGCCGCGTCCGCCGGCCAAAAAGCCTCGCCGCCATGGCGCGCGGCGAGATAGCGCAATATGGCGTGAGATTCCCACACCACCACGCCCTCGTCGTCGATGACCGGAATGCGGCCATGCGGATTTTTCGCGCGAAATTGTGGATCGTCCAGCCCGCCGAAAGCGCCGCCGAGCGGCACATGGGCGTGATCGAGCGCGAGCTCGCCGACGAGCCACATGACTTTCTGCACATTGAAGGAGTTGCGCCGTCCCCAGATCGTGAGCATGCGTTGGTCTCCTTCTTCGGCAATCTCGGCGTTGCGACAATCTAGCCCGAGGCGCAGGCGCGCGCCATTGACGTGGGGTTGCGTTTATCGAAGCGGCGCAGTTGCGCGCGACGAGAGCAATTCATGAAAACAAATTGCGTTTCGCCGAAAATCCCCCGGCGAAACGCGCTTTTCGGCCGCGACGAAGGCTCAGGCGGTCTCGCCGCCTGCGTCGCCGGACGCCGCGTCGCCGGCCGCCTCGTCCTCGCCGGCGTCGGCCAAATGCTCGACCGAGACGACGCGCTCGCCCTCCGCCGTGTCGAAGACGATGACGCCCTGCGTGCCGCGACCCGCTATGCGTATGCCTTCCACCGGGCAGCGGATGAGCTGGCCGCCATCCGTCACCAGCATGATCTCGTCGCCGCGCCCCACGGGGAAGGAGGCGACGAGCTTGCCATTGCGGGCGTTTACCGCCATGGCGACAATGCCTTTGCCGCCGCGTCCGGTGATGCGATATTCGAAGGACGAAGAGCGCTTGCCATAGCCGTTCTCGGAGACGGTCAGGATGATCTGCTCGGCCTGCTCCATTTCGCGATAGCGCGCCTCGGTCAGCTCGATCGCGGTCGAGGCCTCCTCGGTCTCCGCCGCGCCCTCCTCCACGCCTTCCGCTCCCGCATTGCGGCGCTGCGCCGCGGCGCGCTTGAGATAGGCGGCGCGCTCGTCGCCGACGGCCTCGAAATGGCGCAGGATCGACATTGAGATCACGCGATCGTCGCCAGCGAGCGCTATGCCGCGCACGCCCATGGAGGTGCGGCCCTGGAACACGCGCACGTCGCTGACCGGGAAGCGAATGCACTGCCCCTCGCGCGTCGTGAGCAGAATATCCTCCTGCTCCGCCGCTGTGGCGACATCGACGATGGCCTCGCCTTCGTCGAGCTTCATGGCGATGATGCCGGAGCGGCGCACATCGGAGAAGTCCGAGAGCTTGTTGCGGCGCACCGTGCCGCCCGTCGTCGCGAATATGGCGTCGAGCGTCGCCCAGCTCGATTCGTCCTCGGGCAGCGGCATGATGGTGGTGATGCGCTCACCCTGCTCGAGCGGCAGAAGATTGACCAACGCCTTGCCGCGCGCCTGCGGCGCCGCCAGCGGCAGACGCCAGACCTTTTCCTTATAGGCGCGGCCGAGCGAGGAGAAGAACAGCACCGGCGTATGCGTCGAGGCGACGAAGAGGCGCTGAACGAAATCCTCCTCCTTCGTCTGCATTCCCGAGCGGCCCTTGCCGCCGCGCCGCTGCGCGCGATAGGTCGAGAGCGGCACGCGCTTGATGTAGCCGGCATGCGAGACGGTGACGACCATATCCTCTCTCGCGATGAGGTCCTCGTCCTCGACGTCACCGTCGCCATCGACGATCTGCGTGCGGCGAGGCGTCGCATAGGCCTCCTTGACCGCGATCATCTCGTCCTTGACGATCCCGAACAGCCTTTCGCGCGAGCGCAAAATCTCGAGATATTCGGCGATCTCGGCGGCGAGCTTATTCAGCGCCTCGGCGATCTCGTCGCGGCCGAGCGCGGTGAGGCGCTGCAGGCGCAATTCCAGAATGGCGCGCGCCTGCGCCTCGGAAAGGCGGATCGCGCCATCCTCGGTGAGCACATGGCGCGGATCGGCGATCAGCGCGACCAGCGGCGCCATGTCCTTGGCGGGCCACTCGCGCTCCATCAGCGCTTCGCGCGCGGCGGCGGCGTCGGCCGAGGTGCGGATGAGGCGGATCACCTCGTCGATATTGGCGACGGCGATGGCGAGGCCGACCTGCAAATGCGCCGCGTCGCGCGCCTTGGCGAGGCGGAATTTGGTGCGCCTGGTGACGACGCTCTCGCGGAAGTCGACGAAGGCGAGCAGCACGTCCTTCAGCGTCAGCAGCTCGGGCCGGCCGCCGTTCAGCGCGATCATATTGACGGGGAAGCTCGACTGTAGCGCGGTATGGCGCCAGAGCTGGTTGAGCACCACATCCGCCACTGCGTCGCGCTTCAGCTCGATGACGATGCGCATGCCATCGCGGTCGGATTCGTCGCGCAGATCGGAGATGCCTTCGAGCTTCTTCTCGCGGACGAGGTCGGCGATGCGCTCGATCAGCGCCGCCTTGTTCACCTGATAGGGGATCTCGGTGAAGATGAGCGCCTCGCGCTCCTTGCGCAAAGTCTCGACCTCGGCCTTGGCGCGCATGATGATCGAGCCGCGCCCGGTCGTATAGGCGTTGCGTATTCCGCCCCGCCCTAGAATCGTCGCCGCCGTCGGGAAGTCCGGGCCGGGCACGATCTCCATCAGCTCGGCGACGGACATATCCGGCCGGTCGATTAGCGCTATGGCGGCGTCGATCACCTCGCCAAGATTATGCGGCGGAATATTCGTCGCCATGCCGACGGCGATGCCGCCAGCGCCATTGACGAGGAGATTAGGGAAGCGCGCCGGAAGGACGGTCGGCTCCATCTCCTTGTCGTCATAATTCGGCTTGAAGTCGACTGTGCCTTCGTCGATATCCTCGAGCAGCGCCAGCGCCGGCTTGGCGAGCCGCGACTCGGTGTAACGCATGGCCGCCGGCGGATCATTGTCGACGGAGCCGAAATTGCCCTGCCCGTCGATGAGCGGCAGCCGCATGGAAAAGGGCTGCGCCATGCGCACCAGCGCGTCATAGATCGCGGCGTCGCCATGCGGGTGATATTTACCCATGACGTCGCCGACGATGCGCGCCGATTTCACGTACGACTTATCGGGCGTATGGCCGTTCTCGTGCATGGAGAACATGATGCGCCGATGCACGGGTTTCAGACCGTCGCGAACATCCGGCAGCGCGCGGCTCACGATCACGCTCATCGCGTAATCGAGATAGCTGCGCTTCATCTCGTCGGCGATCGAAACCGGGCGAATGTCTGAGCCGGGCGTCGGAGGCTTTGTGTCGTCTGTGTCGTTCTCGGCCAATGGCTCGCCAATCCGCTTCGATCGTCCCGCGCTCCGCGGCGAAATCCTGCCGCGGCAATGTCGCGCCGGCTCTGGGAAAGAGCGCTTCTCGTCGTCGTCCCGTCTCGCCGACGAAGGCGAGGCGGCTGCAGAGTCCGCTGCTCGGGAGAGCGGCGGGACGTGGAGATCGCGCTCGCAGGACGTTTCGAGCGAAGCGCGCCGAGGCGAGCCTAGCGGCAGCCGTCGGCGACGCTCGAAACCGCCGTTTTTCTATAGGCGATTCTCGGCGGCGACGCCAGTTCGCCCCGGCGCGCCGCGCCGCAGTTCTGCTCGAAGAAACACAGGTTTAGAAAAGCTCTTCAAATCTCTTTCGATTCATTTTCGGATTCTGGCGTCAGCTCTGCGCCGAGCGCAGCCTGCGTCGCGCGTTCATGACGATCGTCCGCGCGCTGGCGTCGCCCGGCTCCAGCAGTTCCAGCCCGTCATCCTCGTTCGAGTCCCAGGAATCGGACGCCCGCCCCCGGCCCTCCGAATCGACCAGGGCGATCACGCGATTGGACTGCGCCGCAGTCGGCCCTCCTGCAGTCTTGCCGCCTCCGGCGAAACGAGCGCGCAGAGCGGCCGCGACCTCGGTCCAATCCATCGTCTTCGGCTTTTTGGGCGCTTCCTTCTTGGGTGCTTCCTGCGGCGCAGCTTCGGCCTGGGGCGCGGTTTCCGCAGCCTTCTTGCCGCGCAGCGCGGCGAATTTGGCGAGGATCGGCTCGAATTTCGCGCGCGCGGCTGCGAGCGCAATGGCCAAACGGCCCGCCGGCGCCGCTTCGCCCTCCTGCGGGGCGGCGGCTTTCGACGCGCCCGGCTCGGCCGCCTTGGCGACGGGGGGACCGCGCCGCAGATATTTCATCACGAGCAGGCCGGCGAGCGCGGCAGCGGCGACCAGCGCCTGCCAGAGAGCCATCGGCGATTCGCTTTCTTCCTGTGCCGGTGGCATAGCCTCGGCGCTCGGAGCCGGAGCGGCTTCCGCCGCCGGCGCCTCGCCCTTCGGCGAGTCGGCTTCGGCCTCGGGCGTCGCGGTTCGCTCGACCGGGGCCTCCGCCTTCGCCTCGACAGCGGCGGCCTCTGGCGCGGCAGGCGACGCGATTTGGGCAGTCGGCGCGGCCGACTGCGGAGCGCTCTCAGCCTGGGGCGGCGCGATCGGGGCCGGCTCGGCCGACGTTGCGACGACAGCCTGTTCCGGCGCCTTGGCGAGATCGGCGACTGGCGCATTCTCGAAGGCCGGAAGCGGCTCGCGCAGGAAGACCGGCACGGCAGGCGTCGGCTTCACCGATTCGGCCGGGGGCGGAGCCGCGACGGCGACCTTGGGGCCTCGGCGGCGAGCGCGGGAGCGGGAGGACGCTCGGCCGGGCGCGCCTCCTTCTCCGGCTTCGCCGCGACGAGCGGCGCGAGCTTCACGATAATATCGTCATAGCCTTTGCCATTGGGAGAGCCGAGCTCCTCGATTCGCATGGCTCCGGCCACATGAAGCGCATGCGAGCGGCGCGGCTCGGCGGCGGCGCATCCGATATCGGCGGCTGCGGCCGCCAGCATCAGGCCGCCGGCCGAAAGGCGCGTGAACGGCGTGAAATTCGACCTCATCTGCGAGCTCCGCTGGAATGACGAGGCTCCAGCTTGCCTCGCGGAGTTGAACAAAGCCTTAGCATCGCGATGAACGAAGCGTTAATGCGCTCATTCTGTGATTCGTTCACGACTGGTTCACTGGCTTTAGCCAATGCTCGTGTCCCCGCTTCGCATTCCAATAGGAGGAAACAAATGAAGCTGAAGCTCGCTTTCGTCGCCATTCTGGCGTTCGCCGGCCTCACCGCGCCGGCCGCCATGGCCATGCCGCTCGCGCCGCTGCAGGAGGGCGCCGTCGCCCCGCTGACGCATGAAATCGGCGGCCGCTGCGGCCCCGGCTGGCACATAGATCCTTGGGGCCGTTGCGTGCCGCATCGTCGTCCGCCGCCGCCCGTCTATGGCCCGCGTCCCGGATACTATCCGCCAGCCTATGGTCCGCGTCCCGGATACCATCCCCCGGCCTATGGGCCGCGTCCGGGATTCCGATGCGGCCCCGGCGCGCATCCCAATCAATGGGGCCGCTGCGTTCCGAACCGCTGGTGATCCGCCGCGGCGCGCGGAGCTGAGGATAAATTCACCGAGCTCTTGCCGCGCGCCGCGCGAAGTCTTCCCGTCTCTCGCGCAAAGTCTTGCCGTCCGCCGGCAAGTCCTGTATGAGCGGCCTTCTCACGTCGACGTCGAGCTTTCGGCGCCGACGTTCGGGGCCTCGTGGCGGAGTGGCTACGCAGAGGACTGCAAATCCTTGTACGGGGGTTCGATTCCCTCCGAGGCCTCCAGCAGTCAACACGCCTCCAAGAATTTCAGCAGCTTATGTCTGTCGTTTCCCTCACCAGCGGCTTGGTTGTCCGAAAGTGAGGGATTTTTCGGCGGCGGCACGATCAGGTGCATCGCCGCGCGCGCCAGCTTTTTCTGGCGCGCCTTGCGCACATATTCGGCGGCCTGCTCTGCCTTCCGCCATCCGAAAATCGCCATGAGCTGATACTCGGTCGCGCCATTCTCGGCGGCGATCGTCGCCCCCGCCTTGCGCAGACCATGCGCGGAGCAGTGGGGGAGCTTCGCCTCGTCGCACCAATCGCGGAACTTGTTGCCGAGACCTTTGATTGAAAAAGGCTTTTTGTATTCCGTTTCCAGAAATGCCGCCGTTCCGATCTCCGGCGTCTGCATCAATGCCTCCGAGAGCGGCTCTAGAATAGGTAGCTCGAGCGAAACCGGGTCTCGGCCGCGATTTTTTACCTGCGTGAGGCGGAGGACCGGGAATCCGTCTCCGTCCTCTCCCACATTGCGGCGGCCAAACTGGGCAATATCCGAGATGCGTTGCCCGGAAAACAGTAGCAGGGCGAGCGCCAGATAGGCCTTCGAGCCGAGGGGGTGACGGCGCGCGAAATCTGCGACCTCATCCACGGTCCAGGTATGATGGCCCTCAGAGCCAGTCCTGAACTTGGCCACATCCCGCGCGGGATTGGTCTCCATCCGCCGCTCCGAGATCGCCCATTTGAACAGCGGGCCGAGCGTCTTTAGCCGGTGATTGGCGGCCTCGGGCGCGCTGGACTTGCGATCGCGCAGCAATTTGACGTGCGCGGGACAAATTTCGTTCACGGGAATATCTGCGAAAATATCCTCGCTCTCGCGATTTAGGCGCTCGCCGAGCATCGATTCGAGCACGCGCCGGCGCTGCGCCGTGGTCGCATGATTGAGCCGGGCAAAATCGACGGACTCCATATAATCGACCACGAGGGCTCGGAACGTTCCTGGCTGAGGCTTGCGGTCACGGCGCGGCGCCTTGGGCGCATGGCCCGCCGCGCAGAGCGCGTATTGTCGCCAAAACTCCTCGGTTCCAGGCCGGGCCGTGATCCGAATGCGCGGCCCATGACCCTTGCGATAATAGACTCTGACATTCCCATGGCGGTCGGGCTCTTCATAGACGTGGCGCGGCAGGGCGTCCCCTTGCCTAGAGTTGGAGCTTTTTCCAGCGGCCATTGTCATTAGACTCTCTAGACTCTTTCACGGCTTTCCGCGGCAAGCGCCGGAGCGCCTCGGCGATCTCCTCGGCGTCCCATATGAGCCGACCGCCGAGCTTGCGCGGCACGGGCATAGACCCGTCATCTACAGCCCGTTGAAAAAGCTCGGGACTTACGCCGATGAACGCGGCGGCGCTCTCGACAGAAAGCCCGATCGGATCGCGAGGGCAGTGTCGCACGCGGCTCATCGGCATATCTCCATATCGAGGATGGGTTTTGTCGTCATCTCCCGACCTCCCGAAGCCCATTGTGCTCTCGGCCGTCCAGCAAGCGCCCGGCGCGGCGCTTGCCGACGCGAAGCGAAGACGAGCCGTCGGAATGATGCTCGCACGCGGCCAGACAATCGACGCCGAGCTTCGTCGCGCCGACGAAGGTGAGCGGCCCTGCCGCAACGCGCTCCGGCGCGACCAAGGCGAGGAACTGATCCGCGTCGATCCATTCGCCCCATTGCTTGAAGTCGAAGGCGACCCCTGCCGCTGCGCATTGATCGCGAAGCGAGCGAAAGAGTGCGATCGGCGTCGACCGCGCGCCTGGGCCGCTCTCGCCGCCAGCGATGACGAGATCGAGGCTGGGAAGCTCGTCGCCGCGAATGCTCTGATGGCAAGACGGGCAAAAGATGTCGCTGTCGTCTCCCCAGGAGTCCGTTCCGCAAAGCTCGCCCGATCCGACCCAGCCACAATGTTCGCATTTTGTCATGTAGAAGAGAGGCGCGAGAAACGGCGTTCCGTCCGGCCTCTTGGCGGGGCGCGCCGTCGGAAGCCATCGTTTCCACGGGATCGCCCCGAGCAAGGGCTCGCAGCTCACAAAGCGAAAGGCCGCGGACGTCGCGAGCAACTCTGGAATGCGTTCGTCGGCACGTTGCGGATCTTCAACCGTCACCCCGAGCCAAATTCCCGGCGGCGGATTGTCGGCGCCATATTCGCCGAGCGTCGCGCGCGCGTCATCGCGACGGCGGGCGAGCGCATCTGTGCGCTCTAAGACGTGAGCCCCGGCCTCGGCGTTGACCTGCGCCCAAAAGTCCGGGTCGCTCAAGACTTCGCGCATGCGCTCGGCGCGCTTCGTCAGAACCTGAAAGACGTGGCCGCGAAGATGATGCGCCGCGACCATGACGGCGAAGATCGTCGCGATCTCGGACATGGACAAAGCCGCATGAAAAAGATCGCCATGCGCCGCGACGAAAATCTTGCGCGCTCGCGCCCATTGAAACGGAAGCTCGATCCATTCCCAATTGACGCGAACCTCCCCCGTCCACACATGCTTGCCGTTGACCTCGCGCGTAAGGCCGCGACGCGAGGCGTGACCTTTCATGCGCGTGCCGGCGAGACGCATCGCATAGCAATTCGTGCAAGCCGGAGAGACGAGGCTGCAACCTGTCACGATGTTCCAGGTCGCATCCGTCCATTCGATGGCGCTTTTCTCAGCCATGCGCCCTCGCGATCTCGCCCTCGAAGCGCGCGCGCCAAACGGCATAAGGCTGCATATCTTCCCGCTCGTCGAAACGAGACATGAGGACAGCGAGCGCGCGTCGGCCTTGCGCTAGAAGCGCTTTGGGCGAGCTGTCCGACCAATCGAGTTCCTGTGCGAGAACAGAGGCGGCGAGCGTCGCGTCTTCGCATGAATGGAATATCGCCACTCGGTAGCCGTTCGGCAGATAGGTTAGAACTGCGCAATAGATCGTCTTGCCGCAATCGGGGAACTCGCAATAGCGCTCGTCGATCGCGAAGCTTCCTTTCGTCCATCCCCAAACGCCGGCGCGGCCTTCGGGAACCAAGAAAGAGAAAAAGGATGGCGTCCAGCCCTCCCCGATATCGAACGCGCCCGCAGATGGGGGAGTTGCGCCGGGCGTCATGACGAGCGCGAATTCATGCGGCTCGATCGGCCGGAAGAAGGGCGGCTCGGAAATCAGTGGAATCTCGACCATGTGCGTCACTCCGCCGCCTTGGGCTCGCGTCCGCAGCTCGGGCATTTCTGCTCTGCCGCTGACGCGATCGTTCCGAAGTCCTCGAGGATGATGAGCGAAACGCGGCCGACTTTGGTGAGATGCCGCGGGTCGGTTTCGTTCTGGTCGGCGAAGGCCGCTTCTTCGCGCGCTTTCTCGAGCGACGCGCCAGCGGACAAGATTCCGAATGAGCCATCGGAATAGATCAGCGCGTATCTGCTATCGATGAGATGAGCGGGAATCGTCGTCCATCCGCGCGCCCAACAGAACGCCGCATAGATTGCGACGTCTTTCGGATCGCCCTTCGCGACGTGCCGCAGCAAGTCGGCTTTGCATTGCGCTTCCCAATCGTTCCGGCGCCAATCGTCGGTAAAGCCGTGCTTGATCTCGGATGCGCGGGCTTTTTCCTTCAGAGCCTCGGCGAAGCGATCTAGCATCGCGTGCGTCTCGGGGTGAAGTTGCTCCTCGACCATGTGCGTCACTTCGCATTCTCCGACTTTGCGCGCGAAACCTTGTTGATGGCGGCCGTGGCCAATTCGCGATGGTGGCGCGCCTCGCTCACGAAGCGCGAGGCGGCGTCGAATTGCGGCGCAACAATCGCAATCGAAGCCCGGCGCTGGGCAGGCGTGAAAAATTCTGGCGAGAGGATATGCCCGCTCTCGGCCGGCGCCCTGCTCTCCTTCGCAAAGCGCACGAACAAAGGCACGTATTCGGCGAGCATGCGCTCCGCCATAGTGATCGCGGCGAGAGCGTGATCGAGCGTCTCCAGCCGCATCTTCGGGGTTTCGGGGATGCGTGTCATTCCGCTGCATCCCTCGCCTTGTCGCCGATTTCTCGCCAAGAGAGGCCGAGAAGCACATAGCCGCTCTTCGTCTTGCGCTTCGCAGTGACGCCGAGGTCGAAAAGCACGGCGTCTTGCTCATGCGCATCGATGTGAAAATCGGGATTGATGCTCTGGCCGAAGGCCTGCAGATCGGATCGAAAATCCGAGACTGCGTAATTTGCGGCGCCTTCGTTCGGATAGCAGCGCTCGATCAGAAAGCGCGACATGATATGCAGCCCGCGCTCGCCGATGCAGGCGATCTCGACCTCGCGCGCCCAATTGCGGGCGGCTGCGTTGGCTTCAATCTCGGCGGCGCTCTCCTCCGTCTCCCGCGCGGCGCGGCGCGCGTCGAAGACCTGGCCGGCCGCGTCATCGTCCAGCCCTTTCTCGTCGGCCTCGATCGCCTCGACCATGGCTTGCGCCGTCGAGCGCGTGTCTTCCGGCCCGGAGGCGAAGAGCGTCGCCGCCGCCTCGGGAAGCCATTTGCGGTCCTTTGCGAGGATGGCGGCGCGCTCGACGATCTTGGGCTTGCGCAGCTTGCCGGCCTCGGCCGCGGCGGCCTCGCCGTCGATCGCGCGGATGGCGTCGAGCGCCTCATCCCGCGAGAGCGCCTGGAAAAGGGCCTTATGGTCCAGCGCCTCGGCGACGTCCGTTCGCACGGCGCCCATGCGCTGCGCCAGCGAGACGAAATTCTGCAACTGCGCGGGCTTCACATCGTCGAAGCAGATTGCACGCTCGACCACCTCGGCGAAGGCGACGGTGAGATCGGCGAGCGGGGTCGTCGCGACAATGGCGAGCGCGGTAGAAAAATGCGAGGGCGCGAGGCGCTGTAGCAGATCGTGGCGCGGCGGCTCCGGCGGATCATCGAATGTCGTGCGCAGCCCGATTCCGACGCAACCATGCGAACAGCCGAGCGCGGCGGTGGCGAGCGCCAGCGCGAGATAGGGATTGCGCGCCGTCGCGCGCGCGAGGCCGCCGCCGATCGCATCGCGGATGATCCATTCCTGGTCCTTGCCGCCGAGCGCGGGCGGGATCGCCGCCGGCTCGGGCGCGCTCTGCTCGCACGTCTTCGCCTTGGCGTCCTTGCGCGCGGCGCCGGGCTCGGCGATCTCCTCCCGCTCCTCGAGCTCCATCTCCGGCTCCGCCTGGGGGACGGCGCGGATGATTTCGACATTGCCATTGCTGTCCAGCTCGGCGCGCACGCCGAGCGCGGCTCGCTCTTTTTTGGGGATGGCGCGGAGATAGGCGCGGAGGTCGATTTCCTCCACCTCCTTCTCGAGCGCGGCGCGATCTTCGGCGTCCGCCCCGACCAATTGCTTATTGATCGTCTCCAGGCGTCGCAGCTCTTTGGCGGTGTAGTCGGAATCGAAGGGCAGCGGATCGGGGCCGGGAAGCATTCCGCCCTCGATCTCGGCGCGGCCCCAACCCTCTTGCCGCATGATCTCTTCGGCGGCGTCGAGCAAATAGCCGTCGGCGAAGTTCCTCGCGATGGTGCGGTCGAGCAGGATCGTCTCTTCCGAGAACAAGCTCTCCTCTATGCGCCCGCCCAAAAGCTCATAGCTGGCGCGGCGCGCGGGCTCGGCGAGAATGAATTTCGCGAGCGCCTCATGCGCGCCGACGCCCTCGCGCCGCAGCGCCTTGCGCACGAAATAGAGCTGCGGCGCGTCATTGCATCCGTCGAGAACGGCGTCTTGCGCCTCGATCGTTCCGCCCGTGAAGACCTCGGCGAGATCGCGGCTGATCTTGCCATCGCGCCACAGCGCGCGAACGCGCGGGCTCAATCGGCCGAGCGCGAGGCGCTGCTTGACGTGGCGCTCCGTCAGGGCGAAGTCGCGGGCGATCGTCGGCACGTCGAAGCCGGCCTTTTCGAGATCGGCGAAGGCCTCGAACTCCTCGACGGGATGCAAGGGCTTTTGCGTCACGGCTTCGGCGAGCGCCGCCTCGCGCGCCTCGGCGTCCGAGCCCTTGAAGATATGCACCTTCAGATAGGAGGTCGCATCCGGGTCGATAGAGCGCAGCGCGCGCCACCGACGGCCGCCCGCGAGAACGGCGAATTCGCCGAGCCCTTCGCCGGCGAGCGCATGCACCAGGATCGGATGCAACAGCCCGCGCGCGCGGATCGTCGCCGCGAGCGTCGAGACGTCGCTGTCCATGTCCTGGCGCGGATTGAGCGGCGACAGGCGCGTGATGAGGGAAAGCGGCAGCTCTTCGTCAATGATCTCGCTCATCGGACGTCCTTTTCCAAAAAGGCCAGGCGGGGCAGAGAGACCGTGACGGTGGGCGTGCCGTCATATCGACGGCTCGTGCACAGCGCGTCCGGCCGCTCCTTGGAGATCGCGCGGATTTCCGGCACGGGGCGCGCGGCGCAGGAAATCGTGTCGCGGCGTCGCGCCGGGCTGGCGGCGGCGAGGCGCTCGCGCGGGCCGTGCGGGCGCGGCGGCTTGGTGAAATCATCTGGGCTCATGCGGCGCTCCTCTGCTCGACGATGGCGCTCGGCCGCGGCGCGAGGGCCTGCTCCGACTGGCCGAGCGCGAGCGCATCGGCGAGGCCGAAGGTGCGAGCGTGGCGCGCCAAGTGGCCGATGCGTGGCGCGAGGCGAATGGCTTCGCGAAGCGACAACGTGTCATCGTCGATGAGATGGCGGAGCAACTGCGGCTCATCGTCGAGGTCCAGCGTCGCGGGGATGGAAGCGACGGCGCAGCGGATGAGGATGAAATCGCTATCAGGGGAAATGTCGCGCATGGCGAGCCTCGACGGCTAAAGGGGCAAATGGTCGCGAAGCGACGCAGTGACGTGATGATGGTCGACGCGATTGCGATCGCGCTGCGACAGCTTGGAAAAATGAAGCATCATCTCGACGCCTGCGGCCTGAAGGTCGGCGCAATGACGCTGGTAATTGTCGATCGTCGCGCGATGCGCCGCGTTGAGGCGCTGCAGTTCTTCCGTCGCGGCGTTGGCGAGCGCGAGATCATGCGTGAGCTTCGCCTCGCGTTCTCCCGCTGCGGCGAGCTGCGCGTTGCGCTGCTCGGCGTCGCGCTGTGCGGACTCGTAATATTCGCGATATTGGAGCAGCGTCTCGTCGCGCTTCGTCAGCTCGATCCGCAAGGCCTGGATCAAATCATGATCCTCTGCCGATCCGGCCCATGTGCGCAGATCGTCACGCAAGGTCGCGAGGATCGCCTCGCGCAATGCGACATAGCTTTTCTGCTTATCCTGAATTCTGCCGCGCGCCGCGTTGATCTCGGCGTGTGCTTCCGCGACGGCCCTGTCGGCCTGCTTCGCAGAGGCGCGCAAACTTTCCAGCTCATCGCGCCATGTGGCTTGATCCGTCGCCCATGCGGCGCGCTCGGCCTCGCGCTCGACGCGGCGCGTCTCCATCTCTTCGGCGAATAAAGCGCATATGCCGAGCCCATTGCTATGCTTCTCGCGCAGCTCGGGGCGCAGCGCATTATGCAACGCGTCGAACATTTCCGAATACGCTGTTCTCTCGCCTCTCATCGCAGCACTCCATCGGTCACGGCCATGGCGCCGCCGGAATGCAAGGTGTGGGCGCGCTCGAGGCTGTTGGCGATGTTGCGGGATTTGGCGGCGGCGCGGAGGTCGCTGCCATTGGCGTGGGCGGAGATTGCCGTCTCGACGACGACCGCACGCAAAAGCTCCGCCTCCTGCTCGGCGTTGCAGGTCTCCGCATATGCGCGAGCGAGACGGCGGGCGAGATCGGCATTTTCGCGCATCGCCTCGGCGAGCGAGGCCTCCAGCGCCGCGATGCGAGCGGCCTGCGCTTCCAGGATGGTCTCGGCGTGCGATCGCTCGGCCGTGTCGAGAGCCGTCGCCGTTTTCGCGACGCGACGGCTGCGCGAGGATGCGCCGGATTTGCGGCGCTTCGTCGCGCGCCGCGCGGACGCGGCTGCGGTTTCGGGCGCGGCTGTCTGGGGTTTGGATTTGGGCGGTCGGGACATGAGGGGCTCCATCGCGAGCGGGGGCGTGGCGATGGGGAATAATTGGACGATTTGTCCAACTCGTCAAGGACAAATTGTCCAATTTCAATTGGCGTAGAATTGGCCGATCTGGCCAGTTCCTGCGAATCGCCCCGTTGGCTTCGGCTAAAGGCCGTGTTTAAGCTTTTGGAAAGATTGCTCGCGTTCACACGCCAAAGAGGTTTCGGATGCGCCGTTGTGGAGTTTTATTGTTGATTGGAGCGTTGTCTGCATGCGCGAAGGGCGCCGATAAGGTTCTGCCGTCCCCGGTCCCGACCGCCGAATTCGAGCACGCGGCCTGCCCGCAGCTTGCCGCGGCGCGCATACGGAACATGGAAACCCTAACGGCTCTATCCATGGCGCAGGATCGGGCGTCCTCGAATGATACTATCGGCGTGATTTTCATCGGGCTGCCGCTCGCATCGATGACAGGAGCGGATAAAGAGGCCGAACTCTCCGTCGTAAAAGGCCGGGACCTCGCGCTACAATCACAAATGGCCGCGAAAAACTGCCCGGGCTGAGAGGATCAAGGACGGCCGCAAGCGCCGGGATATTTGGCGGATATGTTCTTGAGTCCGGCTAGTCGATAGGTCGCTTCGGTGCTGCCGAAAGTCTCCGCGTCCGACCGAACCACCATGTCTTCAGAGCCCAGCATCGCGGCGATCATCTTGGCCGCTTCGGGGCTGTCCCAGGGTCCAAAAGCCTTGTTATCCTGTGATGCCTTCCATCTCGAGGACTTAACGGGCGGCTCGCCAATTCGATAAGAGGCCGAAACACCTCTACTTCCGGCGACAAGCTTCGTGAACGCGAAAATGAGATTTGGCTTCTTATAATCACACGTCAAGATCAACAGCGCATTGTGTGATTGCGCAAATGGGTCGCTAAATACCTGCGCTCGGTCTGATTGAAGATAGAATATAACCTTCCGCTGCTTTGAGAGGTGGTCTGTAGTCTCTTCGACCGTCCATGCGCCCGTATCGTTCGCGGCCGTTGAAGACGTCGCTATCGTTGACTTGTCCGGGAATGTGCTGACGCCATTTCGAAACGCGGCGTCGTAGCATTTGAGGCGATCAGCATCGTTGGCAATATCTTGGCATGCGGCAATTGCGACGCTAGGAAGAATAATGAAAGACGCCAAAAAACTGAAAAATAATGAACTTTGGCTCATGAATCTGCCTCGTGGCGAGCGAGCTAGCGCTTGGCTTTAAGCTCTTTTTTTAAGCAGCCCCTCAGCCGCCGGAAGCCGTTTCTCCTCCCGGCCGGTCAATATGTATTCGACGCTTCTCCCCACCACGCCAGCGAATCGAGGGATCAAATATTGAGGCATGGGGGAGCGGCCTTCGTATTTTCGATAGCGGTCTGGCGGGATGCCTAGCGCGATTGCCATTTGCTCGGCCGACCACGCTTTTTCCTCGCGCAGCCGCTTCACCCGCGCGCAGAATGCGTCGTTGAAGATCAGTTCCTCGTTGCTCGTCGTCATGCGGGGATTATGGACAAAACGTCCACAGAATTGATTGGACATATTGGCCTTGACATTTTGGACAATTTGTCCAATTCATTCACCCATGGTCGAGAACGCTCTCACAAAGGACGTCGAAGCGAAGCTCCTCGCGCTGGGCGCTTCGAAGACGAACGTTTTTAAATGGCGTCGCCGTGGCGTGCCGGCCGCATGGCGGCTCAAGCTGCTGGAAGCGGAGAGTGGATCACCGCTAGGCGTGCTTGGTCGAGTTGGTCCGACTTCATCGGTCGCTCCGATCCCCTCCCCTTTTCCGCCCGAGGCCGACGCATGATCTCGGAAATGGCACCATTAAGTAGCCAGCTGGTCGCGGTCGAGCGCGGCGCTCTGCAATCCGTTCTCCTCGCCTTCCGCGTCGAGGGCGGCGACAAGCTGGCGCTCCGCCTATCGATCGTCGATGCGCGCGCCCTGCTCGAGGCCGTCGGCCATGTCGCCGACGGCCGCGCCCTGCGCTCGTCCGTCAAGCGCGAGAGCGAGGGGGAAGCGCGATGAGCCTTTTCGGCTATCCCCTGACTTCAGAAGCCTGCCGAGCCCCCGAAGGGGAGGCCATTCTCTCTCCTCAACAGCAGGCGACGCTCGACCGCATATTTCGTCGCCGCCACCGATCTCTGCTCAACTTCCTTTTCCCGGGCCTTCGCTCGCGGAGAGGATATGCATGGCCGGCTTTGCGAGTGACTGCGCGAGATCGAGAGCTTGCGCAGGCGTCAAGATCACCTGAAGGTTTTGGCCTCCCGTTTTCAGTTCCGCTGGCGTCTCTGCATAGAGAATGCGCAATAACACGGACATTCCAGCAACCGGAGTTATGGTCCAGCCGAGGACCGGACGCGTCTTTACTGAGCCGTCTTCGTTCAATTCCAGAGCGTCTAAGGCGGCTTGCAAAGGGTCTGACATGATTTTCGTCCTCGCTGGGTTGGTTGCGCTCCCGATGATGGCGAAACCGGCGGGGCGCGCAAGCGCCCCGCCCTCCTCTTCGCGCGGGTTTCCCGCTCTTTCCCGCGCGTCGCGACTGGCCGCCGTAAGCGGCCATGCCCTCCTAGGGCGTTTCCTCCCACACTCCCCCGAGGCTTCGGCCTCGGGGTCTTTTGCGTCTGCTTTGCGTGCGTCTGTGTTGTCCGAGTTTGTCGTTCCGTTCTTCGTGTCTCGCCGGCGCGCCCCCGCGCGCCGGCCTGTCGTCTCTCGCCTCACAATATTGCCGGGGCGGCGCGCCAACGCCGCTGCGGCCTAGGGCCTATCGAGCCATGCGCCTTATCGACGAATTCTCCCTCGCTCCAAGCCCCTCGATGCACGCAGCATCGGGGGTTTCGGTGGGAAAAGATTCGTCGAAATTTGGAAACCTTTCCACAAACGCTGGAAAGTTTTCCGGCGCGCTGGATCGCGGCGCATTGGAGCGGCTCGTCGCCTATTTGCTGCGCGCGTTTCCGAGCAAGACGGCCGAGGCGGTCGAGGCGATCACCGAAGGCGCGGTGAAATCCGACCGCGTGCGCAAATGGCTACAGCTGCAATGCGCGCCAGATTTTCTCGCCTTGCTGCATCTCATCCGCGCGTTCGGCGCGGATTTTCTCGTCTGTGTGATCGGCGACGCGCCCGAGAGTCTGCTCGAGGCGGCGATTTCCGAACGGCGTGCGCGTTTTCTCGAGAGCGTTCGTAAGCTCGAGGAAGAGTTCGGGTCTTCGTCCAGTCGGTAGTTCCGGTCCAGTCGGTAATCCGAGTTCGGCTCACTCGAACGCTGAGATTATCTCATGCGCAAATTCTGGCTGCGCGCGGCTCTGGCCGCGTCGCTTTCGCGCGACCTGTGCTCTGGCTGCGCCTGGGCCGTTTCATGGCCGTTCCGCGTGACATCGCGGCGACTCGATCGCATCGTGCTCGGCTGCCGTGCGCGTGCGACGCCGGCGCCCTGCGGCGATCAGCCGACAGCGGGCGCGATATGGACCGTCGGCGGCGTGCGGTCGATCTCCCGTGACGAATATCGCGCCTATCACGACGCTATGGCGCGACATGCGTGCGCGGGCTCGATCGGCGACGCGCAGCGTGACGACGTCGCCGCGCAATATATCGATGCGAGGTCGCTGTGAAGTCGGCGCTGCTGAGCGTCGATGGCGGGCGACTGCGCGATTTCATCGTGCGGATCGAACGGCTGAATGAAGAAAAGGCCGCGATCGGCGACGATATCAAAGACGTTTATGGCGAGGTCAAATCGGTCGGCTTCGATCCGAAGATCGTGCGCAAGATCGTCGCGCTCCGCCGCGTCGATAAGAACAAGCGCGACGAAGAGGCCGAGATTCTCGACCTCTATCTGAACGCGCTCGGCGATTTCATGGACACGCCGCTCGGCGAAGCCGCGAGCCGCGACGATGAGTGACCTCTTCGGCGACGCCGCGCCGGCGCGAAGTCGATTTTTGCGGCCTGCCAGTCGGGCGGAAAAATCGACACCGGCGATGACGCGCGCGGAGATCGTCGAGAAATTCGGCGTCTCCGACCTCAAATCTCCGCGCGCTCATCTCTGCTTTCGCTGCGGCGCGTCGACGGGGCTCGGTTTCGGCAGCCTGCATAGGGGCGTGAAAATCGTCTTCGCGTGCAAGGCGCATTACGGGGAGCTGCAATGAGCGACGGCGCGGAAATGTCTTGCGATCCTTTCGACGATGAGGATTGGGCCGACCTCGAGAAGCCGAGCCATGGCGGCGCGCGAAAGCCGGATGTGACCGTGACGCTATCCATTTGGCGCGGGCGAAACACGCGGGCGAATAGCGAGCCGCCGCGCGTTCGTGCGCGCATCGTGCTTCGGCGCGAGGCGGCGGAATGGATCTCGGCGCATGAGCCGCGCTTCCGCGTGCAGATCGCCGGGGCCGGCTGCAATCTGCTGCGCATCGTCGCTGATGCGGCGCGCGGGTCTTATGAGGCCGCCGAAATCAAGGGTGTGCGCGTCATCACGCTCGGCGTCGTCAATGTGTGGCCGAATGAGACGCGGCGCGAAGTCGAGGCGCGCTTTCGCGTGACCGAGGGGGGGCTCGTCCTCACTCTGCCGGAGGATTTCGCGAAGCCCGGAGCGGGCGAAGCGGTGGCGATGGCCGCGCCCGCCGTCGTCGCAGCGCCTGTAGCGCGTGCGGTCGGCGCTGCGCCGGCGCCAGCGCCGCTGGTGAGACGTCGCGCGCTCGTCATGCCCGGCGAGCCGCCGCCTGGCCGCAGCGCGCTCGATCAGCGGCGGGGCGATAGATGAAGCGCAATCTAATCGGCTGGCGCGAGGCGCGATGACCGATCTCGCCCTCTATGACGCGATCATTCGCGATCTCGCGCGCATCACCACGGCGGCGGAAGCCAAGAGCGAGCGCGACAAGGCGGCGGCGCTCGAAGTGTTCGCGCGGCATTCGCGCGACAAGGAGCTGGTGGCGCGGGCCGTGCGTTATAAGCGGCTCGCTGCGCGGCGGCTCGGCGAGCTGCTCATCGAACTGGCGGAGGCCGGCGAAAGAGCGACGCGCGGGCGGCCGAAAATGTCGCAGCCTGCGACATTTTCTTTGGAGTCGCTCAATCTCACCCGCTCCGATTCGAGCCGCTGCCAAGAGCTGGCGCGCCTGCCGCCCGAGCAATTCGAAACATCTGTCGACGCCGCCGTGAGCGAGTCCGTGCGAGCGTGCTCTATGACGCGCGCCGAGCGGCAAATGGAGAAGCGCCAGCGACGCGCGGCGCGGGAAAGAGAGCTGGGCGCGAAGATCGCGGCATGGCCGACGAAGCGCTATGGCCTCATATATTGCGACCCGGCTTGGAGATTCGAGACGCATTCCGAGGCGGGCCTCGATCGCGCGGCCGACAATCATTATCCGACGATGACGCTCGACGCGATCATGGCGCTCGATGTGCCGAGCATCGCCGCCGATGATTGCGTGATCTTCATGTGGGTGACCGGCCCGTTTCTGCGTCACGGATTCACAGTGATGGAGCATTGGGGCTTCGAATACAAAGCTCGCTTCGTGTGGGACAAAGTCGTCGCAGGCAATGGCTATTGGGTTCTCGACGACGCCGAAGAGCTGTTGATCGGCGTGCGAGGCTGCGTGCCTTGCCCGGCGCATGGCGATCAAAAATACAACGCCATGCAGCATGAAATGAAAGGCGCGCATAGCGCCAAGCCGGACCGGTTCGCTGAGATCATCGAGAGCTATTTTCCGAGCTTGCCGAAGATCGAATTGAACCGCCGCGGTCCGCCGCGGCCCGGCTGGGACGCATGGGGAAATGAGGCGTCATGAGCGGGCGGCGAATCTCGATCTCCGAGCGAATGATGGCGGTAGAGCGCGCGCATGCGGTTTTCACGGGAGCCGAAAAGCTGCCGAGCCGCCCGAAAGAGCGCGAATATTTCGCCGAATGTCTCGTCGGCGCCTACTCGCTGTTGCATATGTTCTCCGAGAATGAGGCCGATTTGCGCGCCTACATCGCCTGCCGCAAGGCGGCGCGCGAGCGCGGCGCGATCGGCGAGCCTGCTCCCTCCGCGCCACGCTATGCGCCGGCGCAAGCGCCCGTGAACAGCAAAACGCCTTGCGAATACCCGCTCGCGCGGCGCGCGGCGATGCGCTGCGCGGAAGTGGCGTTTCAAAAATTTTTGGGCGTCGAGACGGCCGAGGCCGCGGCGATCTCGCTGCGCGAGCGCTGCGACGTCGCCAGTCGGAAGAATTTCGATCTCGACGCGGCGGCGCGCGAGCGCTGGCGCGCCGTCGAGGCGGAATTCTCCGCATGGCTGAGCTGCGCCGCCGAGAGCGATGGGAGCGCGACGCAATGAGCCTGCAACAGCGCGTCGACGCCTTGGCTGGGCTCACCTATCGCGAACAGGTGGAGCAGCTGCTGGGGCTGCGAGGAGAGGCCTCCGACGAAGAGATATGGCTGCGCTCGCTCGAGCGCGCGGGCATGGAGCTCGAAGTGAGCCTCCACGATCAATGGAGAGACTATGATTTGTTCTATCATCTCGATCTGCTCGCGCTCAATGCGCGCGCGGAGGCGCGAATCCTGCGAGCGCAGGGGATAGCGCGATGAGCATCGAAGCGCTCACCTGGGCGAAGAAAACCCACGCGCCATCCGCTGGCGCGAAATATCTGCTCATCATGCTCGCCAATTACGCGGACAAGAAGGGCGGCAGCTGGTATCCGCTCTCCGAAATCGCCGAAGATATGCAGGTCTCGATCGACTCTGTGCGGCGACGGCTCGCGGAACTCGCCGACGCGACGATGATCGCGCGGATCGCACGATTGCGCGGCGATGGCTCGCGCTCGAGCGATATGGTCATTTTGCTGATGGATGACGACACGCGCGCCTATGCCGAGAGCCTCGGATGGAGCGTCGAGCGCGCGCGCGCGGACGCTGCGGAAGAGGACGGAACCGCGCAAACGCCCGGAATAGAGCCCCTAGCAGATTGCGACCACCCCCTAGCAGATTGCGACCACCCCCTCCCGAAACTGCAAGGGGGTGGTCGCACTGCTGCTACCCCCAATATGAACCGACAATTAATCGTAAGAACCCCTACCCCCGCTGCGCGGGGCGAAATGGGGCCGGATTCGCTCCGCGACGAAGCGAGGGCCGCCGAACGGCGCTGGGAGGCGCTCAAGGCGATCTGGCCTTTCGTGCCGAGCGCGTCTCCAGGCAAAGCGCGGACGGCGTTCTTCGGGCTGTCCAGCGAGGATCGCGAGAACGCCATTCGCATCGCGCCGAAATATCTCGCCGAGACGGAAGGCAAATTGCGCAAGCATCTCGGCAACTGGCTCCTCGATCGCGACTGGACTGGCTTCCTGGAGCATGAGGCCGCCGAGGCCGCGAAGAAATCGGACATGCGCACGCAGCTCGAGGCGCTGCATGCGGCGCAGCGGGCGAAATATGGCGGCGTGCTCATTCGACGTGGCTCGAAGCAAAACGCGGCGTGGGCGCGATACGACGCAGAGCGCGGCGTCGATTGGCGGCGCGAGGTGAAAAACTATCCGACTGGCGAGGCCTATGTCCGGCCGACCGAATGGCCGCCGTCCACGGCGGCGCGAGAGGGGCCGAAAGCGGCCGAGTGAGCAAGCGCGGTTGCGTGGCGTGGAAGAATTCGGCGGATGGCGATGAGGCTGGCTATGGGCGATTGGTTCGTTCTCGAATGCGTGGCGGGAAAGGATTTCGACGTGACGCGCAAGCTCGCGGCGGCGGGCTATGCGGTGTGGCGTCCGCTTGTGCGCGTGACGTCCACCGTGCGCGAATCGGGAGCGCGCAAGCGCAAGCCGCAATGGAAGCCGCGCTTCGGCCGCTATCTGTTCCTCGAAATGGCGGGCTCGGAATCGATGATCTGGTCGATATCCACAACCGAAGGCGTGCACAGGTTTCTCGCGCGCGCCGGCTCCGATAGGCCGGCGATCGTGCCGCAGGAATGGATGGATTTCCTGCGCGGCGCTTCAGCTTTGCCGGATCGGCGTGGGATCATATTCACGCCTGGAATGCGCGTGCGCGTGTCCGCTGGGCCGTTCATGGGAAGCGTCGGGCGCGTCATGGGCGTTGACTCTTGCGGCTCGGTGCACATAGAGATTCACGCATTCGGGCGCTGGATAGAGATACCTCTCGACTCCGGCTATCTCGATCGCTTGGAGCAATGCGCCGCGTGAGGCGCGTCCGATAGCGGCGAGAGACACAGCCAGAACGATTAGGCCCTCCGGCGCCCATGCGCACGAAAGCCGGAGACGCGAGCCCTGGTGCAATGCCGCAAGGCGTCCGAGGGGCAGACGTGCAAGACCCGCAAAGCGGGCAAGTGCGAAGCATGCGCAAATCTATCCGGCTTAGAATGGTGGCTAGAGCCAATGGCCAAGGCCCCTCGCCTCGCCGGTCGGCGCGGCGCTCTTCCCGTTTCCGCCGTCGACGCGCGCCCGGTGAGCGACGCGGACTATGAGCGCCGACGTCGTGACGCTGCGCCGTGGCGCGCATGGTATGGGCTCGCACGATGGCGCGCCATCCGTGCGCAGCAATTGGCGAGCGAGCCCATATGCCGCATGTGCCTCGCCGATGGCGTCGTGACCGCGGCGAGCGTCTGCGACCACGTTGAGCCGCATCGCGGCGACGCGTACAAGTTCTGGAACGGCCCCTTTCAATCGCTGTGCGAGTTCCACCACAACCGCGACAAGCAGCGCGAAGAGGCCGAGACGCGCCGCGGCTGACGCCGCCGACCGCCTCCGCAGATCGCGAACAGCCCCCAGGGTGGGGGGGCGGTCAAACCTCCCAGCCCCCTGCCCGCGACCGGTTGGTCAAGCTCCGGCAAATCGCCGCAAAATCCGCGGAAATGTTTTTTTGGAGCGTCGAGAGGAACTTATGGGACGTCGTCGCGATCCGCCGGAGTTGCAAGCGGCAAAGGCCTATCCCGGCAAGCGGCGGTCGAAGACCGATCGTCAGATCGCCGACGCCGAGTCGCTCGCGTTGCTGCTCGCGGCGGCCCCCGCCGAATCGGATGACACGCTCGCGCCGCCGGCGCTGCTCAATGACGGCCGCCTTCTCCCGGCGCTCACGATCTGGCGCGAATACGCGCCCCGCCTCGCGAAGCTGAACCTCTTCGCGCCGCTCGACCGCCATTCCTTCGCGATTTTCTGCGTCTATTACGCGGACTTCGTCGCCGCGCAGGCGGACATAAACAAAAACGGCTTCTCTCGGCTCGTCAAAACCGTCTCCGGCGATCGCATGCCGCGCAACAATCCCGCCGTCGATCGCCGCGACACGGCCGTCAAATTCATCCTCGAATTTTCGAAACGGTTCGGCCTCACGCCGCTCGACCGCCTCGACCTCATCGGCAAGCAGGCCGGCGGCCTCGGCGGCGGTCTCTTCGATCAGCCCGGCGCCCCCAAGCAGCCGTCGAAAGATGCGCCGCAGGCGGAAGACGGGATCGTCGGCCTCGCCAATCGCTTCGATTCGCCGCCGCCCGGCACCTATCAGTAAGCGCGCATGGATATCGCGCTCCCGGCCGGCGACGCCTCGGCCGCGGCGCTCACCTGCGTCGCCGGCGACGCCTTCACGCCCGAGCCGGATTGGATCGTCAAGGCGTCGGCCCTCGGCTGGGAATGGCCGAGCATCACATGGCGCCGCGCCGCCCGCGTTCCCGGCGCCTGGTTCGATGCGGCGAAGTCCGATGCGATCGTCGAACTATGGCCGAAAATATTCCGGCTCACCGACGATCGCTTCGCCGGCGCTCCCTTCCGTCTCGCCTTCTGGCAGGAAATCACGGTCCGCCTGCTCGTCGGCTGGAAGGTTCCCGTCGAAGTTCTCGACCCGCAAACGCATGAAAAGAGTTTCGAGCATGTCCGGCTCTTCCGCCGTCTCATGCTGTGGATTCCGCGCAAGAACGGCAAGAGTGAATTTCTCGCCGCGCTCGCGCTGCTCTTCTGGGTGCTAGAGGGCGTCGTCGGCGGACAGGGCTTCGTCTTCGCGCGAAACGAGGATCAAGCGAAGATCATCTTCGACAAGATGAAGGCGATCGTCGTTCAGAACGACAGCCTCAAGTCCTCGATCGGCATTTTCCGCAAATCCCTATGGATTCCCGAATGTCGCGCGAGTTTCCAGCTTCTTCCGGGCAAGGTCGAGGGAAAGCACGGCCGCTCGCCGACCATCTCGGTCGGCGACGAAATGCACGAATGGATTTCGCGCGAGCTGGCGACGACGCTGCGGCAGGGCATGGGCGCGCGATTGCAGCCGATAGAGCTGTTCGCGTCGACAGCGGGCTTGAAGAGCGCGCTCACGGGCTGGGAACTATTCGATGAGAGTCAAAAAATTCTCGCCGGCCCGATTGCGCCGCCGACCGCCGAGGCCGACGAAGGCGCCGGCATTTACGAGCCGTCGACGCTCGTCGTCATGTTCGCAGCCGGCGAGGATGATGACTGGCAAGACGAGGAAGTCTGGCGCCGCGTCAATCCGAACCTCGGCCTTTCGCCGACGCTCGACTTTCTGCGCGGCGAGGCGCGCATTGCGAAAGGCAATCCCCGCGCCGAGTCGCATTTCCGCCGCTACCATCTCAATCAATGGGTCGAGGCGATCTCGCGATGGCTTCCGATCAAGAAATGGGACGCCTGCGGCGAAAAGGACGGCTGGCGCCGCTTTTCGAAAGAGCTACGCGGGAAGGCCTGCGTCGGCGGCTTCGACATATCGTCGACCACCGATATCACCGCGCTCATTTGGTGGTTTCTGCCGGAAGAGCCTGGCGGCAAGGCGCGCCTCGTCGCGCGCTTCTGGGTTCCGGCGGACAATATCGACGTCCGCTCGAAACGCGACCGCGTCAATTACGACCGCTGGCTCCAAATGGGCGCCATCGAAGCGACGCCCGGCGATTACGTCGATCAGTCCTATGTGCAAGCGGCGATCGTCGAGGGCCTCGAGCTCTATGACGTGCGCCGGATCGGCTATGACCCGTGGAACGCCACGAAGCTCTACACGGATCTTCAAAACGAAGGCGTCGACGCCGAGCTGTTCTTGAAGGTCCGCCAAGGAATCCCCAGCCTCGGCGAAGCGTCGAAGGATTTCGAGCGCCTCGTCTTCGCCGGACTGCTCGACCATGGCGGCCATCCCGTCTTGCGATGGATGGCGCAAAACGCGCTCGTTCGATTCGATCGCAACATGAATTTCTCGCCCGACAAGGCGGCCTCGCGCGAGAAAATCGACGGCATAGCCGCCGCGATAACCGCCAATGTCGCCGCGCTCAACGGCGCGCCCGCCGCAGGCTCCGGCTTCCTCGACTATTGAAGGCTCCGAATGGGCAAGCGCGCACGCCTACGCCGCGAAATCGAAATGTTGCGGCTCAAAAAAGAGCTGCGCGACCTACGCGGCGCCGTCGAAAATTCGGGAACGACCGCGACCTATCCGCTCTCCGATCCGCTCGCCTTCGAAAAGCTGTTCGGACCGCAGACGAACAATGTTTCCGCCGATAAGGCGCTCACGCATAGCGCTGTCTATGGCTGCGTCCGGCTGATCGCCGGTTGCGTGTCCATGCTTCCCTTCGCGCTGTTCAATGAGCATGACGATGGCCATCGTGTCCGCGAGCGCAAATCGCCGCTCGCGAAAATGCTCGACAAGCGGCCGAACGCGAGGCTTTCGGCCTCCATGTTCTGGCGCTCTGTCGTCGCCGACATGCTGCTCAACGGCAACGGAATCGCTTGGATAGAGCGCAAATCCTTCCGTTCGGCCGAGCCTTATGAGCTGCATTTCGTGCCATGGTCGCGGACCGGCATTCGTCTCGACCGCATCGAAGGGCGGCCCGTCCAGGTCTATACGATGACGCTCGACGACGGGCGTTTGATCGTCGCGCCACAAGACGACGTGCTGCATATTCCGGGCTCGCCGATCTGGCAGATTTTTCGCGCCATGTCGCCGCTCACGGCCTATGCGATGAGCGTCGGGATCGGCATTTCCGCCGACGAATTCGCAAAGGCCTATTTCGACAACAGCTCGTCGCCGGACGGCTACATCAGCTATCCGGCCGGCTCGAGCGTCGCGAAAGATCAGCCCGACGAAATCCGCAAGCATTGGATGAGCAAGCATGGTGCGGACAATCGCTTCTCGGGTCCAGCCGTGCTCACAGGTGGCGGCGAGTTCAAAGAGCTGCGCATCAATGCCGCGGACGCGCAATTGCTCGACACGCGCCGCTTTAGCGTTGAGGATATCGCGACGCGCATCTTCGGCGTGCCGGCGCATCTCGCCGGACTGACCGACAAGGCCACATCCTTCGGCAAGGGCCTCGAGGAACAGACGCAAGCCTTCGTCGATTTCACGCTCGGCCCGCATCTCTGCGCCATCGAAGACGAGGTCAATGAGAAGCTCGTTCCCGATGGAAAGGTCGCCGAATTCGACCGCGAAGGCTTCGTGCGCGGCGATATGAAGACGCGCATGGAAGCTTTCCAGATCGCGCTCGGCGGCAATAACGGCCCCGGCGTGATGACGGCGAATGAGGTCCGACAAAAGCTCAACATGGGGCCGTCGAAAGATCCGAGCGCCGACAAGCTCGTCACCTGGGAACGCAAAGCGCCGCAGATCGGCCATAACGGCGGTCCGCCGCTCGAGGAAGGCGTGAAGCAAGGGCCGCCGCCGCCCGAGCCGCCGCAGCAATCTTCATCCCGCACGTCGCGAAAGCCGAGGAAGTGACGCCATGCCCATGCGCCGACTCTTGAAATTGCTGGCCTCGAACGGTCCCGGCCGCAAGCCGAAGATCGTCAGAGGTTATGATCCCGATTGGGATGGCGACGACGATAGCAATCCCGCCTTCGACCCGGATCGCGACGGCGATGAAGCCTCGATCTATGTCTATGACGTGATCGGCGGTTGGGATCAGCCGACGACCGAGGAAATCGTGCGCGGCGTGCGCGGGCTCGCGGCGAAGACGATTCATCTACGCATCAATTCCCCCGGCGGCCTCGTCTTCGAAGCGACGGCGATCAAGACGGCGCTCGAGCAGCATCCGGCGCGCGTCATCGCCCATATCGACGGAATGGCCGCCTCGGCCGCGTCGACGCTCATGCTCGCCGGGGACGAGATCGAAATCGCGCCCGGCGGCTTCGTGATGATCCACAATCCCGAGTCGATGGCCTGGGGCGACGCGGACGAAATGCGGAGCTGCGCCGACATGCTCGACGCCATCCGCGATTCGATCGCGAGCCAATATGCGACCCGCGCGAGCCTTTCGGTCGAAGAGCTGACGGCCATGATGAAAGCCGAGACCTGGCTCTCGGCGGAACAGGCTGTCGAAATGAAATTCTGCGACCGCGTCGCCGCCCGCACGACCCCGGCGAGCAATCTGCGCCGCTTCGATCTCTCGGCTTACGACCATCCGCCGAAGGCGCTGCTCGCGCCGCCGCAGGCCGATCCCGTCGCCGCCTATCTCAAAACTTCGCAAGAGCGTCACGCGCGCATGCTGCGGCTGTTCGAACGCGCCGCCTGATCTCGCCCGCCTTCCCTCACGGGAAATCGCCCCTTCACGGGGTCTCACACTCCGCCAAAGGAGCAGCCTGCAATGTCGTCTCTGAAAAATCTGCGCGAAGAGCGCGCCCGCAAGGTGACGGAATATAAGAATCTGGTCGAGTCCAAGGACTATACGAAGGAAATCGAGGCCAAGGCCGACGCCGTCTTGATCGAAATCGAGCTGATCGATGGCCAAATCAGCCGCGTTCAGAATTCTTTGACGCTCTCCGCCGACGATGCGACCGATTTCAACGCCCGCGCCGCGAGCGACAAGAACGGCAAGAGCGTCGACGAAAACGCGCATCGCGTCACGCAGGCGCGCGCCGCCTTCGCCAAAGCCTTGGCGCAGGGCGTCGCCGCGCTCACGGCCGAGGAAGCGGCGCTTGTCTCCGCCGCCGACCCGCGCAACCGCAATCGCGTCCTGAACGTCGCGGAGGGCTCTTCGGCGACCGGCGGCGTGCTTGTTCCGACGCTCATCATGCCGACGCTGCTCGAATTCCTGAAGGCCTATGGCGGCATGCGCCTCGTCGCATGGATTCTGGCCACGGCCGGCGGCCAGCCCTTCACCTGGGGCACGATGGACGATACGGCGGCGGAAGGCGAGCTCGTCGCCGAGGGCGTCACGGCCTCCGATGACGATCTCACCTTCGGTTCCGTGTCGGTCGGCGCCTATAAATTCGCGTCGAAGACCATTCCCGTCTCTATGGAAATTCTCCAGGACGCGGCGGTCAATGTCGAATCCGTCGTCTTGCGCGCGCTCGCGACCCGCGTCGCCCGCGGACAGAATCGCTATTTCACGACCGGCACGGGAACGGGCCAGCCGCAGGGCGCTGTCACAGCAGCCTCGGTCGGCTATACGGCGCCGACCGGCAACACGACCTCGCTCGCCTATGATTTCTTCATGGAACTCTATCATTCGGTCGATCCGGCCTATCGCTCCTCGGCGAGCTGCGCATGGATGATGAACGATAAGACGTGGAAAACCGTCAAAAAGCTCAAGGACGCCAATAATCGTCCGCTCTTCCTCCCCTCGCTCGAGGCGGCCTTCGCCGGCGGCGAGTCGACCGGCTATCAGATCGAAGGCAAGCCGATCGTCATCAACCAGCATATGGCCGACCTCGCGGCCAATTCGAAGTCCATCGCCTTCGGCGATTTCTCCAAATACATGATCCGCGACGTCATGGATGTTCTGATCCTGCGCTTCACCGACTCCGCCTATGCGAAGAAAGGACAGGTCGGATTCTTGGCCTGGGCGCGCGCCGACGGCCGCATGATCGACGCCAAGAATGCGACGACGTCGCAATGGGAGTCGATCCGCACCTTGCAGCAGTCCGCCACCTGATCGCGCTGCGCCCGGCCGCGCAGCCGGGCGTCTCTTCCCTCGCGGAAACGAAGCCGAGGACTCAGAACCGATGAAAATCAAGCTGCTCACATCGATCGCCGGCGCGCATCAATCGGACCTGCCCGGCGATATCATCGACAAGCCCGACGACGTCGCGCGCGAATGGATCAAAGAGGGCCTCGCGATCGAAGCGCCGGAGCAAGAAATCGCCGCCGCGCGCGTCGCCGATCTGTCCAAGGCGCTCGACGCCGTGACCGCCGAGCGCGAGGGGCTCGTCAAACAGGCCGCCGACCTCGCCGGCAAGCTCGCCTCCGCGGCGAAGGAGAAAGCCGGCGCCATCGCCGAGGCCGAGGTCCATCGCAAGGCGGCCGACGCGGCGCGGACGCAGCGCGACGCCGTCGTCGAGACGTTCGAAAAATACAAGGTCGCGGCGTCCATGCGGCTTAAGGCCGCCGAGGATGAGCGCGACGACTTCAAGCGCCAGGCGGAAGCGCTGGCCGAGCAGCTCTCGACCAAGCTCACCGAGCTGGCCGAGCAGCCCGCGCCGACGTCGACCGATCCGGCGAGTTGATCGGAGGCCATATGACCGGCGTCTATAATCTCGTCTCGTCGTCGACGACGCCGATCGTCTCGCTCGCCGAGGCCAAGCGGCAAACGAACACGGCCGACTTCGGCGACGACGACGGATTGCTGACGGCGCTGCTCGACGTGGCGACGCAGCACTTCGACCTAGAGAGCGGAATCATCGGCCGTCCGCTGCTCACGCAAGTCTGGGAATATGCGGCGCCGTCTCCGCCGCAGAACAATGGCCGCTCCGATCCGCGCTTGCGCGGCCTTCCGCCGGCGACGGGCTTCGTCATCGATCGGGCGCCGCTCCAATCCGTCGACAAGGTCGAATATCTGCAGGACGGCGTCTATCAGACGCTGGCGAGCGGGCAATGGGTGAAGCGGAAGATTTCGAAGGAGCTGACCTTCGTGCGCCTCGCCAAAGGCGTCGCATGGCCGCGCGTCGACGACGACGAAGCGGCATGGAAAATCACCATGACGCTCGGCTATGGCGCTACGGCGGCCGACGTCCCGGCGCCGATCCGTCATGCCGCGCTGCTCATGATCTCGCATCTCTATCAAAATCGCGAGGCTGTGACCGGCTTCGGCGCCGCATTGCAGGAAACGCCGCTCGCTGTCACCGCGCTCGTCGCGCCCTTCCGCTCGCCGAATTTCTGAAAGGCTCCCGATGCTCGCCGGACGCATGCGCTATTCGGTCACAATTCTGCGTCGCGCCGTCATCATGGGAGACCCCGGCGGCGCGCCACGCGGCGATTTCTCGGACGCCTTCGCGACGCGCGCATCCTTCAAGCAGGCCTCGGGCGCAAAGGCGGTCGAGGCCGGGCTCGCCGAAGACCAGTCGCGCGGGCTGCTCAGAATCTATGACTGCGCCCAAAATCGGACGATCAACGTCGCCGATCGCATCCGCGTCGAAGGGCGCGAATGGGCGGTCGAATCCGTCTCTCTCCCGGATCGCACGCGGCGCTTCATAGAGATTGTCGTCGCTCGCAAGATCGGAGGCTGAAATGCTCGGCTCTCTCCTCGTCGGCCAAGCGGCCTTCTCCCTCGGCTCGGGCGCCGTCGATTTCGCGGATCCGCAGACGGGCTCGGGCCTGTTCGGCTGGCCCGATGCGCTGGGCTCGCTCGCGCGCATCGTCACGCGGATGGAGGTCAAGCAGCATCGCCGCGACAGCGAAGCGCTCGCGCAAATGATCGAAACGGCGCGCGGCCTCGTCCCCGTCGACTCCGGCCGTCTGCTCTCAGGCATAGGCGGCGAGGCTTTCGACGCCTATTGCGAGTTCCGCGCTTCGGCGGTTCATGAGACGGCGAGCGGCAAGGAAGGCGCGGATTACGCGCGCTTCGTGGAATTCGGCACGCGCTCCGGCGAAGCGAGCGTCGCGGCTCCGATCACCGCGCATGAGGGCTTCTACGCCTCCGATCAGGCCGGCGTAACCGGCATGCGCGGAAACGCGATCGTCCGCAATCGGCGCTCCCGCCGCACCCATGGCGGAACGGCGGCGCAGCCCTTCTTCTTTCCCGCGGCCAATGAGGTCCTTGCGAAGCGCGAGAGCGTCGCCGAGGCCCTCCCCTACGAAGAGGCCTCGGCCGAAGGCTGGGAGATCGGCGCATGATAATTCCCGCCGACGAATTCAAGACGGCGCTGATCGAGGCGCTGAAGGCCGATTCCGGCGTCGCCGCCATTCTCGGCGCGCGACTCTATGACGAGGTCCCGCGCGACAGCCGCGGCAATGCGTCGGATGTCGCGAGCCCCTACGCCTATCTCGGCCCGATCGCCGCGAGCCGCGTCGAGAGTGGTTGCGGCGCCGGATGGCTGCTCCGCCTGCGGCTCTATGTGGCCTCGACCGCCTTCGGTCGCCGAGAGGCCTGGCAAGCGATGAACGCCATGGTGGCGGCGATCGAAGGCGAGACCTTCGCCCTCGCCGCGCCGGCCGTCCAGGCGCAGGCCCTCTACACTTTGCTCGGCGGCGACGTCGTCGAGCCGATCAGCCCCAAGCTCGTCTATGTCGACATAGCGGCGATCGTCGCCGGCTAAAGGAGAGAGATATGTCCTTTCCCAATCTTCAGCGCGGAACTGCATTCAAGATCGCCATGGGCGACGGCGCGACGCCCACGGAAGCATTCACTCTACTCTGCATCGCGACGACGAAGAGCTTCAAGCGCACGATCGACACCGAGGACCATATGGAGGTCGACGCGACAAATCCCGACAATATCCCGGCCAATGTCAGCGTCGCCAAAGGGCAGGCCTGGGAGCTGTCCATTTCTGGCCGCACGGATTACGTCAGATATGCCGTGTTGCAAGGCTGGCTCGACGGCGCGCCGCATAATGTGAAGCTGACCCTCTCCGGCACGGGCGCGAATGGCGGCGGAACCTACACTGGCGGCGTCGTCTTGAAAGAGCTGGACCTCACCAGCAGCGACGGCGGCACGGTGGCCTTTTCCGCGACGCTCAAGGGCCAGGGCGCCATTCCCACCTTCGTCGCGGCGGCTTGACGGTGGAGACGTCCGAGACCCGCGCCGCGACCACCGTGCATTATGCGGTGTTCGGTGGCCGTCGCCGGCGCTTCTGCCTGCGCATCGGCGAGATTGGCGAGCTGGAGGACCTTTGCTCCGCCGGCGTCGGCGCGATCTGGCGCCGGCTCGCGCTGCTCGAGTTCCGCCACGCGGACATTCGCGAGACCATTCGCCTCGGCCTCATTGGCGGCGGCGAGATGCAGCCGGGCGCCGCGGAGGCGCTCGTCTCGCGCCTCGTCGACGCGCGGCCTCTGGCGGAGAGCGTCGATCTCGCTGTCGCCATCATGCGCGCGCTCATTGAAGGCGTCACGGAAGAGGCGAAGCGCGCGCCGGGAAAAGAGACGGCGGAGAGCGCGCCCGACGCGCCGGAGACCTCTCCGCCTATATCCTCGCCGGCGCAGTCCTAGGCCTCTCCCCGCGCGAGACGCGCGAGATGAGCTATCCCGATTTTTGGGCCGCCATGCGCGGCCTCGCCGCGCGCAATGGCGCGGACCAGGTCGACGCGCCGAGCGAGCGCGAATGGTTCGACGCTCTCCTCGAGGAAGAGGGTTTTTGACATGGCAGATACGAGCCGCGCGCTCATCCTGCGCTTCGGCGCGGATACGGGCGCATTGCGCGGCGCGCTCTCCGCCCTCGCGGCGGAGGCGCCGCGCCATTTGACGGCGATCGGTCAAGCCGCCGTCGTCAATTCCTCGCTATTGCGCAACAGCCTCATCTCGGCGGGCGCGGAGGGAACACGCACAGTCTCGGCGCAGCTGCTCGGCCTCGCCCGCGACACGGATCATCTTCGCCTCGCGGCCAATCTCGCCGGCGAAGGCGTGAAGACGGCGTTCGCGCTGCATCATCCCGTTCTCGCGATCGGGCTGAAGCTGCTCTCCGATTACAAGATTCAGCTGGGCCTCATCGCCGCGGGCGCCATCACCGCGCATGAGGCCTTCAAGATCATGGGCGATCAGTTCGACCGCGTGAATCAGATCATCGAAGGCTCGATGAAGGCGGGTGTCTCGTCGACCGTCTTTCAGGCATGGACGGATCAGGCGGCGCGCTTCGGCCTCACGGCGCAAGAGGCCGCGGCCGCGCTCGAACATGTCGGAACGGTGGCGCGCAAAGAAATTTCAGCCGAGCAAATCGGCCCCCTCATGCGAGCGGCGGATGAATTGCAGAATGGGCTCAACCGCCCGACTGCGGCCTATGGCCTTATTCGCGAGGCGACGACGTCCGACGACATACATCACGCGGCCCTCGTGCTGGTCGAGGATTATCTGAAGGCCGCCGACGCAATGCGCGGCGCGGGGCAGGAAGCGAAAGGCGTGCGGCTCGAGATCGAGGCGGGAAATATCGCGGCGCAGGCATGGGGCGACAGTGCATACAAGATCGTCGATGCGATCAAGAGCGGCCGCGCCGATATCGAGCATTATGTCCAGACGTCGCGCGAGGCCGGCTACGTCTGGGGCGAAGATATCGTCAATGCGCAAAAGGAATCGAATGAGATGCTGCGCATCGCGCAAGAGCGCCTCTCTAACGAGATGGCGCCGACGATGCGCGGCCTCGCCGCCGCGGCGATCGGATTCCAGAATATCTGGGTGAAGATTGTCGAGAAAATCGCCGATGCGGCGGCATGGGTCAATAAGATCGAATCCATGCTCGGCACAGCGAAGGTCATCCAGCCGTTCAATGAGGAAACCTTCAACGCGCTCGGCGATCCGAAGAAATTTCCGCTCACGGCCGGGCTGAGAAATCTCGCGGCTGAGAATGCGCCGGGCGAGCCTGGGCCGCGATATCTCGCCGTCGACGCGCCTTCGCCGCCCCGGCGCCCGTCGCAACGTCAGCTCGAAGCCCCGTCGCTCGGGCATGAGCATTCGGGCTCATCGGGAGGCTCGGCCGCACGGGAATCGCTCGATCAAGTCGAGCGCCTGGTGCAATCCTTCGAAAAGGAGAACGCCGCCCTTCAAGGCGAGGCCGACGCGATCGGCAAGTCGAGCGTCGAGCGCGAAAAATCCATCGATCTGGCCAAGGCCGAGGAAGCTGCGAAAGAGCGCGGCTCGGCGCTTACCGAGGAAGAGCGGACAAAAGTGCTCGCCCTCGCCGAGGCGCATGCGACGCTGCGCAAAAAGGTCGACGACGCCCGCAAAGCGCAGGAAGCCGCCGACGCCGCCCGCAAGCAATTCGCGGACATGGGCGAATCCTCCGTCGAGCGCCTCATCGTCGAGCATCAAAAGCTCGCCGATGTGCTGAAGGAAGTCGTCAAGGAGCTCGAGAAAATGGCGCTGAAGGCCGTGCTCACGGGCCAAGGCCCGCTCGCCGGCCTGTTCGGAACTGCAGGCCAGAATGGCGGCGTCGGCGGGCTCTTCGGGCTGCTCGCCAGCGGCGGCGGCTCGGGAGGGTCGAGCGGCGGCGGCTTCGGCGGCGGCCTGCTCGGGCTTCTCGGCGGCCTCTTCAAATTCGCGGATGGCGGCCTCATCACCATGGCGCACCTGCCCCGCTACGCCGGCGGCGGCCCTGTCGCGCCGGACGGCGGCTTCCCGATCCTCGCGCATCCCGGCGAGGTCGTCCTCAACGCCGCGCAACAGCGTAATGTCGCCGGCGCGATCGGCGGCCAAGGGTCGAAGATCGTCTTCGAAAATCATGCTCCAGGAACCACGATCCAGCGCGTCTACCCCACCCATGGCGAGGTCCGCTACATGATCCAGAGCGAGCTAGCCGTCAATAATGAGCGCCAGTCTCTGGCGCCTTTGCAGGCATGGTGAAAAGGCGGATTGGCGATGGCCTATGATCCGTCCATCCCCCATTGGCCGCGCAAGCTGCTCCCGCAGAGCTGGGGCGGCGCCGCGGTCAATGGCCAGCTGCTCGGCCCGCTCCCTTTCGTCGGGCCGCCACAGAGCAATGTGTCCCCCTCCGGCGCCCTCTCCTTCCGGCTCGACGATATCCGCCTCTTCGATTCGCCGCGCGGTCCGACGCTGGCGACAGCCGCGCCGCGGTCCGGCCGCGTGCATCTCTTTCGCGCGCTCTATTCGCGTCTCGACAAGGGAGGCGCCGTCTATATGCCGGTCATGGATTGGAGCCGCGGCCCGCGCGCCCGCGCCGGCCTGCCGCTCTTCGGACCGCTTTCGACGCATTCGGACGGCTCCACATACTCGGACGGCTCCTCCTATTCACAGGGCGCCGGCGACGCGACCATCGCCCTCGCCGCCGCGGCGCAGAGCTGGCGCGTCACGATCGACGTCGCCTCGACCATCGTTCCCGAGGCCGGCGATTGGATGTCGCTCGGCGATCGCGCCTATCTGCTCGAGGGCGTCTGGCCGAGCGACACGGTCGCAAAGCGCTACGAGGTCGCGCTCGATCGCTGGCTGCGCGAGGCCGCGGCGATCGGGGACGTCGTCGAATTCGCCGATCCGTTCTGCCGCATGGTTCTCCAGCCGAAATCGCGCGGGCAGAGCTTTCCGCTCTCGCTCGGCCGCATCGGCGGCGCCTCGCTGGAATTTATCGAGGCCTATTGGGGATGATCTGTCGGAAATGAGCAGCATTTTCACCGGCGCCATCGCCGCCGCCATCCGCGGCGATACGGTCTCCATAATGCTCGGCGCCAAGCTGAATTATCTCTCCGGCCCCGACGCCTATTGGAACGGAATCGGCCCGCTCGACGCGACGGCGTTCGGCGGCCCGATCTTCAAAGGCGTCGGCGCGCTCGGCTCCATGTCCGGCTCGCTCGAGATCGGCACGCAGGCGGCGACGCAAGAGCTGACGCTGACGCTCTCCGGCCTCGATTCCTCGATCATCGCGAAAATGCAGGATCAAGAGACCGAGGTCCAAGGCCGCCGCGCGGAAATCTATTTCCTCACCTTCGCCGCGCCCGCCGGCGCGCGCGAGACCGAGCGCGTGCTGATTTCCTGCGCGCGTCGCCGCACGCTGGTGATGGATCGCATGCCGCTCGAGGCCGGCCCGACCGAAGGCGGTCATCAAGTCGCGATTTCCGTCGTCTGCCAGCCCTTGCTCGCCGGCAAGAACAGAGCGCCTTGGGCCTTTTTGACCGACGCCGATCAGCAGGCCCGATATGCGGGCGATCGTGTCTGCGAACGCGTCCAGGAACTCATCCAAAAGCAGAGCATCGTCTTCTCGGGATGATCCCCGTCGCTTCCTTCCTGCGCGATTACGACGCCATGCCCGGCATGCTGTGCAGCGAGCCCGTGCTCGCCTATCTGCGCGCCAGCGGGCGCGTCGCCGGCGATATCGCGCCCGAGCGCCAGCGCGCGATTTTCGAGCGTTATGGCGTCGTGCGCGCGCTCGCCATTTGCGGCCGCGCGCTCGGCTTCCGACTCGTGCGGCCGTTGCGCCTGGCGGAAGGCGACGCCGTGCTGTTGCGCGCGCCACAGGTTCGCGGCGGCGCGATTTGCGGCCTCATCGGCCGCGACGGCTGCGCGTTGGCCCTTGCCGGCGACGCGCTGGTTGGATGGAGCGCGCCGGACGTGCTGCGCGTGGCGGAGTTCGGATAATGGCGGTCGCGATCGGCGGTCTGCTGCTCGGCGAGGCTATCGCCGGGACGGCTGTGCTCGGCACCACGCTCGGCGCGATCGTGGGAACGACGGTCCTCACGATCGGCACGACTGCGGCGACATTCGGCGCCGAGGCTCTGCTCGCCGGCTCGCATCGTGCTGCGCAGAAATTCACCATTCCGCAAGCGCCGATTCCGCAAGAGCAGGAAGGGCAAGAGACGCCGCCGCGCCTCTATGGCTACGGCCGCTACAAATCCGGCGGCTATCTCCTGTTCCGCGAATCCGCCGGCCAATATGTCGGCTACGCCATGTGCGTCGCCTGCCGACCGATCGATGGCGTCGAGGCCTATATCGTCGACAGCGAGACGCTCACCACGTCGACCGGCGCGACGACAGAGCCGACGCTGGGCGCCTTCGGCTATTATCCGAACACGCGCGACTTCGGCGATAGCGCGATCGTCTGGCCGTCGAGCGGCATGAAGTTCGGCCAATATATCGCCTATATCGACGTGCCGGGCCATGGCCCCTCGCCGATCGTCACCGCCAACGGCCCCTTCGGATTTCTCGAATTTCGCAACGCCACAGAGGCGGGTCACGCCTCGACCCTGCTCACGACCTATTTTGGCGGCGTATGGTCTGCGGACACACATCTCGGCCGCGGCCTGGCGATCGTCTACACCAAATGGGCGACGATGACGCCCACCTTCCATATGGTGCACTACCCGCGTTATCTGCCAAATCATTCGCAGGTCCTTCGCGGCGCCAAGATCTATGATCCGCGCGACGTTGCGCAGAGCTTCCTCGACCCCTCCTCCGGCCTCTATTCAGTCGACAATCCCACATGGACCTATTCGGTCAATGCAGTTTTGCAGATCGCCGATTACCTCACCTTCCCGGAGGCATTCGGCCTCGCCTATGACGATATTCATTGGCCGAGCTTCATACAGGCCGCCAATGATTGCGATCGGCTCGTTGCGACGCGTGACGGCGGCGTGCGGCCCTTTGCGACGGCGCATCTCGGCTGGACGTCGCAGGATGAGCGCCGCGACGTCCTGAAGCATCTCCTCGCCGCCTGCGACGGCGCGATCTGGGAAGATGAATATGGCAAGGTGCGGATTCGCATCGGCCAATGGGAAGAGCCGACCGTCACGCTGAAGGACGAGCATCTCTCCTCGATCAAGATCGAACGTCTCAGCGGCGTCTATGCGGCGTCGAATGTCATCATCCCCTCTTACATAGAGCCGCGCCTCGGCTTCACGCGCAACACGACGCCGCAGATCCGCGATGAGACGTCGATCGCCCGCGTCGGCGAGCGCATCGCGCCGCTCGAGCTGCGTGGCGTCGAGAGTGACGAGCAGGCCTACGCCCTCGGCTACCGTGCGCAAAAGCGCCAGAACACGCCGATGAAGCTGACGGCGACGGGTCCGCTGCGTATGCTCGAGGCCGATGGCGAGCGCGTCGTGCGCATCACCTCCGCGCGCTATGGAATAGACGCGGTGTTCCGCGTCATGCAGCTCACGCTCGCGAATGGCTCCAGCGTCCAGGGCGTCTTCCACCTCGTCACCGCGGACATGTATGCGGATGTGATCTCGCCGCGCGACGCGATCAATCCGAGCCTCCCCGGAATCACGCTGGTCAATCCTTACGCCCCGCCGACTCCCGACGCGCCGGCTTTGTCGTCGACCGTGCTCACCTCGACGACGGCGGAAATTCTCGCGGTCGCGCATTTCGACGGCGGCTCTTCGGCGCCGACCAATGGCGACACGTCGAGCTACACGCGCTTTCGCTCGCGGCCCGTCGACGTTTCGACGAGCGCGCCGCTCGGCGATGGTTCCTGGACGATCTGGTCGAACTACTCGTCTCTCTCGCTCTATTCCGCGACCTCGCCCACCATAACCGGCGTCACCGGAACGCCGCAGCGTTTCGAGGTCCAGTGCTGGCTCGTCTCCACCGCCGGCAATCCGGGCAATCCCTCGCCCTCTTCCTTCATCACCATCTCGACCTTCTGAGGCTCGCATGTCGACGCGACAGCAATTGGCCAATTTGACCTACCGCGATTCCCTCATCGATGGCGTCCTGTCGAGTGGGGTCAATATGCCATCGAAATCCGAGATCCGTGCATATGAGAACCTCCTCAACGCTGCGATCGATATGGCGCTCGCGGGCCAGGTCACGGCATTTCTGCCGCGCGAGACAGTCGCGGCGCTGAACGCCGATCTCGCGCATGCCGCCGGCGTCTATGCGGTTGTCTTCGCGGATGCGACCAGCGCCAACAACGGCGTTTATAAAAAAATCGGAGCGTCCGGTTCCGGCAGCTGGTCGCAGATTTCGAGCTTCGTGCTCGGCTATGTTTCGCCGCTGGCGATCGGGTCCTTTGCTCTCGTAAATGATCCTGGCGCGGCGGCGATATCGATTACCGGCCCGGTGACGGCCCCTCTGCTCAACCTCACGCTTTTCCGCGGCTCGAAAATCTGGCCCGCCGTCGGGGCTCCGTCGAATAGCGTCGGACTCGATGGCGATTACGCCATCGATACGAGCGCCTTCGCGATCTGGGGACCGAAGAGCGGCGGCGTCTGGGGAGCATCCACGGGCATCGCGGCGGCGGCGGCCACGGCGATCAGCAAGGCGGCGGAGGCGGCGGCCAGCGCCGCAGAGGCCGAGTCATGGGCTGTGCTCGTAGCGGGCTCCACATCGGCGATCAGAGTCGTCAAGACCAAGGCGCAGCTTCAAGCCGCCTTGCCCTCGTCTGGCGATATTTTGATTGCCGGGACGGTCACGATCGATGAGCCTCTCGCTGTGTCGGGCGTCGCGAGGCTGTGGATCTATGGCGGAGGCAAGCTCCAATTCACCTCCGCGGGCAGCATCACATTCGCGAGCTGTGACGATCTCAGCGTCGATGGCGTCAAATTCGGCGGATGGATAGCCCAAACCGACCAATATTCTGTCTTTAAAACAGGGGTGCATGGGGATTTTGCATCACCGTCTTACAACAATGGCGCGAGCGCCGTCGATGGCTCCGATTTTAGCCATTCGCTGGTCGGCTCCATGCTCACGCTCAGTCTCGGCGCCGCGTTTTGGAATGCGCTGACGACCAGAAACGTCGTGTCGAGCATGATCTCCCTCGACCCGACGAAGCGCTATGTGATCGATATCAAGGCGGGATTTTACAGTGGTGATGGCGGCAATGGCGTGCAATTCACGACATATGACGCGGGCGGAGCGGAGATCGGCGAATATGCGCCAGCAGATTCGTCGTCGTATTACTCGGTCATAAGCGGCGCCAGCGGCATGAAGGTGCGCGTGGGCGTCACGTCGTGGTATAACACCGCGCTCGACCTTTCCTGCGTCTATGATCTCAGCAAGATCGTTATCTATAAAATAGAGAACGACCTCGCGGCGTTCTCACTCGCGACGCCTACGGAGGATAGCTCTCCGATCCTCATCTCCAACTCTAAGCGGCCGATCATTCGGGACTGCCAATTCGACCTCATTCCGGCCGCGGCGGCCATATTTGTCGGCTGCGTGGATGTGGAAGCCTCTGGCAATACAGTGACGCGGTGCTTCGGCGGCATTTCGGCGACGACCTCGACGGGCAAGACGAAGATCGTCGGAAACAAGATCGATTTGCGATTCGGCGTCGTTGGCGGCGGAAGCCTCGGACAGAGATTTTTGAGGACGCATGGCGTCCAGGCGTCCGGCAGCTCGGATGTCGAGGCGTCACGTAATACGATCAATGGCGCATCTTGGGGCATCGAAATACTGCACTACAATGACGCCTATAGGCATGATGTCGTCGGGAATACGATCGAGGCGGAATATTGCGGCATATCTGGCGTCTCCGGCGGCTGGACGGCGCAATTCCCCAATATTATCAAGTCGAATACCGTGAAAGTCAGCGGCTCGGCCATCATGGGAATCGAGGCCGCGATCGGCGCCGCGCAAGGCGTCCGAAGCGTGATCGAAGATAATACAGTGCTCTGGAATGACCTATGCCAGTTCGGCGCCGGCGTGGCGCTATCGGCCGGAAGTCAGAATTTCGACGTTCGCGTCAGGCGCAACACGATTTTCGCACCGATCGGCGTCAACGCCACGGCCGGAATCGGGACGATGGAGGCCTCGAAAAACAATATCCGTCACGCGGGGCGCGGAATATCGTCGTTCGTGCAAGCGTCGTTTATCGACGACAACGAAATATATACAGCAAAAAACACATGGCTTTTGGCCGCGCATGCTGCAATACATATAAGCGCTTATACCTATTACATCGGGTCGGAGATCACCAAGAATAAATATGACGATACGATCAGCCTCTCTGGATGGGTCGAGGGAACCGCGTTCTTCGATTGGAGAGGAAACAAAATATACGAGCGCTACGCAAGAACTGGAGATATGACGCATCATAGGTTTGAAGTGATTTCAAATCCATACGCGACAAAAGCGCAATATTCCGGCAATGAGATAATGTATGGGTCTCTTTGCCCAGATCGCGTGATAAATAATCTGTATACTGGGTCCGTATTTGAAGTGTCTGGAAATAAATACGGCGGCCTGGCGCATGACGTATTGGTCGGATTTCACAACGCCTCTGGCGGCCGCGACGTCGGCGCCGTCGCGGCATGGAACCCCGGCGCAATCGCCAATGGCGCATCGGCGATCTCGGCGGACATCAATATCCTGGACCACCGTTTCCAGATCGGCGACCCGGTGAAGGTGATGGCGCCTTACGACCTGCAGGGCTGCACAGCGACCGCCTATGTCAAGTCGGCCGCGAGTGACACGCTCGACGGCTCGAATTTCATTACCGGCCAGACTCCGGCCGTCGTGAAAATCGTCATCACGAATGCGACCGGCGGATCAATCACGTTCGCGGATGGGACATGGGTCGTGCTGGCCGACAATGTGAGGCGGTAGTCCCCAATGTAACGCAAGAGGAAGAGCATGAGCATCGACAATTTCAACTCACATGCCAAAGGCCTTTCGAGCCCCGGGACGAAGCATTTCCAGCTCGTCGCATCGGATAACGCCGACCTCGCGGTGATCCCGCGCGCCGTCTACGTCAATGTTGGCGGCGTCGCGGTGATCCGAGACGCCGCCGGAACGGATATCTCCTACAATATGTCTCAGGGCCAGGTGCTGCCTTTTCGCGGCGTGCGCCTGCTCGCGCTCGGGACAACGGCCGTGCTTATCGGGTGGGACTGATCGTGCTCGGGATCGATCTTTCACTCACCTCGGCGGCGGTCGCTCTTTCTCCGGGCGCGCGCCTCGCTTTTTGGGACGCTCTCACGGCGCCGACGCTTCCCCTATGGCTCACGCTCACGCGTGCGACGACGGGGAGCTATTTCGATGCGAGCGCCGTGATGCAGAGCGCCGCGATCAATGCCGCGCGTTTCGACCACGATCCGCTCACGGGCGCGGCGCGCGGGCTGCTCGTCGAGTCGAGCCGCGCGAATTCCGCGAAATATTCGCAGACGTTTCTGAACGGCGCCTGGACGAAGGATCACTCGTCGATCGGTGTCGGCCTCACTGGCCCGGATGGCGTGGCGGGGTCGGCGGTCAAGCTGATCGAAGACGCGACGACGGGCAACCATCAATTCTACCAGCTCTCTGTGCTCGCGGCGGGGACTTGCGCGCTCAAGGCGATCGTCAAGGCGGCCGAGCGCACCATCGCCTACGTGTCCGCCTATGACGGCACACTGACGCGCATCGCCTATTTCGACTTGGCGACTGGACTCATCGCCGCGACGAGCAATGCGACGAGTCCCAAAATCACGCCGATGGCGCAAGGCTTTTTCGAAATTTCGGCGATCGTGGCCCCGACCGCGGCGGCGTCCGCGAGCGTCGGCGCGGCGGCGGTCTCTGGCACGCAGGGCTACGCCGGAAACGGCAGCTCCGGCCTCTACGCATTCGCGCTGCAAGCCGAGGCCGGCGGCTATCCGACCTCCTACATCCCCACCACATCCGCCGCCGCCACGCGCGCCGCCGATGCGCTGTCTCTCGCCGCCGGCTACTCCGGCAATCCAATCATCGTCGAGACGCAGAGCGAGGCGACGGGCGCGATCTCTCGCACGCTCCACAACCCTGGCTCGGGAATTTCCGCGCTTGCCGACGTCTGGCTACGCAAGGCGGCGGTCTACAGGATCGGCACGCCGACGAGCGTGCTCAACGCGATCGTCGCGGGAGGCGCATGGTGACAGATTATCTCGCATGGGGAGCCGACGAGGCCACGATGATCGCCGCTTTCGAGCTGCTCGGCGTGTGGCGAGATGGTGCGCTGGTGACGACGGGACGCTCCGCCACGGGCGCGACATGGGCGATCGACTATTTCCGCGACTGGCTCGCGCCGACCGGAGAGACGACGCTGGGGCCGGGCGGAGAGCTTGCGCCCGTCCTGGCCGCCAAGCCGGGCGTCTATGCGCTGTTGCGCTGGCTCCCGGCCGATGGCGAGGGGCCGCCTCCAACGCCTCCGGGCATTACGCTGACGACGCCGCTTCCCGACGACTGCCCACGGCGTTGGGCGAACTGACCCCGCACGCCAACCTACGACGTAAAGGCCATACGCTTCAACTAAGCGCTAAAGAAAATCGCGCAGCAAAAGCCGGCGGGGAAGATAGTGGCTAGGACGGTCCCTGTCGAAGCCAGATCAAGATAGGAGTGACGAACGATGATCCGCTTAACTCATTGGGCTGCGTTTTTCGCGGGATTTTGTCTTGCTGGGTTTAGTTCTATTTTCGTGCTTCTTGCGCATCTGTTCCAGCCGTCTGAGTTGCTGCCGGCTGACCGGTTTATCAACAGCATCACCGCTACGATCTCCGGATGCAATGTGGTTCTGGACGGTGATGTTATTGTTGACGATGGCCGGGGGAGCTGGCTCGCTTGGACGAGCCGCCTTAAAGGCGGAGGTCACGTTGTTCCCGACCGTGCTGAGCGAAGTGAGGATAAAAATAAGTATCAGAAGAGCGGCCAGCGGGTTATTCGCGCCAAGCTTCTTTACGATTGCGGCGGCCTCTGATGGTAGAATATCTACGGCTTCAATAAGCGCCTTTTCCGGAGTTATAATGCCTGACTTCGTATTCTCGGCAAGCTTGCGTAGCCGAGCCAAAACCTCTTGAGTGACTCGGCCAGAACTTAAAATACGCATCGCGCCATCGGCGATGTCGAATGTTCCGTCCATTATCATGCCCATATGGCCATTTGGACATGGCCCAGCTCTGTTATCCTTCATTGTTATTTTTGTGCCGGCTCCTACGCAGACGCCCGAAGGGAAAATCGAATGGCAAGTTTGGCAATAGGCGGGGATATGGATTGCGGTGCCCATAAAATGGCTCATGTCGAGTGAGTGAGTCGGCCGTCAAGCGAGCCTTGACGATTTGCGAAGTTTGGAAAATACAGGGTCGCCTATTTTTGGGATAGCGACAAGTGTTGCGCCCGAAAATCTCGCCACCACCGCCAGAGTCCGCCGACCTTCGCCTCAACGCTCCTCGCGAGTGTATTGCCGCTATCTGCGCAAGCCCTGTTGCTTTCGGAGCCGCGCCGATACAGGCGGCTCGCGTGCCGAGAGGAGCGGCGCATGCGAGGCCGCGCCGGCGGAATAGCACGATCGCCATAGCATCCTTCAAATCGCATCGCCAAATTCTTCGCTCCGCTCGCGCGCCGCGCGAGCGCTTTCGCGCGCCTATGCGCGCTTCCCCAAAAGGTGAAATATGACCGATTGGAACGCGGTAATTCGCGCGACCGCAGACCCGCGCGCGAAGAAGAAGCCCGACGCCGCAATCATTGGCATGATCGCGGATCATGCGGACGATCAATTCCCGACGTGGGGCTTCACGACGATCCGTCGAAAAGCGGCGCTGCTCGCGCATATTTGCGTCGAGACCGCGAATTTCACGGCGCTCGAGGAAAATCTGAATTACTCGGCCGAGCGGCTGCATGAGGTCTGGCGGAAGCGCTTTCCGACCGTCGAAAGCGCGACCCCTTTCGCGCACAATCCGAGAGCGCTTGCGAACAAGGTCTATGGCGGCAGGATGGGCAATCGTGCCGGCACGGATGATGGATGGCTCAACCGCGGAAAGGGCCTGTTGCAGTCGACGGGTCACGACAATGCCGGCGAGCTGGGAAAGAAGCTCGGCGTCTCGCCCGAAGTCGCAAGCGCATGGCTGATCCATCCCGACCATGCGCTCGAATGCGCATGCACGCTATTCGTCTTGCTCGGCGCCCTGCCGGCGGCGGACAGCGGCGACGTCGTCGCACAGACGAAGCGCATCAACGGCGGCAGGAACGGCCTCGCGGAGCGTCAGGCGGCCTATGCGCGGGCGATGCGCGCGCTGTCTCTGGAAACGGCGAAGGCGCGCGTCGAGGCGCCACAGGATGACGCCGAGCCGACGGAGACGCCGCCGTCTGTGGGCGAGCTGCGCGCCGCCGGATCACGGACGATCAAGGGCGCGGACCAGGCGCAACAGGGCGTCGCCGGCGCGATGGTTTCCGTCGCCGGCGCCTCGGCCGCACTGTCGCAAATCAAAGACGTCGCCGACCAGGCGCAAGAGGCGGCGACGGCCGTGCAGAGCGGCGTCTCCGCGCTCGAGGCGCTGCGCGATTATTGGCCGCTGCTCGGCGTCGTCGGCCTCTCTGCCGCCGCCGCCTATTTCGTCTGGCGCGCCTGGCGCGGTGCATCGCTCGTCAAGGCGGCCCGCGTCGATGATGCCGCCTCTGGCCTCAATATCGGGAGATGAGCGCCATGCTCGAGATCATCAAAACGGCCGTGGAAGTCGTCGGCGGCTCTGTCGCCATCGGCCTCGCCATCGGCATAGGCGCGCCGCTGCTCTATGTCGGCTGGCTCGCCATTCGCCGCAAGTTGATCGGCTGAGGGCGCGCAATGCCGATCCTCGCCCTCCTCCCGATGCTGGTGAAGGGCGCGCTCGACGCGCTCTCCGCCGCCGTCCGCACGCCGATCGGCGCGGCGGCCGTCGCCGCGGGCCTCACCTGGCTCGTCGTCAGCCACAATGAGCGCGCCGCCTGCTCGGCGCGCGCTGAGGCGCTACGCCTCGAGCTCCAACGCGCGGCCGACGCCGAGCATGCGCGGCGCGAATCGGCGATCGGCGCGGCCGAGGCCGTCGGCCGCGCCGAAGCCGACGCCCTCGCCCGCAAAAACCTCGATCTCGAAATCCGACTGAAGGAAGCCGCCGATGCGTCCGCCGCTCTCGATCGCAGCCCTTGCCTTACTCGCGACAGCGTCATGCGCCTCGAAAGACTCGCCCGATAGCAGCCGGACCGAGCCGGTGCGCGAGCTGGCGCACGCTACAGCGCCCGGCGATCTCGACAAGCCTTGCGAGCGTCCGACCAGGCTGCCGCCACGCGCGCTCGCCGCCGGCGAGGTCGAGCGGCTCTGGGGGCGCGACCGGGTGGCTCTGGTGAGCTGCGGTGATCGCCATGGGGCGAATGTTCAGTGGCGTGAGCGTCGGGACTTGGGGCTGGCAGGCGAAGCGAAGTGAGGGCTGAACGGTGGCGCAAGGCGAGGGGGATATGATCGGGATGCTCGATCGCGCGAAAGATTGGCTATTGCCGCTGGCGAGCGGAGCGACGCCGGCGGCGATCTTCGGATGGCTGGCGGGACGCAAAAAGGCCGAGGCGGAAACGGCCAAGGTCGCCGCCGATGCGACGAAGGCGACGGCGGAAGCCTCCAAGGCGGAGGCCGAGGCCGACGCGGTCTATGCGGGCATTTTGAACGAGCGGTTCAAGGCGTTGATCGACGGCTATGAAAAGCGCATCGCCGACCTCACGGCCGAGGTCCATGGCCTGCGGGACGAGGTCAAGGCCTTGCGCCAGGCGCTCGACAGCCGGACCCGCGCCGAGGCGGAGGATGCGCGCCGCCGAGCCGGGCTCACTGGCGGCGCGACGGCAATCTCGACCGATGGCGATGTGCGAGACCTCGGCCGCGTCGTCTAGCGCCGCTCAGGTCAACAAAAGCATGAGCCCCGCCGGTCCGCCGGCGGGGCTTTTTGCGTTTTTGGGCCCGCTGGACGAGATTGCGCCATGGCTGGCGCACTCACTCTGCGGACATGTCCGCTCGACCCTCTGGAGATCGCATGCGAGCGCTGCGGTCGAGCCGGCCGCTACGGCCGCGCTGGGCTTGTCGAGCGATTCGGCGCCGACATTGCCCTACCCGACCTACTCCGCCGCCTCGCCGCCTGCGACCGCGCTACAGATATGAGCCATCCCTGTGGCGCTCACTATCCTGCGCTGCGGCCTCGCGCGCAGAATCGCTAATCCAATGGCCCCGAATTGGCCCACGAATGGGCCTTCGCATCGCTGGAAAAGTGAGGGAGCCGAGCGCCTATTTCTGGACCTATCGCGGCGAGAAAAAATCCCGCTTACGAACCCTAGGTGATTGAAAAATAGAGCTTGGCGAAGCCCCTCCGAGGCCTCCAGCCCCCTTCCCCTCGCTCTTTTCGGCCGCTAGAGCATTTTCCGATCGAACGGTATCGATCGATCGGAATCGCTCCGACGTTAGAATGCCGTTGGATCGGATAGGCCCTAGAGACGCTCGACCATCAGCGATTTCTCGAGAGCGCCGAGCTTCTCCGGCAGATCGGCGACCGTGTCGGCGAGAGCGGCGGCCAGCAGGCTCTCCGCCACCTCATGCTTATATTCGTCGAACACCAATTCCAGCGCGTCATAGGAATCGTCCTGAATCGGCCGCACCAGCGCGATGCTGGCGTGATCGTCGACCGATTGCGCGAGGCGATCGAAACGCGCGCGCGTCGTCTCCGGCAGCATGGATAAGACGGCCCGCTCATAAGCGCCGTCGAACATATCGCGCAACGCGAGCAGCTCGCGCATCAGTCGATAGAGCTCGATGACCTCGGGGCTGTTGGATGTTCGGAAAAGTTGATCCATAGGAAATCCTACTCTCTCGAATTCAATAATTTCGAGTTCAACCCGGTTCGGAACGCTTGTCAAGGTTGCGTTTGGGCCGGCGCACGCGCATCACGGCGCCGTTACCGTCCGATGATGCCGACGCTTGATCGCATCGATCTCCTCCAGCATCGCCTTCAGCGCGTCGATCGCCTCGCGCTCCTGCGCGGTGAGCTCGCATTGCGGATGAAAATGCGCGAGCAGCACGGCCATTGCGTCGCCGATGCGGCCGAGCTGCTTGCCATAGCTGCCGACGTCGGCGAGCACGTCCTCTTCCACCTGCGGCGCGCTCGAGCGCCCGAGATTTATGTTGATGAGGCCGAATTGCCCGCCATAAGGGCTGAAAACGGCGGTCCAGGGGTTGATGGTCTGGGCGACATCGCCCGAAAGCGGAAGCTTGAAATTGGCCATGAGAACGGCGCCTCGTGAAAAGGAAACGAAGGCCGAGCTTAACCCTTTTTCACGAATCGGCCAGCGGATGCGCGAGCGGCTCGGCGCGCCGACGCGACGCGATCCACAGAACCAGCGAGCCCAGCAGAATAGAGGCGGCCGAGCCCGCCAACACGCCGATCTTGGTGGCGCGCATCGCCGCCTCGTCCGCCTCGAAGGCGATCTGGCCGATGAAGAGGCTCATGGTGAAGCCGACCCCGCAGAGCACGGACACGCCATAGAGCTGGACCCAGCCGGTCTTGGGCGGCCGCGAGGCGATTCGCGTCGCCAGCGCCAGGGCGACGGCCACGAAGACTCCGAGCTGCTTGCCGAGAAAAAGGCCGAGCGCGACGCCCAGAAGAATGGGCGCGCCGGCCGCCCCGAGATCGCCGCCGCCGAGCGCCACCCCCGCATTGGCGAAGCCGAACAGCGGCAGCACGATAAAGGCGACGAACGGCCCGAGCGCATTCTCGAGCCGGTGCAGCGGCGTATGCTCCTCCGGGTCCGGCCCGGAGAGGCGCAGCGGAATCATGGCCGCCAGCAGCACGCCGGCGAGCGTCGCATGGACGCCGCTGAGCTGCACGAAATGCCAGAGCGCCACGCCGAGCAGGAGATAAGGCGCGAGAATCGTGACCTCGAAGAGATTGAGGCCGAGCAGCAGGAACAAGGTCACGCCCGCGCCCAGCATGGCAGGAGCCGACGGATCGCCGGCGTAGAACACCGCTATGATGACGATGGCGCCGAGATCGTCGAGAATGGCGAGCGCAGTGAGAAAGACTTTCAACGCGCCGGGCACGCGGTCCCCCAGCAGCGCCAGCACGCCGAGCGCGAAGGCGATGTCGGTCGCCGAAGGAATCGCCCAGCCGCGCGCCGCCGGGGAGTCGGCGTTGAAATAGGCGTAGATCAGCGCCGGCGCGGCCATGCCTCCGAGCGCCCCCACGCCGGGCAGCACGCGGGCGGACCAATGGCGCAAATGGCCGTCGAGCAGCTCGCGCTTGATCTCGAGGCCGACCAGCAGGAAAAACACCGCCATCAGCCCGTCATTGATCCAATGCAGCAGCGAATGGCCGGAGATCGGAGTCTCCAGCAGGCTGTGATAGGATTCGGCAAAAGGCGAGTTGGCGAGCGCGAGCGCCACTGCAGCGCTCGCCATCAGCACGACGCCGCCCGCCGCCTCGCTCGCAAGGAAGCGACGGAGAGTCGACGGCGCGGCGTGATGCAGGCGTTGTTTCATGGCGGGCGCCGCCCAAGGTGAGAAAGACGCGCCACACTTGAGCGATTTGCATCGCTCTGGCAAGAAAATCCGGCTCGGCGCACGAGTCGCCCGAATATGCGCAGGCAGGAGACGCAACATGACCCTCTTTCGCGCCATCGGCCTCATGTCCGGCACTTCCATGGACGGCGTGGACGTCGCGCTGCTCGATACCGACGGCGAAGCACGGCTCGCCTTCGGCCCGACCGGCTTCTTCCCTTATTCGGATGCAGATCGCGAGCTGCTTCGCTCGGCCCTCGCCGAGGCGACGCGCCTCGCGGACCGCGCCGCTCGGCCCGGGCGGTCGGGGCGGCCGAGCGCCTCATCACCGAGCGCCACGCTCAGGCGGTCGAAGCCTTTTTGCGCGCCGAGAGGCTCGATCCGGCGAGCGTCGACATTTTGGGGTTTCACGGGCAGACCGTGCTGCATCGGCCACAGAGCCGGCTCACCGTCCAGATCGGCGACGCGCCGGCGCTGGCCGAGCGGCTCGGCGTCGATGTCGCCTATGATTTTCGCGGCGCCGATGTCGCCGCCGGCGGCGAGGGCGCGCCGCTCGTGCCGGCCTATCATCGCGCTCTGGTTGCATCCAGCGGGATCGAGGGGCCGGTCGCCGTCATCAATATAGGCGGCGTCGGTAATGTCACTTTCGTCGATGGCGACGCCGAGCCCCTCGCCTTCGACACAGGTCCCGGCAATGCGCTGATCGACGATCTGATGCTCGCCCGCACCGGCTCGCCGGTCGACCGCGACGGCGCGACCGCCGCCGAGGGCCGCGTCGACGAGGCGATTCTGCAATCCATGCTGAGTCATCCATATTTTCAGAAACTGCCGCCGAAGTCTTTAGACCGAAATGATTTTTCATTTCGTGCGACAGATGAGCTTTCGCTGGAGGACGCGGCCGCGACGCTCACCGCCTTCACCGCGGCCTCCCTCGCCCTCGCCTTTTCGCAGACGCCCTCGGCGCCGCGCCGCGCGATCGTCTGCGGCGGCGGCGCGCATAATCCGACGCTGATGCGCGCGCTCGCCGACCGCCTCCCCTGCCCGGTCGCCACGGCGGCGGAGGTCGGCTGGATGGGCGACGCCATAGAGGCGCAGGCTTTCGCCTTTCTCGCTGTGCGTGTGCTGAAAGGCCTGCCGCTGACCTTCCCCGGAACCACCGGGGTGAGCGCGCCGACCAAGGGCGGCGAGATCACCGCCGCGCAGCGCGGCCGCCGCGCCATCGGCTGAGCGAAGAGATCGCTCTAGCTTTCGCCGCCTCTTTCATTCCGCATTGAGGGTTTCGTCTTCAAATGCGCGACGCGAGAAGGAGGAAGCGTGACCGAGACGATTCAGCGTGACGAGGACGCCCACGCTTGGCCGAGCCGGCGCAATCTTCTGCTCGGCGCGCTCGGGGCGGTCTCGGCCGGCGTCGGAGCGGCGGTCGTCGAGCAGGTCTGGAAGCGCAAGGACCTCTCCGCCCGCTTCTTCAACACAATGTCGATCGAGGCCTTCGATCTGCCGCCGACGCCGGGGCTGACCTTCGCGGACGGACGTCCCATGCCGGGCTTCGGCGCCGGCGATCTCGCAGGCAAGCGCTCGCTCCTCTATCTCTGGGCCTCCTATTGCCCCAGCTGCCGCGCCGAGCATCACCTCTTGATGGCGCTGGCGCAAAAGGGCGTCGCCATCTACGGCGCCGATGTGAAGGACGATCCGGCCCATGCCCGCAGCTTTCTGGCCGAGCATGGCAATCCTTTCGTCGCCGTCGGGCAGGACCAGCGCGCCTTTCTGCAGCGGGCGCTGGGCGCGCGCGGGGTTCCGGCGAGCTTCGTCGTCGCGCCCGGCCCCAAGATCGATGTCTCGATCCTCGGCCCCATAGACGAGACCGCGATCGCGACTCGAATTTTGCCGGCGCTGGCGAAAAGCGCCTGACTCGGAACCGGGCCTGCGCGAGTCGAGCGAAGGCTCTGAGCACATTACCAAAAATTTGTAATATTAAATTTTGTTAACAAGTAGATTCCCGCCTCGCCCCAAATATTGCGAAAAATTAACTTGAGATCGGACCGCATAGAGCAGAGCCTCAGCTCGCTCCCGCCGGTTTGCGGCTCGCGTTTTCGAGACCGCCCCCGCCATCCGGCCCGCCCCGGCCCCGTCTCAGCGGATCGTGGGGACGGCGGGAGCGCTATCGAAACCGAGGTCCTGTCCCCATGACGAAATCCATCGTCGTGGCGAGCGCGCTCGCGCTCGCCTGCACTCTTGGTCCGGCGCTGGCCGCCGACCTTCCCTCCACCAAATCCGCGCCCGCCTTCATCCCGCCGGTCGCGCCGCCACCGATCTGGACCGGCCTCTACGCCGGTCTCAACGCCGGCTATACATGGTCCAATAGCGACACTGTCGCCCAAACCTATTGGGATACAGACGCCGCCGGCCTCGGCGCCAGCGCGCTCATCGGCAATTTTCCCGCCTCGATCAACGCCAATGTCTCCGGCTTCATCGGCGGCGGCCAGATCGGCTATAATTCCCAGGTCTCGGACAAATTCCTCTGGGGCGTGGAGGCCGATATTCAGGGCCTCGCCTCGAGTGGCTCCGCCGCCACGCTCACCGGCGCCTCCGCCTACACCACGCTCTCGCGCGGGATCGATTATATCGGCACGGCGCGCGGGCGGCTCGGCTATCTCATCACGCCGACACTTCTCGCCTATGCGACGGGCGGTCTCGCCTATGGCCAGACCAATCTCTCCGCGAGCTATCTCGGCGCGCCGACGATCGTCGCATCCGACTCCTATTCCGATCTTCGAATCGGCTATGCGGTCGGCGGCGGCCTCGAATGGCTGTTCGCGCCGCGATGGAGCGCCAAGGTCGAATATCTCTATTACGACCTCGGAACCGCCTCGACGCCCGGCGCCGTCTACGCCTACACATCGGCGCTCGGCTCGCAAATCTCGGGCGCACAATCCTCGACGCGCTTCGACGGCCATATCGCCCGCGCCGGGCTGAACTATCATTTCGACTGGTTCAAACCGGCGCCGATCGCCGCCAAATTCTGAGCATAAAAAAAGCGCGGCGCCCGGCGCCGCGCTCCCCGCGCCTGAATTCTGCTCGAGCTCAATCGCCCCGCGCAGGAATGGCGATGCGCGGCGGATTGCCGAGACGCTTGTCGAGATAGGCGTCGACATGAGCGATCAGCGGCTCGATGCGGTTCTCGAAGAAGTGGTTGGCGCCCTGCACAACCGCATGCTCGATGACGATGCCCTTCTGCGTCTTCAGCTTCTCGATGAGGCCGGTCACTTCCTTCAGCGGCGCGACGCGATCGATGTCGCCATGAATGAAGAGGCCCGAGGACGGGCACGGCGCCAGAAACGAGAAATCGAAGCGATTGGCCGGCGGCGCGACCGAGACGAAGCCCTCGATCTCCGGCCGGCGCATCAGCAATTGCATGCCGATCCAGGAGCCGAATGAGACGCCGGCGATCCAGCAGGCGCGCGCCTCGGGATTGACGGCCTGCGCCCAATCGAGCGCCGCGGCCGCGTCGGAGAGCTCGCCCGCGCCATGATCGAAAGAGCCCTGGCTGCGGCCGACGCCGCGAAAATTGAAGCGCAGGACGGAAAAGCCGCGCTCGGCGAAAGCATAATAGAGGTTGTAGACGATCTGATTGTTCATCGTGCCGCCGAACTGCGGATGCGGATGCAGCACGATGGCGATCGGCGCGCCGCGCTGCGCCGATTGATGAAAGCGGCCTTCGAGCCGGCCGGCGGGGCCGGTGAAAATGACCTCGGGCATGAAGTTCCTCGTCTCCCCCGCGCGAAAAACGCGCTTTTTTCGGCGGGCGGTTTTCGCCAGCGCCGAAAATGCGTTATGCTCCAGCCGGAGCGCCCTTTGCCGGGCGTCCGCGCGTCCGGCGCGCACCGAACCCGCGGCTCGTTTTCGGCCGAGCGGGCCTTCTAGCATGTGTGACGGCGCTAGATGCAAGAGTTTTGAAGGGTCGTGGCGCATTCTCGGCCGCCGATCTTCAGCTCGGCGGCGGCAGACGTTTCGCGAAGGGACGAGATTTCTTGGTCGATATCGTCCGGCGTCCTGCTCCGCTCGAGGCAACGGCTCCGCTGGAGACATCGCAGGCGGCGACCAAAGGCGGCCGCGATCTCGGTCTCGACTTCATCAAGGGAGTTTTGATCCTCCTCGTCGTTTTCGGCCATTCGATTCAATGGATCGTCCATGCGGGAACGGAAGACTATTGGGCGGATGGGCTGTTCAGGGCCATCTATCTCTTTCATATGCCGGCCTTCATCGCCGTCTCCGGCTATCTCGCGGCGAGCCGGATCGACGCCGCGACGAGCCTTCGCCAATTCCTCTTTCGCCGCACGCTGCCTCTGCTCCTCGCAATGGCGGTCTGGGCGGGCGTTTTGGCTTGGCCGAATCTCGCGCGCGCCTACGTCGGTCTCGAGACTCATGTCCTTTCGGACGTGTGGAGGGACTTTCTCGGCTCCTTTTGGTTCTTATGGACTGTCGTCGTCGGCTCCGCCGGAGCCTTCGCCGCGACGCGCTTCGGCGCCTATGAGCGAGCGGCGCTGCTGCTGATCGCGGCCGCGCTGCTGCTGGCGCCGCTGCCCGATTTTCCACGCTCGGTCATTCGCTACACGGCCGCCTTCTATCTCATCGCCTTTCTCGCCGGGCGCGCCGGCGTGACGATCCGCTCCATCCCGCCCCGCATCGCCGTCGCCGCCGGGGCGGCGGCTGCGGTCGGATGGCTATTCTGGAGGCAGGACACTTATATCTACAACAATGGCTTCGCCTATTGGCGGCCGGGCGTCGCCAGCCAACTGGCGCTGATGCTGCCGGTCTCCGTCGCGGCGACGCTGGCCTTTCTGCGAGCGGCGGTCGCTCTACACGACAGGATCGCGCATTCGGCGGCGGCGTGGACAATGGTCTCCCTCGGCGGAATGACGCTGGAAATCTATCTGACGCAAACAGTGGCGTTTCGTGCGACCTCGCTGCTGCCGGAATTCGCCGCCGGCTATCTCGATGCGGCGACGGCGACCGCGGCGATCGTCGCGGGGACGACGGCGCTCGTCGCCCTCTCCCGCCGTCTGCCCGGCGGGGGATTGCTCTGGGGCCGGCTGCCGGCCCTCCCATTCCGCGCGCGGAACGATTAGCTTCTCGATATGTCCGCTCCCCGCGCCTATCTCGACCATAACGCCACCACGCCGCTGCGGCCGCAGGCGCGCGACGCCATGCTCGCGGCGCTGGAGACGCTCGGCAATCCCTCATCCATCCATGCCGAAGGCCGCGCCGCCCGCGCGCTGATCGAGGCGGCGCGCTGTGAAATCGGCGCGGGACTTGGGACGAAATCACGCAATGTCGTCTTCACGTCCGGCTCGACCGAGGCCGCCAATCTGATTTTGACGCCTTTCTTACAACGAGACCAAACTACGGCGGAGATCGATCTGCTGCTCCTCGGCGCCGGCGAGCATCCGGCCGTTCTCGCCGGCCATCGCTTCCCCGCCGAGCGCGCCGAGACCATCGGGCTCGACCCGGAGGGCGGCCTGTCGCTCGATGCGCTGGCCGATACGCTGCAGCGCAACAAAGGTAAACGAATTCTGCTCGCCCTGCAGGCCGCCAACAATGAGACCGGCGCCATACAGCCGGTCGCCGCCGCGGCCGATCTCGTCCATGCGGCAGGGGGGCTCCTCATCTGCGACGCCACCCAGACGGTCGGCCGACTGGAGACCACATTCGCGGCCCTGCGGGTCGATGCTTTGTTCTTTTCCTCACATAAGATCGGAGGCCCTATGGGCGCCGGAGCACTGGCGTTCGCCGAGGACCGGCTCCATATCAGAGAGGCGCTTTTGCGCGGCGGAGGACAGGAGAGCGGACGCCGCGCCGGCACCGAGAATGTGGCCGCCATCGCCGGTTTCGCCGCGGCTTTCGCAGTCGCAAAAAAAAGCATGGCTGCGGAGGCCGAGAGGCTCGGCGCGCTGCGCGATCGGCTGGAGGCGAAAGTCGCAGAAATCTGGCCGGAAGCCATGTTTCTCGGCGCGAAAGGCCCAAGGCTCGCCAATACCTCGGCGTTTCTGACGCCGGGGCAGAAGACGCAGACTCTGCTGATGGCGCTCGATGTCGAAGGCGTGGCTCTCTCGTCGGGATCGGCCTGCTCCTCGGGCAAGGTGAAAGCGTCCCATGTGCTCGCCGCAATGGGCCTCGAGGAAAAGGCCGCGCTCAGGGCGAGCTTGGGTTGGAGTTCGACCGAGGAGCATGTAGATTTGTTTGGTATCGCTTTTGCAGGGGTCGCAAAGAGGATCAGGGCGCGGCGGACGGCCGCCTGAAGGGCGGCTCCGGCGGCTCTAATTTCGGCCGGCGGGCCTTGAACCCGTCGAGACGAGGAGAGGACACATGGCGGCTCGCCAGGAGACGGTGGCGCGCGTCGAAGAGATCGACGTCGACGCATATAAATACGGCTTCACCACCGATATCGAATCCGAAAAGGCCCCAAAGGGTCTCAGCGAGGATATCGTCCGCTTCATTTCGGCAAAGAAGAACGAGCCCGAATGGCTGACCGAGTGGCGGCTCGAGGCCTATCGGCGCTGGCTGACGATGGAGGAGCCCAAATGGGCTCGCGTCGACTATCCCGCGATCGACTATCAGGACCTCTATTACTATTCCGCGCCGAAATCGACGCCCGGCCCCAAGTCGCTGGACGAGGTCGATCCGGAGCTGCTGCGCACCTATGAGAAGCTCGGCATTCCGCTGCGCGAGCAGGAAGCGCTGGCCGGCGTCGAGCAGCGCAAGGTCGCTGTGGACGCGGTGTTCGACTCGGTCTCGGTGGCGACGACCTTCCGCGAGGAGCTGTCCAAGGTCGGCGTGATCTTCTGCCCGATCTCGGAAGCGGTGCGCGAGCATCCCGAGCTCGTCCGCAAATATCTCGGTTCTGTCGTGCCGGTGACGGATAATTTCTACGCCACGCTGAATTCCGCCGTCTTCTCGGACGGGTCCTTCGTCTACATCCCGCCGGGCGTACGCTGCCCGATGGAGCTGTCGACCTATTTCCGCATCAATGAGAAGAACACGGGACAGTTCGAGCGCACGCTGATCATCGCCGACGCCGGCTCTTACGTCAGCTATCTCGAAGGCTGCACGGCGCCCAAGCGCGACGAGAACCAGCTGCACGCCGCCGTGGTCGAGCTTGTCGCTCTCGACGACGCCGAGATCAAATATTCGACGGTGCAGAACTGGTATCCCGGCGACAGCGAGGGTAAGGGCGGCATCTACAACTTCGTGACGAAGCGCGGCGATTGCCGCGGCAAGAACTCGCACATCTCCTGGACGCAGGTGGAGACGGGCTCCGCGGTGACGTGGAAATATCCGTCCTGCATTCTGCGCGGCGATAATTCGCAAGGCGAGTTCTATTCGATCGCAGTGTCGAACGGCTATCAGCAGGTCGACAGCGGCACGAAGATGATCCATCTCGGCAAGAACACCAAGAGCCGCATCATCTCCAAGGGCATCTCCGCAGGCCATTCGCAGAACACCTATCGTGGACAGGTGTCGGCGCATCGCAAGGCGGAAGGCGCGCGCAATTTCACAAATTGCGACAGCTTGCTCATCGGCGACAAATGCGGCGCGCATACGGTGCCCTACCTCGAGTCGAAGAACGCCTCCGCCGTGTTCGAGCATGAGGCGACGACGTCGAAAATCTCCGAGGACCAGCTGTTCTACTGCATGCAGCGCGGCCTCTCCGAAGAAGAGGCGACGGCGCTCATCGTCAATGGTTTCGTGCGCGACGTTCTGCAGAAGCTGCCCATGGAATTCGCAGTGGAAGCGCAGAAACTGATCGCAGTGAGCCTCGAAGGCAGCGTCGGTTGACGTATCGATGAGCAAAGAGGCGCTCTGCGTTTATTGAGCGCCTCTTTACGAGGCAGGCGAGCGACGAAACGGCCCCAATAGAGCGGCCCCCGAATTGCAACGTCCCTCGCACGACAGCGAACAGCCAACAGGACGACACCATGATCGAAATCAAGAATCTCCACGTCTCCATCGGCGAGCGTAAAATTCTCGACGGGCTGAACCTCACGGTGAAGGACGGCGAAGTGGCGGCCATCATGGGGCCGAACGGCACCGGCAAATCCACGCTCTCCTATGTCATCTCCGGCCGCGACGGCTATGACGTCACCGAGGGCGAGGTGCTGCTCGACGGCGAGAATATTCTGGGCCTCGAGCCGCATGAGCGCGCCGCCAAGGGCGTGTTCCTCGCCTTCCAATATCCGGTCGAGATTCCGGGCGTCGCGACGATGACCTTCCTCAAGGCCGCCGTGAACGCGCAGCGCCGCTCACGCGGCGAGGAAGAGCTGCAGACTCCGGACTTCATGAAGCTGATCCGCGAGGCTTCCACCAAGCTCGGCATCAATATGGACATGCTGAAGCGCGCGCTCAACGTCGGCTTCTCCGGCGGCGAGAAGAAGCGCATGGACATTCTGCAGATGAGCCTGCTGCAGCCGAAATTCGGCATTCTCGACGAGACCGACTCCGGCCTCGACATCGACGCGCTGCGCATCGTCTCCGAAGGCGTGAACGCGCTGCGCTCGCCGAACCGCAGCTTCCTCGTCATCACCCATTATCAGCGCCTGCTCGATTACATCAAGCCGGACACTGTGCATGTGATGGCCAAGGGCAAGATTCAGAAGACCGGCGGGCCGGAGCTCGCGCTCGAGCTCGAGAAGAGCGGCTATCGCGATTATGTCGGCGAAGCGGCGTGAGGATAAGATCATGACCGTGCAGGCGATCGACAAGAAGAGCGAGGCCGAGACGGCCTTCGCCGGCGCCTTCGAGGCGATGAAAGGCAAGGGCGCGTCGTCGTTGCGCCAGGCCTCGTGGGAGTTCTTCACGCGCAAAGGGCTTCCGACGCGTCGCGTCGAGGCGTGGCACTATACCGATCTGCGCGCCTCGCTGCGCACAGTGGCTCCGCTCGGCGCGCCGGGAGCGATCACGCTGCCGCCGACGACCCTCGGCCGTGTGCGTCTTGTCGTCGCCGACGGCGCCTTCCGGCCGGAGCTGTCCGATGTCGCGGCTCTGCCGGCCGGCGTCGAGCTCTCCTCTCTCGCCGATGTCCTCGCCAAGGAGGACGGCGCCGTCCTCACGGCGCTGGGCCTGCCGGAGAATGCGGGCGCCGACGCGGTCGTCGCTCTCAATGCGGCGCTGATGCAGGACGGCGTCGTTCTGCGCATCGCTCCGGCGACGGACGTCGCCAAGACGATCGAGATCCTGCTGCTCTCCACCGGCGGCGAGGCGCTCTCCTCCTTCACACGCTCGCTCGTCATCGTCGGCGACGGCGCCAAGGCGAAGATCGTCGAGACCTCTCTCGCCCTCGCGCCTTCCGGCGCGCAGGAGAACCACGTTCTCGCTTTCGCGATCGGCGCGGGCGCCGAGGTCGAGCATATCGCCGACATCGGTCCGCAATCGGAATCCGCCATCCGCCTGTTCAGCCTGCTGATCACGGCGCAGGCGAAAGCCGCGTTCAAATCGCTCGGCTTCGTCGAAGGCGGCGGCCTCGTGCGTCGGCAAATCTTCGCGCGGCTCGCCGGCGAGGAGGCGAGCGTCTCGCTCGACGGAATCTCTCTGCTCGGCGGCAAGGATCACGCGGATACGACGCTCGTCGTCGAGCATGCCGCGCCGCATTGCAAGAGCCGCGAGCGCTTCCGCAACGTGCTCGATGGTCAATCGACGGGCGTGTTCCAAGGCAAGGTGGTGGTGCGCCCGGGCGCGCAGAAGACCGACGGCTCCATGCAGTCGCGTGCGCTGCTGCTCAGCGAGAACGCCACAATGAACAATAAGCCGGAGCTGGAGATTTTCGCCGACGACGTCGTTTGCGGCCATGGCGCCACTTGCGGACGTCTCGACGCCGACCAGCTCTTCTATCTGGTGGCGCGCGGCCTGCCCAAGCATGAGGCCGAGGCGCTGCTGATCGAAGGCTTCGCCGGCGAGATCGTCGAGGCGCTCGGCGAAGAAGCGGCGCGCGACGCCTATTTCGAGCGCATCCGCAGCTGGCTCGGCAAGCGAGGGGGAGCGAAGTGAACCAGCCGCTCTTGGCCGAGGCCACGCCAGCCTATGATGTCGAGGCGATCCGCCGCGACTTCCCGATCCTGGCGGAAAAGCCCTATGGCAAGGATCTCGTCTATCTCGACAACGCCGCCTCGGCGCAGAAGCCGCGGCAGGTGATCGAGCGCATCTCCCAGGTCTACGAGCACGAATACGCCAATGTGCATCGCGGCCTGCATTATCTCGCCAATGCGGCGACCGACGCCTATGAGGGCGCGCGCGAATCCTTGCGCCGCTTCCTCAACGCCGGCGATCGCGAGGAGATCATCTTCACGCGCGGCGCGACGGAGGCGATCAATCTCGTCGCCTCCTCCTTCGGCCTCGCCAATATCGGCGAGGGCGACGAGATCATCCTCTCGATCATGGAGCATCACTCCAATATCGTGCCCTGGCATTTCCTCCGCGAGCGCAAGGGCGCGGTGCTGAAATGGATCGAGACCGACGATAATGGCGTCTTCTCGCTCGAGGATTTCGAGAAACTGATCACGCCGAAGACGAAGATCGTCGCGCTGACGCATATGTCCAATGTGCTGGCGGCGCCGACGCCGATCGCCGACGTCGTGCGCATCGCCCACGCCCATGGCGTGCCGGTTCTCGTCGACGGCTCGCAAGGCGCGGTGCATCTCGATGTCGACGTGCGCGCGCTGGACGTCGATTTCTACATCATCACCGGCCATAAGCTCTATGGGCCGACCGGCATAGGCGCTCTCTATGGCAAGCGCGAGTGGCTCGAGAAGCTGCCGCCTTTCGCCGGCGGCGGCGAGATGATCGAGACGGTCACGCGCGACTATGTGACCTACAACACGCCGCCGCATCGCTTCGAGGCCGGCACGCCGCCCATCGTGCAGGCGGCGGGTCTCGGCGCGGCGCTCGAATATATGCAGAAGATCGGCCGCCCGGCGATCCGCGCCCATGAGGCCGATCTCACCGCCTATGCGCATGAACGCCTCTCCGTTATACCGGGGCTTCGAATCTTCGGTCACGCTAAAGACAAGGGACCGATCGTCGCTTTCGATATGCCGGAGGCCCATGCCCACGACATAGCGACCGTTATCGACCGCTCGGGCGTCGCCGTGCGCGCCGGAACCCATTGCGCCATGCCGCTATTGCAGCGCTTCAACGTCACCTCCACCTGTCGCGCCTCTTTCGCAATGTATAATACGCGCGACGAGGTCGATCGTTTGGCGGAAGCGCTACTGAAAGCGAAGGCGCTGTTTTCTTGATAAGGAGACAGAATCATGACCAAGACCGATGACGCGGCGGAGCCGCAGGAAGTCGTGACCGGTCGGGAGCTGACTCGGGATGAGCAGCAGTCCCTGCCCGCGGGCCGATCGAAGGAAGAAGTCGAACGGCTGACGCAAGGCATTGTCGCCGCGCTGAAGACCGTCCAGGATCCCGAGATTCCCGCCGATATTTTCGAGCTGGGCCTGATTTACAATATCGACATCACGCCCGAGGACGTCGTCTATATCGACATGACCTTGACCGCGCCGGGCTGTCCCGTCGCCGGCCAGATCGTCGAGCAGGTGCAGAGCTCGGTGAGCCTCGTGCCGGGCGTGATGGCTGTCATCGTCAAGCTCGTCTTCGAGCCGCCATGGGATCAGAGCCGCATGTCGGACGAAGCCCGCATGACGCTCGACATGTGGTGAGCGTGAGGAGAGCCGATGGACACGCCCGCGCCGAAAATCGACGGGTGTCTCGAGACGGCTCTCTATGTCGAGGATTTGACGCGCGCCTCGCGTTTCTATGAGGATGCGCTCGGCCTCGAGCCCATGTTCGCCGATCAGCGGCTCATAGCCTATGATTGCGGCCCGCGCAGCGTGCTTCTACTATTTGCGCGGGAAACAATGGGCGAGACGGTGGTTCTGCCGGGGGGCGAGATACCGCCGCACGAAGGCCGCGGGCGTCTGCATTTCGCGCTCGCGATCCGGCTCGAGGATCTCGGCCTGTGGGAGCGGCGGCTCGCGGAGAAGAATGTGCCGATCGAGGCGCGGATGGAGTGGCCGCGTGGCGGGCGGAGCCTCTATTTCCGCGATCCCGACGGCAATCTCGTCGAGCTGGCGACTCCGGGCATATGGAAGAATTATTGATCGCGACGTCTGGCCGCGCATCCACGCGGAAGACGAAGGGATGTAGGGAGCGAACAGATGAACGTCATGAGCCTCAGCGACTCCGCGGCGGAGCGCGTGCGCGGCCTGCTCGCCGGCGCCGAGAACGCCAATATCGGCCTGCGCATTTCGGTGGAGAAGAGCGGCTGCGCCGGCATGGCCTATAAGATGGAGCTGGCCGAGCCCTCGCCGGGCGACGAGGTGATCGAGGAAAAAGGCGCACGCGTCATCGTCGCCGGCCAGGCGGTCATCTATCTGCTCGGCACGCGCATGGATCTCGATGTGCAGCAATTCTCGTCGAGCTTCGTGTTCCAGAACCCGAACCAGACCTCGGCCTGCGGCTGCGGCGAGAGCGTCGAATTGAACCCTGTCGATCCGAGCGCGGTCGAGAAGCATGTGAGCGGCTGAGTCCGGGAGTAAAGATGCGAGCCTGAAGGCTCGCGGTCCAACGCACGCCCTGGACCGCGAGCCTTCAGGCTCGCTCTACCTGTTGGTCGGTCCATCGAAACGGATTGCACCCGGCCGCGTAAGGCGCTAGGCCGCAGGCTCGAAACCGAGCGCGGGATATCGCAATGGCGGAAGGCAAAGGCCTTACTTATGCGCAGGCTGGCGTCGACATAGACGCGGGCAATCGATTGGTGGACATGATCCGTCCCGCTGTGCGTTCGACGCGCCGGCCGGGCGCGGATGGCGAGATCGGCGGCTTCGGCGGCCTCTTCGATCTCAAGGCGGCCGGCTTTTCCGATCCAGTGCTGGTCGCCGCCAATGACGGCGTCGGCACCAAGATCAAGATCGCGATCGAATCCGGCCTCCATGGCGCGATTGGCGTCGATCTCGTCGCAATGTGCGTCAACGATCTCGTCGTCCAGGGCGCTGAACCTCTGTTTTTCCTAGACTATTACGCGAGCGGCAAGCTCGAGCCGGATGCGGCGGCCTCCGTCGTCTCGGGGATCGCCGCCGGCTGCGTCGAGGCCGGCTGCGCGCTGCTGGGCGGCGAGACCGCGGAAATGCCGGGCCTCTATTCCAAGGGCGATTATGATCTCGCGGGCTTCGCCGTCGGCGCGGCCGAGCGCTCCCGCCTGCTGCCGCGCGCCGAGGTGAGGGAAGGCGATCTTCTGTTCGGTCTGCCCTCCTCCGGCGCCCATTCCAACGGCTTCTCGCTCATTCGCCGCATCGTCGCCGAGTCGGGCCTCGCCTGGGACGCGCCCGCGCCCTTCGCGGCTGGGCAGACGCTGGCCGAGGCGCTGCTCACACCGACGCGCATCTATGTGAAGCCGCTGCTCGCGGCGCTGAAGCGCAGCGAAAAAATCCTCGCCCTCGCTCATATCACCGGCGGCGGCTTTCCGGACAATCTGCCGCGCGTGCTGCCGAAGGGGCTGGGCGCCTCGCTCGATCTCGGCGCATTTCGCCCGCCGCCGGTCTTCTCCTGGCTCGCGCTGACGGGCGGCGTCGCGGAAGCCGAAATGCTGCGCACATTCAACTGCGGAATCGGCATGGTCGTGGTCGTCGCCAAAGACGGCGCGGACGAAGCCGTCGCGGCGCTGCGCGAAGCGGGCGAGACGCCGATCGCCATAGGCGAGATCGCAGCGGCGGGCGACGGGCCGCGCGTCGTCACGCATGGGACGCTGCCGCTGTGAGCCGGCGGCTGCGCACGGCGATCCTCATTTCCGGGCGCGGCTCCAATATGGACGCGCTGATCGAGGCGGCCCACGCGCCGGATTTTCCGGCCGAGATCGCGCTGGTCGTCTCCAATCGCCCGGAGGCCGCGGGCCTCGCCAAGGCCAAGACGGCCGGAATCGCCGTCGCCGCGGTCGATCACAAAATCTACGCCGGCCGGGAGGAGTTCGAGCGCTCGCTGCAGATCGTGCTGGAGACGCACCGAATCGACTTTCTCTGCCTCGCCGGCTTCATGCGGCTGCTGACGCCCTGGTTCATCGGCCAATGGCGCGGGCGCATGCTCAATATCCATCCGGCGCTGCTGCCCGCCTTTCGCGGCCTGCACACGCATGAGCGGGCGCTCGCCGATGGCGTGAAAATCCACGGCTGCACCGTCCATTTCGTGGTTCCGGAAATGGACGAAGGGCCGATCGTCGCCCAATCCGCCGTCGCCGTGCTCGATTCCGACACGCCGGACAGTCTCGCGGCGCGCGTGCTCGAGCAGGAGCATCTGCTCTATCCGCGGGCGTTGCGGCTCGTCGCTTCCGGCGCCGTCAGGGTGGATGGCAATCGCGTGCTCGGCGCGAGCCCGTCGCCGCTGCCGGCGCTCGCCGTCCCCTCCTCCGGCTGATCCTGCCGCGGGCATCCGGCGCCGTTGCGAAAGCCATGGCGGAAAGGATAGGACGCGCCGCCCTTGCACGGACTCGGTAGCGCGAAAACGCAGAGATAGACGCCGAACGCCAAAAGCTTTGCGAGGCCGAGCGCGCCGTCGAAGGGCGTCGCTATGAGCAGAATCGTGAGCGCCAGCAAACCTGTGGCCCTCACCCCCCAATAAACCCAGCGTTTCGTCATCATATCGCCCTTGCCGCCGTCGCGCGGACCGGCCCCAATGTTAACGCAAAGATACGAGACTTACTTAACTTTGTCGGCCACCAATATGATCTTTGTAGTTTCTCGATCATATTCTCGAAGCGGCTTCCGCAAAGAGGTTTTGATAATGATCAAATTATACTCGTTCGGTCCCTATTTCGGTCTTCCAGACGCAAGTCCCTTTGTACTCAAGACTATGACGCTGCTGAAATTCGCCGGCCTTCGCTATGTCGAGGATCATTCCGGCTTCGGCCGCGCACCCAAGGGCAAGCTGCCCTATATCGACGACGATGGAAAGATCGTCGCCGATTCGACCTTCATCCGCCTCTATCTCGAAAAAACCTATGGAATAGATTTCGACGCCGGCCTCACGGCGGAGCAACGCGCCGCCGGCTGGGCGATCGAGAAAATGCTGGAGGAGCATTATTATTGGCTGATGGTGCAGGCGCGCTGGATCGACGACGGCAATTTCGCGCGCGGCCCGGCGCAGTTTTTCGCGCGCGCTCCAGCTCTGATCCGCCCGCTCATAAAGGCGTTGATCCGGAAGAAGATCGCGCGCAGTCTTACGGCCCAGGGCCTCGGGCGGCATTCGAACGACGAGCTCGCCGTGCTGGCGCGGCGCGACATAGAGGCGCTCGCCGTGCTGCTCGGCGATAAGCCCTATCTATTCGGCGAGGCGCCCAGCGCCGCCGACGCCACGGCTTTCGCCATGGTGGCGGAATCGCTCATTGTCGAGCTTCGATCGCCCCTGAGCGAGGCAGTAGCGAGCAGACCCAATCTCGTGGCTTATCGAGACCGGGTGCTCGCCGCTTATTTTCCGAGCTATGTCGTCGCCTGAAAAATCAGCCGACGATCTCATTGCCCGAGAAGAACTGCGGGATCTCGATCGCCGCCGTCTCCGGGGCGTCGGAGCCATGCACGGAATTCTCGCCGATTGAGACGGCGAACTCCTTGCGGATCGTGCCCGGATCGGCGCTCGCCGGATTGGTCGCGCCCATGACGGTGCGATATTTGGCGATGGCGCCCTCGCCTTCCAGAACCTGGACGACAACCGGGCCGGAGGTGATCGATTCGATCAGCTCGCCGAAGAAGGGGCGTTCCTTATGGACGCCATAGAAGGTCTCGGCCTGCGCGCGCGTCAGTTGGATGCGCTTCTGCGCCACGATGCGGAGCCCAGCGTCCTCGATGAGGGCGTTGATCTTGCCGGTCAGATTACGCTTGGTGGCGTCCGGCTTGATGATGGAGAATGTGCGTTCGATCGCCATGGGCGCGTCGTCTCGTCGAGTTCGAGGATGGGATTTAAGATCGGGGCGCTTATAGCCGTCGGCCGGACGCCCGGCAACCCGGCCCGAGCGGCGACAATTTTCCTTTTGACCGCAACCGCGCGGCGTCGCGGCGAATTGCCCATGGCGGCGAGCGCTGATATGGCCAGAATTGCTCGCTTCATCGCTTGTATTTGAGAGGAACGCCCGGACATGTCTTTCACGCCGCGCCCGCTCGTCGCCGGAAATTGGAAAATGAACGGGCTTTCGGCGTCGCTCGGCGAGATCGAGACCATCGCCGCGCGCTATGACGCCGCCTTGCTGGAAAAGGTCGAGCTGGCGATCTGCCCGCCCGTCACTCTTCTGGAACGCGCGGCGCGCATTCTCGCCGGCGCGAAAATCGCGCTCGGCGGGCAGGACTGCCACGAAAAGCCGAGCGGCGCGCATACGGGCGATATTTCCGCCGAAATGCTGGCCGACGCCGGCGCGTCTTACGTGATCGTCGGCCATAGCGAGCGGCGCGCCGATCATGGCGAGAGCGATGCGATCATCCGCGCCAAAGCGGAGGCTGGCCTGCGCGCCGGGCTCACGCCCATCGTCTGCGTCGGCGAGACGCGCGCCGAGCGCGACGCCGGTCGCGCATCGGCGATCGTCGAAGCGCAGCTCGACGGCTCGCTGCCGCGCAGCGTCGCGCCGGATCATCTCGTCGTCGCCTATGAGCCCGTATGGGCGATCGGCACCGGCCTCACGCCGACGCCTCTCGACGTCGCGCAAATGCACGCCGCCATCCGCGCCCGGCTCGTCGCCCTCTTCGGCGCCGGCGCCGAGGCGACCCGCATTCTCTATGGCGGCTCGGTGAAGCCCGCCAACGCCGCCGAGCTGCTGCGCGTGAAAAATGTCAATGGCGCGCTCGTCGGCGGCGCCTCTTTGACCGCGAAGGAATTTCTGGAAATCGCCGAAATCTATCGCTGAGCAATGATATTCTCGCAATCGTTTCGCGATAGAGTCGCAGCGCGTAAGGGCGTCTTCGCCGTTTTCATTCGCTTTCATTGCTCGCGAGGAGATTTTCAATGTCCTACACGCTCATCGTCGCGACCTTTGTCGTCACCACCTCCCAGGCCGCCGGCGCAGTGGCGACCAACGCCATTCCCGGCTACGCCACCGAGGAGAAATGCGTCGAGGCGGCGCGCAAGCTGCAGCCGCGCGCCTCTCTCGGCATAGCCGCGGAAGGCAAGGAGAACGGCACGCCGCTGAACACGCGCATGACCGGATATTCGGGCCTCTGCGTGCCGGCGCCTTGACTCGCCTCCCCTGCTCCGCTTTAACTCTGCGGCCATGACCCTCGTCCGCTCCGCGCGCTACTATTGGTATTTTAGCTATCCTGCGCCGGCGGCGACGGGAGGCGAGCGCGTGTGAGCAAAAGACGCGAAGCCTGAAAACCCCGAGAGCCGCCAGTCCCGCTGGCGGCTTTTTTGTTCCGCGGCGCGACGCAAAATTGAAAAAGGAGCCCGCCGTGCCGACCGAGACCGACGACCTTCGCATCGTCAAGATCACCGAATTGAGCCCGCCCGCCGAGATCATGCGCGAGCTTCCGCGCAGCGAGAAGGCCAGCGCCACCGTGCTCGGCGCGCGCGCCGCCCTGCGCGAGATTTTGCGCGGGCGCGACGATCGCCTCGCCGTCGTCATCGGCCCCTGCTCGGTCCATGACCCAGACGCCGCGATCGAATACGCCCGCCTGCTCGCCGAGGCCAAGCGCGAGCTCGGCGACCGGCTCGAGATCATCATGCGCGTCTATTTCGAGAAGCCGCGCACCACGGTGGGCTGGAAGGGCCTCATCAATGATCCGCGCCTCGACGGCAGCTTCGACATAGAAGCCGGGCTGCGCCTCGCGCGGCGGCTGCTGCTCGAGGTCAATGAGCTCGGCCTGCCGGCCGGCTGCGAGTTCCTCGATATGACGACGCCGCAATATATCGCCGATCTCGTCGGCTGGGGCGCGATCGGCGCGCGCACCACGGAGAGCCAGGCGCATCGCGAGCTCGCCTCCGGCCTCTCCTGCCCGGTCGGCTTCAAGAACGGCACCGACGGCAATGTGCGCATCGCGCTCGACGCCGTGCTCTCCGCCTCGCAGCCGCATCATTTCCTCGCCGTCACCAAGGACGGCCGCTCGGCCATCGCCTCCACCAGCGGCAATGAGGATTGCCACATTATTCTGCGCGGCGGAAAGACGCCCAATTACGACGCCGCCAGCGTCGACGCCGCGGCCAAGGAAGCGGAGAAGTCCCGCGTCTCCCCCTTTCTGATGATCGACGCCTCGCACGCCAACAGCAGCAAGAAGCCCGAGAATCAGCCCGCCGTCGTCGAGGATGTGGCCCGGCAGATCGAGGCCGGCGAGCGACGCATCATCGGCCTGATGATCGAGAGCCATCTCGTCGCCGGACGGCAGGACATCGTTCCCGGCAAGCCGCTGGTCTATGGCCAGAGCGTCACCGACGGCTGCATCGACTGGACGACCTCGCTCGCCGCGCTGCGCCGCCTCGCCGCGGCCGTCGAGCGGCGGCGCGCCTCCGGCGGAGCGTCGGCGGGGCTGGTCTCGAGCGCCTGAGCCCCGCGACGATCCGCCGCAGAGCCCCCGTGACGCCTCCTATGCGACACCATATGAACACAAAGGCGGGAAACGGGGCTCGGCCGCCTGCGAGAGGAGTTGACGTCATGGAGATTTCTCTAGAACAGGCCGTCGAGATTCATGCGCGCGCGCTCACCCGCCGGCTGCGGCGGGACGCGCCCACCAATGCGCGTGAGCGGGCCGTCGATCTGCAGAGGGCCGGCGACAGCGAAGGCCATGGCGTCTGGCTTCGCGTCGCCGAGAGCGCCGAGCGGCTGCTGGGCGAAAAGGCCCGCGCCGAGGCCGCGCTGAATAGGTAGACTCCACGATAGGAACTGTCACAAAAGGTCATCGTCGTCGGTTTAGCGCTCTGCGGCAGAAACGAGTCGTGGAGCCGACCGATGATGCAGATCGCCGAAATGCTGGCGCCGAGCGGCCTCGATCCAATGCCGCTAGCCGGCGTCGCCCCCTCGAAGGCGCATGAGCGGACGCTGGCCAGCTATCTCCTCAACCGCCATCGCGGAGCCGCCGCCGTGCGCGATATTCTCATCGCGGACATTCGCGGCTTTGTCGATCTCGGCCAGTCGCGCGCCGCCGCCGATCTCCTGGTCGTGCTGACCATGCTGCTGGCGCGTTGGCCGGAGACGCGCCGGCGCGCGCCGCGGCCGCTGGCCTGGGACGCGACGGGGCCTACGCCATGCGACGCGTGAATCGGCGTCTCTGATCGATCGAACGCGCCGTTCGATCGGCGGCGCTCTAATGACGAGGTTCCGATTCGAGCGCGCGCGTCAGCTCGCCGATGATGCGCTCGACCAGCGCATTCTCGGCGTCGAAATAGGCGCGCTCCTCGCGCTCCAGCTCATCGAACTCCTCCGGCTCGCAAATCTCCTTGCGAATGTCGCAGAGCCGCTCGAAGCGTCGGCGCAGGCTGCCGACCAGCGCTTCGGCGTCGCTGCGCGCCAGCGTGAGCATGATATTCGGCTCCATCTCCTCCTCCCCTTTCGTCGCTCCCGCCCTCTCGCCAGAAATGGCGTGCGAAACCCGCGCGCGCAATGAAACGACGGTCCCGCTCGCGGAAAATGGATTGAAGCTTCTGTGTCATGCGCCAGTTAGAGCAAAACTTTCTCGAACCCTCTCGACCGAAGCGAAAGGAAGGCTCTCCATGGAACGTCGGGAATTCGTCGTCGCCGCCGTCGGCGCGGCCGCCGCCCTCTCCGCCACGCGCGCGCTGGCCGAGGATCAGACCGCCAATCCGCATGCCGAGCACATGATGCATGGACCGAAATTTCAGGCGCTGATGAAGACCAGCGCCGAATGCGTCTCCACCGGCAATGAATGCCTGCGCCATTGCTTCGGCATGTTGTCGATGAACGACACCAGCATGGCCGGCTGCACCAAGGCCGCCTATGATCTCGTCGCCGCCTGCGCCGCGCTCGAATCGCTGGCGGCGGTGAACTCGACCTTCACGCCGACCCTGGCGAAGGCGGTGGGCGACATATGCATGGCCTGCAAGAAGGAATGCGACCGCTTTCCGCAATATTCGGAATGCAAAGCCTGCGGCGACTCCTGCAAGGCCTGCGCGGAGGAATGCCGCAAGGTCTCCGTCTAAAGTCTCAATAGCGAATGAGCGTGCGCAGACCGACGACGAAGGCGCTGCGCAGGCTCCTGACTCCATTCGGGTCGCGCGGGTCTGCGATATTGCCGCCGGGGCGGCGGATATATTGCAGATCCGGCTGCAGCGTCCAGCCGGGAACGAGGCTCGCTATATAGGTCGCCTCGACCAGCGCCTCGCCGGAACGAATGGGCGCGAATTGATTGCCGAAAGCCGCCGTATCGCGATCGAGCCCACGCGCGCCATTGGAAACGCGCGCATAGCCGACGGCGACGCCGAAGAGATCATCCGGCCGCGCCGGCGCGCCGCGGAAGGAGACGCCGGCGTCGGCGTAGAAATTCACCAGATTGCGATCATTGGGCGCGGCCTCGGCGCGCGCGAAAGCGCCGGCGCCGCCTTCGTCCGATCGGAAGATCTGCTGATCGACCAGCGCATAGACACCGAAATTTCCGCGACGGCGAAGCGGAACGCCGGCGCTCGCGGGATCGGCGAGCGAAAGTCCGTCGGCGCCGAAACGCTCATCGGCAAAGACGCCGAAATGCCGCCAGCCGCCGATCTTGGCGACGCCCGGCAGATCGTCGACCGCATATTTCCATTGCCCCTCGCCGATGACGAAAGGCGCGTCCATCAGACGAAAGCGCACGCCATCCGCATTGCGGCGCTGCGGATCGGGAGACTCGAACGCGCCTTGGGGACCGGCCGGATCGCCGTCGAAGACAGCAGCGAGAATGGCGAAGCGCGCCGTCTCCCATTTCGCGCGCGCGCCGAGATTGGACAGTGGAAAAGCGGCGCCGCCGGCGGGCAGATCGGCGATGGCCAGCGCCGGCCAGCCGAAGCTGTTGTTGACGAAAATCTTCGCCGATGCGCGCGTCATGAATTCCTGATCCGCGCCCATCTGGCCGAGGCGAATGGAGGCGCCTTCGGCGACGCTCTGCTCGAACCAGGCCTCGAAGAGACGGGTCGTCGGCGTCGCCTCTATATTGCTGACGGGCATCAGCGCGCCCGTATAAAATTGATCTATGCCGCGCCCATGCAACTGCGAGGCGTTGGCGTGGAAGACGAGGCCCGTGAAGCCGAAGGCCTTGTCGAGATCGGCGTCCAAGGAAACGCGCAGCTTGCCGTCATAGATCGTTCCGCGCCGCAGGCCGCCGGAGACATCCGAAAAAGTCTCGCCGATATATTTGAGGCCGAATTCGAAGCCGCGCGCCGCGAGCGCGTCGCGCGCCGCCGCGGGCTGCGCCAGAGATTCGGGAAGGCTCGTCGCGATCGTCGGCGGATTATCGTTCTGGGGCGCGGGATCATGATGATCGCCGCCTCGCGCCGACGCCGCCTCGGCGAAAACCAGCGCCGCGGCGGCCGCGCCGAGGCCGATGATGATCTGGAGCGCTCGCATTCTCGTCCTTCGCACATTCTCCGCGTCGCAGCGTAAAGGCCGTGACACGGGAAATCAACGCGAACGCGGCCGTTACTGCGTGAGACGCGAGGCGGAGGAAACGGCGTTCAAGAACAGGGTCGACAGCGCCGAGCTGATGTCGCCGCCCGTGTTCACCTCGAAGAAGAGATCGGGGGAAGAGGCGCAGCTCTTCATATTGTCGGCGATCTGCGATGCGAAGGTGGCGACGGTCCCCTGGTAGAAGCCATTGCTCGGCACGGGATAATAGGTCGTGTAGAGAACCGCGATCCGAATTCCGCGGTTCTTGATCGTCGTGCAGAAGGAGGTGTCGACCGGCTGCAAGCAACGATAAAACGAGCCATAGGCGTTCGAATAGTTCCAATTCAGCGAAGTCGTGCAGGTTCCGCTGGAATAATAGCTCGCATCGATAACGCCATCGGTCACGAGCATCAGCACTTCCTGCGGCTTGTCGCCGGCGACGCGGGCGCCGCTGCCGGGCGCCGGCATGGTCGAGTTCAATCTGGTGAGCGCCTGATTGAGATCGGTCATCGCGTCATTGGTGTTCAACGCGCCGCCGGTCGTGACCGTATCGTAGGTCGAGCTGCTGGTCGGATAGGTGTACGACATATTGGCCGCGAGCACATTGTTCGAATCCATCAGCGGCGGCGTCATCGTCCCGATATTGGACTGGATGACGCTCACATTGCCGCGCGTCGTCGGGACGAGATTCTGCATCATCGTCACGCCGTAATTGAAGCTATAGGCCGCGAGGCGATAGGTCGCGCCATTGGAGGCCATCGTCGATTGCGCGGTCGTCGCGAGGCTCTTCGCCGCGTCCCGAACATTGTCGATGCGCAGCTTTATCCCGTTGTTCTCTGCGTAGGCATAGCTGTCGATCGTCCCCCAGCCGGGATAAGGCGTCGAATATTCATTGTCGCTGACATTCTTCTCATGGCAGGCGAAGGCGCATCCGAAGGCGTTCATCGCTGTCACGCCCGCCTGTGTGGCGGGCAGCTCCATAGACGGCGAATTGTCGAGCAGCAGATAAAAATCGATATTGCGCGCCGTCGTCGCGGTCGCCGAGGCGGTCACCGTTATGTTCGATGTCCGCAAGCCGTAGAAGCCGCCGAAAGAGTTCTGCACGTTCGTCGTATAAGTGACTGACACGCTGCGTGTCATGGAGCCGGGCGCAGGATCGTCGCCGCCGTCGACCGTGAGACTGGCGGCGTCATAGGTCACTCGCGTGATCTGCGTCATCTGAGCGGCGAACATCGTCCTTGCCGCCGCCTGGGCGACGGTCCAAGACTTCAGCATCATTGGCGGCGTCGTCGCCGCGAGCGCGGCGGCGTCGGCCGCGGCGTAGAGCTGCGTCTTGATGCGCCCGGCGTTCGCATAATCGATGGCGCCGCCGGCGGCGATCATCAGAGGAATCGCCGTCAGCGCGAATATGATCGCGACATTGCCTCCTCGATGAGCAAAGAATTTGCCGAGAGTCCGAAACATCATCATGCGTCGCGCGGCCATTTCGTTCAATTCACCCGGGGCACGGATGAGGTGATGCGGGGGTTGATGTAGAATGTGTAGCGGATCGGCACGGCCGGGATTATCTTGGCGCCGAAAGGCGGCGTATAATTATAGCGCACATAGGCGTAGATCAGCGACGTGCTCGCCTGCGCCATGCCGGCCGGAAGCACGAAGGTCGAGCCATCGACGAGTTTCGTCGTGTTGAAAGGCTCGTTCCACACGATCTTTGTTGTCTCGCCTTTCTCATCGGTCGTGAGCTCGGCGAGTATGATCGTCAGATTGGCGGTCGAGAAAGGCGAGATAATCTGCGTCGAGGCGTTCAATATCGTCGTGAGATCGGCGGTGGACACGCTCGCGCGACGCGCGACGAGATCGGTCAGCGTGCGGCCTGTGATCGCCACCTTGCGACTGATGCTGATCGCCTCGCCGAGCGTGAACTCGCTGACGAGGATCAGCACGGCGATCGGAATCATCAGCGCGAATTCGACCGCGATCATGCCGCGCTCGTCGCGCCGAAGCGCGCCGGCGCGCCGGCCGGCGTTCGACGTTAAGCGACTGAGACAGCGCATTCGCAATGGGCCTGCTCCGATGTTTACGAGTAGGGCTCGACCTGGAATACGGCGGTCGCCATCAACAAGCGCTTGCCGTTCGGCAGATTGGCGAGATTGAATCCGAGCGGTCCACCGACGACAGGAAATTGATAGATCACGCGCAGCACGAGAACGCTGCCGACGCCGCCGGTCTGGAATTTCCAGCTATTGGTGACATTGCCGCTGGAATCATAGGTGAGGACGGGAGCCGAAGTATCGACAGAGGCGAAAGCGCTCGCCGTCTGCAGATCGACGATCAGCTGTGTGCAAGTAAAGAGCGCCGTCAGTCCGCCGCAGACCTTGGTCGTGAATTGCTCCTGCTTGAGTCCGCCCTTCTGCACCGCGCCGGTAAGAAGCATGCGCGCCGATTTCTCGACGGCGGATTCCAGCTCCTGCTGCGCGAGAAACACCACGCCGACTTGGCAGATCGCGATCAGAATCGCAAACAGCGGAGCCGCGATGAAGGCGAATTCGACGATCGCGGCGCCCCGACGACAGGCGAGCAGCCCCGCGCCACGGGTGCGCGGCTTCGCCGGTCCTTCGTCGTTGTCCTCGCTGCGCATGCCGATTCTCGCTCCCCGCCGCAGCATGACCGTAGCCGACAAACAAAGAGTTACCAGAGCTCGGCTATTACGGCGCCTGCGGCGGGCGCACGCTCGGCGCTCGCCCCCGAAGAGCGAGCGCCATGAGCCTTCGTATTGACGCGCCGCGCACGGGGCACTTATCTACTGCGGCTTTGCGCCATCTCAGGACGAGGACATACGAGATCGATGTCGTTTTTCCGTTCCGCCGGCCTCTGCCTCTCGCTCTCTCTCCTGCTCATGGGGTGCGACGGCGGCTCCAATCTCGGTCCTGTCTCGGCGGAAGAGCGCGAGGCGCTGATTCGCAATGCGGCGACCACCGCGCCGAATCTGCAGCCCGGCGAGAAAATCCGCGTCACCGTCTTCGGCGAGGACCGCCTCTCAGGCGAATATGAGATCGACCCCGCCGGCTTTATTTCGCTGCCGCTGGCCGGCACGGTGAAGGCGGCCGGCTTCAGCAAGCCGCAGCTCGAACAGGAATTGGCGAAAAAATTCCGCGGCGAGTATCTGCGCAATCCCAAGGTGACAGTCGATGTCGCGAGCTTTCGTCCCTTCTACATAATGGGCGAGGTCGGCAAGCCCGGCGAATATTCGTTCAAGAGCGGACTCAATGTGATGAGCGCGATAGCGCTCGCCGGCGGCTCGACCTATCGGGCCAGCAGATCGACCGTTCTCATCCAGCATGTGGGCGAGCAAGGGTTCAAGGAATATCCGCTGGCGCCCACCATTCCCGTGCTGCCCGGCGATCTCGTGCGCGTGCCGGAGCGCTATTTTTGACGGCCCCGCCCCGCCTCTCGCCCTGAGAGACTAAGGGGCGCAGGCTTGACTGCGGGCGCGTTTCACTTACAAGCTGAACGCCTTCGAGAGGGCGTTATGAAGAGCAATTTGCTGCCGAATGGCGTCGCGGCGGGGATCGCGCTCATAATTTCGGCCGGTTCCGTCGCCCGCGGCGAGGAAATTCCGGCCGGCGTCACCGCCATGGGTCCCAGTCCCGAGGAAGGCCTCGCGATCGACGGCTGGATCGTCTATCCGTCCCTCTTCATCGGCTCCGTCTTCAACGACAATATCTATTCGACCGCCACTGATCGGCGCTCCGCCGTCGGCGTGCGCGTGCGGCCGTCGGTCCAGGCGGGCCTCGACAACGGCCTGCACAAATCCACGGCCTATGTGAGCGCCGACGCGCAATTCTATCCAGGATTGGGCGCGCAATTTCGGCTGTCGCCGACGCCGACGATCGATGTCGACCCCACCAATGTGACCGGCCGCGCCGGGATAAATCACATTTGGTCGCCATTCAGCGACCTCAACGTGTATGTTTCCGCCGATTACACGCGGCAGAGCGGTCTGTTCGGCTCTAATTTCGGAGCCACGGCGCCCAATGTCACCGTTCCGACCGGCTATACAGTGTCGGCCTCGCAGCAATTCTCCAATCAGTTCTCCGGCTCTGTCGCCGTCGAGAAGAAAATTTCCGATTGGTTCGTGCGCGCGACGACCGGCGTCCAATATGTCTCCTATGACAGCCGGCCGATCGGCTCGCTGGCCGCGAGCGGCGACGTGCAGAACGGTCTGAGCTACACGGCCACGCTGCGCGGCGGAATGTGGCTCTCGCCGATGTTCTACGGCTTCGTCGAGCCGACGCTCGATCTGCGCCGCTATGAGAACTCGATCTCCGACACCAATGGCTATCGCATCGTCGGCGGTCTCGGCTCGGATCTCATCGGCCTGTTCCGTGGCGAGGTCTATGGGGGCTATCAGAGCCAGTCCAGCGTGCAGAATTTTCCCGGTGGCGAGGTCACCAAACCCGCCTTCGGCGCAAGGCTGCACTATTATCCGACGCCCTATCTGACATTGACCGCGACGGTCGATCAAATGCTCGCCGCCGCCGCCGCGCCGACAGCCCTCGCGGGCCGTCTCGGCCAATGGTCGCCAGCGACGCTCAACACGCAATCCAAGCTGCAGATCGATTACGCCATCTCTCCCTTCTGGACCGCCTATGCGCGCGGCGGCTATGGCGAGACGCGCTGGACCAATTCGCCGCGCGCCGACACCGTGTGGGCGGCCGGCGGCGGCATCAGCTACACATTCTGGCGCAACATCGCGATCTCGCTGGACTATCAGCTTCAGAAGACCAGCTCCAATGTCAGCGGCGTCTTCGGCGCCATCGGCTATTCCACGGCGAGTTGGGGATTTACGCAGAATGTCGTGTCGGCCGGCGTAACCTATCGCTATTGAGCGCGCCGCGCCAAAGAGCTGGTCGCGCATGAGTCGCCCCGGCCTCGACCCGCCCTCATTCGTGGCGATATGATCTCCCCTCCGCAACCGCGCCTTTGGGATGAAAAGCGCCGCATTCACCCCAATGGCGGCAGCATGGACAAGCGCCTCTTGCAGAAGCTCGCGCCTTTTTCGCAGGAGTCCTCGCTCCCGACCGAAAGCTCCCGCGAGCCGGCGCGCGGATTTTTCGCCGATCTATGGGGGGAAGGCGGCTTCGAGGCGCTTCTCCTCCTCGGCCTCGTGGCCGGATTGGCCGTCGCGCCCTTATGGCTCGGCGGCAATCGCCTGCCGGCCTGGGGCGTGAACGGGCTGTATTTTCCGGCGCTGGTCCTTCTCTTCGAGCTCGGCGTCCTCTTCGCCGGCCGCCGCCACGCCGTATCGATCACAGCCATCGCCGGTCCGGCGGCGCTCTTCAGCGCGGCGCTGCTGTGGATTTGCGTGCAGGCTTCCCCGCTCGCCTCTGGAGCGCTCGCGCATCCGATCTGGAGCATGGCGAGCGAGGCGCTGGAGCGTCCGCTCGACGGCGCGATCTCGGTCGATCGCGGCCAGACCCTCGTCTTCCTGCTTCGCCTCGCGACGGCGGCCAGCGTCTTCTGGCTGGCGCTCCAATTGTCGCGCCGCTCGCATCGCGCGCATTTTCTGCTGCAGGCGATCGCGGTCATCGTGGCGGCCTATTCCGCCTATGGGCTCTTTCTCTCGGCCTTCCTCTCGGCGACGATTCCGTTTTTCGACGCGCCCGCCCAAGGCCTTTTCGTGCGCTCCACCTTCGTCAACCGCAACAACTTCGCTACCTATGCGGGCATAGGGCTGGCAACGACGCTCGCGCTCCTCATTCCGCTCGCTGACCGAGACGCCCCGCGCGAAGCGGGCGCGCTCGCCGCTCGGCTGGCGCGGCGGCTGGAAGCGGCGGGCCTCGGCGGCTGGCTCCTGCTCGCGGCTGCGTTCGTGATCTTCGTCGCTCTGCTCGGCACAGTGTCGCGCGGCGGCATTCTGGCGACGATTCTCGGCGCTGGCGCCGTGCTCGCCCTCGCCTATTCGCGCGGCCGGCGCGGCGGAGAAAACGCTGGAGCCGTCGCGCTCGTCGTCGCTGGGCTCTCGGCGACGATTTTCTATTTCGGCGATCTCATTGTCCGTCGCGCGCTCGACTCCGGCCTCGACGATGGCGGGCGCCTCGCCGTCTTCTCCATCACCCTTCGCGCCATTCTCGACACGCCGCTGCTGGGTTATGGCTATGGCGCCTTCGCCACGCTGTTTCCGCTCTATCGCGACCGTTCGATTCCGACGGCCGATATATGGGACAAGGCGCATAACGCCTATTTGGAGGTGTTCTTGGGGCTCGGTCTCGTCTTCGGCGCAGCGCTCGTCGGCGCGCTCTTCTGGCTCGCGGCGAAATGCGTCATCGGCGCGGCGACGCGGCGGCGGGCCTCGGCTCCGGCGGTTGCAGCCGCCGCCTGCTCGCTGCTCGTCGGCGTCCATGCTCTCGTCGATTTCGGCATTCAGATAGAGGCCGTGGCGCTCACCTACATGGCCATTCTCGGCGCCGGCGTCGCCCAGGCCGAGAGCTCGCGCCTCTCCCTCTCCGACTAGCCCCCTGGAAAGCGCATTGATGCTGAAACGTCTCGAGACACAAAGGGAGGCGCCCGCGCCGGCCGAAGCGGAAACGGGCTTCGACATCCATGGCTATGTCAATTTCGTCTGGCGTCAGTGGAAGCTGATCGCCGGGGTGACGGCGCTGTTCCTGCTCGTCGCCGCCGTCGAAACGGCGCGCACGACGCCGCTCTACACCGCCTCGGCGCAGCTGCTGCTCGATCCGCATAAGGAGAAGGCCGGCGGGCAAGACGCGATCATGACCGACGCCGCGCTCGATCTGCCGACGATCGAGAGCCAGATCGCCATCATCAAATCCAGCGCGCTGCTCCGCCGCGTCGTGGAGAAGGAGCGGCTCGTCGAGGATGCGGAATTCGGCGCGCGCACCCGCGGCGGCGGCGGCGGTCTCCTCGACCGTCTCCGCGAGCTGCTCTCCCGCAATGCGCCGCCGCAATCGGCGCCCGCCAAATCGGCTGCATCGTCGCTCGGCGGCTCGCCAGAGACAGTCGCCACTGTCGAGAATGTCAAGCAGGCGGTGGCCGTGGCGCGCGCCGGCCAGGCCTATGTGATCAACGTCTCCTTCACCTCCGCGGACAAGGAGAAGGCCGCAAATCTCGCCAATGCGATCGCCGACGCCTATGTGGTCGACAAGCTGGACGCACGTTTCGAGGCGGCGCGGCGCGCCTCCGCCTGGCTGTCCGATCGCCTCGTCGAGCTGCGCCAGCAGCTGCGCGAGTCGGAGGAGGCGGTGGCGCGCTTTCGCGCCGAGAATAATCTCAGCGGCTCCACGCCCGGCGCAACGCTCAATCAGGATCAGCTCGCCCAGCTCAATGGCCGCCTCGTGCAGGCGCGGGCGGAGACTGCCGAGAAGAAGGCGCGGCTCGACATGCTGCAAAAGCTCGAGGCGCGCGGCGGCGGCATAGCGCAGCTGCCGGACGTCTCCAGCGGCGCCAGCGCGGAGCTGCGCCGACAGGCGAGCGATCTCTCGCGCCAGGAGGCGGAGCTGCTCGCGCGCTACAATCCGAGCCATCCCTCCGTCGTCAATCTGCGCGCGCAGATCGCCGACGTCCATCGCGCCATCGCCGCCGAGTCGCAGCGCCTCGCCGCCAATATTCGCAATGAGCACGAGCTGGCCAAGGCGCGGCAGGAGGCGATCGAGAAGACGCTGCGGGAAGTGACCGGCGCCAATGATCTCGACAATACGAAAGCCATAACGCTGCGCGAGCTGGAGCGCACCGCCGCCGTCAACAAGAGCCTGTTCGAGGATTTTCTGCAGCGCGAGCGCGTGACGCAGGAGCAATCGACCTTCGAGGCGCGCGACGCCCGCATCATCACGCCGGCTCTGGCGCCGGTCACGCCGACCTCGCCCAAGCCGCTTCAATCCATGCTCGTCGCTCTCGTCCTCGGCCTGATGGCGGGCACGCTCGGCGCCTATGCGCTGGAGATGTTCAACGCCGGCTTCGCGACGCCGCGCGAGATAGAGGATTTTCTCGCTCTGCCGCTGCTCGCCTCCATCTCGCGCATGGATCACCGCGAGCTGTCGGTGAACGGCTCCGTCGTCTCCATTCCCGAATATCCGCTCGCCAAGCCGCTGTCGCGTCTCAGCGAGGCGCTGCGCTCGCTGCGCAGCGCCATACAGATGAGCGATGTCGACAATCCGCCCAAGGTTTTGCAATTCACCTCGACCATCCCTGGCGAGGGCAAATCCACGCTCGCCATAGCGCTCGCCGGCTCGGCGGCGCAATCGGGACAAAAAGTGCTCGTCATCGACGGCGATCTGCGCCGTCCCTCGGCGTCACGCTATTTCGGCGCCGATAAGAAGCTCGGCCTCGTCGATTGTCTCATCGGCGCGGCGGAACTGCATTCGGCGCTCGTCTACAATGAAACATTGAAGCTCTGGTTTCTCCCGGCCGGCGGCAAGACGCAGAACCCGCCCGATCTGCTCTTGTCCGAGCGGCTGCGGACGCTGGTCGCGAGCCTGCGCGAGCAATTCGATCTCATCGTCATAGACACCCCGCCCATAGGGCCGGTCGTCGATCCGCTCATCATCTCCAATCTCGTCGACAAGGTGATCTTCATCGTGCGCTGGTCGTCGACAGCGCGCGAGATGGTGGCGCATTCGATCGAGCGGCTGTCTGGCCACAAAAAGGTGGCGGGCGTCGTGTTCAATCAGGTAATCGACTCCAAGGCGCAGAAATACGGCAAGCACGCCTATTCCTATTATTACGGCGGCCGCTACTACAAGAAATACTACGCCGAATGAGCCGCATCGTGACCGCCGTCGTCATCATTGCAATCTCCATGGCGGCCATGGCGGGGGCCGCGCGGCTGCTTTTCTTCGGCCTCGCCGATATTTCCGCCGAGGCGACGACCGCGCAAAGGACGCTCGCGCCTTTCCTCGACGATCCACTCGTCGGAACATTGGCGCAGGCGCGGCTGCTCGAGCTCGACGCCGGCGCGAGCGATGAGGAGCGGCGCGAGCGATCGCGCAATCTGCTGACGCGCGCCCCGCTCTCCGGCGGGGCCTGGCTCGCATTCGCGCAAGCCGGATTCGAGACCGAGGAGCCGATGGCGAAGGTCGAGCGCGCGCTTCTCATGTCGGCGCTCGTCGGTCGCAATGAAGGCTGGCTGATGGCGCGGCGCGCCGGCTTCGCCATTCCGATCTGGCCACAGCTCTCCGCCGCCGCGCGCCGCAGCATCGTCGATGATCTGCTCGGCGGATGGGAGGGCGCGGCCGGCGCCGATCGCGAGGCGCTCGTCTCCATCGTCTATCTCTCGCCGGAGCAGACAAAGACCGAGATACGCGAGGCGCTGCTGCGCGCCGGCGCCGCGGGCGAGACGATCAGCGCCGAGATCGGCCTCGCGCCCACGCCGAGGGAGAGATGAGCCCTATGGACGAGCGCGCCTCGGCCTCGATGCGCGACGACGCGCGCAGGCCGATCACGATCATAGAAGCGCGACCAGGCTGGCGCCTCTATGATTTTCGCGAGGCCTTCGCCTATCGCGAGCTGCTCTATGTGCTGGCCGCGCGCGATCTCAAATTGCGCTACAAGCAGACCGCGCTCGGCGCCGCCTGGGCGCTGCTGCAGCCGCTGACGATGATGATCGTGCTCTCCATCGTCTTCGGACGTCTCGCCGGTCTTCCGTCCGATGGCGCGCCCTACCCCGTCTTCGCGCTGGCGGGCCTATTGCCCTGGACCTTCTTCGCCAATGTCGCGCCGACCGCGGGCGCTTCGCTCGTCGCCTCGTCCAACATCGTCACCAAGGTCTATTTCCCGCGCCTGTTGATCCCGCTGTCGACGGCTGGCGCGCCGCTCGTCGATCTCGCGATCTCCGCTCTGCTGCTCTTCGCCGTCATGGCGTGGAACGGCGTCGGCCTGCGCTGGAGCCAGCTCGCAGCGCCTTTCTTCGTGCTCGGCGTCGTCATCACGGCGCTCGGCGTCGGCGTGCTGCTGTCGGCGCTCACTGTCGCCTATCGCGACTTTCGCCATGTCGTGCCCTTTCTCATCCAATTCTGGATGTTCGCCTCGCCGGTCGCCTATCCGGTCTCCCTCGTTCCCACAGAATGGCGCTGGCTCTATTTCCTCAATCCCATGGCCGGCATGATCGACGGCTTCCGCCACGCGCTCATCGGATCGCCGCCGGATATCAGCGGCGTCGTCATCTCCGGCGCCTCGGCGCTCGCGATCTTCTGCCTCGGCGTCGCCTATTTCGCGCGCGTCGAGCGCGGCTTCGCGGATATCGTATGATGCGTAGAGGCGGAATCGCCATCCGCGCCGAAGGCGTGTCGAAGCTCTATCGCATCGGCGCGCCGGCGCGCGCCTATCGCACGCTGCGCGAGGCGCTAGTGGACGCCGCCGCGGCGCCTTTCGAGCGGCTGCGCGGCCGCGCGCGCGCGGCGGAGGCGGACACGCGTTTCTGGGCGCTGCGCGACGTCTCCTTCGAAATCGCCGAGGGCGAAATCGTCGGCGTCGTCGGCCGCAACGGCGCCGGCAAATCCACTTTGCTGAAGATCCTCTCGCGCATCACCGATCCGACGGAAGGCCGCGCGACGCTCGAGGGCCGCGTCGCCAGCCTGCTGGAGGTGGGCACGGGATTTCACCCCGAGCTCACCGGCCGCGAAAACATTTTTCTCAACGGCGCCATTCTCGGAATGCGCCGCGCCGACATTGCGAAGCGCTTCGACGCCATCGTCGATTTCGCCGAGATCGAGCGCTTCATCGACACGCCGGTGAAGCATTATTCGAGCGGAATGTATGTGCGCCTCGCCTTCGCCGTGGCCGCCCATCTCGAGCCGGACATTCTCGTCGTCGACGAGGTGCTCGCCGTCGGCGATGCGCGCTTTCAGCAAAAATGCCTCGGCAAGATCGACGAGGTCTCGCGCAAAGGCGGGCGCACGGTTCTGCTCGTCAGCCATAATCTCGCGGCGGTGAAGAGTCTCGCGACGAGCGGCCTCGTCTTCGATCGCGGACGGCTCGTGCTGCAGGGCAGTGTCGACGACGCCATCGCCGCCTATGGAAGGCTGCAGCAGGACGGCGGCGCCGACGAGGCCGAGCATGATTGGGGCGCCGGCGCGCATACGCGCATACGCTCGGTCGAGATGATCGGCGACGACGGCCCGACGCGCGTCTATCTGCCGGGGACGCCGCTGCGGCTGCGCATCATTCTCGACACGGATGGAACACCGGGCCTCTCCGTCGATGTGTTTCTCGCCAATGCGCAGCGCGCGCGCATCGCGCTCTGGTCGTTGAGCCATTTCGACGCCATGTCGCTGCCCGCCGAGCCCGGCTGCTATGAGCTGACGATAGAGGCGGCGCCGATCCATCTCGCCTCGGGACAATATTGCATCGATGTCGCCACCGCGGTGACGATGGTGAATTGGGATCATCAGGTCTATGAGGCGCTCGCCTTCGAGACGCCGTTCTCCAACGTCGGCGGCGGCAGCTGGGACTTCAAGCAATCCTTCGGCTTCGGCTTCGTCGCCCTGCCCTCGACGACGCCGCCCAAGCTCGCACGGCTCGACGAGAGACGCGCATGAATCTCCTCTATTGCGGCTGCGCGCCGGTCGAGCGCTCCTGTCACGGCTCGCTGTTTCTGTATCGGCTCTTGGAGTCGTGGCCCGCCGAAAATCTGCGGATCGTCGAGGGCTATCTCGGCCCCTCGGACCCTGCCCGCCGCCTGCCGGGCGTGCGCTATGCGGGATTGACGCGCAAGCCGCCGCGCCTGCAATTCACGCGCTTTGCGTCCTATTTCGAGGCGGCGGTCGAGCGCTTCGCCGCCTATGACGCGCCGCGCGTGCAGCGGCGCGTCGGCGATTGGCGCGTGGACGCCATCGTCACAGTGGGGCAGCATCATTCCTGGCGCGCGGCGGCGGCCTTCGCGGCGCGGCGCGGCCTGCCGCTGCATCTCATCATGCATGACGATTGGCCGCGCACCGCTCTGCGCAGCCCGGCGCATGAGCGCACGCGCGATCGCTATTTCGGCGCCGTCTATCGCGGCGCGGCGTCGCGGCTCTGCATCTCTGCGCGAATGGCGGAGGAATACGCCGCTCGCTATGGCGCGCCGGGCGATGTGCTGCCGCCATTCCGTGCGCGCGAGGCGACGGCGATGGCGCCACAAGCGCGGCCGGATCGTCCCTTCACGCTCGCTTTCGCGGGCAGCGTCCATTGGCCGGGCCTCGCGGCGGCGCTGCGCGACGCCGCCGCAGCCATGGCCGCCATCGGCGGGCGCATGCTGATCTTCGGCCCGCTTACCGCGGCGGCGGCTCGATCCATCGGCCTTTGCCACGCCTCGACGATCATCGGCGGCATGGTCGCGGGGCAAGATTTTCTCGCCGAGCTGACGGCGCGCGCCGACGCTCTGTTTCTTCCCTTCTCTTTTTTCGAGGATGAGCGGCCCGCTATGCGCCTCTCCTTTCCGAGCAAGCTCGTCGATTACACGCTCACGCGCCTGCCCATTGTTCTCTACGGCCCGCCCGATTGCACGGCGGCGGAATGGTCGCGCGCCAATGACGACGCGCTGATGCATGTCGAGACGCCCAACGTGGCGGCGCTCGCCGCGGCGCTCGCCGCATTGGCGCACGATCCGCTGCTGCGCCAACGCCTCGGCGCGACGGCCGGCGCGGCCGGCGACCGCGATTTCTCTTATCGAGACGCGCAGGCAAAATTCGCGGCGGCGCTCGGGCTCGAGGACGCCCGATGCTAGAGGATCGCGAGACCGCGCCGCGCATAAGCGCAATCGTGCCGACCTATGGCCGCGCGCAATCGCTGCGACGGCTTCTCGAATCCCTCGCGACGCAGACGCTCGGCGTTTTTGAGATTGTCATCGCCGATGGCGGCGGAGACGCGGAGACGCGCGCGGTCGCCGAAGACCCGCTCTGGCGCGCGCGAGGCCTCGCAATCCGCTTCCTCGCCGTCTCGCCGCCCAATGCGGTGCGACAGCGCCGCGCCGCGATCGACGCATCGCAGGGAGCATTGCTGCTGCTGCTCGACGATGATGTCGCGCTCGAAAAAGATTGCGTCGCGGAGCTCGCCCACGCGCTCGCGTCGCGGGCCGACAGCGTCGGCGTGATGGCGAATATGAGCAATGACGGCTGGCCGCCGCCGACCCGCGTTTGGCGTTTCGTGCTGCGCCGCCTGCTCGGCTTTGGCGAGGGCGAATGGCAAGGGCGCGTCATCGGCCCGCTGCTGCGCTACGGCTTCTCGCCGGCGCCGGCGGACATCGCCGAGAGCGAATGGATCGGCGGCGCAACAGCGATGATCCGCCGCTCGGCCTATGTCGCTACCGGCGGATTCTCGGATTTCTTCCTGCATCGCTGCACGATGAGCGAGGATGTCGATCTCTCCTTGAAGCTGCGCCGCTTCGGCGCGCTCTATTTCGCGCCGCGCGCGCGCATCGCGCATTTTCATGCGGCGGACGGACGCGTCTCGGCGCGGATCGCCGCCGAGGACGACATATTCAATCGCTATATGATCCTTCGCCGCACGCTCGGGCGCTCGCGCGCGCATGCGCTCTCGCTCATCGTCGCCTACGCAATTCTCGAATCTCTCGGCTCGACGCTGCGGCTGCTCGGCGCCGCAGGGCCGCTCTCGCGCGAGATTTTGCGCGGGCGCGCGAAGGGCCTCGCCCGCATCGTCGCCGGATGGGCGGAACGATGAGCGAGCCGCCACAGATCACCGCGACAGTGGCCGCCTTCGCACGCATCTCGCAGACATTGGACACGCTGCGACGGCTCGAGGCCTGCCGTCCGCCGCCGGCCGAGATCATCGTTCACGTCGACGCCGCGCGGCATGATTGCGCCGATGCGGTGCGCGCGGCTTTTCCAGCGGTACGCGTCATCGTCAGCGAGACGAGCGTCGGGCCGGGCGGCGGACGCAGCCGGATGACAGCGGCCGCGCGCCACGAGCTCGTCGCCGCTTTCGACGATGATTCCTATCCGATGGACGCGGATTTCTTCGCCCGCGCCGGCGAGATTTTCGCGCGCTTCCCCGACCTCTCTCTGGCGACGTCGCAGATCGTCCATCCCGGCGAGACGCCGGCGCCGGATCGGCGCGCGCTGCGCGAAGCCTGCGGCTTCAATGGCGGCGGCGTCGTGTTTCGGCGCAGCCATCTCCTCGAGGCGGGCGGCTATCTGCCATTGCCGCTCGCCTATGGCGTCGAGGAGGAGGATATGGCGCTGCGCCTCATCGAGCGCGGGCGCCGGCTCGTCTTCACGCCCTATCTGCGCGTGTTCCACAATTCCGATCTCGCGCATCACGCCGAGCCGCGCATCAATGCGGCGAGCATCGCCAATATCGCACTGCTCGCCTTTCTGCGCTATCCGCCGCGCTTCTATCCGCTGGCGGCGCTGCAGCTCGCCAATCGTGTCCTCTTCTGCCTGCGCATCGGACGCAGGCGCGGCGTCGTCGCCGGGCTGGCGATGATCCCGCATCATCTTTGGCGAATGCGCGCGCACAGGCGCCTCGTGTCGAAGGCTGCGGTCGCCGCCAAGCTCGCCTTGCGCAAAGGAGGCTGGAGCGATTTCTGACGCGCATGACCCCATGGATTGGATCGTCTGCCAGATCGGCGCGCGCGAGCATTACGCCCTGCCCGCCGCTCTGCACGAGCGCGGCCTGCTGCGCGCGCTCGTCACCGATATCTGGCTGCCGCCCGATCGCCCATGGAGCCGCGCGCTGCGCGCCGTCAGCCCGCGTCTCGCCGCCCGCTATTCGGCGCGGCTCGAAAGCGCGTGCGTCTTCGCCGACACGCTCCCCTCCATCGCCTCGCGGAGCGCCGCGCGGCTGGCGCCGGGCGCGAACTGGTCCGGCCTGCACGCCGATAATCTGCGTTTCGATCGTTTCGCCGCGGCCCGGCTGCAAAGGATGCGCGCGCCAGCGGGCGGCGTCGCGCTCTGCTACAGCTACGCCGCCGCGCAGAGCTTGCGCGCAGCGCGGAGCCGCGGCTTCGCCACCATATTGAACCAGATCGACGGCGGCCCGCAGGAGGCGGCGCTGATCTCCGCGCTGGCGCAAAGTTATGGCGCGCGAGCGGATGCGCCGCCCGAGACCTATTGGCGCCGCTGGCGCGAGGAATGCGTGACAGCGGATATGATCCTCGTCAATTCCGCCTGGGCGCGGGACTGTCTCATCGCCGAAGGCGTCCCGCGCGGGAAGCTCGCCATTGCGCCGCTGATGTATCGCCCGGAGCGCCCGAGCGCGGCGCTGCATTACCCGGAGCGTTTCGACGCGGATCATCCGCTCACAGTGCTTTTTCTGGGGGCCTTCTCGCTGCGCAAGGGCGCGCGGACGTTGCTGGAGGCGGCCGCCATGCTGCGCGGCGAGCCGATCCGATTTCTCGTCGTCGGACGCGACGAGCTGGGCGCCGCCGCGCAAAAGGATTATGCCGATATTCGCTTCCTCGGCGAGGTTCCGCGCGACGAAACCTCCGACTTCTATCGAAAGGCGCATGTGTTCGTCCTGCCGACGCATTCCGACGGCTTCGCGCTCACCCAGCTCGAGGCGCAGGCGCATGGGCTGCCGGCGATCGTCTCGCGGCGCTGCGGCGACGTCGTGCTCGACGGCGCGAGCGGCCTGCTGCTGCCGGATCAGAGCGCCGCATCTCTGCGCGACGCGCTGCTCTGGGCGCTGCGCCATCCGCAGCGCCTCGCCGCAATGTCGGCGCGCGCGATCTCCCGCGCCGCCGATTTTAGGCCCGAGGCGGTGATCGGGCAGCTGCGCGAGATCGGGCGTGAAGCGCTGCGCCGGCGCGACGCGGCCGCGGGAGCCTAGCGGGCATGCGGCCGCTTCCCGGCGACGCCGGCGTCGCGCTCGCGGGCTCGGCCATCATCGGCGCCGGCGCCGTCCTCGCCGTCGCGCTGACGCCGATCGACTACGCGCCGCAGGGCGCCATGTTCCTGCCGGCGGCGGCATTGGCGACGAGCCTGCTCGCAATCCCGCTGATGCGCGGTCTAGCCGAGGGGCTGCACGGCTTGTTGCATGCCGAGAATCTTCTCCTCGTCGCGATCATCTATTGGATCCTGCTCGATCTGCTGCAGGGCGCCTATCCGCTGGACGAGCTCGGCCGCGACGATGTGATCGCCGCGCTGGAGACGATCGCCGTCTTCGCCCTCTTCATCCCGCTCGGGCGGCTCATTCCGACGATCGGTGCGCCGAGGCCGATCGCGCGCGCCGCGCGGGCCGATCTGCCGGCGCAAAACGCCTTCATCGCCGTCTGCCTCTGCTTTGCTCTGTGCATCTCCTCCTATGGCATTCCGGCGAGATTTGATCCGGCGCGGATGATCGATGGGCTGTTTCAGCCGCGCTTCAGCGCGCCCTGGTCGCGCGGAGATCTCGGCGGCTGGGACGCCTTCATCGATCATCTCGCCTATTTCGGCTATGTGCTGCCCGCTGCCACAGTGCTGGTGGCGACGCGCGCCAAGGCGCGCTGGGCCGATCCGCGCGTCTGGATTTCCGTTCTGCTCACCGCCATCGTCTGCGCCTTCATCGCGCAGAGCGGCGGCCGCCGGATCATCGGCATGATGCTCGGCTCCGGCCTTCTGCTGTGGATGATATTGAAGGAGCGCTTCTCCATCGTGCGGGCCGCGGTCGTCGCCGGCGGCGCGGTCGGCGTGCTGAGCCTGCTGCAATTCATCCTGCTCATCCGCAATGTCGGGCTCGAAGGCTTTTTGAGCGGCGACGTCGGCCTCGAGGATTTCGAGTTCGCCGGCCAGTTTCATGTCGACGATAATTTCCTGCGGCTCGCCCAGATCATTCATTATTTCCCCGATGTCGTCGAATATGTCGGCTGGAAGCAGATCTATTACGTGCTGGTGCGGCCCATTCCGCGCGCGCTATGGCCGGACAAGCCGATCGACGCCGGCTTCAGCCTGCCGGGGCTGGTCGGCAAATCCGACGTCTCGCTGTCCAGCTCGATCATCGGCGAGCTCTACGCCTCCTATGGGATCGCCGCCGTCATCCTCGGCGCGCTGCTGCTCGGCTGGGCGGCGGCCTCCTGGACGGCGCTGCTGCGCGAGCGCAGCGAGAACGCCCGCGTTCTCTACTGCCTCGGCCTGATGGTGTTCTTCGTCGGCATGCGCTCGATGCAGGAGATCATTCTGATGACCTACGCCGTGCTCGCATGGACGGTCGTCAGCCTCGTCACCTCCAAGAAATCCAGCGGCCAATCCGGCGCAACGACGCCGCCCGCCCGAGACGATAGCGAGCAGAAGTGCGAACCATCGTCATCGTGACCAACATGCCCTCGCCCTATCAGGCGCGCCTGTTCGATCTCCTCTCCGCGGAGGGGCGGATCGCGCTGCGTGTGATTTATGAGCGCATGCGCGCTCCCGATCGCGAATGGCGCGCGCCGACGCTGGCGCATGAGCACGCCTGTTGCAGCGAGACGCCTTTCGAGCAATTGGCGCAATGGATGCGCGACAGCGATCTCTGCGTTTTCGGTGCCTATCGCAATCCTTTCGTGCAACGGCTACTGAAGCTCCGCTTTTCCTCCCGCCGCCCTTTCGCATTTTGGGGCGAGCGCTTCGGCTATCAGGCGCCGCCGGCTCTCGGCGCGCTCTATAGGCGCTGGGCCATGCGCGCCTTTCATGCGAGCGCCGCCGAAATGTGGGGCATGGGCGAGATGGCCGTCGCCTCCTATCGGCGCGAGTTCGGCCCGCGCCGACGCTATCGAAACCTCCCCTATACGTCCGATCTCTCGGGCTTTCTGGCGATCGAGCGCGGCGACGCCGAGCCGCGCGCGCCACGCCTCCTGTTCTCCGGCGCGCTGATCGCGCGCAAAGGCGTCGATCTCCTTATCGCCGCTCTCGAGCGAATGCTCGCCGATGGCGTCGCGCTCGAAGCGGCTTTCGTCGGCGACGGACCGCTGCGCGCGGATGTGGAGCGGCTGGCGTTGCGCTTTCCAGATCGCATCGAGCGCGTCGGCTTCGCTCAAATGGAAGCGTTGCCGCAGATCTACGCCCGCGCCGATGTGCTGGTCGCGCCGTCGCGTCACGACGGCTGGGGGCTCGTCGTCATCGAGGGCATGGCCGCCGGCATGCCCGTTCTGGCGAGCGATCGGACCGGCGCCGCGGTCGAACGCGTCACCGCGAAAAACGGATGGTTGATCCCCGCGGGCGACGCCGCGGCGCTCGAGCGGGCGCTGCGCGAGATCGCGCGCACGCCGATCGCGCGGCTGCGCGCCATGGGCGCGAATGGCCGCGCGCAGAGCCGCGACTATCGCGTCGAGGCAGGCTGCGAGCGGCTGCTCGAGGCGATGCTCGGCTGCCTCGCCGAGGCACGCTGACGGAGGCACGAGACTGCGCATCCTCCATGTCACGCCCACCTATCTGCCGGCGGTCCGCTATGGCGGCACGATCCACGCTGTGCATGGGCTCGCCAAGGCGCAAGCGGCGCTCGGCCATGCGGTCGAGGTCTATACGACCAATGTCGACGGCCCTGGCGTCACGCCGACGCCGCTCGGCGCGCGCGTCGAGCTCGACGGCGTCGGCGTCACCTATTTCGCCACCGGCCTCGGACGACGTATCTACCGATCCCCCGCCATGGGCGTGGCGCTGCGACGCCATGCGGCGGATTTCCATATTCTGCATCTCCATTCCGTCTATCTGTGGCCGCCATTGGCGGCGGCGCGCATAGCGAGGCGCCACGGCGCGCCCTATGTGCTCTCGCCGCATGGAATGCTGGTCGCCTCGCTGGTGCGGGCCAAGAGCGCGCTCATCAAATCCGCCTGGATCGCACTGTTCGAGCGCCGCACCATTCGCGAGGCGGCGGCGCTCCATCTCGCCTCGTGGCGCGAGGCCGACGATCTGCGCGCCTTCCGCTTCGATCTGCCGCCTCTGGCCGTCATCGGCCACGGCGTCGAGGCCGCCACCCTGCGACCAGAACAGAATATCGGCGGCGATATCGTCGCGGCCATCGCCGGCGGTCCTTTCGTCCTCGCCTTCGGACGCATCGACTGGAAGAAAAATCTCGCGGCGCTGATCGTGGCGGTCGCGCGGACGCCCGATCTGCGCTGCGTCATCGCCGGCAATGACGAGGACGGCCGCGCGGCGGAGCTCGCGCGTCTTGCGGCGCGGCTCGGCGTCGGCGCGCGCGTGACGATCATCGCGCGGCAGATCGGCGAGCCCGACAGATCGGCGCTCTATCGCGCCTGTCTCTGTCTCGCGCTCGTCTCGCTCAATGAGAATTTCGGCAATGTCGCTCTCGAGGCGATGTCGCATGGCCGGCCGGTCGTCGTTTCCCACACGGCCGGCGTCGCCGAGGCGGTCGCGGGCGAGCGCGCGGGCGTCGTCGTCGCGCCGGAGGCCCGCTCTATCGCGCGCGGCCTCGCGATCATCGCGGCCGATGCGTGCGCAGCCGAGGAGATGGGCGCGCGCGGGCGCGTCGCCGTCGAGAAGCGATGGAGCTGGACCGCCGTCGCCGCGGAAATGGTCGCGCATTACGAAGATGTGCTAAAGCAATCTTCCATGCGAGGCGTCCCGTAAAATGACCCGCCCTTCCCTGCTGGATCGGATCACCCCGGTTCTCCTCACCTATGACGAGGAGCCGAACATCGCCCGCACCTTGTCGCGGCTGCGCTGGGCGAGATCCATTGTCGTCGTCGACAGCGGCAGCGCGGATCGAACGCTGGCGATCCTGCGCGCCGATGCGCGCGTGCGCGTCTTCTCGCGGCCTTTCGACACGCATGCGAGCCAATGGCGCTTCGCCATGACGGAGACCGGCGTCGCCACCGAATGGATATTGCGTCTCGACGCCGATTATCGCCTCGGCGACGCGCTCATCGAGGAATTGCGCGCGCTGCGGCCGGGGCCGGATGTCGCGGCCTATGAGATCGGCTTCGATTATGAGATTTTCGGCCGACCGCTGAGCGGCTCGCTCTATCCGCCGAAAGCCGCGCTGCTGCGCCGAGGGCGTTTTTCCGTCTATGATCGCGGCCATGCCGAGGGCTGGCGCGTCGATGGCCCGGTCGAGACGCTCGCGGGCAAAATCACCCATGACGATCGCAAATCCACGGCGCGCTTCGTCGCCTCGCAAATCCGCTATATGTCGCGCGAGGTGGAGCGGCTCGACGCGGACGAGCCGCCTTCGCTGATCCGCCGTCTGCGCAACCTTCCGCCGCTGGCGCCGATCGTCGTCTTCCTCTACGCCTATTTCGCCAAGGGCCTGTTTCTCGACGGCCGCGCCGGCCTCTATTACGCGCTGCAGCGGCTCGTCGCGGAGTCGATCCTCGCATTGATGGCGTTGGAGAAGCGGCTGACTTCTACGACGAAGATCGCGCCAACGCCGCAGAAGGCCGAGCGAGAGGAAGTCCGGTAGCGCCGCCTCAGATCGATCGCCCCGGCGCCAGCGTCGGCGATTTCGCTCGGCCCTGCGGCCGCAGGCCGACCGTCTCCGCCCTTCCGCGCGCGCCTTCGAACTCGCGGCGATACCAGCCGGTGGCGTGATCGACCGCGGCCCGATTCAGTCTTTCCCCGGTGAAGGCGATGGCGAGCGTGCCGAAGACGATGGCCAGATCGAGCCGCCACGAGGCGTGGCGAATATACCAGACATCGAGCGCGTTCTTCTCCTCGGGCGTGACCAGCGTTCCGCCCTTGATCTGCGCCCATCCGGTGACGCCCGGCCGCACGCTGAGCCGCCGCCGCGGATCGGCCGGCTGATCCACCGGCAGCAGAGGGCGCGGGCCGATCAACGACATATGGCCGATGATCACATTGTAGAGCTGCGGAATCTCGTCCAGCCGGGCGGCGCGAATGGCGCGGCCGATCCTCGACAAGCGGCGCTCCTTGGGCACGCGGCGGCCATGGCGGTCGAAGGGCGGCCGAAAGGTGCGGAACTTATAGACGAAGAAGCGCTCGCCATTGCGTCCCACCCGCTGCTGCCAGAAAACGATGGGCGCGCCGACGTCGATGAGGATGGCGCAAGCCACGATCAGCGCCGTCGGCACGGCGAAGACGAGCAGCAGGCTCGTCGCCAGAAGATCGATCACGCGCTTGGAGCCGAAATAATCCGGCGTGTCGAAACGCCCATCCGGCGGCCCTCCGAGCGGCGTCTCCGGCCGCGCCTGCCGCGGGGCGAGATTGAGCGCTTCCGCAATGGGGACGCAATCGCGGCCGCGCGCGTCGCATTGCGCGGCGACATCCTTCAGCAGCTCGGCCGGCAAGGCCTCCTTATCATCGGCGAGCCACACTTCGTCGATCTCGACGCCATGCTCGGCATATTCGTCGAGCACCGCGCCAATGTCCTGCGGTAGAGCGACGATCGAGACGCCGCCGACCTTGCGCCCCACGAAGGAAGGCCGCGCGTCCAACGCGGCGACGATCTGCGTCGTCCGCGGCAGCTGATAGTCGATGAGCTTGATCGCCACAGAGGCGAAGCGATCGACGCCGATCAGGATCACGCGCCGCAACGCCACCGACGGATCGGCGATGTCGGTCTCGAGCTCCCTGCGCCAGACCTCCCGGTGATGCAGGCGCGTCATCCCCCGGATCGCGATGAGGCCGGCGGCGAGCACGAGGACATAGATCAGCGGCGTGGAGCGCGGCACGCCCTCGAGCCGCGTGAGCGTGAACAGAACGACGCTGCTCGAGGCGACCGCGCAGGCCGAGGCGACGCAGACATCGACAGCGTCGCGCAGCGAGAAAAACTGCCCCATGCGGTCGCTGAGGCGGAAACCCCACATGACCAGCAGCGTGCAGGCGATGGATAGGAAGGCGTAGCGATAAGGCGCGGGCAGGTCGTGCGCGAGATCGCCGGCCTCGAGCAGCTGAGGGTCGCGCAGGGCGAGGGCGATGAAAGGCGCAGCCGTCGCCCAGCCGATGTCGGCCAGCTGGAGACGAAAGGCAATTCGATCCCTAGATGCCGGCGACGCTACCCTCATATTGAAAATATTCCCAGCGCAAACAGTGATTTACCACTAAAAGCGGGATGCTCGATCTTGAGCATAGGCGAGATAATATGTCAACAATGGGGCTCGCTCGATTCCGCGCGCGCATAAAAGCGCGACGAAACGCGGCCTCTCGCGATTTCGTCGGCGGGCGATATGCTCTAGACTTGCGATCCGTCACGTCAAAACTCGGGGCGCGACGGGGACCGGGCCAGTGAGATGACGATTTCGAGATTGACGCAATTTCAGGCTTTGCAGACCGGGCTTCCGACCGTCCTTCCTCCCAATTTGCGCATCTATGCGGTCGGCGACATTCACGGCCGCGCCGATCTGCTCGACACGCTCGCGCGGCGGATCGAGGCGGAGCTCGACACTGCGCCGGCGGAGACGCTGACGATCTTCCTCGGCGACTATGTCGATCGCGGGCTGCAATCCTCGACCGTGGTCGAATGGCTGAGCCGACGCGATTTTCCGACGCCCTTCATCGCGCTGCGCGGCAATCACGAGGAGATATTTCTGCGCTTCCTCGAGGACGAATCCGTGCTCGAGGGCTGGCGCAAGTTCGGAGGCGTGGAGACGCTGCATTCCTATGGGGTGGACGTCTCCTCCGTCATGCGCGGCCGCAATTACGAGGAGGCGCGCCGCGCGCTGACGGCGCGGCTTCCGGATCACCATCTGCAATTCATGCTGGAGACGACGCTGACGGCGAACTTCGGAGATTATTTCTTCTGCCATGCGGGCGTGAAGCCCGGCGTGCCGCTCGCCCAGCAGAAGGCCGAAGATCTGCTCTGGATCCGCGAGGAGTTTCTGAGCTTCGAGGGCGGATGGGGGAAAGTGATCGTCCACGGCCATACGCCCGTCTCCGAGCCGGACATTCAGCCCAATCGCATCAATGTCGACACGGGAGCTTTCGCGACCTCGGTGCTCACCGCTCTCGTGCTCGAGGGCGACAGCCGCCGCATGCTGTTCGCGGACCGCTTCTGACCGCGCCGCGAGCGATGCGCGAGCGCTCGACGACGGCGTTCTGGCTCGACGCGCGCAGCCGCAAGCTCCGCGCCGCTGCGCAATTCCTCCGCCGGCGCTGGCCGCCGCTGCTCGGCGCGACAATGCTCGCCCTGCTCGCCGGCGCGGCCTTCCTGGTCATGGCGACGCCGCGCTACACCGCCTCCGCGCAATTGCTGATCGAGATGCGGCCGGATCGTTCGATCGGCGCCGATGCGATCTTGGCGCATGCGCCGATCAACCGGCAGACGATGAAGAGCGACATAGCGGTCATAAGATCGGCGGCGCTGCTGCGGCGCGTCGTGGAGCGGGAAAGGCTGGCCGACGATCTCGAATTCGGCGCCGCGGCGCTCGACCGCTTGCGGAATGCTCTCTCCGTCGCCCAGCTGCGCTACTCGCCGGTGATAAAGATCGTCGTCACCTCGACCGATCCGGCGAAAGCGGCGCGTCTCGCCGACGCGATCGCCGACGCTTTCGTGGTCGACAGGCTGGACACGCGGCTCGAGGCGGCGCGGCGCGCCTCCGCTTGGCTCGCCGAGCGGCTCGTGGCGCTGCAACGGCAATCGCGCGCATCCGAGGAGGCGCTGGCGCAGTTTCGCGCCGCCGCCGGCCCTTCCGCGCCGGCGAAGCAGCAGACCGCCATTGCGCAGCGCGCGGCCGTGGCGCGGGCGGAGACGGCGGAGCGCAAGGCCCGGCTCGAGCTGCTGCAGCGGATCGAGAGCCGTGGCGGCGCCGCCGCCGAGCTGCCGGGCCTCGGCGGAGCGCTCGACGAGCTTCGCCAGCGCGCCGACCAGCTCTCCCGCCGCGAGGCGGAGCTGCGCGCCCGCTACACGGCGGCGCATCCCTCCGTGATCGCGCTGCGCGCCGAGATCGCCGACACCGCCCGCGCCACGGACGCCGAGCGGCGCCGCCTCGCGGCCGGCGTGCGCCAGGAGCTGGAGCTCGCAGAAAAAAACAGCGAGGCCGCGGATACGGCGCTTCGCGAGATTTCCGAGTCCGAGGATCGCGGCAAGGAGCGGCTCGCCCGGCTCAACGAGCTGGAGCGCGCCGCCGCGGCCGATCGCAAGCTTCTCGATGAGACGATGCGCCGCGCGCGCCTAGTCGAGCAGCAAGCCAAATTCGAGCCGCGCGACGCACGAATCATATCGCCTGCGCTCACGCCGAACGCCCCGTCCTGGCCCGACGCCGAGCAGACGCTGCTGATCGCGCTGGCGCTCGGCGCCCTCTTCGGGCTCGGCGTCGCCTATGCCTGCGAATTGGCGGACACGGGCTTCACGACGATGGCGCAGATCGAGACGACGCTCGGTCTGCCTCTGCTCGGCTCCATTCCCAAAATCGCCTCGAGCGCCCCCGCCCTCGTCGATCTCGTGCGCGCAAAACCTCTGTCGCGCGCCAGCGAGGGGCTCCGCGCGCTGCGCAGCGCCATCGCCATGAGCGATGTGGACGATCCCCCCAAGCTGATTCAGCTCGCCTCCGCCGTCCCCGGCGAAGGAACGACGACGATCGCCGCGGCGATCGCCGCCTCCGCCGCGCAATCGGGCCTGCGCACGCTGCTGATCGACGCCGATCTGCGCCGCCGCGCCGCATCCAAGCTCTTCCTCGCCGAGGAGAGGCCCGGCCTCGTCGATCTGCTCATCGGCTCCGCGAGCCCGGGAGCCGCGATCTTCTTCGAAGAGAAGCGGGGACTATGGGTTCTTCCGGCCGGCGGCGAGATACAGGCGCCCGCCGATCTGCTCGCCTCCGAGAAGATGAAAACGCTCATGGCCGCGGTGCGCGGGAGCTTCGATCTCGTCATCGTCGACACGCCGCCGATCGGCCCCGTCGTCGATCCGATTCTCATCGCCGGACTCGTCGATAAGACTGTCGTCGTCATTCGCTGGGCGGCGACGCCGCGCGAAACCGTCGCTCATGCGATCGAGCGGCTTCCCGATCGCGGCAGAATAGCGGGCGTCGCGCTCAATCTGGTGATCGAGGCGAAGGCGCGCAAATATGGCCCCTACGCCTATTCGCCCTATGCGGGCGGAGGCGCCTTCGACGCCTATCACGCCGAGTGAGACGCGCCGGCGGACGAGCTCACCCGCGGCGCGGCTTTCCGTCAGACCTCGCCGTCAGGCCTCGGCGGCGGCCTTGCGCAGCGGCGCGCCGCGCTTCTTCGCGGCGGAAACGGTCTTCGCCGCCGGCTTGCGGCCGAGGCCGAGCGATTTGGCCAGAGCCGAGCGCTGCGCAGCGTAATTGGGCGCGACGATCGGATAATCGCTCTTTAGATCGAATGCGGCGCGATAATCATCCGGCGTCAGCTTGTGCTCGGCCTGAAGATGACGCTTCAAGGATTTGAACGGCTCACCACAACAAAGGCAAGTAATCGCATCCGCTGTGACGGATTTCTTCACCGGAACGGCAGGCCGCCACTGCTTGGCCTCGCCGTCCGTTGCATTCGACGTCTCGGCGTCGGCGCCGCCGAAGGCTTTTTTCACAGCTGCGATGACAGAAGGAAGGTCGAGAGGCGCAACAGTATTATTCGAAAGATAGGAAGAGAGTATCTGCGCGACGAGCGCTTTGTCTTCGGCTTCGGACATGGCCTTTCCCTCCTCGGTCGAATCTTTTTCTATTGGAGCCGATATCGAATTCGAAGGCAATCAGCGACTTCCCTCGGCGACAGATTCGGCTCGAGTAACAAGCTCAATTTCGATGATATAGGCCGCAGAACGTCGAATTGAAATAGAAAGCCCGCCGAATATCGGCGCGGCGAGGCTAGGCAAGGAACGAGACGTCGCGTGACCGACAAAAAATTTCGCCCGATGCGATTTTCGTCATCGGGCGGCGGAATGGATCGAGCGTAGGGTGGATCAGAATGGTGGGCGCGACAGGGATTGAACCTGTGACCCCTACGATGTCAACGTAGTGCTCTCCCGCTGAGCTACGCGCCCCCGGCGCCGTTCGGATGCTTGCTCCGTCCGGCGCGAGTGAAGCCCGTATAATGGCAGTCGGGCCGAGGCGCAAGCGCCCTTCGACAGTTTCCACGCCCTGTCGCAAAACCCCGGCCCCAGCGTCCCCAAGCGTTAAGATTTCCTTCCGCGAACAGCGGCTTTGGGCGAAATAATTCATTGGCCCGCGACGTCTTCGCCCCTTGCAGGCCTTGGAATTCATGTCACACTGGCGTCGTCCTTCTGTCATCAACCAAAGGAGGCGCCGTATGTCGCTACAGACCCATCTCGTCGAGCTCGAACGCCGCCATCAGGCGCTCAAGAAAGAGATCGATCAGGTTCAGCACCATCCCCGATACGACGATTCGAAGCTCCACGAATTGAAGCGCAAGAAGCTTCAGCTCAAGGACGAGATCAACAAGCTGCGGCAAGGCGTCAGCCTGCACTGAACAGCTTGCGAAAGCGGTCTAGCGTCGAGGCGGAGAGATGCTCTCCGCCTTTTTTGTCGCATAGGGCGCCGCAACGCTCGCTTCGGCCCGCGCGGGCGCCCGGCTTGCTTCGGGGCGTCTCTGGTCGCAGAATCTTCTGCCAAAGCGAGAGCCGAGAACCCCATGCCCCCTTCCCCGCGCTATCGCGCCGAGACCCTCCACGCCACGCTCGGCGACGGCTTCTTCGACCGTGTCGAGCCCGCCCGCTTTCCGCAGCATATTCTGCGCTATCGCAATCAGCGCTGGGCGGCGCGCGTCGGTCTGGATACGCTGACGGAAGAGGAATGGATCGCCCATCTCGGCCGTTTCGAGCCCCTGCCCGGCGGCTTTCCGCAGCCGCTGGCGCTGCGCTATCACGGCCATCAGTTCCGCACCTACAATCCGGACATTGGCGACGGCCGCGGCTTTCTGTTCACGCAATTGCGCGACGCCGCGGACGGCCGACTGCTCGATCTCGGCACAAAAGGCTCCGGTCGCACGCCCTGGTCGCGCCAGGGCGACGGCAAGCTCACGTTGAAAGGCGGCATGCGCGAGATTCTCGCCACGGAGATGCTGGAGGCGCAGGGCGTCGACACCTCCAAGAGCTTCAGCCTGATCGAGACCGGCGAGCCGCTCTATCGCGGCGACGAGCCGTCGCCGACGCGCTCCAGCGTGCTGGTGCGGCTCTCCCATTCCCATATTCGGATCGGCACGTTTCAGCGCCTCGCCCATCTCGACGACCAGGAAGCGCTCGGACGGCTCATCGACTATTGCGTCGCCAATTATTTTCCCGAGCTGGCCGGCGAGCCGTCGGAAAGCCGCGCCGGCGCTTTTCTCGAGCGCGTCGGCGCGCGCGTGGCGCGGCTCGGCGCGCGCTATATGGCCGCGGGCTTCGTCCATGGCGTGCTCAACTCGGACAATATCAACGTCACCGGCGAGAGCTTCGACTATGGGCCGTGGCGCTTCGCGCCGCGCTATGATCCGCAATTCACAGCGGCCTATTTCGACGACAGTGGGCTCTATTCCTTCGGCCGCCAGCCGGGCGCGCTCGGCTGGAATCTCACCCGCCTCGCCGAGACCATTCTGCCGCATGTCGGGCTGCAGCGCGCCGAGCAGATTCTCGGCGGCTATCAGGCCGTCCTCCAGCGCGAGTTCCAGCTCGCTCTGCTCGATCGCTTCGGCCTGCTGCCGGCGGACGATCCCGAGCAGGACGCCGCTCTCGCCAAAGGATTGCTGGAGTTTCTCGGCAAGACGCAAGCGCCCTATGAGCAGACATTCTTCGATTGGCGCGGCGGCATGGCGAGCCGCGAACGCGCCGCCGCTAGCCCGGAGGCGGCGGCCTATGACGCGCCGGAATTCCAAGGGCTGCGCGAGGCGCTCGCCGCGCATGAGACATCGCCGGCCGCCAATCTCGACCATCCCTATTTCCGTCGCCCCGTCCCCTGCACTATGCTGATCGAAGAGGTCGAATCGATCTGGGCGCATATCGCCGAGCGTGACGATTGGAGCGCGCTCGCCGAGAAGGTCGCACAGATCGCCTCCATGCGTGAAGCCTATGCGCCGGCGCCTGCCGGGGGATGACGTTCGGAAAATGAAGCGCTCGCTATGCGTCTCTCTGTCTCTCGCTCTTTCGAGCGCCGCCGCCGCCAAAAATCTGCTGATCGACAAAATCCCGCCGAGCGGGGCCTGCTTCTTCCGTCGCTATGACGAAGCGCATTTGCGCGCGCATCCCGGCCAGACCGTCGTCTCCGTGCGGCTGTCGCTGCAGCGCGAGCTCGCCTCCACGGCGGAGGACGCGCGCGATTTGCGCATCGAGCTTCGCCACAAGGGCCATGGCAAGGCTTTTTACGTCGTCGGCGGCTGCGCCTGGAGCGAAGAGGCCAATCGCGACGTCGACGGCGCCCGCCTCATCCGCTCGTTCCGCAAGGACGCCGCCGCCCAATGCATGGCGCGCGGCGGCCTCGGCGGCTCGGCCGAGGAAGGCGGCGAATTTCCCATCGATCTCGCCGAGGATGGCGCTTCTGTCACGCTCTACATGGACGAGGGCGTGAGCGGCTGGCGTGGCCCGGACCAGAGGAAGAAGTCCCTCTATCTCGAGCTGACGCGTCAGAACCGCGTCTTCGAGCTGGAGCGCGTGGACCCCGCCGCCTGCGTGGAACTGGACAAGTCGATCGCGGTCGACTGAGACGGAAATTCGCGAGAAGGCGTCGCCGCCTTCTCATTAGGACTTGAAGATGAACATGATGCGAGGCGATAATCCTCGCGTCACGACTCGCCGCCAAGCGGCGCTCGGGCAGGTTGGCGAATGGTTGATGAGCTGAACGAAGCCGAACGCAATGCGATCCGGCTAGAAGTCGAGCGACTGAAGCTCGAGCACAAAGACCTCGAGGATGCGATCGACGCCCTTCTCGCGGTCGGCGCCGTGGACCAGCTGCAAATTCAGCGGCTGAAGAAACGAAAATTGCTGCTGCGCGATCGCGTTGCGTTTCTGGAAGATCAGCTCACGCCCGACATCATCGCCTGATCCGGGCGAAAGCGGCGCGCTATTTCCACATTCTGAGGCCGACCACAACGGCGAGCGAGACAATGGCGACGATCGCGAGGACCGCCACGAGCCTCACGGTTTCCTTGCTATCCTGGGCGCTCCCCATACGGTCCTCCGCCGTTCTTTTTTCAATTTTGGCGAGCCTATGCCTGTCCAAGAGAGATACAATAAGCCGAGATGCGACGGAACAGCGCACAGGTTCCCACTCGGACCGCATTTCCGCCGCCCGGGGCCTCAATCATCCTATATTACACGTTTAGCGCCCGACGGCCAAAGCATCCCAGCGCCTGCACATGAATTTTCCCCTCGGGATCGCCCGCCGCTCCACCGCGTTGACATGAGCGGCGGAAGACGCTCCCTCGCTCGCGGCGGAGAAGCCGAGCATGAGCAACATCTGGCGACCGGAGGCGCGCATCATGGGGCGGAACGAGCGGGGCCGCAAAATATTTCTGTCTGCCCATCGCTACATCGGTCTTTTCGCCGGCGCAGTTTTCGTCCTCATCGGTCTCAGCGGCAGCCTGCTCGCCTTTCGCGAAGACATAGACGAATGGCTGAACGCCCCGCTCATGCGCGTCGAGCCGCCGACGCCGGCCGTCATGCGTCCGCTCGACGAGATTCTCGCCGCGGCGACCGCGGCCATGCCGGCGGAGGGCCGGCCCGAGCGCATCACTTTGCCGCGCCATGCGAATGCGGCGGCGATCATCGGCTATATGGTCGAGACCGACGATCTCGACAGCTCTTTCCATCAGATCTTCGTCGATCCCTATCGGGCCGAAGTGACCGGCGACCGCTTGCTCGCGCATGGCGACGACGTGCTCGCGCAGCCGCTCGTGCAGATCGTCATGGCTTTTCATTGGACGCTGCTGCTCGGCGTCAATAACGCCTATCTCATCGGCAGTCTGGGCATTGTCATCTTCGTCTCGATCATCCTCGGACTCTATCTCTGGCTCCCGCGCAATGGCGATTGGCGGATGGGCCTGACGATCAAATGGAGCGCGAGCCGCGAGCGCATCGTCTATGACGCGCATCGCAGCGTCGGCGCCTATTTCGCCATTCTACTGCTGGCGACGCTCGCCACCGGAATCGCGATGATCTTCAAGCCGGCGACGCATTCGCTGGCGACGCTGATCTCTCCGGTGCGCCCCGAGCCGGACTTTGGACGATCGACGCCGATCGCCGGCCGCGCGCCGATCGGCCTCGACGAGGCCATCGCCAGCGCGGAAAAAGTTTTCCCGGAGGGACGGCTGCATTGGGTTCTGCTGCCGAGCGGCGACGATGGCGTTTATGTCATCGGCAAGCAGTCGGAAAGCGAGCCCAACCGCACCAAGACATTCCGCAATGTCGGCGTCGATCGCTACAGCGGCCGCGTGCTGCAGACACAGGACCGCGATGATTTCACCGCCGGCGAGAAGCTGCTGGAATGGCTGTTCCCGCTGCATTGCGGCGAGGCCTTCGGCGTTCCCGGCCGCGCGCTGGTCGCGCTGACGGGGCTCGCGCCGCTTATCCTCTATGTGAGCGGGTTCCTGCGATGGCGGCAGAAGCGCCGCGCTCGGCGCAAGTGAATCATTGGCCGACGGAGATCGGCATGGCGATCCTGTCCTCCTCGCTCTTGCCTTCGCCGAAAGCGAGCTCGAGGAGATATTTTCCCTTGTGATCGACAGAGGATTCCAAAGTCACGAAGCCGGCCGGATGCGGCTTGGACGGGACGGAGGTCAAAAGCTCGAGCCCGCCTTTGGCGTCGCTCTTGTAGAAGGCGAGCGCGACCGATTGGCTCCGCACGTCCTTCTCCATCAGCGTGACGGAGAAGATCACCTTGCCGGTGCCCGGCACACGATCGCAATATTCGTCATATTTGCTGAGATCGGTGGTCGGGCCGCCGGCGCTCTTGTCCGAATCCCCGAGGAAATAGGTCGTCAGCCGCGCCGAATAGAAATCGCTGACCTTGAGGCAATTCGCAATTGTGCGATCACCCGCCTTGACCGCCGGCCGATAGAGATGCGCATCCAGAAAATCATTCCAATAGAGGCTGAAGGACGGCCCCCAGAGCGAATAGGTGAAGGCGCCGACATTGCCGGCGGCGATCACCACGACGGCGAGGAACAACATCAGATTCATCCGGCCGTTGGGACTCATCTCGGCGGCTTCCTTTCCCTTGCTGTGCTCGATCAGCGCTATTGAGGCCGCACCTCGAACTCCCAGGCGCCGCTGACGAGATGGCCGTCGGCCGAAAGCGCGCGGTAGCGGACCGTATATTTGCCGGGGCCGAGCGGATTGACGCCGACCGAGACATGGGCCGGATCGGCGCGATCGATCGCGGCGTCGCGCTTGTCGACCCGCTCGCCGGAGGCGGCGATCACCGCCAGCGCCGCGAAAGCGTCCCTTATGCCGGCGTCGTACCAGACATCGACCTTGCCGATGTTTCCAGGCGCGACGCCATCCTGCGCCGGCGAGGTGCGCACGACGATGGCGTGAGCCCATGCGCGTGGCGAGGCGAAACAGACAGCGAGGCCGAGCAGGAGAAGCGCAGCGCAGCGCAGCGGGACAGCGGTTCGACGAGGAGCGGCGGCGGGAAGGATCATGGGTTCCGTTTTGTCGTGCTTGCGTCGATGCTAAGCGCCCTCTCGGGCGTGAGCAAGGCGCTCGCGCCGCCGGCAATTGTGCGGCGCAACGAGCGCGCCGGCCTGCCTCGGCCCTATCCGCTTCGGCCTTGTCATGGCCGGTCTGATATGCACTATCATCTTATCTTGCATACGTCGCCGTGTCGCGAAGCGTCAAGAGAGTTGTCGAGGGAGACGATGGCGAAGGAAATGATGAGAATGACGCCTTCGCCCTTCGCCCTGCTCTTCGCCATTCTCGTCCTGCTCGGCGGCGCCACGGCCGCGAAGGCGCATACGGCGGATATTTCCAGCAGCCGCATCGTCCCGGAAGGGGGCGGCCGCTATCGCCTGGAGGTCGGCTTCCTCGGCGCCGACATCGAGCGCATGTTCGCCGAAAGCAAGCCGAGCGCCGCCGATGTCGATCTCACCGAGCCCGGCGTCATCGAGGCGATGATCGGCAAATTCATCCAGAGCCGCGTCGCCCTGCGGAACGAGGCCGGCGAATCCTGCCCGAGCGAGATCGCCTCGGTGGGCGCGGACCCCGCCAATCCGCGCGATTCCAAGGTCGCGCTGCGCCTCGATTGCAGCGCCGTCGCGGGACAGATCTTCTACGACCCCTATCGGCTGCTCGAGGCGCAGGGACGCCGTGCGAAGCATCTCGTCGGCATAGGCGAGCGCGACGCCGACGAGCGCCTCACCGAGGCGCAGCGGCTCGGCGCGGAGCCGGCGCCCGGCGAGGTGATGGTCTTCCCCGGCGACGCGCCGATCGATCTCTCCAAGCCGCTGCTCACCCCCTGGCAGCTGGCGCCGAAATTCTTCGCCGCCGGGATCGAGCACATAATGACCGGCTACGATCATTTGTGCTTCCTGATAGCGGTGATGCTGTGGGCGACGCGCGTCTGGCCGGTGGTGAAGCTGGTGACGGCCTTCACCGTCTCGCATTCGGTGACGCTCTCGCTGGCGGCGCTCGGCCTCGTCGATCTGCCGAGCCGCTGGGTGGAGATCGCGATCGCGCTGTCGATCATTTATGTCGCGATCGAGAATTTTTTCACCTGCAAGGTGGAAGGCCGCTGGCGCGACACTTTCGTCTTCGGCTTCATCCACGGATTCGGCTTTGCGAGCGGGCTCATCGAGATCGGCGTGCCGCAGCGCGCGCTCGTGCCGGCGCTGGCGAGCTTCAATCTCGGCGTCGAGGCCGGGCAGATCGGCGTGGTGCTGGTCACGCTGCCGCTGCTCTTGGCCTTCGACCGATTTTTCACTCACGGACTGCGCGATCCGCGCCTCGTGCGCGCCGTCTCCGCGGTGATCGCCTGCTTCGGCGCCTATTGGCTGGTGGAGCGCATCCTCGGCGTCGGCTGAGGCGCCCCTCGACCACTGCGCGCATCAAATCCGAAGCGCACCCTTTTCAATAAGGTAATGTACGTATATAGCGTTACGTAACAGTTTGCTGCGACAGGGCTTGCCGCGACAAAATGCATTCCGCGGGAGCGCGGCCGGTGAAGCGTTTTTAGACAGTAGAGCCGATTATGCTAGAAAATTTCACCCAATTTCGAGAGATCGACGATAATGACGTAAATTTCGTCGAGCCGGATCATGGCCGCGCATTCAGCGGCAGGCTCGCCTATGATCTGCCGCTCGTGAGCGTGATCATCACCAATTACAATTACGGTCGCTTCTTGCTCGCGGCGCTCAATTCGGCGCTCACGCAAACCTATCCGCGCATCGAATGCATCATCGTCGACGACGCCTCGACAGACGAGAGCGATCTCGTCCTTCGCGACATTCGGCTCCGCCATCCGCAAGTCGAGATCATCGCGCATTCCGAAAATCTCGGTCAAACGGCCGCCTTCCATACCGGCTTCGCCGCGAGCTCCGGCGAATATGTGGTGTTTCTCGACGCCGACGACATGCTCCTCCCGAATTTCGTGGAGACGCATATCTTCGTGCATTTCTCGCTGCGGACGGCGGTCGGCTTCACCTCCGCGGATATGCTGCAATCCACCAATAACGGCGTCGTCCGAACCTCCTGGAGCGCCTTCGGCGAATTCATCGCGTCGGGACGTGGGCTACGCAAGGAGCGCCTCCGTCCCATCCATCTTTGCGGCGATCTCTGGCCTTTCTCGCGCGCGCCGCTGGACGATGTGGGCTCCCGTGTGCATTTCATCGACGCGCATGAGTGGGGAGACTGGGTCTATGCGCCGACCTCCGGCAATTGCTTCCGGCGCGACGCGCTGAGCCTGCTGCTCGGCGGAAGCTGCTCTATGCAGCTGCGGCTCCATGGCGACACTTATCTCAACAAAGGCGTGCGGCTACTCAGCGGCGTCGCGCTCATCGACGTCCCGCTGACCATCTATCGCATTCACGGCGCAAATGGATTCGCCGGCCACGCCGAGCTCTGCGGAGTTCACAACGCCGATCCGACGAAGGCGTTCAAGGCGGAATATTTCGCCTGGCGCGCGGTCGTCGATCGGCTGATCGACGATGTCGGCGAGCTGGCCGGTCGCCTCGGCGTGGACCGCTATGTCAGCGCGCTGCTGTGCCTGCAGAAATCCCACGTCGCGCACCCGGGCTTCCGGGAATATGAGAACCTCTCGCGCTATATCGAGACGAGATTGACAGCGCAGGCCGACACAATTCGCGCCTGCCTCGGCGCGGACGGATTCGCGGAACTGTCGAGACGTGTGACGCGCGCCCGCAAGCGGCAGATCGGCGCGAAGAGACGCGCCCCGCGCGCCTGGGTGAGACCCATGGCGGAGCTTTGTCTGACCTTCGGACGCTTGCTCGATCTTCCGAGGCTGAGAAAGATCGGCGATCAGCTCTGGCATTTCTGAGGAGCGCATCGCCGAGAGCGGAATATCGACGCGCGAGCCCCGGCGCCCACGCTTGCATCACAGGGCCGACCCGCCTAATCTGTGAGCAAGCCGAAAGTTTCCCGGAACTGGACGCAACAGCGAGACGCCCCGACGCCGGATGTAAGCGCGGGGCGTTTTTCATTTCTCACGGGCGCGGAATAATCGTCGAGCCGCATCGAGCGCTGCAATTGTCTTGTCGATAAGTGCTCACTGGCGCGCCCAACGGGAATCGAACCCGTGTTTTCGCCGTGAAAGGGCGACGTCCTAGGCCTCTAGACGATGGGCGCGGGCTGCGCCGTCCAGAGGGCGGCGCGAAGCGGGCGCAGATATAGAGGGCTGCGCTCGGGCTGACAAGCGTCAAGAAGGCCTCCTCACAAGCTGCGCGCAAGGCTTCGGCGGCGCCAACGTTGCACATCGCCGGCAAAGGTCCTAGAGGCGAGGCCATGCTCTCCATTGACGATCTCACTTACAGGCTCGGCGAGAGGCTGCTCTTCGACAAGGCCTCGGTCTTCGTGCCGCCGCGGACGCGCGCGGGCTTCGTCGGCCGCAACGGCGCCGGCAAGACGACGCTCTTCCGAATCATCTGCGGCGAGATCGCCGGCGAGACCGGAACCATCTCCCTCCCCGCCAAGCTGAAGATAGGGCGCGTCGAGCAGGAGGCCCCGGGTGGGCCGACGGCGCTGGTCGATTTCGTGCTCGCCGCTGACATAGAGCGCGCCGATCTGCTGGAGCGCGCCGAGACCGAGACCGACCCGCATGAGATCGCCGAAATCCAGACGCGCCTCGTCGACATAGACGCCCATGCGGCGCCGGCGCGGGCGGCGGCGATTCTCTCCGGCCTCGGCTTCGACGCCGAGGCGCAGCGGCGCCCGCTCTCGGAATTTTCGGGCGGCTGGCGCATGCGCGTCGCCCTCGCCGCCGTGCTGTTCTCGCAGCCGGAGCTGCTGCTGCTCGACGAGCCGACCAATTATCTCGATCTCGAAGGCACGCTCTGGCTCGTCGATTATCTCGCGCATTATCCGGCCAATGTCGTCGTCATCAGCCATGACCGCGATCTGCTGGACGCGGTGGCGACGCATATTCTGCATCTCGAGCGCGGCAAGCTGACGATCTACAAGGGCAATTACAGCTCCTTCGAGGCGCAGCGGCTGGAGGCGCGCGCGCTCGCCGCCAAGGCAGGCAAAAAGCAGGAGGATCGCCGCCGCGAGCTGCAGGCCTTCGTCGATCGCTTCCGCTACAAGGCGACCAAAGCGCGTCAGGCGCAGTCGCGTCTCAAAATGCTGGAGAAGCTGGGGCCGGTCACGGCGGTCGTCGACGACGAGGTGCTGCCGATCTATCTGCCGTCGCCGGAAAAGCCGCTGTCGCCGCCGATTATCGCTTTCGAGAATGTGAGCGTCGGCTATGGCGAGCGCACCGTGCTGTCGCGCCTGTCGCTCAGCCTCTCCAATGACGATCGCATCGGATTGCTGGGCTCCAACGGAAATGGCAAATCGACCTTCGCCAAGCTGCTGGCTGGGCGGCTCGAGCCCAAGAGCGGCAATATGGTGCGCGCGGCCAAGCTGGAGGCGGGATTTTTCGCTCAGCATCAGGTCGACGATCTCAACGAAAAGGACTCGCCCTACTCCGTCTTCGCCGCGCTGATGCCCGGCGCGCCAGAGGCGCGCATTCGCACGCGGGCCGCGCAGACCGGCTTTTCCGGCGCACGGGCGGACACGAAGGTGGAGCGCCTCTCCGGCGGCGAGAAGGCGCGGCTGCTGCTCGGCGTCGCCTCCTTCTACGGGCCGCATCTGCTCATTCTCGACGAGCCGACCAATCATCTCGACATCGACAGCCGCGCCGCGCTGGTCGAGGCGATCAACGCCCATGAGGGCGCGATCGTGCTCGTCTCGCATGATCGCTATTTGCTGGAGGCCTGCGCCGATCGCCTGTGGCTCGTCGAAGGCGGCACGGTGAAGGCCTTCGACGGCGATGTCGACGAATATGCGCGCTATGTTCTGGCGCGCGCCAATGACGACGCCCGCGAGCAGCGCAAGGAGGAGGAGCCGCGCGAGGCACCTCGCCCGGTCAAAGGCAAGCGCGACGCCGGCCAGGCGCGCCGCAAGCTGGCGGCGGCGGAAGAGCGCATGAAAAAGCTCGCCGAGCTATTGGCGCGCGTCGACGCCGCGCTCGCCGATCCGAGCGCCTTTTCCCGCAATCCGCAGGAGGCCAACCGCCTCGCCCAGCAGCGCGCCGATCTCGCCTCGGCGCTCGCCGAGGCGGAAGATCAATGGCTCTCGCTCTCGGAAGAGGAGTAGAAAGCGCTCTAGGCCGATTTGCGCAGCACGAGATCGGCGAATTCCTGGTGGCGCGCGATATAATCGGCCACGAAGGAGCATTCGGGAACGACCTTCAGCCCACGCGCCCGCGCCCATTGCAGCGCGCCGCGGATCAGCTCCGAGCCGGCGCCTTTGCCGCGCAGCGCCGGCGGAGTCTCGGTATGGGTGAAGACGATGGCGCCGGGCGCCATGCGGTAATAGGCGACGGCCGTTCCGTCTTCGAGATCGAGCTCGAAACGATCGAGCTCGACATTGTCATGCACGGCGCCATGCGCCTTGCGCGGGGCGCTCTTCAGCTGGGCGATCGAACCCATTTCTCGTCTCCTCGATTGCCCACCGCCGATGTCGAGGTGGTGAATGCAGTGCAGCAAATTAAGGGCCAGACGTTAATTTTTCTGGCCTCGGCAGGCTCGGCTCTAGCCCCGCTGTCGGTTTTCCGCCATGCGGGCGACGGCCCGCGTCTTCGCCTTCGATTCGCCTCTCTCACATGGGAAACGCCCATTTCTGTGGCGCGCTTGAAAGGCTCGAGCGGATGGGCACAATGCCGAAATGAGCGAATCTACTTTGTCTACCGTGGTCGAGACCGAGCCGCCGCCGCGCTTGCGCGCCTTCGCGCCCTTCGAATGGATGGTCGCCTTCCGCTATGTGCGGGCGCGGCGCGCCAATGGCTTCGTCTCGGTGATCGCCGGCTTCTCCTTTCTCGGCATCATGCTGGGCGTGGCGACGCTCATCGTTGTCATGTCGGTGATGAACGGCTTTCATCGCGAGCTGATGGACAAGATCGTCGGCATAGACGGCCACGCTTTCGTCCAGGCGGCCGAGCGGCCGCTGAACGATTGGGCCGAGGTCACGGCGCGGCTGCAGCGCCTGCCGGGCGTCAAGCTCGTCGCCCCCATGGTGGAGGGCGCGGCCGGCGTCTCCTCCCCCTATGGGCAGTCGGGCGCGCTGGTGCGCGGCATACGCGAGCAGGACATTCTGCGTCTGCCGGGCCTCGCCGGCAATGTGAAGGACGGGACCTTCCAGGGCTTCGACAGCGCCGGCGGCGTCGCCATCGGCCAGCGCCTCGCCGAGACGCTCGGCGTGCGCGTCGGCGACAATATCAGCATTCTCATCGCCAAGGGCGCATCGACGCCTTTCGGCGTGGCGCCGCGCATAAAAGCCTATCCGGTGACGGCGATCTTCCAGATCGGCATGTCGGAATATGACCGCGTCTTCGTCTACATGCCCTTCGCCGAATCGCAATTGTTCTTCAATCACGAGAATGAGGCGACGGTGATCGAGGTCTTTCTCGACGCGCCGGACGCCGTGGACAAGTTCCGCGCCGACATAGACGCCAATATCGATCGACCGATGATGCTCACCGATTGGCGGCAGCGCAACAAGACCTTCTTCGACACGCTGCAGGTCGAGAGCAATGTGATGTTCATCATATTGACGCTGATCGTGCTGGTGGCGGCGCTCAACATCATCTCCGGCCTCACCATGCTGGTGAAGGACAAATCCTCCGACATCGCCATTCTGCGCACGATGGGCGCGACGCGCGGCGCGGTGCTGCGCATCTTCCTCATCATCGGCGCCTCGATCGGCGTCGTCGGCGACATCGCCGGCTTTCTGCTGGGACTGACGCTCGCCAAAAATCTCGACGCGATCCGGCTGCTGCTCAACAAGCTCATGCACGCCAATCTGTTTCCGGCGGAGCTTTATTTTCTGTCGCGCCTGCCCTCTATCGTCGAGCCGCGCGAGGTGGCGCTCGTCGTCGTCATGACGCTCGTGCTCGCCATTCTCGCCTCCATCTATCCAGCCTGGAAAGCGGCGAGCCTCGATCCGATCGACGCCCTGCGCCACGAGTGAGGCCCATGACAGTTCTCGAGCTTTCCGGCGTCGCCCGCCATTATCGCGAAGGCGATGGGCGGCTGGACATATTGATGGGAGCCGATCTCGCGCTTTCTCCCGGCGAGATGGTGGCGCTGATCGCGCCTTCTGGCGCCGGCAAATCCACTCTGCTCCATATCGCCGGCCTGCTGGAGCGCGCCGATGACGGCGAGGTGCTCATCGCCGGGCTGGCGACCTCCGACATGAGCGATAATGAGCGCACCAGCCTGCGCCGCTCGACGATCGGCTTCGTCTATCAGTTCCACCATCTGCTGCCGGAGTTCACCGCGCTCGAGAATGTGGCGCTGCCGCAGGCGATCAACGGGCTGGATCGCCGCGAGGCGGAGCGGCGCGCTGCGGAATTGCTGGACTATCTGCGGCTCGGCGAGCGCGCGGGGCATTTGCCCTCGCAGCTATCGGGCGGCGAGCAGCAGCGCGTCGCCATCGCCCGCGCGGTCGCCAATGCGCCGCATGTTCTGCTCGCCGACGAGCCGACGGGCAATCTCGATCCGCGCACCGCGCAGCATGTCTTCGCGACCTTGATGACGCTGGCGCGCAATACCGGCCTCGCCGCGCTGGTGGCGACGCATAATCTCGACCTCGCCGATCAGATGGACCGCCGCGTCACGCTCAGCGACGGCCGTCTCGTCGAGCTCGTCTGAAGCGTTCCGGCCGGACACTCGCCCGGCCGGAGCATTGGCGACCGAAAGATCAGGCCGCCTTCTTTTTCTTGTCGAGGAAGCTGTTCTTATACCAGAGGCCGAAGCCGACGAGGCCGAGCGCGGCGAAGAACACGGCGATGATAGTGTTCTTGTCCTCTGTGGTGCCGACAGCGAAGGGAAAGCGCGAAACATATTCGCGTCCATCGTCGGCCTTGGCCTTCACCAAGCCGATGAAATTGCCCTTCTTGGTGAAATTATATTCGAAATTGAGCGTGCCGGTGCGGTATTTCTTCGGCGGCAGATAGACTTCCGTATTCTGCTCGAGATTCTCGTTGTCGTCCGCCTGGCCGACATTGCGCAGAATGCGGATCTCCAGCGCCATGTCGCGCAGCTCGTCCTGCACGGCGTCCAGCACGATGATGGTCGGGCCGACATCGGGAATGTCGTCGCAGAAGACCTCGCGCGACTTCAGCGGCTGATAGCCGGTGAAGTTCATCGTGTCGGGGCCGATCTTCATGATGCACTGGCCGGTGTCGGAGCTCACGCCGCCATGCGCATGGGCCTCGCCGACCAGTCCGGCCGTCGCCATGGCAAGAGCGACCAGAAGTCGAAGATTCATCTTTTCTCTCCCTATCCATGTTCTCGCCGCTTCTCATGAGCGGCTGCAGCACTCTCGCCGACCGTGGCGTCGATGACCGCGATGCGACTCGGCCCCCCCGGCCGATGGTCGCTCCCGGCTTTTAGCACACACTCCCATCGAGATAGGGACGAAGTTTTCGCTCGGAAACGAGCCGGCGCGGAAATGCCGCGGCCCCGCCGCCCGCGGCGCCGCCGCCCGAGCCTCTCCAGCATGTGCTTTGCCGCCGGGCTCCGCACTTTCGGGCAGTGCTTCCATAATTTTAAAATCCGCCAGCGGCAAAAAGTCGCAACCTGCCCAGTCGGCGCGAATCAGGAAACTACGTACGTAAATTTTGCTCTCGGCTATTAACCATGAGCGAAGACGCGGCCGAAATTTCTTTAAAAATTTAAGTAACTCGGTAAGAATTGCGAAACCATTCGAGATAGGAGACGAAACATGAATGCGGTAGTTTCGAAGAACGACATCACGTCCGCTGTCGCCGCCGAGACTTATGTTTCCCCTTCCGACTTTTCGGATCCGCTGGATTTCATCCGTCAGCGCTCGTCGCTGGAGATCCATCGTATGGACGAGCTGGATACGATCTTGGTGAGCAAGCTCGGCTGCGGTTTCGATCGCGACAGCATCGACGGCCTGACCTTGTTGCTGCGCAAAATTTCCGAAGGCCATCTGCCCGGTCTCAAATATCTGGTTTTCGACTTTGCGCACTGTGACGATTCCACGGCCGTCGCCGCGGAAGGCTTCGACGAGCTGGCGTCGGCGACCGCGCGGCTCATCCTCGATGCGCCGGTAATATCGATCGCATGGGCCAGGACCTATCTGAACGGAGCGGATCTGGACTTCGCCCTCTCCTGCTCGATGATGGTGGCCGACCGTTACGCGCGCTTCTCCTTCGAGGCCGATCTCGCTTCGGCGGTCGGCGTCTATGGGGCGCTGGCGCAGAAGCTCGGCTTCGTGAAGGCGGAGCGGCTGATGGAGAATGGCGAGATTCTCACCGCCGAGCAGATGCATGACCTCTGCCTCGTCAAGCATATCGTCGAGAATGGCGAAGGCCTGCTGGGCGCGGAGAGCTATGTGCGGCAATGCGGGCGCCGCTACAACGCCTCCTACAGCATGTTCCGCGCGCAGCGCATCAGCGCCCCGCCGGTGCGCCGGGTGGAGACGACGACCGCCGCGAGCCGGCGGGGCTGACGCAGGATTTGTGGCGAGACGCGATTTCGGCCGGCGCCCGCTGAAGGTGGGCGCCGGGCGCTTCCGTCAGGCGACGACCTTCAGCTTGCCGCCGCGCGCGACGCCGGAAAAGATCTGCGTCAGCTCCGCCTGCGGCTTGGCCATGCTGAACAGAAAGCCCTGCATCAGATGCACATTCTTGGCGAGCAGCAGCGCGCGCTGCTCATGCGTCTCGACGCCCTCCGCGACGAGATCTATGCCGAGTTCGGCGGTCAGCAGCGAGACCGCGCCGACGATCGCCTGCGTCTTGCTGGAGACGCTGAGCTCCGACACGAAGCTGCGATCGAGCTTCACCTTGTCGACCGGAAAACGATTTAGATAGCCGAGGCTGCTGAAGCCGGTTCCGAAATCGTCGAGCGACAGGCGGACGCCGATCGCGCGCAGCCCCGCGATCTTGGCCGCAGCGTCCTCCGTGTCCTGCATGAGCGTGGATTCGGTGATCTCGATCTCGAGCCGGCTCGGCGCCAGCCCGGCGGCGTCGAGCGCGTTGCGGACGCGCTCGATCATGTCCGGCTGCTGAAACTGCCGCGAGGAGAAATTGACCGCGACCCGCGCCGCCGAGGGCCACAGATGCGCGTCGCGACAGGCGCGGCGCAGCACCCATTCGCCGAGCTCGACGATCATCCCCGTCTCTTCGGCGATCGGGATGAAGGAGGAAGGCGGCACATAGCCCAATTGCGGATGGCGCCAGCGCGTCAGCGCCTCGCAGGTAGAAATGGATTGATCGCGCGCGTCGTAGATGGGCTGGTAATGAACCTCGAGCGCCTCGGTCCTGAGCGCCTCGCGCAGCTCGCGCTCGATGCGCCGCTTGCTGACCAGCGCATCCTCCATCGACGTCTCGAACCATATGGCCTGCCGTCGTCCGGCGGCCTTGGAATGATACATTGCGAGATCGCCGCATTTCAGCAGCCCCTCGACGGAAACGGCGTCCCGCGGCGCGATGCAGAGGCCGACGCTGGCGCCGATGACGATCGTATGCCCCTCGACGACATAGGGACGGCCGATCGCCTCTATGACGCGGCGCGCCAGCGCGTCGGCCGGCGGCGTCTCGATCGTCGGATGCATGAGGATGCAGAACTCATCGCCGCCGAAGCGCGCCACCATGTCGACCGAGCGCACGCATTCGCGCAGACGTTCGGCGACCGCGCAGAGGAGCCGGTCGCCGATCGTATGTCCGAGCGTGTCATTGACCTCCTTGAACTGATCGAGATCGATGCACAAAAGCGCGAGACTGAGCCCGCGCTTGCGAATATGCCGCAGATCGCGCTCCAGCCGCTGCTGGAACTGGAAGCGATTGGCGAGACTGGTCAAAGTGTCGAAATGCGCGATTCGCTCGATCTCGCGCGCCGCGCGTCTCTGCTCGGTCACATCCTCGACGACGGTGACGAAGGCGCCGTTGTCGGCCGGCTCGCAGCGAAAATCGAAGATGCGATCGCCGATCTCGCGAGAGAAGACGCTGGTGCGCGGCAGTGTCGAATGCGATTCCCATTGCTCGGCGAAGGCGCGCCATTCGGACTCGGGCATGTCCGCCTTTTCGGCGATCCGTCGCGCCAGCCCGGCGAGCGTCGACGGCGCGCTGCCCTCGTCTATCTGGAAAAATTCGAGCAGGCGGCGATTGACGACGGTCAGCCTCCCGTCGCAATTGCCCATGCAGAGCCCGTGGCTCATGCTGTTCAGCGCCGATTTGAAGCGGCGGCGCTGCATATTGGCGTCACGGCCGTTGCGCAGCGCGGATTCGAGATTTCCATGCAGGAATATCGTCGTCGAGCGCAACGAGACCATGACGAGGACGAATATGGAGGCGAGGCCCCAATAGCGCAGATCGTCGTGCAGCAGCGCCGCGACCGTCAGCGGCGTGCAGAGACCCAGCATTTGCGCATAGACGATTCTGGGACTTCCGGCGTTGCGTCCGGCGAGCATGCCGACGCCGCTCATCATAATGACGATGCCGTAATAGCCCCGATCTCGTCATGATGCTCGGAGAAGAGGATCGCGACGCTGAGGCCGACCGCGGTCATGAAGCCGACGCCGCCGATCGCATAGCGAATCTCCCACAGCTGCGCGTCGCCGCGACGAACGTCGACCGGCGTCTTGGTGTGGGCATAGAGCACATAGAGCCGGTAGGCGGCGAAGCAGGCCATGATCGCCGTCAGCACGAGATAGACGTCGTGACGCGTCATCAGCCAGGCGCTCACCGGCGCGATCATCCCACCGACGAGTCCCGCGGCGAACGATCCGGGCGTGCCGAACAGCGTCTCGACGAGATCGCGATGTATCTCCTCGCGGATCTCGCTATTCTCGATGTCGCTCGCATTGACGTTCGACGACATGGAACGGTCTTTCCAGTTCGCTGCCGCCAGAGGGCGCAGCATTGTCACGCCGATCTCGGCCGCTGGCCAGAAAGCCGCCCCTGAGCGGCGACCAGCCTCTCCATATGACGCAAGTCCTGCTCGCCGATCGAAAACGAGCAATCCACCCACAGCTCGACGACACGCAGCAGCTCGTCGTGCGTGATCGGAAAGCAGTCGCGCCGCAGATCGGCGAGCGCGCGCCGCCGCAGCCAACGCTCCTCGCCGCCTTCGCACATCCATTCGAGGGCGGTCTCGCGCAGACGGTCATCGGGAGCCAGCACATCGACGACGCCGAGCTCGTGCATCTTCGATCCCGAATGGGCGGCGCCGGTTGCGATGATTTGCTCCGCGAGCGCCGCACCCAAGCGGCGCTTGAGAAAGGTGACGGCGCCCATTCCGGGGAAAGTATTGAAGGCGACCTCTGGAACGCCGAGCTTGGCGCTCTCCTCGGCAATCAGAAAATCGGTCGCCATGGCGCCCTCGAAGCCTCCGCCGAAGCATTGGCCGCGGACGGTCGAGACAGTGACGAGCGGCAGGCCGAAGGCCGATGTGAGACCATACATCACATCGATGCAGACATGAGCGTAAGTCAGCAGGCTGTCCCTGTCCCGCTTGCGGACCGAGGCCGAAAAGATCGCCAGATCGCCGCCCAGGCTGAACACGCCCGGCTTGTTCGAGTTCATGACGAAATAGCGGATCGGCCAGCGCTCGGCATAGGGCGACTGCGCGAGCGCTTTCAGCGATTCGCGCATCTCGACCGCTTCTAGGAGCATGGCGAGACTATAATGATGCGGAGCGCCGACCTTATAGTTCATCCACACCGAACGGCTCTCGGAGTCATAGGCGACTTCGAGATTCTCGAATTCCCAATCAGGAAACTCATTCGGTTTTCGAAGCTTATGCTCCAAGGCTGCCGTCGCCATGGCCACTCCGGGAGTCGATGCCACAAGTCGATCTCGCAAGTCGATGTCAGTACGCCCCGACTGGAGCCCTCGTCGCAAAACTAGCCCGAAATCGATGCGATTACATACTATTATTCGAGCTCGGTTATCGTAGAGTTACCCGGACCGGCGAGAGGTCGCCTAATGCGGCCCCGCGTGGAGCGGGCCATGTCGTGAAGCGACGCGTCATGCGGATATTGCACGCAGCCGCAGCAGCGCGCAACCGCGGGCCAGGATTCGCTGACGCTATCGTCACTTCACCTCGAACCAAGCGGCGAGGCCGGCGGCCTCGTGCTCGAGAATATCGTCATGCACCGCCCATTTGCCGGGGCTGTCGGCGACGAAGGCGACATGCTTGGTCTTGCCCGGCGGCACGACGACGCCATTGCGCCAATAGGGCTCCCAGCCATCGTCGAGATCATGCAGGAGCCGCACGCAATGGCCGTGGACATGCATGACGGCGACGACATCGGAACGATTGACGAAGCCGAGCGTCACCGGCGCGCCGCGCTTCACCTGGAACAAAGGCGGCCCGCCATAGGCCTTGCTCGGCGCGCCATTGATGCGCCAGGGGGCGCCGGGCGCGGCGGGCGGCTCCAATGTCAGATCGACCTTCTTGGCCGCCTGCAGCTTTATCTCTGTGGGCAGCAGCGGATTTTGCGGCAGCGCCGCTATGGGCGGGCGCGACGCCGCCTTTGCGCCGCGGGTGGTGAAGATCGCCAGCTCGCGGTCGGGCTCGTCCATGCCGCGCAGAATCAGCTTGCCGGCGGCGTTCTCGGCCTGCGGCAGATCGAACAGCAATTCGAATCGCGAGCCGGGCGCCGCGGGAATGGTGCGGCGCACAGGCTCGAAGGCGTCGCAGGGCTGGCTGTCCACAGCCACGACGAAGGGCTGAATATTGTCGAAGCCGACGAACATGATTCGCGCATTGGCGAGATTGGCGAGGCGCAGGCGAATGCGCGCGCCCGGCGCGAAATCGCGTCGCGCCGGCGCCGGGGCGCCGTCCACCGCCACCAGCGTTCCGATGCGCCCTGCCCCGGCGGCTGCGGCGGGAGAGGCGAAATCGCCCTCGATCGCGCCATTCTTGTCCAGCCGCCAATCGTCGAGCACGAGCAGAAGATCGGCGTCGGCCTCCAGCGGCTTGGGCTCGTCGACGACGACGAGGCCCTTCAGCCCGCGGCCGCAGAGCTCCGGCGTCGCCCCGAAAACCGACGGCCGATAGCAGAAGAGACCGGCGTCGACCAATTTGCGGCGATAGTCGAATCGCCCGCCCGGCCCGACCTCCGCCTGGGTCAGCGGCGCGACGCCGTCCATGGCGCTGTCGCCGCGCATGCCGTGCCAATGGATGGAGAGCGGCTTCTCCAAGCCATTGGCCAGACCGACCGCCAGCTCGTCGCCCTGAGCGAAGCGCAGCAGCGGCCCCGGAGCCTTCCCCTCGAATCCCCAAATCTCGGTCGCATGGGCCGGCTCCGGCAGCAGCCGCGCCGTGCCCTTGCGCGCCGCCAGCGTTTTCAGGGCGGCGGCCGGCGGCTCGGCGCGGGCGTCCAGAGAGACGAGGGTCGCGGCGACTCCGCGAACAAAGGCGCGGCGTGAGCAGTTGAACGGCATGATGGCTCCGGTTTCTCCTCGCCGGCGCATATGGCCCTAGCGGAGCCCGGCTTTCAACAGGGCGCGACCCCGCATCCCGCACGTGACATTTTCTTTAGCGCCGGCGGCGCGTCGTGCTATAGACCCCCCGCCCGAGCCGGCGCGTGGCCGCGTCCGCGCGTCGACGCCGGCATTTCGAAGCCGGCGTTTCGATTGTCGCCGCGACGTTTCGACGCCGGATGGCTCGTGGCTTCGGTCCTTTGGCGTTTCACCCGCGAGCCGGCGGCTCGTCGGGCGTTTGCGCGTCGAGGCGGCGGGCGTGGCGGAACTGGTAGACGCGCCGGATTTAGGTTCCGGTGACGCAAGTCGTGGGGGTTCGACTCCCTCCGCCCGCACCATCCGACGCGCGCCGGCGGCAGAGATTTTTTCCCGGCGTACGCCGGACTGGTCGAGATTCGAGAAGGCGAAAACGACATGCAGGTGACGCAGACCCTGTCGCAGGGCTTGAAACACGAGTTCAAAGTGGTGCTTCCGGCCGGCGACCTCGCCGCCAAGCTCGAGTCGCAGCTCGTCGAGCTGCGCGGCAAGGCGCAGATCAAGGGCTTCCGCCCCGGCAAGGCGCCCCTCTCCTATCTCAAGAAGATCTATGGCAAAGGCATAATGGGCGAGGTCCTGCAGGAGGCCGTCAACGAGGCCAATCGCAAGATCGTCGAGGACAATAGCCTGCGCGTCGCCATGGAGCCCCGCCTCGACTTCCCGACCGATCAGGCCGAGGTCGAGAAGGCGCTCGAGGCCGAGGGCGACTTCTCCTATTCCGTCGCCTTCGAGGTGCTGCCGGCGATCGAGCTCGGCGCTTTCGACGACATCGCCATCGAGCGTCCCATCGCCGAGGTCTCGGAGGAGGAGGTCCAGAAGGCGATCTCCGATCTCGCCGAGCGCATCCGCGAGTTCGAGGCGAAAGAAGGCGCCGCCGCCAAGGGCGACCGCGTCACCATCGACTTCACCGGCAAGCTCGACGGCGAGCCCTTCGAGGGCGGCACGGGCGGCGACGTCGATCTGGTGCTCGGCTCGGGCTCCTTCATCCCCGGCTTCGAGGAGCAGCTCGAGGGCGCGGCCAAGGACGAGCAGCGCGTCGTCAAGGTGAAGTTCCCCGAGGATTACGGCGTGCCGACGCTCGCCGGCCGCGACGCCGAGTTCGACGTGACCATCAAGGGCGTCTTCGGTCCCAAGGAGTTGCCGATCGACGACGCTTTCGCCAGCAAATACAGCTTCGAATCGCTCGCCGAGCTGACCTTCGCCGTGCGCGGCAATCTCGAGGCGGATTACGCCAAGGCCTCGCGCGCCAAGCTGAAGCGCTCGCTGCTCGACGCTCTCGACAAGAAATATAGCTTCGAGCTGCCCGAGGGTCTCGTCGCCCAGGAGTTCGACACGATCTGGAACCAGCTCGAGGCAGAGCGCAAGCGCTCCGGCAAGAGCTTCGAGGACGAGAACACGACGGAAGAGGCGGCGCGCGAGGAATATCGCAAGATCGCCGAGCGCCGCGTGCGTCTCGGCCTGGTGCTGGCCGAGATCGGCCAGGGCGCCGGCGTGACGGTCGAGGACAAGGACGTCACCGATGCGCTGGTCGAGCGCGTGCGCGCCTTCCCCGGCCGCGAGAAGCAGGTTTGGGACTTTTACCGCAATAACCCGCAGGCCCTCGCCCAGATTCGCGCCCCCCTCTATGAGGAGCGGGTCGTCGACCATCTGGTCACCAAGATCAGCGTCACCGACAAGTCCGTGACCAAGGAAGAGCTGCTCGCAGCCGAGGAAGACGACGATCTGGCCCAGCCCGCCGCCTGATCCGGCGCGCCGACCCGGGGCCGATTAAGGGCGGCCCCGGGGTTTCCGCCCGCCCCTTTTGCGGTTTGTGTCTGGACGGCTTGCCGCAATATGCTACCAACGAGCCAAAAGCTGGCTCGTGGCTTTCACTCCATGCGGGGGAAGGACGGCGGGTCGAAGAGGCCGCCGCGGAGCCGGGGAGCATAGAGCCCCGCTGCGTGGCGCATCGGTCGCAGGCCAGTCAAATCTAAAAAAGGCGCAAAACAGATGCGTGATCCGATCGACGTCTACAACCAATATCTGATCCCCCAGGTGATCGAGAACACGAGCCGCGGAGAGCGCGGCTTCGATATCTATTCGCGCTTGCTGCGCGAGCGAATCATCTTTCTGACCGGTCAGGTCGAGGACCATATGGCCTCGGTCATCATCGCCCAGCTCCTGTTTCTCGAGGCCGAGAATCCGAAGCGCGAGATTTTTCTCTACATCAACTCGCCGGGCGGCGTCGTGACCTCCGGTCTCGCGATCTACGACACGATGCAATACATCAAGCCCAAGGTGGCGACGCTCTGCATCGGCCAGGCGGCGTCCATGGGCTCGCTGCTGCTCTGCGCCGGCGAGGCCGGCAACCGCATCGCTCTGCCCAACGCCCGCATCATGGTCCATCAGCCTTCGGGCGGCTTCCAGGGCCAGGCCTCGGATATCCTCCGCCATGCGGAGGATATTATGAAGATCAAGCGGCGTCTCAACGAAATCTACGTCAAGCACACCGGCCGGGACTATGACACGATCGACAAGACGCTCGATCGCGATCACTTCATGTCCGCGGAGGAGGCCAAGGAATTCGGCATCGTCGACCGGGTGGAGGTCAGCCATGCCGACGATTCGACCGAGGCCAAGGCCTGACGCAGATCAAATCCCGGCGCGCCCGCTTTTCTCGCTGGTCGAGAATGGCAGGCGCGCCGTTCCGCATGTATCGGGGCGCGCATGTTTCGTAAAATCCTGATCGCCAATCGTGGCGAGATCGCTTGCCGCATCATCAAGACCGCTCGCCGCATGGGCATAAAGACGGTCGCAGTCTATTCCGACGCCGACGCAGACGCGCTTCATGTCGAAATGGCCGACGAGGCCATTCATCTCGGCCCGCCCCCTGCTGCGCAATCCTATTTGCTGATCGACAAGATCGTCGCGGCCTGCAAGGAGACCGGCGCCGAGGCCGTGCATCCGGGCTATGGCTTTCTCTCCGAGCGCGCCGCCTTCGCCAAGGCGCTGGCCGAGGCCGGAATCGTCTTCATCGGCCCCAATCCCCGCGCGATCGAGGCGATGGGCGACAAGATCGAGTCGAAGAAATTCGCCTCCGCCGCCAAGGTGAGTGTCGTTCCCGGCTATCTCGGCGTCATCCAGGACGGCGAAGAGGCGGTCCGCATCGCCAATGAGATCGGCTATCCGGTGATGCTGAAGGCCTCCGCCGGCGGCGGCGGCAAGGGCATGCGCGTCGCCTTCAAGGCCGAGGAAGTGGTCGAGGGCTTCAACCGCGCCCGTTCCGAGGCCGCCTCCTCCTTCGGCGACGACCGCGTCTTCATCGAGAAATTCATCGTCAACCCGCGCCATATCGAGATTCAGGTGCTGGGCGACAAGCATGGCAATGTGATCCACCTCAACGAACGCGAGTGCTCCATTCAGCGCCGCAATCAGAAGGTGATAGAGGAAGCCCCCTCGCCGCTTCTCGACGAGGAGACCCGCGCCGCCATGGGCGCGCAGGCCGTCGCCCTCGCCAAGGCGGTGGATTACGATTCCGCCGGCACGGTGGAGTTTGTCGCCGGCCAGGACAAGAGCTTCTACTTCCTCGAGATGAACACCCGCCTGCAGGTGGAGCATCCGGTCACCGAGCTCATCACCGGCATCGATCTCGTCGAGCAGATGATTCGCGTCGCCGCCGGCGAGCCTTTGTCGCTGCGCCAGGAGAAGGTGACGATCAACGGCTGGGCGGTGGAGAGCCGCATCTACGCCGAGGATCCGACCCGCAACTTCCTGCCCTCCATCGGCCGTCTGGTGAAATACCGCCCGCCGGAGGAGAAGCGCGAGGGTGCGATCACCGTCCGCAATGACACGGGCGTCGCCGAGGGCCGCGAGATTTCGATCCATTACGATCCGATGATCGCCAAGCTCGTCACCCATGGCCCCGACCGCCTCGCCGCGATCGACGCCCAGGGCAGCGCGCTGGATCGCTTCGTGATCGACGGCATTCGCCACAACATCCCCTTCCTCGCCTCGCTGATGCAGCATGAGCGTTGGCGTTCCGGCCAGCTCTCCACCGGCTTCATCGCGGAGGAATATGCGGGCGGTTTCGCCGCCCCGCAGCCGGATGGCGAGGTCGCCCATGTGCTGGCGACGGTGGCCGCGCTGGTCGATCACATCGGCAACGAACGCAAGCGATTGATCAGCGGCCAGCTCGGCCATGGCCGGCCGTTCGAGTTCGAGCGCGAGCGCGTCTGCTCGCTCGGCGAGCTGTCGTTCCACGTCTCGCTGGACACGCAGGGCGAGGCGCTGATCGTCCATTTCGAAGAGGAGGACGGCCGCACGCGCCGCATCTCCTCGCATTGGCGGCCGGGCGATCCCGTCTTCGAGGGGACCATAGACGGCGCCTCCATCTATGTGCAGATTCGGCCGATCCTCAACGGCTTCCAGCTCTCGCACCAGGGCGTGGCGGTGGACGCGCGCGTCTTCACCAAGCGCGAGGCCGAGCTCAACGCGCTGATGCCGAAGAAGAAGAATGTCGGCGTCTCCAAGCATCTGCTGTGCCCCATGCCCGGCCTCGTCAAGACAGTCGACGTCGTCGAGGGCCAGGAGGTGAAGGCCGGCGAGCCGCTCTGCATGGTGGAAGCCATGAAGATGGAGAATGTGCTGCGCGCCGAGCGCGACGTGACGATCAAGAAGATCGCCGCCAAGCCGGGCGACAGCCTCGCCGTCGATGCGGTGATCATGGAGTTCGCCGAGTAACGGCCAAGCCAAAGTATTGAGAAGATTTAAGAGCCCGGCGAATCCGCCGGGCTTTTTTCATGGTCGATCAACGCGCCGCCTCTACCGTCCGCTCGATTTCATTTCAGGCGTTCGAGGTGCAAAATGGCCCGTGAAATTTTCCGCTTCGGAGCCGCTCTCGGAGCCGCGATCGCGCTCGCCGCGTCGATCCATGGCTCGCCCGCGCGGAGCCAGCCGTCCTCCCCATTGAAGCTGCTGATATTGGGCGACAGTCTCAGTTCCGGCCTCGGCGTGCCGGAAGGCTATGGCTTCGGCCCGGCGCTAGCGCGGCGGCTGCGCGCCGACGGCTATCGCAATGTCGATGTCGTCAATGGCTCCATGGCCGGGGACACCACCGCCGACGCCGCCACCCGGCTCGCCTCGACGCCGCAGGATTATGACGCCGACGTCGTCATCGTCGAGCTCGGCGGCAATGATATGCTGACGCAGACCGATCCGGCCGTCGTCGCGCGCAATCTCGATTGGATACTCGACGGCTATAAGAAGCGCGGAACCCGCGTCGTCATCGGCGGCATGCTGTCCAAGCCGGAGCTCGGCTTCGTCTATAATGTGACCTTCGATCAGATCTATCCGAAGCTCGCCGCGCGCTGGGGCGCTTCGCTCTATCCCTTCTTCCTCGCGGGCGCTTTCGGCAATCCGGCGCTGATGCAGGAGGACCATATTCATCCCAATGCGGCCGGCGTCGAGCGCATCGTCGCCGGCATAGCGCCGCTGGTGGAGCGCAATCTGGCCGTGGCGGCCCGACGCAGGGTGGCGGAGGCGCGCTGATACGCCCAATCAGTCTTCCGCGAACACCCGCGTCACATGCCCCATCTTGCGGCCGGGGCGCGTCTCCTTCTTGCCGTAGAGATGGAGCGAGGCGCCCTCCTCCGCCAGCAGCTCCGGCCACTTATCGACCTCGTCGCCGATCAGATTGCGCATCTCCACGCGCGCGCCATGGCGGCGCGTCGAGCCGAGCGGCCAACCGGCGACGGCGCGCATATGCTGCTCGAATTGCGAGGTCACGGCGCCGTCCAGCGTCCAATGACCGGAGTTATGCACGCGCGGCGCGATCTCATTGACGACGAGAAGCTCGCCGCCCGTCGTCTCGACGACGAACATCTCCACCGCGATCACGCCGACATAATCGGCCGCCTCGGCGATTTTTCGCGCCATCTCGACGGAAGCCGTCGCAGTCTGCGGCGAAATCCGCGCCGGCGCGACGGTCAGCGCGAGAATATGATGCTCATGGACGTTCTCGCAGACGTCATAGGCGCGAAAGGCGCCGTCCGCGCCGCGCGCCGCCACCACAGAGACCTCGCGCGTGAAGGGCACGAAGCCCTCGAGGACGCAAGGCGCGCGGCCGAGTTGCTCGTAAGCGCCGGCGAGATCGGCGCCCTCGCGCAGCATGATCTGGCCCTTGCCGTCATAGCCGAAGCGCCGCGTCTTCAATATGGCGGGCAGGCCGAGACGCGACACGGCGGCGGCCAGCATGTCGACGCTCTCGACATTCTCGAAAGGCGCCGTCTCAATGCCGAGGCCACGGACGAAATTCTTCTCGGTGAGCCGGTCCTGCGTCAACGCCAGCACGCGCGGATTGGGCCGCACCAGCGAATGCGCCTCGAGAAAAGCCGCCGTCTGCGACGGCACATTCTCGAATTCATAAGTCACGACATCGACGGCCGCGGCGAAACCGGCGAGCGCCGTCTCGTCCTCGAAAGCGGCGATGGTGCGCGCGGCGCAGACATCGAAGGCCGGATCATCCGCCACGGGCGAATAGACATGGGCGCGCAGGCCGAGCCGCGCGCCGGCCTTGGCCAGCATGCGGGCGAGCTGGCCGCCGCCCAATATTCCGATGGTGGAGCCGGGGCGCAGACTGGTCATTTGGTTCCCGCATCGTCGCTCGGCGTCTCGGCGACCTGCTCGGTCTGGCGGCGCCGCCAATCCTTCAGCCGCGCGTCGAGTTCGGCGTCGCCGCGCGCGAGAATGGCGGCGGCGAGCAGAGCGGCGTTGATCGCGCCGGCCTTGCCGATGGCCAGAGTGCCGACGGGCACGCCCCCCGGCATCTGCACGATGGAGAGCAGCGAATCCATGCCGGAGAGCGCGGCGCTCTCGATCGGCACGCCGAGCACGGGAAGCGTCGTATGCGCCGCCGTCATGCCGGGCAGATGCGCCGCGCCGCCGGCACCAGCGACGATGACCTCGAATCCCTCCGCCTCGGCGCCTTTGGCGAAGGCGCTGAGCCGGTCCGGCGTGCGGTGGGCGGATATGATGCGCGCCTCATAGCCGACGCCGAGCGCATCGAGCGTCTCGGCGCCATGCCGCATGGTGGCCCAATCGGATTGGGACCCCATGATGATCGCGACAGGCTTCTTGGACTGCGCCACGGCTCTTCCGGCGGGCTGGAGTGCAGAAGCACAGCCCCTTAGCCGAACCGGCGGCGGGGCGCAAGCGCATGTGCGCTTCCGCGCCGGCGCCCCGAATGGCGAAGCCCGCCGGCCTCCGCTATCATCACGCGATATTGCGAGCGGTTTCGGAGGAGAAATGGACATAAAGGGGATGCAGGAGGCGCTCGCGGCGCTGAAGAGCCTGATCGCGACTGTCGGCCTCGTTCTGGCGATCGGCTTCGCCATCGTCAACGCCAATGCGATCGGCGACGGCCTCGCGGCTCTGGCGGATCGCTTCGGCGGGCTGCGCGGCGCGGAGATCGCCGGCGTCAAGCTGGATTTCGGCGAGGCGACGATCGAGCAGCGCGTGCCGCCCATGCTCTTCGAGCGGCTCGACGCCAAGGACCGTCGGCGCGTCGCCCGCGATTTGAACGCGCTGGAGCCGCGCATGGCGCTGCGGCTGCTGCAGGTCGGCCTGCTGGCCAATCTCTGCGAGTTCGACAAGCCGACGACCTCCATGATCGACGATTTCAGCACCGATCATCATCTGCAGGATCGCGGTCTCGCGTCTCTCGTCGAGAATCCGCAGATCAAGGCGAAAGTAATCGCCCAGCAGGCGAAGGCGGGCAAGAAATCCGACATAGGCGAGCCGCGCGCCTGCTACGACATCACGCTGACGGATCATGGCTGGGACGTGCGGACCGCGCTGGTGCATGTGGTGAGCGCCGGCTTCGGCTCGGCGCCGATGGTGCGTGAGCCGACGCCCGAGCAGGAGGTCGCCCAGGAGCAGCGCAGCCTCTCCAAAAAGCGCTGACACGCCCTAGTTTAAGGAAACGCCTTAAGTATTGATCAGGGTCCCCTCGCTACTCTGCCTTCCGTAGCCGGCGGTGTGTCGCCGGCATTAAGGGACCATGTCGATGTCCAGCTCCATCCTCCGCACCGCCATTGGCGGGGCGTTCATCACGCTCGTCGCATCTCAGTCGCTCGTTCATATTCTCACCCAGGTGCAGGCCAAGACCTCGCCCTACCGCCAGCAGGCCGACTATGCCGCTCCGATGCGGGCTTACGCGCCTGTCGCGCCGGCGGCGCCGCTCGCGGCGCCCGGCGAGGCGACCATCGCCGCCGATCGGCTCGGCCAATATTCCGCCAACGTCGAGATCGAAGGCCAGCGCGTCCGCATGCTGGTGGACACGGGCGCGAGCACGGTCGTGCTGTCCTATGAGGACGCCGCCGCGATCGGCTATCTGCCAACGCCCGCCGATTTCAAATACCCCGCCCAGACCGCCAATGGCGTCACCCGCATGGCGCGCGTGAAGCTGCGCGAGGCGCGGCTCGGCCAAGTGGCGCTGCGCGACGTCGACGCCTATGTCGCCGAGCGCAATGCTCTGGGAGCCAGCCTCCTCGGCATGACCTTCCTGTCGCGCCTGTCCCGCATCGAGGCGGGAGCCGGAAAGCTGGTTCTGCGTCAGTAGGCTTCTGATCTCATCCGCGGGCTCGGCCCTCTCGCGCGGGAGCGGGAAACATGCGATTGTCGGCGCATGTCGCTCCCCCGCCAGCTCTCCGTCTTCGCCCTGGTGGGCGTCATCGCGACAGCGCTGCATTATGCGGTGCTCGTCGGCCTCGTCGAGCTCGCCGCCTGGGCGCCCGTGCCGGGCGCGCTCGCCGGCTATCTCTCCGGCGGAATCGTCTCCTACATCCTCAACCGCCGTCACACTTTCGAGAGCGTGCGGCCGCATGAGGAGACGACATGGCGTTTCGCCCTCGTCGCCTTCGTCGGCTTCTGCCTCACCTATGGCTTCATGCGCCTCTTTGTGGAGAACATGGGGGCGCCCTATCTGCCGGCGCAAATCGTCACCACGGGAATTGTCTTCTTCTGGTCCTTTCTCGGCAATCGCCTGTGGACCTTCCGCGCCGGGCCGGCGTGAGCGGCCCGCCCGGCGCCTTTCTCGTCAGGCCGCCTCGCGGCGCTCCACTTCAATGGCGCAGACGTCGCGGCGTGACGGCGGCGGCGCCCATCCGCGCATCTGGTCGCAATTATAGGCGACGACCAGCATGATCTGCGCGCCGTTCAATTGCGAGAACAGAGACCGCGGCAGCGCGAGACCATCGCCCTGCGTCCAGCGCCAGGGGCGATGCTCGCCCGCCTCCTCTGGATGGAAGGATTCGGCGAGCTGCGGATGATCGAGCGAAATTCGCGCGATCTCCCGGCCATCCGTCGCCACCAGGCCGCTCAGAGAGAGGCCGAGGCGGCGCATGTCGGCGCAGAGTCCCGTGTCATCCGCCGGAACAAAGCTCGTCGAAAGCAGCCGAATGTCCTGCGCGTCGTGCGGAAATGAGAATATCGCCGAGCCTTCGGCGCGGATCGGCGAGATCTCCGCCCCATCGACGAGGAGGCGCACGCAGGGATCGAGCTCGCGCCGATAGCCCAATCGCTCCGTCCGGGCCATGAGCTGCTCGCGCACGGCCGCGATCATCGCCGCCGAAGCGAAGGGGCGGCAGAAGTCGGAGTCGAAACGCCGCTCCGACGCCGGCGAGCCTTGGATGTCGAGGAAGAAGCCGCGCTCGCCGGTCGCGCTGTAGCTCTCCGACGGAAGATTTTCGGCGATCAGAATATCGTGGCTCTCGAGCTCGACATGCCAGTAATCGACCGTCTCGACCGGGACGCGCGCGATCGTCGCGCCATTGACGAGGCTCTGCGCATGGATCAGCGCCTCGCCGACGCAATCGACGCAGAGACCATGCCCCGGCGAGACATAGAGATCGCGCGCCGGGCGATTTTCGCCGAAAGCCCCTGCTGCGATGCGCACCGGCCAGGCGTCGCGCGGCGTCGCGCGCGCTGTGCAATCGATCTTGCGATGGCCGATCCACACGATCGGACGCTCGCGCCCTTCTGTCGTAACGACGAGATCGCCGATGCGCAAATTCTCGACGGCGATATCGCCGCGCGTCGTGCGGATCAGCGTGCCGGTGACGAAGCAGGTCACGGTCGCGCTGAAATTGGTCGCGGCGAGCGGGCTCTTCTGGACGCCCGTGTCCTGAAGATAGGCTTGCTGACGCGGATCATAGTAGAGATCGACATTGGGGCCGACATAGCTGCCGTTTCCGCCGGTCTGATTGCCATTGGCGGCGGGATAATCGGTCACGAAATTGAGGCCGTTGTAGTCGACATAGGCGCCGTTCGGGCCATTGCCGCTCGGCCAAAAATGATTGTCCGCGCCCTCGGTCGATCCGCTCGGATCGACGACGCCGGTGACATTGTAGACCGTTCCATTCACGGAATAGGTCCCGCTCGCATTCGTGACAGTGTGCGAGCCGTCGGTATTCAGGGCATCGGAATATGTCAGATTGAGCGTGACGTCGATTTTGGGAGTTCCATCCGCCGCATTGGCGGGAATCGTATAATTTACTGTAGAAGTGCCCATCTTGATCACCTTACGAACCAACACCACAGAAAAACGACTTCAAATCCGAAGCATGGGAGATATCGATCTCGACCTGAACCTCGATTTAATTCGAATAATCGAAATTAACGCTTGATTTGAATCTTTTGATAAACCGCAAGTTGCAATCTATCAATCCGTTGCAACTCGTACGTCGCCTCCGCCGCGCCGCGGCCCCTCCTCACCCGCCGACGTTCTGAATGCGTCCCCAAGTGCTCTTCGTGCCCCATATGCCCTGGCGCAGCGCCTCCAATTGCACGATTTGCGAGTGGTCGACGAATAGATTGACCTCATTGCCGTAATTCTTGACGTACCATTCGAAGACCGGCGGATCGGCGGCCTCGAACATCACTTTCTCGAGCCCGAGACTGTCGATCACGCGCGCGGCGACATCGGTGCGCCAGCGCGTCACATTCTCGGTGATCCCTTCGCTCTCGATCATGATGATGTCGGCGCCGGCGTCGAGCGCGCGCTCGGCCTGCGCGATGAGCCAGGAGACGTCGCGCGTTCCCTCCGCCTCCAATTCCGCCGCCGAAGTGTCGCCGCCGGCGCCGAATTGAATGCCGACCTCGGGCTTGGCCTTCAGCCCCGCCTTCTTCACCATGCGCACCAGCCGCAGCAGGCTGTCGACCGGCAGGCTGACGAAGCCCGCCGATATCTCCACCACATCGAAGCCGAGCGATTTCACCTCTTCTATGTAGCGGTCGATCGCGTCGGGGCCGAAGCGCATCACATTCTCGAGCCAGCCGCCGGTCGAGATATAGGCGCCATGGTCATGCGCGGTCTTGTTGAAGCTCCTCACCGCCTCGGGCGGCATCAGCGCGAAAGAGCCGCCGGCATATTTCACGCCGTCGATCCATGCGCCCATGGTCTCGAAGAGATCGGCGAGATGACGCTTGCCATAGGCGCTGTAATAAGGCCCACGAATTTCGGTGAGCCCGCGCTGGCGCGGCTTGCTGGTGCGCGCGGCGCGCGGAATGAAGGAGAATGTGGTCTCGACCATGGCGTTCACCTAGCGTGCTCGAGTGCGAGCCTGAGGGCTCACGGTCCAACGCAGTCCCTGGACCGCGAGCCTTCAGGCTCGCATTCGTCGCTCCCCCTGCGCCGATCCGCCGATGCGCCCCAGCAGTCCCGTCAGCTCCGCGACGCGCCGCCGGTCGAGCGTCTCGATCACATTGGCGATGGCGTCGCGCTCGATCTCGCTCGTCTTCTCGCGCGTGACGCGATCGAATTTTCGTCGCGCCGCCTCCCAATCGAAGGGATCGGTATAGAAGCCGTGATAATCGTCGCGCGAGCAGGCGAGCAGGCGCCCATCCTCGAGCTCGATCGCGAGCCGCGCCGGCAGAAATTTCGGAAACAGAGCGGTAAGCTCCGGCGAAGCGGCGATCTTCACCTTGCGCAGCAACGTCTGCGCATCATCAGCGAGAATGCGCTGCGGCGCATATTGTTCCGGCTGCACCTCGCCGTCGATGAGCGCGACGGCGAGCATATAGGGAAGGCTGTGATCGGCCTCCTCCTTATTGCGCACCAGTCGCTTGTCGCCTTCTTCGCCGCCGCCGATGATCTGAAACGCCACCGCGAAAGTCTCGAGCCGCGCCTCGCGCACAGAAGCCGCCGAAAACCCCGGCCGCGCGCGGATGTCGAGCGCCGCATCGATCGCCGATTGCGAATGAATCTCGGCATTGTGCTTCTTGACGATGGTGCGCGTCACGCTCTCCAAATCCTCGCGCAGCCAGTCGATTTCGAAACGCCCCGCGATCGTCTCCTCAAAGCCCTTATTGCCTTCGAAGACTTCCGCCGGCCCGGTGATCCCGTGCGCGGCGAGCAGCGCCGCATGCGTCGCCGCCATTGCGGTATTGGGATAGGCTAGGCCCTTCCAATTCGAGAGCGCGCCCGTACGCGTCACGCGCAAAGCATTATTCGCGGTTCCGCTGATGGCGATGGCGTTGGCGATTTTTTCGGGCGAGAGACGCAGCGCCTTGGCGACGCCGGCAGCCGCCGCATAGGCGCCCTGCACCGTATGGTCGAAGCCGCGAGCCCGCACAGGGGCGACATCGCTCAAGCGCGTATGCACTTGATAGGCGACGGCGAGCGCCGCTAAAAATTCCGCGCCGCTGGCGTCGCGCATTTCCGCCGCCGCGAGAACGGCGCCGAGATTATCGGAAGGGTGACAGGTCTCGCCCGGCGCGAGATAGCTGTCCATGAAATCGAGATAGCGCGACAGCGCGCCATTGTAGAAGGCGGCGCGATCGGGCGCGGTCTTGCCTCCGCCGATGAGCGTCGAAATCGGCGCGCCGCCGAGCGCCAGCGTCATCTCGCGGATCGCCTTTATCGGCGCCGCGTCGAGCGCGCCTATGGCGACGCCGATCGTGTCGAGAACGCGGATTTTCAATTGCCGTAGCGCGGCCTCGCTCATCTCCTCGAGCTCCGCCCGATCGACGAATTCCGCGAGCGTCTGAACCTCGGTCATTGGCGAGATTCCTTGCAGGCTGCTTTGCCTGGCAGGCAGCTGTACCTGTCGCTGCGGCTTGCGGAATCAAGCCGTCATGGCACCATGCCCCCACGGCTTCGCCCGCGTCGTCGGCGCGAGCCTCCGCTTGCCCTTCTGGCGGTCGATACCATATTCTGGTATCGACACTTATGAACGCAAAGCATCGGCGCACATTGGAAGCGATCTACGCCCGTCCCGTCCCCCCGGACCTGCGATGGGCGGAGATCGAGAGCCTTCTGATTGCGCTCGGGGCAGAGCGTTACGAGGGGCGCGGCTCTCGCGTCCGGTTCTCGCTCGCCGGCTCCGAGGCGGTTTTTCACCGCCCGCATCCGAGACCCGAAACGGACAAGGGCGCCGTCGCCGCCGTTCGCCGCTTCCTCGAGAGCGCGGGAGTAAAGCCATGATCCTGAAGCATGACGGCTATATCGCCGAAGTGTCCTACGAAGAGGGCGACGCGTCGATGAACGGCGTCGTCGTCAACGCCCGCGCCACGCTTCATTTCGCCGGCCGGGACATTGAGGAGTTGCGCCGAGCCTTCGCCGAGACGATCGCCGATTATCGGGACTGGTGCGAGGAGCGCGGCGTCGAGCCGGACAAGCCTTATTCCGGCACGCTGTCGCTGCGCATCGCTCCCGAGCTTCACAGGCGCATAGCGGAACGAGCGGCCAAGGCCGGCGAGAGCATCAACCAGTTCATCGCCAACCGGCTAGAGGACGTCGCCTGAGCTGGACGCAACTCACGTCCCTCGCGGCTTCGCCCGCGTCGTCGGCGCCGCGCCAGCGGGATCGTCGGGCCAGGGATGGCGCGGATAGCGGCCCTTCATCTCGCGCTTCACCTCGCTCCAGGAGCCAGCCCAAAAGCCCGGCAGATCGCGCGTCGTCTGAATGGGGCGATGCGCCGGCGACAAGAGCTCCAGCGTCAAGGGAACGCGGCCCTTGGCGAGCGTCGGATGCGCAGAGAGGCCGAACAATTCCTGCACGCGCACCGATAAGAGCGGCCCATTGGCGGCAGCATAATCGAGCGCATGGCGCGAGCCGGCGGGCGTCTCAAAAAAGGCGGGCGCCTCGAGGTCGAGCCGCCGCGTCAGCTCATAGGGAAGCAGCGCCGAAAGCGCGGCGCCGAGATCATCGGCCGTTATGGCGGCGACGCTGGCGCGGCCGAGAATGAAAGGCGCGAGCCAATCTTCGACGCTCTGCGCGAGGCCTTCGTCGCTGACATCCGGCCAATCGTCACCCTCGGCGCGGCGCAGGAAAGCGATGCGGTCACGCAATTGCTCCTGCGCCTTGCTCCAAGGCAGACGCGCTACGCCGAGCCCGGCGACGCCGCGCGCGAGAATGGCCGCATTCTCCTCGCTGGCCTCGACCGAGAGATTCTGCTCGGCGAGGCGGATCGCCCCGAGCCTGCGAAAACGCCGTCGCCGCAAGCTCGCGCTCTGCGCGTCGAAAATTGTTTCGTCGCGCGTCTCGATGCGATCGGCGGCGATGCGCTCCACCTCTTCGGCCGAGAGCGCGCAAGCGGCGAGAATGCGCGCCTGCGCGGCGCGGCCGGCAGTCTCGGCAATCGCCAGAAAAGACGCCTTGGCGAGAACGTCATGCGGCGGCACAGCGGCGGCGCGGCCATTGGCCATCAGAAACTCGCCGCCCGCGCCGCGCGCTTTGGCGATGCGATCGGGATAGGCCATGGAAATGAGCGCGCCATCGGAGAGATCGGCTTCCGCCTCACGCCGGACGGCGGCTTTCGCCTGCTTGGCCCAGCTCGCCGAAAGCCGCTGCGCATCGCGGGCGCGGCGCGAGCCGTCGGAGCGGAAGCGATCGAGGCGATCCGAGAGATCGCTGGATGTCCCACCCAGCCCCCGCTCGGAGAGCAGCAGAGCGAGATCGGCGGCGCGTTCGGCCTCGCCATGGCGCGCCGCCTCCAAGATCATGCGCGCGAGGCGCGGCGCCAGCGGCAGCGAGCGGATCGCGCGGCCGGTCGCGGTGAGCGCGCCCGCCTCGTCCAGAGCGCCGAGCGCGCGCAGCAGAGCGACCGCCTCCTTCCAGGCCGGCGCCGGCGGCGGATCGAGCCAGGCGAGCTTCCCCGGATCGTCGAGGCCCCAGGAGCGCAAATCGAGGGCGAGGCCCGAGAGATCGGCGGCGAGGATTTCCGGCGCGGCGAAAGCGGGCAGCGAGACGGTCGCGGCCTCTTCCCACAGGCGATAGCAGACGCCCGCCTCCATGCGTCCCGCCCTGCCCCGCCGCTGATCGACGCTGGCCCGCGCTGCGCGCACGGTCTCGAGCCGCGTGAGGCCGAGATCGGGCTCGAAGACCGCGACGCGCGAGAGGCCGCTGTCGATGACGACGCGCACCCCTTCGATGGTCAGCGAGGTCTCGGCGATGGAGGTGGCGAGCGTCACCTTGCGGCGTCCCGGCGCAGCGGGCGCGACGGCGAGGTCCTGCTCCTTGCGATCCATCGCGCCGAACAGCGGGGCGATATCGACATCAGCGGGAAGGCGTCGCTCGCCGAGAAAATTGGCGACGCGCTGAATCTCACCCTGCCCCGGCAGGAAAACCAGAATCGAGCCCTTCTCCTCCGCCAGCGCGCGCGTCACGGCGCGGATGACGGCCTCTTCCAGGCGCTCATTGGAGTCGCGCCCGAGATAGCGCGTCTCCACAGGAAAGGCGCGGCCCTCGCTCTCGACGATTTCCGCGCCGCCCATCAACCCCGCGACGCGCGCGCCGTCGAGCGTCGCCGACATTGCGACGATGCGCAGATCGTCGCGCAGTCCCGCTTGCGCGTCGAGCGCCAGAGCGAGGCCGACATCGGCGTCGAGCGAGCGCTCGTGAAATTCGTCGAAGAGCACGGCGACGACGTCCTCGAGCATGGGATCATCGAGGATCATACGCGCGAAAACGCCTTCGGTGACGACTTCCACGCGCGTCTTCGCGGAGATTTTCGACTCCAGCCGCATGCGCAGGCCGATCGTCTCGCCGACGGATTCGCGCAGGCTCGCGGCCATGCGCGCGGCGGCGGCGCGCGCGGCGAGACGGCGCGGCTCCAGCAGAATGATCTTGCCGCCTTTCGCCCAATCGGCGTCCAGCAGAGCGAGCGGAATACGCGTCGTCTTGCCGGCGCCGGGCGGCGCCACAACGACGAGATTGCGCCCGTCGCCGAGCGCCGCCGTCACGCGCGGCAGAACCTCGTCGATCGGCAGCTTGTCGGTAAAAGCGATCAAGGAAGCGTCCGCGCGTCACAGCGTTTTCCGCTCGAACGGACCGTTCGAGCGATCAGAATTCGCTGCAAACCACCGCGCGGGGCGCGCTCACTTCTGCTTGGCGATGATCTTGTCCTTGATCTTCTCATAGACGCCTTTGGGGAGGATGTTCTTCTGATAGAGCTCGTCCTTGCCCTTATAGGGCCTCCCCTTGATGATCGCCACGGAGCGCGCCTCGCCAATGCCGTGCAGCGCGTTCAGTTCTTCCTTCGTCGCGGAGTTTATGTCGAGAAGCTCCACCGGTTTGGGAGCGGCTTCCTTGGCCGGCAGCTCCTTGGAAGGTTCCTGCGCCGGAGCCTCCGGCTGCTGCTTGGCGGGCGCGCTCTTGCCCGCTTTGGCGATGGATGTCGCAGGCGCCTGCGCCAGCGCGGCGGCGGCGAAGGTGGACAGGAAGGCGAGAAGGCAAAGGCGCAAAATATTCCGCATGACGATACCTCGCATAAGGACGCGCGGAGGGTAGCGTCTCGGCAAAGCGCGGTCGAGCTGCGGAGGCTGCGGTCATCCCGCAGAGAGCGCCCGCATCGCCGCCTCATGCACACGTCTGTCGCCCGCCGCGATGATCGCGCCGCCCTGCGCGGCCGGGCCGCCGTCCCATGTGGTGACGACGCCACCCGCGCCTTCGACGATCGGGATCAGCGCGACAATGTCATAAGGGTTGAGATTGGTCTCGATGACCAAATCCACATGTCCGGCGGCGAGCGCGCAATAGGCGTAGCAATCGCCCCCATAGCGCGAGAGCCTGGTCTGCGCCTCCACTCTGAAAAAATCATCGCGGAGGCGCTCGTCGATGAGCCTCGGCGAGGTGGTCATCAATGTCGCTTCGGCGAGCGTGGCGCAGGGGCGCGTCTGCAGCTTGCGACGCTCCTCGGTCGGCGCCGGCGGCTGCGCCTTCCAGCTGGGCTCGACATGGTGATGTCGCGCCGGCCCGCGCCAATAGGCGGCCGCGCCATCGCCGGAGAAGCGCTCGCGCGTGAAGGGCTGGTGCATCAGCCCGTAGCAGGGCCGCCCGCGATGCTGGAGGCCGATGAGCGTGCCCCACAGCGGCAGGCCGCAGATGAAGCTCTTGGTGCCGTCGATGGGATCGAGCACCCAGACATATTCGGCGTCGGCGCGGATATTGCCGAATTCCTCGCCGATGATTCCATGGCTCGGAAAAGTCGCCTCGATCAGCCGGCGCATGGCGATCTCGGCGGCGCGATCGGCCTCCGTCACCGGATCGAAGGCGCCGCCCGGGGCTTTGTCCTCCGCCGCGAGGCTGGTGCGGAAGAAGGGCAGAATCGCCTCGCCAGAGGCGTCGGCGAGGCGTTCGACGAATTTCTCGAAATCGACGGCGGTCATTGCCTCTCCGGCGCTGTGGATTTATTCGGCGGCGGCGCGCTGCTCGCGCGGGCCGACGATTTGCGTCAGCAGCCGCACGATCTCGCCGAGCCGGGAGGCCAGCAGATCGAAATCGACGCTGCGACGCAGATCGGCCTCGTTCATATAGAGATTTCGTGAAATCTCGATCTGCACCGCATGCCAGCCGGCGCCCGGCCTGCCGTAATGCTCGGTGATATAGCCGCCGGCATAGGGGCGATTGCGCTGCACATGATAGCCCCATTGCCGCAGCCGCGCCTCTATGGCCTCGACGACGTCGCCCGAGCAGCTCGCGCCGAAACGATCGCCGAGCACGAAATCCGGCTTGCGCTTGTCGCCGCGGCCGGTGGCGCTCTCCTTGGCGACGCTGGAGGGCATGGAATGGCAATCGACCAGCAGAGCGACGCCGAACTTGCGGCGCGCGCGCTCCATCAGCGAGCGCAGAGCGGCGTGGTAGGGCTTGTGCAGGCTCTCGATGCGATGCAGCGCCTCGGCGACGCGCAGCCGGCTGGAATAGATCTCGCGAGCGTCGGCGACGACGCGCGGAATGGTGCCGAGGCCTGCAGCCACACGCAGCGAGCGCGTGTTGGCGAATTCCGGCAGCGCATCCTCGAACATGCGCGGGTCGAGCTCATAGGGCTCGCGATTCACGTCGAGAAAAGCGCGCGGGAAATGCGCCTTGAGCAGCGGCGCGCCGATCGCCGGCGCGAGAGCGAAGAGCTCATGCACATGCGCATCCTCGGACCGGCGCAGATTCCCGATGTCGAGCCGCGAGCTGGCGAGAAAGCTCGCCGGATAGATGTCGCCCGAATGCGGGGACGAGAAGACGAGCGGCGACGAGAGCTCGATGGGCTCGACCAGCTCGAACGGAACATGGAGCTCGGGATCGGCGGGCGTCGGGCTTTCGGCCCGCTCCTCGTCCATCATCGTCGACGCCTCATCGCTCTCACTCTCCTATCGCCCCCTCGAGAGAATATCGCGGATGCGCAGCATAGACTCTTTCAGCGCGCATATTCCCGAAAATTTCAGATCATGCGAAACAAGGGCCAGAATTTCAGAGGCGGGCGTGAGCGGGTCCTTATTTTCACCCGATTTTTACCAAACTGCGCCCTTATGACATAGAACATGCGAGGAGCGATATGACCGACAAGATTGCCGCGAAAATCCTGCTGGCGGAGGACGACACCGACATGCGCCGCTTTCTGGTGCGCGCGCTGCAGACGGCCGGATTCGCCGTCACGTCCTTCGACAACGGGCTCTCCGCCTATGACCAGCTCCGCGTCGAGCCTTTCGAGCTGCTGCTCACCGATATTGTGATGCCGGAGATGGACGGCATAGAGCTGGCGCGCCGCGCGACGGAGCTCGATCCCGACATAAAAGTCATGTTCATCACAGGCTTTGCGGCGGTCGCCCTCAATCCCGACAATCAGGCCCCGCGGCAGGCGAAAATCCTCTCCAAGCCTTTCCACCTCAAGGACCTCGTCAATGAGGTGCAGCGTCTGCTCGCCGCCTGACCAAAATGCGGCGCAACGCGCCTAGAATTGCCGGCGCCGCTCACGCGACCTTGCTCCTTTGCGCGCCATGCGCTATGAGCGCCGCCAAACGCCGGCGTCGGCGCGGCTCTCATTTCGAGGAATGACGATGAAGAAGGAAATCCATCCCGACTATCACACGATCAGGGTCGTGATGACCGACGGGTCGGAGTATTTCACGCGCTCGACCTGGGGCGCCGAGGGCGACACGCTCAACCTCGACATCGACCCCAAGACGCATCCGGCCTGGACCGGCGGCTCTGCTCAGCTGCTCGACCGTGGCGGCCGCCTGTCGCGCTTCAACTCGCGCTTCGGCAATCTGTCCTTCGGCAAGAAGTAAGCGCGTCCCTCACCGGCGCCAAAAAAAGCCGCGCTCGAGAGCGCGGCTTTTTTGGTTTCTCTCGTCTCGGGAACCCAGCGCCTCAGAGCCCCGGGGCGAAGGCGTTTCGCAGCCTCTGCAGCTGGGCCTCGACCGGGCTCTCGGCCTGGTTCTGGCGATAGCCGGCGTCCGAGCCATAGATCAGCTGATCGAGATGCATCACCCGCGCCTGCAAGCGCAGCGAGTGAATGGCGAGATCGCGCAACTTCTGCGGCAGATGCGCGAAAACATCCGGATTGGACGCGAGCTCCTGCTGCGACAGCCGCACCTTGTGCTTGTCGCTGGCGGCCTGCGCTCTCGTGATCTCGCCCTGATTGACCGCCCGCTGCAGCAGCAGCCAGGAAGCGATCTGCATCAGCCGCGTCGTCAGCCGCATGCTCTCGGCCGCATAGGCCAGAGCCTCGGGCCGCGGCAGCGATTTGGCGTCGTCCCGACCATCGCCGTCGAGATAGGCCGCCGCCTCCTCCACCAGCGCCATGCCCTCTCGAAACATGGCCCCGAACGCCTCCGACCCCGCCAGCTTCTCCACGAAGGAGACCGGAGTCTGAATGCTCTCCACCGAATCGGACGCTTGTCCCATCATACGACGCTCTCGAACGCTCGAACGCCGCGCTCGATCCGCGCCGTTCCGATGAGACCTATGTAACGCAAATTTGCGGGGCGCGCCTTATTAGGTTTTGCTTAACCTTAATCTTTGAATCCGTACGTATTACGCCCGAGGTCACGGCTCGCGAGCCGCCTCCGCGCGGGTCCGCGCCCGCCTCTCCCTGCCCGGCCAATGCTGATGCGGCGCATTAGCGACCGGCTTTAAGCAAATGAAATATCGCCTTTTATCGGTCTGCTTTAACCATTGCTCGAAGAATGGCGCAAAATTCCGCCGCCGAGGCGCGTGGAGGCGCAGAATATCCTTCCAGCTAAACCGCTTAGGCTCAGCTCTTGATGTTCCGCTGGAGCTCCATATCGGCGGTGCGCTCGGCGCCGACGACCGAGCGGCCGAGGCCCGCCTTCAGAGCGCCGGCGCAGAGCGCGGCGAGCGCCAGCAGCAGGCCGACGCGCAGCAATTGCCCGCCATCGGGCGCCGCCGGCCGGTTGGAGAACGCGAGCGAGCGACCGTTTTTCGGCGCGGCGTCGCTCCGGCGAAGGGTCACGGCGGGCCGGCCGCCTCTCGTCTCGAGGATTTCCACAGGATCGAACGGCACGGAACTGATCTCCAACGAAGGGGGCCGAGGGCCTCACTCTGGCCAAATGGCGCTTTCGAAACGGTGAAGGCCGCGACCAGCGCCGCCGTCAGGGTTTATCTCCGGTTAACGCCTGAGCGGCGGAGGGCGCGCGAATGCGGGCGGGACGTCAGTGAATGCTTGACGCGCCCGCCGCCGGCCTGTCATTTGAGACCTCGCCCCACCTCCCCCCACACGCGCCATTCTTCAGGACTCCATGATCCGATCCGCATTGATGAACGTCATGACTGCCGCCGCCATAAAGGCCGGGCGCAGCCTGAAGCGCGACTTCGGCGAGGTCGAGAATTTGCAGGTGTCCGTCAAAGGCCCCGGCGATTTCGTCTCCGCCGCCGACCGCCGCGCCGAAAAGGTCGTGTTCGAGGAATTGTCGCGCGCGCGTCCCGGCTATGGCTTCCTCATGGAGGAGAGCGGCGCTGTCGAGGGCAGCGACAGGACCCACACCTGGCACATCGATCCGCTCGACGGCACCTCCAACTTCCTGCACGGCATCCCGATTTTCGCAGTGTCCATCGGGCTCGAGCGGGAGGGCCAGCTGGTCGCCGGCGTTGTCTATAATCCGGCGACCGACGATATGTTCGTCGCCGAGAAGGGCCAGGGCGCCTATCATAACAACAGGCGCATGCGGGTGGCCTCGCGCAAATCGCTCGGCGACTCGCTCATCGCCTGCGGCATCCCCCCGCTCGCAGCGGTGGACCGCCACGCGCTCTTCCAGACGGAGCTGACCGCCGTCATGGCCAAGACCGGCAATATTCGCCGCATGGGCGCCGCCGCGCTCGATCTCGCCGGCGTCGCCGCCGGCCGCTACGACGCCTATTGGGAGCGCGGCATCAAGCCCTGGGATATCGCCGCCGGAATCGTTCTGGTGCGGGAGGCCGGCGGCTTCGTCAGCGATCTCGACGGCGGCGGCGACATGCTGCCCAAGGGCGCGATCTGCGCCGGCAATGAGACGATCCACCGGCTCCTACTCGACACAGTGCGCAAGGCGCGCGCGTGACAGGCGGCCCCCCGATATCCGGCCCGCGTATCGTCGCGCGCCGCGATTCGGACTGGGCCGAGCTCATCGAGCTCTGGGTCGCCGCCTGGCGGCGGACCTATGCGGACATTGATTTCGAGGCGCGCCGCGACTGGCTGAAGAATCACATCATCCAGCTGGAGCACGGCGGCGCGCGCACGCTGCTGCTGCTCGAGGGCGCCGGGCGGACGCTCGTCGGCTTCGTCACCGTCGATCCCGCTTCGCATTGGCTCGATCAGCTCTGCGTGCATCCAGAGCGCTTCGGCTCCGGCGCGGCGGAGGCGCTGATCGAGGCGGCGCGCAGCCTCTCGCCCGCGCGGCTGCGGCTCGACGTCAATCAGGACAATAAGCGCGCCGTCGCCTTCTATGAGCGCGAAGGCTTCGTGCGTGTCGGCGAAGGCCGGCCGAGCCTCGCAGGCCGGCCGACGCTGATCATGGAATGGTCGTCGGCCGCCGCGCCGCGATCTTGACCTGAGCGAAGGCCGACCGATCGAACGGGCTTCCGCTCGATCGGCGTACGCTCTAGGCGCCGATCTTCTCGCCGACCAGCGCGAGCCGGACCATATTGGTCGCGCCCGGCGAACCGAAGGGCATGCCCGCGACGATGATGATGCGATCACCCGGCGCGGCGAAGCCCTCGCCCAGCGAATTCACGCTGGCGCGATCGACCATATCCTCCACGTCGCGCGCATCCTGCGTCTCCAGCGCATGGACGCCCCACACCAACGCCAGCCGGCGCGCCGTGTCACGATTGGGCGTCAGCGCGAGAATTGGCGGGCGCGGCCGCTCGCGGGCGATGCGCAGCGCCGTGGCGCCGGAGGCCGTCCAGGCGCAAATGGCCATGGAGTCGAGCGTCTCGGCGACGTCGCGCGCGGCGACGGCGATGGCGTCGGCGGCTGTGGGATTGGGCGGCGCATTGCGCTGAGCATTGAGGATGGAGCGATAGACGCCGTCGCTCTCCACCTCCTCGGCGATGCGGCTCATCGTCGCCACCGCCTCGATCGGGAACTGACCGGCGGCGCTCTCTGCCGAAAGCATGACGGCGTCCGCGCCCTCATAGACGGCCGTGGCGACGTCCGACACTTCGGCGCGGGTGGGGAGCGGGGCCAGAATCATCGATTCCAGCATTTGCGTCGCCACCACCACCGGCTTGCCGAGCCGGCGCGCGGCGCGGGTGATGCGCTTTTGCAGGCTCGGGACCTTCTCGAGCGGCACCTCGACGCCGAGATCGCCGCGCGCCACCATCAGCGCATCGGCGTGCTCGATGATCTCGTCCAGCCGGGCGATGGCCTGCGGCTTCTCGATCTTGGCCATGACCAGCGCGCGCGAGCCGACGACGCGCTTGACCTCGAGCACATCCTCGGCGCGCTGCACGAAGGAAATCGCCACCCAATCGACGCCCTCGATCAGCGCCGCGTCGAGATCGACGCGGTCCTTGGGCGTCATGGAGGTGATCGGAATATCCGTGTCCGGCAGGCTGACGCCCTTGCGGTTGGAGACGCGGCCGCCGATGTCGACGACGGCGCGGGCCATGTCGTCCGAGGTCTCGACCACATGCAGCCGCACCTTGCCGTCGTCGATCAGAATGGCGTCGCCGATCTTCAGCGCCTGCAGAATCTCAGGATGCGGAAGCTGCACGCGGACAGCGTCGCCCGGCGTCGGATCGGCGTCGAGGACGAAATGATCGCCCTTGCGCAGATGCACCGGTCCGTCGGCGAAGGCGCCGATGCGGAGCTTCGGCCCCTGCAGATCGACCAATATGCCGATGGCGCGGCCGGTCTCGGCCTCGATCTCGCGGATCATGCGCACATAGGCGGCGAGCCCGGCATGATCGGTGTGGCTCATATTGATCCGAAACACATCGGCGCCGGCCGTCGACAGGCCGGCCACGACGGTCTTCTCGACGCTCGCGGGACCGAGCGTCGCGATGATCTTCACGCGCCGCAACCTTCTCATTTTGTCGCCCAATCCTCTTTTGTCAGAGCCGCGCGGGCCGTCTTCGTCACTGCGTCGACGACGGCGTCGGATCTGTGAGCTGCACCGTCCAGTTCTTGGCGTCGCGCCCCGTGTCTATCTCGAAGAAGCCCGTGCGGTCGAAGCCGCGCGCGAAGCAGTCCTCGCGCCCGTCGATGCGGAACTCGCGATCGCGCGTGCACATGAACGCCTTGCCCTTCCACTCTCCGCCACGCTCGTCCATCGCATATACGTAGTAGTACTGCGCCGCCAGCGGTCCGCGCAACAGCGTCTCGCAGGCGGAGGAACGCAAATTCCACCACCCTTCCGACAGCCAATTGCGTCCGTCCGTATAGGCCAAGGACACGCTCACTCTGTTCGTCGTGTTGTTGCACAGGCGAAAATCCGCTCGCGCGCCGGATATAACGCAAAGACAACACGAAATAATCACAAAGAGAGTCGTGCGTCCGGGCATGGGCGGAACAGTCGCGAGAGGGTCGAAGAGCGGCGCCGCGGACCGGCGGCCCGAAGCGGCGATACACAGCCAAACCACGGGACGGCCGCTTTGTCCACCCCGACGACGCCTCCTGGCGCGCAATCGGGCCGCGGGCGTGGCCGTCTTGTCACTGTCACGACCTAGCGTAGACTTAAAGACAGGTTTTCCCGCCGGGCCGCGAAGGTCCGGGCATGACCTTTTCAATGGAGAGCATCATGTCGCAATTGCTCGAGACGAAAGCAGAGATTCACGCGGAGGTGACGGCTCCAGCTCCGCAATGGAAGACGGACTTCTATTGGATATTGCGCATTCTCTGGGCCTGCCGCGTGAGCGTCGTCAGCGCCCTCGCCGGCCTTCTCCTCTTCGGCCTCGTCGATCAGGCGCAGAATCTGTTCGCGGATCGCTCCTTCGACGCGCTGCTCTTCGGCGCGCATTATTGGCTCAGCGTCTTCGCCGCGATCTTCCTGGTCTGGGCCTTCCCCGTCCATTACGGCGCGCGCCGCGTGCTCGAGGACGCCGATTCGGCCTGGATGATCCCCTATCTGCTACGCGTCGAGATGCGCGACAACGACATACGCTCCGTCCGCGACCATGTGCGCCGACGCTTCGGACATGTCATCTGTTGGACGCCGCGCCTCCTCGGACTGATCCCTTTCGTCGCCGTGGCGCTCGGCCTCTGGGGCGCGCAGGCCTCGATCGAAAACGCCGCCATCCTCCCCGAGGCGACGGCGACGCGCGACCAGATCTATGCGCTGCTGGCGCTCGACGCTGCGACAGCCGCCGCGTTCGTCTATTTTGTAATGAAGCGTCAGCGCATCGCCAAATTCATCGGCGCGAGCATGGATTTGCGCTGGCTGACCTTCGCCTCGCTGCACGCCACAATGGCGGTGTTCGTCTCGGCGCTGATCTGGCCGTTCTTCTTGTCCGACCATGCGCCGCGCGCGCTGCTGGTTCCCTTTCTGCTCGGCAGCCTCGTGCTCGGCGCGAGCTGGCTGGTGCGCAAGGGCTATGAGACCGGCCGCCCGCTGCTGCTGATCGCCATACTCTTCGCGGCCGGGATCACGGCGGCGAACACGCATCTCGACGATGTGCGCGCTTTGCCCGAGGCCTCCGGCGCGCCTTCCAAGGACGATCGGCAGATCGACATCACCGAGGCGGTGAGAAATTGGAAGGCGGCCAATGGCTGCACAGAGACGGAATGTCCTCCGGCGCTGATCGTCGCGGCCGAAGGCGGCGCCAGCCGCGCGGCCTATATGGCGGCGACGGTCATCGGCCATTTGATCGATCGCGACGGCGATCTCCACGATGCGCCGCAGCTGAGCTCGCCGGGCCGGCGCGTCTTCGCCTTCTCTGGCGTCTCCGGCGGCGCCTTCGGCTCGGCGATCTTCCGCGCCGCTCTCGCCGACGCCGCGGAGAAGGACGCGCCGACGCCGCCCTGCGTCAATTCGGCGCGCGTCTGGGTCGGCGCGCATGAGCATCGCGACCCGACGAAGAGCTGGCGCGACTGCCTGCAATTGCTGGTCGCCGGCGATTATCTCTCGCCCGCCTTCGTCGGCCTCGGCTTTCGCGACAATTTCTCGCCGCGCAAATTTTTCTTCGGCGAGGAGAGCTGGATGGAGGATCGCGCCGCTCTGCTCGAGAAATCCTGGGAGCGTCATTACGACTTCGTGACCAACGCCGCCTATAAGAAAGACTATTGGACCGGCGAGCTGATCCAGACCGGCGAGCCCTGCGCGAGCGGCGCCGCGACCGGCATGTGCCGTCGGCTCGGCTATGCGCGCGCGACGCCGGCGGGCAAATGGGCGCCGCTGCTGCTGCTCAACGGCACCTCGGTGGACAGCGGGACGCGCATCATCGGAACCGATCTCGTCTCGACGCGCCCTGCCCCCACGACCAATTCGCGCGCGCCGCTCTATCCCGCCGCCTATGATTTCTTCGAGATGATCTCGACGCCCTGCAAGACGCCGCAGGGCGACATGTGCCCGGCCGCGGCGCATGGCGACAAGGATGTCGCGGCGCTGCGCGACGGGCCGGACATTCTTCTCTCCACCGCGGCGCTGCTCAGCGCGCGCTTCCCCGTCATCTCGCCGGCGGGAACGCTGCGCGCCAAGGGCGACGGCTCCCATGGCGACCGCGTCGTCGACGGCGGCTATTTCGACAATGCCGGCCTCGCCTCCGCGCTCGATGTGGCGCGCGCGCTGAAGGGCCAGGGCGTCACGCCGCTGATCCTGTGGGTGCAGAATGATCCTGTCGGCGCGCTCACCGACGATACGTTGCCGCCGCGCGCGGCAGGCACGCCGCGGCTGGGCGAGACGGGGGTGAGCTTCGTCTCCGATCTCTTCGGCCTCGTCGCCGCGCCCGCGAACGCTCTGCTGGCGACGCGCGCCGGCCATGCGGCCGAGCAGGCGGCGCTGGCGCAGCGCAGCCTGCTCGAGATGAACACCGACACCGACCGCTACGCCGGCGATATGACGGCGAGCTTCTTCCAGATCGGCGTGCGCGTGCAGCCCGTGCTGGTCGCCGACGGCGGCGATGATCCGCTGCTCGACGCGACTTGCGCGCGCTTCAAGGGCCAGACCTTGTCCATGTCCAAGGTCTCGATGAGCTGGTGGCTGTCGCAATCGGTGCAGGCCGATCTCGACGCGCAGCTCTGCGACAAGGCCAATCGCCAGAGCCTGAAGGATCTTCTCACGCGTCTGAAGCAGAAGCTGCCGCTGGTGAAAGCCGAATGGTGACGGCTGTCCTTGCGAGCGAAGCGAAGCAATCCATGGCCATAGGGCGGCCCCTGGATCGCTTCGTCGCTTCGCTCCTCGCGATAACGGCCCGGAGTTCTCGCCGCGGCTTCAGCCGCGGCGCAGCAAGGCGGCGGCCCGTGGCGCGTAATAAGTGAGAACGCCCGCGGCGCCCGCGCGCTTGAAAGCGGTGAGGCTCTCCATCATCGCGCGCTCGCCGTCGAGCCATCCATTGGCGGCGGCGGCCTCGATCATCGCATATTCGCCCGACACCTGATAAGCGAAGGTCGGCGCATGAAAGGCGTCGACGACGCGTCGCACAATATCGAGATAGGGCATGCCCGGCTTGACCATCACCATATCGGCGCCCTGCTCGAGATCGAGCGCCACCTCGCGCAGCGCCTCGTCGCTATTGGCGGGGTCCATCTGATAGGTGCGCTTGTCGCCGCGCAGAGTCTTATTGGTGCCGATGGCGTCGCGGAACGGTCCGTAGAAGGCCGAGGCGTATTTGGCGGCGTAGCTCATGATCTGGACATTCTCGAAGCCCTCGGCGTCGAGCGCGGCGCGGATCGCGCCGATGCGGCCATCCATCATGTCCGAGGGCGCGATGACATCAGCGCCGGCGCGCGCCTGATTGACCGCCTGCGCCGTCAGCACGGCGACGGTCTCGTCATTGACGATCTCATCGCCGACGAGCAGCCCGTCATGACCATGGCTCGTATAGGGATCGAGCGCGACATCGGTGATGATCCCTATGCCCGGAACCGCTTTCTTGATCGCGCGGCAGCCGAGACAGACGAGATTTTCGGGATCGAGCGCGGCCGAGCCATGCGGATCGCGCAGCGCCGGATCAGTGTTGGGAAACAGCGCCACCGCCGGCACGCCGAGCGAGGCCGCCTCCTCTATCGCCTCCAGCGCCGTGTCGATCGAATAGCGATAGACGCCCGGCATGGAGGCGATCGGCTCGCAGCGCCCTGCCCCGTCGAGCAGAAACAGCGGCCAGATGAGATCGTCGGCGGAGAGCCTGGTCTCGCGCACGAGGCGGCGCGCCCATTCGCTCTTGCGATTGCGGCGCGGGCGCGCGGTGAGCGCGAGCCGCGCGGAGGCGTCGGCGAATTTGTTTCCGGGAGATTTCATTGGCGCGACCTCCAGCGCAGCCGCGTCACGGAAAACGCGCACGGCGGCGAAGCGTGCGTAGCATGGCGCTCGTCGCAATGGGAAGACTGCGAAACCTCCGAACATTGACGCCCTGCCGCCTTCCGGTCTAGAGCCGTCCTCACGTCCGACGCCGCGCTCTCATCCGCGGATGCGGCGCGACGAGCAATGGGAGCCGATGGCGGAACGCGTGAACTCCGGCGCTCTCTCTTCATCGCGGAGCGCCTTTGCGGCGATCGTCGCCTCGCTCTGCGCGCTCGCGACCGCTGTCGTCGCAGCGCCTCAGCCACAGTCTGCTAGCGAACGTCCGCCGCACGCAGCCGCGCGCCGCGCGACGCGCGCGCCTGCGCCGCCACGACGTCCGCCAGAGCAGCGCGCGCCGCAGCCGCCGGCGGTAGAGACGCCGCCCGCGCCGCCGCAGGAGCTGCCGCCGCTCGACACATCGACGCCGCCGCCCTCGCTGCCGCGCGCCTCGCGCGAGCGCATGCGCCAATGCGCCACACAATGGATGAAGATCCGGCAGGAAGGTCGAACGGCGGGAACGAGCTGGCGCGAGTTCGCGACCAGATGTCTCACCCGTTGATGGCCTGAGGGAGCGGTCTCGCCCGCCGTCGCGGACCTCGCGTCGAGGTCGGCCGGAAAAGCGCGAGAGAAAGAAAGCCGATCAGCAGGAGCAAGGAGCGCGGGCCGAGCCGGCCCGGGCGAGAGAAGTGCTGCGAAACGCGTTCACGATGCGAGGTGGATCGGCTGCGCATGGCGAACGCGTTTCGGCCGCGGGTCTTTCGTCAGACCGCTTCCGAGCTTTCGGGAGCCGGAGGAGTTTCCTTGGCCTTGCGCGGAGCGCGACGCTTGACGGGCGCCTTGCGCACGGCCTTCTTCGTGGCGGTCTTCTTCGTCGCGACGCGCTTCTTCGTGGCGACGCGCTTCTTGGTCGCAACGCGCTTCTTCGTCGCAACGCGCTTCTTCGTCGCCGTCTTGCGCGTGGTCTTGCGGGCGACCTTCTTCGAAGCGGCCTTGCGCGTAGCCTTCTTGGCGGTGGCCTTCTTGGTCGCGGCCTTCTTGGTCGCCGCCTTCTTGGTCGCAGTCTTACGAGCACCCTTCTTCGCGGCCGCCTTTTTCGCAGGCTTACGCTTCGTCGTTGGTTTCGCCATCTTCAGTCCCCTTGATCCATATCGTCGGAATGTCGCTATGACCGACAATAGGCCGCAATAGCGTAACGTGGTTAACCAGTCGTTCAAGTGGCGCTTTCACGAATTGCTCGCGAATGCGATGTCGCATAGCGCGCGACAGCAGCGAATGCGCGCGCCGATGAACGCCGCGACGCATGTCGATGAAGGCGTAAGACGCAGCGCGGAAGACGCATGTCGAAAGCGATCTCGACAGCGCTCGAAAGGCGCGTCGCGCATCGACGACGACGCCTCCTCGAAATGTCCACGCACTCCGCGCGACCGTCGACGAGGCCATTCAATCTATTGTTTTTCTTCAATGACTAGGAGATGCGCGCAATTGCGCGTAACGCATTCGCGCGACGATGCGCGCATGACGAAGCGCGATTTTGCGCTTTCGTTTCACGCTGTCGCCGACGCTCCGCGCCGATCGCTTCGCATGTCTCGACGCATGCGCGACGACGCCGGCGCCGCCTCTGCGAAGCTCGTCACGCGCGCTCTCGCAGCGCTGCTAACCATGTGAAAAAAAATTGTGCGCAGCGCGCGCGCCGCGTCTCGCGAAAGCCGCGCTGCGGCCATCGCGCGGCGTCGATTCGATCGAATCGACGCCGCCGGTGATTCGAGTTTCGGCTCTGTCGGAAGTGTCTCAGACGCCGAGACGGCTCTTCAGCAACTCATTGACGGCTTGCGGATTGGCCTTGCCGCCGGTCGCTTTCATCACCTGGCCGACGAACCAGCCGAGCATGGTCGGCTTCGCCTTGGCTTGCGCGACCTTGTCGGGATTGGCGGCGATGATCTCGTCGATCGCCTTCTCGATCGCGCCAGTGTCCGTCACCTGCTTCAAGCCGCGCGTCTCGACGATCTCGCGCGGATCGCCGCCTTCCTGCCAGACGATCTCGAACAGATCCTTGCCGATCTTGCCCGAGATGACGCTGGTGGAGATGAGATCGACGATGGCGCCGATCGCCGCAGCGGACACGGGCGAACGCGTAATGTCGAGCCCCTCCTTGTTGAGGCGGCCGAACAGCTCGTTGATCACCCAATTGGCGACGAGCTTGGCGTCGCGGCCTTTCGCCGCCTCCTCGAAGAAGTCCGCGCTCGCGCGCTCGGCGACGAGCACGCCGGCGTCATAGGGCGGCAGGCCGTAATCGGCGACGAAGCGCGCGCGCTTCTCGTCTGGCAGCTCCGGCAGTTCGACCTTCAGCGCGTCGACATAGGCCTGATCGAATTCCAGCGGCAGCAGATCGGGGTCCGGGAAATAGCGATAGTCGTGCGCCTCCTCCTTGGAGCGCATGGAGCGCGTCTCGCCCTTGCCGGGATCGAAGAGGCGCGTCTCCTGAGCGATGACGCCGCCATCCTCGAGAATGCCGATCTGGCGGCGCGCCTCCACCTCGACCGCCTGGCCGATGAAGCGGATGGAGTTGACGTTCTTGATCTCGCAGCGCGTGCCGAAGGGCGCGCCGGGCTTGCGCACGGAGACGTTCACGTCGGCGCGCAGCGAGCCCTGCTCCATATTGCCGTCGCAGGAGCCGATATAGCGCAGAATGGTGCGCAGCTTGGAGACATAGGCGCGCGCCTCCTCCGCCGAGCGAATATCCGGCTTGGAGACGATCTCCATCAGCGCGACGCCGGAACGGTTGAGGTCCACATGGCTCTCGGTGGCCGAGAGATCATGGATGGACTTGCCGGCGTCCTGCTCGAGATGCAGACGCTCAATGCCGACGGTGATGCGCTCGCTGGGCGTCACATCGACGATGACCTCGCCCTCGCCGACGATCGGATGCTTGTACTGGGAAATCTGATAGCCCTGCGGCAAATCGGGATAGAAATAATTTTTCCGATCGAAGACGGACCGCAGATTGATCTGCGCCTGCAGGCCGAGCCCGGTGCGAATGGCCTGCTTGACGCATTCCTCATTGATGACCGGCAGCATGCCCGGCATGGCCGCGTCGACGAGCGAGACATGGTTATTGGGCTCGCCGCCATATTCCGCGGAAGCGCCGGAGAAGAGCTTGGCCTTGCTCGTCACCTGGGCGTGAATCTCCATGCCGACGACGACTTCCCAGTCGCCGGTCGCGCCTTTGAGGAGCTTGCTCGGCTGCGTCTCGCGCGTGTTCATGTCTTTCGTCCTCGAACCGTGTCTATCGTTGAGGGAAGCTTACATCTAAGATCGACGCTCGTCATTGCGAGCCGAGGGCGAAGCAATCCAGGGGCCGATGGACCCTCGATCGCGTCGTCGCCGCTCCGCTCCCAGCAATGACGGCTCAGGCGCCGGACGGCGTCTCGCTTTGCTCGCGATCGCCCATCAGCCGCTCTTCATAGCCGATCGACCATTCGATCAGCGCGCGCCACAGCGATTGGCCCAGCTCGGTCTCGAGCCCCTCGCGCTGCGACGCCGCGGCGACGCGCGCCAGCACTTCGTCCACACGCTCTGGCACGCGCGCCGGAATGCCGAGCGAGGGTTTCACCGCGGCGGCGCGCTCGATCTGGCGCTGGCGGCGGGCGAGCAGAGCGACGAGCTCGTCGTCGAGCGCGTCTATGGTGGCGCGCACGTCCGACATTTCGTCGCGCGGTTCGCGCTTTGCGGCCTCTGCTCTGCGCGTCATTTCGCGTCTGTCCACCAGGGCTGCGGGAAATCGATCTTCGGCGCCGCGCTCTCCAGCGCCGCGGCGAGCGAGAACAAGGTCGCCTCGTCGAAGGGGCGGCCGATGAGCTGCAGGCCGAGCGGCAAGCCGTCGGCGCCGAGGCCGCCCGGCACCGCAATGCCCGGCAGGCCGGCCATGTTCACCGTCACGGTGAAAATGTCGTTCAAATACATCTCGACCGGATCGGCCGCGCCCTTCTCGCCTTGCGCGAAAGCGGTGGAAGGCGTCGCCGGCGTCAGCACGGCGTCGACGCCGGCCGCGAAAGCCTCGTCGAAATCGCGCTTGATGAGGCTGCGGATCTTCTGCGCGCGCACATAGAAGGCGTCGTAATAGCCGTGCGAGAGCACATAGGCGCCGATCATCACGCGGCGACGCACCTCGGCCCCGAAGCCTTTGGCGCGCGTCTTCTCATACATGTCGGCGATGTCGCGGCCCTTCTCGCGCAGGCCGTAGCGCACGCCGTCATAGCGCGCGAGATTGGAGGAGGCCTCCGCCGGAGCGATAATGTAATAGGCCGGCAGAGCGAAACGCGTATGCGGCAGAGAAATCTCGACGATCTCCGCGCCCGCGTCGCGAAGCCAGGCGACGCCCTGATCCCACAGCGCATTGATCTCGGCGCCGCCGCCGATACGATATTCCTTGGGAATTCCAATGCGGCGGCCCTTCACCGAGGCGCCGATCGCCGCCTCATAATCGGGAACCGGCGCATCGACGCTGGTCGTGTCCTTGGGATCATGGCCGGCCATGGAGCGCAGCATGATGGCCGCGTCGCGGACCGTGCGCGTGATCGGCCCCGCCTGATCGAGCGAGGAGGCGAAAGCGACAATGCCCCAGCGCGAGCAGCGGCCATAGGTCGGCTTTATGCCCACAGTGCCGGTGAAAGCCGCCGGCTGGCGAATGGAGCCGCCCGTGTCCGTCGCCGTGGCGCCGAGCGCCAATCGCGCGGCGACGGCCGCCGAAGAGCCGCCCGAGGAGCCGCCGGGAACGATCTTGGCGTCATCGAACCCCTCGCCCTTCTTGCGCCGCCAGGGCGAGACGACCGGGCCGAAGGCGCTGGTCTCATTGGAGGAGCCCATGGCGAATTCGTCGAGGTTCAGCTTGCCCAGCATCAGCGCGCCGTCGCGCCACAGATTGGCGGAGACAGTCGATTCATAAGTGGGCGTGAAATCGTCGAGGATGCGGCTCGCCGCCGTGGTGCGCACGCCCTTGGTGCAATAGAGGTCCTTTATGCCGAGCGGCAGGCCCTCGAGCGGGCGCGCCTCGCCGCGCGCGATGCGCGCGTCGCTGTCGCGCGCGGCTTCGAGCGCGAGCTCGGGCGTCTCGGTGAGAAAAGCGTTGAGCGCGCGCGCTTTCTCTATCGCCTCTATATGGGCCTTGGTCAGCTCCGTCGCCGACAGCTTCTTCGCAACGAGCGCGTCGCGCGCCTCGGCGAGGGACAAATGCGTAGGATCGGACATGAATGCGTTTCGCTCGTTCGTGTCTTATTCAAAGGCCCGCATGTGGCAGGCGTCGCTCGTCTTTGCGGAAGGCGTCTATTCCACGACCTTGGGCACGACGAAATAATGGTCGTCCTTTTCCGGCGCATTGGCCAGAATGGCGTCGGCGAAGCCGCCGTCGGTGACGACGTCCTGCCGTTTCTTCATTTGCATGGGCAGAACGGAGGTCAAAGGCTCGACGCCTTCGACGTCGACGCTCGAAAGCTCGGCGACGAAATCCAATATTGCGTTGAGCTCCGCGCCGAGGCGCTCGACCTCTTGGTCCTCGACGGCGATGCGCGCGAGATGGGCGATGCGGCGGACAGTCGCCTGATCGACGGACATTTTATGGAGCTCCGTTCCGACTTCGTCCCGCGCGCTATACCACTCGCGGCTTCGAGGGCGCAATGCGCGCGTCCGCCCGTGATGCAACGAGCGCGCCGGATTTCCAGAAAGCCGCGCGTCGTGCTAGGCCAATCGGCATGACCGCCGGACCAAAGACGCTCGAGGAGCTCGCCGCTCTGCTGCCGCAAAAAAGCAGGCTGATCGGGCTCGATGTCGGAACGAAGACCGTGGGGCTCGCGCTGTCGGACGTCGAGCGCCGCCTCGCGACGCCGCTCGAGACGATCCGCCGCGTGAAATTCACCAAGGACGCCGAACGGCTCGCCGCCTTGATCGCGCAGCATGAGATCGCCGCGCTGATCGTCGGCCTGCCGCTCAACATGGACGGCTCTGAAGGCCCGCGCGCGCAAGCGACGCGGGCCTTCATGCGCAATTTCGACGCGATGCGCCGCACGCCCTACGCCTTCTGGGACGAGCGGCTTTCCACCGCCGCCGTCACCAGAGAGCTGCTGGCGCAGGACGTCTCGCGCGCAAAGCGGGCCGAGGTCGTGGACAGAATGGCCGCGGCCTATATTCTGCAAGGCGCCCTAGACAGGCTGGGGCGCCTCGCTACGGGAGGCTAGACGAGCCGGCTCACCACCAGCCGCGACGTCCCCAGCCCCAACCGCCGCCCCAGCCGCCGCCGCCGAAGCCGATGTTCAGCGCGCCGCCGAGAAGACCGGCGCCGGCGCCGATGATGCCCGGGCCGCCATAGCCATATCCATAGGAGGGATAGGCGTAGGTCGCCGCGACGACCGGCACGGCGACAGCCGTCGCCACCGGAGCCGCGACATAGGCCGTGCGACGCTCATACATCGGATAGTAGGCGGTGCGGCGCTCGATGATGCGACGCACATAGACGGTGCGGTGCTCGATGCGACGCGGCGGGCAATAGTGGGCGGAACGGCCCGCATGAATGCGACGATAATGGACCTCGTCCGTCGCCGCCGGAAGCGACACGGACGCCACATTCGCCATTCCGACCGGACCGGCCAGAGCGACGCCCGGCGCGGCGATGCCGATCACGGCGCCAGCGGCGCCCAGCAGAGACAACTTCACAACCTTGCTCATGACCCAAGCCTCCTCGTGGCTCTCGCCCCCCCTTTCCCGCCGCCCGCAGCGGGCGACCGGAACCTTTCGTCACGGCGCGATCCGCGCCGACGCAGACGTTCAATCAGTGACGGCAGACGCGACGGCGCAGACGACCAGATGCGCCGGGAGGAGCGCGGTCGGTGAAGAGAAGCCAACGCACATATCAGTCCCCCAACTCATCGGTCGCTCAACTCGCGCCTCTTTTGAAAAATTCCCGATCATGCCGTCGCTCCGCTGAGAGAAGCGCGGCCCAGGTGAAGGGGAACTAAGGCGCGCTTACCGGCCGTCCAGACCATCGAGCGTCAAAAAAAACCCTCCGTTAACGCTCCCGCCGCGCCGGAGGGGCCTCGATATGAAAACTTTTAGTTGTATTGCGCCGCTTTGCGAGGGCGTCCGCCTTTGCCTCTAGAGGCATGGCGTTCAAGGCAAAAAATCGTGACGACATAGCTGCGGTCGCGTTGACAAGCTGTCGGCGACGAGGCATTTTACGACTGTAAGTTGAATATCTGTATCGCCGCCGCCATCCAATGCGCCGATGCGAGGAGCCGATGTCGAAGAGCGCAAAAGCAACTTCCGACGAGATGGACGCGCAAGAAGCATCGACGGCTTCTCTCGCTGTCTATATCGCGCAAATGGCGGGCGAGCTGGCGACGATGGCGGACCGGTCCGATCTCACCATGCTCGCCTATTTCCTCAATCTGGCGCGCGTCGAGGCCGAGACGAAATCACGCGAGCGCGCCGCCGACTCCCGCGGCCGCGCATAAAGCCTCAAATCAAGCCAGCGAGACGAGATTGGCGCCGTGGCGCGCGAGCCGCCCGGCGAGATCGAGTTCCAGCAGCGCGGCGTTGACCTCGCGCGCGGGAAGACCAGCGGCGCGCACGAGATCGTCGATGGCGACCGGCGACGGGCCGAGCAGCGCCATGACGCGCGCGAGCGGATCGACCGTCTCCGCCTCTCGCGTCGGCGCAGCGACGATCGGCGCGCTCTCCGGCTGCGGCGCGATGGGAGCGACGCGCTCATGCATGAAATTCGGCGCCCGTTCCTGCAACGAGAAGAGATCGTCCATCTCTTCCCAGAACGGCTCCTCCTTGGGCGCGCCCTCCCCTTCGCCGAAGAGATCGCCCTGCCTGCCGGCGCCGGCGGCGAGCGCACGGGTGACATCCTCCGCCCCGGCGCAGAGCGTCGCGCCCTGGCGCAGCAGATCATTGGTTCCTTCGGCGCGCGGATCGAGCGGCGAACCGGGAACGGCGAACACCTCGCGGCCCTGCTCCATGGCGAAGCGCGCGGTGATGAGCGAGCCGGAGCGGCGCGCCGCCTCCACGACCACGACGCCGCGCGACAGGCCCGAGACGATGCGATTGCGGCGTGGAAAATCGCGCCCGCGCGGCTCCCATTCGAGCGGCATTTCCGTCACCACTGCGCCGCCGCGCGCGATGATCTCCTCGATCAAGGGGCGATGCTCATTGGGATAGGGCCGCGCATGACCGCCGGCGAGGACGGCGATGGTTCCCGCCGCGAGGCTCGCGCGATGGGCCGAGAGATCGACGCCGCGCGCGAGGCCTGAGACGATGACGTAATTTTCCCGCGCGAGGCCCTGCGCCAGACGCTCGGCGAAGGTGAGCCCGGCCGCCGAGGCGTTGCGCGAGCCGACGATGGCGACGCAAGGACGCGACAGGATTTCCGCCGAGCCGCGCAGCGCAAGCAGCGGCGGCGCCGCCTCTATCGCGCGCAGCGGCTGAGGATAATCGGCGTCGCCGAGCGAGACGAAGCGCACGCCGAGCTTGGCCGAGCGCTCAATCTCGGCGCGCACGTCGTCCGGCTCGGCGATGCGGATCATGCGCCCATGGGCGGAGCGCGCGAGCAGATCTGGAAGCGCCTCCAGCGCCGCCTGCGCGCCGCCGAACTTATTGACGAGTTGGCGAAAGGTGCGCGGCCCGACATTCTCCGAACGAATGAGCCGCAGCCAATGAAAGAGCTGCTCCTCCGTCAAGCGCGTCGCGGAGGAGGAAGCGCTCATGCCTTCTGCCCGATACGGCTCTCATTGCCGGAGAGCAGGCGGCGAATATTGTCGCGATGCTTCCACCACAGCAGCGCCGCCATGACCGCGAAGACGATGGCCTCGCGACCATGGCCCATCGCCGCGAGAACGAGCGGCGAAGCGAGGCTCGCCGCCAGCGCCGAGAGCGAGGAGTAGCGGAACAGCGCCGCCATCGACAGCCAGATGGCCGCGAAAGCGAGGCCCGCTGGCCAACTGATTCCGAACAGCGCGCCCAAGAATGTCGCGACGCCCTTGCCGCCGCGAAAGCGCAACCAGACGGGCGCGATATGGCCGATAAAAGCGGCCGCCGCGGCGATGACGGCGCCGTCCGGCGCGATTAGCGCGCCGATGAGCGCGGCGGCGACGCCTTTGAGCGCATCGAGCAGCAGAGTCGCCGCGGCGAGATCCTTGCGCCCGGTGCGCAGAACATTGGTCGCGCCTATATTGCCGGAGCCGATCGAGCGAATGTCGGTCGTCCCCGCGAGCCGCGTCAGCAAAAGGCCGAAGGGGATCGAGCCGAGCAGATAGCCGACCGCCAGCGCGCCGAGCTCTGGAAAAGGAGAAAACGCCAAGGAGAAAGACCCGCGCCGCGCCGCCGGCGCCATTCGCCGAACGCGGCGCGCAAACTAATCGAGCGCGCCGCTCGCCGCAAGCCGAGCGCGAAGCGGCGCCGAAATGCGAGACGCCCCGCGCTGGCGCGAAAGCTGCTTCGACGTCCGCCCAAGCTTGGTTTTCTCATTTCGAAAATTCATATTCGAGCCCGGCCATGATCGATTTCGAAAGCCTCGTCGAGCTCATCTATCGCGCCGCCACAGATCCCGATCTCTGGCCGCGCGCGATGCACGAGCTCGCCGCCTCGGCGGACGCCGCCGGCGGAATCATTCTCACGCGGCGCAGCGACTCCTGGGTCGGCTGGCGCCATTCCCCCGCAATGGTCGGCGTCGACGACTATCTGCGGTCGCCGGCCAGCGCGCGCAGCGAGGCGCCCATAAGGCTGCTCGCCGCCGACAGGGCGGGATTCATCGACGCCGCGACAGTGTTCACGCCGGAGGAATGGCTCGCCGATCCGGTGATGACGCATTGGGGAACCCCCAATGGCATAGGCCATGCCGCCGCCACGGCCATGCCCATGCCGACAGAGGATTTCGTGGTGGTTCATATCAGCCGACGCATCGACCAGCCGGCCTTCACAGCCGCCGATATCGCGCGGCTCGACGCGTTTCGTCCGCATCTCGCGCGCGCCGGCTTTCTCGCGGCGCGCTGGCGGCTCGAGCGGCTGCGCGCCGCCACCGAGGCGCTCGCGCTGATCGGCCTCCCGGCCGCCGCTCTCGACGCGCGCGGGCGCGCCCTGGCCGCCAATTCGCTCATCGAGAAGATGACGCCTCATGTCAAATGGCTGCCCGACGACCGCGTCGCTCTCGCCGACTCCGCCGCCAATGGCATGCTGCGGCGCGCGCTCGCCGATGTGTCGAGCCTCGCTGCGACGACGGCGCGCTCCTTTCCGGCCCGCGGCCGCGACGGCGACGCCGCGGTCGTCCATCTCATTCCGATGGCGGGCGAATCGCGCGATCTCTTCGACGGCGGATGCGCGCTTCTGGTGGTCGCGCCCATAGCGCTCCGCCAAGCGCCCGACGCCACGGTGATCCGCGGCCTCTTCGATCTCACCGCCGCCGAGACTTGCGTCGCCAGCGGAATCGTCTCGGGCCTGTCGCTGGAACAGATCGCCCGCCGTCAGGGCACGACGCCCGCGACCGTTCGCAGCCAGCTCAAGAGCGTGTTCGCCAAAACCGGCGTCGGCCGACAGTCCGGCCTCGTCGCGCTGCTGGCGAGCCAGCTCAAGCCGCCCTATCCGCCGAAGGAATAGGGGCGCGATCCGCCACCCGTCCCGTGCTAGCTTCGCGGCCCATGTCGCGCGCCGGCCGCCTCTTCGAACTCTTGCAGCTCCTGCGTGGGCGCCGACGCCCGGTCAGCGGCGCCGAGCTCGCACGCGCGGCCGGCGTCTCCTTGCGCACGCTCTATCGCGACATCGCCGCGCTGCAGGCGATGGGCGCGGAGATCGAGGGCGAGCCCGGCGTCGGCTATGTCCTGCGGCCCGGCTTTCTGCTGCCGCCGCTGATGTTCTCGGAGGAAGAGATCGAGGCGCTGGAGCTCGGCGCCAAATGGGTGGCGCAGCGCACCGATGACGGACTTTCGCGCGCGGCGCAGAGCGCGATGGCGAAAATATCCGCCGTTCTCCCGCAAGGACGGTCGCGCGCGCAGGACGATGCGCTGATCGTCGGCCCGCCTTGGTCGCGAGCGCATGTCGCCGAGCTGAAGCTGTTGCGCCGCGCACTGCGTGAGGAGCGCAAGCTCGCCATCTCCTACGCCGACGGCAAAGGCGCGCGCACGAGGCGCGTCGTCTGGCCGGTCGCGCTGGGCTTTTTCGAATCCGCCCGCGTGCTCGTCGCCTGGTGCGAGCTGAGAGGCGATTTTCGCCATTTCCGCGCGGATCGCATCGAGGCGGCGGAAATGCTGGAGGAGCGCCCGCCGCGCCGACGCCAGACGCTGCAAAAGGAGTGGCGTCGCTCGATGCTGACAGAATCTGACAGCGTGACGGCTTATGGACGTGCGGCGTCCTCGACCACAAAAGGAAATTCCATGTCCGAGATCGTCTTCTACACCAATCCGCAATCGCGCGGCATGATCGTGCATTGGCTGCTCGAGGAGATCGGCGCGCCCTATTCCATCGAGATCGAGGAATATGGCACCTCGATCAAATCGCCCGAGTTCCTCGCGATCAATCCAATGGGCAAGGTGCCGGCGATCCGCCACGGCGACAAGGTGGTGACGGAGGCCGCGGCCATCTGCGCCTATCTCGCCGATGCGTTTCCGCAAGCCGGCCTCGCGCCGCCGACGGCCGAGCGCAGCGCCTATTATCGCTGGCTGTTCTTCGCCGCCGGCTGCGTGGAGCCGGCGATGAGCAATCATTCCGTCGGCTGGGACCCGGCCGCGGACAGGCAGCGGAGCTTCGGCTACGGCTCATACGCCGCCGTGCTGGACACTCTGGCGAAAGCGCTGGCGGGACGGCGCTATATCGCCGGCGACGCCTTCAGCGCGGCCGATGTCTATCTCGGCTCGATGATCGGCTTCGGCATGCGCTTCGGCGTGCTGGAGAAGCGGCCGGAGTTCGAAGCCTATTGGGGCGGCCTGGAGAATCGCCCGGCGCGGCTGCGCGCGCTCGAGCAGAACGAGAAGCTCGCCGCGCGGCAGGCCTGGGCGCCGGCCTGAGCCGGGGCGGGACGGCCCCGCCCCCGATGATTTCTGTCGAGAGCTCGGCGCAGGCGGCAATTTTTACGGGCGGAGCGGTTTGCCATGCGCTAGAAAGCTGCGGGGCGAAGCGCCATCGAAGCGACAGAGATGACGGAACCAGAACGCAGACCGCGCCCGCGCGCCTTCCGCCTCGACGGCGAGCAGATCGTTCCCCCCAAGAGCGCGAAGCCGCTGGAGGCGGAGCGAGTCCAGCCCAGCGTCTTCGAGGCGCAGATCGACGTCTTCGCGCTCGAGGCCGAGGCGGCGCCGCGCGGTTTCGTCGAGGGGGAGAAGGCGATCGAGGCCGCGCAGAAGCGCGGCGTGCTGCGCAGCATGCTGGTCTCCTGGGGCGGATTGTTCATCTCGGCCGTGGCGGGGCTGCTGTCGCTGGCCGGCGGCATGTGGCTCACCAATCTGGTCGAGGATCTCTTCGCGCATTCGGCCATGCTCGGAACTGTCGGGCTCGCGCTCGCCGGCCTGGCGCTCGTCGCCGCCGCGGCGATGCTGACCAAGGAGATCGCCGCCATCGCGCGGCAGAATCGCATCGCCAAGCTGCATATCGCCCTCGCCGATGCGCGGCTGCGCGACGACATCAAAGCCGCGCGCGAGCATGTGAAGGAGCTGTGCAAGCTCTATGAGGACCGCCCCGAAACCGGCCGGGCGCGCGCGCTGGTGCTGGAATTCTCGCAGCAGATCATCGACGGGCGCGATCTCGTCGATCTCGCCGAGCGCCATCTCGCGCATCCGCTGGACGCGCAGGCGCGGCGCGAGATCGCCGACGCCTCCAAGCGCGTCTCCATCGTCACCACGGTCAGCCCACGCGCGCTGCTCGACGTTCTGTTCGTCGCCGCGCAGGCGATAAGGCTGATGCGCCGCATCGCCGAAATCTATGGCGGACGGCCGGGAATGCTGGGCTTCTTCAAGCTCGCGCGCTCGGTCGGCGCGCATCTCGCCATCACCGGCGGGCTCGCCATCGGCGATTCGCTGCTACAGCAGGTGGTCGGCCATGGCATCGCCGCCAAGCTCTCCGCCAAGCTCGGCGAGGGCGTGCTCAACGGCCTATTGACCGCGCGCGTCGGCCTCTCGGCCATGGCGGTCTGCCGGCCCATGCCCTTCAGCGCCGAAAAGCCGCCCGGCGTCGCCGATGTGGCGCCTTTCTTGTTCGGCGACCGCAGCAGCGGCGGCTGACGATATGGCGGCGCGGATTTTCCCTCTCGAGAAGACAAACGGATGAAGATCACCACCTGGAACATCAATTCCGTGCGCCTGCGCATGCCGATCGTCGCGCAATTCTTGAAGGAGCACGCGCCGGACGTCATCTGCCTGCAGGAGACCAAGTGCCGCAACGCCGAATTTCCCTATTCGGATTTTCGCGCGCTCGGCTATGAGCATTTCGCCATCAATGGCCAGAAGGGCTATCACGGCGTCGCCATCGTCTCGAAACAGCCGCTGGAGCTATTAGAGACGCGCGATTTCTGCGAGAAAGGCGACGCGCGCCATGTGTCGGTCGGCGTCCCCAATGGCGGGGCGCCGGTCACGATCCATAATTTCTACGTGCCGGCCGGCGGCGACGAGCCTAATCGCGAGATCAATCCGAAATTCGCCCATAAGCTCGATTTTCTGGACGAGATGGCGGAATGGATTCAGCGTGATCGCGTGACCGACGGCCGCGTCGTGCTGGTCGGCGACCTCAATATCGCGCCGCTGGAGCAGGACGTCTGGAGCCATAAGGCGCTGCTCCAAGTGGTGAGCCACACGCCGATCGAGGTGGAGAAGCTCGGCCGCGTGGTCGAGGCCGGGCGCTGGATCGACACGATGCGCCGCTTCGTGCCCAAGGAGGAGAAGCTCTATACGTGGTGGAGCTATCGCGCCTCGGATTGGGAGAAATCCGACCGCGGCCGCCGGCTCGATCACATTTGGGCGAGCGAGGCGCTCTCCGGCGCGCTCGAGCAGATGCATGTGCTGCGCGAGGCGCGCAATTGGACGCGCCCCTCCGACCATGTGCCGGTGACGATCTCACTGGCGGTCTGAAAACCGAGTCAGGCGTTGACCTGCGCTCGCAGCTCGGAGAGCGAGGCGAAGCGCCGCACGCGGCCCTCGCCGCGAATCTCGACCGAGCCGTCGGAAAACATCACATAGAGCGCGCCGCCATTCTCATAGCGGTCGACCTCGACCGGCTCCGCCTCGACATAGCGCTTGGGCGCATAGGCCTCGAAGCCAGGCGGCGGCGCCATGGCTGTCGGCGGGGCCATCGCCGGCGGCGGCTCCATCTCCGGCGCGAGGGCCGGCTGCGAAATCACGGGCGCCGGCGCGATGCGCGCCGCCTGCGGAGCGAATGTCGCGAGCGCATGGTCGAGACGCGACAGAGCGGCGACGATCGCCAAAGTCACCACGCCGCCCGAGAGAGCCACCGCGCCCGAGATGAACAGGCTCCAGCCGCGCTCGATCTGGATCTTGTCCCAGCCTTCGAACATCGCCGCCACGCCCCAAGTCGTGAGCGCGACGCCGAGCCCCAAGACGCCCCAACGCGTCAGCCGAAAGAACCAGACGCTCCGCATGTTCCGCCTCTTCCTCTCGCATGGCGACCGTGCAACCGGCGACGAGATCACGCGCGAGAATCGTCGCCCGCCATCTGTTAGCACGCCCGCTCGCGGGTCGCGCCGACGGTTTTCGCCAAGCATTCCATGCACGCATTCCGCGCGAGAATTCCGGCGCGAGTGTGGAGAAACGCCGCACGCGCCGTGACCGGCCCCCAAAGATGATATTCAACCCTTTAGAAAACAATATTTCTGCGTCGTAACGTCACATGGAATTCGGTGACGCCGATACAGACATCAATAATGGAGACCAATGTCTCCAGGAGGAAAGTCGGCAACGATCCGCCTATCTCAGGGGAGTCGAAACCATGGATACGCGCTCATCGAGGCGTAATATATTCGCACTGAGCTTTCTCTTCGCTTTGGCGACAGCGGGTTCTGCTTTCGCGCATGGCGGGGTAAAGCTCGAGCAGGACGAATGCGTGACGACAGTCGGTCCGGTGAAGGTGCATTTCATCGGCTATCAGCGAAAAGGCGAGCCGGAGGAGTTCTGCGACGACATCGCCCGGACCGGCCCGACGGTGATCGCGCTCACGGCCATCGATTCCGGTCGCCAGCCGGATTCCTACATGGCCCAGAATCGGGAGGCCGCTGCGCCTGCCGGCCCGGCCGTGGATGTACGCGACATCGCCATTGGCGTGCGCATCGTCAAGGACGGAAGCGACGCCGCGGCGCCGGAGTTCTACGCGCCGCCGAAGATTCATAACAACGCCACCATGACCTTCGAGCATGACTTCAAGGAGCCGGGAAATTATGTGGCCATCATCACCGTCGCCGATCGCGACGGGCATGAGTGGAGCTCGCGCTTTCCCTTCCGCGTCGGCGTGCTCAGCCTGTGGAACACGATCGAATATGTCCTCTACGGGATCGGCTTCCTCGGACTGACCGCCGGTCTGTGGCTGGTGGCCTGGCGGCGCGGAGCGCAGCCGGAGCAGACCGCCCTCCATCAGGCGGAATGACCACAGCCTCGCAGGCGAAATGACCACAGCCCGTCCGATCGAAGATCGGGCGGGCTTTTTTCGCGCCCGGAATGCGCTTGTCGTCCGAGCTTTGCACGAAAATTGTTAGACTGCGGCCGTGCGAGATTGCTTGGAGCCCTGCCGGGTTCTAGGTAGAGGCGAGCGGAGAATGCTGCGCTCGCGAACCCAAGTCAGGAGCAAGGAATATGAGCTTCACCCTTCCCGACCTTCCCTACGCCTATGATGCGCTGCAGCCCTATTTGTCGAAGGAATCCTTCGAGTATCATCACGACAAGCATCATGCGACCTATGTCACCAACGCCAATAATCTGATCAAAGGCACCGAGTTCGAGGGCAAGCCGATCGAGGAGATCATCGTCGCCTCCTACGGCAAGAACGTGCCGATCTTCAACAATGTGGCGCAGATCTACAACCACTCCGAATATTGGAAGTGGCTGAAGCCCAATGGCGGCGGCGCGATTCCCGCCAAGGTCGAGAAGGCGATCGTCGAGTCCTTCGGCTCGGTCGACAAGTTCAAGGAAGAGTTCCAGACCCAGGGTCTCGGCCAGTTCGGCTCGGGCTGGGTGTGGCTCGAGATCAAGGACGGCAAGCTCGCCGTGCGCAAGACCCCGAACGCCGAGAACCCGCTGGTGTTCGGCGCCAAGCCGCTGCTGGTCGCCGATGTGTGGGAGCACGCCTATTACATCGACTACCGCAATCGCCGCGCCGACTTCCTCAAGGCCTTCCTCGAGCATCTCGTGAATTGGGAATATGTCGAGGAGCTCTACGAGGCCGCGACGAAGTAAGACAGTTTCATACGGCGGCGGCGCGATGCGTCGCCGCCGTCAAATAATCTTCTCACTGTCCTCTCGTCGAGAAGTTCAGTGCGCGCGCGGCAAATGCCAAAGCGCCACGAGGATGATTGCGGTCGCGAAGATCGTCAGGCCGCCGAGCCTCGCGGTCACGCGCAATTCGAACGCGCGAAGGTCGGAGCGCAGGATCGATAGGTCGCGCTCGCGATTTGTCGCCTCGGCCATTTACGTCAAGCTCGCGCAGAACCTCTGAATTTTCGTGCAGGCGTCCTCGAGCGTCGCATTGGACGCCGCATAGGAGACGCGGAAATTCGGTCCCGTGCCGAAGGCCGAGCCCTGCACCACGGCGACGCCCTCCGCCTCCAGCAGAGCGGTGACGAAATCGACGTCGCTCGCGATCACCTTGCCCTCCGGCGTCTTGCGGCCGATCGCCTCCTTGCAGGAGGGGAAGACATAGAAGGCGCCCTCGGGCGACGGGCATTGCAGATATTTCGCCTGGCCGAGCATGGAGACGACGAGATCGCGCCGCTCCTGGAACGCTTTGCGGAACACGGCGAGATGATCCTGCGGACCTTCCAGCGCCGCGAGCGCCGCCCATTGCGCGATTGAGCAGGCGCCGGAGGTCTGCTGGCCCTGCAGCATATCCATCGCCTTGATGAGCGGCGCCGGGCCGGCGGCGAAGCCGATGCGCCAGCCGGTCATCGCATAGGCTTTGGAGACGCCGTTCATCGTCAGCGTGCGGTCGAACAGGCCGGGCTCGACCTGCGCGATGGTGGCGAATTTGAAATCGCCATAGACGAGATGTTCATAGATGTCGTCGGTGAGAATATGCACCTGCGGATGGCGCAGCAGCACTTCGGCGACTTGGCTGAGCTCGTCATGCGTATAGGCCGCGCCGGACGGGTTGGAGGGCGAGTTCAGCACCAGCCATTTGGTGCGCGGCGTAATGGCGCGCTCGAGGTCCGCCGCCTGCAGCTTGAAGCCATGCTCCATCGTCGTGTCGACGAAGACAGTGGTTCCGCCGCAAATGGCGACCATCTCCGGATAGCTGACCCAATAGGGCGCCGGGACGATCACCTCGTCGCCGGGATTGATCGTCGCCAGAAAGGCGTTGAAGAGGATGTGCTTGCCGCCGGTGGCGACGATGACGTCCGAGGCCTTGTAGTCGAGGCCGTTCTCGCGCTTGAACTTCTTGGCCACCGCCTCGCGCAGCTGCGGAATGCCGAGCACCGGCGGATAGCGCGTCTCGCCGCGGCGGATCGCCTCGACGGCGGCGTCGCAAATATGCGTCGGCGTGTCGAAGTCCGGCTCGCCCACCGAGAGCGAGATGACCTCCCTGCCCTGCGCTTTGAGATCACGCGCCTTCTGCGTCACGGCGATCGTGGCGGAAGGTTTCACGCGTGACAAAGCGTCGGCGATGAAGGCCATTTGGGGAGCTCCTCTGGGCATGTGTGCGGTGCACAATCAGGTCGAAGATAGACGCGGCGGACGTGCGGGGCAATCGAAAATCAGCCCGCCGCCCCCGCGTCGAAACGAAGCGCTTAACCTCTCCTCCGTAGAATTGCGACGCTCGACTTCACCTCGAGCCGTGGAGAGGCGCGGAACATGTGGGAAAAGCTGTGCAGCGGCGATTGGCTCGACGAAGAGCGTCTGCGCGTCTATCCGGCGATGCTGCTCCTGCTCGCGATCGGCTGTGTCGCGGCCGTGCTGATGACGGCAAAGGGCCGCTTCGACGCCAATGGCCATCCGCTCGGCACGGATTTCAGCCAAGTGTGGGTCGCCGGCCTCGAGACCTTGCGCGGCCATCCGGAACAGCCCTTTGATCTTGCAAGCCACATCGCCGAGCAGCGCGCCGAATTCGGCGCCGGCAGCGACGTCTATGGCTGGCATTACCCGCCCTATTTCCTCGCCCCGGCGACGGCGCTCGCGCATCTTCCCTATCTCGAAGCGCTCGCCGTCTGGCAGATGACGACGCTCGCCCTCTATCTCATCGCCGTGCTCGCGCTCATGCATGGCGGCGCGGCGCCACCCGGGCGCGTCGCGCTTCTCGCGCTCGCCTTTCCGGCGACGCTCGTCAATCTCGGCCATGGGCAGAACGGCTTTTTGACCGCGGCCCTGCTCGGCTTCGGCTTTCTGGCGCTGCCGCGCCGGCCGGCGCTCGCCGGCCTCTGCTTCGCGCTGCTCGCTTATAAGCCGCAATTCGCGCTCGCGCTGCCGGTCGCGCTCATCGTCGGCGGCCATTGGCGCGCGCTCGCTTCGGCCGCCGCCTCGCTCCTCGTGATGACGCTCGCCAGCCTCTTCTTCTTCGGCCCAGAAAGCTGGATCGCCTTTGTTCAGAATCTCGACGTCACGCGCGATCTCGTCGTCGAACGCGGCGCGGCCGGCTTTCCGAAAATCCAGAGCGTCTTCGCAGCGGCGCGCCTGCTCGGCGCCGATATAGCGACGGCCTATGCCGCGCAGACTCTGGCCACGGCGACGACTCTCGCCGCGCTCGTCTGGCTGTGGCGCAGCGGCGCCGATTATCGCGCCAAGGCCGCCGGCGCGATCGTCGCGACATTCCTCACGACGCCCTATTGTCTCGACTACGATATGACGGCGCTCGCGCCCGCCTTCGCGCTGCTCGTCTCCTTTGGGCTCGAACGCGGCTTCGGTCCCTATATGAAAAGCGCTCTCACCGCGGCTTTCATCATTCCGCTCGCGGCGCGCCCCGTGGCAACGGCGACGTCTCTGCCTCTCGGCGCGATCACAATGGCCGCATTGTTCGCGATAATTCTGTCAAATTCGCGCGAGGCATGTTTTCGCCACGCAGGCGCCACTGCGTCGCTACGATCGCCGGCCTGACGACCACAAAAAATTCATCTCGCGAAAAAAACCGGCGCCCGCTGCTCGAGGCGTGAAACTTTTTGGCCGGCGCCGCCGTTTATCATTCGCCGAGCGATCGTGGGAGCGGTCGCGACGCGTCGGACGTTCGGGGGAGCGTCCCGGAGAGGGTGCGTCATGTCGTTGGTGGATAAGTTCGAAAACCGCATGGAGCCGGCTTTTACGCATAGCTTCGATCCGGAATCGGCGCGGCGTCAATTCAGGGTTTCTCTTTTCCTGGTCGCGGCAATGGCGCTCGCCGCCTTTATCCTGGGCTTCGCTCTGCCGCTCAACGCCCCACGCAGCTCGCCGCCGACGCCCGCCGTCTCCTCCGACGCGAGCGATTTTTCCGGTCGCCTTCTCTCTTTGGATTCGGCCGACTGAGCATAAAGAAGCGCGGCCCGGCAATGGCCGAACCGCGCGTCAGACCTCTACGTCTCCAGGGTCACTTCATATCCATGGACTTGTGATCGTCCTTGTGATCGTGATGGTCGTGATGGTCGTGGTGGTGCTCTTCAGCGCCGCCGGCCGGAGACGTCGTGCCGCCTTCCGGATGTGCCTTTTCCCATCGCTGCATCGCCTCGGCGTCATGCGCATGCTTGGCGTCGGGCGCATCGACCGCCGCGTCGACCGTCACTTCACCCGCCTTCTCGAAGACGAGAACGAGTTCCATGCCCCAGCCGACGGGGTTGATCTTCTTGACCTCGGCGAGCACGACATGCGCGCCTTCGGGCGAGAGCGTCGTCGTCTTATTGGCCGCGATGGCGATGCCGCCTTCCGCGATGGTGTGCTTGGCGTCGGCGTGCAAGGTAACCTTGCCGACGTTCGGCGATTTCACCGCAATGAGCTTGTCGGCGCCGCCCTTATTGTGGACGAATGCGTAGAAATAGGCAGTGGTCTCGCCGTCCTTGGGCGCGCGCACCCAGGGATGCTCGATCGTCAGCTTGCCGAGCTCATATTCATGAGCCTGCGCCGCGCGCATCGGAGCCAAAACGCCGCACGCCGCGCCGCCCAATAGAGCGCCGCCAGCCGCCAACAGATCACGCCGCTTGATCATCATGTGCGTTCTCCCTTACTTGCCCGACGAAAGCTCGTCGGCTGCATTCGTCGCTCTTTTCTCGGCGAGGCTCTCGCGGCCCCGTTCCGCCGCATCGCGACCATGCGACGAATTGCGCGCAACTCCTTCGCCGCTCAGTGCTGATGCGGCGAGACATAGACGATCGGCTCTTTCGCGGTCAGCGTGATCTGCGCCTTCAGCAGCGAGACCGCGCCGTCGTCGGTCCCGAAATGGCGGAAGCGGGCTCGAACATAGCCGGAGCGATCGATCAGAAAATGACCTTCCGGAATCTCATTGATGACCGGCTCGTCGAGATAATGATTGATGAGAGAATAAGTGAGCTCTGTGGCGTCCGGATGGCTCGGCGTCAGCGCGCTCGGATCATTCGGGCATTCGCCGAAATAATCGGTGACATGATGCGCGCCCATCGCCTTCACCGTCTCGGCGGCGACTTTCAGACTCGCGACACGATCGGCGAAATCCGCATCCTCCGGCTTGCACCGCGCGAAGGAGACGAGCGTCGGCACGCCGCGCAGCTTCTCGAGGTCGTCGATCTCGCCCTTGGGATCGTCCAGCGCGAAATTGGGCGCGACGAGCCAAGGGATGACGCCCTTCGGACTCAGGAAGCGCGACTGGTTGGAATTCGACAGAACGGTGAGAAAATTGATGAGGTCCCAGCGCTCGTCCTCGGTGACCGCGTCGCCGAAGGCCGGCATGACGCCGCTTTGTCCGCCATAGGTCAGCCAGTGAAAAATATCGCCGAGCGTATGCGTCGCGACATGCGGCGCGGTGAGATCGGCGGGCGGAACCTTGAGACCCTTGGCCATGGGTCCATTGCCCTCGCCGGTGACGCCGTGACAGGCGATGCAATTGGCCTGGAAGGTCTCATAGCCGCGCTTCACCGATGCCGCCGTGTAAGCGATGGGCGGGTCGGTATAGGTCTCGGGATAGGCCTGCACCGACAGTGAGACCGTGCCGCAGACCACCGCCGCCAGCGCCAGCGCCGAGGTCGAATATTTTCGCCAATCGCGGAGCTGCGGCAAAGGCGTGAGCCCCACGGCCGCGACGAGCGCCGGCCCGAACCAGGCGAGGCCGGCGACGACCGCCAGCGCCGCTCCGGCGACGCCCCATTGCCAAGTGGGATCGATCCAGGGCGTGACCTTGAGGCCCCATGTGCCGGCCCAAGTCACGCGGAAAGGAAGCGGCCAATAGACGTTCGTCTCATGCGCCGCCGGCGTGATGGTGGCGATCCAGCCTGCGATGAACAAAAGGCCGAGCGCGCACGCGCCCTCGATGCCGCCGATCTTGCTGTACCAGGCGAAATCGAAGCCCTTCTTGGACTCGGCGAGCGTCAGATAGCGCGCGAGCGAGAGAGCGAGCAGCAGCGCTGCGCAGAGCAGAGCCAATTTGACTGTGAGCAGTCGTCCGTAGGGCGTCGCCAGCATGAAGCCGAAGCTGCCGACCGTCTCCCATGCCAGGATGAGGCCGCTGATCAGCACGATCAGCATCGCGCCCTTGGCGATCATCGACCAGCGCTCGGCGAGACGCCAGGCGACCTCCGGCGGCTTTCCGCGGCCGGTGAACATCCAGTAGACGAGGCCGAGCAGGCCGCCGATCCAGGTGAGGCCCGCCAGTGTGTGGAAGGGGAAGCTCAGCTGCGTGTAGATCGGCAGGCTGTCGTCCACCGCATGGCCAGTGACAGACACGACCGCGAGCACGGCGAGCCCGAGCCCGAGCGTCGCGCGATCGAGCCAGAGATTGGAGATCCGCAGGCGCACCAGCGTCGCGACAGTGAAGACCGCCGCGAGAATCTGCGTCGCCACCCAGGCCTTTCCGATCACCGTGCCGGAAATGAACTGCAGCAGCGCGTCGGCATCGACCGGACGGCCGGCGGGGATGATGGCGCGCGCCGTCGCCACGATGAGGCCGAAGCCGAACAGCAGGCGCAGGACCGCGGCGCCCGCGATCGCTTTTTTGAAGCGCTCGCCGTCCTCCTCTACGAGGCGCGGCAGCAGCAATAGTCCGACGGCGAGAGCGGAAAGAACGCTCTCCACGAAGCGAAGCGTCGCCAATTCCATTGATTTCGACTTCCGTTACGCTCGCGAGCACGGCGCGGCGCCCCGCCGATCGGCGCCGCCCGACATTTTTTAAAGCTGCTCTGAGCCAGACTTAGTGAGCGTCCACCGTGAACTCGTATTTCCCCTCGACGATGTGGCCATCCGAGGAGAGAACGCGATATTTCACGACATATTTGCCCGCCGCCAGATCTGGCGCGTCGAGCGTCAGCTCGCGCGGCTTGTCGGGCGCGCCCTTCGCGCCTTCGACGACGGTCTTGCCATTGGCGTCGAGGATCGCGATCGTCGAATAATTGGGCTCGACGCCGCCGCCGAAGCGCAGCTTCACGAGCTTCGGCGAAGCGGCGACGTGATCCTTCGCCGACGGAGAAGCGTCGACCAGAAAGGAATGAGCGAAGGCCGCGCCGGCGCTCATGCATAGAAATGCCGCCACGAGGCCGGCTCCGAACGTCATCTTCATCGTCGCTCCTCCTATATTATTTGCTTTTCGTATCATGATCTGGTCGGTCGGCCGCATCCGTTCAAGACGGTCGCGTTCACGACGACTTCAGCGCATCAGCAGGATCGGCAGCCTTCGGCTTGGTGTGGCTATGGCGCCAATAAGCGCCGACCATCAGCGCGATCAGCACGACGCCGAGCGCCTGCGGCACGAAGGACCACAGCGTCTGGCCGACCATGAATTTGAACTGCTGGGTCTCTTTCTCGCCATTCGCTCGGGTGAGCGTCACATAGCCGATGAAATGACCCTTTTCGGTGAATTTGTGCTCGAAATTGAAGGTGCCGGTCCTGTAGAGCTTCGGCGGCAGATGAATGATGGTGAGCGGCTCGAGATCCGTATTGGCCGAGATCGGCGTCAGCGGATCGCGAATGATGCGCAGCTCGAGCGGCAGATCGCGAAAATCCGGATTGGCGATATCGAAAGTGAAGATGATCCGGCCGACGATCGGAATATGGTCGCAATATTGATCGCGTGCGCCTTCGGCCTCATAGGCCGTGATGTGGATCATGTCATAGCCGAACATGACCATGCACATATTGTCCATGACCATCGCTTCCGGTCCGTCGCCGCCGGCGCGAGCCGGAGTAGCGGCAAAGGACGCGAAGAACAGCGCAAGCGCCAATAGACACGGTCTCACGGATCGGACGATCATCGCTTTCCTTCCTCCCGACCACGCGCGCCTCTAGGGTCGCCGCGTCGTCTTTTTTTTGCTTCGAGCTTCGAGAGAGCGAGATCGCCTCGCCCTCGCTTGTCCCGATTTTTCTTAGTGCAAAAAGGAATCGATTTGAAATCGCTATTTCGTCGACTTGCCGCAGCCCAGCTCATTCGTGCGAGACCGCCGCCGGAGTGAGACTCTATGGATAAATTCTATGCGTGTTCGGGCGCGGACGCGACAATTTCTCCTGCGTCCAAACGCCGCATATATCGCATTGCGATATAACTGCTGCGTTCTTGCTCCGGGACGCGAAGCGCCCAATGCGCAAAAAGAAACCGGCCGGGCGCGAGGCCCGGCCGGCGATATTTTCAGCCTTCAGAGAGTTCGATCAGGGCATGTCGCCGGCGACGAACTTCGGAATGACCGGGCCGCCGATTTCGGTGGCGTAGCGCTTGCCCGACGGGCCGAAGAAGAACAGCAGACCGCCGATCTGGCTGTCCGTGTCATAGGCGAGGTCGGAGAGACGCTCGATGTCCCAACGCGCGTCCTGCACCTTGATCTCGATCGTCTTCGTCTCACCCGGCGCGATCGGCGTCGGATCCGTCGACAGACCACGGTCCGCCAGCAGATAGTCGGGGAACTCCGGCTTCGTCGTGAACACGTCGGGGTTCAGGAAGCGGAGACCCGCCGCCGTATACTCGCCGAGCTTCAGCGGCTCATCCGTCTTGTTCGTGATCTTCACCTGAACCGTCAGCTCGCGGCCCGGCACCTTGTAGACGCCGCCCTTGAGATCCGCCGTCACGATCTTCGTGCCGACGCCCACAGTGCCTTCCTCGGTGATCGGCGTCAGCGGCTTCTGCAAGCCGGCCTGAAGCGGGATCGTGCGCGGGAAGGTGCTGTTGGTGACAGCGTAGCCGATGATCGTCGCCAGGATCGTCACCGCCAGAACGATAGCGCCGACGCGACGGTCGTCGTCACCGATCTGCTCGTCTTCCTTGCCCTCGCTGACGCGCAGGTAGGAGGCGATGATGCCCTTCTTGAAGAACCAGTAGAGGATCCAGGCCGCAGCCGCGATCATCCACGGGAAGTGCCAGGCATAGATGCGGTCGATGCCGTAGGTCTCGAGGTCCACGGTCGTGCCGTCCAGCAGCGTGACCGGGTCCTTGAAGTCGGCCATGTCGCCCTTGATCTCGATCCACTGGCCGGGTCCGATGATCGGGCCGCCGCCTTCGACGTTGATCTGCGCATGAACGTGCCAACGGCCCGCGCGGCGCGCCTTCAGGTCGATCTGGAACGCATAGTCCTTGCCGACCTCGAGCGAGACCGAACGCGGAGCGAACTGCTCGCCGATGAACTGAGCCGTGCGAACCAGAACCGGACCCGGCTCGCCGGCGTTCAGGAACGACGACTTCGGGTTCGCGACGGCCTGCGGCCAAGCCGAGAACACGTGCACCTTGCCCGAAAGCACCATCGACTCGTTGACGTTCAGCGAGGTCTTCGACCACTTCACGTCATACCAGTTCAGCGTGCGCATGCGCAGGAACGCCTGCTGCGACTTCTCGCCATGCGCCGACGCCGGAGCGACGGAGCCCATCGTCGCGGCGACCGCAGCCGCCATGCCCAGGCCGAAGAGCCGAGCGACGCGTCCCGTCGCCAGCACGGCCATTCTCTCCAACAGTTTCATGGAACAACCTCCCAAGTTTCTCTTCGCGGACCGGCCCGTCGGGCCGGATGTCCGCTGTCGTCCTTGCCGGAGCGGCTCGCTCCCGGGCTCTCTTGCAGGAGCCCTTCGCAGCCGCCCCTCCTCGCTTTGAGCGATCGCTCGATCCGTCCAGCCTTACGGCCGATCAGATCTTGGTGATCACCTTCGTGGTGGAGTACCACTTACCGACGAACCACCACAGGAAGTAGACGAGCATCGACACGAAGCCCGAGAAGAACGCGGCCACCGGCACGACGTCCTTACCGAAGGTGCGCAGCGTGCCGCGCTCGACCATGCGGATGTATTCCGGCATCGAGGTGCGGACGAAGTGGAGGCCGATCAGATCAGCCAGGGACATCAGCTGACCATGCTGCTCGGTCGCCTGATGGAAGGCGGCGATCGCCGGCCAGTTGTTCGGGTAGAACAGCAGACCCCAGCCCAGGGCGCCGACCACAGCCGTGATCACATAGGAGCCCGACAGCAGCAGGATGATGTCCAGCCACAGGGCCGGAACGACCAGAGCCGACGGGAACACCAGGCTGATCGGGAAGTAGGTCCAGCCCCAGAAGTTCACATAGCGGTTGATCCACTCGCCGATGAGCAGACCCAGAACCGCGAAGGTCGCGCCGAACGGGAGACGGAAGTTCTCCCACAGGAACGCCTGAGCGGCGGCCGCGAAGGTCACGCCCAGGATCGGGATGACGGTCGGCCACATACGACGGTCTTTCCAGTCGACCCAGAAGTCCCAGTCGCCAGCCGTCAGCATGAAGTGAATATGATAGCCGCCCAGCACTGCCAGAAACAGCAGCGTCAGAATCAGCCAATCGGAGGTCTTAACGCATCCCGCCGCTTCCGCGACAGAATGGAAAGGCCCGATTGCCCCCCCGCTCTTCGATGTAGACATCACTCTTCTCCTTGGTGTCTGTCCGCCCGGCGTCTTCGCGCCGGCGTCTCGAGACCTGCCTCCGGCTCTCTCGCGCCGGATTGTCCTTTGGAATTCGCCCCGCCGATCTCCCGCCGATCCCTCTCCGAAACCCCGTCCGAACCGCCGCCGCGCGGCCGTCCGGACGAAGCCTCGTTCCGGGAGCATTCGGAAAAATTCGCCGGAGGCGGCCGTCCGCGACACTGCGCGGGCGGCCGATATTCAGGCCGCTATCAGCCGATCAGCGCCGCAACGCCGTCCTTGCCGAGCAGGCGCTTCACGCCAGCCAGGATCTGCAGGACGACGCCGAACACGCCCAGAGCCATCCAGCCGAAGAACACGAAGCCCCAATGCAGCGGAGCGACGAACAGCTCTTCCATGAACCAGAAGGTGTGGCCCCACTCGTTCAGGCCGACGTTCGGGATGATCATGAACGGGCCGATGGCCACGATCAGGAACGCCAGCGAATAGCCGTGCGCGAAGAACGGAATGCGGGTCTTGGCGTAGAAGAACGAGCCCACGCCCATGATCGAGTAGATCGGGTAGCTGAGATAGAACTCGATGATGTGCGACGGGGTGAAGTCCGTGTCGCGAATCACGGTCATGTGCCAGGTGCCGTCCTGCTCCGTGAAGAAGCTGGCGCCCCAGTAGATGGCCACCGAGTAGACCGTCAGCCACTGCAGCAGCACGACGTGACGACGAAGCTCCTCACGCGGAGAAACCGCGTCGACATTGCGGTCGCGGGTCTTCCACAGATAGCCGGCGAGGCCGAGACCGGCGACGAGCTCCAGCGGAATCTCCGTCCACAGCATCGTCAGCCAATACGTCTGGAACTCCGGAGCGAACGAGTCGAGACCCGCGCGCCAGCCGAAGATCTGCTCATAGATACGGATGAACAGGTAGAAAATGTTGAGGACGGCGATGCCGATCCACATGGTCTTCAGGTCCACGATGGCATCTGAGCCGGCGGCTGCGCCGGCCGATGTCTCTGTCGTTACGCTCATCTCAATTCCTCCTAAGTGCTCCCAGGGATTCTCGAAGCGTTTTCGCCGCGTCCCGCCTCCCTGCTCGGCACGCGCCTTCGTCTCCAACGGTTGATTGTCGTCGCTGCGGCCTCGTGCTCGACGAGCCGCTGTCCCGACCTCCCGCTCTCACCGCCCAGCGACCCCTCTCAAAAGGACCCGCCGACGGCATTTTTCTTCTTTGCTCGGAGACGAATTTTCTCGAAACCGCCGCGCGAAACGAAAGCCCCAGACCCCCCGGCGCCTCCCAGCGCCAAAACATCCAAAACGCCCTCGTTCGGCGAGCCGCAACCATTTCCGTTCCGCCTCGTAATGACAATATCCAATGGGGTAGGTCAAAATAATCTATAGAATGGTATGAAGCACACGATCAGGCAGTTTATGCGGCGCCGCACTTTCGGGCGCTCCCACCCGCGGCCTTTGTCGCAGGCGCCCGATGACTCGGCAATAAATCCTTTTAATTCAGTGCTTATAAATTTCGGCAGCGCCCATAGATCAGGCGCCACAGCCTCGGGTAGCCCTCCCCATCCGGGCTGTGACAGAATGACTTGAGCCGCGGCGCGGCGCCGGTCAGCGGGCGGCTCTCGCCGGCTCCGGAACCACAGTATCCAACGCATTGCGCAGGTCTGCGGCGCCCTTGTCGCGCGCGGTGAGCGGCTCCAATCCGAAGCGCGTCTCGATCGTCGCCAGAATCGACGCGGTGTCATAGGTCGTGTGGTCGACGAATCCCTTTTTCGCGAAGGGCGATAGGATCAGCGTGGGCACGCGCGTTCCGGGGCCGAAGCGGTCGATTTGCGGCGGCGAGACATGATCCCAGGCGCCGCCGTTCTCGTCGGCGGTGACGATGACCAGCATGTCGTTCCAATTGGGGCTGCGCCGCAGCCGCGCGACAACATCGGCGAGATGCGCGTCGCCGGTCTTCAGATCGGCGTAATTGGGATGCTCGTTGAATTTGCCGACCGGCTTGTAGAAGGACACGGCGGGCAGCGTCCCCGCCTCAGCCGCCGCGAAGAAATCCTCGGCGTCCTTCAGATGCTGCTCGCGCGCCGGCGTTCCGGGTCCGAAATTGGCGAAATAGACGAAAGGCTGGTGATGCGTCTGGAAATATTCCGGCGCCTCGCGCTGACGGATTCGTCCAGCCCGCATATCGTTCCAGCCGCCTGCGTACCACGCCCATGAGACGCCCTTTTCGGAGAGGCGATCGCCGATCGTCGGCTGCGTTTGCGGCGGCAGGCCGACGCCAGACGGCGCTTCGAGCGGCGAGAGCGGGGTCGGCGGCTGCATCGTGCTGACCACGAAGCCGTCACTGGTCACCGGCCCGGACTTTTTGTAGCGCGGCGGGCCGATACGAGCGCTCTTCGGCGAGTCGGCGGCGCGGGCGAGCAGGCCGGTGGCCTCGTCGACCTCGGCGATCAGCGACGGCGGCGCCGATGGAAAGGTCGGCGCGCAGGCGCAGACGAGGAACATGTGATTGACGAAGGAGCCGCCGAAGAAGCCGTGGAAGAAATGATCGGCGAGCGTGAACTCCTGCGCGAGGCGCCATTGCGCGAGCGAGCGGCCGTCGTAATAGCCCATCACCAAGCCGCCGGCGCCGGAAATGGCCGCGAAGCGATCCATCTTCCCGCCGTCGATCTGCTCCTTCTCCTGGAAGAAATCATGCGTCAGATCGGGCGTCTTCTCCGCATTGGGCAAAAATGCGTCGATCGCGAAAGGCGCATTGGGAAGAATGGCGGGAAAGCGGGCGTCGACGCCCTTATCGCCGCGGATCGGCGGCAATTCGCCGAAAGGCTTGCCGTCGATATCGACCTGGGCGAAGCGATCCGCGCCTATGCCGAGCCCATCGGCGCCGGGATAGAGGCCGAAGACATTATCGAAGCTGCGGTTTTCCGTGTAGATCACGACGATATGGCCGATGGCGGCGAAAGGGTTCCGCGCCTCCGCCAGCGCGGGGCCGACGAGGCCGCAGAGGAGCGGCAAGACCGACGCTCCGGCAAAAACGCGCGATCGGGTCGAAATTCGAGCGTGTGTCCAAATTGGTGAGAGATCCATGGCGCGGCTCCAGTCGCAATAGCCTCGCCATAGGCGAGATGGGCGAAGGTAGAATGTCGCGAGCCATAGAAAAAGCCTCCGCGCAGTGATGCGCGGAGGCTCTGGTATCGTTGGCGCGAAAAGCGGCTCAGTGAGCGTGCTTGCCGGCGAGCTCCTGCTGCGGCTGAGGCGTCGCATTGGTGCGCCCCGGCAGGACCGGATATTCGACCTTGGGCTGATCGCCGGTCAGCGCGCCGAGGAAGGCGACGATGGCCGTGGTCTCGTCGGGCGCGAGCTCGACGCCGAGCTGCGACTTCGCCATGACATTGACCGCCTCCTCCAGCGTCCACACCTGGCCGGTGTGGAAGTAGGGAGCGCGCAGCGCGACATTGCGCAGCGGCGCGACGCGGAAGGAGAAGACGTCAGCCGGGCTCTTGGTGACGTTGAAACGGCCCTTGTCCGCTTCCGGCAGAATGGCCGCCGCCGGCTTCGCCACGGCGCCGAACTGCGTGTAATTGCCGCCGCCGACGTTCACGCCGTCGTGGCAGCCGCTACACCCCTTGTCCATGAAGAGGCGCAGGCCCTTCTTCTGCGTCGCGTCCAGCGCCGCCTCGTCGCCGCCGAGGAATTTGTCGAGGCGCGAGCCCGGCGTCACCAGCGTCGATTCGAAAGCCTCGATCGCCTTGGCGAAATTGTCGAAGTTGGCGGCCTTATTGTCGCCGGGGAAGGCCTTCTGGAAGGAAGCGACATAGCCCGGAATGCTGTTCAGCGTCGCCTCGACATTGGCGGGCGTATTGTTCATCTCCACGCCGGCCTGCACCGGACCCTTGGCCTGGGCCTTCAGATCCTCGGCGCGGCCGTCCCAGAACTGGGCGACGTTGAACACGGCGTTGAGCACGGTCGGCGCGCGGCGCGGGCCTTTCTGCCAGCCGTGGCCGATAGAGGTCGAGCCGGCGTCGACGCCGCCGAGGCTCAGATTATGGCACGAGTTGCAGCTGATGAGCTGGCTCGAGGAGATGCGCGGATCGAAGAACAGCTGCTTGCCGAGCTCGATCTTGGCGGGTGTGAGGTCGTTGTTCTTCACGGCCTTGGCGGCGGCCGCCGGGGTGATCGGCTTGAAGACGGCGTTGGCGTCGCTCCGCAGATCGCCCGCGATAGCGGCGAACGGGAACAGCGCCATCACGCTCAGCGTGGCGATGAATGCACGTGACATTTTCCGAGGGCTCCTCCGATTGGGAAACGAGCGTGCGCTGCGAAACAGCCTCGGCCCGAACCGCCGCCCGCCTACCACAAGCTGGGCTCTCGGGCAAAGGCAATAATGCAGGAAATTGCGAGAAATCATGTAATTGCAACTATAACTCTACTATTTTCTCGATTATGTCGCTTTGGCGACATCGTCTCCGTCGCAGTTATTGTTCTCGTCCCCGAACGCGGAAATATTTTTGCGCTGCACAGCTGCAGTTGCTGGCCGAGGCAAAGACAAAAGCCCGCCCCGAGCCATGAGAAGCCTTGCCGATCAGAAAAATTCCAGGCAGGATCATGGCCGTCGCGCCGATGAGAGAAGCGGGTCCATCCGACAGGGCGCGACGAAGACCTCGGGGAGGAAGACATGGCCGTGCGCAAGCGCGCCGCGACACTGCTCGCGGCAATGCTCAGTCTTTCGGGGCTTGGTTTCGCGAGCGTCGGTTTCGCCGAGCCGCTGGGCCTGCCCCCAGTCCCGATCCCACAGGACAATCCGCAGACCAGCGACAAGATCGCGCTCGGCAATCGTCTGTTCCACGATCTACGCTTTTCGTCCGACGGCACGGTCGCCTGCGCGACCTGTCACAAGGACGACCACGCCTTCACCGACAGCCCGTTGCGCACCTCCGAGGGGATTCGCGCCTCCGACGGAATCAGCAAGAAGACCGGCACGCGCAATGCGCCGACGGTCATCAACTCCGCCTATTTCACGACGCTGTTCTGGGACGGACGCTCCGCCTCGCTCGAGGATCAGTCGCAGCATCCCTTCCTCAATCCTGTCGAGATGGGCCTGGCCACGCATGAGCCGATCCTCGCCATAGCGCGCTCCGATCCCTTTTATGTCGTGCTCTTCAAGAAGGCCTTCGGCAAGACCGGCGACGGCGTGACGATGGAGGAGGTGAAGAAGGCCATCGCCGCCTATGAGCGCACGATTATTTCCGGCGATTCGCCCTTCGACCGCTGGCGCTTCGGCAATGAGGAGAATGCGATATCGGAGGCCGCCAAGCGCGGCTTCGAGGTCTTCGTCGGCCAGGGGCGCTGCGTCTCCTGCCATGTGATCGAGCAGAATCAGGCGCTGTTCACCGATAATCGCTTCCACAATATCGGCGTCGGCATCAATCGCGCGCAATTCGACGTGCCTCGTCTCTCGGCGGAATTTCTGACCGCCAAGGCGAAAGGCGCGGACGTCGACAAGGCCGTGCTCACCGACCCCAAGACGTCCGAGCTCGGCCGTTTCGCCGTCACCGATCAGTTCGATGTGATCGGGGCCTTCAAGACGCCGACTCTACGCAATGTCGCAGTGACAGCGCCCTATATGCACGACGGCTCGCTGAAAACTCTGAAGGATGTCGTCAAGCACTATAATAATGGCGGGCGCAGCGAGGGAGATCCGGCGCAGGTGAACGACTATCTCTCCGGCGGCATTCGCCCTCTGAATCTCACCGAGCAGCAGATGGACGATCTCGTCGCCTTCATGGAAACGCTCACCACGCCGGCCTATTTCGGCGCCAAAACGAGATGAGCGCGCCGCGCCACGCGGTCACGATAAGGGAACCGAGCAGATGAGCGAATTCATCACCAGGCGCAGCGTGCTGGCGGGAGCCGGCGCCAGCGCGGCGCTGACCACTCTGCCGATCAGCATGGTCACGCTCGCCTTCGGCGGCACGCGCGAGGATTTCACCTTCACCTATATTTCCGACGCGCATATTCAGCAGATCAAAGGCGCGAGCTTCGTGCGCAATTGGGATCAGGGGCTGAAGCGCGCCGTCGCCGAGGCCAATCTGGTGAAGCCGGAATCCGATTTCGTCATCTTCGGCGGCGATCTCGCCCAGCTCGGCAAGCGCGAGGAGCTCGACCACGGCGCCGAGATTCTCTCCAAGCTGAAAGGCAAGCTGCACGCCGTCATGGGCGAGCATGATTATTATCTCGACCTCGGCGATTATTGGAGCAAGCTCTACGGTCCGCATTATTACAGCTTCGACCATAAGGGCGTGCATTTCATCGTGCTGAACTCGATTTTGACCAGCGAGCAATGGACCTTCCATCGCTGGCCGACGGCCGAGCAGCGCATGCTGGAGATGGCGGGGCTCGACAATCCCAATGGCTCGCCCTTCATGGTCGGCGACAAGCAGCGCAAATGGCTCGCCAATGATCTCGCCAAGCTGGACAAGAAGACGCCGCTCGTCGTCTTCTCCCATTCGCCGCTGCAGAAGATCTACAAGGGCTGGAACTTTTGGACCGACGACGCCGAGGAGGTGCAGGCGCTGCTCGCGCCCTTCGACAGCGTCAACGTCATCTACGGCCATGTTCACCAGATTCAGTACAATCAGATCGGCAACATCAGCTTCAATTCGGTGATGGCCACCGCTTGGCCCTGGCCCTATCCGCAGAGCTATGCGCAAGCCGAGAGCCATCTGCCCGTGCTCACCATTCCGATGAACCGCGCCGATCCTTTCTTCGAGCGCGACGCCACCGGCTGGCAGCTGATCGACATAGGCTCGGGCCGCGTCACCGCGCGCTATCAGCTCTGGGACAATGACCAGCGCACCGTCGCCTTCGATCACAAGGCCGGCCACCCGGTCGATATCGCCTATCAGGAGCCGACGCAGCACCGTCTGCCGCAAACCCATTATTGATCGGAGTTCGCCATGCTTCGCTCGACCTTGCTTCTCGCTTTCGGTCTCGCCGCCTTCGGCGCGACGACAGCGCGCGCCGATGAATTCACCAAGACAGATGTCGAGCGCTATCAGAAGGAGTTCGAGCAGGTGGCGGCCAAGGGCCGCGAATTATGGACGAGCGGCGCGCTCGGGACCAATGGCGTCGCCTGCGCGCAATGCCATCCCAACGCCGCCAACACGCACCCAGAGACCTATCCCAAATTCCAGAAGCAGCTCGGCAAGGTGACGCAGCTCTTCGAGATGGTGAATTGGTGCATTCGCAATCCGCTGCAGGGAGCCAATCTTCCGCCGGACGATCCGCGCATGACGGCGCTCGTCTCCTACATCACTTTCGAGCGGCGCGGCGTGAAGCTCGCGCCCGGCCAGCATTGAGGACAGGCGCCATGCGGAAATCCTTTGCTCTCGCCCTGCCCGCTTTGCTGATCGCCGGCTCGGCCTTGGCCGCCGCGGGCGACCAGCCAGCCGATGCGCAGAACCTCACGGGCGCCTCCGCCCCGGCTCAGGCGGCGGCCGCGCCCTCCCCTTGCGCAGGCTGCGCGGGTCACGATTGCGCCAATTGTCCGATGGCCCTGGCCGCCGCCGTGCAGGCGGCGACCGGAACGGCGCAACCGCCAGCCCCGATCCGCTGCAACGTCGACTGATACGAGTTCGGCAGAAGGTTCGGGGCGTTCCCCCTGCGAGCGGGGGGAAGGAAAGCGGCCAACGCCGCGCAAACCGATCAGATCGTATGAGTCGGGCTATTCGGACGGAGCCGCCGCCATTGCCGCTGCGGCGACGAGGGGAATGCCGAAAAAGCTCTCCTCATCCGAGCCGGCGGCCTTGTGCAGCTCGAAAGCGTCCGTCCAAACCGCCCTCTCCGTGTCATCGGCCGGGCGGTAGGTGCATTTGGCTTCGGCATTGCCGGCCTGAAGCCATTTCCTGCTATTGCGCACGAAGCGGTCGAGCGCTTTCTGATCGGTCGGGCGAATAACGCATCTGGGGACGCCATCGACCAGGACGACTTGCGGCAGCATGTCCGATCTCCGACAAAGGGCCGGGCTCCCCGTGAAAGGGCCAGGACCCGTCTGATTGCTTGTCTCAGAATTAGATAGCAATCGACATGCCATACCCAGACCGGCTCAGCCCAGACGCGTCCGGCTCAACCGATGAAGTCCTGCACCACATCGCCCAGAATGCGGTTCACATCGTCGATGGTGGAGACGTCGTAGCGCGTGGTTTTCTCGCCGGTCGCCTCGTCGTCGCGTTCGAATTTCGGATGGCCGAAGCGGATCGAGGTTCCCTCGATCTCGAAGGGCAGCGGCAGCGGCTCCTTCAGCGGGCGCGAGACGAAGAGCAGGCCCATCACCTTCTGCTCGACGGCGCTCGCCTTCAGCGCCAGCTCGACGCCGAATTTCGGCCCGATATCCTTTTTGATCGACTCGTCGAGGAAGGCGATCCAGCGGAAGAAACTGTCGAAATTGCGCCGCGCGGCGGCGAGCACCTGTTCTTCCGCCTTGGCGAGGCTCGCGCTCGGATCGCTCATTGTCTCAAATCCCCGGTCTGCGGCGCCTTTCGCCGAAGAGGCCGAGATTTACGCGAAATCCGTGCCGTCAGCCGGCCGCGCGCCGGCTCGCCTCATAGGCCCGCACATGCGTCGCTGCGATCTCCAGCACCGGCGTCTCTAGCCTTGCCCGCTGCGCCCGCGCCAGCATGTCGCCGAGAATATGCTCGCCCTCCGTGCGCCCTCCCCGCTCGATGTCACGCAGCATGGAGGCTTTGAGAGCGGAGCCGCGCACGAATAATATAGACAAGAGTTCCGGAAGCTCGGGCGACGGCGTCCAGCCCTCCGCGCGCGCGACGCTCTCGCATTCCGCGAGCAAAAGCCGGATGAGGCGCTCACCCGAGACTGTCTCCAGAATGGTTCCGACGCTCGCGCGCATCAGCGAGGTGATCCCCGCGAGCGTCGCGAGCAGCACGAACTTGTCCCAGAGCCGCCCCTCGATATCGTCGACGAAAGTCGCCGCGACGCAGGTGCGCGCGTAAATGGCCTCCAGCGCCGCGAGCCGCTCTTCCGGTCCGCCGTCTCGCGCGCCGAAAATCAAGCGGTTGCGCTCGCCGAAGTGACGCACGACGCCGTCCTCGGCGAGCGTCGCGCTGATCTGGGCCACGCCGCCGAAGACATTCGCCTCGGGAAAGCGCGCCGCGATGCGATCGAGATGCGCAAAGCCGTTAAGTAGCGGCAACACGCCCGTCCGCGGCCCGACGGCGCCGGCGACGGTCTCCAGGGACTCCTCGAGATCATAGGCCTTGCAAGTGAGGATCACGAGATCGAAAGGCGTCAGCGCCTTCGGGTCGAAGACGGCTTTCGCCGCGAGATTCATGTCGCCCAAAGGGCTCTCGACCCGCAGCCCACGTTCGGCGAGGAGCTGCGCCCGCGCTTCCCGCACGAAAAAAGTCACATCCGCGCCCGCCTCGACGAGCCGTCCGCCATAATAGCCGCCGACGGCTCCCGCGCCGAGAACGAGCGCGCGCATGTCAGGCTCCGCCGGTCGGATAGTTCGGGCTCTCGCGCGTGATCGTCACGTCATGGACATGGCTCTCGCGCAGGCCGGCGTTGGTGATGCGCACGAATTCCGCCTTGGTCTGGAACTCGGGAATGGTCGGCGCGCCGACATAGCCCATGGCGGCGCGCAAGCCGCCGGCGAGCTGATAGAGGATCGGCGCGACCGGCCCGCGATACGGCACCCGACCTTCTATGCCCTCCGGCACCAGCTTCAGGCTCTCCTTCACGTCCTGCTGGAAATAGCGGGCGGCGGAGCCCGCCTCCATCGCGCCGACAGAGCCCATGCCGCGGTAGGATTTGAAGGAGCGGCCCTGATAGAGAAACACTTCGCCCGGCGCCTCCTCGGCGCCCGCGAGCAGCGAGCCGATCATCACCACCGAAGCGCCGGCGGCGATGGCCTTGGCGAGATCGCCGGAATATTTGACGCCGCCATCGGCGATGACCGGCACGCCGGCTTTGAACGCCTCCTCGGCGGCGTCCATGATCGCCGTGAGCTGCGGCACGCCGACGCCCGCCACGATTCGCGTCGTGCAGATGGAGCCGGGGCCGATGCCGACCTTCACCGCATCGGCGCCGGCGTCGATCAGCGCCTTGGTCGCCTCGCGCGTCGCAATATTGCCGGCGACGATGGAGACTTTGTTGGAGAATTTCTTGATGCGGGCGACCTGATCGAGCACCGCCTGCGAATGGCCATGGGCCGTGTCGATGACGATGAGATCGACGCCCGCGTCGATCAATTGCAGCGCGCGCTCATAGCCGCGATCGCCGACCGTGGCGGCGGCGGCGACGCGCAGCCGCCCCTCGGCGTCCTTGGCGGCGTGCGGATGCAGCGTCGCCTTCTCTATGTCCTTCACCGTGATGAGGCCGACGCAGTGATAATCCTCGTCGACGACGAGCAATTTCTCGATGCGGTGGTGATGCAGGAGGCGGCGCGCCTCCTCCTGATCGACCCCCTCGCGCACGGTGATGAGCTGCTTCGTCATCAGCTCGGCGACCGGCTCTCGCATATTGTCTGCGAAGCGCACGTCGCGATTGGTGAGAATGCCGACCAGTCTGCCGGGCCTCTCGCCATGGCCGCGCTCGACCACCGGAATGCCGGAAATGCCATAGCGCGCCATCAACGCCAGCGCGTCGGCGAGCGTCTCGTCCGGATAGATGGTGATCGGATCGACCACCATGCCGCTCTCATAGCGCTTGACCTTGCGCACCTCGGCGGCCTGGGCGGCGGGCGTGAGGTTCTGGTGGATGACGCCCAATCCGCCGGCCTGCGCCATGGCGATGGCGAGGCGCGCCTCCGTCACCGTATCCATGGCCGAGGAGATGATCGGCAGGTTGAGCGTTATGTCGCGCGTCAGCCGCGTCGATATGTCGACCTGCGACGGCATCACCAGCGAATGGCTCGGACGCAGCAACACATCGTCGAAGGTCAGAGCCTCGTGCAACGGCGGTCGTGCGTATGATGTCATGAAGCCAACTCCCTCGGGGGCGCAAAATCCGGCCATGCTCGAGGCCGGACGACGAAGAGACGGCGACTTGGGCCGTCTTCCGGGTTGGCGCGTGCTCATAGCACCAATATGACGGAAGGCAAAATCGGCGCGCGCCGGCGGTGGAAAACTCGATCCGGGCCGGGGAAAAGGCGTCAGGCCATCTCCAGCGCCGCCGCTTCCGCGCCCGTGTCGAATTGCAGCCGCGCCAGCCGCGCATAGAGGCCGCCCGCGGCGACGAGGCTCGCATGAGTCCCCTGCTCCACGATGCGGCCTTCGCTCATCACCAGAATGCGGGTGGCCTCGAGCACTGTGGCCAGCCGATGGGCGATGACGAGCGTGGTGCGGCCGCGCATCACATCATGCAGCGCCTCTTTCACCAGCGCCTCATTCTCGGCGTCGAGCGCCGAGGTCGCCTCGTCGAGCAGCAGGATCGGCGCATCGGCGAGAATGGCGCGCGCTATGGCGAGGCGCTGGCGTTGGCCGCCGGAGAGTGTGACGCCGCGCTCGCCGATCTCCGTGTCATAGCCCTGCGGCAGCGCCTCGATGAATTGCGCCGCCTGCGCGCGCTTCGCCGCCTCGATGATCGCGCTGCGCGAGATGCCCTCGCGGCCATAGGCGATGTTCTCGGCGACGCTCATGCCGAAGACGATCGGGTCCTGCGGCGCGAGCGCGATGGCGCTACGCAGATCGATCGGATCGAGCGCGCGAAGATCGACGCCATCGATCGTGATCGCCCCCCGCGAAACATCGTAGAAGCGCTCGAGCAATTGGAACACGGTCGATTTGCCGGCGCCGGATGGGCCGACGATGGCGATGCGCTCGCCCGGCGCGACAGAAAAGCTCAGCCCATCCAAGGCCGCCCGTCCCGAGCCCGAGGGATAAGAGAAGCCGACATCTTCGAAGGCGATGCCGCCGCGAACGGGCTTCGGCAGATGGAGAGGAGCGGAAGGCGCGGCGACGGCCGGCTGGATGGAGAGAATCTCGCCGATGCGGCCGGCTGCGCCGGCGGCGGCGGAAACCTCGCTCCAGACCTGCGACAATTCTCCGAGCGAGCTCGCCGCCAGCACGGCGTAGAGCACGAATTGCGAGAGAACGCCCGTGGTGATGCGGCCCGCCAGCACATCCTGCGCGCCCAGCCACAACATTGCGACGACGCTTCCGAAGGCCAGAAAGATCGTCACCGAAGTGACGATGGCGCGCGTCTGCGTGGCGTCGCGCGCGGCCGTATAGGCGCCTTCCGCGGCGGCGCCGAATCGCTCGGCCGCGACTTGCTGCGCATTGCACGCCTGCATGGTGCGCACGGCCGCGAGATTTTCCGTGGCGTAGGCGCTGGCCGCGGCCAGCCGATCCTGCGCATGGCGCGAGCGTTGTCGCATCACCCGCCCCGAGGCGATGAGCGGCAGGACGATGCAAGGAATCGCCGCAAGCGCGACGCCGGTGAGCTTGGGGCTCGTCAGCACCATCATCACGATCGCGCCGGCGAACATGAAGAGATTGCGCAATGCGATCGACACGGAGGAGCCGAACACGGATTTGAGCTGCGTCGTGTCCGCCGTGAGGCGCGAGGTCAGCTCGCCGGTTTTCGTCCGGTCGTAGAAGCCGGCGTCCAGCGATGTGAGATGGCGAAAGAAATCGTCGCGCAGATCGGCGACAATTCGCTCGCCGAGCGTCATCACCAGATAATAGCGCGTGCCCGAAGCGAGCGCGAGAATCGCGACGACGCCCACCATCGCGCCGAAATAGGCGTTCACGGCGGAAGGGTCGTCGGAGGAGAACCCGTGATCGATCATGCCGCGCACGGCGAGCGGCAGAGTGAGCGTGGAGACCGCCGCCACGCCGAGAGCGATCAGCGCGAGCGCGATTCGACCCTTGTAGCGATAGGCATAGGGAAAAAGCGGCCGCAGCGCGTCGAAGGCGCGCAGTCGCGAGCGAAAGTCGCGTGAAGGGGATTCGGCTGTCATGCGGGCGGATATAAGCGCGCGAGCATGGACATTCCAAGCCGCATCGCGTCGCCCTGCTATTTTTCGGGGATTTTGGCCGTATCGGCAGGCACCGCGCCAAGCGCTTGATTTGCCTCGAGGAGGGAAAAAGGCCGCAAATTTTTAAAAATCCGCGCTCCGAGCGCGCTGGACAGTCGACAAGGTTATGTTAGGCTCACCATCGTCGAAAAGACATCCCCGCAGAGAGGGGCAAGAGCGTACCCGCCACCGCTCGAACGATAAGGCGGGACGTTCTGGAAACCAGAGGAGTGACATCGATGGCTGAAAAAGACTTCGAGATCAACACCACCGTCTACATCTTCGCGGGCGTCGGCGCCCTTCTGCTCGGCGGCCTCGGCGCTGCTGGCCTCGGCGGCGTCGCAAACACGCTTTCCGCTGCTGTCGTCGGCGCCCTCGCGGGCGGCATTCTCGGCTTCTATTTCAAATAAGCCGAATCGATCGACTTATCCCCCTGATCGGACGCGAAAGCCGGGGGTCTCTGTCCGCGAGCTCCCAGACCAATCGTCCTAATGTAACGCCGGCGACCGCCAGTCGCTGGCGTTACTTTTTTGGCCCCTCCTTCAGAATGCTCATCCGCGAGCCGACTGAGGCTGAACCTGTCGACACATAATCACAGGGCGCCGCCTGCGGTAAATGCGCCAGATTGTCGCGCCCCCCCTCAATCGTCGAAATCGAGGTTCTTCATCCGGCCGAAGACACGATCGGCGTCGAAATGATCTTCTTCCTCGACGGGCGGCGCGGGCGGGCGCTTGCCGAACACGTCCTCGGTCGTCGTCGGCTCGTGATGGGGCGCGGTCGTGATCTCGGCCGGCTGCAGCGTCTGGCCCTGCTCCTCGAGCGCGACGGGACGGTCCTTGGCGGCGCGATTGACCTCGAAATCGAGATCGATCTGCGAGCACAGGCCCAAAGTCACCGGATCCATCGGCGCGAGAGCGGCGGAATTCCAATGGGTGCGCTCGCGCACCGCCTTCAGCGTGCTCTTGGTGGTGCCGACGAGGCGCATGACCTGCGCGTCCTTCAGCTCGGGATGGTTGCGCACCAGCCAGAGAATGGCGTTGGGCCGGTCCTGGCGGCGCGACAGCGGAGTGTAGCGCGGCCCGCGCTGGCGCTTGACCTCCGGCACCTTGACCTTGGAGACGGACAGCGACAGCCGATGGGCCGGGTCGCGCTCGCCGCGGCCGATCTCCTCGCGGCTGAGCTGGCCGGAGGTGATCGGATCGAGCCCGCGAATGCCGGCGGCGACCTCGCCATCGGCGATTCCCTTCACCTCGAGCGGGTGCAGCTTGCAGAAATCGGCGATCTGGTCGAAGGCGAGCGACGTGTTCTCGACGAGCCAGACGGCGGTCGCCTTGGGCATGAGCGGAGCGGTGCTCATCGATCGATTCTCCTTAAGATGCGCGAGATAAGCCGATCCCGCGCCGCGGGGCCGAAGCCGCGATTTTTACGGATTACCATGCGGGGGATGCTCTCCATATAGACTGGCCGCCGGCGAAGCGCAATCGCCGATACCGCCCGCCTTTGCGCCCCCTCAAACCCCTTCCCGCGCATGGGCGGGCCGCAATCCCCGCACATAATCGGGCAGAGACGCGCCGATCGCCGCGCCGAGCCGCGGCCCATGGCGATGAAACAGCAGGCCGGCGGCGATGACGGCGACGCCTATCCCCGAGAGGGCGAAGGGAAAAAGAATCGAGTCCTTGAACACCTCGGCCGCCAGATGACCGAGATAGAGCGTCACTCCAAAGGCGCCGAACACGGCGTAGGCGCGGCGCATCAGCACCAGCGACAGCAGGAGAAGACCGAGATTGATCGCGCAATAGAGCGCCTTGCCGATCTCGTCGCCGCTGTGCTGCGCGGTCAGCCCGCCCCAAAAGGCGAGAAGCCCGGAAAGATGCAGCCAAAAGGCGAAGTCTCCGCCGCGCCAGCGCTTCAGATCGACGAGCCAGGCGGCGGCGATGACGAGCGCGCCGAAAGCGAGGCTCACATTGGCGCGCTGCTCGAAGGTGAAAGACTCCCGGCCGACGAGCCAGGGCGTCAGATCCATCGACATGAACCATAGCGTGAAGGCAATGATCATCGTGAGGAAAGGAAATGGAAAAAAAGCCAGCGCCAGCAGCGCCGCGGCGATCGTGCCCAGCTCCATGGGCAGCCAGCTCGCGCGCACCCAGACATAAAAGTCGTGATAGGGGACGGATTCGGTCGGATCATGACCGCCGAGCAACTGGAGCGCGAAGACGAAGAGCGGCGCCATGGAGACGGCGCATGTCACCAGCAGCCCTGCGGGCGTGCGCAAGCCGCGTCGCCGCCACAGCCAGCCGCCCGCGGCGGCGAAGCCGACGCCATAGGCCAGCGAGGTGATCATCAGCGCGCGCGGACCCCAGAGGCCGAAGGCGGTGGTGCTGAACAGGCTCATCGCGCCCATGACGATGAGCGCGCCCATATACCAGAGCACATTGACGACATCGAAGCGCGGCGCCCCCTCCCCCGCGCTTCCGCGCTCGGCGAGGAAAAGCGCGAGCCGCCGATGGGCGTCGGCGTCTATGACGCCGGCCTCCAGCGCCGCGCCGAGATCGTCGGTGGTGAATTTCGATCGGGCCATGACGAATTCTTTCCGTCCAAGAAAATCATTCGGGGGCCGGACGCGACCTCGGCCGCGCCTTCTCGCGCCCGACTATAGCCGCTCCGCCCCGCATTCGCCCCTGCATAGCGCCTGGAAAGAGACGAAAATGTGCGCTTGCGCATGCCGGAGCCCACGTCTCCGCCGGGAGGGCGAGCCGGATGGCCGTCTCAGCCCCAATTTGACAGGACGCCCCCCTTTTGCCCATGTTCGCGCCCCGACGCGGGCCGGGCTCCCCGGCGAAGCCTAGCGGCGAGCCGCCCGCGACCGGATTTCTGAAGGACTGCTCGATGAACGTCGTCATCGTCGAATCGGCCGCCAAGGCCCAGACGATCAACAAATATCTCGGCCGCGATTTCAATGTCATCGCCTGCTACGGCCATGTGCGCGACCTGCCTCCCAAGGACGGCTCGGTCGATCCGGCCGAAGATTTCGCCATGAAATGGGAGAGCGACGCCAAATCGGCCAAGCGCATTTCCGCCATAGCGGAAGCCGTCAAGAGCGCCGACACGGTCATTCTGGCGACCGATCCGGATCGCGAGGGCGAGGCCATCTCCTGGCATCTGCTCGACATATTGAAGAAGAAGAAGGCGCTCGGCGGCAAGCGCGTCGAGCGCGTCGTCTTCAACGCCGTCACCAAGGACGCGATCAAGCAGGCGATGGCGAATCCGCGCGAGATCGACCAGGCGCTGGTCGACGCCTATCTCGCCCGCCGCGCGCTGGACTATCTCGTCGGCTTCACGCTCTCCCCGGTGCTGTGGCGCAAATTGCCGGGCGCGCGCTCGGCCGGCCGCGTGCAATCGGTGGCGCTGCGCCTCGTCTGCGACCGCGAGCTGGAGATCGAGAAATTCGTCACGCGCGAATATTGGTCGCTGATCGCGCATCTGAAAACCAAGGCCGGCGAGCCCTTCACCGCCCGCCTCTCGGGCGCCGACGGCAAGAAGATCACCCGCCTCGACATAGGCTCCGGCCAGGAGGCCGAGGATTTCAAAAAGGCGCTGGAGAGCGCCGCCTTCACCATTCGCTCGGTGGAGGCCAAGCCCGTCAAGCGGCACCCTTACGCGCCCTTCACCACCTCGACGCTGCAGCAGGAGGCCTCGCGCAAGCTCGGCCTCGCCCCGGCGCAGACCATGCGCATCGCACAGCGCCTCTATGAGGGCGTCGACATAGGCGGCGAGACCGCCGGCCTCATCACCTATATGCGAACCGACGGCGTCGACATGGCGCCCGAGGCCATCGCCTCGGCGCGCAATGTGATCGCCAAGGAATATGGCGATCGCTTCGTGCCGAAGGTTCCGCGCAAATATACGGTTAAGGCCAAAAACGCCCAGGAAGCGCATGAGGCTATCCGCCCGACCGAGCTCTCCCGCCTGCCCAAGCATGTCGCCAAGCATTTGGAGCCGGAGCAGGCCAAGCTCTATGAGCTGATCTGGACGCGCACCATCGCCAGCCAGATGGAATCGGCAGAGCTGGAGCGCACCACTGTCGACATCGACGCCCTCGTCGGCAAGCGGAGCCTCGAGCTGCGCGCCTCTGGCCAGGTGGTTCGCTTCTCGGGCTTTCTCGAGCTCTATCAGGAAGGCCGCGACGACGATCAGGACGAGGATGGCGGCCGCCTGCCGGCGATGCAGCCCGGCGAGCCGGCGACGCGCGACAAGATCGAGGCCAGCCAGCATTTCACCGAGCCGCCGCCACGCTTCACGGAGGCCACTCTGGTCAAGCGCATGGAGGAGCTCGGCATCGGGCGCCCCTCCACCTACGCCTCGACTCTGGCCGTGCTGCGCGAGCGCGACTATGTGCGGCTCGACAAGAAGCGCCTCGTGCCGGAGGACAAGGGTCGCATCGTGACGGCCTTTCTGGAGAGCTTCTTCACCCGCTATGTGGAGTTCGACTTCACCGCCGGCCTCGAGGAGAAGCTCGACAAGGTTTCCAATAACGAGATCGACTGGAAAGAGGTGCTGCGCGACTTCTGGGCCGATTTCTCCGGCGCCGTCGACGGCACCAAGGAGCTGCGCACCACTCAGGTGCTCGACAGCCTCAATGATCTGCTCGGGCCGCATATTTTCCCGGCCAAGCCCGACGGCTCCGATCCGCGCGCCTGCCCGGCCTGCAGCGCCGGCCAATTGTCGCTGAAGCTCGGCAAATACGGCGCCTTCATCGGCTGCTCCAACTATCCCGAATGCCGCTTCACCCGCACGCTCTCGCCGCCCACCGGCGAGGCCGCCGAGGGCGCGCGGCCGGGCGTGAAGGTGCTGGGCCAGGACCCGGAGAGCGGCGCCGAGATCACGCTGCGCGGCGGCCGCTTCGGCGACTATGTGCAGGAGGGCGAGGCGACCGAGGAGGGCGAGAAGCCCAAGCGCTCCTCCATCCCCAAGAGCATAAAATCCGACGAGCTGACCCTCGAGCAGGCGATCCGGCTGCTGTCGCTGCCGCGCGAGGTGGCCAAGCATCCCGAGAGCGGCGAGCCGATCGTCGCCGGCATCGGCCGCTTCGGGCCTTACGTCCAGCACGGGAAGACCTACGCCAATATCGGCCGCGACGACGATATTCTCTCGATCGGCGGCAATCGCGCCATCGATCTCATCGTCACCAAGGAGAGCGGCGGCGGCGGCTCGCGCTTCGGCCGCGCTTCCGACCCGGGCCGCACGCTCGGCGACCATCCGCAGGGCGGCGCAATCTCGGTGAAGAGCGGGCGCTTCGGACCTTATGTGAATTGGGGCAAGGTCAACGCCACCCTTCCCAAGGGAACCGATCTCGAGAGCCTGACTGTGCAGCAGGCGGTCGATCTTTTGGCCGCCAAGGCGAATGGCGCGCCCTCTGGCGGCGGCCGCGTGCTCGGCGAGCATCCGCAAGGCGGCGCGATCACGCTGCGCGACGGCCGCTATGGGCCTTATGTGAATCTCGGCAAAGTCAACGCCACGCTGCCGAAGAATATGAGCCCGGAAGATGTGACGCTGGATGAGGCGATCCGTCTCATCGAGGAGAAGGGCGGCCCGGTGAAGGCCAAGAAGGCGCCGGCCAAAAAGGCCCCCGCCGCCAAGGCCAAAGCGCCCGCCTCCAAGGCTCCGGCGAAAAAAACCGCCGCCAAGAAGGACATAGAAGAGAGCGACGAGGTTCCCTTCGAGGATTCGAAGCCGGCGAAAAAACCCGCCGCCGCCAAGGCGCCGGCCAAGAAGCCCACGAAAAAGGCGGCCTCGGGGAAGTGAGCGGGAGGCGGCCGCCGAAAAGGCGGCCGCGCCGACCTCACTGCGTCAGCCGCAGCGAGCCGAGCCCCGTGCCGATCGTCGAGAAGGCGAGGTTGAGGCTCGCCGCGTCGGTCGCTGCGAAATAATGGTCCTTGTTGGTCGCGCAATTCTTCAGCAGCGTCAGGCCTTCGTCGTCGATCGGATCGCTCGGGATCGAGAAGCCGATGGTGAAGATCTCTATGCCCGCCGCCTTGGCGTTGGTGCAGGCCTCGAGCGTCAGCTCGTCCTGCATCTCGCGCGATTTGTCGTGATAATCCGACCAGCTGCCGGAAGCGGCGTTGAGAGCGGTCTGATAATCGACCTTATTCCCCGTGGAGCCGTCGGGGAAACGCTTGTTCTTCGCGCCATTGTAGCTGTAGTAGCCGGCCGCCTCATAGTCGGAGCCAGTGACGGTTCCCGGCGCGCTCGCCCAATTGTTGAAGCCGTCGGTCATGAACACGACCACCTTGTGGTTGTTGGGCGACGAATAGGGGCGTCCGCTGGCGAAAGGCTGGCTGGGCGAGATCGTGCGCCACCCCCACATGAAGCCTTCGTGGAGATTGGTGTTGCCATTGGCGACGAGGTTGCTGATCTTCGACGTCACTGTGGACTGCGTCGAGGTCAGCTGCATGATCGTCTGCGTCGAATAATCGGGGCAATAGCTGTTGGGGCCGTCGCCGCCTCCCGCAGCGGTTGTGACATTGTATTTGCAGACATGGGTGAGCTCGTTCCAGTCGCCACTCGCCACGTCCGAGCAAGTGGTGGTGGTGGTCGTCGTCTTTTTGCCCTTGCCCTTGCTCGTGGTCGTTCGCGTCGTCGTCGTCACCGAGCCATCGTCGTCGAGATAGTCGTTGTCATATCCCGAATCCGGCTCGTCGGGCGCGAGATAGGGAACGAAGAGCGTCTCGGGATCCGAAGGGTTCGGCGTCGTATCGAAGACGTTCAGCGGGTAGACCGGCTGCTCGAAGCATCCGCCCCAATCCCAATACGAATTGATCGCCTTGAGCTTGGTGAAAATGTCGAAGCGGCTGCTGAATCCCGCAGCCGTGGCCGCCGTCTGACCGCCGAAGGCGATCCAATGCTGAGAATTGGCCCCTTTCTTGTCGACCCAAGCGACATTGCGCGTCGATGCGCTGGTCGGATCGACGGCGACGACCGCCGCGGCGAAGGGCGTGATGGCAAATTTCACACGGTTCGGCGCCTTGGTGAACATCGTATTGACGAAGCTGGTCGCGGCGGTCTGCAGCGCTTGAATCTTCGTCGTGCCGCTGGTGCTGCGGGTCATCGAGCCGGAATTGTCGAGCACCAACGAGATCTCGTAAGTGTCGGTCTGGCTGATGCCGCCTTGCAGCGCGGCGCAGGAGGTCACCTGCGTCGACATGGAGGCCTGCCCGGTAATATGCATGATGGTGGTCGCCACCTGCGCCTGCGCAGAGATGCAGACCGACAGCCGATCGGTGGCGATGGCCGCCGACGTCACCGTCGCCGTGGCGTTGCGATAATTGGTGGTGAGATAGACCTGCGACTGGCTGCGCGCCTGCTGATCGGTGGTGGAGCTGACGATGCCCTTGGCGACCGCGAGCACGGCCGCGTCCGCCGCCTGCTGCAGCGAGCCGCGCGCCGCGGCGATGCGCCCATAATCGATGCCAGCGCCGATCATCATGACCGCCGGCACGAAGGTAAGTCCAAGTATGATGGCGACATTGCCGCGCCGATCTCGCGCGAAGGACAGCGCCGACCGCCCCGACGTCCTTATTGGCCGCATTTGAAACTCTCGAGGTTGGGGTGGAAATCAGATTAGCTACGCTTACGGCAAATTTCTCATCCGGCTCTAAACCGATCCGAACGATTGCAATTGACGTTCGATAACCTCGAGAAAGCGTAAACGGAGCAGAATGGACGCGGCGGCGCCTCGACGCGCTTTCGGCGACGCGGAGCCTATTGGCGTGTATATGACGACATGCCGGCGCCGGCCGCCCGGACAATTCCGCGGCCTTCGAGATCGACTTTGACGAAAAAAACCCGCGAGCTCGGCTCGCCTCCCGCCGCCCTTCCCTCCCGCGAGGATATTCTCGCCTTCATCGCGCGAGAGCGCGAGGCGATGAGCCGCGCCGGCCATGCGGGAAAAATCGGCAAGCGCGAGATCGCGCGCGCTTTCGGCGTCAAAGGCGCCGACCGAATCGGGCTGAAGCGCATATTGGCGGAGCTGGAAGCCGAAGGCGCGGTGGAGCGGCGCGGCAAGAGGCTGGCCAAGCCGGGCGCGCTGCCCGCCGTTGTGCTGGCCGATATCATCGGCCGCGATCATGACGGCGAGCTGATCGCCGCGCCGGCCGAATGGGACTCGGACGAGCTCGGCGCGCCGCCCCGCATCCGCATTTCGGCGCCGCGCCGGCCGAGGCCCGGCGAGCCTTTGCCCGGCGTCGGCGATCGCGCTCTGGTCCGCGCCGAGCCGGACCATGACGCCGGCCCGAATGATCCGCCCTATGCCGGGCGTGTGGTGAAGCTCTTGTCCAAGGCGCGGGCGCGCGTCATCGGCGTGCTGCGCGTCGCCGCCAATGGCGTGGCGCATATAGAGCCGGTCGAAAAGAAGCAGGCCGGCCGCGAGCTGACCATAGCGGCGGAGGATCGCGGCGAGGCCAAGGACGGCGATCTCGTCTCCGTCGACCTCATCGGCAAAACGCGGCTCGGCGCGCCGCGCGCCCGTGTGCGCGAGACGCTCGGCTCGCTCGCCACCGAGAAGGCGATCAGCATGATCGCCCTGCGCGTGCATGGCGTGCCGGACGAGTTCCGCGCCGAGGCGGCAGCCGAGGCCGCCGCCGCTCTGCCCGCGCGGCTCGAATCGCATCGCGAAGATTGGCGTGAGCTGCCGCTCGTCACCATCGATCCGCCCGACGCCAAGGATCACGACGACGCCGTCTTCGCCGAGCCGGACATGGCCGCGGACAATCCAGGCGGGCATATCGTCACCGTCGCCATCGCCGATGTCGCCTACTACGTCCGCCCGCATTCGGCGCTCGACAAGGATGCGCTGGAGCGCGGCAATTCGGTCTATTTCCCCGATCGCGTCGTGCCCATGCTGCCGGAGCGCATCTCCAACGACCTCTGCTCGCTGAAGCCGAACGAAGATCGGCCGGCGCTCGCCGTGCGCATGCGCATCAGCGACAAGGGCCATAAGATCGGCCATACGTTTCATCGCGTGATGATGCGCTCCAAGGCCAAGCTCAATTATGCGCAGGCGCAGGAGGCGCTCGACGGACGCCCGGACGAGATTTGCGCGCCGCTGATGAGCGGCGTGCTGGAGCCGCTGTTTCGCGCCTATAAATCGGCGGATCAGGCGCGCGAGCTGCGCGCGCCGCTGGAGCTGGAGCTGCCCGAGCGCAAGATCCTGCTCAAGGCGGATGGCACGGTCGATCGAATCGTCGTGCCGCCGCGCCTCTCGACGCACCGCTTGATCGAGGAGTTCATGATCCTCGCCAATGTGGCGGCGGCGGAAGTCCTCGAGGAAAATCGTCAGCAGCTCATCTATCGCGCCCATGACGAGCCCTCGCGCGAGAAAGTGGCGGCGCTCTCGGAGTTTCTCGCGACGATCGGCGTGAAGCTCGCCAAGGGCCAGGTGCTGCGGCCCTCGCATTTCAACGTCATCCTGGCGCGCGTGCGCGGCAAGGAGCATGAGAACATCGTCAATGAGATTATTCTGCGCACGCAGGCGCAGGCCGAATATACAAATGAGAATTACGGCCATTTCGGCCTCAATCTGCGCCGCTACGCGCATTTCACCTCGCCCATTCGCCGCTATGCCGATCTCATCGTCCATCGCGCGCTCATTCGCGCGCTGAATTTCGGCCCCGGCGCCATGCCGGAGGTCTCCGCCGGCGAGCTGGCGGAAGTCGCGGCGCGCATCTCCGGCGCCGAGCGGCGCGCCATGGCGGCGGAGCGCGAGACCATCGATCGGCTCATCGCCGCGCATCTCGCCGAGCAGATCGGCGCGCGTTTTCCCGCGCGCATTTCCGGCGTGACGCGCGCCGGGCTGTTCGTGCGGCTGCTCGACACGGGCGCGGACGGATTCATTCCGGCGGCGACGCTCGGGCGCGAATTCTTCCGCTATGACGAGGCCGGCCATGCGCTGACCAGCGGCTCGGGCGAGAGCTTTCGCCTAGGGGACATCATCGAGGCGCGGCTCGTCGAGGCGACGCCGATCGCCGGCGCCCTGCGCTTCGAGGTGGCGGGCGGCTCGCGCAGAGCGGCGCCGATGAAGAGCGGCCGGCTCTCGGGCCGCGGCCGCGTCGAGCGCGCGAAGCAGAAGCGTCGCAAATGACGCCGCCGGCGCCGTGACGAAAGTTTCGTCTCGAGCGCGGTCGTGAGCCGATAGCGCCCGATATCTCATGCGCAGGACCCGCCGCAGCGGCCGGTTCGCATCCCGCGGAGATGCGCATGTGGTGGAAGAGGCTCGTCGCTATTCTATTCGCCGTCTTCTGCGCGGGAGATCTCGCCGCGCAGACGCCCGCGCATTCCATAAAAGTGGCCGCGGTGGATTTCATCCCCGCCTGGGGCTCGCTCGACGCCAACATACGTCGTCTCGCCGATGCGGCGGAGGAGGTCGCGCGCCAGGGCGTCGGCTTCGCGGTTTTTCCGGAGACGGCGGTCAGCGGCTATTTGTTCAGCGATCCCTCGCAGATCGCGCCCTATCTCGACACCATCCCCGGCGACACGACGAAAGCTCTGCTTCCCGTGCTGGCGAGGACGGGACTGCATATGAGCGTCGGCATAGCCGAGCGCGACGCCGAGACCGGCCTCGCCTATAATACCGCCGTGCTGCTGGGGCCGAAGGGCATAATCGGCAAATATCGCAAGAACGGCCTCAATCCGCAGGATCAAAAAGTCTTCGCGCCCGGCGACACGGGCGTTCCGGTCTTCGACACGCCGATCGGCCGCATCGCGCTGCTGATCTGCTATGACGACACTTATTGGCAATATGCGCGGCTCGCGGCCTTGCGCGGGGCGCAGATCATCGCCTGGCATTCCGTCTCGGATCGCGTGACGCCGGGAACGCCCGCCGCGCAATCCAAGGGCGACCACTCGACCGTCGCCAATGTCCAATATATGAGCGCGCAGAACGGCGTCTTCGTCATCGGCGCAACGCGCAGCGGCGTCGAGACCAATCCGATTACCGGCGGCCAGCTCTATTACAATGGCGGCTCGAGCATTTGGTCGCCGCAAGGCCACAAGCTCGCGCAAGCGCCCGTCGTTCCGCCGGAGGAGCTGCTGCCCGGGCTTCACGGCGTCTACGCCACAGAGATCACGCCCGCCGACGCTGACGCGCCCCGAGCCGAGCGGCTCGCCCTGCGGCGGCCGGAACTCTACGCGCCCTGGCTCGCGCTGCATCGCAGCCCTGTCGACGCCAACGCCACGAAGACCCGACGCAAGGCGACGCTGGTCGCCGCGCAATGGCCGGAGGGGCCGTCGGCGATGGAGAAGGCAAAACCGCCGAAGGCCGCGCTGACCGTCCTTCCCGAGCTGTCCGCTCTCCCCTCTGGCCTCGCGCCCGAGGAGATAAAATCCCGCGCCGAAGAACGAGACGGCCCTTTCGAGCGCGCCCTCGCCGCGCTCGCCCGCGCCCATAGAGCCTATGTGGCGGGGAGCTATCCCGAGCGGGCCGGCGAGCGCGTCTTTCATACCGTCGCTCTCGCAGGGCCGGAGGGAACGATTCTCGGCCGCTATCGCGCGACTCATCCAGGCGCAGCGCGCGGCTGGGCGACGCCTGGCGACGAGATCGCCGTCGTCGAGACGCCGCTCGGCCGCATCGGCCTCGCCACGGCGGAGGAGCTGGCGACGCCGGAGCTGGGCGCGCTCTATGCTGTGCAGCGGACCGATATTCTCGCCGCACCCGCCGGCGCCCCCTCCCCGCTGAAGGTCGAGATCGATTCGGCGCTGTTCAGCGTCGCCGACCCGCCGACCGGCCGCGCGGATTTCTTCCCCTATGCCGCCGCGAAGCAGAATCAGCTCTGGCTGGTGAGCGGCGGCCGTCGCGCCGGCGACGCCACGGCGGCAGGAATCTACGGGCCGGAGCCCGTCGTCTCCACACCGACCCTCACCGCCGCGCCCGGCGCGGCGGAGGTGCGTTATCAGACGGAGATTCCGGCGGTCGGGACCTGGATCGATCAGAGCCAGCTGATCGCCGGCCAACAGGCGCAATGGTTCGTCCCGCTCGTGCAGCCGCAGGATAGCGCCTGCCTGAAACGCTGGCGCGCGGGCGGCGGCTGTCCGGCGCGGTGATCCATCATTCCGAAAGCCATCCGAAGCGCCCGTCGATGAAGAAAATGTGATGGACGCCCTGTCCGAACAAGCGCGCCGGACCGACGCCGACTCGGCCCCGCGCGGTTTCGACGAACACCATCCGATCATCGACCGACTCGGCGCAGTGCATATAGAATCCCGCGCCATGCTCGATGGTCTCGCCAGCGGCCGTCGTCGAATAGCAGCGACTCGCCCAAAGAAGGGCGGGAATGGCGCCGCTGGAATCGGCGCGCCCGACCCCGACCAGCGCGTCGAAGGTTCGGAAGAGCTTGTCCAGCGCTTCGGTCGAAATCGAAATATCGGGCATTTGCGTCTCCGACGCCGAAACTATCGCCGAATATGAACCGAAATGCCCCATAACGAGTGAATTTGGCGAGATCGCGCGCCGCCGCCCGCCTTGACAAAGGCGCCTGCGTCCTTATGGTGCCGGCCAATTCGCCGCCGGGTTCGTGAGGATCGGGACCGGAGCGAGAGTGTCCCCTCACAAGTTCAGGACTGACGGCAATGGCCAAATCCGCCATGATCAAGATCAAGCTTCTGTCGACGGCCGACACGGGCACCTTCTATGTGACGAAGAAGAACGCCCGCACCAAGACCGAGAAGCTCGTGTTCAAGAAATATGATCCCGTCGTGCGCAAGCATGTCGAGTTCAAGGAAACCAAGATCAAGTGAGGCGAGGCGGGCCAGCCCGCCTTCTTCCGCCGCCGGCGACGCGCCGGACCGGCATTCGCCAGCCCCTAGGCGCCTTCGCAACCAAAGGCGCCTGAAACGAAACGAGCCCGGAAACGGATTTCTCCGTTCCGGGCTCGTTTCGTTTCAGGCGGAGAGAAGATTATTCCTCGATCGTCACGCCTGCCGGCTGCGGCCGCCTTCGTTTCCCCCGAAACGAAGGCGGCCGACTGGCGCTGGCTTTAAGGAGGCCACTCCAACCAACGCCAGCCGGCCAACCCCACGGACCCAGGAGATGCGGCGGACCTGAGCACTCCGCAGGGTATTCGAAGTTGTCTGCCGATACGCATCCAACGCAAAAGCACGCCTTGGGTTCTTTATTCTTCTTAGCCCCCGACGCTGCCTGACGCGCACCACGTTTTGGCATGGCTGAGGTTAGCTCAGCTGCATAAAAATGCAACCATCTGGCAAGATTTTCTACAAGTTTCGAAATACGCAGCTGAAAACAGCCCCTTACGAAAGAACCCCCATGTCGCTGAACCGTCACCAGGCGACGCCCGAGCGGAGTTTTCCACGACGCCTTTGCTCGGGATCGAGCTTTGTGGCAAACCCACCCGGCCGGGGGCCTTCCAAAGCCGGGCCATCCGCCGCCAAGCAAGAGCGCCGTCAGCGGCGCGGGAGGAAAATCGATGAAGCTTCGAGGTCTCGGATTGGCGCTGGCCGGCGCGGCGGCGTTGGCGCTCGCCGCCTGCAACGGCGTCCGCGAGCCCAATGACGCCGTCGGCGCCAAGGTGCTGCGCAATCTGCTCTCCAAGCAGGGCGTCAGCGGCAAGCTGATCTCTTTCAAGAAGATCGACGGACGGGCGCTGAAGACGCCGAACACGGAAGCCTATGAGCTGTGGTACGAGGCCGAGGTGCAGTTCCCGGACGCCTATGAGGCCGATTGCTCGGACCGCAGCCGCTGCGCCTATCTCGGCCTCACTCAGAGCCAGAGCTTCCAGAAGGGCGAGGTGCTGAAGGCCGAAGGCACGCTGCATTTCGTGCGCGCCGACAAGGGCTGGGTCGCCGAGGACCAGAACGCCTATTGAGCCGTCCGCGAGAGCGGCGGCGCGACCACGAGGAGAGCCGCCCCTCATGATGGCCCGTCCGCTCGTCGTCATCCCCGCCCGAATGGGCTCCTCCCGCCTGCCGGGCAAGGCGCTGGCGCCGATCGCCGGCCGGCCGATGATCCTCCATGTCCTGGAGAAGGCGCTCGCCGCCGCCATCGGCCCGGTCGCGGTAGCGACGGACTCGGAGGAGATCGCACGCGTCGTCTCCGCGGCCGGCGGGCGCGCGGCTCTGACGACAGGCGACCACGCCTGCGGCAGCGACCGCATCGGCGAGGCGCTGGCCGGGCTCGATCCGGCGGGCGCGCATGACGTCATCGTCAATCTGCAGGGCGACCAGCCAGACATTGATCCGGCGGCGCTGGCGGCCGCGCTGGAGCCACTGGCGGATCCTTCGGTCGATATCGCCACGCTCGCGGCCCCGGCTGCGGCAGGCGAGCGCGATGATCCCAATGTCGTCAAGCTGATCGGCGCCGAGATCGCGCCGCGGCGGATGCGCGCGCTCTATTTCACCCGCGCCCCGGCGCCGCATGGCGAGGGGCCGGACTATCATCATATCGGCGTCTACGCTTTTCGCCGGGCGGCGCTGGCGCGCTTTATCGCTTTGCCGCCATCCCCGCTCGAGCTGCGCGAGCGGCTGGAGCAGCTGAGGGCGCTCGAGGCCGGCATGCGGATCGACGCCATGATTCTGGACAAAGCCGCCCGTGGGGTGGATACCAGCGCCGATCTGCAACGACTGCGCAAGGCGCAGGACAAAGACGAACGGAGCCGTCGATGAGCGAGCGGCCGAAAATCGCCTATCAGGGCGAGCCCGGCGCCAATTCCGACATCGCCTGCCGGGACGCCTATCCCGATTGCGAGCCCCTGCCCTGCGCCAGCTTCGAGGACGCTTTCGCGGCAGTGACCGAAGGCGTCGCGGCGCTGGGCATGATCCCGATCGAGAATTCGATCGCCGGGCGCGTGGCGGATATCCATCATTTCCTGCCCAACGCCGGGCTCTACATCATCGGCGAATATTTTTTGCCGATCCATTTTCAGCTGATGGCGCCGCGCGGCGCGACGCGCGACACGCTGCGCGGCGTCTACAGCCATGTGCATGCGCTCGGCCAGTGCCGCAGGATCATTCGCGAGCTCGGCCTCACCGCCCATACGGCGGGCGACACGGCCGGCGCCGCGCGTGAGGTGGCGGAGTGGAAGGACAAGAGCAAAGCCGCTCTCGCGCCGCGCCTCGCCGCGGACATATATGGGCTCGACATTCTCGCCGAGAATGTCGAGGACGCCGCGCATAACACGACGCGCTTCGTCATTCTGTCCAAGACGTCGAAATGGGCGGCGCCGGGCAATGGCCCGACGATGACCAGCTTCGTCTTCCGCGTGCGCAATGTGCCCGCGGCGCTCTACAAGGCGCTCGGCGGCTTCGCCACCAATGGCGTGAACATGACCAAGCTCGAGAGCTATATGGTCGACGGCGAGTTCGCGGCGACGCGCTTCCTCGCCGATGTCGACGGCCATCCCGAGGAGCCGCCGCTCGCCCGCGCGCTCGACGAGCTGCGCTTCTTCTCCAAGGAGCTGGAGATCATCGGCGTCTATCCGGCGCATCGCTTCCGCCTGGAGAACAAGCGCAGCTTCGAATATGGCGATTAGCGACGCGCAACGTTCGCCGCCGCACGCGGGGAGAGGGAGCGATCGCACGGCTCGATCATCGAGGAAACCGTAGGACAGCAGGACATTTCAGACGGGAGAAGCCCCATGGCCGCAGCCTATGACAATGACAATGTGTTCGCCAAAATCCTGCGCGGGGAGATCCCTGCGCATAAGGTCTATGAGGATGATGTGGCGCTCGCGATCATGGACATCATGCCGCGCGCAGAGGGCCATGTGCTGGTGATCCCCAAGGTTCCGGCGCGCAATCTCCTGGACATCGACCCGGCCGCGCTCGTAGCGCTCATTCCCCGCGTTCAGCATGTCGCCAAGGCGGCCAAGGACGCCTTCGGCGCCGATGGCCTCACCTTGCAGCAGTTCAATGAGAGCGCCGGCGGACAGGTGATCTTCCACCTGCATTTCCACATTCTGCCGCGCTTCGAAGGCGTCGCGCTGCGCCCGCCGGGAACCATGGGCGACGGCGAGAAGCTGAAGGCGCAGGCGGAGAAGATCAGAGCCGCGCTCGGCCCGTTTCCGGGCTGAGCCGCGTTACCCGAGAACCAGAGCGGCGAAGCGCCGGCTCGCCGCGTGGGCGAAGCGCTCGACCGGCGCGAAGAGCATGGCCGCGACGATCGAGAGCAGGATCGTCGCCGCCGAGATCGCCAGAGCGAGCGGCAGAGTGAGCCTATCGCCGACGAGCGTGATCGCCGCGGAGGTCGCCGTCGCGATCACCACATAATGGATGAGATAGAGCGGGAAGGAGATTTTCGCGAGAAAGCGCGAGATGGCGCTTTCGCCGAGGAAGTCCGAGAGACCGCGCCAGCGCAGCGCCAGAGCGACGATCGCCACGGCGAGAATTACATGAACATGGGGGACGGCGCCCGCCGTCATCGTCCAAGAGGCGAGCACATAGAGCGTCGCGGCCGCAATTATTTTCGCCGGCGTTGAATCGAGAAGAGAGAGCCGCCCCGGCGCCGGCGTAGTGAGCGCGCCGGTGAGCTTCGCCTTGCCGATCAGCGCGCCGAAGAGAAAAGCCGCGAGATAGGGAAACAGCAGCATCAAAAATGACGCGCCGATGGCGATGGAGCGCTCGGGCCGCTTCATCGCCGGATAGCAGGCGAGCAGCAGGAACAGCGCCAGCGAGCCGACCATCTCCCAAGGCATGGTCCACAGAAATGGCAGCGCCGGCCCCCATTCGGAGGGCTTCGTATAGACGTTGCAGAGCGACCATTTCAGCGCCTGCGCGAAGCTCAGCCCGGTCTCGCCGGCGATGGCGGAAAGCCCCGGCGCAAATTGCGCGGCCTCGCCGAGCCGCGCCAAGCCGAGGCGCTCCGCGACGAGGAGGAGCAGAACCGTCGCGACGATCGGCGTCGTCAGGCGGATGTAGCGGCGCAGCGCCGCCGAGAGAATATACTCGCCGCCACCGCCCGAGAAGAAAGGCGCGCTGAGCGCAGCGCCGGAGACCACGAAGAAGACGCTGACGTCGAGCGAGCCGTCGATGAGCCCCGCTGTCCAGCCATTGCGCAATATGGGGAAATTCTCGCCGAAGCTCTGCCAGATCGAATGAAAGAGCAGAACGGAGAAAGCCGCCCAGCCGCGCAACCCATCGAGCTCGTGCAGGCGCAGATGCATCGATTGCGCGCGAGAGGGCGCGAATGCGCGACAGGCGAGACTGTCGCCGGCGCCCTCGAGAATATCCGACATAGACTCATTCCAACGCTGTGCATCTTTCGGCAGGTTAGAGACGGCCCCTCGCGCCAGCAATAACTTTGCCATTTCGTGTAATGTTTTACTTAAATGTGTTTAACAGCGCGGACGTGGCGACGATGCGGCGACGTTTCAGGCGCGGCCGAAGAGCTTGCGCAACTCTGTCTTGGCCGTCTCCAATATGCGCCGGCGCTCCGCCGGCAGGCCCCGGCCGGCGCGATTGATGTAGAAATTCAGCATGGACATCGCGGAGCGGAAAGGCGCGCTCTTGCGACGCTCGCTTTTTTCCGCCGAGCGCCTCAACGAGCGCGCTATGGCGCGGGGATCGCCCTGCGTGAAGACATCCGGCTCGAGGTCCAGCGCATTGCTCTTGCGCCCGACCTCGGCCGACCAATAGGCGGATTTGCTTTTCTCGCCGCTCAGGCGGCGCGCGCGCTCTGGCAATGGTGGCCGCCGGGCTGGGAGACGCCGCGCAGCGTCGCGCCGCTGAGGCCGGCGTCGCGATCCATGGCGAGATCGGCGAGAGAAACGATGCCGACGAGGCGCTTGCCGCGATCGAGCACGGGCAGCCGACGCAGCTGCTGCTCGGCCATGTTCTGCGCCACGTCCTCGACGTCGTGATCTTCATAGCAATAGCGAACGTCTCTGGTCATGACGTCGCGAATCTTCGTCGCCGCGCCCTTGCCGGCGGCGATGGCGCGCAAGGCGATGTCACGATCGCTGACCATGCCGACGAGACGATCGTGCTCACCGACCGGCAAAAGGCCGATGTCGAGATCGGCCATGCGTTTGGCGGCGTCGCAGATCGTCTGATCGGGCTCGACGAGACAGACCTCGCGAGTCATGATGTCCTTGATCTTCATCGTTCGCCTCCGTGTTTTCCCGAGGAAAAGTGGGTTTACCCGAGGAAACTTGTGGGGCTGGCGAAGGTTCCGCGCTTTTCAGCGCGTGAGCAGCGCGACCGCGAGGCCGCCCGCGAGCGCCAGCACGGAAGCGGCGGCGACGCGAAAGCCGAGGCCGGCGCCCGCGATCCACCATGTCAGCGCCGCTTTGGAGAGCGTGTTGACGGCGACAGCGAGGCCGATCGACGCCGCAGCGACATCGAGCGTGAGCGTCGCACGATCGAGCCGCGCGACGGACAAAGTTATGGCGTCGACATCGACGACGCCCGAGATCGCCGCGACGGCCAACGCGCCGGCCCCGCCCGCCACTCGGGTGGCGAGACGCGCCAGTATCGCGATCACGGTGAGCAGCGCGCCGAATTCGAGCACCGCGCCGAGATCGAGAGGGTTCTTCGGCGCGTGACCGCCATCGGTCGAAACGGCGGCGGCGCGGCGCATGAAGAAAAGCGCAAAGGCGAGCATGACGGCGCCGCCTGCCGCGAAGGGCGGCGCGAGAACGCCGAGCAGCTCGATGTCGATCAACGCGACGACGGCCAGCACGCGGAGCGCCATTGTGGCGTTGGCGAATAGCGCGCCAGCCGCGAAGAGCGGCGCGCCCTCGCTCTGCTCGCGCGAGAGGCGCGCCATCGTCATCGTCGCGGCGGTGGAGGAGACGAGTCCACCGGCGATTCCCGTCAGCGCCACGCCGCCAACGCCGCCCGCCGCCTTCATGGCCACATAGCCGAGGAAGTTGATGACCGCTATCAGCACGGTCAGCAGCCAGATCTCATGCGGATTGACCGTGTTCCAGGGATCGACGGCGCGGTCCGGCAGCAGCGGCAGCAGAATGACCGTCATCGCGGCCAGCGTCAGGCCGGAGCGCAACTCCACCCAGCTCAGGCGCCGCAGCCAGCCATGGCTCGCGGATTTCAGCGCTAGCAATCCCGCCGTGGCGACGCCCGCCGCGGCCGCGGCCTCGACATCGCCGACGACGGCGAAAGCGCCGAGCGCGAAAGCCAGCATTGCGGCGACCACTGTGGTCGCGCCGAAGGTCTCGTCATGGACGATCTCGCGATAACGAAACAGGACGATCGCGCCTGCGAAAGCCACGAAGGCGAGGCCGAGCGACACCGCGCCGCCTATGCCGGTCTGATTGGAGATGGCGCCCCAGACGGCGCCGAGCAGCGCCGCCAGCGCATGGGTGCGAAAGCCAGCGGCGCGCTCGCCCTCCTCATCCTCGCGCGCCTGCCAGCCGCGCTCGAGGCCGATCAAAAGGCCAATCGCCAGCGCCACCGTCAGGCGGCGGAACAATTCGGTCGTCTCCATGCGCCGGCCTTTCCGAATAGCGAAACTGCGAAATTATAGCCGCGCGCCGGCGAACATGCGCAGCGCCGCCGGCGAGACGCCTTGTCGCAGATCGAAATAGCCGGCCCAAGGATCGGCGCGCAGCGCGGCGAGGCGGCGCTCGACCTTGTCGAGGCAATAAAAATCGGCGCGCTCTATGCGGCCGAGTTCGTCCCAGGAAACGGGCGTCGCCACGGAAGGCGTCTCCCGCGCGCGCGGCGAGAAAGGCGCGACCGCGCTCGCGCCGCGATCATTGCGCCGATAGTCGATATAGATGCGGCCATGGCGCCGCGCCTTGGTCGCCATTGCGGTGAAGCGGGCCGGATCATCCGCCGCGAGACGGCTGGCGACGCCTCTGGCGAAACCGGTGAAGGTCGGCCAGTCGAGCGCGTCATCCAGCGGCGCGACGACATGCAGCCCCTTGCCGCCGGTGAGCAGCGCGAAGCTCGCGAGCCCCGCCGCCTCCAGCAAAGCGCGGAAATCGCGCGCGGCGCGCTTCACCTCCTCGAAGGTCACGGAAGGATCGGGATCGAGATCGAAGACGAGACGATCGGGACTCTCCAGCGCATCGAAGCGCACGCCCCAAATATGCAGCTCCAGCGCATCCATCTGCGCCGCGCCTTCGAGGCCGGAGAGATCGTCGAGGAAGAGAAATTCTTCCCGTTCGCCGTCGCTCCCGGCGATGGGCGCGGCTTTGAGTCCCGCGGGCAGGCCGCGCCGATGATGGCGCTGGAAGAAGCAGCCATGCGCCGCGCCATTGGGACAGCGCAGCAGCGACAGCGGCCGCCCGGTGATATGCGGCAGAGCGAAAGGCGCGACCCGGCGCCAATAATCGACCAGCCTCTGCTTGGTGACATGCAGAGCGGCCGGGTAGAGCGGCTTGTCCGGGTTGGTGAGGCGGATCATCGCGGGCCTCGCTTCAGCTCGCGGGGCGATGGATCGAAGGCGGGAGGGCTCACCTCATTCGCCGGCTTGTCCTCGCGCAGGCCGATGAAGGTCGGATGGCGCAGCAGCCCCTCCTTGGTGCGCTCCGTGTAATCGATCTCGACGACGAGCCGCGGCGCCACATAGCGCGCGTGACGCGCGATCTCCGCCGGCACGGCGGCGAAGGGCGAGGACTTGCATGCATGCGCGCGCAGAGCGGCGCCGATCTGCGCGAGATCGCGATCGGAAAAGCCGGCGCCGACACGGCCGCGATAGACCAAGGCGCCATCGACGAATTCGCCGAGCAGCAGAGAGGCGAAGTCGCGGCCCTTCTTCGTCGAAGGACGATAGCCGCCGACGACGAACTCATCGCGGCCGAGGCATTTGACCTTGATCCAGGCGCGCGTGCGCCGCGAGAGATAGGGGCGGTCGACGCGCTTGGAGACGAGACCCTCGAGCCCCAAGCGTCGGCATTCGGCGAGAAAACGCGCGCCGGCGCCGATCACATGGCCGCTGTAGCGTATCGCCGCCGGCGGCTCGGCGAGCAGCGCGGCGAGACGATTCTTGCGTTCGAGCAATGGCGCATTGGAAACATCCTCGCCATCGAGCTCCAGCAGATCGAAGGCGTAGAAGACGAGCGCGCGCGGGCGCTTCTCCAGCATCTTCTGCAGCAGGCCGAAATCGCTGCGGCCACTCTCCTCCAGCGCGACGATCTCGCCATCGATGAGCGCGCTTTTCATCGGCAATTGCGCGGCGGCTTCCGCTATGCCGGGGAATTTCTCAGTCCAATCGAGGCCGGAGCGCGTGTAGACGCGGCACTTGCCGCCCGCCGTCGCGACGAGCGCACGATAGCCGTCGAATTTGATCTCATGCAGCCAGTCCTCGCCGGCGGGCGGCTCGGCGGCCTGCGTCGCGAGCTGCGGCGCGCGGAATTTCGGCAGGCGCGGCGCATGGGTTTCGCCATCGGCGATCTCCGCGAAGCTGCGGCCCGTCGTGACGCTGCGCGTCCATTCGCGCGCCGGATCGAGATCGGCGTCAGCCTGCCCATCCTTCATTTTGACGAGCAGCCAATTTTCTTTCGGCTCCTTGCCCCGGCGCGGCATGCGCAGCAGCGCGAAGCCGCCCCTCAGCCGCTCGCCTTCCAGCGTGAACTCGAGACGTCCGTCGGCGAGGCCGCGATGCGGATCGCCCTTGGGCGTCCAGCGGCCGCGGTCCCACAGCATCACCTCGCCGCCGCCATATTGGCCTTTGGGGATGGCTCCCTCGAAGCTTCCATAATCGAGCGGATGATCCTCCGTGCGCACGGCGAGACGCTTCTCGCTCGGGTCGAGGCTGGGGCCGCGCGTGACGGCCCAGCTCTTCAGCACGCCATCCAGCTCGAGGCGCAGATCGAAATGCAGCCGGCGAGCGCGATGCTTCTGCATGACATAGGCGCCATGCCCTTGCGCGCGCGCGGCGCCTTCCGGCTCGGCGGTGCGGTGAAAATCGCGCTTGTCGCGATAGGCGGAGAGCCGCTCGTCCTTCGCTGCGAGCGGTCTTGCGGCGCGATGAGCCGATGACGAGCGCGCGGATGGACCCAATTTGCGCTCCTCTCGCGGTCACGCGCGCTTCTTGACCGGCCCAGTCTTCGCCGCAGCCTTGGCCGACGCCGTCTTCGCCGCGCTCGCCTTTTTCGCCGGCTCCGCGGCGCGCGCCTTGCCGTGCGCGGGCCGCGGCGCGCTCTCGCCGACGCTGCGCTTCAACGCCTCGATGAGATCGATCACCTTGCCGGGACCGCGACGCTCCTCCTCGCCCGTGGTGACGATCGCCTGTCCTTCGCGCTTGCGCTCGACGAGATCGCGCAGCGCCTCGGCGTAGGAATCCTTGAACGCCTTGGGATCGAAAGGCGCGCTCTTGCGCTCGATCAGCTCGGTCGCCAGCGCCACCATCTCGGCGTCGCTGTCGCCTTCGCCGATCTCGGCGAAATAAGGCTCATAGGAGCGCAGCTCATTGGCGTAGCGCAAGGTCTCGACGAGCAGCCCCTTGCCGAGCGGCGTCACCGCGACAATGCTCTCGCGCCCGCGCATGGTGAGCCGACCGATGCCGATCTTGCCGGCGCGGCGCAACGCCTCGCGGATCACTGCATAGCCTTCGGTCGAGACGTCGCCCTCCGGCGCGAGATAATAGGGCCGGTCGAAATAGCGCGGATCGATCTCCTCGCGCCCGACGAATTGCACCAGCTCGATCGCTTTGCCGCTGTCGAGCTTGATCTCGTCCAGCTCGTCCGGCTCCAGCACGACATAGGAATCGTCGCCGATCTCGAAGCCTTTGACGATATCGGCGGAGTCGATCGGACCGACGCCGGGCGCGACCTTCTCATAGCGCACGCGCTTGCCCGAGGGCTTGTGGATCTGATGCAGCGTCGTCGCCTGGGCGCTCGACGTCGCCGCATAGAGCTCGACGCCGATGGAGACGAGCGAAAGCCGCAGATAGCCTTGCCAATAAGCGCGCGCGCGTGGAGCCATGAGGTGAGACCCTTTGCTGTTCGCGCTTTATCTAGCGCCGCGGCGCGCGCGGACGATGGCGGCGTTGAGCTCGCCGCCATAGATGAAGATGACGCCCGAGAAATAGAGGAAGACGAGCGCGATCATCGCCGAGGCGAGGCCCGCATAGGTCAGCGCATAGCGCTCCGAGAAGGCCGCGAGATAGCGGCCGAAGGCGGCGCCGGCGACGAGCCACAGCAGGAGCGTCGCCAGCACGCCGGGGAGAATATCCAGAAAGCGCCGCCGTCCCGCCGGCAGCCCGGCGTGAATGGCGAAGAGCGTGAGCGCCAGAATGAGCGTCGCGACGCCATAGCGCGCCAGAGTGACCATCTGCTCGAAGGGCGCGAACCAATCGAGATAGCGCGCCGCGGCGTCGGTGATGAGCGGTCCGAGCACGACGAGAACGGAAAGCGCCAGCAGGCCCGCCGCGCTGCCGACCACATAGAAGATCGACTCGAGCCGCAGCAGCCACCAGCTGCGCGTCTCCTGCGCCTCATAGGCGCGATTGAGGCCGATACGCAGGCTCTCGAGGCCGCTGGAGGCGAAATAGACGGCAAAGAGCGCGCCGAAGGTGAGATTGCCGCCCTGGGGCTCCGTCGCGACGCGCTTGATCTCGCGCGCGATCGGCTCCGCAACCTCGGGAGGCCAGGCGTCGAGCAGCAGACGCCCCGCCTCGTCGGCGAGGCTCTTGGAGCCCATGAGGCCGGCGAAGGCCGTCACCACGATGAGGAAGGGAAACAGCGACATCAATGTCGAGAGCGCGATATGGCTCGCTATGGCGAAGCCGTCGCGATCGACGAAATGCAGGAAGGCGTCCAGCGGGACGCGCAGCGGCGCGGGAAGGCGCTCCGCCCGTGGCGCGAGCGGCCCGAGGGCGCGCTGGAAAACGGCTTTCTCGACTTCGTCCACGGCGCCGGCTCCCCGCGCTCATCGCCCGAGGGAATATAGCGCCGCGCGCAATCCGTAGGACAGCAACTTTCGCCGCCGCGGGACGTTGACGCGAGAAGCGGCGGCGACGCTCCGCGCCGCCGCCGCCGACTCCCTCAGACGCCGCGCCGGAGCACGCCGCCGACGAGGGCGATGATGAAGAGCACGACCGCCACCCAGAACAATATGCGCGCGGCGTCGATCGCCGTGCCGGCGACGCCGCCGAAGCCGAAGAAGGCCGCGATCAGCGCGACCACCAGAAAGACGACGGCCCAGCGCAGAAGATCACTCATTTCTTTCTCCCGAAACCGAGGATGATGAGTGATAACGCCGGCGCGCCGATCCGGTTTCCCGCCGAAAGGAGGCGCAGATGAGTCTCGGACAGAGAACGCAGCCTCGCCCCCGGCCCGGCGAGGAGCGCAGCTTCATCCTGAATTTCGGCCCGGTTCATCCGGCCGCGCATGGCGTGCTGCGGCTGGTGCTGGAGCTCGACGGCGAAGTCGTCGTCCACGCCGATCCGCATATCGGCTTTCTGCATCGCGGCACGGAAAAGCTCATAGAGGACAAGAGCTATCTGCAGGCCCTGCCCTATTTCGACCGGCTCGATTATGTCGCGCCGATCAATCAGGAGCACGCTTTCTGCCTCGCCGCCGAGCGCCTGCTCGGCCTCGCCGTCCCGCGGCGCGCCCAGCTCGTGCGCGTGCTCTATTGCGAGATCGGACGGCTGCTCTCGCATCTGCTCAACATCACCAGCTGGGCCTCGGATTGCGGCGCGCTGACGCCCAATCTCTGGGGCTTCGAGGAGCGCGAGAAGCTGATGGTCTTCTACGAGCGCGCCTCGGGCGCGCGCATGCACGCCAATTATTTCCGCTTCGGCGGCGTGCATCAGGATTTGCCGCCCGCGCTCATCGACGACATAGAGGCCTTTTGCGATCCCTTCCTCGCGACCTGCGACGATCTCGAGGGATTGCTCACCGACAATCGCATCTTCAAGGCGCGCAATGTCGATATCGGCGCCGTGACGCTCGAGCAGGCCTGGGGCCTCGGCTTTTCCGGCGTGTTCCTGCGCGCTTGCGGCGCGCCATGGGATTTGCGCAAGGCGCAGCCCTATGAATGCTACGAGGAGATGGATTTCGACATTCCGGTCGGACGCCACGGCGATTGCTACGACCGCTATTGCGTGCGCATGGAGGAGATGCGCCAGTCGGTCCGCATCATGCGGCAATGCGTCCAGAAGCTGCGCGCCGCGGACGGCCAGGGAGCCATCGCGGTGCTCGACGGCAAGATCACGCCGCCGCGGCGCGAGGCGATGAAACGCTCGATGGAAGCGACGATCGAGCAGTTCAAGCTCTACAGCGAGGGGATTCATGTGCCCGCCGGCGAGGTCTATGCGGCGGTGGAGGCGCCCAAGGGCGAGTTCGGCGTCTATCTCGTCTCCCATGGGCTGAACAAGCCCTATCGCTGCAAGCTGCGCCCGCCCTCCTTCGCCCATCTCGCGGCGACCGACCGGCTCTCGACCGGCCATATGCTGGCCGATGTCGCCGCCATCATCGGCTCGCTCGACATCGTCTTCGGAGAAATCGACCGCTGAGAAGGAGGATGAAAATGCCGACCCTTTCGGAAAAGACGACCCTTGCAGAAAAAACCTGCACGCCCTGCCGCGGCGGCGTTCCGCCGCTCGGGCGCGCCGAGGCCGAGACGCTGCTCGCCGCGGCGCCGGACTGGACGCTGATGGACGAGGCGCGCCGCATCGAGCGCGGCTTTCGCTTCGGCAATTTTCGCGAGGCGGCCGAATTCGTGCGCCAAATCGGGGAATTGGCCGAGGCCGAAGGCCCCACCCGGACATCGCCTTCGGCTGGGGCTATGCGACGATCTCGTTGCAGACGAAGAAGATCGGCGGCCTGCACGAGAACGACGTCATCATGGCGACGAAGATCGACCGCATCTTCGCACGCTGGCAGGGATTGCCGGCCGGCCGCATGTGACCGACCCCTGTGACGCCCCCGCCTTTTCAAACGCCCTGCGCTCTTGTAGATATCGGAGCGAAGTCCCGGTAGCTCAGCAGGATAGAGCAACGGTTTCCTAAACCGTAGGTCAGGGGTTCGAATCCCTTCCGGGACGCCACGCGCATAGTGCTAACTCTTGCCTCCATTCGGTATCAGGAAATTGCCGACAGTCTCTCTCTCAATGTTGGTCTCTCTTGCCTCCGCCTTCAAGGCGATAGTAGCAATGCCAAGGAAAGCACACGACAGGGCGCGTCACGAGGAGGTCTGTTTGCAACAAACCGTGTCCACGAATGAGGCCGGACGGGAAAGCTCGGTGACGAGCTTCCAAGCCGGGGCCGAACTGGTAGGCTCAGAAGCCGGTCTGACCTATGACGACTTCATTTTTTCGTCGCGCCGCCGCGGTTGCCTGACGCGCGGCCCGAGATTCAGCTTAGCGAAAGGCGCCCATCTCATTAAAGTTCAAGGTGAGAATTTCGGGCTGTCTGGCCTCGAAGACAGCTTTTTAGAAATTTCCGATTCGGCCGGCCGCAGCCGATACAAGCAGTCGTTGCTAGCGGGAATCTGCCACGATCAAAAAACGCTTGCGTCGTTTATTTATGTTAGCCCAGAAAATGAGGAGGGTTTGGAAGTTTGCATATCCGTGCCGGAAAGCGCGAATATTCGCATCGACTCTGTCAAAATTCACCAAGCAAGATATATGCATGATTTTGCAATATTAAATAAATCGTACAGAAAAGACTTGCCATGGACAGTCGCGCTCTATCGCTCCTGGTGCCGATTTACAGAAATTAAACACCCGTTCTATATCGTTGTGCCGGAAAACGATTTATCGATATTTATCGACGCCTTCACGACAGAGCTGAATCATGGCCGAATATCCTATATCCCCAACATTCTCTCTGAAGAGTGGGTGCTAGCGTCGGCAAATATCGAGCCTACTCCAGAAATGTCTGGATGGCATATTCAGCAACTGATAAAACTATGCTTTTCAAAGATAAAAATTGCCGCCAACTATCTTACCATGGATAGCACAATGCTATTCACGAAAAAATTCGACTACTCGTCTCTTTTGCATGATGGTTCGATCTATACTGCGGCGGCTCCGACCTCTAAAAATGATTTTTTCGATCGCCTTCGAAACACCAACGAAGACGGCTGGCTCGATGGCAAGATCGTTAATATTTCAGAATCATTCAATAGAATATGTACAGTTATGGAGAACCATACCGAGAGCACGAACGCCTATATATCTTGTACCGGCATGTTCAACTCTGATTTGTCAGCCGAACTCGACGCGTTCGCGCATAGCAGAGGCGTAAATGGATTCGTCGGCTTGATACAAATTGCTCCTTACGAGTTTGCCTGGTACGGAGAGTTCGTCTACTCGCAGCATCGGTCGCGCTTCATCCCACATGACCCGCATTTGATGACGCTTGCGCAATCATCAGAACAAGCGGAGTTGATCGATCGTTGCGAGTTCAACACCCACAATCATCACTTCGGTTTGATGTTACAACTACCGGCAGCCGATCTTTGCGACCCTGAGAGACTTTATAACGCGATTGCCGAAGGTCGCCTCAGATGATTATCGAGCGGGGACTCGCCCTTGCGAAAGAGCTAGCCCCCCGCCTCACGAAAAATGCCGCTCCTTCATCAAATCCACCTCCAGCCGAGCTTGGAACAGCGTGGTTTCGACGTCGTCGGTGAGCGGCAGGCGGAACTGACCCACGCCGGAAATCGCGCTGCGCGGATATTGATAGAGCAAGGAGCCGCTGTCGGCGTCGCCGCCGCTCGTCGCGGCGATGCGGGGCGCTGATTGCAGTCGGTCGAAGGACGCCTGCATCGCGTCGAATCGACGCAAAGAGTTCTCATGCGTCGCCGTTATATGGCTGAATATATGCTGGAGCCGATCATGCAGCGCCTGCGGGACGTCCGGCGACGGCACTTCCAAAGGCGATCTGTTCGGCTCGAGATCGAAGGGTCCGAACTCATATTCCGGCCGATCGGCGATGCGCAACCGCACCGAGCGCGTCTTCGCGCTGGGCGTGGCGAAAGCGGCGACCTCGCAGTCGAAGCCATGAAGCCCATTGTCGCCGAGCTTTTCGGCGATATCGTCGCGATAGAGATTCGCCTTGGTCTGCTGGACCACCTCGTCGTCGAGCAGGATTTCGAGCACGACCGGTGCTTCGCGCTTGGCGTCGCAAATCCAGCCGCGGACGCGCTTTTGCGTCACCTCATCGACGACGCCGGCGACGCTGCCGCCGAATTTCAGGCTATGCGCAGCGATATCCTTGTCGCGAAAGGTCCGAACGGCGATCTTGCGCCCCAGCCATTCGATCAATGTCATGCCGCCCTCCATAGCTTTCGGCGAATGATTACGGTTTTGCGCGCGACCGTCGAGCCCACGCGACGGCCATCAGAACTGCCGATAGACATGCTCCCCGTCCAGGAACTCGAAAATGCGGCCCGCGCAATCGGCCCAGGACGGCGCCGAGACGCCTTTCGACGGAATAGGCCCGCGCGCGAGCTGCTCGCGCAGGGCCGCGGCGAGCTGCGCGGATGAGCCGGCGGCGAAATATCGCGCATGCTCGCCGCCGAGCTCCTGGAAAACGGGAAGATCGCTGAGCAGCAGCGGCGAGCCGAAATGCGCCGCCTCATAGATCGGCAGGCCGAAGCCTTCCGCGATCGAGGCGACGATGGTCGCCGAAGCGCTCTGATAGAGCCGCGCCATGTCCGCCTCCGGCACGAAGCCGAGATAGAAGAAGCGCTTGCCCTTTTCCTCATGGTTCTCGAAGCGCTGCAGCAGGCTGTCCACGCTCCACCCCGCCTTGCCGACGAAGACCAGCGTCGCATCGACTCCCGAAGCCCATAGCCGCTCGAAGGCGTCGAGCACGTAATCGTGCCCCTTGCGCGGCTCGATCGTGCCGACCATCAGAAACAAATTCTCACGTTGCGCCAGATCGGACGTGGCCGCCGTGATCGGCGTGAAGACATCGACTCGCGAGGAGAAATCGGCGCCGAGCCGCGCATAGCCGATCCGAAGCCCCCGCCGCGGCGTGACTCCGCTGCCCGTGATCCACTCGATGAGCCCATCCGCCCCGCTCTGCGAGGTGCAGATCAGGCCGGAGCCTTTCTCCAGCAGCAGCGTCAGCCAATTGGTGACAGAGATTTTGACATGGTCCTCGAACAGCTCGGGATGCTGCAGCGGCAGAATGTCGTGAACGAGGCCGAACGCCTCTCCGCCGATGGCGCCGAGGCGCGCAAGCGGCTCGCGCATCCAATCGGCGAGATGCCAGGTTCCATCGGCCATCAAAATCTTGTCGAAGGGACGAAAATCGAGGGCGCCGAAGCGCATGTCCTCCGCCTCGACGGCGGCGCGGGCGCCGCAGCGCTGCGCGTAATCGTCGGCGAAGATCAGCCCGGCGTCCGTATAGGCGAAAGCCTGCGGCCGCACCTTCGCGTCGCTCCAGCCATAGGCCGCGCGCGTGAGCTCGCGCACGACGCGCTGCACGCCCGTCTCGAGATCGCCCTCCCTTATGTGGGTCACGTCGATCAAGAGGCGCGGCGCGATCTCGGAGCGCTCCTGGCGCACATAGGCGCGGGCGATGTCCTGCACGAGCTCCCGGGTGATGGGAGCGTCGCGGAGCAGACGCGCGATCGTCTTGCTGACGATCTTCGGCCCGCAGGTCTCGGCGCGAGCGGTCATCGCCACGACCGTCTGGACGAAGCGCGCGCCGACCTTGTCCGGGTCCAGCGTCTCGTCGCAATAGCGCAGCGCAGCCTCTCTATAGGTCTGGCGCAGCTGCGGATCGCCGGCCAGCGCATCGAGCGCATCGGCGATGTCCGCGGACGCATAGCCCTCGAGCGCGACGCCCACCTCGGACGGCAGCTCCGCCGAGGACCCCATGCGATTATAGACGAGCGGCGTTCCGCTGGTGAGCAGATCGAGGATCGCCCTCGACGTCTCGCCGCGCGTGAGCGTCCGCAACTGAACGCCGATATCGGCCGCGGCTATGTAGAGGTCGTAATCCTCCTTCTCGACATAGCCGGTGATGTGAATGTCGGACCTGTCGCCGATGGCGCGCAGCACCTCGCGCGCATAGGGCGAATCGTGGTTCGCGCCCCCTTCCAGCTCGCCGACGAGGATCAGCTGCGCCTTGCCCGATTTCGCCGCCGTAGAGCGCGTGAAGGCCTCGATCAGCTCGAGCACGCCCTTCGTGTGAGCGACATGGCCGAGCGACACGATGACGAGCGAATCCGGCGCGATGGCGAGCGTCTCGCGCGCCTGCGCCCTGCTCGGCGTCGTTTCCCGCGGCGGGCGCGCCCTATATTGCGGCAGCACGGCGATTTGTGGAGCGGCGCCCGGGCGAGCGGCGCCCACCAGCACATTGCGAGCGAAGCGCGAGTGAACGATGACGCCGAGGCTGCGATGCGTCGCCGTGGCGCTGCAGGGAAGAGCATCGACGAGCGAGCGCGCCGTGCGGTCGCCGCCCTCGCCGTCGAGCACGATGGCGCGCGCCGGACCTCCATGCTCCTGGATCATGCGACGGATGAAGGCGTCGGGATTGCCGGGGTCATAGGACAAATAGCCGAGATAGGCGTCGTGAATGACGACGACGCCCGGAAAGCTCTCGATATAAGGGAGCATATAGTGGTGAAACGGCGAATTGCCGAGCTGATAGACGATCGCATCGTAGAGATGCGCCTTGAATGGAAATTGCGAGTGATGCCAGATCGGCATGTCGTCGAAATAGGTCTCGACCTCGGCCACATCGTCGACGAAAATCTCGAAGGACGCGAATTTGGAGAGGGCGGGAAGAAACTCCGCGCTGTAATCGGCGATCCCCGACTTCGCCGACGGGAGCGGCGTGAACATGGCGATGCGCGGAACCCGCCCTGCCGCGCTCGGCGTCTTGCGCCCGCGGCGCGCGGCGTAGGTCTCCTCCCAGGCGTCGAGCGCGCGGCGGGCGCTCTTCTCCCAGGTGAAGAGCGCGGCGCGCTCGCGAGAATAGGCGCGCATGCGCTGAAGCTCGCCCTCGCGGGTCAGCGCGCGCACCATTGATTTCGCCATATCCGCCGGCTTGGTCGTGTCGAAACGATAGGCCGGATCGTCCACGATCTCCGTCAGGCTGGAATTGTCGCCGACGAGCACTGGCGCGCCGCAGCGCATCGCTTCGATCACCGGAAGACCCAGTCCCTCATAGAGAGGGGGGAAGACGAAGAGCGAAGCGGCGTTGTAGAGCTCGACGAGCTCGTCATCCGACACGAAGCCCGTCGTCACGACGAGCGGCGCCACGCCGAGGCGCGCCGCTTTCTCGCGCAGAGCGAGCGCTTCCGCGCCTTTGATGTCGTAGACGATCAGGAGCTTGTATTTATCCGCCAGCTCCTTGTTGGCGATGGCGAAAGCCTCGAGCGTCCCATCGAGATTCTTGCGGAAGTCCGGCCCGCCAACATAGAGGATGAATTTCTGCCCGGGAGCGAAGCGGCGCCAGACGGCCCCGCGATGCGCCTCGGAGGCGGGGAGGATGCGGAAGTGATCCGCGACGCTGCCGAAAATATTGACGACGCGCTCCGGCTTCATATGAAAAAGCCGCTCGGCGTCCTTCTTCGTCGCATCCGATATGGCCAATCCGACATCGAGCTGCGGGATCAGGCTCGATGTGCGCTTGTACCAGAGGGCGACCGGCCAATCGGTGAGATATTTGTCCGGATAGAGCAGCGGAATGAAATCATAGAGAGTGGCGGATCGAATGATCGGCGGCTTGGGAAAGTCGATGAAAGCCGCCGCCGCGCCATAGACGCTCTCGCCTTCGAAAACGCTCGAGATGTGATAGACATCCGGGCTGACCGTCTCGATGCGATCATTGCGCAGGACATTGGCGACCTGCTCTCGCCTCTGCCGCTCATGCCAATCATATTGCACGCTGGGATAGTCGTGCAAAATCACATTGCCGAGATCGTCGAGCTTCGCGATTTCCGTGATGAGATCCGCGGACTTGTCCAGATAATGCCAGTTGAGCAGAAACATGAAGTCATGCTCGCCGCCGATTCTGACGATTTCTTTTGCGAGAGAGAGAGAATAGCGCCCCATTCCTCGGGATTGCGCCTCGGTCTGACAGCATTGCAGATCAATCAGTATCTTCATCGCGTGACCCTGGCAGCGCACATCCGCCCCGACGTCGAGTGGCGAGCGTGACGCCCGCCTTCTCGCGGCGCGAGCATTTCGGTCGGAAATCAGCGCGGGAGCGGCTCCGAAAACTCGGCTTCGTCGGAAGCATGTCCGCCGGCGCCGCGTAGCCGCCTCTCGGAGGGAGAGTCGACGCCGCGCGAGCGTTCTGTCATCGAAGCAATGTCTCGGTCAAGTCCGGCAAATCGCGCCGACGTCCCATTTCGAGACCGCACGCATGCCGTGCAGCGTCAAAGACTTCGCGCCGCCGCGGAAACAGAACCATTTGCGCGCTCGAATTCTTCGCCTCGGGTCTCGTGAGCTGCGCAGAGACATTCCTGCAATTTCTATTTGCGCCGAGGCCCCGAACTGCCGTAGAAATCCGAGGTTTCTATCCAGAGCATTTAAATGGCCACGGTTCCGAGGGGATAATTTAGATATGGCGAACACGCGCAGAGTTTGGGTCGCCGGACATAAAGTATGGTCGGCTCCGCCGTGACGAGACATCTTGAGGCGAGAGGAGAGTCCGTCCTCAAAGCGGACCGTTCCGTCGTCGACCTACGTAATCAGATTGCCGTGGAAGTCTGGCTCAAGCAGAATCGCCCGGATGCGATCATCTTCGCTGCGGCGAAAGTCGGCGGCATCTACGCCAATGACACTTATCCGGCCGATTTCATCTATGATAATCTCGCCATCGAGACAAATATCATTCACTCTGCTCATGCGGCGGGGGTGAATCGTCTGGTCTTTCTCGGATCGTCCTGCATCTATCCGAAATTCGCACCGCAGCCGATCACCGAGGATGCGCTGCTGACGGGTCCGCTGGAGCCGACCAACGAATGGTACGCGATCGCCAAAATCGCCGGCATCAAGCTGTGCCAAGCCTATCGCAAGCAATATGGCCGCAGCTACATTTCCGTCATGCCCTGCAACCTCTACGGGCCGAACGACAATTTCGACCTGCAGACGAGCCATGTGCTGCCCGCCCTGATTCGCAAGTTCCATGAGGCGAAAGTGGCTGGCCGCGACGAGGTCGTCATTTGGGGCACAGGCACGCCGCTGCGCGAATTTTTGCATGTCGACGATCTCGCGCGAGGCGTCGTGTTCTGCCTCGATAATTACGACGGCTATGAGCATATCAATTGCGGCGCCGGCTCCGAGGTGACGATTCGCGAACTCGCGGAGACGGTGCAGCGCGCCGTCGGCTTTTCGGGCCGCTTGGTCCTCGATTCGACGAAGCCCGATGGAACGCCGCGCAAGCTGATGGATTCGAGCCGGCTTCGCGCGCTCGGCTGGACACCGCAAATTTCCCTCGAGGAAGGAATCGCCGACGCCTATCGATTTTTCCTCGCCAAGGAGAAAGAGGCGGCCGCCGCCCCTGTCCTCGAATCGGTCGGCTGAGGCAAGCGGGCGGCTCGCCCGTCCGACGACGAGCGCCTATAAAAAAAGCGCCCCTTCAAAGGGGCGCTTTTCTTTTCTCGCAGAGGCGGCGAGACTTACGCGGCCTGCTGGATCGCCGAGAGCTTCCAGGCCTGGGGCGCTTCGCCGGCGGGGCGGCGGAAGGTCCACACTTCGGTCGATTGCGTCGGCTGGGCGGCGTCGCCGGAGACGATCTTGCCCGTCGCGCGATCGATGAAGAGATCGATCAGCGAGAAGCGCATCGCCACGGTCGCATATTCGTCCGAGCCCTCGCGCCAGGCCTCGGAGAGATCGCCTTGCAGCAGCTTCACCTCGGAGATGCGGTTGATGACGCCCTCGCGCGCGTTGGCGCGAATGTCGTCGGAGAAATAGGAGACCATCTCTGGCATCGCGAGATCATGCAGCCGGCCGATATCCTCCTGGCTATAGGCGGCTTGGGCGTCACCGAGCACGCGCTCGAAGGCGCTGAAATCCTCCGGACGCAGATTCAAAGGCTCGCTCGTCGGGTGACGCGGCGCGGTGCCGCTGCCGAAGCCCGTCCCACCGCCGGTGAAGGCGAAGGCGCCCGGACGCGAGCCGCCCCCGGCGCCGCCCATCGCGCCGGCGAGGCGGCGATTGGCGAACCATTGAAAGGCGAGCCGCGCCAGAAGGGCGATGATCGCGATCTGGACCAGAAGGCCGATGATGGAGGCGAGGCCGCCGAGGCCGCCCATCAGGCCATTGCCCGAGAGAAGGCCGAACAGGCCGGCGCCGAGCAGGCCGCCGGCGAGGCCGCCGAGCAATCCGCGGCCGAAGGAGCCGCCGAGCGGGCTGGCCGCGGGAGCGGCGGCCGGGCGCTGCGGCGCGGCGGGCGAGGGCTGCGGCTGAGGCGCCGGCTGCGGCGCCACGCTGCGCTCCATGGGCGCGGCCGGACGCGGCGCGGTGGTTGTCGCCGCCGGCGGCGTAGAGGTCCGCGAGCCGCGGCTTCCCGAGCTCGCGCCGCCGCCCATTTTGGCCTCGGCGAGCGCCGGGGCGAAGGCGATGAGCAGGGCGAGCGCGAGCGCCGGCAAAGATTTGGAGTTCGATGTCCAAGTCGACATGACTATCCTCGAGCGGTTCGCCCAGAGATGAGGAATCACTCGGGCGCCATCTATATAGGAATGCTCCGACCTTGCGGCAAAGGGCCGCGCGGCGGGAAGGCAGAATCGGTTTCCGCCGCTCATGTAGTCGGAAACTCTTCTAATTTTTCATTTAGAACGAATTTTCTCGAACGTTCGCGTTCGAGCGCAAAGCTCGGTTCGAGGAGGCTCGATGCCCGTGACGCCCAAACTGGTCTTCGTCGCCGCCGTGGCGCGCAATGGCGTCATCGGCGCTCGAGAGCGCACGCCCTGGCGGCTGAAGAGCGATCTCGCGCGCTTTCGCGAAATCACCTGGGGCAAGCCGCTGCTCATGGGACGCCGCACATTCGATTCGATCGGCCGCCCACTGCCCGGCCGCGAGACCGTGGCCTTGTCGCGCGACCCGCGATTTCGCCCCGAGGGCGCCCATGCGGCGCGCAGCCCCGAGGAGGCGCTCGGCCTCGCCGCCGAGCTGGCGGACGCCATGCGAGCGGCGGAGATCATCGTCGCCGGCGGCGCGGAGATCTATTCCGCCTTTCTGCCCCAGGCGGATGTGATTCACCTGACCGAGGTGGCGCTGACGGTCGCCGGCGACGCGCTGTTTCCGACGCTCGATCCGGCAGAATGGCGTGAAACAGCGCGCGAGACGCCGCCGCGAACGGCCGAGGACGAGGCGGATTTCCAATATATTCGGCTCGAGCGCCGGTGAGCGGCCGATCGGCTGCAGATAGTGCGCAAACAGCTGTTGCAGGTCGGAGAACCTGAAGCTATAACCCGCCTCGACCAGCGGCGACCGCTTCGCGGACGCCAGATCGGAGTGTAGCGCAGCCTGGTAGCGCACCTCGTTCGGGACGAGGGGGTCGGAGGTTCGAATCCTCTCACTCCGACCAAATTTTCTCACGACTTCAGTGGCATAGCGCGAGCGCCTCGCCGAGGCGCGCTGAGCGCACGACCGCCTCGCGACGACCATAATGGCGCGTCGAGACCGCCGGGACCGGGAAGCGTGACTTTAGAGCGCCGCAACAATCCTCGGCACGCCGAGCGGGACGGCGGCTGCACGTGCTCGGGAAAATCGCCCAAAGGCGACTAGGCGAATCTCCCGAGACACAAGGAGCGCCTACGGGCGAAAAAGCTTCCTCTGTGCACGTAGAAACTCGAGGAAGCTCGGATGAAAATCCTTCTGATCGGCTCCGCCGCCTGTATCACGGCCCTCATTACGACGGCGTGGTTGATGACATTCGCGAAATGGTTCCCGATAAAGGCCTTCGACAGCTTCATCATCGACTATAAGACGATGATAAGAGCGCATGTCGACTATGCGTTGATGGCGCTGTTCGGCGTCGGATTCTATGGCTCTGGCGTCGAGCTGCCCGTCATTGCTTGCTGGTGTGTGGCGATCGGCGGTTTCTCCAATCCGACAGTCTTCACCATCGCGGCTTTCGATCCGAATTTCTGGAGCAAGCCTTTGTGGAGGGGCTATACGGCGCTGAGCTTCGTCGTGTCCTCGGTCGGATTTATCTGGATCGCCTATGCCTTGGCGATGCATGCGATCAGCTAGAGCCATCGCTCCGCGGCAGGACCTTCTCGCGGCCGAGACGCGCTATGGCCTCGGCCCACGCGACGCCGCCGCCGCGAATGTCGCGCCGAGCCTCATCCGCCGATGTCCAGGGCGATCGGGTGAAGGTTTCCTCATCCTGAGGAGCCGCGAAGCGGCGTCTCGAAGGACGAGGAAACCTTCATGCGCGGCCATCTGGAGCTCCCCATCGCGCTTCGAGACGCGCCCTTCGGGCGCTCCTCAGCATGAGGGGGAGGTTTGCTGGCCTTCGCCCGATCGCCCTATCCGCCGATGGTGGCGAGATAGTTTCGCGACAGCGTCGGCAGATCGGCGCGGAACGCCGCCTGAAAGGCGGCGGCGAACCCCTTCCCCTCCTCCAGTCCGCGCAGCAGCTCGGCGAAGCCCGCCTCGTCCTGCGCCTTCAGCCAGGCCACGAACATCGCCGCTTGGCGCAAGGCCAGCCGTTGACGATAGAGGAGATCGAATCGCGCAAAATTGCCGCCACGCTCCTCGGCGAAGGCGATGGAGGAAATATCCCGCCAGACGCCCTGCTCGCTCATGATGAGCGCATGGCCGTCGCGAATGCGCGCCCGCGCCTCCTTCTCGCTCATCTCCTCCGCGCCGGCGCCGCCCGAGATCATGACGGCGAGGCCTTCCACGAACCAGCTCGGCGGACGTTCCGCCCATAGCCCCCGCCAGCCGAAGAAATGCGCATGGGAGAGCTCACGCGTCAGCACCGGCGCCAGCCGCGCGCTCTCGGCGCCGCATAGGATCGGCGAGAGCACGACGCGGCCGAACGAGGCCATCGCCGCAATGCGCGGATCGCCCGTGCCATTGGCCTTGGCGTAATTTTCGTAGGAGCCGTAGACGCCGACAATGGGCGCATGCGCGAAAGGGCGTCCATGCGCGTCCTCGACGCTGCGAATCGCCTCCGGCAGCATGCGGCCGACGATGGTGGCGCAGCCCTCGGCCGCCGGCTCGAAATGCACTGGCGAATCGGCGGCCAGCGCCGGCAACCATCGCGGATCGTTGAAAGCGGCGAGCGCGAAGTTCCACAGGCGCGGGACCCCGCCGAGCACGAGAGTGACGATGACCAGCAAGGTCAGCGAGAAAAAAGGTCTCATGACGAAAAATCCGCGCGGCGCGCCGTCTCTCGACGGCTAAACGCCAAATCGATCGCCGGCGCCAAAAAATATGCGCCGGAGCTTATTACAGGAAAGACGTCAGCGCGAGCCGATCGAGACCGGCGTCCAGCCCCCGGCCTCCATCTCCACGGCGAAGGAGACGCCGCGGGCGATGAGCTTGTTGCGGTCGGAAACGCCGGCGATGGGCGCGCGGTCCGATGTCGCGATCTCCGCGATCGGCGCGCCCGCCGGCGCCATCTGGTCCGGCCGCGCCAGCCCGCTGATTCGGCCGGCGACCGGCGCACGCACCGGCTCCTCGCCGATGAAGCCCAAAATTTCCTCCGCCTCGACGCGCTCGCCGATCGTCTTGCGCGCGGCGAGCGCGCCCTCCGTCATCGCGATCACGTCCCAATAGTCGAGCGCCAGACGATCCGCGTCGCGGCGGCTCGGCGGCGCGTCTCCGGCCCGCAGCACGGCGCCCGGATCGAGCCCATCGGTCGCGATGACGAGATCGCAATCCGCGCCGGCGACGAAGCCGGAGCCGACGCCGATCGTCAGCTCGGCCACATTGGCGAGAGAGCGGGCCGGCCGGCCGTCATGGTCCGGCGCCGAGACGATGACGTCCCAGGGCCAGCGCTCCACCACCTCGTCGAAAGGCCGCAGCAGAAGTGGAAGAAATTGCCGCGTCTGCATGCCGCAGAGAAATTCCGTCGGCCGGTCGGCGCGGCGCGCCTCGACGCCGCCCAGAGTGGCGATGCCGTCGAACCAGGCGTCGGCGTAGCACATGCGCCGCCGCAGAGCCCGCGGCGGCCGCTCCTGATGGAGCACAGTCGCATAGCCCTCGCCGATCAGCCGCCTCGCCACCGCCGAGGCCCTTTCCCCGACGCCGCAGACGAGGATGCAAAGCTCTTTGTTCATCGACCCTTCTCAGCCTCGATACGCGCGCGACGTTTCGCTGTGTATCAGAATTACATATTGCAACGCAACCAGCTCGCTGCGCCGCAAACCGGAACCGCGCCGCCTCGTGATCGCGAGGGGTGCGAGACGTCGCCGGCTGCTGTATAGCAGAGCCTCCAGCGATCCTGCGCGCGCGAAATGACCCATACCCACACACTCGCCGTCCGCGTCTATTACGAGGACACGGATTTCTCCGGCCTCGTCTACCACGCCTCCTATCTGCGCTTCATGGAGCGCGCCCGCACCGAGCTGCTGCGCGATCTCGGCCTCGGCCAGCGCGAGCTGCTGGAGGCGCAGGGCGGCCTGTTCTTCGTCGTGCGCGCCATGACGATCGATTTCCGCAAGCCCGCGCAAATGGACGATCTCCTCACTGTGGAGACGATCGTCCGGGAAGTGTCCGGCGCGTCGTTCGATCTCGATCAGCGCGTGACGCGCGGCGAGGAGATGCTGGTTTCCGCACAAGTGAGGATCGCCGCGGTGGAAGGCGGTCGGCCGCGAAGGCTTCCGACCGAAGTGCGCGAGAAATTCGCCGCGGTCGCCACGCCTCGCGGCGCGTGACCTTTACGGTCCCTTAAGCCTTCCGCTCATATTTTCTGATTGTGCGGCGCATCCAGGACAAAATCTCGGCGGATTCACGCTCCATACCGCTCGGGCTCCACAGCCTTCGGCGCGGCGCTGCGGGAGCGGGCGCGACGTGATTTGCCTCTATCCGCGCCTTTAGTCCCGGCGCGGGCGAGCGCCGAGGACTTCCGCCGCTCGCCGCCAGAGTTTCGCCGCCGACCCCGCGACTTCCGAGGACGACTTTCATGAATCCAGCCGAAATCGCCGCCCCGCTCTCCGGCGCCGCCGCCGAGGTCTCCATCTGGGGCATGTTCTGGGGCGCGCATATCGTCGTCAAGCTGGTGATGGTCGGCCTGCTGCTGGCCTCGGTCTGGTGCTGGGCGATCATCGTCAACAAAGCGCTGCTGTTCTCGCGCACGCGCCGCGCCATGGATCGCTTCGAGGAAGTGTTCTGGTCGGGCTCCTCGCTCGAGGATCTCTACGCCAAGCTGCAGGAGCGCCCGGCCACCGGCATGGGCAGCCTGTTCATCGCCGCCATGCGCGAATGGAAGCGCTCCTTCCAGAACGCCGGCGCCTCCTTCATGGGCCTGCAGGCGCGCATCGACAAAGTGCTGGACGTCTCCATCGCCCGCGAGGTCGAGAAGCTCGAATCCAATCTCCTGGTGCTGGCGACGGTCGCCTCGGCCGGCCCCTTCGTCGGCCTGTTCGGCACGGTCTGGGGCATTATGACCTCCTTCCGCTCCATCGCCGCCTCCAAGAACACCTCGCTCGCCGTCGTCGCGCCGGGCATAGCGGAAGCGCTGCTCGCCACCGCCATCGGCCTTTTCGCCGCCATTCCGGCGCTGGTCGCCTATAACAAGCTGCAGGGCGACGTCGCCCGCACCCAGGCGCGGCTCGAGAGCTTCGCCGACGAATTCTCCGCCATTCTGTCGCGCCAGATCGATCAGCACGCCGGACAGTCCGGCCGCGATCGCGCGGCCTGAGCGGGAGAAGCGGAAATGGGCGCCTCGATCGCCGCAGGACGCAAGGGCTCGGGCCGCCGCCGGCGCGGAACGCCGCGCTATGGCGCCATGGCCGAGATCAATATGACGCCCTTCATCGACGTCATGCTGGTGCTGCTGATCATCTTCATGGTGGCGGCGCCATTGCTCGCCACCGGCGTCGCCGTCGATCTGCCGCAGACCAAGGCCGGCCCGCTCAATATCGATCAGAAGCCGCTGGCCATCGCCGTGGACGACAAGGGGCAGATCTTTCTGATGGATCAGCCGATCGAGATCGGCCAGCTGCTCGACCGTCTGAAGGAGACCGCCAAAGCGGGCTTCGACGAGCGCATCTATATGCGCGCCTCCAAGACGGTGAATTACGGCCGCGTCGCCGAGATCATGTCGATGGTGACGAGCGCCGGTTACAAGAAGGTCGCTCTTGTGACCGAAGTGGACAAGAAGTGAGGGGAAGAGTTGAAGCCCTCGCGTTCCGAACCTGGCCTCGTCGTATCGGCCGCCGTCCATGCCGGACTGCTGCTAGCGACGCTCATCGCCTTTTCGGACACGAAGAAATTCGATGACGCGCAGGAGACCGTGCCGGTCGATATCGTCACGGATGCGCAGATCAATCAGGTGATGAAGGGCGAGAAGGCGGCCAAGGAGATCAAGCCCGTCCAGCGCGCCGACAAGATCGCCGAGCAGCACGAGACCAAGCCGCTGCCGCCGCTCGCCGAGGCCAAGAAGGACGTCGCCGCCCCGCCCCCGCCGCTGAAGCCGCGGCTCGAGGAGCCGGAGGACAAGCCCGAGGCCCCGCCGCCGCCCAAGCGCGTCGCCGCTCTGCCGCCGACGCCGGAGCCGCCTCTCCGCCCGACCCCGCCGAAGCCCGAGCCCGCCAAAGCCGAGCCGCCGAAGCCGCAGCCGGCCAAGGCGGAGCCTCCCAAGCCCGAGCCGCCGAAACCCGAGCGCGCCAAGCCCGCGCCGCCGCCGCCCGAGCGCGAGGAGCCGGAAGAGGCCGAGGTGGTGAAGCCCAAGCCCCCCATGCGTCCGAAGGCCGAGAAGGAGGCCAAGGAGACGCCGCAGCCGCCCGAGAAACCGAAGCCCAAGGACGAGCCGAAGCCCCGGGACGAGGCCAAGAAAGAAGAGGCCAAAAAGGAGACGGCGAAGCCCAAGGAGACCGCCAAGGAGCCGACCAAGCAATTGAAGGTCGATGAGGTGGCCAAGCTCCTCGAGAAGAAGAAGGCCGCAGAAAAGGGCGCGCCGAGCGACTCCGACGAAAAGAAGAAATCCGACAAGCCGCCGGCCAAGCCGAAATCCGGCGACGAGGCCGCGCCCAAATCGAAATTCGACGCCGCCAATATCGCCAATCTCTTGAGCCATGAGGCGCCGCAGCGCCGCGCCGCGACCGGCGCCGATCTGACCAAAACCGCCTCGCTCGGCGCGCCGACGGCGAGCGCGCCGCGCATGTCGCCGACTCTGCAAGCGCAGATCGACGCCTATACGGTCGATCATTATCGCCGCTGCTGGCAGGCGTCGCTGTCGATCAATGCGCAGACCTATGTGCCGCGTGTAGAATTCCGCCTGTCGCGGGAGGGCGCGCTCGAAGGCGCGCCGCGCCTGCTCAACCCCTCCTCCGATCCTGTCGAGCACAGCCGCGGCGAGCAGGCGCTCGGCGCCGTGCGCCGCTGCAGCCCCATGCCGATTCCGGCCGCCTTCGCGCCCTATTACGATTATTGGCGCGTCACGGAATTGGACATGAGGGAGGATATGTAGCGGCTAGCGCTCCACGCCTCCGAAATTCGAAAACGCCCAGGACCTCCATCTCATGACGTTCGACATCACCCGCCGCTCGGCCGCCCATCTTCTCGCCGGCGCGACTCTCTCGCCGCTTCTCGCCGCGCCGGCGCGCGCGGCGCGCGTGCTCGATCTGCGCGCGGGCGGCGGCTTTCAGCCGGTCTCCGTCGCGGTGACGAACTTCTCCGGCGACGAGGCGGCGCGCATAGTGACGAGCGTCATCGTCAATAATTTCAAGCGCTCCGTCTTTCTGCGCCCCATCGAGCCGGGCGCCGTCCCGGAGTCCGCCGGCTCCGAGGCCACGCCCAATCTCGATCTCTTCCGCACGCTCAATGCGCAATATGTCGTCACCGGCCGCTCGCAGCGCAGCCCGGACGGACGGCTCAAGACCGAGTTCCGCCTCTTCGACGTCTCGACCGGCGAGCAGGCGGCGGGCCAGCAATATGTCACCGATTCCGCCAATATGCGCCGCGTGGCGCATCTCGTTTCGGACGCGGTGTTCACGCGTATCACCGGCGAGAAAGGCTTTTTCGACACGCGCGTGGTCTTCGTCGACGAGAGCGGGCCAAAGGAGCACCGCCGCAAGCGTCTCGCCATAATGGATCAGGACGGCGCCAATGTGCGCTATCTGACCCGCGGCGAGGAGCTCGTCGTCACGCCGCGCTTCTCGCCGTCCTCGCAGGACGTCACCTATATGTCCTTCGGCTCCGCCGATCCGAAGGTGCTGCTGCTGAACATAGAGAGCGGCCAGCGCGAGGTGGTCGGCAATTTTCCGGGCATGACCTTCTCGCCGCGCTTCTCGCCGGACGGCCAGAAGATCGTGATGTCGCTGTCGCAGGGCGCCGCCACCAATCTCTATGCGATGGATGTCCGCTCGCGCACGACGACCCGCCTCACCGACACCAACGCCATCGACACCTCGCCCTCCTATTCCCCGAGCGGCGGCGAGATCGTCTTCGAATCCGATCGCGGCGGCTCGCAGCAGATTTACGTGATGGGCGGCGGCGGCGGCAGCGCGCGGCGCATCTCCTTCGGCCAGGGCCATTATTCGACGCCGGTATGGTCGCCCAAGGGCGATTACATCGCCTTCACCAAGCAATCCTCCGGCTCCTTCGGCATTGGCGTGATGAAGCCGGACGGCTCCGGCGAGCGCATCCTCACCGAAGGTTTTCATAATGAAGGCCCGACCTGGGCGCCGAACGGACTGTTCCTGATGTTCTTCCGCGATCCGGGCGGCGGCGGCGGCGCCAAGATTTTCATGGTCGATATTTTCGGCCGCTCGGAATTCCCCGTGCCGACGCCGTCCTACGCGTCTGATCCGTCCTGGGGACCGTTGCAGGAGTAGTCTAGCCGCTGGACGCCCCCCTCCCCAGCCCTCCCCCGCTGCGCGGGAGAGGGAGCAGATTCGGCCCTTCACAAAAGTTTGCGCAATGCTTGCCGCCTCCCCTCTCACGCGTAACGGGGGAGGGTACGGGAGGGGGCAAGCCCTACTCTTTATCCAAAGGCCGATACGCATCGGCGACGCCGCCGATCAAATTGGCGGACAGCAGCAATTCCGTCGAAATCTCCCCGCCCACGGCGCGCAGCCGCACGCCTGCGCCGATCGCCTCGCCCAGCGCCCGCCGCGCCGCGACGGCCTGCTCGATCGAAACTGTGGAAAAGGAAAACGCCTCGCCCGGCCGCCGCTGCGCGAGACGGCCGATATCGGCGCCGATGACATTGGCGATCTTCGGATAGCCTCCGGTCGGCTGGCGATCGGCCATCAGCACGAGCGGCGCGCCATCCCCCGGAACCTGTATCGCGCCGAGCGCCACCCCATCCGAAACAATGTCATGGCCCTTGGCGTGGGCGAGGCGCCCGCCTTCCAGCCGATAGGCCATGCGATCGCTGCGCTGCCCGACCCGCCAGCGCGCCGACAGAAATTCGCCGATCGCCTCTTGCGAAAAATAATCCGCCTGCGGCCCGAGCACGGCGCGGATGGGCTCCTCCGAGGCGGCGAGCCAGGGCGCCTCGAGCGCCAGCAATTCCCGCGGCGGCGATATAATATCCGCGAGCGGCAGAACATCGCCGGCGCGCAAGCCCCGCCCCTCGAGCCCGCCCATGAAAGAGCGCGTATGTGTCGCGAGCGAGCCCAGCGTCGGCGGCAGATCGATGCGGCCCGCGATGGCGACATAGCACCACGCCCCGCTCCGCCCCGCGCGAATGGTAAGCCGCGCGCCCGGCTCCAGCGAGAGCGCGCAAGCGAAGGGAAGCGGCGCGCCATCGAGGCGAATGTCGAATTCGCCTCCGGCGATGGCGAGGCCGATGGTCTCGCCTTCCGCCGTCAGCTCCAATCCGCCGAGCGAAACCTCGATCGCCGCAGCGCCCAGAGCGGCCCCCGCCGCGAGATTGGCGGCGGCGAAGGCGCGGGCGTCCATCGGGCCGGCCGGCGTCACGCCGAAGCGCAGGCTGCCGCGCCGCCCGGCGTCTTGCAGAGTGACGCCCGGCCCCACCGCGCGGAGGATCAGCCGCGCGCTCATCGCGTCGTCTCGCGCCGCGCGATCATCTCGCCGCGCGCGCCTTTCTCCTCGAGCGCGCGAAATGTCGCTTCGTCGATCGGCTCGAAGCGCAGCGCATCGCCGACCTCGACGAAAAAGGAGGGATCGCGCTCCGGCGCGAAGAGACGCTCGGGCGTGCGGCCGAGGACATACCAGCCGGTCGGCATGGGATCGGCGCCGATCAGCGAGAGGCCGCCGCCGATGAGCACCGCCCCTCGCGGCGTCGGCCCGCGCGGGGAGGCGCGGCGCGGGACGGCGAGCGCCGAAGGCAGGCCGCCGAGATAGCACCAGCCCGGCGCGAAGCCATACATGTAAGCGCGAAAATCGGCGCCCGAATGAAGCTCCGCAATGCGCTCGGGCGAAAGCGACAGCGCTTCGCCCGCCGCCGCGAGATCCTCGCCATGCGGCGGCGCGTAGCAGCAGGGAATGATCCACCTGACGCTCGGCGCAGCGCTCTCCTGCGCCGCTCTCTCCAGCGCCTCGACATGGGCGACGAGCGCGGCGCGCGTGAGCGCCAGCGGATCGTAATGGATCATCAGCGAGCGATAGGTCGGAACCGTCTCGACGATTCCCGCCAGCGGCGCGGCGCGCAGTGCGGCGTCCAGCGCCAGCACCTCGGCGCTGATCGCAGGATCGACGCTATCGCCGAATTCGACGACGAGCGCCGCCTCGCCGGCGTCGAGACAGCGCGGCGCGGTGGTGCGCATCGCCTCATGTCTCCGAGGGCGCGAAGGGCAGAAGCTGATAGCCGGCGCGTTCCAGCGCATCGCGCAGCCGCCGTGTCATATCGACAGCGTGTGACGTGTCGCCATGCACGCAAATGGAGTCGATCGGCGTCGGCAGACGCTTGCCGCTCTCGGTGACGATCGCCTGCTCGTTCAACATATTGAGCGCGCGCGCCGCGGCCCAATCCGGATCATCGATCACGGCGCCCTTCTGGCCGCGCGGCTTCAGCCGTCCGTCATCGAGATAGGCGCGATCGGCGAACACCTCATGCGCGATCGTGACGCCGGCGTGCTCGGCCGCCGCCACCTGCTCGCTGCAGGCGATGGCCAGCAGAGTGAGGCTGGCGTCGACGGCGCGCGTCGCCCGCGCCACGGCGAGCGCGATCTCCGGCTCGACCTCCGCGACATTGGCGAGCGCGCCATGGCATTTCACATAAGTGAGGCGATGGCCGCTGTAATGCGCGAGCGCCTGCGCCGCGCCGATCTGATAGGCGACGAGACGCTCCACCTCGGCGGCGGAATAGGGAATGCGCCGCCGGCCGAAGCCGGCGAGATCGGGAAAGGACACATGCGCGCCAATGGCGACGCCGCGCGCTTTCGCCAGCGTGAAGCAGCGCGCCATTATGTCCGGATCGCCGGCGTGATAGCCGCAGGCGACATTGGCGGAGGTCACGAGGTCGAGCATGGCCTCGTCGTCGCCCATGCGCCAGGCTCCGAATCCTTCTCCGAGATCGGCGTTGAGATCGACTGTCACTGTCCCCCGGCTCCCCCGCGCGGCGCGTCCTCGGCGATATCCTCGTTCCAGATCGACGGATTGGCCGCGATATAGTCTCGCATCAATTCCCGGCAGCGCGCATCGTCGAGCACGATCACCTCGACGCCATGGTCGCGGAGAAACTGCTCATTGCCGCCGAAATTCCTGTTCTCGCCGACGATGACGCGCGGAATCTTGAACTGCACGATCGTCCCCGCGCACATCATGCAGGGCGAGAGCGTCGTGTAGAGCGTCGTCTCGCGATAGGAGGCGCGGCGTCCGGCGTCGCGCAGGCAATCCATCTCGCCATGCAGAATCGGATCGCCCTGCTGCACACGGCGATTATGGCCGCGGCCGAGCATGCGCGCGCCTTCGGCGAGAACGGAGCCGATCGGCAGGCCGCCCTCGTCGAAGCTCTTCTTCGCCAAGCGAAACGCTTCATCCATGCAGACGATATCCGACGCTCTCATCGAAATCCCCTTTCCGGCGCGGCGCCGGCGGGGCCTCGCTATTCCGCCGCGAGCACTTGCGGCGGCGGAAAGGCGACCTCGATCAGCGTCCCTTGGTTCTTGCGGCTCTTGATCGAGAAGGAGGCGCGATTGGCCTCGATCAGCGCTTTCGTCACCGGCAGGCCGAGGCCCGTGCCGCCGCGCGACGAGCCGATCTGGCGGAAGGGCTCGAGCGCCGTCTCGATCTCATTCTCGGACATGCCGATCCCTGTGTCCTTCACGCGGATCACCACATATCCGGCGTCGGTCAAGGCGCTCGACACGATCACCTGTCCACCCGCCTCGTTGAACTTCACGGCGTTGGACAGAAGGTTCAGCAATATCTGCCGCAGCGACCTGCCGTCGGCAAGGATGCGCGGCAAGCGCGGCCACAAGGACAGGCGGATCACCACACGGCTACGGTTCGCCTGCGGCTGCATGATCGACACGCATTCGGAGATGACGGCGTTGGCGTCGATCCGCTCGACGTCGAGCTCGAACTTGCCCGCCTCTATCTTGGAGAGATCGAGCAGATCGTTGACGAGGCTCAGCACATGCTCGCCCGATGTGTGGATGTCCTTGAGATATTCCTTGTAACGATCATTGCCGAGCGGGCCGAAGCGCTCCTCCATCATCACCTCGGCGAAGCCGATGATGGCGTTGAGCGGCGTGCGGATCTCATGGCTGACCTTGGCCAGGAAATCGGTCTTGGCGGCGCTGGCGCGCTCGGCCTCGTGGCGGGCGGCCTCGAGCTCGTCGTCCGAGCTACGGCGGCGGATGACATGAAGAATAACGCAACGCCTCAGCTCTGGCGGCGGGCCGAGCGGCGCCAGCGTCAGCTGCACCGGAATGAGCTGCCCATTGCGTCCACGCGCCTGCACCTGCAGACCCTCGCCCAGATCGCGGCTCGTCGGACGACGGAGAAAATCGGCGACCACGCCTTGATCGGCGTCGCAGAACAGCGAGGCGAGGCCAGAGCCGAGCAGCGCGCGCGGCTCGCCGCCGATGAGCCGGCCGAGCGCTGCGTTGACGCTGCGCAGCCTGCCCTCGGCGTCGACCACCACAACGGCGTCGCCCATGGCGTCCAGCGTCGCGCGCAGCTCCTCCGCCTCATGACGGCGGCTCTCCAGCTCCTTGCGCAAGGCGCCGGCGCGCGCGCTCTCCGGCGCGGCGACGGAAGCCGCGCTGCGCAGCGTGACGAGAGTGGCGGCCAGACCGTCCCATTGGATCGGCTCGAGCCGAACATCGGCCTCCAACGGCTCGCCGTCGCAATCGAGCACCTCGACGACCCCGCCCGCGGTTCCGTCCGCCGCGGTCGGCGGGCGCCGGCCGGCGAAGAGCCGCGTCGCGCCGCCATCGCCGGTCAGCGCCGCGGCGTCGCCATAGCCGAGATAATCGAGCAGCGTGCGATTGGCGTAGAGCGCCTCCGCCCCGCGCGCGACCATGACGCCTATGGGCAGCCGATCGAGCAGAGCGGCGGCGCGCGCGAGATCGCCCGGAAAGGCGCTATTCTCATTGGAGGGCAGAGGCTCTTGGGACGGTGCGGCCTCGTGGGACGGCTCCTCGAAAGGCTCCGATTCGGGCGCGGGCTCCGCCGAGACGGCGGTCGCCTGCCCCATCGCCTGCTGCCCGGTCGCCTGCTCGATCGTCTCGAACAAATCGCGCACCGAGCCCTTGGCCGGCTTTTGCGCGGCGGAAGCGAGCGCGCGGGCGATTTCGTCGAAAGCGGTGCGCTCGCTCGGCGACAGAGACTCGCCGATGGAGGCGGCGGCCTCCTCGAGGCGCGGCAGCGGCCGCAGCGACACGATCTTGGCGCCGAGGAGCGCCGGCGTCTGCTCCGTCTCGGCCGGGGCGGTCTGGATCGGGACGGCCTCGGCCAGCGGCTCCAGCGCAGTGGCGGGCTCTTCCGCCGGCGGCGTCAAATCGGGCTCAGGCTCTGGCTCGCGCTCCGGCTCTTGGCGCAGCCGGTCCACATGCAGCACGCCATAGCCCTGATAGCCGCCGAAATGACGGCCGTCGTCGAAGACCGGCAGAGCGCCGAGCGTCACTGGCACACGCGCGCCGCCGCCGTCGAGCGGCCAGTCGAGCTCGACCCCGCTCCAGGAGCGGCGCGAATCGAAGGCGTCGGCGAGGCGTCCGTCCGGCGCGAGCCGCAGCCGGCTCGCCAGCTCGAGAAACGGACGTCCGGCAATGTCGCCATTTTCGCGCCCGACCACATCGGCGAGGGCGGCGGTGACATCGAGCACCCGTCCCTCGGCGTCGGAGCGCCAGAGGAAACGTTCCGGCCGCGGCGGACGGGCGGGCGGCGGCTCGATCACAGGCTCGGGAGCGGCTTCGGCCTCCGGCGCGGCGATCGCGGCCTCGGGGACAGGAGCTTCGGCTGGCTGAACCAGCGGAGTCTCATTCGCGGCGGAGCGCATGCCGAGCATTGCGACCAGAAACAGCGGCGCCGAATCCTCGGACGTCAGCCTGCGGCACAGAACCGTCGCCGTCTGCGCGATTGGGCCGAAGGAGAAACGCAGCCGCTCCAGCCGCGGCGCGGCGGCGTGGCTTTCCGCCCCCGCGAGCTCGCGCAGCCGGCGCGCGCCGGGCTCGTCGCCGCCGAACAGCCGGTCGCCGAGCGCGACGAGATCGCCGCCGAAAACGGATATGGCGGATTCATTGGCGTGGACGATCGCCAGCGGCTCGCCCGCGGCGGCGACGATCGGCGCGCCGGACGCCTCGAGCGCGGCGAAGGCCGGATCGGCGCCGATCTGCGTGGCGACCGCCTCGCTCTCGATCCTGTCGTGCTCGCTCATATCGACAGCGCCTCTTCAGACGCGACAAGCGCCGGAAGCGGCGCGGAACAAAACGACGCGGAACGCGCGTCGCGGCCGATCAAGGTGAAGGATCGGTTAAAGGAAACTTAAAGGTTCGTTGCGGCTTGGTCTATGCGGCGCAGGACATTTTAACAAGCTTCGACGATTCATGATGAACGGATGCGCCGCCCCTAGACCACAATTATGTTGCAATGCAACATGAGTTGAGCCATATTCGGCTCGGCCGGCGCCCCTTCTTCGGCCGACGGGCGTTCGAGCCGACCCGACCAGAAGGAAGCATTCGTGAGCGAACCGATCTATCAGATACCGAACGAAGTCCGCGACTTCGCCGAAAAGAGCGTCGAGCAGGCGCGCAAGGCGTTCGAGGGATTCGCCGGAGCCGCGCAAAAGGCGATCGGCTCCGTCGAGACGACGACCGCCACCTTCCAGGTCGGGGCCAAGGATGTGAGCGCCAAGGCGCTCGGCTACGCCGAAGCCAATGTGAATGCGGCTTTCGATCTCGCGCAGAAGCTTCTGCGCGCCAAGGATCCCCAGGAAGTGCTCCAGCTGCAGGCGGAGTATGTGAAGAGCCAGGTCGAGGCGATACAGTCCCAGGCCAAGGATCTCGGCGCTGCGCTGCAAAAAGCGACGACCGGCAAGTGAGTTGCCGACGGCGCCGCGCCGATGACGCGCGGCGCCTCGACGAAATGCGCTGCGGCGCGTCTCGGCGGCGTGAGTAGAGGCAGCGTCGAGTAGAGCGGCGTTTCCGCGGAGCTTTCGAGCGCCGAAGGCGATTCGGGCGCGACACTAACTGCCGACACCAGCACGAAAGGAGCCCGAAGCGATGGCCACCCATACGAGAGGTTCTTCCAAGCGCCCGGCGCCGCCGAAGGAGCCGCCGATTACCCTCAAGGACGCGCTGGACGACGATGAGCACGAGACGGCCCCGCTGGAGGCCGCGTCGCCCGTCGAGATCGACGCCGTCGCCGCCGCTTTGGAAGCCGCCGAGATCGAGGCCGTGACCGCCGCCTTGGAACCCGTCGAGCTGGCGCTGACGCCGGCCGATCCCGCCATCGAGGTCCCCGCCGAGACGATCGCGACCGCGCCGGAGCCTGTTTTCGACATAGCGCCGGAGCCGGCGCTCGAGACGGCGGCTGAACCTGTCCTCGAGACAATCGCGGAACCCGCCCTCGAGGTCGTTGCGGAACCGATCGCCGAAGCGCCGGTCGCGCCGGTGACCATCGTCGCCGCGACAATCGAGACCGCGCCCGCCAAGGTCGAGCCTCTCGACCCGAGCCTCTGGTCTCTGAAAACATTCGATCTCGTGAACGAGAACGCCGCCGCGGTCCTCGATCTGGCGTTGGCGCTCGGTCAGGCGCGCTCGGTCAGCGATGCGCTGGAGGCGCAGTCGCGCTTCGCGAGCGAGCGCTATTCGACTTTCCTGAAGCGCGCCAATGAGCTGGTGGAATTGTCGAGCCGCTGGTCGCCCTTCCGCTTCGCCGTCTCCGCCTTTGTGGCGTGAGCTTACGGAATGCTCCTCGCCCGGCAGAACACGGCCGGGCGGAGCGCTCTCATTCTGATCGAAACGCTCTCTACAACGTCGCCTCGATCAGCGCGCGCAGTTCCGGCGTCGCCTCGGGCATGACGCCGAACCAGTCGCGGAACGCCGGCCGCGCCTGATGGATCAGCATGCCGAGCCCATCGACCGCGACATTGCCGCGGGCGCGGGCCGCGGCCAGCAGCGGCGTCTCCAGCGGCGCATAGACGATATCGGAGACGAGCGCTTCCGCCGGCAGGCGATCCAAAGGCAGATCGAGCGGCGGCTCGCCCACCATGCCCTGATTCGTCGTGTTCACCAGCAGGCCGGCGCCGGCGAGGCCGTCGGCGCGTTCTTCCCAGCGATGCGCCGTGACCGGAGCGCCGAAATCCGCTGCGATCTTCTGCGCCCGCTCGAGCGTGCGGTTGAACAGCCGCACCTCGGCCGCGCCGGAATCGATGAGCCCGGCGATGACCGCCCGCGCCGCTCCGCCCGCGCCGATCACCACCGCCGGCCCGGCGTCCGCCCGCCACATGGGCGCGGCGGCGCGCAGCGAGGCGGTGAAGCCGAAACCGTCGTAATTGCGGCCGACGAGCGTCCCGTCCTCCTCCACCACCACGCAATTGACCGCGCCGATGCGCGTCGCGCTCGCGTCGAGAACGTCGACGATGGCGAGCGCCGCCTCCTTATGCGGGATGGTGAGATTGCAGCCCGAGAAATTCAGCGCCGGCAGAGCGCGCAGCGCCGCCTCGAGCCGCCCCGGCTCTATGGCGAGCGGCGCATAGGCGCCGACGAGGCCATAGCGGGCGAGCCAGTAGTTGTGGATTTTGGGCGAGCGCGAATGCGAGATCGGCCAGCCCATCACGCCGGCGAGGAGAAAGCGGTCCTGCCCATGCATCGGTCTCTCCCCGCTTTTCCTCCCGCCCGCGGCGCCTATTGCTTCGCCGCGCAGGCGTCCTCCCCCTGCGCGGAGAGCGCGGAGAAGAGCGCGGCATCGGCGTCGAGGCCGGGATTGCCGGCCGTCAGAAGCTTCTCGCCATAAAAGATGGAGTTGGCGCCGGCGACGAGGCACAATATCTGCGCCTCGCGCGAGAGGCCGGAGCGGCCGGCGGACAGCCGTACGCGGGATTTCGGCATGAGGATGCGCGTCGTCGCGATCATGCGCACCAGCTCCAGCGAATCCACCGGCGGGCGGCCCTCGAGCGGCGTGCCTTCTATGGCCGCCAGCGCATTGATCGGCACGCTCTCGGGATGCGGATCGAAGGAGGCCAGCACCTGCAGCATATGGGCGCGGTCGCGCACGCTCTCGCCCATGCCGATGATGCCGCCACAGCACATTTCTATGCCGGCGCGGCGCACTGCGGCGAGCGTCTGCAGCCGATCCTCATAGGTGCGGGTGGTGACGATCTCGCCGTAGAACTCCGGCCCAGTGTCGAGATTATGGTTATAGGCGGTGAGGCCCGCCTCCACGAGACGCTCGGCCTGGCCGTCGTCGAGCATGCCGAGCGTGACGCAGGCCTCCATGCCGAGCGCTCGCACGCCGCGCACCATCTCCAGCACGGAGTCGAAACGCTCGCCCTTGGGCGCCTGGCGCCAGGCTGCGCCCATGCAGAAACGATCCGCCCCGGCCTCCCGCGCGCGCCTGGCGGCGTCCAGAACCTCGTCCACCTGCAGCAGCTCGACGCGGTCGAGCTTGACCTCGCGGTGATGCGCAGATTGCGAGCAATAGGAGCAATTTTCTGGGCAGCCGCCTGTCTTGATGCTGAGCAGCGCCGCCTTCTGCACGTCATTGGGATCGAAGAAGCGGCTGTGCAGCGCGCTCGCCCGCGCGATCAGCTCGAGCAGAGGGGCGTCGTGGATGGCGACGATCTCCTCCAGCGTCCAATCGTGACGGAGAGTGAAATCGGCGGGAGCGTTCATCGATCGGAGCCTCTCTGCGGCGTGGTTTCAGCGCGACTTTTTGGCGACGCGGCGCTCATTGCGCGTGAGCGGACGCTGCGGCTCATCCTCCTCCCCGCCGGCGGCGGAAGGCGCGGAGGGCCGCGGCTTGCGCTGGAGCTGCGGATCGGCGCCGCGCAGAATGGCATAGACGACATAAGCGGCGACGGCCAGATCGAAACCGGTGAGGCCGAGCGTGAACCACGCCGGCGTGAACTCCGAGCCCGTGCCGAGATAATGGAACTGCAGGTGCCAGAAGGGATGCAGAGCGAAGCCGATGGCGAGCCACCAGGGCGAGCCCACGAGGCCGAGCAGCGCGAAGGAGCCGAAAATGGCGAGGCCGGTCATCTCTATGCCGAACCAGGCCTTGGGATTGTCCGAGGCGAAGGAGAGGCCGACATAGAGCGCAGCCGTGGCGATGAGCCCATAGGCCAGCGCGCGGCGGGAGCCCGCCTGCGGATAACGCTCCGACCAGCGCGCGAAAAAGGCGAAAGCCACGCCGATGAGCGCGCCGACGGCGGCGGGAATCAGAATCGAGGACGCGTCTTCCATGGTCGAGCACTCGGATAGGGTTACGGCCGCAGCGAGGTCTATAAGTCGGACGGGCGGAGGCGACAAGGGAGGGGGCGGGATGGCACATTGGTTCGCGCGCCATTACATAGAATCGCGACGGATTGCCCTGATTTTCGAGATGTACTGACGCCCTCTTTCCGTCAATACCCAACAAAGGTTGGTTCTTGAATACCCGGTCGAACTCGTCGAGGTCCTTGTGGTCGTGGAAATAATTCCTAAGGCCTCCAATTGAAATCTTATGTTTCTGACCACATCAACATGCACATCTACATGTTGATCATCACCAGCATCCACCAACGAGTCTCGAATATGCTGCGCTATCGCGCTACCGATTGCATACTCTGTATCCTCTCGATATAAATTCTCGATAAGGATAACCAATATATCATCCCAGCTTGTATCAAATGTAAATTTCCCAATCTCTTCATACCGATAATTTAAAAATTCATTTCCTCCTGATTTTTCCATAAGCGTCCATTGTATTTGAAATATGTCAGCTCCTTGTGCTAGATCATTATGAAGATCAACAACCACAACCTCCGATAGCCGCTTCTCTAATTCTAAAACTGCCTTTCTAGCACTCTCAAGTTCTTTATATACAGCAGGATCCATAGCGTTGTCACCGCGAATCCATCCCACCCTGGGCTTACGGCGCACACTATCGTAAACAGAATCCTTTACTTTATTTACGAGCTGGTCAGTATTATTCCAGTAGCAAACCATTCGTTTTTGCAGCTCATTTCGAAAATCGATCAATTTTGCTTGCTTTTCTGGATTCTGGTCCGTATCTCCCAGGCGCAAATCATCCATTTTTTCATACAAGAAGGCAAGAATAGGAACGCCTTTTTCTAAGGCGTACCGATACTCTTTCTCCGTGTAACTTATCCCATCTGCCCCTACCGACCCATACCGACCTTTTACAATAACTACATAATAGTCCGTTTCGTCAATAAGTGGCCTTATATATTCCATCTGCTCTTCTGTCGCTGCATGGAATTGCTCCATACCGACTGCGATAAAGCCGGACTTTATGAGTTCGTAGATGATACGTTCGCGTTCTTCCTTTAGGTCTAGATGAGTGGAACTCACAAACACTTGGTAGCGCGGATTGATCGTCACGTCTGCAATTCCCACAAAGGTCGTTCGTAAGAAGCCGGGACTCGGCATGACCTGAAAGGCGAGGCCGAACATGACACCAGCTTCACTTCATAGCTACCCCACATCGCCTCCGGTCCAAAATCTGCTATAGCTCGCAGGACCTACCGCGCCGCACGGCGCCCCCGCTCGAGGATCGACGCCCCATATGCAAGTCGAAACAGACGCCGCCAATTTCAGCTCCTCCGCCCTGCTCGACGATCAGTCGCTGCTCGCCGATATTCGCCTGCTCGGCCGCCTGCTCGGCGACACGGTGCGCGAGCAGGAGGGCGTGGCCGCCTTCGAGCGCATAGAGACGATCCGCCGCCTCTCGGTGGCCGTCAGCCGCAATGGCGACATGGAGGCCGATCACAAGCTCGACGCGCTGCTGCGCTCGCTCTCGGCGAGCGAGGCGGTCACTGTCATCCGCGCCTTCAGCTATTTCTCGCATCTCGCCAATATCGCCGAGGATCTGCATCCGCTGCAGGGCGACGAGGCCTCCGGCGAGCCGAGCCTCGCCAACACATTCGCGCATTTGCGCAAGGCCTCGATCGGCCCCGGCAAGGTGGCGCAGGTGCTCTCCAACGGCTGGGTCTCGCCCGTGCTGACCGCGCATCCGACGGAAGTGCGGCGCAAGAGCCTGCTCGATGCCGAGCACGCCATCTCCGCTCTGTTGCAAGCGCGCCCACATGCGCGCAACAAGGCCGAGCTAGCCCGCAATGAGCTGCAATTGCGCGCCCGCGTCTCGCAGCTGTGGCAGACGGAGCTGCTGCGGCAGGCGCGGCTCACTGTGCGTGACGAGATCGCCAACACGCTGAGCTATTATCGCAGCACTTTCCTGCGCCAGATTCCGCTGCTCTACGCCGACATCGAAGAGCGCCTCGGCGGCTTGCGCATTCCGCCCTTCCTGCGCATGGGCACTTGGGTCGGCGGCGATCGCGACGGCAATCCCAATGTTCGCGCCGAATCGCTCGCCAATGCGCTGCGCATGCAGAGCGAGACGGCGCTGCGCTTCTATCTCTCCGAGGTGCATGAGCTCGGCGCCGAGCTGTCCATCTCGCGCCGCTACGCCGGCTGCAGCCAGGCGCTCGAGCAGCTCGCCGCGCGCTCTGGCGACGACAATCCGCATCGCGACGACGAGCCCTATCGCCGCGCGCTGATCGGCGTCTACGCCCGCCTCGCCGCGACGCTCGAGGAGCTGACCGGCCAGCAGGCGCAGCGCCATGCGAGGGCGCCCGGCGCGCCCTACTCCGGTCCGCGCGCCTTTCTCGCCGATCTCGAGATCGTCGATGATTCGCTGCGCTGCCATCATAGCGAGGTGATCGCGACGCAGCGCCTCGAGCCGCTGATCCGCGCGGCGGAAGTCTTCGGCTTTCATCTCGCCACAGTGGATTTGCGCCAGAGCTCCGACCGCCATGAGGAGACGATCGCCGCGCTGCTGCGCGAGGCGCGCATCGCGCCCGACTACGCCGCCCTCACGGAAGAGGAGAAGCGCGCGCTGCTGCTGAAGCTGCTCAGCGATCCGCGGCCGGTGCGGCTCGTCGACGCCGCCTATTCGGAAGATGTCGCGAGCGAGCTGGCGATCTTCGAGCGCGCGGCGGAGATGCGCAAGACCTATGGTCACGAGTCGATCCGTCATTACATCGTCAGCCATACGGAGACGGTGAGCGATCTGCTCGAGGTGCTGCTGCTGCAGAAGGAATGCGGCATGATGCGCGGCACGCTCGATCCGCGCGACGCCAGCATCGTCGCCGCCGATCTCATCATCGTGCCTTTGTTCGAGACGATCGGCGATCTGCGCAACGCCGCCGTCATCATGCGCGAGTTCTATGCGCTGCCCGGAATCGTCAAGCTCGTCACCAATTCCGGCGCGCAGCAGGACATCATGCTGGGCTATTCCGACAGCAACAAGGACGGCGGCATTCTCGCGAGCATTTGGGAGCTCTATCGCGCCTCCACCGCGCTCGCGGACTTTTTCTCGGGCCTGCCGTCGATCGCCATGCGGCTCTTCCACGGCCGCGGCGGCACTGTGGGGCGCGGCGGCGGACCGAGCTATGACGCCATTCTCGCGCAGCCGCCGGGCACGGTGAACGGGCAGATTCGCCTCACCGAGCAAGGCGAGGTGATCGCGGCGAAATACGCCAATCCGCAGATCGGCCGCATCAATCTCGAGCTGCTCGTCGCCGCGACCCTCGAGGCGACGCTGCTCTCGCATAGCAAGGCGCCGCCGCCGGAATTCCTCGAAGTGGCGGAACAGCTGGCGCAATGGGGCATGGACGCCTATCGCGGCCTCGTCTACGAGACGCCCGATTTCGTCGATTATTTCTTCGCCTCGACGCCCATCTCCGAGATCGCCTCGCTCAACATCGGCTCGCGGCCGGCCTCGCGCAAGCCATCGCGCAAGATCGAAGATTTGCGCGCCATTCCGTGGAGCTTCTCCTGGGGCCAGGCGCGTCTCGCCCTGCCCGGCTGGTACGGCTTCGGCTCGGCGATCGCGCGCTTCCGCGAGGGCGACGACGGCTCCAAGCTCGAGCTGCTGAAGCGCATGTATCGCGAATGGCCCTTCTTCCGCACGCTTCTGTCGAACATCGACATGATCCTGTCGAAGACCGATCTCTCGATCGCGCGTCACTATGCGGGCCTGGTGCAGGATCACGCGCTCGCCGACCGCATTTATGGGGAGATAGAGGCGGAGTGGAGCCGATCCAACGCCGCGCTCGCCGATCTCACCGGATCGAGCCAGCGACTCGCCGACAATCCGGCGCTGGCGCGCTCGCTGCACCATCGCTTCCCCTACATTGCCCCGCTCAACTATCTGCAGGTGGAGCTCATTCGCCGCTTCCGCGGCGGCCAGACCGGCGACGACATTCGCCAGGGCATTCTCATGTCCATCAATGGCGTGGCGGCCGGCCTGCGTAACACAGGGTGAACAGAAGAGGGCGACATTGCGGCGCTGTCGTCAAAGCGTCATGCGCCGCCGCCATTAGGGGTCCCGATCCAGCTGGAACGGAACCGCAATGTCGCCTCTTCTCTCGCGCGTCAGCCCTCTCGCCCTCCTCGCCTCCCTCTCGTTCTCTTCCGCGGCCGTCGCAGCCGACATAAATGTCCCGGCCAATACGACCGTCTCCGGCCAGAAGACATTCGGCGGAACCGATAAGATCACCGTGGGCGCCGGGGGCAAGCTCACCTCCTCGGCCAATCCGACGCTGAATCAGACATCGACCTCGACCGGCGTCTCCGTCGACAATTTCGGCACGATCGAATCGACGGGGACAGGAACGCGCGCGATCCGCTTCAACAGCGGAACCGCGATGAGCTTCACGCTGACCAATGAGGCGGGCGCGACGATTCAATCGCAGAATGACGCGCTGCAAGTGGGAACGGCTGTCACGTCGGGAACGATCACCGTCAATAATTACGGGCTGATCCAGGCGACGGGCACGGGCTCCAACAATGGCCAGGCGATCGACTTCGGCAATATCGTCGCCGGCACAGCCTCGATCACCATCAATAATTTCGCGACCGGCGTGCTGCAGACCGCCGACGCCGACGGCGTTCGCCCCGGCAACAACGCCACGATCAATAATTACGGCCAGATCATCTCCAATAATTTCCAGACCAACAGCGGCGCGGATGGAATCGACTTCCAGACGAGCACCGGCGGAACGGTCAATAATTACGCCGGCGGCCTGATCTCCGGCGGACGCCACGGAATCAACATCAGCTATGATCCGACGGCGAATAAGACGACCTCCTCGATCACCGTGACCAATTACGCCGGCGGTCAGATCATCGGCCGCAACGGCTCGGGCGTCGGCTCCGACGTCGGCGGGACGGTGATCAATTACGGCCTCATCTCGGGCGATATCGACAATATCGCCGGCGTCGCCAATGGCGACGGCGATGGCGTCGATATCGATTACATCGGCAACATCACCAATTACGGCACGATCCGCGGCACGGGCGCGAAGGGCGTCGGCTCCGACGGCAAGACCAACACCAGCCAGGGCGTCGCCATCGGCGGCGGCGTCATCGACAATAAGGCTGGCGCGACGATCATTGGTCAGGCGGACGGCATTCTCGTCGACAATAGCTCGGAAGGGCCTGCCTTCGGCGCGGTGACGATCACCAACGCCGGCACGATCCAGGGAACGACGCGCTACGGCGTCTATATCAACAGCACGCAGAACAATACGATCACCAACTCCGGGACCATCACCGGCGGCGGCGGACAGGCGATCGTCTTCGGCTCCGGCGACGACACGCTGAACATTCGCACCGGCTCCGTCATCAATGGAACGGTGGACGGCGGCGCCGGAAACGATCGCATCTCGCTCTCAGGAACGGGAACCTTCGCCGGCGCGATCAATTTCGAGACGCTGAGCGTCGATGACGGCGTGTGGACGCTCACCGGGACGCAGAGCTATTCTAGCGGCGTGACGGTCGCGGGCGGCGCGGAGCTGGTCGCCTCCGGCACGATCGGCAATCTCGTCACCATCGCCGCTGGCGGACGCCTCTCGGGCTCCGGCACGCTGGGCGCGCTCGATCTGTCGGGCGTCGTCTCGCCCGGCGCCGGCGCGATCTCCACGCTCACCGTCACCGGCAACGCTACTTTCCGCTCGGGCTCGGTCTATCAGATCGACGCAAACGCCGCCGGCGCGGCGGACAAGATCATCGTCGGCGGAACGGCGGCGCTCGCCGGCTCTGTGCAAGTGACCGCCGCCTCCGGCAATTATGCGCCTTCGACGAGCTATGCGATCGTGCAGGCGGCGGGCGGCGTCAGCGGCTCTTTCGCTTCGGTCTCCACCGATCTCGCCTTTTTGACGCCCTCGCTCTCCTATAACGCCAACAACGCCTATCTGACGCTCTCGCGCAATGGCGTGTTCTTCCAGAGCGTCGCGGCCAATCGCAATCAGCGCGCGGTCGCCGCGGCGCTCGACACGACGCCGACGGCGAGCCCGCTGTTCCTCGCCGTCGTCGGCAAATCGGCGGCCGGCGCGCGCGCGGCCTTCGACGGACTCTCCGGCGAAGGCGTCACCGGCGCGCTGAATGTCGGCCTCGAATCGAACCGCCTGTTCGGCTCGACTCTCGCAGACGCCGGACAATTCTGGCGCTCGGGCGAGACGCGCGACGCCAATGGAATCTCCATTTCCGCGACGACGCCGGCCCTCGGCTATGCGTCTCTGGAATCGAAAAAGGGTCCGATCGCCCCGCGTATGACACAGGAGCCGGCGCGGCTCTGGCGCATGTGGATCTCCGGCTTCGGCCAGAGCGCACGCCTCGGCGGCGACGCTGCGCAAGGCTCGGCGACGCAGCGCACGAGCCTCGGCGGCGGCGCCATCGGTCTCGATGCGGCGGTGCTTCCCAATCTTCTGCTCGGCTTCGCGGGCGGCTATAGCGCCGGCGGAGCCTCGACCGATCAGCGCTCGACTCATGTGGACACGCATGGCTGGCATATCGGCGGCTATGGCGTCTTCACCTTCGACCCCAATTATATCTCCGCCTCGCTCGCCTTCTCCGATTTCGACAATTACTCACGCCGCTCGGTCTTCGGCCTCGGAACGGGCGAGACGGCGAATGCGAATTTCGGGAGCCGCGTGCTGCGCGCGCGCGTCGAGATCGGGCGCGACGTCGATCTGTTCGGCCTGCGCGCTACGCCTTTCGCTGCTGTCGAGACGGCGCATATTTGGACGGATGGATTCACCGAGACGACGGCGGCTTTTCCCGGCTTTGCAGGCCTCAGCGCGCTGACCTTCGCCGCGCGCGAGACGGACTCGCTGCCCCTCTATTTCGGCGCGCGATTCAAGCGCAGCTTCGCGCTCGACAATGGCTGGCGGCTGACGCCCGATCTTTCGCTCGCCTATGTGCATGAATTCGAGCCGACGCGCGCGCTTCTCGCATCCTTCGCCTCGGCCCCCTCGGCGGCTTTCACCATCGCCGGCGCGCGTCCCGACGAGAATTACCTGCAGGTGAAAGGCGGGCTGCGCCTCGATGTGAGCGCTTCGGTCGCGCTCTTCGCCTCCTTCGAGGGCGAATATGGCGGACGCACGCAATCCTATGCGGGACGAGGCGGCCTCAAAGTGGCTTGGTGAGGCCGCCCCTGCTCTTTTACGCGTTCTGCGAAGCGCTCGAGGACTGAGACCCCTGCTGAGCGACGAGATCCTTCAGCAGCGCCTCGACGCTCGATTGCGCGGCGCTGGCGTCGCCGCTCTTGGCGGCGGTGATCAGCGTCTTCAGATCGTCGACGATGGTCGAAGAGGAAGACGAAGAATCGGTCGTCATCGAGGACGATGACGAGGAATTCGTCGAGGATGTGGACAGGAGCGAAGCGAGATCGCTCTCGAGGCTCGTGGCGGAGCTCTTCTGCGTCGTCGAATCGCCCGATTGCACCGCGTTCAGCAGCGTCGCCAAATCGGAGACGAAGGAGGAAGCGGTCGAATCCGAGCTCTCGGAAGAGGAAGTAGACGCGGAAGAAGACGGCGGCGGCGGCGGGGGCGGAGGCGGCGGCGCCTGCAAATGGCTCTCGATCGTCTTGGCCGTCGATTGCGCAGTCGTCGTGTCGCCCGACTGCACCGCCGAGACCAACGTCTGCAGATCGGAGAGGAAGCCGGATTGGCCGTCCGACGAGGACGATGACGAGCTCGACGAATCCGAGGTCGACGACGATTGCAACAGGCTCTGAAGGCTCGACGCGGCGGTCTTGGCCGCCTCCGTATCGCCGGAGTCGACCGCCTTCAGCAGATTGGCGACTGTCGAGGCGAAGCCCGAATCCGAGGACGAGGAGGAATCGTCGCTGGAGCTGGTCGAGCTGGAATCGCTGGCGAAGAGCAGCGAGGCGAGCTGGCCGGAGCTCAGGCTGCGGAAATCGATCGCCGAGCTGGGATCGACCGCGCTGGTCTGCGTCGTGGAGGTGGAGCTGGTCGTCGCCGAAGCGCTCGCAGCGGCCGCCGCTGTCGTGTCGTCGACGTCTTTCGTGGGACGGGAATGATGATGATAGGCGGTTTGAACCGCGCTGGAGGCCAGACTCGATATGGACATTCTGCGTATCCTGGAAGGAGAGCGGACGCGCGCGACTGTCCGCGCGTCGCCTTACGCAAAACTTACCAGCGCCTGCCGTCACGAGGCTATATCGCGCAGAAATACTTGTAAAATCTGGCGCTTTCCTCCCATATCCGAAGAGTATCGGAATATTTCTATAATATATATGCTATGCTCCACTTTCGTTACGCGCCGCGAGCTTGCGCTCCCAATCCAACGCCTGGCGCACGATTGTCTCGAGATCGTCGTGACGCGGCGTCCAGCCGAGGCGCGAGCGAATGCGGTCATTGGCGGCGACGATGGCGGCCGGATCGCCCGGCCGACGGCCGGCGAAATCCACCTTGAAATCGACGCCGGAAACGCGCTTCACCGTTTCGATCACCTCGAGCACCGAGAAGCCATGCGCATAGCCGCAATTGCAGACGAGGCTCTCGCCTCCCCCGCGCAAATGACGCAGCGCGTCGAGATGGGCGCGGGCGAGATCGGTAACGTGGATGTAGTCGCGCAGGCAGGTGCCGTCGGGCGTCTGATAATCAGTCCCGAAAACCTGCATGCCGGGACGCAGCCCCAACGCCGCCTGCACCGCCACCTTGATGAGATGCGTCGCCTTGGGCGTCGATTGGCCGGAGCGGCCGCGAGGGTCGGCGCCGGCGACATTGAAGTAGCGCAGCGCTACATAGGAGAGATCATGCGCGCGCGAGACATCCTCGAGCATCCACTCGACCATCAGCTTGGAGCGTCCATAGGGCGAGACCGGCTTCAGGCTCTCGTCCTCCGTCACCGGATTATGCTCGGGATCGCCATAGACGGCCGCGGTCGAGGAGAAGATGAAGCGCTTCACGCCCGCTTCCACCGCCGCCGCCAGCAGAGCCCGCGCTTTCGCCGTATTGTTCAAATAATAGCCGAGAGGATCGGCGACGGACTCGGGGACCACGATCTTGGCCGCGAAATGAATGATCGACTGGACATCATGCCGCGCGAAAATATCGCGCAGCAGCGCCGCGTCGCCAAAATCGCCCACGATGAGCGGAACTTCCTCCGGAACCGCCCAGCGAAACCCCGTGGAGAGATCGTCGAGCACGACGACCTTCTCGCCGGCGTCGAGCAGCTCGAGCGTCATATGGCTTCCAATATAGCCGGCGCCGCCGGTCACGAGAATGGTCATTCCGCTCTCTTCCTGCTGAAGACGTCATCACGGGAAATTAACGGGCAATGGTTAAGGACGAATCCTGGCCCGGCTCGGACTAGGCGTTGGTCTTTCGCCATTGCGGGATATTCTCGGAAAAGCGCTTGCGCCTTTTCCGAAACCCTGCTCGGGCGTCGCGCTCTCGCGCTCGGGTCACACTCGCTCGAAATGGACTAATCATGAGCAAACGCATTCGCAAGGCTGTATTTCCCGTGGCCGGCCTCGGCACGCGCTTCCTCCCGGCGACCAAAGCGGTGCCGAAGGAGATGCTGACCGTCGTCGATCGTCCCGTGCTCCAGCATGTGGTGGACGAGGCGCGCGAGGCCGGCATCGAACATTTCATTTTCGTGACCGGACGCAACAAAGGCGTCATCGAGGATCATTTCGACATCGCCTATGAGCTCGAGGACACGCTGAAGAAGCGCGGCAAGATCAAGGAATATGACGCGCTGATCGCCGATCTGCCTCCCGCCGGCGCCGCCAGCTTCACCCGCCAACAGGCTCCGCTCGGCCTCGGCCATGCGGTCTGGTGTGCGCGCGAGATCGTCGGCGACGAACCCTTCGCCGTGCTGCTGCCCGATATGGTGACGCTCGGCAATGGGCCGAAGAAGAGCCGCTGCCTCGCCCAGGCGGTGGAGGCCTATGAGGCCCATGGCGGCAATGTGATCGCGGTGGAGGAAGTGCCGCCGGAGGAGACGCACCAGTACGGCATCGTCTCGGTCGGCAAGGATTTCGGCGCCGCTTTCGAGATCACCGGAATGGTGGAGAAGCCGCCGCGCGGAACCGCGCCGAGCAATCTGATGATCTCGGGCCGCTATATTCTGCAGCCGGAGATTTTCGACATTCTGGCCAAGGGCGAGAAGGGCGCGGGCGGCGAGATTCAGCTCACCGACAGCATGGTGACGCTGAGCGGCTCGCAAGCCTTCCACGGCGTGCGCTTCGACGGCAAGACCTATGACACCGGATCGAAGCTCGGCTTTCTGGCGGCCAATCTCGCCTTCGGCCTGACCCGCCCGGACATCGCCGACGGGCTGAAGGCGGAGATCGCCAAGCTGCTCGGCTGAACGGAAAGGCCCCTCTCCCGCGAAGCTTCGCGGGAGAGGGGCCGATTCGGCTCGCCTCGCGAGCGCTGGAGCTGGAGCTGGACAAGACCCGGCGAGGAAAAATCGCTGCGCGGGAGAAGGCATGAATAAAGCCGCCCAAGCGGCGGCCTTTCTGAAACAATCACACTGAAGAGAGACTGCTCCGGCGAGCCGCCTCAAGCCTTCCGCTTGGGCCGCAGCCGGATGATGACGTCGCAGCCGACAATCTCCATGCCCTCTGGCGGAGCGGGAAGCTTGGCGAATTCGATGGAGCCGTCCACCACGTCGAACATGCGCTTGCTGACCTCATCCATGAAATGGTGATGCGGCGCGGTGCGTGTGTGGAAATAGGTGCGTGGCCCCTGCACGGCGATCTCCCGCAGCAGGCCGACGTCGGCGAATTGGTTGAGCGTGTTGTAGACGGTCGAGAGCGACATTTGCAGGCCGGCCTCGCGCGCTTCGGCGTGGAGCGCCTCGGCGCTCACATGGCGGTCGCCATTGCCATAGAGCAGCTTGCTGAGCGAGATGCGCTGCGAGGTGGGACGAAGGCCGGCCGCCCGAAGCTTGGCCTTCAGCTCCTGCTCGTCCTTGATGGGGGCCGCCTTTTTTCCCAGTTGGATCGGCGCACGAAAATTCGTAATCATGGGGTGATGCGTCATTTCCGTTTCGCCTCAGATCCTGTCCTGCTCGCGGCTCCTTGTGGAAGTCGAGACATGCCGATTGAAAACGCAGCGCAGCGAAGTGTCAAACAAAATGGCCAAAAGTGTAAAGATTCCAAAGAATGGCCAAGCTCGCGCGCAATTTTGCGACAAGCTTTCGGCCACGCTCGCGCCAATCGCCGCGATGTGTTCCTATCATTGCCGGTCATTTTCCTACTCTTTGTCCTGACGGCTTTTTTCGCTCCTTGCGCGCTGGCGCAGGAAAGCGCCGCCGGTTCTGATCTCGACCATTTCCTGCAGCAATTATGGCCACGGGCGCGCGACGCCGGCGTCGCGCGCGAGATTTTCGATTCGGCTGTCGCAGGCCTCACGCCGGAGCCCGGATTGCTGCGGCGCCCACAGGCTCAAGCCGAGTTCACCATTTCCATCCCCTCCTATGTCTCCGGCGCGGTGAGCGCAGCGCGTGTGGCGCGGGGACGCGCGCTCGCCAGCGAGCTCTCCGCGCCGCTGGCGACGATCGAGGAGCGCAGCGGCGTTCCTTCCGAGATCGCTCTCGCCATACTCGGGGTGGAAAGCAATTTCGGTTCCGCGACCGGCGCCGCAGACACGCTGCGCGTGCTGGCGACGCTGGCCTATGCCGGCCATAGGGGAACGATCTTCTCCGATGAGCTCGTCGCCGCTTTGGTCATGCTGCAGAGAGGCGACGTCACCCGCGCGCGGCTGCGCGGCTCCTGGGCCGGCGCTATGGGCCAGCCGCAATTCCTGCCCTCGGCCTATCTGAAATATGCGACCGCCTATAGCGGCGACGCGGCCCCCGACATTTGGACGAACAGGCTCGATTCGCTCGCCTCTGTCGCCAATTTCCTGAAATTCTCCGGCTGGGATCCGCGCCTGCCCTGGGCGGTCGAGGTCGTCCTGCCCAAAAATTTCGATTACGCCGACTTCGATCTCGACTTCGCGCAATGGCGCGCGCTGGGCCTCGCACGGGCCGATGGCGAGGCGCTGCCGGCGAGCGGTCCGGCGAGCCTCTATCTGCCGGCCGGCGCGGCCGGCGCGGCCGGCCCGGCCTTTCTCATCACCGATAATTTCGAGGTGATCCGCAAATACAACACCTCCGACGCCTATGCGCTGTCGATCGGCCTGCTCGCCGACCGCATCGCCGGGCGACGCGCGCCCATCGCCCCTTGGCCGAAGAAGATCGCGGCGCTCTCGACCGCCGATTGCAAGGAGCTGCAGCGCCTGCTCACCACGCGCGGCTTCTATCGCGGCGCCATAGACGGCAAGCTCGGCCGCACCAGCCGCAACGCCGTGCACGCCTTTCAGCTGAGCGAAGGCGTGCAGCCGGCGGATGGATTCGCGACGAAGGAGGTGCTGGAGCGGCTCCGCCGCTGAGCCGCTGCGGCGATATGGGGCGCGAAACGCTGTAGCTGCTGACTTCAGCGTGAGAAATGAGCTATCTGTGACGCCAAAGAGGCGTCGAGCCGCTCGTCGTCGGCGAGAAAGCCTCCGCTTCCCTGGAGAATCTCGAGTGACGAGCGAGCATATTCTGTATCTGGTGATCGCGGCCTCGTGGATGCAATCGGTGGCGGCTGTGGCTTCCGCCTATTCGAAGACGATGATCCGCTTGCGGATCGCATCCACGATCGCGAATTTTCTCGGCGTCGTCGTCGGCGCTGCGAGCGGGAACATGGCCGTGTTGACCCGCCACGTCATTCTGTTTCCGCTCGACCTCATTCGTCTACGCGAGATGCGCAAGCTGGTGGCCAGCGTCAAGCGCGCGGCGGATGGCGAGCTGAAGGTCGAATGGCTGAAGCCCTTCATGCATCCATGCAGCGTGAAGGCCGGCGCGCTTTTGTTTCGCAAAGGCGAGGAGGCCGACCGCGCCTATATGCTGATCGAAGGCGAGATCGAGCTTCCAGAGGTGGGAATCCAGCTGCCGCCGGGAACGCTGTTCGGGGAAATGGCGCTGTTCACCGAGGACGGCTTGCGCACGGCCTCGGCGCGCGCGCTCACCGATTGCCGACTGCTGTCGATCACCTATGAGGAGTTCGAGCAGCTCTATTTCCAGAACCCGCAATTCGGGCTCTATCTCATTCGGCTGATCGTTCGACGCTGTCAGGCGAACACGCAGCAGCTCGAAGCCGTCGCCTGGAATAAAACGACGGAAGATGTCGGCGCCTGAGCCGAAGAGCGCCGAGACGACCCGCGCCGCTCGCCTCTATTTCGCAGCGAGCTTCTGCACCGCCTGCAGCGGCACCTCGTCGAGGCCGGAGCCGCCATGGGCGACATGATCGATGATGCCGGCGCGCATGCGCGGATCCCAGAATTTCTTCAAATGCTCGGCCGTGCCGGCCACCGCGTCGGAATGCCTCTGTGCGGCGAAGAACTTGCCGATCTGATTGGCCATTTTGACGAGCCGGTCGGCCGAATTATGCGACATGGGTAGAGACCTGTTCCAGAATGCGTTCGGGGTGGGTGAAGATTTCGAAGTCACGGCCGCGCACGACCGCCACCAAGGTCATGCCACATTTCTCCGCCGTGCGCACCGCCAGAGCTGTGGGCGCGGAGACTGCGGCGATAATGGGCGCCCCGATGCGGGCGGCCTTTTGAACGAGCTCGACGGAAATGCGGCTCGTCATCAGCACGACGCCCTGCGCTGCGGGAAGCCGCTGACGCGCCAGCGCGCCGGCGAGCTTGTCCAGCGCATTATGGCGGCCGACATCCTCCCGCGCCACCAGCACGTCCGAATCCGGCCCCCAGAAAGCGGCGGCATGAACGGCGCGCGTCTCGCGATTGAGCGTCTGCGCGCCGGGCAAGCGATCCATGGCGGCGATGAGCGCCGTCGATGAGACGCGCAGCGCATTGGCGAGGACCGGCAACGGCCGGCTGGCCTGCTCGAGGCTCTCGATGCCGCAGAGGCCGCAGCCGGTCGGCCCGGCCATGGAGCGCTTGCGCGCCGCATAGACCTCCTGCCGTCCGCCAGCGAGCCAGCTGCGCAGCTCTATGCCGGCCTCGGAGGCGACGATCTCGAAATCACCGGCCTCGTCGATCGAATCGATGAGGCCTTCGGTAAGCGCGAAGCCGATGGAGAAATCCTCGAGATCAGCCGGCGTCGCCATCATCACGGCATGCGTGGAGCCGCCATAGGTGAAGGCGATGGGGGTTTCTTCCGGTATGATGCGGGAGCTGTCCGACAAGGCGTCATTGCGCCGCGCGATGCACGGAACACGAATGCTGGCCGCGGGGAGGTCCTCGTTCATCCAGATCTATCTCCAGCGCGCGCCCCTTCTCCCGCTTGCGAGAGAAGTGGCCCGGCGCAGCCGGGTCGGATGAGGGACCCTGGAAATGACCGGCCAATTTCGACGTTGGCCTGATCAAAACAATCGCAAAACGATGAGCGCCCTCATCCGACCCCGCTTCGCGGGGCCACCTTCTCCCGCCATGCGGGAGAAGGAATCGCGCCCATCGATACCGCCCTGCTCTACTCCGCGGCCGTCGCGATGCGACGGGCGTTCTCGGAGAGCTCGCGATATTGCTCCTGCCACTCGGTCGGACCGTTGGAGGGCGAGATCTGCACCGCCGTCACCTTATATTCGGGGCAATTGGTGGCCCAATCCGAATTATCGGTGGTCACCACATTCGCCTGCGAGAGCGGGTGATGGAAGGTGGTGTAGACGACGCCCGGCGCCACGCGGTCGGTGACCTTGGCGTGCAGCGTGATCTCGCCGGCTCGGCTCGCGATGCGCACCCAATCCCCATCGCGCACACCGCGCAGCTCGGCGTCATGCGGATGGATCTCGAGCACGTCCTCCTCGTGCCAACGGCTGTTCTCAGTGCGGCGGGTCTGCGCGCCGACATTGTACTGCGACAGGATGCGGCCCGTCGTCAGCAGCAGCGGGAAGCGCGGCCCGGTCTTCTCGTCGGTAGGGACATATTCGGTGATGACGAACTTGCCCTTGCCGCGCGTGAAGCCCTCGATGTGCATGATCGGCATGCCGTCCGGCGACGCGTCATTGCACGGCCATTGCACCGAGCCGACCTCATCGAGCATCGCATAGGAGACGTTCTTGAAGGTCGGCGTCAGAGCGGCGATCTCATCCATGATCTCGCTCGGATGCGCATAGTTCCAGTCGAGGCCGAAGGCCTTGGCGAGCATTTGGGTGATCTCCCAATCGCCATAGCCGTTCTTCGGGCTCATCACCTTGCGGATGCGCTGAATGCGGCGCTCGGCGTTGGTGAAGGTGCCGTCCTTCTCGAGGAAGCTCGCGCCCGGCAGGAACACATGGGCGTAATGCGCGGTCTCGTTCAGGAAGAGATCCTGCACGATGACGCATTCCATCGCCGAGAGAGCGGCCGAGACATGCTTCGTGTCCGGATCGGACTGGAGAATGTCCTCGCCCTGGCAATAGAGCCCCATGAACTCGCCGGCGATCGCCGCATCGAACATATTGGGGATGCGAAGGCCCGGCTCATTGTCGAGCTCCACGCCCCAGGCCTGCTCGAAGGACTGGCGCACGGCGTCGTTGGAGACGTGGCGATAACCCGGCAGCTCATGCGGGAAAGAGCCCATGTCGCAGGAGCCCTGCACATTGTTCTGTCCGCGCAGCGGGTTCACGCCGACGCCGCGGCGGCCGAGATTGCCGGTCGCCATTGCGAGATTGGCGATGGCCATGACGGTCGTCGAGCCCTGGCTGTGCTCGGTGACGCCGAGGCCATAATAGATGGCCGCGCGGCCGCCGGTGGCGTAGAGGCGCGCCGCGGCGCGAATATCCGCCGCCGGAACGCCGGAGAGCTTCTCGACTTCCTCGGGGCTGTTGCGCTCCTCGGAGACGAAGGCCGCCCAATCCTGGAACTCGTCCCAATCGCAACGCGCGCGGACGAAGGCTTCGTTGACGAGGCCCTCTTTCACGATCACATGCGCCAGCGCTGTGACGACGGCGACATTGGTTCCGGGCTTCAGCGCCAGATGATAATCCGAGCTGATATGGGGTGAGCGCACGAGATCGATGCGGCGCGGATCGACGACGATGAGCTTGGCGCCCTCGCGCAGGCGCTTCTTCATGCGCGAGCCGAACACCGGATGCGCGTCGGTCGGATTGGCGCCGATGACGAGGATCACATCGCTGTCGTCGACCGAGTCGAAGTCCTGCGTGCCGGCCGAGGTGCCGAAGGCCTGGTTGAGGCCATAGCCGGTCGGCGAATGGCAGACGCGCGCGCAAGTGTCGGTGTTGTTGTTGCCGAAGCCGGCGCGGGTCAGCTTCTGGACGAGATAGGTCTCCTCATTCGAGCAACGCGAGGAGGTGATCACGCCGACAGAACGCTTGCCGTGCTTCTCGATGATCTTCTTGAAGCGATCAGCGGCGAAGGCGATGGCCTCGTCGAAGGAGACGACCCGCCAGGGATCGGTCGCCTTGTCGCGGATCATCGGCTGGGTGACGCGTTCCTTGTGCAGCGCATAGCCATAAGCGAAGCGACCCTTGATGCAGCTGTGGCCGTGATTGGCCTTGCCGTCCTTCCAGGGAACCATGCGGACGATCTCCTCGCCGCGCATTTCCGCCTTGAAGGTGCAGCCGACGCCGCAATAGGCGCAGGTGGTGACTTCCGAATGCTCCGGCTGACCGACGGCGATCACCGACTTCTCGGTCAAGGTCGCGGTCGGGCAGGCCTGCACGCAGGCGCCGCAGGAGACGCATTCCGAATCCATGAAGGCTTCGGCCATGCCGGGCGAGACGCGGCTGTCGAAGCCGCGGCCGTCGATCGTCAGCGCGAAAGTGCCTTGAGTCTCCTCGCAGGCGCGGACGCAACGATTGCAGACGATGCATTTCGACGGGTCGTAGGTGAAATAGGGATTGGACTCGTCTTTCGGCATCCAATCGAAATTCGCCTTGCCGTCGACGCGGCTGCGGGCGAACACATGGTTGGAGCCCTCATAGCCGTAGCGCACATCGCGCAGGCCCACGGCGCCCGCCATCGTCTGCAGCTCGCAATCGCCATTGGCGGCGCAAGTCAGACAGTCGAGCGGATGGTCGGAGATATAGAGCTCCATAACGCCGCGGCGGATCGCCTTGAGGCGAGGCGTCTGCGTGTGCACGCTCATGCCCGGCAGAACCGGCGTGGTGCAGGAGGCCGGCGTGCCATAGCGGCCGTCGATCTCGACGACGCAGAGACGGCAGGAGCCGAAGGCCTTCAGGCTGTCAGTGGCGCAGAGCTTGGGGATTTCCGTCCCCAGCTCCATGGCGGCGCGCATGATGGACGTGCCTTCCGGCACAGTGACCGATACGCCGTCGATCGTCAGAGTGACTTCTTTCTCTGACTTCGACGCGGGCGTGCCGTAATCGACTTCTTTGACGAGGCTCATGGCTTTGCTCCTCACTCGGCGGCGGCGGGAAGCGTCGCTTTGCGGAAATCTTCCGGATAATGACGAAGGGCGCTCTCGACCGGATATGGGGCGAAACCTCCGAGCGCGCAGAGGGAACCGAATTTCATCGTGTTGCAGAGATCGGACAGCAGCTCGATATTCGCCTCCACATCGACGCCTTCGACGATCTTGTCGATCGTCTCGACGCCGCGGGTGGAGCCGATGCGGCAGGGCGTGCACTTGCCGCAGCTCTCGATCGCGCAGAACTCCATGCCGAAGCGCGCCATCTGCATCATATCGACGGTGTCGTCGAAAACGACGAGGCCGCCATGGCCGATCAGGCTGTCGTGCTTCTGGAACGCCTCATAATCGAAGGGCGTGTCGAACAGCGACGGGGGCACATAGGCGCCGAGCGGGCCGCCGCATTGCACGGCGCGCACCGGGCGACCGGTCAGCGTGCCGCCGCCGATGTCATTGACGATCTCGCCCAGCGTGAGGCCGAAGGGCGTCTCATAGAGACCGCCATATTTCACATTGCCGGCGATCTGCAACGGCATGGTGCCGCGCGAGCGGCCGACGCCGAAAGAGGCGTAAAACTCGCCGCCCTTGGCGAGAATGGCCGGAGCCGTGGCGAGCGTCAGCACATTGTTGACGACCGTGGGGCGGCCCATGAAGCCGACATGCGCCGGCAGCGGCGGCTTGGCGCGCACAATGCCGCGATGGCCCTCGAGGCTCTCGAGCAGCGAGGTCTCCTCGCCGCAGACATAGGCGCCGGCGCCGATGCGCAGTTCAATGTCGAAGGCGAAGCCGGAGCCGCGCACATTCTCGCCGAGCCAGCCGGCCTTGCGCGCGGCCTCCAGCGCCTCGGTCAGCACCTCGGCGCATTGCGGATATTCCGCGCGCAGATAGATGAAGCCCTTGCTCGCGCCGATGGCGTAGCCGCAGATCGTCATGCCCTCGATGAGGACGAAGGGATCGCCCTCCATCACCATGCGATCGGCGAAAGTGCCCGAGTCGCCCTCGTCGGCGTTGGTGACGACATAGCGGCGGTCGGCCGGAGCGTCGGCGACCGTCTTCCATTTGATGCCGGCCGGGAAGCCCGCGCCGCCGCGGCCGCGCAGGCCGGACTTGGTGACTTCCTCTATGACCTTGGCCGGACCGATCTCGAAGGCCTTGGCGAGCCCCTGCCCGCCGCCATGAGCGACGTAATCATCGAGATTCACCGGATCGATGATTCCGACGCGCTCGAAGGTCACGCGCGTCTGCTTGGCCCAATAAGGATGATCCTCGACCTTGCCGATGGAGAGCGGATGCGCGCCGCCCTTCAGGAATCCCGCATCGAACAGCGAAGGAACATCCGAGGGCTTCACATTGCCGTAGCCGATGCGGCCTTCCGGCGTCTCGACCTCGACCAGAGGCTCGAGCCAGAGCAGGCCGCGCGAGCCGTTGCGAATGATCTGAATGGTCTCGCCGCGCGCGGAGGCCTCTTTCTCTATGGCGGCGAGGACGCGCTTGGCGCCGACGGCCAGCGCGGCCATGTCGCGGGGCACATAAATCTTGGTCATGATTTTTGCGCCTCCGACGCCAGCTCGTCCAGAATCTCCCCATCGACGCGGCCGATCGGCTCGCCGTCGTAGAGAGCGCCGGGGCTGTGAGCGCAGAGGCCGAGGCAATAGACCGCCTCGACGGTCAGCGAGCCGTCATTGGCGGTCCCGCCCCATTCGAGCTTGATGCGCTCGAGGAAGTCCTTGGCGATCTTCTCCGACCCCATGGACTGACAGGACTCCGCCCGGCACAGCTTCAGCACATGGCGGCCGGCCGGCGCATGGCGGAAGTCGTGATAGAAAGTGACGACGCCATGCATCTCGGCCCGGGAGATGTTCAGCGATTGCGCCATCTGCGGCACGACAGCCTCGGGCACATAGCCGAATTCTTCCTGGATAGCATGCAAGATAGGCAGGGCAGGACCCTCGAGCCCGAGATGAGCGTCGATGATCTCCTGCGCCCGCGCCTCGTTCCACGGAACAGCGCCAGACATTTCTTCCCCGTTCTTATCGAGCGAGCCCGTTCTTAGAGAGCGGGCCTTTCTGAGCGACAGCCGCCCATTTTAGGTAATTGCCCCAACAGTGCGCCAAAAAGTCGGCGGGATCAATAATCTGGAACGGTTACATGATAGGCGAATCCTATAGATCGCCAACTAGCGGATTCTTTGCGAGCTTCTTCGCCTCGGCGACGAGCGCGGCCACTTGCGGGATGGTCGGCTCGCGCAGCGGAACGACCAATCCGATCTCGTGGACGGCCTCCGGCTCGACGATCGGAATAGAGCGCAAGGGGGCGGCGACTCGCAGCGAGTCGACCAGCTTTTCGGGTAGGATGGTGGCCCAACGTCCTGTCTTCACATGGGCGAAGAGCACGATGACCGAATTCGATTCGAGCGCGGGCTCGGGCTCGCCGCCGGCGTCGCGGATCAGCCGCTCGACGATGCGGCGATTCTGCATGTCCGGCGTCAGCAGGCAGAGAGGGATTCGGCCGACATCGGCCCAGGTCACCTTGTCCCGATTGCCGAGCGGATTGTCGGCCGCAGTCAGCAGCCGATAGCGCTCCGAAAAGAGCGGAACGGTCCGCACCCGCCCCAGCGGCTCATTGTCGAGATAGGTGAGGCCGGCGTCGATCTCGAGATTGTCCAGCATGGACAAGATCTCGGTCGAGGAGCTGGTGAGAATGGTGAGGCGCACGCCGGGGTGCTTCTCGCGAAAGGGCGTCGTCAGCGCGGGAATCATGGTCAGCGCCGTGGGGATGGAGGCGATCTTGAGCTGGCCGCCGAGCCCCTCCTTCAGCGTGCGCACCTCCTGCCGCATGGCGCGCGCGTCGGCCACGATGCGCTTGGCCCATTCCAGCACCCGCTCGCCCTCGGCGGTGAGGCTGTGGAAGCGGGAGGAGCGATTGACGAGCAGGACGCCGAGACTGTCCTCGAGCTGCTTGATCCCGGCCGAGAGCGTCGGCTGCGTCACCCCGCAGAGCTCCGCCGCGCGGGAAAAGCTCCGCTCCTTGGCGACAGTGATGAAGAATTCCAGCTTGTCGATCACGTCGCGCCCAAACTCCCTCTTCGCGCCCTCGAAGGACCGAATGGGACGCGCGAGGAACTATATACCTAAAGGCTTGGCGCGGCGAATTCATCGCACGGTCGAAGGATGCGCGCGCGGCCACGGACGAAAGCGCGCCCGGACAGCGGGCCGCGATAGGGAAAAAGGCGGTTGACCTTGTGCGCTGCACAAATCTAAAAAAGGTCGGATAGAAAAAATCGGAGGCCGCGCATGTCGTTGACAAAAGATCACTTGCTTTGGGGCTATCGTCTCATTCTCGACCGCGACCCGGAAAAGGAAGTGAATTTGGACAGCGCGAGCCGTTTCGTGGAGCCTCGCTCATTGCGGGAGCAGCTGATGCTCTCGCCTGAATTTATTCAGAACAATGAGAAATTGATCTTAGAACTCCATTCGAAGCTACAAGCGCTGAAGCCTCTCGCCGGCGGCTGAGCGTCGGCGAAGCTTCATCCGACCACTTTATCCTCCGACGGCGCCGGGGGCGCAGAAGAAAATCGAGCGACGAATGCTCGACCGTAAGCGCTCCCCGGCTTCTCGATCGTGACGAAGATCGTCGCCGTTACCGCCACGACGATAATCGCGACCAATGGCAGAAGCAGCGGCAGGCTGGCCGTGTCCAGCGCCGCGAGCGAGGGCGCGCCGAAGTAGAAGAGAACAAAGAGAACATTGCCATGGAATAAATATATTCCATAAGAGCATTCTCCGAGCGCCAGAAGCGCGCGCCTCCGCAAAAGGCCGAAGATATCGTTGCCGCAGGCGACAGAGGCGAAGAAGAGTCCGAGCAGAAAATCCCATGGCGTCCCATAAGGCTTGGGAGCGCAAGCCAAGGCCGCGAGCAGGCATATCGTGGCCGTGAGCATTCCACCGCGCGAGGACGACCAGATCCGCGCCTCGTCGAGCTTCGCCGCCTCGCTGGCCAGCATCCCCATCGCGAACAAGGGCGGAAACGCGAGCCAATCGAGAGCGACGAAACGCGTCGCCGCCAGACTGCCGATGACGAGCGCCAGCGGAAGCGCCGCAGTCGGCGCCTTGCCGCGGAGAAGGTCATAGGCGATCGCCATCAGCGGAACGCCGAAAAGATAGAACGCCCACTCATATTTCAGCGACCACAGCACATAAGCGTCGATGCGGCCGCTATCGGCATGGCCGAGAAGCGGAGGCTGGCCGAGGGCCGCCACCCATGTGAGCAGCGGCGTGAAAACCGTTTCCGGCCGAATGGAATATTCTTGCGTCCATAGAATAATCAGGCCTGTCGCCACGACGGAAGCGGCGACCAGCGGCGTCAGACGGAAGAAACGGCCGACCCATAACGCTGCTATTCTGGAAATATGAAATCCTTCCAGCGTATTGCGATGGAATAGAAACCCTGTGATCATGAAAAATATCGACACGCTGCCGCCGCCGAGATTTTCAAGAAACAGAATGGTCGGCCGCTCCCAGGTTCCGCCGAGCCGCGTGGCCTGCATCCAGATCACGAAATGATGCATCATCACGGAGAGGGCCAGCAGCCCGCGCAGCCCGTCTATGCGCGAAATCCGCCCGGCCGACGACGGAAGCGGAAAGCCGAGGCGATCGAGGAGGCCGCCCGCCGCAAAGGCGGCGAGATAGGCGAGCCCTATCCCAACGCCGATCATGCCCAATGGATAGACCAACGCGCCCTCCTCGGACCCATGTCCGACGGGGCGGAGTTTCGACCGGAACGCCCGCGCAAGGCAACGCCCCTGCTCGACCCCTGCACCGCGCCGCGGCCGAAAAGCGCGGCCTCGCTCGCCATGACGGCGGGCTTGGGCTATCTCTGCGCTCGAACATCGGAATCGAATCCCCAAGGGCAAAGATGAAACGCGCTCTGTCGGTCACGAGAGAAGAGAATTTCGCGCAATGGTATCAGGCCATCGTCGCCGAGGCCGATATGGCTGAGACGAGCCCGGTGCGCGGCTGCATGATCATCAAGCCCTGGGGCTATGGCGTCTGGGAGCTGATCCAGGGCGCGCTCGACCGGCGCATAAAAGAGACCGGCCACGACAATTGCTATTTCCCGCTGTTCATCCCCATGAGCTTCATCGCTCAGGAGGCGAGCCATGTCGAAGGCTTCGCCAAGGAGATGGCGGTCGTCACCCATCACCGGCTGAAGGCGGTGGACGGCAAGCTCGTCGTCGATCCCGACTCCAAGCTCGAGGAGCCGCTGATCGTGCGGCCGACTTCGGAGACGATCATCGGCGACGCCTTCCGCCGCTGGGTCTCCTCGCATCGCGACCTGCCCGTGCTCATCAATCAATGGGCCAATGTCGTGCGCTGGGAAATGCGCACGCGGCTCTTCTTGCGGACGAGCGAATTCCTCTGGCAGGAGGGCCACACCGCCCATGCCGACGAGGCCGACGCGCGGGAAGAAACCCGCAAAATGCTCGAGGTCTATCGGCAAATCGTCGAGGATGTGCTGGCCGTGCCCGTGGTCGCCGGCGAGAAGCCGGAGAATGAGCGCTTCCCCGGCGCCGTGAACACTTATTCCATCGAGGCGATGATGCAGGACGGCAAGGCGCTGCAGGCCGGCACCTCGCATTATCTCGGAACCAATTTCGCTCACGCGCAGAACATCCGCTTCCAGAGCGCGAGCGGCGAGCTGGAATATTGCCACACGACGAGCTGGGGCGTCTCGACGCGGCTCATCGGCGGCGTGATCATGACCCATGGCGACGATGACGGGCTGCGCCTTCCGCCGGCCATCGCCCCGCGTCAGGTGGTGATCGTGCCCATGCTGCGCGAGAAGCCCGAGGACGCCGAGGTGCTCGCCTTCTGCGACAGGCTGAAAGCCGAGCTGGACGGGGTTTTCGCGCTGGGCGCGCCATTGCGCGCGATCGTCGACAAGAAGCCGGCGCGCGCCGCCAATAAGCGCTGGGACTGGGTGCGCCGCGGCGCGCCGATCATCCTCGAGATCGGCCCACGCGACGCCGCCAATGACGTTGTGACGCTGATCCGCCGCGACCGCCTGCGCGACGGCGACAAGATCGTCTCGACGGCGACGCCCCGCGCGGAATTCGTGGGCGCGGTCCCTGCCCTGCTGGCGGAAATCCAGGCGGCGCTGTTCGCCGAGGCCAAGGCGCGACTCGAGGCGAATATCCGCTCCGATCTGACGCGCTTCGCCGAGATCGCCGATTATTTCGGCAAGGCGGCGGAGGACGACGAGGCCGCGGCGGCCTTCAAGGGCTGGGTGCGCGCGCCCTGGGCGCGGCCGACCGGCGCGGAGCTCGAGGAGGTGGAGACGCGGCTGAAGGCGTTGAAGCTGACGCTGCGCAATATTCCGCTCCAGCAGAGCGCGCCGACGGGCGTTTGTGTCTTCACCGGCCGGCCGGCGGTGGAGGAGATATTGATCGCTCGTGCTTATTAGCGCGGGCGAGCCTCGAATGGCGGCCGATGAGCGCGCCCAGGAAGAGAGCCCTGACCCGGCCGCCGAGCGGCAAGGAACGTGTCGCGCTGCTGAAACGCGCCGATTTTTTGGGTGTCCAAAGCCCGCAAGTCAAAGCGGAATTCCAAAGCCTGCTAGCGCGGCTCGACACCGGTGAAGTTTCGCCCGCCTATCTGTGGGATCACATAGAATTTATAGAACGGCGGGAGAAATTCCGCCGAGCAACGAGCAATTTGGACGAGCCAGCCCGAAAGCTCTTCGAGCAGCATGATGCGGGTGAGATTAGCGGATCAGATCTCTGGTGGCTGCTCGGAGAAGATTAACGATTCGCCCGCAAAGAAACCCCTTCGTCAGCATCGAATTCGCGCCATCTAGAGCCGATTGGACACGACGCCAATCGGAGACCGCAGCAATGGACATTCCGCCTTTCGACCCCGCCATCGCCGCGGGCGTCGCCCTGTCGACCGCCGTGACCGACGCCGTCTATGTGTTCTTCAACGCTGCGGTTTCCGAACGCCGTCGCGTCGCCGCCGCGAGCTGGAGCAGCGTGTGGTATCTCCTCTCCGCTTTCGCGGTCATCAGCTACACGTCCAACTGGGCCTATGTGCTGTTTGCCGCGCTCGGCGCCTGGATCGGCGGGTTTTTGTCGATCACTGCCCTCAATCGCGTCGCCCCACCGCGAGGCGCGCTCGGCGCCGCAAGAAAAGACCGAAACGAATAACAGGAAAACCGGCCAGCGCTCGACGAAATCACTCACCTTATTGACCGCGCTACGCGTTCGGATATTCATAGATCACAAGGCGCGGGCGGCGAATTTCCAGGCGCTATGTTTCGTTCGAGGACCGAATTGATGAAAGCGGCGACGATTTTTATGGCTTGTCTGCTCGCGCTCTCCCAGCCGGTTGTGGCGCAATCGATTTTCGACGGGCTCGGCGGAACGGCAGACCCCGCGCGGGACGCCGCCCAGGTGGAATATGAGCAGTGGAAGAGGACGATCGCCCGTCAGGCCAAAGAGCACACCTCGCGCCTCTGGCTCGGGCATGGGTCTGTGACCGTGCATTTCTGCGTCGACGCCGCCGGCCGAGTGGCCGATGCGAATGTCGTGAAAGCCAGCAATAACGAACAGGCGCTCCTCGCCTTGAGCACGATTTCCTCGCTCAAATTGCCGCCGCCACCGGCCTCGGCCCGCAAGGCGGCCGGCGGCAAGTGCCACTTATTCTCGCAGAGCTTCTACTATCCATGAGCCCGGCGGACCGGAGGCCACGCATCATGTTTCGAGCAATCATCGTATTTTGTCTGATCGGCGTGTCGCCGGCGGCCTTCGCACAATTTCTTTTCGGCCCCTCGGAGCGGCCGACGCTCGCCGCCTGCATGGCGATCCCGGAAAACAAGGTCTGGATACAGACCGTCACCCAGCAGCTCCGCGAACGCGCGCCGAAGCTGAATCTGGGACGCGGAACAGTGACCATCAAATTCCATGTCGATTTCAGAGGCCGCGTCACCAGAGCCACTTTCTCGAACTACGACAATAACGCCCGAGCGCTGGTCGCGGCGGGCATGATCACCGCGCTGAAGCTGCCGCCGCCGCCCTTCGACATGGACACCGACTGCCGTGATTTCGAGCAGACCTTCAACTTCCATTGACCGCTTCGGCGGGCGGCTCAGCGGACGACGAAACCTCGCGCGCCTATTGGTCGCATCCAGATTGAATTATTACGACCAATATAAGCTTTTCATTCTGCCCAACCAGAATTGGCGGCCCAGCTAGCCGAGCACACGGCGGCCGCAAAATTGCGAAATGGCCGGCCGAGCCTACGCCGGCTCGCCGGAAGTTGGAACGAATTTTGATCGTCCGGGCGTACTAACCGTTGTCCATAACGGCGCTTTTCGGCGTCCCGAAACGGCGCAGAGCGCGTTTACGCCACATTCGGCCCATATTCGGGCCGTCCTTGGAGCGAGACTATGTCTCGAATCGAACGCGCGGCCGCAAAACGGCCGAGGTCGAGGCCGATCGGATGAACATGAGCGTGAAACCGACCCTACGCAGCTTTTTCGTCGCAGCCGCCATTGTCGCAGCGTCGACGGCGTCGGCGGCCCCCTCCGTCGTCATCGATGTCTCCAGCGGGCAGGTTCTGGCGCAGGAGCAGGCGACCCAGAGCTGGTATCCCGCCTCGCTGACCAAGCTGATGACCGTCTATGTGGCGCTGGACGCGGTGCGTTCCGGCCGCATTCAATATGACACGCCGATGATCGTCTCGCCCCGCGCGCTCTCCATGGCGCCGTCGAAAATGGGCTTTCCGGTCGGCTCGGAGGTGACGCTGCGCAATGCGCTGGTCATGCTGATGGTCAAATCCGCCAATGACATAGCCGTCACCATAGCGGAGGGCGTCTCCGGCTCGGTGGAGGCTTTCGCCGATGAGATGAACCGCGCCTCGGCCAAGCTCGGCATGCGCGAGTCCTATTGGGCCAATCCCAACGGTCTGCCGGACGACCGGCAAGTGACCTCGGCGCGCGATCTCGCCATTCTCGGCCGCGCGCTGCTGACGGAATTTCCCGAATCCTCGGGCTTTTTCAACATTGGCGCGATGCAGCTCGGCCGGCAGATCCACCCGACCCATAACGGCCTGCTCGGCCGCTATCCGGGCGCGGACGGCATGAAGACCGGCTTCACCTGCCCCGCCGGCTATAATCTGGTGGCCAGCGCCACCCATGGCGGGCAGAAGCTCATTGCCGTGGTTCTGGGCGCGCCCACGGCGGCCGCCCGCACGGCCAAGGCCGCCTCGCTGCTCGACCGCGCCTTCATGACCGGCTCGCCCTCGGGCTCGGTCGCCTCTTTGCCGACCTTCGGCGTCGGCCAGGCGCCGGACATGCGCGACAGCGTCTGCCGCCATCGCGGCAAGGCCAACGCCGAATATATGGCCGAGGTCGAGGATATGAATGTCGCCATTCCGCGCGAGAACGGCTCGACCGATCAGGTCAACGTCAAGACCATCGCCGCCCTGCCCCGCGCGCGCTTCGAGCCGACACCGGTGCATCTCGGCCGCGCTCCTGGCTATGAGGGTCCGGTCGCCGGGGTGCGCGATCCTGGCACGCCGGTCGGCTCGCCCTCGACTGTCACCGCCTACGCCCATGAGCCGCCGGCCGCCGCCGCCTCGCCGATAAGCCGCCCGGCGCCAGACGCGCTCTCCATGCGCCACAGCCGCAAGGCGGCGGTAAAGGCCGCGCATGCGCCGGCCAAAGAAAAGGCGACCAAGGAAAAGACAGCCAAGGCGAAGACGCCGCCGCAGGAAGCCGCCATCGAGACGGATGCGACGGAAAAGCCCGCGAAGGCGGCGAAGCCCGCGCCCGCCAAGTCTGGTCAGGGCAAGCCCATCCAGGGTAAGAATGTCGCCGCCAAAGCGCCGGCGAAGGCTCCGGCCGCCAAGGCCGCGGCGAAGACGCCTGGCAAGAACGTCTCCGCCAAGAATGACAAGCATGCGATCGGCGATCATGCGCCGCCGCGCCCAGACAATGAGCAATGATTCGACAATGACCGAGCGTTCCGAGCCGCGTCGTCCACCGCCGCCCATTCCGCTGACGATCCTCACCGGCTTTCTCGGCGCCGGCAAGACAACCCTGCTCAACCGCCTGCTCGCCTCGCCCGAGCTCGCCGACACTCTGGTGCTCATCAATGAGTTCGGCGAGGTCGGCATAGATCATCTGCTGGTCGAGAATGTCGAAGGCGACATGATCGTCATGAGCTCGGGCTGCATCTGCTGCTCGATCCGCGGCGATCTCGTCGCCGCGCTCGAGGATGCGCTGCGCAAGCTCGACAATGGCCGCATCCGCCCCTTCCGCCGCGTCGTGCTGGAGACGACCGGGCTCGCCGATCCGGCGCCCATTCTCCACACCATCATGTCGCATCCCTATCTCGCGCTGCGCTATCGGCTGGACGGCGTCGTCTCGCTGGTCGACGCCGTGAATGGCGCCGCGACGCTGGACGCGCATGAGGAGGCGGTGAAGCAGGCCGCCGTCGCCGATCGGCTGGTCATCACCAAGACTGACCTTCCCGAGGGCGCCTCCCGTCTCGAGGCGCTCGACCAGCGCCTCGCTCGGCTCAATCCGGCGGCGCGCCGGCTCATCGCCGCGACGGGAGAGGCGAGCCCCGCCGCTCTGCTCGACTGCGGTCTCTATGACGCCTCCGGCAAGATTCCGCAGGTCGCCAAATGGCTCAATGACGAGGCGGTCGCGGCGGCGCATGAAGCGCATCACCATCATCACGATCACCATCATCACGATCATGACCACCACCACGGCCATGCGCATCAGGACGTGAATCGCCACGACGCGCATATTCGCGCCTTTTGCATCACGAGCGACGCGCCGCTCAGCCCGCAGGCTTTCGACATGTTCGTCGAGATCTTGCGGCAGGCGCATGGTCCGCATCTCTTGCGCGTGAAGGGAATCGTTGGCCTCACCGACGATCGCGAACGGCCCGTGGCCGTGCATGGCGTGCAGCATGTCTTCCATCCGCCGCATCGCCTCGCCGCCTGGCCGGACGCCGATCGGCGCACACGCCTCGTCTTCATCGTCAAGGATTTGGACCCGTCCTTCGTCGAAAAGCTCTACGCCGCCGTCGCGGGCATACCGGCGCCGGACACGCCGGACGCCGCCGCGCTGCAGGATAATCCGCTTGCCCCCAAAAACGCCGGCCTGCTAGGCTGACGCGGGGCAAGCACCGGAATCGCGCGTCATGAGCAAATTCTTCGCATCGATCGAGCCGCAGCATCGCGACTTCATCGAGAAGCAGAGGCTCTTCTTCGTCGCCTCCGCCGCTCCCACCTCGCGCGTAAATGTCTCGCCCAAGAGCGCCGACACGCTGCGCCTTATCGACGAGCGCACGGCCGTCTATATCGATCGCACCGGCAGCGGCAATGAGACGGCCGCGCATATGCGCGCGGACGGGCGCCTCACTTTCATGTTCTGCGCGCTCGACGGCGCGCCGCTGATCCTGCGCCTCTATGGCCGCGGCCGGGCGCTGGCGCGCGGCGGCGAGGATTATGCGCGGCTGCTGCGCTCCGCCTTCGGCGGCGCGGAGCCGCCGGGCGCGCGACAAATGATCCTGCTCGATGTGGAATCGGTGCAGACTTCCTGCGGCTTCGCCGTGCCGCTGTATGATTACGCCGGCGAGCGCGACGGGCTCGACCGCTGGGCCGCCTCCAAGGGTGAAGATGCGCTCGACGCCTATCGCCGCGAGAAGAACCGGCAGAGCATAGACGGACTGCCGACGGGCCTGTTCGAAGACGAAAATCTGGCCGCCGAAGAGGCGTGAGGCAAGTTTTTATGGCGAATTCGACTGCGCACGCCGGCGAGAACGGCGTGAAGGCTCTGATGCTGGGCGCCCTCGGCGTCGTCTTCGGCGACATCGGCACCAGCCCGCTCTATACGATCAAGACGGCGCTCGACTGGTCCGGCGGGCATGTGAGCGCCGAGACGGCGCTCGGCATGTTGTCGCTGATCGTCTGGACATTGATCATCGTCACCTCGGTCAAATATGTCGCCGTCATCATGCGCGCCGACAATGACGGCGAAGGCGGCATACTCGCGCTGATGTCGCTGCTCGGCATGAAGCATGGGCGCCATCCGGCGATCATCGCGATCGGCATGCTGGGCGCGGCGCTGCTGTTCGGCGATGGCGCGATCACGCCGGCGATCTCCGTGCTGAGCGCGCTCGAGGGGCTGAAGGCGCCCCTGCCCGCGCTCGCGCCCTATGTGGTTCCACTCTCCGTCGTCGTGCTCATCGGCCTGTTCGCCTTGCAGCCACAGGGCACTGAGCGCATCTCGCGCCTCTTCGGCCCGGTGATGGCGCTATGGTTCGTCTCGATAGCGGTCCTCGGCGCGCGCGGCGTCATCGCGCATCCGAGCGTTCTTTCCGCTGTCGATCCACGCGTCGGGCTGCATTATCTCTTCACCCATGGGTTCGAAGGATTTCTGCTGCTCGGCGCCGTGTTCCTCTGCGCCACCGGCGCCGAGGCGCTCTATGCGGATATGGGCCATTTCGGGCGGCGCCCTATTCGCCTCGCTTGGTACGGGCTGGTGCTGCCGTCGCTCGTCCTCGTCTACGCGGGCCAGACGGCGCTGCTCGTCGAGGGCTCCGTGACGGAGAATCCTTTCTTCGATCTCTGCCCCGCCCCGCTGCAATTGCCGCTGGTCGCGCTGGCGACGCTCGCCACCGTCATAGCGAGCCAGGCGATCGTCACCGGCGCTTTCTCCATGGCGCGGCAGGCGATCCAGCTCGGCCTGTCGCCGCGCCTCGCCATCACGCAGACATCGGCGCAGAGCTATGGCCAGATCTATGTCGGCTTCGTCAATTGGACGCTGATGGCGCTGACGCTCGTTCTGACCATCACGTTTCGCTCCTCGGAAAACCTCGCCGCCGCCTTCGGCATCGCGGTCTCGCTGACCATGCTGCTGACGACGGCGCTGATGTTCATCGCCATGCGCTCCATCTGGCGCTGGAGCCTGCCGCTCTCGATCGCCGTCGGCGGAATGTTTCTCGTCGTGGACGTCTCCTTCGTCGCCGCCAATCTCATCAAATTCTTCGAAGGCGGCTGGATTCCTCTCGTCGTCGCCGCCATCCTCTTCTTCCTGATGAGCTGCTGGAGCGAGGGCTTCGAGGCCATGCGCAAGGCGCTCGAGCGCGACACGTTTCCGATCGCCGATTTCGTCGCGAAGTTCCACGGCAAGCCGCGCGTAGATGGCGTCGCCGTCTATCTGACCAGCCGCACCGATGTCGTGCCGGTCGCGCTGCTGCATAATCTCAAGCACAATAAGGTCCTGCATCAGCATATCGTGCTGCTGCATGTGGCCACCGCCAACACGCCGCGCGTCGATCGCGCGCGGCGCGTCGAGACTGTGTCGCTCGACGATCATTTCTACGCGATGGAGCTGAACTACGGCTTCATGGAGCAGCCCAATATTCCCTGCGCCTTGATGCTCGACACCATATCGAGCCCGCTGACATTCAATATGATGAACACCTCCTTCTTCGTCGGCCGGCTCACCGTGACGCCGCTCGGGCGCTCGCGCTGGCGACGGCTGCGGATCCACATCTTCCAATTCATGCACCGCAACGCGCTGCCGGCGACGGAATTCTTCCAAATCCCCTCGGGCCGCGTCGTCGAGCTCGGCGGTCAGGTCGAGGTCTGAGCCATGCTCGGGCGCGCCGCCGGCCTCATCGGCAGCATAGGCGCGCGCCTGCTCGATATCGTCTATCCGCCCGTCTGCCTCGTCTGCCGCAGAGCGGTGGCGAGCCATGGCGCGCTCTGCCCGCGCTGCTGGGGCGAGATGGGCTTTATCGAGCAGCCCTATTGCGAGCGGCTGGGAACGCCCTTCGAGCGCGATTTCGGCCCCGGCATGATCTCGCTGGAGGCCGCCGCCGATCCGCCCGTCTTCACGCGGGCGCGCGCGGTCGTGCGTTATGACAGCGACCGCGCGCGCAGCCTCGCCCACAGACTGAAATATTATGATCGCCTGGAGCTCGCCGAGCCGCTCGGCCGCTGGATGGCGCGCGCTGGCGCCGAGATTCTCTCCGACGCCGATCTGCTGGTTCCCATTCCCCTGCACCGAATGCGCCTGCTGTCGCGGCGCTTCAACCAATCGGCGGCGCTCGCCCATGTGATCGCGCGGGAGAGCGCCGTTCCGGTAGAGGCTCTGGCGCTGGAGCGCGTGAAGCCGACGCCGCCGCAAGTGGGGCTGACGCGCGGCCAGCGCTCAGCGAACATGCAGGGCGCCTTCCGCCTGCGCGAGGAGAAAAAGCCTCAGATCGAAGGCCGCAACATCGTGCTCGTCGACGATGTGCTGACCTCTGGCGCGACGGCCAACGCCGCGGCCCGCGTCTTGCTGCGGGCGCGGGCGACGCGCGTCGACGTGCTGGTCTACGCTCGCGTCGTCGGCCAGAGCTGAAGCAAAGGCCTCCGTTGCAGCCATGCGCTGGAAGCGCTTATAAGAGCGCGCGAAAGGTCACGGAACCGTCATGCCGCAGATCGTCATCTACACCACGAGAACCTGCCCCTATTGCCGCGCCGCCAAGCAGCTGCTCGACATCAAAGGCGCCGCTTATGAAGAGATCGCCGTCGACGGCGACGCGCAGAAGCGCGCCGAGATGAGCCGGCTGGCCGAGGGCCGGACCACAGTGCCGCAGATTTTCATCGACGGCCGTCCGATCGGCGGCTGCGACGATCTCTATGCTCTGGACGGCGCCGGCGAGCTCGATCCGCTGCTCGCCACGGGCGAGCCGGCGCCGTGATTCTCTACCGGCTGATCTGCTCGGAAGGACACGAATTCGAAAGCTGGTTTCGCGATAGCGAAGCCTATGACGCGCAGGCCGCGCAAGGCGCGGTCAGCTGCCCCTTCTGCCATTCGACCCAGGTCGCCAAGGCGATCATGGCGCCGAATGTGGCCCGCCGCTCGTCCCGAGCGCGTGAGGACGAGGCGGGCGTCCCCGCTCTGCTCGACGAGCGCCATGCGGCGCTGCGGGCGATGATCCAGGAGCTGCGCCAAAAGGTCGTCGCCGCGACGGAAGACGTCGGTGACCGCTTCCCGAACGAGGCGCGGCGGATGCAGGATGGCGAGGCCGAGAACCGCCCCATTCGCGGACGCGCCAGCTTCGAGGAAGCCAAGGCGCTGCTCGAGGAGGGCATAGAAATCCTGCCGCTCCCCGGCCCGCCCGACGAAAGCCACTGAGGCGCGCCTCCCCCGCCGACGTCCTTGGCTTCGCGCTCCACAGGCGGAGGCGCTTCCTTTTTTGATATGAGTGACGGCCGCGCTTTCGACGTCGAAAAACGTCGCCGGCACTTGAATTTTCGTCATAGCGCAATGAACAATATGCACTTTGTCTTTGAGAATACTGCTCTTATCCCTTTGAGCGAGGCTTTGCAAAACCGTGATGCGAAGCCAATCTCGAGGAGAGAAACATGAGTCTAACGACAGAAGCAGCCGGAAAAACCGGCGCGGCCGACAGTACAGACGTCGTTATCGTCGATCTGAAGCCTATGTGGATCGCCGCCGGCGGGCTCGTCACCTTCTATCTGTTCATTCGCATCTATGAGCAGATTTACGGATGGCGCGCCGGTCTCGACTCCTTCGCCCCAGAATTCCAGACCTATTGGCTGACGATGCTCTGGACCGAGATTCCGCTGGAGCTGGTCACTGGCCTCGGCCTCGCCGGTTATCTGTGGAAGACGCGCACGCGCGACATGGACGCGCTGAGCACGCGCGAAGAATTGCGGCGCTGGGTCTGCCTCGCGCAATGGCTGGTCGTTTACGGCATAGCGATCTACTTCGGCGCGAGCTTCTTTACTGAACAAGACGGCACTTGGCACATGACGGTGATCCGCGACACCGACTTCACGCCGAGCCATATCATCGAGTTCTATCTGAGCTATCCCATCTACTCGATCGTGGGCGTCGGCTCGTTCTTCTACGCCAAGACCCGGTTGCCCTATTTCTCCAAGGGCTATTCGCTGGCCTTTCTGATCCTGACGATCGGTCCGTTCATGATCATTCCCAATGTCGGGCTGAACGAGTGGGGCCACACCTTCTGGTTCATGGAGGAGCTGTTCGTCGCTCCGCTGCACTGGGGCTTCGTGTTCTTCGGCTGGATGGCGCTCGCCGTGTTCGGCGTGACCGCGCAGATTTTGCTGAACATGAAACGTCTGCTGGGCGAAGACGGCGTGAAGGCGATCATCGACTGACGCGCTCGACGGAACTCGCAAGAGCGAGCCTGCTCTGACTCCATGATGCTCCCAGGGAACCAGAGTGGAAAAGCTGCCGCCCCTCGCTCGAGGGGCGGCAGGATACGAACCCGCCGCGAGCGATTTTCCCTCACGCGGGGCCGATATGCGGCGCATGGCTATGTGAGGCGCGCTCGCATCCATATATGATTGGCGCGGACCCGAAGCCGCGCGAGATATCCGACTGCTCGGCGCGCGCCGAAAAGCCCGAACGCAGCCGGAGGCCGACATGCAGAATCGACAGATATTCGGCCTCATCCTGCTCGCCGGAATGATCGGGCTCGGCGTCCTCGTCATCAGCCCCTTCTGGGCGCCGCTCGTCTGGGCCGCCATTCTCGCTCATGCCACGGACGCCGCCTATCGCCGCTGCCTTCGCCTCTGCGGACAGCGGCGCAATCTCGCCGCCGCGGTCACGACGATCCTGCTGATCGTCCTCATCGTCGTTCCGGTGTCGGTGCTGCTGATCGATCTGCAGAGCGAGGCGGTCGCCGCCTATCGCGACATCTCGACCAAATATGCGGACGAGCCGCTGGTCCTGCCCAACGCGATCAAGCGCCTCCCGGTGATCGGCCCCACGCTGAACGATCTCGTGAACAATCCGGAATTTCGTAAGCAGCAGATCAACGAATGGCTGGAGCCCTGGATGCGCCAGCTCGCCGGGGTCGTCGGCGCGGTCGGCCGCAGCATTGCGCAATTCGGCGTCATGGCGATCGCGCTGTTCTTCTTCTACCGCGACGGCGACCTCATGCTCGAGCAAATTCGCGTCGGGCTCCGTCGAGTCGTCGGGGAGACGGCGGATCAATATTTCCGAGCCGTCGAGACCACGTCGAATGCGGTCGTGTCGGGCCTGATCATCAGCGCGATGGCGCAGGGCTTCATTGCCGGCGTCGGCTATGCGTTCCTCAGCGCCGGACCGCCCGTTCTGCTCGGCGTGCTGACAGCCCTGGCTGCGCTCATCCCCTTCGTCGGAACAGTGGCGATCTGGGCGCCGCTCGGCGTCTGGCTTCTTCTCACCGATCAGATCGGCGCAGGCCTGGGGCTGCTCGCCTGGGGCGCGCTCATCGTCAACCCGACCGACAATATTCTCAAGCCTCTCCTCATCAGCAACGCGGCCGATATCCCTCTCGTCGTCGTCTTCCTCGGCGTGATGGGCGGCCTGCTCGCCTTCGGCTTCGTCGGACTATTCCTCGGCCCACTGATTCTCGCCGTGCTGCTCGCCATATGGCGGGAATGGCTGGCAGCCGACGCCGCCGAAGCGGGCCGCTGATCTTCGTGGCTGCGACGATGCTCGAAGGCGCAGCGTCTTCCGCCCTTCGCCGTCTTGCCCGGCGTCAGCGCGAGATCGGGATTCGACGTGGTGACGACGATTTTGCTTCCACCTCGCTCCGCCGGCGCATCCACTATCTGCGTCACTCTTCCTTCGAAGGCGCGATCGGGAAATGCGTCGACATTCAAAGAGACATTGTCCCGACCCGCGTCGGACTCTCGATATCGCGTCGATGCGGATTTCGAGCAGCGGATCTCGTCATTCTAGGCCGCAGACCTCCCCATACCGGGAGGCCTCGGGAGCGAGAGCAGCGATGACGAAGCGCGGGCCGGCCGCCGCTCGGAACGGCCTAGCGATGACGTCGCTTCTCGATCATATGGCCGCGATGTCGGCGCAGAACCCCGGTGAGATCGAGATTGGACCGGATTTTCTCCCGAAGCGGCCGCACCGCAGGCCCTGCATGGCATGGCTAGTGCGCGCCAACCCGTTGATTTAACAGGCTCTAGTGCGGGTTTTCGTCGTAGGCGGGAGTGGTGCCCAGGGGCGGAATCGAACCACCGACACTGCGATTTTCAGTCGCATGCTCTACCAACTGAGCTACCTGGGCCTAGGCGCCTCGCGACGCCGAGAGCGGGCTTATAGAAAGCCCCGCCGGCCTTGTCTAGACCCCAAAAGCGTATTTCTCACAAGCTCGCGCGGAAACCGCCTGGCGCAGCCGCCGTGGCCACGGCCCGACACGCACTCCCGACCGCGAGAGGGGGCCCACCTCCTCGAGCGGCGCGGGCCGACACCGATCAGCAAGTCGACCTTTGCGGCCGCATGCACTCGGCGATCCACGTTTCTAGGCTTTCACGCTCGCGAACTTGCCGAGCGCGTCGACGCCGCGAGATCATCATCAACAGATCCGCGCGCCTCATTCGCGTGATCATTTGTCTCGACCAGAGACGTCGGATCGCCGCAGCGCCGGCGAGCGCCGTATGGCGCTGCTCGGACTATAGGCGCTCGCGGAGCGAGAGACCGCCGATCACGCGATCGAAACGCATCACCTCGATCGCTCTTCAATCCACGAAGATCGCTCGCTCTTTCGACGTGGAGCGTTTGCACGTTACGCCGCCGAAGATGCTCTTGCCGAAAAGTCGAGCGCTTCCACGTTAACTATGCTTAACAAAAAATTACTTTACGAGAGCGTAAGCGGAATCGTACAAATGCCCGCAGCGAGCGGAGGAGCATTCCACCTCGAGGACCGCCGAAAGGCCTCGCCGCCAGTGCATTTATTTAAAGTCGTAATTGGCCCTACCTCGTCGATTGTGATCGCATGGACGAGCGCCCTGGAACCACGAGGGGAAGATTTCTCTGATGCGTGTCGCGGTTGTGCACGACTGGCTCTATGTCTTGGGCGGCGCCGAGCGCGTCCTCGGCGAAATTTTGCAATGCTATCCGCAAGCGCATGTCTTTTCGCTCTTCGATGTTCTCCCACCCGCAGATCGCGCCATGATCGGCATCGGCCGCGAGACGACGAGCTTTCTGCAAAACGCTCCTTTCGTCGGCACGCATCATCGCTTGTATCTGCCGTTGATGCCATTGGCGATCGAGCAGTTCGATCTCTCCTCCTACGACCTCGTCATCTCCAGCAGCTTCGCCACCGCGAAGGGCGTGCTGACGGGCCCCGATCAGATTCACATTTCCTATGTGCATTCGCCGATGCGATATGCTTGGGACATGCAGCATCAATATTTGCGCAACAATGGCTTCGAGAAAGGGATCAAAGGAGCCGTCGCCCGCATATTGCTTCATTACCTGCGCATCTGGGATACGCGAACGGCGAATGGGCCGGACGTGCTGGTCGCCAATTCGCAATTCGTCGCGCGACGCATAAAGAAATCATATGGGCGGAAAGCAAAAGTAATCTATCCGCCGGTCTCGCTCGGCCGAGGCGGAGAGGTCTCACGTCAGCCCTATTTCCTCACCGCCAGCCGACTCGTGCCGTATAAGAATGTCGAAGCGATCGTGAGGGCTTTCGCCGAGCTGGAAGATCTTCGGCTGATTGTCGCGGGAGACGGCCCAGAGGCCGCGCGCCTGCGCAAGATCGCAACCGACAATGTCTCCTTCGAAGGCTTCGTCAGCGATGAGCGGCTTCGCTATCTGATGGCCTCCGCGCGCGCTTTTGTTTTCGCCGCCGAGGAGGATTTCGGCATCGTCGTGGTCGAGGCCATGTCGGAAGGAACGCCGGTGCTGGCGCTCGATCGTGGCGGCGCGAGAGAATCGGTGTCCGCGAGGGAGCCGCGTTCGGGAATGTTCTTCGCGAATGCGACGCCGGCGGACATCGCCGATTGCCTACGCAGATTTGTCGCGGAAGAGGATCAGTTTTCCCGCACAGCCTGCCGAAGGCAAGCGCAGAATTTTTCGGCCGAGCGCTTTCGGCGAGAATTCAAAGATCTCGTGGACCGAACGATCGCAGATCGCGAGCGCGGCAAGCAATCGAATTGGACGCCCGCATGGCCTATGACAATCTAGGCGCAACCGTTTCCGATCTGGAGCCGAGGCGCGCGACGAGCTATGCCGCAGACCCGCCGGGACGCGGCCTGCTCGCCGCGCTGTGGCGACGCAAAGTGATATTCGTGGTGATTTTCATCACGATCCTCGGCGCATTCATCGCAGCGCTCCTGGTGCTGCCGGTCCAATATATGGCGACAGGCTCGGTGATCGTCGCCGAGCAGGAGCCCGGCGACAATAATTCTTCCGCCGTTTGGGCGCAGAAGGCCGGCGATCCCGCCGATATGGAGAGTCAGCTTCTCATCATCGGCTCGTCGCGCGTGCTGAAGGCGGCGATCGCCTCGCCGGGCATTCTCGAACTGGCGTTGCAGGATTGCGCCGCGAGCAAAGGGATCGGCGCCTTGCTGGAGAAGCTCGGCCGCCGCTCGGGCTGCGACAAGCTGAGAGAAGACTCCGACGCGCTCGTCGAGTTCGTCCGCACGCGCTATTCCATCGGCAATGTCGGGCGATCGCGCGTCATCGGCATTTCGTACCAATCCACTCGGCCGGAAATAGCGCAGAGGATGGCCAATGCGCTGATCGCCGCCTTCCTCGACGACCAGCGCGCGAACCTGTCGTCCGGGCGCCAGCACGCCGCGGATTGGCTGTGGGCCGAGGTCCATCGGCTCGAGACCGAATTGCGCGACGACGACGGCAAGATTCAAGAATACAAGCGGAAGAAAGGCCTCGCGCGCGGAACCAATGCGCTGATCGATTCCGAACGCCTCACCAGCCTCACACAGCAGCTCTCCACCGCCGAGGCCACGCGCGCGGAGGCGTCGGCGCGGTTGAAGGAGATCACCGCGAACAAGGGAAAGGGCTTGGCCGACTCGCCCGCCGTGCTGGCGAGCCGCAGCGTTTCCGATCTCAAGCAGCAGATCACCATGATCGAGATCCGGCTCGCTTCCGCCCGGACCACGCTCGGCGATCGGCATCCCGCCATGCGCGAGCTGGAGCAGGAGCGCGACATCGCCCAGCGACGGCTCGCCGCCGAGGTCGCCGGCGTCGCCGCCGCGGTGAAACGCAATTACGAAGCCGCCAACTCGCTCGTCGCCTCGCTGAAAGCCAAAGTGGAGGGCGCCAAGACAGAGGTCGGCGACGCAATGATCGACCAGGGCTCCATAGAGACGCTGGTGCATGGCGTCGATATGAAGAGGCGCCAATATTCCGAGCTGTACAAGCGCGCCAGCGAGCTCGATGCGGATCGTCGCGTGCTGAACGGTAGCACGCGCCTCGTGGGCTTGGCCGAGTTCCCCAATCAGCCCTACTTCCCGAAGAAGCTGCCGTTCCTCGCTGCGGGATTGACGCTGGCCACGCTGCTCGGAGCCACGGCGGCGATTTTGCGCGACCGCTTCGACAAGACCCTGCGCGGCTCGGCCGAGCTCGCCGCTCTCGCCGGCGACGCGCTCTGCGTCGAGCTGCCGCATTTGCGCAGCGCGCACGGCAAGCTCTTCGGCCTGCTCGAGCGTCGAGATCGCGCCCTGCCTTTGAAGGCTCTCACCAAGCTCGCGGAGAGCGACGAGCCTGCGCAACGCGCGTTGTTCGAGATCTATTCGAGCGCGCGCATCGGCGAGGCGAAAGGTTCGAGAATCATCGCCGTGACCTCGCCCGCGCGCGGCGACGGCAAGACATTCCTCACTCTCGCCCTGGCGCATTTCGCGGCGACGATGGGGCATCGCGTGCTGGTCGTCGAATGCGACCGCGCCAATCCCTGCTTCGAATCCGCGCTCGACCTCGAGCACGGCCCGGGCCTGCTCGAGGCGCTGGACGCAACGTCGCCTCTGCGGGACTGCGTGACGGGAACCGCCTCGCGAATGCTCGACGCTCTGCCTCTCGGCGCCTCCGGCAAAGCGGCGCCGCCGCAGATCGGCAAGCGCATCGAGACCGTGGTGAAAGCGACGCGCGACTATGAACTCGTCCTGCTCGACTGCCCGCCAGCGGATGCATTGGACGCGCGCCTTCTGGCTCGTCAGGCGGATTCGATCCTGTTCTGCGCGCGCGCCGGAGGATGCTCTGCGGAGGAAGCGCTCGCGGCGACCGAGGGGCTCACGGCTTCCGGCGGGCGACTGCTCGGCCTCGTCGTCAACATGACGGAGCGCGACGAGGCGCCATTCCAGCAACGCTTTTCGCGTGTAACGGCCTGAGGCGGAGATGGCGAGTCTCGCTGGCGCCAGAACAGAGAACGCGCTCCGTCGCGACGCGGCGCACGGCGCGCGCGACCATTTGATCGGATGCGCCGCAGCGCTCGGCGCATTGCTGATCGCCGGCGCTGTCGGGCCTTTCCTCGGCGCGCCCGCACGCGCGCTCTATGTGCTCGCCTGCGCGGCTGTCGGATGGTGGACATGGCGACGCGGACCCTCGGCTCATGTCGGAGCCGCGCTGCTCCTGTTTCTCTTCACGCCATTCGTGAGACGGCTTGTCGACGTCCGCCTCGGCTATGACACGAGCAGCCTGATGCTGGTGGGGCCGCTGGCCTGCCTCATGGCGCCTCTTTCCCACATGCTCGGCCTCATGACCTCGGCGGGCCGGATGCGGCGCATGGAGCCTCTGCTCTTGGTCATCGCCTGCGTCGTCTACGCGATGATCCTCACCTTGTTCAAAGGCGAGTGGATGAGCGCCGCGCGCGACACCGTCAAATGGTTCGCTCCCCTGCTCTACGCCATGCTGCTCGCGGAAACCGCCGACAAGGACGAAATTCTAGCCGCCGTCACCAATGTGTTCGCGATCGCTTTGCCGATCATCGGCGTCTACGGCGTCGTGCAATATGTCGATCCAGCCGTCTGGGATCGCTATTGGATGCAGAATGCGCCGATCACCTCGATCGGCCAGCCCGTCCCCTATAGCGTGCGCGTCTTCAGCACGATGAATGCGCCCGCGGGCTTTGCGACCTTCACCGCCGTAGGGCTGCTGCTCGTGTGGTTTCGCAAGAGCGATTGGCTGTCTCAGATCGCCACTGCGCCCGCGGCGCTCGCGCTGTTTCTTTCGCTCTATCGCACGGCCTGGATATCGCTCGTCGTGGCCATGCTGTTCTGCGCCTTGTTCCGCGCCACGCGCGGACGCTCGTTCGTCATGATGATCGGCCTATGCGCGGCGACGATCGTCGCCTTGATCGCGACGCCCTTCGGCGAGTCGATCAGCGCGAGATTGGCGACCTTCACGGAAGGCAGCCGCGACGGCAGCGCGCGCGAGCGCATCGATCAATATTCCGCTCTATGGAATCTTTCCGACAGCTCGCTGATCGGCGCCGGTTTCACCACGGTCGACACGGGCGTCGCCGGCTCGCAGCCGGTCGATGGAATGATCATCGCCTGCTGGCAGTCGATGGGAATCGTCTTCGGTCTCATATGCCTCTTCGCGCTGGTGTGGGTCACTGTCTCGGCGATCGTCGGCGCGCTGAACGACGGCCGCGCGGAAAGCGTCATGCTCGGCGCATTCGGCGCCTTCTTCCTCGTGCAATTGCCGCTCGCCGGCATAGGCTCGGGCGAGGCCGGCTTTCTCTTCTGGACCTTCATGGCGCTCGCGCTCGCCTCCGTCCCGGCGCCGGGCCTGCGTCACGGCTTCGACCTTCGGCGGCGCCGATGAGCTGGACCCAGCGCCTCCGCAGCGCCGCGCCCTCGGTGAGCCTTCCGAGCACGAGCGCGGCGCCGGCGGCGCGCGCCGCGCCGCGCAAAATGGCCGCGCTGCTGATGCTCGGCGCGCTCGCCAGCAAGATTCTCGGCTTCGCGCGCGAGATATTGATGGCGCAAGTGCTGGGCGCATCGCTGCTCGCCGACGGCTACAGAGGCGCCGTCACGGTGATCTTGCTGCCCTTGTGCTTTCTGCAGAATGAGAGCGCGCCGGCCATTCTCATCCCCATGCTGCAACGCGCCCAGACGGAAGGGCGCGCCCCTCGCCTGCTCGCCTCGCTCTGCTGCGCGCTGACGCTCGCCGCCATTGCGGTGATGCTCTGCGTGCAGACGCTGGGCGCATGGTGGATCGATCTGATGCTCGGCGGCTTCACGCCCGAGGGCAAGGCGCTGACGCTGAGCTATGTCGAGATCATGAGCTTCGCCATGCCGGCCTCTGTGCTGGTGAACACGCTGGCGGCGGGCGAGATCGCGCTCGGCAAGACGCGACTTTCCAATCTGCGCGCCGGCCTCTTGAATCTGTCGATGATCATCGGCCTCGCCCTCTATGCCTTCCTCGGCTGGTTCGGCGCGCTCGCCTGGCCCTTCACCCTCTCCTTCATCGCCTTGGCGCTGTTCGGCCTCTGGTCGCGCTATCGGGAGCGCACGCTGGACCCGAGCGGCGCGCATCCCGCCATGATCTTTGCGGCCGGACGCGAGTTTCTGTGGCGCCTGCGCCCGCTGCTCGCGCTTCCTTTCGCGGAACAGACGCAGGTCTGGATCGAGCGCTTGGCGGCCTCGCGAAACGTCACCGGCGCGGTGGCCTCGCTCGACTATTCACGCACGCTCTCGGACACGGCGCTGCTGCTCATCAGCCAGCCGGTCGGCCTCGCCTATATGTCGAGCTATCGGAAGGACGAGAGCCATCGTCAGATCGAAGCGATCACGCGCCTTATCCTCGCGCTCACCGTGCCGGCGTCCGCCTTCGTCTTCGTCTTCGCGTCCGATATCGTGCGGCTGGTGTTTTTCCGCGGCGCCTTCTCGGAGACCGGCCTGCTGCTCGCCAGCGCGACGCTGCGCGGCGTCTCCATCGGCCTATGGGCCTCGACGCTCGGATGGATTCTCCTGCGGCATCTCAACAGCGAGGGCCGCAATGCGCGGGCGACGCTGATCGTCGTCGGCGCCTATCTCGTCAATATCGTCATCAACGCGCTCGGCGCATGGCTGGCGCCGCCGCTCGGCCTCGGCATGCTGCTGATCGGCCTCGGCGAGAGCGCGCGCAGCCTCACATTGCTGGCGGGGACGACATGGGCCTTGCCCAATCGTGGACGGATATTGTCGCTGACATGCGTGGCGGCCGCGCCCGGCGCCGCCATGCTCGCGGCCGGATGGATGATCGAGGCGCAAGCGAACGCCCTCGCGCTGCGGCTCATCGCCGGCGCCGCAGCTTGCGCAGTCTGCACCGCGGCCGGAGCATTCGTGCTGCTGCCGCAGCTGCGTGGCGCGGGCTTTTCGAAGCTGCGAAAATTGCTTGGACCAGGAGAGCGGCCATGAGTCTCGCGTCGAGCTTGACAGACGTCCTGCCGATGGAGGCCGCGCTACGACCTATCGGCGCGCTCCTCGACACGGCGAGGGGCGCGCGCGGCTGCCTGCTCACCTTTCATCGCGCCGCCCCGAGCGCGCTATGGGAGCGGCTGCCCAATCGCAATTTCTATCTCGATCTCGCCTATCTCGATCGTCTGCTCGTCTATGTGAAGGCGCAGCGCTGGTCGATCGTGACCATGGAAGAGGCGATAGAGCGCGCAGCCGCAAATCGGCCCGGCGATCGCTTCGTGAATTTTTCCGTCGATGATTGCTACCGAGACACTTTCGAGGAGATCGTCCCTCTGTTCCGCGCGCATGGAGCGCCGGTGACGCTCTTCGTGACCACGGGCATTCCCGATGCGACAATGCCGATGTGGCATGCCGGCCTCGAGGACATCATCCTGAGCAAAGACCGCATTGCTCACGACGGGGAGACAGTAAAAGTCGAGACCGCGCAAGAGAAGCGCGCCGTCTATGCGGCGATCGAGCGGGCCTGGGAAGGCCCCCGCGCCGGCGCGCTCTATTCGGCCTTTTGCGCGGAGAATGGATTCGACGAGGCGCAGCTGCGCGAGAAGCACGCCATCTCCTGGGACATGCTGGAATCGCTGGCGCGCGATCCGCTCGTCGAGATCGGCGCGCATACGGTCGATCATCCGCGCGTCTCGGCGCTCGCCGAAGCGGAGGCGCTCGCCGAGCTCGAAGCCTGCCGTCAGCGCCTGCGCGAGCGGCTCGGCCGAGAGGTTCGACATTTCGCCTTTCCCTTCGGCCGCGCGGCCGATGCGGGCGAGCGTGATTTCGAGCTCGCGCGGCGAGCGGGCTTTTCCTCGGCGGCGACGACGCGCAAGGGCGTGATGCGGCGCCGGAGCAATGTATTCAGCCTGCCGCGCAACACGCTGAATGGCGCCGCCAGAAGCCTGGCGATGGCCGAGCTGCATTTGACCGGCGTGTCCGGCGTCGTCGCGAGGATGCTCGGCCGTGTCTGAGCTTCGGAGCGCCCCCTCCTCTCTGCGCGTCGTTTCCGTCGCGCATTCCGCCGTCGGCCAGAAAGGCGGCCGCCAGCGCTACACGCCCCTGCTCCGGCAGAGCGATCTCGATCTGCATCTCGTCGTGCCGAAAAATTGGCGCGAGTTCGGCCGCTCGCTCATCGGCGAGCCCGCAATCGACCCCGACATGCAGCTGCATGTGCTGCCGATCCTGTTCCCGAGCGCTGGGCCGTTGAACTGGTATCTGCATTTCTATCCGCGCCTCCCGCGCCTGCTGCGCAAGGTGCGGCCGCATGTGCTTCATCTTTGGGAAGAACCTTGGAGCATAGTGGCGCTGCAAGCCGCGCTGACGAAGCAGGATGCAGCGCTCGTGCTCGAGGTCGATCAGAACATACTCAAGACCCTGCCGCCGCCATTCGAGACCATTCGCCGCTTCGTGCTGAAGAAATGCGCGCATATTCTCGCGCGCAGCCCGGACGCCGAGGCCGTGGTGAGGGCCGGCGGCTATGAGGGTCCGGTCACGATGATCGGCTATGGCGTGGATCAGGACTGCTTCCGTCCCGACGGAGCCGTGGAGCCGCGGGGCGCGGGATTGCGCATCGGCTATGTCGGCCGTCTCGTCGAGGAGAAGGGGCTCGACGATGTGCTGGATGCGATCGCGCGCGCGGAGGCCAGTGTCAGCCTCGATCTGATCGGCGCCGGCCCGCATGAAGGCAAATTGCGCGCGCGTGTGGAGCGCCTCGGCCTCGGCGAGCGCGTGAGCTTTCGCGATTGGGCGCCGCCGCATGAGGTCGCGCAATTCATGCGCGGGCTCGACGCGCTGATCTTGTTCACGCGCACGACGCCGCGCGTCCGCGAGCAATTCGGCCGCGTCATCATCGAGGCGCAGAGCTGCGGCGTGCCAGTGATCGGCTCCACCGGCGGCGCGATCCCCGATGTGATCGGCGAAGGCGGATGGGTCGCGCCCGAGCGCGACAGCGCGGCGCTCGCGCGCCTGCTCGACGACATCGCCGTCGGAAAATACGATCTGCGCGCGACATCACGCGCTGCGCTGGAGAATGTCGCCGCGCGCTTCACCTATGAAGAGGTCGCGCGCACGCTGCGGCGCGCTTGGCTCGAGGCCCATGATGCGCCGTCGATCAGGGCTTAGGCCGGGGCAGGAAAACCATATAGGTCTCGTCCGGCTTCAGCCCGGCGAAGCGATGCTCCGGTCCCGCCACAGGGACGCGTCGACGCAATCCGTCCCAGCCCCACAGCTCCGCGGTGACGGCCCATGCCGGCAAGGGCACGGTCCATGCGGAGCCGGGCGCGTCGGTCCAGCCCTCGAGATCATGCCAGACCAACAATCGTCCCGTCGGACCTTCCAGCGTCAGCAGCCCCTTCTCGCGATCGATGGAGACGAAATGCATCGAGCCCGCGAGCGCGATCAGATTGCGCAGCACAATGGCGCGCGCCTCCGGCCGCCAAGGAGCGGCGCCGGACGCCATGGCGTAGCTCGGCCCCTCGATCGCGCCAGTGTCGCCGAGGTTCCAGGGCATGGCCAAAACGGTCGCAGGCCTGCGCCCGTCGGCGCCGACCACCGCCATCTCGTCCCAAAAGGCCGTCAGGAACAGCTTGGCGGCGGTCTCCGGCCGCGCCCAGCCTTCGGATTTCGAGATATTATATTCGGTTGCGTAGAAATTAATATCGCGCGAAAGGCCCATAGCCTTTTTGACGCGATCGAAGCAGCTCTGCGCCGAGAATTGGCGACCGCGAGTCAAAGGAAACCAGCGGAAGTTATAATAAGTGTGCAGATCGACGCCATCGAGGCGACCATCCTCGAGCAGTGGCGCAATGGCCGGGCCATAGCCGCGCAAAGTCGCGTCGCCATGCGAGTTGCAAGTGGCGAAGCCGCCGGGCACGACCTTCAGATCACGATTGACGCTGTGAACGCCATCGGCGAGCCCCTCCAGCGCGCGCCGATATTCCTCGCGCGGAATGGTCGCCTGCACATCCGGCTCGTTGATCGCCGTGAAGATGGTCGCGCCCCATCCGCTCACCTGATTGGCCTTCGCCCACTCGCCGCCGGGCTGAAAGCGCCGCGCATAAGCGACGCCGGCGATGAACCAGTCTCGGTAGGAGCCGATCGGCTGCGGCGGATCGAGAAACTGATAAGAGCCTTCGTATTCCAGCAGAATGACCGGCGTGATTCCGCGCTCATACGCCTCGCGCATTGCGGCGTCGAAATCGCTCGGCGTCGGCTTGCGGTCGAGCGTGCGCCAGCCATAGGAATCCATGCGGCCGAGCGGCGCGCCGACTCCGCGCAGCGCCGCATAGATTTGCGCGGAAGGCGCTCCGTGCAGATGCGTCACCAGATTCCCGCCGCCGATGCGCATCCGCAACGGCGCATCGGCCTCGGAGGCCCTATCCTCGCAAAAGGCGGCCGATGCGACGAATAGCAGCGTCGAGCACGCTATTCTTACGAAGATTCCTGTCATGGACTTACCAATGGGCTCACACAATTCACTCGAAATCGTTCAGGTCGTGCAAGAATTCAGCCGAGACGGCGGCGTCGAGAATGTCGCCTTCGAACTCACGAAAGCCTTCACACGCGCCGGAGCGCGAAACAGCGTCGTGGCCGCGGTCGTCGCGGACGATGGCGACGCGCCCTCCGAAATAGAGCAGATCACGCCATGGCTCTCGCACGTGCCGACGCGCGGCGCCATGCGCCATATCGGCCGGCTTGTCGTCATGCCGATCTTCACGCTCGCCGCGACGCTGGCCCTTCGGCGCCGCGCGCGGACGGCGCAGATCATCAGCCATGGCGACTGCCTGCGCGGCGACATGCTCGTCGTCCACGCCGTGAATGCGGAAAGTCTCCTGCAGAAACGTAAGGCCGGCAATTGGGGCTGGCTTATCAATCCTATGCATTATTGGGTCGCCCTGCGTGACCGATGGATGATCGGCGGGCTCCGCTACCGCAAATACATCGCCGTCTCCGCTCGCGTCCGCGAAGAATTGCAACTGCATTACAATGTCCCCGCCGAGCGAATTCGCGTCATCTACAATGGCATCGATCTCGATCGTTTCCAAGCCTCGGAGGAAGCGCGCGCGCAGATTCGTGGCGAATTCGGAATACCCCACGACGCGCGGCTGCTGCTGTTCGTCGGACATGAATTTGCGCGCAAGGGACTCGCGCCGCTGATCGAAGCGCTGGCGCTTCTGGACGACCGCTATTGGCTGGCGGTGGTCGGTTCCGACAATCCAGCGCGCTACAGAAAGCTCGCCGCGCAGGCCGAGGGCCGCCTCGTTTTTTGCGGCGCGAGGCGCGACGTCGCCGCCTTTTATGCCGCGGCCGACGCTTTCGTGCTGCCGACCGCCTATGAGACCTTCTCGCTCGTCTGCATGGAGGCGATGGCGGCCGGCCTCCCGGTCTTCGCGACCCGCGTCGGCGGAATCGAAGACTATTTGCGGGACGGCCTGAACGGCTTTGCGATCGAGCGGAACGCCCGGAATATTACGGAAAAATTGCGCTCCGCCTTCGAGGACGAGGCCGGCTTCGCGACATTGCGGGCCGGCGCCCGCGCCACCGCCGAGAGTTTCGGCTGGGACAGCGTCGCGACGAAATATCTAGAATTGTTGGAAGAAATGCAAAAGGAAGAGCTGGCGGCGGCCAAGCGATAACTTCGTCGAAAGCCTCCGTGCGGCGGAACTACACAAAGAAGCAACAAACATTCCGCATTGCGCGCTCGGTCGACAGTCAAACCGGCAGAATTTGCGCTTGGTAAATCATTCGGCGCGAGCTAGACAACATCGATGGGGAAAGCTGGAACTCGGTAATGCGGAAGTGGTTGAAGCTGAAGCCGCTCGTGGCGAAATCGGGGGAGATGCTGCACCTCGACGCCCTTCGCTTCCTCGCCGCGCTCGGAATCGTGTTTCACCATTCCAAAGAGTTCATGCTCTCTTCCGCCGCCAATGAGCGCTCGGATGGCTTGGCTCTATTCGTCGACATGTTTTTTATCATATCTGGATATGTCATATCTTACATGTATTTCGGCCGCATCGACGATCTGAGCTCTTATGGCGGCTTTTTAAAAAAGCGCATCGCGAGACTATTCCCGCTTCATCTGCTGACGCTCATTGTTTCAGCGATCCTATATGCGGGATTTTCGGCGCTGCAATTGCCGAGCCGGCATACCCCTTCCTTCAGCCCGCTGTGCATAGCGGATACGATCCTATTGCTGCATACGATCATCGAATGTGGAAATCGTCAGTATTTCAACGGCGTCAACTGGTCGATCAGCGTCGAGATGATGATGTATATCGGCTTTCCTATCGCCATTATTCTCGCTCGAAGCGCCAGGCAGAGAGACGTTTTCGTCATCGCGACGATCTGCGTCGCAATCATTCTCGGCGCCCTTTACCGATACGGTCTCGATTTCGGCGTTCATGATTGGATCGACACCGACCGTTTTCATCCGCTTCTGCGCGGCGTTTTCGGCTTCGGCATCGGCGTGGCGCTCTTCCGGCTCCGTCATCTCCTCGAGCCGTTCACACCGCCTATCCCCATTCTCGCGGGAGGCCTGCTGGCGATCGTGGCCGCCATGCTCTCGGGACAATCGCCCTTGCTGATCTTGGCTCTGATCATCTTGCTCGTGACGGGCGCCGCAGCGCGCGACCTCTACGCGGCCGCCACGCCCGGCCTGACGCAGATCGCGCCGCTCGGACAGCTCACCTATTCGATCTATATGTGGCACAATTTGTTTATTCTGGTTTTAATAAACATCGTCGGCGACAAGCTGATGAAGGGCAGCGGAATCGCAATCGTCGCGCTGAGCCTCGTCTGCTATGCGTGCATCTTCGCAACGAGCCTTATTTCATTTCATCTATTCGAGGTTCCGATGCGGCGCGCGATCGATGGAATTTCCGTCTTCGGCAAGGCTCGCGCGCAGAAATCGAGCGTCGCGAGCTGAATGCGCGAAAGGCGCGCGCGACCGTCAAGCGGCGCCGACGCCTCTCGCCGGCAAACATTCCAGCAGTCGCTCCCAGAGATCGAGAGCGACGCGCTTGTCGAGCTCTTCCTCGCAGAGCCGGCGCGCCTTCATGCCAATGTCACTGCAACGAGCCGGATCCAGCGCGAGCGCCGAGATCTGCGCTGCCAACTCCTCCCCATCTCCGTGTGGCGCCACGGATCCGAGATCGCTTCGCCTGACGATCTGCGCAATCTCACCGTCCAAATCGCCGATGAAAATCGTCGGACGACCGGCCGCGGCGACGCCATAGAATTTGCTGGGCACGACCGAGCCCTCGAGATCGGGTCGAAGGCACACGAGATGGACATCCGCCGCCGATAGGCTCTCCGAGAGGCGCTCGCGCGGCTGGTAGGGCGCGAATAAAACGCCCTTCAGCCCCTTGGCGCGCAGCTCGCGTCTGAATGCCTCGTGAAGCGCGCCCCCGCCCACGATTAGCCATCGAATTGTCGGGGCCTCCGAAGGCCCGCAGCTCAGGCGCTCGATCGCGCCAAGCATAGCGCGATAATCATGCGCGCGCCCGAGATTGCCAGAATAGCCGACGACAAAGGAGCCTTCGAGCCCCCATTCTTTTCGCAGCGGATTGTCTTTTGGCGCGACCGGACGGATCCGCTCGGCGTCCGCCCAGTTCGGAATGACGGCGATGCGATCCGCCGCCACGCCCAGCGACGACAATCGCTCCGCCATTTTTTTACCCACCGCCACATTCATCGCCGCCGCACGCAATGATGCGTTGCGCAGCGCATGAAGCAGGTCGTAGACGAGACCCGGAAGCTGGCGTCTGCCGAGCCCCACGGCCTGGGCCACCTCCGGAAATAGATCCTGTAGCCAATTGACCAGAAGCGCGCCGCGCAAATACGCGATCGGAGCGACGATGACGGACAGCATCGGTGGGTCGGTCTCGGCGATGATAATGTCTCCGGCGCGCGCTAATCGCAAGAGTCGCCACGCGGCGGACAGATAGAAGGTCACATAGTCGATCGCCCGACCGATGAGATCGCCGCGGCCGAAGCGCGACGTCCACACACGAAAAACCTCGACCCCGCGGATGACCTCATGAGCCGGCAAGAGATCGTCTGACGCGTCATATCGCAGCCGCGAGGCGATGACGCGCACATCATGCCCACGCGCGCTCAATCCGAACGCCAGATCGGATAATATCTGGCTCGTCGCCGAATGGTCTGGGTGAAAATAGCGGTTCACGAAAATGAGCATCACGACTCCGAGTGCTGCGGCGCTCGAAGCCGGCGCTCAACCATTTCGACGACGAATGAAGCTGTTCCCCAACGCCAGCACATCCATCTTAGTTCTCAAGAAGCAGTCCAGCGCCTCGTCGGGCCTGCAAACCATGGGCTCGTTCTCGTTGAACGATGTGTTGAGCACCATGGGCACGCCCGTCCGCACCCGGAACGCCTCGATCAATCCCCAATAGCGCGGATTGGTCTCGCGGTGAACCGTCTGCAAGCGCCCCGATCCGTCGACATGGGTGATCGCGGGTATCGCCGCACGCTTCTCTTCCCTTATCTGAAACACTTGCATCATGAACGGCACGTCGCCATCCTCCTCGAACCAATGCGCAACGCTCTCTCTCTGGATCGAAGGCGCAAAGGGACGGAAGCTCTCACGACGCTTGATTTTCAGATTTAGAATGTCCTTCATATCGGCGCGGCGCGGATCACAAATGATCGAGCGATTGCCGAGCGCGCGCGGCCCCCACTCCATCCGTCCTTGGAACCAGCCGACGACCTCACCCTGCGCTATGGCGTCCGCAGCACGCTCGCACAGCGCGGCTTCGTCTCCGATATGCTCGACGACGCAATCCTGACCGGCGAGCTCCGCCCGGCGCGCGGCGAGCAGAGCCTCTATCGACTCGTCGTCATAGGTTGGACCGAGATAGGCGTGATCCATCACACTTCGGCCCGATATCCTGTCCCCCTCCAGCGCCGTCGCCGTCGATGCTCCAGACACGATGCCCCCGAGCTCGCTCCAGACCTGCATCGCAGCGCCGATCGCGCCGCCAGCGTCACCCGCCGCAGACTGAATATAGACCCGACGGAACGGCGAATTGCGCTTGATCTTGCCATTCGCCACCGAATTCATCGCGCAGCCCCCGGCGAGCGTGATATCGGAATGCCGATAACGATCATGAAGCTTAGTCAGCAAATGGAAGAAGGCTTCTTCATACATCGCTTGCGCAGAACGCGCGATATTGCGATGGCGCTCCTCCAGCGGCTCGTCCGTGGCCCGCGCCGGTCCCAGCAGATGCTCGAGCGCCGAACTATAGAGCGCGCCGACATGAGGCGCTCCTCCAGTCCATTCATACGCGATTTTTTCCTTATGATGGCGGAAATAGCGGAGATCGAGCGCGAAAGCGCCATTGTCCTCGAGCCGAAGAATACGTCGCATTGCGCTCATGAAAAGGGGTCGGCCATAGGGCGCGAGCCCCATGACCTTATATTCGTCGCCATAGTGCGGAAAGCCGAGATATTGCGTGATCGCCTGGTAGAAGATCCCCAGCGAATGCGGAAAATAGACGCGTCCGTCGATCGACACGCCATTTCGATCGCCCATGCCCCAGGCGGCGCTCGAAAAATCGCCGAACCCATCCACCGACAGAACCACCGCGCGCTCGAAGGGCGAGACCAGAAATGCAGACGCCACATGAGCCACATGATGCTCAATGCGATGAATCTCACCGTTGAAGGTCGCTCCCGGGAACGCGCCTTCCAATTCCGCTTCGATCGACCGCCGCTTTGTCTGATTGCGGATGCGATCCGCAATGAGCGAAAGATCTGGGCGCGTCTTCAGCGCATAGCCGATCTTACGAAAGAGGCTCGCCTTCGGATCAGAATTCACCGCGATATGCGCCACATTAGCGAGCCTCAGACCACCTTCCCCGAGGCAATAGCGGATGGCCTCCGATGGAAACCCCGCCCAATGCTTGACGCGGCGGAAACGCTCCTCCTCCGCCGCCGCGACAATCGAGCCGTCACGCACGAGACAGGCAGAAGCGTCGCCATGATAGGCGTTGAGCCCAAGTATGGTCGTCACGCTATCCCCTTTCTGACCCACCGCCGAATTCAGTCTCGCCGCCAACCATCCACGCGCCCGTCCGTCGCACCACTGGGAGAGTCGTCTCACAGCAGCCTTTGAAAGCGCGCCCATTGCTGCGTCGCACAGCGGTTGCAGAGGAGATCAAAGGCATTTCCATTTTACCGCACTGTGGGTGAGTTGAAACTCTTACCCGCATCGATCGAGACGCCAATGCTCGTTCGACATGTGCTCACATAGCGCGCCGAGCATCGAGCAATCGATCCGGTCTTGCAAGCGCATAGGAATGGCGACCAAGCTCGATGAGCTGATAACGTCTTGGGGCGTTGCAGCCTGCGAGTTTGAAGTCGACGTGCACGACCCCGCGGATTCGCGTGCTCGGCCACAAAGTGAGGATCGTAGCGCGTCACGCGCGACGCTCTGTCGGCCATAAGCAACGAGCGACATCGACCGATCATGGAGACTTCGAGAAAGTGGTTCGCCTCGATAGCCATCGCGACCTCGATCGAGCTTCACAACGGCGTCGCCCCAACCGCCGGCAGCTCGCAAAATCTCGATGGCGATCCGTTCGCGGAACGGATGAAGCTCATCCCGGCCCTTCGGTCGCATTGGCATGGAGCGGAATCGACGGAAAAGCCATCTTGAAGGTCGCGCCTCCGCCGATCGTATCCTCGATCCAGATGCGGCCGCCATGGGCCGTCATCAGCTCTTTCCCGATCGCCAAGCCGAGGCCGGTTCCGTCCGCGACGGCGCTCTTGCGCCAGAAGGGCTCGAAAACCATGTCCCGATCCTCGGGCGCGACGCCCGCGCCGTGATCGACGACCGATACAGAAGGACCGTCATCGACAATGACGACGATCGCTCCGCCCGAAGGCTCGGCCCGCAACGCATTGTCGATGACATTGGAGACAACGGACTCGATCGCCATGTGATCGCCTCGGATCGTGACGGGCGTGGGGGACGCGATGAAATCGATCTGGCGATTGCTCCGATAGGCGAGGAGAAGCGCGTCGGAGACGATGGCCTGCGTCGTCTCCACGAGGTCGAACCGCTCGAAAGCATCCTCGGCGTGCGCGCCGATGCGGGAGACCGCGAGCAATTGCTCGACGATATTGCGGATGCGGCGGGCATCGCGCTTCAGATCATTCTTCAGCGTCGGCTCCTCCGGCGCGTCGAGCCGCGCGCTCAATATGGCGACCGGAGTGCGAAGCTCATGCGCGGCGTTGGCGGTGAAGCGGCGTAGCGTCATGGCGCCGTCGTCGAGACGGGCCAGCGTCTCATTGGTCGTTCGCACGAGCGGCGCCAGCTCGTCGGGATAATTGCCTTCGGGCAGGCGCTGGTGCAGAGAGTTCAGATCTATGCCCGTCAAGCCCGTTGTGAATTCGCGGATCGGCCGTAGCTCGCGCCGGATCGCGAACCATAAGACAGGGACCGACACCACGAGCGGCGTGACCAGATAATAGATATGACCCCAGGATTGCTTCAGGAACCCGATTACGAGATCGGTCCAATGGCCCTTGAAGCCATAGACGACGACTTGAAGTCGGCCGATCGGCGTTTCATTGGCTTCCATCACGGCGTCGCCATTGGCGCGATCGCGGCCCGGCAGCGTGAATTCGATCCAGTTCGGCTTATAGGGCAGCAGCGCGGCGAAGCTGCCGGCGAGCTCCGGCGACGAGCCGGAAGCGACCAATTCCCTCTCCGGATCGAACACAGCGAAGCGCAGACCGGGATTGCGCTCGATCTCTCGTCGCAGCGCCGCGGACGCCTCGATGCGAACGAAGCCGCTCTCGTCGCGCGTCAATGATGCGATCACCAGCTCGCGCGCGCGCATGACGGCGTAGAATTTCAGCGTGTCGTAATTGAACCCGACGACGCCGTAATGATCGAGGAAGATGCTGACGAACCAGCCGATCGCGAAGGCCGATATCTGCGTGACGACGAGCGTTCGCAGCAGACGGGTCGACAGCGACCAGCGCTTCATCGTCCAGCCGCTTCCGTGAGCATGTAGCCGATGCCGCGCGCGGTCAGGATCGTCACATCGGCGTCGGCCGAGGTGAGGCGCTGCCGCAGACGCGAGACGAGAGTGTCGATCGCATTCGACTGCACATCGTCGCCGGTGCTGAAGACCTCGTCGAGCAGCACATCGCGCGTCACGACGCGGTCGGCGCGCCGGACCAGCGCTTCGAGAAGCGTGAGCTCGCGACGTCGCAATGTGATCGGCCGTCCCTCGATGGCGACGCCCCGCGTCGCCGGATCGAAGGACAGCGCGCCGATGCGGATCGGCGGCAGCGAAGCGCTGCCGGGACGACGCAGGCAGGCGCGCACGCGGGCGATAAGCTCCTCGCCCTGAAAGGGCTTGGTCAGATAATCGTCGGCTCCGGCTTCCAGGCCGGACACTTTGCTGGTGAGCGAATCGAGCGCGGTCAGCATCATCACTCGCGCGCCGGGCCGCATGGCGCGGATGCGCGGGATCAGCTCGGCGCCGTCGCCGTCCGGCAGGCGCCGGTCGAGCAGATTGAGGTCATAGGCGATCTGCCGCGTCGCCTCTTCCGCCTCGCGGATCGACGTCGCATGGTCGATCACGAAGCCCGCGCCTTTGAGCAGGGAGGAGAGGAGCCGCGACATGTCGGGCTCGTCCTCCACCAACAGGATCTTCACTGGACGCCGCTCCAGTCTTGTCTATCCCAGCCCCGCAACGGACGTAGCACGGCCGGATTGTTGCCGTAAAGTCACAGTCAGGCTGAAGATCGCGGCGGGGCAATTTTGACAGACTGGTGATAGGAAGCCTCTCTACCGTTTCGGGAAATCGACAACGGAGACGGGACGACGGTGCAGCGGAAACTCCGAGCGAGGGAAAAAGGCGCGATGCTCGGGACGACGCTGCGCGCGCTCGCCTTCGCCGCGCTCGCCTTCGTCCTGCTGCTGCAGAACATCGTCGCAACGGGGCAGGCCCATGCGCGGCGCGCGGGCGTCGGCGCCCCCGCCGCGACGTCGCTCTCGAAGCTCTGCATGCCGGGCGCCGCCGGCGACGCGCAGCACGCCGATCATAAAGCCGCCTGCGTCCTCTGCTGCGGCGCGCAACAGAGCCCGTCGCCGCCGCCGCGCGAGGCGGCGTCGAACCACCTCGCGCGGCGCATCGCCGTCTTTCTCGATCGCGCGCCCGAGAGCCCGCGCACGCCGTCCGCGCAGAGCGGATGGGCGAGCTCCTGGTCCTCGCGCGCGCCGCCTGCTCGCCCCTGACCGATCGAAGGCGGCCCCGAGCCGCACATCCCCTCGGTTCGCGCGAGCGCGATGCGCCGCGCCAGGAGCTGTGACCATCATGTTTCCCACCACGCTTTCGCGCGGCGTCTCCGCCTGCGCGCTCGGTATCTCACTTCTCTCGTCGGTCGCCTCGGCGCAGGAGGCTTTGCCCGCCATCGACATCGGCAGCGGCTCCAAGCCGACTCGCAGCACGGACGCCGCCGCGACGGATCCCGAAAAGCAGACGGGCTATGCGCGCTCGGCGAGCTTCAGCGCGACGAAGACCAACACGCCCTTCATCGACACTCCGGCCGCCGTCCAGGTCATACCGCATGAGCTGATCGCCGATCAGCAAGGTCTGAACACCATGGAGCTGGTCAAGAACGTCTCCGGCGTGCAGGCGACGGGACGCTATTTCGACTCCTATCTTATTCGCGGCTTCAAGACGGGCTATGGCGAGACCTATCGCAACGGGTTGAAGCTCGAAGCCGTGGTCGGCGGCGAGGAGGTGGCCTTCACCGATCGCGTCGAGGTGGTGAAAGGGCCGAATTCTGTGCTCTACGGCCGCATCGAGCCCGGCGGCTTCGTGAATGTCGTCACCAAGCGTCCGCAGGAGGTTTTCAAGGCCGAGGCGAACGAGCAGTTCGGCAGCTGGGGGCTGTCGCGCACGAACTTCGACGTGACCGGCCCCGTGGACGAGGCGAAGACCGTCCTCTATCGCCTGATGGGCGTCTATGACCATGCCGATTCCTTCGTGAATTTCGATCATCGCGACAATGGCGCGGTCGCGCTCTTTCTCACCTTCCGGCCGACGCAGAATTTCGAGTTCAATGTCCAGGTCGAGCATTATGAGAAGCGGCAAACGGGGCCATCCGGCGTCGGCGCCATTCCAGTCGATCTCCGCTACGACACGAGCGGAAATGCGCAGGTCATCCCCGGCTACAATGACCGGCCGCTCAATTTGGGACGAAACTTCTCGATCGGCGATCCGGGCCTGTGGAAAAATCAGCCCTATGTCGTCCGCCGAACGCTCATCGGCTACGACTGGACCTATAAGTTCGACGAGAAGTGGAAGATCACCAATCGTCTCCACTATTCTGGAAGCAATGATAGCGCTTACGGCTTCGAGACCTATGGCGGGTTCGACGGAACGACCATCTCCCGCGCCTTCTATGGCGAACGCAATTCCATCCAGATGCTGTCGACCAACCTCGATCTCTCCGGAGAGTTCGAGACCGGACCCATCACCCATCGCCCTCTCGTCGGAATCGACTGGTTCTCGACCGAGAGGAACTCCAATGGCTCGGACAGCTATGGCTATCCGCTCAATATCTATGCGCCGGTCTATGGGGTCTATAATTCGAAACTCGCTTTCGACCGCTACATCACCGGATCGAACATGCTCTGGCGTGCAACCAACAGAGACTTCGGCGTCTATGCGCAGGATCAGATGTCGTTCTTCGACAATCGCATTCACCTGCTGCTCGGCGGACGATGGGACAAAGCGCAAGGCGGCAACCCCAAGGACTATGGCGACGGCTGGGCGAGCTGCTATCCCTTCTGCACGGGATTTCCAGGAAGCAACTATCAGGACAAGCCGAAGCTTTCGCCCCGCGCCGCTGTGCTGTTCAAAGTCACGGATGATCTGTCCATCTACGGCAGCTATGTCCGCTCCTTCGGCTCGAACAATGGCGTCTCGAGAGACGGCTCAGCCTTTCCGCCACAGGAGGGCCTGCAATGGGAAGTGGGCGTCAAGAAATTATGGCTCGACGGCAGAGTGACGACCAGCCTCGCGCTGTTCGATCTGCGCAAGAAGAACCTCCTCCAGCGCGATCCATTCTTCCCCGGCCGCAGCATCGCGATCGGTGAGGTCGCCAGCCGGGGAATCGAGGTCGATATCTCTGGGCAGGTGACTGAAAATCTGAGCGTCATCGCCAGCTACACATTCGATTCCGTCAAGCTCACCAATGACAACAACAACGGAAACGCCGGACATCGCTTCAATGGGGCCGCCCCGAATGTCGGCAACATCTGGGCCAAATGGGACACCGCGCCGCATCAATCCGAAGGTTTCGAGTTCGGCGGCGGGCTCTATGCCTCGGACGAGCGCTACGGCTCTGACGCCAATACGTGGAAGCTGCCCGGCTATGTCCGCTTGGATGCGATGGGCGCCTATCGGACCGAGATCGACGGACACAAGGTGAAGTTCCAATTCAACATCAAGAATCTCACCGACCGCCACTATTTCGAATACAGCGACGGCTCTCAATACGCCTACTACGGCCAGCCGCGCACATTCATGGGCTCGGTCAATTTCCAATGGTGAGAGGCGAGCCTTCGCCATGAAACGCATCGGCGCGCGTCCTGAGCGCGCGCCGAATTTTTCGTCGAACGTCTGGAGCGGCCGCCATGACGCGCGCAATCTTCGTGTTCCTGCATCGCTGGGCGGGACTCGCCATGGCGAGCTTCCTGATCCTGGTCGGAGTCACGGGAAGCATTCTCGTCTTCCTGCCCGAATTGAATCACTGGCTGACGCCGAACCTCTATCCCGGCCGGCAAGACGGAGCGGAGCTCTCCGCCAGCGCGCTGCTGCGCCGCGCCGACGAGCTCACGCCGCAAGCGCGCGCGACGCGAATCTTCTTCGCGGCGCCGGGAACGACGATCGTCTCCTTCGAGGCGAAGCCGGGCGCGCCGGAGGTCGACGCTCTCTATCTCGATCCAGTCAGCGGTGATGCGCTCGGCCGCGTGAAGCAAAAGGGCCTGCCGGAAAGCCTCGGCGATCTCCTGCCCTTCATCGACCGTCTGCATTGGTCGCTTGCGCTCGGCCCTTGGGGTGTGTGGCTGCTCGGCGTCGTCGCGCTCATCTGGACGATCGACTGCTTCATCGCCTTCTATCTCACCCTGCCGGCCAATCTCCTGCGCCGGCGCGGCTTCCTCGCGCGGTGGAAGCCCGCCTGGCTCATCAAGAGCGGCGCCTCCTTCTATCGGCTCAATTTCGATTTGCATCGCGCGAGCGGATTATGGCTGTATCCGCTGCTGCTCGTTCTCGCTTGGTCGGGCGTGTGCTTCGATCTCAATGCCGTCTATCGCGGCGCCATGGGGCTCGTCTTCGATTTCGAGCCGCCGATCTGGAAGCGCGAAGCTCCGCCCGCGCCGGATGGACGCGAGCCGATGCCTTTCGAAGAGGCCGAACGCATCGCACGCGATCTTATCGAGAACCGCGCCGCGCGCGAAGGCTTCACGATCGACCGCCGCGTCGACTTTTCTCTCGATCGCGAGACCGGACTCTATGCCTATGGCGTTCACAGCAGCCGCGACGTCGGCGAGAAATATGGCGGGACGACGATCGCCATCGACGCCTATACGGGCGCCTTGCACGGCTTCCACGCTCCGACCGGCGGCAAGGGCGGCGACACCGCGACCGAATGGCTTGTCGAGCTGCATATGGCCAATGTGTTCGGCCTACCCTATCGCATTCTCGTCTGCGTCGCCGGCGTGGCAATCGCTCTTCTCTCCGTCACCGGCGTGGTCATTTGGTGGAAAAAGCGAGTCGCTCGCCGACGCCACGACAAACGGAGGGAGCCGGACAAAGAGGATGGGACGCGATCGGCCAATAGGTCTACAGCGTCGCTATGAAGTGACGCTGGACTATCGCAACCCCAGCCGCGCCATCATCTTCAACAGCCCGACGCGGGAGACGCCGAGACGGCGGGCCGCAGCGCTATGATTGTGCTCGGTGGCGGCGAGCGCGGCGCCGATCATGCGGCGCTCCAATTTCTCCTGCGCTTCGGGAAGCGTTTCGGCAACAGCTTCCGCCGAAGGCAGAACTCCGCCGCCGCGCGCGAAATTCAAATCCTCGGCGGAAATCGTCGATGATTGCGGATCGGCGAGCGCGGCGGCGCATTCGATCGTCGCTTTCAGCTCGCGGACATTGCCGGGCCAGGACTGCGCGACGAGCCAAGCGAGCGCCTCCTGCGAGAACCGCAATTTGCGCTTCTTCGCCGCTTGGCCGAGAAAATGTGCGGCGAGAAGACCCAAATCTTCGCGCCGCTCGTCCAGCGCCGGCGTGCGAATAACGACTCCGCGCAGGCGATAATAGAGGTCCTCGCGAAAGGCGCCGGAAGCGATCATCGCCTCCAGATCGCGGTGCGTCGCGCTGATGATGCGCGCATCGGCGCGCCGCGCATCGCGCCCGCCGACGGGCGTATAGGTACCTTCTTGCAGGAAGCGCAGCAGCTTCACTTGGCAGGGAAGCGGAGTCTCGCCGATCTCGTCCAAAAACAGCGTGCCGCCGCGCGCTGTCGCGACGAGGCCGGGGCGATCGGCATGGGCGCCGGTGAAGGCGCCTTTGAGATGGCCGAACAATTCGCTCTCGATCAGCTCTGCGGGAATCGCGCCGCAATGGATGGAGACGAAAGGCCCGCGACGCGCGCTCGCCCTGTGCAGCGCATGAGCGACGAGCTCCTTGCCGGAGCCGGTTGGGCCGAGGATCATCACGGGAAGCTCGGCCGGGCCGATGCGGCGGATCATATCCTTCACATGCGCCATGGAAGGGCCATTGCCGATCAGCCCATCGTCGGAACTCGCCTTCTCCGACCGCAGCCGCGCGATCTCGCGCTCCAGCGCCGCTTTGGCGAGCGCGCGCTCGACGCAAAAGCGCAGCAGCTCCGGCTCCACGGGCTTGGCCAGAAAATCCCAGGCGCCGAGCGCGACGGCGCGCAGCGCCAGCTCATGCTCGCTATGCGCCGTCAGCACGACGGTGACGGCGCTCGTAAAATCCGGCAGCAGCGACAGGCCCGCCTCGGGCGTGCGCTCCGGAGGCATGACGAGATCGAGAAGCACGAGATCTGGCCGCGCCTGCGCGAAGGTCTCGCGCGCAGAAGCCGCGTCCTTCGCCGTCACCACATGATAACCTTCGCGCGTCAGAAAGGCGCCGGCGACGCGCGCGAAAGCAGGCTCGTCATCGACGATGAGGATCGTCTCGCCGCTCATCTTTGAAACCTCAAAGTGACGCAGGTGGAGAAGCCCGCGCGCGCGCCGAGCGCGACGGAGCCGCCATGCGCCGCCATGATCTTGGCGACAATGGCGAGGCCGAGCCCCGTGCCTTCGCAGGAACGCGAAACAAAGGGCTGAAACAGACGGTCCTTGATTTCCTCTGGCACGCCGGGGCCGTCATCACAGACATGAATGAGCGTCGCTTCGGGCGTCGTCTCGACGAAGACAGCGACGCGGCCGCCGGCGGCGCGCGCATTGGCGATGAGATTGTCCATCGCTTGGGCGAAACGGAAAGGATCTGCGCGCAAATGCGTGTCGCTCGCGATGTGAATCTCAATGTCGCCGAAAGCGTCGGCGAGGTCGATATCGGCCGGCTCGATCTTCCACGGCTTGGCATAGTCGAGCAATTCGGCGACGAGACGATTCATGCGCCGCGTCTGCTCTATGATCTCGGCGCGCGCTTCGGCCGGCGCGGCGGCGGCGGCCATGTTCACGATGTTGAGCGGATTGCGCAGATCATGCGCAATCGTCGAGGCGAGCATTCCGAGCTCGGCGAGCCGTTCGCTCTCGGCGCGGCTTTTTCGGCGATCGATGTCATCGAGGCTCTGCGTCAGAATATCGGCGTACACAATGGCGAGACGGCGCGCGCCCGGAGGCGAATCCGAAAAGCCGGCAAGCGTCGCCTTCCATTTGTCGCCCGTATCGGAGCAGCGAAGCGCCGGCTCCGGCCCTTCGCTGCAAAGAGTCACATCGACAGACGGACGCATCGCGGCGCGCAAATGCGTGCGCGCGATCTCGATCGCCTCGGCCGTTGTGTCCGCGCCCGCGAGGTCGCCACGCCATTGTGCGATCATCTCGGCGGAAATCTCAGGGCCGGCGTAGACGAGCCGATCCGCGGCGCGCCGGATGGGCTCGCCGAAAGAGAAAGCCAGCGCCATGGCCGCGGCGACAACGAGCCACATGGACACGAAATTCATCGACGGCGCGAGGAAACTCAAAGGCGCCGCGGCGAGCAATCCGGCGACGGCGGCGGCGAGCAGCAGCACGAGCGCATAGGCTGCGGCGCGGCGCGCCCAGACATTGGCGGCCATCAGCTCGTAGCGCAAAATGCCGTAGACGAGCAGCGCTGGATAGAACGGCAGAGCGAGAATGGACCAGGGCGCGACAGCCACGCCGAACAGTGGCGGCGCGAAAGAGACGACGGTCGATAGGCCGACGAGGGACGAGACGAGAACGATCGCAATCTCGCGTCGGCGCTTGCCCTCGGCGCGGCGCAGAGCGAAAGCCATCAGCCCATTGCCATAGGCGGCGAGGCCGATCGCCACGGCGACGCCGAAGATCCCCGCGCCCGCGAAGCGAAAACCGCGCAGGCCCGCGTGTGTTTCGAAAAAATCGCCAGCGCCGAAGAAGAGCAGCGAGAGCGTCGCGCCAGCGCCGAGCGCATGGACGATCGGAAGCGTGCGCGCGCCCTGCCCCGTCAGCCGGATCGCGAAATCGACAGCGAGCGCCGAGCCGAGCGGAGCCAGCGCCATCGACGCCGCGCCGATGCGCTCGGGCAGGATCAAGCCGAGGGCGAAAAGCCCGACGATCACGACGAAGGCCGCGAGCTGCTTCGCGCCCGGCGCCGCGCCGGCTCGAGCCAGGAGAAACGCTGAAAGCGCGACGCTCGACAGGAAGGTCGTCGAGATGGAGAGGGTGAACAGCAGGCTCGGCGTCATCGCCCGACTGTATCCTCAGTTTATAGGCGATTCAATGAAATCTGTCTCTAACGTTTATAGTAGCCCCATTCATATGACATAAAAACAGATAGTTATCCAGTGGCGCCGCCATTGCCCATAGGTCTCCCAAAGGCGAAGCTTTTTCGCCCCATCGCCGAGGAGACCGATCTTGGCCCGCATTCTCATCATCGGCGGCAGCGGATTCATCGGACGGCATATCGCCGGCCGGCTTCGCGACCGCGGCCATCATGTCGTCGCGGCCTCGCGCCGCAAGGTCGATCTCGCGCGCGACGGCGAAGCGCGGCTTCGCGACAAGGTCGCGAGTTTCGAGATCGTCGTCAATTGCGCCGGGCTCGTCCGCGACGACGGCGCAAATAGCATGGACGCCGTCCATGCGGAGGGCGCGTGCAACCTCTTTCGCGCATGCCTCGCCGCGGGCGTCACGCGGCTCGTTCACATCTCGGCGCTCGGCGTCGAGAACGACGGCGAGACGCTCTATCAGCGCAGCAAGGCGGTCGCCGAAGAGCGGCTCGCGGCGCTCGATCCCGAAGGCGCGCGGCTCGATTGGCGCATATTGCGTCCCTCGCTCGTCGTCGGCCGCTGCGGCGCGAGCACGCGCTGGCTGCTCGCCGCCGCCGTCCTGCCCTGGCTGCCGAGCTTCGGCGATGGCGCTTGGCGCTTTCAGCCCGTGCATGTCGGCGATCTCGCCGAAGTCGCGGCGCGTATCGCGGAGGGAGCCCCTTCGCCGCGTCGCCTCGATGTCGTCGGCCCGGAGCCGATGACGACGGATGCGCTGCTCGCGCTCTTGCGCGAATGGCTCGGCCTGAAGCCGACGCGCTTCTTTCGCGTGCCCTATCGGCTCTTTCTGCTCGCGGCGTCGATCGGCGGACGCATCTCGACCGGACCGCTCAATCGCGAGGTGATAAAGCTCCTCTCGCGCGGCAATGTCGCCGATTGCGCGCCGATGACTGCGGCGCTCGGCCGGCCGCCGCGCGCTATTCGCGATGCTCTGGCGCTGGAGCCGGCGTGCGAGGCGGACAGGCGGGCGGCGCGACTGTTCCTCCTGCCTCCCGTGCTGCGCTGGAGCCTCGGCCTGTTGTGGGTCGCGACGGGCCTTCTCTCCATCGGACTCTATCCGCAGGAGAAGAGCTATGCGCTGCTCGCCGAGATCGACGTTCACGGCGCGCTCGCCGAGTTTGCGCTCTATGGCGGCGCGGCGGTCGATCTCCTGCTCGGCGTGCTGCTGCTGCTGCGCTGGCGCCCTGCCCTCGTCGGCGCCGCGCAGCTTTCGACCATGCTCGCCTTCACCATCATCGCGACGCGCCTGCCATCCGATTATTGGCTGCATCCTTTCGCGCCGCTCCTCAAGAATTTGCCGATCGCCGCTGCGATCCTCGTCATGATCGCGTTGGAGTCCTGACCCATGCTCGATCCTCTCACTCTGAAAACAGCGCATATCGTCAGCTCGACGATTTTGTTCGGCACGGGGCTCGGCACCGCCTTTCATGGCCTCGCCGGCAATCTGCGCGGCGATCTGCGCGCCATCGTCGTCGGCAACAGAAATGTCGTGCTCGCCGATTGGCTGTTCACCACGCCCGCCGTCATCGTGCAGCCCGTCACCGGCGTGCTGCTGGCGTTGGATCAAGGCTGGCCGCTCGATACGCCCTGGCTGCTCGCGGCGATCGCGCTCTATCTCTTCGTCGGCGCCTGCTGGTTGCCGGTCGTATGGCTGCAAATCCGCATGGCGCGTATCGCCGAGCAATGTCTCGAGAAAGACGCGCCGTTGCCGCCGATCTATGGAACCTACCTCCTCTGGTGGTTCGCGCTCGGCTGGCCGGCCTTCATCGCCATGATCGCGATCTTCTGGCTGATGGTCGCAAAGCCGCAATTTTAAAAAATGGAGATAGACATGACCACTCTGTTCCAAGACCTGCTCGCCGAGCGCTTCGATCTCCTGCCCGCGCCCGTCCGTCGCTTCCACACGCGCGAGCGCGAGATCTTCACCGGCGGTCGCGCGAAAATCTCCGCGCAGGGCCGCGGTCTCGGCGCGGCGATGCTCGCCTTTGTCGCGGGTCTTCCGGCGCCGGGCGAGAATGTCGAGACGCACGTCCGCTTCACGCCGCTCTCTGGAAAGCGGGAATTCTGGCGGCGCGATTTCGCCGGGCGGCGCTATGAGAGCGTCATGCAGGCGGCGCCGGACGGGCGCCTGATTGAGCATTTCGGCCCCTTCGATCTCTATTTCGATCTCACCGCCTCGCCCGCTGGCCTGCGCTGGTCGCTGGCCGAATGGCGCCTGCTGAAAATCCCGCTGCCGCGAGCGACGACGCCGATGATCGAATGTTTCGAGAGCGCCGAGGGCGAGCGCTTCGCCTTCGACATAGACGTCGCTTTTCCGATCGTCGGCCATGTCGTGCATTACAGCGGCTCACTGGCGGAGACGCCAGAGGATGCGCCGATCTTCGTCTATGACGGCGTCTGCGCGCTCTGCGACTGGACTGTTCGCTATGTCCTTGCGCATGAGATCACGCCGTCGATCCGCTTCGTCGCGATACAATCTAAAGAAGGGCGCGCTTTGGCGCGAGAGGCGGATATAGACCCGGACGCGCCCGAGAGCTTCCTCTTCATCGAGAACGGCCGGCTGATGAAGGACTCCGAGGCGCTGCTCGCGCTCGCCCGGCAATTGCGCGGACCGGCGCGCGCCGCCCCTCTCGCCCGCCTGCTGCCACGCTTCGTCGCCGATGCGCTCTATCGCCTCGTCGCGCGCAACCGCTATCGCTGGTTCGGTCAAAAACCCGCCTGCGCGCTCCCAGAGGCCTCGCACCCGACGCGCGACGCTTGCGCATATCCGACGGAGGATCAACCGACCGATCGCTCATCATCCGATTGAAAAACGGATCACCGATTGCGTAGCCGCGGCGCGTCACTCGACGAAATTTGTGACGCCGCTCGCCGACGCCTTCGCGAGCATCACGCGAAATGTCGCGCCGCCATCAGCCGTCGGCTCGAGAGAAATGCGCCCCTCTCGCCTCGTGATGATCGGATCATGAGCGGCCTCCTGCGCCGGAGGCCCGGGCACGCCGCTTCTGCAGCCAGCGCATGAGGCCGGTGATGTAGAGCAGCGCCGGCGCGACGCCGAGCAGAGCGATGACCGCGCGGCCCAGATCGCCGAAGGCCTCGCCGGAATGTAGTGGGAATTGCCATTCGAGGAATTTCTCGCCAGCGGTAAAATGATGCGGATCTTCGATCGCGAGGATTTGGCCGCTGTAGCGATCGACCGCCGCCAGCCGGTGCGGCTCGCTCACATTGACTTCGTCATCGGCGCGCTTGCCGACCACGAAGGCGCCCTCCGGCGCCACCGGCAACGAGAGGCTCATCACCTTGCCGTCAGGAAACAGCTGGTCAACCGCCGCAACCGCTGCTTCCGCGCCGATCGACGGGCGCCCGTCGGCAGACGCGGATTTCGCGTTTTCGAGATGATGCGTATGAACCGGGGAAAAGAAGTCGACGAGCGCGATCATTTGCGGGCTGAAGGTCAGGTAGAGTCCTGAAAATATGATCACCGCGAGGACGGCGAGGACATACACTCCCGTCGTCTTGTGGAGATCGAGAGTCAGGCGCTCGGCGCTCGCGCCGCGCTTGATCTGAAGCGCCTGTCGCCATCTGCCATTGCGCGGCCACCAGAGATAGACGCCGGTCGCGAGCGAGAAGAGCAGGAAGAGGCCGACGAATCCGACAAAGGTCGCGCCGTTCTCGCCGAGCAGAAGCGCCGAGTGCAGGTGCACGAGCAGCACGGTCAGAGGTTCTGCGAAGTGATTGCCGTCGTCGACGATCAGGCGCGCGCCTTTGACGGCGGCGGTAATCGGATCGACGACGATCTGATATATTTTCGTGCGCCCCGGCTCCCGCGCCGAATAGATGACGTCGAAATAGCCGCCATCGCCTTTGGGGAAATGCATCCAGACGGGCGCGGAGCCCTCTGGCGCGGCGGCGCGGCTCGCGGCGATGATCCCGTCCACCGATGCGCGCTCGCCGCCCAGCGCATAGCGCGTCGGCGTGAACAGGTCCTTGTTCAAAAATTCGTCGATCTCGACACGGAAGGCGAGCAGGCTTCCCGAGAGACCGAGGAGAACGAAGACCGCGCCGGCGACGAAACCTATGTAGCGATGCGCAGCGAGCCAGAACGCTCGGCCGAGGACGAGGCCGTTCGCTCCGCCGCTCGTCTGCGGCGCCCGGCTCTTTCGATCGATGTCGTCGGTCATGGTCAGAACTCCGCGCGCAGCGACCCGAGGAAGGTTCTCGGCGCGCCGGGAACGGCGCCCATCCGCCCGCCGCCGCCCTCGTAATAGGTCGTGTCGAGCAGATTGTTGACATTGAGCTGGAACGTCAATTTCGGAGCATGCGGAAGCCAGCCGGCGTCGAGCTTGTAGGACGCCATGACATCGACGCGCGCATGCGCGGGCAGCTCGAAGCTGTTGTCATTGTCGCCGAACGCCTTGTCGACATAGGAGACGCCGCCGCCGACGGTGAGGCCGGCGAGCGCGCCCCACGCCTCGTATTTCGCCCAGAGATTGGCGGTGTTGTGGGGCACGGAATGGAGCCGCTTGCCGGCGGTTCCGCCCCCGTTCACCACATCATGGTCCTTGACGATGCGCGCGTCGAGATGGGTGAAATTGGCGATGACGCTCCAATGCTCGTCGATACGCCCCGTCAAATCGAGCTCGACGCCATTGCTGCGTCCGTCGATGACGCGCACGAAAGGCGTGCCGGAGATCGCCGTGGTCTGGTTTTTCTTGTCTATGTCGAAATAAGCGGCGGTCGCAGTGAGCCGCCCGTCCAGCAGCTCGGCCTTCACGCCGCCCTCGAACTGCGTTCCGATCTGCGGCTGTAGCGGTCGATTATACTGGTCTATGCCATTGCTCGAGCCATAGGAGCGCGTGTAATTGCCATAGACGGAAAGCCAGGGGAATGGGCGGATCAGCACGCCGATCCGCGGGCTGTTCGCGCTGACCGGCACAACGACTCTTCGCGAGTCGACCTCGGCGAAGGATTCGTCGGACCACAATGTCGCGGTGCTCGACTCCGCCCAATCATGACGTCCGCCGAGAAGCAGCTGAATGCGATCGTCCCAGAAGGAGATCTGGTCCTGAGCATAGAGCCCCTTCCATTTCTCCTTGGTGATGGTGCGGTAGGAGGAGCTCAGCGCGTCGACATTGGCGGGAATATTGACCGGATAATAGATGTTGATCGAAGAAATATAGTCGCAGCAATGGCCGTGAGCCTTCAAGTCGAGACTATAATAGTCGAAGCCGGCGAGCACCCGGTGGGTGAGAGGCCCCGTCACCGCCTTTCCCTGGAGGTCGACATTGGTCGAAACGGTCTCTCTGTAGAAAATGGGCTCGGCTGCATTCGGCGTCGGCACCAGCCAGATTCCGCGAAGCGCGTCGCCAGTCGCCTCGTTAGAGAAGGAATCGAGCCAATCTCCGCGCTGCCGATAATCGGCGCGCGTGTGTGAAAAGCGGTTCGTCACGCTCCAGTCATTGTCGATCCGGTATGTCCAATCATAGCCGAACAGCGTCCGTTCCTGAAAATTGGGGTATTTGTCGGCGACATAAGAGTCGAGCAGATAGCGGCTGATCGGAATGCCCGCCGGGCGGAAGCCGAGCGCCGGGATCGGCGACAAATCTCTGAAATAGCCCCGTTGATATTCGCCCTCGACGTTGAGGGTGAATTGCTCGGTCGGCCGCCATGTGATCGACGGCGAGATCAGCAGATTGTCCTGGCCGACATGCGGCTGGAAGCTGTCCTTGGCGAGGTAGGACACATTCATGCGATAGAGGAGCGTCTTGTCTTCCAGCAGCGGCCCCGTGGCGTCGATCGCCGTGCGCGTCAGGCCGAAGCTTCCGACCTGCTGATGCACTGAAAAATAGAGCGTCTCCTGCGGGCGCTTGGTCACGATGTTGATCAGACCACCCGGCTCCACACGTCCATAGAGCATCGCGGCCGGGCCTTTGAGAACCTCGATCGACTGGAGGTTGGTCGTTTCCTGATTGGTGGTGTTCGGCTGCCGCAGCCCGTTGCGGTAGGTCTGGTTGCCGCTGTCGAAGCCACGGACGATGAGGCCGTCGTAGTAGTTCGAGGAGCCGGCGACGCCGCTGACATTGGTGAAGAGCGCGTCGCGGATGCTGACGGCCTGCCGGTCGTCCATCGTCTCGCGCGGAACGATCTGCACGGAATAGGGCGTCTCCAGGATCGGAATGTTCGTCTTTGTCGAGGAGACCGGCCCGACCTGATTATAGCCCGTCTCGCGCCCTCCCGACCGCGCCGATTTATCGGCCGCGCCGGCCTTTCCAGAGCCGCTTCCGCCGAGCGTCTGTCCGGCGACATCGATGGCCGGGAGAGATTCCTGCCCTCGAGCGGGCAGAGCGAATGCGAGAGCGATCGCGCAGGCGGAAGCGCCGCGCAGCAAATGCGAACGGATCATAGGTGTCGTCTCCTGCGAGCCCGCTATCGGGGCCGGACGGAACATCGGAAATCGCGGCGCACGGCCGCGGTCTGTCGATCAGGAGATTTGTGGAGGAGCGCGAGGCGACCCGAGATGGATGCGCGCCGGCGGACGAATGACGGCGCGCTCGACGAAGCGCGCCGCGACGCCGCAGCAGCCCGTCGGCGCCACCGGATGCGAGACAGCGCTCGCGAGCCTCCCGGCGCCCGGCCCCCGTCGCTCTCAGAACAGGCGAGACAGCCGATGGGGCAATCATGGGTGTGCCGGCGCCGCTCGCTATCGACGGCGCAACGGTTCTCATTCGCGCCATCCGCGACGCGAGCGCTCACGCGCTCCGGCTCGCTCTTCCCGGCGGCGGACGCCGGAGCCAGGGCCAGCGCGGCGAAGAGCCACGCGGCCGCCAAGGCCAACACAGCGCGCGAGAAGCAGCCTCGCCGTCGAAACCACCGCATCATCGAATAGACCCTGGGGGCGCGGTCGCAGCCGCCACCGCTTCGAGGAGTTCGCAGCTCGGCCTCGAGCGCTTCTCTCCCTCGCATGTGAAAGTCTCACCAAGCTCTCACATTTGGGCGCCAGCCGAATTCCTATCTGCTGTGACGGATTTGCAACAGCTCCGACATAGCGGCGGTCGCCATCCGGCGTCAGGCGGGACGACGGCAGGGATGCGGCAGGGATTATGATCCTCGGCTCGGCGAGCCGTTGTCGTCAGGGCGCAATAGTCCGACGACGATCTCGGGCGGAGCCTCGCGCCAAAGGCGCGATAGAGGTTCGACGAGCTTCGATGCAAAAGCGATCGGGCCGGCCGTCGGCTCTTTGTCCTCGGGGAGAGACAATGACGGTCCGGCTCACCGATCGGAGGCGGGCTCCGCGATCGGGACAAAGCCGGCGCGGCGCAAAGCCGCTTGTCCCGAGGGCGACAACAGCGTCAGAAAGAAATCCAGCGCCGCGGCGGAAGCGCGCGGCGACAGAGCGACGCCATATTCGACCGCGACGTCATAGAGCTCCGGAAGCGGAAACGCCCGATATTTGCCGGCCGATTTTTCCGCCATGGGCGTCGCGCCCGAGCAATAGACGAGCAGCAGATCGACTGCGCCCTCGTCGAGCCAATGCGTCAGCGGCTGATTTTGCGGACGTGGCTCAGCGCTTTTCGGCTCGCCGCCGCCGAAGAGGATCTTCGCCTTGCCGGTCAGCGTATCGAAAGCGCCCGGCCGCTTCTCGTCGATGCGACGGAAGAAGGACCAGGCGTAATCGCCGGCGGGGTCCGACTTCGGCGTGGAAGTCCCCGGCCGCACGGCGGGATCGAGCAGAGAATCGACAAGCGTCTCGCGCGTGATCGCCGAATGGGCCTGCACGACGGCGCAGAGCTTGTTGCGCGCCAGCACCACGCTCGGCCGCGCCAGCCCCTTCTCGGTCAAGGATCGCGCCTGCGGAAAAGCGGCGGTGGCGTAGACGTCGAAGGCCTCGCCGCCGATGATCCGGTCGCGCAGCGCGCCGGCAGGGCCGAAAACCAGCGTCACATGATCGCCGCGGCTTTTCTCGAACTCCGTCGCGACGGCGGTCAGGGCGCCGCGGAGGCTTCCCGCCGCCAGCACGCGAATTTCCTCCGCGCGCGCCGGGACGAGAGCCGCGAGCATGAGAGCGATGGACGCGAATAATCTCATCTGGCGGCTCCTTCGCTCACAGTGATCGCAGAAAGGCGATCAGCGCCTCGCGCTCGTCCCTCTTCAGCGCGGCATAGGCGGCCTTCGCCGCTTCGCCCTCGCCGCCGTGCCAGAGGATCGCCTCCTCCAGCGTGCGCGCGCGGCCGTCGTGCAGAAGCAGGCTGTGCTCATTGACGATCGGCACGAGTCCGACGCCCCATAAGGGCGCGGTGCGCCATTGCCGGCCGCTGGCGTGGAAATCGGGCCGACCATCGGCGAGCGCTTCGCCCATGTCGTGCAGCAGAAGATCGGTATAGGGCGCGATCGTCTGAGCCGGCAGCGTCTGCGAAAATTTGGGATGCGCCTCCGTCTTCAGGCTCGGGACGTGGCAGACGCCGCATCCGGACGCGAGAAAGAGCGTCTCGCCGCGCGTAACTTGCGGATTATCCGTGTCGCGACGCGGCGGCGGAGCGAGATGCGCATTGAAGAAGTCGATGTCGTCGAGCCGGATGGCGTCCAGCTCGGGCCGGTTCTTCGACTTTGTCGCGGCCCGGCAGGCCGCCTGCTGCTCCGTGCATTGATCCTCGGGGAACAGCGGCGTGGTGACGCCGAGATCGCCGATGAACGCCTCGGCGATCTGCTGCTTCAGATTGGGGCTGTTCGCCTTCCAGCCGAAGCGCCCCGGGACCATTTGGCCGGAAATGACGTCATAGACCTCGTTGACGACGCCATGGACGCCCTGCGCCGGCTGCTCCGCGGCGATGCGCTTCATGGTCTCGATCGGCACGGACTCGAGCAATCCGTCGCCGAACACGGCCGGCGCGCCTCGCAACGAAAAGAGCGCATCGTCGAGCGGCCCATAGGCGAGCCCGACGAATTCTATGCGCGGACGGCGCAGCGCCACTATGGAGCCATCGGCGAGCGTCGCCGTGATCGCGTCCCAGGAGAGGGCGGCGCGGCCCTCCCCCGGCACGCCGGGCGCACCCTCCTCATTCAGCTGTCCGCCATAGGCCGGATGCGGCTTGGGCGCGCCATGCGGGCCGTCGCCCGGAACCGAGAGGCGCACCAGCATGGACAGCATGCGTTCGTCCGGCCCGCTCGGCGGCTGGCCGCGGCCGTTCTTCTGATGGCAGGCGGCGCAGGAGATGCGGTTGAACAGCGGCCCGAGCCCGGACGCCTCGCCGCCGCCCGGCGGAAAGGACCAGGAGCGCATGAACTCGACGCGGCCGCGATAGAAGGCGTCCTCCGCCGCCGCATCGAGCCCGGCGACGGGATAGCTATAGGCCTCGCGCGGGAACTCTTCGGCGCTCGCCGAGACCAAAGACCCGACGAGAAAAGATCCGATGAGAACAGCCGATGCAACGCGCGCCGCAGGACGAAAAATGCCGCGCCTCACGCCTTGGCCTCGTCCAGCAGCCGGCTCGCCCGCGCTTGATTCTCGCGAAAGGCGGCGCGCCATTTCTCGATGATCGGCTTGGCGGGCTCGGGTATCGTGAGGCCGTTCGGCTGACCGGGAATGACCTGCGCTTGCTCCGGCGGGCCGGCGCTCGCCTGCGGGGCGGGGCTCGCTTCGGGGGAGACGGCGCTCTCCGGCCGGCGGCGCGGGCGGAAGGCGGCGGCGATCGCCTCGTCCTTCCAGAAATCGGCCGCGACCGGAATCTCCTCCAGCGCTCGCCGCGCCTCGGCGACATGAGAGCCGCCGCGTCCAGCCGTCTCCGCCGCATGCACGCGCCGCCACAGGCCGGACAGCAGCTCCTTGTCTTGCACTAGGCCGTTGAACAGCGCCGCCATCGCAGTGGAGCGGCCGCCGCCGTCGTCGGCCGGCTGAAAGGCGAATTGCCCCGCGGCCTGAGCGGCGAAAGGATCGAACTGCGCCGCGCCGAGCGCCGCATAGACGTCGGGCCGCACCGGCAGGCGCGGCAGATCGGTCTTGGGCAGCAGCGACTGCCCCTCGGCCGAGAGAACATAGGAGGCGAGGGCGCGCGCGCCCTCGACATTGGCGGCCTTCTTCAAAAGGCCGATATATCCGGCGTTCACGATCCCGCCATGTTCGGGATAGACGCGCTCCATGGGTTGGCGGAAACGCTGCTCGGCGTTGGGCACGGTGTCGACATGCAGCGCCACCGGCTGGCGGCCGGAGATGACCTCGTCGCGCAGGCCCTTTTGCATCAGCACGGCGTTGCCGGCGATGGCCGAGAGCAGCGCCCAGCCCTTCTCCCAGCCGAAGGATTGCGTCGCGACGCTCAGCAATTGGCTGCCGAAGCGCACAGTCCAAGGGTCGGACATGGCGACCTTGCCGGCGTAGGCCGGGCCGGCCAGCACGGCCCAATCCTCGGGCCAGGGAAGGTTTTGCGCTCTTATCGCCTTGCTGTTGACCAAAAAGCCGAAGGCGGTGAGCTGCGAGGCGTGAAAAAGATCGCCCTCCCCCTCCAGCGGCAGCGCGCCGATCGCCGCGGGCAGGCCCTCCTTGGAGAGGCCGAGCGGCTGCATGAAGCCGTCCTTCGCCATATCGGCGAGATGATTATGCGGGGCCGCCTGCCACCAGACATCCGGGCTCGGCGCCGAGGCGTCGCGAAGATGACGCATCGCGTCCGGCGGCATCAGCCAGACGATCTGCACGCGATATTGCGGATAGGCCTTCTCGAAACCTCTCTCGATCAGCGACAGAGTGTCGTCATTGTGATTGGTCATCACGACGACGGGCCGCCGCTCATCGGCGAAAGCCGCGCCCGGAAGCGCCGACAAGGCGCCGGCGGCGCATCCCTGGAGAAAGCCGCGGCGGGAAGAAGCACCAATGCGCGACATGCTGCGCCTCGCTGGTTTTTGCAAAGAGCTGTCGGACGCGCGCCGATAACGAAGGGCCGCGGCCGCGCGATCGATCATATGATCTGCAGCGGAATTCACGGCGCGTCGTTCTCTCCCCGCGAGCGGAGAGAGGAGGATTGCGCGAGCCGATCGGCCGAAGCTCAAATCATCAAGTATTCGAACTATATTACGATACGCCCTGTAGCAAGGCCACAGTTCGGGCAGGTCGCCGCTTTCCGCGCCAATCCGGCGCAGCGCCGATGCGCGTCATCGCCCACCGCGGCTATTCCGTCGTGAGGGCGGTTTCCACATCGCTCGGGTCGATGCGGCGCGACAGCCCCGCGGCGAGCTTGTCGTGATCGAGCTCGCCCTCCCACCAGGCGACGACAATGGCCGCGACGCCATTTCCGCAAATATTGGTGAGCGCGCGGCATTCGCTCATGAATTTATCGACGCCGATGACGATGGCCATGCCCGGCGCGAGACGCGGATCGATGGAGGAGAGCGTCGCGCCGAGCGTGATGAAGCCCGCGCCGGTCACGCCCGATGCGCCTTTCGACGTCAGCATGGCCACGGTGAGAATGACGAATTGCTGCCCCGCCGTCAGATGCACGCCGAGCGCCTGAGCGATGAACAGGCTGGTCAGCGTCATATAAATATTGGTGCCGTCGAGATTGAAGGAATAGCCCGTCGGCACCACGAGGCCGACGACGGATTTCGAGCAGCCGAGGCGCTCCAGCTTCTCCATCAGCTGCGGCAGCGCGCTCTCCGAGGATGAGGTGCCGAGCACGATCAGCAATTCATCGCGAATATAGGCGAGGAAGCGCAATATATCGAAGCCGACGATGCGGGCGACGAGGCCGAGCGCGACGACGACGAACAATATGGAGGTGAGATAGAAGGAGCCGACCAGCCATGCGAGGCTCATCAACGATTGCGAGCCATATTTGCCGACCGTGTAGCCCATGGCGCCGAAAGCGCCGATCGGCGCAGCCTTCATCACAATGGCGATAACGCCGAACATGGCGTGGCCGGCCTCGTCGATGAAGCCGCGCAGCGCCCTGCCCCGCTCGCCCAGCGCCATCAGCGCGAAGCCGAACAGGATGGAGAACAGCAGCACCTGTAGAATATCGCCCTTGGCGAAGGCGCCGATGACGCTGTCGGGAATAACGCCGAGCACGAATTCCACCGGCGTGCGCTGCGCGGCGGGCTCGAGATATTTGGCGACGGCGGCGGGGTCCGCCTTGCCGGAAAAGCCCTCGCCCGGCCGCAGCACATTGCCGACGAGGAGCCCGAGCGCCAGAGCGACGGTCGAGACCACCTCGAAATAAACGAGCGCCTTTATGCCGACGCGGCCGACCTTGGCGGCGCTCTCGAGATGAGCAATGCCGGAGACGATGGTGCAGAAGATGATCGGCGCGATCACCATTTTGATGAGATTGACGAAGCCCTTGCCCATCGCCTCCATCCAGGGGCTCTGGGCGATGTCGGGGAAATAGACGCCGAGCAGCGCGCCGAGCACGATCGCCGCGAGCACCTGGAGGTAGAGGCTATGCGCGCTTTTGCGCTTCGGCGCCTCGGCCATTTCGACGGCTACGGTCAATTTCTGCCCCTTTTTCCAGCTCTTTCGGCATTCCTAGACCTGGAGCAGGGACCGGGCAATGGCAAGCAGGGGCGGTCGAGAGGGGTTGAAATGCCGAGTCTTTGCCATTGAACCCCACCCCGTCCGGCTAACGCCGGCCGACCCTCCCCGTAAAGGGGAGGGTAGACGCCCGCTTCACGCGCTCACCATGTCGAGCCGCATCAGCGTCCGCGCATCGAGCGTCAGCGTCAGCGCGCCGAAAATCTCTGTGAGCTGGGCGACGCTCGTCACGCTGACGATCGGCGCGGTGACGCCGGGCTGGGCCAGCAGCCAGGCGATGGCGACCTGCGCCGGCGTGGCGCGAAATTGCGCGGCGGCGCGGTCCAGCTCGCGTAGAATATCGAGGCTGCGCTCGTCGAGAATGCCCGCGACGACGGCGCCGCGCGCCGCGCCGACCGTGTCCTCCATGGAGCGATATTTGCCGGTGAGGAAGCCCGCCTCCAGCGCCCGGAAGGGGATGACGCCAATGTCCTCCTCGAGGCACAGGCGGCGCAGATCGCCCTCGTAATAGGCGCGGGTGACGAGATTGTAGTGCGGCTGCAAGCAGGAAAAGAGCGGCAGCCCATGCGCTCGCGCGGCCGCCAGCGCCTCCGCGAGGCGCGGCGCCGAGTAATTGGAGGCGCCGATGGCGCGCACCTTGCCGCTCTGAATGAGCGTCGCGAAGGCTTCCAGCGTCTCCTCGAAGGACGTCGCCGTATCGTCGAAATGCGCCTGATAGAGATCGATGCGATCGGTTCGCAGACGGCGCAGCGAGTCCTCGGCCGAGCGGATGATATGCGCGCGGGAGAGGCCCTTGCCCACATTGAGCATGGCGCCGCCGACCTTGGTGGCGATCAGCACGCGATCACGCTTGCCCGTCGCCTGTAGCCAATCGCCGATGATCGTCTCGGATTCGCCGCCGCTATGGCCGGGAACCCAGGTCGAATAGGTGTCCGCCGTGTCGAGCAGCGAGAAGCCGCGATCGACGAAAGCGTCCAGAATGGCGCGCGAGGTCGCCACATCGGCCGTCCAGCCGAAGACGTGGCAGCCGAGCACGAGCGGCGCGCAGGCGAGGCCCGAGCGACCGAGCCGACGATGCTCCATCGAAACGCTCCGCTTCCGGCTCGAATTAGCAGTTGCTGTAATCTTCCGGGGCGATGCGGACGTGCATGCCGTCGAGGCTCGAGTCGAATTTCATCTGGCAGGCGAGACGCGAATTGATCTCGCGGTTGGCGGCCTTGGCCAGCATGATGGCCTCGGCCGGCTCCATGGGGGGCATGGCGACGCCTTCGGGCAGATCGACATAGATTTGGCAGGTGGCGCAGGTGCAGCTGCCGCCGCATTCCGCGACCAGCTCCTCGACGCCGGATTTGCGGATCAGCTTCATCATCGTCGCGCGATCCTTGCCGGCGATCTCAGACTGCGTCCCGTCGCGCGTTTCGAGCGTGAATTTCGTCATCGTCACTGTCCGATGTTCAAGGAGAGCAAATCCGCGCTCACAGGATGGCGGCTCGCCACATTTCCATCGCGCGCCATGCGAGTCGTGGCGAGGCCCGCCGTCTGGGCGGCGTCCAGCTCCTCCTCATTCTCCGACAGCACGAGGACGGAGCCGGCGGACAGGCCCAGATTTTCGCAGAGGTCGCGATAGGAGCCGGGCTCGATCTTCTGGCCGAGGGTCGTGTCGAAAAAGCCCTCGAACAGGGCCGTCACCTGCTCGGAGGAGGAATGGCTCAGTAGCAGCTTCTGCGCCAATTCCGAATTGGACGAGTAGACGAAGAGGCGAAGCCCGGCCGCGGCCCAGGCCGAGAGGCAGCCGGCGACATCCGGATAGAGCTCCGCCGCGAGCGAGCCGGCCGCATAGGCCTCCTGCCAGATGAGGCCCTGAATGACCTTCAGCGGCGTCGCCTTGCGGCCCTGCTTCATCCAGCGCAGCAGCAGAGATTCCGCCTGAGTGGGATCGAGCTCATAGCCGCCCATGAGGCGGCCGGTCTCCTCCAGCGCCTCCTCCACCTCTTCGTCCTCGGCATGCTCGACGATATAGCCGCCGAGCCGCGTGGCCGCGAGCGGCAGCAGCGTGTCGTTCATGAAGGTCATGGGCAGGACCACGCCTTCGAGATCGATCAGGACGACGCGAATGGGCTCGCTCATCGCGCCGCCTCCCCCGCGCAGAATTGTCCGAATAACGCCATCGAAGCGCGCGCCTTTCCCGGTTGCTTGAGGAAAGACAGCATGATTTGTGCCGCGCCCTGCTCGAGGCTGTGGATTACCGCGCCGCAGCATGGCAAGAAGGGCGAGAGGGCGTAAGATCGCGCCGGCCCGGGGAAATGGGCGCATTCCACCCTCCCCTATAGGGGGAGGGTCGGACGGCGGAGCCGTCCGGGGTGGGGTGCGCCGCGAGACTCGGGGAGACACCCCACCCCGCGCCTTCGGCGCGACCCTCCCCCTCACAGGGGAGGGTGAGACCGCCCGCCGCTCCAGTTCTGGTCGTGCCCATGCGAAGCTCGAAAAAATCCGCCGCCCAAGCCTCTCTCGACGAGCTGTTCGACGGCAAGGTGATCTCCATTCGCGGCGCGCGCGAGCATAATCTCAAGAATGTCGATCTCGTCATTCCGCGCGACAAATTCGTCGTCTTCACCGGCCTCTCGGGCTCGGGCAAATCCTCGCTCGCCTTCGACACGATTTATGCCGAGGGCCAGCGCCGCTATGTCGAGTCGCTCTCCGCCTATGCGCGGCAATTCCTCGAGATGATGCAGAAGCCGGACGTCGATCAGATCGACGGCCTCTCGCCCGCCATCTCCATCGAGCAGAAGACGACCTCGAAAAACCCGCGCTCCACCGTCGGCACGGTGACGGAGATTCACGATTACATGCGCCTGCTGTGGGCGCGCGCCGGCATTCCCTATTCGCCGGCGACCGGCCTGCCGATCGAGAGCCAGACCGTCTCGCAAATGGTCGATCGCGTGTTGGCGCTGCCGCAAGGCGCGCGGCTCTATCTGCTCGCGCCCGTCGTGCGCGGCCGCAAGGGCGAATATAAAAAAGAGATCGCGGACTATACCAAGCGCGGCTTTCAGCGTCTGAAGATCGACGGCGTCTATTACGAGATCGCCGACACGCCGCCGCTCGACAAGAAATTGAAGCACGATATCGACATTGTCGTCGATCGCATCGTGGTGCGCTCCGACATTGCAGCGCGCCTCGCCGATAGTTTCGAGACGGCGCTGGAATTGGCCAATGGCCTCGCCGTGGTGGAATTCGCCGAAAGCAAGCGCGCCGAAGGCGGCGACGCCCCTGCGGCGGCGACGCCCGCCGCCTACGCCTCCACGCATTATGCCGCGGATCACATCGTCTTCTCGTCGAAATTCGCCTGCCCCGTCTCCGGCTTCACCATTCCCGAGATCGAGCCGCGACTCTTCTCCTTCAACAATCCTTTCGGCGCCTGCCCCGTCTGCAGCGGCCTCGGCCAAGAGCAGGTGATCGATCCCGATCTCGTGGTTCCCGATCCCAAGCTCTCGCTGCGCAAAGGCGCCATCGCGCCTTGGGCGAAATCCTCCTCGCCCTATTATGGGCAAGCGCTGGAGTCGCTCGGCCGTCACTATAAATTCCGCATGGACACGCCGTTCGAGAAGCTCGAGCAATCGGTGCGCGACGTGCTGCTGCATGGCTCCGGCAAGGAGGAGATCCGCTTCTCCTATGACGACGGCGCGCGCGCCTATGATGTGAAAAAGCCTTTTGAAGGCGTCGTCGCCAATCTGCAGCGCCGCTTCCTCGAGACGGACAGCGAATGGGCGCGCGAGGAGATCGGCCGCTATATGTCGGCCGAACCTTGCAAGGCGTGCCTCGGCTATCGCCTGAAGCCGGAAGCGCTCGCCGTGAAGATCGACGGCTTTCATATCGGCGAAGTGTCGGACCTCTCCGTGCGCGCGGCGCTCGACTGGTTCCGCGCTCTGCCGGAGAAGCTCGACGCCAAGCGCAATGAGATCGCGCATCGCATATTGAAGGAAATACGCGACCGCCTCACCTTCCTCGTCGATGTCGGCCTCGATTATCTGACGCTCTCGCGCGCCTCCGGCACTTTGTCCGGCGGCGAGAGCCAGCGCATTCGCCTCGCCTCGCAGATCGGCTCCGGCCTCACCGGCGTGCTCTATGTGCTGGACGAGCCGTCGATCGGCCTGCATCAGCGCGACAATGATCGTCTGCTCGACACGCTGCGACGGCTGCGCGATCTCGGCAATAGCGTCATCGTCGTCGAGCATGACGAGGACGCCATTCTCTCCGCCGATTATGTGGTGGATGTCGGCCCCGGCGCCGGCGTGCATGGCGGCCATATCGTCTCCAAAGGCGCGCCGCAGGAGATTATGGACGATCCCAATTCGCTCACCGGCCAATATTTGACCGGCGCGAAGCAAGTGACCTTGCGCCATGCGCTGCGCAAGCCCGACCCCGGCCGCTGGCTGAAGATCAGCGGCGCGCGCGGAAACAATCTCAAAAATGTCGAGGCGAAGATTCCCTTGGGACTCTTCACCGCCGTCACTGGCGTCTCCGGCGGCGGCAAATCCACGCTCGTCATCGAGACGCTGTATAAAGCAGTGGCGCGGCGCCTCAATGGCGCGCATGAGCATCCGGCGCCCTTCGACAAGATCGACGGACTCGAGCATATCGACAAAATCATCGATATCGACCAATCGCCGATCGGCCGCACGCCGCGCTCGAACCCCGCGACCTACACCGGCGCCTTCACGCCGATCCGCGAATGGTTCGCCGGCCTTCCCGAGGCAAAAGCGCGCGGCTATGCGCCGGGGCGCTTCTCCTTCAATGTGAAAGGCGGCCGCTGCGAAGCCTGCCAGGGCGACGGCGTCATCAAGATCGAGATGCACTTCCTGCCCGACGTCTATGTCACTTGCGACGTCTGCAAGGGCAAGCGCTACGATCGCGAGACGCTGGAAGTGAAATATCGCGAGAAGTCCATCGCCGATGTGCTCGACATGACGGTCGAGGAAGCAGCCGTCTTATTCAAAGCCGTGCCGGCGATCCGCGACAAGATGGAGACGCTGAAGCGCGTCGGCCTCGATTACATTCGCGTCGGCCAGCAGGCGACGACGCTCTCCGGCGGCGAGGCGCAGCGTGTGAAGCTCGCCAAGGAATTGGCGCGCCGCTCCACGGGCCGCACGCTCTATATTCTCGACGAGCCGACGACGGGCCTGCATTTCCACGATGTCGCCAAGCTGCTCGAGGTGCTGCACGAGCTCGTCGATCAGGGCAATAGCGTCGTCGTCATCGAGCATAATCTCGAGGTCATCAAGACGGCCGATTGGATCATCGATCTCGGACCCGAGGGCGGCAATGGCGGCGGCGAGATCGTGGCGGCTGGTCCGCCCGCCGATATCGTCGCGGCGAAGCGCAGCCACACCGGCCGCTATCTCGACGAGGTGCTGAAGCGCCGTCCGCCGCGCGCGGAGAAAGCCAAAGCGACGAAAGAGGCGCCCGCGCCGAAACGCAAGCGCGCCGCGCAAGAGCAATAGGACCCGCCTTGCGAAGCTGAGGACTCACGTCCGATCGACGCCCTGGACAGCGAGCCTTCAGGCTCGCTCTTCCTCAGCGCTTCGCGTCGCGCGCAGCGAAATAAGAATCGATCTTCTCGCGCATCTCGCGCAAGAAGCGCTCCTCGCCGAAGCCGAGTGCGTGGGCGCGAATGCGCTCGGGCGAGAATTCCATGCGCTCGAAGCGCGCGATCGCCTCGCTCAGCGCTTCGATCGTCTGTGTATCGAAGAAGACGCCTGTCTCATTCTCGACAACGGTCTCGGTCGCCCCGCCGCGGCGGAAAGCGATCACCGGCCGTCCACTCGCCATCGCCTCGAGCGGCACGATGCCGAAATCTTCCTCACCCGGAAAGATCAGCGCGCGGCAGCGCGAATAATGCCGCATCAGAACGTCGAAAGGCTGCGGGCCGAGCACGGACACTGTCGGGCCGGCGCGCTTGGCGATCGCCTCCAGATTGGAGCCGCCGCCGATGACGACGAGCTTCTTGCCGCTCGCATTGAAGGCGTCGATGGCGAGATCCGGCCGCTTATAGCCGACGAGCTCGCCGACCATCAGATAATAATCGCCGATCTCTTGCGGAGGCGCGATGGAGAAGGCGTCGGCGGCGACGGGCGGATGCACGATATCGGCGGAGCGGCGATAATAGCGCTCGACGCGATGCGCGACCGTCGTGGAATTGGCGATGAAATGATCGACGCGCGTCGCCGACAGCGCATCCCAATTGCGTAGATAATGGGCGAGCGGCGGCATCAATAGGCGCGTGAGCCGGCCGGATTCCTCGCGATATTCATGGTACATGTTCCACAAATAGCGCATGGGCGAATGGCAATAGCAGACATGCAGCGCCTCCGGCGGCGGGATGATCCCCTTAGCCGGACCGGACTCGCTCGAGATGACGAGATCATAGCCGCGCAGATCGAGCTGCTCGCAAGCGAGCGGCATGAGCGGCAGATATTGCCGGTAATATTTCGCCGCGCGCGGAAGCGACTGAATGAAGCTCGTCGTGATCGGGCGCGAGCGGATCGTCGGCGAGACAGCGGACGGATCGATGACATGGGCGAAGAGATCGGCCTGCGGATAGAGCCGGATCAGAGCTTCGACGACCTTCTCCCCGCCGCGCATGCCGACGAACCAATAGTGAACGATCGCCACGCGCATCTATGTTCTCACCTCGAGCTCGGACAGAAGCGCGGGAGCGCGCAAATGACGAAGCCGGGCATAGCCCGGCTTCGAGAATACGATCGAAGTGATTAACATCCCGTGAGGGATCGCGCGCTCAGCTCTTGAGCGGCGTCTCTGGAACACTGCGCGGACGCGCGCTGGCGCTGCGCGGAGCCGGCTCGGTCTTGCCCGAATCCTTGCCGCCGTCGCCGTCCTTCGCCTTGCGGCTTTTGCGCGGCTCGGCGCCGCTCTCCGCCGCCCGCTTCTTGCCGGCCTCGACGATATCACGCTCGGGACGCGGCAGCACCGGCCCCTCGGGGAAGACGAAGCCCAGCGTCTTGGAGCCGCTGTCATCCGTCACCACCACCACGCGCACGGCGCCACCATTCTTCAGCCGGCCGAAGAGAACCTCATCGGCAAGCGGCGTCTTGATATGCGTATGGATGACACGGCCCATCGGACGCGCGCCCATGGCCTGATCATAGCCATGCTCGACGAGCCAGGACCGCGCCTCGTCGGAGAGCTCGATCGTGACATTGCGGTCGGCGAGCTGCGCCTCGAGCTGCAGGATGAATTTGTCGACGACGCGGGCGATCACCTCTTCCGGCAGATGGCCGAAATGGACGATCGAGTCGAGACGATTGCGGAACTCCGGGGCGAAGAGGTGATTGATCGCCTCATTGTCCTCGGCGCTATGCGTCTTGCCGCGCGTGAAGCCGATCGGCTTGCGCGCGAGATCGGCGGCGCCGGCGTTGGTCGTCATGATGAGGATCACATTGCGGAAGTCGATCTGCTTGCCATTGTGATCGGTCAGCTTGCCGTGGTCCATCACCTGCAGAAGGATGTTGAACAGATCGGGGTGCGCCTTCTCGATCTCGTCCAGCAGCAGCACGCAATGCGGATGCTGGTCGATGCCATCCGTCAGCAGGCCGCCCTGATCGAAGCCCACATAGCCGGGAGGCGCGCCGATGAGCCGGCTCACCGTATGGCGCTCCATATATTCCGACATGTCGAAGCGGATCAGCTCTATGCCCAGCGAGGTGGCGAGCTGGCGCGCCGCCTCCGTTTTGCCGACGCCGGTCGGGCCGGAGAACAGATAGCAGCCGATCGGCTTCTCGGGATCGCGCAGGCCGGCGCGGGCCAGCTTGATCGCCGAGGTGAGCGCCGTGACAGCCTTGTCCTGTCCATAGACGACGCGCTTCAAGGTCTCGTCGAGATGGGCGAGCACCTCGGCGTCGTCCTTGGAGACGGTCTTGGCGGGGATGCGCGCCATGGTCGAGATCGTGGTCTCGATCTCCTTGAGGCCGATCGTCTTCTTGCGCTTGGACTCCGGCACCAGCATTTGCGCGGCGCCGGTCTCGTCGATCACGTCGAGCGCCTTGTCCGGCAGCTTGCGGTCGTGAATGTAGCGTGCCGAAAGCTCCACCGCGGCCTTCAACGCCTCATTGGTGTAGCGGATCTTGTGGAACTCTTCGAAATAGGGCTTGAGGCCCTTGACGATCTCCACCGCATCCGGGATCGACGGCTCATTGACGTCGATCTTCTGGAAGCGCCGCACCAGAGCGCGGTCCTTCTCGAAATATTGGCGATATTCGCGATAGGTGGTCGAGCCGATGCAGCGCAGCGTGCCCTGGGCCAGCGCGGGCTTCAGCAAATTGGAGGCGTCCATCGCGCCGCCGGAGGTCGCGCCGGCGCCGATCACCGTATGGATCTCGTCGATGAAGAGGATCGCATTCTTATGCGCCTCAATCTCCTTGATGACCTGCTTCAACCGCTCCTCGAAATCGCCGCGATAGCGCGTGCCGGCGAGCAGCGTGCCCATGTCGAGCGCGAACACCGTCGCGCCGGAGAGCACCTCGGGAACCTCGTTCTGAATGATCTTGCGAGCGAGACCTTCAGCGATGGCCGTCTTGCCGACGCCCGGATCGCCGACCAGCAGCGGATTGTTCTTCTGCCGGCGGCAGAGCACCTGCACGGTGCGCAGCACCTCGGACTCGCGGCCGATCAGCGGATCGATGCGGCCGTCGCGCGCCTTGCGGTTGAGGTTGACGCAATAGGCCTCGAGCGCGCCTTCCTTCTTGCGCTGCTCGCCCTCGCGCCCCTCGCGTCCCTCGCCCCGCTCCGCCTCGTCCTCGACGCCGCGCGGCGCGCGCGAGCCGTCCGAGAGGCCCGGCCGCTTGGCGATGCCGTGGCTGATGTAATTGACCGCGTCATAGCGCGTCATATCCTGCTCCTGCAGGAAATAGACGGCGTGGCTCTCGCGCTCGGCGAAGAGCGCGACCAGAACATTGGCGCCGCTCACATCCTCGCGACCGGAGGACTGCACGCTGATGATGGCGCGCTGCACGACGCGCTGGAAGCCGGCGGTCGGCTTGCAGTCGCCTGCCGATTCATTGACCAGATTGTCCAGCTCGTGATCGATGTATTCGCGCAAATTTTTGGCGAGCAGATCGAGATCGACCGAGCAGGCGCGCAGCACGGCCGCCGCGTCTTGGTCGTCTATGAGGCTGAGGAGCAGATGCTCCAAAGTCGCATATTCATGATGCCGCTCCCTCGCCGAGGCGAGCGCGCGGTCGAGTGACTGCTTCAGGTTGCGCGAGAATGTCGGCATCGATCGTCCGCCCTCACTTCTTTTCCATGATGCACTGAAGCGGATGCTGGTGCTTGCGCGCATAATCCATCACTTGCGTGACTTTCGTCTCCGCCACCTCATAGGTGTAGACGCCGCATTCGCCGACGCCGTGATTATGCACGTGCAGCATTATCCGAGTGGCTTCTTCCAGGCTCTTGTTGAAATATTTACGCAGAACGATGACCACGAACTCCTGGGTCGTGTAGTCGTCGTTGAGCAACAAGACGCGATACATGTTGGGCCGTCGCGTCTGCGTCCGCGTGCGGGTGATCAGCGCCGTTCCCGACCCCGGCCCACCGTCGCCGCCGCCTTTGCGAGGCTCTTTCCCGCCCGCGTGGGGAGGCGCGCCGTCAGCGTCCATGGCGGACGCAAACCGGCTGTCGAGCGTAAGATCATCATCGATCACGGTCACCTCGGCTTTCCTCATTCCCCTTTCCGATGTTTCGCCCGCGAAAGGCCCGGCTGACATCTGCGTAGCATTCTCTGTGCCGCGAGCCCCTGGTCGGCTTTCGCGGCGCGGTCGAAGCGGGGTAGCGCCGAGTTTTCTTTCTCGCGGGAGCATTGGCAAGACCCGAAAAGCTGAAATCGCCGAAAAAGTCCGAAGCGCGCCCCGGATGCGGCGCCTCGGGCGCGCCGCCTCCTTCAACAATACGCCTAGGACATAATGTGCCGCGGCGAGCGAACAAGTGAGCGCGCCGCGGCGGCGCATTCGGCGACCGACGCGGTTTCCAAAAGGCGCCGCCAATGTCTCGATTCCGCCCCGCGGCGGCGCGCCGCATCCGTCTACTTATTGAAAACCATGAGCGTAAACGCGTCCTTTACTCCCGGCGCCTAATGTCGCCCCGCTCATACGCGAGGCGCGCGATTGAAAAGAGGCGCGAATGTCGATGCTCGATCGGTTTCGGCGGGACACGGCTGGTAGGCTCGTCGAAAAAGTTGCCTTGGGGTCGGCCGTGCTGGCGCTCGCCTGCGTGCTCGGGGCCAATCTGCTGTCGGCAAAGTTACAAAACGGCGAGCTGCCGCTCATCGCTTTTGTCCATAAGGAGGAGCGTGGCCGCGCGCAGCTCGCGGCGTCGCAGCCGAGCGTGGCGACTCAGGTCATGCATCGCATCGGCTTCGTCGGCGTCGATCACGCCGCCACCGGCTCGATCTCGCCCGCTCAAAAAGCCGTCGCGCCCGTCTCGCCCTGCGGGGCGGAGGCCAAATAAGGCGAAGCTTCAACGAAAACATCCGCAGCGGCGCGGCGCCGCTCGCGATGGCCCGCGTCAAATTCATTGACATTCGGCGCGTTCGGCTTCAAGCATGGCGCGCGTCTTGCTCCCCGGATCGTCGAGCAGAACGCCAGCGGACATATCCGTCGATTTGCGACGGCCCCGCCTCTCGAGGACGACGCGCGCCCCCGCGGCATTCGCGCGCCCTTCCCTTGCCAGATGTCATGAAAGCCGCGACCAGGACCATTGATGAACTTCGACGAACTCGGCCTTTCCCAAAAGGTCCTCGCGGCCGTTGAGGCGTCCGGCTACACCCAGCCCACGCCCATTCAGGAACAGGCCATTCCCCCGCGCTGCAGGGGCGCGACATTCTGGGCATCGCCCAGACGGGCACAGGCAAGACGGCGGCGTTCACGCTGCCCATGCTGTGCCGGCTCGAGCAAGGCCGCGCACGCGCGCGAATGCCGCGCACGCTGATTCTCGAGCCGACGCGCGAGCTCGCCGCGCAGGTCGAGGCGAGCTTCGCCAAATATGGCGTAAATCATAAGCTCAATGTCTCGCTTCTGATCGGCGGCGTCTCCTTTGGAGATCAGGAAGCCAAGATCATGCGCGGCGCCGATGTGCTGATCGCGACGCCCGGCCGTCTGCTCGACTTCTTCGACCGCGGCAAGCTGCTGCTCACCAATATCGAGATCCTCGTCATCGACGAGGCCGACCGCATGCTCGACATGGGCTTCATCCCGGACATAGAGCGCGTCTGCAAGCTGGTGCCGTTCACGCGGCAGACATTATTCTTCTCCGCGACGATGCCGCCGGAGATCACGCGCCTCACCGAGGCGTTCTTGCACAATCCTGTGCGTGTCGAAGTGGCCCGCGCCTCGACGACCGCGGCGACGATCCGCCAGGCGCTCATCGCCACGCATGGCCATGCCGAGAAGCGCGAGACGCTGCGCCGAATCATCCGCGGCGCGGACAGCTTCAAGAACGCGATCATCTTCTGCAATCGCAAGCGCGATGTCGCGATCCTGCATCGCTCCCTGGACAAGCACGGCTTCTCCGCCGGCGCCCTGCATGGCGACATGGACCAGCTCGCCCGCATGGCCTCGCTCGACGCCTTCAAGAATGGCGACGTCAATCTTCTCGTCTGCTCGGATGTCGCGGCGCGCGGCCTCGATATTCCCGACGTCAGCCATGTCTTCAATTTCGACGTGCCGACGCATAGCGAGGATTATGTCCATCGCATCGGCCGCACGGGCCGCGCCGGCCGTTCCGGCACGGCCTTCACCCTCGTCACCGATGACGACCGCAAATATCTCGATCAGATCGAGACGCTGATCGGCAATAAGATCGATTGGGAAGGCCCCGGCCTCGACGAGCTGCCGCCGCCGTCCGAGGCGCCGGCGCGCGAATCGCGCGGGCGTGGACGCAGCGCACGCAGCGGCGAGCGCGGAGGACGCCGTTCCACGGCGGAACGCGAGCCGCGCCGCGAGGCCCGGCAAGAGCGGGAGCCCAGACAAGAGCGCGAGCCCCGGCCAGAGCGGGAGCCGCGGCAAGAACGCGAGCCCCGGGCGGAACGCGAGCCGAGACAGGCGCGCGAGCCGAGGCAAGAGCGTGAGACCCACCCTGCTGCGCGACCCCGCCCCGAGCGGCCGCCGACCTATGGCGATCGCCGCGACCGCAGGCCGACGACGCGCCAGCATGAGGACGATGGGCCGCCGGTCATTGGCCTCGGCGACCATATTCCGTCCTTCCTGCTGCGCCCCGTGGTGCTGAAGCCGGCCAAGGTCGGCGACGAATAAAGCGTTTTCAGCAATTGGAAACGCGCCGAAGCGAAAGCGTAGAGGCGCCGCTCAGCCGATGAGCGCCTCCTCCACGAGATCGAGCATATGCTCGATGTCTGGATCGGCGTGAACGTCGCCGGACGGCTCTATGCGGACCATGGGGATTCCTCGCGAGCAATGGCGCAGGCAGCTGCGCCTCACGCAGGCGATCTCGCCAGCGGCAATCCCTTTGCCGAAATCGATATCGAGCGCCTCGCTCAAGCGCTCATGCAGCGCGCTCCCGCGTCCATCGCGGTCGCAGACGTCGCCGACGCAGACGACGAAGCGTATCAGCGGCGGCTCGGTCATGTCGCTCCTCTCGCTCTGAACCCGGCCGACCGGCGGATGCAATCTTCATGTCGTCGTGGTGAATAAATCACAAGGACGAAGCGCGCCTCAGGCGCGATGATACGGGTGTCCGGAAAGAATGGTCGTCGCCCGATAGATCTGCTCGGCGACGAGGATTCGCACGATCTGATGCGGCAGCGTCATGCGCCCGAAGGAAAAGACGGCGCCGGCCTTGTCCCGCACGGCGGGCGCCAGCCCCTCAGAGCCGCCGATCGCGAACCACAGCGATTTTACGCCTTTGTCTCTCTCGCTTTCGACCATGGCCGCGAAATCGACGCTGCTGGCCGGCTTTCCCCGCTCGTCGAAGACGACGAGGCGCGCGCCCGCCGGCAGGGCGGCGAGCATTCCGTCGCCTTCCTGCGCCATGCGCTCGGCCGGATTGCGCGCCCGGCTCTCGTCGATTTCCAGGAGATCGAGCCCCGCGAGCCCGAGATTTCGCATCGCCGCGACGCGGGCGGCGTAACGTGCGTAGAGCTCGCGCTCCGGGCCAGCCTTTAGCCGACCGACACAGAGAATTCCGAGACGCATGTTCTCTTACGGACATTCGCGCTCGCGGCGAATGCCGTCCTGTCCCGTTTCGCCCTCAGGCGGTCAGACCGCGCGCAGCTCGCTCGGCCGCGCGCCGGCCCACATTTTCTCGAGGTTGTAGAACTGACGCACCTCAGGTCGGAAAATGTGGACGATGACGTCGCCCGCGTCGATCAGCACCCAGTCGCACTGCGGCAGCCCCTCGACGCGCGGAGCGACGAGGCCGGCCTCCTTGCAGGCTTTGAGCACTCTGTCGGCGATGGCGCCGACATGCGTGGTCGAACGGCCGGTCGCGATGACCATGTCATCGGCGATCGACGTCTTGCCGCGCAAATCGATGGAGATGACGTCCTCGGCCTTGGAGTCGTCGAGGCTGGTGAGGACTTTTTGGACGATGGAGCCGGTGATCTGGCCGATCGGCCCGGAAGCCGGCTGAGACGGCGCGCGCGCCGCCCCTGGGAGACTTGTCGTCAGCTTATGACCCTCATGCTTCGCGGCGCTGGCGCCGCGCTTGTCAGAATGTGTCGTTTTGGCCCGGAATGCAACCGCGCAGATGCGAAAGCGCAGGGCGAAGACCGCGCTCGCGCCCGGCTCCATGATCTGGAGCGGTGAGATAAGGCCTTATTGCGCAAAGAAAAAGGCGGAATGGGCGCCGCGGCGCGGCACGCCGCGAGCAGAAAAAAACCCGGCGAGAACGCCGGGTTTTGAGAGTGGGTCCCGGCCCATCGGGAGGTGGGAGGAACCTCAAAGCCGGAACGATTTTGGAGCCTATCCGATTCCTCGTCGCAGCGCCCGGCATAAAAGGTCGCATTTGTCCAGGCTCGGCCAGGAGAACCGGCCACACGGCCCCGTTCGAGCGCCGCCCGAGCGGGCGGGGCCGACCGACGCGATTCGGCAGCGCCCGCAAATTCAACCCCCTAAATTCTGCGACCGAAGCCGCTGCGGCGCGCCTGTGCTAAAAATGTCACACAGATGAAGATTTTGCAGCGGCTGCCGGCACAAGGCTCAGGGAATGAGCACGAGCGCGCCTGTGGTGCGCCGCGCCTCGAGGTCGGCATGGACGAGAGCAGCGTCCTCGAGCCGATAGAGCGCTGGCCGCTCGAGCCGCAGGACGCCCTTCTTGATCGCGCGCACCACTTGGCTCGTCATCTTCTCGAGGTCCTTGCGCCGCGCGATATGCGCGAAGAGCGAGGGACGCGTCGCGAAGAGCGAGCCCTTTTGCGACAGGAGATTTATGTCGAAAGCCTCGATCTTGCCCGAGGCGGAGCCATAGCTGACGAAAAGTCCGAAAGGCTTCAAGCAATCGAGCGAAGCCGGAAAAGTATCGCGGCCGACGCCGTCATAGACGACGTCGCAGAGCTTGCCGTTTGTGATCTCGCGCACGGCGGCGACAAAATCCGCGCTGCGATAGAGAATCGTATGCGCCGCCCCGGCTTCTTTGGCGATCTTCGCCTTCTCCTCGTCGCCGACGGTGGCGATCACATGCGCGCCGAGCGCGCTTCCCCATTGGCAGAGCAATTGGCCGACGCCGCCCGCGCCCGCATGGACGAGAATGCGGTCGCCCTCTTTCACCTTGAACGTGCGGCGCAGCAGATATTGCGCGGTGAGCCCTTTGAGCATCATCGAGGCGCCGGTCTCGAAGGAAAAGGACTTGGGCAGCCTCACCAGCGAGGCGGCGGGAATATTGCGCGCCGCCGCATAGCCGCCGAGCGGGCCGACATAGGCCACGCGCTCGCCGATTTCGACCTCGTCGACGCCCTCGCCGAGCGCGACCACCTCGCCGGCGCCCTCATAGCCCGGAATAAAGGGAAGATCGGCGGGATAGGCGCCGCTGCGCAGATAGACGTCGATATAATTGACGCCGATCGCCCTCTGGACGATCTGCGCCTCGCCCGGACCCGGCGCAGGAAGCTCGACTTCCTCATAGCGCAGAACCTGCGGCCCGCCCGTCTCGTAAATGCGTATCGCCTTCACCATGATTTTCTCCGAATGACTTCGCGCCGCAAAATCCGCGTCGATTGCGACCATGGATTGACGCAGACGACAAAGCCAACAGATTTTCGGGCAGCGGCGGAAAGCCGCCGGTGGGCGGCTTCGCCTTCCCCTCCCCATGGTGTAGAAGGATTCCCGAAACGGAGACGCAGCACATGGCCGAGACATTGGCGGGCGCAAGCCCCGCGATCGACACGCAAATTCTCGTCGCCGGGGCCGGCTCCACGGGCATAGCCGCCGCCCTCGCCTTCGCCAACGCCGGCTGGCGCGTGACGCTCGCCGGGCGCTTCCCCCCGCCTCTGCCGGGCCGCACAATCGCGCTGTTCGAGGCCTCGGTGCGCTTTCTCGATTCGATCGGCGTGCTGGAGAAAGTCCGCGCCGCCGCCTGTCCGATCGAGACGATCCAAATGGTCGACGACACGGATCAGCTCCTCCCCGTGCCCGATCTCGTCATGCGGTCGGAAGAGATCGATCTTCCGGCTTTCGGCCTCAATGTCTCCAATGACGAGCTGACCGCCATTCTGCTCGAGCACGCGCGCGCCACGCAGGGCTTCGAGATCATCGAAAGCGACATCGCCGATTATGAATTCGAGGACGATGGCGCCGCGGCGATTCTCGCCGACGGGCGCCGCATAGAGGCCGATTTCATCGTGGCCGCCGATGGGCGCGGCAGCAAGGCGCGCGCCGCCGCCGGCATAGACACGAAGGAATGGACCTATCCGCAAGTGGCGCTCACCGCTCTGCTGCGTCACGAGCTGCCGCACGACAATGTCTCGACCGAATTTCACACGCGCTCCGGCCCCTTCACTCTGGTGCCGCTGCCGCCGCGCGAGGGCGCGGAGCATCGCTCCAGCCTGGTCTGGCTGATGAGCCCGCGCGACGCCAAGCGCCGCCTCGCCAAGCCGCGCGACGAGCTGCAATACGAGATGGAGGATTATTCGCGCGAGAAGCTCGGCTCCATCACGATCGAGAGCGGCATCGGCGAGTTCCGCATGGGCGGGCTGCAAGTGTCGCGGCTGACGGCGCCGCGTCTCGCGCTGGTCGGCGAGACCTGCCATGTGTTTCCGCCGATCGGCGCGCAGGGCCTCAATCTCAGCCTGCGCGACGTCGCCGATCTCGAGGATTGCCTCGCCAGCGTCGATCTGCGCAATCCCAAGGAGCTCGCGCGCGCGCTGATGCGCTACGAGGTGCATCGGCGGGCCGATATCGGCTTCCGCACCCATGGCGTCGATCTGCTCAATCGCTCGCTGATCGTCCCCTATCTGCCGATCGACCTCCTTCGCGGCGCGGGCTTCATCGCCATGACGGCGCTCGGCCCGTTGCGCCGCGCCGTGATGCGCGAGGGCGTGGCCCCGCATCTCGCCCAGCCGCGGCTGATGCGCGACGAGGCGCCCAAGGAGCCCCGCATGCGCGGCAAGCGACCGCGCGGCCCGGAGGCGCTGGTCGACGCCGCCAAAGGCGCCTTCGCCCATTTGCGCGAGACGGCCTCACGCCTGGGCTGAGCGCGCGCCTGTCCTTCTCCCGCTCGCGGGGGAAGGACTCACATGGACGGCGCGAATAGCGCCGGTATCGCGAGGCGGAACGCCGTCCCGTCGCCCGGCTGCGACTCGACCTCTATCTCCCAGCCGTGACGATCCGCGATGGATTTGCAGATCGCCAGCTCTATGCCAGTGCCGGCATATTCCACATCGCTCTCCGGCCGGCTGAAGGGCTCGAAAATTCGCTGCGCGAAGTCCTGCTCGAAGCCGACGCCCTTATCGACGATGGAGAGGCGAATGGCGCCCTGCTCCAGCGTCGCCGCGATCGTTACCTCGGCCGGCCGGCCGGGCTTGCGATATTTGACCGCATTCGCGACGATATTCTGCATCAGGCAGGCAAATTGCGCGCGGTCGCCGACGAAAGCGGCGGCGGGAATATCGACCTCGAGCCTGGTCGCGCCCGCTTCGATCGATTGCGCCAGCGCCGCGAGGGAGAATTGCACCTCCTCGCGCAGATCCAGCGCCTCCAATTGCTGATCGCCGTAGATGGTGCGCGCATAAATGAGCAGATCGCCGACGAGCTTGCGCCCGCGCACGGCCGCGCAACGCATATGAGCGCTCGCCTGCGCGATCTCGTCGCAGCATCCCGCCGCCATGGCGGCATCGAGCCGCGTCGATTGCGCGGCGATCTCATTCAAGGGCTGCTGCAGATCGAGCGAGGCGACATAGGCGAATTGGCCGAGCCTCTCATTGGCGCGCTCCAGCTCCGCGACGCTGGCGGTGAGCGCGCGCTCCACCTCTCGCCGCCTGCTCATGTCGAGGATCGTGGCCGTCACCATCAGCTCGTGCGCGGTCGCCAGCGGCGCGAGCCCGATCTCGACCGGAAACTCGCCGCCGTCGCGACGCCGGGCCTTGATCTCACGGCCGACGCCCATCCGGCGGCGGCTCGGATCGGCGTAAAAGAACCGGCGGTAGGCGGCGTGGCGGCGTTGGACGACCGCAGGAGTCAGCAGATCGACAGAGCGGCCGATCAGCTCCTCCCGCGCGTAGCCGAACATGTGTTCCGTCTCGCGATTGGCGTAGCGCACCAGCCCATCGGAGCCCACGATGAGAATCGCCGCCGGCGAGGCCTCGACCATCACGCGATAGCGATCATATTCGACCGTCTCGGCGCTCATCCGCGCTCCCTCCGCGGCGTGATCTTCGCCCTCGCCCCCGAAGGCGGCGGATGTGATATGTGAACGACGGGGGGCGAAAAAAAGAGCCTGAGCGGCGACGACGAGGGAAGCGACGGTGACGCCCGACAAAGAGGAGCATCCACTCGGCAGGCGCAAGATCGGCCTCGCGCTCAGCTCCGGCATGGCGCGCGGCTGGGCGCATATCGGCGCGGTGCGCGCGCTGACGCGCATGGGCGTCGTCTTCGATGTCGTCGCCGGAACCTCTGCGGGCGCGCTCGTCGGCGGCTGCTTCATCGCCGGCAAGCTCGACGAGCTGGAGGCCTGGGCCGCCTCGCTCGACAAGCGCAAGATCGTTTCCTATCTCGATCTCCAGCTCGGCTATGGCGGCCTCATCAAGGGCGATCGGCTGCTGATGGAGTTGCGCCGCGCGCTCGGGCCGCTGCGCGTCGAGACTCTGCCGACGCCTTTCGTCGCCGTCGCCACCGATCTGATCACCGGCCATGAGATCTGGCTGCAGAAGGGCGACCTCGCCGAGACGCTGCGCGCCTCCTTCTCGCTGCCGGGCCTGTTCCCGCCCATGGAGGTGGAGGGGCGCTGGCTCGCCGATGGCGCGCTGGTCGATCCTCTGCCGGTCGCCGCCTGCCGCGCGCTCGGCGCGGAGCTGGTGATCGCGGTCAATCTCAACACGGACATAATCGGGAAATCGCGCGACGCCGCGCGCATCCCTTCGACCATGGGCTTCGATCCGATCACGCTGCTCGAGCAAAAGCAGAAGCCATTCGTCGCCTCGCTCACCGAGTCGCTGACGCGCGGCGTCTTCCGCCGCGACCCCGACCGGCCGAGCATTTTCGGCGTGATGACGACCTCGCTCAGCATCATGCAGGACCGCTTGACGCGCTCGCGCCTCGCCGGCGATCCGCCCGACGTGCACATCACGCCGCGCGTCGGCCATATCGGTCTGCTCGAATTCGATCGCACGGAGGAAGCCGTACGCGAAGGCGAGGTAGCGGTGGAGAAACGACGCGAGGAGATTTCCGACGCGCTGCAGGTGATGGGGCTGATCTGATCGGGCCGATCCGACGGCGCCCCATCTTGCTCCACCGCGCGCGGCGGATTAAAAATCACGCGTCAGAAAAGGAGAGATCGGTGCGGTTGGCCCGATCCCCGCGCCAGCGGGTCCTGACCTTCGCTCGCCGCGATGTGTCCCATGGCCTTTAACGCCAGCGCAATCTCGCGCCGGCGGCCAATGAGGTCGTGGCATGCAACAGCAAATATCCGTCATCACGCTCGGCGTCTCCGATCTGGAGCGCTCACGTCGTTTCTATGTCGAGGGCTTCGGCTGGAAGCCGGTCTTCGAGAGCCCGCAAATCATCTTCTACCAGATGAACGGCTTTGTTCTCGGCGCATTCCTGAAAGACGCGCTCGAGGCGGACATGAGCCGCTCCGGACTCCATACGCCAGGAGCCTTCTCGCTCGCGCATAATGTCCCGAGCAAAGAGGATGTCGAGCCGGTCATGAAGCGTCTCATCGAGGCCGGCGGCGCGCTATTGCGGCCGGCCGGCCCGCCGCCGCACGGAGGCTTTCGCGGCTATGTCGCCGACCCCGACGATCATGCATGGGAGATCGCCTGGAATCCCTTGTGGCCGATCGACGCGAACGGCCATGTGACATTTGAAATGTGACGCTGCGATCAGAGAAGCGCCTGCGCTGGATCAGCTCGACGCCCGTCGGCGGATCGGCTCGCGCGGCGTTCGCCGTCTTCCTTCTCCCCGCTCGCGGGGAGAAGGGAAATTTTCAGCCGGAACCGCCTCACTCCTCGCGCGGCGCCGAGCGTCCGAAATCCGGCGCCGCCGTATCCTGCCCCTGCTCTATGATGCTGCGGCGGATGGCGCGCGTGCGCGTGAACAGCGCGAACAGCCCATCGCCGTCGCCGGTGCGGATCAGGCGGCGCAGCGCCGTCAAATCCTCGTCGAAACGGCCGAGCATCTCCAGCACGGCGTCCTTGTTGTTCAAGAAAATATCGCGCCACATGATCGGATCGGAGGCCGCGATGCGGGTGAAATCACGAAAGCCCGACGCCGAGAATTTGATCACCTCCGACTGCGTGACCTCCTCGAGATCGGCGGCCGTGCCGACGATGTTGTAAGCGATGAGATGCGGCAGATGGCTCGTCACCGCCAGCACCAGATCATGATGAGTCGCGCTCATCGTCTCGACATTGGCGCCGAGGCGCGTCCAAAAAGCCGAGAGCTTCCTCACCGCCTCGCCGTCGAAACCTTCTTGCGGCGTGAGAATGCACCAACGATTCTGAAACAGCGTCGCAAAGCCGGCGTCCGGCCCGGAATATTCCGTGCCGGCGATCGGATGCGCGGGAATGAAATGCGCGCTCGCGGGAACATGCGGCGCGACCTGCGCGACAATGGCGCCCTTCACCGAGCCGACGTCGGACAGAATGGCGCCCGGCGCAAGATGCGGCGCGATCGCGCGCGCGACCTCGCCGCAAGCGCCGACCGGCACGCAGAGAATAACGAGATCGGCGCCCGTGACGGCCTGCGCGAGATCGGCGGTCGTTTCATCGGCTATGCCGAGCTCGCGCACGCGCGCGCACACTTGTTCCGAGGCGTCGCTCGCGGCGATGCGAGTCGCGGCGCCATAGGCGCGAGCGCCGCGCGCGATCGACGAGCCGATGAGGCCGAGGCCGATCAGCGCGACCTTCTCGAAGATCGGCGCGCGCGCGTCAGCCATGCGCGGCCCGCGGCGCCGCGCGCCAAGATGCGGTGAATTCGCCGAGCGCCGCGACGACGAGACGATTGGCCTCCTCCGAGCCGATGGTCAGCCGCAGAAATTGCGGCATTCCATAAGCGCCGATCGCGCGCAGCACGAGGCCACGCGCGGTGAGGAAGCGATCGGCGTCCGCCGCCGTGCGCCCCGCCTCATCGGGAAAGCGAATGGCGATGAAATTGGCGACGCTCGGCAGAACCTCGAGCCCCAGCGCCTCGATCTCGCGCGTCAGAAACGGCAGCCAGCGCGCATTATGCGCGATCGCCGCCTCGAGATGCGCTTTGTCCTGCACGGCCTCTATGCCCGCCTCGATCGCCGCGCTGCTCACATTGAAAGGGCCGCGCAGACGGTTCAGCGCATCGACGATATGCGCCGAGCCATAGCCCCAGCCGAGACGCAGCCCCGCGAGGCCGTAGATTTTCGAGAAGGTGCGCGTCGTCACCACATTGTCGCGCGTCGAGGCGAGCTCCAGCGCCGCGGAGTAATCCTCGCACTGCGCATATTCCGCATAGGCCGCGTCGATGACGAGCACGACATGCGGCGGCAGCGCGTCGGCGAGCCGCAGTATTTCCGATTTCGGCAGATAGGTCCCAGTCGGATTATTGGGATTGGCGACGAAGACGATTTTCGTGCGCTCCGTCACCCTCTCCAAAATCGCGTCGACGCTCGCCTTGTAATTCGTCTCCGGCGCGATGACGGGAACGCCGCCCGCCGCGAGAATGACGATGCGATATTCGAGAAATCCATATTGCGTGTAGATTCCTTCGTCGCCCGGCTCGATGAAAGCGTGCGCGAGCAGAGCGAGAATATCGTCGGAGCCGGCGCCGCAGACGATGCGCTCGGGATCGAGCCCATGCGCCGCGCCGATCGCCTGCCGCAGCCGCGTCGCCGAGCCGTCGGGATAGGCGGCGATCTTGGGCGCCAGCGCGCGCAGCGCCTCCACGGCCTTGGGAGACGGCCCCAGCGGCGTCTCATTGGCGGAGAGCTTGAAGACGCGCGCGGCGCCGGGGGCGGCGCTCTTGCCGGGCACATAAGCGTCGATCGCCAGCACGCTTCGACGCACGACAGGTTTGGTCATCTCGTCAACTCCTCGGAGCAAAAACGCCGCTGCGGGCCGTATCCAATTCGAAGCGCGCCGCATGGCTGCCGACCGGCTCGGCGCTGGCGCGGCCGACGCCGGCGCGCGCCAGCTCTTCCGTAAATTGCGCGGCTTTCACATGGCCGGGCGCGGCGACGAGCAGCGACAGCTCGCCGCCATGCGGCGCGGTGGCGAGAATCTCGCCGGCGAGCGCGTCGATCGCCGCAGGGGCGGCCGCGTGCCACTTCGGCAGCGTGAGCGCATAGAGCGCGATATCCTGCGAGGCGGCCTCGGCGAGCGGCTTGGCGACGATCAGCACCGGCAGGCCGGCCGGATGATTGGGCCGCTCGACGAAGGGCAGGCGCGCGATGATCTTCGGCGCATCGGCGCCAATGAGACGCGTCCACCAGGCGCCCTCCTCCTGCGCGCCGGCCGAGCGCAGCATGCCGAGATCGCCCTTGGAGCCGGCGACCGCCGCGACCACGGCGCCGGCGCCGTGATGCGTGACGTAAGGCACGGTGAAGCCGAAGTGGAAGCGCGCGCTGTCGCGCATGGCCGCGTCGCCGCCGGAATCATCGGCGTGCAGGGAGTATTCCGCCTGCATATAGGTGAAGGTGGAGACGATGATGCGCCAAATGCCTTCGACCGTATCGACCGGCAGCAGGCCCGTATGACGCGTGACCAGCCCGCGCATCATCCGCGCCTCGCGGTCGGGCCGAAAGGCGGAGGCGCCATTCTGCCCTTTGACCGCGATCAGCCGATCGATGATCTCGCCGCGCTGCATGAGCAGGCCATGCATTTCGCGATCGATGCGGTCGATCTCGTCGCGCAGATCCGCGAGCGTTTCGGTCTCGATCCTGGGCAAAGATTCGTCTCGCATCGGCGCGGGCTGGCTTCGAAAAGGGCGGAGGGCTGTCTTAGGCCAGCGCGGCGCGAGAGGCAATGCGAGGGGGGCCGGGCTCCCGGGGATCTGAGGTCACGTTAGCAGGCAGAGGTGTTTCCAGCTTCATGGCGGCGCTTGTCGCGGCCATCCACACCCCGACGCCCAGGGAGTCGGAACATGAACAGAACAACACATCAGCAAATCCAACGAGCGCGCTCCTCGCCCGCGCTTGCCCAAACTCAGATTGGCGATAGGATGTGTACATGAAAACACAAAACGAAGCGCGAGCAAGCGAAACCTTCACTGTCCGCGTCGACGCCCAGACCAAGGCGCGGCTGGAGAAGCTCGCCGAGAGCACCGGCCGCAGCCGTTCTTTTCTCGCAGCGGAAGCGATCACTCAATTTCTCGACGCCAATGAATGGCAAGTCGAGGGAATTCGAGACGCGATACGCGCGATCGACGCGGGCGAAGCGATAGCGCACCAGGACGTGCGGAAATGGGTCGAATCATGGGACACGCCGGATGAAACGCCGGCTCCATGAAAATCGTCTGGTCGCGAAAAGCGCTCGGCGATTTGTCGGCGATCCGAGCCTATATCGCGCGCGATAATCCGGCCGCCGCCCGGCGGATGGTCCTGCATCTCGTCGAAACGCTCGAAACGACCCTTCCCGGCGCTCCACACATCGGACGTCCCGGCCGTATTTTCGGCACACGGGAATTCGTCGTCACAGGAACGCCCTACCTCGTTCCCTATCGCGTGCAGAACGAGACTATTCACATATTGCGCCTCTATCACGGAGCGCGCCGCTGGCCGGACGCTTTGTGACGGGCGCCTCTACTGCTGCGCCGTCTGCTCCTCCAGCGCGATCGGGGCCTGCGCCTCCGCCGAGGTCATGATCGGCGCCGGCTGGGCTTCCGGCTCCGCCGTTCTGAGGTGCTTGCCGGCGGGAATATCGATCGCCGCCAGCACGACCGGCTGCGCCTCCGCTTTCGCCACGGCGGGCGCCGCCGGCTCGCTCAGCTCATCCGTGGACGAGCGCCCGCTGGCCATTTGGCCGAGCAGGCCCTTGCGCTTGGCCTCGAAATAAAAGCCCTTGGCGTAGAGCTGAATGGCCCGCTGCGCGTCGCCGCCGGCGACGCGGAAGGCGTTGGCGAGATAGGCGCCGGCGTAGGCGAGATTGGTTTCCGCGTCCAGCAGGCCCTTGGCCGGACCGCTGTAGCCGACGCTGCGCGCCGTGTCGTAGCGGATCTGCATCAAGCCCCAATACGGCCCGTTCTTGGCGGCGGGATTGTAATTGCTCTCGCGGCGGACGGCGGTATGGATCAGCGATTCGGGAATGTCGTAAGTGCGAGCGCAGCGGGAAATGCTGTCTTCCAGCTTCTCGCGCTGCGAGAGCTTCGCTTTCGGCGGCGGCGGCTCTTCGACCGCCTTGGCGACGAATTGACGTTCGGGAGAAGAGGAATTGCAGCCCGCGAGCGCAAAGCCCAAGGCGGCGGTCGCCGCGCAAATCGCCAGTCTCATTCGTCCTCCCGAGCCGATTTGGTTAGCGCTTCTTAACCGAAGATCGAGCTTTCGCCAAATCGGCCCGAATCCGTACGGGCCTCGTGAGCGCCTCCGGCCCCGCGGACACGCTCTAGCCCGCCCCTTCCAGCAGCCGGCGAGCCGCCGCGCGGGCCTCGTCGGTGATGGCGGCGCCCGAGAGCATGCGGGCGATCTCCTCGCGCCGCTCCGCCTCTTCCAGCTCGGCGACGCGCGTCGCCACGCGGTCTTTCGCCTTGCCTTTCACGGCGCCTTTGGCGATGCGCAAATGCCGGCTGGCGCGCGCCGCCACTTGCGGCGCATGGGTGACGGTGAGCACTTGCGCGCGTTTGGCGAGCCGCGCCAGACGTTGGCCGATGGCGTCCGCCACCGCGCCGCCGACGCCGGTGTCGATCTCGTCGAAGACGAGCGTCGGCGCCGAGCCGCGATCGGCGAGCACGACTTTCAGCGCCAGCATGAAGCGCGCGAGCTCGCCGCCGGAGGCGACCTTCACCAGCGGGCCGGGCCGCGAGCCCGGATTGGTCTGCACCCAGAACTCCACACGATCATAGCCGTCCGGCCCGCCGGTCGCAGGATCGCTGACGATCTCGGTGCGAAAGCGCGCGCCTTCCAGCTTCAGCGGCTTCAGCTCGCCCTCCACGAGAGCGTCGAGCGTCTTGGCCGCCGCGCGGCGCGCCGCCGAAAGGCTTTCCGCCGCCTTGGCGTAGGCGGCCTGCGCTTTGGCGACCGCCTCGCTCAGCGCGACGATGCGCGCCTCGCCGGCGTCCAGCGCGGCGAGATCGGCGGCGAAGCGCTCGGCCAGCGCGGGCAGCGCGTCGACGCTGGTCTGATGCTTGCGCGCGGCGCCGCGCAGAGCGAACAGCCGCTCCTCCACGCGCTCCAATTCGCGCGGGTCGAAATCGGCGTCGCGGAGCGCCTGCTCCAGCGCCTGCTCGGCGAGGGAGAGCGCGTCCAGCGCCTGGGCGAGCGCCTTGGCCGGCGGCTCGATGAGCTGCGGCGCCTGGGTCGCGCGCCGCTCCAGCCGCCGGGCGGCGGAGGCGATCTCGCCGGCGGGCGAATGATCGCCGGAAAAAGCCTCGAGCGCGTCACGCAGATCGCCGGCCACTTTCTCGGAGCGCTGCATCGTCTGGCGCCGCTCGGCGAGCGCAGCCTCCTCGCCCGGCTGCGGCGCCAGCGCCTCCAGCTCCTCATTGGCGTGGCGCAGATAATCGGCGTCGGCGCGCGCCTTGGCGACGCGGGCCTCCTCCTCGGTCAGCTCGCGGCGTGCGCGCTGGAGGGCGCCATGCAGCTCCCGCACCTGCGCCGCCGCTTCGCCGAGCCCGCCATGGGCGTCGACGAGGGCGCGATGGGCGCTCGGGTCCACCAATGCGCGATCATCGTGCTGGCAATGGATCTCGACCAGCGAAGCGCCGATCACGCGCAGCGCCTGGGCGCTCGCCGGCTGATCGTTGACGAAGGCGCGGGTGCGGCCGTCGCCGGTCTGCACACGGCGCAAAACCAGCTCATCCTCGGCGTCGAGGCCGAACTCGCGCGCCGCGGCGAGGGCCGGATGGTCGCACGGCAGATCGAAGGCCGCCGTCACCTGCCCCTGCTCCTCGCCGGCGCGCACCAGCGAGGCGTCGCCGCGCGCGCCCAGCGCCAGCAGGAAAGCGTCGAGAAGGATGGATTTGCCCGCGCCGGTCTCGCCGGTCAACGTGGTCAGGCCTGACGAGAACTCGAGATCGAGCCTGTCGATGAGGACGATATCGCGAATAGACAAACGGACGAGCATGCGCGCGCTCTACTCTTCCGGCCCCCTCGGCTCGCCCCTGCGAACGCTCAGCTGGAGCCGAGCGTCTTGCCGATCTTGGAGAGCCACGAGCCCTGATGTTCCTCGGGCGCGACGCCGCCCGTCGCGAGCAGCGAATGCGCATCCTTGTACCAGGACGAATCGGGGAAATTATGCCCCAGAATGGCCGCTGCCGTCTGCGCCTCATTGACGACGCCCATAGCGAAATAGGCCTCCGTCAACCGATACAGCGCCTCCTCGGCGTGGCGGGTCGTCTGATATTTGGCGAGCACGTCATGGAAGCGATTGACCGCGGCCGCGTAATTCTTGCGCGTCAGATAGAAGCGGCCGACCGTCATGTCCTTGGCGGCGAGCTGATCGCGCGCCACCTGGATCTTGTATTTGACGTCGGTCACATATTCCGACTTGGGGAACTTCTCGACGAGCTGGGTGAAGATGGCCAGGGCCTTCTCCGCGCTCTCCTGGTCCTGCATCACCGCAGGGACCTGATTATAATAAGACATTCCCGCGAGATAATACATATAGGGCGTGTCTGGAGAGGTCGGGTAGAGGCCGATGTAGCGCTGCGCCGAGGCGACCGCGTCGTCATAGGCGGGCTTCTGATATTGCGCGAAAGTCTGCATCAGCAGGCCTTTGCGCGCCCATTGCGAGAAGGGATATTGCTTCTCGAGCTCGCCGAACTTCTTGGCGGCGTTCTCGTAATCATGGGCGTCCATGCGGGCGAGGCCCTGATTATAGATATCCTCGGCCGGAATATCGGGCAGAATCTCGGTCTTGTATTTTTCGCCGGAGAAGAGGCCGAAGCCGCTCGTTATGCTGTCCATGATATCGGCGCGCGCCGGCGCCGCCGCGAGCAGCGTGCAGGCGAGAACCGCGACGCGATAGCGGGACGAGCGGAAAATCATCGGCATGTGATCGACCTCATCGGGCGTAGGCGGTTTACTTTCTGTAGACCAAATCTCCGGGACGCGCCACCCGGCCTGATCCACGAGAAAAACAAGCGCGCGGGCCGCGCTCGCGAGACAGTTCGGCGGCGGCCGGCGCCCGAGCCTCCCGCAATCGGGAACGCGGAATCGCTTCACCGCGACGGCCAGATGACGGGCGAGTTCGGGCGACATTATGGCGGGCGTGGCGTTTCCCCAGACGGATGCGCGAAAGCCCCCCAGCGCTGCTTCGCCGCGCGGCCATGATCGCATTAATGCCTAGGTAACACCCGCCCCTCATGATGTGGGATAGTTTCCCACGCAAGAGCGGAGCGCCATGATGGCCACATTGGGAGCATGTGAGAGGCGCGCCGCCTTCTCCGAATGTCGAAGCGGCGCGACGGCGGTCGAATTCGCGTTCATCGCGCCGATTTTCATTTTGATCCTGGTCGTGTGGATCGATCTCGGCATGACTTTGCTCGAGCAGAGCGTGCTGGACAGCGCGACATTGCGGGCGGCGCGCAGCGTCAAGATCGGCGCGACGACGACGTCGGCGGCCTTCAAGACGACGCTCTGCGCCTATCTCTATGGCGTCGTCCCCTGCGCTTCGATCAAATATACGGTCCAATCCGGGACGAGCTTCTCCGCCCTTTCGACAACCATCACGACCGACAGCGCCAATGCGCTGACCAATATGAGCTTTTCCATCGGCTCGGGCGGATCGGACGTGCTGGTGCAGGTCGGCTTCACGCGCACGCTGTTCGCGCCCTGGCTCTCCTCCCTCTTCGGCAAGAACGGCTATCTGCTGATTCTGTCGACGGTCGCCTTCCAGAACGAGCCCTATTCATGAGCCGCCCGCTTCGACAGGACGGCGGCGTCGCGCTCGTCGAATTCGCGCTGATCGCGCCAGTCGCTCTCATGCTCACTCTCGGCGCCTTCGAGGCGACGCGGCTCATTCGAGCGAGCTGGAAAGCGCGGCTGGCGGCGCAGACCTTGGCCGATCTCGTCTCCCAGCAGACGAATGTCTCCACGACGATCATGTCCAATCTCTGCTCGGGCGCGCAAATGGCGCTTTCGCCGCTGAAGAGCTCGGGCTTCAAAGCCGCGGTGACGAGCGTCGTCTATTCGAGCAGCGGCCGGGCGAAAGACTGGCAGGACACGAGCTGCGGCTCCGCCTCCGCGACGACCAATGCGCCGACGCTGGCGACGACCTACACGCCGACCTCCGGCGACAGCGCCATCGTGGTGCAGGCGACATACGCCTATGCGGCCCCCGTCTCCTACGTGCTGCCCTCGACATTCTCTTTCTCGGCGATCGCGGTCGCCAAGCCACGCAACGGATCGAAGGTGACTCATGATTGAGAAAAGATCGACATTCGCCCGCTTCCGCGCGGATCGTCGCGGCGCGGCGGTGCTCCTGTTCGCCGCCGTATTGCTGCCGCTCGCTCTGCTGATCGGAGCAGGCGTCAATCTGGCGAGCGCTTTCGCGATTCGCTCGCGATTGCAGAACGCCGTCGATCAGGCGGCCTTGGCCGGCGCGACCGCCTATGTCTCTTCCTCGACCAGCGCCGCCGCCGTCACCGCCGCCAAAGCCTATATGGCCGGCGCCGTTGCGCTTCTGCCCAGCGCCTCCGCCTCGATCAGCTATTCGGCGACGACATCGACGGCCAGCTCCAGCAGCTCGACCACCGCCTATATCGTCACGGTGACGGCCTCGGCCACGGCCAAAAGCCAGATGCTCGCGGCCATTATGGCGAATGCGCCGATATCGGTGACGGCCACGGCGAAAAATTTCGTCTACACGGCGAGCATCGCCCTATCGCAATTCAACTCCAGCGCCTTGGACGCCAACACGCTCTATTATTACATCGTGCCGAGCGACGGCTCGACGCCATCGACCTCCAGCCTCACCAAGCTGTTCAGCAACAGCGGCGGCTCCACCTCCGGCACGATCAAGGTGACGCTCACCGCCGGGCAGAAATTGGGACTGGCGCTCTACAATGTCACCGGCGGACGCGGCGGCTATGGCTCCAACGGCTATGGCGGCGCGCAGGGCTCGTCGCATTATTTCTATTCGCATTTGTCGCCCCCGAGCAAAACCGCCTATTCGAGCGTGACGAAGAATTGCAGCCTTCAGGTCGTCACCAGCCTATCGTCGCTGGTCAGCGGCTCCTGCCTCTCGTCATTGCCGACCTATGCGGCGCTCAATTGCGCCTCGGCCGCGGGCAAGACGCTCTATTACGCCTGGAACGACATGGGCGGAAACACCGACGACTATGACTATAATGACGCGGTCATGTCGGTGACATGCGCCGCCAATGATTCGACCGCCAAGGCGACCGGCGTCGTGCTGACCAATTGATGGAGCGCCGAAAAACCCGGAAGGCGAGCCGGCGACGGCTCCGCCGATCAGACGGAGGCCGCCACGCGCTCGCGTTGGCGCACGCGCTCCGGCACGAGGTCCCAGCGCGTCTTGAACAGAGTGTCGCAGAGGCCCGGCGTGCCGAAACCGTCGGAAAAGCTCACATTGCCACGCGTGTGGTGGAAGCCGTGGGCCGCGCTGGTGGTGAGATGATCGAGCGTGGCGTTGAGCCGCTTGCGCCAGCCCTTCGCCGCGGGATCGCGGAAGGCGAGGCCGAAATCATAGCCCGAATGCTCATAGAGCCCACCGAGCGCGCCGAGGCTGGTCATCCACAGATGAAAAGCGACGCTGGCGCCGCCGCCGCCGACGAGAACCAGCGGCAGCAGATAGGGCATCACGATCTCGAAGAAGAAATCCGCGCCGGACTGATAGCAGGCGCTGATCGCCTTGCTGGCGCCGGTCTGATGATGCAGCGCATGGCCGAGCCGATTCATCATCGCCGGATGATGCAGCAGATGGCGATGCGCGACATATTGCACGATGTCATGGCCGATCAGCATGCCGATCATGGTCAGGACGAGCGCGGTCCAGCTCAGATGCGGCGCGCCGACGAAGCCGAGGCCGAAATATTCCACCGCCAGCATGGAGGGCAGGAGTATCGCCGTCTGATTGAACAAGACGCGCGGCAGCAGCTGGCGATAGCTCATGCGATCGAGGTCGCGAACCTTGAAGCGCTTCAGCCGGCCGGTCGAATCACACCATTCGAAAGCGAGACCGATCCCGTGGAACGCGACCATCTGCGCGGCCCAGGCGAGAAAGGAGAGAGGGATATATCCGAATGGTTCGAGCGACATAGACAGGCGGACTCCGATCGGGAGTTCCGTTCGTCGCGCCGGCCGCAATCCCCGCGGCGAACGGAGGAGATTTTTTTTGTCCTATAGCCGAGTTCATGGCGGATTTCTAGTCGGCGGGACCGGGACGCCAAGGCTTTGAATCCGGATGAGCAGCTCCTCACGCGGCGGCGTCATGTCCGCGCTCGTGGACATGACCGCCTCCTCCGTGCTGGACGCCAAATCTCGCCTCGAGCTATCACCACTCCACTGAAACGCGCCGCCCTCCAAGGAAAAGCTCTTCCCGTGATCCCCTGGACCCAGCTCGATACGGCCCCCGTGCCCGGCGGCGCGGAGGAACTGCGGCTCAAGCGGCGGGGCGCGGAATTCTCCATCATGCTCGGCAATAATGAGCTGATGAACAGCCGCCTCAGCGGCTCGGAGGAGGCGCTGGCCTCGCTCGCCTGCGGGAAAATCGCCGGCCGGGCGCAGCCGCGCGCGCTCATCGGCGGGCTCGGCATGGGTTTCACCTTGCGCGCCGCGCTCGGCGCTCTCGGGGCGAAGGCGCAGATCACCGTCGCCGAGCTCGTGCCCGCCGTCGTGGCCTGGGCGCGGGGGCCGATGGCGGAGGTTTTCGGCGACAGCCTGACCGACCCGCGCGTGCGCATAGAGGTGGAGGATGTCGGGCGGGCGATCCGCTCCGGCCGCGGCGGCTACGACGCCATTCTCCTCGATGTCGACAACGGCCCCGAAGGCCTCACGCGCGACGCCAATGGCGGGCTCTATGGCGAGGAGGGACTGCGGGAGGCGCGCTCCGCGCTGCGTCCGGCCGGCGTGCTGGCCGTATGGTCCTGCGCGCCGGATCGGGCGTTTTCCGCGCGGCTGCGCAAGGCCGGCTTCCGCGTCGAGGAGGTCAAAGCGCGCGCCCATCGCGGAGGCGGCGGCGCGCGCCATGTGATCTGGCTCGCCACACGCGTCGATTCGCGGACGCGGCCGCGGGCGGAAGCATATCCGGATTGACGCGGAAGGCACGCGGGCCCCTTGTGCAGCCGCGCGAACACTCTCAGAGGGGAGCCCTCCCCGCTTTGGATGCTCAAGAATCGGCGTCGCGTGGGTTAGGCAGGGCAGCGGCATCCGTTCTCTCGACCAGACTTTGGCCAAACTCGCTCATCTGCACTTATCGTCGTTGTTCCAAAAATTCGCTAAAAGGTTCTGGAAGGCGTTCATGTACAAATTCTGAGACCAGTTCCCTTCCTATCGGTGTAGTCCTGACGGCCTCGGCTCTGATCACTTCGACCATCCCTTTTCTTATCATAAAATCAACGAACTCCCGGGCAAAAGGCGGATCATCGCGAGCCACGCCTCTTTGCGTAAGCCCTCGAATTTCACGTAGTGGCTGCTCAGCTAGCTTCTCAAGAATCTTTGCTACAATATCGAATTTTGGATGATGACCGTAGACAAAGTAATCATCTATTTCATCAACGATAGCTCCTTGATATTTCAGGTATCCGGCAGCACTATCTCCTTCAAGATATACCCTACTGCCATTTATGCTTACATATATACATGGCTTTTCAGCCAACGCCTTAAATGACGCACCATCAAAAACGCAATTTGAAAAATCACATTCATATATAAGAGCACCATCAAAGCTACTAGAAGTAAGATTGCAGTCGTAGAACAAGATAGAATCCAACAAAGAATTTTCGAACGCGCTATTTGATAGATCGAGTGCACCAAATGACAAGCGTGATGCCTCAGAGTTTCTCATATTTATAGATATTTTATTTGAACTTAAATTATTTATATTGAAGCTAATTTCCTGAACACGTATTGAATCCAAAAGTAGGTCTCCGCCTCCAAATTTCTTCAAGACGCTATCTGTTTTTTGGCCATCGCCAAGCCTCCCAAAGGCCTCCCATAACAGGCATACATAGGTGCCGAGCGATGGCTTTGCTTCTCGATACGGCCACACCGCTGTAATTGAATTAATGCAGCTTTCTATTACACTTCTGTCCATTGAAGCGACAAACGATTTCATTGGCTCAGAGATGGGAACTTTTATATCCGGAAAATCCTTGGCCCTGCATTTTCCAATAAAATACTCAGCAACTAGATATTCCCTCAGAGAATTGTGAGAGAAGGCCCACCCAGCCTGAGAGTTCTCTGTTGATCTAGTGAGAGTGGCTGAGCTTCTAAGATTCTCAAACAATGAGATTCTTTCCGATACCCGATGGTCTGCATCAAGAACTCTCAGATACGCCCTAAACTCCTGATCAATGATTGAATAAAATATACTGTCTGTTGCAATTCTAACATCTCTTTGAGAAAGAATAATTGCCAGCTGATGAAGGCACGCCCTCCGAATCTTCGGCTCAATTCCAGGCGTCCTCTTTTGATCTCTTAACATCAATCTATCAATTATCATCTTATATATAACCCACTCCCCCAACACCCTTGGATTGCCATTCATTTCTTCTTCCGGCTGAGCCTTCAATTCATCAATTAGATCTAGCAAGTACGTAATTATTACCGGCTTACCAGAAAGAGAGCGATTTTCACCAGCAACCGTACGAAAAACAGACTTAAGAATTGAAATAACGATCCCCTGGCCAACTAAGTCATCTTTTAGCTTTCTTTCTACTAGAGCCAATGTTTGCACCGGGGACAGATCTTGTAGAACTCTTTCAAACCTATTTAAAAGCAACCGCGTAACTGCAATGTCAACGCGCCTCTCTGTTTCCAGGTAGCCTTCATCGCTCTTGCTAATATAGTATTCATTGTCCTTAAACATCTTATATAACGCCTCGAAAACGTGAAACTCCTCGGATTCCGTAAAATAGTTTGGCCTGCTAGTAAGCACTCCCTTCGCTCCACCAGAAGCTAGGTCCGCCAGGGCGCTTAGGCATGCCCTCCTCTCACGCGTATTTAGAAATTGAGCCATCTCGTCGTATCCATCCAATAGCAGGATAACACGACCGGTACGAATCAACTGAAGAAGAAAATCGATTGAAATATGCGTTAACCCGTTTGTATCCAAGAAATGATGCAACAGAGTCCGAGAATCAAATTGTCTCGAAAAATCACGGAGCTCAATCCGCAACGGAATTGGCTCATCTGGTGATTTTCTATACTTCTCTACTAAGCGCCTCTGTATCACCTGAGTAAGCGCTGTCTTGCCTGTTCCATATTCTCCCAGTACTATTATCCAACGCCTGTCTGTCGAGTTGTCTGACGCCCACGACATGATCCAATCGGTCGCGCGTTCATGACCGTTCGAATCGTCAAAAAAAGGTTCTTCATAGGAGTTTTCAAACTGTTTTAGCTCACGATCTTCCAGGATTCGATCTACATAATATGAGAACTTTTCAAACGACCTAAACAACTCTGCATAAGTCATTGTTTTTATGCCAGTTGCCGTCGCGCGCTCTCGCACCTCAGCTGTAAACCCGTTGCTCGAAATTAGCAGGCAGACACATGATGCGTCCTGCTTTTGTAACAAGGCAAATTTCGTCAAGTCCTTTGCGTATTTTGTATTGCTCACATATTCAATCGTAGCCTCAATGTATATGGTAGGAGCGAATGGGCTTGCCTTCGATTCTGCAATAAGGTCGACTTGAGCTCCATGTATATGGATATTTTCTCTAACATCATAGCCGTTCAACTCGAAAAGCCGTCTGATCGCAGGGGGAAGAGTCTCTGCTGTAAAATCGAGTTCCAACATCGCCGCTTCCTCCAAGAAATTTTCTGCCACACGAGCGAAGTTCAAAGGCTCGATCGTCCGGACCAAGGCGTTCTACCGCCACGGAGCATAGGTTAGGAATTCCTTGTCGGCAAACGGCTGCGCCCCCTTCCCCTTCCGCAGATTCTCGTCTAACACACGGCCGACCGCCGGGCCGGGCCTCTCGCCCCGCTCGATCTCGTCTCTAGGGAGGGCGCGCTGGACCTTGGAAAGGCTGCAGCGCGGCCTTTTTTTGTGCGCGCCGGCGCCGCGACAGACGACAAGACGCGCGCTCTCCCCCATTCTGGGGAGTGTCCCGCGACGAAAGGATGACAGACGGACCGACATGCCGAAGCGAACAGACATCTCGACCATTCTGATCATCGGCGCCGGCCCCATCGTCATCGGCCAGGCCTGCGAATTCGACTATTCCGGCACTCAGGCCTGCAAGGCCCTGCGCGCCGAGGGCTATCGAATCGTCCTCGTCAATTCCAATCCCGCGACGATCATGACCGATCCCGACATGGCGGATCGGACCTATGTCGAGCCGATAACGCCCGAGATCGTCGCCAAGATCATCGAGAAGGAGCGCTACGCCATTCCTGGCGGCTTCGCGCTGCTGCCCACCATGGGCGGCCAGACCGCCTTGAATTGCGCGCTCTCGCTCGAGCGCATGGGCGTGCTGGAGAAATTCGACGTCGAGATGATCGGCGCCAACGCCCAGGCCATAGACAAGGCCGAGGATCGCGAATTGTTCCGCGAGGCGATGACCAAGATCGGCCTCGCGACGCCGCGCTCGCGCCTCGCCAACGCCACCGACGTCAAGACCTCCGACAAAGCCAAGCGCAACGCCGAGATCGCCGAGATCGAGGCCTCCACCCTCTCCGCCGAGGAGAAGCAGAAGGCGATCGCCGATATTCGCCGCCGCTGGGAGACGGACGAGCCGGAGCGCAAGCGGCGCTACATTTCCAAGGGCCTGACCGAGGCGCTGGAGGCGCTGGAGGACATCGGCCTGCCGGCGATCATCCGCCCCTCCTTCACTTTGGCCGGCACGGGCGGCGGCATCGCCTATAACAAGGCCGAGTTCATCGACATCATCGAGCGGGGCTTAGATGCCTCGCCGACCACCGAGGTGCTGATCGAAGAGAGCGTCATCGGCTGGAAAGAGTACGAGATGGAGGTCGTCCGCGACAAAGCGGACAATTGCATCATCGTCTGCTCGATCGAGAATATCGATCCGATGGGCGTGCATACGGGCGATTCGATCACCGTCGCCCCTGCCCTGACGCTGACCGACAAAGAATATCAGATCATGCGCGACGCCTCGCTCGCCGTGCTGCGCGAGATCGGCGTCGAGACCGGCGGCTCCAATGTGCAATTCGCCGTCGATCCCGCCACCGGCCGCATGATCGTCATCGAGATGAATCCGCGCGTGTCGCGCTCCTCGGCGCTGGCCTCCAAGGCGACGGGATTCCCCATCGCCAAGGTCGCCGCCAAGCTCGCCGTCGGCTACACGCTGGACGAGATCGCCAACGACATTACCGGAGGGGCGACGCCGGCCTCCTTCGAGCCGACGATCGATTATGTCGTCACCAAGATTCCGCGCTTCGCCTTCGAGAAATTCCCCGGCGCCGAGCCGATTCTGACGACGGCGATGAAATCCGTCGGCGAGGTCATGGCGATCGGGCGCAATTTCGCCGAATCGCTGCAAAAGGCGCTGCGCTCGCTGGAGACCGGCCTCTCCGGCCTCGACGAGATCGAGATCGACGGCATGGGCCGCGGTGACGATATGAACGTCCTGCGCGCCGCGCTCGGCACGCCGACGCCGGATCGGCTGCTCGTCGTCGGCCAGGCGCTGCGGCTCGGCATGGATCCGCAGGAGATTCACGAGGCCTGCAAGATCGATCCCTGGTTCATCGCGCGGATTGAGGAGATCGTCGCGCTGGAGGCCAGAGTGCGCGCCTTCGGCCTGCCGAAGGACGCCGAGAATTTCCGCGCCCTGAAATTCGCCGGCTTCTCCGACGCGCGCCTCGCCACGCTCACCGGCGCCGGCGAGAAGGAGGTGCGCGCGGCGCGGCGGGCGCTCGGCGTGCGGCCGGTCTATAAGCGCATCGACACTTGCGCGGCGGAATTCGCCTCGCCCACCGCCTATATGTATTCGACCTATGAGACGCCTTTCCTCGGCGCGCCGGCCAATGAGGCGCGGCCGTCGAATCGGCGCAAGGTGGTCATTCTCGGCGGCGGGCCGAACCGCATCGGCCAGGGCATAGAGTTCGACTATTGCTGCTGCCACGCCTGCTTCGCGCTCGCCGACGCGGGCTATGAAACCATCATGATCAACTGCAATCCCGAGACTGTGTCGACGGATTACGACACCTCCGATCGTCTCTATTTCGAGCCGCTGACGGCCGAGGATGTGGAGGAGATTTTGGACGTCGAGCGCAGCAATGGGACATTGCACGGCGTCATCGTCCAATACGGCGGCCAGACGCCCTTGAAGCTCGCCCATGCGCTGAGCTCGGCGGGCCTGCCCATTCTCGGCACGCCGGTCGATTCGATCGACCTCGCCGAGGATCGCGACCGTTTCAAGCGCCTGCTCGACAAGCTCGGATTGAAGCAGCCGAAAAACGGCATCGCCTATTCGGTGGAGCAGTCGCGGCTCGTCGCCGGCGAGCTCGGCCTGCCTCTGGTGGTGCGGCCCTCCTATGTGCTGGGCGGACGCGCGATGGCCATCATCCGCGATCAGAACACGCTCGACGATTATCTGCTCGGCACGCTGCCGAGCCTCGTGCCTTCCGATGTGAAGGCGCGCTACCCCAATGACAAGACCGGGCAGATCAACACGGTTCTCGGCAAGAACCCGCTGCTCTTCGACCGTTATCTCACCGACGCCATAGAGGTGGACGTCGACTGTCTCGCCGATGGCGAGGAGGCGGCCATCGCCGGGGTGATGGAGCATATCGAGGAAGCGGGAATTCATTCCGGCGATTCGGCCTGCTCGCTGCCGCCGCGCTCGCTGTCGGCGGAGATGGTGGCCGAGCTCGAGCGGCAGACGATCCAGCTCGCCAAGGCGCTCGGCGTCATCGGGCTGATGAACGTCCAATATGCGCTGAAGGACGGCGAAATCTTCGTGCTCGAGGTCAATCCGCGCGCCTCGCGCACCGTGCCCTTCGTCGCCAAGGTGATCGGCGCGCCCATCGCCAAGATCGCGGCGCGGATCATGGCTGGGGAGAAGCTCTCGGCCTTCACTCTGCCCACCCGCGCGCCGAATCACGTCGGCGTGAAGGAATCGGTCTTCCCCTTCGCGCGCTTCCCCGGCGTCGACACCGTGCTCGGGCCGGAAATGCGCTCGACGGGCGAGGTCATCGGCCTCGACCGCAGCTTCGAGGCCGCCTTCGCCAAGAGCCAGCTCGGCGGCGGCACAAAGGTGCCGCGGCAGGGAACGGTCTTCGTCTCGGTGCGCGACGCCGACAAGCCGCGCGTCATACCGGCGGTCCAGCAGCTGGTGAGCCTCGGCTTCACCGTGGTGGCGACGGGAGGCACGGCGCGCTTTCTGCAGGAGCAAGGCGTGCCGGCGCAAAAGCTCAACAAAGTGTCGGAAGGCCGCCCGCATATTGTGGACGCCATCAAGAACGGCTCGGTTCAGCTGGTGTTCAACACGACCGAAGGCGCTCAGGCGCTGGCGGATTCTCGTTCCTTGCGCCAAGCTGCGCTATTGCATAAAGTCCCCTATTATACGACTCTGGCCGGCGCGATCGCAGCAGTCCAGAGCATCAGGGCCTATGTATCGGGAGATCTCGAAGTCCGCGCCCTTCAGGACTATTTCGCGTCGAATGCGTGACCTCGCGCCGCGCGAATATAATTGAAGGCCGCCGCATCCGCGGCTCGTTCATGTCGAGGAAGTCCGACCGTCCGCCGCAGCTTTCGCTGGTCCGGGGGCGCCGGGAATTTTGTTGACCGGGTCAGGACCATCCAGGAGCGAAAGAGCAAGAGACATGGTGGACAAGGTGCCCATGACCGCCGCCGGCTACGCATCTCTCGACGAGGAGCTGCGTCAGCGCCAGCAGATCGAACGTCCGCGCATCATCCAGGCGATCGCCGAGGCGCGCGCCCATGGCGATCTCTCGGAAAACGCTGAATATCATGCCGCGAAAGAGGCCCAATCGCTGAACGAGGGCCGCATCGCCGAGCTCGAGGACAAGCTCTCCCGCGCCGAGGTCATAGACGTATCCAAGCTCACCGGCAATACGGTGAAATTCGGCGCGACGGTCACGGTCGTCGACGAGGACACCGAGGAAGAGAAGGCCTATCAGATCGTCGGCGAGCCCGAAGCCGATGTGAAGAGGGGCCGCGTCTCCATCGCCTCCCCCATCGCCCGCGCGCTGATCGGCAAGAAGGCCGGCGACACGGTCGAGGTGAAGACGCCGGGCGGCGGCAAGAGCTATGAGATTTTGAAGGTCGCTTTCGTCTGAGCGGCATGGGCGGCGAGGCCCCCTCCCCAGCCCTCCCCCGCTGCGCGGGAGAGGGAGCAGACTCGGGGACCCAAGCGGAATCTGAAAAAGCTCGCGTTATCCTTCTCCCACTTGTGGGAGAAGGCAGCCCTCGCGTCAGCGAGGGTCGGATGAGGGCGCCTCCCGCAGTCCAATATTCTGCCGATCGGTTTGGACCCTCATCCGACCCGGCCATTAGCCCGGCGCTTGCGACGGGCGTCCTATCGGACACCCTATGGCCGGGCCACCTTCTCCCGCGCGCGGGAGAAGGGAGAGCCCAAACCGCCTGGGTCCTCTCCGACACCCGCGCCGGCCATGAGGTCCAGAGTCTCGGCATAGCGGACGCCCTCGGCCTCTCCCCCCGCCTCATTCGCCTCGCCCCGCGCGGCCTCATCGCCGCGCTCGCGCCCTTCGGCCCGATCGATCCGCGCGAAGCGAAGCTGCTCGCCCCGCCCTATCCCGATCTCGTCATCGCCTGCGGCAGGCGGACGATTCCCTATATGCGCCATGTGAAGCGCGCCTCCGGCGGCGCGGTCTTCACCGTCTATGTGAATCGCCCGGCCAGCGGGCTCGGGACGGCGGATGTCATCGTCGCGCCGCGCCATGACGGGCTCGTGGGAGAAAATGTCATCGCCCCGCTCGCGCCGGCGAATCGGCTGACGCCACAGCGCCTCGCCGAAGCGCGCGCCGCTCTCGACCCGCGCGTCGCGGCGCTGCCTGAGCCGAGAGTGGGGCTGCTGATCGGTGGGGATAGTCGGCATTTTCGGTTTTCGGAGAGGGATGCGGAGAGGCTTCTCGCCGACGTCGGCGCCATGCTGGACCAGGGGTGGAGCGTCGCGGCGACGGTCTCGCGGCGGACGCCGGCGCGGCTCGTCGAGGCTTTGCGCGAGCGGCTCGTGGGCCCTCATCCGACCCCGCTTCGCGGGGCCACCTTCTCCCACGAGTGGGAGAAGGAAGCGCGCGCCTTTCTTTGGGCGGGGGACGGCGAGAATCCCTATCTCTCCATTCTCGCCGGCTCGCAGGCGCTGCTGGTGACGGCCGATAGCGTCAATATGGTCGCCGAGGCGGCCACGACCGGCGCGCCGGTCCATGTCTTCGAGCCGGAGGGCGGCGCCGCCAAGATCGCCGCCTTTCTCGATGCGCTCGAGCAGCGCGGCGCTTTGCGCCGCTGGCGCGGCCGGCTCGAGCATTGGCGCTACGAGCCGCTGAACGAGACGCCGGCCATCGCCGAAGAGATCGCCCGCCGCTACGCCGCCTTCCGTGGGGCGGCCCCCGTATTGCTTCATGGCTCGTGCGCTTCGTAATAGATTCGCGAGTCGCCCGAAGATCACGAGCGGTTGCGGCGCAACGCATAATGGCTAGATTGCGCCCATCCGAACGCGCCGCGCCGTCCGCGCGGAGACATTCGCAAAGAGCCTCTTCATGTCCGCAGACGATAAAGGCCGCCTGCACGCCCGCGTCATCGTGCTGGGGTCCGGCCCCGCCGGCTATACGGCGGCGATCTACACCGCGCGCGCCATGCTCGAGCCCGTGGTCATCGCCGGCTTCGATCAGGGCGGCCAGCTCATGATCACCACAGATGTGGAGAATTACCCCGGCTTCGCCGAGCCGATCCAAGGCCCCTGGCTGATGGATCAGATGCGCGCCCAGGCCGAGCATGTCGGCGCCAAGCTCGTCTCCGACCATATCGTCGAGGCGCGGCTGGACAAGCGGCCCTTCGAGCTATTGGGCGATTCGGGAACGCTCTACACGGCGGACGCGCTCATCATCGCGACCGGCGCCAAGGCCAAATGGCTCGGCCTTCCGAGCGAGGAGGCGTTCAAGGGCTATGGCGTCTCCGCCTGCGCTACTTGCGACGGCTTTTTCTTCCGCGGCAAGAAGGTGCTGGTCGTCGGCGGCGGCAATACGGCGGTGGAGGAGGCGCTCTATCTCTCGCAGATCGCCGCCGAGGTGACGGTGGTGCATCGCCGCGACTCCTTCCGCGCCGAGCGTGTGCTGCAGGAGCGGCTCGCCGCGCGGCCGAATGTCAAAATCCTCTTCGATCACGCGATCGACGAGATCTTGGGCGGCAGCGCCCCGCCTTCGGTCACGCAGACGCGCTTGAAGAACGTCAAGACCGGCGCGACGCAGACGCTGGATGTGGACGGGGTCTTCATCGCCATCGGCCATCAGCCGGCCTCGGAGCTGTTCGTCGGCCAGCTGGAGCTGAAGCCCTCGGGCTATATCGCCGTGCAGCCGGGCACGACCAACACCAATATTCCGGGCGTGTTCGCGGCCGGCGATGTCGCGGACGAGACCTATCGCCAGGCGGTGACGGCCGCCGGCCTCGGCTGCATGGCGGCGCTGGATGTGGAGCGATATCTGCTGGAGACGCCAGCGCATGCGAGCGACGCGCTCACCTCCGAGGAGCCTTTGTAACAGCAGCCGAGTCCCCACCCTCCCCTTCAGGGGGAGGGTCGCGCCGAAGGCGCGGGGTGGGGTCCCCGCGATAAAGATTCGGGATCACCCCACCCCGGCCTGCTCCGCAGGTCGACCCCTCGAAAGGGAGGGTGAGCAGGACGGCCGGCGATGCGCGACGAGGACAGGCTTCGACGATTTCGCCTCGGAACGGCGCGCCGCCTACGCGAGAACACGACAAGCGCAGAGCAGAGGCTCTGGCGCGAGCTGGATCGCGTGCCGCTGCTGCGCACGCATTTTCGGCGGCAGGCGCCGATCGGGCCTTACGTCGTCGATTTCGTCTGCTTGCGCGAGAGGCTCGTGATCGAAGTCGATGGCCCGTCACATACCGAAACCGCGGCGTCGCAGAGAGACACCGCGCGGACGCTCTGGCTCGAACAGCAGGGCTATCGCGTTCTCCGTTTCTGGAACCAGGAAGTGTACGAGAATATCGACGGCGTTCTCGACACGATCCATGCGGCGCTGTACGGCTCTCTCGGCGCGCCGCCGGCCCCACCTTCGAGTGAAGAGCTCTGAGACTTCCGATGGTCATCTCCGAGATATCGCAGAACCCGAATCCCCACCCTCCCCTTCAGGGGGAGGGTCGCGCCGAAGGCGCGGGGTGGGGTCCGCGCGATAGAGACTCGGGAGCACCCCACCCCGTCCTGCTTCGCAGGCCGACCCTCCCCCTGAAGGGGAGGGTGGAAAAACACCTCGTCTCCGCACGCACGAGAAACAGATAAATCGATGCCCGACCTTCTCCTCGAACTCTTCAGCGAAGAAATTCCCGCCCGCATGCAGCGTCAGGCTGCCGATGATCTGCAGCGGCTCGTCTGCGGCGCGCTCGCAGAAAAGGGGCTGACCTATGAGGGCGCGGCCGCTCATGCGACGCCGCGCCGGCTGGCGCTGCATATCGCCGGCCTGCCCGGCCGCCAGCCGGATACGCGCGAGGAGAAGAAGGGTCCGCGCGTCGGCGCGCCCGAGGCCGCCATTCAGGGCTTTCTGAAGAGCGCCGGCCTCGCGTCGATCGATGAGGCCAAGATCGAGAAGGACGCCAAAAAGGGCGAGTTCTATGTCGCCGTCATCGAGCGCGCCGGGCGCGAGACGATCGCGGTGCTGGCGGATCTGCTGCCGGGGATTGTGAAGAGCTTCCCCTGGCCGAAATCCATGCGCTGGGGCAAAGCCTCGACGCGGCTCGATGCGCTGCGCTGGGTGCGGCCGCTGCAATCCATTCTCGCCACTTTCGGGACCGAGATGGAGACGCCGGATGTGGTGCGCTTCTCTGTCGATGGAATCGAGAGCGGCGATGTCTCCCACGGCCATCGCTTTCTGGCGCCGGCCCCCTTCGCAGTGAAGCGCTTCGACGATTACGTTCCCGCGCTGGAGAAGGCGAAGGTCGTGCTCGACGCCGCGCGCCGGCGAGACATCGTGCTGCATGACGCGCGCAATCTCGCTATGGCGCTGGGGCTGGAGCTGGTCGAGGACGCCGCGCTGCTCGAGGAGGTCGCCGGCCTCGTCGAATGGCCGGTCACGCTGATGGGCGCTTTCGACGAGAGCTTTCTCTCCATACCGCCGGAGGTCATTCGCGCGACCATTCGCGTCAATCAGAAATGCTTCGTGCTGAAGCGCCCGGACGGCGGCCTCGCCAATCGCTTCATCCTCGTCTCGAACATAGAGGCGAGCGATGGCGGCGAGACGATCATCGGCGGCAATCAGCGCGTCATCGCCGCGCGCCTGTCGGACGCCAAATTCTTCTATGAGACCGATCTGAAGACGCCGCTCGGCGAGCGTCTGCCCAAGCTCGACAATATCGTCTTCCATGAAAAGCTCGGCACGCAGGGCGAGCGCGTTAAGCGCATAGAGGCGCTGGCGCGCGAGCTGGCGCCCATCGTCGGCGCCGATGCGGACAAGGCCGCGCGGGCGGCGACGCTCGCCAAGGCCGACCTCGTCACCGAAATGGTCGGCGAGTTCCCCGAGCTTCAGGGACTCATGGGCCGCTATTACGCGGCGGCGCAGGGCGAGGACGCGGAGGTCGCCGCGGCGCTGGAGGAGCATTACAAGCCGCAGGGGCCGGCGGACCGTATTCCGACGAGCCCTGTTTCCATCGCCGTGGCGCTCGCCGACAAGCTCGACACGCTCGTCGGCTTTTGGGCGATCGACGAGAAGCCGACGGGCAGCAAAGACCCTTATGCGCTACGCCGCGCGGCGCTGGGCATCATCCGCCTCGCGCTCGAGAATGAGCTGCGGCTGCCGCTGCGCGAAGCCTTCGCCGCCGCGCAATGGCCGGTCTGGCTCGCGGCGCGCACGCCGCTGCGCGAGCTGGTGACGAGCGAGGTCAATCGCGTCGCCTCCGACCTCTCGCCCAATGGCGCAGCGGCCCTCTCGGTCGACGCCGAGGCGCATCTGCGCCGCGACATAGAGAAGCAGCTTCACGCCGTCGGCAGAGAGGCGGGCGCCGAGGCGCCCTCGCCTGCCGCCGAGATTTTCTTGCGCGAGACGCTGCCGCCTCTGCTGACCACCAATGCGGCCGATCTCCTCGCCTTCTTCATCGACCGACTGAAGGTCTACCTTCGCGATCGCGGCGCACGATATGACCTCATCGATGCGGCGCTCGGGGCCTCGGCCTCGGCGCAGTCTCGAGAAGGGAGCGCGCAAATGCCGGACGATCTGCTCACCATCACGCGCAAGGTGGAGGCTCTGGGGAAATTCCTCGACACCGACGACGGCAAGAATCTGCTCGCCGGCTTTCGCCGCGCCGCCAATATTCTCAAGATCGAGGAGAAAAAGGACGGCGCCGGGTCCTATGAGGAGCCGCATCATCCCAATCTGCGCATGGAGCAGCCCGAGCATAAGCTCGCCGCCGCCATCAAGCGCGCGCGGGAGGAGACATCGGAACGGCTCGACAAGGAGAATTTCGAGAGCGCCATGCAGGCGCTGTCAAAGCTACGCGAGCCGGTCGACAACTTCTTCGAGGCGGTGACGGTGAATTGCGACGATCCGAAAGTGCGCCTCAACCGTCTGCGCCTGCTCGCCGAGCTGCGCGAAGCCATGCTGCAAGTGGCGGATTTTTCGAAAGTGGCGTGAGGCGCGCGCCGATCGGGTGAAGGTTTCCTCATCCTGAGGAGCCTGCGCAGCAGGCGTCTCGAAGGACGAGGAAAGCTTCATACGCCGCCATCTGGAGCTCACCCTCGCGCTTCGAGACGGTCGCTGCGCGACCTCCTCAGCATGAGGGCGAGGGTGATTGCCCTTCCCCGACGCGCCTACGCCCCATTCCCCGTGAAAGTCCGCGGCGCGGGCGAGAGCACCTTTGCGGCGCCGCCGGAAATCTCCAGCACGGACAGGCCGCGCTCGTTCATGCCGTCGGCCTTGAAGCGGAACACGCCATCGGCGCCGTTGAAGCCCGATGGATTGACCAGCACATTCTCCGAATAGCGCTGCGAGCCCTGGCTGCGCGACAGAGCGATGGCCAGCGACACGGCGTCATAGGCGAGCGTCGCGATGCGGGCCGGATCGGTGTTGAACTTGGCGCGGTAGCGCTGCGCCAAGCTGTTGAAGCCGGCGTTCTCCGGCGCGACGAACCAGGCGCCTTGCAGCGCCGGAAGCTTCAGCACGCGCGCGTCGTTCCAAAGGCCGGTGCCGAGCACCTGAATGCGCTTGGTGTCGATATGCGCCGTCTGCAATTCCTGCGAGACAGCGGCCATGGCCTCGGCCTGCTCGGGGATGAACAGCGCGTCGATCTGCTCGGCCGCCTGGGCGATGCGCTGCACCGAGGCCTGCACGGCGCCGGGCTTGTAGCGCTCGATCGTCAGCACGCGCATTCCGTGATTGGCGGCGCTCTGCTGGAATTGCGCCAGCGCCACAGTGCCATAGTCGTTCTCGGGCACTAGCGCGGCGACCGATTTCTTGCCGCGCTGCGCGGCGAAATCGACGATGCGCTCGACATAGCCCTCCACCAGGAAGGACAGGAGATAGACGCCCTTGCCGGCGACGGAGGAGTCGGTCGAGAAGGCGATGATCGGCTTGCCCGCGCCGCGGGCGACGCGCGCCGCCTCCTTCACGCCGCTGGCGAAGACGGGGCCGATGACGATCTCCGCGCCCTCGTTTATGGCGTTTTGCGCGGCCTGGGCGGCGCCGGCGGGCGTGGAATGATCGTCCTTGACCAGAATGGTCACGTCATTGGCGCCGCTGTCGGCATAGGCGAGCTTGGCCGCGTTGAGCAGCGAGGCGCCCACCTGGCTCGGCCCGGAGGCCATGGAGAGCGGCACGATCAGCGCGATACGCGTCGCGCCGCTGCCGATCAGCTCGCCCTCATTGAGCTGGCCGACCTCCACCTTGCCGAGCGGCGCCGAGAGCCGCAGATCGGGAGCGCCGGGAACGCCCGGACCCGCCGTGGGATTGCAGGCGCCGAGAAAGGACGCCGCAGCCAAGGCGCAGAAGAGGCGCGCCGACGCCACAGCGCCGCCTCGCCGAAACCTGTTCCGCCTACCCATGACCAATGGAAGCCTCCCGCTCGAACGGCCCGATGAAATCGCCGTCTTATACGCGATTGCGGAAAGCGCACGGCAACCCCTAAATTGAAATAAAATGGAATTTTGCGGGGAAATTGCGGCCTTGAACGCGCTTTCCATGTTCTGTAAAAAGAACACGCGGACGATTCATCGAACATCCGCATCGGTGGAGAGGCGGGCCATGAGCGAAGGAAAAGTGACGACGCCGGCGGCTTATACCGCTTTCGGCTTGCGAGCGGAGGCGGAGAAGATCGCGCCCGGGCTGCATCTCGTCGCGACGCCGATCGGCAATCTGAAGGATATCTCCTTCCGCGCCTTGTCGACGCTGGCGGCGGCCGACGCCGTCGTGGCGGAAGACACGCGCGTCACCAAGACTTTGCTCGCCCATTATGGGATTTCGACGCCGCTCGTCGCCTATCACGAGCACAACGCCCATGTGATGCGGCCGCATCTCATCGCGCGGCTGGAGGCCGGAGCGGCGCTGGCGCTGGTCTCCGACGCCGGCACGCCGCTGGTCTCGGACCCGGGCTTCAAGCTCGTGGCCGAGTCGCTGGAGAAGGGAATCAAGGTCACATCGGTCCCCGGCCCTTCGGCCGTGCTGGCGGCGCTGGTCGTCGCCGGCCTGCCGACAGATCGTTTCTTCTTCGAGGGATTTTTGCCGCATAAGGGCGGACCGCGGCGGGCGCGGCTCGCCGAGCTGGCGCGCATTCCCGGCACTCTGGTGTTCTTCGAATCGCCCAAGCGCGTCGCCGAGACGCTGGAGGACGCCGCCGCCGTGCTCGGCCCCCGCGACGCCGCCATCGCCCGCGAGCTGACCAAATTCTACGAATCGGTGCGGCGCGGCAGGCTCGACGAGCTCGCAGCCGCGCTGCGCGAGGAGGAGCCGCCGCGCGGCGAGATCGTGGTGCTGGTCGCCCCGCCCGGCGCGGACGCCGAGGCGACCAGCGAGGCCGATCTCGACGCCAAGCTCGAGGAGGCGCTCGCCGCCCATTCGCTGAAGGACGCCGCCAGCGTCGTCTCCGCCTCCACCGGCCGGCCGCGCCGCGAGGTCTATGCGCGGGCGATCAAGCTCGCCGCCGAGCGCGAGAGCGAGACGCGCGAGTGAACGAGACGGAAGAAAGGCGCGCGCACCATCGCGGCGGGCTGCGCGCCGAGACGATTGCGGCGCTGTGGCTGAAGATCAAATTCTACACCATCCTCGATCGCCGCTACCGCATTCGCGGCGGCGAGATCGACATTGTGGCGCGACGCGGCCGGACGATCGCTTTCGTGGAAGTGAAGGCGCGCGCGAGCCTCGAGGAGGCGATGATCTCCATCACCGAGGAGAAGCGCCGGCGCATCTCCCGCGCGGCGTCGAAATGGCTGGCGTCCAATCCCTGGGCCGCGGATCATGTGCTGCGCGGCGATGCGGTCTATATCGCGCCGAAGCGCCTGCCGCTGCATGTGGAGGCGGCGGTGGAATTGGATTTGGGATGACGCAAGAGGCGAAGCGCTGAAACCGCGCCCCTTCTTCCACAAGTGGAAAAAGGTGTCGCGCGAAGCTATCCTCGCGCAGGTAAAACATCAGTCCCTCACCCTGAGGAGCCCGCGATGCGGGCGTCTCGAAGGGTCGCCGCCGCGTGGCTCTGGTTCGTCCTTCGAGGCTTTTTGCGCCGCAAAAAGCGCCTCAGGACGAGGGGGTTGTATTTGCCAGACCGAAGCGATCAGACGGACGCCGTCTCAGCTCGCCAAGCTCTGCGCCAGCTCTTCCGTATGCGCCTGGGTGCGGCGGGCCATATGGTCGATCTCGCGGGCGAGCGTGACGATCGACTCGGCGCCGGCGCCGGTCATGGCCATGGCGCTCGCCACTTGCGAGACATGCTGCGACATGGCCGAGGCGCTGTCGGCGGCCGAGCGCACGCTGCGGGTGATGTCCTTGGTGGCGGCGTCCTGCTCATGCACGGCGGAGGTGATGATCGCCGAAATATGCTCCACCTCGGCGATCTTGTTCTTGATCTTGTCGATCGAGGAGACGGAGAGATTGGTCGCCGCCTGAATCTCGGAAATCTGATCGGCGATCTCCTGCGTCGCCTTGCCGGTCTGGGTGGCGAGGCTCTTGACCTCCTGCGCCACCACGGCGAAGCCGCGGCCCGCCTCGCCGGCGCGCGCCGCCTCGATGGTGGCGTTGAGCGCCAGAAGATTGGTCTGCGCGGCGATGCGCGAGATGAGGCTCACCACATCGCCGACGCGATTGGCGGCGGCCGAGAGGCGCAGCATCTCGGCGCTGGAGCCATTGGTCTCCTGCACGGCCTGGCGCACGACGGTGGTCGATTCCACCGCCTGACGGCTGATCTCGCCGATCGCCTCCAGCAATTGCTCTGAGGCGGTGGCGACCGAGGCGACGTCGGCGGCCGCTTGCAGCGAGGCGGTGCGGGCGAAATCCGTATCCTCGCGGGCGCGACGTTCCTGCACGATCATTTCCTCCGATGCGCCGGCCATTTTCTTCGTCAGCTCGCCGAGCGCCGCGGTCGTCGCCGAAAGTTCGTGGGAATAATGCTCGACCTGATCGCGAATCACCGCCTCGCGGCGCAGCCGCTCCTCGCGATCGTCGCGGGCGCGGATCTCGGCCGCCATCTCATTATTGGCGCGCACGGCGTCGCGCAGCACGATCAAGGCCTTGGAGATCGCGCCGATCTCGTCGCCGCGCTCGGCGCCTTGCACCACAATGGTGGTGTCCCCGGCGGCGAGATCGGCCATTTGGCGGGCGATGGTCTTGATCGGCGAGGCGATGGTGCGGTGAATCGTGGGGATGGAGACGCCCACCACCAGAAAAGCGGCCGCCAGAGTGCCGAGCAGCAGCTCGAGCGACAGCGTCGCCGCCGCCTGATTGGCCGCAACCGCCAGCTGCGACGCCCGCGCCGCATTGGCCGGATCGGCCGCAGCCCCGGTCAAATCGCGGACATTGGCGACCGATACATAGGCGGTCGCGCCCATGAGCAGCAGCAGAGCCAGAAAAAGGAACTGCCTGAGGGCGAGGCCGGCGCCGATCGAGGTGAACCACATTGGGGGATGTATCCAGTTTGTTCCGGTCTTGACAGTTGTCCGTAGTTTTAGACCGATCTCCTTCAAGCGGAGTTAACGTCTATGTGGTCGGGCTGCCCGAAATAGAGGAAGCGCTTTCGCCCCGGGACGAAAAGCGTTACTTCCTCGGGTCCGGCCCGAGAGGCCGGCGCGGTGCGCCACGAAAGAGACATCGAGAGCATGATCGACGTCGCGGTCCAGATGGACCCCCTGGACAAAATCAATTTCGCCGGAGATTCCACCTTCGCGCTGATGCTCGAGGCGCAGAGGCGCGGCCATCGCCTGTGGCACTATACGCCCGACAAGCTGTCGCTCGGGGCCGGACGGCTGAGCGCGCCTGCGCGGGAGATCGCCGTCTATGACGATTCCGCGCGCTATTACGAGCTGGGCGAGGAGCGCGTGCTCGATCTCGCCGGCGTCGATGTCGTGCTGCTGCGCCAGGACCCGCCCTTCGACCTCGCCTATATTACCTCGACGCATTTTCTGGAGAAGATCCAGTCGCGCACGCTCGTCGTCAATGATCCGTCCGCCGTGCGCAACGCGCCGGAAAAAGTCTTCGTCATGGAATTCGCCGATCTGATGCCGCCGACGCTGCTGACGCGCGACCGGGCGGCGATCGAGGCGTTCCGCGCCGAGCATGGCGAGATCGTCATGAAGCCGCTCTACGGCCATGGCGGCGCCAGCGTGTTCAAGGTGGAGCCGGTCGATCCCAATTTCGGCTCGCTCTTCGATCTCTTTTCCGTGACCTTCCGCGAGCCCTGGGTGGTGCAGCGGTTTCTGCCGGCCGTCAGCAAGGGCGACAAGCGCATATTGCTGGTCGACGGCGAGCCGCTCGGCGCGGTGAACCGCATTCCGGCGGAAAACGACATTCGCTCCAACATGGTGCGCGGCGGCGCGGCGGCCTCGACGGCGCTGACCGAGCGCGAGCGCGAGATTTGCGCGCGGCTCGGCCCGGCGCTCAGAGAGCGCGGCCTGCTGTTCGTCGGCATTGACGTCATCGACGGCAATCTCACCGAGATCAACGTCACCTCGCCCACTGGCCTGCGGGCGCTCGCCCGGCTCGGCGGCCCGGACCTCGCCGCGCCGATCTTCGACGCGATCGAGGCCAAGCTCGCGAAGCTGCGCGCGAATGGCTGACGCGCGCAAGGCCGCGCTACGCACGCGGGAAGAGCCTCCGAAACCCTTGCGGCAGCAGCCGCCGAGCGCGCAGGGCCTGCGCGCGACGCTCGGTGAGAAGATCGCCGCCGTGAGCAGAGCCGCCAAGCCCGGCGAGCCGCCGCGCGCCGCCGTGGTCGAGATTTTGCGCAATGTGCTGGCCGAGAGCCATGGAATCGCGCGCGCCTATCTCGAATCCGGCGGCAAGGGCCTCGTCTGCGCGCGCTACCTCTCCGATCTCGAGGATGAGATCATCGGCGCGATCTATGATTATGTCGTGCGTTTCGTCTATGCCGCCGACAATCCGACCTTCGGCGAGCGGCTGACCATCGTCGCCGTCGGCGGCTATGGGCGCGGCACTCTGGCGCCCGGGTCCGATATCGATCTTCTGTTCCTGCTTCCCTATAAGCAGACGCCCTGGGGCGAGAGCGTCGTCGAGGCGATCCTCTACATGCTCTGGGATCTGCGCCAGAAGGTCGGGCATTCGAGCCGTTCCGTCGCCGAATGCCTGCGTCAGGCGCGCGCCGACATCACCATACGCACCACAATATTGGAGGCGCGCTTCATCCTCGGCAGCTCGGATCTCTTTCACGAGCTGCTCGAAAGCTTCGATCGTGAGATCATGCGCGTCGACGCGCGCGAGTTCGTCGCCGCCAAGCTGGCGGAGCGCGACCAGCGCGTCTCGCGCGCCGGCACCTCGCGCTATCTCGTCGAGCCCAATGTCAAGGAGGGAAAGGGCGGCCTGCGCGATCTGCACACGCTGTTCTGGATCGCCAAATATGTCTATCGCGTGCGCGAGCCGGAGGAGCTCGTCGCCGCCGGCCTCTTCACGCGCAGCGAGCTGACGCTGTTCCAGCGCTGCGAGGAGTTTTTGTGGCGCGTGCGCTGCCAGCTGCATTTTTCCACCGGACGCGCCGAGGAGCGCCTCTCCTTCGATCTGCAGCCCATGCTCGCCGCGAAATTCGGCTATCACGACCGCGCCGGCCTCTCGCGCACCGAGCGCTTCATGAAGCATTATTTCCTCGTCGCCAAAGACGTCGGCGATCTCACCGCCATCGTCTGCGCGGCGCTGGAGGCGCGCGAGGCCAAGCCGCCCGCCATGCTGGACCGCGTGCTCGGCCGGCTGCGGCGCCGGGCGCGCAAAATGCCGTCGGATGATTTCATCGTCGAGCATGATCGCGTCAATGTCTCCGCCGAGGATGTCTTCCGCCGCGATCCCGTCAATATCATCCGCCTGTTCTGGACCGCCGACCGCTATGGGCTCGCGATCCATCCGGACGCCGTGCGCGTCCTCACGCGCTCGCTGCGGCTGATCGATTCCGATCTGCGCGCGAGCAAAGAGGCGAACCGGCTGTTTCTCGAGATTCTGCTGTCGCACAATACGACGGAGACAGTGCTGCGGCGCATGAATGAAGTGGGCGTGCTCGGGCGTTTCATTCCCGAATTCGGCCGCATCGTCGCGATGATGCAATTCAACATGTATCATCACTATACGGTCGACGAGCATCTGCTGCGCGCGGTCGGCGCGCTGGCGGCGCTGGAATCGGGCCGCGGACCTCGCCAAGCCGCGCTCGCCAACGATATTCTGCCGACCATCTCCAATCGCAAGACGCTCTATCTCGGCCTGCTGCTGCACGATATCGCCAAGGGCCGCAAGGAGGATCATTCGCAGGCCGGCGCCGCCATAGCGCAATCGCTGTGTCCGCGGCTCGGCTTCGATCCCGGCGAGACGGATACGGTCGCCTGGCTGGTGCAGCATCATCTCCTGATGTCCAGCATAGCGCAGAGCCGCGATCTCTCCGACCGCCGCACGATCGAGAATTTCGCCGCCATCGTGCAGACGATGGAGCGGCTGAAAATGCTGCTCGTGCTGACCATGTGCGACATTCACGCCGTCGGACCCGGCGTGCTCGACGCCTGGAAGGCGCAGCTGCTCAATGTGCTCTATTGGGAGACGGAAGTGGTGCTCGGCGGCGGCCATTCGGCGGCCGATCGCAAGAGCCGCGTCGCCCAAGCGAAAGAGGAGCTGCGCGCCGCGCTCTCAGATTGGAGCGAGAGCGATTTCGTCGCCTATTCGCAGCGGCATTACTCCGCCTATTGGCTGAAGGCGGATATCTCCCGCAAGGTGCGCCATGCGCGCCTGCTGCGCGATTTGAGAGACGCCAAGGCGCCGCTCGTCACCACTGTCGATCTCGACACCAAGAGCGGCGCGGTGGAGCTCACCGTCGTCGCGCAGGATCACCGGCGTCTGCTGTCGATCATCGCCGGCGCCTGCGCCGCGAGCGGCGCCAATATCGTCGACGCGCATATCTTCACCACGGCGGACGGGCTCGCGCTCGACACCATCTTCTTCTCGCGCGCCTTTCCGCTGGACGATGACGAATTGCGCCGCGCGCGCCGCGTCGCCGATTACATAGAAAAAGCGCTGCGCGGCGAGATCGCCATCTCGGAGGCGGTGGCCGCGCGCAGCGCGCAGCGCGGCTCGACGACGGCCTTCGACATTGCGCCGGGCGTCGTCATCGACAATAGCTTCGCCAATATGGCGACCGTCATCGAGGTCTCCGGCCTCGACCGCGTCGGCCTGCTCTTCGATCTGACCAACGCCATCTCCAATCTCAATCTCAACATCGGCTCCGCTCATATCGTGACCTTCGGCGAGCGGGCCGTGGACGCCTTCTATGTGACCGATCTGACCGGCGGGAAAATCGTCTCGCCCTCGCGTCAGGCGGCGATAAAGCGCCAATTGCTGGATGTCTTCGCGCTCCGCGTGCGAAAGACCTCCGGCGGGGGCGCAGGCGCCGCCCCGACTTGATTTTGCGCGCTCCCGCACTGATATCGGGGGCGTTTCATCGCCAATGGAAGAGATCATGAGCGACGATAAGAAAAAGGACACGCAGGAAGAGGCTCGCGCCCGTCAGGCCGAGGACGCCGAGGCCTCCGCTCTGGCGCAGCCGGGCGCCGAATCCGACATCGCCGAGCCCGAGCCCTTCACCGAGCTCGAGAATCTCCACGCCGAGGTCGCGAGCTTGAAGGACAAGCTGCTGCGCACGCTCGCCGATATGGAGAATATGCGGCGGCGGGCCGATAAGGAGATCGCCGACGCCAAGATCTATGGCGTCACCAATTTCGCGCGCGAGATGCTGACCTTCGCCGATAATCTGCGCCGCGCGGTCGACAGCGTGCCGGCTCAGGCGCGCGAGGGCCTCGAGCAGAGCGTGGCCACCTTCATCGAAGGCGTCGAGCTCACCGAGCGCGATTTCGTCTCCCGCCTCGCCCGCTTCGGCGTCAAGAAGATCGAGGCGCAGGGCCAGCGTTTCGACCCCAATCAGCACGAGGCGCTGTTCGAGATACCGGACGAGAGCGTGCCGCATGGCACGGTCGCTCAGGTGGTCGAGCCCGGCTATACGATCGGCGAGCGCGTGCTGCGTCCCGCCAAGGTCGGAATCTCGCGCGGCGGGCCGAAGGGCTGACCCACGCTTTTTCGGACGACCGGGAGCGCGCGACGTGGATGACGCCGCGCGTCACAGCCAATCATTGCGGCGAAAGCGCCAATAGAGCGTCGCGCAGATCGTTGCCGTCGCGGCGAGAATGAGGAAATAGCCGTAGCGCCATTTCAGCTCCGGCATATGCTCGAAATTCATCCCGTAAATGCCGGCGATCGCCGTCGGCACGGCGAGGATTGCAGCCCAGGCCGCGAGGCGCCGAGTGATGTGGGTCTGCTGCATCTGGCCGTTCATCAGGCTCGCCTCGAAGGCGAAGGCCAGCACCTCGCGCAATGTGGCGATCTGCTCGCGCACGCGCAGAATATGGTCGGTCACGTCGCGAAAATGCGGACGCATGGCGGCGTCGATCGCCATCACCTCCGTATGCTCCAGGCGTTGGCAGACGTCGACCAGCGGCGCGACCGCATTGCCGAGCCGCAACAGATCGCGGCGCAGCGCATAGAGCCGATCGACATGGGCCTTCTCTGGCGATTGCGCGAGAATATGGTCCTCGATCTCTTCGACTTCCGCATTGATCGTCGCCAGCACGGGAAAGTAATTGTCCACGATGAAATCGAGTATCGCGTAGACGATATAGTCCTCGCCCTCGGACAGACCATGCGGCGCCGCCTCGCAACGCTCACGCACTTGCGCATAGGAGCTGGAGGCGCCGTGGCGGATCGACAGCACATAGCCCTTGCCGACGAAGAGATGCGTCTCGCCGAAGGCGATGCGGCCATTCTCCATCTGCGCCGTGCGCGCGACGATGAACAGACCGTCGCCATATTGCTCGAGCTTGGGATATTGATGCGCCTTGCCGGCGTCCTCTATCGCCAGATGATGCAGATCGAACTGCCGCTGCACGCGCGCCAGCAGGGCGAAGGACGGCTCATAGAGGCCGATCCACACGACATGGCCGGGACGCGCGGCGAAGGCGCCGGCCTCCTCTATCTCGATATCCTGGAGCCGGCGGCCATCCGAATAGACGGCGGCGGCGATCACGCCGGGCTCACGCCCGACGCTCGGGGCGGCGCTCGATGCACTCATGTTCGGGGCCTCGTCGGATGATAGACCGGCGACGATCTAAGCGCTGCCGCCGACGAAGGCAATCGGCCCTCCCCCGCCGATCGAGACCCGCGCTTCACAACAGCGCGCGAAAATCCTCCACGGTGATCGGCGCGACGACATTCTGCGCATCGTCCAAGATTTCGTAGAGCAGGCCCTTCCCATAAATGGTGAAGAACACGATCACGTCCTGATCGCCGCCGCCCTCCCGATGCGGGTCCTCCGTAGGCGGGCTCACCTTGTAGCTGCCCACCGGCCGCACTTCCTTTATCTCGTCATTGGCGTGATAGAGGCGATGCTCGCCTTGAATCACGAAGGTCTTGTTCATTGTCTTGTGACGATGCAGCAGGATTTTCTCATTGGCGGCGAATTTATACAAAACATGGACGATGCCGGCGTCGTCGTCGATATTCAGCACGGAGAGCCAGAGGTGATCGATCCCTTCGAGGCGCTTCCAATCGGTGTTTTTGTCGTTGAAATTGTAATTCGTCATCGCGCTTTCCTCCCGGTCCGAGGCGACCTTGCGTAGCCTGGCGAAAGAGGCCGCGCCCCGCCATGGACGCCGTCCCTCGGCGCGCCGGGCGAATTGCCCGAGGCGCCGGCGCGCTCGAGCCCGCGCTTCCGCCATGCCGGCAGAAATTCTGCCTTACGAAAGTTTCATGCGGCCGCCACTGTGGCGTAAGCTCGCGAACACCATCTTCATCGTCGACAGGCGGACGCCCCGCCGCGCCACCGGCCGCAGCTCCCGAGTGAGAGAGCGCGCCGAGGGCAGATCGATGGAGAAGGTTTGATGACCTTGCCTATGCTGTTTCGTCGAGCTCTCGCCACCAGCCGCACGGCGCGCTGGCGTCGTCCAGAAGGACGCCCGTTCCGCCTCGCCCTGATGTCCGGCGCCGCGGCCCTCGCGCTCGGCGCGACGCTGCTGCCGGCGCAGACCTTCGCCTGGGGCCAGGCCCCCGCGACGCAGACCCAGACGCAGAGCCCCAGCCAGAGTGCGGCTCCGGCCATCGGACCGCAATCCTTTGCCGATGTCGTCGAGCGCGTGAAGCCCGCCGTGGTCGCGATCAAGACCAAGGCGCTGGAGGCCGGCGGCGGCCCCGAGGAAGGCTTTCCCGGCGCGCCGCCCGAGCTTTCGCCGGATGATCCGCTCTATCGCTTCTTCCGCCGTTTCGGCGAGCCTCCGGGAGGCGGACGCGGCCGGCAGAAGCATATGACGCAGGCGCAGGGCTCCGGCTTCGTCATCACCAATGACGGCTATGTCGTCACCAATAATCATGTCGTCGACAATGCGACGCAGGTGGAGGTGACTTTCGACGACGGCCGCACGCTGCCCGCCAAGATCATCGGAACCGACAAGCGCACCGATCTCGCGCTGCTGAAGATCAGCGACGGCAATAATCTGCCGCATGTCGATTGGGCGAGCTCCAGCCCGCGCGTCGGCGACTGGGTGATCGCCGTCGGCAATCCGTTCGGCCTCGGCGGCACGGTGACGGCGGGCATCGTCTCGGCGCGCGGCCGCGATATCGGCGCCGGCCCCTATGACGATTTTCTGCAGATCGATGCGCCGGTGAACCGCGGCAATTCGGGCGGCCCTTCCTTCGACGAGCGCGGGCAGGTCGTGGGCGTCAACACGGCGATCTATTCGCCCTCCGGCGGCTCGGTCGGCATCGGCTTCGCGATACCGTCCGAGGTCGCCAAGGACGTCATCGCCGCGCTGAAAGACAAAGGCCAGGTGGCGCGCGGCTGGATCGGCGTCTCCATTCAGCCGATCACGCCGGAGATCGCCGAGAGCCTGGGGCTCAAGACCAGCAAAGGCGCGCTGATCGCGCAGCCGCAGCGCGGCGGACCGGCCGAGGCGGCCGGGCTGAAGGCCGGCGATGTCGTCACCGCCGTCGACGGCCAGAAGGTGGACGGCCCGCGCGACCTCGCCCGCCGCATAGCGACGCTCGGTCCAGGCAAGAGCGCGGAGCTGACCTATCTGCGCAATGGCGCGGAGAAGAATGTGAAGCTGAAGCTCGGCAAGCTGCCCAGCGAGAAGGAGACCGCCGCCGCCGAATCCAATGACGATGGCGTCGAGCCCGGCGCGGCGCTGGCCGCCTATGGCATAGAGGTCGCCCCGGCGGCCGAGGTGCGCGGCGGCCGCGGCGGCGAGGGCCTCATCATCGTCGGCATAGACCCCAATGGCGCCGCCGCCCAGAAGGGCCTGCGCCAGGGCGATGTGATCGTCGAGGCCAATGGCCAGACGCTCAAAGGCCGCGGCGATCTGCAGGCCGCTATCGACTCGGCCAAGAAGGAGGGCCGCAAATCCGTCCTGCTGCGCGTGAAATCCCCGGAGGGCGCCCGCTTCGTCGCCCTTTCGGTCAATCCGGCGTCGTGACGATCTCGCGTTTCCACCCACATCGGAAACGCGGAGCGAAGAGAGCTTCTTGCGCGATCGGCCCGTTTTGCCCGCCCCCCGTGTAGCGGGCCCGCGCAAAGGAGGCGGCGGGAGACGTTTCGTCTCCTCTCCCGCCGCGTCAGTCGCGGCAGGTCGGCGCGTATCGCCGGCCTGCCGTTTTTATTCGAGGCGCGCTATATGAGTGAAATGCGAATATTGGTCGTCGAGGACGATTCGGAAGCCGGCGCCTATCTCGTGAAGGCGTTTCGCGAGCAAGGCCATGTCGCCGATCATGCGGCGGACGGGCTCTCCGGCTATGCGGCCGCGGCGGAAGGCCATTACGACGTGCTCGTCATCGACCGCATGCTGCCCAAGCTGGACGGACTCTCGCTGATCTCGGGCCTGCGCGAGCAGAAGATCGACACTCCTGCCCTCATCCTCTCCGCGCTCGGCCAGGTGGACGATCGCGTGCGCGGCCTGCGCGCCGGCGGCGACGATTATGTGTCCAAGCCCTACGCTTTCTCCGAGCTGCTCGCCCGCGTCGAGGCGCTCGCGCGCCGCCGCGGCGGGCCGAAGCCGGAGGAGACCACCTATCGCGTCGGCGATCTCGAGCTCGATCGGCTCGCCCATAAGGTGGTGTCCGCCGGACAGGAGATCGTGCTGCAGCCGCGCGAGTTCCGCCTGCTCGAATATCTCATGAAGCACGCCGGCCAGGTGGTGACGCGCACCATGCTGCTCGAGAATGTCTGGGATTATCACTTCGATCCGCAGACCAATGTCATCGACGTCCACATCTCCAGACTGCGCTCCAAGATCGACAAGGGCCGCGAGACGCCGCTTTTGCACACGATCCGCGGCGCCGGATATATGATCCGTGAAGGCGCTCGTTAGACTCTTCCGCACGACGGCCTTCAAGCTGTCGCTCGCCTATCTGGTGCTCTTCGGCATCGGCGCCGCATTGGTGCTGACCCGCGTGCAGATCAATGTCGAGGACCTCTTCGACGAGCAGACCGCGCAGACGATCGACGCCGACATTCGCGGCCTCGCCGAGCAATATTCGGAAGGCGGCATTCGCCAGCTGGTGGAAGTGATCGAGCGCCGCGTGCGCACGCCCGGAGCCTCGCTCTATCTGGTGACGACCTTCTCCGGCGAGCTCGTCGTCGGCAATATCGCCGCCTTGCCGCCGGACCTGCCGGACGGCACCGAGCTGGTCGAGGCGCGCTATCAGCGGCGCGGCGAAACCGCCGCTCATCATCGCGCCATGATGCGGCTGTTCCAGCTCCCGGGCGGCTTTCGCCTGCTCGTCGGCCATGATCTGCAGGACAGAAAGCTGCTGCGCGGCATATTGCGCCGCGCGCTCGTCGCCTCGCTGTTCTGGCTCATCGCCATCGGCACGCTCGGCGGACTCATCGTCGCGCGGCGCATTCTGGCGCGGCTCGACAAGCTCTCCGCCTCGGGCCGCCGCATCATGTCCGGCGATCTCGAGCAGCGCCTGCCGCTGATGGGCGCGGACGACGAGCTGGACCGTCTCGCCGGAAATCTCAACGCCATGCTGGACCGCATCGGGCAGCTGATGGCGGGGCTACGCGAGGTCTCCGACAATATCGCGCATGATCTCAAAACGCCGCTGACGCGCTTGCGCAATCGCGCCGACGCCGCGCTGCGCGCCGATCTCAGCGCCGCGCAATATCGCGATGCGCTGACCGATATGATCGAGGAATCCGACTCGCTCATCCGCATCTTCGACGCGCTGCTGATGATCGCGCGCGCCGAGGCCGGCTATTGCAGCGATTTCTCCAGCGATTTCGACGCCGGCCGCGTCGCCGCCGACATCGCCGAAATGTACGAGCCCGTGGCCGAGGAGCATGACGCGCGCATAGAGCTCGCTGCGGCCGACGGACTGACGCTGCGCGGCAATCGCGAGCTGCTCGGCCAGGCGCTGGTCAATCTCGTCGACAATGCGCTGAAATATGGCGCCACCGCGCCCGACGCCGTCGTGCGCGTCGCGGCGCGGCGGGCGGGCGACAGCATAGAGATCGAGGTCTCCGATCGCGGCCCCGGCATAGCCGAGAAGGACCGCGACCGCGTGATCGGGCGTTTCGTGCGGCTCGAGAACTCGCGCTCACGGCCGGGCTCCGGCCTCGGCCTGTCGCTCGCCGCCGCAGTGGCGCGCCTGCATGGCGGGACCTTGCGCATTGAGGACAATGCGCCGGGCCTGCGCGTCGTGCTGGCGCTGCCGCGCGCGGCCCCGGCGACCCATGCGCCGAGCGCCGCGCCCTCTCCCGCCGTTCCGCTGGCGCCGCCGGCGGAGTGACTCCTCAGTCGAGTTCGAATCTGTCCTTGTAATCCTTGCGCAGCGCGGGGTCCTGATCCTCCTTGCGCAAATGGCAATTGCCGATGACGAGCGTTTCGATCTCCGTGCCCATGAAGCAGGCGAAGGCGTCCTCCGGCTTGCAGACGATCGGCTCGCCGCGCACATTGAAGCTCGTATTGACCAGCACCGGACAGCCTGTCAGCGCATGGAAGGCCGAGATCAGCGCGTGATAGCGCGGATTGGTCTCCTCATGCACCGTCTGCACGCGCGCCGAGCAATCGACATGCGTCACCGCCGGAATGACGCTGCGCGGCCGCTGCAAGCGCTCTATGCCGAACAGCGCCTCATCCTCCGCGCGCGTCGCGAGCCTGTGCTGCGTCGCGACATCGGCGACGAGCAGCATGTAGGGCGAATCCTCATCGAGATCGAACCAATCGGCGACATGCTCACGCAGAACGGAAGGCGCGAAAGGCCGGAAGGATTCGCGATATTTCACTTTGAGATTGAGCGTCCTCTGCATTTGCGGCGAGCGCGGATCGGCGAGAATGGAGCGCCCGCCGAGCGCGCGCGGGCCGAACTCCATGCGGCCCTGGAACCATCCCACCGCTCTGCCATCGGCGAGATCGCGCGCCGTCGCTGCAATGGTCTCCTCATCCGAGAGCGTCGTGAAGCGCGCGCCGCAATCGGCGAGGCGGCGCTCTATATCGCTCTGCGAATAGGACGGCCCGAGATAGGCGCCCTGCATGGCGTCGCCCTCGCCGCACGCGGCGCGCGGACGTCCGTTGAAATCATGATAGGCGAGCAGCGCGGCTCCGAGCGCGCCGCCGGCGTCGCCCGCCGCAGGCTGAATCCAAATGCGCTCGAAGCTCTTGTCGCGCAGCACCTTGCCATTGGCGACGCAATTGAGCGCGACGCCGCCGGCGAGGCAGAGATTGCGCGCGCCCGTCTCCGCCGCCAGCGCGCGCGTCAGGCGCAGCACGATCTCCTCCGTCACCGCCTGGATCGACGCGGCTATGTCCATATGACGCTGCGTCAGCTGCTCCTCCGGCGCGCGCGGCGGACCGCCGAACAGACGATGCAGCTTCTCGCTCGTCATGCGCAGCCCTGTGCAATAATCGAAATAGGATTGATCGAGACGGAATGTGCCGTCCTTCTTCAGATCGACGATGTGATCGAGAATGAGGCTCGCATATTTCGGCTCGCCATAGGGCGCGAGGCCCATCAGCTTATATTCGCCGCTATTGACCTTGAATCCCGTGTAATAGGTGAAGGCCGAGTAGAGCAGGCCGAGCGAATGCGGAAAGCGCAATTCGCGCTGCAGGGCGAGCGTCGCGCCCGCGCCGAAGGCGACCGATGTCGTCGCCCATTCGCCGACGCCGTCCATGGTCAGCACCACAGCCTCGTCGAAGGGCGATGGATAGAAGGCGCTCGCCGCATGGCTGAGATGATGCTCGGCGAAGAGGAGACGCGCGCGCCAATCGACATTGGGCGCGTGATGCTTCAGCTTTTGCACGAGCAGAGATTTTTGAAACAGCTTGTCGCGCAGCCACACCGGCAGAGCAGTCGCAAAGGACTGAAACCCGCGCGGCGCAAAGGACATATAGGTCTCGAGCAGGCGCTCGAACTTCACGAAAGGCTTGTCGTAGAAGGCGACGTGATCGATGTCCTTCGCCTCGACGCCAGCGGCGGCGAGGCAATAGTCGATGGCGTTGGCGGGGAAGCGCGCATCATGCTTGACGCGAGAGAAGCGCTCTTCCTGCGCGGCGGCGACGATGCGTCCATCCTCGATCAACGCGGCCGCGCTGTCGTGATAGAAGGCGGAAACGCCCAGAATTCGCACGAGCGATCAGAACAGCGTGTAGATGAAAGGAGCGACCGCCGTTCCCTGCAGCAGCATCAGCCCGCCGAGCAGCATCATCACGCCGAGCACCGGCGCCATCCAATATTTCTTGCGGCTCGCGACGAAATCCCACAGCTCGAGAACCATATCCATCGCATTCGTCTCCTGTCAGAAATTGCTTTTCCGGTCAGAATTGCTTGCGCATGTCGGAGGCGCCGTCCGCATCGCCGCGCAGCGTCCAATAGCTCGCCGCCGCCCGGTCGAAACGCAGCGCGAGCGGATCATGCCCGCGCAGACGAAAGAGGATGGCGATCGGCGTCAGCACGCCGAAGAACATTACGGCCATGACGATCGGATTGACGATTTTGTGAAGCGTCGATCCGAAGGCGAGCCAGAGATCGTTGAGCGCTGCGAGCCGCTTCGGCGCGATGATGGCGAGCGCCGCGAAAACGGCGGCGGCGGCCAGCGCCCAAAGGTGCGGAGAGCCGTTTCGCCACATCGGCGCCAGCGCCAAAATGGTCAGCGCCGCGGCGATCACCAGTCCGAAGGAGCGATCGGAACCACGCTCGACCGGCCGATCCGAAGTGAGGGCTTCATGCGTCATCTTATGGCGCTATCCCCTGAAAAAAACCGTAGAAACGCGTCGTCACCGAAACTTTGCGAGGCTTAGGCGATGAAAAGTAGAGCGTCAATTACGGGGTATCCCCATCCGCGTCCGCAGATAGATGTAGAAGATTGAACGGCAAGACGTTTCGACAATCGCATGACTTTGCGCTCTGGCCTCGCGGCGCGGGCGAGCCTGTGGATTACCTTCGAGCAACGGCCCGGCGCCGTGCGAATGAGCGGCTGCAGCGCGCTTTCGGCTTGCGCGCGACAAAAAAAAGGACCTTAATTCATGGGTTGTCGGAAAGGGGCCTGCAATGACCTCATCCCTTTATATCATCAATCCCGCTGCAGATTTTCCAACCTACTTCGGCGCAGAGATTCTCGTCGCGTCCGGCCGGCCGTCCGGCGTGATGATGGCCGATCTCTCATCGACGACCGTCGCTGCGATGGCGCCGCGCGACTTCGCGATCGAGATCGGCGACGAGGGCGTCGCGCCTGTGAACTTCGATCATGAGGCGGATTGGATTTGCGTCACCGGCAAGGTGAGCCAGCGTCGCCGCATGATCGCCATCGCCGACGCGTTTCGTCGTCGCGGCAAGAAGGTCATCATCGGCGGGCCATACGCCAGCCTCAGTCCCGATCATCTCGCCGCGCATTGCGACGTGCTGGTGAGCGGCGAGATCGAGGAGATCGCCGAGGAGCTCTTCGCCGATCTGCGCCGCGGGCGACCGCGTGATCGCTACATCGGCGACAAGCCTTCGCTGGCGACGAGCCCGATCCCGCGCTGGGATCTCTATCCCAATCATCGCGCCATGCTCGGCGCCGTGCAGACCTCGCGCGGCTGTCCGTTCGAATGCGAATTCTGCGACGTCATCCAATATCTCGGCCGCAAGCAGCGCCATAAGCCGATCGCCAATGTGATCGCCGAACTCGACGCTCTATGGGCGCATGGCTTTCGCGCGACATTCTTGGCGGATGATAATTTCACCGCCTATCGCGCCCATTGCAAGGAGCTGCTGGAGGCGATGGCGCATTGGCGGCGCAATGGCCATGAGATGGATTTCGTCACGCAAATCTCTATCGACGCGACGCGCGACGCGGAGCTGATGGACATGCTGGTCGAGGCTGGCGTGCATCAAGTGTTCATCGGCATAGAGACGCCCAATCTCGACAGCCTGCGCGAGACCGGCAAGAAGCAGAATTTGAAGATCGATATTCCGAGCGAGGTGCAAAAGCTCATCGACCGCGGCATTTCGGTGATGGGCGGCATGATCGTCGGCTTCGATCACGACGGGCCGAATGTGTTTTCGCAACAATATGAATTCGCCATGTCGACGCCGATCCCTATCTTCAGCCTCGGCGCGCTGATGGCCTCGGAGGCGACGCCGCTCTTCGATCGCATCACGGCCGAGGGACGCCTGCTGCAAGGCACGGTGGAGACGCAGGCCGTGCCCTGGGGCTCCAATATTCGCCCGGTGACGATGAGCATGGACGAGCTGAATTCCGGCCTGCACAATCTCTGCAACGCGCTCTATTCGCCGGCGGCCTTCGGCGAGCGCATGCTGAATTTCATTCACAGCTTCGGCCGCGCGCACGATCTGAGCGACGCCAAGCTGCCGGAGTTCGAGAGCTTCCGAGAAGTGGAGCGGCAGGCGATGGACATCGCCGGCGAGGTGCGCCGTCTCGGCGACGCCGAAGGGCGCATGTGGAACAAAGTCTGGGGCGCGGCGCTGCGCAAGCCGGCGACGGCGAAAATCGTCGGGCGCATCATGTTCCAATATGCGCAGGCGCGGCACATGTTCGACCGCGGCAATTATTGGGAGCCGCAGCTGGCCTATGCGCCGCCGCGGCGGGAGATGGCGGAGGCCGCGGCGGAGTGACTGCGGGGCCGCGTCTGTCGTCATTCGCGCGATTTTTCCGCCTTCCTTCTCCCCGCATTGCGGGGAGAGGGAGCGCGCCGAACCATTCAGCCGAAACCGTATGGCGCGCGAGCCTGAAGGCTCGCCTCGCGCAGCGCATCCTCAATGCAGCGACGTCCGCGCGCCTTGCGCGGAGATCGCCCGCGTCGTCGGCCGCACGGGGATGCGCAGCATCGCGATCGTGCCGATGCCCACATGCGAGCGAATGCGCAGCGCGCCGCCATGCAGCGCCATCAGCGAACGCGCGATGGCGAGGCCGAGGCCGGAGCCTTTCATGCCATTCTCTATGACCGCGATCGGCTGCTCGAAGGGGCGGCCGAGCTTGGGGATGGCGGCCTTCTCTATGCCGCAGCCATCATCCTCGACGAAAATGGCGACCGAGCGCGCGAGCCGACGTGCGCGCACGCGCACGGCGCCGCCGGCCGAGGTGAATTTCAAACTGTTGGAGACGAGCACGCCGATCGACTTCACGATCGCGTCATGATCGCCATAGCAGCGCAGCCCGTCGCAGGCGTCGACGCTGATCTCGACGCGCTTCGTCTCGGCGCTGTGGCGGAAGCGCTCCACCGTCGCGCGCACGGCGCCGGAGACGTCGACCTCGCGCTGATCCAGCCGCACGCGGCCGGCCTCGAGACGCGACATGTCGAGAATATCGGTCAGCACATCGAGCAGATAGCGGCCGCCCTGATGGATATGGTTGCAATATTCGACATATTTGGTCGAGCCGAGCTGACCGAACACCTGCGCCTGCATCATCTCCGTAAAGCCGATGATGGCGTTGAGCGGCGTGCGCAGCTCATGGCTCATATTGGCGAGAAATTCGGATTTGGCCTGATAGGCGGCCTCGGCCTCGCCCTTCTGCAGATGATATTGCTCGGCCAGCGTCGCCAGCTGCTGCGCCTGCGCCTCCAGCGTCTGGCGCGATTTCAGCAGGTCGGCGACGCTCGCCGTCAGCCGGCGCTCGGAATCGATGAGCTTCTCCTGATTGCGCTTCAGCGCGGTGATGTCGGCGCCGACCGAGACATAGCCGCCGTCCTTGGTGCGGCGCTCGCTGATCTGCAGCCAGCGGCCATCCGCCAGCCGCGCCTCATAGGTGCGCTCGCTCGTCGTGGCGCCCTGGTCCGAGACGATCTGCGTCTCGGCCAGAGCGGCGGAAGCGCTCGCCATTATGCGCGCATAGCTCGCGCCCGGCGCGGCGGCCTCGGCGGCAAGACCATGCAGCGTCAAAAACTTCGAATTGCAGGCGACGAGCCGATTATGCGCGTCCCACAGCACGAAGGCTTCTGAGATCGTCTCTATGGCGTCGCGCAGCCGCATATCGGCCGTCGCCGCGCCTTCCACCAGCGCGCGCTGCTCGGAAATATCGACGGCGACGCCGACGAGGCGCTTGCCGCCTTCTGGATCGTCGATCAATTCGGCGCAGGCGCGCAGCCATAGAAACTCGCCGCGCGCATTGCGGATGCGGAACTCATGATCCATGCCGCGCGAGCCGGAGGCGACGATCGTCTCGACAATGGCGACGAGATCGCCATCCTGCGGATGCAGCCGCATCTTCAGCTCGCCGAAGGAGAGCGAGCGCTGCTCGGGATCGAGGCCGAGCAGGCCGAACATGGAATCGGACCAATGGATGCGCCCGCGCGCAATGTCCCAATCCCACAGGCCGCAGCGGCCGGAGCCGAGCGCCGCGTCGACACGCCGGCACAGGTCGATCTGCGCGCGCTCGGCGAGCACTGCGCGGCGCGCCTCACGGCGAAAGGCGAAGAGGCCGACAGCAGTGGCGGAAGCCGCAGCGGCGGACAGCGCCGCATAGAGGGCGAGGAGGCCGCGCCATTCGGCCAGCGCCGCGTCATAAGGGAGGATCGCCGCCAGCTGCCCGCCGCCCTGGCCCCCGCCCTGCCCTGGCGCGGGCGAAAGATTGCGCACAGTGGCGAGCGCCTTGCGCCCATCGGCGAGGGTGACGCGCATGACGCCGGCCTTCTCGCCGAATTCGGTCAGCAGCTGCTCGGCGCCGAGCAGACCGGCGAGCGCGCCAGAGGCCACGAGCGGCGCCGTCACGGCGACGATATGGCCAGACCCATCGGCGACGGCGACGCGACGTCCGCGCGTCGCGGCATAGTCCGGCAGCGCAGCCGCGCCGGCGCGCAACGTCGTCTCCACGTCGCGCGAGACCGCGCGCGCGAAAATCTCGAGCTCCTGCGCCGCCTCGGCCAGAGTGCGCTCATGCGCGGCCTCGGCCAGAAGGAGCAGCAATGCGCCGAATGCTATGGCGCAGGTTCCGAGCGCGAGCGCCAGCTGGCGCGCGCTCGGCGTTTTTGCAATCAGCCGGCCGATGCTCGAGGAGGCCGTGGCGCTCCATGACGTATCGGCGCAAGTCGTTGTATTGGCCGCGCGCCCACGCGCCATTTTCGCTAATCCCCGCAGTTTGTCGAAGAGGGGGAAAAACGCGCCGCATCCCGCCCCGAATCAGCCCCATTCGAATCCGGCGGCGGGCTTTTGTCCAGACCTTAAAAGGACGTAAAGCCCCTCAGGCGAGCGCGCGCGTCGCTATGTCCGAGACATCGGCGGAGAGATCGGGCGTCGAAAGAATGCGACGCAGCGTCGACTCGGCGAGCGCACGGCGGCGCCCCTCCAGCGAGCGCCAGGAGCGCAGCGCCGATAGCAGCCGCGCGGCGAGCTGCGGATTTTTGGGATCGAGCTCCAGCACCACACGCTCGAGCAGCGCATAGCCGGAGCCGTCCAGCGCATGGAAGCGCGTCGGATTGCCATTGGCGAAGGAGCCGACCACGGCGCGCACGCGATTGGGGTTGGTGAAAGAGAAATCCGCATGCTCCATCAGCCGGGCGATGCGGGCGGTCGTCTCCGCCTCCGGAATGGTCGATTGCAGCGAGAACCATTTGTCGAGGACGAGATGGTCCTTCTTGTAGCGCTCATAGAAGGCGGCGAAAGCCTCCTCCCGCGCCGCGCCCGGCACATGCGACAGGGTCGCCAGCGCCGAGATGCGGTCGGTCATATTGGTCGCCTCGGCGAATTGCCGCTCAGCCAGCAGACCGCCCGAGGCCGGATCGCCCGCCGCCAGAAGATCGAGCGCGACATTGCGCATGGCGCGCTGGCCGGCGCTGTCGGCGTCCGGCGAGAAGCCCTCCTGCGCGGCGAAGCGGGCGTGCGCCTCGGTGAGCGCCGCGCCCAAATGGCGGCCGAGATCGCGCTTCAGCCCGGAGCGCGCGGCGAAGATCACATCGGGATCGACGTCCTTGCCGATCTCGCGCGCAATGTCGATCTCGGAAGGCAGAGCCAGCGCCTGGGCGACGAGGCTGGGGTCGCCCTCTCCCGCCTCGACGAGCCGCTTCAGCGAGTCGAAAAAGGCGCGATCATCCGCCGGCGCGCCGCCGCGCGCGGCCTCTATGCGCGAGAAGATGGAGCGTAGCGCGAGGCTCTGCGCCGCCTGCCAGCGATTGAAGGAATCGCTGTCATGGGCGAGCAGACGCTCGAGGTCCTCCGCCGATTGCGGCGGCGCGAGGCGCACGGGCGCGGAGAAGCCGCGCAGCAGCGACACCACCGGGCGCGACGGCACATTCTCGAACACGATTTTGCGCGAGGGCGTCGAAAGCTCGACGACGCCGCGCGCGCATTCCTCCGCGCTGGCGCCGCTCTCGCCGGGCGAAGCGGCGAGCGTCAGCTCGTCGCCATTCTCGCCGATGAGGCCAAGCGCCAGCGGAATGACAAAGGGCTTTTTGTCGCTCTGCCCGGGCGTCGGCGGCGTCGATTGCTCGAGGCTGAGCGTCAGCGTTTTGGCATTGGCGTCATAGTCGCTCGCCACGGTCACGAGCGGCGTGCCGGCCTGCTCATACCAGAGCGAAAACTGCGTCAGATCGCGGCCCGAGGCCTCGGCGAAGCAGGAGAGGAAATCCTCGACCGTCGCGGCCGTCCCGTCGAAACGCGCGAAATAGAGGTCCATGCCGCGACGGAAATCGGCCTCGCCGATCAGCGTCTTCAGCATGCGGACGATCTCCGCGCCCTTCTCATAGACGGTCGCCGTGTAGAAATTATTGATCTCGTGATAGAGGTTCGGCCGCACCGGATGGGCGAGCGGGCCGGCGTCCTCGGGAAACTGCTGCAGCCGCAGGCCGCGCACGTCGGCGATGCGTTTTACCGCGCGCGAGCGCTGATCGGCCGAGAATTCCTGATCGCGATAGACGGTCAGGCCTTCCTTCAGGCACAGCTGGAACCAATCGCGGCAGGTGATGCGATTGCCGGTCCAATTGTGGAAATACTCATGGGCGATGACCGACTCTATGCCCGCATAGTCGGAGTCGGTCGCCGTCTCGGGCGAGGCCAGAACATATTTGTCGTTGAATATGTTGAGGCCCTTGTTCTCCATCGCGCCCATGTTGAAGTCGGAGACGGCGACGATATTGAACACATCGAGATCATATTCACGCCCGAAGGCCTGCTCGTCCCAGCGCATGGAGCGCACCAGCGAATCCATCGCATAGGAGGCGAAAGGCTCCTTGCCGCGCTCGACATAGATGGCGAGCGCGACGTCGCGGCCGGAGCCGGTGCGGTAGCTCTCTGAAATATGGCCGAGATCGCCGCCGACGAGGGCGAAGAGATAGCAGGGCTTGGGAAACGGATCGCGCCAGACCGCGAAATGTCTCCCGCCTTCGAGATCGCCGGAGGCGATCGGATTGCCATTGCCGAGCAGGACCGGAGCTTCGCTCTTCTCAGCCTCTATCCGCGTCGTGTAGACGCTGAGAACGTCCGGCCGGTCCAGAAAATAGGTGATGCGGCGGAAGCCCTCCGCCTCGCATTGCGTGCAATAGGCGGAGCCGGAGCGATAGAGCCCGCTCAATTGCGTGTTGGCGGAGGGATCGACCTCCGTCTCCAGCTCCAGCGTGAAAGGCCCCTCGGGCGGGGCGTGCAGCACGAAGGAATCGGGCGTCGCCTCATAGGCCTCGGGCGCGAGCGGCGCGCCGTCCAGCGCTGCGCGCCGCAAGACCAGCCCGTCGCCGTCGAGCGCGAGCGGCGCGCCCGCCCGGCCGGCGGGGTTACGCCTTATCGCGAGGCGCGCGACGACGCGCGTCTTGCTTCGATGCAGAGAAATATCGAGATCGACCGCGTCGATCAGATACGCGGGCGGGCGATAATCGGCGAGACGAACGGCCTGGGGGGGTGGGTTGCGCATGGGACCTCGATGCCCGTCACACCTACACGCGGCCGCGCGGCTTCGCAACGGAAACGGAACCGCCGCGGCCGATTCGCGTCACGCATTGCCGCGACGGCCGGCCTCGAACAGGAACCATATCCGCCTCTCGGCCTCGTCTATGTAATTTTCCAGTAGGCTCGCCGTGGCGACGTCGCCGCGCTCGTCGCAGAGGGAATGCGCCTCGCGCATGCGCGCCGCCAGCGCGCCATTGTCGTCGCGCAGCTCCGCCAGCATGTCCTGCGGATCGACATAATCGGCGTCATTGTCGAGGATGCGCTGCAGCCGGGCGATATGGCCGATCGAGCGCAAGCTGGTGCCGCCGACCTTGCGCACGCGCTCGGCGATTTCGTCCGTCGTCGCGAAAATCTGCGCGCCCTGCTCGTCGAGCAGCAGATGATAATCGCGAAAATGCGGGCCGGAGACGTGCCAGTGGAAATTCTTCGTCTTGAGATAAAGGGCGAAAACATCCGCCAGCACGGCGTTGAGCGCGCCGGTGAGATCGCGCGTCGCCTCGGGCGAGAAGCCGGTCGGCGTCTCGAGCGCGGCCTTTTGGCGGGAGCGAATTTCACGATTGGTCATGCGTCAAAACTCCTCGAGCGGAGGGCTGGATCGCTATGACCAGATATGCCGGCGCGCGCGCCTTCCCATGGCTGGACGCGGATTTTTTGCGAAGCGTGATTTTTTCGCGGCGGATTTTTCGCAGCGCCTCAGCCGGCGGAGATGCTGGGAAGCTCCCGCGCGGGCTCGGCCGCAGCCGGCTCGGCCGCGGAGCGGCGCGTCGGCAGGCGGTGGATGGTCGCCGATTCATGGTCGTCGTCGCGGTCCATTCGCGACAGATCCTGACGCACCATCAGGACGAAGAGCGCGAAGGCGATGGCCGACATCGTTCCGATGGTCACGTCGAGGACGGAGAAGCGCCATAGCCGCGCCTCCACCACCTGCGGGCCGAGCCAGCAGGCGAAGAGGCTCCAGGCCGCGACCAGAATGCGGAACTCTGTCGCGCCCATGCCGCCATAGGACAGGCGATGCACGCCCGCCGTCGCCACGCGCAGATAAGTGTAGGAGCTCATCAGCAGATAGAGCGAGAGCACGAACAGCGCCGACGGAAGCGTGAAATAGGGTGAGACGCCGAGGCCGACCACGATCAGGCTCTGCGCGATCAGATCGCTCGAATGATCGAGCAGGAAGCCATAGCGCGGACGCTCGATCCCGCGGTAGCGGGCCAGAGTGCCGTCGAGCGAATCGCCGAACCAGTTCAGGAACAGGCCGGCCACCACCAGTGTGAGGAAACCGGCCGACCAATGGGTGAGCGCGAAGCCCGCCGCAGTCATCGCCGCGCCGACCAGTCCTGCCGCCGTCAGATGATCCGGCGTGGTCCAGGCGGGGAGTCGCGGGGCCAGCGCCTGCAGCACGCGCCGCTCGCCCCTCGCCAAAAGGCTCGTGTTCAATCGGTTCGCCAAGAAACCCCCTCGAAAACCAAGCCCGCTGTCGCGACTGCGACAATCTTGCCAGAATCACGACTCTTTTTTGCACTGCAATATCGGCGCCCGAGAGATTGCCCCGCGCCAAACCCCTCCGTCAACCGTTATTGCCACCCTTACGGTTGAATTCGGAGAGGACAAGTCCGGCTGCGTCACTTCACCGCAGCGCCGACCGCCGCGCCCTGAATCGCCGGCTGCGTCAGCATGGAAACGAGCTGGAACGCCTTGGCGATCTCGGTCACAGGCGCATTGGACACATACAATATGTCCTTGTCCCGCATCGCGAATCGCCGCGCCGTGAACAAGGAGGCCGGATTGCGCATGTCGAGATGATAGGCGACCGGAATCAGCCGTTGCGAGGCCAGCAGCGGCGACACGGTCGGGTAATCGGCGATCACCGCCGTCGGCTCGTAACGCAGCACGAACAAGCCGCTCGGATCGGCGCGCTGATCGGCGAGGCCGCCGGCCTTGCCGATCGCCTCCTCCAGAGTGATTCCCCGCGCGTCGAAAGGCACCACGGCGTTCGCCCCCGTCGCGCCAGCCACAGTGAAGGTCTGCGGCGTGCGCTCCACCGTCAGCACATCGCCCGGACGCACGAAAATATTCTCGCGCGGATTGGCGAGCAGCGCCTGGATCGGCGCGCGCGCAGTGCGGTCGCCGCGCGTCAGGCTGATGAAGGTCTCATGCACCGGCGAGCGGAAGCCGCCGGCCTGGGCGATGACGTCCATCACGCGGTCGCCGCGCAAGGTCAGCGGCACGCGCGCGCCCTGCGTCACCTCGCCCGTCACCGTCGCCGTATTGCTGATGTTGCGCGACACATTGACCAGCGCCTGCGGCTCGATCGCCTTGCCGCGCAGCCGATCGATGATGACGGCCTCCACCTCCTGCTGGGTGCGGCCGGCGACCTGTATCCGCCCGGCGTAGGGAACCGTCACCGAGCCGTCGCGCCCGACCGTCTGATCGGGAATCGCCGCCGAGCGCGAGCCCGGACTGGTTCGGTCCGTCGCCGGCGAGGAGAACAGGCCGCCCGAGGCCGCCTCCCAAAGAGTGATCTGCAGCGTGTCGCCGACGCCGATCGGCTGCGAGGCCGGCGGACGATAATCGCCGAAGGAGCCGCGCAGGCCGGGCGCGCCATGCCTGGCCAGCGCCGCCACCACTTGGCCGTCGATCTCGACGAGGGCGAAGGCCGTCTCCGGCTGCGATTCGCTCGGCATGCCCGCGGTCATCACCGCATCGCCCGAAGGGCCGCTGCCCGGAAGCAGGCTGCAGCCCGAAAGCGAAGCAGCCGCCAAAACCCCGAAAATACGAAGCGTCTTCAAAACCACGCCGCCCCCGACCAATGCTCCGAGCCGCTCCCGGAGCTTCGCCGCGCGCCCAAATGACCCCGTCTCTTTGGCGAAGACAAGGCCCGACGCGCCGCGCCGGCTCTTTATCGCGCAGCTGTGGCCCGTTCGCTACAGGGCATGGTTAACAAAATGCAGGCGCCTCGAGATCGGCTGTCTCAAAAGGAATTCGGATTTCGGGCGCGAATTCCGACCGATCGGAGGATTTTCGCTCGCGAGAGAGCGCTCAAGCGGCCGCGACGGCGGCGTCCGTGAAAATATCACCATATATATCGATGGTGCGCCGAAAGCCCTCGGCGATGCCGATGCGCGGACGCCATCCCAGCGTCTCCAGCCGCGTCGTGTCGGGGGCGGAACGCTGAACCACGCTCGGCAGATAGCCCGAGAGCGGAACGCTCGAGCGCAGCGACAGGCCGCGCTCCGGATAGAGACCCACCAAAGTCTCGGCGAGGCTGCGGACGGAAGTGACCGCCTCGCCATTGCCGACATTATAGGCATGGCCGGCCTCGCCATTCAGCAGCACCGCGAAGAAGGCGCGCGCGGCGTCGGCGAGATAGCAGAAGGCGCGCTCGGCCGATCCGTCGCTATTGAGGACGATGTCCCGCCCCGTCACAATGTCGCGCACGAAATCCGCGAAGACGCGGCCGTCGTCGAGCCGCATGCCCGGCCCATAAGTATGGAAGGGCCGCACGATGACGGCTTGCGTCCCATATTGCGCGCAATGGGCGACGCAGAGCGTCTCCCCCATGCGCTTCGACTCGGCGTAGCAGGCGCGCTGCGTCGCCGGATCGAGCCGGCCGAAGACCGTCTCCTCCACCGGCTGGGCCTGCGGCGGCAGCGCGCCATAGACCTCCGAGCTGGAGAAATAGAGGAAACGGGAGGCGTTCTTGCGCCGCGCCAGATCGAGCAGGCGCGAGGTCCCGATCACATTGGGCGCCGCCGTGCCGACCGGATCGACTCCATAATAGCGCGGGCTCGCCTGGCTGGCGGCGTGGACGATCATATCGACCGCGCCGGGCGGATCGAAGGGCTCGACCACATCGCCTTCGGCGATCGTCAGAGCGCGATTGTCGAGATGCGCGCGAAAGCGGCGTTCGGCCTTTTCCCGCGAGCGGACCAGCGCCAGCACATTCGGGCCGATGTCGGGGCGGCTCTCGGCGAGGGCGAGCAGAGCGTCGACCATCATCGCCGGCAGAAAGCCATTGGCCCCAGTCACGAGAATGGTGCGCCCGGCGAGCCGCTCCCAGGGCAGATCGGCGGCGAGAATATCGGCGATATCCGCGCGATAGAGCGGATGATTCAGCAGAAGCGCGCCATCGGGAGCCGCATTCATGCGCGCGCTCCGATCTTGCGGGCGCCGCAGCCTGCGATGAGCGCGCGCGCCTGCGCGGCGATGGCGGCGGGATCGAGCCCGGCGCGCCGGCGCAGCGTCTCCGTGTCGCCGACGAGGCTCGGAAACGCCTGCGGAGCGGTGAGATCGACGAAGGCCTCGCCCATCCCGCGCGCGAGAAGAGCCTCCATGACGCCGACCGACAGCGGATTGCCGCGATAGCCCTCGAAGACCGACACGACCGGCGCGCCAGTCAGCAGCGCGGCGAAAGCCTCCATCGGGAAAGGCTGGACGATCGGAACGCTGACGACAGCGGCCTCGATCCCCTCCCCCGCCAAAGCCTCCGCGGCCGCGAGACATTGCGTCACCGAGCCGCCGCTCGCCGCCAAGGTCACATCCCCTCCACGACGCGCAGCAAAGGCCGCTGTCTGCGGCGAGAAGATCGGCGCGCCATAAGATGCGCCGCTCTCGCGGGCGATGCGGAAATAGGCGGGGCGCGGATCGTCGAGCAGCGCCGCGTAACAGCGATCGAGCTCGGCGGCATTGCCCGGATTGGCGACGACGAGATCGGGCAGCGCCGCCATGATCGTGGCGTCCTCGAGCGCGTGGTGAGACGGCCCCAGCGTCCCATAGGAGAAGCCGGCGCCGACGCCGATCAGCCGCACGGCCCGGCGCTGATAGCAGATGTCGTTGCGAATCTGCTCGAGGCAGCGCGCCGTCATGAAGGGCGCGATGGAATAGGCGAAAGGCCGGAAACCGCTGGCGGCCAGCGAGGCGGCGACCGAGACCATATTGGCCTCGGCGACGCCCATATTGACGAAGCGCTCGCCGAGCGCCTGCTCGAGCGGCTCAACAAAGGAGAAGCCGAGATCGCCGGTCAGAAACACGATTCTGGGATCGACGCTGGCGTCGGCCTCGATAAGCTCGATGATCCGCTTGCGCATCAGGCGAGCTCCAGATCCGCGGCGAGCGCCGGCTTGTAATGTGAGGCGACGGTGTTCTCTATGCGGGCGACGCCCTTGCCCTTCACCGTATGGGCGAGGATGACGCGCGGACGCCCGCGCGAGGGCCGCTCGAGCGCCGCGACGAGCGCTGCCCAATCATGGCCGTCGAGCTCGATCGTCTCGAATCCGAAGCTGCGCCATTTGGCGCCGAAGGGCTCGAGGTCCATCACCTCGCGCGTCGGCGCCAGCGATTGAATGTGGTTGTAATCGACGATGGCGGTGAGCGAGGAGAGCTTGCGCGCGCCGGCGAAGAGCGCCGCCTCCCAGATGGAGCCCTCGTCGCATTCGCCGTCGGAGAGAATGCAGAAGACGCGATGATCGCTTCCGCGCAGACGATGGCCGAGCGAAAAGCCCGTCGCCAGCGATAGGCCATGACCGAGCGAGCCGCTGGTGGCGTCTATGGCGGGGACCGCCTCGGTGAGGCCGACATGGCCCCAGAGCGGCGTGCCATTCTGCAGATAGGCGTCGAGCAGGCTCGGCGCGACGAGTCCATATTGCTCGAGCGCCGCGTAATAGGCCATGGCCGCATGGCCCTTGGAGAGAATGACGCGATCACGCTCCGTCGCGCGGGCGGTCGCCGGACGCAGATCGGAGACGGCGAGCACGGCGTCGAGGATTTCGACGACGCCGAGCGAGGAGCCGAGATGCGCGGAATTGGCGCTATAGGACATGGAAATGACGCGTCGCCGCGCTGCAGCGCAACGCGCGGCCGCCGCCGCGCCGTCCTGCGATAGGGGCGAATGTTTCCGGCCCCGCGCCGAGCCTGCTCTCGCCATCGGTCATGTCCTCGCCATTTTCACGGCCACTATGCCTTTCGAAAGGTTAACGCTTGGCTTAAGGCCGGCGACTCTCGCTCGGGCTTGCGCGCCGACGCCGATATGCGACAATGGTAAAATCGTCCGAAGCGCAAACGATCGAGCGGAGACAACCGCGGAGTGCGTCGCACATGAAGACCGCCGATCATAAGGCCGGGCATTATCAGAGCTTTCTGGCTCCGGCCGAACAAAGGCTCGTGCGCGCGATCGTGATCGAGCTGCCGGAATCCGTGACGCCTCTGCAGCTGACCCGCATCGGATTGTTCGGCGCCTGCGTCGCCGCAGTGGCGCTCATCGGCTGCCGCTGGTCGGCGCTGTGGATGCCCTTGATTCCGCTCGGCGTCTTTCTCAACTGGTTCGGCGCGGCGCTGGACGGCCGGCTGGCGCTGCATCGCAAGACCGCCGATCCGCGGCTCGGCCTCGTCGAGCACACATTCGATCTCTTCTCGCAAATATTGCTGATCGTCGCCTTCGGCCTCTCGCCCTTCTTGTCGATCGAGTCGGCCTTCGTCGTCCTGATCTGCTATCTGCTCTTCTCGGCCTATACTTATATTCGCGCGATCGTCCGCCACGTTCAGCAAATGGCCTATATCGGCCTCGGCGCGACCGAATTCCGCCTGCTGATGGCGCTCTGGCCCTTCGCCGCCCACGCCATGGGAATAGACGAGACCAATGACGTCGGCGTGTCCCGGCTCGACGCCGCCATCATGATTTTGGCGGGCTTCGCCATTTGCGGGCTCGCGATCAAGGCGCTCTCCGACGCGCGCCGCGTCGCGATGGACGAGAGCGGCCGGGGCGTCTGAGCCCCGCCGCCCGCCGCGGCCATCTCCTCCAAAAAATCGGCTTTGGCTCGAAAGTCTTCGCGCGCCGGCGCGAACGTCGCTATGGACGCCTGCCGAGGAGAGAGGAAAATAGTTTCCGAGCATTTTCTGATTCGCGTCCCGTCGGCGTGCATGTTTTTCCCGCTGGCGAGACGATGCGGATAGAATTGTCTCGGCGGCCGAGACGGGAGAGACGGACCAAGATGAAACTCGATTCGAGAAGCTGGGCTTTGGTCGCGGGCTGCGCGCTCGTCGCGGCTGCAGGCGTGTTCGCTCTGAGCCAAGCCGGCTTTTTCTCGACGCCGGACCCCTCCTCGCTCTGGTCGTGGTCGCTCGACAATTGGGAGACGACGGCCGTCGGCGCCTCCGGTGAGCGCTTTCGCGTCGCCCATGAGCCGCTCGCCCTGGCGCGCAATCTGGCGCTGATCTCCGTCGCCTTCATCGGCGTCGTGCTGGGAACGCCGCGCGTGGTGGAGATCGTCACGCGCTCGGGGCGCGGCGGTGGCGCAGTCGCAGGAGGGGCGCCGGAGGATTTCGCCAAGACGCGCCGGCTGATCGACGGCGAGCTCGGCACGATTCTCACGCTGGTGCGCTCGCATCTCGACAGCAACAAGACCTATTCCGCGGCCCTTGTGAAAGGCCATAAGGAGCTCACCACGACGACGAGCCCGGATCAGATCCGCGCCGCCATCGTGCTGCTGATCGCCGAAAATCAAAAGATGCTGCGCGAGACCGAGGAGCATCAGCGCCGGCTGGAGGACTCGCAGCGGCAGATCACCGAATTGCGCGCCGAGCTGGCCGAGACGCAGGAGCTCAATGTCCGCGACTCGCTGACGCAAGTTTTCACGCGCCGCCATTTCGACGACACGCTGGCGCGCGAGGCGAAGATCGCGGCTTCGTCGGCGAGCTCCTTGAGCCTCATCATGGCCGATATCGATCATTTCAAGAAGATCAACGACGGCCACGGCCATCTCATCGGCGACGAGGTGCTGAAGAACTTCGCCAGGACGATGACCAAGCATGTCGAGGAGAAGGACACGGTCGCGCGCTATGGCGGCGAGGAATTCGCGATCATCATGCCCGCCGTCTCCTTCGCCGAGGCGAAAATGGCGGCCGAGCGCATTCGCGCCGAATTCGAGAATAAGAAATGGGCGATCAAGGGCGGCGCGCCGATCGGCCGCATCACCGCCTCCTTCGGCGTCGCCCAGCTGGCCCCGCATGAGAACGCCGAGAGCCTGATCCAGCGCGCCGACGCCAAGCTTTATGTCTCCAAATCGCGCGGGCGCAATCTCGTCACTGTCGACGCCGATCTCTCGCCCCGTTGAATATTTCGACCAGACTGGTAGATTTATCCGGCGTGGCGCGCGAGGCGCTTTTTTCCACCGAAGGCGACGAGCATGGAGACGAGCCGTTCCGGCGCTCCGGCCGACAGCGCGGCGACGATCGCCGAGCTTTTCTATCTGAAGCCGACCGACACAAAGCCGGTCTCCTATACATTCGAGCCGCCGCCGGGCGCGGGCTGGCAGAGCGGCGAATATTTGCCGCAGCAGACCAAGATCGCCGATGCGCGCCGCCACGCCGCGGACGCCGCCATCGATCGCGAAGGATTCCAGCTCCTCGAGGCGCCGACTCTGGTCGAGGATTTCTGGAGCGAGGCGCAATTGCGCGCGATCTATTATCCCGAGACCGAGGCGCTGCTGAAGCGAGCGCTCGGCGCGCGCGACGTCCATATCTTCGACCATACGCTGCGCAAGCGCATGCGCCCCGGCCCAATGAGCTTTCGGCGCTCGGTCGACGGCTCGCCGCGTGAGCCCGTGGGCCGCGCCCATGTCGATCATACGCACCACTCCGCGCCCAAGCGCCTGCGCGAGATCATGGGGGATGCGGCCGAGCGCTTCTCGCGCCCACGCTTCGCCATCATCAATGTGTGGCGGCCTTTGTTCGGCCCGGTGGAGGATGCGCCGCTCGCCGTCTGCGACGCGCGCAGCGTCGCGCCGGGCGATCTCGTCGCCTGCGATCTCGTCTTCCGCGACCGGCGCGGCGAGACCTACGCCCTCGCCTATTCGCCGCAGCAGCGCTGGTTCTATTATCCGCGCATGCGGCGCGGCGAGGTTCTGCTGCTCAAATGCTATGATTCCCGCGCCGATGTGGCGCGCTTTTCGCCTCACACGGCCTTCGACGATCCGGCGACGCCGCAGGGCGCCCGCCCACGCGAGAGCATAGAGCTGCGCTGCTTCGTCGCTTTCGACGACTGACCCTCGCCGCGCATGCGGCCGAGCCTCGAGGACGAAAAATGAACGATATTCCCTATCGCGCCGCGCTCATCGTCGGCGCCGGCCCCGGCGTCGGCGCCTCGCTGGCGCAGCGCTTCTCGACCGCCGGGCTGAAGGTTGGCGTGGTCGCCCGCGACGCGCAGCGGCTCGCTCCCATCGCGGCGGCGACCGGCGCCGAGGGCTTTTCCGCCGACGCCACCGATCCCGCTTCGGTCGAGGCGCTGTTCAAAGCGGCGGAGGGCAAGCTCGGCGAGATCGACGTCGTCGTCTACAATGCCGGCGCGCGCATCCGCGGATCGCTCGCCGACCTCGATCCGGAGGCGGTGCGGCGCGCTTTCGACGTCAACGCTTTCGGCGGATTTCTCGTCGCGCGCGAGGCGGCCAAGCGCTTCGAGAAGCTCGGACGCGGCGCGCTCTTCTTCACCGGCGCGACCTCGAGCCTGAAGGCCTATGCGATCTCCGCCCCCTTCGCCATGGGCAAGTTCGCGCTGCGGGCGCTGGCGCAGAGCGCGGCGCGCGAATTGGGGCCGAAGGGCGTGCATGTCGCCCATGTCGTCATAGACGGCGTGATTCGCGACGCCGGCCGCGTCGATCCCGCCGACGCGACGCTCGAGCCCGACGCCATCGCCGACGCCTATGTCGATCTCTTGCGCCAAAAGCGCAGCGCCTGGTCCTTCGAGGTCGAGCTTCGGCCCTGGTGCGAGAAATTTTGACAAAAGCTGAATCTGCAGCGCGACAAAATGTCGCAAAGTGGACCAAGGCGTGTTATCGTGAGCCGTCGACCCAGGGCGAGCGCCCGCTAGGCACGGCGCGCTCGTCCCCATAACGACGAATAAAACGGGGAAAGCGCTCATGAACACGATTACGGCTATCCTATCGATCGTCGCGACCTGCGCCGCCGTCACTGCCGCGATCACCGCTTTCGCGAATATGTGACCGCGAATATCTGACTTTGAGCAGTCGTTCGGAGGGCCTGCGAGCGTTCGCTCCTTTGCGCAGCCCGCCTCATTCAGGTCTCGCCGACGCAGATGCGCCGGCGAGGCGCACGGCCGTGAGTTCGGCCCCAGCGTGTTGACGTCCGCGTCTTTTACAACCGCTTTCAGCTTGCCATCTAGCGAGAGCGACGAGCGGTCGCGGCTCAGGGAATTTCTTCCACATCCGCGAGCCAAGCCGCGGCGCTCGAATCGCTGGGCGCGCGCCAGTCGCCGCGCGGCGATAGAGAGCCGCCGGAACTGACCTTCGGTCCATTGGGCAGCGCCGAGCGCTTGAACTGGCTCGTCGCGAAGAAGCGCCGCGCGAAGACGCCGAGCCAATGCTTGATCTCCTCGACGTCATAGGCGCGGCGTTCATTAGCCGGAACATCGACGGGCCAGCGCCCGGCCGCGGCGTCGCTCCAGGCGTGAAAGGCGAGGAACGCCGTCTTGGACGGCGCGAAGCCGTAGCGCGTCGTGTAGAAGAGATTGAAGTCCTGCAGCGCATAGGGACCGACGACATCCTCCGTGCGCTGCACGCTCGCGCCCGGCACCAGCTCCGGCGAAATTTCCGTGCCGAGAATATCGCGCAGCACGGCGACCGTCTCGGCGCCGAAATGAGCGTCGCGCGCGCACCAGCGGATGAGATGCTGGATCAGCGTCTTCGGCACCGAGGCGTTCACATTGTAATGCGACATTTGATCGCCGACGCCATAGGTGCACCAGCCGAGCGCGATCTCCGAGAGATCGCCGGTGCCGAGCACCAGCGCGTCATGTCGATTGGCGAGGCGGAACAGGAGAGAGGTGCGCGCGCCGGCCTGCACATTCTCGTAGGTCGTGTCATAGACGGGCTCGCCGCGGGCGGCGGGATGGCCGATGTCCTCGAGCATTTGCCGGCAGGCGGCCGTCACATCGATCTCCTGCGCGGAGACGCCGAGCGCGCGCATCAGCCGCCAGGCGTTGGCCTTGGTGCGATCGGTGGTGGCGAAGGCCGGCAGCGTATAGGCGAGAATATTCTCGCGCGGCAGGCCCAGCGCGTCGAAGGCGGTGACGGCGACCAGCAGCGCGTGAGTGGAATCGAGCCCGCCCGAGACGCCGATGACGAGGCGCTGAAAATTCGCCGCCGCGAGCCGCTGGCGCAGGCCGTGCGACTGAATATTGAAGGCCTCGAAGCACAATTCTGCGAGGCGCGCCTCGTCATCCGGCACGAAGGGAAAGCGCGCCACCTCGCGCAGCAGGCCGAGATTCTTGTCGCGCGGCGCGTGCAGCTCGAAGGCGATGCGGCGAAAGCTGGTCGCGCCCGCCTCTATGTCCGCGCAATCGCCGAAAGTGACCTGGCGCATGCGCTCGGCGGCGAGCGTCCCTAAGTCGATGTCGGCGAGAATCAGCTGCGGCTCATCGGCGAAACGCTTCGCTTTGGCGAGCAGCGCGCCATTCTCATAGATCATCGCCTCGCCGTCCCAGGCGAGATCGGTGGTCGACTCGCCCTGCCCCGCGGCCGAATAGAGATAGGCGGAAAGGCAGCGCGCCGAATGGGCAGAGCAGAGCGTCGCGCGATAATCGGATTTGCCGACGATCGCATTGCTGGCCGAGAGATTGAGCAGCACGGTCGCGCCGGCGAGCGCCGCCCGCGTCGAGGGCGGGATCGGAACCCAAACGTCCTCGCAAATTTCCGTATGGATCACGAGGCCGGGAAAATCGCTCGCCTCCAGCAGCACGTCGGAGCCGAAAGGCGCAGTCTGGCCGGCGATCTCCATCTCCTCGCCGGCGATGAAGGCGCCGGAAGCGAAATGGCGCTTCTCGTAGAACTCGCGATAATTGGGCAGATAGATTTTCGGCGTGATGGCAAGTATCTCGCCGCGCCGCAGGATCACCGCGCAATTATAGAGGCGCCCGCGCCAGCGCAGCGGCGCGCCCACCGCGATCAGCGGCTGCAATGCGCGGCTCGCCTCCAGCAATCGCCCGATCGCCGCTTCCACGGCGTCCAGCAGCGCCGTCTGATGCAGGAGGTCGTCTATGGCGTAGGAGCTGAGCCCGAGCTCGGGGAAAAGAACCAGCGACGCGCCTTTCGCGTCCGCCTCGCGGGCCATGTCGATCGTGCGCGCGACATTGAAAGCGGGATCGGCGACGCGCGTGCGCGGGCCAGCCACGGCGACGCGAACGAAGCCATGCGAATGGAGCGAGAAGAAAGGATGCGTCATGCGCGCGATTATAGGGCCGCGGCGGCCATGACGTGAAGGCGCGGCGGCGCGCCTAATTCACTGAGATTAGTTTCGGTGAGATTATTTCGACCATGCGTCCAGCGCATCGGCGAAGACGCGCTCGCCGCCGGGGCCTTTCTCGAGCGAGATCGTCGCCGCACGGCCGTCCTCGAGCTGCAACGGCAGATCGAGCACCATGGGGGAGCGCAGCAGCACGACATTGCGCGCCTCGCGATTGCCGCGCAGCAGGCCGATGAGAAAGGCGTTGTCGGTGATCGGCACGGGAACGCCGGCGACCTGCTCGCCCGACTGCGCCTCCGGCCGGCGCATCTGAATCGGCCCGATCGCCTTTATGCGCTTCAGCTCATTGCCCGCCCCGAGATTGAACGACAGATTCACCGTATGCGAGGCCGAGAGCGTCGGATCGAGATTCTTCTGAATGACGATCGTCGTCTTCAGCTTGGCGGTCGGGAAATCGATCTCGCCGCGGATCGCCGGCGAGACCGGCTGGCCCGGTCCGGCCGGCATGCTGTCCAGCCGCCAGACGACGGTGCCGGGGAATGTCTTGACCTTGGCGGCCTCCTCCGGCGCGGCGACCCAGAGCTCGGCCTTTTGCGCGACGGCGACCGGCTGGCTCCGCTGCTCCGAGGGCGCGCGCGACGGCGGCGGCGACGCGTCGCTCTCGCCGCCGATGCGATCGGCCAGCTTGCCGCCCTCGCCGCTCTCCACGGCGGAAGGCTCCGGCTGCAGCTTGGCGAGATCCTCGGGCCGCTCGCGGAATTGAAGCGCCAGAACGGCGACCAGCGCCACCACAGCGGCGAGCACGCCGCCGATGACGATGACGCGGCGCGAGACGCTGGTGGGCTCCGGCAGAGGCGGCAGCGGCGCGGGAGGCCGCTGCGGCTGCGTCGGCGCGTCCTCCAGTGAAGCGGGCTTTTCGGCCGACGGCGCTTTCTCGGCGAGAGGCGCGTTCTCGACGGGGACAGGCTTTTCCGGCTTCGGCTCGACGGGCTCCGCGCTTTTGAGCGGCTCTTTCGTCTCCGGCTCGGGAGCGCGCTTCTCCTTGGGCGCCGGCGCGGCGACGGGCTCTCGCCCGCTCTGCTCGCGGACGACCTCGAGCTCGAGGCGCGCGATGGCCTCGTCCAAAGCGCGGCCTTCGGCCTCTATATCCTCCTCGGCGACGGGAGGCTGAATGCTGCGAAGCTGGTTGAACAGCGCCTTGCGGGCTCGTTCATAGACCGCTTGCCGCGATTCCGGCGCGGATTGCGGCAGAGCGGCGACCGCGCGGGCGAGCAGCGAATAATAGTCGGCCATGGGGCTTCTAAGACCACCTCGGGCGATTCTCGTCAATCCTCGAAAGGATTACGCACGAGAATCGTGTCATCGCGCTCGGGGCTTGTGGAGAGGAGCGCGACCGGAGCGCCGATCAATTCCTCGATGCGGCGCACATATTTGATGGCCTGCGCCGGGAGATCGGCCCAGGAGCGGGCGCCGCCCGTCGTTCCCTGCCATCCCTCGATCGTCTCATAGACGGGAACCACCCGCGCCTGCGCCGATTGCGAGGCCGGCAGGCGATCGATGCGGACGCCGTCCAAAAGATAATGGGTGCACACTTCGATCGTCTCGAGACCGTCGAGAATATCGAGCTTGGTCAAAGCGATCCCGTCGATGCCGGAGGTCTTCACGGCCTGGCGCGTCAGCACGGCGTCGAACCAGCCGCAGCGCCGCCGGCGCCCGGTGTTGGTGCCGAACTCATGGCCGCGGTCGCCGATCAGCGTGCCGATCTCGTCGTGCAGCTCAGTGGGGAAAGGCCCGCCGCCGACGCGCGTCGTATAGGCTTTGGCGATGCCGAGCACATAGCCGATCGCCCCCGGTCCGAGGCCGGAGCCGCTGGCCGCCGAGGCGGAGACCGTGTTGGAGGAGGTCACGTAAGGATAAGTGCCGTGGTCGACATCGAGCAGCACGCCCTGCGCGCCCTCGAACAAAATGCGCTTTCCGGCGCGGCGGAGATCCTCGAGCAGCTCCCACACCGCATCCATGTAAGGCAGCACCTGCGGCGCGACGGAGAGCAGCTCGTCGCGCACGCTCGCCGGCTCGATCTCCGGCAGACCGAGACCGCGGCGCAACGGATTGTGATGGGCGAGCAGGCGGGTGATCTTTTCGTCCAGCGTATCCGGCTCGGCGAGATCCATCAGGCGGACCGAGCGGCGGCCGACCTTGTCCTCATAGGCGGGGCCGATGCCGCGCTTGGTGGTGCCGATCTTCACGCCATTGCCGGACGCCTCCTCGCGATAAGCGTCGAGTTCGCGATGCAGCGAGAGGATGAGCGGGGCGTTCTCGGCGATCTTGAAATTCTCGGGGCCGATCTCGACGCCCTGCTCGCGCAGTCGCTCGATCTCGCCGACGAGAAAATGCGGATCGACGACGACGCCATTGCCGATGACCGAGAGCTTGCCCGGCCGCACTATGCCGGATGGCAGCAGCGCGAGCTTATAGGTCACGCCATTGATGACGAGCGTATGGCCCGCATTGTGGCCGCCCTGGAAGCGCACCACCACATCTGCCTCGAGCGAGAGCCAATCGACGATCTTGCCCTTGCCTTCGTCGCCCCATTGGGCGCCGACCACGACTACATTCGCCATGGCGCTTCAGTCTGCTTTCTCGCGTGAGCCCAAGAAAAAACCCCGGCGGGTAACGCCGGGGCTCGTTACGGCAATCGTTTAGCGCAAATCGCGGAAAGGGTCAAAGGCGGCTCGCGCGTGGGGCCGGCCGGACGCAGAAAGCCTGAGCGCGAACGCCGGATCAGAAGCGGCCGCTCTCGCGCCCCGGCGGCTGTGGCTCTTCCCCTTTGATCGCCGTGCGAGTCATCAATCTCCCACTCTCTGGATCATAGGGGGTCACGCGATGCATAACGCCGGTATTGTCCCAGATCAGCAAATCGCCGACCTGCCACTGGTGCCGATAGACATAGCGAGGCCGCGTCGCCCATTCCATCAGCTCGCGCAGCAGCATGCGGCCTTCATCCGTGTCGGCGCCGTCCACATGCGAGGCGGTGCAGCCGAGCATGAGCGATTTGCGGCCCGATTTTTTGGTCCAGACCAGCGGATGGACCTTCGGCGCATGACTGCGCCAACGACGCAGCTCCTCATAGGAGGGCGTGGGATTGACCAGCCATTGCGCCGTCTCGACATTGTGGACCACATAAAGATCGCCGACAGATTTCTTCACCGAGTCCGGCATTTCCTCCCAGGCGACGCAGCTGTTGCAGAATTCCGTCTGCCCTCCCGTCGTGGACAGCCGCTTCGCATTGAGGACAGAGGCGGCGGTCGGCGCATCGTCGGTGGCGCCGTCTATATGCCAATGGAAGGAGCCCTTCAGATATTCGGCCGCGGCCGGGTTCGCCGCCTGGTCGAGCGTTATCCGCAACAGGCCGTCATCGCCCTGCGGCAAGAGCTCGCCGATCGTTCGGGTGAAGGCGCGCTGCTGCGCGTCGTCGAGATGGAGCCCCCGAAAGACGAGGATGCCGCGTCGCTCCAAAAGATCGCGAATCTCTGCCGCATGACGTCCGCTCATCAGAGCCGCGACATCGATCGCGACCTCGGAGCCGATATGCGGCGTAAGATCCAAAACCTCCAATTTCGCTTCGGCCGAGGGCGACCTCATGGGATGATTCTCCTGGCGGCTGCGAGCCAGAGGGTCGGATCGGCGAGCCTGCCCGGCTCGAGATAGGGCGCGGAGGCGAGCCGGCATCGGCCCCCTCCTCGTCCGAGGCGGGCGCTCGCCCTTCGCCTCACTGCGGCAGGATTAGCACCCATCTTAAAAACCGTCTAGATGGTTTGTTTTTGTGGCAGCCGCATTTCTGCGGGCTTTCTCACATAAAATCAGCAGGCTGCTACTCTCTCGGCCCGGACGGCGCCGGGGAGCCATCGGCATTTTCGGACAGCTCGTCCCAAGAGGCCTCGTCGAGCAGGCGCTCGAACAAGCGGTCGCGCTCCTCCTCGCTGAGCGGGCACATGCCCAGCAGGGCGCTCAACGCCAAGCCGCGCGCCGCCGCCCAGCGCAGCAGCGCCAAATCCGGATCTTTCGCCTCCGCCTTGATCGCCTCCAAAGATTCCGCATCATTCTCGCGCGTGATGGCGAGGAGGCTCGGATCCTGCCCGAGGGCGCCGAAAATAGCGAAAGCCACGGAACGCGGCTCGATCAGCGTTTGGCGCAGCGTCGCAATTTGCGCGGCGAGGCGGGGCGCGGCCTGCCCGGCGCCGTGCTCGGCCATATAGGCGCGCGAAAAATCCGCGAAATATTCGATCTGATGCTCGAGCAGAGCCTTGAGCACGGCTTCCTTGGTGCGGAACTGATGCATCAGCCCGCCCTTGCTGACGCCGCTCTCACGGGCGATCGCGTCCAGCGTCAAGCGCCCCGGCCCGTCGCGCGCGATGATCGCCAGCGCGGCCTGGATGACCGCCCTGCGGGTTCGTTGCGACCTCGACGCATTATCCATGGCCCCTCGCGTGATCTGCGCCCGCGCCACAGGAAAGCCGGCGCTCTCGTACATATAGAGCACTCTGCGATCCTATTGGATCGGCGTTCTCACATTGGAGCCGATTCCGTTCGATCGGAAGGCGAAACATCACGGAAAACACTTACCGAAGGCCGCGAGCAGCCGTGGGTCGCCGCGCAGCCTGATCTCGAGTGTGACCAGCGCCCATAGCAGGCTCCGCTCCTTGCGCAGAAAGCGCAGCCAGCTCTGCGCATCGGCGCGGATCACGAGATCCGCCTTTCCGATCAGCCCCTCCCCGACCTCGAGCCGGCCATTGTCGATGCGCACGGTGAGGTCCTTGCGCTCCGCGCCGCTGAAGGCGAAGTGATAGACCGCCGAGAGGCCGGCCGCGCGCTTCTTCTGAAACCGCAGCGACAGGCCCCGCGCGAAGCTCGCTATGGAGGCGGCGCGCATGCCATTGGCGACGCGCTTCACCCTCTTGTGCGGAAAGCGGCGCTTCACATAATCCTCGGCGTCCGATAGCGGCGTCACATAGATTGTCTCCTTCTTCTTCTTCAGCGGATCGACGATGCTCTGCAGAAAACCGCTTCGATCGCCGCGATAAGCGCCGATCACATCCTCGCCCGCCGGACAGACCGCGAGACAATAGGCGGCCTTGTAATTCGGCCCATAGGCGAGGCTCTGCCACATGGAGACGCTCTCCGCATCCTCGACCTTCTCGCGATAGCCGGCGGCGCTTTTCGCATCGGCGATCGTCTCCACCCAATCCATGAAGCCGCCCATGAACTCGCGATAATTATGCGTGTAGCAGGCGGCAAAATCGAAGCCGCCGTCCGGCGCTATCGCGCCCGTCGGACAGACGGCGACGCAGAGCTTGCAGGAGAGACAGGGATTGTAATCGAGCGGGCGCGAATAGGAATCGAGCGCGACATCGACGACCACCGTCCCGAGCAGAATGAAATTGCCGAATTTCGGATGAATGACATTGCGATGCACGCCCATCTTGCCGAGCCCGGCGGCGACGGCGACGGGCTTATGCGAGACGACCCACATTTTGGCTGGCCAGCGCGCCGCCTCCATCGGAAAGGCCATTGCAGGATAGGCGGCGCGCACGCCCATATCCTCGAGCATTCGCGTCAGCCGATGCGACACCGCATCGGTCTCGTCGCCGACGCGGTGAAACTCCACATTGGCCAGCGAGCGCGCCGGGCTGCGGATATTCTCGCGATTCATCCGCATCACGAAAGAGACGAGCGTTCGCGCATAGGGAAAGGCGGCGAGAATCTCCGCGCGCTCGAAAGCGATCGCCGGATCGTCGATGGAGACGAAGCCGACATCATCCGCGCCGGCGGAAAGCGCCATCTCGCGCAAGCGTCGCGCCTCGAACGGTTCTCGCGCCGGCGGCGAAGCGATCTCATGAGCCTGCATAGACATGTGCATATGCCCCTTTTTGCGCGTGAGCCGTGCGATGCGCGCGCCTCACGAAAACTGGACCGCGAGCCTTCAGGCACGCTCTCGTTCGCCAAAGATACGCGTCAATCGTCCTGAACCGCCGCGGCGAGCGCGCGCAACTCGCCGACGAGATGCGCCAATCTCTCGGCGCCGAATTTCTCTTCCGCCTTGGTTTGCGCCGCGCGCCAAAGCGGCAGCGCAATGGCGAGAATGGCGCGGCCCTGCTTGGTCAGCGTCACCTCGCGCGTGCGGCGATCCTCGCCGGCCTTCACGCGCAAGAGCCCCCGCTTTTCCATCACCGCCAGATTGCGCGCGAGCGCGCTGCGATCCAGAACGAAAACCTCCGCCAGCTTGCTGACTGTCCAACCTTCCGCCAGCGAGCAGGCGACGAGCAGCGAATATTGCGTCGGCTCGAGATCGAGCCCGGAAAGACTCTCCGCATAGAGCTTGCCGATAGCACGCGCCGCGCGTCGCACATTGGCGACCGCGCAGCTCGCGGCGCAGGCTCTGACTTCGGCCGGATCGGGCTCGTTCATAAGATAGATGCATATGCCCCTATCGTGCCGACGTCAAGCGCGAGCGTCCGCGCCATCGACGAGCGAAGGCTCAGAACGGCAATGGCGCGCGGTCCGGCTCCACCCAGGCCCGCCGGGCGGCGACGCTGAACAGAGTCTCGCGACTCCAATAGGACAAGAGCCAGTCTGGATGACCGAGCGGCGAGGCCATGAGCGATAGAAGCACCGCATGAAGCGGCGCATCCGGGGAGTGAGCGCGCAAATGTTCGGCGGCGGCCCGCATCGAAGCCAGCGTGATGGTGTGATGATAGCCGCTCGCATCCGTATTGGCCGTGTTCGTCGCCTCATTGTAGCGCGTTATGATTTCGCGGATTTCCAGGGGCGTCGCGAGGTCGGGCCGGTTCCGCAAAAGCCATAGCGCCGTCGCGAAATGCGCCGCATGGGTCCATTCCGCCTTCGGCAAGCTTCGATCGATCACTTTCGAAGCGAGCCGTTCGATCGCATCGTCCTCGGATAAAGCCATCGCATCTGGTCCTCTATGAGGAGCCGCCCGTCCATCGTCACGAGCGTCGCGACGAAATCACGTCACCACCGTCAGCTTGCGCGCGGCGCGCGTCACGCCCGTATAGAGCCAGCGCGCGCGATGCTCACGAAAGGCGAAGGACTCGTCGAACAGCGCGACATCGTCCCATTGCGAGCCCTGCGACTTGTGCACGGTGAGGCAATAGCCGAAGTCGAACTCATCCGAATCCTTGCGCTGCGCGTAAGGAATCTCGGCGTCGCCGCCTTCGAAGAATTGCGGCAGCACGCCGACGCGCTGGAATTTCCCCGCCGTCTCCTCCGGCTCGACCAGCAGCCGCACCTTGCCGCGCCGCACCGCGCCGGCGCTCTTCACCTTGAACAGCGCGCCATTGAGCAGGCCCTTCTTGCGATTATTGCGCAGACAGACCAGCTTCTCGCCCGATTGCGGCAGCGAGCCTGTGAAGCCGCGCAATTGCCGCAGGCGATTATTATAGGCGCGGCGCGTGCGATTGAGGCCGACGAGCACCTGATCGGCATTGGTGATGAGCGCGGGATCGAGCGCGTCGCGCCGCACCACCTGCGTCTCGCCATAGACGCCATAATCGAGCCGTCCGCCCTCGCGAATGATCATGGAGAGACGCACGATCGGATTATCCGCCGCCTGGCGATGGACTTCCGTCAGCATCACATCCGGCTCGGCCTCGGTGAAATAGCCGCCGCCCTTCACCGGCGGCAATTGCGCCGGATCGCCCAGCACCAGCACTTTCTTGCCGAAGGAGAGAAGATCGCGGCCGAGCTCCTCATCGACCATGGAGCATTCGTCGATGATGATGAGCTTGGCTTTCGCCGCGTCGCTGTCCTCGTTCAGCTCGAAAGCCGGCTCCTCCGTCTCCGTATCGGTGGCGCGATAGATGAGGCTGTGAATGGTGCGCGCATCCTTGCACCCCTTGGAGCGCATCACCAGCGCCGCCTTGCCGGTGAAGGCGCCGAAGGCGACATCGCCATCGACGCTCTCGGCGATATATTGCGCCAGCGTCGATTTGCCCGTGCCGGCATAGCCGAACAGACGAAACAGCTGCGCCTTTCCGTCCTTCAGCCATGCGGCGACGGCCGAGAGCGCGCGCTCCTGTTCATTGGTCCAGACGGGCATGGGAAATTTTTCGACTCGATCGATTGTATCGCGGCCAGGATGGCGGAAGCGGCGGAGTGCGGCAAGTGTCAAAACAATTCACCGCGCCGAATGGACGCCCGCACCGCCCTTGACAAGCTGGTCCCGGGAAAATCAAATAGTTCAGGTTCAACAAAAATAGATTGAGAGCGGCCATGCGAAGTCTGTGGTGCGGAATAGCTATGCTTTTTGTGACTCCTCTACACGCCGACCCTGTCGATTTCGACGCGTTCTTCAACGAAGCAGCGAGCTGCCGTCAATCACAAGCTTTCACGACTCTCCATAAAAATATCGGAGATCGCTACGGCAATGACGCAGACTCCAAGAATACGAAAGTAAACCAGTCGGTTAGCGTAAAAATTCCTCCCGAGATAAGAGCCGGAATTGGCAAAGCGCGATCCGTCAACAAGGGAGAATATACGCAGGTCGTGGTGCCGCTGGACGGATTTTGGCGAGGACTCAAGTTGCAAGAGCTGGAGTTCGCAGTGGGAAATGAAAACGGCGTACAGCAATGGCGGATTCGATTCTCGGAACCGCGTTCCGCGGTGCTCCGCGTTTTCGGAACCGAAGTTTCGGCGGCAAACCGCGCTCTAAAGACGGACCCGGATCGCGCTCCCTTTGGTCATTCCGCCAAAATTCCGAAGGGATCCAGCGGCGAAATCGTCTGTGACTTTTCGACCTGATCAATAACAGAGACGAACGAGAGATCGCCTATCTGGGCGTTCCCTTCACCAACTTCGCTATTTGTTCAGCTTCCCCTTCACGACCTTCGTCCCCGCCTTGCCCGCCATCGACCGCGGCGCGGGACGCGACAGCGGCCGCGCTTCGCCGCCGCCGAAATTATGCGGACCCATATCGGCGTCGGTCGGCTTGTGCGCGCGTGTGCCGGAGATCGCAGGCGCCTCCCCTCCCCTTCCGCGCGGACGCATCAGCGGATTGGCCTCGGCGAGAAGCTCGGCGCGTTGCAGGCGGGAAATCTCGTCGCGCAGCCTTGCCGCCTCCTCGAAGGCGAGATCGGCGGCGGCCGCCTTCATGCGCTTCTCGAGATCGGCGAGCGTCGCCTGCATATTGTGGCCCGGCGCCAGCTCGGAGAGGCCAGCGTCCACCGTCACATGATCCTGCTCGGCGAGCGAGCCGAGAATATCGGCGATGTCGCGCTTTATGCTCGCTGGCGTGATGCCATGCTCGGCATTATAGGCCTGCTGCTTGGCGCGGCGGCGGTCGGTCTCGTCCATGGCGCGCTGCATGGAGCCGGTGATGTGATCCGCATAGAGGATCACGCGTCCGTCGACATTGCGCGCGGCGCGGCCGATCGTCTGCACCAGCGAGGTCTCGGAACGCAGAAAACCTTCCTTATCGGCGTCGAGAATAGCGACGAAGCCGCACTCGGGAATGTCCAATCCCTCGCGCAGAAGATTAATGCCGACCAGCACGTCGAAGGCGCCGAGCCTGAGATCGCGAATGATCTCGATACGCTCGATCGTGTCTATGTCCGAATGCATGTAGCGCACGCGCACGCCATTCTCATGCAGATATTCGGTCAAGTCCTCCGCCATGCGCTTGGTCAGCACGGTGACGAGCGAGCGATAGCCCGCGTCACTCACCGCCTTCACCTCGCCGAGAAGATCATCGACCTGCGAGCGCGCCGGACGTATCTCCACCGGCGGATCGATAAGGCCGGTCGGACGAATGACCTGCTCGACGAAGACGCCGCCCGTGCGCTCCATCTCCCAATTGCCCGGCGTCGCCGAGACGGCGACCGATTGCGGGCGCATCGCATCCCATTCCTCGAAGCGCAGCGGACGATTGTCCATGCAGGACGGCAGGCGAAAGCCATATTCGGCGAGCGTCGCCTTGCGGCGAAAGTCGCCCTTATACATGGCGCCGATCTGCGGAATGCTCACATGGCTCTCGTCGGCGAAGACGATGGAATTGTCCGGCAGATATTCGAACAGAGTCGGCGGCGGCTCACCGGGCCTACGCCCGGTGAGATAGCGCGAATAATTCTCGATGCCGGCGCAAGAGCCGGTCGCCTCCATCATCTCGAGATCATAGCGCGTACGCTGCTCCAATCGCTGCGCCTCGACGAGACGTCCGGCGTTGTTCAGCTCGCCGAGCCGCCCGCGCAATTCGTCCTTGATCGCTTTGATCGATTGCAGCAGCGTCGGACGCGGCGTCACATAATGCGAATTGGCGTAGACCTTCACGAATTCCAGGTCCTGCGTCTTCTTGCCGGTGAGCGGATCGAACTCGCAGATCGACTCGACCTCATCGCCGAAGAAGGAGACGCGCCAGCCGCGGTCTTCATAATGGGCCGGGAAAATATCGACCGTATCGCCGCGCACGCGAAATGTGCCGCGCGTGAAATCGGAGCCGATACGGCGATATTGCAGAGCGACGAGATCGGTGACCAGCTGACGCTGCTCCAGCTTCTCGCCCATGCTGACGCCGAATGTCATCGCCGTATAGGTCTCGACCGAGCCTATGCCGTAGATGCAGGAGACAGAGGCGACGATGATGACGTCGTCGCGCTCGAGCAGCGCGCGCGTGGCGGCGTGGCGCATGCGGTCGATCTGCTCATTCACCGAGGATTCTTTCTCGATGTATGTGTCGGTGCGCGGCACATAGGCCTCGGGCTGATAATAATCGTAATAGGACACGAAATATTCGACGGCGTTGTTGGGGAAGAAGCTTTTGAACTCGCCATAGAGCTGGGCCGCGAGCGTCTTATTGGGCGCCAGCACCAGCGCCGGCCGCTGCGTGCGCGCGATCACCTGCGCCATTGTGAATGTCTTGCCGGAGCCGGTGACGCCGAGCAGCACCTGATCGCGTTCATTCGCCTCTATGCCGGCGACCAGCTCCTCGATCGCCTGCGGCTGGTCGCCGCGCGGCTGATAATCGGAAACGAGATCGAATTTGACGCCGCCTTCGCTCTTTTGCGGCCGCTCCGGCCGATGCGGCGTCCAGGGCTTTTTCTCGCGCAGATTGGGATCGCCGAGCTTCAGCAGCTGCTCGAGGCTCTCCATCGTCGCCGAGACGCCGCCCGCGCCACCGAGATCGAGCCGTTCGGCCAGCTCCCCATCGACCGAGCCGACGTCATAGGCCGCCTGAGGCGCCTCCTCGAAGCCGGCCTGCCGCTCGGCGAGGCCGGGATTGAGCAGCGCCTGCAAATGCGGCGCGATCGGCGACACCTCGGGCTTGGCGGCCTTGGCGCGCGTCGGGCGAGCAGGGTTTTTCGGCTTTTTCGGAGCAGAGGCCATGGCCGCGAATATGGCCCCGGAATCACGAGGATGGAAGCGCGAAGAAACGCCCCGCGCCACCGCCGGCGCTACAGGCCGCCCAAAAGCTTGGCGAGCAGCCGGTCGAGAGTCTTCTGCTCGTCTTCCGTCAGCGCGGACAAGATCGTAGCTTCGGCCTTCACATGGCGGGGCAAGACCTCGTCGATCAGCGACCTCCCCTGCTCGGTCAGCCCCACCAACGCGGCGCGCCGATCCGTCGGATGCTTGACGCGCGCCACATGGCCGGCTTTTTCCAGCCGATCGATACGCGCCGTCATGCCGCCAGAGGAGATCATCGTCGCCTCATAGAGCGCCGTGGGCGTCAGCGCATAGGGCGGGCCGGCGCGGCGGAGCGTCGCCATTACGTCGAAATCCCCGTTCTGCAAGCCGAAAGCGGCGAAGACGGGAGCGAGCCGGTCGCGAGAGATCCGCGACGCCAGCTCGAGCAGCCGACCCAGCGCCTCCATCGGAAAAGTGTCCAAATCGGGCCTTTCGCGGCTCCATTGCCGAGCGGCCAGCGCAGCGCGGTCCTGGTTCATTTTGTGAGTCCGCCCATATATCTTGACATAAAGATACTTATCATCGAGATATTATCCGCCGAATGAATTTGCCGCAAGCGCGCCTCGCCTCCCTTGAAATTGCGAGTGAACACATGACCGTCCCAGCCGATATCGCCGCCGCCGCCGCTTCCGAAACCCGCGCCCGAAACGAGGGGCATGGCTTCACCCTGATCGCGATCCTGTGCCTCGCGCTCAATCTCCGGCCGATCATGGCCGGACTCGGGCCGATTCTCGACATTATCGAAAATTCCGCGGGGCTGTCTTCGGCGCAAGCCGGACTGCTCACGACCTTGCCGGTGTTTCTCATGGGCGTCGGCGCATTTGCAGGACGGCGTCTGACGCGGCTTCTCGGCGCGAAGACCGGCGTCGCGATCGGAATCGCGATCATTTCCCTCGCCTGCGCGAGCCGATCGGAATGGGCCGACGCCGCCGGAATGCTGATGACGGCGGCGGCGGCTGGCCTCGGCGTCGCCATCGTGCAAGCGCTTCTGCCCGGTTTCGTCAAAGGGCGCTTCGGAGCCGGCGCCGGCCGCGTCATGGCGCTCTACACGACCAGCATAATGGCCGGCGCGGCTTTGTCCGCCGCCACCGCCGCCGGGCTGGAGCGCGACTTCGGCCTGCCCGCCGCGCTGGCCGTCTGGGCGATCCCGGCTTTCGTCGCCGCGCTCGTCTGGCTGCTGCTCCCATTCCCCAGGAGAGGCGCCGGCGGCGGCGTGAGCCGAGCGACCGAGCCCCTGTGGCGTCACGGCCGCGCCTGGACGCTGATGCTGTTTTTCGGCGTCGGCACCGGCGCCTTCACGCTGGTCCTCGCCTGGCTGCCGCCCTATTACACGAGCCTCGGCCAGAGCCGCGCCTATAGCGGCTATCTGCTCGCCGGCGTTACCCTCGCGGAAGTGGCCGCGAGCCTCGCTGTCTCCGCTTTCATTGCGCGCTTTCCCGATCGCCGCGGGCCGCTTTTCGTCGTGCTGACGAGCATAACGGCAGGCTTGATCGGCGTGGCCGTGGCGCCTCTGTCGCTCGCATGGCCGGCGGCGATTCTGCTAGGACTCGGCCTCGGCGCATTGTTTCCACTGTCCTTGATCGTCACGCTCGATCATGTCGACGATCCGTCCCGCGCCGGCGAGCTCGCAGCCTTCGTGCAGGGAGGCGGATATATCATCGCCAGCCTGACGCCTTTCGCCGCCGGCGCGATCCGAGACCGTTTCGCCGATCTCACCGGGGCTTGGGAAGCAATGGCGGTCGGCGTTTTTCTGACGATCGCCATCGCTATGCGCTTTTCTCCGCAAAGCCGCCTGAGCGATGATCGCGGCGCGACGCCCCGCTAGAGTGTTTTCGAGCGATGTGGGAACCGGTTCGCGTGAAGAAAATACGACCGAACAAGGAGATCCAGAGTCATTCCGGTTCAATCTGAACCGGAATGACTCTAGCGCTCACGCGGGCAATTCCACCGTCTCGCGTCGCTCGGCCTCGCCGCGCGGCGAGCCTTCCTCATCCGCCTGACGCTGGCGGCGCCACATGGCGGCATAGGCGCCGTTCTTCTCCAACAATTGCAGATGCGCGCCGCGCTCCACGATGCGGCCGTGATCGAGGAACAGAATTTCATCCGCGTCCACCACGGTGGAGAGACGATGCGCGATCACGAGCGTCGTGCGGCCGCGCGAGACGCGCGCCAACGCCTCTTGAATCTCATGCTCCGTGAAGCTGTCGAGCGCGGACGTCGCCTCGTCGAGAATGAGCAGCGGCGGGCCTTTCAAAATCGTGCGCGCTATGGCGACGCGCTGCTTCTCGCCGCCCGAGAGCTTCAGCCCGCGCTCGCCGACCTGGGCGTCATAGCCATCGGGAAGCGAGCGGATGAAGCTGTCGATCTGCGCGAGACGCGCCGCTTCGCGCACCTCCTCCATGCTCGCGTCCCAACGGCCATAGCGTATGTTGTAGGCGATGCTGTCGTTGAACAGCACCGTATCCTGCGGCACCATGCCGATCGCCTCGCGCAGCGAGCGCTGCGTCACCGCGGAAATATCCTGCCCGTCGATGGTGATGCGGCCCGCTTGCGGCTCATAGAAGCGGAACATGAGCCGCGAGATCGTCGATTTTCCGGCGCCCGAGGGGCCGACGATGGCGATGGTCGCGCCGGGCTCCGCGGTGAAGCTCACGCCCTGCAATATTGGCCGCTTGCTGTCATAGGCGAAGACCACATCGTCGAAGACGATGCGCCCTTCCCGCACATCGAGGTCCGCGGCGCCGGGACGGTCGGCGATCTCCGGCTGCTGCGACAGAATGGCGAACATTTTCTCGATATCGACGATCGCCTGGCGCGTCTCGCGATAGAGCGTGCCCATGAAATTGAGCGGCTGATAGAGCTGGATCATCATGGCGTTCACCAGCACGAAATCGCCGACGCTGTTGCGCCCGCTGCGCACGCCCTGCACGCACAGGACCATCATGACCGCTAGGCCGATCGTGTAGATCACCGCCTGCCCGGCGTTCAGCAGCGCGAGCGATATGTAGGAGCGTATGCTGGCGTTCTCATAGATCGCCATGGATTTGTCATAGCGCTCCGCCTCGCGCCGCTCGGCGACGAAATATTTCACCGTCTCATAGTTCAGCAGGCTGTCGATCGCCTTCACATTGGCGTCGACGTCGCTATCGTTCATCGAGCGGCGAATGGCGATGCGCCAATTGGTGGCGATGAGCGTGTAGCCGAGAAAGGCGGCGATCGTCGCCATGGCGACCAGCGCATAATCCCAATCGAATTGCACGCTGAGCACGCCGACGACGAGCGCGAACTCGACGATGGTCGGGACCGCCGTCGACATGACGAGCCGGGTGAGCGTCTCTATGCCGTCGCGGCCGCGCTCCAGCACGCGCGTCAAGCCGCCGGTCTTGCGGCCGATGTGAAAACGCAGCGACAATTGATGCATATGCACGAAGACATGATTGGCGAGCCGCCGCACCGCATGCATGGCGACGGCCGCGAAAAGCGCGTCGCGCGCCTGCGTCAGCAGCGCATAGAGCGCGCGCAGCACGCCATAGAGAATGGTGAAGCCGACGGCGCCGCCGAGAATGCTCGGAACGGCGGCGTCCGCAGCGAGGCCATCCGCCGCCCATTTGAAGGCGAAAGGAACGGCCATATTCACCAATTTTCCGACGAGCAGCAGAGCGAGCGCGATCAGCACGCGTCGCTCGAGGTCGCGGCGGCCTTTCGGCCATATATAGGGCCACAGGTTGCGAATGGTCGCGACGATGGAATCGCGCCGAAGCGGCTGTTCCTGCGCCTCGACCGTCCCATGTAATGAAACTTGCGCCGAAACCTGTTCTTCTTCGCTATCGACCTGTCGCATCACCCTCTTCCGATCCTTCGCACGGAGGCGCCGCTATGACATCTGGCTTTCATATAAGGGGTTTGAAGAGCGAACGCACGAGCGCCACGCTCACGCCGGCGACATCCACCGGCCTTGACGCGGCCACACCGGCGGGCCATCAAGCAAAAATGAACGACATTCGAAAAATCGAACGTGTCTGCGTCTATTGCGGCTCCTCCACCGGCGATGATCCCGTCTACGCCCATGCCGCGGAAACGCTGGGCGCGGCGCTGGCGCACGAAGGCATGGAGCTCGTCTTCGGCGGCGGCTCCTGCGGCCTGATGGGCGCCGTCGCGAGAGCCACGCTGGCGCAGGGCGGCAAGGTCACTGGAATTATTCCGAGCTTTCTCGACGAGCGCGAAATCGCGCTCTCCTCCGTCACCGAGCTGGAAGTCGTGCCGGACATGCATACGCGCAAGCGTCTGATGTTCGAGAAGTCCGACGCTTTCGTGGCGCTGCCGGGCGGCATAGGCACGCTCGAGGAGCTGACCGAGCAATTGACCTGGATTCAGCTCGGCCGCCACAGCAAGCCGCTCGTCATCGCCGACATAGGCGGCTTCTGGAAGCCGCTGCTCTCGCTCTTCGCGCATATGCATAACGCCGGCTTCATCCGCCCTGGCTATGAGGTGCGCTATATGGTCGCCGAGCGCATAGAGGATGTGATCCCCATGCTGCGCGCGACGCGCGTCGCCAAGAGCGAAGGCGAAGAAACGGCGATAGAAAAGCATTTTTGATCGTAGCGCGCTCCCTTCTTCCACAAAGTGGGAGAAGGAAGAGCTGCTAGACCGCGCCAGACCTCACCAGCTTATAGACGATCGCGTCGACCAGCGCCTCGAAAGAAGCGTCGACGACATTGGGCGAGACGCCGACGGTGGACCATATCTCCCCTTTGGCGTCCGCGCATTCGACCAGCACGCGCGTCACCGCATCGGTTCCGCCCTGGAACACGCGCACGCGATAATCGACGAGCTTCACATCCTCGATGAAGGATTGATATTTGCCGAGATCCTTGCGCAGCGCGACATCGAGCGCATTGATCGGGCCATTGCCCTCGGCGGCGGAGATCGTCGAGCGCCCGTCGATGCGCAGCTTGACGATCGCCTCCGCGCCCGCCTCTTCCGCGCCGAGATTGGCGCCGAAGCGGCGATCCACGGCGACGCTGTAACGCTCAATGTCGAAATAATGCGGAACATCGCCGAGCACGCGCTTGGCGAGCAGATAGAAAGAGGCGTCGGCGCCTTCATAGGCGTAGCCTTGCGCCTCCTTCTCCTTCACCTCGTCGAGCAGGCGCGTCAGGCGCGGATCGTCTTTCGACAAAGCGATTCCCAATCGCCCCAGCTCGGCGACGATATTGGACTTGCCCGCTTGATCCGACACCAGCACGCGGCGCTGATTGCCGACGCTCTCCGGCGGCACATGCTCGTAAGTGCGCGGATCGGTGAGCACGGCGGAAGCGTGAATGCCGGCCTTGGTGGCGAAGGCGCTGGCGCCGACGTAAGGCGCGTGACGATTGGGCGCGCGATTGAGCAATTCGTCGAGCGCATGGCTGGTGCGCGTCAAATGCGTCAGGCTCTCGCGCGTCACGCCGATCTCGAAGCGATCCGAAAACTCGCTCTTCAGCAGAAGATTGCCGATGATCGTCGTCAGATTGGCGTTGCCGCAGCGTTCGCCGAGCCCGTTGAGCGCGCCTTGGATCTGCCGCGCGCCGCCGCGCACTGCGGCGAGCGAGACTGCGACCGCCTGCCCCGTATCATCATGCGCGTGAATGCCGAGCTTGGCGCCCGGAATGACGCGCGCGACTTCGGCCACGATGCGCTCTGCCTCATTGGGCTGCGAGCCGCCATTGGTGTCGCAGAGCACGATCCAGCGCGCGCCGGCCTCATGCGCGGCATTGGCGCAGGCCAGCGCATAATCGCGATTGTCCTTATAGCCGTCGAAGAAATGCTCGCAATCGACGAGAACTTCCTTGCCGCGCGCGACGGCGGCGGCGACGGATTGGCGAATGCCGTCGAGATTATCCTCGAGCGTGGAGCGCAGCGCGACGCGCACCTGATAATCCCAGGCCTTGGCGACAAAGGTCACGCAATCGCAATCGGCGTCCAGCAGGGCGGCGACGCCGGGATCATTGGAGGCGGAGCGGCCCTGTCGGCGCGTCATGCCGAAGGCGGCGAAATGCGCTCTCAAGGGCGGGCGCTTCGCGAAGAATTCCGTATCGAGCGGATTGGCGCCGGGATAGCCGCCCTCGATGTAATCGAGGCCGAGCTCGTCGAGCATTGCGGCGATCTGGCGCTTGTCGGCGAGCGAGAAATCGACGCCGGTCGTCTGCGCGCCATCGCGCAGCGTGGTGTCGAAGAGCGTCAGCCTCTCCCGTGTCATTGCGTTGCAGCCTTGCTCTCGAGTGTCTTCTTCATCGTGGTGTTGCCGAGCCATTCGCCGCGCAGCTCGCGCATGTTGCGTTGATGGGCGACATAGCCGCGCGCGGCGAAGAAATCGCGCGCTGCGTCGGAAGCGTCGACGCTGATCTCGCGCGTTCCACGCGCGGCCGCGAGCTTTTCCATCGCGTCGGCGAGCGCCGAGGCGACGCCGCGCCGAGCCGCGCGCGGATGCACATAGAGCATGTCGAAGAGCTTATTGTCGCGCAGCGCGGCGAAGCCAGCGATCTCGCCGTCGAGCGAGGCGACGAGTGTGAGCGCGCCGGCGAGCTTCTTGGCGAAAGCCTCTTCGTCATCGGCCGCGGCGGCCCAGGCGGAGAGCTGATCCTCGCCATAATCTTCGGCCGCCAGCGTCTCGACGCTCGCGCGAAACAATTGCGCGAGGCGCGGCGCATCGGTCGGCAAAAAGGGACGAAGCCCGGGAGCGGAAGCGGCGCGCGCCATGGCTAGATCAGCTCGAAGGCCGCGAGCACATGCCATGCGGCGATGGCTGCGAGCGCGAGAATGATGAGCTTGAACACGAGATAAGACGCCCAATGCCCCGGAAAGGGCAGAAATCTGCGCCAGTCGTTCTTAAGCATGGGCGTGGTCTCCTCTCACGAAAGACGGAATCTTCGTGCGCGTCTCCTTCTCCCACTCGGGGGAGAAGGTGGCCCTCGCGTCAGCGAGGGTCGGATGAGGGTCCGCGAACATAGCCAACGATTCCAGCCGCCGCAGCGAGCCCTCATCCGACCCGGCCAAAAGCCCGTCGCTTGCGACGGGCGTCCTCTCGGACGCCCTATGGCCGGGCCACCTTCTCCCCCAAAGCGGGAGAAGGAGTCGCGCGTCTTGATTATTGGATAATGCTCGAGCGCAGTGAAGCTTCATCGCTTCACCTCCCATGTCGTCGTGCCGTCCTTATTGTCCTTCAGCGCGACGCCCATCGCCGCGAGCTCGTCGCGAATGCGGTCGGACTCGGCCCAGTTTTTTGCCGCGCGGGCGGCGAGGCGACTCGAGATCAATGAGGAAACCTGCTCCGCATCGACCGCCTGTTTCGTCTCGCCTTCGACCCATTGCCGATAGGCGCAAATGTCTATGCCGAAGAGCTTCAACGCTCCGTCGAGCGCCGCGGCGTCCAGCTCATGCAGCGATGCGAGCGCGAGTGGCGTATTCAGATCATCGGCGAGCGCATTCAAAACCTCGCCCGCTGCCGCAGGCGCAGCGGAAACCGCGCCGATCTGCGCGCTCCATTTGCGCAGGCTCGCCTCCGCCTCCTCGAGCGCCTTCACGGTAAAATCGATCGGCTGGCGATAATGCGTGCGCAGCATGGCGAGGCGCAGCACCTCGCCGGGCCATTTCCGCCCGCCGAAATTCTCCGTGTGCAGCAGTTCGTTTATCGTCACGAAATTCCCCAGGCTCTTGGACATTTTCTCGCCCTCGACCTGCAGGAATCCATTGTGCATCCAGTAATTCGCCATCGCCTCGTGACCGAAGGCGCAGCGCGTCTGGGCGATCTCGTTCTCGTGATGCGGGAAGACGAGATCGATGCCGCCGCCGTGAATGTCGAACACCTCGCCCAAATGCTTCCACGACATGGCCGAGCATTCGAGATGCCAGCCGGGCCGGCCGCGCCCCCAGGGCGAGTCCCAGCCGGGCTCGCTCTCCTTTGACGGCTTCCACAGCACGAAATCCATGTCGCCGCGCTTATAGGGCGCGACATCGACGCGGGCGCCGGCGATCATCTCGTCGAGCGGACGACGCGACAAGCGGCCATATTCGGCCATGGACGGCACATCGAACAGCACATGACCATCCGCCGCATAGGCGTGGCCGGCGGCGATCATCTTCTCGATGAGCGCGATCATCTCGGCGATATGCTCTGTGGCGCGCGGCTGCACGCTCGGCTCGAGGCAGCCGAGCGCCTTCACATCCTCCTGGAAGATTTTATTGGTGCCCTCAGTCAGTTCGCGGATCGTGATTCCACGCTCGGCGGCGCGCGCGTTGATCTTGTCATCGACGTCGGTGATGTTGCGGACGTAAGTGACATGATCGGCGCCATAGAGATGGCGCAGCAGGCGAAACAGCACGTCGAAAACGATGATCGGCCGCGCATTGCCGATATGGGCGTAGTCATAGACCGTGGGGCCGCAGACATACATGCGCACATTCGCCGGATCGAGAGGACGGAACTCCTCCTTGGCGCGCGACAGCGTATTGTAGAGCTTCAGAACGGGAGCTTCGGACGACATGAATTTCCCTCGGCCTGCCGGCCCGGGGCGTCATTGCGTGTCATGAAGAGAGACGTGACGGCTCCGGCCAGCTTTTGCGCTAGCTGATAATGATCCGACAAAGGATGCAGGAGTGGAGCGTGCTCGTCATAGCGCTAACATGCGCGCTCCGGGGCCGTCCGTCAAGTCGCAGACTCGGCCCTTCGGTCCCTGCCCCAGCCCCTCGCCAGAACGCGCCGCAGCCGCGAGCGCGGGCTTGCCAGATACATCGTTACACGATATGAATTTGATCGTAGAACGACGCAATTGCTGGCGCGCTCCCGCGTCGGCGATCGCGCCCGTTCGCATCCTGACGGCTCATCGCCGGCGGCCGCCCGTTATTCCCTCTCCAGGCGACCGGTCCGCGGAGAAAAGCGGGATGTGGCGCGCGCCGCCTTCGACCGCCCCGCAGGTCGAAGGCGGCGCGCCTGAAACGACCGAAGAAGGCCCGGACGCCCTCGCGATCGTCGCGAGCGACGTTTCGAGAGGCCCGCAATTGGAGGAAACGACAATGAAAATTCGCCTCGTCTTCACCCTCGTCCTCATTGCCGCAGCGGCCGGCGCCGGCCTCGCCCAGGCGACGCCCCATCGGGTCGGCGACCTCGGCTTCTCGCCGCGGCCGATCGAAAAAGTGAGCTGCGACAATCGCGGCGACGACAAGCAGGCGCACTGCATGGAGAGCTGCGACGAGGTCTGGATCAAGGCGTCGCAGGCCTATAATGGCAATATCGACAAAGCCAAGGTCGAGAAGAAGTCCTGCGAGGCCAAATGCGGCTGCTGAGCCGCTGAGCCGTCGTCGCCTCGGGGGAAGGCTTTCCTTGATCCCTTCGCCGGAATAAGTCACAACAGCGCGCGCTGCGGCCCTGCGCCGCGGCGCGAGTCCTTTTTCCGGAACAGGGTCAAATGGCGGAAATTTTGCGCGTCGGCGTCGCGGGCTTGGGCACGGTGGGCGCTTCGGTCGTGCGGCTGCTGCAGAGGCAGGCGCAAGCGCTGGCGGCGCGCACGGGGCGCGAGATCGTCGTCACGGCGGTTTCCGCCCGCGACAAGGGCAAGGACCGCGGCGTCGACCTCGCCGGCGCGACCTTCTATGACGATCCGATCGCCCTCGCCGCCTCCGACGGCATAGATCTTTTCGTCGAGCTGATCGGCGGGTCCGAAGGACCGGCGCGCGTCAGCGTCGAGACCGCGCTCGCCAAGGGCAAGTCGGTCGTCACCGCCAATAAGGCGCTGCTCTCCGCCCATGGCTCGGCGCTGGCCGAGCTGGCCGAGAGCCGCCATGTCGCGCTCGCCTTCGAGGCGTCGGTCGCCGGCGGCATCCCCATCGTCAAGACGCTGCGCGAAGGCCTCGCCGGCAATTCGATCGAGCGCGTCTATGGCATTCTCAACGGCACCTGCAATTACATCCTCTCGCGCATGGAGGCGGAGCGCCTCTCCTTCGAGGAATGTCTGAAGGAGGCGCAGCGCTTGGGCTACGCCGAGGCGGACCCGACATTCGACATTGGCGGGTTCGACACGGCGCATAAGCTGTCGATTCTCGCCTCCCTCGCTTTCGGCGCGCGCATCGCGCCCGAGGCGGTCGAGATAGAAGGCATAGAGCGCGTCACCTTGGCCGATATTGACGCGGCCGGGGAGCTGGGCTTCCGCATCAAGCTGCTCGGCGTCGCCCAACGCACGGCCCAGGGCATAGAGCAGCGCGTGCATCCCACAATGGTGCGCAAGACCACCGCCATCGCCCAGGTGATGGGCGTCACCAACGCCGTCACCATAGACGCCGACGCCGTGCATGAGCTGACCTTGGTCGGTCCCGGCGCCGGCGGCGACGCCACCGCCTCCGCCGTCGTCGCCGATGTCGCCGATATCGCCAAAGGCGTGCGCTCGGCTCCCTTCGGCCTGCCGAGCGCCGCGCTACGCAAGCTCGAGCGCGCCCCGGCGGCGCTGCATGAGGGCGGCTATTACATCCGCCTCGCCGTGCCGGATGTGCCGGGCGCCTTCGCCGCCATCGCCACGGCCATGGCCGAGCGCAAAATCTCGCTCGAGAGCATCATGCAGCATGGCGCGCGCGCGGCGCGGCGCAGCGGCGCCGCCCATGTGGGCGCGCAAGTCGGGGTGATCCTCATCACCCATGCGACGACAGAACGTCTGGTGCGCGAAGCGCTCGACGCCATCTACGCCGACGGCGTCATCGCCGAGCCGGCGCAGGTCATCCGCATCGAGCGCGAATAGCGCATCGCCGGAGAAAAATGCATGGCGCGCCCCGCATCGGCCGCAGAAAAATCCCTCGATCGCAATCTGACCCTCGAGCTCGCCCGCGTCACCGAGCGGGCGGCCGTGGCGGCGGCGCGCTGGCGCGGGCGCGGCGATGAGATGGCCGCCGATCAAGCCGCCGTCGACGCCATGCGCAGCGAATTGGGCCGGCTGGCGATTCGCGGTCGCGTCGTCATCGGCGAGGGCGAGCGCGACTCGGCGCCCATGCTGTTCATCGGCGAGGAAGTGGGCGCTGGCGGCGGCCCGCGCGTCGATCTCGCCGTGGCGCCGCTCGAGGGCTCGACGCTCTGCGCCAAGGATATGGCGGGCGCGATCTCCATCGTCGCCATCGCCGCGGCCGGCTCGCTGCTCTATGCGCCGGATGTCTATATGGACAAGATCGCCATCGGCCCCGGCTATCCGCCGGGCGTCGTCGATCTCGACAACGAGCCGGGCGCCAATATCGCCGCCCTCGCCGCGGCCAAGGGCGTCGCGGCGCAGGACGTCACTATCTGCATTCTGGACCGGCCCCGCCATGCCGAGCTGATCGCGCGTTGCCGTGCGGCGGGCGCATGCGTGCGGCTCATCAGCGACGGCGATGTGGCGGGAATCATCTTCACCGCCCAGCCTGCGGAGACCGGCGTCGACATGTATCTCGGCGCCGGCGGCGCACCGGAGGGCGTGCTGGCGGCCGGCGTGCTGCGCTGCGTCGGCGGCCAGATGCAGGGCCGCCTCGTGCTCGACAGCCCGGCCAAGACGGCGCGCGCGGCCGAAATGGGCGTGCGCGATCCGCGCAAGAAATATGAGCTGGAGGAGCTGGCCTCCGGCGATGTGGTGGTCTGCGCGACCGGCGTCACCGACGGGCCGCTGCTGTTCGGCGTGGTCTTCGGCAAGGATGCGATCGAGACAGAGACGCTGGTCTATCGCTCCTCCACCGGCACGGTGCGGCGCATCAGCGCCCAGCATCGCGTGAGCGGGAAATTCGAGCTAGACTAAAAATCCTTCGCCCGCGACGCTTTCTTTTCCAGCCGAGGAATTGACGATTTCCGCGCCCATCTCCGATCGCACCGGCGAGCTTCTGCGCCACCTCGCCGCGAGGCCGGGCCACGATGAAGTGAAGGCCGATTTCCGCGAGCTTCTCGTCGAGGAGTTCGACGTCGAACGCAGCGCGCTCGAATTCGAGCGGCGCGTCCCCGAGGTGCGCGGACGCCTGGACGCCCTCATCGGCCGCACCGTCTTCGAGGCGAAATCGGACCTCGCGCGCGAGTGGCCGGATGTGGAACGGCGCATGCCGGACTATCTCGCCGACCGCGAGCGCGAGGAAAGGCAGAAATTCGTCGGCCTCGCTTCGGACGGCCAGAAATGGGCGGCCTTCGAGCTGGCCGAAGGGACGCTGACCCTCATCAAGGAAACGCTGCTCGACCCGGAGAGGCCCGAGGCCTTTCTCGCCTGGCTCGACGGCGTCGTCGCGCTGAAGAGCTCTCTGCCGCCGGACCCCATCACCATCCGCGCGGAGCTGGGCCAGGATTCGCTGGCCTTCCGCCGCGCCCATGCCGAGCTGGCGGCGCTCTGGACCGCGCTGGAGAACGACCCCGCCGTCGCCCTCAAGCGGCAATTATGGGCGGAGCTGCTCAAGCTCGTCTATGGCCGCGAGGTCGAGAATGAGGCGCTGTTCTTCCAGCACAGCTTTCTCGTCATCGTCGCCAAATCGATCGCGCTCGCCGTGCTGGGGCTGCGGGAGGACGATCCCGCCCGGCTGCTCTCGGGCGAGGCCTTCGGCGCCGCCGGCATTCAAGGCGCGGTGGAGAGCGATTTTTTCGACTGGGTGGTCGCCGATGCGCGCGGCCGGGCGCTGGTGCGCCGCATCATGGCGCATGTCCGGCGCTTTCGCCTGCATGAGGTCGAGAGCGACGTCCTCAAAATTCTCTATGAATCGCTCATCGACCGCGACGAGCGCCACGGCCTCGGCGAATATTACACGCCCGACTGGCTCGCCGCCAAGGTCGTCAAGACAGCGGTCGCCTCGCCTCTCGAGCAGCGCGTGCTCGATCCCGCCTGCGGCTCGGGGACCTTCCTCTTTCATGCGATTCGGCTGTTTCTGGCCGAGGCGGAGGACGCCGGCCTCGATCCGGCGCGGCGCGCCTTCGAGGTGTCGCAGCATATCGCCGGGACCGATATTCACCCGGTCGCCGTCATCATCGCCCGCGTGACCTATCTTCTCGCTCTGGCCCCGGCGCTGGCGGTGCGGGCCGGATCGATCTCCGTTCCGGTCTATCTCGGCGATGCGATGCAATTGTCGATCAGCCAGCTGATGGCGGGCAAGGAGCTGACCATTCGCGTGCCGCCGCCGCCGGCCGGCCAGGGCCGCAGCGGCGAGGTGGACGCCAACGGCCGCGAGCAATTGGATTTTCCCGACACTTTCTGCCGCGACCCGGCGCTGTTCGACAAGGCGATCGAACGTATGCGGACAGGCTCCGAGCAGAGCATGACGCGCGCGCAGATCGAGAAGGCGCTCTACCGCATCACCGAGCAGCATTACCGCGCCGATGTGACGCGCGAGCAGGAATTGGCCATCGCCGACCTCGGCAAGACCTATGTGACCTTCGACCGCCTGCGCCGCGAGGGGCGCGACTCGGTCTGGGCCTATGTGGCGCGCAATCTCTCGCGCCCGCTCGCCTATTCGGCCGGGGGCGGCTGGGCGCATGTCGTCGTCGGCAATCCGCCCTGGGTCGCCTATCGGCATATGAGCGTCGATCTGCAGAAGCGGTTCAAGGAGCTGGCCAAAGGCGAGCGGGTGCATGTGGCGCGCGTCCCGTCGCAGAACGACCTCTGCGCACTCTTTACCGTACGTGCGGCTTCGCTCTATTTGCGCTCTGCTGGTCGCATTGGCGTCGTATTGCCCTTGGCGGCATTGACCCGGGGACAATTCGAGCCCTTGCGAAAAGGGTCGTTTGAAAGCGTTCGGATCGCCTGGGACGCAGCTTGGACGATGGACGAGTCGGTCCAGCCGCTATTTCCCGTGCCTTCGTGCGCTCTCTTCGGACGACGACGTGCGACCTCGAGTCCGATCCCGGAAACGGTTCGCGCATATTCGGGAACATTGCCTTTCCGTGACGCATCCGAAGAAATTGCTGATGAGAGATTAAAAGTTGTCGAAAATGCACCGTCATTAGAGACGGCCAAACATCGAGGAGGCTCGCCCTACCGGACAGCGTTTCGAAATGGAGCTACTCTGTTTCCACGAATGCTCGTGCTCGTCGAACGAAAAAGCATGGGGCGCCTTGGTTCGGACACCGCCGCGCCTGTTGTCAAAAGCCGCAGGTCGACGCAGGAAAAAAGGCCTTGGAAGGACTTGCCTGGGATTGAAAGTCGCGTCGAGGCCGAATTCCTGCATCCCTTGTTGCTCGGTGAGAGCATATTGCCCTATCGACCGTGGAATCCATTGGAAGGTGTCGTTCCCGTCAACGAATCCGGTGTCGTGCTCGACTCAGAAGCAGCTCTAAGCCAGGGTTTCGACGGCTTAAACGGCTGGATGCGGAAGGCAGAAACGCTGTGGGATGCAAACAAGCGCTCGGAATCCGTGACGCTCGCGCAGCTATTCGACTATTTCGGTCAACTCACCGCGCAGTTTCCACTCGCTAAGCTGCGGGTCGTGTATGCAGCCTCCGGCTCGGCTCCCGCCGCCTGTATCGTGCGAGATTCGCCTGCCGTGATAGAGCACAAGCTCTACTGGTCTGCGCCCGCTTCCGAAGCCGAAGCGCGCTATCTCTGCGCTATTCTCAACTCGGAGACGACACGCGCCCGCGCGGAAGCTTGGCAGTCACGAGGCCAATGGGGCGCGCGCGATTTCGACAAGGTGATCTTCAACCTTCCCATCCCCCGCTTCGATGCGAAAGACGCCACCCATGCCGGTCTCGCCAAAACGGCGGCGAAGGCGGAAAAGCTGGCTGCGGGACTGGTTCTGCCGGAGGGCGTCAAATTCCAGCGCGCGCGCCGGCTGGTGCGGGAAGCGCTGGCCGATGCGGGCGTGGCGCAGGAGATCGACGCGCTCGTCGCCCATCTGCTCGACTCATAGGCTAGGGAGCTTTTCTTGTCCGTGAAATTTGTTCTGGCGCCCGTCTTCGCTCTCGTCGCACTCGCTCTGGGGCTGCTCGTCGCTCTCGCGCTGTCGCGCATTCGCGCGCTGCGGGGCAAAGTGGTGAAGCCGGCGGATATAGCGCTCAATCGGAACTGGCCTGACCAAATCGCCCAGCTCGCCAATTCCTACGCCAGCCAATTCGAGCTGCCCGTGCTGTTCTACGCGCTGGTCGCGCTGACGCTGGTCACGGAGAAAGCGGACCTTTTATTCGTCGCGCTGGAATGGGCCTTTGTCGCGACGCGTTACGCGCACGCCTCTATTCACGTCACCAGCAATCATGTGCAGCGGCGATTTTTCGCCTTCGCGGCGGGCTTCGCGCTGCTCGCCCTCATGTGGGCGATCTTCGCCGCGCGGATCGTCTTTTCCTGACGATCCGCGGCCGCGAGCTCGAGGCCGAATGACATTCGCTGGCCGCATTATTCATGTTCGGCGGAACATGAATAATGCCTCGTCGCTATCGACTAGAGCGCTTTCCGATCGAACGGAATCGTTCGATCGATCAGAACCACGCGAGAATCTAGCGCTTTTCCTGCCGAAGTGGATGCCGGTTCGGCGTTGGAAACGCGTCGATCAGGATCTTTCCGCGTTTCGATGAAACATGGAAAGATTCTTCTAGCCCCGACCGGCGGGAAAGGCGTTGCGCAGGCTCCGCTGGAGGGTGCGAACGGACACGCCCAGTTCCTCCGCCACCTCCTGTACCTGCGTCTTCTCCTGCCGTATGGCTTCGAAAGCGTCAGCGATCTGATCGGGGCTGAGCGATTTTGGCCGCCCGAGCGTGCAGCCGCGCGCCCGCGCAGCGGAGAGCCCCGCCCGCGTTCTTTCGCTGATGAGGGAACGCTCGAACTCGGCCAGCGCCGCCATCATATGGAACATCAGCCGGCCGCCCGATGAGGTCGTGTTGATGTTCTCGGTCAGGGACTGAAAATTAATCCCTCGCTTTCCGAGCTTATCCATCAACGCGACGAGACCTGGCAAAGACCGGCCGAGCCGATCCAGGCGCCAGACGACCAAAGTGTCGCCGGACTTCAAACTCTGCATCGCTTTCTCCAGACCGGCGCGACTGAAATCAAGTCCTGATCGCCCATGATCCGTAAAAATTTCATCACATCCTACCTTTTCTAAGGCTTTGAGCTGCAGATCGAGTTTTTGCTCGTCTGTTGATACTCGCGCATAGCCGACGATCATTATTTGTTCTCGTGTCTCGATGCCAAAACGGCGCTGCCACGTCGTAAAGAATCGGTTTTTGTCTACCAAACTATCTCATTACGAGACAGAAAGGCTTGACAAAATCGGTCCTTTGTGACCATAACTAGCGCGTAAAAATCCTGTGACATCGTGCGCATGTTAGCATTGTAATTACAGGATTATTTTAACCGAGCGCATATTTCAAGGCGCAGGCAAGAAAGGACCGTTTATGCCGCAGAATCGGGAGTTCGACGCTGCAGCCCTGCGCCGACGCGGGGATGAAAAAATGTCTTCTTTCCCTTCGAGCTTCGGCGGCGACGGGCTTGCAGTCCCGGACGAGCGCGCGGCCCACCGCGACCTCGAGGCCAGGGATATCCGCGTGTCTGACACTGTCACCGGAATGATGATCGCCGCAGTCTCCGGCGCGGTTGTCGGGTTTCTGACTGCCGGAGGAGTTGCTTGCGCGGCTCTGGTCTTCGTGTCGGCGATTGTCGGCGCCTATGCGGGCTGGCAGGCGCGAGGCGGCGAATGATGGCGGACCATTCCACACGCGGCTCCGGCGTGGCGCCTTTCGGACGGCGTGGCCTGCGCCGCGACGACGAGCCGGGCAGCCGGCGCCGATCCGGGGACGAGCAGAGCAAGTATCGGCGCGTCAGACTGCGGACGCTCGGCGCGGAGCTGACGCTCGTCTATGTCGCGGACTTTCAAGGCCTGGCGCCGCAGTTTCTGGTGCGGTTCGACGAAGACGGGCCATATCTTTCCGTCGGGGATCCAGTCGCGTTTTCACTGGCGTCGAAGGAAGAGCCGATCGGTCGTGAATCACCCCGCCGTCCTCGCGTCCTCTCCGACGCCGATTCCGAGCGGAACCGAATCCTGCTCATAGCCGGAGACGAAGACGCGATCGATCGCGCCGCCGCTCAGGCTCCTCAAAGTCGTGGACAAATTCCGCTCGACACAGCGGATATAGCCGTGGACATGCTCATCGGCTATTCGATCGAGGCCGTCGAACGGCGGCTCGTCCTGCGCACATTGCGCCGTTTCAACGGCGATTATCGACAGACTGCCTTCGCTCTGGGACTGTCCACGCAAGAATTGTCGGCAAAACTGCTGGCGCTGCTCTACGCGGACGCATCCTCGACCGCGGAATGACGCTGCGGAACGATCTTCGCCGCAGCGGATCGTCTTTTCCTGACGATCCGCTGCGGCGAAGCGAAGCTCAGTATTTGCGGCCGGTCTCGAGCTGCGTCTTGGCGTCGAGCGGCTTCTTCGGCGGCGGGGTCAGGTCGGGCTGCGACTGAGCCGCGCAGGCGGCCAGCGAGAGAGCGAGCAGAATAGCGGCGAACGGACGAAGAGAGCGCATCTTTGGCTTCCGACGGTGTGTGTGGAAAACGCCGTGGCTTTCGCGGCGCAGCATGACTTCAGCTAGGCCATTGGGGCCAGATTGTGGCCGTGAGCTCTACCATGGCGATTTTCTGAGACTTTTTGCTTTTCCATGCGCTATCTCACCTCTCGAGGCGCACTGGCGCTGGCCTGCCGGCCCGCGAGGCCGTAAAGCAAAAGCGACATGACTCCCGCCGCACAAGTCTCCGCCGCCATTGAAATCCTCGCCGAGCTCGCCGAGCGCCGCCGTCCGGCCGCCGATGCGATCAAGGATTGGGGACTTTCGCACCGATTCGCCGGCTCCAAGGACCGCGCGTCCATATCGAGCCTCGTGTTCGACACGCTGCGGAAACGCGCCTCGGCCGCTTTCCTGATGGGCGATGAATCGCCTCGCGCCGTCGTCATCGGCGCGCTGCGCGAATCGCACGGGCTTTCCGTCGATGAGATCGCGGCGCTGTTTTCCGGCGAGGGCCACGCCCCCGCCCCGCTCACGGCCGAGGAGCGCGAGCGCCTCGCCACAGCGACGCTCGAAGGCGCGCCGGCGCATATTCTCGGCGACTATCCCGAATGGCTGGCCGAGCGCTTCGACGCCGCCTTCGGCGCGGCCGCCGCCGAGGAGGGCCGCGCTCTCGCCGCGCGCGCGCCGGTCGATCTGCGCGCCAATATTTTGAAGGCCTCGCGCGAGGACGCGCTGCGCCGTCTCGCGCATCTCTCGCCGGAGCCGACGCCTTTGTCGCCGCTCGGCCTGCGCATCGCGCCGCCGGCCAAGGGCCGCGGCCCGGCGCTGACGGCCGAGCCCGCCTATGTCAAAGGCCTGGTCGAGCCGCAGGACGAAGGCTCGCAGCTCGCCGCCCTGCTCTGCGCCGCCGAGCCGGGCGAGCAGGTTTTGGATCTCTGCGCCGGCGGCGGCGGCAAGACGCTGGCGCTGGCCGGGCAGATGCACAATCGCGGGCAGATCTACGCCTATGACGACGACGGCCGCCGCCTCACCCCCATCTATCCGCGGCTCGAGCGGGCCGGCGCGCGCAATGTGCAGGTCCGCGCCCCGCGCGGGAAGACGGATGTGCTCGTCGATCTCGAGGCGCGCTGCGGCCTCGTGCTGATCGACGCGCCCTGCACCGGAACCGGAACCTGGCGCCGCCATCCCGACGCCAAATGGCGCCTCGCCCCAGGCGCGATCGAGCAGCGCATCGCCGAGCAGCGGGAGCTGCTGGACAAGGCCCCGCGCTTCGTGAAGGCGGGCGGGCGCGTGGTCTATGTCACCTGCTCGCTGCTGATCGACGAGAATGAGGCGCAGATCGCGCGCTTTCTCGAGGGACATGCGGAATTTTCCGCCGTTCCGGCGGAGGAAGCGGCGGCCAAGGCCGGGCTGCCGGAGCTAGCGCAATTCGCCTCGCCGCATGGGGCAGGCATTCGCCTGACGCCGCACACGGCAGGGACGGATGGATTCTATGTGTGCGTGCTGAAGCGCGGGTGAATAGCGAAATTTGTCAAAGCTCGTTATTGCGCTATCTTTGGCCGAAGAAACCTTTGTCCCCGAGCGAGCCCATTGCGAGCGACCCCATGAATGTGAGCCTCACCCCAGAGCTTGAGCAGCTGGTGCATCAGAAGGTGCAGACCGGCCGCTACACATCCGCGAGCGAAGTGGTGCGCGAAGCGCTGCGCCTGATGGAGGAGCGCGACCGGCTGGAGGCCTGGCGCAAGGATGAGATCCGCGCGCAGATCGCTGCGGGCCTCGAGTCGCTGCGGGCCGGAAAAGGCGAGGACGGCGAGGACGTGTTCGATCGGCTGGAAGCGGAGATCGACGCCGAGGAGCCGCGCGGCGCCGAGTGAGCCGCTTTCGCCTTTCGCCGGAAGCCCAGAGCGACCTCGACGCCATAAGGCGCTATCTGACTCGCCGAGGCGGACCGACGCTCGCCCGGCATGTGCTGGGCGAAATTCGTCGCGCGCTGCGCGTCATCGCCGAGAGCCCGGGGATAGGGCATAAAAGAGAGGACCTCACCGACGAGAAGGTGAAGTTTTGGCCGGTCTTTTCCTATTTGATCGTCTATGAGCCGTCGATGCGTCCAATCGGAATCGTGCGCGTCATTCACGGAGCACAAGACGTCGAGACGATGTTTTCCGAGAAGCCCCCGCAAATGTGAGCGGCGCTCCGCGCCAGAGCCTTCGCCTTTCGTCTCACAACATCCCGAGGGGGCGCGCCGCGCTCTTGCGCATTGCCGACGACGAGAGGTAGTCACTAGCTCTCACGCGCCCCCACACACGAAAGACCAGCATGACCGCCACTGAGAGCTTCCACCACGACATCGCCGATCGCCACGACAAGCTGCTGATCGTCGATTTCGGCTCGCAGGTGACGCAGCTCATCGCGCGGCGCGTGCGCGAGGCGGGCGTCTATTGCGAGATCGCGCCCTTCCAGAGCGCCGAGCGCGCCTTCGCCGAAATCCGCCCCAAGGCGGTGATCCTCTCCGGCGGCCCCTGCTCCGTCACCGAGGACGGCTCGCCGCGCGCGCCGCAGAGCATTTTCGACGCGAAAATCCCCGTGCTCGCCATTTGCTACGGCGAGCAGCTGCTGGCCGCGCAATTGGGCGGCGCGGTGGAGGGCGGCCATCATCGCGAATTCGGCCGCGCCGAGATCGGCGTCGTCGAGGAGAGCCCGCTCTTTGCCGGCGTGTGGGAAAAGGGCGGCCGCTATCCCGTCTGGATGAGCCATGGCGACCGCGTCACCCGCCTGCCGGAAGGCTTCCGCGTCATCGCCGCTTCCGAGAACGCCCCAATGGGCGCCATCGCCGACGAGGCGCGCCGCTACTACGGCGTGCAATTCCATCTCGAGGTGGCGCATACGCCGGACGGCGCCAAGCTCATCTCCAATTTCGTCCACAATGTCGCGGGGCTGAAATCCGATTGGACCATGTCGGCCTTTCGCGGCGAGGCGATCGAGGCCGTGCGCCGCCAAGTGGGCGCGGGCCGCGTGCTCTGCGGGCTTTCGGGCGGCGTCGATTCCGCCGTCGCCGCCGTGCTGATCCATGAGGCGATCGGCGATGCGCTCACCTGCGTCTTCGTCGATCACGGCCTGTTGCGCGGCGGCGAGGCGGAGGAGGTCGTCACCCTCTTCCGCGATCACTACAACATCCCGCTCGTGCATGTGGAGGCGCAGGAGCTGTTCCTGCAAGCGCTAGAAGGCGTGGAGGACCCGGAGGTCAAGCGCAAGACGATCGGCCGCCTGTTCATCGAGACTTTTGAAGAAGAGGCGAAGAAGATCGCCGCCGACGGGCGCGGCGCGCCGCAATTTCTGGCGCAGGGCACGCTCTATCCAGATGTGATCGAGAGCGTGTCATTCTCCGGCGGGCCTTCGGTGACGATCAAATCGCATCACAATGTCGGCGGCCTGCCCGAGCGCATGAATATGAAGCTCGTCGAGCCCTTGCGCGAATTGTTCAAGGACGAGGTGCGCGCGCTCGGCCGCGAGCTGGGCCTGCCGGAGGCTTTCGTCGGCCGCCACCCCTTCCCCGGCCCCGGCCTCGCGATCCGCTGCCCCGGCGGGATCAGCCGCGAGAAGCTGGAAATTCTGCGCAAGGCGGACGCCATCTATCTCGACGAGATCCGCAAGGCCGGGCTCTATGATGTGATCTGGCAGGCCTTCGCCGTGCTGCTGCCAGTGCGCACAGTGGGCGTGATGGGTGACGGCCGCAGCTACGACCATGTCTGCGCCCTGCGCGCGGTGACGAGCACCGACGGAATGACCGCGGATTTCTACCCCTTCAACATGAATTTTCTAGGCCGGGCGGCGACGCGCATCATCAATGAGGTGCGCGGGGTGAATCGCGTGGTGTACGACGTGACCAGCAAGCCGCCGGGGACGATCGAGTGGGAGTGAGGAGGCGAGCGGCCGGCCCATTGAAATCAGCGCGGCGCGCGGCTATGTTTGACAAACTAGAAATTCGTACAACATAGAGGCGCCGTCATGGCAAAGCCGTCAAAGAGCGAGCCCGCAATCGAAGGCGCGAAGCAATCCGCTCGAGCCAAGGGCGAAAGCGTGACAGGACGGGCGATGGCGGCAAGCCACGGCGTCAATCAGGCTCGATTCGACGCCATCATGCAGGCCGCGGAGCGATCCGGCCTGCTCGCGGAAAAGAGCGGCCGCATCGGCGGGCGCGTCAGTCCAGTTCTGGTCGCCCAGGCGAAGCGGAGGACCGGCATAGAGACGGACACCGATCTCATCGAATTCGCCCTTGCCTCCATCGCGCTCGAGGACGATTTCGCTGAAACGTTCAAAAAGTCCCGCGGCAAGATCGATCCGGATTTGAAGCTCGGCTTCTGACGTGACGGCATTCGATTTCGATGCGGCTCTACGCTGGGTTCGGCTCGATGCTCGGCGGACGCTCGCGCGGCGAGCGGACGGCGAGCTTCCCTTCGTCGATGCGAGCCGCATCGGTGGGCAAGGGCTGCTGCTCGACACTTGCGTCTATATCGATCAGATGCAGGACCGGACGCCGCAATTGCTAGACGATCTGATCGCGCGCCGGCAGGTCAATCATTCGACGGTCGCGATACAGGAGATGATGCATACGGTCGGCGCGCTGCAGCCCACAGACACGCGCACCGGCGCAGTCGTCGCCGAAATCCGCAAGCAGATTGCCGCCATGCCACCGCATCGGATTTTTACGCCCGATGCGGAGGTTCTGGGAAGAGCGGCGCTGCTGTCCGGCGCGCTCTGCCGCCTCCGAAGCTATCAGAAGGATGGCAGGCTGCGCGCGCTTCAGGACTGTGTCCTGTTCCTGCAGGCGCGAAAGCTCGGATTGGTCGTGCTGACCGCGAATATCGGCGACTTCGACCTGCTGCTCCAGCTCGTCCCCACGGGACGGGCTTTATTCTACCGCCGCAAATAAGCGCCGCTATCTCCGCCATGCCGGAACGCGGCGCGGCAGTTACGGCGCAGACGCAGCCTCACGACAGCCGCCCCAGCCGCGCTCGCCCCCATCACATCCCCGTGACCACCGGCTCTCCGGCCTTCTGCCAGCCGATGATGCCGCCGCCGAAATGCGTGCTCACGTCGCGGCGGCCGAAGAGGCGGGCCTGCTCCATGGCGTTCACCGAGCGCTTGCCGGAGCGGCAATAGACCACGACCTTCTGACCCTCGGCCGGAGCCGGAATCTTGCTCGGATCGAAGGCGGACAGCGGCACGAACAAAGCGCCGTCGATATGGCCCTGGGCGTATTCGTCCGCCTCGCGCACATCGACGAGAATGATCGATTTGTCGGCGATGCCGCTCTTCAGATCGTCGAGGCTGATCTCGCTATACCACTCGGCCATTTCGCTCTTCCCAAAATCTCTGCGCGGCCACGCGGGCTTTGGCCGCAGCCGCAAAGGCTCGGGCAGCGGCTTGAAGCGTCGCGCGGGCGCGTTAGGTGGCAAGCCCTCGGGGGCGTTGTTTCCGCCATTTGACACAGGAGCTCCACAAATGTCCAGGAATGCATCGCTCGCGCTCGCGGCCACTGTCGCGCTCGTCGTCGCGGCCTCGCCCGCCTTCGCCGAAGTGCAGATGTTCAAGGGCGATCTCTCCGGCGGCGCGGAAAATCCGCCGAGCGCGAGCAAGGGCGTCGGCTCCATCGCCGTCACGCTGGATCCCAAGACGCGGAAAATCAGCTGGAAGGGCTATTTTGTCGGCCTCGAGGGCCAGGAGCTGAAGGCGCATTTCCACGGTCCCGCCAAGGCCGGCGAGAAAGCCGCGCCGGTGCTGCCGGTCGAGGCCGTGGAGGAGACATTCCAGGGCTCGGCGACGCTCGACGCCAAGCAGGTCAAGCAGCTCGAGGACGGCCAATGGTATTTCAACATCCATTCGGCCAAGCATCCCGAAGGCGAGCTGCGCGGACAGCTGAACCGCGTCCGGTGACGCCCTGCCCTATTGCGGATTCTCGAGGCTGAAGGTCTGCGCGCCTTCGTCATAGGCGAAAATCTCGCCATAGCGGCCCCAGGTGGTGACGCTGCGCAGCGTCATCTCCGCATAATCCTCGCTCATGTAATCCTCGAGCTCCTCGCGGAAGCGGGTGGCCGGCGCGTAATGCGACGGCCGCTCGTCCAGCACGCGGCGGATGCGCTGCGCCAGCGGCACATAGGCGAGCAAATGGTCGCCGAACAGCTTCTTGCGCTGGTCGACGTCCATCTCCGCGAAGCGCTTGCCGGCCGTCGTCAGCTTTATGTCGCCCTCGGCGAGCTCGGCGAAACGCAAGAGCTGCAGCGTTTCGGCGACGGGGAAGAGATCGTCGATCTCGAGCTGCAGGCTGTCGGCGAGCGCAGGGAGATCGGCCTTGCCGTCATAGGGCGGCGCGGCGACCTCCTCGATCATGCCGGCGAGCGTGTTGGTGGAGACCGTCGGCAGCGCCATGCCGAGGCCGAGCCCGGGGAAAGTCCCCTCGCGCTTGGGCGGCTCGGCGCGGCGCGTCATCAGCGCGTAAATCTGGTCCACGAGCTGGCGGAACTCGGGATCGAGCCGATTGCGCGGATGCGCCAGCGTCACGCGAATTTCCGCGGCGATGCGGCCCGGATTGGAGGAGAGCACGACAATGCGGTCGCACATCAGCACCGCCTCCTCGATATTATGCGTCACCATCAATATCGATTTGATCGGCATGCGGCCTTCGACCCACAGATCGAGGAGATCGGTGCGCAAGGTCTCCGCGGTCAGCACGTCGAGCGCCGAGAAGGGCTCGTCCATCAAGAGAATATTGGGCGCGACGACGAGCGCGCGCGCAAAGCCGACGCGCTGGCGCATGCCGCCGGAAATCTCCTTGGGAAAAGCGTTCTCGAAGCCGTCGAGGCCGATGATGTCGATCGCCTTCAGCGCGCGGCGGCGCGCGTCCGCCTCGCGCACGCCCTTGGCGCGCAGGCCGAGCTCCACATTGGCGAGCACGGAGAGCCAGGGAAACAGGGCGAAGCTCTGAAACACCATGGCGACGCCATCGACCGGGCCGGCCACTTTCTCGCCGCGATAGAGAACGTCGCCCCCCGTCGGCCGCGCCAGGCCGGAAACGATGCGCAGCAGCGAGGATTTGCCGCAGCCGGAACGCCCGAGCAGGCCGACGATCTCGCCATCGTCGAGCCGCAGCGAGATATCGTCGAGAACGAGCGGGCCTTTTTCGCCGGAAGAGCGGCCATAGGCCTGGAAGACATTGCGGAGCTCGAGCAGAGGCGCTTTCGTCGCGGACATGGCGGAACCCTTCAGGAGAGGCGCAGGCGCCGTTCGACGAAGCCGAACAATTGGCGCCAGAAGAGACGGTTGAACAAAATGACGACGACGCTCATCAGCGAGACGCCGAGCACGATCTTCGGATAGTCGCCGGCCGCCGTCGCCGCGGCGATATAGGCGCCTATGCCCTGCGCCTCGATCGTGTCGTCGCCCCATTTCACATATTCGGCGACGATGGAGGCGTTCCAAGAGCCGCCCGAGGCGGTGAGCGCGCCGGTCACATAATAGGGGAAGATCGCCGGCAGAATGACATTCTTCCACCAGGTGAAGCCGCGAATGCGGAAATTCGCGGAGACCTCGCGCAGATCGTTCGGAAAGGCCGAGGCGCCGGCGATGACATTGAACAATATGTACCATTGCGTGCCGAAGATGATCAGCAGCGACAGCCATATGTCGGGATCGAGCCGGAAGGTGAGAATGCCGACCACCGCTATGGGGAAGAGCACATTCGCCGGAAAGGCCGCCAGAAATTGCGCCAGCGGCTGAATCTTCTCGGCGATGCGTGGACGCAGGCCCACCCAGACGCCGATCGGAACCCAGATCAGCGTGGCGAGCGCGATCAGCACGACGACACGGATCAACGTGTAGAAGGTCAGCAGCAGCGCATGGCGAAGCTCGTCCAGGCTGACGGCGCTGCGCACGAATTCGAACACGAGATAGAGCGAATAGAAGAACACCGCGCCGATCGCCGCGAACCAGACGATATCGAAGAGGACGGAGGCCCGCCGGCTCTGCGGCAGGCGCGGCGCCGCAAAGGGCAAGGCCATTTTCCAAAGCGAAGCGCGGCGCAGCAGCGAGGCCGGCCAGGAGGCCGCGACGCGCAGCCAGCGCGTGCGCACGAAGAGATCGCGCACCCAGCTCTCGGCTTCGTCCTGCGAGGCGGAGAGCTCGACGCGGAACTTGCCCGAGAAGGCGACGATGGGCCGAAACAGCAATTGGTCATAAGCGAGAATGATGAGCGCCACCGCGACCACCGCCGCCACGACGCAATCGATGCGCTTGCTCTCGATCGCGAGGGCGAGATAGGAGCCGACGCCCGGCAGACGCACATTCACGTCGCCGACGGTGATCGCCTCCGAGGCGACGACGAAGAACCAGCCGCCGGACATGGACATCATCATGTTCCAGATGAGGCCCGGCATGGCGAAGGGCGCCTCGAGCTGCCAGAATTTCTGCCAGGCTGTGAGACCGAAGCTCTTGGCCACCTCGTCGAGATCGCGCGGCACGGTGCGCAGCGACTGGTGGAAGGAGAAGGCCATGTTCCAGGCCTGACTGGTGAAGATGGCGAAAATCGCCGCGCCCTCCGCGCCCAAAGTCGAGCCGGGGAAGAGGCCGAGGAAGAAGGTCACGGTGAAGGAGAGAAAGCCGAGCACCGGCACCGACTGCAGCACATCGAGCAACGGCACGAGGATCATCTCGGCGCGCCGGCTCTTGGCGGCGAGAGTGGCGTAGACGAGCGTGAAGAGCAGCGAGAAGCCGATCGCCGCGAACATGCGCAGAGTGGTGCGCAGGCCGTAATAGGGCAGCGCCGAATAATCGAGCGACAATTGCGCCGTCTCGGGCGCCTCGAGCGGCAGCGCCATGCCGCGCCAGCCGAAAGCAGCGAGCGCGAAAACGCCGAGGACGAGCGCGAGGGCGACGATATCCCACAGATTGGGCAGAGTGCGGCGGCCGAGCGAGGTGAGCGCGACGAAATTATTGAGCATGAACGACCGGCTTTCGGCGAAGCGAGGCGCAGAGATGGCCGGCGGCTGGGGCTCCGGCGGGAGAGCATGTCGCACAGCCGGATATCGCCGTCACCTCCCGAAAGACGGGAATCGAGCGGCCCCTACGCTACGCGTCGCCGTCCAATGGCCAAGCCAGATGACAATTGCGTGTCGCCGCCGAGCGGGATCGCGGAAAAGCGGTTTCAGGCCGGCTCAGAAATTATTGGGAAAGGAATTCCGAGCGCTCAGCGCGCCCCCATGGGCGCGGCGCGGGAGTCGCGGCGGGCCTCTCCCTTGGGCAGAGAGCCGGTCGGCGCGGGATCGATGCGCGCGCTGTCGAGCCGATCGAGCCTTTGCTCGAGCCGCTCCAGCCGCGAGGCGCCCGAATCGCGCGCCGTCTCCAGCGCGCGCAGCCGCGCCCCGGCGCGCAGCGCCTCCTCGTCATGGCGTAGCGATTCGATCAGCGCCCGCGTCGCCCGCGCCTCGTCCAGCAGGCGGGCGATCTCGCGACGCTGCTCGAGCCCGAAAGAGACTTCCGGCTTCCAGTCGAGCGCCTTGGCGAGAGTCTGGCCGTCTATGCTCTGCGCGGCCTGCAGCGCATTTTTGACGCCGGTGCGCGAGCCCAGAGAAAAGCCGGCCGCTGCGCCTGCGCCGATCGATACGGCGACGACGACGAGAAGCCGGGACATTCGGAGGCCATTGGGCCGCGAAGGGGGCGCTGCGCGGCGCGCTGCCATCGACATGAGAGACCTCCTGAGCGACGCCGAGGCAATGTCTCAGTGGTCCGAGTGTCCGCGCCCATGGTTAACGGCGCGTTAAGCGCGAATGGCCGCCGGCGCGAGACGCGTCCGACGGCCGGAACGATGCGTTTCGAAGAGCGCTTCGTCAGTGCGCGCGCTGCTTCATGGCGCGATGCGGAATGTCGCTATAGGGCGCGATGCCATGGCCGCCGACCGAGGAGCGCCACTGATTATTGTAGGAGCGGCCTTGGCTGGAGGAGGAGCGGCCCTGGATCGCCGAACGGCCCTGCGAGCCGCTCTGGCCGGCGACGCGCGCCTTGCCGGAGGCATTGCCATATTTGGAATTTTTCTGAGACGACCAGCTTCCGCCCGCGGCGGAGGAGCGGCCTTTCGCCGCCTTGGAGGCGCGCGAGCCCGGATAGTCCTGATAACGAGCCTTGGCGATATCTGAGGCCGCGCCGGCGGCGAGCGCCGGAACCGCCGAGGGCAAAGCAAGCGCCGGAGCCGTCATCGCCGGTAGAGAGATGGCCAGCAATCCGAGCGCGACCGCGCCCATTGTCAGATTCGTGAGGTTCATTTGCACACTCCCGTATCGCGAGCCCTGCGTGAGGTCCCGCGGCGGCCCCCCAGGGCGTCACAACGTGCGGGACGCGGGTCGGTTCCCTCGGCTCTCGTCGCGCCCCGCCGCGCTGGAGCCCACCCGAAGGGGCGGCGGAGCGCAAGATTGCAAGTGGAGGCGACGCTACCTATAGTCCGCGCCAATTCCGGCCGCGATCATCAGGTAAAGAGCCGGAGCCCCGCAACGCCCAAGGGAAGCCCCAAATCATGCTGGAAGGCCTGCGCATCGCCTCGCAACATCGGATCGGCCGCATCATCCTCGGGCTCGTCATGGGCTTTATCGCGCTGAGCTTCGCGGTGTGGGGCATAGGCGACGTGTTCCGCGGCTTCACCTCCACGCGCCTCGCCAAGGTCGGCGCGGGCGAGATTTCGGTCGAAGCCTATCGCAGCGCCTATCAGAACGAGCTGCGCCGCCTGCAGCAGCGCGCCCGCCGCGCCATCACCAATGAGGAGGCCCGCCGCTTCGGCCTCGATCAGCAGGTGCTGCAGCGCATGATCACCGATCTCTCCCTCGACCAGAAGACGAAGGCGCTCGGCCTCGCCATCTCCGAGGACGAGACCTTGCGCCTCACCCGCGACGAGAATGTCTTCAAGGGGCCGACCGGCAAGTTCGACTCCGACCGCTTCAAGCAGCTCATTCGCGACGCCGGCTATACGGAGCGCAGCTTCCTCCTCGAGCAGAAGGGAAGCTATCTGCGCAAGGCGCTGACCGATTCCATCGTCTCCGGCCTGGAGCCGCCGCGCCTCGTGCTGGAGGCGCTGCATCGCTTCCGCAACGAGGTCCGCGAGATCGACTACTTCCTGCTCCCCGCCTCCGCCGTCGGCGAGATCGCCAAGCCGAGCGAGGAAGAGCTGAAGAAATATTTCGCCGATCGCGAGCAGAGCTTCCGGGCCCGCGAATATCGCAAGCTCGCGCTCCTCGCCGTGACGCCGGCCTCGCTCGCCAAGCCGCAGGAGGTCGCCGAGGCCGATGTCCGCAAGCTCTATGACGAGGTGAAGGCCAAGCGTTACGGCACGGCGGAGAAGCGCCATTTGCGCCAGATTCTCTTCGCCTCGAAAGACGAAGCCGAGAAGGCGCTGGAGCGTCTGAAGGGCGGCCTCTCCTTCGACGCGCTGGCCGGCGAGCGCAAGCTCTCGCAAAAGGACATAGACCTCGGCCTGCTCGAGGCGCACGACCTCGGCGACAAGCAGATCGCCGAAAAAGTCTTCGCCTCGCGCGAGCCGGGCTTCGTCGGCCCGCTGCAGACGGCTTTCGGCTCGGCGATATTGCAGGTCGAGAAGATCATCCCCAGCGTTTTCACCCGCAGCTATGAGGAGGCCGCCGAGGAGCTGCGCCGCGAGATCGCGCAGGAGCGCTCGGCGCCGTCCGTGCGCAAGCTGCATGACGCGATCGAGGATCAGCGCACCGGCGGCAAGACGTTGGCCGAGGCCGCCAAGGCCGCCGGCCTCGATGTCGCGACGATAGAGGCTGTGGATTCGACCGGCCTCGACCCCGCCGGCAAGAACGTTCCCGGCCTCTTCGGCTCCGAGGATCTGCTGAAGGCGGTGTTCGCCTCCGATGTCGGCGTCGACAATGACACTGTGCCGACGCGCGACGGCGGCTATGTCTGGTTCGAGATCGCCAAGGTGGAGCCGGCGCGCCAGCGCAGCTTCGACGAGGTGAAGGAAGCCGTCGAGACCGCTTTGCGCGGAGAGAAGCAGCAGAAGGCGCTGACCGAGCGCGCCGATGCGCTGACCGCGGAGCTGCGCGGCGGCAAGGCGATAGAGGATGTCGCCAAGGGCGCCGGCGCCGAGGTCCGGCATGTGAGCGATGTGAAGCGCGCGCCGCATCCGGAACTGTCGACCGCGGCCATCGTCGCCATTTTCGACGTGGCGTCCAAGGGCGCCGGCTCCGCCGCCGTCGATGGCGGACGCCTCGTCTTCGAGGTGAAGAGCGCATCGACGCCGGCCTATGATCCCTCCTCCATCGAGGCGAAGGCGGCGGCGGACCAGCTGCGGCCGGCCTTCACCAATGATATTCTCGAGCAATATGTCGGCGCGCTCGAGAAGGTCTTCAACGTCTCGATCAACGAGCATGCGTTGCAGGCGGCGACCGGCGGAGCGGAACAGAACCAGTGAGCGCATTGTCCGAACCTTCGTTCGACGAATTCGCCGCCGCCCATGAGACGGGCCGCGCGTCGCTGGTGGCGACGCGGCTCGTCGCCGATCTGGAGACGCCGGTCGCGGCCTATCTGAAGCTGACGCGCGCGCGGACGGCCAATGTCTTCCTGCTCGAATCGGTGGAGGGCGGCGCCGCGCGCGGCCGCTACTCGATGATCGGGCTCGATCCCGACGTCGTGTTCCGCATCCATGGCGAGAAGGCCGAGATCAATCGCCGCGCGCTGCGTGACGCGAATGCTTTCGAGCCCTGCGCGAAACCGCCGCTCGATGCGCTACGCGAGCTGCTCGCCGAATCTGAGATCGACGAGGTCGCGCATCTGCCTCCCATGGCGGCGGGCGTGTTCGGCTATCTCGGCTATGACACTGTGCGGCTGATGGAGCGCCTCGCCCCGGCCAAGGACGATAAGATCGGCGTGCCCGACGCGATCTTGCTGCGGCCGACCGTCATGGTCGTCTTCGACAATGTGCGCGACGAGATCATCGTGGTGACGCCCGCGCGCCCGGCGGCCGGCGTTTCCGCCCAGGCCGCTTATGAGGCGGCGCTCGCGCGGCTCGATTTGGTGGTCGCGACCTTAGAGGCGCCGCTCGAGCAGCGCGAGGCGGAGGCCGATCCGCATCTTCTCGCCGAGGAGCCGGTCTCCAACACGGCGCCCGGGCGTTTCCTGGAAATGGTCGAGCGCGCCAAAGATTACATTCGCGCCGGCGACATCTTTCAGGTCGTGCTGTCGCAACGCTTCACCGCGCCTTTCGCTCTGCCGGCCTTCGCGCTCTATCGCGCATTGCGCCGCGTCAATCCGGCGCCCTTTCTGTGCTTTCTCAATTTCGGCGATTTCCAGATCGTCTGCTCATCGCCGGAGATTCTGGTGCGCGTCGCCGAAGGCAAGGTGACGATCCGCCCCATCGCCGGCACGCGCTGGCGCAGCGCCGTGAAGGCGGAGGACGAGCGCCTCGCCGCCGAGCTTCTCGCCGATGAGAAAGAGCGCGCCGAGCATTTGATGCTGCTCGATCTCGGACGCAATGACGTCGGCCGCGTCGCCGCGACGGGAAGCGTGCGGGTGACGGACAGCTTCACCATCGAGCGCTACAGCCATGTGATGCATATCGTCTCCAATGTGGAAGGCGCGCTCGATCCCGCGCGCGACTGCATAGACGCGCTCGCCGCCGGCTTTCCGGCCGGCACGGTCTCCGGCGCGCCCAAGGTGCGCGCCATGGAGATCATCGACGAATTGGAGACGGACAAGCGCGGCATTTATGGCGGCTGCATCGGCTATTTCGGCGCCGGCGGGCAGATGGACACTTGCATCGTGCTGCGCACGGCGATCGTGAAAGACGGAAAGATGCATGTGCAGGCGGGCGCCGGCGTCGTCTATGACAGCGATCCCGATTACGAGCATCGCGAGACGGTGAACAAATCCAAGGCGCTGTTCCGCGCCGCCGAGGAAGCCGTGCGCTTCGCAACGCGCGCGCGGCGCGGGCAGTAGAGCCGGAGCGAAAGAGGCGGCGCGTGACCGAGCATACGCTCTATGAGGAGGCGGACGACCCGCACCGGCCGATCCGTCTCGGCGACGCGGGCGCGGCGGGGCAGTCGGCGCGCTGGGGCCATATGCTCACGCTGTTCATGCGCGTCATGGCGCTATTCTGGCTGCTGCAGGGCGTGATGCAATGGGTCATCGTGCTCACCGCGAGCAAGCCCATATTCGACGAGACGCCGACCAACGCCGCCATCGCCGTCGTGTTCTTCGCCGTGCTCGATCTCGTCGCCGGCGTCGGGCTCTGGCTGGCGACGCCCTGGGGCGGCGTGCTGTGGCTGCTCATCGCCGGCGCGCAAATCTTCGTGACCTTGAGCGTGCCGGGGTTTTTCGCCGGCGGCTATTGGCTCATCGCCCTCGATCTCGCGCTCATCGGCCTCTATTTCTTCCTCACCTTCGAGGCCGGCCGCGATTATGAGGCCCAGCGCCTGCGCGAGAAGCGCCGCCGGCGGCGCGGTCCCGAGGCCGAGGCCGTCGACGGCCGCTTCAGCCGCCTGCAACGGCAGGCGCGCGCGCTTCTCGCCCGGCTCGGCCGGTGAGGCGCGCGGCTCACGCCGCGACACGGCTAATACAATTCTAACGATTTGATTCACCACCCATTTACCGCATCGACGGTAGTGGAAGTAAACGACGGATTCAGGCTGTTGTTTAAAGCGGTCTTCATTCGCGGCGGATAGGTTCTGGTCCATCGAGACACGGACCGGACTTTCGAATATCCGGCGCAAAAGACGAGACGGAGCTTGTTCATGAATACGGCGTCGAAGACCGAGGCGGCGCAGGTCCGCTCGGAGAAGATCAACGAAATTCGTCCGATCTATCTCGAATCCCTCACTCTGGTGGAGCGTCTGCACCGCCGGCTGCTCGATGTCATCAAAGACGAGTTCGACCGCCGCAATCGCGGCGACGTCAATTCCGTGCAGGCGCTCCTGCTCTACAATATCGGCGACAAGGAGCTCACCGCGAGCGAGCTGCGCACGCGCGGCTATTATCTCGGCTCCAACGTCTCCTACAATGTCAAGAAGCTCGTCGAGATGGGCTATCTCCACCACGCCCGCTCGCGCGTCGATCGTCGCTCCGTGCGCATCAGCCTCACGCCCAAGGGCAAGGAGGTTCATGATATCGTCGCAGCCCTCTACGAGAAGCATGCGACCACGGTGGAGCAGATCGGCGGCGTTTCCACCGCCGAGTTCCGCACCGTCAACACCGCCCTGACGCGCCTCGAGCGCTTCTGGACGGATCAGATTCGCTATCGCCTCTGACGCTTCCTCCTCCTAGACTTTCTCCGCTCCACTCGGGCGATCTTCGCTTCACGCGTCGATCGCCCTTTTTCTTGGCCGCATATCGCGGATTCCTGGCCGAATGTCGCGGATTTCTGCTATGAGGAACCGTCGCGGACGTCACGTCGATAGCGAGGCCTCTTCCATGCGCTGGTCGCTCACGCTCGGCTCGTTCAAGGGCACGGCCGTCCGCATTCACATCACTTTTCTGCTGCTGCTCGCCTGGATCGGCTTTTCCGCCTATCGCAGCGGCGGCGTGCAAGCAGCGCGCGACAGCGTGATCTTCATCACGCTCATTTTCGCCTGCGTCGTGCTGCATGAGTTCGGTCATATTCTGATGGCGCGGCGCTTCGGCATTCTCTCGACCGAGGTCACGCTGCTGCCGATCGGCGGCGTCGCCAATCTCGACCATATGCCGGAAAAACCCTCTCAGGAATTGCTCGTCGCGCTCGCGGGGCCTGCGGTGAACATCGTCATCGCCACAGTCCTATTCGTTGCGCTCGGCGCCTTCCAGCCGGAGACGCTGACGCAGCTCGACGATCCGCATCTCAATGTCCTCGCGCGTCTCGCCGCCGCAAATCTGTTTCTGGCGCTGTTCAACATGATCCCGGCCTTCCCCATGGACGGCGGCCGCGTGCTGCGCGCGGCGCTCGCAATGTGGCTGCCGCGCGGAAAGGCGACGCGCATCGCCGCCTCCATCGGCCAGGGCTTCGCCTTCGCGCTCGGCTTTTTGGGGCTGTTCGGCAACCCCATGCTCGTCTTCATCGCCATTTTCGTCTACATCGCCGCCAGCGGCGAGGCGCAGATGACCGTGGCGAGCGAAGCCGCGCGCGGCCTCACCGTCGCCGACGCGATGGAGACCCGCATCGCCGCTATTGCCTGGGGCGCCGACCTCGGCGAGGCGGTCGAGACTCTGCTCGCCACCTCGCAGGATCAGTTTCCGGTGGTCGCGGCGGATGGCCGCTTCATGGGTCTGCTCGACCGCTCGGACATAATCGAGGCGCTGAAGGCCGACGACCGCAGCGCGCCGATCGCGCCCCATGTGCAACGCGACGCCCCCACCGTGAGCGCGGCTGCGCCGCTCGACGAGACGATCGAAAAATTCGCCGGAGCCTCGGCCATGGGCGTGCTGGGCGCCGATGGCGCGCTGGTCGGCCTGCTGACACGCCAGAGCATCGGCGAGATCATGCTGATCGCCAATCTGCGGCCGGACTGGCGGCTGGGCCGGCGCGACTAGAGGAGCCGGCTCCCCAGCCGAGCGGGCGCGAATGAATTGACTTGAGCGGCCGAAGAGCCGAAAAAATCGAGCCGCGGTGGGAGAGCAAGCCCACGCCGCCGAGAACCGGACCCAAGCGCGAATGACAAAAGTCACGCTCATCGACAATTACGACAGCTTCACCTTCAACCTCGTGCATTATTTCGGCTCGCTCGGGGCCGAGGTGACGGTCAAGCGAAACGATGCGGTCTCGGTCGCCGAAGTGCTCGCCGCCGGCCCGGAGGCGATCGTGCTCTCGCCCGGCCCCTGCACGCCCAAGGAGGCGGGCATCTGCCTCGATCTCATCGCGGCGGCCTGGGCGAAAATTCCGATCTTCGGCGTCTGCCTCGGCCATCAGTCCATCGGCCTGTCCTTCGGCGGCGATGTGATCCGCGCGCCCCTGCCCGTGCATGGCAAGATGGCGACCATACTGCACAAGGGCGAGACGATCTTCCGCGGCATAGAGGGGCCGTTCCAGGCGACGCGCTATCACTCGCTGATCGTCGCGCGCGAGACTTTGCCCTCCTGCCTGCGCGTCACCGCCGAGACGCCGGATGGGCTCATCATGGGCCTCTCGCATGAGAGCGCGCCCGTGCATGGCGTGCAATTCCATCCCGAGAGCATCACCTCGGAGCATGGGCACAAGATTTTGCGCAATTTCCTCGATCTCGCGCAGGAGTGGAACGCGACGCGACGCCCCGCCAAAGTCGCGTGAATCGCTGCGAGCCTGAAGGCTCGCGGTCCAGAGCCCGCCTTGGACCGCGAGCCTTCAGGCTCGCATCCTTCAACCGAGATCTTCGGCCGTGACCGACCTCAAGCCCTATCTCGCCGCCCTCGCCGCCGGCGCGACGCTCTCCCGCCAGGAGGCGCGCGCGGCGATCTCGACCGTGCTCGAAGGCGGCGCGACGCCGGCGCAGCTCGGCGCCTTTCTGATGGGCCTGCGCCAGCGCGGCGAGACGGTGGACGAAATCATCGGCGCGGCGGAGGCCATGCGCGCGGCGATGGCGCCGGTCGCGGGCGCGGAAGATGCGATCGACATTGTCGGGACCGGCGGCGACGGCGCCGGCACCTATAATGTCTCGACGCTCGCGGCGATCATTGTCGCCGGCTGCGGCGTGCGCGTCGCCAAGCATGGCGGAAGGGCCGCCTCCTCGCGCTCCGGCGCCAGCGATGTTCTGGCGGAACTCGGCGTCAAGGTCGGCGTCACGCCCGAGCATGCCGCAATTTGCCTCGCGCAAACAGGTATTTGCTTCATGGCGGCGGCGACGCATCACCGCGCCATGCGCCATGCCGCGCCAGTCCGCGGGGAACTCGGCCTGCGCACGATTTTCAACCTGCTCGGCCCGTTGTGCAATCCGGCGCGGGTGGAAAAGCAGCTGCTCGGCGTCTCCTCGCGCGCGCTGCTCGAGCCGCTGGCGCGCGTCTTGGCGGAGCTCGGCTCCAAGCGCGTCTGGCTCGTCCATGGCGAGGACGGGCTCGACGAATTGACGACGACCGCGCCCTCTCTCGTCGTCGCGCTCGAGGACGGCGCCGTCAGAGGCTTCGTAGTTTCGCCCGAGGAGGCCGGCTTGGCGCGGGCGGAGCCGCAGGCGCTCGTCGGCGGCGATCCCGCCCATAACGCCCGCGCGCTGCGGGCCGTGCTGGCCGGGGCGCGCGACGCCTATCGCGATATCGCCGTGCTCAACGCCGCGGCGGCGCTGACGGTGGCGGGGGCGGCGGCCGATCTTCGCGAAGGCGCGCAGCTCGCCGCGCGGGCGCTGGACAGCGGCGCCGCGCAGGCGAAGCTCGAGGCGCTCATTCGCGTCTCCAATGCGTGAAGGCGCCGCGCCGCCCGAAAAGACTGCGGCGCGCCGCCGCGCTGGCGGGAAATGCTTCGTGTCCTTCGTGTCTTCGTGGTAGAAAACCTCTTGAAGGCGCGAAGGACCACAAGCGGCATGACCGACATTCTGAGCAAGATCGAAGCCTATAAGCGGACCGAGATCAACGACGCCAAAGTGCGCATGCCGCTGGCGACGCTCGAGCGCAATGTGCGCGACCACGATCCCCCGCGCGGCTTCGTCCATGCGATCGAGGCCAAGCTCGCCGAGGGGCGCATCGCGCTGATCGCGGAAATCAAGAAGGCGAGCCCGTCCAAGGGCGTGCTGCGTCAGGATTTCGATCCGCCGGCGCTGGCGCGCGCCTATGAGGCCGGCGGCGCCGCCTGCCTCTCGGTGCTGACCGACGGCCCCTCCTTCCAGGGCAAGCTCGAGGATCTCGAGGCCGCGCGCAAGGCGGTAAATCTGCCGGCGATTCGCAAGGATTTCCTCTACGACCCCTATCAGGTGTTCGAGGCGCGCGCCCATGGCGCCGATTGCATTTTGATCATCATGGCCGCCGTCTCCGATGAGGAGGCCGCGCGCCTCAACACCACTGCGCATGATCTGCGCATGGATGTTCTCGTCGAAGTTCACAATGAGGAAGAGCTGGATCGCGCTCTGGCGCTGGAGACGCGGCTCATCGGCGTGAACAATCGCAATCTGCATACGTTCGACGTCACGCTGGAGACGACAGAGCGGCTCGTCGAGCGCATTCCCAAGGACAGGATCATCGTCGCCGAGAGCGGCATAACGAGCCATGAGGATTGTCTGCGGCTCGAGAAGGCCGGCGTCTTCACATTCCTCGTCGGCGAGAGCCTCATTCGCAAGGACGATGTGACGACAGCGACGCGCGAGCTGCTGCATGGCTCGGTCAAGGGCGATCACAGGCGGGCGCGCGCATAGATGCTGACGCATCTCTCGAACAAGGGCGAAGCGCATATCGTCGACGTCTCCGACAAGGCGGAGACGAAGCGCGTCGCCATCGCCCGCGGACAGATCGTGATGGACGCCGCGACGCTCGCTCTCGCGGTCGAGGGGCAGGCGAAGAAAGGCGACGTGTTCGGCGTCGCGCGCGTCGCCGGCATTATGGCGGCCAAGAAGACGCATGAGCTGATCCCGCTCTGCCATCCCCTGCCCGTCACCAAGATCGCGGTCGATCTCGAGCCGGACGCCAGCCTTCCCGGCGTGCGCGCGACGGCGGAAGTTTCGGTCACGGGCAAGACCGGCGTGGAAATGGAGGCGCTGACCGCGGTCGGCGTCGCTTTATTGACGATCTACGACATGCTGAAGGCCGTCGATCGCGGCATGCGCATCGAGGGAATCGAGCTGGTCGAGAAGCGCGGCGGACGCTCTGGCGAATGGCGCCGCGACGAAATGGACAAAAATGGCTGACGACAAATTGCTGTCCGTGGACGAGGCCCTCGCCCGCGTGCTCGCCGGCGCGACCCGGCTCTCGGGCGAAGAGGAGGTTTCGCTCTCCAAGGCGCTCGGCCGCACTTTGGCGAAGGATCTCGTCTCGCGCCGCACGCAGCCGCCGGTCGCGGTCTCCGCCATGGACGGCTATGCGCTACGCGCCGCCGATCTTTCAGCGCCCGGCGCGCGTCTGAAGCTCGTCGGCGAGAGCGCCGCGGGCCATGGCTATCACTTGGCCCTCGGCGCCGGCGAGACCGTGCGCATCTTCACCGGCGCGCCGGTTCCCGAGGGCGCGGATACGATCCTCCTGCAGGAGGACGCCACGATCGACGCCTCCGGCGTCGGCGCCGCCTCCCCGCCCCCGGCCGGCCGGCATATTCGCGAGCGCGGGCTCGATTTTCGCGAGGGCGACCCTGCCCTCTTCGCCGGAACGCGCATCGGCCCCAGCGAGCTGGCGCTCGCCGCCGCCATCAATCATCCGCTGCTTCCCGTGGCGCGGCGCCCGCGCGTGGCGCTGATCGCCTCGGGCGACGAGCTGGTTCCGCCCGGCGCCGAGCCCGGCCCGGCGCAAATCATCGCCTGCAATGGCTATGCGGTGGCGGCCATCGCCGAAGCCGCCGGCGCAGAGGTGATCGACCTCGGCATTTTCCGCGACGACATCGCCGAGCTGGAAAAAGGCCTGGAGCAGGCGCGCGCGGCCAAGGCCGATATTGTGGTGACGCTGGGCGGCGCCTCGGTCGGCGATCACGATCTCTTGCGGCCGGCCCTCGCCCGCCAGGGCATGGCGCTCGATTTTTGGCGCATCGCCATGCGGCCGGGCAAGCCGCTGATCCATGGAACGCTGGGCGAGGCGCGCATTCTGGGCCTGCCGGGCAATCCGGTCGCGGCTTTCGTCTGCGCGCTGGTCTTCCTCGGCCCGCTCGTTCGCACGCTGCAAGGTGATCCGCGCGCGGGGGCGGACGAGACCGAGGCCGCCGTCGCCGGCGCGCCGCTGAAGCCCAATAAGGGCCGCCGCGACTATATGCGCGCGACGCTGACGCGCGACGCCGAGGGGCGGCTCACCGCCACGCCGCAGGCTTTGCAGGATTCCTCGCTGCTGACCGAGCTGGCGCGCTCGCAGGCGCTGCTCATCCGCGAAGCGGGCGATGGCGCTGTGGCGGCGGGCGGCCCCTGCCGGATCTTGCGCTTGCCAGGGGCTTTCGTCGCCGAGGCGCCCGGCCGAGAGGACCAACGATCCCCCTCATGCTGAGGAGGCGCCGCAGGCGCCGTCTCGAAGCACGAGGGGCTCCAGAAGGCGGACCGAATGGCTCCGCGCGCTTCGAGACGCCCGCGTCGCGGGCTCCTCAGCATGAGGGAGACTCGGCGGCTTTGTGCGAGATATTGCGAGGCCGTCGCCTGTCTTTCTGGGACGGCGTTGCGCCAGAAGCGGGCCTCGGGAGCAAGCGAGGACGGAACTGTCATTTGACATTTGCTACGACGTCCTGATGATGATCCTCGTTCTATGGAGGATTGAATGGCTGTTAATCATACGCAAAGGGCGGCCCGCGCTTGGCCTATCCTATGTAAGTGTGCGAAGCAGCGCTCTACCATCACTTATGGCGAACTCGCTCTCAGAATCGGAATTCATCATCGCGCAATTCGGTTCGTAGCGGGCGAAATCCAAGAATACTGCATGGTCGAACGTCTGCCAGCGCTGAATGTGCTCATCGTCAATGCACAGTCAGGCATTCCAGGTCATGGATTTGTTGCCCGCCCGGACGACGAGTTAGAAACGGCTTTCGACGAGGTTTTTCAGTTCGATTGGAGCAACGTGCCGAACCCCTTCGACTACGCACGCGATGGAACGACCGAAACCGCCCTTGTCGATGCCATATTGCTGGGAACTGAAAGCCGACGTAAGGAGATTTACTCGAGGGTTAAAGTGCGCGGGGTCTTACAACGTATATTCCGTTTAGCTCTGATGAGAGCCTATGACGGACAATGTGCATTCTGTGGACTTTCTTTCGAGGAGGCGCTTGAGGCAGCGCACATTGTGCCATGGACGGAAGCTACGCACCTGCAGCGTTTGGACCCAGCAAACGGACTTCTATTATGCGCAAATCACCACAGGCTATTTGACTGTGGGTGGATGACACTGGGCATCAGCGGAACGATTCATTATTCTGATCCGCACGCACAGGACGGACCATACACGGCGTCGGATCAGACATCGTCCGTCGCTTTGCATGGTGAGAAGGCTTGGCTGCCTAGCAAGCCTGAGCATCGACCTTCGGTGGAGTCCTTACGCCATCACCATAGCGCTCATGCGTGGGAAGGCCCCATGCTGTGACCGTGTTGGCAACGATGCAGTCGGCGTCCAGAGCACACGAAGGTCGCATTAGGGCCATGTCCAGCCGATCAAGCTAGTCCCATCCATCCACCACGCTGCTCGTGGCGGGCGCCTATCTCCCCCGTTCATGCGCGCGCAGCCGTCAGCCCGCCCAATCCGTCACCATCAGCCCCGGCACGCGCGCGAACTCGCGGCCGTTCGCCGTCACCAATATCGCGCCGCGGCGGCGCGCCTGCGCGGCGATGAGATAATCATAATGGCCGATCGGCCGCCCCGTTTTTTCGAGATCGGCGCGAATGTCTCCGGCGTGACGCGCGTCCTCCTCCTCGAAAGGCAGGACAGCGATCCCCGGCGAGAGAAACTCTGCGAGCAAGGCTTCCATATGAGGCTTTCTATCGCTGCGCGCATAGCCGTAGCGAAGCTCGTACAAAACGATGACGGGCAGGCCGATCTCGACGCGCTGCGTCAGCGCCTCGCCCATGCGACGCGCGACATCGGCGTCGCGGCGGTTGATCACCGCTATGACGACATTGGTGTCGAGGCAGATCATTCGTCGATGAATTTGCGCGGATCGGGAGCGCTCGGCGGATCCTCCGGCGGGCCATCGGGCAGAAAGTCGAGCGCGCCGAGAGCGTCGAGCCGCGCGAACCACGCCTCGACATCGAAAGGCCCCTCGTGAAGCGGCTCCAAAATCACCTTGTCGCCGATCTTGGTGACTTTGACCTCCTTGCCCTCGAAACGGCAGTCCTTGGGCAGGCGCACAGCCTGGCTGCGGCCATGCATGAAGAGCTTGGCTGTGCCGCTCATCGTTGCAACTCCGTATGATATCTACTACATGATAGATATCGCGCGCCGACACATTGGTCAATTCGACCGCCGAGCCGGCGCGCCGCTCGGTTTTTCGTGCTTTCTCCGCGTCTTTCGCGGTAAAAACAATGCTATCGAATCGAGCCGTCATCCCGCCCTGCCCGAGGAGCCCAAACCCGCATGACCGACACCGAAGACGGAGCCGCCACGCCGCAAGAATATGGCGCGGATTCGATCAAAGTGCTGCGCGGCCTCGACGCCGTCCGCAAGCGCCCGGGCATGTATATCGGCGACACTGATGACGGCACCGGCCTGCATCACATGGTCTATGAGGTCGTCGACAACGCCATCGACGAAGCGCTCGCCGGCCATGCGACTCTCGTCACCGTGACGCTGAACGCCGACGGCTCCTGCACCGTCACCGACAATGGCCGCGGCGTCCCGACCGGCATTCACAAGGAGGAAGGCGTCTCCGCGGCCGAGGTCATCATGACTCAGCTGCACGCCGGCGGCAAATTCGACCAGAACTCCTACAAGGTCTCGGGCGGCCTGCACGGCGTCGGCGTCTCGGTCGTCAACGCCCTCTCCGTTTGGCTGAAGCTGCGCGTCTGGCAGGAAGGGCGCGAGCATTTCATGGAATTCGCCAATGGCGATTCCGTCGCGCCGCTCGTCGCGGTCGGCGCCGCGCCGATCGAGGACGGCAAGCCCAAGCGCGGAACGGAAGTCACCTTCCTGCCGTCGCTCGAGACATTCAAGACCGTCGTCGAGTTCGATTATGCGACCATAGAGCATCGCCTGCGCGAGCTCGCCTTTCTGAACTCGGGCGTGCACATCGTGCTCACCGACGCGCGCCATGCGGAACAAAGGCGCGAGGACCTCTATTATGAGGGCGGGCTCGAGGCTTTCGTGCGCTATCTCGATCGCGCCAAATCGCCGCTGATCGGCGCGCCGATCCTCATCCACGGCCAGCGCGAGCACATCAATGTCGAAGTCGCGCTGTGGTGGAACGATTCCTATCACGAGAATATTCTGGCCTTCACCAACAACATCCCGCAGCGCGACGGCGGCACGCATCTGGCGGGCTTTCGCGCCGCGCTGACGCGGCAGATCACCGGCTATTCCGAGCGCTCCGGCCTCACCAAGCGCGAGAAGGTCGATCTGACCGGCGACGATTGTCGCGAGGGCCTCACCTGCGTCGTCTCGGTGAAGGTGCCGGACCCGAAATTCTCCTCGCAGACGAAGGACAAGCTCGTTTCGTCCGAGGTGCGTCCGGCGGTCGAGAATGTCGTCAACGAGCTGCTCGACCAATGGCTGGAGGAGCATCCGCAGGAGGCGAAGAGCGTCGTCTCCAAAGTCTGCGAGGCCGCCGCCGCGCGCGAGGCGGCGCGCAAGGCGCGCGAGCTGACGCGGCGCAAGGGCGCGCTCGATGTCGCCAACCTTCCCGGCAAGCTCGCCGATTGTCAGGAGCGCGATCCGGCGAAGGCCGAGCTCTTCATCGTCGAGGGCGATTCCGCCGGCGGCACGGCCAAGCAGGGCCGCAATCGTGAGTTTCAGGCCGTGCTGCCGCTACGCGGCAAGATTCTCAATGTGGAGCGCGCGCGCTTCGACAAAATGCTGTCGTCCGAGCAGATCGGCACGCTGATAACCGCGCTCGGCACCGGCATAGGCCGCGACGAGTTCAACGCCGACAAGCTGCGCTATCACAAGATCATCATCATGACCGACGCCGACGTCGACGGCGCCCATATTCGCACGCTGATCCTCACCTTCTTCTATCGGCAGATGCCCCAGCTGATCGATCGCGGCCATGTGTTCATCGCGCAGGCGCCGCTCTACAAGGTGACGAAGGGCAAATCGACGCAATATTTGAAGGACGAGCGCGCGCTCGAGGATTATCTCATCGACTCGCTGCTCGACGGCGCCGTGCTCCGCTGCGGCAATGGCGAGGAGCGCGCCGGCAAGGATTTGCGCGCCGCGCTCGAGGATGCGCGTTCGTTCCGCACCATCATGAGCAGCCTGCATTCGCGCTACGACCGCAATGTGGTGGAGCAGGCGACGATGGCGAATGCGCTGCAATCGCCGCCCGACGAAGCGAAAGCGACCGAGGTCGCCGAGCGCCTCAACGCCATAGCGGAGGAGACCGAGCGCGGCTGGACCGGCGAATTGCGCGAGGGCGGCTATGTCTTCCACCGCACTTTGCGCGGCGTCGCGCAAGCGGTGACGCTGGATGCGGCGCTGCTCGCCTCGAGCGAGGCGCGCAAGCTGCAGGAGCGCGCCGAGAGCCTGCGCGAAATTTTTGCCGGCCCGGCGGCGCTGGCGCGGCGCAGCGACGAGACCGCGCTCTCCGGCCCGCTCGCGCTCTATGACGCAATGGCGGCGCAGGGCCGCAAGGGCCTCACCATTCAGCGCTACAAAGGCCTCGGCGAGATGAACGCCGAGCAATTGTGGGAGACGACGCTCGACCGCGAGGTGCGCTCGCTCTTGCAGGTGAAGGTGAAAGAGGCGGCGGAGGCCGAGGATATTTTCGTGAAGCTGATGGGCGACATCGTCGAGCCGCGCCGTGAGTTCATCCAGGAGAATGCGCTGAACGTCGCGAATTTGGACGTGTGATGGCCGAAACGCCCTGCGTCAAAATCTGCAAGATCGACCAGCCGACCGGCTTTTGCATCGGCTGCGCGCGGACGATGGCCGAGATCGCCGGCTGGCGCGACGCTTCCGAGGCGGAGCGCGAGCGCATTCTCGCCGCCCTGCCGGCGCGACGCGCGCGCTTGCGGAAAGAGCCTCACGCCTCGCCGCAGCCGAAGCGGTCATGAAGCAGAAGAACGCCTTCGGCTGCGCGGCGCGGGTTTCGCAAGGCTGGGCGGGGCGCCCACTTGCCAAGGGCGGAGCGTTCAGCCTATAGCTGATCCAATCGCCGGCGGACGGCCGCAGGAACGGGACCTGCGCGAAAAAGCGCTCGATCTTTTTGATTGTATTCCAGAAAACTTCTTCCCTCTCGCGACCTGCCGCCGCCAATTCATCCCTCGACCGAAAGGCGAGACATGACGAAAATTCTGCCGGTCATAATGTGCGGCGGGGCAGGCACGCGCGTATGGCCAGAATCGCGGGAGACGCTCCCGAAACAATTCATTCCGCTCGTCGGCGAGCTGTCGACCTTCCAGACGACCATTCAGACGCTGTCGGACGAGGCGTTCGACAAGCCCGTCATCATCTCCAACGCCGATTATCGCTTCCTCGTCACCGATCAGCTGCGCGCCATCGGCGCCTCGGCCGATGTCGTCCTCGAGCCCACCCGGCGTGATTCGGCCGCCGCGGTCGCCGTCGCCGCCGGCGTCGCCGCGCGCCGCTCGCCGCAGACCATCGTCGTCGTGCTCGCCGCCGATCATGTCGTGCGCGACCCACGAGGCCTCGTCGCTCTGTGCAAAAAAGCGGCGGCCGCCGCCGCGGACGGCTATATCGTCACGCTCGGCGTCAAGCCCGACAATCCGGCAACCGGCTATGGCTATATTCGCACCGGCGAGCGCATCGCCGGCGATGTTTTCAACCTCGAGGCCTTCGTCGAGAAGCCCGATCGCGAGACCGCGCAGCGCTATATCGACGCCGGCTATTTGTGGAACAGCGGCAATTTCATCTTCCGCGCCGATGTGATGCAGGCGGAGATCGCGCAATTCGAGCCGGCGATCGCCGATGCGGCGGAAAAGGCGATCGACGCCGGCCGCAGCGATCTCGATTTTTTGGTGCTGGACGCAGAATCTTTCGCCCGCGCGCCCAAGACCTCCATCGATTACGCCGTGATGGAGAAGACGCGCAAGGCCGCGGTGATCGAGGCCGACATAGGCTGGTCGGACGTCGGCAATTGGCGCGCCGTGTGGGAGCTGACCGAGCGCGACGAACAGGGCAATTCTGTGCGCGGCAATGGCGTCGTGCGCGATTCGCGCAATGTGCATGTGCGCTCGGACGAGACGCTGACGACCGTCGTCGGCGTCGACGACGTCATTGTGGTGACGACGCCGGATGCGGTGCTGGTGCTGGGTCACGAGCATGGCGACAATGTCAAGCAGCTCGTCGATCAATTGAAGCGCGAGAACCGCCGCGAGGCGGGCGAGCACAAGCGCATCTTCCGCCCCTGGGGCTTCTACCAATCGGTCGATTCCGGCGATCGGCATCAGGTGAAGCGCATTGTGGTGAAGCCGGGCGCGCGCCTGTCGCTGCAGAAGCATTTTCATCGCGCCGAGCATTGGATCGTCGTCAAGGGCACGGCCGAAGTCGGCCGCGACGAGGAGACGCTGCTCGTCCATGAGAACGAGTCGGTCTATCTGCCGATCGGCTGCATTCATCGCCTGAGCAATCCGGGCAAGATCGACCTCGAGATCATCGAGGTGCAGACCGGCTCCTACCTCGGCGAGGACGATATCGTGCGCCTCGCCGATTTGTATAGCCGCGCCTAGATCGTCTATAGACGGCCGCTCGGCCGATGTTGAAAGCCGCGAAAGTGGATTGAATTAAGAGGGGTGCATGACGAAACGCGCGCTGCTGACGGGCATTACCGGACAGGATGGGGCCTATCTCGCACAGCTTCTGCTCGGCAAAGGGTATGAAGTCTATGGCGTGATCCGCCGCTCCTCGCATCGCGGCGTCGAGGACCATCGCCTGCGCTGGCTCGGCGTCGCCAATGACGTGCAGCTGCTCGACGGCGATCTCGGCGATCTCTCCAGCCTGCTGCGCATCGTCCAGGAGGTGAAGCCCGACGAGGTCTACAATCTCGCCGCGCAATCCTTCGTCGCCTCCTCCTGGCGCCAGCCCATTCTCACCGCCAACATCACCGCCGTCGCCGTCGCCAATGTGCTCGAGGCGCTGCGCCTCGGCGCCCCCGGCGCGCGCTTCTATCAGGCCTCCTCCTCCGAGATGTACGGCCTCATTCAGGAGCCGATGCAGAGCGAGAAGACGCCCTTCTATCCGCGCTCGCCTTACGCCGTCGCCAAGCTCTACGGCCATTGGATCACGGTCAATTACCGCGAGAGCTTCGGCATGCACGCCTCCTCGGGCATTCTCTTCAACCATGAGAGCCCGCTGCGCGGCATAGAATTCGTCACCCGCAAGGTGACAGACAGCGTGGCGCGCATAAAGCTCGGCCTCGCCAAGGAGCTTCGCCTCGGCAACATAGACGCCAAGCGCGACTGGGGCCATGCGCGCGATTATGTGCGGGCCATGTGGCTGATGCTGCAGCAGGAGACGCCGGACGATTATGTGGTGGCGACGGGCGTCACCACCACAGTGCGCGACATGTGCCGCATCGCTTTCGCGCATGCGGGCCTCGATATGGAGGCGCATGTGGTGATCGATCCGAAATTCTACCGCCCGGCGGAGGTCGATATTCTGCTCGGCGACTCGAGCAAGGCGCGCAAGGCGCTGGGCTGGGCGCCCGAGACCTCGCTCGACCAGCTCATCCGCGAGATGGTGGACGCCGATCTCGAGCGGCTGAAGCAGGCGAAAGCCTGAGGGCGCACGTGACCGGGTCGAAAAGTGAGCAGCGAGACGGCGTGGCCTTGTCCTCGGACAGCCTCGCCGCTTTCATTTCTACGAAAGGCGCGGAGCTGCAATCGCTGCGCACGCGCGACGGCGTGGATTATCTCTGGGCCGGCGAGCCGAGCTGGCCCAAGCATAGTCCGCTGCTGTTTCCGATCGTCGGCCGGCTGGCGCAGGACCGCTATGATTATCGCGGCCACAGCTATGCGATGACGAAGCACGGCTTCGCGCGCGACAGCCTGTTCTCCATCGTCGAGGCCTCTCCGCATTCGGCGCGTTTCGCGCTGCGCGCCAGCGACGCGACGCGCGCGGTTTTCCCTTTCGAGTTTCTGCTCGAGGTGGAATTCACCCTCGACGGTCCGCGTCTCGACATTCGCCATGGCGTGACCAATCTCGGCGACGCGGACATGCATTTTTCCATCGGCGCGCATCCGGCCTTTTGCTGGCCGCTCGGCGACGCCCCCAAGGCGCAGAGCCGCATAAATTTCGAGCGCCATGAGCCGGCGCCGATCCGCAAGCTCACCGGCGGGCTTCTCGGCCGCATGAAGGATTCGCCCGTCGAGGGGCGAACGCTGCCGCTGCGGGAGGAGCTGTTCACCGATGACGCGATCATCTTCGACACTCTGGCGAGCAAAAGCCTCGTTTATTGCTGCGGCAGCGGACGATCCGTGCAAATCGCCTGGGAAGGCTTCCAGCATCTCGGCCTCTGGTCCAAGCCGGGCGCGGATTTCCTCTGCATAGAGCCGTGGCATGGCTATGATTCGCCGGTCGGCTTCGCCGGCCAGCTCGACGAGAAGCCCGGCATCGCGCATGCGCGCCCCGGCGAGACGCGCGATTTCACTCTGCGCATAGAGATAGACTGAGCATGGGCGTCGCCAAGCGCCATGCGATCAAGCTGCTGCGGCGCTCGCTCGGCCTTCCGACCGGCGATCTCGACATCGTCGGCCGGCTGGACGGCGCCGCCGATGGCGTCGTTCACGGCTGGGCCTATTGTCCCGCCCATTCGGGCCGGCGCGTGCTCGTCGATATTTTCGCCGATGGCGTCTTCGTCGCCCAACAATTGGCGGATCGGCCGCGCGACGATCTCGCCGCCCATGGTTTCGGCGACGGCCGCCACGGCTTCGACGTCAAAATTCCGTCCGCTCTCCTGCGCAGCGCCGAGACGCGAATTCGCGTCCTCGCCCTCGCCGAAACACCGCTCGAGCTGACCGCGACGGAAGGGCGCCCGCTCCTCGCGCGTCGCCTCGGCCGCGACGATTATCTGCGCGCGACTTTCGCAGGCGCCTTTGGCGACGGAGCCCTCGCCGGCGACGACGCCGCGCGCGCCGCGCGCTCGCCTCTGCGCAGGACGGAGCTTTTGTTCGCGCCGACGCCCGTCCCCGCCCCGCCGCCTATTCTCGGCGAGACGCTCTGCGCCTATCTCGACCAAAATCGCTACAAATGGGACCTCGCCGATAAATTCGATGCGACCGTCTCGATCGCCGATCGCGAGGCTTTTCTCGCGCATTATGTCGAATTCTACGGCCGCGCGCGCCGCCCTCTGCGCATACCGCTCTCCGCGCGCGACATAGACTTTCTCTATGAAGGGCCGACGGCGCAGGATCGCCTCGCGCCGAGCCGGGCGATGCGCCTCTTCACGCAGACGCCTCGAGATGCGAGCGCGGATGCGCGGCTCGAGGAGATATTCCGCTGGGCCGCTTACGGCGCCGCCGCCTTCAATGTCGAGGATTGCCTCATCGCGCCGGCGCATGAGGCGCTGCTGCGCTCACATGAGGACACGGGCGCGCGCTTCCCGCTCTCTGTTTTCATGACGCGCTTTCTCGACGCGCATCCGATTCTGCGCGGCGCCGATCTCGCGCAGGAGAGCGAGCGGCGCGCGGCCTATTTCGCCGTGCTTCTCTTCGCCGCTCGCGCGCCGCATTATCTGCGCTTTATTCCGCCAGATTGGCTCGAGACGTTTTTGACGCCGCAGGCGGGCGCCGCGCCCTTCGATGAAGAGTCGCGACGCCTCTTCGGCGCCCGCGGCGTCGATATCGCGCATTGGCGCACCGCGATCGAGACACTGGGCTATGATTTCGGCGCGCGGAGCTTTCGTTCGCGCACGCCCTCCGGCCATCGCGCGCATTCGGCGACGCTGCCGGCGCCGGGCGGCGAGAGCGTGGACATTCAGCTCATCGGCCCTTTCAGCCGGCAGCTCGGCATAGCGGACAGCTGCCGCGCGCTCGCCGCCGCGCTCGAGCGCCTCGATTATTCGCTGCGGCTCTGTGACTTCACTCTCGATTATCCCAATCGCATTCGCGAAGACGCCGCGCCGCTGCCGACGACGCTGCAACGCGCAAAGATCAATATTCTCCATCTCAATCTCGAGGAGCTGCCGAGCGCCATCGCCTATCTGCCGGACATATGGTCCGAGGGCCGGCTCATCGGCTTTCCCTATCTCGAGATGGCGACGCCGCATCCGGCGCAAATGCTCGGCCTGACGCTCGTCGACGAGCTCTGGTCGGCCTCGGACTTCACAAAAGATACGCTGGCCGTCCATCGGCCGACTCGTACGGTCGGCACATCGGCGCGGCCCGTGCGCAAAAAGGGTCGCGCGGCGGCGCGCACGCTCGCCTATGCGGACATTGCGCGCGCCGACGAATTCGTCTTTCTCGCCTCCTGCGATGCGCTCTCCGGCGTCTATCGCAAGAATCCGCTCGGCGTGATGCGCGCCTTTCTCGCCGCCTTTCCGCACGAGGCGAAAGTCAAGCTCGTCATCAAGACGCATAGCGTCGATCGCGTGCGCGCGCCGCGCGAGATGGATGTGTGGCGCTCCATTCGCAATGTCGTGGCCGAATGCGATCGTATCGCGCTCGTCGATCGCATTCTCGACGATGAGGAGCAGATGGCGCTGATCGAAGGCGCCGATTGCTATGTCTCGCTGCATCGCGCCGAGGGCTTCGGCTATCATATGCTGGAAGCGATGGCGCTGGAGACGCCGGTGATCGCCACCGCCTATTCCGGCAATATGGAATTTTGCGACGATCGCACGGCGTTTCTCACGCCCTATCGCCTCGTTCCGGTCGGTCCTGGCGAATATCCGCGCATGCGCGGCGATCAGCTCTGGGCGGAGCCCGATCACACGGGCGCTGTCGCGGCGATGCGCGCCGTCTTCCATGACCGCGCGGCGCGCGAGGCCAAGGTCGCCGCGGCGCGCCTGCTCGCCGAGACGCGCTTCTCGACCGACGCTTTCGCGCAACGGCTCGACGCGCGCATAAAGGAGATCATGCGTCGCGGCGCGTTCCGCTGAGCAGGCCGCGCGCGCTCTTCTCGAGCGCCATGCCCGCTAGCATGGCGACGACGAAGAGGATGATCTGCGGATCGAGAAAGGCGAGATCGACGATCGCCGGTCCGGGACAGACGCCGCCGAGCCCCCAGCCCACGCCGAATATGGTCGAACCGAGCAGCAGCGGCGCGTCTATGGCCTTGCTCGTCGGCAGGCGCATCTCATCGCCGAGCAGCGCGCGCGAGCGGGTTCGGGCGAAGCGAAAGGCGATCAGCCCGACTCCTATGGCGCCGCCCATGACGAAGGCGAGCGACGGATCCCAAGCGCCGGCTATGTCGAGAAAGCCTTTCACCTTGCTCGGCAGAATCATGCCGGAGACGCGGAGTCCGAGGCCGAACAACAGGCCGATGGCGAAAGCGGCTATGGTCGATCTCGTCATGGCTCAACCCATTATGTGACGCAGAATGAAAACAGTGAGCGCGCCGCTCGTCATGAAGGCGGCGGTCGCGGCGAGCGCGCGCGGCGACAGGCGCGACAGGCCGCAGACGCCATGCCCGCTGGTGCAGCCGCCGCCGAGCCGCGCGCCGAAGCCGACGAGCAATCCGGCGAGGATGGTCGCGCCATAGCCTATGTCGAAGATCGGCGTTTGCACCGCGCCGAGAAGACGTAGAAGCGCGGCCGATGCGAAGAGGCCGAGGACGAAGGCGAGGCGCCAGGCCGCATCGCCCTTTACGGGTTGCAGCAGCCCGGCGACAATGCCGCTGATCCCCGCTATGCGTCCGAGCAGCAGGATCAGGAGGCCGGCGGCCAGCCCGATCGCAACGCCGCCCGCCGCCGCGCTCCACGGCGTGAAATTGGCCCAATCGATCTGCATCCTCGTCCCCCGTTCCCCGCCTCGGCTCAATAGCCGCGCGCCGATCCCGCCGCGGAGCGCGGATCATTGACGCCGGTCATCGCGCCTTCGCTGATCTCTATCGCCTCCGATGCGCCGAAGGGCGCGTGATCTTCTATTCTATGCCCCATCGCCTCGAGCCGCCGGCGCGTCTCCGCCGAGAGCGCGCCGGGCTCGGACAGCACGACATCCGGCAGCCATTGGTGATGAAGGCGCGGCGCCGCCACCGCCTGCGCCAGCGACATGTGATGATCGATGACATTGAGCGCCGTCTGCAGCGTCACCGAGATGATGCGCGGCCCATTGGGGCTGCCGAGAACCAGCGCGACCTTGCCATCCTTCATCACAATGGTCGGCGACATGGAGGAGAGCGGCCTTTTGCCGGGCGCTATGGCGTTGGCGCTTCCCTGCACGAGGCCGAAGCCGTTTGCGGCGCCGGGCGCGGCGGAAAAATCATCCATCTCGTCATTGAGCAGCACGCCCGTCTCGGGCGCCATCACCTGCGCGCCGAAATAGCCGTTGAGCGTATAGGTGACGGAGACCGCGCCGCCCTCGCCGTCGACGATGGAATAATGCGTCGTCTGCAAACGCTCGCGCGGCGCGGCGCCTTGCGCGAGATCGACGGAGCGCGTCGCATGATCGGGAGAAATGCTCGCGCGCAGCTCCGCCGCATAGGATCGCGAGGTGAGACGCGCGACGGGATTGCTGACGAAGTCGGGATCGCCGAGCGAATTATTGCGATCGAAGAAGGCGCGACGCTCCGCCTCGACGAGAAGATGCGAGGATTGCGGCGTGTGAAAGCCGAGCGCGGCGAGATCATAGCCTTCGAGAATGTTCAATATTTCGCACAGCGCGACGCCGCCCGAGCTCGGCGGCGCGGCGGAATAGAAATCATAGCCGCGATAGACGCAATGAATCGGCGTGCGCTCCATGACCTCATAGATCGCGAAATCCTGCTCCGCGATCACGCCATTTTCGGCATGCGCGGCGCGCTCGATCGCCTGCGGAATGCGCCCCTCATAAAAGGCGCGCGGCCCCTGCGCCGCGATCTCCCGCAACAAACGCGCGAGATCGCTCTGAATCAGCCGATCGCCCGCCTGCAGAGGCGAGCCGTCGGCGCGGGAAAAAATCTTCGCCGCCGCGGGATTGTCCTTCAGCCGCGTCGCCGCGCGCAGCACGCGAATATCGGCCTCCTCGAGAACAAACCCCTGCTCGGCCAGCGCGATCGCCGGCGCGATGATTTTCTCGCGCGGCAGGCGGCCGTATTTGGCGTGGGCGGTCTCGAGGCCCATCACCGTCCCCGGAACCGCCACGGCGCGATAGCCGTTGCGGCTCGCATCCTTGTCGACGGCGCCCTTCGCGTCGAGAAAGAGATCGGCGCCGGCGGCCGCGGGCGCGGTCTCACGAAAATCCAGGAAGCGCGCGCCCTGCCCCGGCAGCTGCGCCAGCAGAAATCCGCCGCCGCCGAGATTGCCGCAGCACGGATGCGCGACGGCCAGCGCATAGCCGACGGCGACGGCGGCGTCGATGGCGTTGCCGCCCGCCTTCAATATGTCGAGCCCGATGTCGCTGGCGAGATGATGCTCGCTCACCACCATTCCGCGCCGCCCGGTCGCGACCGGCTCGGCGGCGGCGGCGAAGGCGAGAGCGGAAAAGCAGAGAGCAAGAATAGATCGCATTCGCACGTCGCTCATTGCCCGCCGCCTATTCCCGCCGGCGGGCCGATGAGCACGAAGCCGCGGCTGCGTCCTTCATTGCCGGCGTCGACCGTGTTCATCGCGTCGAAGAGCTCGGCGGCCGCGATCCACACGGGCGGATATTTGTAGCGCGCGACATCGAGCAGCAGGAAGCGATCCGTCTTGGCGTCATAGGCGGCGAGCGGCGAAATGTGCCCGCTGCGCGTCTGGCCGAGCGCGGCGCGCTGATAATTGACGACGACATGCCGCCGCTTGCGCGAGAGCTGCTCGATCGCGCTGGCGCGAAACGCCGCGAGCGAGCTCTGCGCCGCATGCGTGACCTTCGCCTCGAGGCCGAAGCTGGCGACGAGGCCGCCGAACTCGTCCAGCGTCATGCCCCGGCGCAGAATGTTCTCCTGCTTCACCACCGCCTCGGTCTTCTCGCTGAACAGATTGTCCTGCGAGAAGCTCCCCGGCCCCTCGCCGCCGGCGGGCGCGGGAATGTCGAGCGCATTGAGCAGCATCGCCAGAGTGGCGACGCCGCAGAAGGAGCCGTTCTTCTGCGTGACGAATTCCGACGAGAGCGGCCAATAGGCCTCGCGCGCCTCCGATTCGAGAAACCATTCGCGCCCCTGCGCGCTGCGCAGATCGACGAGATTATCCGAGAGCGGCAGCCGCTCCGCCAGCGCCGGCGAGACTGCGGCGGCGATTGCGCAAAAGAGAAGCGCGAAAATGGCGGTCATGCGCCGCTGCGGGATCGGCCGTTTCGTCATTTCGTCCTCGAAAGCAGCGGGAGCGCGGGCGCGGCGCGGGAAGCGCGATGAGCCCATGCAATTCTTGTCCCGCAAAGGCGGCTTTATTGCGCCTCGAGCGCGGCCAATAGGCTCGCCTGATCCGGCGCCGCGGCGACGCGCACATTGGCGCAGCCGGCGGCGCGCAGCACGCGCGCGACATCCTCGGACAGAGCGAAATGCGTGACGCGCGTGCGAAGCGTGGCCGGGGCGCCGGCCGCATCCGCCAGAGCGAGGAAGATCGATGCACTGCGCGCGGAATAATGCAGCGCGGCGTCGATTTCGCCAGCGGCCAGAGCGGCGCGGGCTTCTTCCCCAAGAGCGGCGACGGCGCGCGCCTCATAGGTCTCGACCACTGTCGCCACATGTCCGCGCGCGCGCAAAAAACTTTCGAGATCGTCCTTGCGATCATGGCCAGCGAGATAGAGAAAACGCGCCGGCGCCGCGAAGCGCGCGCCGAGCAGAAGCGTCAGCGCCGCCACATCGGGCGCGCTCGCCTCCACCTGCGCGCCGCGCGCGGACAGCGCCTGCGCCGTCTTGCCGCCGACGACGAAAAACGGCGCGCTCGAGGCCGCGAGCCCTTCCGCAAATTGAATCGCGCGGGCGCTGGTCGCCAGAACCGCGTCGAAGCGCTCGGCCGGAATCGGCGCGCCCGTGGCGGCGATCTCCAGAACCGGCGCGATCAGCGGCGCAAAGCCCCGCCGCCGCAATTCTTCCGCCGTGCGCTCGGCGTCCTCTCTCGCCCGCGTGACGAGAACGCGCCTCATGTGAGACCCGCGACTCCATTGGGCAGGCGCAGCAAAATCTCATTGGCGGCGGCGTCGCCGATCAGCGCCGCATCCATGGACGGCCCGCGCCGGCGCGCCTCATAGACTTGCGAGCCATCCGCCCGCAGCGCCATGCCGTGGAATTCGATCTCCTCGCCGTCAAGCTTGGCATGGGCGGCGATGGGCGTGCGGCAGGAACCGTCCAGCACGGTGAGAAAGGCGCGCTCGGCGGCGAGCGCGGCGGCGGTCGCCGGATCGAGAATGGCGGCCAGAGCCGCGCGGACGCTCGCATCGCCGGCGCGCTTGGTGACGGCTATGGCGCCCTGTCCGGCGGCAGGAAGAAAATCCTCTATCGGCAGAATGGCGGTGGCGTGGCGCTCGAGGCCGAGCCGCTTGAGCCCGGCGAGCGCCAGCAGCGTGCCGTCCACCTCGCCGCTCTCCACCTTGCGCAGCCTGGTCTCGACATTGCCGCGCAGCAGCACGATGGAGACATCCGGCCGCAGCCGCTTCACCTGCGCGCCGCGCCGCAGCGAGGCCGTGCCCACCACCGCGCCCTTCGGCAGCGCGTCGAGCGTCGCGCCATTGCGGCCGATCCAGGCGTCGCGCACATCCTCGCGCGGGAGATAGCCGGCGATGGCGATCTGAGGCGGCAGATGCGTCGGCAAATCCTTGGAGGAATGCACGGCGAGATCGATGCGCCCCTCGATGAGGGCGACGTCCAGCTCCTTGGTGAACAGCCCCTTGCCGCCCGATTCCGAGAGCGGCCGGTCCTGGATCATGTCTCCCGTGGTGCGGATGACCTCGATCGGCAGCGTCTCCGCCTCGAGGCCGAGCGCCGCGGCCAGCAAGGCCCGCAGCTGCCGCGTCTGCGCCAGAGCGAGAGGGCTGCCGCGTGTGCCGATGCGCAATTGTGTGGTCGTCATAGCCTCGTCCGCCGTGGGAATTGTCGAGGCGGACTATAGGGAAAAGCGGCCGGGCTACAAGCGGGCGGGAGGGGGTCGGGGAGTTTCGGAGAGGGCGTTAGGAGGGGACGCTCTGGCAGGAACGTCTTAACTCCAACCTAAACGGCTAAACAGCGATCTCTCGACCGGCAGGACCAAACGATCGTCCCAATTGATCGTTTTTGTTCTCAGCTTTTTTGAGCCATCCGGCGCCACAATCGAGAGTTCGCCTTCATCGCGAAGGAACGCAATCTGACGACTAAGAATGTCTGAGGTAACTGGTGTATCATTGCAGTTCCCTGCAAACAGATCCTCGACGACGAGTCCCGTACCGTCACGGTTCGCTGCATGGATCATTCGGGGAAGCTGTTCCAAGACGGCCGCTTCCGAGCGCTTCATCGCGTCATCGTCGAACATAAAAGACATAACATCCTGCCGGAGATCTTTCGACGGATCGAAACCGAGCGCACGGAATCCAGCGCCGCCGTGATGTTGAAAATGGTTTTTTAGCCGCCAGTGCAGCTTTCCCATCTCATCTCGAGCCTGCCGATGATTTGAAAAATGCAATAACCAGTATGATCGGTGCGCCTCCACCGAATGAATAAAGAAAGGCGTGTAAAATCGTGACCCAGTCCGGCTTTGGACATGACGATATAGACCATTCTGAATTAGGTGGCGCCACCCTGCTTGGGTCTTCAGTTCGGTCAACGCCCGAACATCCTCGCGATCAAGATCGATATTCAAGAGCGCTTGTGCGTCTGCTGTCTTCACGGACAAGAAGTCGATGAGGGCATCGACAGCGAATGTCAGCAGGATTTCGGGTTTTTTCAACGTGGCCAGGATCGAACGGATCGTTTGGAGTCGAACGTCGCTCCAGCCATACTGGTCCAGAAAAAATAGGGAGCGGTTTGCGGAACCCTTATTCTGAATGTGGGCAATCAAGTTGCCGCTGACGTCCTCGAACAGGGCTTCATGGATAAAAATGTTCTTTCCGAGACGAGACCCGTAGCCGCGCTTCTCAAGCAAGTCTCTGAGAAAGGCCACGTGATAGGGGTTGGCATCGACAAAGAAGAAATCTACCTTGAGGTCAAAGCCTTTCGCACGGACCGCTTTCAGCTCCCTTTCTACGCTCTCAACAGCTGCCAACAAACGTAGTGGAGAGCCATCTACTTCGGCGGCGCCTCTTCGATAGAGTCCGCCACCGCTGAAGCCATCAACGATGGTCAGATTGAGCATCGTCTGGCTCGGGTTACGTGTTAGCCGTTCGATATAGACTTTGATGTATTGTTCGAATATATCGTGTTTCGCGACGCTGTGAGCGCCAAGATCAGGAAGCGGCTCCCCTATCCTCCAGGCATAGCTCATCGCGTAGAGTGCTCCGTTCCTTGTCGCCAACTTCGTAGAGCTCTATTATCGGAAACGCGTCGACGCGATACGCACAATTCTAGACTAACTCATTACTAAATACTATGACGAAACCAACTCTGTTTACGTCAGAAATATTCTTGGGCTGGACGCTCCAGATGGGCGCTCAGAGTGAGACGGAGGCGTTCGGAACTTCGTCCCAAACCTTGTCACGATATACGCGTCCGTTGGCCTTTTTGGAACGACGTTTATTGTCTTTTCCCCACGCCCCCCACTGCTTGAAAAAAAATGCCGTGTTGTACGTCGCACAACTATCGAAGATTTCGTCAATCCACTCCTCGCGGATTGGGCGAGCCCACCTCCCGCTCTCTCCGCCGACGATTGCCCAGTGAATCTCATGCAGATCGACAGCTCCCAGCGAGCCTATCAGCGGCTCAAACGAAATAAAACGAATTGCCGCTGGCACGGCGCGGAGACAATCGATGCGCTCGGCGACCTCAGCATTCTCCACACTCGTGCCCAACCATACGTTTGGCAGAACTTCGCCGATCTTGGAGCGAACAAGGGCGCCCATTCGTTCTGGGCGTTTGGTGAGGATTTGATAATGGTGGCGTGGAGTCGCGCGCATTACCTCCCACACTTTCAGAATGAAAGTGTCTGTCACACGTTCGTGAAATAGGTCGGACATCGAGTTTACGAAGATTTTTCGTGGCTTCTTCCAGTTCAATGGAATACCCAATGAAACTTCATCTTCGCGCACGATTCCGTTCCAAATCGCTCGCTTTCCACTGTGCCGAGTAAGTCCCCTATACTTCGGTACGCCCATCGCTTTAAGACGACTTGCCATCTCCATGGCATAGCAATTCGTGCAGCCGGCGCTGACGAGAGAACAGCCTGCAACCGGATTCCAGGTCGCGTCCGTCCACTCAATTTGAGTCTCAGCCATGACCGTCCCTTCATCACACTGTTGATGACGTCGATCTTTGAACGCGGTCAATAGCAGTTTGACGGTTAATAGCGAGTTCGGACGGGACCACTACGAGCTTCAGGGCATGAACAAACTTCCTTGACACATCCTGAAAATATTCCTATATCCCTCCCACTCCCGCCCACAAAGGGCGCGCTCCTCGGGTCGTGGGGCGCGGGCGGGGGCGGCTCCATCCGGGATGGCGACCCCCGTCCATGGACAGGCAGCGCGTCGCCGGGCGGCGTTCTTCTCCCGTCCATAGGGAGAAAAAAGAACCGCTCCGTGATCCCAGGCCGTCGGACTCGATCGCGTCTTGATCGAGAAACCCCAGGATTCGCGGGTTCGACCAAGCCTCGGGATGTCGACGAGAACGACAACCGCGTTTCGGGACGCTCTGGACCCGATCGAATTTTTTCGCGCAACGGCCGTAAGGGGCCGGAGCGTCCCGAAACGCCCTTTCCCACCCCCGCGCAGCAAAGCGCCGGGGCGCGCTCGCGCGGGCGCGTAAACAGTCCCTCACCCTGAGGAGCCTGCGCAGCAGGCGTCTCGAAGGGTCGGCCGCCGCGCGCGGAGCATCCTTCGAGGCTTTTTGCGTTCCCGCAAAAAGCGCCTCAGGATGATGGGATTATTTTCCTACATCACCAAAAGCTCTGCGGATCGACATCCACAGCCACGCGCACGCCGCCGCGCTCCTTGGGCGCCGCCGCCAGCATGGCGCGCAGATAGGCCTGCAGATCGGCGCTCTTGGGCGCCTTCACCAGCAGGCGGAAACGATAGCGCCCGCGAATGAGCGAGATGGGCGCCTCGGCCGGGCCGAGCACCACGATCTCATCGGCCTCCGGCAGGCCGCCGGCCGGGGCGACGCGATAGCGATCGGTGGAGGGCAGCGAATGCCCCGCCCGCGCCAGAGCGCGCGCATGGGTCTCGGCGGCGCCGGCGTCCTTGGCCGAGACGATCAGCGCCGCGAGGCGTCCGAAGGGCGGCAGGCCGGCGCGCTCGCGCAATCGCGTCTCCTGCGCGTAGAACGCCTCCGCCTCGCCGGAGAGAATGGCGCGAATGACCGGATGGTCGGCCTGCCAGCTCTGAATCAGCGCGCTGCCCGGCTTGTCGCCGCGGCCGGCGCGGCCGGTCACTTGGTTCAGCAGCTGAAAAGTGCGCTCGGCGGCGCGGGGATCGCCGCTGCCGAGCCCGCTGTCGGCGTCCACCACGCCGACCAGAGTGAGAAAGGGGAAATTATGCCCCTTGGCCACCAATTGCGTGCCGATGACGATATCGAAAGCGCCGGCCGCGATCTCGGCGAGCTCGCGGCGCAAGCGCTCCTGCCCGCCTGGAAAATCCGAGGAGAGCACCAGAGTGCGGGCGTCCGGGAAGAGGATCGCCGCCTCCTCCGCCAGCCGTTCGACGCCCGGCCCGCAGGCGGTGAGCGAATCCTCCGCCTCGCATTCCGGGCATATGTGCGGGCGGCGCTCGACATGGCCGCAATGATGGCAGACCAGCGCGCGGCGAAAGCGATGCTCGACCAGCCAGGCGTCACAATTCTCGCAGCGGAAGCGATGGCCGCAGCTGCGGCACAGAGTGAGCGGCGCATAGCCGCGCCGATTGAGGAAGAAGAGAACCTGCTCGCCGCGCGCGATCGTCTCCTGCGCCTCCGCCACCAGCCGCGGCGCGAGCCAGCGTCCGCGCTCCGGCCCATTGGCGCGCATGTCGATCGCCTCTATCCGCGGCATGGGCCTCGCATTGGCGCGGGCGGTGAGGCGCAGATAGCCGTAGCGGCCGGTCTGCGCATTGACGCGCGTCTCGATGGAGGGCGTGGCCGAGGCGAGCACGATGGTCGCGCCCTCGAGCCTCGAGCGCACCACCGCCATGTCGCGGGCGTGATAGGCGACGCCATCCTCCTGCTTATAGGCGGCCTCATGCTCCTCATCGACGACGATGAGCCGCAAATTCGAAAAGGGCAGGAACAGCGCCGAGCGCGCGCCGGCGACGACCTTCACCTCGCCGAGCGCGACGCCGCGCCACAGCCGCGCGCGCTTGCGCTCGGAGACGCCGGAATGCCATTCGGCGGGCTTGGCCCCGAAACGCGCGGCAAAGCGCTCGAGGAATTGCGCGGTGAGCGCGATTTCCGGCATCAAGACCAGCGCCTGCCCGCCGGCGCGCAGAGCCGCCGCGACGGCCTCGAAATAGACCTCCGTCTTGCCGGCGCCGGTGACGCCCTCCAGCAGAAAGGGCCGATAGCCGCCCTGCTCCACAGCGCTCGTCAGCGCCTCGGCGCCCGCGAGCTGCTCGGCCTCCAGCGGCGCGCGCGCGAAATCGGGATCCAGCGCGCCGGCGACGGGCTCCGGCGGCAGAGCGACGGCCTCGAGCGCGCCGGCGTCGACCAGCGCATCGACGACACCATTGGAGCAGGCCGCCGCGCGGGCGAGCTCGCCCTTGGAGAAAGTGAGGCCGCCCTCCGCCGCCTCTATGACGCGCGCCCGCGCCGCCGTCATGCGCTCGGGCGGCGGACCGGCGAGCCGATAGCCGACGCGGGGCGTCTCCGGCGCCGCCTCCTCCACCGCGCGGGTGGCGAGGCGCAGCGCCATGCCGCGCGGCGCCAAGGTCCAGCGCGCCACCCAATCGACGAAGCTGCGCAACGTCTCGCCCAGCGGCGGCCGGTCATATTTGGCGATGACGGATTTGAGATTGCCCGGCCCGGCGGCGCCCGCCGGCGCGACCGACCAGACGACGCCGAAGGATTTGCGCGTCGCCAGCGGAACCTCGACGCAATCTCCCGGCGAAAGCCGCAGCGCCGGCGGCGCGTAATAGGAATAGGCCATATCGACGGCCACCGGCAGCAGGATCTCGACGATCTGCGCCCCTTCCCTCGTGTCCGCCTCGCCGCTCATGGGCGTTGTCTTAAAGTGTTTTCGAGCGAAGTGGGAATTGGTTCGCTTGAAGAAAACACGACCGAAGGACGAAGCTCCGATATTTTGGGCGGCGGGCGCTCAGCGGGCGGCGATCCGCTTCGCCGCGTCGCGGCGGGGCTGGGCGAATTTCGTCCGGCTCCGCTCGCTCACCGGCCTCTCGCTCGCCGGCTTGGCGCTCACGGGCTTGTCGCTCGCAGGCTTGTCGCTCGCGGGCTTGACGGCGGCCGGGGGCGCTCCCACATCCAGCTCGCTGGTGAAATAACGGGTCAATTCGGAGACGATCATCGACTTCACATCGGCGCCGAGCGCGGTGAGGACGACACGATAGCAAGCGCTCGGAGGACCATAGACCTCATGCGTCTTTTGATCGATCAGCTCGTCACGCCGCATGATCTCGACCAGCTTCTTCTCTTCCAGAGATTTGTCGATGACGGCAAAGAGGCGCGTTCGCGCATCGGCTCTGTCATAGTCGCATTTGACCGCATCGGCGCCGAGCCTGTCCATGCTCGCGGCGTCGAGCGGAAGAAGATGGATCAACCGCTCCACCTCGCGCGGCCCGAGGTTTCGCGCGCGGGCGATGAGATCGCCCATGGAGTTCTTTTTCGCGCCGAGATCGGGGTTGATCTCGAAAGCCTTTTGTCCGAGCGCAAGCTTGAAATCGCCGATCTCGACCGACTGAACCTTGGAGAGCAGCATCAGCGCCGAGTCGGGCCGCTCATAGACGAAGACCCCGGCTGCGGCGGTCGGCGCGCCGATCGCCGTCGCCAGGGTCACGCTCTTGATGAAATCAAAAAGGTTCTTGGCAAAATCGGTCATCGCAATGCTCCGTCCCAATGTCTCTTGCTCGTTTCGAACGCTGAGATATTGCGGGACGGGGCTCCGAGCTTCTGTGCTCGCGCGCACAAGCCGATGAACGAAGCGTTAAGAAATCTCCGGGGGCCGGCGGCCGAGAGCGCGCGAGGGCCGCGCGCGCAAAAGATCGATCTCCTTCGACAGCGGTCCGCCGCGATCGAAAGCGAGCTGCGCGAGCGGCGCGATGAGCGTGTGGCGCGCGCCTCCGCCGAATGCGAATTGCGTGACGCACATCACAGATTCGCCGGTCTCGAAAATAGAGGTGACGATGCAGTCGGGAGAGAGAGCGCCGGTGTGAACGAGGGATTGCGCCTTGCGCCGCAGAATGGGACGCATCCGCGCGCGGGCTGGAAGATAGAGCGACAGGTCGCGCCAGCCCCCCTGGGCGTCGCGCGAGACATGATCCATCTCGAAATCTCCTTTGGGCAAATCTCTCGTGATCCGAGCGTCGCCGATGACCGAATGGACGCCATCATAGATCAGCGCCCTGTCACCGTCCTGTCGGGAGAGCGTATCGTCAAAGGAATTTTTGGAATTTTCGGCTGAAAATCATGTTACGCGAAGGTTATGCGAGGTTCGTGTGAGCTTCGTGAAATATTCGCGTTACGTTATACGCGCTATTACGGAGACGGGCGGCGCGGCTGCTCGCGCGCCGCGCCCATCGACGGCCGCTCAGACGAGCATGGCCGCCGGATGCTCGATCAGCCGCTTGAACTCCGCGAGCAGCGTGGCGCCCAGCGCGCCATCGACGGCGCGATGATCGACGGAGAGGGTGACGCTCATGATCGTCGCCACGGCGGGCGCGCCATTTCTGGCGATGATGCGCTCCTCGCCGGCGCCGACGGCGAGAATCGTCGCATGCGGCGGATTGATCACGGCGGCGAAATTCTTGACGCCGAACATTCCGAGATTGGAGACGGCGGTCGCGCCGCCCTCATATTCATTGGGCTTCAATTTTCGTTCGCGCGCGCGCCGCGCCAAATCCTTCAGCTCGATCGCGATCTCGCGGAAATTCTTGGTCTCGGCGTTGCGCACGATGGGCGTCACCAGCCCGCCGGGGATGGAGACGGCGACGCCGACATCGGAAGATTTGTGCTTCAGCATCGCCGTCTGCGTGAAGGTGACATTGGCGTCGGGAACCTTCTGCAGCGCCAGCGCCATGGCCTTGACGATGATGTCGTTGACCGAGACCTTCCACTCGGGCTCGCCATTCGCGCCCTTGGGCGCGGCGCTGTTGTAATCCTCGCGCAGATGCAGCAGCGCGTCGATCTCGCAATCCGTCTGCAGCGCGAAATGCGGAATCGTGCGCACCGCCTCGACCATGCGCCGCGCGATCGCCTTGCGCATCGAATCATGAGGAACCTCGGTGAAGGAGCCGGGCGCGAAGAGCTGGCGCACCACGGCGTCCGACATTCCGACCGGCGCCTCGATCACCGGGGCGGAAGACGGCGCCGCCACGGGCCGCGCGCCGGAGCCGAGCGCCGATTTCACATCGCGCTCTATGATGCGGCCATGCGGGCCGGAGCCCTTCAGAGCGGAAAGATCGAGTCCGCCTTCCCTGGCCAGCCTGCGCGCCAAGGGGGAAGCGAAGATGCGTCCGTCGGCTCCGCCGGGGGCGAGCCGCTCGTCTCCAGAGAGAGCCATGAGGTCACCTATAGAGAACAGCCTTCGCCGCCGCGATCACATCGGCGACGGAAGGCAGAGCCAGCTTCTCGAGATTGGCGGCATAGGGCATGGGCACGTCCTTGCCGGTGACACGCAGAACGGGGGCGTCGAGATAATCGAAGGCCTCCTCCTGCACGCGGGCGGCGATCTCCGCGCCTATGCCGCATTGCGGCCAGCCCTCCTCCACCGCCACGCAGCGGCCGGTCTTCCTCACCGATTCGATGATGGCGGGAACATCCATCGGCCGCAGCGTGCGCAGATCGACGACCTCCGCCTCTATCCCCTCCTTGGCCAGCGCCTCGGCGGCCGAAAGACAATGGATGACGCCGATGGAGAAGGAAACGAGCGTCACATCCGTTCCCGGCCTCGCGATGCGCGCCTTGCCGATGGGAATGAGGAAATCCTCGAGCATGGGCGTGTCCCATTGCTTGCCGTAGAGAATCTCGTTCTCGAGGAAGACGACGGGATTGGGATCGCGAATGGCGCTCTTCAAGAGCCCCTTGGCGTCGGAGGCGTTGGAGGGTGCGACGACCTTCAGCCCCGGCACTTGCGAGAACCAGGCCGCGTAATCCTGGCTATGCTGCGCGGCGACACGGGCGGCGGCGCCATTGGGGCCGCGAAAGACGATGGGGCAATTGATCTGCCCGCCGGACATATAGAGCGTCTTGGCCGCGGAATTGACGATGTGGTCGATCGCCTGCATGGCGAAATTGAAGGTCATGAATTCGCAGATCGGCCGCAGCCCAGCGAAGGCGGCGCCGACGGCGAGGCCGGCGAAGCCATATTCGGTGATCGGCGTGTCGACGACGCGGCGCGGGCCGAATTCCTGCAGCAGGCCCTGCGTGACCTTATACGCCCCCTGATATTCCGCGACCTCCTCGCCGATGACGAAGACATTTTGGTCGCGGCGCATCTCCTCGGCCATGGCGTCGCGCAGAGCTTCGCGCATGGTCATGGGGAGGAGCGTCGTATCGGCCGGAATTTCGGGGACGGCGACTGCGGGCGAAGGAGCGGCGGGCTCGGCCGCAGTCGCGGCCGGCGCAGCGGGGACGGCGGCGGCGGCAGCCGCCTCCTGCGGAGCGGAGGCTGGAATATCCGGCGCCTTGGCGGGCGCAGGCGCGGCGTTCTCGGTGGGGGCGGCGGCCGGCGTCGAAGGCGGAGCCTCCGCGGGGCCGATCTCCTCGCCCTCCTCGGCGATGACGGCGATGGGCGTGTTGACGGCGACATTCTCGGCGCCGCCCGGCACGAGGATGCGGGCGAGCACGCCCTCGTCCACGGCCTCCACCTCCATCGTCGCCTTATCGGTCTCGATCTCGGCGATGACATCGCCGGCCTTGACCTTGTCGCCTTCGTTCTTGAGCCATTTGGCGAGCTTGCCCTGCTCCATCGTGGGCGACAGCGCGGGCATGAGGACATTCACGGTCATGGATTTATCCGCACAATAAAGAGGGCGCGCGCTCCCTTCTCCCACTTGTGGGAGAAGGTGGCCCGGCGAAGCCGGGTCGGATGAGGGCTATCGCTGCAACAACCGCCTCGGGCCGTAAGTCTCGAAGGAGCAGAAAAATCGCGGGCCCTCATCCGACCCTCGCTGACGCGAGGGCCACCTTCTCCCGCAAGCGGGAGAAGGAGAAGAGCGCGATGAGCCCGCCCTTCCCTCATAGAACCACATCCGTCCACAATTCGCTTGGATCTGGCTCTGGATCATTGGTCGCGAAATCCGCCGCCTCGGACACGATGCGGCGCACGGCGGCGTCGATCTGCTTCAACTCGTCCTCGCCGATCCCGCCGGCCAGCAGACGGGCGCGCACCTGCTCGATGGGATCATGCTCCTCGCGCACGCGCTGCACTTCTTCCTTGGAGCGATATTTGGCAGGATCGGACATGGAATGGCCGCGATAGCGATAGGTCTGCGCCTCGATGAGGAAAGGCCCCTTGCCGGCGCGGCACCAGTCGAGCGCCTCGCGCGCAGCGGCGGCGACGGCGCGCACATCCATGCCGTCGATCTGCCGGCCGGGAATGTTGAAAGCTGTGCCGCGCATGGAAAAATTCGCCTGCGCGGAAGAACGCTCCACCGACGTTCCCATAGCGTAGCGATTATTCTCGACGATGAAGACGATGGGCAGCTTCCAGAGCTCCGCCATATTGAAGCTCTCGTAGACCTGGCCCTGATTGGCGGCGCCGTCGCCGAAGAAGGTCAGCGAGACGGAGCCGTCGCCGCGATAGAGATCGGCGAAAGCGAGGCCGACGCCGAGCGGGGCCGGCGCGCCGACGATGCCATGGCCGCCATAAAAATTCTTCTCGCGCGAGAACATGTGCATAGAGCCGCCCTTCCCTTTGGAATAGCCGCCCCGCCGCCCGGTGAGCTCCGCCATCACCCGCCTCGGCTCCATGCCGCAGGCGAGCATATGGCCGTGGTCGCGATAGCCGGTGATGAATTGATCTGTGGATTTCGCCGACATTCGCGCGCCGACGACCACCGCCTCCTGGCCGATGTAGAGATGGCAGAAGCCGCCGATGAGGCCCATGCCATACATTTGGCCGGCCTTCTCCTCGAAGCGGCGGATCAGCAGCATCGCCCGATAGGCGGATAGCTCCTGCTCGCGCGTGAAGGCCAGAATGCCGCCCTCGGCCTGCGCGCCCTCGGCGGCGCTGGCCACATCGGCGATTTTCGCGTGTCTGTCCGCTGCCGGCATGGCCGCCCGTCCTCGTCGTCGTTTGACAATATCTGGGAGCGCGTGAGGCGAAGAGCGAGCCCTCGTCCCTCCCGCATCGCGGCGAGGGCTCCGCCTTCGGCAGAATAGCTCGAGCGCGCGCCGAAAACGAGCCGTCTCGCGGCGCTGTCCTCAGCGACGCGGCGGCGACGCAGGCGGCGTGAGGATTACAATGTCGTTGCGATGCGCGCGGCCGAGCACCAGGCGCGCCTCCTCGTCCAGAATATCGGCGTCGACGACATCGCCGCGCACCAGCGCCAGCTTACGCTCCCATTGGGAACGTTCGGCCTTCAGCCCGCCGAGCTCGGCGCGCAGCTCGGCGATGCGCTGCTCATATTCGACGCCGGTCTTGAGCCCGCGCTGGCCGTTGACGCCGTGCCAGACGAAATAGCTCGCCACGAGCCCCGCCGCTCCGTAGAGCAGCAGGGGGATCAGAAAGGAGCGCAGAACATGACGAGCGAACATGCCGCCACTTTGCGCGAACATTGTATAAGCGCCGTTAACGGCCTGGGTCTCGCCGAATCGGGCGGTCAGCGCCGCCCGCGCGCCACCCGCTCGATCTCCGCGCGCACGAGGCGCTCGACGAGATGCGGAAGATTGTCGTCGAGCCATTGCTTCAGCATGGGCCGCAACATGTCCTGCGCATAGCGCTCGATGAGATCGGCCTCGCTGATGACGATGCTCGCCGCCAGAGCCTGGAAATGCGCGCCGATCGACATGGCCGCATCGGTCGAGACCAGCGGCGTCGGATCGTCATTGGCAGGCTCGAACGGGCTCGGCTCGATGCTCGCGATCATCTGCTCCTCGACCGGCTCATCCGCTATGTCCTGCACATAGGGCTCCTCGGCCGCCGCGACGACGGGCTCGTCGAGCGTTTCATCGACGACCTCCTCCGCCGTGTCCTCGGACCAGCGGCTCTGATCCGCCGATTCGGGAGCCGGCGCGGCTTCCTCTTCGGGAGCGGCGGACGGCCGCAGCCAGAAATCGGCGGGCTTGGCGGGCTCGACCGCGGGAACGGAGACGGGAGCCGGCGCGGCGACGACCGGCGCAGGGCCGCGGGACGAGCGGCCACAGGCGCGCGCGCGGCGGGCGCAGGCGCGAGCGGCGCCTCCTCGCGCTGCGGCGGCTCGGCCGGGCGCTTCTCCTTGTCGCGCCTCGCGGCCGGCAAAGCGTCGTCGTCGGCGATGATGCGCCGGATCGATGCGAGGATCTCCTCCATCGACGGCTCGTGCGACCGGCGCTCGGCGTCGAGCGCCGGCGCGGTGATCGAAGCGTTCACTGCGCTCATGAGATGTGCTGCTTCCCGTCTCGCGGCGACGGCTCCGCAATATCATCGCCGCGCGCTATTCTTGTCCGCTCACTTCGAGCGTCGAGTCGCATCATCCGATGATTCCCCCCTTTGGTAAAACCACAGGGGTTGTGCGTAAGGGAGTTTGCACACGATTTTTTACGCAGCGCGGCCTTATCGCGCGGCGCTCAGCGCTCGGCGGGCGTGTCGACGCCGATCCACATGCCGCGCACCTGCTCGAAATGCGTCGTCGGATCATAAGCGACGACATCGAGCTTCAAGCTGTCGGCCGAGAGGCGCCCGATGGAGCCGAGCGCCGCGTAAGACGCGACGACGCGATCGCGCTGCGCGATGATGAGCGAGACGCGCGCATTGAGCAGCGCATATTGCGCATTGAGCACATCGAGCGTGGTGCGCTGTCCGACCTGCGCCTCCTCGCGCACGCCGCGCAGAGCGATTTCCGCCGCCTTGACAGCAGCTTGACCGGAGAGAATCGAAGCGCGCGCAGTGTCGAGCTGCGCATAGCTGGAGACGACGCTGGCGCGCACGCTGTCGCGCTGCAGATCGGCGTTGAAGCGCGCCTGGCCCAATTGCTCCTTGGCTTGTCGAATCGATGCGTATTCGGAGCCGCCCTGATAGATCGGCACGTCGAGCCGTCCGCTCGCGCCGGCGGAGAATTGCCGAGTCGCGGGCGATCCGAGAAAGGAATCATATTGCTGAGAGAGCTGCGCGGCGACCGAGAGAGTCGGCGCCAGCGCGCCTTCCGCCACCTTCACCGCAGAAGCGGCGACATCCACCTGATGCTGCGCGGCGACGACGCCCGGATGCTCGACAATGGCGACGGCGATCGCCTGATCGAGCGATTTCGGCAACAGCGATTCGACCGATTGCGCCGGCTGCAGATTTTTCGCCTCGGCGCCGATGATCTGGCGATAAGTGGCGACGCTGGTCTTCAATTGCCCCTGGGCGCCATAGAGCTCGGTGCGCGCCTGAGCGAGAGTCGATTCGGCCTGGGCGACATCGGTGCGCGTCACCTCGCCCACTGCGAATCGATCCCGCGTGCGCTCGAGCTGCTGCTCCAGCACGGCGACATTGTTCTTGCGCAGATCGAGCACCGCCGTGTCGCGCAGAACATTCATATAGGCGGTTGCGCCATTCTGCAGCGTCGCCTGCTCGGTGAGCCGCATCCCCTCGCGCGCGGCGTAGACGCCCGATTCGGCCTGGCGCACGGAATTGCCGGTGCGGCCGCCGTCATAGAGAGTCTGCGACAGGCTCAGCGTGGCGCCGCGCGGATAGCCGACATATTCGTCATACATATAGGTGCGCTGGCCGGTCAGCTGGCTGCGGCCGGCCGGAATCTTGATGTTGGAGTTCTGCGGCCCAGCGCTCGCCGAAATGCTCGCTTTGGGACGCATTCCGGCGGCGGCCTTGGGCGCGTCCTCGTCCTTGGCGCGCACATTGGCGCGCTGCTGATTCATGTCTGGATTGCCGCGATAGGCGCGCGCCAGCGCCTCCTTCAGCGTCTCCGCGCCGGCGGCGGACGGAGCCGCGAGGCCGAGGGCCAAAAGCCAAAGCCCGAGCCAGGACGACGGACGCAATTCGACGATACGCATTCCACAAAGACCCGCTCTGGAACAAAGCGCGCCCGGCGCTCGACGAGAGCGCGGGGCGAGCCCTACGGCCTACTCACGGAACACGACGCTCGAAACAGGGCGAATCCAAGCCGAAACAACGAAGGCTTTGGACTGATCGCCCTCAGAACACGAAACCCGGCGCTTTTTCAAAGCCCTCCAGAACGGGAGCGGAAGCGTCGAACAAAGCGCGCGCGCCGGCCGGAGCGCCGCCGGAGCGGTCGAAGCGGGTGACGGCCCAGCCGGCGTCCGGCTCCGCCTTGGCGATGGCGAGCAGCCGGCCGTCAGGGGTGAGCTGCTCGAAGAGACGATCGAGCCCCTCCTCGACCGCGCCTTGCACGACGATGACGTCGAAGGGCGCGGCGGCGGGAACGCCGGCCGTGAGCGGGCCGGTCTCGACGCGCACATTGGTCGCGCCGATGAATTGCAGATAGGAGCGCGCCGTCGCCGTGAGGCGGGCGTCGTCCTCGAGGGCGACGATCTCGCGCGCCAGCGGCGACAGCAGCGCCGAGGAGTAGAAAGTGCCGCCGGCGATATCGAGCACGCGATCGGTCTCGCGAATGCCGGCGTCCTGCAGCAGGCGGGCGAGCACCAGCGGCGGCAGCAGCGCCCGGCCGGGACGGCCATTCTCGTCCTCGAGCGTCAGCGCGAGATCGGAATAGGCGAGCGGGGCGAGGTCGTGCGGCAGGAAGAGCTCGCGCGGCACGTTGAGGAAGCGCCGCAGCAGCGGCAAATCCGTCACATCGAATGTGCGCAGCTGCCGCTCGACCATCGTCTGGCGCAGGGTCGCGGTCGCCGCGCCTTGTTGCGAATTCGTCTCTGCGTGGAGCTCAGCAGCTTCGGCCATCGACCTTCCGGCGTCGCGCCGGCCTCTCGCGGGGGGTCTCGACGACGGCCGCCGGTCCGCCGCGGGCGCCCCGCCTCATGAAAGACGCCAAAATTCCAAAGAAGGCGTTCGGACGGGCCGGCACCTCTCGCCGAACGCATTCGCTTCGCCGCGCTGCAAGAGCTCGGCCGTGCGCTTTATAGGTTCGCGCCGCGCCCATGTCCATGGCGGCCCGGCGCGTTCCCCCCTCAATTCCGCTCGAGCTCGCCGAGCAGAGCGCCGGCGGGATCGTCCTGGGCGAGGGCGCGCATCTGCGCCAGCGTGCGATTGTCCAGCACATTGGCGATGGCGTCGCGGGCTTCCAGCATCAAGAGGCGCACGGTGCAGCGGGCCTCGTCCTCGCAATCGTCGCAGCGGCGATAGACGGTGCGGCTGGCGCATTGGATCGGCGCCAGCGGCCCGTCGAGCACCCTTATGATGTTCCCGACGCGTATCTCCTGGGGCGCGCGCGCCAGCGTGTAGCCGCCGCCCTTCCCCTTCTTGGAATGGACGAAGCCGGCGTTGCGCAGCTCGCCGAGGATGGCGTCGAGAAATTTCTTGGGGATTTGATTCGCCGCGGCGATATCGGTGACGAGCGCCGTCCGCCCCGGCTCGAAGCCGGCCAGATAGACCATCGCCTTCAATCCGTATTTCGCTTTCTTCGTCAACATCGAGCGGCGTCTCCTCGCATCCGCCTCGCCGGCGTCAGGGGTTATTTTTTCTCCGGCGAACGAATTCTACAGCAAAATGGCGCCATTGCGCGCCCATTGTCCACTCGCGGCCCACTTCCCGGCGCCCGCCGGCGCGCGGAGCCGAATGACGGTTTTCTTCTACAGCCTATAAAATACATCGAAAAATCAGACCGAAAGCCCATTCGCCGGCGCGCCGACCGCCTCGCCGCTCTTCACGCGCCAATTCGGCGGCCAGGCCGAGGATTCGTAACGCTAGGGTCACAGCCGCGGCCGACCGGCTCGAGCGTCGCTTCTTACCTTGACATGTTATAGTATTTTTGTGGACTATAGGAAAATCATTCTCGAACGCCACGGACGAGCCAATGGACGCCATCGATCGGCACATTCTTTCGATTCTGCAGGAGGACGCCTCCCTCTCCATCGCCGACATAGCGGCGCAGGTCGGGCTGTCGCAAACGCCCTGCTGGAAGCGCATTCAGCGGCTGGAGGCGAGCGGCGTTCTGCAGGGCCGGGTCGCCCTGCTCTCGCCCGAGAAGCTCGGCCTCGGCCTCAGCGTCTATGTCTCCATCGTGGCCGGCGAGCATTCGGACGCCTGGCTCGACCGCTTCACCGGCGCCGTCGCGGCCATGCCGGAGGTGGTGGAGTTCTATCGCATGGCCGGCGACGTCGATTACATGCTGCGCGTGGTCGTGTCCGACATGGTCGCCTTCGACGAATTCTACAAGCGGCTGATCGCGGTCGCGCCTCTGCGCAATGTCGTGTCGCGCTTCGCCATGGAGCGGATCAAGGCGACGACCGCTCTGCCGCTGGAAACCGCCCCGCCCATCGCTTTTCCCCGCGCGCGCCGGGTGGCCGAAGAAGCCGTTGCAGGATAAGCTCTGCGACAAGCGCGTCAGCGACCAACACTATATTCGAGGAGCAACTCATGTCAGAGGCAGTATCGGCGCCGATTTACATCCCTTCGGAAAAACCGGGGCGCGGCCGCATTTATGATTCGATCACGCAGACCCTCGGCGATACTCCGCTGGTGCGTTTCGACCGTCTCGCCAAAGAGAAGGGCGTCAAAGCCAATCTTCTCGGCAAGCTCGAATTCTTCAATCCGCTCGCCAGCGTGAAAGACCGCATCGGCGTCAATCTCATCGACTCGCTGGAGAAGAGCGGCCGCATCGCGCCGGGCCGCAATCTGCTCATCGAGCCGACCTCCGGCAACACCGGCATAGCGCTCGCCTTCGTCGCCGCCGCGCGCGGCTACCGCCTCGTTCTGGTGATGCCGGAATCCATGTCGATCGAGCGTCGGCGCATTCTCGCCGTGCTCGGCGCCGAGCTGGTGCTGACCCCCGCCGCGCAGGGCATGAAGGGCGCCGTGGCCAAGGCCACCGAGCTCGCCGCCGAAAATCCCGACGCGGTCATTCCGCAGCAATTCGAGAATCCGGCCAATCCCGAGATCCACCGGATCACGACGGCCGAGGAAATCTGGAACGACACCAAAGGAGAGGTCGATTACTTCGTCTCCGGCGTCGGCACGGGCGGCACGATCACCGGCGTCGGCCAGGTGCTGAAGCCGCGCCGGCCCGGCCTCAAGGTCGTCGCCGTGGAGCCCGAGGATTCGGCGGTGCTCTCCGGCCGTCCGCCGGGACCGCATAAGATTCAGGGCATCGGCCCGGGCTTCGTGCCGCCGATCCTCGACCGCACGGTCATCGACGAGATCATCACCATCGGCAATCAGACGGCCTTCGACACAGCGCGCCAGCTCGCCAAATTCGAAGGCATTCCGGTCGGCATCTCGTCCGGCGCCGCCGTCGCGGCCGCGCTCGAAATCGCCGCGCGTCCGGAGGCCGAGGGCAAGAATATCGTGCTGATCATCCCCGACTTCGCGGAGCGCTATCTCTCGACCGCGCTGTTCGAAGGCGTCTGATCCCGGCGGGCGCGATCCGGACATCGGTTCGGGTCGCGCCGCTTCGAGGTCGAGGAGCTTCGAACATGCCGAACGCCGCTCGCAGTCGCGCGATCGCGTTTTTCGCCGCCTTATGCGCGATTCCGGTCATTCTTCACGCGGCGCTCGACGAGCCGAAAGGCGCGGCGCCCGGCGTGGCCGAAGACACGCTCCTCTTGCGTTACGAAAAAGTCGAATTCTTGAATATCCAGCAGTTGCACCCCGACACGACGGGACTTCCTCCGACGATCGACGCGTCGTCGATGATGGTCGAGTTTTATTTTTCGCGCGACGAGCTGTCGCGGATCGAGAAATTTTCGACCGATCACAAGCTGCGCCGAACGGATGTTACGATCGACGATATCGTCGTCGCCTCCGACCTGTTCAGCCCGTTCGCGGGATTGCGCGAAATCGTCGAGCAGGGCCACGCATATCTGGCCGTCGCCACAGGCTCCTTCGACCAGCAAAGGCTGATCGAAGGAAAGGCGCAGCTGCGAATTCGGGTTCGAAAGCCGTAATCCCGGCCGTTCACGTCACATGCGGCGGCGCCGCCTTGCCGCGTCGCTCCAAATGGCGACGACCGAAGCGGCCGCTCCAATAAGCGACGAAGACGATGAAGAAATAGATCAGCAGCATCCAGGGCCAGCGCTCGCTGGCGCTCTCCGCCTTGTCGGAGAATTTGATCCAGCCTTCGAAGAGATATTCGACGCCGAAGCCGAAGATGAAGGTGAGGATCAGCACGGTCTTCCACCAGGACAGGCGAAAAAAGCCGATCGTGAGCGCGACCATCAGGGCGACGACGCCGACGCCATTGATGAACTGCTGCAACAGGCCTTCGAAGAACAATGTGATCAGGCGAACGACCAAGACCATGCGGCGCCCCTCTGCGATCGACGAAACACGCGCATACTACACATTCGGCAGATGCTGCGCGAGCGCCTCCAGCACCGCCATGCGCACGGCGACGCCCATTTCTACCTGATCTCTGATGAGCGAGCGGGGGCCATCGGCCACGCTCGAGTCGATCTCGACGCCGCGATTCATCGGGCCTGGATGCATCACCAGCGCATCGGGCGCGGCATAGGCGAGCTTCTCCTCGTCGAGACCGAAGAAATGGAAATATTCGCGGCTGCTCGGCACGAAGGCGCCATTCATGCGCTCGCGTTGCAGCCTCAGCATCATCACTATGTCCGCGCCAGCGAGCCCAGAGCGCATATCGTGGAAAACCTCGACGCCGAGCCGCGACAGCGAATCGGGCGCGAGAGTGGAGGGGCCGACCGCGCGCAGCCGCGCGCCCAGCGCGCTCAGCAGAATGATGTTGGAACGCGCGACGCGCGAATGCAGCACATCGCCGCAGATCGCCACCGTCAGCCCCTCGATGCGGCCCTTGTGGCGGCGGATCGTCAGCGCGTCCAGCAGCGCCTGCGTCGGATGCTCATGGGCGCCGTCGCCGGCGTTGACCACGGCGCAATCGACCTTGCGCGCCAGCAGATGCACGGCGCCGGCGCGGGCGTGGCGCACCACCAGAATATCCGGCCGCATGGCGTTGAGCGTCATCGCCGTGTCGAGCAGCGTCTCGCCCTTCTTCTCCGAGGAATTGGCGACCGACATGTTCATGACGTCGGCGCCGAGCCTTTTGCCTGCGATCTCGAATGAAGCCTGCGTGCGGGTGGAAGATTCGTAGAAAAGATTGACCTGGGTGCGTCCGCGCAGAGTGGCGCGCTTCTTCTCCACCTGGCGGGAGACCTCGATCGCCTCCTCGGCCATGTCGAGCAGAGTGAGAATGTCGATGCGCGACAGCCCCTCTATGCCGAGCAGATGGCGGTGCGGAAAAGCGGGATGCGGTTTTTGCGGCATGCCGCCGTCTATAACAGTTTCCCACGCGCTGGCCAGCCTTCCCGCCGGACGCTCATGGTTGAGAAATCCTCGAGCCGATCGCTCGAAAGCGACGGCGGAACCAAAGGGGATGAAAAAGAGTTCTCGCCTTTGCCCGTCATAGAGACGCTCTTTCCCAGAATTCTTCGCGAAACAGGAGATCGCCATGCACATTCGGCTCGGCTCGCCGCTCCTCGCGGCGGCCCTCTCCCTCTGCGCCGCCACGGCCATGGCGGCGACCACCGTCGCCACCGACTTTTCCAACATGCGCTCCGGCCCGGGAGCGCGCTGGCCGGTCATCGCCCAAATCCCGGCCGGCGCCAAAATCCGGCTCGACAATTGCGGGCCGGGCTGGAAACACGATTGGTGCCAGATCCGCTACAAGGGCAAGCGCGGCTTCGTCGCCGCCAACACGCTCGAGCCGACGATGAAGAATGTCGTCGTCGCGCCGCTCGTCACCCGCGACACCACGGCCGTGCGCTCCGGCCCCGGCGGAAATTGGAAGGTGGTCGCCAAGATCCCGCCGGGCCAGAAGGTTGCGGCGTCCGCTTGCCAAAAGGGCTGGATGACCAGCTGGTGCAAAGTCACCTATGAGGGCAAGTCCGGCTATGTGGACCGCAATTATCTGAAGCGGAAGGGCGCCGTCTTCGCCCGCTAAAGAGATTTCCCCCCGCGACGAGACAGCCCGCGGCCGCGGGCTTTTTCTCGCGCTTATGCTCTCGAAAGACTATCTTAGACGAAGCCCGCTCACGCGCCCTCGAGCCGATTGACATATGCTCAGTGAGAGCATATCTGTAGCGCGAAGAGTGGTTGGCGAGGGTTGCTCAATCCCGCCATGACACTTAAGCTACAAAATAAGCCTCCGTCGGGCGGCGCCCGAAGGAGTTTTTGATCGACCGACTTATGCTCGAATTGAGCATAAGTGAGGATGGAGCAAGGTCCATGACCCTCACCTTCCCCGAGAAGAAGCGCCTCGATGCGCCCGCCATCGGCGCGCTCGTCGGAGCGGAGCAGCGCTTTCCCGTGCTGCCCATGCCCAATCTCGCCTGGAACAAGGAGGTCGAGACCGCGACCGCCCATCTCTATGAGCGGGTGGCGAAGGTCATGCCGGCGATCGAATGGGCGTTCCATGCGCCTTATGTGAAGGCGATCAACGAGCTGAAGCGGGAACGCAACGCCGTCATCCTCGCCCACAACTATCAGACGCCGGAGATCTATCACTGCGTCGCCGATTTCGTCGGCGACAGCCTGCAGCTCGCCAAGCTCGCCGCCTCCTCGGACGCCGAGATCATCGTGCAGGGAGGCGTGCATTTCATGGCCGAGACCTCCAAGATTCTGAGCCCCGAGAAAGTGGTGCTGATGCCCGATCTCGAGGCCGGCTGCTCGCTCGCCGCCTCCATCACCGCCGCCGACGTTCGCGCGCTGCGCGCCGAATATCCGGGCGTGCCGATCGTCGCCTATGTCAACACTTCCGCCGAAGTGAAGGCGGAGGTCGACATTTGCTGCACCTCCTCCAATGCGCTGAAAGTGGTGGAGAGCCTCGGCTCCGACCGCGTCATCATGCTGCCGGACCGCTATCTCGCGGAGAATGTCGCCGCGCAGACCAAGGTGAAGATCATCGCTTGGCGCGGCGCCTGCGAAGTGCATGAGCGCTTCACCGCGGAAGAGCTCGAGACCTATCGCGCCGATCATCCGGGCGTGAAGATCATCGCCCATCCCGAATGTCCGCGCGAGGTGGTGGAGATTTCCGATTTCGCCGGCTCGACCGCGGCGATGATCGATTATGTGCGCACGAAAAAGCCGGCGCGCGTGCTGCTCGTGACCGAATGCTCCATGGCCGACAATGTCGCCGCCGAGACGACGGGCACCGAGTTCATCCGCCCCTGCAATTTCTGCCCGCATATGAAGCGCATCACACTGCCGAAGATTCTCGACGCGCTGGTCCATATTCGCGAAGAGGTGACGGTCGATCCGCTGATCGCCGCGCGCGCGCGCGTCTCCGTGCAGCGGATGATCGATCTGGGTTGATGGACGCCCTTCTCCCGCTTGCGGGAGAGGGATACTTCAAGGAGCGCGGCCATGACGGCTCGATACGAGGCTTTGATCGCAGCGATCGACGCCGCCAACGCCGACGATCCGCGCAAGGTGACGATCGACGGCGCCGAGCGCGCTTTCGAGATCGTCTATGCCGAGCGCATGACGGCGCGCCTCTCCGCGCTCTATCCCGAGGCCTCGGAACTGCTGCAAATCGCGACGCGCGCGCAGCATTTGCGCCGCTGGGACATTCCGCGCGAGAATTTCCCGCTCGGCCGCCACGGCTATAATGATTGGCGCAAGGAGTGCCGCGTGCATCACGCGCGCCGCGTCGGCGAGCTCATGCGCGCGCAGGGCTATGAGGAAGAAGAGATCGCCCATGTCGGCGCGATCATCCGCAAGGAAAAGCTGAAGAAGGACCGCGACTCCCAGGCGCTGGAGAATGTCGCGGCAATCGTCTTCCTCGAGCATTATTTCGACGATTTCCACGAGAAATACAAAGATTACGACGATGAGAAGATCGTCGACATCCTCGGCAAGACGCTGTGCAAAATGTCGCCCAAGGGCCATGGCGCGGCGCTCGCCCTGCCCTTGCCGGAGCGCACGCGCACGCTGGTGGCGGCGGCAATCGCCAAGGAGAGCGAGGCGCTCGCCAAGCTCGCAACCGTAGCGATCGACTAATGACCGCCGCGCCCCCTCCCCACTCCTCCCCCGCTTCGCGGGAGAGGGCGCAGATTCGGCGTGTCATCGAATTTTCGCGCAACGCGCCGCGCGCATGGGGCTCGCAGTGACGCAGTCTTCTCCCATCCTCATCGTCGGCGGCGGCCTCGCCGGCCTCTTCTGCGCATTGAAGCTCGCGCCGCGTCGCGTCGCTGTGCTGACGCCGGGCTCCATCGACGAAGGCGCGGCCTCCTTCTGGGCGCAGGGCGGCGTCGCGGCGGCGGTGCTCGACACGGATTCGCCAGAGCGCCACGCCGAGGACACGCTGAAGGCAGGCGCCGGCATCGTCGATACAGAAGTCGCGCTCGGCATGGCGCGAGAGGCGCGCGCGCGCATCGAAGACCTTCTCTCCTATGGCGTGCCCTTCGATCGCGCCGACGGCAAATTTACGCCCTCGCGCGAAGCTGCGCATTCGGAGCGGCGCATCGTGCGCGTGAAGGGCGACACGGCCGGCCGCGCGATAATGGAGACGCTCGTCGCCGCCGTCCGCGCGACGCCCTCGATCGAATTATTGGAAGGCTTTTCCGCGCAGGAATTGCTGACCCATGACGGCCGCGTCATCGGCCTGCGCGCATGCGGCCGCGACGGCCTGCTGCGCGATTTCTTCTCGCCCACCACAGTGCTGGCGACGGGTGGAATCGGCCATCTCTATCGCGTCACCACCAATCCGAATGAGGCGCGCGGAATCGGCCTCGCAATGGCGGCGCGCGCCGGAGCGCTCGTCGCCGATGCGGAATTCGTGCAATTCCATCCGACCGCGATCGACATAGGCGTCGATCCGGCGCCTCTGGCGACGGAATCGCTGCGCGGCGAAGGCGCGATCATCGTCGATCGCTCCGGCCATCGCTTCATGGCCGAGATCGACCCCGCCGCCGAGCTCGCGCCGCGCGATATCGTCGCGCGTGGCGTCTTCGCTTCCATCGCGGCCGGAGGCGGCGCTTTTCTCGATGCGCGCGCCACGGTTGGCGCGGAGTTTCCCACGCGTTTTCCGACCGTCTATGCGAGCTGCATGGCCGGCGGCGTCGATCCCGTGACCGCGCCCATTCCGATCGCGCCCGCTGCGCATTATCACATGGGCGGCGTCGCCACCGACGCGCGCGGGCGAACGTCGCTCGCAGGACTCTGGGCGGCCGGAGAAGTCGCCTCCACCGGCGTGCATGGCGCCAATCGCCTCGCCTCCAACTCCCTGCTCGAGGCGGTGGTGTTCGCAGCGCGCATCGCGAACGACATAGGCGAGCAGAATGTCGAGGCCACGCCCGCCCCTGCCCCATCGTCCGACGCAGCAGACGCGCCCGAGCAGAGCCTCGTCGACGAGCTGCGCGATGTGATGGCGCGCGATGTCGGCGTCATCCGTGATGCGATCGGGCTCACGCGCGCGGCGCGGGCGATCCTGCGCATAGAGGCGGAAACGCCCCATGCGCAATTGCGCAATATGGCGCTGACCGCGCTATTGGTGACGAGCGCGGCGCTCGCGCGGCGCGAGAGTCGCGGCGCGCATTTCCGCTCCGATTTTCCGCAGGCGGAGGACGCTCTCGCGCATCGCTCCTATATGACCATGGCGCAAGCGCGCGCCATAGCCGAGGAGGCGCTGAAATGACGGCCGCCCCCTGGACGCTCCCAGCTCCGCTCGTCGAAGATGTCGTGCGCGCCGCTCTCGCCGAGGATTTCGGCCGCGCCGGCGACATCACCACTCAGGCGACGATCCCCGAGACCGCCCGCGCCCGCGCCGTCATCGCCGCGCGCGAGGATGGAATCGTCGCGGGCCTCGGCGTAGCGGCTTGCGCCTTTCGCCTCGTCGATCCTGCCGTCACCTTCAGGCCTGCGATGCTGGATGGCGCGCGCATCGGCAAGGGCGATGTGCTCGCCCGTATCGAAGGCCCCGCCCGCGCCATTCTCTCGGCGGAGCGCGTCGCTCTGAATTTTCTCGGCCGGCTCTGCGGCATCGCATCGCTCACGGCGCGCTACGCCGAAAAAATCGCGCATACGAAAGCCAAGGTCTGCGACACGCGCAAGACGACGCCGCTGCTGCGCGCTTTCGAGAAATATGCGGTGCGCTGCGGCGGCGGCGCCAATCACCGCTTCGGCCTCGATGATGCGCTGCTGATCAAAGACAATCACATCGCCGTCGCCGGAGGCGTGGGCCGGGCGCTGCGCGCCGCCAAAGCCTTCGCCAGCCATATGACGAAGATCGAGATAGAGGTCGATACGCTGGAACAGCTCGAGGAGGTACTCGCCGAAGGCGCGGATATCGTGCTGCTCGACAATATGGCGCCCGAGCTGCTGCGCGCCGCGGTCGCGCTGATCGGCGGACGCATGCTCGCCGAAGCTTCCGGCGGCGTCACGCTGGAGACGATCGCCGCTGTCGCGGAGACGGGCGTCGATCTCATCTCCGTCGGCGCGCTCACGCATTCCGCGAAAACGCTGGATCTCGGCCTCGATATAGAGATCGGCTGATTTTCGACACGAAGGGGATCACACCTCGCGTCTGAGGCGCGCAAGCGCGGCGCTGCGATTGATCATCACCTCCTCGAAGCGCGATGAGAGCAGAAAGGCGAGCTCCTGCTCGCGCGTCACCGTCACCGGGTCTTGCGCGCGCAAATCCTCGTCGACGCGGCCGGGATGGCACATCACGAGATGCCGCTCGCCCGGCGCGCGCAGATAGGTTTCGAATTGCGCGGCGTAATCGCTCTGCGGATCGAAATCGGAAAAACCGGCGAAGCCTTCGTTGAGCAGAAATCCGCGCGCCACCGCCTCGCGCCGATAGCCACGGCCGATGGCGCGCACCACCAGCGCCTTGCGCATGTCGGAGCCGCGAATCACGATGCGATGCATCCGATCGCCGGCGTCGCGCAGCCAGAGCTTTTCGCCCATGAGGCCGCGCTTCTCCAGCGCGTCGAACAGCGCCGTGCGCACGCCGGGCAACGCATGAACATGCTGGTGCCCGTCGAGATGGTCCGGCGCGCGGCCCATCACCGCATAGTAACGGTCGATCTGGCGGTCGATCTCGGCGCTGATCTCCTCCATCGGCAGCTTTCCGCGCATGGCGGCGCGAATCACCTCGCGCAGCGGCGGAAACACGCCTCCGGGCGCGAATTTCGGCATATTGGTGAGCGGACGCCCAAGCGTCAGATTGAAATGCACGCCAATGTCGGCGTCATGGCGGCGGCGCGCCAGTTCCCGCCCCATGGCCGGCCAGCGATCGACATTGGTGAGCGCGGAGACGGCCGTCAGCCTGCCGGCGTCCAGCGCCTCGAGAATGCCGAGGCTGACGCCCATAGAGAGGCCATAATCGTCCGCGCAGAGCGCGATCGAGCGTTGCGCCGCCATTCGTTGTTCCCTTCCCCGCCCCTCTGACGCGCTTGCGCATTTTCGCGCGCCCGCCTAGGTCTTGCCCGGTTCGAACCTATAAGGCGAGCGATGGACGATAAAGCCGAAAATCCGCCTCCGGAGATATCCGTAGCCATCCCTGTCTTCAATGAGGCGGCCAATCTTCGCCCGCTCATCGACAGGCTGAAGCCCGTGCTGGAGCGCTCCGCCGCCTCTTTCGAGATCGTCTTCGTCGACGACGGCTCCTCGGACGAAACGCTCGCGGGATTGCGCGAATTGCATAAAGAGGACGCCCGCGTCAAAGCGGTGTCCTTCAGCCGCAATTTCGGCAAGGAGATCGCCATAGCCGCCGCGCTGGACCATTCCCGTGGCGCGGCCGTGGTGCTAATGGACGCCGATCTGCAGCATCCGCCGGAGACGATCGCGCAATTCATCGCCAAATGGCGCGAGGGATATAAAAACGTCTATGGCGTGCGCCGCGACCGCGCCGGCGAGCCGCTGCTGCGTACGCTCTTCGCCAATCTGTTCTACGGCCTGTTCGATCGTTTCGGCGAGACGCCTTTGCCGCGCGGCGCCGGCGATTTCCGCCTGCTCGATCGTCAGGCGATCGACGCGCTCTCGCGCATGCGCGAGCGGGCGCGCTTCTCCAAAGGGCTGTTCGCCTGGATCGGCTTCAAATCGATCGGCGTGCCCTTCGAGGTCGAGGAACGCGCCTCCGGCCGCTCCAAATTCAATTACGCCAAGCTCATCCGCTTCGCGCTCGACGGGCTCATGTCCTTCTCCTCCGTGCCGCTGAAGGTCTGGGCGGTGGTGGGGATCATCGTCTCCACCTTCGCGCTCGCCATGGCCGCTTATTATTTCTGGCGCACGGTGTTTTATGGCGTGGATGTCCCCGGCTACGCCTCGCTGATCGTCTCCATCGCCTTTCTCGGCGGAATGCAGCTGTTCTCGCTCGGCGTGCTCGGCGAGTATATCGCCCTCATTTTCGGCGAGGTGAAAGGACGCCCGCTCTATCTCGTCGCGGAGCGGGTGGGGGTGGAAGAACAATGACGATCCAGCACGCGCGCGCCACCTCCCTCTCGAGGGCCATTGAAAGCACACATCCTCGCCCCCGCGACGTCATGGCCGGGCTTGTCCCGGCCATCCACGCCAGGACGCCGAGGCGGCTTAAGAAGTTTGGCCTGACGCCGAAGCTCCGGCGGCGCCCGCCGTGGGATGAATCCGTCGATAGCGGGCGCTTTCCTTCGGTTTCTCAGCTGCTTGGCGTGGATGGCCGGGACAAGCCCGGCCATGACGGCCACAGCGTCTCGCAATGTGTGAATCTGTTAGCCCTCGAGGGGAGTGTGTATCGCGGGCGCCGCCGCCGATGATTCGCAATCTCCTCTCCGTCGGCGGCTTCACGCTGCTCTCGCGCATCACGGGCTTTCTGCGCGATGTGATGCTGTCCGGCATTCTCGGCGCCGGGCTCGCGGCGGATGCTTTCTTCGTCGCCTTCAAGCTGCCCAATCATTTCCGCGCCATTTTCGGCGAAGGCGCCTTCAACGCCGCTTACGTCCCCTGCTATTCCAAGGCGCTCGAGCAGCAGGGAAAAGACTCGGCGAAAGAATTTTCGAGCGAGGTGTTCACGCTTCTGCTCGCCTCGCAGATCGTGCTGCTCGTTCTGATCTACGCATTCATGCCGCAATTTGTGGCGCTGCTCGCGCCGGGCTTCGACGATCGGCCGGAGAAATTCGAGCTCACCGTTTCGCTGACGCGCATCACCTTTCCCTATCTGCTGTGCATGACTCTGGTGACGCTGCATCAGGGCACGCTCAACGCCAATGGCCGCTTCGCCGCGCCCGCCTTCGCGCCCAATCTGCTCAATCTCTCCATGATGGCGGCGCTCGCGGTCGCCTTTCTATTTCCGAGCGCGGCCTATGCCGCCGCCTGGGGCGTGACCATTTCGGGCGTCTTGCAGCTCGCGCTGCTGATGGCCAACGCGCGCATGATCGGCGTGATGGAGGGCCTCGCGCGGCCGCATTGGACGCGCGTGCGCGAATTCTTCCTGATGCTGGGGCCGGCGGTGATCGGCTCGGCGAGTGGGCAGATCGCCATTTTCGCCGATACGATCATCGCCTCTATGCTGCCCGATGGCGGCGTCTCCTCGATCACTTACGCCGATCGCATCTATCAGCTGCCCAATGGCGTCATCGGCCTCGCGGCCGGCACTGTGCTGCTGCCGGAGATGAGCCGCCGCATCGCCGCTGGCGACGAGGACGGCGCCCATGCGGCGCAAAATCGCGTGATGGCGCTGACCATCGCGCTGGCCGCGCCTTTCTTCATCGCCTTCGTGACAATCCCCGAGCTGATCATGAGCGGCGTCTTCCTGCGCGGCGCCTTCACCCACACCGACGCCGTGGCCGCCGCCGATGTGCTCGCGGCCTATGGCGGCGGGCTGATGGCGCTGGTGCTGATCGCCTCGGCGCGCGCGAGCTTTCAAGCGCATGGCGACACCAAGACGCCCATGTATATCGCGCTCGGCGCCGTCGTCGTGAATGTGGGGCTGAAGATCGCGCTCTATGAGCCCATGGGCGCGCCGGGCCTCGCCACTGCGACCTCCGTCGGCCTCTGGATCAATCTCGCGGCGCTGATCGGCCTGGCGCTGCATCGCGGGGCGATGCGCTTCGACGAGACGTTTTTGCGTGTTTCGATCGCGAGCCTTTGCGCCAGCTTACCGCTGCTGGCGACCGCGCTCTATGGCTATGGGCCGGCGATGGCGCTGGCCGGGCGCCTCGGGCCATTGCGCGACATCGCCGCGCTGCTGCTGCTCGGCGCGGCGGGAGCGCTCGTCTATGGGAGCGTTCTCGCCGTCTGCCTGCGCGCATTCGGTCTGCGCCTGTCGCAGCTGCGACGCAGACAACGCTAACTCGCTTCTGTCCACCGGCTGGACGCTCGGACGAGAGCCGTCTCACAAAAACTGCGACAGCCCCGGCACCGAATCGGTAATTTCCTTCAGCTTCTCCTTGCCGACTAGCCCCTCGGCGTGAGCGAAGAACTCCTTGGCGAGCGCCTGGCTCTGATCCATGGAGAGGCCGACGCTGGAGAGCCGTCCGGCGAGCGCCATCAGATCGCCCTTGGAGCCGCCAACGAGGCCGCCGAGCCCGCCCAGCAAGCCGCCGAGCAGCCCGCCATCCGCAGCCGGAGCCGCCTCGGCCGCGGCGATCGCCTCCTCGGCGCCGGGCAGCTTGGCGATGAGATCGGCGGCCGGACCGTCCGGGAATTCCTTGCGGAAGAAGCCGAGCACATGGCCGGCGGCGAGGCGCGCCGTCTCGGGCTCGACGCCGAGCGCTGTGGAAATGCGGGCGATCAATTCTTCCATGCTCGGCTCCTATTTTTAAAAAGCTCAGTCTCGACAATTACGCGGCGATTGCGACGAATTCGCAGCCGGCCTCACTCGGCGTCGAGGCCGTAGAGCGAATGCAGCGTGCGGACGGCGAGTTCTGTATAAGCGGCGTCGATCAGCACGGAGAATTTGATCTCCGATGTGGTGATGGCGCGAATATTGACGCCCTTGTCGGCGAGCGCCTTGAAGGCGCGGGCGGCGACGCCGGCATGGCTGCGCATGCCGATGCCGATCGCCGAGACCTTCGCCACATCCTTGGCGCCGGTGAGCCCGGCATAGCCGATCGAGGGCTTGGCCTTCTCGAGAATGGAGAGGCAGCGCTCATATTCGGCGGCCGGCACGGTGAAGGTCATGTCGGTCATGGTCGCGTCGGAGGCGACCTGCACGATCATGTCGACATTGACGCCGGCCTCGGCCAGCGGCACGAAGACGGCGGCCGCCACGCCCGGCTTGTCGGCGACGCGGCGAAGCGTGATCTGCGCCTCGTCGCGCGAGAAGGCGATGCCTGTCACGACCTGGGCTTCCACTATATCCTCCTCTTTGCAGATCAGCGTGCCGCTGTTGGGACGGGCCGGATCGTCGAAGGACGAGCGGACGAAGGTGCGGACCCCATGCACCATGGCCACCTCGACCGAGCGCACCTGCAGCACCTTGGCGCCGAGCGAGGCCATCTCCAGCATCTCCTCGAAGGCGATGCGCTCCATGCGCCGCGCCTTGGGAACGACGCGCGGATCGGTGGTGTAAACGCCGTCGACATCCGTATAAATGTCGCAGCGATCCGCCTCTATGGCGGCGGCGACGGCGACGGCGCTGGTGTCCGAGCCGCCGCGGCCGAGCGTGGTGATGCGGCCGCTCGGCTGGTGAACTCCCTGGAAGCCCGCGATGACGGCGACCTCGCCCCGATCGAAGCCGGCGCGCAAAGCGGAGCCGTCGATAGATTGGATGCGCGCCGAGCCATGGGCGTCGCTGGTCAGGATCGGGATTTGCCAGCCGAGCCAGGAGCGCGCCGGAAGACCGAGATTCTGCAAGGCGATGGCGAGCAAGCCGGCAGTCACCTGCTCGCCCGAGGCGACGACGGAATCATATTCGCGCTGATCGTGCAGAGCGGCGGCGTCCTTGCACCAGGCGACCAGCTCATTGGTCTTGCCGGACATGGCCGAGACCACGACAGCGACCTTATATCCCGCCTCCACCTCGCGCTTCACATGGAGCGCGACATTGCGGATGCGCTCCACATTGGCGACCGAGGTGCCGCCGAATTTCATCACCAGACGAGCCATGACCGACCTAGATTGGAAACACGGGCCCGGCTCGGGCGAGCCGGATGGCCGCTCGCATCCGACCAAAAGCGGGCGTATATGTGACGCCCCCGCCGCCGGTGTCAACGCCGCGGCGGGGTTCCGCGTGCTTCGAGACGCCCGCTACGCGGGCTCCTCGGCATGAGGAGCGCCACTGGTGAAGGGAGCAATCCTCTCCCTCATGCTGAGGAGGCTCCGAAGGAGCCGTCTCGAAGCACGAGGGAGAGCTCCAGATCGCGAGAGCGGCCGCCGAGGCCGAACAAAAGAGGACAAGCGTGCCGCAGCATCATGACCGCCCCCATTCCGCCAGCATCGACCCGAAAGACGTCGACCGTTTCGACCGGCTCGGCGAGCTGTGGTGGGACGCCTCGGGCAAGATGGGCATTTTGCACGACATCAACCCGGTTCGCGTCGACTACATCCGCGACCACGCATGCCGCCATTTCCGCACGGATGGTGCGCCGCGCGACCGTCATGACGCGCAACCGCTCGAAGGGCTGCGGCTCGTCGATATCGGCTGCGGCGGCGGCATATTGAGCGAATCCCTGGCTGAGCTGGGCGCGAAGGTGACAGCCGTCGATCCCGCGCCCAATAATATAGAGGTGGCGCGCCGCCATGCGGAACGCTCCGGCCTCGACATCGCCTATCGCAACAGCACCGCCGAGGCGCTGGCCGCGGAAGGCGCGCGCTTCGATATCGTCGTCGCCATGGAGGTGCTGGAGCATGTCGAAGGACAGAGCGACTTCATCGCGACGCTCGCCTCGCTGGTCGAGCCCGGCGGAATGCTGTTTCTCGCCACGATAGACCGCACGCTGAAGAGCTATGCGCTGGCAATTCTCGGCGCCGAATATGTGCTGGGCTGGGTGCCGCGCGGCACGCACAACCACGACAAATTCGTCCGGCCCGACGAATTATCCGCCTGGCTGCGCCGCGCCGGACTGCGCGAGATCGACCGCTCCGGCATGAGCTTCCAGCCGCTGACGCGCAGCTGGCGCAAGAGCCACGACACCGATGTGAATTACATGATGGCGGCGAAAAAGGACGGCTGACGTTCCGCGTCCGAGCGAGCCTCGGCGCGGATGAAGCGCCAGGCAAGCCTGACGACAGCTCCGCGCGGCAGACTATGTCCCGTTTGTTTCGGGAGCATAGCCGCATGAGTCTGCATATTTCTCCGCCGTCGCCGCCGGACCTCATCGACACGCTCGGCGTCTGGCGCGCGCGCTTTCCTCGTTTCGCTGAAATGATGGACGCCGGCGAATCGCCGGTCAAAGCATTGCGCTATCTCGGCCTCGGCCTCTGGCAGGAGGGCGATGTGACCGGCGCCGTCGCCGCTCTGACGACGGCGGCCTCGCTGACGCCCGAGGACGCCCATCTCCTCGCCGATCTCGGCGCTGTGCTCTGGCTCGACGGCCGCAAGGCCGACGCGCTGCAATGCTTCATCGCCTCGCTCGAGCGCGATCCGAGCCGGGTGCAGGTCTGGCTCACCGTCGCCAGCCTCTGCAACGAGATCGGCGAGACCGCCACCGCCGAGCATTCCTATCTCGCAGCGCTCGATCTCGACCCCGCCTGCGCCGAGGCGGCGACAGGGCTCGGCCTCATCTGCCTCGAGAGCCGCCGCTATGACGAGGCCGTCACGCTGCTGCGCGGCGCGCTGGATCGCGGCGTCGCCACGCCCGGCCTCTACGCCTGCTACGGCCAGACGCTCTATCTGATCGGCGAGTTCGCCGCCGCACGCGCCGCTCTGGAACAGGCCGCCGTCGCTCTACCGGAGGAAGCCGCGATCGTCCGCAAATATGCGCTCGCCGCTTGCGTGGAAACGGCTTTGGAAGCCTCGCCCGAGGAAGCCTTCGCCGCCTACCGGCGCGGCGCCGGGCTTCACGCGGAGGAGGATGCGCGCATCGGCCGCACCGTCTTCCGCGCTCTCTGCGGCTTCGGCCATAAGGAGGCGGCGATTCGCTTCGGCGAGGCGCTGCTGCGCGCGGCGCCTGATGATCAGATCATCCCCTTCCATCTCGACGCGCTGCGCGGGACGCCGCGCGACCGCGCCTCGCCGGCCTATATCGCCGCCTGCTTCGATCTCTATGCGCCGGACTTCGACCGTCATCTCACAGAGACGCTCGGCTATCGGCTGCCGGAGACATTGCAGCCGCTGCTGGCGGAAACCGCACGCAGCTTTCCGCGCATTCTCGACCTCGGATGCGGCACCGGCCTCGCGGCGCCCATGCTCGCCGGCTTCGGCGCGCAGATCGTCGGCGTCGACCTCTCCCCGCGCATGCTGGAAAAAGCGCGCGAGCGCGGGCTCTATGCGCAGCTCGTGGAACAGGACGCGCAGGCGTTCCTGGCCGACTGCGACGAGCGCTTCGATCTCGTCGTCGCGCTGGATTTGCTGATCTATCTCGGCGATCTCTCGGCGCTGTTCGACGGCGTGGCGGCGCATCTTGCGCCGGGCGGCGTCTTCGCGTTCAGCTTCGAGACCGGCACCGGCGCGGATTACACGCTCGATCCCGCAGGCCGCTTCACGCATGACCCGGCCTATATAGAGACGCTCTCTCAGAAGGACTTCGTCCCGCTCGTCTCGCGGGCGACGACGATCCGCATAGAGGCCAACCAGCCGGTCGATGGCCGGCTGGTCCTGCTGCGGCGGCGCGAAACTCTATAATTCGTCGAGCGCCGCCTTCGCCTGCTTCAGCAGCGCGTCGGCGGCGATGATCTTGTCCTTGTCGGGATCATGGGCGATCGCGTCGAAATCCTTGGCGAGCGCGGCGCTGAAGGCCAGCGCCGCGATCTTCTCGCGGGGATCGCTCGACCATTTGATGGCGATCTGCGCGTCTCTGCCGCCGATCGCCGCGGCCAGCTCCGGCGACAGCGCCGCAGCGGTGTCGCGCTCCGAGAAGCGAATGTCGAAGCCGGCGTCCTCGCCGTCGTATGTGCAGGGCAGATAGCCCTCGACGGCGAAGGGCGCGTAGTCGTGATCCAGCGCGACGCCGATCTTGGCGGCGTCGATCGCCTTTTGATGAGCGGCGCGGTCCGGCAATTTGCCGCGCTCGATATAGAGAATGTGCCGTCTGGCCATGGAAACATCCCGTTTCGCGCGCGTCTTTCGCGCGCCCGCGCCAAGCAGGAAACATTCCAGCGATCGGCTTTCATCTGCGACGCCGCCACTGGTTCGCCACAGGCTCGGACGATAGAATTCACGCTATGATTCGCCCTTCTGTCCTCCCCCTCCTTCTCGCCGCCGGCCTCGGCCTCACTGTCGCGGCGCCGGCGCTCGCCAAAGAAAAGCCGGCGGCCGAGGATGCGGCCGCCGAAACCAAGGCCGATAAGAAGAAACCCGCCAAGTCGGAGGCAAAAAAGCCGGAGGCGAAAAAGGCCGAGCCCGCCAAGCCGGGCGAAGCAAAAAAGCCGGACGCCGCCAAAAAGCCCGCGGACGCGAAAAAAGCCGCCGAGGCGAAGAAGCCTGCGGACGCGAAAAAGGCCGCGGCCGCGGATGATTCCGAGGAGCCTGACGCCAAGCCCGCCAAGGACAAGAACGGCAAGCCCGCCAAAGGCGGCAAGGACCAGGCGAGCAAGGACAAGGACGCCAAAGCCGGCAAGGACAAGCCGGCCGAGAAGGAGAAGGCCGGCGCCAAGACGCCGACCGCCATCGGCTCCTATGGCGATTGGAACGCCATGACCGCGCATGGGCAGGGCAAGGACAAGACCTGCTATGCGCTCGCCGAGCCGAAGGATCGCCAGCCGGCGAAGCTGCAGCGCGACAAGGCCTATGTCTTCATCTCGACGCGGCCGGCCGAAGGCGTTCGCAATGAGGTGGCGATCATTCTGGGCTTCGCGGCCAAGGACGGCGGCGCCGCCAGCGCCGACATAGACGGCGACAATTTCGAGCTCGTGACCAAAGGCGCCAACGCCTGGGTGAAGAATCCGGCGAAGGAGAAAGAATTCGTCGAGGCTCTGAAGAGCGGCTCCAAGCTCATCGTCAAGGCGCCTTCGGCCAAGGGCAATGCCACGACCGATACTTACTCGCTGAAGGGCCTCTCGGACGCGCTCGGCCGCGTGCAGAAGGAATGCCCGTAGAGGCGCCGAACGTCCCCTCTCCCCCGCAGCGGGCTATCGGATTCGCGCATCGCGAGACACTGCCGCCGTCATGGCCGGGCTTGTCCCGGCCATCCACGCCAAGCAGCTGAGAAAACGAAGGAAAGCGCCCACCATCGACGATCTCACGTCGTGCGCCGCCGGAGCTTCTGCATCACGCCAAACTTCTAAGACGATTCGGCGCGTTGGCGTGGATGGCCGGGACAAGCCCGGCCATGACGTCGCGGCGGCGAAGGTCGGCGAGAATCGCGCGACTCACTTCACGCCGACGACCATCGAATCCGGCCCGAGCAAATGCTCGACGCGCGTCTCGAAGAACCCGGCTTCGCGCATCCAGCCCTGGCAATCCGCGCCTGTGTAATCGAAGCCGCCGGGCGTCTCGATCAGCATGTTGAGGCTCATCAGCAGGCCGAAGGCGTTGGTCTTGCGCTCGTCATCGATCAGCGCCTCATAGACGATGAGCGCCCCGCCCTTCGGCAGCGCCTCATAGGCCTTCGCCAGCAGCAGGCGCTTCTCCTCGAGATTCCAATCGTGGAGAATATGCCCCATGACGATGACGTCGACCTTGGGCAGCGCATCCTTGAAGAAATCGCCCGGATAGAAACGCAGCCGATCCGATAGGCCGTTCTGCGCAACGAAATCGTCGAACACCGGCTGCACTTGCGGCAGATCGAAACCGCCGCCCGTCAGATGCGGATGCGCGCGCGCGACCGTGACGGGAACCATGCCCTGCGCGCAGCCGACATCGATGAAGCTCGCATAATCCTTCCACGGGAATTTCGCGGCGATGGCCTGCGCCGGACCGGCGCTTATGCCGCTCATCGCGGTGAGGAAGCCGCGCAGCTTTTGCGGATCGGCGTAGAGAGCGCCGAAAAAATCCCCCTCGGCGGCGTTCTCGCTCTGCGCCGCGCCGGTGCGCAACGCATCGGTGAGGCGGTTCCAGCTCGAGAACAAGCGCAGATTGGACATTTCCAATATTTGCCCGACATAGCTCGGCTTGGCGCGATCGAGAAAGAGGTCCGTCTCCGCCGTGTTGCGATAGAGGCCGTTTTCGCGCTCGAGCATTCCGAGCGCCACCAGCGCATCGAAGAAATCGCGCGCCGAACGCTGATGCAGGCCGAGGCGGGCGCGCAGCGTTTCGTCGTCGGCCGGGCCTTCCGCCAGAACGGTGAACAGGCCGAGCTCGACCGCCGAGAGCAAGACTTTCGAGTTCCAAAAGGCGAAGCCGAGACCGAGGATTTTTTCCGGTGAGAGCTGGCTCATCTTTGTCCTCACAAACGAATCTCGCCGCGCGCATCTAAAATAGCGGCTCGTCTTACCATTTCGCGCCACGGCGGTCGACCGCGCCCCTACTGGTTCGTTCGCGTAAACCATTCCTCTTCGCTGATGACCTCGACGCCGAGCTCCTTGGCCTTGGCCAGCTTGGAGCCCGCGCCCGGCCCCGCCACGACGAGATCGGTCTTTTTCGACACGGAGCCGGAGATTTTCGCGCCGAAACGTTCGGCCTGCGCCTTGGCCTCCTCGCGCGTCAGCCGCTCCAGCGCGCCGGTGAAGACCACCGTCTTGCCGGCGACGGGCGAAGCGCTTTCGATCTGCGGCATGGGCTCTAGCGTCACATGCGCGAGAAGCGCTTCGATCTCGTCCTCATTGTGTTTCTCGGCGAAGAAGTCATAGAGCGCCTCGGCGACGACGCCGCCAATGCCTTCGATCGATTCGATACGCTCGCGCGCTTCGCTTCCCGGCGCGGCCTCGCGCGCAGTATCGCGAAGGCTCGCAAAATCGGCGAAATGCCGCGCGAGGCGCTTGGCGTTGGTCTCGCCGACATGGCGAATGCCGAGCGCGAACAGAAAGCGATTGATCGGCACGCTGCGCCGCGCGTCGATCGCGACGAAGAGATTGCGCACCGAGGTCTCGCCATAGCCCTCGCGATTCTCGAGCTTGGTGAGGCTCGCTCGGTTTCGTTCGGCCAAAGTGAAGATTTCGGAGGCCGTGCGAATAAGGCCTTCCTCGAAGAAAGCCTCGATCTGCTTGTCGCCGAGCCCTTCTATGTCCATGGCGTTGCGCGAGGCGAAATGCTTCAGCCGCTCGATCGCCTGCGCCGGACAAACCAGCGAGCCGGTGCAGCGGCGCACGACATCTGCCTCGCCGGTCTTCTCATCGATCTCGCGCACCGCGGCCGAGCCACAGGCCGGGCAGACATGCGGAAACTCATAAGGCTTCGTCCCCTCCGGCCGCTTGTCGAGAACGACCTCCACGATCTGCGGAATGACGTCGCCGGCGCGCTGCACGACGACCGTGTCGCCGACGCGAATATCCTTGCGCGCGATCTCGTCCTCATTGTGCAGCGTGGCGTTGGAGACGACGACGCCGCCGACCGTCACCGGCTCCAGCCGCGCGATCGGCGTCAACGCGCCGGTGCGGCCGACATTTATGTCTATGCCGCGCACGATGGTCTTGGCCTGCTCGGCGGGAAATTTATGCGCCACCGCCCAGCGCGGCGCGCGCGAGACGAATCCGAGACGGATTTGCAGGCCAATGTCATCCACCTTGTAGACGACTCCGTCTATGTCATAGCCGAGCGTGGCGCGGCGCGCTTCTATGTCGCGGAAATGCGCGAGCATCTCCTCGGCGCTGACGCAAATTTTGGTGAGCGGATTGGTCGGCAGGCCGAAGCTCGCCAGCGCCTGCACCATGCCATATTGCGTGTCGGACGGCATGACGCTCACCTCGCCCCAACTATAGGCGAAGAAGCGCAAAGGCCGGCTCGCCGTCACTTTGGGATCGAGCTGGCGCAGCGAGCCCGCGGCGGAATTGCGCGGATTGGCGAAGAGCGGCTTATTCGCCGCCGCCTGCCGCTCATTGAGCGCGAAGAAATCCTCGCGCCGCATATAGACCTCGCCGCGCGCCTCCAGCACATCCGGCCAGCTCTCGCCATGCAGGCGCTGCGGAATTTCTTCGAGCGTGCGGATGTTGGCGGTGATGTCCTCGCCCTCATAGCCATCGCCGCGCGTCGCGGCATAGACGAGCGCGCCTTTCTCATAGCGCAGCGAGCAGGAGAGGCCGTCGATTTTCGGCTCGGCGGTAAAGAAGAGCGGCGCCTCGTCGGAAAAGCCCAGAAAGCGCCGCACGCGCGCGACGAATTCATGGACCTCCTCCTCCGCGAAGACGTTGCCGAGCGAGAGCATCGGCACGACATGTTTTATTTTCGCGAATTTCTCCGCCGGCGCCGAGCCGACCTTCTTGGTCAGCGAAACGTCGGACGAAAGCTCGGGAAAGGCTTTTTCCAAAGCCTCATAGCGCTGGCGCAGCGCGTCATAGTCGGCGTCGCTGACCGCGGGGGAGTCTTCCTGATAATAGCGGCGGTCATATTCGGCGAGCTCTTCCGCGAGCCGCGAATATTCGAGCTTCGCCCGCCGCGGCGAGAGATCTTCGATCGGCGTCAGCGGTCTTGGTCCGCGCTTGCGGGAAGGAGCGTCATCAGAGGCCATGACAACATCCGAGCATCAAAAACCAGCGCGCGCCCCTTCTCCCACTTGTGGGAGAAGGTGGCCCTCGCGTCAGCGAGGGTCGGATGAGGGCTCGCGCCGATCTCGCCGTTTACGATTATTTGCGCGATGACGCAAAGCGTATGGATATTCGAAAGGACCCTCATCCGACCCGACTTCGTCGGGCCACCTTCTCCCCGAGTGGGAGAAGGAGAGTCCCAGCCCTACGCCGCCTCGGGCGCCGCGCCCACCAGCCTTCGCGCCTCCATCGGGCTGATCGGGCGGCCGAAGGCATAGCCCTGCGCATAGGCGCAGCCGAGCTGATAGAGCTCGATAGCGTCCGATTCGGTCTCGGCGCCCTCGGCGACGACATCCATGCCGAGATCATGCGCCAGCGAGATGAGCGAGCGCAGAATCACCGCGCGCGAGCCCTTGCCGGTCTGGCGCGTGAAGGAGCGGCCGATCTTGATCGTGTCGAAGGGGAAGCTCTGCAGATAGGCGAGCGAGGAATAGCCGGAGCCGAAATCGCTCATCGCGAGGCCGGCGCCCAGCTCCTTGATGCGGCCCAGCATTTGCGCGGCATATTCGGGATTTTCCATCACCAGCCCCTCGCCGAGCGCGAGCTTGAGGCTGCCTTTGACGATGTCGTTGCGCATCAGCACGCTCTTCACATCGCGCAAGAGATCGTGCCGCAGCAATTGCCGCGAGCCGATATTGACGCAGGCGAAGATCGGCGGATCGACGGCGAGCGCGCGCTGCCAGGCGGCCAGCTCGCGGGCCGTGCGCTCCAGCGCCAAAAGGCCGAAATCGACGACGAGGCCGGTCTGCTCGGCGACCTGGCCGAACTCGCTCGGATCGAGCTGGCCGAGGCGCGGATGGTCCCAGCGCAGAAGCGCCTCGAAGCCGGCGATGGTGCGATCCTCGAGCCGCACCACGGGCTGGAAGAACACCTTGATCTCGCCGCGCTCCAGCGCGCGGCGCAGATCGGCCTCAAGGGTCAACCGATCGGAGCGTTGCGCGCGCATCGCCGGGCGGAACACCTCTATGCGATTGCCGCCGAGCTTTTTGGCGTGGCGCAGCGCGATCTCGGCGTCCTCCAGCATTTCGTGGCGGTCGGGATGCAATTCCTTGTCGAAGAGCGCCACGCCGATCGACACCGACAGCGAAATCTCGCGATCGGTGAAGCGCACCGGCGTCGCCAGCGTGCGCCGCACCGAATCGGCGAGCGTGATCACATGGTCGACGTCGGTCTCGGAGACGAGGATGATGGCGAAACGATCGCCGTCGAGCCGCGCCAGAGTGTCCTGCTGCTGCAAGAGCCGGGTCAGTCGATGGGCGATGGTGAGCAGGATCGAATCGCCGGTGGCGACGCCCACCTGCTCGTTGATCTGGCGGAAACGGTCGATATCGACGGCGAGCACGGTCGGACGCAGCCCAGCCTCAAGACCGGCGAAGACCAGCGCCACCTCCAGCCGGTCGAAAAACAGCTCGCGATTCGGCAGGCCGGTCAGATTGTCGTGGACGGCGTCATGCAGCAGCCGCTCACGGGCGTTGCGCTCGTCGGTGACGTCGATGAGCGTGCCGACGACGCGGATGACCTCGCCGTCCGGCCCGATGACCGGCCGCGCCCTCAGCCGGTAGCAGAAATAATGGCCGTCGGCGGCGCGCAGCCGGAATTCCTGATTAATGCGCCCGCGCCGCTGCTCGAGCAGCGCGTCCAGGCAGGCGCGATAGCGGTCGTGCTCGAAAGGATGCAGCAGAGCGAGCCAGGAGGAGGCCGCCCCCTCGAGCCCGCCACGGTCGAGGCCGAGCTGCTCCTCCACCTCCGGGCTCACATAGATGTAGTCGGCCGGCACGTCCCAATCGAAGACGATCTCGTTCGCGCCGGTGAGCGCCAGCGCCTTGCGTTCCGTGTCGGAGATCGCGCCATGGGCGAGGCCGCCGCTGGCGAAGGCATTTTGCATAACGGTGAAGCCGATCAGCATCACGATCAGCACCAGGCCGCCGACCAGCGCCGGCGAGACCAGATCATTGGTCAGCCAGCCGGCCACGGTAAAGCCCGCCGCGCAGACCCAGAGCAGCAGCAGAAACCATGTCGGAATCAGCATGATGGCGCGGTCGAAGCCATGCGTCGCCAAATACAGGACCAGCACGAAGCCGACGGCCGAGACGGTTGCCAGCGAGATGCGGGCGACGCCCGCCGCCACTGGCGCGTCGAAAATGGCGAGGCCGACGAGATCGGCGAGAATCAGCAGCCAGAGCGCCGCCACATGCCAGGCGCGCACATGCCAGCGGTTGAGGTTGAGATAGGCGAAGAGAAACACCACCAAGGTCGCCGACAGCACCGTCTCGGCGCCGGCGCGCCAGATGCGGTCGGCGTTGGGGTCGACGCCGAAAATCTTGGCCCAAAAGCCGAAATCGATGCAGACATAGGCCAGAACCGACCAGGCGAGCGCCGCCGCCGCCGGGAAGATCACCGCGCCTTTGACGACGAAGACGATGGTCAGGAACAGCGCCAGCAGGCCGGCGATGCCGATGACGATGCCCTTATAGAGGGTGAGGCTCGTCACCTTGTCCTTGTAGGAGTCCGGCTCCCACAGATAGAGCTGCGGCAGATTGGGCGTGCGCAGCTCGGCGACATAGGTGATCGTCGTGCCGGGATCGAGGGTCAGGCGAAAAACATCGGCGTCCCCGCTTTCCTCATGCTCCGGCGGGAACCCTTGGCTCGCGGTGATCGCCGAAATGCGCGTCGCGCCGAGATCCGGCCAGATCACTCCCGACCCCTGAAGGCGGAAATGCGGGGCAACGATCAGACGCTCCAGCTGCTCGTCCGTATCATTTGTGAGCGCAAAGACGATCCAGCTCGGGCGGGTGCCTGCTTCCTTGGCGCCCACTTCGATGCGTCGGATGATTCCATCGGAGCCGGGGGCGGTCGACACCTGCAGGCGGTCGCCCTCGGAGGAATATTTCTCGACCGCATGGGTGAGGTCGATGGCGGCGGCGTCCTGCGGCACGCGCACGGAATCGATGGCGAGCGCCCGCGACCCGCAAAGGACGAGAAACATTAGGGCGATCAGATATCTGGATAGCGGCACGAATCTCGTCTCTGGCGCGCAGGCCCAAAAAGTCCGATTGTCGCGGGGCGGACCGGTCGGCTTTCGGATTTCTTCTTGTCTGAATTTTGACTGGTACCGGCTAAGTCGTCGCTCTGCAAGCCGGTATGGTCTTTGCGTGTCGCGGGCGGCCGAGCGGCCGCGCTTGCGGAGGCCGGACGGGGCCAATATACGCTGAAACAGGAACAGGGCAGAAATTTAGAAGTTCTCTAGATTTGGGAGATGCGTCCGCGCAGAGCCCTCGTCTGGCGACTACAGCCTGTCGAAAACTAAGGAAACTGGATGCGTAGCGCTCTCGGCGGACCCCGCTTGCTGCTCCGCCGGCTTCGCGAGGTCATGGCGGAGCCGGTGAGCGCGCAGGCGCGGCTCGACAAGATCGTCGTGCTCATCGCGTCCAATATGGTGGCGGAAGTCTGCTCGGTCTATGTGCTGCGCGCCGATCAGCGGCTCGAGCTCTATGCGACCGAAGGCCTCAATCGCGAGGCGGTGCATCTCACCACAATGCACGCCGGCGAGGGCCTCGTCGGCCTCATCGCCAAAAGCGCCGAGCCTCTGAACCTCTCCGAGGCGCAAGAGCACCCCTCCTTCTCCTACAAGCCGGAGACGGGCGAGGAGATCTACCACTCCTTCCTCGGCGTGCCGATATTGCGCGGCGGCAACACGCTCGGCGTGCTCGTCGTGCAGAACCGCGTGCGGCGCATCTATTCCGAGGAGGAGATAGAGGCGCTGCAGACGACGGCGATGCTGGTCGCCGAGATGATCGCCTCGGGCGAGCTGCGCTCCATCGCCAAGACGCCGGAGAGCTTCGCGCTCGACCGCCCGGTGGCGGTGAAGGGCGCGCCCATGTGCGAGGGCGTCGGGCTCGGCTACGCCGTGCTGCACGAGCCCCGCGTCGTGGTGAAGCAGCTCATCGCCGAGGATATCGCCGCGGAGGTCCAGCGCGTCGATGCGGCGATAGAGGCGATGCGCCTCTCCATCGATGAATTGGTCGCCCATGGCGACCGCATGGGCGCCGGCGAGCATCGCGAGGTGCTGGAGGCGGTGCGCATCTTCGCCAATGACCGCGGCTGGGTGCGGCGCCTGCACGAGGCCGTGCTGAGCGGCCTGACGGCCGAGGCCGCGGTGGAGCGCGTGCAGAACGACGCCCGCGCCAAGCTGCAACGCCAGACCGACCCCTATCTGCGCGATCGGCTCCACGATCTCGACGATCTCGCCAATCGGCTGCTGCATCAGCTCACCGGGCAGAGCTATGTCGCCGAGCGCGAATCGATCCCCGAGAACGCCATTCTCATCGCCCGCAACATGGGGCCGGCCGCGCTGCTCGACTACGACCGCTCGCGGCTGCGCGGCCTCGTGCTCGAGGAAGGCGGCCCGGCGAGCCATGTCGGCATCGTCGCCCGCGCGCTCGGCATCGCCACGGTCGGCCTCGCCGCCAATGTGACCGATCTCGTCGAGGCGGGCGACGCCGTCATCGTGGACGGCGTGACCGGCGACGTCCACATCCGCCCGCCGCCGGACGTTCAGACCGCCTATGGCGAGAAGGCGCGGCTGCGCGCCCGCCGTATGGAGCAATACGCCAAGCTGCGCGACGTGCCCGCCGTCACCAAGGACGGCGTCGAGATCGCGCTGCATATGAACGCCGGCCTCATCGTCGACGTGCCGCATCTGCACGAGACCGGCGCGCGCTCCATCGGCCTGTTCCGCACCGAGCTGCAATTCATGCTGGCGCCGCGCTTCCCGCGCATGAACGAGCAGTTCCTGCTCTATAAGGCGGTATTCGACGCCGTGCAGGACCGCCCCGTGACCTTCCGCACGCTCGACATCGGCAGCGATAAAATCCTGCCCTATATGGCGACGATCGAGGAGGAGAATCCCGCGCTCGGCTGGCGCGCCATCCGCATCGGCCTCGATCGGCCGGGCCTGTTGCGGATGCAGATCCGCGCCATGCTGAAAGCGGCCGGCGGACGCGACGTGCGCATCATGTTTCCGATGATCGCCAATGTCGCGGAATTCGAGGCGGCCAAAGCGATCGCGCATCGCGAGCTCGCGCATCTCCAGCGCCACGGCCATATGCCGCCGACCGATGTGCAGCTCGGCGCCATGGTCGAGGTGCCCTCGCTGCTGTGGGAGCTGGACAGCATCGCCGCGCGCGCCGATTTTCTGTCGGTCGGCTCCAATGATCTCGTGCAATATATGTATGCGGCCGATCGCGACAACACGCGCGTCTCCAAGCGCTACGACACGCTCTCCACCCCCGTGCTGCGCGCGTTGGAGCGCATCGCCGCCGCGGGCAAGCGCGCCGGCAAGACGGTGACGCTCTGCGGCGAGATGGGCGGCCGTCCGCTGGAGGCGCTGGCGCTGCTCGCGCTCGGCTATCGCTCGCTGTCCATGTCGCCGTCGTCGATCGGACCGGTGAAGGCGATGATTCTCGCCGTCAATCTCGACGAGGCGGAGGTTTTCCTGGCCTCGCTGCTCGCCAGGGAGGACGGCGCGCCGAGCCTGCGCGAGACTTTGCGCGAATTCGCCGCCGCACGCGATATTCCGGTTTGAGCATGCGCCAAAACGCGAAAGCTGGCCGGGAGAGGCGTTTCCACCTCCCCCTCGAGGGGGGAGGTCGAGCGCCGAAGGCGATCGGGAGGGGGTGTTTCCGCCGAGTCTTTCGCGGGGAACCCCACCCCGGATGGCTTCGCCATCCGACCCTCCCGAGGGTGAACGCGTCGATTTCGGCAATCGCCGCGAAAGACCGGGGCCGCTAGCGACGCTCGCGCCTCGCTCCACGCCATCCCCTACCCTCTCGCTCGGCAAGCCCCATGTTCGCCCAAGACAAGCTCGACCTCATTCTGCGTCGTCACGAGGAGATCGCCGACAGGCTCAGCTCGGGGCCGGACGCGGCGAGCTTCGTCGCGCTGTCTCGCGAGCTCGCCATGCTCGACGATGTCGTCGCCAAGATCAAAATCTATCGCGCGACGCAGGCCGAGATCGCCGGCGCGGGCGAGATGCTCGCCGATCCGGCGATCGATCCCGATATGCGCGCCTTCGTCGAAGGCGAGCTCGATGTCGCGCAGGAAGCGCTGACCAGCGCCGAGCAAGAGCTGAAGCTCGCTTTGCTGCCGAAAGACTCCGCCGACGAGAAGGGCGTCATTCTCGAGGTGCGCGCCGGAACCGGCGGCGACGAGGCCTCGCTCTTCGCCGGCGATCTCTTCCGCGCCTATCAGCGCTACGCCGCCGTCAAGGGCTGGAGCGTCGAGATTCTCTCCGCCAGCGACGGCGCGCTCGGCGGCTATAAGGAGATCGTGGCCGAGATCGCCGGCCGCGGCGTCTATGCGAAATTGAAGTTCGAATCCGGCGTGCATCGCGTGCAGCGCGTGCCGGCGACGGAGACGCAGGGGCGCATTCACACATCCGCAGCGACGGTCGCCGTGCTGCCGCAGGCGGAGGATGTCGATATCGCCATAGACGACAAGGATCTCAACATAGAGACGATGCGCTCGGGCGGCGCCGGCGGCCAGCATGTCAACAAGACCGAATCGGCGATCCGCATCACGCATATTCCATCCGGCATCGTCGTGATGATGCAGGAGGAGCGCTCGCAGCATCGCAACAAGGCCAAGGCGATGGAGGTGCTGCGCTCGCGCCTCTATGACGCCGAGCGCCACCGCCTCGACAGCGCGCGCTCCGCCGATCGCAAGGCGCAGGTCGGCTCGGGCGATCGTTCGGAGCGCATCCGCACCTATAATTTTCCGCAAGGCCGCGTCACCGACCATCGCATCAATCTCACACTCTACAAGCTCGATCGCGTGATGGAAGGCGAGATGGACGAGATTTTCGACGCGCTGACGACGGATCATCAGGCCAAGCTGCTCGCGCAGAGCGAGGAGTGAACCGCTCGGTGCGAAGGCGCACATCCATGGCGCTCGGCGCTTCGTAAGTTCGGGACGTTCACGAGACGCGTGAACGACACCGAGCCACGGAGCGCAAGATGACCAAAAAATTCCTCACCGCCGGCCTGCTGGCCGCCACCATCGCCGCCTCGAACTTCACCGCTTCCACCGCCCAGGCGGACCCCTATTGGCATCACGGTCATCACGGCCACTACTGGGGCGGCGTCGCCGCCGCGGGCGCGCTGACCGCTCTGACGCTCGGCGCCATCGCCGCCTCCGAGGCGCCCAGCAATTGCTACATCGCCCGCCGTCCGGTGACCGATGATTGGGGCAATGTCCTCTATTTTCGCCGCATGCGCGTCTGCGAGTGAGCCAGCGCGGATGAATGAGTCCGAAAAGGCGCGGCCCTTCGATCTCGAAGCGGCTGCGCCTATCGTTCGATCGGAGAGCGCTACCGCGCCCTCTCCCCCGCCCGCTCGTTCAAGCGGCGATAGAGCGTGCTGCGATGCACGCCGAGCACGCGAGCGGCCTTGCTGAAATTGCCGTCGCAGGCGTCGAGCGCCGCGCGCATCGCCGAAAGCTCGGCGTCGCGCAGCCTATGCTCCGCGAGCCGCGCCGAGGGCGGCTCGAAGCAGATGTCCTGCAGCTCCCAGGGACAATCGGTCGGCCGCGCGCGGCAGGCGCCGGGCGTGTTGGCGAGGCCGTAATAGCGCCTTCCGTCGGTCCCGATGATCTCCCCCATTTGCGGCCCGGATCGCAGCGGCTCGAACAGCTCCTCCAATCGCGCCACATCGAGCGCGCACCAATCGCGCTGCACGAAGGAGAGGCCGCGGCGATTGGCGGCGATGAGGCGCTTGTCGTCGTCGAAGGCGAGCAGCCCTTCGCGCGGCGCGCCGACGACGGCCGGGTCGGTGTGGAAGCGCAGCAAGGTGGCCGCCGCGAAAGCGCCGCCGCCGAAGAAGCGATGCTCGATCTGCTCCACGGCGAAGCGCACGAGCCCTAGCGCATGCACGCGATGCACGGCGGCGTGAGCGGCGAGCGCCAGCGCGCCGACGACGACGCCGCGCGGATCGACGATGGGCGCCGCCGCGCCGCTCAAAATATTATGGCTCTCGTAGAAATGCTCGCCGCCATGCACGGCCGTGGCCCGCCGCTCGGCCAGCGCCGCGCCTATGGCGTTGGTGCCGGCGGCGGCCTCGCTCCAATGCGCGCCGGGCTTGAGCGCGATTTGCGCCGCATAGCCGGCGAAGCCGATATCGCCTATGGCGTCGACCACCATGCCCTGCGCATCGGCGAGAATGACGATCGCGCCCGTCTCATGCGCCTCGGCGTTCAGCGCGTCGAGCTCGGGCCGACACAAGCGACGAAGCCGCTCGTGCCGCGCGAGAAACGTCTGCAGCTCGCTCCGCTCGAGCGGCGCGACGCGCGGCGGCCGGGCGGCGTCGAGGCCGAGCTCGGCGCAGCGCAGCCAGGAGCGCAGGATCGGCTGTTTCAGCTCGACTGTCGGCAGCTCGCCGCGGCCGAAGAATTTATCACGCGCCGCCTCCGTCAGGCTGGCGGAATAGAGGGGCATTTGAGACGCCTTTTCACGGCCGCCCGAACACGCGGCGGCGGCAGCCGAACCGTCGCCGGGCCGACCGCCACCCTTTATTATGAGAGCACACTTACTTTGTGCACCGCACAAATTGTCGCAGCCAGATCCGCTATCCCTTCGATCAGAAAGAGAAAATCGTCCCGGCGACGAGCGCGTTGGTCCTCACCCCCTGCCCCAGCAGATTATGCGAGACCGAGCGCACGAACTCGCTCTGGAAGGTGACCCAATCGGTGAAGCGATATTTCACGAAGCCGATCGTCGAGGCGTTGGCGGAGACGAGCGCGCCATCGCCGAGCCGGCCCGGATAATCGGCGAGATTGGCGTCGAGATAGCTGACGCCATAGCTGCCGCCGAAAGTCAGGCGCTCGAAGATCGTATAGCCGGCCTGGGCGTAATAGCCGGAGGATTTGCGCCGCTCGCCATCATAGCCGACGCCATCGAAATAGAGCCCCGTCGTGCCGAGGCCGACGCCCTTATAGCCATAGCCGACCAGAGTCACAGGGCCGACGTCGAGCCGCCCGCCGGCGTCTATCGCCATGGACCGCACGCCCGCGCCGCGCGGCAGCAATATGGCGTCGCCGGATTCGACGCGATGCCGCTGGGTGAGGCCGGAGGTCCACAGTGTGAGCTTCATCCCCGGCGCGAGCTCGCCGATATATTTCACGCGCGCCTGAAAGCCCGGCTGGTCATGCCCGGTGATAACGCCCGAATAGGGAAGGACGCCGGCGGCCGACACATAGGAGCCGGCGTTGTCGAATTGCTGATAGGGCGAGAAGGCGCCGACCGAAACGGTGACGCCGTGGAAATCCGGCGTCGTATAGGTGAGCTGCGGAATCCAATCCGCATAGACATAGCCGAAGCCGATGCGGCCGAGGCTCGTATTGGAGGGGCTGGCGTTGGCGGCGATGGTGCCGGCGCCGAATAGCGTGAAGTCGTTGAGAATGGCGTCTGCGGCGAAGAGGCCGAGATCGCGGCCGACCTTCAGCGAGCCCAAGTCCGGCGAGCTGATTTCGCCGAACACTTGCCGCAGATCGACCCCCGGCGTGCCGAGCGCCACCGAGGCGCCGGAACTATTGCCATTGAGCAGGCCGACGCGAATATTATTGCCGCCGGCGTAGAGGCCGAGCGAGAAGGAGACCTTATAGCCCTCCTGCTCGGTCGAGAGATTGAGCGCCAAAGCGCTCGGCAGCAGGCCGGAGCGAATGGCGGAGGAGTTATTATAGAGGCTGCCGCCGCCGAGCCCGCCGGCGATGCTCGCCGTTCCCGCCTGCTTGAATTGCTCGGTCGCGAAAAAGGCGAGCTGCCCGGACAGACGCACGTCGACCGCGCCGACGCGCGCGCCGATCCCTTTGTCGAGACGCGTGATGTAGCGATCCGAAGGCGTCGCGAGCGGCTGCGCAGCGCGGCTCGCCACAGCCGCGCGGGCCGGCGCGGCGGTCTCGGCCGCGTGGCGCGCCTTGAGCTTGCGATATTCGCCCTTGGTGAGAATTCCCTTGGCCTTCAGCTGGTCGAGCAGCTGGTCGGTGGTGTCTGCGCGCGCCGGTCCGGCGAAAATAGAAATGAAGGCCAGTCCTGCCGCCACCACACTCGCCGCCTCGAGCCGCTGTGGACGCGGGGCGGCCACATCGCCGGTTCCTGTCATTGGCGTTTCCGTCTTTTTTTTTTCGAAAAGTCCCGGCCGCCCTTCGAAGAGACGGCCGGGAAAGTTAGGGAGGATTGAGTGACCGCTCGTCATCGACCCAGCGGCGCGGGCCTCTTTCCCTGGGAAGGAAAGTGAGGTGACGGCGCGACCCAGCGACGCCGCTCGTGAGAGCAGCGCGACGAGATCTGACCGAAATTGCGGGAGAGCTGCGGCATGAGCGCCATTCGAGAAGGAAAGGCGCGTCAAAATACGACAGACGGGCGATCGAAAGACTTTCGATCAGATTATTGTCGTCTCGATATCAAGCACAGCTCCCGATCTATGCTCGTCTCGAAAGAGGAGAGCGTCGTCATTGTCGGGATCATTAGGCGCCGTGCGTCGCACAATGGCAATTAGAACTGCCTGAAATCGCCTCGGAATTGTCACGCCATCGGCTGGTCGGCGGCAAAGACTGGCGCAGGCTGCGACAGTTCCCCGCGTTTCGCCGCAAAATGCGACAGCGCGACAATATGCGCAGCGCGGGGGACGCGGCACGATGTCGCGCACCCCGCGCTAAAACAACAGATTACGGAAACATATTGCGCCGCAGCGCGCGCCGGCTCAGTGCCGGAAATGGCGCACGCCGGTCAGCACCATGGCGAGGCCGGCCTCATCGGCGGCGGCGATCACATCCTTGTCATTGACCGAGCCGCCCGGCTGAATGACCGCCGTCGCGCCGGCCGAGGCCGCCGCCAGCAGCCCGTCCGGGAAGGGAAAGAACGCATCCGAGGCGACCACCGAGCCGACGGCGAAGCTCTCCCGCACGCCGGCCTCGCGCGCCGCCTCCTCCGCCTTGAAAGCCGCCGTGCGCGAAGAATCGACGCGCGACATCTGCCCCGCCCCGACGCCCACCGTCGCGAGATCGCGCGCGTAGACAATGGCGTTGGACTTCACATGCTTGGCGACGCGAAAGGCGAATTTCAAATCCGCCAGCTCCCTCGAAGTCGGCGCGCGCTTCGTCACCACGGTGAGGGTGAGATCGTCGACGACGCTATTGTCGCGCGACTGCGCCAGAAAGCCGCCCGAGACGCTGCGGAAGGTGAGCCCGCCCGCGCGCGGATCGGGCAGGCCGCCGGTGAGCAGCAGACGCAAATTCTTCTTCGCCGCAATAATGCCGATCGCCTCCTCATCCGCCTCCGGCGCGATGATGACCTCGGTGAAAATCTTCACGATCTCGCGCGCCGCCTCGGCGTCGAGCTTGCGATTGAGCGCGACGATGCCGCCAAAAGCCGAGACGGAATCGCAGCGCAGCGCCTTGCGATAGGCCTCGGCGAGGCTCGCGCCTTCGGCGACGCCGCAAGGATTGGAATGCTTGATGATCGCCACCGCCGCCGTGCGCGCGGGATCGAATTCCGCGACCAGCTCGAAGGCCGCGTCGGTGTCGTTGACATTGTTGTAGGAGAGCTGCTTGCCCTGCGCCTGCCTCGCCGTGGCGACGCCGAAGCGCTTCTCTCCCGTCAGATAGAATCCGGCGCTCTGATGCGGATTCTCGCCATAGCGCATGGGCTCGGACAAATGGCCGCCCATCGCGCGCCAGGGCGGGGTCGCCTCGCCGAGCGCGCCGGCCAGCCAATTGGAGATCGCCGCATCATAAGCCGCCGTGCGGGCATAGGCCTTTTGCGCGAGGCGCCGGCGCGTCGCCAGAGTGGCGGCGCCGCCATTGGCGGAAAGCTCGGCGAGAAACCCATCATAATCGGCCGGCTCGACCAGCACGGCGACATCATCGTGATTCTTGGCGGCGGCGCGAATCATCGCCGGCCCGCCAATGTCGATATTCTCGACGCAGGTCTCGAAAGGCGCGCCTTTGGCCAGCGTCGCCTCGAAGGGGTAGAGATTGACGACCAGCAGATCGATCTGCGGAATGTCATGGGCGAGCATGGCCGCCTCATGCTCGGGATTCTCGCGGATCGCCAGCAGGCCGCCATGCACCTTGGGATGCAGCGTCTTCAGCCGCCCGTCCATCATCTCCGGAAAGCCGGTGACATCGGCGATATCGCGCACCGAGAGGCCCGCCTCGGCCAGCGCCTTGCGCGTGCCGCCGGTGGAGATCAGCTCGACGCCATGCGCGGCGAGAGCCTTCGCCAATTCGACGAGTCCGGTCTTGTCGGAGACGGACAGCAGAGCTCTCGTGATACGGCGCAGATCGACCGGCATTCAGGTCCCTCTTTGTGGAGCGAAGACGTCGCGGGGAAAGGATGTCGCCCGGCGCTTAGCATAGATCGCCGGGGGGAGAAACCAATGCGCGCCGACCGCGCCCTCTCAGAGAAGGCGCGCGCTTTCGCGCCCGGCGCCGAAATTCGGCGCGGGAGGATGGGAGGTCCGGGACGCAGCGGCTCCGTTCGGCCGCAGCGTTGAAAAAAGTCGCGCATCGAAGCCGGAAGCATCCCGGACCACGGCCGCCTTTTCTGTTCGCCGCCTGCGGGCTCAGGGTTGTTTTCCCCTTTCGGGTAGTCTATCCCCGCGCGAGCCTCGGAAATTCGGCGCAGCTTTCGCATGTGTTCCCACATGCCTCCGCACGAAGGAGAAGCCGCGCCGGCGGCGTGGCGTCGCTCGAGACGAGAGAGGGTCTGCCCCCGCCCTTGCGAACCGCGCCCCCGCCGACGCTGCCTACCCTTCAAGGCGACGCCCCACCGGCGGAGGCAGGGAGGAAAATAGGAATTTAATCCGCTAGCGTCAAGGGGCTTTCCTTCGCGCCCCCGCGTAATAATCTAGTCAGCATGACCAGATCGGCCCGACCGACGCCACCAAAGCCCCCACGCCCGCCGAGCCATTGGGCGCTGCAGGACGCCAAGGCGCGCTTCAGCGAGCTGGTGCGGCGCGTTCGCAGCGAGGGGCCGCAGCACGTCACCATTCATGGACGCGACGAAGTGGTCGTCGTCGCCGCCGACGAGTTTCGCCGTCTCGAGGGCGAGCGAACCGGCGAGGCCCTGATCGCCGCCATGCAGTCCTCGCCCTACCGCGACATCGATATCGAGCCGAAGCGCGAGCGGGCGCCGGTGCGCGACGTCGAGCTGTGACGGGCTGGCTGCTCGACACGAATATTCTCTCGGAGCTGCGCCGCCCCAGACCCGAAGCGAAGGTCGTCGCCTTCATCGCCGCGCAGCCGCTCGATCTGCTCTATGTCAGCACCGTCACGCTCGCCGAAATTCGCTTTGGCATCGAGCTCGTCGAAGACGCGACACGACGCGCCGAGCTCGGCGACTGGCTGACGCACAGAGTGCGTCCGATGTTCGAGCGGCGCGTGCTGCCTGTGAGCGAGGATGTGATCCTCAAATGGCGGCTGCTCGTCGAGGACGGCAGCAAATCCAGACACACATTCTCGCAACCGGACCTGTTCATCGCGGCGACGGCGCTGCATCACGGCTTGACAGTGGTGACGCGCGACGCCGCCGAATTCGCGCGGGCGCGGGCGCCCGTGCTCGACCCGTGGCGGTGAGGCGGCCTTTTCTGCCGAAAGTTTTGATTTATTCACTAACAAGGTTGGCGATGACAAAACGATTGGTAAAAGTGGGATGCCAGTCATCCTTCAGTTTTAGACTAGAAAGCCTCACACGGACGCTCAGCGCTCCGACCTCATAAAGTCGGCAAAGATAGTCGTACCCCGTTCCGCCGTTGAACGACGCGGCATCGACGACAGAAGCTCCCACCCAATCCTTGCCACGCTGCGCAACGCCGAATGCAAGCCACACGTTAGGGTGTGGCCTTCCGCTCATAATCGCCTGCGAGAGCGTTTCGATCGAGGGGGCAATCGGAATGCTGGATTCGACAATCTCGCATCCAAGCCACTTAACAAAAAACAGATGTACATTCAGCATTTCATCGGATGTCGCATGGCAAAACACTCTGTTCGCCCGTATTATATCTCCTGTTTTTAGAGGCGGATGTCTATTGCGAAGCGCGCCAGATAGTCGTTTCCAAGCAAAGTCATGCGGCTGGGTTCTTGCGCTGTTGCAGCTATTGCAGATCGACGGCTCGAATTTGAGCCGCTTCGCATTGGAGCTTTGTAATTTGAGATTCCGACGCGCATCGGTATGAAAATACAATGGTCCGCTGCTGCCAAGCTGCTCCTTTATATCGGAGCGCTTGCTACGATGCTCGCTGGTCGTCGCTGGCTCTTTATTGCAAATCCAGCATAATGGCGTTTTGCCAAGCCCCACGCGGCCTCTTCCTTATTCCGTGATTTCTGCACAGTCGCCACAAGGCGAATACAACGAACCAATCGGCCTAGAGATCAACCGCCGCCAAGCATTTGGGCCGAAAAGACTGCCCGTCAGTCTATACGCTATTGCTGAAATGCCACGGGATAGTCGCGCGGGGCGAAAGTCGCATAAAGGCCGAGATGGAACCGCCCCCTCCCGCCCTCGCCGCACAGCTGCACTCCCCCTCACCCCTCCTCCACCCGCGAAAACGACCACCGCAAATGCGCGTCCTTCACGCCGCGCCCATCCACCACGATCTGCGCGCTTTTGCGCGCTGTGGCCGGGCCGGCGAGGAAGACGCTCTCCTCCACGCCCACATCGGCGTTGGCCTCGAAGACGAGATCGACGCCGAGGCTGCGCAGCAGCACCTTGCGCTTGCCGGCCGCGCTCGCCTGCACATTGGGATGCAGATGGAAGCGCAGCACGAAATTCTCGGCCCGCGCGCCATGGCGCAGCGCGACGAGCCTGTCGTCGCCGAGCAGCTGCGAGCCGTCATGCGCCAACGCCAGTCTGCGCTCGTGCAATAGGCCGAGCTCGCGCGCATAGCCGTCATGCGAAAGCTCGAGCTCATGGCTCGTGTCGGTGGAGCGGCGCGCCGCCTTCACTTGCACGGGGCCGGCGACGATGCGCTCCTCCGGCCGGCCGCGTCCCGGCCGCGCCTCTATGCGGCAGGAGGAGCGATCCTCGACGACGAGGGTGGAATGCGCCGCCGTCGAGCGCGCGACGCGGCGCAGCGCCTCCGAGCCCGCGGGCGGGGCGCCGCAATTGACGACGATGCGCTCGGCGCCGATCGAAAATTCGAAGGAGAGGCAGCCGGCATGGGCCGCGGAGGAGAAGATCGGCGGGGGCGGCGCGCCGGCGTCGACGACGACCGCGGCCGCGCCCGCCTGCAGGCGCCGATAGCCCGAATGCGGCGCGTCGAGAATGGGCGCGCCGGAGGCGTCGGCATGGGCGAGGATCGTCGCCAGCCGATCCGGCGGCGCGCGGCCCATTCCGTTGAACAAAGCCAGCGAGCCGTCGCCATGCTTCAGCACGCGCAGGAAGGAGATCATCGCGGCGATGGAGGCGGTGAGCCGTTCCGGCGGCCGGCGCCCGCGCGCGGCATAGGCTTGGCGCAGCGGCAATAGATCGAGCAGCAGATCCACCGGCGTCTCGGGATTGCGGCCGATATGGCCGCCGTCCGGCAGGATTTGGCGGAACAGCTCGGCGTCCAGCAGAGCGGTGGCGCGCATCTCGAATTTGCGGCCGGCGTCGGCGCAGACGCCGAAAGCGGCGAGCGCCACGGCGCAGAGCAGCCGGTCCGAGGCGCGCCGCTCCGAGCCCATGGCGCGCAGCAGAAAGCGAATGTTGCGCGCCAGCGCGCGCATGAAGCGCTCGTAGAAATCTTGATCGGCGCCCTCGAGCAGGATCGGCGATTGCGCCAGAAAGGACAGGGTGCGGCGCGCGACGATGCGCGGCTCATAGGCGGGATCGTCGATGAAATCGGTGCGCGTGCGCAGAAATTCGTCGACCAGCGCACGGGCGTTGGCGCGCGCGAGGGCGCGATCGGCGGCGCGCAAATGCCGCAGCCAGGAGAAGCCGGCGAGCGAGCGCCGCCAAGCGACGGATGGCGGCGCGATGGAGAAGGGCGAGCGCCCATTGGTCTCCACCACCTTGCCGTCGAAGGAGAAATAGCCGGCGTAGATTTCATCCGCGACGGTTGGATCGGCTGTGCGAATGTCCTGCGGCGCCACATAGAGCCGCTCCGGCGCGCGAACGCCCATGGCCTGCACGGCGTAATAAGGCCCGCGCACCGCGCGCGCGAAAGAGGCGACGCCACGCGCGGCGGCATTCGCCAATCGCTGTCCGGAGCCTTTGGCCGTCTCGCTCAGAGCGTCCTCCTCGCGCTCCGCGATTTGGCGCGGAGCAAAGCGAATCATGATTGGGATGACACGAATCGCAAAAGCAGGAAAGCGGCGGATGCGCGATCCTGCGCCTTCCGTCAGTCCCGCCGCACGAGCCGCGCGGCGAAGAAGCCATCGAGCCCGGCGAGGCGCGCGTCCTCATTCGGCCAATAGGATGGCAGCGTGCGCAAATCGCCGTCCGGCGTCACGAATTCCGCCGGAACGCGATCGGCGGCGGCGTCGATCGGCGCGCGGCGCATCTCGGGATGACGGCGCAGGAAGCTCGCGATTTGCGCCTCGCCCTCCTCCGGCTCCAGCGAGCAGGTGCAATAGACGAGGCGCCCGCCGGGCCGCAGCAGGGAGGCGGTGCGCTCCAATATGCGCGATTGCAGCGCGACGAGGGAATCGAGATCGCCGGGCTTCTTGATCCAGGGCACGTCGGGATGACGGCGGATCGTCCCCGTCGCCGAGCAGGGCGCATCGAGCAGAATGGCGTCGAAGGGACGCGCGGCGGAATAAGAGGCGGCGTCGCCCACCGCTATGTCGGCGTGCAGGCGGACGCGCTGCAGATTGGCGGCGAGCAGCTTCAGCCGCTCGGCGGATCGATCGAGCGCCGTCACCTGCGCGCGGGCGAGAGCGAGCTGCGCGGTCTTGCCGCCGGGCGCTGCGCACATGTCGAGCACGCGCTCGTCCGGCTCCACGGCGAGCAAGCGCGCCGGCAGAGCGGCGGCGGCGTCCTGCACCCACCATTCGCCCTCCGCATAAGCGTCGAGCTCGACGATCGGCGTGCGCGCGCGCAGCCGCACCGAGCCGGTCGGCAGAACGATTCCATCGAGACGCTGCGCCCAGCCTTCGGCGTCCGATTTCACCGTGAGGTCGATCGGCGGCTCTTGCATATGGATGGCGGCGATGGCGCGCGCCTGCGCCTCGCCATAGGATTTGATCCAGCGCTGCGCGAGCCAGGCGGGCGTGTCGAGATCGAGCGGATCGGCGCCGAGAAACTCCTCGCGGCGGCGGATGAGATTGCGCAGCACGCCATTCACCAGGCCGGCGAAGGGAGTGGTCTTCGGCTCGAGCCGGACCGCGCGCACGGCGAGATCGACGGCGGCGTGATCGGGAACGTCGAGAAAGAGGATTTGCGCCGCCGCGGCGACGAGCGGCCATTCGAGCCGCGCGGCCTGCTTGGGCAGGCCCTTCTCGAGCAGAAGCGCGAGCGCGTGGCGAATGGCGCCGAGACGGCGAACGCCGACATAGGCGATGGAGCGCGCGAGCCCGATGTCGCGCGGCTCCATTCCTGCGAGGCGGTACGGAACCGCCTGCGGAGAAAAACGTTCGTCCAGCCGGTGGCCGCCTTGCGCGACATCCGCGATCACATTGGCCGCGGCGATGCGCGCCTGCAGCCCCGGGACTTGAGCGGCCTCGGCCTCGCGCGCGGCGTCTGCCGGAAGGAAGCCGGCCCGCGCCTTGGCCTTGGCGGAGAAAGGTCTATTGTCGCGCATTCACACCTTCGACGGGGATCGAATCGTCGTTTATATCACATAAGGAGCTGACCCGAGGCGAGCGCCGATCGCGCGCCCGAGAACCAGCTCTTGTCGGGAGAGTTTCCCGGGACAATTTCCCGGGAGCGTCGCGTTCCGAGGAGGATGAATGGACGAAGCGGAGACACGCTCGGAACGAGCCGCGACCGAGCGGACCCTTCCGCCGGAAGCGCAACGCGCGCTGGCGGAAGCCGAGGAGCGCCGCGAGCGACAGAGGCGTGATCGCGTCTCGACGCAGCGCGAGCTCGGCGGCCGCGGAGGGCTCGATCCCGCTCGCTACGGCGATTGGGAGAGCAAAGGAATAGCCAGCGACTTCTGAACGCCCGGCCCGAGCCCATGCTCGAGACGGGCGCGACGAGCGCCGCCCACGGCGCTTTGAACAATTCGAGGACCCTTGATGTTGGAAAAGCTCGTGGCCTGGTGTCTGCGCCGGCCCTGGACGGTCGTCATCGTCACGCTCGCGCTCACCGTCGCCGGCGCCTATGTGACCGCCACGCGTTTCGCCATCGACACGGATACGGCGCATCTCTTCTCGCCCGAGGTTCCCTGGCGCGCCAATGAGACGCGCCTCTACAAAGCCTTTCCGCAGATCGACGACATCATCGTGGCGGTCGTCGACGCCAAGACCAGCGAGCAGGCGGAAAAAAGCGCCAATGAGCTGCGCGACGCGCTGACCGGCAAGCCGCTCATGTCCCGCGTCTGGCGCCCGGACGATAATAAATATTTTCGCGACAATGGCATTCTCTTCCTCGGCGTCGACGAGATTCGCCGCGACATGAATTCGCTCGTCGCGCAGCGCGAGTTTCTGCAGCCGCTGGCGGAAGACCCCAGCCTGCGCGGCCTGTCGGACGCTCTGCTGTTCGGCCTCAAGCAGGTGGCGACGAGCGAGCGCGGCCTCGCCTCCTTCGCCAAGGGGCTCGATAATTTCACCGACGCTTTCGACGCCGTGCTCGCCGGAAAGCCGGCCAAGGTCTCCTGGGAGAAGCTGCTGGCCGGCGGCCGCGAGCCGGAGGCGCCCTCGGTCGGCCCCAGCGCGGACCCGCGCCGCATCGTGCTCATCAAGCCGATCATCGACTATTCGGCGCTGGAGCCCGGCCATGAGGCGGTGCAGATCATTCGAGACACGGCGAAATCGCTCGGCCTCGTTCCCGACAAGGGCGTGACCGTGCGGCTGACCGGGCAAGTGCCGCTGGCGGATGAGGAATTCGCCACCGTCGCCGAGAACACCGGGCTGAATGTCTCGGCCACGCTGGCGGTGGTGACGCTCATTCTCTGGGCGGCGCTGCGCTCCAAGCGGCTCATCTTCGCCGTGCTGCTGACCATCATCGCCGGCCTCGCCATGACCTCGGGCCTCGGCATAGCGCTGATCGGCCGCTTCAACCTCATCTCGGTCGCCTTCGCGGTTCTGTTCATCGGCCTCGGCGTCGATTTCGGCATTCAGTTCGCGACGCGCTATCGCGAGGAGCGCCACAATGTCGACGATCTGCCGCAAGCTCTGCTGGCGGCGACGCGCGGCATAGGCTGGTCGCTGACGCTCGCCGCCGTCTCACTGCTCGCCGGCTTCTTCTGCTTCCTGCCGACGGAGTTTCTCGGCGTGGCCGAGCTCGGCCTCATCGCCGGCCTCGGCATGATCATCGCCTATCTGGCGACGCTCACCTTCCTGCCGGCGCTGATCCGCATTCTCGGCCCCAAGGCGGAAACGGCGCCGGTGGAGACCGCCTCGCTGGCCGCCGTCGATCATTGGATCGCAGGGCATCGCGTGCTGGTGCTCGTCGCGACGGCGATCGTCGTGCTCGCCGGCGCGCCCTTCCTGCTACATCTGCGCTTCGACTCCAATCCGATGAATCTGCGCGATCAGACTGTCGAATCGGTCGCGACCTTCCTCGACCTCTCCAAAAACCCGCAGACGGCGCCCAATAAGATCGAGGCGCTCGCGCCCTCTCTGCCCGCCGCGCGCGAGCTGGCCAAAAAAATCGCGGCGCTGCCGGAGGTCGATCATGTGACGACGATCGACCAGCTGATTCCCGCCGATCAGGACGAGAAGCTGCCGCTGCTCGAAAACGCCGCCAATCAGCTGCGCAAGATTCTCGATCCGACGGTCAAGCCCGCGCCGAGCGACGAGGAGGTGAAGAAAGCCCTCGCCCGCGCCGCCAAGACGATCCGCAAGGCCGGCTCAGCGCCCAAGGCCCCGGCTGGCCTCATCCGCTTCGCCGATTCGCTGGACGCGCTGGTCAAGGCCAGCCCGGAGATTCGCAAGGAGGCGCAGACCGCCGCCCTCTCCGATCTCGAGCGCCTCTTCGGCGAGCTGCGCAGAGCGCTCGCCGCGCAGAAGATCACGCCCGACTCGCTGCCGGAGGATCTGCGCTCGGAATGGATCTCCGCCGATGGCGAGGTGCGCGTCGAGGTGACGCCCAAGGGCGACAGCAATGATCGCGAGGTGATGACGCGCTTCGCCGAAGCGGTGCAGACGCTCGCACCGGACGCCGGCGGCCCGCCGGTGATCGTCGCCGAGGCCGGCAAGACGGTCGTCGACGCCTTTCTGCAGGCCGGCGTGCTGGCCTTCGTGGCCATATTCCTGATTCTCGTCGTCGCGCTGCGGCGGGCGAGCGATGTCGCGCTCACGCTCGGCCCGCTGGTGCTCGCGGGAATCATGAGCCTCGAGGCGGCCGATCTGCTCGGCTTATCGCTCAACTTCGCCAATATCATCGCGCTGCCGCTGATGTTCGGCGTCGGCGTCGCCTTCCACATCTATTACGTCATCGCCTGGCGCAAGGGCGTCTCGGACATGCTCGCCTCGAGCCTGACGCGCGCCATCTTCTTCAGCGCGCTCACCACGGGCACGGCCTTCGGCAGCCTGTTCCTGTCGAGCCATCCGGGCACGGCCAGCATGGGCGCGCTGCTCGCCATCTCGCTGTTCTTCACTTTGCTCGCCGCCTTCATCATCGTGCCGGCCTTCCTCGGCCCGCCGCGGATGGAGGAGGAGGCGGAGGCGATCGGCGATCCGCAGGTGGCCGCCCTCGGCGCGAGCGAAGCGACCGAGCGAACGGCTTCGCCTGTGCAGCCGCCGCGCGGCGTGTTAGGCTCGGAGCCATGATGAAGAAGGCGGCTTTTTCCCTGCTTCTCGCCCTCGTTTCCGCCGCTCCTGCGGCGGCGGCCCCCGCGGAGGCGGCGCCGGCCCCCGCCGCGCCGACCGAGCCGATCTATGGCGTATGGATGCGCGGCGGCCATCAGCAAAAGCTCGAATTCTTCGATTGCGACGGCAAGCTCTGCGCGCGCGGCGTGTTTCCGCCGCCCCCGCCCGGCCAGCAGCCCATGTTGATTCTGCGCCATGCGGCGCGGATCGAGGCCAATCGCTGGAAAGGCGATCTCTTCAATCCAGAGAACGGCAAAATCTATATCGGGATCATCACTTTGGACAGCCCGACCCAGCTCACGCTCACCGGCTGCCTGATCGCATTCTTGTGTCAGAGCGAAAGCTGGAACAAAATGCCCGGCGAGCCGACGCCTTCCCAAAAGACGCCGACGCCGCGGCGAAGAAATTAACAATCCGTAACTTGACCATAACGGCCTCGCCTCGCAGGGTCGAGCGGAGCCGCGGCGAAGGAATCGGTTTTCGGCGGCTCTTCCACGCGCCCTCGCGAGGCCATTTTTGCGGGGTCGAGTGGGATCGGCGCTCTCGATCGAGTCGCGCCGGTGGAAAATTCACGCGCCCGCTTTAACGGCGGCGCTCATTGGTCTAGGCCCTGTCACAGGGCCACGCGCCCGCCCGGGCGCAGATGCGGATAGAACGGAATTGTCCTTGTCTCCGAGACGACGACCACGGCCGCCCCTGTTCCTCGGTCGCGCCGCGGCGCTCGCCGCCGCGACGGCCCTCTCCGGCTGCGTGCTCGATTGGGAGAAGCCGGACGCCACGGTCGAGACCCCGCCCGCCTTCAAGGCCGCCAAGCCGGCCCGCTCGGCCGCGCCGATTCGCGCCGCCAAGGAATGGTCGCAGGGCTTCCGCTCGCCGGAGCTGACCCGCCTCGTCGAAAAGGCGCTCGAGCAAAATCTGGACATAGCCGCCGCGGTGGCGCGCATCCAGCAAGCCGACGCGACCGCGCGGATCAACAGCTCGCCGCTGTGGCCGTCGCTCACGATGAACGACATAGCGCGGCGCACCCAGACGCCGGCGACCATCACCAGCGCGACGAGCACCAGCGCCTCGACCAGCGCCACGACGACGACCGGCGCCGCCGGCTCGAGCGTGCTGCGCACGCGCCGCGCCAATTTCTTGCAGCTGCAGCTCGACGCCAGCTATGAGATCGACTTCTGGGGCAAGAATCAGGACGCCTCCAACGCCGCGCGGCTGCTCGCCGACGCCAGCCGCTTCGATCGCGACGTGGTCGAGATTTCCACCATCGCCTCGGTGGTGAACGCCTATTTTCAGGTGCTGACGGCGGAAGACCGGCTGCGCATCGCCCACAACAACATCAAGATCGCCGAAACCGTGCTGAAGGCCATCAAGGCCCGGCTCGACGTCGGCACCGCCACGGCGCTCGACTTTTCGCAGCAGGATTCGGTCGTCGCGCAGCAGCGCGCCTCCGTGCCGCCGCTGGAGCAGACTTTACGCCAGACGAAGAACACGCTGGCCGTGCTGCTCGGCGTCCCGCCGGAGAGCGCCGTCATCAAGGGCGGCTCGCTGACCCGGCTCAGCTTCCCGAAAGTCTCGCCCGGCCTGCCCTCCGAGCTGCTGCTGCGCCGCCCGGATATCGCAGAGGCCGAGGCCAAGCTCGAATCCGCCGAATTCTCGGTGCTGCAGGCGCGCGCCTCCTTCTTCCCGTCGATCAAGATCACCGGCTATTACGGCGTGCAGAGCATCGCGCTGCGCTCGCTGTTCCGCCCGGAGGCGATCGCCTGGCAGATCGCCGGCAATCTGACGCAGCCGGTCTTCGACGGCTATAATCTGCAGGGCCAATATCTGCTGCAGCAGGGCAAGTTCGCCGAGCTGGCGCAGGCTTACAAAAAACAAATTTTGACGGCCTTCTCGGACGTCGAGAATGCGCTCATCGCCATACAGGAGACGTCTCGCCAGCTGAAGCTGCAGGGCGAGGCGGCGGCCGCGGCGCGACGGGCCTATGAGGTGGCCGAAGCGCGGCTCCGTGAGGGAACGATCGATATCATCACCCTCTCGACCACGGAGACCACCTTGTTCCAGACCGAGGACGCGCTGGCCGTGGTTCGGCTCGCATATTTCCAGGCGGCCACCAGCCTCTATCAGGCGCTCGGCGGCGGCTGGTCCGGCGCGACGCGCGCGCTCGAGATCGCCGCCGAAGATGGCGCCTATGAGTCGGACAAGGGTCCCTGGCCGTGAAACCGCCGCTCTCCTGGCCGGCCGGCTGGCGCGCGAAGCGGCCGTCGCCGCTGGTCGCCCTGGGGGTCATCGCCGCGCTCGCGGCCGGCTATTACGTCGCCCGTCCCTGGATCTTCGGCGACGGGGCGCAAGAATCGGCCGCAGTGTCGGGCGGCAAGCGCGAGGGGCGCCGCCGCAGCCTGGATGGTCCCGTCTCCATAACGGCGACGCCGGTGCGGATCGCCGATGTGCCGGTGACAATCGACGCGGTCGGCACGGCGCAGGCGCTCAACACGGTCACTGTCCGCACGCAGGTCGATGGGCGGCTGATGAAGCTCGGCTTCGACGAGGGGCAGAGCGTCAAGAAGGGCGATATTGTCGCCCTCATCGATCCGACGCTCTATCAGGCCGCCTATGACCAGGCCGTCGCCAAAAAGGCGCAGGACGAAGCCAATCTCGCCAACGCCCGCGTCGATGTGACGCGCTATAAGAAGCTCGCGGCGAGCAATTTCGGCTCTCAGCAGCAATTTGCGACGCAGGAGTCGCTCGTCACCCAGCTCGAGGCGCAGATCCGCGCCGATCAAGGCGCGATCGACAACGCCAAGGCGACGCTGGATTACGCCACCATACGCTCGCCGATCGACGGCCGCACCGGCATAAGGCTCGTGGACGTCGGCAATATTCTGCACAGCTCGGACGCGACCGGCATCGTCGTCATCACCCAGCTGCAGCCGATCTATGTCGTCTTCACCGTGCCGCAGCAGTTTCTGCCCGCGGTGCAGAAGGCGCAGTCCCGCGCCCCGGCGCCGGCGGCCGCCCTCGGCCCGGACAATTCCAGCGTGCTGGACACGGGCGTGGTGACGGTGATCGACAATCAGATCGACCAGACCACCGGCACGGTGAAGATAAAGGCGACCTTCGAGAATAAGGGCCTCGCGCTGTGGCCGGGCCAGTTCGTCAACGTCCGGTTGACAGTCGATGTGCTACACGATGCGCGTGTGGTTCCGAGCTCGGCCATTCAACGCGGCCCCAATGGCGCCTTCGTCTATGCGCTGAACGAGGACGAGACCGTCTCGATGAAGGCGGTCTCCGTCGGACGGCAGGACGAGGTTCAGGCGGTGGTCGTCTCCGGCCTCGAGCCGGGCGAGAAGGTGGCGACGACCGGCTTCTCGCGGCTCGTCGACGGATCGCAGGTCAAGGTGATGGAGCCGACGGCCGATCGCGGCGCGGATGCTGCGAAGCGTCCGCGCAAGGAACAAAAGAGCGAGGCCGGCGGCGAGAAGCGCGGCGACGTCGGCGGCCCGCCGCAACAGAGGTGACGCTCCCGCGATGAGCGTGTCGACGCCCTTCATCGAACGGCCGGTGGCGACCTCGCTGCTGAGCTTCGCCGTGCTCTTGTTCGGCCTGCTCGGCTATGCGCGTCTGTCGATCTCGCCGCTGCCGCAGGTCGACTTCCCGACCATTCAGGTCACGACGCAATTGCCGGGCGCCAATCCCGACACGATGGCGGCGCTGGTGACGGCCTCGCTCGAGCGGCAGTTCGGGCAGATTCCGTCGCTGCAGACCATGTCGTCGCAGAGCTCCTTCGGCCTCTCGCAGATCACGCTGCAATTCGAGCTCGATCGCGACATAGACGCCGCCGCGCAGGATGTGCAATCGGCGATCAACGCCGCCGCCTCGACGCTGCCGCGCACGCTGCCCTATCCGCCCGTCTATTCGAAGGTCAATCCGGCCGACACGCCGGTGGTGACGCTCACCTTGCGCTCCAAGACCGCCAGCATGCGGCAGATGAGCGACGTCGCCGACACGCTGATCGCGCCGCGCCTCTCGGAAGTGCCGGGCGTCGGCCATGTGGCGGTGGAGGGCGGCGTGCGCCCGGCGGTGCGCATTCAGGCCGATCTCGCCCGGCTCGCCGCAAATCGCATGAGCATGGAGGATTTGCGCGCCGCCATCGCCGCCGCCAATGTCGCCGGCGCCAAGGGCTCGCTCGACGGGCTCCACCAATCCTACACGCTCGACGCCAATGACCAGCTGAAAGCGGCGCGGCAGTTCGAGACCGTCGTCGTCGCCTATCGCAATGGCGCGCCGATCATGCTGCGCGATGTGGCGACGGTGCTCGATGGGCTGGAGAACGCCAGGGTCGGCGGCTGGTATCGCGGCGAGCCGGCGATCATCCTCGACGTGCAGCGCCAGCCGGGCGCCAATATCATCAGCACAGTCGATCAGCTCCATAAGGAGCTGCCCAATGTCATGCGCGCGCTGCCCAAGGGCATGTCGCTCGAGGTGGTGAACGACCGCACCCAAACGATCCGCGCCTCGATCGAGGATGTGGAATTCACCCTGGTGCTGGCCACCGCGCTGGTGATTTTGGTGGTGCTGGTGTTTCTGCGCAGCTGGCGGGCGACGGTCATCGCCGGCGTCAGCCTGCCGCTCTCCATCATCGCCACTTTCGCGCTGATGTCGCTCGTCGGCTTCTCGCTCGACAATCTGTCGCTGATGGCGCTGACCATCGGCGCCGGCTTCGTCGTCGACGACGCCATCGTGATGATCGAGAACATCGTCCGCAACATAGAGCTCGGCAAGACGCCGCATCGCGCCGCGCTGGACGGCGCGCGGGAGATCGCCTTCACGGTGATCTCGCTCACCGTCTCGCTGATCGCCGTCTTCATCCCGCTTCTGTTCATGACCGGCCTCGTCGGCCGCATGTTCCGCGAGTTCGCGCTGACGCTCACCGCGCAGGTCGTCGTCTCGGCGATCATCTCGCTGACCTTGACGCCCATGCTCTGCGCCAAGCTGCTGAAGCCGGGCGCGGGCCACGCCTCCCATGCGCCGGAGAGCGGCTTTTCCGCCTGGCTCGACGAATTCTACGCCAAGACTCTCGCCATTGCGCTCGGCCGGCAAAAGCTGATGCTGGTCCTCACCTTCGGCACTCTGGCGCTCACCATCGCGCTCTACGCTTTCATCCCCAAGGGCTTCCTGCCGCGCCAGGACACGAGCCAGCTGAATGTCGTGCTGGAAGCCTCGCCCGATTCCTCCTTCGAGACGATGACGCGGCTGCAGGCCGAGGTCTCGAAAATCTTCGAGGCGGAGCCGGAGGCGACGGGGACCGCCTCGGTGCTCGGCGTCGGCCCGCTCAACGCCACCACCAATGTCGCCCATATGTCGGTGACGCTGCGCCCGCGCGATGTGCGCAGCGTCGGCGCGGACGAGATCGCCGAGCGGCTGAAGAAGGCGGCCGAGCGCATTCCCGGCGCGTCCGTCTACATAGAGCCGGTGCAGGACATACAGATCACGACGCGCGCCAGCCGCTCGCAATATCAATATACGCTCACCGCGCCCGATCAGGCCGAGCTGCAGGACTGGTCGCAGAAGCTGATCGACGCGATCCGCCGCGACGGCGTGTTCCGCAATGTCGCCGCCGAGACGCAGAACGGCGGGCTGCGCACCTTCCTGCACATAGACCGCGAGCTGATGGGGCGGCTCGGCGTCACCGCGCAAAATGTCGACGACACGCTGAACGACGCTTTCGGCCAGCGGCAAATCTCCACCATCTACGCCCAGTCTAACCAATATCGCGTGATATTGGAGGCGGCGCCGCAATATCAGCGCGACCCGACCGCGCTCGACAAGCTCTATGTCTCGCCCTCCAATGGCGGCCCGCAGACGCCGATCTCGACCTTCGTCTCGGTGGAGCAGACGACGGCGCCGCTCGCCGTCGCGCATCAGGAGCAGTTTCCGGCGGCGACGATCAGCTTCGACCTCGCTCCCGGCGCCGCGCTCGGCGATGCGGTGGAGGCGATCGCCCGCATAGAGCGTGAGATCGGCCTGCCCTCCTCCATCATCGGCATGTTCAGCGCCGATGCGGCGGAGTTCCGCAAATCGCTCGCCGGTCAGCCCTGGCTCATTCTGGCGGCGGCCATCGCCATCTATGTGGTGCTGGGCGTGCTCTATGAGAGCTATGCGCATCCCTTCACCGTGCTGACGACGCTGCCCTCGGCCGGCGTCGGCGCGCTGCTGGCGCTGATGGCGACCGGGCTCGACATGTCGCTGGTGGCGCTGATCGGCGTCGTGCTGCTGATGGGCATCGTCAAGAAGAACGCCATCATGATGATCGACTTCGCGCTGGAGGCGGAGAAGGCCGAGGCTCTGACGCCCTTCGACTCCATCGTGCGCGCCTGCCGGCTGCGCTTTCGGCCGATCATGATGACGACGCTGGCCGCGCTGCTCGGCGCGCTGCCGCTGGCGCTGGCGCATGGTCCGGGCAGCGAGCTGCGCATTCCGCTCGGCGTCTCGATCATCGGCGGGCTCATTCTGTCGCAGCTGCTGACGCTCTATACGACGCCGGTCATCTATCTCGCCGTCGATCGCCTGCGCGCGCGGCTGCGCGAATGGCTGCATGGATCGCCGGCGTCGCAGCCGCAGACCGCCGCCCCGACAGCGCCGCCCTCCGAGCGCAAGGAGGCGGCGGAGTGATGGGGTTTCCCAGCGATTTCGCGCGATGCGAGCCTGAAGGCTCGCGGTCCAGGGCGCGCTTCGGACCGCGAGCCTTCAGGCTCGCCCACCCACGCGCCGATCGAGCCCCGACGCCATGAACATCTCCGAGCCTTTCATCCGCCGGCCGGTGGGCGCGAGCCTGCTCGCGGCGGCGCTGTTCATGGTCGGAGCCGTCGCCTATTTCTTCCTGCCCGTCGCCAGCCTGCCGGCGATCGACTTTCCGGCGATCGGCGTCATAGCGGCGCGGCCGGGCGCCGATCCGGCGACAATGGCGGCGTCCGTCGCCGCGCCGCTGGAGCGCCGCCTCGCCGGCATCTCCGGCGTCACCGAGCTCACCTCGGTCAGCTCGCTCGGCCAGACGCAGATCGTCGCGCAATTCGACATCGGCCGGAACATCGACGCCGCCGCGCGCGACGTGCAGGCGGCGATCAACGCCGCCGCCACCGATCTGCCCTCCGATCTGCCGCTCCTGCCGGTCTTCCGCAAGGCGAGCCAGGCGACGGTGCCCTCCATCGTCCTCGCTCTGACCTCGGAGACCTTGCCGACCAGCGCCATTTTCGACGCCGCCGATACGGTCATCGCCCAGCGCATCTCGCAAGTGCCCGGCGTCGCCGAGGTCCGCATCGCCGGCGCCGAGCAGCCGGCGATCCGCGTGCAGATGGATACGGCGCGCCTCGCCGCGATGGGCCTCGGCGTCGATGCGGTGGCGAACGCCATCGTCTCCGCCAATGTGCTCTCGCCGCTCGGCGCGCTGAATGGCGAGCAGCTCGGCCGCACCATCGGCACCAGCGATCAGCTGGCGACGCCGCGCGACTTTCGCAATGTCGTCGTCTCGGCGAGCAATGGCGCCGTGGTCAAGCTCGGCGATATCGCCACTGTCGAGCGCGGCGTGCGCAATCGGCTGGCGGCCGGCTGGTTCAACGGCAAGCCCGCCGTCATCATCATCGTGACGCGGCAGCCCAACGCCAATGTGATCGCCATGGTCGATCAGGTGAAGGCGCTGCTGCCCGAGCTGCGGACATGGATTCCGAGCGGCGTCGACGTCTCCATCCTCTCCGATCGGACGCAGACGATCCGCGCCAGCGTCTCGGAAATACAGAACACGCTGCTCGTCTCCATCGCCCTCGTCATGGCGGTGGTGTTCGTCTTCCTGCGCCGGGCGACGCCGGTCTTCGCCGCGGCGGTGACAGTGCCGCTCTCCCTCGTCGGCTCCTGCGCGGCCATGTGGCTCGCCGGCTTCTCGATCAATAATCTGTCGCTGATGGCGCTCACCATCGCGGTCGGCTTCGTCATCGACGACGCCATCGTCATGATCGAGAACATAGAGACCAATGTCGAGCGCGGCATGGACCGGCTGGAGGCGGCGCTCGCCGGCGCGAAGCAGATCGGCTTCACCGTCGTCTCGATCAGCCTGTCCTTGATCGCCGTGTTCATTCCGCTGCTGCTGATGGAAGGCATCTTCGGGCGGCTGCTGCGCGAATTCGCCTTCACACTCACCTTCGCCATCGTCATCTCGACCATCGTCTCTCTGACGGTGACGCCGACGATCTGCGCGCATCTGCCCTCGCCCAAGCGAGAGACGCCGTCCCGCTTCGACCGTCTGGTCGAGGGCGCTCTGGCGCGGCTCATCGGCCTCTATGCGCGCAGCTTGCGGCCGGTCGTCGACCATCCTTGGGCGACGCTCGGCGTCATCGTGCTGACGATCGGCTGGACAGTTCACCTCTACGCCTCGGTCCCCAAGGGCAATCTGCCGCAGGACGATATCGGCCTGCTCAACGGCACGACCGAAGCCTCGGCGGATATTTCCTTCGGCGATATGGTCGCGCTGCAGAAGAAGGCCGCCGCCATCGCCGCCGCCGACCCGGACGTCGTCAATGTCGGCTCCTTTATCGGCGGCTCCAATCAGAGCATGTCCGGCAATCAGGGCCGGCTGTTTCTGGCGCTGAAGCCCGCCACCGAACGCAAGGCGTCGAGCTTCGAGGTGCTGGCGCGCCTGCGCCAGGCGTTCGGCAAGATCGCCGGCCTCTCCGTCTATATGACGCCGTCGCAGGATTTGCGCTCCGGCGGGCGCCAGAGCAAAGCGCAATATCAGTTCACCATCACCGCCTCCACGGTCGACGATTTGGAAGAATGGACCCCCAAGCTGCTCGCGCGGCTGCAAAGGCTGCCCGATCTCGCCGACGTGACCACCGATCGGCAGCAGGGCGCGCTGAAGGCCAATGTCGTCATCGACCGCACCGCCGCCTCGCGCATGGGCGTGCCTATTCAGGCGATCGACGCGGCGCTCAACAGCTCCTTCGGCCAGCGTCAGGATTCGATCATCTACACGCAGCGCAATCAATATCGCGTCATCGTCGAGGCGCCGCTGTCGCGCCAGCGCGATCCGCGCGATCTCTCCGGCCTCTATGTCTCGGCCAGCGACGGAACCCAGGTTCCGCTCACCGCTGTCGCCCGCATAGAGCGCGGGACCATGCCGCTCGTCGTCAATCATCAGGGCGTGCTGCCGGCGGCGACCATCACCTTCAACATAGCGCCTGGCCATACGCTGGACGCGGCGGCGAAAGCCATTCTCACGGCGACCGAGGAAATGCAGCTCCCCAATGGGGTGCAGGCGGAATTCGCCGGCGACGCCAAGGATTTTCGCAAGCTCTCATCGGGGATGGCGTGGCTGATCCTGGCCGCGCTGCTCGCCGTCTACATCATCCTCGGCGTGCTCTATGAGAGCCTCGCCCATCCGGTGACGATCATCTCCACCCTGCCCTCGGCCGGGCTCGGCGCGCTGCTGGCGCTCGAGGCCTTCGACACGGAATTCACGATGATCGCCTTCATCGGCATTCTGCTGCTGATCGGCATAGTGAAGAAGAACGGCATCATGCTGGTCGACTTCGCCCTGCACGCCGAGCGCGACAAGGGCTATTCCGTGCGCGATGCGGCGCTGGAGGCGGCCGTGGAGCGCTTCCGGCCGATCTTGATGACGACGCTCGCCGCCATGCTCGGCGCCCTGCCGCTCGCCTTCGCCGGCGGAATCGGCGCGGAAATGCGGCGTCCGCTCGGCGTCACCATCGTCGGCGGGCTGCTGCTCAGCCAGATGCTGACGCTCTACACGACGCCGGTGATCTATCTATTGATGAGCAAGCTGGAGAGCCGGCGGCCGCGGCGGGCGCCCGAAACGCCGAGCCGCGAGGCTGCGATCCCAGAGCCGCAGACGGCAAAAGCGTCGTGAAGCGCGGTCGTCGCTCCACCGAAACATCGGACTTGCAGCGCGGCGGCGTCTGGTGTCCGATGGATCATCGCGACGTCCCCTTCTCCCCGCATGCGGGGAGAAGGAAGACTGCGAAGGTTACGAGAAGCCCTTTTAAGATCAGTGCGTGAAGTCGCCCTGCGTCTCGAAGAACAGCCGCAGGACTGGATGCTCGCCACAATCCTCGACCGGAATGTGCCAGAATTTCGAGTCCATCTGCGGAAAGCGCGACATGGGAAGATGAATTTCCGTCAGTCGCGAATGATTGTCACGCCCCTCGATCATCGCCTCGCCGAGCAGATGCAGCAGATCTTCCAGTCGATCCGGCACTTCCGCGACAGTGAGCGTTGTCGTGTTCGAGAGAGGGCGGGCCTTATCGTAAACGAGCTCATAATCTGCTGGTTTCATAAATCCGACCCCACGATTGCCGGCCTAATGGCAAGCAAGACGCATACCGCAGGCGGAGCAGCTAGACCATGCTGCAGCGCATCCGCCCTGCGCCTTGCGCTCACTATAGACCCCTCAAGACGAAGGTCAAAAGGAGTGCGCGGCTTTCAGGGTCCAAAAAATCACAAAAGCGTGTCAATTTTGTAACCACCTCAACCCTCGGAATTATTTATGCGATTTCCCCAGCGGTCGGAGAAGATCAATTCCTCGAGCGGCAGGCGCTTGGCCCATTGCCGAATTTCGAGCTCCGGCTGCGCATAGGCCTTGGCGACGCGGCCGACGCAGAGATAGGCCACAATGGCGATTTCCGCAGGGATGTCGAAAATCGCACGTAAATCCTGCTCTCTCAATATGCTCACCCAGCCGACGCCGATTCCTTCCGCCCGCGCCGCCAGCCAGAAATTCTGCACCGCACAAGCGGTGGAGAGGAGATCGGCCTCCGGCTGCTGGGTGCGGCCGAGCCCGGTCTGGCCCTGCCGGGAGCGGTCGCAAGTGATGCAGATATTCAGCGGCGCTTTCAAAATCCCTTGCAGCTTCAAGCTTCGATATTGCGCACGGCGCTCTTGCGGCAGCAGCGCCTCCTCCGCCTCGGCGGCGCGCTCGAAAGCGGCGTGCACCGCCTCTCGCAAGCCGCGATCGCGGATGAGGAGAAAGTTCCAGGGCTGCATGAAGCCCACGGATGGCGCGTGATGCGCGGCGTCCAGCAGGCGCATCACCTCCTCGTGAGACAATTCATCGGGCAGGAATTCGTCGCGAACGTCGCGGCGCGTGTGGATGGCGCGATAGACGGCGGCGCGCTCCTCCTCCGAGAATGGCGCGCTGGCGACGAGCGACGGCTCGGGATCAAAGACCATTTCGTCCGCTCTCCAATGCGCGCTCCAGTCGTTCCCAGGCCGCGGGCGCAGCCGGCAGGCCGAAACGAAGCCGATCCGGCCGCTCGCCGAACCTACGCGTCAATATGCCGCGCCGGGCGAGATGGGCAAACCATCGATCCGCCGCCGCATGGCGAACGAGCCGAAAAAGCGACGTTCCGCCAATGATTTCGAAGCCTGCGGCGGCGAGCAGCCCGTCGAGCCGGGCGGCGTCCTGCGCGAGCGCGACGCCGCGGGCTGCGAGCCAGGGCGCATCGGCGAGCGCCGCCGCGCCGATCGCCAGCGCCGGGCCGGAGACGCTCCAAGGTCCGAGTATCGCCCGCAACGGCTCGGCGAGCGCCGCGCCGCAGAGGGCGAAGCCGAGCCGGACGCCCGGCAGCCCATAGGCCTTGCCGAAAGACCGCAAAAGCACGAGGCCATCCTCCCCCGCGAGCGGCGCGAGGCTGGCCTCGGCGGGAAGAAAATCGGCGAAAGCCTCATCGACGATGAGCAGCCCGCCCTTCGCCGCCATGGCCCGCGCCGTCTCGGCGAGACACGCGGCAGGCTCGAGGCGGCCGTCGGGATTATTGGGATTGACGACGACGCCGATCTCCGCCGCCGCGATCTCCTCCAGCGTTTCCACGCGCGCGACCTCGGCGCCGGCGGCGCGCCAGGCGGCCGCATGCTCCTCATAAGTGAGGCCGAGGACGGAGACCCGCGTCGCCGGCCTCGAGCGCGGCAGCCAATGCAAGCGTGGCAGGCTTTGAATGAAAGCCTGCGTCCCCGCCCCCGCGACGACCTGCGCCCCAGGCCCGGCGCGATAGGCGGCGGCGGCGATGCGCTCCAGCGCCGCCAGCGCAGCGACATCCGGCAAGCGGGTAAAAACCTCCGGCGAGAGCGGCGGAAACGGATAGGGATAGGGGCTGACGCCGGTCGAGAGATCGATCCAGGGCTCCGGCGCCTGCGGAAAAAGCGTCCGCGCGAGATCGAGCCGGCCGCCATGCAGGATCGACGGCAGGATCGGCGGCGAAACGCTCATCGCGCCAGCTCCAATAGCGCGTCCACGTCCAAATGGCGCTCGAAATGCTCGGCGAGACCGTCCAACGTCGCCTCGATCGACTGCTCATAGGAGAGGTCCGAGGCGCTCGCGCCATGATCGCGCAGAAAGGCGGCGCGCAGAGAATCGTCGGCGAAAAAGCCATGCACATAGACGCCGGCGCAGCGCCCATCCACTGAGGCCGCGCCGTCGCGGCGCCCATCCTCGAAGCGCAGCAGCGGACGCGCGCAATCTGGCCCATCGCTGCGGCCGGCGTGCATCTCATAGCCGTAGAAGGGGATATTTTCGGCGATGGTCGCGCCTCTCACCTGCTTCAGCACTTTCTCGGTCTCGAAGACCGTCTCCATATCGAGGAGGCCGAGCCCCTCCACCGCGCCGGGCGGCCCCTCGAGCCCTTGCGGATCGGCGATGCGACGGCCCATCATCTGATAGCCCCCGCAAATGCCGAAAACGCGCCCGCCGCGACGAATATGCGCGGCGAGGTCTATGTGCCATCCGGCCTCGCGAAAGGCGGAAAGATCGGCGATCGTCGCCTTGGAGCCCGGCAGTATCACGAGCCGCGCCTCCGCCGGCAGCGGCTCGCCCGGCCGCACCAGAATGAAGCGCACGCCCGGCTCCGCCCGCAGCGGATCGAGATCGTCGAAATTGGCGATATTGGGCAGCAGCGGCGCGGCGATCGTCAGACCGCCCTCCCCGCTCGAGGCGCCGGCGCGCAGGCCGAAAGCGTCCTCCGCCGGCAGACGCGCGGCGTCGGCGAAAAAGGGCGCGAGGCCGAGCGGCCGCCAGCCGGTGCGCTCGGCGATGAAACGCATGCCTTCGTCGAAGAGCGAAGGATCGCCACGGAATTTATTGACGATGAAGCCGCGGATCAGCGCTTCATCGTCTGGATCGAGCACGGCCTTGCAGCCGACGAGCTGCGCGATGACGCCGCCGCGGTCTATATCTCCGACCAGCACGACCGGGGCGTCGACGCGGCGCGCGAAGCCCATATTGGCGATGTCATTGGCGCGCAAATTGATCTCCGCCGCGCTGCCGGCGCCTTCGACCAGCACGATATCGCAGCTCGCGCGCAGGCGCTCATAGCTCTCCAGCACGGCGGACATGAGCCCCGCCTTCCATTGCTGATATTCACGCGCGCGCGCCGAGCCGACGATTTTTCCGCGCAGCACGACTTGCGCGCCAGCGGCGCCCTGCGGCTTCAGCAGCACGGGATTCATATCGGCGGTCGGCGCGAGACGGGCGGCGCGCGCCTGCAACGCCTGGGCGCGGCCGATCTCGGCGCCGTCCGCCGTCACCGCGGCGTTGTTCGACATATTCTGCGGCTTGAAGGGCGCGACCCGCAAGCCGCGCCGCGTCAGCGCACGCGCGAGGCCGGCGACGACGAGCGATTTGCCGACATCCGACCCCGTGCCTTGGAACATCAGAGTGACGCTCATCTAGGGCGCCTCGCAGAAGAGAAAATCGACGGCCGCCGCGACGTCATGAACAACGCGCGCCTCGCCGCCGCGCGGCGGCGTGACCATCACGACCGGCAGGCCGAGCATGCGCGCGGCTTCTATCTTCGCATTGGTCTCGCGGCCGCCGCTGTTCTTGGAGACGATGACGTCGATTGCCGAGGCGCGCATCAGGGACAATTCGCTCTCGACTGTGAAAGGACCGCGCTCCAGGATCAATTGGTAGCGTTGCGGTAGATCGTTCTCCTGCGGCTGATCGATCGTTCGGATCAGATAATAATGCTGCGGCGCACACAGAAAATCCGCGAGCCCCAGACGGCCGATGGTGAGAAAGACGCGCCGCGGCGCCTCGCCCAGCGCGGCCACGGCGCCGGCATTGTCCGCGACCTCGATCCAGCGATCCCCTTCCACGGAGCTCCAAGGCGCGCGCGTGTAGACCAGCAGCGGCAGGCTCAGCGCCGCGCAGGCCGCGCGCGCATTGGCGGAAATTCTCGCCGCAAAAGGATGGGTGGCGTCGATCACGCGCTCGATGCGCTCCTCGACGAGATAGCGCGTCAGCCCCTCGACGCCGCCGAAGCCGCCGATGCGGACCGGCAGCGGCGAGGCGAGCGGCGCGCTGGTGCGGCCCGCCAGCGAGACCACCGCGTCAAGGCGCGCGTCGCCGGCGAGACGGGCGGCGAGCGCGCGCGCCTCGCTGGTCCCGCCCAGAATGAGCGCCCGGATCGGCTCGGCCTTTTGCCGCAGCGCAGCGAGGGGCGCCGCGGCCGGCGTATTGGTCTGAGGCATGGCTTAGCCCTATACTCCCGCCCGTGATTATTCAAACGGAGGCTCGAGATGAAGCGGTCCTGGATGTGCGCGTCGATTTTTTCTGTCGTCGCGACCGCGGCGCTCGCCGATCCGATCGGCGAGTGGCGCGTCGCCGACGGCACCGCGCATATTCAGATCAGCCGCTGCGGGCAAGCGATCTGCGGCAAGATCGCCTGGCTCTCCGAGAAGGGCGTCGACGAGAACAATCCCGACCCCCGCCAGCGCAAGCGCTCGCTGCTCGGCCTGCCGATCCTGAATCTGAAGCTGACCGGCGACAATCAATGGACCGGCACAATCTACAACGCCAAGGACGGCCAGAGCTACGCCGCGAGCCTCGCGCTGCGCAGCGAGAAGGTGCTGCTCCTCGAGGGCTGCGTCAATGGCACCAATATCTGCGGCGGCGAGGAGTGGACGCGGGTGCGGTGAGCGGCTGGATTGTTTTCGAGTGACGTGGGAACCGGTTCGCGTGAAGAAAACATGACATAAATAAAGGAATCGAGCGCTTTTCCGGTTCGATCTGAACCGGAAAAGCGCTCGGCGCCGCTCTATTTGCCGCGCGCGAGATACTCCTCCTTCAGAACGCGCCGCAAAACCTTGCCGACATTGGTCTTGGGCAGGCTGTCGCGGAACTCGAAATGGCGCGGCGCCTTGTAATGCGTCAGCGTCTCGCGGCAGAAATCATGTAGCTCCTTGCCGGTGACGCTGGGATCGCGCGGCACGATGAAGGCGAGCGGCGCCTCGCCCGAATGCGGATCGGGAATGCCGATCACCGCCGCCTCGCTGACCTTGGGATGGCGCGTCAGCACATTCTCGACTTCATTGGGATAGACGTTGAAGCCGGAGACCAGGATCATCTCCTTGAGACGATCGACGATCTTCAATAGTCCGTCGGGCATCATCACAGCGACGTCGCCCGTGCGCAAGAAGCCGTCCTCCGTCGTCGCCGCGACCGTCTCTTCCGGCCTGTTCCAATAGCCGGCCATCACTTGCGGACCTTTGACGCAGAGCTCGCCGCGCTCGCCGAAAGGCGCGGGCTCGCCGGAAGGCAGGCGGATCGACACTTGCGTCGAGGGATAGGGATAGCCGATGGCGCCGGAAAATTCGACGAGATCGGGCCGGTTGCAGGTGATGACCGGCGATGTCTCCGAAAGGCCATAGCCTTCGATGATGGGATGGCCGGTGATCTCCTTCCATTTGCGCGCGACGACGTCTTGCGTCGCCATGCCGCCGGAAATGCAGAAGATGAGATTGGAGAAATCGACGCGCGGAAAATCGCGATGATTGGCGAGAGCCGCATAGAGCGTGTTGACGCCGGAGATCATGGTGAAGCGCGATTTGCGCAGCGTCTTCACGAAGCCGGGGATATCGCGCGGATTGGCGATGAGCAGGCAGGAGCCGCCGATCTTCACGATCAGCAGGCAGCAGGCGGTGAGGCCGAAGATGTGATAGAGCGGCAGCGCCGTCACCATCACCTGATCGAGCGGCGTCGGCAGATAGGGGCAGAGCCAGGCGGCCGATTGCGTGACATTGGCCGCTATGTTGCGATGCCGCAGCATCGCGCCCTTGGCGACGCCGGTCGTGCCGCCCGTATATTGCAGAAAGGCGAGATCATCCGGGCCGACGTCGGCGTCGCGCAGCGGCGCCCGGGCGCCCGCGCGCAGCACGCGCGAAAAGGGCAGGCTCTGCGGCAGGCGATAGCGCCGCACCGCGCATTTCACATAGCGCGAGACGAAATTCACGATTGGGCCGCGCAGGCCGAGAAGATCGCCCGGAGCGATGACGACGGCTTTCTCGAGGTTCATCGACGGCCATGCGGCCTCGACCGTATGAGCGAAATTCTCCAGCACGAAGATCATGCGCGCGCCGGAATCGTCGATCTGATGCGCGAGCTCCTTGGGCGTGTAGAGCGGATTGACGTTGACGACGATCGCGCCCGTGAAAAGCACGCCGAAGATCAAGGGCGGATAGGCCATCACATTGGGCGCCATGATCGCGATGCGATCGCCCTTGGCGATTCCCTGCGATTGCAGCCAAGCCGCGATCGAGCGCGCGGCGTTGCCGAATTCGGCATAGGTGAGCTTGGCGCCGAAGCTCTCGAGAGCGGTGCGGCCGGAAAATTCGACGACGCTCTGGCGGAACATGTCCACGAGGGTCGAATAGCTCGCCGGGTCGATCTCGGCGGGCACGAAAGGCGGATAGGATGCGACCCAGGGGCGGGTGGCGTAAGGGTCCGACGCGAGAGTGGCGGCAGTCATTCGTGGCCTCCGGGCATGGGCGCGATCGACCGCGGCCCAGCGGTCCGCTCATTGGATTAGCGTTTGCTCGTGATAGCGACAACTCGGGATAGCGCCAATCCGCTCACGAAAATATAGCGCGCCGCGGGCGCGAGCGCAGCCCCGGGCGCGCGACGATCGTCGTCGCAGCGCAGCATCGCCGCGACTTTCGAAATTGGAAGCCTCAGGCGCCGACGGCTCCCGCGCGCATGCCGAGCAGCAGCGTGAGACCGAAGGCGAGCACGAGGAGAGCGGCGAGCAGCTCGCCCGCGCGCAGCAGCGTCTCCGCGCGCGACGATCTGCGCGCGGCGAGACGCGCGGCGAAATCCTTGGCGAAGACGGCCGTGGCCGCCAAGGCGCCGGTGGTGATCGCCGTGCCGGCGGACATCAGCAACGTCGCCCCGGCGCCCGCTATGAAGACGCCTTGTGACAGGGTGAAGACGAGCACGAGTATGGCGCCCGAGCAGGGACGAAGCCCCGCCGCGACGACCGTCCCTAGCGCGTCGCCCCAGCGAAAGCCGGCGCCGAGGCGGGCGGCGTCGATCGCATGCATATGGCCGCAGTCCGGCCCATGAACATGGGCGGGATCGTCGTCGATCGCCTCGCAGGCGAAGGCGCCGCGGCGCGCGACGGCGAGGACAGGCGCCGGCTCCCGCAGCGCGGCGAGCAGCGCGCGCCCTTTGACATAGGCGAGGCGCGCGCCCACGGCGGCGATGGCGGCGTAGCTCGCCGTCTCGATCCATGTCGCCGCCTCGGTCATGCGCTGCGCGGTGACGCCGAAGACAATGGCCGCCACGCCGACGAGCGCTATGGCCACCACGCCCTGCAGCAACGCCGCCAGAGCGGCGAGCGTCAGACCGCGCTTCAGCGCCGTTTCATTGGCGATCATATAGGAGGCGAGCACGGCCTTGCCATGACCCGGCCCGGCGGCGTGAAAAACGCCATAGGCAAAGCTCGCGGCCGCCAGAGTGAAGAAGGCGCCGTTGTCGGTCTTCAGCGCGCGCGCAGCGTTCTGCAGCTCCATATGGAATTTGCTCTGCCAGGCGAGCAGCAGCCCGGCGAGGCCGCTCGCCGCGCCGACCGGAGCTTCCGAAGGGCCGACGGCGAAAGGATGACGCGCCGCCTGCGCCAGCGCGGCGTCCTGCGACAGCGCGAGCGCGGCCAGCGCTAGAAGAAGCAGCGCGCGATCCCGCGGAGAAACCCTCACGGGCAGGCCACCACGATGCGCGCGGCGAGCTTCATGCCGAAATCGGCGCCGGGCGACATATTGGCGAAAAAGGCTTCGCTCAGCTTTTGCGTGTCGACGGCGAGCAGCGGCTTCGGCTCCACGACGCTGGTCGAGCAGCCCGCCGGAGCGCCGGCGAGAGTCACCGGATTTTGCTTCTCGAGATCGAAGGCGACAAAGTAGGTCGGATCATAGGTCTGGAAGGAGAAAGGCTTTTGCGCAGACAGCGGCTTTTCCAGCGGCAGCGTGAAATGCATGGTGACGATGCGCTTGTCGTCGGCCTCGAGCCACACATCCTCCGGCGGGCCGAAGGCGGCCTTGGCGTTCTGATATTTCGCGAAGGTGAAATAATCGAATTCGGCGAGCGATTCGGCGTTGGTCTTGGCGAGCGGCGCGAGCTCCTCGCGGCTCGGCGGCTTGCCGTCCTTGCCGAGCCCCTGCAGCGCAAAGGCGGAATACATTTCGTCGAAGGTCCAGGCGTGGCGCACGCCCTTGATCTTACCGTCCGGCGTGAACACGATCTCGCTGCGCGTGGCGACCCAGACATGCGGATGCGCAGCGGCCGGGACGGCGGCGAGCGCCATGGCGAGGGTCAGCGAAGCGAATGTGAATCTTCTCGGCATAGGGGCTCTCGCCTCGATGGGGCCGCGGCGCTCGTCTCCGGTCCCGCGAATCGCTCCGGCTCCACGCGCGGACCCTCTAGTCGCGGAAGGCGGCGGAAACAGGGCCGGGCGCTCTGTTTCGACAGCTTTTTTGGCGCCCGCGAAGGCTCGCTTGCTGGCGTCGCGCGTCGTGACGTATAATGCCATGCCCGGCGCCGCAAGGACAAGCCGGGCGGGTCGCGCCGGGGGCGGCGGCGGCCGTCCCTCGCGGATGGGATACGGATTTTCACGGATGAGGAGGACGGGAGTCTTTCCGCCGACGCGCAAATCCGCAATATGACTCTTTCGAAAGCGCCTCGCGCGAGAGCTTTCGAGCGGCAACGCTTCATATGGGGAGCCGGCCTCACGCCGCTCTCCGAGACGATGACGTCGCGCGGCCCTGCGCGAGCGGGGCTCCCCGCGAGGGCGTCGCGCCGAGCGAGGAGAGAATACGAATGGCGGATGTAGTCGCCGGCGCCACGACAACCGGCCCCGCCTTCGGCGACGTGTCCCTCGCCGATCGTTTCGATCTTGCCAAGACGCATGTGCTCATCAACGGCACGCAGGCGATCGTGCGTCTTCTGCTGATGCAGAAGGAGATGGATCGTCGCGCCGGCCTCGCGACCGCAGGCTTCGTCTCCGGCTATCGCGGCTCGCCGCTCGGCGGCATGGACGCGCAGCTGCACAAGGCGAAGACGCTCTTCGAGCGCAACGACATTCTCTTCATGCCGGGCCTCAACGAGGATCTCGCCGCCACCGCCATATGGGGCGCGCAGCAGGCGGAGATGCGCGGCGAAGGCAAATATGACGGCGTCTTCTCCGTCTGGTACGGCAAGGGGCCGGGAGTCGATCGCTCTGGCGACGCGCTGCGCCATGTCAATCTCGCCGGCTCCTCGCGCAATGGCGGCGTGCTGGCGCTGATGGGCGACGACCACACGGCGGAATCCTCCACCACGGCGCATCAATCCGAATTCGTTTTCGTCGATATGATGATGCCGATCCTCTCGCCGGCCGGCGTGCAGGAGATTCTCGATTACGGCCTCATGGGCTTCGCGCTGTCGCGCTACGCCGGCGTCTGGGTCGGCTTGAAGCTCATCAAGGACACGGTGGAGTCCACCGCCTCCATCGACGGCTCGCTCGATCGCGTGCGCCCGATCGCGCCGCTCGATTTTCTGCTGCCGCCGGGCGGCCTCAACATACGTCCGCGCGATCCGGTGCTGACGCAGGAAGCGCGCATGCAGGAGAGCAAGCGCGACGCCATGCTCGCCTTCATCCGCGCCAATCGCCTCAATCGCATCATCACCTCCGGCGGCCCCGCCGCCAAGATCGGCGTCATCACTGTCGGCAAATCCTATCTCGACGTGCGCCAGGCGATGGACGATCTCGGCATAGACGAGGTGAAGGCCAACGACTACGGCCTGCGCCTCTATAAGATCGCCTGCCCCTGGCCGCTGGAGCCGCAAGGCCTGCGCGAGTTCGTGCGCGGGCTCGATCTCGTCATCGTCGTCGAGGAGAAGCGCTCGCTGATCGAGGTGCAGCTGCGCGAGCAGCTCTATGGCTCCTCGCATCAGCCCATCTGCATCGGCAAGAAGGACGAGGTCGGCGAATGGCTCTTCCCGGTGAAGGGCTCGCTCGACGCCAATGACATCGCCATCGCCATCGGCCGGCGCCTGCTGAATTATGTCCGCTCCGACGATCTCGAAGGGCGCGTGCGCCGGCTCGAGCAAATGCAGGAGCGGCGCAAATCGCTGACCGACGTCGGCGTGCGCGTGCCGCATTTCTGCTCCGGCTGCCCGCATTCGACATCCACCCATGTGCCGGAGGGCATGCGCGCCTATACGGGCATCGGCTGCCATTATATGGCGCAATGGATGGACCGTTCGACCGAGGGCTACACGCATATGGGCGGCGAAGGCGCCAATTGGATCGGCGAGGCGCCCTTCTCGACGCGCAAGCATGTGTTCCAAAACCTCGGCGACGGCACCTACAATCATTCCGGCTCGCTCGCCATTCGCTTCGCCGTCGCGACGAAGACGAACATAACGTTCAAGATTCTCTTCAATGGCGTCGTCGCCATGACCGGCGGACAGGCGCATGAGGGCGATCTCACCGTCGAGGCCATAGCGCATCAGGTGGCGGCCGAAGGCGTCGCCAGAATCGCGCTCGTCTCCGACGAGCCGCACAAATACGCCTCCGATATCCAGTGGCCGCCCGGTCTCGACATCTATCACCGTAACGTCATCAACAGCGTGCAGAGCGAGCTGGCCGCAACGGATGGCGTCACCGTTCTGATTTACGATCAGACCTGCGCCACGGAGAAGCGCCGCGGCCGCAAGCGCGGCGAATATCCCGACCCGGATGTGCGCGTCGTCATCAACGAGCTGGTCTGCGAAGGCTGCGGCGATTGCGGCCGCGCCTCCAATTGCGTGTCGGTGCAGCCGCTGGAGACGGAATTCGGCCGCAAGCGCCGCATCGACCAATCGAGCTGCAACAAGGATCTCTCCTGCCTCGAGGGGTTCTGCCCGAGCTTCGTCACCGTGCATGGCGCGCGCATGAAGAAAGCCGCGCCGACCAGCGAGACGCAATGTCCGCCGCCGCCGGAGCCCGCCGTTCCGCAGATCGGCGCGGCGCCTTATGGCGTGCTCGTCGCCGGCATAGGCGGGACGGGTGTGGTGACGGTGAGCGCCATTCTCGGCATGGCCGCGCATCTCGAGGGCAAGGGCGTCGGCGTCATCGATATGGCCGGCCTCGCGCAAAAGGGCGGCGCCGTCTATTGCCATGTGAAGATCGGCCGCACGCCCGACGAGGTTCACGCGATCCGCATCGCCGCGGGCGAGGCCGATCTCGTGCTCGGCTGCGATCTCGTCGTCGCCGGCGGCAAGCAGATTCTCGCGGCGATCGATCCTGCGCGCAGCCATGTCGTCGTCAACAGCGCCGAAGTGTTTCCCGGCGATATCGAGCGCGATCCCGATTTCGTGCTGCCGGCGCAGCTCATCGAGCGCGCCATACGCGAGGCCGCCGGCGAGCGCGTCGATTTCCTGAATGTGACGGAGCTGGCGCTGGCGCTGCTCGGCGATTCCATCGCCGCCAATATGTTCATGCTCGGCTACGCCTGGCAGAAGGGATTGCTGCCGCTCTCCGAGGCCGCGCTCTTGCGCGCGATCGAGCTGAATGGCGAGGCGGTGGCGATGAATCATTCCGCTTTCGCCTGGGGCCGCCGCGCCGCGCATGATCTTCCGAGCGTGACGACCGTCGTCTCCTCATTGCGCGAGCGCAATCCCGCGCGGGATGTGTCACATTCATTGGAAGAGGCGATCGATCGCCGCGTCGCCTTCCTCACCGATTATCAGAACGCCGCTTACGCCGCCCGCTATCGCGCACGCGTCGACGCCGTCGCGCGCCTCGAGAAGGAGCGCGTTCCGGGAACGAAGGAGCTGACCGAGGCGGTGGCGCGCGGGCTGTTCAAGCTGATGTCCGCCAAGGACGAATTCGAGGTGGCGCGGCTCTACACGGATGGCTCTTTCCAGCGCCAGCTCGCCGAGATCTTCGAGGGCGATCTGCGCATGGAGCTGCATCTCGCGCCCAATCTCGTCGCCTTCCAGCGCAAGAACGACATTGGCGGCTCGCGCAAGATCACCTTCGGCCCGTGGATGTTCCATGTGCTGAAATGGCTGGCGCGCTTCAAGGGCCTGCGCGGCACCATCCTCGATCCCTTCCGTCCCGACAGCGACCGCATCGCCGAGCGCAAGATGCTCGCCGATTATCAATTGCTGCTGGACGATATTCTGCCGCGCCTGTCGCCGGCCAATCACGCCACCGCTGTGGCGCTGGCCCGCATACCGGAGAAGATTCGTGGCTTTGGCCATATACGCGCCCGCAGCGTGCTGGAGGCGCGCGCCGAAATCGCGCGGCTCTATGGCGAATATTACGCGATCAAGCCCGATCTGAAGATGGCGGCGGAGTGAGGGTGAAGAGGCCGCAATGAACCCGCTCCACCCTCCCCTTCAGGGGGAGGGTCGGCCGGCGATAGCCCGGCGCTTGCGACGGGCGTTCTTCGCAGAACGCCCTATGGCCGGACCGGGTGGGGTTCAATGGCAAAGACTCGGGGTTTCACCCCCTCCCGAGCGCCTTCGGCGCTTTCAGCAGAAGCGATCTCCCGCCTCGTCGATCGCCGCATAGAGCGCGTCGAGCTCGCTCGCCTCTATGCAATAGGGCGGCAGAATATAGATCGTGTTGCCGAGCGGTCGCAGCAGCAAGCCGCGCGAGATGAAGAATTCATAGAGCGCCGGCCCGATGGTCGCGAGATAGCCGGCGTCGCGGGCGCGCAGATCGAGCGCCGCTATCGTGCCGATGCGCCGCACATTGGTAAAGCGCGCGTCATTCGCGAAGCGCAGCAGCCGCTCCTCCTGCATCGCCGCAAGACGCGCGATGCGGCCGCGCACATCCTCGCTCTCCCATATGTCGAGATTGGCCAGCGCCGCCGCGCAAGCGATGGGATTGGCGGTGAAGGAGCTCGAATGAAAGAAAGTGCGCGAGCGATCGGTGGAATAATGCGCCTCGAAAATCTCCGCCGAGCACATGGTCACGGCGAGCGGCAATGAGCCGCCGGTGATGCCCTTGGCGTAGCAGGCGATATCGGGAACGATTCCCGCCTGCTCGCAAGCGAAGAGCGTTCCGGTGCGGCCGAAGCCGGTCATCACCTCATCGGCGACGAAGAGCACGCCATGCGCGGCGCAGATGCGCCGCATCTCGCGCAGCGTATCGGCGCCATAGATGAGCATGCCGCCGGCGCCGAGCACGAGCGGCTCGACGACGAAAACGGCGGCGTCGGCGCCGCGGCAGGCCGCCTCCAGCGCGTCGAGCGTCTGCTGCTCGCATCCTGCGCTCGGAAACGGAATGCGCGTCACATCGAACAGCAGCGGCTCATAGGCCGAGTTGAAGACGGAGCGCGCGCCGGTGGACATGGCGCCGATCGTATCGCCGTGATAGCCATGCTCGAGAGCGATGACGCGATTGCGCGCGACGCCGCGATTGCGGAAATAGCCGAGCGCCATTTTGATCGCGACCTCCACCGATGTGGAGCCGCTGTCGGAATAGAACACATAATCGAGCCCCGGCGCCGTCAGCGCGACGAGGCGGCGCGCGAGCGTCTCCGCCGGCTCATGGGTGAAGCCCGCGAAGATCACCTGATCGAGCTGGTCCACCTGATTTTTGATCGCCCGCACGATCCTCGGATGGCGATGGCCATGGGTGATGACCCACCAGGAGGAGATGGCGTCGAGAATGCGGCGGCCGTCCGCGCATTCGAGCCAGGCCCCCTCCCCGCGCGCGACGAGGATCGCCTCCTTCTGCAGCGCATGCTGCGTGAATGGCCGCCAGACGGGCGATGTCATCTCGGCCATCCGCGTGAGCGCATCGTCATGGATTCGTCCCCGTGAAATCGGCGCAGCGAAAATGCGCCGCGAAAGCCGCCGCCAAATTGGCGGCCGTGAGCGGCGCGACGAAAGGCAAACGGCCGAGCGCGCGCGCGCCGGAGATTTGCGTGATGACGCCCTGCGTCTCGACATTCTCGTCGCCGATGAAAGCGACGCCGAGAATGGGAATCTCGCGACGTTGCAGCGCCTCGAGCGACAGCAGGCTGTGATTGATCGTACCGAGCGTGGTGCGCGCGCAGAGGACCACCGGAATCCGCCAGCGCGCCAGCAGATCGATCGTCAGACACGCTTCCGTCAGCGGCGTCATCAGCCCGCCGGCCGTCTCGACGACGAGCGGCGCGCGATCCGGCGGCGAGAGACGCGCCGGATCGATCTCCACCCCGTCGAGGCGCGCGGAAAGATGCGGCGAGGCCGCCGTGCGGAGGCGATAGGCCTCGGGCAGAAGCCTCTCTTCGGAAAGCCCCGAGAGCCGCGCGACAGCCATTGTATCCGTCTCGCCCTCGAGGCCCGATTGCACGGGCTTCCAATAATAGGCTCCGAGCGCGCCGGCGAGCGCGGCGGCAAACACCGTCTTGCCGACATTGGTGTCGGTTCCCGCGACGACGAGGCGCGTCATGCCGGCAAATCCGCGAGCGCATGCGCCAGATCGTCGACCATAGTGGCGATCTGCGCCTCGCTCACATGCAGAGTGAGCGAGATGCGCAGACGCGCGGTTCCTTCCGCGACGGTCGGCGGGCGGATCGCGCGAATGTCATAGCCCAGCGCCTGCATCGCCGCGGCCAGCGCCAACGCGCGCGCATTGGAGCCGACGATGACGGGCGCGATCTGCGATTGCGGCGGCGCGAACCCCGCCCCCTCCAATTTGCGCGCGGCGAGCGCGATGCGCGAGCGCAATGCGACGCGGCGGCCTTCCGCCTGCTCCACGATCGGCAGCGCGGCGCGAACGCACGCGGCGACGAGCGGCGACGGCGCCGTCGCGAAGATGAATTGCCTGCAGCGATTGATGAGGAATTCGCGCAGCGTCGCGGGCAGCAGCACGAGGGCGCCGGAGACGCCGAGCGCCTTGCCGCAAGTGTGCAGCGTGACGACGTTGTCGCGACCCTCGAGCGCGGCGGCGAGGCCGCGCCCGCCGGGGCCGTGGACGCCGGTCGCATGCGCCTCGTCGATGAGGAGGAAGCCGTCGTGACGCGCGGCGATCTTAGCGAGCGCGTCGAGCGGCGCGAAATCGCCGTCCATGCTGTAGAGGCTCTCGACGACGATCCAGGGTCGGCCCGTTCCGCCGCCACGGCGCCATGCCGCGATCTGATCCGCGAAAGCGTCGGCGTCATTATGCGCGGCGGCGACGCTCTTCGCGCGCGAGAGCCGCATGCCCTCATGCGCGCTGGCGTGCACGAGCGCGTCATGGACGATGAGATCGCCCTTTTGCGGCAAGGTCGAGAGCAGCGCCTCATTCGCCGTGAAGCCGGCGCCGAAAAACAGCGCGCTCTCCGCATGGAAGAAGGCGGCCGCCTCGCGCTCCAGCGCCTGATGCTCCTCACGGTCGCCGCGCAGCAGCCGCGAGCCGCCGGCGCCGACGGGAACCCCGCGCGCCAGCGCCGCGGCGGCGGCGGCGCGCAGCTCCTGCGACTCGGCGAGCGCGAGAAAATCATTGGAGCTGAAGTCGAGCCCACGGCGCGGCGCGAGCGCGCGCAAGCGATCCTGCGCCGAGAGGCTCGCGAGGTCCGCGGCGTAGAAGTCGAGCATTGCGCCCGCGCGATCTGTCGTCACTCGATCCTTCCCGGCTCGCCCGGATGGCCATGCGACTTTCGTCGCGCCGGGGAGGCGGTTAAATAGCCGGGCGGCGACGGGACGGCAAGAAAGCCCGGCGCCCCGCTTTTCATCCGATCGAAACTTGAAAAACCTTCCCGCCAACGCGATCTGAGCAGAAAGAGGATTCCCATGTCCATCGACGACAGCCGAGCCGAGGCCGATCCCCCGTCGCGGATCGCATGGCCGCCTTTGCTGCTCCTCGCGGCGATCGCCGGCGGGGCGCTGCTCGATCTGCTTCTGCCGCTCTCCGGGGGCGCCTGGCCGCTCGGCGCGCGCATCGCCGGCGGCCTCATTGTCGCGCTCGCGCTCGCCAATGATCTCTGGTGCGCGTCGCTGATGCGCCGGCAAGGCACCACGATCCGGCCCGATCGCGCCGTCTCCAGCCTCGTCACCGCAGGGCCTTACCAATGGTCGCGCAACCCCATCTATGTGTCGCATGTGGCGCTGATCGCAGGCCTCGGCCTCGCCCTCGGCTCGACATGGATGCTCCTGCTCACGCCCGTGGCGGCCTTTCTGCTGCAGCGGCTGGCGATAGAGCGGGAAGAGCGCCATTTGTCGCAGCGGTTCGGCGCCGAGTTCGACGCCTATGCCGCGAGAACGCGCCGCTGGTTGTAGACTGAGGCGAGAGGAGCTGATCTGATGGCCGACGCCTCGACTCGCGCAGACTCGCCCGCCGACGCGCATATCTCCTTCGGCGTGCGCGGAATGACCTGCGCCTCCTGCGTTTCTCACGTCGAGAAGGCGCTGCGCGGCGCGCCGGGCGTGGTCTCGGCCTCGGTCAATCTCGCGACAGAGCGCGCCGATGTCACGCTCACGCCGGACGCAGACCTCGCGCAGCTTGCCCGCGCGGTGGACGAGGCCGGCTATGAGCCAGCGATCGAGACGATCGAATTCGGCGTCGGCGGCATGACCTGCGCCTCCTGCGTCACCCATGTCGAAAAAGCGCTGCGCGCCGTGCCGGGGGTGATCGCGGCCGAGGTCAATCTCGCGACGGAGCGGGCGCGGGTGCGCGCGCTCGGCGGCGGCGACATGGCCCAGGCGCTGGCCAAGGCGCTGCGCCGCGCCGTGGCGGAAGCCGGATATGAGCCGCGCGAGCTCGAGACAGGCGCGAAAGCCGCCGATCGCGAGAGGTCCGCGCGCGAGCAGGAGGCCGCGTCGCTGCGCAAGCGCCTCATCGTCGCGGCGGCGCTCAGCGCGCCAGTCGTCTTCCTCGAGATGGGCGCGCATACGATTCCAGGACTGGGCGATTGGCTCATGGCCGCCATCGGCCATCAGACCATTCGCTATCTCTCCTTCATTCTCGCGACGCTGGTGCTCGTCGGGCCGGGCCGGCCCTTCTATGAGAAGGGCTTTCCCTCGCTCTGGCGCGGCCATCCGGACATGAACTCGCTCGTCGCCATCGGCACGATGAGCGCCTATCTCTATTCCGTCGTCGCCACTTTTGCGCCGAGCCTGCTGCCGCATGGCGCCGCCGATGTTTATTACGAATCCGCCGTCGTCATCATCACGCTGATCCTCTTTGGCCGCACGCTGGAGGCGCGCGCCAAGGGCCGCACGTCGGAGGCGATCCGCGCGCTCGCCGCGCTGCAGCCCAAGACCGCGCGCGTGCTGCGCGCCGCCGAGCAGATCGAGCTGCCGATCGACGACGTCGTCGTCGGCGATCTCGTCGCCGTGCGGCCGGGCGAGCGCATAGCGACGGATGGAATCGTCGTCGACGGCGCCTCTCATGTCGATGAATCGATGATTACCGGCGAGCCGGCGCCCGTCGGCAAGCGCAAAGGCTCGGAAGTGACCGGCGCCACGGTGAACACGACCGGCGCCTTCACCTTCCGCGCGACGCGCGTCGGCGCGGATACTGTGCTCGCCGGCGTCATTCGCATGGTGGAGCAAGCGCAAGGCGCCAAGCTGCCGATTCAGGCGCTGGTCGATCGCGTGACCGGCGTCTTCGTGCCCGCCGTGCTCGCCATCGCCTTCATCACCTTCATCGTCTGGCTCGCCTTCGGCCCGCAACGCGACGTCTCTTATGCTCTGGTGGCGGCGGTCGCCGTGCTCATCATCGCCTGCCCCTGCGCCATGGGCCTGGCGACGCCGGCCGCCATAATGACCGGCACGGGACGCGCGGCCGAGCTCGGCATTTTGTTTCGCAAGGGCGAGGCGTTGCAGAGCCTGCGCGATGTGACGCTGATCGCCTTCGACAAGACCGGCACGCTGACGCGCGGCAAGCCCGAGCTCACCGATCTCGAGACGGCGCAAGGCGTCTCGGCCGATGACGCGCTGCGGCTCGCCGCCAGCGTCGAGGCGCGCTCGGAACATCCGATCGCCGGCGCTCTGGTCGCCGCCGCAAAGGCGCGCGGGCTTTCCGTCGTCGAGGCGCGAGACTTTTCGGCGATGCCCGGAATGGGCGTCGAGGCGACCGCGGAAGGGCGCAAGATCGCCGTCGGCGCCGCCCGTTTCATGAGGGCGCTCGGCCTCGATATTCAAGCATTCGACACAACTGCGGCGCGGCTCTCGGCGGAAGGCAAGACGCCGCTCTATGTCGCGATCGATGGAAAGCTCGCGGCCATTCTCTGCGTCGCCGACGCGCTCGAGGAGACGAGCGTCGCCGCCGTCGCCGCTCTGCATGCGCAAGGCGTCGCCACGGCGATGATCACCGGCGACGACGAGCGCACGGCGCGCGCCATTGCGGCGAAGCTGGGCATAGACGAGGTGATCGCCGGCGTGCTGCCGGACGGCAAGGTGGCGGCGTTGCAGCGCCTGCGCGAAGGGCGGAGAATCGCCTTCGTCGGCGATGGCGTCAATGACGCGCCGGCGCTCGCCGCCGCCGATGTCGGAATCGCCATCGGCACGGGAACCGACATTGCGATCGAGGCCGCCGATGTCGTGCTGATGTCCGGCCATGTGTCGAAAGTGCCGGCCGCGCTCGCGCTCTCGCGCGCGACCATGCGCAATATCGCGCAGAATCTCTTTTGGGCCTTCGCCTATAATGTGATTCTGATTCCCGTCGCGGCGGGCGCGCTCTATCCCGTCAATGGAACGCTGCTCTCGCCCATGCTCGGCGCCGGCGCCATGGCGTTTTCCAGCGTCTTCGTGCTGACGAATGCGCTGCGGCTGCGGCGCTTCCAGCCGCCGGTGGGGGCGAGCGCGACGAGCTTTGAAACGCCGAGCGTGGAAGAGAGCGAGCCTGAAGGCGCGCGGTCCATAGCGGCGTCGGACCGCGAGCCTTCAGGCTCGCCGCTGCAAGTCAATGAGGAGGAAAACGATATGACGACGACATTCGACGTTCAGGAAATGTCTTGCGGCAAATGCGTGAAGCATGTGACCGAGGCGGTGCAGAAGGCCGAGCCGCAGGCGCAGGTGAAGATCGACCTCGCCACCGGCAAGGTGGAAGTGTCGCCCTCGCCCAAAGATCCGGAAGGCCTCGCCAAGATCATCACCGACGCCGGCTATCCGGCGCGGGTCGCGGCCTGAGCGCGCGCCCATGGCGGGATCGCTCGCAGGCAAGACTCTGCTCGTCACCGGCGCGAGCCGCGGCATAGGCCTCGCCATAGCGGAGCGCGCGGCGCGCGACGGCGCCAATGTGGCGATCGTCGCCAAAAGCGTCACGGAGCATCCCAAGCTGCCGGGGACCATCTACACCGCCGCCGCCGCGATCGAAAAAGCGGGGGGGCGGGCGCTCGCCCTGCCCTGCGACATTCGCTTCGACGCGCAGGTGGAGGAGGCCTTCGACAAGACGGCGGCGATCTTCGGCGGCGTCGATATTCTCGTCAATAATGCGAGCGCGATCGATCTGCGCGGCGTCGAAGCGATCGAGATGAAGCGCTTCGATCTGATGCATCAGATCAATGCGCGCGGGACCTTCCTCTGCGCCAAGCTCGCGCTGCCCTATCTTAAAAAATCCGCCAATCCGCACATTCTCACCCTGTCGCCGCCGCTCGATATGAGCCCGCGCTGGTTCGCGCCCAATCTCGCTTACACAATGGCGAAATATGGCATGAGCCTCGTCACTCTCGGCCTCGCGCGCGAGCTTTCCGGCAAGGTCGCGGTGAACTCGCTATGGCCGGAGACGGCGATCGCCACGGCCGCAGTGGGCAATCTGCTCGGCGGCGACGCCGTGCTGCGCCGCGCGCGCAAGCCGCAGATCGTGGCCGACGCCGCCCATGCGATATTGACGCGCGCGGCGAGCGCCTGCAGCGGCAATTTCTTCATCGATGTGAATGTGCTCGCCGAGGAAGGCGTGACGGATTTCTCGCCCTATGCGGTCGATCCGAGTCAGCCGGCGATATTGGATTTCTTCCTCGACGCGCCGATCACCGCCGGCGTGCAGAAATTCCCCTTCGGCGGCTGAGCGCGCGCTCAGCTCAGCGCTGCAAAGCCCGAATAGAGCGTGTACAGCCCCACGATGGAGATCAGCGCGCTCGAGAAATAGGGCGCCTTGCCGGCGATCTGCTCGAAGCCGGACCAGCGGTCCGAAGCATGACGCACGCCGAGCGCCGCGACGACGCCGACTGCGACCATTGTGAGCGCGAGGCCGATGCTGAAGCACAGCACCAAAGCCGCGCCCAGCGCCATCTGCCCGAGCTGAAGGCAGAGAAGGAGCACGGTGATCGAGGCCGGGCATGGGATGAGCCCGCCGGTGAGGCCGAACACGATGATCTGTCCCGTCGTCACATGGCGGGAGGCGAAGCGTCGCTTAATGTCCTCGGCATGGGCGCGCTCATGCGCATCCATCGTCTCCTCGTCGAGAAGCAGCGAAGCGCTCTCCGCGGCGGCATGGTCATGTGTGTGATGCGCATGGTCGTGATCATGCCCATGCGGATGATGATGGTCATGCGCATGATCGTGACGATGCGCGCGCGGACGGTCGCGCCAGATACGCCACGTCATCCAAGCGGCGACGCAGAGGATCAACGCGCCGGAGGCGATCTGCAGATAGGGCTCATTGGCCTCTGCGTTCCAATGCGCGCCGAGATAGAGCCCCGTGAGCGCCACGATCCACACGATCGCCGTATGCGAGAGCGTCGCCGAGAGGCCGAGCAGTATCGCCTGACCGACCGTGCCGCGCACCGCGACGATGAAGGCCGCCATCATCGTCTTGGAATGGCCGGGCTCGAGGCCGTGAAGCGCGCCGAGCGCCACCGCCGTCGGCGCGAACAGCCAAGCATTGGCTGCGCCGTCCCGAAACAGATCCGCGAGATTCGCCATGCGCCCTCTATTCTCCACCCCGTGGCATATACTGATTTTCGGTCCACTGGTTAAGTCCCCCACCGGGGCCGGCGGCGCTTTTGCCGCGGTAAGCATGAATAGCGAAAACGCCTGCCGCGCCACATCTAATCCCCGTCCCTCCCCTTGACCGGCTCACGGAGAGAGTCGAAACTCCTCGCATCGAGCCCGAAAGCCGCACGGTTTCATATGGATCGCCAACTCGCGTCGAGCGCAGCCGCCCAGGAGGCGGCGCGGCGCGCCTTGCGGAGCCGGCGCAGCGGCGGCGAAGGCCCGCGCATCCGTTTCGGAACCGATCGCGCCGGCATGACCGCCGCAGCGCGCAGCGAGAGCCTCACCATCGGCGCCGTCTCGCGGCCGACGCGACGCATTCGCTCGATTATTTTCGACACTGCCGTCAATGATCTGCGCAAGCAGAATATTCAGCTGCGCGGCTATGAGATGCACGGCGCCGCTTTCGTCGAGCTGAGCTGGTCGCGGCCTACGGCGCCGGGCGTGCGCGGCTCTATCGAGCTGCGCGTGCCGACGCTCGAGGTCGGCAAGATGCTCGGCTTCTCCGAGCCGCTGCGCCGCTCGATCGCCGATCGGCCGCTGGAGGCGCGCAGCGTCGCCGAGACGGAGCGACGCGAGCGCCTCGTCGAGCGCGCGCATACGCGCATCGCCGTCTACTTCGACGACGGCTTCGTCGAGTGCGGCGGACGCCGCGCCAATTTCCACGAGATCGAGCTGCAGCTCATCGAGGGCGCCGAGGAAGAATTCTGGAACGTCGCCGCCGAGCTCGCGCCGCGCATGAACGCGCGCTTTCTGCCGATGAGCGAGGCCGAGCTCGCGCTGGCGCGCGCGACCGGCGCCGGCGTCGCGCCGGTGAAAGCGCGGCGACCGACGCTCGCCGAGGACGCTTCGCTGGACGAAGCGATCGTCGCGGCGCTCTCCGCCTGTCTCGATCAATTCGTCGCCAATTGGCCGGCGCTGCAATTTCAGGCGCCGGAAGAAGCCATTCACCAGATGCGCGTCTCGCAGCGACGCTTGCGCGCCGGCGTCGGCATGCTGCGCCGCGGAGTCGTGAGCGAGGCGCTGGAAACCGCCGCCGCGCGCGCGAAGGAAATATCGGCGACGCTCGGCGCGGCGCGCAATCTCGATGTGCTCGTCGATATGCTGGTCTCCGGTCCGCTCGCCCAGGCCAATGGCGAGCCGAGCTTCTATGCGCTGCTCGATGCGGTCGAGCGGCGACGCATAGAGGCGCATGCCGCGGTCGCAGCGCTCGTCGCCGCGCCGCGGACGACGCAATTCGTCGTCGATCTGCGCGCCGCGCTCGCCGCCAGAAATTGGCGCCCGCAACCCGGCGACGACGGTCGCGCAGCGCTCGATACGAGCGCGCCCGGCTCGGCGAAGCAATTCGCCACGCGCTCGCTCGATCGGCTGCATCGCCGCGCGCTGAAGAAGAGCCGAGACCTCGCCGCGCTGACGCCCGAGCAACGGCACCATGCGCGCATCGCCTTCAAGAAGGCGCGCTACGCCGCCGAGTTTTTCCAGTCCCTCTTCGATTCGCAAGCAAAAGCGCGCCGCTATCTGCGGCGCACGGCCGCGCTGCAGGACGAGCTCGGCGCCTTCAATGATCTCACGGTCGCGGCCGAGCTGCTGCGCGATCTCGGCGAATCCGACGCCACTCTCGCGCCGGCCAGCGCCTTCGCCGTGGGCTGGTGCGCGCATGCGCGCGGGGGCGCCGCTGCGGACTGGAAGAAGACCGAGAAATCTTTGAAGAAGCTCGAGACCTTCTGGCGCTGACGCGCGCGCCCGCGACGCGCGAGAGCACGCGCGAGGAACCAAGACGCGCGCGAAGCGTTGAATCTCCAAATGAACACATTGCACCAGCAGTGGCGCGCGCCGATCGAATGGACGCGGCCGCCGCCTCTCAAAATCGCCCAGATCGCGCCATTGATCGAAAGCGTGCCGCCGCGTCTCTATGGCGGAACGGAGCGCATCGTCTCCTTTCTCACCGAGGAGCTCGTCGCGCAGGGCCATGAGGTCACGCTCTTTTCGAGCGGCGGCTCCGTCACTTCCGCGCGACACATCCCCTGCAGCGACCTGCCGCTGCGCCAGATGCGCGCGAGCGATCCGACGCCGAGCTATCTGCTGATGCTCGATCGCGTGCGCCGCATGGCCTCGCGATTCGACATTTTGCATTTTCATATCGATCAGCTGCATTTTCCGCTGTTTCGCGACATTGCGGCGCATACGCTGACGACGCTGCACGGACGCCAGGACCTTCCCGATCTCGAGCGCCTCTACGCCGGCTTTCCGGAAATGCCGCTCGTATCCATATCGGACTCGCAACGCGAAGCGGTTCCGCACGCCAATTTCGTCGGGACTGTGATGAACGGCCTGCCGCTCGATCTGCTCACGCCGACGCTGCGTCCTGCGGGCGATTATCTCGCCTTTCTCGGCCGCGCCTCGCCGGAGAAAGGTCTCGATCACGCAATCGCCATCGCGCGCGCCGTCGGCCTGCCGCTCGAGATCGCGGCCAAGGTCGATCTGCCGGACAAGGCCTATTTCCACGAGCGCATCGAGCCGCTGCTGTCGCTTCCGGGAATCGAGTTCGTCGGCGAGATCGACGACCGTCGCAAGAGCCGCTTTCTCGGCGAGGCGCGCGCGCTGCTGTTTCCGATCGAATGGCCCGAGCCTTTCGGCCTCGTCATGATCGAGGCCATGGCCTGCGGCACGCCAGTGCTGGCCTTTCGTCGCGGCTCCGCGCCGGAGATCATCGAGGAGGGCGTCACCGGCGCGCTGGTGGACAATGTCGAGGAGGCGATCGCGCGCCTCGGACGCGTGCTCGCGCTCGACCGCGCGCAGATCCGGCGACGCTTCGAAATGCGCTTTTCCGCCGCGCGAATGGCGGCGGAATATGTGGCCATCTACCGCCGCCTGCTGCGCGCGCCGGCGCCGGCCGAGCTGCGCGCGCATCCCATTGTGCTGCCGCCGACCTATTTCAGCAGGAATGTCGAGGAACAAATCGAACCGGACGACTCATATCCCCCGCGCTAGCGAGAGCGCGCCAGCGCGCCACGCGCAAGATTCCGGCGCGCCGCCGGACGCCGGCGCCGATGCGCCGCAGGCGCATGAGCTGCAATTCTATATTCCGGCGACCGGCCCGCCCTCGCGGCCGCGCCGCACGCTCAAGCACGACGACACATTCGCCGTATTCGACAGCCATGGCGACATTGGCGCGACGGCGGGCGGGCCGGACGGGCTCTTCGATCACGACACGCGCTATCTCTCGCATCTCGAGCTGTTGATCGAAGGCGCGCAGCCCTTGCTGCTCGACTCCGCCATACGCGACGACAATCTGAGCTTTTATGTCGATCTCACCAATCCCGACATCTTCCGCGACGAGAAGATCGCGCTGCTGAAAGACTCGGTCTATGTCTCGCGCACGCTCTACCTCAAGGACGGCTCGCTGCGCGAACGGCTCGAGGTCTCCAATCAGAGCGCCGAGGAGGTTCGGCTCAATCTGTCGATCGGCTTCGGCAATGATTTCGCCGATATTTTCGAGGTGCGCGGCGTCAGGCGCGCGCAACGCGGACGCGCCTGGGCGCAGCTTCTGGCGGCCGGCGCGGTCGCGCTCTATTATCGCGGGCTCGACGGCGTGCTGCGTGAGACGGCGCTCTCCTTCGAGCCCGATCCTTCGCTGCTCGTCGACAGCGTCGCAACCTATTCGCTGCGGCTCGCGCCGCGCCAGGCGCAAACCATCTTCCTCACCGCGGCGAGCCGCGGACGTCTGCCGAAATCGACGCAATCCTTCTTCAACGGATTGACCGGCCTGCATCGCGAATTGAAAGCCGCCGCCGGCCAGAGCGCGCATGTCGAGACCGCCGATCCGACTTTGAATCAGATTCTCTGGCGCTCGACGGCGGATGTGCGCATGCTGCTCACCAAGACGGCGGACGGCAGCTATCCTTACGCCGGCATTCCCTGGTATTCGACCACGTTCGGACGCGACGGCATCATCACCGCATTGCAGATGCTGTGGTTCGATCCCAGCATCGCCATCGGCGTGCTGAAGCGTCTCGCCGCGCATCAGGCGGAGGATTTCGACGCGCGCGCGGACAGCGAGCCCGGCAAGATTCTGCACGAGATGCGCGATGGCGAGATGGCGGCGCTCGGCGAGGTGCCCTTCGGCCTCTATTACGGCTCAGTGGATTCGACGCCGCTCTTCGTCATTCTCGCCGGCTATTATGCGCGTCGCACGGGGGATTACGCGCTGGTGCGCGAGCTGTGGCCGGCGATCGAGCGCGCGCTCGCCTGGATCGACGGACCAGGCGATCCGGACGGCGACGGCTTCGTCGAATATGCGCGCCATACCGAGCAGGGATTGCGCAATCAGGGCTGGAAGGATTCGCATGATTCCGTCTTCCACGCCGATGGACGTCTCGCGGATGGGCCGATCGCGCTGGTCGAGGCGCAGGCCTATGTCTACGCCGCGCGGCGCCTCGCAGCCCATTGCGCGCGCGAGCTCGGCCTGCATGCGCGCGCCGAGGAGCTGGCGCGCGCCGCCGAAGCGCTGCGCGTGCGTTTCGAGGAGGCCTTCTGGTGCGAGGAGATCGGCAGCTATGCGCTGGCGCTGGACGGCGAGAAAAAGCAGTGCAAGGTGCGCACCAGCAATGCGGGACATGCGCTCTATGCAGGCATTGCGCAGCCCGACCGCGCGCAGCGCGTCGCCGATGGGCTGCTCGACTCCAGGTTCTTTTCCGGCTGGGGCTTGCGCACTGTGGCGCGCGGCGAGAGCCGCTACAATCCCATGTCCTATCACAATGGCTCCATATGGCCGCACGACAATGCTCTGATCGCGCATGGGCTCGGCCGCTATGGCTTCAAGGAGGGCGTCGCGGCGATATTCGAATCGCTGACGCGCGCCGCGAGCTACATGGAAGCGCGCCGCATTCCAGAGCTCTATTGCGGCTTTCGCCGACGCCACGGGCGCGGCCCGACGCTCTATCCCGCCGCCTGCTCGCCGCAGGCCTGGGCCGCGAGCGCGCCTTTCCTCTTCATCCAGACGATGCTCGGCCTCGAATTCGACCATAAGGCGCGACAAATACGCCTGGTGAATCCGTCCGTGCCGCTCTCGGCGGGTGAGATCGTCATACGCAATCTCTCGCTCGGCGAGGCGCGCGTCGATCTGGCGCTGAAGCAGGATGCGCGCTCGGCCATTTCGCTGCATGTGCTGCGCACGATCGGCGACGTCCAAGTGTCGCTCGTCTTCGATCCCGATGTGCGCGAGCATCCGCTCACCACCAAGGGATGACGTGGCGCGGAACCTTTCCAGAGCCGCCGCGTTGCTTCGGGACGATCGCGCCCACAGGAGGAACTGCCGATGGCGAGCGCCAATCCGGACTTCAATCTCGTCTCCAGCGAGGATGTCGAAGGCACGACCGTCTTCGATCGGCTCGGCAATCAGCTTGGAGAAATCGATCATCTGATGATCGACAAAGTCTCGGGCCGCGTGCGCTACGCCGTGATGAGCTTCGGCGGCTTTCTCGGCCTCGGCCACAGCCATTATCCGCTGCCGTGGAACTCACTCTCTTATGACAATGAGCGCGAGGGCTATATCGCCGACATCATCGAGCAGCAGCTGCAGGATGCGCCGGAATTCAGCGACGACAGCTGGACCGATCGCGACTGGGAGAAGCGCGTTCACGAGCATTATCACGCGCGTCCCTATTGGGACGAGCAGCAATCGCCGCAATGGCAGAACGAGCAGCAGCCGCGTCCGCGCGGCTGAGGCGCATCGCCGAGCGCCGCCCTGCGGCTAGCTCGAGGATCGACAGGCTTCGCCGCTATGCGTTAGAAATTTCAGATCGTCGATTCGCTCTGCGCTTTTTCTCGACTCGTGTTTTCGAACGGAGATTTTCACGTGACTCTTCGACGCTTCACGGCGCGCGGCCTCATCGCCGCGCTTCTCATCGCGCCATCGGCCTCCGCTTTCGCGCAGGCCGATGGTTTTTTCGTTCCCGATCTCACCGGGCCTGTGCCGGGAGCGGTTCCGGCGCTGACGCCGGGCGTCCTCACCGCCACGCCCTATTCCTACTATTACCGCTATCCGGCGCCCTATCCTTACGTCTACGCCCGCAATGGCTGTCTCGTGAATGCGGGCGTCTACGACAATTGGGGCGCCTTTCTCGGCTATCAGAGGCTGCGCGTCGCCTGCTGATCGGCGACGCGCTTGTCGAGCAGGACCTGATTGGCGTCCAGCGAAAACTCCTTCCACGCCGCCGCAATGTCGAGCAGCGTGACCTGGAGATAATCCTTGGACGGCTTGTGCTCCTCCGGAAAATTGGAGAGCGCGCAAGAGGTTCGGTTATAGTCGATGACGCCGTCGAGCAGCTCCTGAATGAAGCCGTCGAAGGCCTTTTGCGCCAGCGGCGTCAGATCGGAGCGACCCTTGTCGACGGAGACGACGGAATGATCGAAGGGCAGGCCCTCGAGCACGGCGAGCGCCTCCTTCAGCACCGCCTCCATCGCGCCGAGCATGGCGCGCTGGGTGATCTGCTCTTTCTGGCCGTTGGAGAGGCCGAAATTCAGCCGCTGGCGATAGCTGGCGAAAGTGGGCGCGCGCTTGGCGTTCACCCATTCGCGGAAACGCGCCATGCTGGCTTCGTTGAGCGCCTCGCCCGAGGCGCCTTCGCCGGATATCATCGTCGACGTCTCCTTCTGATCGAGAAGGCGCAGCCTTATGCGCTCGGCCGCGACCAGCGCGCCTTCGAGATAGCCGCCGCCCTCACGCGCGGTCTCGGCGCCGCCGAGATAGAGCTTGCCCTCCCAGAAGGCCTGCCGCAGCAGCGGATCGCCATAGTCGGGGTGCTCGGACGGGGGCGTCAGATCGATCGTCGCGCAGGTGAAGGGCTCGTGCGCCCAATCCTGCACATGCTGCTCGCCATCCTCGACCGACCTGCCGAACAATTGGACGAATTGACTTTCGATCAGCATGGACATGCCGCCGCTGAACGCGTCCCGCAGCTCTGCGGAGAGCGCGAAGAAGCCGCCGATCGCCGCGCGCTCGCCGCTGGCGTCGCAGGCGTCGAAAATCTCGCCGAGAACGGCCTGCTCATGCGTGGCGAAAGCATTGCCGGAATGCTCGTCCGCGCGCCAGGCCGGCGCGCCGGAGAAGCCGACCAGGGCCTTGGCCTGCGCCGCCATCCAGGTCGGCGCGCTGCGCATGGCGTTGCGGCTCAGCGCATCGAGCTCCGGCTGGAAGGCGAGATGCTCGGCCAGCAGGCGCGGCGGCAGCGCCAGCACGGCCCGCTTGGCGGTCACGGTCTCGGTCTTGCCGTCCGACTCGAAGGTCAGCTCCACATGATCGCCGCGATCGGCGATGGCCCGGAGCACAGAAGAGAGATGGATCGCCTCCGCCGGAACCGCCGCAGTCAGCGCCTCGATCAGCGAGGCCATGCCGCCCTCCAGCCGACGCGCGCCGGAATGGAGATTGGGCGTCATGCGCGTCTCGGGCTTTTTGTCGCCGAAGGCGAGCAGCAGCGCCGTGCCCGGATCATATTGCGGAAAATCCGTGAGGCCGAGCTCCTTCACCAGAGCGGTGATGGTCGGCTGCGTGTCCGGCCAGAACCAAGTCGGACCCATATCGACGCGCATTCCCGAGGCTTTGTCCTCGACCGACAACACGCGGCCGCCGAGCCGCGGACGCGCCTCATAGAGCGCAAAGCTCACCCCTGCCCCGGCGAGGCCGCGCGCCAGCGCCAAGCCGCAGGCCCCGCCCCCGACAATCACAACGTCCAGCATCGTTCAGCTCCTGAGCCGTCTGGCCTTTTGCTGAAAGCGACGCAAAGGGCGTGCCGGGATTTTGTCGCTTTTGCGCCCTTTCCGGGCTGGCGCCTCGCGTGCAATAGCGGCAAGCCTCCGATGGAGAGACCGCAGTGACCGACGACCGCAACCGCCTCGGCGAGGAGACGAGCCCCTATCTCCTCCAGCACAAGGACAATCCCGTCCATTGGCGCGCGTGGTCGGCGGAGACGCTGGCGCTCGCCAAGGAGCGCGGCAAGCCCATCCTGCTCTCCAGCGGCTACGCCGCCTGCCATTGGTGCCATGTGATGGCGGCCGAGAGCTTCGAGAGCGAGGCGATCGCCGTGCTGATGAACGAGAGTTTCGTCAATGTGAAGGTCGATCGCGAGGAGCGGCCGGACATAGACCATCTCTATCAGCAGGCGCTGCAGCTCACCGGACGGCGCGGCGGCTGGCCGCTCACAATGTTCCTGACGCCGGACGGCGAGCCCTTTTGGGGCGGCACTTATTTTCCGCCGGAGCCGCGCTATGGAATGCCCGGCTTCGCCGATATTCTGAAGGCGATCTCCGAGCTCTGGCGCGAGAAGCCGGAGGTGGTGACGCGCAATGTGACGGCGATCGGCGACGGGCTGAATCGTCTCGCCGAGACCGCGCCGGCGGATCCGATCTCGCCCGATCTCGTCGAGACGATCGCCGAAAAGCTCGACGGCTATATCGATCGCGCCAATGGCGGCGTCGGCGGCGCGCCGAAATTCCCGCAGGCGGCGAGCCTCGAATTTCTCTGGCGCGCGTGGAAGCGCACGGGCCGCGCCTCTTACCGCGACGCCGTGCTGACGACGCTCGATCATATTTGCCAGGGCGGCATTTATGATCATCTCGCGGGCGGCTTCGCGCGCTATTCGACCGATGAGCGCTGGCTCGTCCCGCATTTCGAGAAAATGCTCTATGACAACGCCCAGCTCGTCGATCTGCTGACGCTCGTCTGGCAAGAAGAGAAGAAGCCGCTCTACGCCGCGCGCATAGAGGAAACCATCGACTGGGCGCTGCGCGAAATGCGCCTCGCAGAAGGCGTCTTCGCGAGCAGCCTCGACGCCGACAGCGAGCATGAAGAAGGCAAATTCTATGTCTGGACCGCGGCCGAAGCAGACGCCATTCTCGGCGAGCGCGCCGCGGCGTTCCGCGCCGTCTACGACATAGAGGACGGCGGCAATTGGGAAGGCAAATCCATTCCCAATCGCCTGCATTCGATGGAACTGCTGTCGGCGGAAGAAGAAGCCGCGCTCGCTCTGGATCGCGCGAAGCTATTGGAGGCGCGCGCGGCGCGCGTGCGGCCGGGCCGCGACGACAAGGCGCTCGCCGATTGGAACGGGCTGATGATCGCCGCAATAGCCAGCGCCGCGCAGGTCTTCGAGCGGAACGACTGGCTCGCTGCGGCGACCGCGGCCTTCGATTTCATCGCCGCGAAAATGACGACCGCCGACGGAAGGCTGCTGCACTCCTATGGCGCCGGCCGCGCGAAACATATGGCCGTGCTGGACGATTACGCCGATCTCACGCGCGCCGCTCTGGCGCTCCATGAGGCGACCGGCGAAGCGCCCTTCCTCGAGCGCGGACGCGATTGGATCGAGATCGTCGAGACGCATTATCGCGACGCCAGCGCCGGCGGCTATTTCTTCACCGCCGACGACGCGGAAGCGCTGATCCGCCGCTCGAAAATCGCCGAGGACGCCCCCTTGCCGTCTGGCAATGGGACGATGACGCATGTTCTGGCGCAGCTCTATCATCTCACCGGCGACGATCGCTATCGCGCCCGCGCCGAATCCACGCTCGCGGCTTTCGCCAGCGCCGTGCGGCGCGGCATGCTCGGCTATTCCACTCTGCTGAACGGCGCCGAGACTTTGCGCGACGGATTGCAGATCGTCATCATCGGCGCGCACGAGGCCAGCGATACAGCCGCGCTGCTGCGTATCGTTCATGGCGTGAGCCTGCCCGGCCGTACGCTCGCCACCGTCGCGCCGAGCGCCGAGCTGCCCCAAACGCATCCGGCCGCCGGCAAGACGCAGATCGATGGCGAAGCCGCGGCCTATGTCTGCCGCGGCGCGACCTGCTCGCTGCCCATTGTCGACGCTGCGGAGCTGGAAAAAGCGCTACGCGCCCCGCGCTGAAGGCGTCTTCCAAGCGAGCGCCGCCGCATAGCCCGGCGGCGCCTCGAGACGCGCGACGCGAAGATCGCCCCAATCCGCCTCGGCATGGCGCAGATCATAGAGATCGCCCTGCCCCGGCCACACAGAGAAGGCCTGCAGCTTCTCCGTTATGCCGAGGCCGAGCGCCTTCAGCGCCGCCTCCTTGGCCACCCAACGCTCGAAAAAGCCGGCGGCGTCGATCCCTTCGCGCTCTTCTCGCGTCAAGGCGATGGAGGAGAGACCGGCGACATCCACCTTTCGATCCGCGCGCTCTATGTCGACGCCGACCTCCCAATGACGCGAGACGGCGATGAGCGCGCAAGCGCTGGAATGCGAGACATTGAAGAAGACGCCCGCTCCGGCGAGCCCGAGCTTGCCGTAAGCCCCGGCGTCGAAGCGCAGCGCCGCCGGTTCGACGCCGAGCCTCTCGCCGATGAGACGCCGCAGAGCCGCGCGCGTCGAGATCATGCGCAGCCGATCCTCATGCCGCAAGAAGCGCAACGCTCTCTCGCGCTCCTCCACGCTCAGCGTGTCCCAATCGGCCTCGGACCAGGGCGCGGCGAGATCGAAATCGAGACGCGTGATCTCGATCCGCCCTTCGCTCACCGCGGGAGCCCAAGAATGCGCCACTGCATGCGCCAATGGATGCGTCACGCGTCCCCCTATCGCTGCGCCTCCGCGACCGGCGCGGCGAGCGTCTCGATCGCTCTCTCGAAAGCCGAAGCGCTCGCGCTGCGCAGCGGACAATAGGGAATGCCGTGGCTTTCGCACAAGCTCTTCACTGCGCCGACAGCGCGATGGCTGACGCAATCGACGGGAAAGAACACGGCGTCGGCGCGCCGCACCAGCTCGCTCAGCATGGCGCGATTGTCCTCCACGCCGCCGTCATGATGGATGAGCGACCCATTGCGCTGCTCGACGAGACGCTGCAGCCGGCACACTGTGCGCGGCCGGCCGCCGACATAGAGCAGGCAGCGGCCGCACAGATCCGTTTCGCTCTCGCGCGGCTCGTCGGCGATGGGCGCCGCCGCCATGGCGATCTCGGAAACGATCGGCGCCGGGGCGGCGCGCGTCTCCTTCGCCTTCGTCCGCTCGAGGCGGCGCTCGAGGCGCGCATGATCCTCGCGCAATTCGGCATGCGAGAGACGGAGCGCCGCGAGCTCGCGCAATGTCTCGTCGCTGCGCTCCGCCGCGCGCAGAGCGTCGACCTCGCGGCGCAGGCTCTCGCATTCGGCGGCGAGCGTGCGCGCCTCACGAAGCTGCGCGCCGAGCCGGGCGATCTCGTCGCGCAACACGGTCAGCTCGTCATTGCGCTCGGCGATGACGCTGGCGAGACGCCGCGCGATCTCGGCCTTCTCGCGTCGCGCTTCGGCCACCTCGCGGGCGTCGCCGCGATGCGCGGCGCCGCTCAGATGCGACATCATGTGAATATCGCCGAAAATGCGCGTCTCCACACCGGGCGTGAGCCGCGGATGGCCGATCAGCGCCCAATAGGCGCCGGGCACGAAGCCATTGTCGACCGCGCTCTCCCAATAGGCGAGCAGCGCCTCCTCGCCGTCGAGCGCCTTGGCCTTACGGATCGCGCCTTCATAGCGCGTGTCGAGATGCTTCTGCACGGCGCGCGAGACGATGTTCTCATCATGCATCTTCTCGACGAAGAGGCCATGCACCTGGTAATCATTGTAGCGCGCTTCCTCGCCGAGGAAGCCGGTGCGCCGCGCGATCTTGCGCAATTCCGCGATCGTCAGACAAGTGCCGACGATCGAGCAATGCGACGCGCCGATGATCTCCCATATGCGGCGGCGTGCGCCCGCCTCCCGCCGCGCGGCGGGCGCGAGCTCGAAGCCCTCGCTCGCCATGGCGGATTTCAGCACGCTCAATGAAACGAGAGGCCGCCGCTCGCTCATGGCGCCGTCTCCACCGCCAAATCGTCACGCGCATTGGTCTGCGCCAGCACGGCGTCGAAACCCTCGAATTCTGGATGGCCGACATAGAGCGGCTTGTTCTTGCCCGCGTCCTTATGCGAATCACGGAATTGCTGCGACGTCGTCCAGGCGAGGAAGCTCGCCTTGGTCTCCCACATCGTATGCGAGGCGTAGAGCGTGTGATCCTCGCGCTCCGGCCCGCGCAGCAGATGGAAGGAGAGGAAGCCCTCCATCTCCTCGAGGCGCGTGCGGCGCGACGCCCAAATCTGCTCGAACGCCTTTTCCTCGCCCTTGACCACCTTGAACCGATTCATTGCGATGAACATGCCGAGCTCCTTTTCGTCGGCCGCGCATGGCGGCCGGAATTGGAGGCCATCGTCGCCCGCCGCCGCGCTGCGATCAAGCCCCGCCTCGGCCGAGGAGGCTGCAAGATTTCCAAAATCCTACTCTGCAAGCTTTCCAGCCGCAGCTCCACGATATCGCCAGAAACGCCGCCATCATCGGCGCGGCGAACGCGAAAGGAGAAGGCCATGTGCGATATAGAAGGCGAGCGGAACAAGATCGACGCTCTGCTCGATGCGGCGGCGCGCGCCGCGCCCGCAGGCGCGCGAAGCGACGAGAGCGCGCTCGCGCGATTTTGTCTCGCCGCCCTCGGCGAGCATTACGCGACCGAATGTCCCGACGAGTGCCTGCGGCGACGCTGCGACGATTTCGCAGCGCGCGTCATGCGCGGCGACGCGATCGCTCAGGAGAACGCCTGAGCGATATCGGCGACGAGATCGTCTGGATGCTCTATGCCGATCGACATGCGCACCAGCGCCGGCGTGATGCCGATCTCGCGTCGCGCCTCCTCCGCCAATCCAGAATGCACGGTGGTCGCTGGATGACACACGAGCGACTCCGTGCCGCCGAGGCTCACCGCCAATTTGAAAATCTGCAGCCGGTTCAAAAAGGCGAAAGCTTCCCTTTCGCCGCCTTCGACATCGAAGGAGAAAGTGGAGCCCGCAGAGCTCGATTGACGCTGCATCAGCGCGCGCGCGGGATGGTCCGGCGGCAGCAGCGGCGGATAATGCGCGCGCGCGACCTTCGGATGCGCGGAGAGATATTCGGCGACGATCGCCGCATTGCTGGCCGCGCGGCGCATGCGCAGCGACAATGTCTCCAGCGAGCGCGCCAGCATCCAGCAGGAATGCGGATCGAGCTGCGTGCCTATGGCGTTGCGCATCGTGCGGATCGGCGCCAGCGCCGCATGCGCGCCGATGACGGCGCCGCCGATGAGATCGCTGTGGCCGCCGACATATTTGGTCAGCGAATAGAGCGAGAGATCGGCGCCATGCTCGAGCGGCGATTGAAACACGGGACCGAGCAATGTGTTGTCGCAGCACAGAATCGGACGGCGCCCTTGGCGCGCGCCGATGTCCTGCGCGATGCGCGCCACCATGTCGATGTCGACGAGGCTGTTCATCGGATTGGACGGCGTCTCGACGAAGATCATGGCGACATTGCCCATCGCCATCGCGCGCTCGGCGGCGTTGCGCACGACAGTCTCGTCGAGCCCGTCGGCGAAGCCGACGCTTTTGATATCGAATGGCGCGAGCGTGCGGCCGATCAGCACCTCGGTTCCGCCATAGAGCGGGCGGCTGTGCAAAATCACCTCGCCCGGCTTCGCATAGGCGAGGATCGTCGTGACGATCGCGGACATGCCGGATGAGAAGACGAGGCCCGCCTCCGCATTCTCATGCACGGCGAGGCGATCCTCGAGGATCTCGAGATTGGGATGATTGAAGCGCGAGTAGACGAGCCCCGGCGCCTCATTGCGCGCATGCGCGCCGCGGCCGGCGATATGGTCGAAATAATCGCGTCCATCCTCCGCCGTGCGGAAAGCGAATGTCGATGTGAGAAACACCGGAGGCTTCACCGATCCTTCGGAGAGAGCCGGATCATAGCCATAGCCGAGCATCAGCGTCTCTGCGTGGAGACGATGATCGCCGATGCGGATCTTGTGATAGCGTTCGCTGCTCATGATCTCTCTCCTGTCATCGACGCACGCGCAAATTGCTTTCGATTCGCTATATGAATTCACGCTCGCGCGCGTCTCTTCGACATTCTCCACATAAATGAATACGTAGCTTTTATCGCTAAGGTCGCATGTGCGTCACAGTCACAGAAAATCGATGAAATGTCACGTCGTTGCGGCTCACCGTCGTTGACCGAATCTCGGCGCGCGACTTAGCATTTCAATAGCCGCATTACCCACGGCGAGCGGACAGCGACAGCGCGCGGCCCATGCGGTGACAAAACTTTGTTGAAAAGGATTCCTCGATGAAGAAGTTATTCTCAGCCACCGCGATTGCACTGGCTCTTTCCGCTGGAGCGGCGCTGGCCGCGGACCTGCCGGCCCTCAAGGCTCCGCTGCCGCCCCCGCTGCCGCCGCCGCCCCTGTGGACCGGATTCTATGTCGGTTTGAATGCCGGCTATTCCTGGGGCTCGACGAACAACGTCGAAGTCGGCACGGCCAATCTTTACGACACTTTCGGCAACAATGGCCTGCTTCCTTTCGTGATCGATCCGGGCGCCGGCGCGGCCGCCCTGGCCGCGAGCGGCAATGTGAACGCTCAACGCAACGGCTTCATCGGCGGCGGTCAGGTCGGCTATAATTATCAATTCGGCAACAGCTTCCTGGTCGGTCTCGAAGCCGATTTGCAGGGAACCGGCATCCGCAGCGAGAACAGCTTCACCGGCGGCACCAGCTGGAACGCGTTCAATGTCGCGGCCGGCCCCTTCGGCCTCTCTTTCGATCGCTCCGCCGCCGGCACGACGACGGTGACGACGCGCACTGATTGGCTCGGCACGGTTCGCGGCCGTTTGGGCTACATTTGGGGACCGTCTTTCCTGATCTACGCCACCGGCGGTCTCGCCTACGGCGGCGTGCAGGCGACGACGAACCAGTCGCTTTTGCTCAACAACACCCTCTCTGCGAGCGTCCTCGGCGCGCAGGTGGCCGCCCTCAGCGTGCCCTATGCCTCGATCGGCGGCATCGGACGCTACAACGAGTCGCGCATCGGCTGGACGGTCGGCGGCGGCATCGAATGGCTGTTCGCTCCGAACCTGAGCTTCAAGGCGGAATATCTCTACTATGATCTCGGCGAGGTCCGTTATCTCAATGGCCCGCTCGCCGCGGTCGGCCCGCAGCTGACGGTGCTCGGCTTCACCTCGCCGGCGCTCACCTCGATCAACCAAGGCATCACGCGCGTGAAATTCGACGGACACATCGCGCGCGTCGGCATCAACTATCACTTCGTGTCGGCGCCGCCGGTGGCGGTCGTCGCGAGATATTGATCCGACCTTCGCTTTGAAGTCGCGATAGCCCGGCCGTCACGGCCGGGCTTTTCGTTTGTCGCGCAGAGTTCGGCGTGGATATTTCGGAGCGGTTCGCGCTAGAAGACGGCGATGCAACGAAAGCTCCGCCGCAAATGATCTCCGCTGCCGTGATGTTCGCGCCCGTGATCTTCGCTCCCACCTGGGCCTGGGTCGCATTCACTCTCATCGCCGCGGGCGGACAGACGCTGCGCAACGCTCTGCAGCGCGATCTCACCGATAAGCTCGGCGCCGCAAGCGCGACCTTCGTGCGCTTTCTTTTCGGCTGTCCCTTCGCCTTTCTCATTCTCGCCGGCGCCTGCGCCATCGCCAATGTTCCGCCGCCGGCGCCTCGAGCGCACACTCTGCTCGTCATCGCAGCGGCGGCCGCGCTGCAGATCGCGGCGACGGCGTTGATGCTCGTCTCGATGAAGGAGCGCTCCTTCGTCATCGTGACGGCGTTGCTGAAGACGGAAGCGGCGCAGCTCGTCGTCTTCGGACTATTGTTCCTCGGCGAGGCTGCGACGCCGGCGCTCGCGCTCGGCGCATTCTGCGCGACATTGGGCGTGCTCGCTCTGTCGCTGCCCGATCCCGCGGCGGCGCTGCGAGGCGCCACTTGGCGGCCGATTTTCTACGGCCTCGCCTCGGCGGCGCTGTTCGGCGGCTCCACCGTTCTGTATCGCGAGGGCGTGCTGGCGCTCGGCGGCCCCTCCATCATGGTCGCGGCCGCGACCGAGCTGGTTCTCGGCCTCGTCTTGCAAACGGCTCTGATCTTGCTCTATCTGGGCGTCTTCGACCGCGGGGGCCTTTTCGCCATCGTCGCTCAATGGCGGGAATCTCTGTCGGCGGGACTGCTCGGCGCCTTTGCGACGCTGTTCTGGTTCCTGGCCTTCGCTCTCGAAACCGCGCCGCGCGTGCGCACGCTGGCGCTGATCGAAGTCTTGTTCGCGCAAATGGTCACGCGCCGCATGTTCGCGCAGAGGACCGGAGCGCGGGAATGGCTCGGCCTGGCGATGCTGGTCGCCGGCGTCGCGGCCGTGTTGAACGGCGGATAGCGGCCCCTTTGGCCCGCGTCCTCGAGAATTGCGAGATCAAGAGATGGCGTCCCAGATCGACGGCCCCCGAATTCAGCCCAAGGCCGGCAAGGCCAAGCAGCTCGTCGTCTTCCTCCATGGCTATGGCGCGGACGGCAATGATCTCATCGAGATCGGCCGGCAATGGCGGTCCTTCCTGCCGGACGCCGCCTTCGTCTCCCCCCATGCGCCGGAGCGCTGCGCGCTGTCGCCCAATGGGCGGCAATGGTTTCCGCTGACCATGCGCGACCCCGGCGAGCGCTGGCGCGGCGTGGTGGCGACGCGGCCGCTGCTGGAGAGCTTCCTCGCTGAGGAGCTGGCCAAGAACGAGCTGGACGAGAGCAAGCTCGCTCTGGTCGGCTTCAGCCAGGGGACGATGCTGGCGCTGCATGTGGGCCTGCGGCTGCGCCGCGCGCCGGCAGCGATTCTCGGCTATTCCGGCGTTCTGGTGGCAGGCAGCGAGCCGCCGGATATCCCCCCGCAATTCGGAACCAAGCCGCCGTCGGTCCTGCTCGTCCATGGCGAGGAGGATTCGATGATCCCGGCCGATGCGCTGCTGCTCTCGGCCAATGCGCTGGCCAAGGCCGATGTGCCGACGCAATGGCATCTTTCCGCCGGGCTCGACCATGGCATAGACAATGCCGGCCTGCTGCATGGCGGCCTGTTTCTGGCCAGGAGCTTCGGCCTGTCGGTCGAGTTCGGCCGCCGCGGCGGCGGCGCGCCCCCCGCTGAGCCTTCCTCAGAGCGCCGGGGCGTCGCGCCCGGCGCCGGCGCCCACCGGGGCCAGCACCTCGTCCAGCGGCGGCAGGGCGCGGCGCACGGCGCGACGCAGGCCGGCCGGCCGATAGAGCTGCTTGGTCGCCTCGACGATATGGACCCCGCCGCCCGGCAGCGAGAAGCGCCCGGCGATTCGCTCGAAGGCGGGAGCCGAGCGCAGCAGCGACGCGCGGGCGAAGGGCGGCACATAGAGCGCCTCTCCCCAGAAGACGGGAAGCAGCAGCGTCTCCTGCAGCAAGCTCTGCAGCTGGCCGCGCGAATAGGGATGGCCATGGCCGAAAGGCGTCGTGTCCACCCGCGCCCACAGGCCCGAGCGGCTGGGGACGACGACGATCACCCGACCGCCGGGCGCGAGAATGCGCCAAATCTCCTCCAATATGTCGCGCGGCGATTCGCCGACCTCGAGCGCATGGACGACGATAACGCGGTCGATGCTGGCGTCGGGCAGCGGCATCATCGTCGTCTCGACCAGCGCCGAGGCCGAGCGGCCGCCATTGGGCCAATGGACGACGCCCTGGGCCGCCGGCATGAAGGCGAGCACGCGCTGCGCCCGCTCCTGAAAATCGACGAGATAGGGCGTGGCGTAGCCGATTCCGAGCACACGCAGCCCGGAGTGATCCTCCCAGCGGGTCCGCGCCAAGCGCCCGACGAGGCGCAGCGCCACCTGGCCGAGCGGCGAAGCGTAAAAATTCCGCAAGTCGACGACGTCGAGCGACATATCTGCTATTTCGCATTTATCTACGGCGCGACGCAAGCGCGTGAAACGGTCGCGGCCGCGATCGCCTCACTGACCCTAGACGTTTCGACAGGAGCAGCGCAATGAGCGTCGAGGTTGTTCAGTTCATTTGCCTCACCGATAATTTCGGCCTGCTGCTGCGGGACGAGGCGACCGGCGCCGTCGCCTCCATCGACGCGCCCGACGCGCGCGCCATAGCGGCGGAATTGTCGCGGCGCGGCTGGACGCTCACCGATATTCTCGTCACCCATCACCACGCCGACCACATCCAGGGCGTGGCGGGGCTGAAGGCGCTGTTTCCAAAGGCGCGCACCGTCGGCCCGCGCAAGGATCGCGCGCGTATCCCCGGCCTCGACCTCGAGGTCGGCGAGGGCGATTCGGTGATGGTCGGCTCCGCGACGGCTCGGGTGATAGAGGCGCCGGGACACACGACCGGCCATATTCTCTATCATTTCGAGGCGGAGGAGATTCTCTTCGTCGGCGACGTGCTGTTCTCGCTGGGCTGCGGCCGCGTCTTCGAGACGCCGATGGACGTCATGTACGCCTCGCTGGAGAAGATCGCCGAATTGCCGCCGGAGACGCGCGTCTATTGCGGCCATGAATATACGCAGGCCAATGCGCGATTCGCGCGCACCGTCGATCCGGACAATCCTCTGCTCGCCGAGCGCGCGCGCGAAGTCGATGCGTTACGCGCCGCGGGCGAGCCCACTTTGCCGACGACCATCGCTCTCGAGCTCGCGACAAATCCCTTCCTGCGCGCCGAGGACCCGCAGCTGCGGCGCACGCTCGGCATGGAGACGGCCGATCCGGTCCATGTCTTCACGCAGATCCGCGAAAGAAAGAATGTGTTTCGATGACGATGGATACGAGCCTTTCGGCCGCCGATATCGCGCGGCTGCTCTCCCTCGCGCCGCATCCGGAAGGCGGCTTCTATCGCGAGACCTTTCGTGATTCCCGCGCGGTGGCGGACGGCCGCGCCGCCTCGACGGCCATCTATTATCTGCTCGGCGCGGGCGAGGTCTCCGCCTGGCATCGCGTCGACGCCGCCGAGATTTGGCATTATTACGCCGGCGCGCCGCTCGCCCTCGACATTTCCGCGACGGGCGAAACGAGCGCGCGGCATATACTCGGCGCGCAGGTGACGCAGGGCGAGCAGCCGCAGATCGTCGTGCCGGCCGATCAATGGCAGAGCGCGCGCAGCCTCGGCGCCTGGACGCTGGTCGGCTGCACGGTCGCGCCGGGCTTCGAGTTCTCCCGCTTCGAGCTGGCCTCGGCGGATTTTTCTCCGCTGCGCGACGAAAGCGCGGAATAGGCCGAATCACGCCGATTTTGGATCGCGAATGAGCGAAAACGGGCGATCCTCGCGCGCCGGCCGATGCGGCGCGCCGCGAGCCCGCGGGGCCGCGCCGACCCGCTAAACGACCCGTTTACTTTTGGCCCCCAATACTCGCTGCATCCGTATTCGTTCGATCAGGCCCAACCGATGCAATTGCGCCATCTCGCCGATAAGGCGGTTTCCACGGGATTGCAGGAGCCGGCCTCCTCCCCCACCGCGCCCGCTCCGACCGCGGAGCCGCGCCAGCCCGCGGGACCGGATGCGCTCGACATTCTCGCCTCGATCGGCATGCTCGCCTATACGTGGGACATTGCGACCGATCGGCTCGACTGGGGCGACAATCTCGCCGAGGTGCTGACCAGCTTCGCCGATGTCGATCTCTCGAGCGGGCGCGCCTATGGCGAGCGGCTCGGCGCGCAGAGCGCGACCTCGCGCTTCGACGCCATCGTCACCGCCACCGGCAGCGATGACGGCAATGGCGTGTTTTTCAACGCCATCTACGCGCTCGTGCCGCCACGCGAGACCGGCGGCGGCCCGCTGGTCTGGATCGAGGATTGCGGCAAATGGTTCGCCGGCCGCGACGGCCGCCCGAGCCGCGCCCATGGAGTCGTGCGCGTCATCACCGAGCGCCACGAGATGGAGCGCCGCATGACGCGCAGCGCGCAATTCGACGCGCTCACCGGCGCGATGAGCCGCGCTCTTTTGGCGGAACATTCGCTGCGCCTGCTCGGACAGCCCGAGAAGACGCGCAAGCCTTTCGCCATTCTGCTCGTCGCGCTGGAGAATCTCTTCGCGCTCAATCGCACCTACGGCTATGACGCCGGCGACGAGATCATCGTCGGCCTCGCCTCGCGGCTGCGGACCAATGTTCGCGTCAATGATCTCGTGGCGCGCTACGCCGGCAATAAATTCGCCGTGCTGCTCGAGAATTGCGACGTCGAGCAGGCCAAATCGACGGGCCAGCGGCTCATCGAGGTGATCGCCCAAACGCCTTTCGCGACCGAGGTCGGCGGGGTTTCCGTATCGGCGCGCATCGGCGCCGTCGTCGCGCCGCGCGACGGAAGATCGCCGGCCGTGCTGTTCCAGCACGCCGAGGAGGCGCTCGACGCCGCGCGCCAGCGCAATGCGCATCGGCTCGTCTGCTACGCCACCTCGCTGGCGCGCGACAATGGGCGGCTGCATGCGCTGCAGATTTCCGACAGCGTCGTTTCCGCGCTCAATGAGCGTCGCGTCGAGCTGGCCTTTCAGCCCATCGTGCAAGCGCAGACCGGCGATACGGCCTTTTACGAGGCGCTGCTGCGCGTGCGGCTCGCCGACGGCTCCATCGTCGTGCCCGGCGACATTCTGCCCATCGCCGAGAAATCCGGCCTGGTGCGCCTTCTCGATCAGCGCGTTCTGGAGCTGGCGCTCACGCAGCTGCGCGCCGATCCGTCGCTGCGCATCTCGGTCAACGCCTCGGTCGCCACGCTGCATGATCCCGAATGGCCGGAATGGCTCGCCAACGCCACGCGCGTCTATCCGGGCGTCGCGGATCGCCTCACAATAGAGATCACCGAGACGACGCTGATCGACGATTTCGACAAAACGCGGCAGCTGATCACCGACTGCAAGGGCCTCGGCATCAAATTCGCCATGGATGATTTCGGCGCCGGGCACACATCCTTCCGCAATCTGCGCCTGCTTGACTTCGATTTCGTCAAGATCGACGGCGTCTTCATCCAGAACATCATCAAATCGCAGGATGATCGCTTCTTCGTGCGCACCCTCACCGATCTCGCGCGGCATCTCGGCCTGAAGATCGTCGCGGAATGGGTGGAGGACGAGGAGACGGCGCAGCTGCTGCAAGGCTGGGGCGTCGATTACTTCCAGGGCTCGCTGTTCGGCTCGGCGGTGGTGGTCGCGGCGCCGGGCGAGTCGCAGAACCTCTCCCGGCGCGCCTGAGCGGCGCCGGGTCTTTCGTGGGGCTCGCCCCGAGGGCAAAGTCGCCCCGAGCGGCGCCGAGCCTTCGCGGCTCGCCCGTCGAGGGCGAGCCGATCGCGCCGAAAACCCGAGCTCAGCCGCTCTTCGTCGACAATTGATCGATGCGCTTGTTCAGCTCGTCGAGCTGGCGCTTCATCTCGTCGAGATCGGAGCGCGGCGGCTCGGCGGCGGCCGCTGTCGTCTCGGTGGAGGCGGCGGGCGGCTCGGCCGGCAGGCCGAAGGGGTTGAACATGGTCAGCGCATGGCGGAACACCGCCATATTCTTGCGCGCCTGCTCCTCGAGCGACTGAAACGCCTGACGAGTCGGCGCGCCGAAAGGCGCGCCTTCGAGCGCCTGCGAGACCTGATCGCGGAATTTCTGCTGATCGCGCGTCAGCCGATCGATGCTGAACTCGAGATAGCTCGGCACCAGCATCTGCATCGAATCGCCATAGAAGCGGATGAGCTGGCGCAAGAAGGCGATCGGCAGCAGGCTCTGGCCGTCCTTGCCCTCCTGCTCGAAGATGATCTGCGTCAGCACGGGGCGGGTGATGTCCTCCCCCGTCTTGGCGTCACAGACGACGAAATCCTCGCCGCGCTTGACCATGGCCGCGAGATCCTCGAGCGTGACATAAGTGCTCGTGCCCGTGTCATAGAGACGCCGATTGGCGTATTTCTTGATCGTCGTCGGCTTTTTTTCGGTGGCCATGTTCCGCCCGCCGCCTCCGTCGTCCTGGCGCGCCGCCACGATCTTCTCGGCTCCGGCGGGCTGAGCGCCGGCTCCCTTCTCATATTTCGGCGTGCGTAGCAAAATTTCCTCGCTTCTCGTCCAGCGACGCGCAGAGCGACCGCGGCTTCTTTCCGAACGATAGCCGCAACCGCACGCATCCCGCAATAAATTCGTCGCGAAAAGGTTTTTTCCTCCCGCAAAGGTCGAATTCGGGGCGCGGGAGCCTCTCGATAAGAGCCGCGGCCTCGGCTATATTGCGAAAGACCATTCGCCGAACGCCCATAGGAGGACGACATGCCGATCACCAAGCTGCTGCTCGCGGCGGCCGCGGCGCTCCTCGTCGGGGCCTGCAACACCACGAGCCTGGCCGAGCAGCGCGCCGCCGATGACATCCGCTGCCGAAATTATGGTTTCCGGCCCGGGACCGACCCATTCTCCAAATGCCTGATGCAGGTGGACCTCGACCGCTCCGCCGATCGACGCGCCGCCCGCTACGACTATCCCTATGGCTATGGGCCGCGCGGCGGCTATTGGGGTCGAGGCTGGTGGTGACGGCGGAAATCTGACGGAAAAAGGGTGATTTTGCGATTTTTCGCCGCAATGCGGCATGCGGTTTCCCGCAGCGCAGCAATAGGCTATGAGAGGCGCAGCGCCGCCGGGAGCCCGAGCGCTTGAGACGCGCTCGACCATATGCGAAACAGCGCGCCGAGGCGGCGCGCGCGGCGGCCGATTCGCCGATCGGCGCCCCGCCCGAGACGGGCGCTAAAGGACGCCGGCGGGAACGAGACAGGCCGGAAACGGAATTGGGCTCATGTTGTTCAACATAGAAGCCGACCGTGGCGACCAGATCGTCGGCTATGTCGTTCCGGACGATTATACCGCCTCGCCGACGCTTCGCATCACTCAGAGCGGCATTCAGATCGCGGAGCTGCCCTGCCGCGAGGCGCGGCCGTCGCTGGTAGCCGCCGGCCGTCACGCCACCGGCCTGTGCGGCTTCACCGTCGACAGCTCGATCGTTCCCGACCTCGTGTCGAATCAGAGCCTCGAGATTCGCGACGCCGAATCCGGCATCATGATCTACCGCCGGCGCAATGGCTCGGAGGTCACGCATCGTCGCGTGTTTCGGCTGGAGACGCATCTCTTTCCGCTGTGGCGGCTGGACGAGAAGGTCGAGCACAGATTTCAGTTCTTCCACAAGGGCGTGGAACGGCATGGACGCGAGACCGCGCTGCAGGTCTTCATGCTGGAGAACGTCAACTCGCTCTACGTCAGCGGCCGCCTGACCTTCTCGAGCTATTCCAACTATCTGCAAGACAAGTTCAATTCCATCATCCTGATGCACGACCCCTATCTCGAGCTCGCCGAGCGGCTGCTGACGCTCAAGCATGTCTCGCGCTTCGGCGAGGAGCTGCTGGGGCCGCGCGACATGCTCACCTATCAGCGGGCGATCGAGTTCGCGCAGCAGATCGAGCCGGACGGCTCCGGCCTGCGGCGCGCTTTCGACTCGATGCCGCGCGACGTCATCGGCGCGCTCGCCAATCCGCTGACGCGGCAGCTCGCCTCCGAGGCGCTGGATGAACCGCCGCCCAAGAACGGCGTCGCCAAGGCGCTCGCCGCTCTCGCCAGCTTTTCCGTGGTCGGGCTGCGGGAAAGTCAGGACCGTTTTCTCGAGGAGGTGGAGGCCCTGCTCGACATAGAGCCCGGCGTTCTGCCGACGCTGCCGCATTTCGCGGCGGTCGGCGAGCTGGCGCGGGAGCTGCGCCGGCTGCCGGAGGTCGATCTGCTGCTGGAGCAGGACCTCGAAATCTACCAAACCGCCAAAGCGGCGATCGAGGAGGCCTTTTGACGAAGATTTCTGACGCGGCAAAGCGCGCGCTGACGCAGGCGCGGATCGCCGGCGGGCGCCGATGATCGAGACCAGGCCGCCGCTCGACGACGAGCGCCTCCGCTCGCGCATGGATCCGAAGCTGGAGCCGAAGCCCGCGCGCGCGCTCGTTCCGGCCGCATGGCTGCGGCCGCTCGCCAATGCGCCGGAGACCGCGCGTCAGATCGTCGACCAAGTCGAGCGGATCGCGACGGAGGCCAATCGCGCGCTCGAGAGCCGCACGCGCATTCCGCCACTCTGGCTGAGCTTCATCGCCTTCGTGATCATTCCGTCCTTCGTGGCGTCGGTCTATTTCGCCTTTTTCGCCGCCGACCAATTCGCGGTCGAGACGCGTTTCGCAGTGCGCGCGATCGAGCTGGAGGCCATCGCGACGCCCAAGGGCGAATCGGCGGCCTTCACCTTCACGCCGTCCGGGCAGAACGCCTATATCGTCACGAGCTACATCCGCAGCCGGGCGATCGTCAGCGATGTGCTGGCCAAGCTCGATCTGCGCGCCCTCTACCGCCGGCCGGAGGCCGATTTCTGGGCGCGCCTGCGCCGCAACGCCACGATGGAGCAGCTGACCGATTATTGGCAGTCCATGGTCGAGACCACGGTCGACGCCAATTCCAGCCTCGTCACCGTCAATGTCCGCGCCTTCCGCAAGGAGGACGCCTACGCGCTCGCCAACGCCATCGTCGCGGCGAGCGAGGCGCTGGTCAATCGCATCTCCGAGCGCGCGCGCCGCGACGCCACAGCAATGGCGGAAAGAGACGTGCGCCGCGCCTTCGAGGCGGTGCAGGCGACGCTGTCCGATCTGCACAAGTTCCGCGACGAGTTCGGCGTCATCGACCCGACCCTGACCGGAACCGAGATCGGCAAGCTGCTGGCGCCGCTCGTCGCCCAGAAGATCAAGCTCGAGAGCGAGCTTTTCGTCGCCGGACATGAATTGTCGCCGGATGCGCCGACAGTGCGCGTGCTGCGCGAGCAGCTCGCCTCCGCCGAGAAACAGATCAAGGAGCTGAAGAGCAAGCTCACCTCCAATGACGGCGCGCGCTCCTCCACCTCCACCGTGGCTGGAATTCTGGCGAAGTTCGAGGAGCTCGAGGTTCGCAAGGCGCTCGCCGAGCGCTTCTATGCGCTCTCCAAGGCCGATCTCGATCGCGCGCAATTGCGCGCCAATCGGCAGAGCATCTATTTGACCGTCTTCGTTCCCCCGGCGGCGCCGGAGATTTCCCGCTATCCGCACCGATTGAGTTACCCCTTGCTGATCTTCCTCGGCTTCGCCATCGTGTGGAGCATCGTCGTGCTGCTGCTGGCGACGATCGAGGATCACAGGCTGTGAGCCGCGCAGGCCCGGCGACGCGATAAGCGCTAGCGGGGGGCGAATCGAAGGGAAAGCGCGAAAGGAGAGGCTTACGATCGATGGCGACGATGGACGGCGATTTCTGGGTCTTCGGCTATGGTTCCTTGATGTGGCGGCCGGGTTTCGAATTTCTCGAAAGCGCCCTCGCCTGGGTGCATGGCTATCACCGATCGCTCTGCGTCTTCTCCCATGTCCACCGCGGAACGCGGGAGCGCCCAGGCCTCGTGCTCGGCCTCGACTATGGCGGCTCCTGCCTCGGCGTCGCCTTTCGGGTCGCCGGAGCGGCGCGCGAGGAGACGATCGCCTATCTGCGCGCCCGCGAATTGGTGACCTCTGTCTATATCGAGCGCAATGTGGGGCTGCGCTTCGCCGAGGGCGGCTCGGCCCGCGCGCTCGCCTTCATCGTCGATCGCGCCCATGCGCAATATGCCGGGCGCCTGTCGATCGACGAGATGACTCGGCTCGTGGAGGGCGGCGTCGGCGCCTCGGGCGACAATCCCTCCTACGTCCGCAACACGCACGAGCATCTTCAGCAGCTCGACATTCACGATCCGGCGCTCGCCGAGATCGTGCGCCGGCTTTCGGCGCCGACGGCCTCCCTCGCCGAGAGCGCCTGAGAAAGCTCAGTTCAGCAAGGCTTTGGCGAGGTGGCGCGCGACCTCGACCGGCAGAGCGCAAAAGCGCACATGCCATTCGTTCACGCCGAGAGCGATGGCCGCCGCGCGCGCGAGACGGCCGCTCGGCGCATCGAATTCCTCGGTCGAGAGCACGCAGACCGGCCGGCGTTCCGCGCCCTCGCGCGCTACGCCGATGACGACCGCGCGGGCGAAGCCCGCCACCAGCGCCTCCTCTTCCGCCGAAAATATCGTGCAGACATAGCGTTCGCCGCGACCGGCGCGCCAGGAATAGAAGCGCTCGCGCAGCGGCGTCGCATGTAGCGCGGCCAATCCGCCTCCGCGAATGACCGACGCTGCGGCAGCCGGCCTTCTGCCCCGGTCCTGGACTCGATCGACCACGAACATGACGCCCCTCACGAAAGGCCTCGAAGAAAGACGAGAACAAACTTAGAACATAAAAGGAACTTTTGTCAAACTGTTCGTGTTCGTCCAGATGGTCCTTTTGGTCTAGGCCGCCGCGGAGCCGCCCTCCGTGCGCAGCCAGGCGGCGCCGCAGGCGCGCGCCAATTCGCGCACGCGCAGAATATAGCTCTGCCGCTCAGTGACGGAGATCACGCCGCGCGCATCCAGCAGATTGAAGGCGTGACTGGCCTTTATGCATTGATCATAGGCGGGCAGCGCCATCAGATGGCGCTCGCCCTCGCCTCTGTCGCCGAAAGCGAGCAGCTTGCGGCATTCGGCCTCGGCGGCGCGGAAATCGGAGAACAGCTTCTCCGTGTCGGCGGCCTCGAAATTATGCCGTGAATATTCCTGCTCGGCCTGCAGGAAAACATCGGCGTAAGTGACCTTGTCCTCGTCGCCGCCGTTGAAATTCAGTTCCATGATCGAATCGACGCCCTGCAGATAGCAGGCGAGCCGCTCGAGCCCATAGGTCAGCTCGCCGGCGACAGGCGCGCAATCGAAGCCCGCCACCTGCTGAAAATAGGTGAATTGCGAGATCTCCATGCCGTCGCACCAGCATTCCCAGCCCAATCCCCAGGCGCCGAGCGTCGGGCTCTCCCAATCATCCTCGACGAAGCGGATGTCATGCAGTTTCGCGTCGACGCCGATCGCCGCCAGCGAGGCGAGATAGAGCGACTGCAGATCCGGCGGCGAGGGCTTCAGAATCACCTGATATTGATAAAAGTGCTGGAGCCGATTGGGGTTTTCGCCATAGCGCCCGTCCTTCGGGCGCCGGCTCGGCTGCACATAGGCGGCCTTCCAGGGCTTGGGGCCGAGCGCCCGCAGAGTGGTGGCGGGGTGAAACGTGCCTGCGCCCATCTCCATATCGTAAGGCTGCAAAATGACGCAGCCCTGCGCCGCCCAGAAATTCTGCAGGGTCAGAATGAGGCCCTGGAACGAGCGGGTGGGAGAAAGTCTGTCTGGCGCGGTCATTTGCATCGATCCTCATGCTGCGGCCGGCAGGCTAGTCGCGGCGCGCGCGCCGGTCAACGCGGCGGGGCGCCCGCAAAAAAGCCGCGCGCTGTCCAGCCGCCCGCGCTATTGTCCAGCCGCCGGCGATGACAAAGGAGCGCAGGGCTGGAATGAGGGGGCGTGATATCGTCTTGGCGATCGGCGGGGCGGCGGCGGCAATTTGGATCGAAGGAGCGAGGCCTGCGCAGGCGCATGCCGTCCTCTCGGAATCGACGCCGCGCGAAGCGCAGATCGTCTTTGGACCCGATCTCGATGTGGAGCTGAGATTCAACTGCCGGATAGACGCGCGCCGCTCGCGGCTGCTGCTGATCTCGCCGGACATGCATGGAACTGTGCTTCCGCTGCTGGAGGGCGCCGCCGCCGATGAGCTGCGCGCCGGGCTGCATGATCTTCGGCGCGGCGCCTATCGGCTGCATTGGCAGGTGCTGAGCGTCGACGGACACATCACCCGCGGCGACATCTCCTTTCGCGTCGGCCGCTGAGCCATGCAGCAATTCATCGAGATCTACGGCTTTCTCAGCGTCATTCTGCGCGGCTCCATCTCGGGGGCGCTGTCGCTCGCCGTCGGCGGCGTCGCCTTTCTCCTGCTCATCGCCGAACCGCTGGCGCCACGGCTCGGCGCGGCGGCGGAGCCCATAGCCGCGCGCGCCGGACGAATCGTTTTTTGGAGCGCGCTCACCCTCGCCTGTCTCGTCTCTCTCGATGCGGCGGCGCTCGCGACCATGCTCGTCGGCGCGCTGGAGCTCTCCTTCGCGGATGCGCTCACCGCCGATGCGGTGAAGGCCGATGCGCTCGCGGCGGCGCCGGCCCTCGCGCTCGCCTTCGCGATTCGCAGCGGGGCGGCGCGGCCCCTGCCCCTCGCCGCCTTCGCGGCGGCTTTGATCTGCGCCCGGCTCGGCGCCACGCACGCCATCAGCCGGCTCGACAATCCGCCGGGCCTCGTCGCCGCCGAGCTCGCGCATCTCACTGGCGTCGCTCTGTGGATCGGCGGCATTCCCTATTTCCTCATGGCGCTGGCCCGCGCCCCGGACGGCGAGGCGCAACGCGCCATCGGCCTGCGCTTCTCGCATCTCTCAATGGTCGCCGTGGCGATGATCGCCGCCGGCGGCGTCGCCATGTCGATCGTCTATATCGGCGCGGTCGAGAATTTCTACGGCGCCGCCTATGGCGTGATGGTGGGCGCCAAGACCATCCTCTTCGCCGGCCTGCTGTCGCTCGGCGCGCTCAATTTCCTCGCCGTTCGCCGCTCCCCGGCCGATCGAGGCGCCTTCGCGCGGCTGCGCCGTTTCGCGGAGGTGGAGATCGGCGTCGGCTGGACGGTCGTTTTCGCGGCCGCCTCGCTCTCCTCGCTGCCGCCGGCCGTCGATCTGGCGCGCGACCGGGTGAGCTTCGCCGAGATCGTCGAGCGGCTGACGCCACAATGGCCGCCGCGCCTCGAGAGCCCGGATCACTCCACCCTCTCCGTCTCGTTGCCGCAGGTCCAGACCGCGCGCGCCGAAGATGCGACACAGACGAATGATGCGACCGCCGCCGCCATTGCGGCGCAGCGCAACGCCGAGGATATCGCCTGGTCGGAATATAATCACCACATCGCCGGGCTCTTCGTCGCCGCCATGGGGCTGCTGGCGCTGCTCGAGCATTGGCGCCGCCTTTCCCCCGTCGCGCGCCATTGGCCGATGCTGATGCTGGGCCTCGCCGGCTTCCTGTTTCTGCGCGCCGACGAAGCCGTCTGGCCGCTCGGCCAGCTCGGACTCATCGAGAGCCTGCGCGACCCCGAGATCGCTCAGCATCGCATCTTCCTCGCGCTCATCATCGGCTTCGGAATCTTCGAGTGGCGCGTGCGGATGCGGCGCGTGAAGGCGCAATGGGCGCCGCTCGCCTTCCCCTTCATCACCGGCGTCGGCGGCGCGCTGCTGCTCGCCCATTCGCATGGGCTCTCCAACATAAGGGAAGAGTTTCTGATCGAGGTCACGCATACGCCGCTGGCGCTGGTCGGCCTGCTCGCCTCCTCGGCCCGCTGGCTGGAGATACGCCTCGAAGGCCGCGGCGCGCGCATCGCCGGCATCGTCTGGCCCATCGCCTTCACTCTGGCCGGCCTGATGCTGCTCGCCTATCGGGAAGCGTGATTTCACTCATGCAGAATGTTCATGCGCCCATGAAAATTCTGCATTTTGGACCCCGAAAGCTCACGACTTAGAAATTCCCGACGGCGAAAAGCCGAATGGCGAAAAGCCGCATGGGAGGAACAAATGACGATTCTCGCGGAAGTCTTGTCAGCGAACGACAAATATGTCGCGGATTTCGGAGACAAGGCGCAGCTCGCTCTGCCGCCGGCGCGGCGCTTCGCGATACTGACCTGCATGGACGCGCGGCTCGACCCGGCCAAATACGCCGGCCTCTCCGAAGGCGACGCGCATGTGATCCGCAACGCCGGCGGGCGCGCGTCCGACGATGCGATCCGCTCGCTGATCATCTCGCACAAGCTGCTCGGCACGCTCGAATGGTTCGTGATCCACCATTCCGATTGCGGCATGGAGCTGTTCTGCGATGAGGTGATGGCCGATCTTCTCGACGACAGCCTGGCGACGGCGGCCTTCGACGGGACCGCATGGTCCAATCCCCAGCATGGCGGCGGCTGCACGGCGGGCCATTTCGTGAAATGGCTCACCATCGAGTCTCAGGAGGAGAGCGTCTATCAGGATGTGAAGCGCATCCGCGAGAATCCGCTGACGCCGAAGAATATTCCGATCTACGGCTTCATCTATGATGTGAAGAGCGGCAAGCTGATCGAGGTCCCCAAGGCGACAGAGGCGGGCCGCGCCTGACCGTCCGAAAGAGCCGAAACCAAGAAGCCCGGCGCCGCACGCTGGGCTTTTATTTTGGGAGCCCCGTGGTATTTCGAGCTGTGTCTCGGCCTATCGGTTTCGTGTTATGGGTAAAAAGCCATTTTCGAAAAGCCCGCCCGATCTCATTCTCGGGCCTTTGCCCGTCAAGATCATAAACCGCGTCCTGGAACTCGAGCTGGAGCCCGGCGTCGTAATCTTGTCGCGTGGAGCGCAGAGGCATGCCTTTCGCCAGCACGGAGAAGATTACGCCAAATGCCAGCCGCACGTCTCGTCGATTGTCGCGGAGCCGCTCTACATTGGCGATGACTTCAAGAACCACGGAAAAATCGAGCTGGTGGGACGCGTGATCGCGGCGGAAATCATCGTGCTCGTGGCGGTCAATATCGAACGCGACCGGCATGGACGATATCATATCGCCAGCTTTTACCCGATCTCTGAGGAGAAGGTTCAGAATCGGAAACGAAAAGGTCATCTCAAATGCGCATTTTAGGCAATCCGCGCCGCGCAAAACGATAAAGGCTCCGCTTTTGGCGGAGCCTTTAGAGTGCGATGTTATCTCGCCGGACGCCCAGCTCCGGATCTCTTCGCCGATAAAACCCCGTCTCAGGACAGAATTTTAGCGCTACTTTGCCATGAGAGCGCTAGACCTTATGGCGCGTGAGGAGGCCGTTCTCACCTCGAAATCTCATCGATACGATATGTAACACTGCGGGACCACGAGTTCAATCCCACGTCGCGACTGGTCGCCGCCGCCACATCACATCTTGCAGTTGGCCGCGCTCGGCAGAATGGAGAGCTCGGTCATCTCGCCAGTGAGCGCGAAATCGCCATAGTCGAGCTTCAGCGCGCGGGAGACGCCATTCTCATAGAGGTCGAAGGACAGCACATAGACAGGCTGCTCGTCGCGCTTGCCCGGCTCGAAATAGGAGATCGACACCGGCCAGCGCTTGAGCCCTTCGAGCTCCTTGATCTGCGCGGCCTTTTCGGTGACGACGCTGCTGGTCGGCCGGCCGATGACGCTCATCGTGTCGAAGACCTTCTCGCCGTCGCCGGAGCCGTCGAAGACCTTGGCCTCGAGAATGCGCTCATTGGTGAGCGCCGCGGCTAGGATATGGCGCAGATGCTCGGTCGGGAACAGCGCGCCGCCGTCCAGCGAGAGCTGGGACTGCTTGGGCCGGGCGAGATCGACCGAGAGCGCGGCGCCGGTCTTCTTTTTGGCCTTGCCGTCTATGTCCTCGGCCTGGACATTGTCCAGCTTGGTCTCGATGCGGAAACGGAAATCCTTGCCGTCGCCGGCCTCGAAAGTGGCGGAGCGCATGTCGGAGAGGCGCGGCGGGCCTTCGGCGGGCTGCAACTCAGTGATCTGGCGGAAATTCTGCACCCAGCCCTCGCAGGAGGAGCCGGTGAAATCGAAAGCGATGCGGCCGCGCGCCGAGGTCGGCGCCTTGCTGCCCGAGGCCTGCGCCAGCGTCAGATCATAGACGGCGCGATGCGGCGTCAGCTGCGGATGGCCGGCGACGGCCGCCACAGTGGCCGCGCTCTCGGCATGGGCGGCGAGCGCGAGGAAGGAGGCGCAGGCGAGCGTCGCGCCGATGAGATATTTTGGAGCCATTTGGGGTCTTTCTCCCTCTGTCGCGCTCTTGGTTGGTTACGGTCCGGCGTCTCCCGGCGCTTCGCGTCGACGACGACAGGGGCCGGAGGCTCTATCTTCGCTCCGGCGTGTCGTCGCGGCGCGGCGCACGCGCTGACGACCACTCTATCTCGGGCGAGCAAGATGTCGAGGCGAAGTCTCGCTCGACGCATTGCCTCCCGACCTTGGCCAAATTACGGTCGGCGGCAAAGCTGCAAGTTTCTTCAGAGATTCGGAAAGGATGGCGCAATGTCCGACACAGCGAAGACGCCGCTCGAAAAGCTCGAGGCGCTGGGTCTCACCCTCCCCACCCCGGCCGCGCCGGTCGCCAATTACGTGCCCTGGACGCGTTCCGGCAATCTCGTCTTCGTCTCGGGACAATTGCCGGTCGGCCCCGGCGGCGCGATCGATCCCGCGCATAAGGGCAAGCTCGGCGCATCGGTGGCGCTCGAGGCCGGACAGGCGGCGGCGCGCGTCTGCGCGCTCAATCTTCTCGCTCAAGCCTCCGTCGCGGCGGGCGGCGATCTCGCCAAGCTGCGCGTGCTGCGGCTCGGCGGCTTCATCAACAGCGCCGGCGATTACGGCCAGATTCCACAAGTGCTGAACGGCGCCTCCGATCTCGTCGCCACCGTGCTCGGCGAGAATGGACGCCATGCGCGCTTCGCCGTCGGCGTCGCTCAGCTGCCGCTCGACGCCGCGGTGGAGGTGGACGCGACCTTCGAGATTTTGGAGTAGCCGATGAGCCCAAGCGGCGGCGGCCGTTACCATTGGCTCACGGAACATAAGATCGCGCATCGAGGCCTCCACGATCTCGCGAAAGGCGTGGCCGAGAATTCGCTGTCGGCGGCGCGCGCCGCCGCCTGCGCCGGCTACGCGATAGAATGCGACGTGCAGGCGAGCGCCGATGGCGAGGTCATCGTCTTCCACGACGAAACATTGGAGCGCCTGACCGATGCGACCGGCCGTCTCGACGCGCTGACTCGTTTCGAGATCGCGCGGCTCACATTGCGCGGAACGCGCGAGGGCGCGCCGACGCTGCGCGATCTTCTCACGACGATCGGTGGAAATGTTCCTCTCTTCATCGAGATCAAGAGCCGTTTCGACGGCGATCTCGCTCTCGCGCGCAATGTCGCGGATATTGTCGCGCATTATCGCGGCGCAGCGGCGATCGAGAGCTTCGACCCCGCGCCGATCGCCGAATTGCGCGCGCATTTCGATAGGTTGGGCGTTTCCGGCGTTCCGCTCGGCATTGTCGCGCAGGCGTCTTATGTAGGGCCGGACTGGAGCTTTCTCACCGCCGCGCAGCGGGAGGAGCTCACGCAATTCTCCCATGTCGCGCGCACGCGGCCGGATTTTCTCTCCTGGAACGTCGCCGATCTGCCGCATGCGATTCCGCGCCGCTGCCGCGAGGAGCTCGGCATTCCGGTGACGACATGGACCGTGCGCAGCGCGGAACAGGCGAAGGCCGCGCTCGCCTTCGCCGATCAGATCGTCTTCGAGGGATTTGCGCCCTGAGCGGCCTCGTCCGACGTCGTTTTCCGTCATAAATCTATCGTCGAGTTCGAGCTACGATCGAGCGCTTTTTTTATTTGGAGCTCGAAAATGATTATCGAATCGAAGTTCGACGACGCCGAATTGCGCGACCAGATCCGGTCTGGACAGGCTGCCCCGCATCCGACGCCGGATCCCGCCCGTGTGGTCGACCAGATCGTGCATCGCGTGCGCGCCGGCGCGGGCGTCGATTTCGACGCCTATGAAGCGCTGATCGGCGCGAATGATCTCGTCGAGATCAATTATCTCGAACGCGGCCTCATGGCTGCGCGCGCCGTGTGCCGCATCAACGCCCCGGCCCTCGTCGGCAATGGGAGCGAATGGGGAACGGGCTTTCTGATCGGCCCGCGCCTGCTGCTGACCAATAATCACGTATTGCCCACGCCGGAGGACGCGCTGCGCGCGACGATCGAGTTCGGTTACGAGCTCGACGGCTCGGGCCGGCTGCGCCGCAGCACCCGCTTCGCCCTGTCGCCGCAGGACGGCTTCATCACCAGTCGGAGGGATCGTCTCGACTATACGATCGTCGTCGTCGCCGAGCGAAGCGAGGACGGCGCCGCGCTCGCCGATTTCGGCTATCTGCGTCTCGACGCGCGCACCGGCAAGATCGACACTGGCAATTACGTCACGATCATCCAGCATCCCGACGCGCGCACGAAGCGCATTTCGCTGCGAGAAAACAAGATCGTCAAATATGGCGACGAGAGAGATTCTTCGAAGGACGACTTCCTCTGGTATTCGTCGGACACCGCGCCCGGCTCCTCCGGCGCGCCCGTGTGCACGGACGCTTGGCAAGTCGTCTGCCTCCATCACGCCGGCGTGCCGGAGCGCACGATCGTCGATGGCGTCGAGCATTGGACGCTCGCCGACGGATCGACCGCCCCGGCGACGGCGGCGCGGCGGCTCGAGGGCGAGAAAATCAAATGGATCGCCAATGAGGGCGTGCGTGTGTCCAAGCTGCTCGCCGACCTCGAGCAGCAGGTCAAATCCTCTGCGACGCCGCACTCCGCGCTGATCGCAGACCTGCTCGCCGACGCATTCGGCGTTGCGCCCTTTCCGGGCGCGCAGCCCTTGCAGAGCATCGTCGGCCCGCCGATCATCGGCGCTCCGGCGATCCTCGTCGCGCAATCGGCCGCGCTGGAAGCTGCGCGCGCACCGAAACGGCGCACGCATCCGGCCAATTATTTCGACGGCCGAAAAGGCTATGATCCGAACTTCCTCCCCGTGGCGGTGCCCTTGCCGGCGCTCGGCCCCGACGCGCTTCGCTTCGGCAGCCCGGCCAAGATCGCCGGCGCGTCGGACGACGTGCTGCGCTATCTGCACTTCTCGGTCGTCTTCAATGGCGACCCCAAGCGTAAGCTGGCCTTCTTCACCGCCGTCAACATAGACGGCGCCAAATGGGTCAACCTCGATCGCGGCGCCGACGCCTGGTACTATGACCCGCGCCTGCCCGAGGAATTGCAGATCGGCGACGAGCTCTATGGCAACGAGCCCGTGCCGGGGAAGAACTACTTCGACCGCGGCCATCTGGTGCGCCGGCTGGACCCGGTCTGGGGCGCGATTCGCGAAGCCAAGCAGGCGAACGACGACACCTTCCACTGGACCAATTGCTCGCCCCAATATTGGGGCTTCAATCAAGGCGCCGACCTCTGGCAGGGTCTCGAGAATTTCATTCTCTACAATACCGACGAGGAAGATATCCGCGCCAGCGTCTTCACCGGCCCCCTGTTCCGATCCGACGACGAAGAGCATCGCGGCGTGCTGATCCCGCAGTTCTTCTGGAAAATCGTCATTGTCGCCGACCGCAGGGGCGCGCTCTACTCGAGCGCCTATATCGTCAGCCAGCAGGACTATGCTCTGAACATTCCTTTCGAGCAGCTGCCGGTAGGCCCGAACAGCTCGGAGCCCGGCCAGAACTTTCAGGTTCCGGTGACGAAAATCGAAGCGGAGACGGGACTGCGTTTCCCGGATGCGGTGAGAAGCGCCGACGTCTTCACCGGCCCGGTCGCCGGACGACGGCTGCGCACGCTGGCCGACGTGCAGCATCCGAGACGCTGACCGCGTCTCGGATGCTGCGGAGCATTCAAGGCGTCGAAGGCGCGGCGACCGCTGTCGACACATGCGCGGCGAGCGCGTCGCGCAGCGCCTGCTCCTTATTGTGATCGAGCGAGGTCTTGAGCACGATGCCGCCGGTGCCCTTCACCGCATCGAGCAGCTTGTCGGCCGTCAGCTTGCGGATCAGCACGAAGAGAGCGGCATTGCCGGGCTGAAGCGTCTCCGAGAGCTGCTTCATGAAAGCGTCGTTGATGCCGTAATCGGTGAGCGCGCCGCTGAGCGCGCCCGCGCCCGCGCCGATCGCCGCGCCGAGCAGCGGATTGAGGAAGATGAGCCCGATCAGCGCGCCCCAAAAGGTGCCGCTCACGGCGCCGGCCGCGGTGGTATTGAGGAGCTGGTTCAGCTTCACATGGCCGCTCGGCTCCTTCACCGCGATGACGGCGTCGCTGATCTCGATCACATATTCCTTCTGCAGCTCGAACAGCTTCTGCCGAATGTCCTCGGCCTTGGCTTCGGTCGGATAGACGATGACAACGAGATCGGACATGAAAGCTCTCCTTTTGTCGGAAGACGCGCATCCTCATTGAAGCGCGTGAACGTGTCGTTGCGACGACCGCGCGAATGCGAGACGACGACGCGCGCTCCGCCGTCCCCGGCGAAACGCACGAATGCGAGCATCGTTTCCGCTTCTCTCTATCTAGGGAGCTAGGGCTGAATCGAAACCAGCCGGCGCCATGCTACAGGCAGGCGATCGATAATATCGTCGGCGATGAGGCCGGCGCCGAAGTCATCCGCCGCGGCGGCGTGCATCCACACCGCGCAGGAGGCTGCGGCGAAAGGCTCCATGCCTTGCGCCAGGAGGCCCGCGACAATGCCGGTGAGAACGTCGCCGGAGCCGGCGGTGGCGAGCCAAGGCGAAGCCTCCGCCAATATGGAGGCGCGCCCGTCCGGCGCGGCGACCACAGTGTCCGGCCCTTTGAAAATCACAATGGCGCCGATATCGCGCGCGGCGTCGCGCGTGCGCTCCAGCTTGGAGATGGGCGCGCCGCTGATCGTGCGCTCCCAGCGCTGGCCGTGAAAGAGCCGCGCGAACTCGCCGCCATGCGGCGTCAGCACCACCGGACCCGGCGCAGCGCGAATCGCCTCGCGCAGACGATCCGGCGCGAGCGCGAAGCTGGTCAGCGCGTCGGCGTCGAGCACGACAGCGCGGCGCTCCTTAGACGGCGCGAGCGCAGTCTCGACCAGAGCGCAGCTCGCCTCGCCGACGCCGAGCCCCGGCCCCAGAGCGACGACATTCTTGCGTTTGTCCTCGAGCAGCGCCGAAAGCCCGGCAGGCCCGTCGGCGACGCGCAGCATCACCGCGGTCAGTGCTGGCGCGTTGACGGCGAAGGCCTCCTGCGGCGTCGCCAGAGTGACGAGCCCGGCGCCGCCGCGCAGCGCCGCCAGCGCAGAAAGCCGCGCCGCGCCCGTATGCGAGGCGCCGCCCGAGACCACCACCGCATGGCCGCGCGCATATTTATGGCCCTCGACGCTCGGCAGGCGCAGAGCGTCGCGCCAGGCGGCGGGCTCGTTGACGAAGGTCTGCGGCTGGATCTTCTCCAGCACATTCGACCTTATGCCGATATGGGCGCAGGAGATCGTCCCGCAGCGTAGCCGGCCCGGCAACAGCAGATGCCCGCATTTCAGCCGGAAGAAAGTGACCGTCGAATCGGCCTGCACGGCGACGCCGCGAATGGCGCCGCTGGTGCCGTCGACGCCGGAGGGAATGTCGATGGCGATGATCTTCTGCTTGGTCTCCTCGCGCCAGGCGTTGAGGCGCAAGATCAGCTCCGCCGTCGGCCCGTCCAGATCACGCGCGAGACCCGTGCCGAACAAAGCGTCGATGACGAGATCGACGCCTTTGAAATCGCAAGTGGCGGCGTCCTCGACACGGCCGTCCCAGCTCGCCGCGGCCAAGCGCGCGTCGCCATTGAGCGTGTCCGGCGGCGTGAGCGCGGCGACGCGCACCTTGAAGCGCTGGCTGCGCAATATGCGCGCGGCGACATAGCCGTCGCCGCCATTATTGCCCGGCCCGCACAGCACCAGCACGCGCCGCCCCGCCGTCTTCACCAGAAAGGCGGTGGCCGCCGCGGCTATGGCGGCGGCGGCCTTCTCCATCAGCGCCATGCCGGCGACGCCGCTCTCTATGGTGAGGCGGTCGGCGCGCGCCATTTGCGCTGTGGTCAAAAGTTCGGGCGGATAGGGTCCGAGCGGCATGGCGCGATGGTGGGCGAAACCGCCCCGCTCCGCAACGCCTTTTCCCCGCTACGGCCGAAACCCGCGCTTTTTTGACGCGTTTGCGCCAGCGGCGCGGCCGGGCGTCGCGCATCGAGAGCGCGGCGCCGAATCGACGCCGCGCCGAATCGAGGCGGCGTCTCGTCAGGGCGCGCCTTGGGGCTGCACATCGAAATGCAGCATCATGCCCATGTCCTCATGCTCCACGAGGTGGCAGTGATAGGGATAGACGCCCGTATAGCCGCGCGGGAAATGCACGAGCAGCTCGACCAGCTCGTTGGACTGGATGCGCACAGTGTCGTGACGCACGACGCCATCGAAATCGAGCCGCCGCTCTATGCGCGCGAAGACCGAGTTCTCGGAGGCGTCCTTGCGCAGGCGAAAACGCCGCAGCACGACGAAATTCACGAGATGCATATGGAACGGATGCATGTCGGGAAGGCCATCGGCGAGATGCTCCTGATCATTGCCGATATTGACGACATACCAGCGCTCATAGCTGCCCTCGCGCGGACGGATGACGGCGCGCCCCGCCGCCGGATTATGCCGATAGAGATGCGCGTAGCGAAAGATGGGCGGATAGCCGGCGGGATCGACATTGTCGGTGGCCAGCGGCCATAGCGGATCGGCGTGACGCGCCGCATGGGGCGGATTGGGATCGGCCGGCTCGAAGAAAAAGGCGCGCGAGACCTGATAGGCGACGCCCGCAGCGGGTTGGCCCTCCTCCCAAGGCGTCGCCAGCTTTGCGTCGAACGGCACGGTGAAGGCGCTGGCGTCGCCAGCGGGCGCGGTGGAGGGCCGCAGCTCCCACATTTGCGTGTCGCGCCACGGCGCGCCGGTGATTGGATTGACTGGCTCGACATCGGCCTTGCCGGCGGTGTCGTTCATCAGCAGCACGAAGCGATTGCGCACCACGGGCGCATCGGCGTTGGCGCGCGTCAATGCGGGCTTGCTGGCGTCCCAGCGGAAGCTCTCGTCATCGGCGTAGCGCAGCAAAATCTTGTCGAGCGTGACGCGATCGAGCGGCGACGCCGCAGCGGCGTGATGCGCCGCCGGCGCAGCAGCGCCCCCGGCTCCATGCGTATGCGCGGCGTCGACGATGCGGAACTCCATCACATTGGCGAGCGGCAGATCGGCATGCGGTCCGTCGCTCTTTTGCGTGAAGGCGATCGCCTTCAGCGCGTCCGGCGTTCCCGGCGCTAAGACGGAATTGGCGTCGTTCTGAAAGATCGGCTCCTGCTCCGGCTGAGCCGGGTCATAGCCCGCGATCGACAGATTGACGAGATGAAGAGAGCCGAGGACGTCATTGTCGATTTGGGTGAGATCGAGCAGAACGTCGAGACGCTCGCCCGGCGCCAGCAAGAGATAATCCAGCTCCTCGAGCTCCTCGCCGCGGCTGAACAGGCCGCCGTCATTGCCGATGGCGGTGAGAAGATCGCCATACCAGATCTTGCCGCCGATCTTGCCGTCCGCATCGGCGAGCGTCAGCGCATAGCTGCGGGCGTTGGAGCCGTTGAGGATGCGCAGGCGATAGATCTTGGGATTGACATGGGCGTGCGGCCACGGCCGGCCATTGACCAGAATCGTGTCGCCGAGAAATTCCGGCCGAATGAAGGAGCGCTTGCCGGTCGTCGGGTCCTTTTGCAGCGGCGCGCCCTTCAGATAGCTCACTCCGGCGCCGTCGGCGTTCAGGCAGCGGTCCTGAATAACGAGCGGCAATTCCTGCGTCTCGTCGCCGATGAGATGGAACAGCTCGGCGTCCGAATTGTCGCGCACGAAATAGAGGCCCGCGAGGCCGGCATGCACCTGCACGGCGGTATTGTCCATGCCGTGATCGTGGAACCACAGCATGGCCGCGCGCTGGTCGTTGGGATAGCAATAGGAGCGATAGGCGGGCATTCCATAAGGATTGCCCTCGAAGCTCGCCGGGCTCAGCGGCCAGCCGTCCGAATCCGGCCGCGCCTTGGCGCCGTGCAGATGCGCGACGACGCCGACCGGATAATTCATCGACTTATACTGGTCTATGTCCTCGGCGAGATCCATGGGCGGCGGATCGATCGGCGGCATGGCCAGCGAGCGCGCGTCGCCGGGCTTTTCGGCCGGCATGGAGCCGATTCGGTTGATCCAGACCACCTCGAGCGGGCGCCCGCGCGTGACATTGACGATTGGGCCGAGATAATTCTCGAGGCTGGCGGCGCGCTCCTGCGGCGAGCCCTGACGAATATAGCACCAGGCGTTGGGTGAAGCCGGCGCGGCGACCGCATCGGTAAATTTGACGCTGCGCGCCTCGACCGAAATGGCGATTTTCCCCCAACCGCCGGTCTGGCCGGCGCCGATGATGTCGAGGGCGGCGAGCGGCAGGTGATTGTCGAATTTCATGAGCATGAAACGAAATCCTCGAGAGACAAAGAAATCGAACGCAAAACCGCGGACCGGGGAATGATCGCCTATATTATGGCGGACAATGTGGCGAGAATTGATCGCGCCGGCGAAGCTCGACGGATGTCCGACGCTCTGGATTGACGTTGGGCCGCGACTGCCGCAAGCTCCAATGCAATTTCGCGCTCGGTCTCGAATAGTCCCGACTATATCTCGATCGAATTTCGAGGAGATCGCTCCAATGGGAGATTTGACGCAGGATTTCTTCGCCGCTGTGCGCAGCGGCGTGCGTTGGAAGGACGCCTACGATCTCTGCAACGGCATGGACATGTTCGGCATGCTGCGCGCATTCGCTGGACTCGAGCCGCGCTACTTGCAGGAATTGCGCGCCCGCATGAACGAGTTCGACGTGTGGGGCGGTCCCAACATGCCGCGCATCCGTTTCGCCATGGACACGGTGCAGAAGCGCTCCCTGCCGACGCCGCCGCCCGGACTGCCCCAGGATCAGGTCCAGGCGGCGCGACTCTTTCTGGAATCGACGACCGCGCACCCGGTCGGCCCGGGCTCGCCCGCGCGAGCCGTGATCGAGAAATGGGCGAAACGCTTCACGACGGTCGGCATAGATCCCGGCGATCGATTTCTCTATCGCGGCGCGACCCCTTATCTCGCGTTGAAGCACAAGACTCAGGGCGGGATGACGCCGCTCGCGGACAAATGTCACGGGCCGGCGCTCGTCCGAGTGCATGGGCTGGCTGTTCATTGCACAGCGGGCGCGGCGGGACCCGACTGCTACACGGTGTCTCGTTATCGCTGCGTCGACACATGGAACAATAATGGCGCGAGCGCCCATTTCGCCATTTCCGGCAATGGCGACGTCGCGCAATTCATACCGACCAATTACATAGCCTGGGCGCAGGGTCCCGGCAACGACAATTGGATAAGCGTCGAAGTCGACAATGACGGACGCGCGCCGATGACGATCAATCAGCTCACCGCAACGAAACTGCTGTTTCAATGGGTGTGCAAGACATTCGCCACGCCGCGCACGGTGGCGACCGGCCATCTCGTGGGCGATCCGGGCTGGGACGACATCACGCGCGCGATCTGCGACGCTTCGGACGCTTCCGTCTCGATGTCACGCGCGGAAACGCTCGCTTCGCGCGGCCTCTCCTGTCATCGATGGCTGCAATTCGCAGGCGGCAAGCCCTGCCCCGGCAAAGGCATCCTCTCTCAGCTCGCGTCGATCGCCAAGCCCGGCGCCCTCTGCTGACGCGCCTCGACATTCACACCGAGGCGAGGCGGAACGGCGCGTGTGGCCGGCGCTATCGACCGGGCCGACGCCTCGCCCCTCGCGCCTCGGCCGCCGCCGTGCTAACTCCTCGCCATGCCCTCCCTCCCCCCGCAGGCGCGCGCGCTGCTCAAATCCGTGTTCGGCTATGAGGATTTCCGGCCCGGCCAGGCGGAGATCATCGCCGCCGTGCTGGCTGGCGAGCCGGTGCTCGCCATCATGCCGACGGGCAGCGGCAAATCCATGTGCTATCAGCTGCCCGCTCTCGTCGATGGCAAGCTCACCGTGGTCGTCTCGCCGCTCATCGCGCTGATGCGCGATCAGGTGCGGCAGATGCGCGCCTATGGCGTGCCGGCGGCGACGCTCAATTCCATGAATGACGCCGCCGAGAATGACGAGGCGCGCCGCGGCATTCGCTCCGGCGAGTTGCGCCTCTTATTCGTCTCGCCGGAGCGGCTGGTCATGCCCGGCCTCATCGCCGAGCTGCAGCGCGCCGGCGCAGCGCGCCTCGCCATAGACGAAGCGCATTGCGTCTCCGAATGGGGCCATGATTTCCGCCCGGAATATCGCGAGCTCGGCGCGACGGCGGCGACTCTCGGCGCGCAAGTCGTCGGCCTCACCGCCACGGCCGACAGCGCGACGCGCGCCGATATCGCGCAGCGCCTGTTCGCGACGAGCCCGCACGTCTTCCTGCATAGTTTCGACCGACCCAATCTGGCGCTCAATTTCGCCGCCAAGGACAGTCCGCGCCGCCAGCTGCAGCGCTTCCTGGACAAGCATCGCGGCGAGAGCGGCATCGTCTATTGCTCCTCGCGCGACGCGACGGAAAAGCTCGCCGCCTTCTTCGCCGAGCAGGGCCATGACACCATCGCCTATCACGCCGGGCTCGAGCAGACGCTGCGCAACCGCAATGGGGATCGCTTCCTGCAGGAGGACGGGATTATCGCCGTCGCGACCATCGCCTTCGGCATGGGCGTCAACAAGCCGGATGTGCGCTTCGTCGCCCATGCCGACATGCCGTCCAGCGTCGAATCCTATTATCAGGAGATCGGCCGCGCCGGTCGCGACGGATTGCCGGCCGACACGCTCACGCTCTACGGCCTCGACGATATGGCCTTCCGCCGCCGGCAGATCGATCAGAAAGAAGTGCCCGACGAGCGCAAGCGCATAGAGCATGATCGCTTCTCCGCGCTCGCCATGCTCTGTGAGACGCCCTCCTGCCGGCGCCAGACTCTGCTCGCCTATTTCGACGAGGAGAGCCCGCCCTGCGGACGCTGCGACGTCTGTCTCGGCCAAGTTCAGGTCTATGACGGCGCCATAGATGCGCAGAAAGCGCTGTCCGCCGCGATGCGAACGGGCCAGCGCTTCGGCGCCGGCTATCTCGCAGATATTCTCACCGGCGAGGCCAGCGAGGCGGTGCGTCGCAACGGCCATGACGGCATCAAGACCTTCGGCGTCGGCAAGGATCGCTCCAAGCAGGATTGGGGCGCGATCATTCGGCAATTATTCGCCGCGCGCGCTCTCGCGAGCACGGAGCATGGCGGCTTTCGCCTGACGCAAATGGGCGAGGATATTCTCTTCGGCCGCGCGCAGATTTCGCTGCGCCGCGATCCGCTGACAGCGAAGGCGCCGCGCGGCAAGCGCGGCGAGGCTCCGCGCGCGACGCCGCTGGACGAGCAGGAGGAGCGCGTGCTGGCGGCGCTGAAGAAAAAGCGCCTGGAGCTGGCGCGCGAAGCCGGCCTGCCGGCCTATATGGTCTTCCCCGATCGCACTTTGATCGAGATGGCGTCGCGCCGCCCGGCGACGCTCGACGAAATGCGCCGCGTGCAAGGCGTCGGCGAGCACAAGCTCGCGCAATATGGCGACGCTTTCCTCGAGGCGCTGTCGGACGCGCTGCGCTGAGCCGGCCCTCTCGGCGACGGCGATATGCGCCGGGCTTCGTCCCGGCCGCCTGTTTCACATGACCTCCGGCAAATTTTCGCGACGCGCTGCGATGTTCCCGTGACATTTGCGCTTCGCCGAAAAGCGCGCGATCTTTTCGTTGCGGCGGAAACGAAACAGGAGGTCATTGATGAATCGCGCAATCTTCGTGTGGCTGCATCGCTGGGCGGGTCTCACGATGGCGGCTTTTCTGATCGTCGTCGGGCTGACCGGCAGCATGCTCGCTTTTCTTCCAGAGCTCGATCATTTCTTCGCACCGGAAGTTCACCCCGGACGCCACGCCGGCGTCGAGCTCGAGCCAGCGACGCTGCTGCGCCGCGCCGAGGCGATCGCGCCGCAAGCGCGCGTGAACACCGTCTATCTCGGCGAGGAAGGCGTCGCGCAGATCGGCGTCGACGCCCGCCCCGGCGAGCCGCCGCTCTCTTTCGACAGTCTCTCGCTCGATCGCGTCACCGGAGAGGAGCTCGGCGACCGCTTCAAATGGAACGGCCTGCCGACGTCGCGCGCCGGCATAATGCCCTTCGTCTACAGCCTGCATTACGAGCTGGCGATGGGCCGCGTGGGCGCATGGATTCTCGGCATTGTCGCGCTCGTCTGGACGATCGATTGCTTCGTCGCCTTCTATCTCACCCTGCCGCCGCCGAGCCGCGCCAATGCGCGCTCCTATCTCGCACGCTGGAAGCCCGCCTGGCTCGTGAAGACCCGCAGCTCCGCCTATCGCCTCAATTTCGATCTGCATCGCGCCGGCGGCTTGTGGATGTGGGGCGCTCTGCTGATCTTCGCCTGGTCCAGCGTCTATATGGATCTCAATAGCGTCTACATGCGCGTGACGAGCTTGTTCTTCCATTATGAGCAGCCGATCTGGGCCGCGACGCCCGACGTCGCTCCGCCCGCAGACAAGACGCCGCTCGGCTGGGAAATCGCGCAGACGACAGGCGCCCGGCTGATGAACGAACGCGCCGCCGCCGATGGCTTTTCCGTCGGGCCGGTGACGGCCTTCTATCTGTTGCGCGAGAAAGGCGTGTTCGAATATCGCGCGCATTCGTCTCGCGACGTCGGCGACAGGCATGGCGCCACCTCCGTCTTCTTCGACGCCTATACGGGCGAGCTGCGCCGCCTCGATCTGCCGACCGGCCAGCACTCCGGCAATACGATCACCGCTTGGCTCGTCGCTCTGCATATGGCGAGCGTGTTCGGCCTTCCCTATCGCATCTTCGTCTGCGCGCTCGGCCTCGTCATCGCCATGCTGTCCGTCACCGGCGTCTATATTTGGTGGAAGAAGCGCGCGGCGCGCAAAGCGCATTCGGCCGCGCATGCATTTTCAGAAATGTCTCGCGAAAGTAACACGACAGGTTGGTGAAAGATTCGCCGATGAATTTGGTCGTTCGATTGCAGTCGAAAGCGAGTGCGTTATAAGAGAGCGGCATGCTGCGCCGGGGTGAGTTTTGCTCTGTTCAGCAGCGCGTTTCGCCGTGAGGTTCATGTGAGGTTTCATCCTGACGCATATTCTCGGGCGACGCACGCAGAGCGTCGCCCGACGAGCGTAGATCCCTTGTTTTTGCTTGATCGGAGCGAGAGGCGAGACACGCTGTCCAGCGTGCTTTCTTCCTATCGTCTGCGTCGAAGCCTACGCGACATAGCGATGATCTCTGTCTTCGCTCTGCCCGCGCCCGCTCTTTGCGAGGAGGCGACGGAGGAAGCGAGCGTCGGCGTCGCGCAAATGCGACCGGGAGAAAAAAAGGAGAAGGACGACGCTCCGAAGGCGAAGAGTCTCGGCAAGGATGTCGCCGGCGTCTTCGTCAATGCGTCGGTCGCCGATTCCGGCTATTCGCCGGGCTTCGTGATGCGCGGCTTTCCCGGCGGGCTCACCCTGTTCGACGGCGCCGCGCATGGCTTCAGCGCGCAGGACGTCAATCTCTCGACCATCGATCACGTCGAATTCTATAAAGGCCCCTCCGCCATGCTGTTCGGCAAGGCGCTCGGCGGCTATGGCGGCTCGGCGAATTACATTCGCAAGGCGCCGACGACGGACACTTTCGCGCGAGGAACGGCGACGATCGGCGCATATGACGTCTATCGCACGACCTTCGACGTGAATACGCCGCTGAACGACGCCAACACGCTGCTGTTTCGCATGACGGGCTTCGCGCAGAGCGCCGGCAGCTTCGTGGATTATGTGCGCTCGCGCGGCTTTCTCATCGCGCCGTCGGCGGCGCTCATCCTCGACAATGGCGACAAGGCGACATTGCGCGCGGAATATCACGCCGCGCGTTTCGTCTATCGCGACGGCGTCCCCGCCGCGCCGATCTTTCTGCACGCGCCGCGCTCCTTCTACGCCGGCGCGCCGGTCTATGAGCACGAAAATCCGAATTCGGCGGATTTCACCTTCACCTATGAGCACGCCTTCGACTCCGATTGGTCGCTCACATCGGTCGTCGATTATTCGCTGAACGGCAGCACATACGGCTGGTTTCTCGGTTGGGGCTATGACGGCCTCCATTCGGTGACGCTCGGGCGCCCGGTGCAAACGCATCAGGCGTCGCGAAATTTCGATGCGCAATTGCGGCTGAACGGACGCTTCACGACGGGCGATGTCGGGCACAGCGTCTTTCTCGGCCTCGAGCATTGGGATTATTTCTACGGCCATGACGAAAAATTCGCGCGCGATCCGCTGCCGGACATCGACATAGGCGCGCCCGCCTATCCGCTCGGCGTCGATTATTCCGGCGCGCAATGGGCCAATGGCGCAGCGCGCGCATGGAGCCGCTCCGTCTATGCGCAGGATCTCGTCGATCTCTCGCCGCAATGGCGCATTCTGCTCGGCGGCCGCTATGATCTCCTGGCGCAACGCGAGACCGTCTTCGATCCGTTCGGCGCGCTCTCTGGAACCTCCTCCTCCACGCTGGGCAAAGGAACGCGCGGCTATTTCAGCCCGCGCGGCGGCCTATTGTTTCGGCCAGACGAAAAAACGCATTTCTTCGTCGCATACGGCCGCTCGCTCATTCCCAACATATCCGTGCGCGTGAGAGGCGGCGATGCGCCGCCGCCGCAGCAGGACACGCAATATGAGATCGGCTTCGAGCGGCGCTTTCCCGAATATAAAGCGCGTTTCGAAGTCGGCCTGTTCGATGTGACGCGCGATCATGTCGCCATCACCGATCCGGCCGCTCCCAGCGGATTTTACGCCCTCGTCACCGGACGGCAGCACAGCCATGGCGTGGAATTCAACCTCTCGGGCGAAATTCTCCCCGGCCTTCAGGCGAGCGGCGCGGCCACATTTCTGCACGCCGTCGTCGCCAAGGACTCCAATGTCCCCTCGCAAGCGGGCAGCGATCTCCTCGGCGCGCCGCGCCGCGTCTTCAGCGTCAGCCTCGACTACAAGCCGGAATGGGATGCGCTGCGCGGATTGGAGCTGGGCGTGAGCTATTATTACGCCAGCGCGGCGGAGGCGACGCTGCCCAATGTCTATGGCTTCACCCTCGCGCCGCAGCAGATGCTCGGCGCCTCGCTCGGCTATCGTTTCGACGAGCATTGGAAGCTCGATGTGAGCGCCAGCAATCTCACCGATCGGCCGAATTTCACATCCAGCGGCGCGCTCTATCGCGGCGAGCCGCGCTCTATTTCGGCGACATTGTCGTTCAAATATTGAACGCTCACCCGCGCAGCGTCGCGCCGATCAGCACGAGGCAAGGCCCTTCGAGCGTCTCCTGCGCGACGCGCTGCGGCAGATCGCCGATCGTGCCGGCGATGATGCGCTGCTGCGGCGTGCTGGCGCGCTCGATGAGAAAGGCCGGCGTCCCAGGGTCCATGCCTTCCTCGAGCAGGCGCTTCGACAGAGCGGGAAGCGTGCGATTGCCCATATAGACCGCTGTCGTGGCGCGGCGGTCGGCGAGCGCGCGCCAATCTATGTCCTCGGGGAATTTGCCGTCGCTCGTATGCGCGGTGACGAATTGCACGCGGCGCGCCGTGTCGCGATTGGTGAGCGAGACTTCGAGCGCCGCCGCCGCGGCCAGCGCCGCCGTCACGCCGGGCACGATCTCCGCCTCGAGGCCGGCGGCGCGAATGGCGTGGATCTCCTCATTGGCGCGGCCGAAGATCATCGGATCGCCGCCCTTGAGGCGCACGACATTCTTACCTTCCTTGGCGAGCTTCACCAAGAGAGCGGTGATCTCCTCCTGCTTCACCGAAGGCGCGTAGCCGCGCTTGCCGACATTGATGCGCACCGCCTCGCGCCGCGCGAGATCGAGCACGGCGGCGGGCACCAGATCGTCGAAGAGAACGACATCGGCGCCGACGAGCGCGCGCAATCCTTTCAGCGTCAGCAGCTCCGGGTCGCCCGGCCCGGCGCCGACCAGAGTGACGCGGCCGCGCGTGGACGCTTCATCGGCGCGGCGCGTCTCCTCGAGCAGCGCGTCGAGGTCGCTGTCCTGCGGCGCATGCTCGACGCGCGCAAAGGCTTCGCGGGTGAATCGGCGCCAGAAATCACGGCGCGCGAAAAAATCGAGGCCCGAGGCCATCACGCGCGGACGCCAGGCGCGCGCCGCTCTGGTCCAGGCGGAGAAGCTCGACGGAATCAGCGTCTCGACGCGGGCGCGCACGGCTTGGGCGAAAGCCGGCGCCGCGCCGCTGGTGGAGACGCCGATGACGAGCGGAGAGCGATTGACGATGGCGCCCATCAGAAAATCGCTGAGCGCCGGCCGATCGGTGAGATTGACGGGAACGCCCTGCGCTTTCGCGGCGTCGCGAAAGGCCCGCGCCTCGGCGTCGTCCTCGATGACGGCGAGCGCCATGGCCGCGCCGGCGAGATCTTCCGCGCGCCAGCCGCGCTCATGCAGCGTGAGGCGCGCGCGCGCCGCGGCGACGGCCTGCAGGCGCGGCGATGGAGACGCTGCGAAGACATCGACCAAGGCCCCGCCGCGGCGGCGAGGTCCGCCTTCCAGGCCGCGCCATCCGAGCCGCCGGCGACGACCACGCGCCGCCCCTCCAGCGCGTAGAACACCGGCAGGGTCGCGAGCTCCTGCATCAGCTCGGCTGGGACTTCGTCTGGCTTGCGCGTCAACTCGGCTCTCTCTCCATACGGTCACGAGGGGATTTAGCCCCTATCCGGCAAAAGAAAAAGCGGCCCGCGAGGGCCGCTTTCGCCAACCGAACGAAAGGTTCGGATTACTTCTTCTTGCCGTCGGCGCCGAACTGGCTGAGATAGGCCCAGACATTGTCCTGGTCCGCCTCGGACGGCAGGCCCGGGAACACCATCTTGGTGCCGGCGACCTTGGCCTTCGGATTCTTGACGAATTCCTTGAAGGCGGCCTCGTCCCAGGTGATGCCGGCGCCCTTCAGCGCGTCGGAATAGGTGTAGCCCTCGACCGAGGCGGCCTTGCGGCCGTTGATGCCGTTGAGCTCGGGAGCCACGGCGTTCTTCGCCGTCTCGCCGACCTGATGGCAGGCCTTGCACTTGTTGAAGACCTTCTCGCCCGCCGCGGGATCGCCGGCGGCGATCGCCTGGCCGGCCATGGCGGTGAAAACGACGCCCGCAGCGAGCGCCAGTCTGGTCACAGATTTCATCCTCGTTCCTTTCCTCGAAGCGTCGTCCCCTGGGAACCGACTATCTTGGTTTTGCCGGCCCGGGCGTGACGCCAGCGCCGATCGTTCATCCCGCGGCCGGGAAACTATATCGGAGCGCTATTGGTGACAATATGCTCGCCCGCCTGAACGGGGCCTGAAATGTCGTTAGGTAACGCGGCGCAGCGTCAGATTGATGCGTCCGCCCTCGGCGAACAGCGGCGACGCGAGCTTGGGAGCGAGCTCCGGCAGCAAGCGATCGACGCCATGAAAGCGCAGCCGCGCCGGGCCGCCCAGCGTCAGCACGTCGCCCGACGACAGAACGAAGCCGCGCGACGAATCGGAGCGCTTCACGCCGCCGAGGCGAAACCGGCAATCGGCGCCGAGAGAAATGGAGAGAATCGGCGCCGAAAAATCAGCTTCGTCGCGATCTTGATGCGCGCCCATCTTCGCTTCGCGCCCATAGTAATTCACCAGGCAGGCCTGCGGCGGCTGCGGATGCTCGGCCAGCGCCGCCCAGGCGTCGAGCAGCATTTGCGGCATGGGCGGCCAGGGCTCGCCGGTTTCGGGATGGCGCGCCTCATAACGATAGCCGCGCGCCTGATCGCTGAGCCAGCCCAGCGGGCCGCAATTGGTCATGCGCACGGAGAAGGGCTGTCCGGTGCGCGGCATGGTCGGCGTGAACAGAGGCGCGCGAGCGACGATCCGCTCCAGCTCGTGCAGCAGAGTGAGCTGCGCCGCCTCGTCGAAATAGCCGCGATAGAGGCGAACGCCCGGCTCCATCTCGGACATGATCGCTCCATCCGGCGCGGAGCGGCCGCGCATCACCGGTCGAGCACTTCCTTGGTCGCGACGGTCGAATCGGAATTGAGCCGGTAGACGATCGGCATGCCGGTGGCGATCTCGAGCGAGGACACCGATTCGGGCGTCAGCCGGTCGAGCACCATAGCCAGAGCGCGCAGCGAATTGCCATGGGCGGCGACCAGCACGCGCTCGCCCCGCAGGGCGCGCGGCAGGATCTCCTGGCAATAGAAGGGCAGCACACGCGCCACCGTATCCTTCAGGCTCTCGCCGCCGGGCGGCGCGACGTCATAGGAGCGCCGCCACAGCCGCACCTGCTCCTCACCCCATTGCTGGCGCGCCTCGTCCTTGTTGAGGCCGGAGAGGTCGCCGTAATGCCGCTCATTGAGCGCGCGGCTGCGGATGACGGGCACATCTCTCTGCCCGAGCTCATGAAAGGTGAGATCGAGCGTGTGCTGAGCGCGCAGCAACAGCGAGGTGAAGCCGATATTGAAGCGAAGATCGATGCGCTTCAGCTCCCGACCGGCTCGCCGCGCCTCTTCTATGCCCTTGGGCGTCAGATCGGGATTCTTCCAGCCCGTGAAGAGATTTTTGGCGTTCCACTCGCTTTCGCCATGGCGGAGGAGGACGAGTATACGGTCCATGCGGGCTATGTCCCTCGAATCGAACGATGCGGCGCGCGATCAGGCGCCGGCGAGGCCGAGCACATCGGCCATAGAATAGAGGCCGGCCGGCCGGCCTCGCGTCCAAACTGCAGCGGCGATCGCGCCGCGCGCGAAAATGCCGCGATCCTCGGCGCGATGCGCGAGCTCTATGCGCTCCCCCGCCCCGGCGAAAATAACCGAATGCTCGCCGACCACCGTGCCGCCGCGCAGCGAGGCGAAGCCTATGTCGCCCTCCCGGCGCGCGCCGGTGAGGCCGTCGCGGGCGCGGGCGCTATGCTCGGCGAGCGCGATCTCGCGCCCCCGCGCCGCCGCCTCGCCCAAAAGCAGCGCCGTGCCGGAGGGCGCGTCCACCTTCATGCGGTGGTGCATCTCGACGATCTCAATGTCCCAGGCGGAGCCGAGCGCCTTAGCGGCGCGCTCCACCAGAACGGCGAGAAGATTGACGCCGAGGCTCATATTGCCGGAGCGCACCACAGGAATGCGTTCGGCCGCAACGGCGAGAGTGGCGAGGTCCTCGTCCGAAAATCCGGTGGTGCCGATGACATGGGCGACGCCAGCCGCCGCCGCGAGCCCGGCCAGCGCCACAGTCGTCGCGGGCGTCGAAAAATCAATGGCCACATCGGCCATCGCCAAAGTGGCCGCCGCATCTGCGGAAAGGCGCACGCCATTGGCGGGGCGCCCCGCCAGCAGGCCGGCGTCCTCTCCGAGGACTGGCGAATCGGCCGCTACGACCGCGCCAGTCAGCGCCACGCCTTTCGTCTCGCCGGCGGCGGCGATCAGCATCCGGCCCATGCGGCCGGCGGCGCCGACGACGACCAGCCGCACATCGCTCATGACGCTCGCCCCCTTTGAATCCGCGCGGCCTCACTCGAGCCGGCGGCCAGTCTATACAGCCCCGATGCGCGAAAGAGAAGGGGAGACGCCCCACCCGATCGGGCGGCTATTTGCCCTTCGGGCGGAAGGCGGCGACGCGCGCCGGATCGGTCTCTATATAGGCCGCGCCGATGAGATCTAGACAATAGGGCACGGCCGGCATCACCGCGTCGAGGCAGAGCTCTATGGCGGCCGGCTTTCCGGGCAGGTTGATGACGAGGCATTTGCCGCGATGCGCGGCCAATTGCCGCGACAATATCGCCGTCGGCGTCTGCGCCAGCGACACTTTGCGCATCAGCTCGCCGAAGCCCGGCAATTCGCGCGGCGCGGCGGCGAGCGTCGCCTCCGGCGTCAGATCGCGCGGCGACGGCCCCGTGCCGCCCGTGGTGACGATAAGATCGCAGCCGATATTATCGGCGAGATCGATGAGCGTGTCGCGCACGCTCTCGAAACCATCGGGGATGAGGCGCCGCTCTATGCGGAACGGCGTGGTCAGCACCTTCTCGAAATAGGCGGCGATGGCCGGTCCGCTGATGTCCTCATAAACGCCGGCGCTGGCGCGGTCGGAGGCGGTGACGACGCCGATGACGGCTTGCTGTCTCTCAGTCATGCGCTGCACAATAGCGGGTCCGAGGCGCGAGACAACCGAAAGCTCCGTCGGCGACGACGAAGCCGGTTCTCGCATCGAAAGTGATGAAATCGAAATAAGGAGCGCGCCGTCGCCTTGCGAGCGCGCCGCTTCGTGGCTGACTTTTCGAGTGTCGAATGAGATCGTCGTCAGCGCATTGCGCGGCGCCGAAACGCGGCCACTGTCTGAAATTCATACACATAGCGGCGCGAGATATTCGCGCGGCGCATTCGATCGAAAACCGATCGAACGCCATTCGGCGGACGCCTCCTGGGCGCGCGAAATATCGCGCGCCCGGCGGCGTCACGATCGCGAATGCGGGAGCTGCTCCCGGCAGGACTCGCGTCGATCCGGAAGGATTACTCCTTCACCGAGGCCGGCTCGCAGCCGCACTTCTGATAGCAGGCGTCCTTGTCGGACTTGGCCTTCTCGATCGACGCAGGGGTCGAGGAGAAGCGATTCTTGATGGAGATATATTCGAAGTAGCACTTGTCGACGCAGACGCCCTTCGCATCTTCATCCTTGGTGTCGCAGCCGGCGAAAACCGGGCCGACCATGCCGAGCGACAGAGCAGCAGCCGTCACAATGGCGCGAATGTTCATTTGCCGTTTCCCTCTTTTGGACGTTGGAACATTAGTCCCTTATTTTGTTACAGGGCGCATCGTCCCGCGGGGCAAATAGGCTGTTTTCGCTGCGGCTGTCAATGTAATTGACATTTCGGTGTCGCGCCGAAAGCGCCTCGGGAAAAGCCTTGCTGCGACGCAAAAGGAGCTTTTCCCGAGGGTCGCCGAAAAAATCGCCCGCTCGCCTCACTCGGCGACGTAGATTTGCGCGCCCTTCTCCAAGAACTCGGCGCTCTTTTCCGCAAAGCCCTTCTCCCGCTCGGCGATGGCGGCGGCCTCCTCGCGCAGATCGCGCGTGATCTGCATGGAGCAGAATTTCGGCCCGCACATGGAGCAGAAATGCGCGACCTTATGCGCCTCCTTGGGCAGCGTCTCGTCGTGATAGCGGCGCGCCGTGTCGGGATCGAGTCCAATGTCGAACTGATCCTCCCAACGGAAATCGAAACGCGCCCGGCTCATGGCGTTGTCGCGTTCCTGCGCCGCGGGATGGCCCTTGGCGAGATCGGCCGCATGCGCTGCAATGCGATAAGTGATGACGCCGGTCTTCACATCCTCGCGATCGGGCAGGCCGAGATGCTCCTTGGGCGTCACATAGCAGAGCATGGCCGTGCCGAACCAGCCGATCATCGCGGCGCCGATGGCGGAAGTGATGTGATCATAGCCGGGCGCTATGTCGGTGACGAGCGGCCCGAGCGTGTAGAAGGGCGCCTCGCCGCAATCGCGCAGCTGCTTTTCCATATTCACTTTGATCTTGTGCATCGGCACATGGCCGGGGCCTTCGATCATCACCTGACAGCCCTTGTCCCAGGCGATCTTGGTCAATTCGCCCAGCGTCTCCAGCTCGGCGAATTGCGCCGCGTCATTGGCGTCGGCGATGCAGCCCGGACGCAATCCGTCGCCGAGCGAGAAGGAGACGTCATAGCGGCGCATGATGTCGCAGATCTCGTCGAAGCGCTCATAGAGGAAGCTCTCCGAATGTCGCGAGAGGCACCAGCGCGCCATGATCGAGCCGCCGCGCGAGACGATGCCGGTGACGCGATCCGCTGTGAGCGGCACATGGGCGAGGCGCACGCCGGCGTGAATGGTGAAGTAATCGACGCCCTGCTCCGCCTGCTCGATCAGCGTGTCCTTGAACACTTCCCAATCGAGCTTGGTGGCGTCGCCGCCCACCTTCTCCAGCGCCTGATAGATCGGCACTGTGCCGATCGGCACGGGCGCGTTGCGAATGATCCAGTCGCGGATGTTATGGATATTGCGGCCGGTGGAGAGATCCATCACCGTATCGGCGCCCCAGCGGATCGCCCACACCATCTTCTCCACCTCCTCGGCGACCGAGGAGGTGATGGCCGAATTGCCGATATTGGCGTTGACCTTCACCAGGAAATTGCGGCCGATGATCATCGGCTCGGCTTCCGGATGATTGATATTGGCGGGAATGATGGCGCGCCCGCGGGCGATCTCCTCGCGCACGAACTCCGGCGTCACGAAAGCCGGAAGCGCGGCGCCGAAGCCCTCCCCCGCCTCGATCCGCTCCCCCGCCTGCGCGAAGGCGCGCTCGCGGCAGAGATTCTCGCGATGCGCGACATAGATCATCTCCTCGGTGACAATTCCGGCGCGCGCGAATTCGAGCTGCGTCACCGGCGCCGAGCCGGCGGCGCGGCGAATGGCGCGCGGCGCGGGACAGGGCGGAACCAGCCGATCCTCGCCGACGAAGCCATTGTCCTCCGGCTTCACCGCGCGGCCGTCATAGGCCTCGAGCCCGGCGCGGCCGTCGAGCCAGCGCCGCGCCGCCGGCAGGCCGGCCGAAAGATCGGGCGCGAAATCGCCACAGCTATAAGGGCCGGAGGGATCATAGACGCGCAGAGGCGCGTCGCCGGCGGAGGGGTGAAGCGCGATCTCGCGGACGGGAACGCGAATGTCCTCGCGGCCGCGCGGCGCGGAATAGAGCTTGCGCGAGGCGCCGATCGGTCCGGTGGTCACGCTCTGGGGCGTCGTCGGGCGCTTGTCCTGCACGTTCATCGTCGCGCTCCATTGGTTCGGATGGATGGGCAGCGGGCGATGAAGTCGGGCGCGCCGTCCCGAAAGATCGGGCGACGCGTCCTGCTGGCCTTCCCTCGCGCCGGCATTACCCGGATCAGGTTCGATGGGTGCTTCTCAGCCGCTCCTCTCGGAGAGGCGCCCCTCGCCATGCCGTGATTTTATCCGTGGCCTCGGATCGCGGCAAGCCCGGCCGGCCGGGCCGGTCCCGAAAAAGCGGGGACTGATTTTTCGAGCGAAACCTGGACTCGCCGCTCGGCAGAAACCGCTGTTGCAAAAACGTGACAGGATCGGAAATATCGACCAGAGCCCGGGCGACGACGCTGTCGCACGCCGCCCGCTCTGATAGATTCTCGGGCAATAGTGAGTCGTAAGGTGCGAACGCCGCCGGGTTGCCGAGTGCTTCTAAATGGCGTGTGAACGGCGACCGATCTGGGCGGGGCAATAGATAATGAACGGATTTTACTGGCGTAATCTGGCCTCGGCGGCTGCGCTCACCGTCGCTTTGACGGCTCCGTCGCTGGCGGCGGACGGCTATTTTCTGATCGGCTATGGCCCGCGTCAGAAGGCGCTGGGGGGCGCCGGCGTCGCCGATTCGCGGGACGCCATGTCGCTGTCGGTCAATCCGGCCGGCCTCGTCGATCTCGAGCGCCAGATGCAGCTCGGCCTGACCGCCCTTCTGCCGGAGCGCGGCTATTCGACCGACGGCCTGCCCAAGGTGCTCGCGCCGGGCGACGTCCGCAGCGGGCGGCCGATCTTCCCCGTGCCGCATGACGCCTATGCCTCGCCGCTCGACGCCGACTCGGCCTGGGGCACGGCGTCCTACGCCAATGGCGGCATCAACACCTCTTTCGACTTCGGCCATTACCATTCGCCGCTCGGCGGGCCATTCGGCGGCGGCTATGCGGGCGTCGATCTCGAGCAGGCCTTCACCAGCATCGGCTATGCGCGCAAGTTCGGCGCGCTGTCGCTCGGCGTCGCGCCGACGATCGCGGTGCAGACCATCAATCTGCAGGGGCTGAAGACCTTCGCGCCCTATTCCTCCGACATGTATCGCCTGTCCGACAATGGATATGACTGGTCGTTCGGCGGCGGCGTGCGGCTCGGCCTGCAGTGGCGGGTGACGGATCAGTTCCGCATCGGCGTCGCAGGCTCGACGCCCATGTTCATGACCCGCTTCGGCAAATATTCGGGCCTCTTCGCCGACCATGGCAGCTTCGATATTCCGGCCAATATCACCGCCGGCCTCGCCTATGATCTGACGCCCGATCTGACCGTCATGGCCGACTGGCGCCACATCTTCTATTCGGGCGTATCGACCGTGAGCAATGCGAGCTTCCCGGTGCTGCTCCGCTCGCTCGGTTCGTCCGGCGGCCCCGGCTTCGGCTGGAAGGACACTGATTCGGCCTCGTTCGGCGTCGAGTGGCGCATGCAGCCGGGCCTCGCGCTGCGCGCCGGCTATCATTATGTGACCAATCCGATCCCGACCAATTCGGTGACGCTCAACATTCTCGCGCCGATCATCAACGCGCATCACGTCAGCGGCGGTCTCAGCTACGCCGTCACCAAGAATTCGACGCTCGACCTCGCCGTCGTCTACGCTTTCAAGAACAATGTGCGCGGCCCCGAGGCGCTGCCGCAGACGGCGGCGACGCCATTCGGCGCCTATAACCCCGCCGCCAATGTCAATATCTGGCTGCGCGGACTCGAGATTACTGTGGGCTGGAGCTATAAATTCGACCTCGGCGACAATTCGCTGATCCCGACCCATCTCTGACGCCATTCGCGTGAGGCGAGCCTCCGGGCTCGCCCGCGAAAAGCAAAGGCCGCGGCCCGCCAGACGGCGGCCGCGGCCTTTTCGCTTTTTTCAGCCCGGCCTTTTCACATTTCTCAGCCGATGACGATCTTCGGCGGGGCGCGGAGCGATTGAGTCTCCAGCAGGGTCTTCACCTTGGCGGCGAGCTCCTTGTAGATCGCCGCATGCGGGCCTTCCGGCGCGGAGGCGACGACCGGCGTGCCGGCGTCCGAGGTCTGGCGAATGGTGAGATCGAGCGGCACCTCGCCGAGGAAGGGCACGCCCAGCGCCTCGGCGTCCTTCCGCGCGCCGCCATGGGAGAAGATGTCGGTGCGGCCGCCGCAATGCGGGCAGAGGAAATAGCTCATATTCTCGATGATGCCGAGAATGGGCGTCGAGACCTTCTGGAACATGGCCACGCCGCGGCGCGCGTCGATCAGCGCCAGATCCTGCGGCGTCGAGACGACGACCGCGCCGGCGAGCGGCACCTGCTGCGCCATGGTCAGCTGCGCGTCGCCGGTGCCGGGCGGCATGTCGACGACGAGCGCGTCCAGCTCGCCCCAGGCGACCTCGCCCAGCATCTGGCCGAGCGCCTGCGCCACCATCGGCCCGCGCCAGACCATGGGCACATCCTCCTCGACGAGAAAGCCGATGGACATGATCTTGATCCCATAGGCCTCGAGCGGGATCATCTTATTGCCGACGACCTCAGGCTTGCCGCTGAGGCCGAACAGGCGCGGCGCCGAAGGGCCGTAGATATCCGCGTCGAGCAGGCCGACGCGCCAGCCCTGCGCCGCGAGGCCGAGCGCCAGATTGGCGGAGGTTGTCGATTTTCCGACGCCGCCTTTGCCCGAGGAAACCGCGACGATATATTTGATCTTCTCGAGCGCGGCGATGGTCTTGCGCTGCGGCGCCTGACCCGGAGGCGGCGCGGCGGGCGCCGGCGCCCTCTCCGCGGTCAAAGTCACGATCGCCGCCTCTATCCCCGGCACGGTCTTCACGGCGCCCTCCACGGCGACGCGCAGCACCTCGAGCTCCTTGGCCCGCGCCGGATCGCCGGTGAGCGAGACGAAGGCCTTGGCCCCCGACACATTGACTCCGCTGACGAGGCCGGCCGCGACAATCGATTTGCCGTCCGGACCGGCGACGCTCTCCAGCGCTTTCAAGACTGATGCTTCATCGGCCACTGTCTTCGCCCTTTCGCACGAACCCGCATCCGACGCCCTCACGAGGAGGGCGTCTTTTTGGAAGCGTTCTACGCAATCGGTATGCCGATATTCGGCCGATGCGTCTACGGGCTCGCGCGAAGGAGCGTCACGCCCGCTGCTTCTGAACGAGAGCGTTGCGGATGAGGCCGACGATGGCCGTGACGATGGCGCCCGAAACGCCGCCGCCGACGAGCTGTCCGGCGAAAACGGCGATATCGAAGCCATTGCCCGCCGCCCCGGCCAGCGCCGGAATGAGCGAGGTGAGGATGGAGCCGCCGCCCGCGCCGCCGAGCGCGCCGATGATGGCGTTAGCGATGGGGCCGAGATCGAAACTCTTATTGGCCTTAGCGACGCCTGAGCCGCCGGCCGCGCCGGCAAAGAGCTGGATGATGAGATTGATGAGCGTCTCGGACATGGGCTGCGCCTTTCGCTGACGGTTTACGACCGTAACGAACTCGCGCGTGACGACGAATTATCAACCCTGCCGACGCTGAGAGCGACGCTTGCCCGCATCGCGGGCGCCCGAAAGCCGTGAGCGCGGGCGCCGGCTTGCGGCGCCGTAACGGAACTTCGAAAGAAGATTGGTCGGAGTGGCGGGATTCGAACCCACGACCCCTTGTCCCCCAGACAAGTGCGCTAACCGGGCTGCGCTACACTCCGATGGTCGCCCTTATAGAGGCCGGCGAAGCCGCTGGCAACGCATGACAGCGCAGAAGTAGCGAGGAATTCACCGCCGCGTCAGCTCCAGCATGCGCCGGCATTCGGCGAGATCGGCCAGAGCCTGCCGCAGCAGCCGCTCATCCTGCGGGCGCAGGCCGGCGGCCGGCGCCTCGGAAAGGCGCACGGCGGGCAGCGTCAGCATGGGCGGCGGCTCGCGCGCGGCCAGCGCGACCAGAGAGGTGGAGGCTCTCGGCGCTTCCTCCTCATCGATTTCCGACGCGTGAAAGGCGGATGGCGGCTTCGCCCGCGTCGGCGATTCGCCATAAGAGAAGAGCGGAGCCTCGGCCGCGTGCGGCTCGGGCTCGTCGAAATCGGCGCGCTCCGGCCCGGCGCCGCCGCGGGCGCTCTCGATCACCGCGCGCACGCCCTGCTCGCGCAACAGGCGCTGCACGCCTTTGATCGTATAGCCGCGGCCATAGAGCAAATGGCGAATCGCCGCGACCAGCTCGACGTCGCGCGGCCGATAGTAGCGCCGTCCGCCGGCGCGCTTGACGGGCTCGATCTCGGAAAATCGCGTCTCCCAAAAGCGCAGCACATGCGGCGGAAGGTCGAGGCTCTCCGCGACCTCGCCGATCGTGCGGAAGGCGCCATCGGTCTTGGCGGTCAAAATCTGCGCTCCGCTCCCTGCCCGCGCGACGATTCGCGCGCTTCTATTTTCCTCCCTGACGTGGCGTTTTTCAGCCGGAAAATTCTCGCCCTCGGCGTTTCGGTCCCGCGGCCCCGTGGACAAGGGCGCGCGGCTCCCCTTAATTGGCATGCGAGAGCCTCTCACATCGAGCCGCCCCATGACCGACTGGATCCAATTTCCCGCTCCCACGCCCGCCATCGTCGCGCCGCCGAGCGAGGAGAGCGCGACCGATGTGCGCCTGTGGCTGCTCGTCATAGCGGCGCTCGTCTTCGCCATGGTGGTGGTGGGCGGCGCGACGCGGCTCACCGAATCGGGCCTCTCCATTACCGAATGGAAGCCGATAACGGGCGTTCTTCCACCGCTCTCCGAGGCGCAATGGACAGCCGCCTTCGAGGATTACAAAAAAATCCCGCAGTATCGCGAGATGTTCCCCAACATGGACCTCGCGCAGTTCAAGACGATCTTCGCCTGGGAGTGGAGCCATCGTCTGCTCGGCCGTATCATCGGCTTCGCTTTCGCCGTTCCGCTCGCCTGGTTCTGGCTGCGTGGACGGCTGCCGAAAAGCGTGAAGCCGAAGCTCATCGGAATATTGGCGCTGGGCGCGCTGCAGGGCGGCGTCGGCTGGTGGATGGTGTCCTCCGGCCTCGTCAACCGCGTCGAGGTGGCGCAGGAGCGGCTCGCCATTCATCTGCTGCTCGCGGCCTTCATCTTCTCCGCATGTCTGTGGGTCGCGGGCGGGCTCGGCTATGGGACGCGCATCATCGTCGCGAGCGGGCGCCGACGGCTCTCGTTTTTCGCAACGCTGCTGCTCATTCTCGTGCTCGTGCAGATCGGCGCGGGCGCGCTGGTCGCCGGGCTGCGCGCCGGCTACGCCTACAACACTTGGCCGCTGATGGACGATAGCTTCGTTCCGCCCTCGGACGAGCTGCTGCGGCTCTCGCCCTGGTGGAGCAATCTCGTCGACAATGTCGCGCTGGTGCAATTCGATCATCGCATGATCGCTTATGTATTGCTCGCGCTGTCACTGTTTCATCTCATCGACGCGGCCGGCACGGCGGGCGGCCGCGCCGCGCGTGGCGCCGGGCTTTTGTTCGGCCATGTGAGCGCGCAAGTCGTGCTCGGCATAACGACGCTTCTGCTCGTCGTGCCGCTGTGGGCCGGCCTCGCGCATCAGGCGCTGGCGATGGGCGTGCTGGCTGTAGCGACGCTGCATGCGCGTCGTCTGCACACGGCCGAGGCCCCGGCAGACGACGACTGACGTCGAACATTCAAAACCGCGCCTATCGCTCGGCGCGGTCGAATGAAGTCAGCTCACGCTCTCCGACAGCATCAGCGACAGATTCTGCACGGCGGCGCCGGACGCGCCTTTGCCGAGATTGTCGAGCCGAGCGACGAGCAGCGCATGGCGGCTCTCCTCGCGCGCGAAGACGAAAATTTCGAGATCATTGGTTCCGCTCGAGGCGAGCGGATCGAGCCGGCCGGACTTCGGCGCCGGCATGACGCGCACATAAGTCGCGCCCACATAGTGCCGCGCCAACGCCGCCTCGAGATCCACAGCGCGAGGCCTCGCAGCGAGAGACTCGAGCGCGAGCGGAATCGAGACCAGCATTCCTTGATGAAAATTGCCGACCGAGGGCACGAACAGAGGCGGCGCGGCGAGCCGCGAATAGGCGGCGATCTCCGGCAAATGCTTGTGCTCGAGCGTGAGGCCGTAGAGCTCGAAGGCCGGCGCCTCGCCTTTCTCATAGGCGGCGATCATCTGCTTGCCGCCGCCGGAATAGCCGGAGACGGCGTTGATCGTCAGCGCATCCTGCGCGGCGATCAGCCCTGCGTCGACGAGCGGGCGCAGCAGCGCGATCGCGCCCGTGGCGTAGCAGCCGGGATTGGCGACGCGACGCGCTGAGCGGATGGCGTCCGCTTGGCCGCGCGCGAGCTCGGGAAAACCATAGGTCCAGCCGGGCGCGACGCGATGCGCGGTGGAGGCGTCGAGAATGCGCGGGCCGGCGTCGCCCAATTCATCGGCGAGCGCCACCGTCTCCTTGGCCGCGGCGTCCGGCAGGCAGAGAATGGCGACATCGACGCGCGCGAGAATGTCGCGCTTGGCGGAGACCTCCTTGCGCAGCTCGGGCGCGATGGAGACGAGCTCCAAATTCTGCGCGTCCGCGAGCTTCTCGCGGATCTCGAGGCCCGTGGTGCCGCTGTCGCCGTCGATGAAGATTTTCGCCATTGGTCTTGGTTCCGATTCCCGTGAGACAAATAAAAAGGGCGGCTCGCGCCGCCCTTTGTCGCCCGTATCGCCGATCGAGAGATAATCAGCGCTTCGAGAACTGGAAGCTGCGGCGGGCTTTGCGCTTGCCGTATTTCTTACGCTCGACCACGCGCGAGTCGCGGGTCAAGAAGCCCTCGCGCTTCAGCGCGCTGCGGAGCTCGGGCTCATAATGGGTGAGCGCCTTTGCAAGACCATGACGCACCGCGCCGGCCTGGCCGGAGAGGCCGCCGCCGGCAACCGTGACGACGAGGTCGTATTGGTCGACGCGATTGGCGACGCCGAGCGGCTGCTGCAGGATCATGCGCAGCACAGGACGCGCGAAATAGACGGCGACGTCGCGGCCGTTCACGGTGATCTTGCCCGTGCCGGGCTTGATCCACACGCGAGCGACGGCGTTCTTGCGCTTGCCGGTGGCGTAGGCGCGGCCGTATTTGTCGAGCTTCTGCTCATATTTCGGCGCGTCGGAAGCTGCTGCGACCGTCGCCTGATTGAGCTCGGAGAGAGAGGAAAGCGTGGTCTCGGCCATGGTCAGGCGCTCTTAGCGTTCTTGCCGTTGCGGGCATTCTTGGGATTGAGGGCGGCGACGTCCAGCGGCTCGGGAGTCTGAGCGACGTGCGGATGTTCCGGCCCCTTGTAGACGCGCAGATTGCCGAGCTGCTTGCGGCCGAGCGGGCCGCGCGGCAGCATGCGCTGCACCGCCTTCTCGACGATGCGCTCCGGGAAGCGGCCCTCGAGGATGAACTTGGCCGAGCGCTCCTTGATGCCGCCCGGGAAGCCCGTGTGATGATAGTAGACCTTCTGGTCGCGCTTGCGGCCGGTGAGGATCACCTTGTCGGCGTTCACGACGATGATGTTGTCGCCGTCGTCGACATGGGGGGTGAAGGTCGCCTTGTGCTTGCCGCGCAGACGCAGCGCGATGAGGCTGGCGAGGCGGCCGACGACGAGGCCCTTGGCGTCGATCAGCACCCATTTCTTCTGCACTTCGGCGGGCTTCGCCGAATAGGTCTTGCCAAACATGGGAGAGCTATTTCCGTTCTTTACGGGTCCACGCCCGTGGGATCGCTGCGTGATAAGCGACCGCGCCGCCCCTGTCAAACGGAATCGGGCGCCCGTGAGCGCCCGAAAAGCCCGCATTTCCCGGCGATAGACCGCATAGGTATTATCATACCTGCAATCTCACGGCATGACGATCGGCTTGCCGCGCGGGAATTTGGCGATTGTCGCCTCGTCTATGTTGAGATGCTGGGCGACCATGGCCGGCGGCGTATGGGTCAGCCAATCGACGAGCGAGACGTCGCGGAAATGCGCGGCGCGGAACACTTCCAGGAATTGCAGCTCGCCGTCGCCCACATTCTGCACGTAATGCCCATGGGCGCGCTTCACATAGCCTATGTCGCCGGCGTGGAAATCCTGCGTCACCGCCTTCGGCCCGGCGTCGAACAGCGTCATGCGGCCATGGCCTTTGATCCAATATTGCCATTCGTCGCCATTGGGATGCCAATGCATCTCGCGCAGCGCGCCCGGCGCGAGCGTGACCAGCGCCGCAGCTATGGTGGAGGAGACCTTGAAATTGTCGCTGTCGGCGACGCGCACCTCGCCGCCTTTGGTCTTCTTGGCGGCGGCGCTGCCTTTCAGCGAGAATGTATAGGGATAGGGCGGCGCCCCCTCCCCTTGCGCCGATGAGGCCTGATCCGCGGCCAAGGGACCGGGGACCTCGCCTTGGAAAATATAGAGCTGATTGAGCGGGATATTGGCGAAGGTCTCGGCCGGGAGGCCGAAATTGGCGGCGAGAATCTCGGGCGGCGTGTGGGCGATCCAGTCGGTCACGAGCAAGGTGTTGTATTCGGTCGCCTTGCCGTCGTCGAAACAGAGCAGGAACTCGCAGCCGTCCGGCCCCAGCCCCTGCAGCGAATGCGGCTGGCCGGCGGGGAAATACCAAATGTCCCCTTCCTTCACATCGGAGACATAGGCGCGGCCCTGATCGTCGAGCACGGTGATGCGGCAGGAGCCATAGGAGACATAGCCCCATTCGGCGGCGAGGTGCCAATGCATCTCCCTTATCCCGCCGGCCGTCAGCCGCATATCGACGCCGGAAATCTCCTCGGCGATGGCGAAATCATATTGCGTCACCTGCCGCGCCCAGCCGCCGTTCTGCACGCGCTTCGGCGCATTGTTGAAGGAGGCCCAGAACATGGGCATGTCGCTAACGTCGGTGGGCGGCGGAAACTGAGCCGAAGGAAACTGCCCGCCGATCGCCTCGCTGCGGGGGCCGGGATCGGTGAGGCTGGCCTTGTTCTGCGCATTGATCGCGCCCTGGGGCGGAAGATCGGGATTGCCGAAGGAGGGGATCGGGCGGCGCGCGGCGGTCTCGCGCTTCGATGCAGTGGCCATTTGCTTCTTTCTCCGGGGGAAAAGGGAAGGCGACCGCTTCTGTCAGATTGCGCCGACAGCGCGAGGGTCAACGGCGCGGTGAAAAACGCGGCGATCGCTAAAATCCGAGCGTTCAAATTGGCGGGTGGGCAAAAAGGCCTCGCGCATTCTCGGCCTCGATGGCGAGGGACGCCGCAGCGGCGGGCTGCGGCGCTCCACGCCGGCTTCGGGGGGTCGCGTGGCCTATTTTCTCATTCGCGTCTTGAGTCCGCTCGCTCTGGCGCTCATCGTCTTCAGCGCCTCGGCCGCGCGCGCGGAGGTTCCGCGCGCGAGCTTCGTCGTCACCGGCGAGCCGACCTCCATTCCCTATGGCTGGATGGATTTTTGCGGCCGCCAGCCGCAGGAATGCCGACAGACGGTCCTGCCCGCCGCCGATCTCGATCTCTCGCGTGAAGCCTGGGCGCGGCTGAACGAGATCAATCGCGCGGTGAACGCCTCGATCCAGCCGCTCTCCAATCTCGAGCATTGGGGCACGATGGCCGATCATTGGGATTATCCCATCGACGGCAAGGGCGACTGCAAGATCTACGCGCTGCAAAAGCGCCGGCTGCTGATGGAGCTGGGCTTTCCGCGCCAGGCGCTGCTGATGACGATCGTGCGCGACAGGAACGACCAGGGCCATGCGATTCTGACAGCGCGCACCAATCGCGGCGATTTCATCCTCGACAATCTCACCGACGAGCTGAAGCCCTGGGACGCGACCGGCTATCGCTTCGTGAAGCGCCAGTCGCAGCAAGACCCGAATGTGTGGGTGACGATAGAGACGCGGCGGCGCATCGGCGCGCGATAACGACCGCAAATTCCCTCTCCCGCGAGTGGGAGAAGGAGACTCGCCTCTTTTTTCAAGGACTCTTATTTCGGCTACTGCTCCTAGCGTATAGTCCCCCTGCGCCTCTCAGCGCATCGACGCAATCGGAGCCCGATTCTTTGACCACCCCTCCCCGCCGACTGGTGACGCCCGAAAAACGCGACGACGATCCGGACGCCTCGCTGCGTCCGCTCTCGCTCGGCGATTTCACCGGCCAGGAGGCGGCGCGCAAGAATCTCAAAATCTTCATCGAGGCGGCCAAGACGCGCGGCGAGGCGCTCGATCATGTGCTGCTCGTCGGTCCGCCCGGCCTCGGCAAGACGACCATGGCGCAGATCGTCGCCCGCGAGCTGGGGGTCAATTTCCGCTCCACCTCCGGCCCGGTCATCGCCAAAGCCGGCGATCTCGCGGCGCAGCTCACCAATCTCGAGCCGCGCGACGTTCTCTTCATCGACGAGATCCATCGCCTCAATCCGGCGGTGGAGGAAATCCTCTATCCGGCCATGGAGGATTTCCAGCTCGATCTCATCATCGGCGAAGGCCCGGCGGCGCGCTCGGTGAAGATCGATCTCGCCAAATTCACCCTCGTCGGCGCGACGACGCGCGCCGGCCTGCTGACGACGCCGCTGCGCGATCGCTTCGGCATTCCGATCCGGCTCAATTTCTACACGGCGGAAGAATTGGAGCTGATCGTGCGGCGCGGCGCGCGCGTGCTCGGCGTCTCCATGAGCGAGGATGGCGCGCGCGAGATCGCGCGGCGCTCGCGCGGCACGCCGCGCATCGCCGGCCGGCTGCTGCGCCGCGTGCGCGATTTCGCCATCGTCGAGAATGCGGGACAAATCACGCGCGAGCTCGCCGACCGCTCGCTGGCTCTGCTCGAGGTCGACAGCATAGGGCTCGATGTGATGGACCGCCGCTATTTGGAAATGGTGGCCGTCAATTTCGGCGGCGGCCCGGTGGGGATAGAGACGATCGCCGCCGCCCTCTCCGAGCCGCGCGACGCGATCGAGGACATTATCGAGCCCTTCCTGCTGCAGCAGGGTTTCTTGCAGCGCACGCCGCGCGGCCGGCTGCTGACGCCGCACGCCTTCCGCCATCTCGGCCTCGCCGAGCCGTCGCGCCCGGCGGCGCAATTCGGAATGTTCGACGAAGAGGAAGATTGAGCGAGGGCCGCTTCCCCAAGCTCTCAATCACTCACTCACGCACGGCCGCCGCATCGAAATCCAACAGCTCGTTCGTATAAGTCTCGCGCACTTCCGAGACCGGCTTGCCGTCGCCGCCATGCACGATGGCGCGATGCTCGAACAGCGCGTGCGGCGGATCGAGGTCCGCCTTCTTCGGCCGCTCCCGCATGATCGCCTCGCGCGTCTCGCCTTCCCAGCCCGGAGGCAGCGGCGACCATCGCATCTCCGCCGAGAATGTGCGGCGGAACGGCCGCAGCGGCGCGATCACCTTGCCGAAGGGCGCGTCGCTCGTCTCCAGCGCGCGATTCATCTCCGGCGTCAGCCGCGAGGGCACATACCAATTGTCGGCCTCGGAAAGCGTATGCGCGCCGCAGCGAAGAGCGACGCGGCGATATTTCACGGGCTCGTCCGCGCCGACCGCCAGCCGCTCGCGCTGCTCGGCGCTCGGCTCGGCGACGGTGCCCGACGCGACGCGCGCGACGATCTTCGGCTCCGCGGCCATGTGATGGTCGGCGCACCATTTCTCCAGCACCAATGTGGCGCTGCGGCCGGCGAGCAACTCGGCGTTCAGCGTCTCGACCAGCGCCAGCGCCTCGAGACGGCCGACGAAATCATCCGGCCAGGGCGCGCGCGCCAATGCCGGCGCCGCCGACAGAAAAGCGAGCCCCGCGAAAGCCGCTCGTCTCATCCTCGCTCGCATCACAGCGCTCCTCCGCCCGGTCTCGATGTGAATAGCGCAAGCAGCCGCCCCTGTCCCGCGTCGCAGACGGCGGCGATTTCGCGGCGGCCGTGTCGCTGCGTGGCGACTCTGTGACGCTTCGAAGGTATTCCGGCGAAGTCCGTGTTTTTGCTTACTGCCAAGCTTGTGAACCGCAATGCCCTCGCATAGTCCTAGTCACGAACGAGACAAGAGGACGCGATGAAGAACGTCGAATATCGTCTTTTCGCGGCTGCCCTTTGCTTGGCGGCTGCGCCACTATCCTCCTCCACCGCGGAAGCCGGCGTCACCCAGCAGGCGAAATTCTCCGCCGCCGCGCGGCTCGAGCCGACGAAAGTGCTGGTGCTCGGCTCCGAGCGCCGCGCCAACGCCGACCAATACGCCGCGCGTCAAAAGCTCGACGCCGGCTCGCTGAAGCAGTCGCACGCAGCTTCCGGACTCATCCAATGCGGACGCGCGCATGGCGCCGGGCAGCTGACGCTCTCCAACAATGTCATCACCACTGCGGCGCATGTCTTCTTCGACGAGCGCGGCGCCAAGCGCGCGCGCGTCTGCCAATTCGTCACCGAGGTGGATGGCAAGAAGCGTCGCATAGCGGTTGATATGTCGTCGATCGTCGCCGGCTCCGCCAAGCCCTACGCCGTCAAGGCGATCAATGATTGGGCGGTGGCGCGGCTCGCGCAGCCGCTCGACGATGTGAAGCCCTATGAGCTCGCCGATCAGCTCGCCGTCGAGCAGACGGTGGAGTTCGTCTCGCGCGGCCATTCCGATTGGCGCGACGCCGAGACAATGTCCTTCGAGGCCTGCCGCCTGCGCGCGCAGACCAATCAGCTGAAGGGCGGCGCGCGCGAGTTCGCTTTCGATTGCGGCACTGGCGACGGCGCCTCCGGCGGCGCGGTTCTCGCGGGCGAGCAGCGCGCCAAGCTCGGCGCCATTCTGGTCGGCTGGCGCAGCAATGATCCCTCGCACATCGGGCCTTATTCGACGTCGAATTACAATTTCGTCGTCTCGGTCGAAGGCGCCTTCCGCGAGGCGGTGCTCGCCGCCGCCGGCAATGGAACGCCGCCCGCCACCGCCAGCGCGACGCCCGCCGGCGAGAAGGCCGAGGGCGACAAGGCTGCGGACAGCGAGCAGCGCCGCTCCGCCGGCCGCGACTGACAGCAAAGGGATTTGCGAGCCTGAAGGCTCGCGGTCCAGGGCGCGGGTCGGACCGCGAGCCTTCAGGCTCGCATCCCGGACCACGCATTCAAAACGCCCGGCGTCGCTCTCAGCGGCCGCCGGGCGTTTCGATTCCGCCCCCGATTCCGCCCCATGAGTCCTTCACCGCATCGAAATGCGCGGAAGCGTCATAGGCCGCGACGGAGAGGCCGAGCTGCTGCGCCGACAATCGGCCCATCGCCGCCAGCACGGCGTAGGAGGCGACGACCCGGTCCCGCTGCGCGACCACCAGCGCCAGACGCGCGCCGAGCAGCTCCTGCTGCGCGTTCAAAATCTCCAGCGTGGTGCGCTTGCCGGCCTTGGCCTCCTCGCGCACGCCCTCGAGCGCGCGCTCGGCCGCGGCGATCTGCGCGCTGGCGGCGGCGATCTGCGCCTTGGCGGCCTGCAGCCCGCCCCAATTGGCGCGGGTCAGCGCCATCAGCTCGGCGCGCGCGGCGTCGACGTCGAATTTCTTCTGCCCCGCCGTCTCTTTCGCCTGGCGCAGCCGCGCCGAGGTCCCGCCGCCGGAATAGATCGGCACGGATAATTTGCCGAGCACTTGCGCGCCGAGCGCGCGATTGCCGCGGCCGTCGATATCGGACTCGGTGTAGACCTTGCCGACCATGGAGAGGCTGGGCAGAAAATCGCTCTCGATCACCCTTATGTCGAGATCGGCGGCCTCGGCGTCATGCTGCGCCGCGCGCACCACCGGATGCTCGGCGAGCGCGATGCGCTCCGCCGCCTCGCGCGATTTCGGCAGCAGGCGATCGATCGGCTCGGCCGGCGCGAGGCGCCGCGCCTCTGCTCCCATGATTTGCGCATAACGCGCGAGGCCGGCGTCGAGCTCGGCGCGCGCCGTCGCGGCTTGCGAGCGGCCGGCGGAGAGGCGCGCCTCGGCTTGCGCAATGTCGGTCGGCGTGATCTCGCCGGCCGCATAGCGCTCCTTGGTCTGGCGCAGCTGCTCCTCGAGCACGGAAACATGGTTCTGCTGCAAGCGCAGCGCAGCGGTGTCGCGTAGCACGTTCATATAGACGGAGACGGCCTCGAACAGCAGGCGCTGCTCCATGAGCCGCAGCCGCTCGCGTCCCGCATGCACATTGGTCTGCGCGGAAAGCGCGGCGTTATGCGTGCGAAAGCCGTCGAACAATGGCTGCTCGACGCTGAGCACGGCGGAACGCGGCGGCCCGCCGCGATTGTTCTGAATGCTCTCGACCCAGAGCGGCTCGAGACGATTGCCATTGTCGTATTCGAAGGACTTCTGCACCGAACGCCGCCGCTCGACGCCGAGAAAGGCGTCGGTCCTCACGCTGGGGCGGAATTGCGCGAGCGCGCGCGGCACATTCTCGTCATTGGCGCGCTGGCCGGCGCGCGCGGAATTGATCGTCGGATTGAGCTCATAGGCGCGCGCCAGCGCGCCGGCGAGGGTTTCTCCCGAGGCGGCGGCCGGCGTCAGCAGAGCGAGCCCCAAAGCAAAGACGGAAACGCCTCTCATGCGTCGGCGCCTCGCGGCTCGGCGACGACATCCTCCTCCGGCGCAACAACCGCTTCATCGCGGCCGAACAGCGCATAGAGCGCCGGCAGCACGAAGAGCGTGAGCACCGTCGCGCTGACCAGCCCGCCGATCACCACTGTCGCAATGGGCTTTTGCACCTCCGCGCCCGTGCCGGTCGCAAAGGCCATGGGCAGAAAGCCGAGCGAGGCGACGAGCGCCGTCATGGCGACAGGACGCAGGCGCGTCATCGCGCCTTCGACAATGGCCTCACGCGGCGCGCGGCCCTGCTGCACCAGCTGCAGAATATAGCTGCGCATGACGAGGCCATTGAGCACGGCGACGCCGGAGAGCGCGATGAAGCCGACCGCGGCGGAGACCGACATGGGCATGCCGCGCAGCCATAGCGCGGCGACGCCGCCGGAGAGCGCCAAAGGCACGGCGCTGAACACGATGAGCGCATCACGCGCCGAGCCCAGCGCCGAATAGAGCAAGAGGAAGATGAGGAAGAAGCACAGCGGCACGACGAGAACGAGCTTTTGCCGCGCGGCGGCGAGATTCTCGAACTGGCCGCCCCAGGAGAGCCAATCGCCGGCGGCGAGCGTGACTTTCGCTTTCACCTTGTCCTGCGCCTCGGAGACGACGGAGGCGATATCGCGCCCGCGCACATTGGCGGTGACGACGACGCGGCGCTTGCCATTCTCGCGCGAAATCTGGTTCGGCCCCTCATGGAAGGAGAAGGAGGCGACCTGCTTCAGCGGCACGGTGCGCGTCTGCCCCGTGTCATGCCCGCGCACGGAGACGGGCAGATTCTCGAGCGCGCGAATGTCTCGGCGCAATTCGTCCTTCAGACGCACGATGATCGGAAAGCGCCGATCGCCCTCGAAGACGACGCCGGCGCGCTGACCGCCGACAGCAGCGCCGATGACGTCCTGCACTTCCGCGACGCTGAGGCCGAGATGCGCGATCTCGGTCTTGTCGATCTTGATCTCGAGGAAGGGCAAGCCCGCGATCTGCTCGACCTTCACATCCTCGGCGCCGGAGACGCCGCGCAGCACGCCGGCGATCTGCTCCGCCTCCTTGAGCATAGGCTCGAAATCCTCGCCGAACACCTTTACCGCCAGATCGCCGCGCACGCCGGCGAGCAGCTCGTTGAAGCGCAGCTGAATGGGCTGCGAAAACTCATAGAGATTGCCGGGCAGCTCGGAGACATGGCCGTCGATGCGGCGGATCAGCTCCTCCTTGGGGAGCTTGGGATCGGCCCATTCCTCGCGCGGCTTCAAGAAAATATAGGTGTCGGTGAGATTGGGCGGCATGGGGTCCGTCGCCGCCTCCGCCGTGCCGGTCTTGGAGAAGACATAGGCGACCTCGGGCGCGCGATGAATGGCGTTCTCGACGTCGTTCTGCATCGCCTGCGATTGGGTGAGCGAGGCGCTCGGAATGCGGCCCGCCTGCATCGCGAGATTCTTCTCGTCGAGCGTCGGGATGAACTCCTGGCCGAGACGCGCGGCGAGCAGCAGCGCCAGCAGAAAAGCCCCGGCGCCGATGGCGATGGGCCTGCGCGGCGACGCGATGGCGCTCTGCAAGCGCGGCAAATAGGCGCGCTTCAGCGCCGCGATGAATTTGTTCTCGCTCTCCTCGACGCGGCCGGAGACGAGAATGGCGATCATCGCCGGCACGAAGGTGAGCGAGAGAATGAAGGCGGCGGCGAGCGCCAATATCACCGTCAGCGCCATGGGGTGGAACATTTTGCCTTCGACGCCCGAAAAGGACAGCAGAGGCACATAGACGAGGATGATGATCGCCTGGCCATAGACGGTCGGTCGGATCATCTCCACGGCGGAGGCGATCACCGTCTGCAGCCGATCCTCGAGCGAGAGCGCGCGGCCGAGCGCATGGCGCCGCTCGAAGAGATGACGCAGGCTGTTCTCGGCGACGATCACCGCGCCATCGGCGATCAGGCCGAAATCCAGCGCGCCCATGCTCATGAGATTGGCGCTGATGCGGCCATAAACCATGCCGGTGGCGAGCAGCAGCATGGTGACGGGAATGACCAGCGCGGTGATGAGCGCCGCGCGGAAATTGCCGAGCAGCAGAAACAGCACGACGATGACCAGCAGCGCGCCCTCGGCGAGATTGGAGGCGACCGTGCGGATCGTCGCATCGACGAGCACGGTGCGGTCGAGAATCGTCTTCGCCTCTATCCCCGGCGGCAGCGACGCCCTTATGACGTCGAGCTTGGCGCCGACGGCGGCGGAGACCGAGCGGCTATTGCCGCCGATCAGCATCAAGGCCGTGCCGATGACGACCTCCTCGCCATCCATGCTGGCGCTGCCGACGCGCATCTCGCGGCCTATGCCGACCTCGGCGATGTCCTTCACGCGCAAAGGCACGCCATTGCGCGTCGAGACGACGACGCGTTCAATATCGTCGATCGTCTCCAGACGGCCGCCGCTGCGCACCACATAGCCTTCGCCATTGCGCTCTATATAGCCGGCGCCGCGACTCTGATTGTTGCGCTCGAGCGCCGTCGCCACATCGCCGAAGGAGAGGCCGAGCGAATAGAGCTTCATCGCATCGGGCCGCACGTCGAACTGCTTCACAAAGCCGCCGAGGGAATCGATGCTCGCTATATTGGGCACGGTTTTGAGCTGCGGCTTGACGATCCAATCCTGCACCGTGCGCAGATAGGCGGCGCGCTCGAGCTCGTTGCGCAAGAGCTGCCCGTCGGGCGTCAGATAGGAACCGTCATTCTGCCAGCCCGGCTCGCCGTCGAGATATTTGCGGCCCGGCGTCTTCGGCGCATAGCGGATCGCCCACATATAGATTTCGCTGAGGCCGGTCGCGATCGGCCCCATGCGCGCCTCCACGCCGACGGGGAAATTCTCCTTGGCTTCCGCGAGCCGCTCATTCACCTGCTGGCGCGCGAAATAAATGTCGAGCTTCTCGGCGAACACCGCCGTCACCTGCGAGAAGCCGTTGCGCGAGAGCGAGCGCGTATATTCGAGGCCGGGAATGCCGGCGATCGCGTTCTCTATGGGGAAGGTGATCTGCTTCTCGACCTCGGTCGGCGACAACGCCGGCGCGATGGCGTTGATCTGCACCTGATTATTGGTGATGTCCGGCACGGCGTCGATCGGCAGGCGATCGAGCGATGAGGCGCCAATGAGGCAGGCGAGCAGAGTCAGCAGCGCGACGAGCCACCGCTGGCGAACCGAAAAGGCGATGCAACGCTCGATCATCTACTGTCACACATTCCCCGTCGCGCGCCGCCGTCATCGACGAGGCGGGCGGTCAGTCCAACCCTTCGAGCCGCGACTTGCCGAGCTCCGCCTTCAGCACGAAGACATTGGTCGCGGCCGCCTGCTCTCCCTCCTCGATCCCGGAGACGATCTCGATCGCCTCATTGTCGCTCGCCCCGGTCTCCACCTTGCGCTTCACGAAGCCTTCGGGCGTGCGCACGAAGACGACCGTCTCGCCCTCGAAAGTGAGCAGCGCCGAGCGCGGCAGGCGCAAGCGCGCGTTCTTCTCCTCGAGGGTGATGCGCGCCGTCATCGCCGTGCCGGGACGAAGAGCGAAATCCGCATTGGGGAAAGAAGCGACGGCGCGGCCCGAATGCGTCTCATGGTCGAGCATGGGGCCGATGAAGACGATGCGGCCCTCGGCCTCGTCCTCGCCGTCATGCGAGAGGCGCACGCTCTGCCCCTCGCGCACCGACGGCAGGTCGGCGATGGCGACGGCGATATCGGCGAAGACGGTGGAAAGATCGGCGACGACATAGATCTGCGCATCGCCGCCGACCGGCTGGCCGAGATCGGCGCGGCGCTCGATCACCTTGCCGGAGATGGGCGCGCGAATCTCCTTGCGGCGCAATTCGCCGACTGGCTGGCCGGCGAGAGCGGCGATCTCGCCTTCCGAGAGATCGAGCGCGGCGAGCTTCTGCCGCGCCAACTCGACGCGGAGCTTGGCCTCCTCATAGGCGCCGCGGGCTTTCAGAAAATTCTGCTCGGCGGAGATCTTCTTGTCGAAGAGCCCCTTCTCGCGCTGGAACAGCGCCGATTGTAGATCGAGGCCCACTTTGGCGGCGAGATAGTCGCTCTTGGCGTCGGCGACCTCGCGGCTCTCGACAATGGCGATCACCTCGCCTTTCTCGACCGGATCGCCGAGCCTCTTGCGCAATTCTGCGACCGCGCCGACGACCTTGGCGGCGACGCGACCGATGCGGTCGGGATCGACCGAGACGACGGCGGGAGCCGCCACATCGCGCGTCAACACGCCGGGGGCCGCCGCGACCGTGGCGATCTTGGCGGCGGCGATCTGCTCGACCGTCAGCTTGACGAGGCCCTCCGCGCCCTTGGCGGCAGCGCTCTCGGCGGCTTTCTCGCCAGCGGCGAGCAACGCGCGAATCGGCGCGGAGATTTGCGGAAACAGCGAGCCGAGCATGGCGCTCGTCAGCGTTGCGGCGACGAGGCGCAGAGCGCGCGAGCGCCCCGAATTAGAAGTGCTCCAAACAGGAATGACGCTCGGCCGTCGCGCTTCTGCGTCGGTCGGAACGACGTCGGATACCGCCAGTCGGCGGAGCAAGTGGGCCAAGTCTCGCGCGCGCATCTCGAGACTTCTTTAACCCGTACGGCCGGCTGCGTCCACGCCAGAGCGCCGGAAAAATGGGCGCCGCGCCTGCTTCTCGAACAGGAATCACGCGCAGGACTCACGCGAACGAAAAAAGCCCGGCGCGATGCGCCGGGCTCCTCTCCCCCCAATGTCGGAAGAGATCAGTATTTCGCGACCACCGGAGCCGGCGCGCCGAACAGATTGCAGTGATAGTTCAGGCCGACGCGAACGGAGTGGAACGTGTTCTCCACGCCGCGCTGGCCGACGAACAGCACGGGCGGGAAGGTCGGGGTTCCGATCGCATTGCCGCGCTCGAGCTCCGTGTAGAGATACTCGACCTTGGCCGACCAGCTCGGCAGAAAGGCCCATTCCACGCCGCCGCCGGCGGTCCAGCCGGTGCGCGTGCCGGACTCGGAGCCGAAGGCGGCGAAGCCGGCGCCATCCGCATAAGAGAAGGTCGTCGAGCCCTGGCCATAGGCGAAGCCGCCCGTGCCATAGACCAGCAGGGTCGGCAGAACGGCGTAGCCGACGCGGCCGCGCACCGTGCCGAACCAGTCGAGACGCTGATTCACGGTCACGCCGGACGGCAGCAGGCCGAAGCCGAAGCCGCCGGTGGAGCCCTTCAGATCGGCGCCCTGGAAATCGGCCTCGAGGCCGACCACGAAGCCCGTGCCGGCGAACTGATAATTATAGCCGAGCTGCACGCCGCCGAGCACGCCGTCGGCGTTGGAGGCGCCATAGGACCAGGCCGAAACCGGCAGCAGGCCGAAGGACGACAGGCCGCTGACATTGTTATTGTCGGTCCAGCCATAGCCGATGTTCACGCCGGCGTAGACGCCGGTCCAGCTGAAGGCCGGCGCGGCCGGAGCGACGAAGGCGGGCGCGCCCTTCTGCGACGGAAGGTCGGCCGCGAAAGCCGGAGCGGCGGCGATGGCCAGCGCGATAGCGCCAACGGCGGAAAGAGTCTTCATAGGTTCCCCTCACAGGATCAGTGCGACCGTCGCTCGTGTCCGTTGCGCCCCCCGACGCCGGAACCGAGCGGCCGCTGGTGTTGCCGATCGAGCGTGATCTAGGCCCCGGTGCAAAGCCGCGTCAACGCTGGCAGCGCCAATTTGCTTCGCCGCTGCTCCGATTTCATTATGGTTGTGACAATTTCGTCACATTGAATACGCTCTATCGAAATCTATGCTTGACATCTTGGAATGCGCAGATTTCCACTTGCGCGAATCGTGATAGTGTCTAATTTATATAATATTATCAATTATATAATACAGCGACCACGACGCGCCGCAGCAGCGGAGGCGCAGAGGCGGCCGCCGAAGACGACGAGCGCCATAGAGGCTCGAACAGCGAATGTGAACAAGCGCTTGAAGATAAGTCGCGGCGCGATGGAAGCATCGGAGATGAATATCTCGCCCCGTGCAGCGAGTTTCGCCATCCGAGAACGACTCTTCTTTCAATGATTTGCGCGCTATCAGCCGCCGCGCCGCTCGCGCCGCAGCCGCTCCCAATAGTCGAGCCGCTTGGCGATCTCGCGCTCGAAGCCGCGCTCCACCGGACGGTAGAGATTCTGCCGGCCGAGCGCCTCCGGCCAATAATCCTGTCCGGAGAAAGCGTCCGGCTCATCGTGATCGTAGCGATAGCCGTCGCCATAGCCTTCGCTCTTCATCAATTTGGTCGGCGCATTGAGGATGGTCTTGGGCGGCATGGGCGAGCCGCTCTCCTCGGCGAGGCGGCGAGCGGCCTTATAGGCGACATAGCCGGCGTTGGATTTGGGCGCGGTCGCCACATAGAGGACGGCCTGCGCGAGGGCCAGCTCGCCCTCCGGGCTGCCCAGAAAATCATAGGCGTCCTTGGCGGCGTTGGCGACGACCAGCGCCTGCGGATCGGCGAGGCCGATATCCTCCACCGCCATGCGGACGATTCGCCGGGCCAGGAACAGCGGATCCTCGCCGGCGACCAGCATTCGCGCGAAATAATAGAGGGCGGCGTCCGGGTCCGAGCCGCGCACGCATTTGTGCAGCGCGCTGATGAGATTGTAATGGCCTTCCTGCGCCTTGTCGTAGATGGGCGCGCGCCGCTGCACGATCTCGGCGAGCCGGGCGCGATCGAAGACCTCGCCCTCCCCCGCCGCGCGCCAGACATCCTCGGCGAGGGTCAAAGATGCGCGGCCGTCGCCATCGGCCATGGCCACGAGAGCGGCGCGGGCGTCCTCATCGAGCGGCAGGGGCTTGCCCTCGGCCTGCTCGGCGCGCTGCAGCAGCTTCTCGATCGCCTCGGCGCCCAGCGACTTGAAGGTCAGAACGCGGGCGCGCGACAACAGCGCGGCGTTGAGCTCGAAGGAGGGATTTTCGGTCGTCGCGCCGATGAGCGTGACCGAGCCGTCCTCCATCACCGGCAGGAAGGAATCCTGCTGGCCGCGGTTGAACCGGTGAATCTCGTCGACGAAGAGCAGAGTCCCCTGCCCCATGCCGCGACGGGCGCGCGCCGCCTCGAAAGTCTTTTTCAAATCGGCGACGCCGGTGAAGATCGCCGAGATTTGCACGAAGGAGAGATCGGTCTCATGGGCGAGAAGGCGCGCCACCGTCGTCTTGCCGGTGCCGGGCGGCCCCAGAAGATCAGCGAGCCGATCGAGCCGGAGCGGATCGCGCGCGTCAGCGCTCCGTCCGGGCCGACGAGATGGTCCTGGCCGGCGACTTCCTCCAGCCGCTGCGGACGCAGGCGGTCGGCCAGCGGATGCGGCGCATTGCGATCGAGCCCGGCGGCGGCGAACAAATCACTCATGGGGCGCCTTTATAGACGATCGTCGGCGCCGACGCCCCGCCCGCGCGCCCGCGCCGGCTTAGTTCGTAGTTTCCGAACCTTTACCTTTGCCGGGGCCTATTTAACCGCCGGTTAACCATTCGGAGGCTATTACGATTCTGTAAAATTCTAGCGACCTTCCCCTGTTCTCTCGTGGCGTCCTGGCGGCGTAGGAGCCCTAAACTTTCAACCACAGGTCGATCAGCATGCGCACTATCGCATTCGTCACGCAGAAGGGCGGCGCCGGAAAGAGCACGCTCGCTAGCAGCATCGCCGTCGCCGCAAGTTGCGCGGGCGAACGTGTTTTCATTATCGATTTGGATCCGCTCCAATCATTGGTCAAATGGTCGAAGGCGCGTGAGGCGACCGATGTTCCGGTCGAGCATGTGCCGCCGGCCAAGCTCGGCAAAGCGCTCGCCGCGCTCGAGAAGAAGGGCGTCACCCTCGTCGTCATCGATGCGCCCGGCGCCGACAGCGAATATTCGGACGCCGCCATTCGCGTCGCCGATCTCTGCATCATTCCCGCGCGCCCCAATGTCTTCGATCTGTGGGCATGCGAGCTGACCCGCGCCAGCATCAAGGACAAGAAGAAGGATTACGCCTTTCTTCTCAACCAGTGCCCGCCCGCGCAGCAGAACGCCCGCGTCGATCAGGGCGCGCAAGCGCTGCAGTCGATCGGCGCGCTGCTCTCCCCCATGGTCTCGGCGCGCGTCGATTATCAGGAGGCGGCCCGCCTCGGACTCGGCGTCTGCGAGCTCAATCCGGAGGGCGTCGCCGCCCAGGAGATGCGCGAATTGTGGCAGTCGGTGAAGCGCCGCCTCAAGAAGGGCTTCACGCCCGTGGCCGCCGCCAAGCCGGAGACGAAGGCGGAAGCTCCGGCCAAGGTCGAGGCGAAGCCTGCCGTCAAGGCGGAAGCCAAGGTCGAGGCCAAGGCGGAGGCGAAGCCTGCGGCCAAGGTCGCCGCCAAAGCGCCCGAGAAGGCCGCGCCCGCCAAGCCGGAGAAGGTCGCGGCCAAGGCGGAGCCGCAGCCCGCGGCGCGCAAGCAGACCGCCGCCGAGGCCGCTGCGGCCGAGAAAGCCGCCAAGCCGCAGGCCAAGCCCGCGGTCAAGAAAGCGGCCTGACGCAAAGACGAACCGCGCGGTCGCCGCGCGGTTCCTCGCCCAAAAGTCAGCCGATCTCGACGATTTTGGCGCTGTGGTGGATCACCTCGACGCCATCGCCGACGCTCTTGCCGAGCAGCGCCTTGGCGAGCGGCGCGACATAGGGGATGAGCCCTTTGGCGGGATCGGCCTCGTCCTCGCCGACCAGGCGAAAGCTCTGACGCTTGCCGGTCTCGTCCTCAATGACGATGCGATGGCCGAAGCGCGCCTGCTCGTGATCGGCGATCGGCCGCACGACCTCGGCGGTGGCGCGCCGCGCCGACCAATAGCGCAGATCGCGCGCCGCCCGCGCCACGGCGCCCTTGTCGTCCTTCGCCTGCGCCGCATCGAGCTCCCCATGCAGACGCGCGAGCTCCGCATCGATCATCGCGAGGCCCTCCGGCGTGACGAGATTGCGATACGGGCTGATGGGACGATCGGGCAGCTCCTGGCGGAGCTCGTCGTCGTCCTGCTCTTTGGTGAAGGCGCTGCTCATTTCATCACGTCCTGTTCGACGCCGCTGCGCGTCAACCGATCTCGATCACCAGCCGGCCTCTGATTTTGCCGGCGACGATCGATCGCGCGCGCTCGAGCGCCTGCGCGAAAGGCGCCGTCTCGGTCATTCTCGCGAGCAATCCTTTGTCGAGATCGCGCGCCAATCGTTCCCAGCCCATGCGTCGCAAGGGCAGACTGGGCCGAACGCTTTCGACGCCGATGAGCGAAACGCCGCGCAGGATGAACGGCGCGACAGTCGTCGGCAGCTCCATTCCCTGCGCATTGCCGCAGGCCGCGACGACGCCGTCGATCGAGGTCTGCGCCAGCACATTGGCGAGCGTCACCGAGCCCACCGTATCGACGCCGCCAGCGAAGCGCTGCTTTTGCAACGGCTTGCCGGGAACGGAAAGCTCGGCGCGATCGACGATCTCCGACGCGCCCAGACCTTTGAGATAGGATTCTTCCTCGGGACGTCCAGTGGATGCGACGACACGCCAGCCGAGCGCCGCCAGCAGCGCCACCGCCACGGAGCCGACGCCGCCCGCCGCGCCCGTCACCACCACCGGCCCGCGCGAGGGCTCGAGCCCCTGTCGCTCCAAGGCCATCACGCAGAGCATGGCCGTGTAGCCGGCGCTGCCGATCGCCATCGCCTGATGCGGCGTCAGCCCCTGCGGCAAATGCACCAGCCAATCGCCGCTGACCCGCGCGCGCTGCGAGAAACCGCCGAAATGCTGCTCGCCGAGCCCGCAGCCGCCGGCGATCACTTGCTCGCCCGGCCGGAAATTCGGATGGCTCGAGCGCGTGACGACGCCCGCGAAATCGACTCCCGGAATCATCGGAAAGCGCCGCACCACCGGCGCCTTGCCGGTGACGGCGAGGCCGTCCTTGTAATTGACGGTGCTGTGCGTGACCGCGACATCGACGTCGCCCTCCATCAGCTCGCTGTCGGCGAGCTGCGCATAGGCGGCGCGATAGCCGGCCTCGTCCTTGTCGATGCGTATGGCGGTGAATGCGCTCACTTTTCCAAGTCTCCTCTCTCGCCGAGACGCGACGTGGCGCGCCGCCATCCGTGTCTATACGTAAAACTCTATGTAAACGAAAGGTTTCTAAAGCAGGACATTACCAAACATTAAGTTGCTTTTCGGCTGCCGAGAACGAATTGTCTAAGCGTCAAGTCCACCCATTCCCCCCAGGTGAACGCTCATGAAGAAACATCTCCTCGCCGCCGTCGCTGCGGTCGCTCTCACCCTTCCGCTCTCGGCTGGAGTCTTTGCAGAGCCGGCTCCCGGCGAGCATCATCATCCCCAATTCTCGGCGGAGGATCATGCCGCCTTCACCGACGCCAAGATCGCCGCTCTGAAGGCCGGCTTGAAGCTCACCCCCGCCCAGGAGAAGAACTGGCCGGCGGTGGAAGCCTCGCTGCGCGATATCGCCAAGGCGCGCGCCGCCCGCTTCGCCGAGGCCAAGGACAAGATGAAGGAAATCCACGAGCATCGCAGCGTGATCGAAGGCTTGCAGTGGCGCTCCAAGGCGCTCGCGGCGAAAGCCGCCGAGACGGAGAAGCTCGCCGAGGCGGCCAAGCCGCTCTTCGACAGCCTTGACGACGCCCAGAAGCGCCGCTTCGCCGTTCTGCTGCATACGATCGCCAAAGGCCCGCATCACGGCCATGAGTGGGGCGGCCCGCACGACGGCCCCGAGCACGACTGACGCTTCTCTAGAAACCTCGACGCCCCGCACGGCATTCGCCTGCGGGGCGTTTTCGCGTCAATAGGCGCGCTCGACGCAGAAATCGACGACCTCGAGCAGCGCCGACTTCCACGGCGAGGCCGGGAAAATCTCCAGCGCATCGCGCGCGATGGCGCCGTAGTGGCTCGCCCGCTCGACCGTGTCCTTGATGGCGTCGTGCTTTTTCATCAGCGCGCAGGCGGTCTCGACGTCGCCGTCGTTGATCTCGCCCTTCTCCAGCGTGCGGCGCCAGAACTCGCGCTCCGTCTCCGAGCCGCGGCGGAAGGCGAGCACGACCGGAAGCGTGATCTTGCCCTCGCGGAAATCATCGCCGACATTCTTGCCGAGCTTGGACGATTGTCCGCCATAGTCGAGCGCATCATCGATGAGCTGGAAGGCGATTCCGAGATTCATGCCATAGCTGCGGCAGGCCGCCTCGTCAGCCTTGGAGCGGCCGGTCAGCATGGGGCCGACCTCCGCCGCAGCGGCGAACAGCTCCGCCGTCTTGGAGCGGATGACCGCCATATAGGCGTCCTCGGTGGTCTGCGTGTCCTTGGCGGCGTTGAGCTGGAGAATCTCGCCCTCGGCGATGACAGCGGCGGCCTGCGACACGACGGAGAGGCAGGAGAGCACGCCGGGCTCGACCATCATCTTGAAGGCGTGGCCGAGCAGAAAATCGCCGACCAGCACGCAGGTCTCATTGCCCCACAGCATTCGCGCGGCGATCTTGCCGCGGCGCATGTCGCTCTCGTCGACGACATCATCGTGCAGCAGAGTGGCGGTATGCATGAACTCTATGCCGGCCGCGAATTTGATGTGACCGTCGCCTTGATAGCCGGACATGCCGGCAGTGGCGAGCACGAGCATCGGCCGCAGGCGCTTGCCGCCCGCAGAGATGAGATGATTCGCGACCTCGGGGATGGTCGTCACGTCCGAGCCGGTGCGCTGCAGGATCAGCTGGTTGACGCGCTGCAGATCGGGGCCGATCAGCGAAAGCAGATTATCGAGGCCGGCGGACTTTTTTTCCTTTTCCTCCAGCGGTATGACGATGCCCACGTAGACCCCTTTGGCTTGCCTCTGTCGAATGTGAAGGGAACTTAAGGCTTTGCAGGTCTCGCGGCAAGCCGGGATGCGCGCAGGCGCCTCCCGCGCCAAAAGCCTCGCCCGCTCCGCGGCTCGTCGCTGCGGAGGCGGCGTCTCCTCCGTGCGCAGACCAAATCGGCGCAGATCATGAGCGCGCCCGCCGCGCCGCGCGCCGACGGCTTTCTCGGCGGCAAATTGCGGCTGCTGCAGCCCTCGCGCGGCCATAGGGTGGGAACGGACGCCATTCTGCTCGCCGCCGCCGCGCCACGCGCGCTCGGCGGCCTTTTGCTCGACATAGGGGCCGGCGTCGGCGCCGTCGGCCTCATCGCCGCGCTGCGGGCGCCGCTGGCGACGATCGGCCTCGTCGAGATCGACGCTTTGTCCGCTTCGCTCGCGCGCGAGAATGTCGCGGCCAATAGGCTCGGCGAGCGCGCGCGCGTTTTCGAATGCGATGTCCTCTCCGCCGCCGCGCGCCGCGCCGCCGGGCTCGAGGGCGCGAACGCCGATCTGATCCTCACCAACCCGCCCTATCTCACGCCGGGCCGCGCGCGCGTCTCTCCCGATCCGCGACGCGCGCTCGCCCATATGAGCGCGGGCGGGCTGGAGCCCTGGCTGCGCGCCTGCGTCGCGCTGCTGCGCCCGGGCGGCGCGCTCGTGATGATCCATCGCGCCGACGCCCTGCCCGATTGCCTCGCCGGCGTCGGCGCACGGCTCGGCTCGCTCGCACTATTGCCGATCGCACCGCGCGAGGGCGAAGCGGCGACGCGCATGCTGCTGCGTGGCGTCAAAGGCTCGAAGGCGCCGCTGGCGCTCTACCCGCCGCTGATTCTGCATGGCGCCGACGGCGCCTTCACGCCAGAGGCCGAGGCGCTCCATCGCGGCGACGGCGAGCTGCCTTGGCCGTTCTAGGCTATCACATATGTATATACCACAGATGGACTAATTGTTGCGGCATAGCTGAGACTGTGGCTATATTCTAGGTATCTCTACGCAGTCGCGCTGCTCGGCAGGCGCTAAAATCACATTTTTCTAGTATGTTAGAGGCACTAATGCACCATAAGCGGCTCGTCGGACGCAATCCATCGCTCGAGGCTTCCAAGCTCGTTCTCGCTCTCATTCTCGCGGCTTCCGCCTCACGCGACGCTGCGCGCGCCCAAGCGGCGCCGGAAACTGCGCAAATCCAGGACGTGCGCGTCGGCGCCGACGTCAATGACGCAGGACTGACGCGCCAAGAGGAGAAGGTCCTCGTCAAGACGCCGCGCTCCGGCGATTTCGTCAGCGGCCAGAAGGCGCAGGTCGAGCATTTGGAGCGGCTGTCGGATTTCTCGCAGCTCGTTCCCAATTATCGTCCGAACGTCTCCAACCCGCAGACGTCCCGCCCCGCCATTCGCGGCGTCGGCCAGGGCGCCGGGACCGGCAATGGCTCGGAGAACGACACCGGCTTCATCATCGACAATGTGTTCTGGAAGGCCGTCGGCTTCCAATGGTCCGATTTCGTCGAGATCGAGAATTTCGAGCTCGGCCTCGGACCGCAGGGAACCGCCGGCGGCAAGAACACCACTGTCGGCAACATCATCGTGCGCACGCAGCTGCCATCCTTCGAGCGCAAGGCGACATTCGAGACCTCCTTCGGCAATCACACGCATCTCATCGAGAAGCTGAATGTGACCGGGCCGATCATCGACGAGAAGCTCGCCTATCGCGTCACCTTCTTCTACGACAAGGACAATGGCTTCGTGAAAGACCAGGTCACGGGCGCAGGCATTTCTAACGCCAATCGCTGGGGCGCGCGCGGGCAATTATATTACGTCGGCGAGGACGTGACGGACAGGCTCATCTTCAGCTATGCGCGATCGGCCGAATACAACAATAACAATAGCGGCCCCTTCTCCGACTCGCTGCAGATTTTCGCCAATGGCACAGTGGCGTCGAGCTATTCCTCGACGCTCTTCAGGCGGCTCGGCCGCATGGTCCTCACTTTCGATCGCTATCGCCCCTATTACACTCATCTCGGCACGCTGAGCTCGCGCACGATCACCGCCTCCAACGAGCTGAATTGGCAGATCGGCGAGAACACATTCACCTCGATCTCCGCCTGGGGCGAGTTCCGCCTGCTTCCCTACAATAATACCGGCAATCAGCTGATCGACATCAGCGACAGCCACACTAATCAATGGACCGATCAATTTTCGCAGGAGTTTCGCCTCACCTCGCCCAAGGATCAGCCGCTCGAATGGAGCGTCGGACTCTTCGGCCTCTATGAGAAGGTCTTCAACTACAGCGAAACGGAATATGGCTCGGACGCCGCGCAATGGTTCGGCACGCCGACGACCGACAAAGGTCTGCTGTGGGGCGTCGATTATCATACGAACGGCAAGGCGCTGACGATCAACGGCGCCGCCTATGGACAGGCCACCTATCACGTCGACGAGCAGCTCGCTCTGACCTTCGGTCTGCGCAACGGCTATGAGGTGAAGGGCGGATCGAATTTCGGCTGGATACAGCCCGGCTATCTCAGCGGCAATTTCACCTTACAGCAATTGGCCAACGCCGTGCGCGGCGCCAGCTCGACCCAGCAATTCTTCGACACCGGCGGAACGTCGAAGGGCGCCAATCTGCTGACCGGAATCTTCAATCCGTCCTATCGCTACAACGACAATATATTGGTCTATGGGCTCGTCGGGCGCGGCGAGAAGGCATCCGCCGTCAATTTCGCCGTTCCGATCTACGAATCGACCAACGCCTTCAAAGGATTTCAGCCGATCCTCACCAAGCGCGAAGTCTCCTGGGACTATGAGCTCGGCGCCAAGACCAATTGGTTCGACGGCAAGCTCATCGCCAATATCAATCTCTATTGGAACGATCTCTATAATTTCCAATCCAATCAGACCGACACCAGTTATGTCGACGCGACCGGCGCGCCCATCCGCTCCACCTATCTCGGCTCCGTCCCGCATGTGCGGCTGAAGGGCGTCGAATTCACCGGACGGTGGAATCCGATCGAGCGCTTGTGGATCAACGCCTCCGGCGCCTTCACAGAGGCGCGCTATGTGAGCTATCCCGACGCGGCGCCGCCGGCGGACTGGATTTGGACGACCAATATCAACGGGGTGAAGCCGCCGCTCACCATCTCGCGCTCGAACACGCGCTGGGAGAATCTGCCGATATGGGCCTTCAACATCGGCGCGAATTACGAGCATCCGCTCGGCGCCGCCTTCGCCGAATGGGGCGAATGGACCAAGCAGCCTGTGACGGCCTTCGGCTATGTCAATGCGAGCTGGTCGGACAAGATCCTCTTCACCAGCCCGGTCGCGACCAATACTTATTGGCAGGCGCCCTTCACCATTCTCAACACCGGCTTCGGACTGCGCAGCGACGACGAGCGCTGGAGCATCTCGTTCTGGGTGAAAAACCTGCTCGATCGCCGCGAGGTCACCAACGCCACGACCTCCACCAACACCAACGCCGCCAACAACAATAGCGGCTGGTCGCCCGGCTCCGCGACGACGCCCGCGACGATGGCCTTCACCAATCAGCCGCGCAGCTTCGGCGGCAGCCTGCTGGTGAAGCTCTACTGAAGCGCAGCTCTCACGCCGCGAGATCGGCCACCACCGCGTCGAGCACGGGAAACCCTTCCGAGCTCACGCGGATGCGATTGTCGCGGGTCAGCTCCACGAGCCCGTCGCCGATCAGCTCGGCGACGCGCGATTGCGACAGCTTCTTGCCGGTGAGGGCGAAGAAGCGCGCGGGATCTATCCCCTCGCGCAGGCGCAGGCCCATCAGCAGAAACTCGTCACCCTCCTGCTCCGCGGACAGCAGATCGTCCTCGACGAGGCCATGGCCCTCCGTCTCGACGCAGGTGAGCCACATTTCCGGATGCTTCTCGGTCGCTTGGGCGCGGCGGCCGCGCGGCGTGATGAGCCGCCCATGCGCGCCGGGGCCGACGCCGGCATATTCGCCATAGCGCCAATAGACGAGATTATGCCGGCATTCCGAGCCGGGCCGCGCATGGTTGGAGACCTCATAGGCCGGCAGGCCGGCGCGGGCGGTCACTTCCTGCGTCACGTCCCATAGCGCGCGCTGCGTGTCGACATCGGGCAGATCGAGCTTGCCGGCGTCCACCATGCGCTCGAACATCGTCTCCGGCTCAATGGTGAGCTGATAGAGCGAGACATGCTCCGTCACCCGCCCCAGAGCGAGTTCCAGCTCCTTGCGCCAGGCCGCCGGCGTCTGCTGCGGACGGGCGTAGATCAGATCGAACGAGGTGCGCTCGAAAATCTTATTGGCGACATCGAGCGCGGCGAGCGCCTCCGCCACCGAATGCTGGCGGCCGAGCGCGCGCAATTCTATGTCGTTGAGCGCCTGCACGCCGAGCGAGGCGCGATTGACGCCAGCCGCCTTGAAGCTGCGGAAGCGCGAGGCCTCGACGCTGGTGGGGTTCGCCTCGAGCGTGACCTCGCAATCGGCGGCCATGGGCCAATGATCGGCGATCGCTCGGAGGATCGCCTCCAGCGTGGATGGGAGCATCAGCGAGGGCGTGCCGCCGCCGAAGAACACCGAGCGCACCTCGCGTCCCGGCGCCAGAGCGGCGCGATGGGCGATCTCCGTGCGAAAGGCGTCCACAAAGCGATCTTCATCGACCTCGCCCTTGCGGACGTGGCTGTTGAAGTCGCAATAGGGGCACTTCGACAGGCAGAACGGCCAGTGCACATAGACGCCGAAGCCCGGGTCGAACGCGTTTCGAATCGTCGCAGCCATGGGGGCTTTATGCCACGGTAGGCCGAGAAGGTCACGCTGCTGAAACGCGGCCGGAAGCTTTGCCGGGACGAATGGTTTCGCATTGCCGCATTGAAAGGCGTGAAAGCGGCGTTAATTGCCGCTTCGCGGGACGTCCCGCTCGAGATGCCGCGCTGGACATGACCTATTTTCTCAGCTTTTACGGACTTTGGCTCGCCAGCGCTTTCCTCGTCGGCGCCCTCTCCGGCCTCGCCAGCCTGCGCCGTGCGGACGACGATCCCTCGTTGCTGCGCGAAGGAGACTTCTTCCTCGCGCTGACGCTGTGCCTCGTCGCCATTCTCGCCAAGGCCGCGCTCGGCCGATTCGCGCTCTATCTCGAGGGCGTGTTCGCGCTCTACGCCGCCTTTCTGGCCGGGCTCGGCGCGGCGGCGCTGTGGTCGGGGCCGATCGCGCGCGATCATCTCGGCTGGCGCATCGGCGCCGGCATGGTCGCCGTCATCGCCATTCTCGCCAATAGCGAGGCGGCCAAGAGCCTCGAGGATGCGCTGGGGCATCGCCTCGGCTCGCTGGTGCAGCGGGAGGGCGGCGATCCTTTGAATTTCGAGGTCAGCGGCCGCGATGTCTTCCTGCCCGCCGACGCTTCCGGCCATAGGGCGCTGGCCGAGCGGCTGGCGAGCGCCGCCGGCGTGCGGACGGTCTGGCGGGTAGACTCCCTCTCGCCAGACGCCGCCTCCCAGCGCGAGGAGGCGCTCGCCGCCGTCTCAGCGGAGCAGGACGCCCATCGCGCCGCCGCGGCCGCCTGGGCGGAGCGCGAGCAGGAGCGTGTCGCCGCCGCCCTCGCCGCGCCGCCCCGGCTGGTCGAGGCGCCGTCTCCCCCCAAAAAAGGCCGCAAGGTCTCGGAAGGCCGCTCGGCCGAGCGGTCCGCGCCCCCCGCCGCGCCGCCGCCGCCGCCGGCCGCGCTCGTCTGGAACAGCCCCAATGACCCGACGCTGCCGGCGCCGGAAGGGCCGAGCCTGCCGCCGCCCGCGTCCGCCGAGGAAAGCTCGCCCTGCCGCACGGCGCTCGCGGCGCTCGCCGCATCGGACAAAATTCGCTTCTCGGCCAAGAGCGTCGCGCTCGGCGCGGGGGCGGAGAAATTCCTCGCGCGGCTCGCCGGCTCGCTGAAGCAATGCCCGGATGCGACGCTCGAGCTGCGCGGCCATTCGGACTCGGTCGGCTCGCCCGAGGACAAGCGCGATTTGTCACAGCGCCGCGCTCGCGCGGTGTTCGACTATCTGCGCCGCATCGGCGTCTCGCGCGAGCGGCTGACCAGCGCCGGCGTCGGCGACGAGCAGCCCATTGTCGCGGGCGATGATCCCGCGAGCCGGGCGGAGAATCGGCGGGTGGAGATTCTGCTGCGCTGAAGCGCCCGCTTTTGTCGGAGCCTCGGCGCGAGCGACGGCCTTGCCGCTTCGCTCGAATCTCCCCAAAATGCAATGGAGCCTTGGATCGAGGCCAGGGCGCTCGGGTGAAGGTTTCCTCATCCTGAGGAGCCGCGAAGCGGCGTCTCGAAGGACGAGGGAACCTTCATGCGCGGCCATCTGGAACTCCCCATCGCGCTTCGAGACGCGCCCTTCGGGCGCTCCTCAGCATGAGGGGGAGGATTATTGACCTTCACCCGATCGCCCTGGGATCGACGCCGTTGTTTTCGGCGACGGACGTCGAACGGAGGCTTCCATGCCCAGAACCAACTCACGGCAAGAGCAGCGGCGGCTCGCATCTGAAGCATTGACGCGCGCAAAGCTCGCGCGCGTCCTTCACGAAGCCCCTGCCCGCCGCAGCGCCCAGGGGCTTTCCTCATGTCAGGCGAGGCAGGCCCGCGCCAAAGCCTGAAAGGCGCGAGCCCGATGCGACAGCGCGCGCGAGCCGTCGCCCGGCAACGCATGCTTTTCGGCCGACATCATCTCGCCGAAGGTGCGATCCAATCCATCCGGCAGAAAGATCGGATCATAGCCGAAACCCTTCTCGCCGCGCGGCGGAAACACCAGCACGCCATCGACGCGGCCCTCGAACTCTTCCACATGTCCGTCCGGCCAGACGATGGCGAGCGCGCAGATGAAATGCGCGGCGAAAGGCGCCGTCGCGCCGCGCTCATTCAGCTCGCGCTCGACGCGGCGGATGGCGGCGGAAAAATCGCGATTGTCGCCGCCCCAGCGCGCCGAATAGACGCCCGGCGCGCCATCCAGCGCATCGACGCAGAGACCGGAATCGTCCGCGAAGGCCGGCAAGCCGGTCGCCGCGCAAGAGGCGCGCGCTTTCAAAAGCGCATTGCCGGAGAAGGTCGTCTCCGTCTCCTCCGGCTCGGCGACGCCGAGCTCGCCGGCGGAGACGGCGTCGACGCCATGCGGCTCGAGCAGCTGGCGCAGTTCCCAGAGCTTGCCGGGATTATGCGTCGCGATGACGAGACGACCTTCGATTCTGCGCGTCACGCCAGCGCCGCCTTCTGCATTTGCACGAGCTTCTCGATGCCGCCGCGCGCCAGCGTCAGCATGGAGCCGAGATTATCCTCGGAGAAAACGGCGACTTCCGCTGTCGCCTGCACCTCGACGAGCCCGCCCGAGCCGGTGATGACGAAATTGGCGTCGGTCTCGGCGGTCGAGTCCTCCGTGTAATCGAGGTCGATCACGGGAGCGCCGTTGCAGACGCCGCAGGAGACGGCGGCGACATGGTCGCGCAGCGGATTGTCCTTGATGATGGAGCGCGAGCGCATCCATTGGAAGCAATCATGCAGCGCCAGCCAGGCGCCGGTGATGGAGGCCGTGCGCGTGCCGCCGTCCGCCTGGATGACGTCGCAATCGACGACGATCTGACGCTCGCCCAGCGCCGGCAGATTGGTGACGGCGCGCAGCGAGCGGCCGATGAGACGCTGAATCTCCTGCGTGCGGCCGGACGGCTTGCCGGAGGTCGACTCGCGGCGCGTGCGCGTATGGGTGGCGCGCGGCAGCATGGCGTATTCGGCCGTCACCCAGCCCCGCCCCTGCCCGCGCAGCCACGGCGGCGGCTTGTCCTCGAGCGTCGCGGCGCAAAGGACATGCGTGTTGCCGAATTTGACGAGGCACGAGCCCTCGGCGTAGCGGGCGACGCCCCGTTCGAAACTGACGGGACGCATTTCGTCTGGCGCGCGTTTGCTCGGCCGCATGAAGGCTCCTTGCTAGAGAAGCGGCCTTAGTAACGCGGTTCGGCCGCCAGTGGAAGCCGGGCGGACGGGCAGCCCGCGCGCGCCGGCCCGCCGGTCAGGCTCTGCTGTATTTCTCGAAGAGACGATCGGCGTTGGACCAGCCGGCCGCCGCCATGACGACCTTGACGTAATCGGCCGCTTTCGCGCCGAAATCCATCTGATAGGCGTGCTCGAACATGTCGAGCACGAAGATCGGATCGCCGCCCGCCAGACATTGCGTATGATCATTCGCCCAGCTGTTGACCAGCCGCCCGCCATGCTTGTCATAGGACAGAACCACCCAGCCGGAGCCGCCGCCGAGCGCCTTTCCCATGGCGACGAATTCGGCGCGCCAGCGGTCGAAAGAGCCGAAATCGCGGTCGAACGCCGCGGCGAGCGCCGCCCCCGGCTTGCCGGAGGCGCCGAGCCCGGCGAAATAGACCTCGTGCAGGATCATCGAGTTGGCGGCGATCAGCTCTTCGCGCTTCAGCCCGTTGATCTGAAATCCGGGGGCTTTGTCGAAATCGACGCCAGAGAGCTGATCGAGGATCGCATTCAAACGCTTCACTGCGCCGATGTAATTATTTTCGTAATGCGAGACGAGGATCTTCTCCGACATTCCTTCGACGCGCTGGGGATCGAAGGCCATCGGCTTCGGCTGATGGACGACGGCGGCGCGCTTCACGACGGCGGCTTTCTCCTCGGCGCGCGCTGCGCCGGCCGCCAGTGCGGCCCCGGTCGTCGCCGCTGCGCCCAGAAATTGTCTGCGATGAAAATCCTGCGTCACGCTCAGCCTCCTCGAACCGACGATCTTTCATTCTCCGCGCGCCGGAGCGAATTTGCTCCGAATGACATTCGGCCGCTTCGCGGACGGAGGGGGAGATCGTCTCAAAGTGAATTATCGCATAATTGAGCGCAGGAACGACCGATTTCTCGCCGCCGCGCCGGATTACGAAAATCGCCTATGGAGGCCTGGGAGAAATGACGAAACGCCTGCCCGATGAGATCGCCGACGCCTTTTCCTTCCAAGCGAAGGCATGCCGCGATCTCGCCTCGCCCTTCACCGCCGCGCTCTGCGAGACGCTCGCCGCCGGGCTCGACGAGAGCAGCGCCTTCGGCCGCAGGATTTGCGCCTGGGGTCCGCGCGCCAAGGCCGATGCGCTGGCGCTGCGCGCTTGCGGCGCGCTGCATTTTCTGGCGCGATCAGGCAAGGCGCGCGCGCTCGCCGCCGTTTACCCGCCCCATGCGCTCGATGAAGCGCGGCTCGCGCGCGAGGTCGCATGCGCGATAGAGGCGCATGATGATTTTCTCGCGGGCTTTCTCGATCGTCCGCCGCAGACCAATGAAACGGGCCGCTCCAGCGTTATTCTAGGCGGCGCGCTGATCGTCGCCGCGGCGACCGGCCTGCCGCTGGAGACATTCGAGATCGGCGCCAGCGCCGGCCTCAATCTGCATTTCGATCGTTATGGATATGATCTCGGCGTCGGCGCTTTCGGCGATCCTTCCGCGCGTCTTCGCCTCTCCTGCGACTGGCGCGGCGCGGCGCCTTCGCTCGATGCGCCGTTGCAGATCGTCGCGCGCGCCGGCTGCGATGTCGATCCGCTCGATCCCGGCGACGCCGCGCATCGCGCGCGGCTGCTCGCCTATGTCTGGCCGGATCAGAACGCACGTCTAACGCGCATGGAGACCGCGCTCGCTCTCGCCGCTCTGCATCGCGAGCGCGTCGAGCGCGCCGACGCCGGCGATTGGCTCGCCGCGCGACTCGCCGCTCCACCTCACCCCAATGTCACGCGCTTCGTCTATCACTCGGTCGTCTGGCAATATTTGCCGCTCGAGACCAAGCGCCGCGCCACCGCCGCTCTCGAAGCCGCAGGCGCCGCAGCGAGCCGCGAGACGCCGCTCGCGCGGCTGCAAATGGAGGCCGACGGCGACACGCGCTCCGCCGCGCTCACGCTGACGCTCTGGCCGGACGGCGAGAGCTTTGCGCTCGGCCGCGCGGATTTTCACGGGCGCTGGATCGAGTGGAGCGGCGCCGTCCCGCATCCCGCCGCATAGCTTTCGCCCTGCTCGCATCCATCCGGCGCCGCAGCGCTTTTCATCGCTTGCGCGCCGACCCATGTGGTGGGAGCATCAACCTCGACGGAGCCGACAAGGTTTCCACTCGCCGGCGCCGGGAACGGGAGCAGGACATGAGTGAAACGAGAACGTCCGGCGCGGCGCGAGCCGAAGGCGCGCGACTGATCGCGCTTGTCGGCCCTTTTCAGAGCGGCAAGACCAGCCTTTTCGAGTGCCTGCTCGCGCGCTGCGGAGCCGTGCAGCGGCAAGGGCTGGTGCGCGACGGCTCCACCGTCGGCGACGCCTCTCCAGAAGCGCGCGCCCATGCGATGAGCGTCGAATGCAACATCGGCCGCGCCGACTATCTCGGCGATCGCTACACTTTCGTCGATTGTCCCGGCTCGGTCGAATTCACCCATGAGCAACGCCGCGTCCTCGCCGTGGCCGACGCCGCGATCGTCGTCGCCGAATCCGATCCGCGCAAGCTGCCCGCCTTGCAGCTCGTGCTGCGCGCGGTGGAGGAGGCGCGCGTTCCGCATTTTCTGTTCCTCAACAAGATCGACTCCGCCACAGGCAATCTGCGCGACTCGCTCGCCCTGCTGCAATCGGCCTCGCGCACGCCGCTGCTGTTGCGGCAAATCCCGCTTTGGAACAATGGCATTGCGGTCGGCTTCATCGATCTCGCGCTGGAGCGCGCCTATGTCTATCGCGAGCACGCGCCCTCCGAGGTCGTCGCAATGCCCGACGGCAACGCCGTGCTGGAGAAGGAGGCGCGCTATTCCATGTTGGAGCGGCTCGCCGATTACGACGACGCGCTAATGGAGGAGTTGCTCAGCGACATAGAGCCGCCGCGCGACCAGATTTTCGACGATCTCGCCAAGGAGCTGCGCTTCGGCCATGTCGCGCCCGTGTTCATCGGCGCGGCGGAGCGCGGCGCCGGCGTGACGCGGCTGCTGAAAGCGTTGCGCCACGAGGCGCCGAGCGTCGCCGCGACCAGAGCCCGGCTCGGCGTCGCCGATTCAGGCCCCGCCCTCGCCCATGTGTTCCGCTCCGTCCATACGCCGCATGGCGGCAAGCTGTCGCTGGCGCGCGTGCTGCGCGGCTCCTTCTCCGACGGACAGACAGTGATCGGCTCATCCGGCGCGGAGGAGAAGATCAGCGGCGTCTCCTCCATGCTCGGCGCCACGGCGACGCGCCAGGCCAAAGCGGAGGCGGGCGAGACCGTGGCTTTCGGCCGGCTCGACGGCGTCGTAGCGGGCGAGGCTCTGCAGGATGCGCGCGCCGGCGCGCCGCCCGCCCCGGCGCCGCTGGCCGCGCCCCGCCCCGTCTATGCGCTGGCGCTGTCGGTCGGCGATCGCAAGGACGAGATGCGCCTCGCCGCCGCTCTGGCCAAGCTCATCGACGAGGACCCTTCGCTCGTCTTCCTGCATGATCAGGCGCTCGGCGAGATGAAGCTGCTCGGCCAGGGCGAGATGCATATTCGTGTCGCTTTGGAACGCCTCGCGACGCGCTATGGCGTGACCGTCTCCACGCACGGTCCCGCCATCGGCTATAAGGAGACGATCCGCCATCCGGTGAGCGTGCGCGGCCGCCACAAGAAGCAGTCCGGCGGCCATGGGCAATTCGGCGATGTGGTGCTGGAGGTGGCGCCGCGCGCACGTGGCGAAGGCTTCGCTTTCGCCGAGCGCGTCCATGGCGGCACTGTGCCAAAACAATACTTTTCCTCGGTCGAGTCCGGCTGCCGGGACGCGCTGGCGCGCGGGCCGCTCGGCTTTCCGGTCGTCGATGTGGAGGCGGTGCTGGTCGACGGCTCGTATCATAGCGTCGATTCCTCCGACATGGCCTTCCGCACGGCGGCGCGCATCGGCATGATCGAGGCGCTGGGCAGAGCCGAGCCGGTTCTGCTCGAGCCCATGCTCTCCGTGGCGATATTCGCGCCGAGCGAGGCGGTCTCACGCGCGACAGGCATTGTCTCGGCGCGGCGTGGGCAAATATTGGGCTTTGGCCCGCGCCCGGGATGGGAAGGCTGGGACGAGCTCGACGCGCTCATTCCGGAGGCGGAGATCGGCGATCTCATCGTCGAGCTGCGCTCGGCCACCTCGGGCGCCGGATTTTTCGAGGCCGCCTTCGATCATCTGACCGAGGTGGTCGGGCGACAAGCGCATGAGGTCGTGGCCGCGCGCAGCGCTGCGAGCCATTGAGAATGGCGCAGCTTCGACTCGTTTCGGGACGGGTCCTCTGTGGCGCGGTTCTTGATCGGCACAGGTGACGACGAAACATTGTCTCATTTTGACAATGTTCGCATTTGGTCCCATCCGATTGGCGGATCGAAGGCGAGCGGGCGCGCCCTGCAAACCGGAGATAGCGGCGGTCCATACTGGAATGAATAAATGCAGGCTGAGACCGCGACGGAATTCGTGACTCTTCGGTCGCGGAGCGAGCGGCTGTCGCGCCCTTCGGGAATAGAGGGCGCAGGAGATTTGCCGTGGGGCACGCATTTCTGCCAGTTCTTCGATGATGTCGACGATCTCCTCGACATTGTCGCGCCCTATTTCGCGGCCGGTCTCGCGGCCAATGAGCGCTGCATCTGGGTCGCCTCGCCGCCGCTGACTGTCGCCGCCGCCAAGACGCGCCTGGCGACGCTGGTTCCCGATCTCGAGGCCGATCTCACGCTGGGGCGCATCGACATCCTCTCCCCGGAAGAATGGTATCTTCGCGCCGGCCAGCTGGACGAGAACCGGCTGCTGGACGATTGGCGCTCGGCCCATGACTCGGCGCTGCGCGCCGGTTTCGACGGATTGCGCGCCAGCGGCAACGCCTTCGAGGTGGACGCCACGGACTGGTCGATCTTCATGACCTATGAGAACGGGCTCGCCGCCTTGCACGGCTCCGTGCGCATGCTGACGCTCTGCTCCTATTCGCTGCGGCTGATCGGCGCGCCGGAGATCGTCGAGGTGATCGCCCGGCACGAATTCGCGCTGATCCGCCGCGGCGGCCGCTGGAAGACGATCAAGAGCCTCGACTATGAGCGCGCGCGCAAGGCGCTGCGGCAGAGCGAAGAGCATTTCCGCCTGCTGGCCGAGGGCGCGCCGGCTTCGGCGATCTTCTCGCTGGACCGGCAAGAGCGCATCGTCGCCTGGAGCGAGGCGGCCGAACGCATTACCGGCTGGAGCCGCGATGAAATTTTGGGGCGCCGCCTGTCGATCCTTCATTCATCCGACACGCAGGAGGAGCTCGGCGCTCTCGTGGCGCGCAGCGTCGTCAAGCGCCAGGAGCCGCGCCGGCGCCGGGACGGCTCGATCTTTCCCGCCGAGGAGCTGATCGCCCCGCTGCGCGACGACTCCGACAATCTCTATGGCTATGCGGTGATGCTCAGCGATCTCAGCGAGAGATCGCGCGCCGAGCAGGAACGCCGCGCGAGCGAGGCGCGTCTGCGCGCGATCGTCGAAGGCGCGGTCGACGCGATCGTCATCATCGACGGCGAGGGCGTCATTCACGCCGTGAATTCCGCGGCGACGCGGCTCTTTGGCCATGAGGCGGCGGAGGCGATCGGACGCCCGGTCGATATTCTATTTCCGGAGCCGTTCCACGACCCTCGTTTCGCGACGCTGGGCGCCGACGGGGCCGCGCCCGCCGAGGCGGAGCCCGAGCGCATCGGCCGCCGCAAGGATGGCTCGCTGTTTCCGCTGGAGCTCTCCGTCAGCGAGGCGGCGCATGACGGCGAGCGGCTGCTCGTGCTGTTCCTGCGCGATCTCACCGACCGCCGCCGGGCGGAGGCGCAGATGCGCAAGCTGCGCGCCGACCGGCTCGATCTGATGGCGCAAATGGCGGCGAATGTCGCCCATGAGATCAATCAGCCGCTCTCGGCGATCTCCACCTATCTCAGCGCCGCACGCCGCGTGCTGCGACGCGCCGAGACCGCGACCGCCGATCTCGAGCCGATTCTCGACAGCGCCGTCGCCCAAGTGACGCGCGCGGCGCAGATCATCAGCCATTTGCGCGGCTTCGTGACGCGCGCCGAGCCGGACAAGACGCTGCAGAGGCTGCACGACATCATCCGCGACGCCTGCGCCTTCACCGATATGGCGCGCAACCATGTCAAGGTCGTCACCACGCTCGATCTCGCGGCGGAGGATGACGCGGTGATCGTCGATCGCGTGCAGATTCGGCAGGTGCTGGTCAATCTGAAGCGCAATGCGCTGGAGGCCATGCAGGGCTCCGAGAAGCGCGAGCTCGTCATCTCGACCCGAATCGACGAGAGCGGCATGATCCGCGTCGATATCGTGGACACGGGCGCGGGCCTCGCCGATGAAGTGGCGGATGAGCTGTTCGAGCCCTTCACCTCGACGAAGAAGCACGCGCTCGGCGTCGGCCTCGCGGTCTCGCGCGCGATCGTGGAGGCGCATTACGGGAAGCTGTGGGCGGAGCAGAACCCCGGCGGCGGCGCGCGTCTGAGCTTCACTCTGCCGCTAGTCGATGATCGGCTGGAGGAGCCGGCCGAAGAGTGATCGGCGCTAGAGTGATTCCGGTTCAGATTGAACCGGGAGCGAATTCTGATCGATCGAACGATACCGTTCGATCGGAACGCGCTCTAGGGCGGCGATCCGCGGCTCTCACAGACGGAAAACGCCCCGAGCCCCTCATCCTCGCCTTCTCCCCGCGCGGGGAGAAGGAAGAAGACGAATATGGCGCGAGGCGATCTCGAGGCGCGCCCGAGCGCTCCCGTCAGGCCAGATACTGGCCGCCATTGATGGTCAGCGTCGAGCCGGTGATGAAGCCGGCGTCGTCCGAAGCGAGGAACACCACGGCGCGCGCGATCTCCTCCGGCTCGCCGAGGCGGCCGACGGCGATATAGGGGATGATGTGCTTGTCGAGCACGTCCTGCGGCACGGCCTTCACCATCTCCGTGGCGATATAGCCGGGCGCGATGGCGTTGACGGTGATGCCCTTGGAGGCGCTCTCCTGCGCCAGCGCCTTGACGAAGCCGATGTCGCCGGCCTTGGAGGCGGAATAGTTCGTCTGACCGGCCTGGCCCTTCTGGCCATTGATCGACGAGATGACGATGATGCGGCCGAAGCCACGGTCACGCATGCCGTTGATGACAGGGCGGGTGACGTTGAACAGCGAGTTGAGGTTGGTGTCGATCACCGCGCGCCACTGCGCCAGCTCCATCTTATGGAACAGACGGTCCTTGGTGATGCCGGCGTTGTTCACGAGCACATCGACCCCGCCCAGATCCTTCTCGATCTGCGCAATGGCGGCGGCGCTGGCGTCATAGTCCGACACGTCGAACTTATAGACCGGAATGCCGGTCTCCGCCTTGAACTTGTTCGCCGCCTCGTCATTGCCGGCGTAGGTCGCGGCGACATTATAGCCCGCAGCCTTCAACGCCTTGGAAATCGCCTCGCCGATGCCGCGCGTGCCGCCCGTCACAACCGCTGTTCTGCCCACCTCGTCCTCCTTCATCGAATTTTCAAAGAATTGGACCGCGAGCCTCTCAGGCGCGCGGTCCTTTTATATTTAGCGCTCGATCGTCAGGGCGACGCCCATGCCGCCGCCGATGCAGAGCGTGGCGAGGCCGCGCTTGCCGCCGCGGCGTCCGAGCTCATAGAGCAGCGTCGTCAGAATGCGCGCGCCCGAGGCGCCGATCGGATGGCCGATGGCGATGGCGCCGCCATTGACGTTGACGATCGCCGGATCCCAGCCGAGATCCTTGTTCACGGCCAGAGCCTGCGCGGCGAAAGCCTCATTGGCCTCGATGAGATCGAGGTCGGAGATTTTCCAGCCGGCCTTCTCCAGCGCCTTGCGCGAGGCAGGGATCGGGCCGGAACCCATGAGCGACGGATCGACGCCGGCGGTCGCCCAGGAGGCGATGCGGGCGAGCGGCGTGAGGCCGCGCTTGGCCGCTTCCGCCGCCGTCATGATGACGAGCGCCGCCGCGCCGTCATTGAGGCCGGAGGCGTTGGCCGCCGTCACCGTGCCGTCCTTGGTGAAGGCCGGCTTCAGCTTGGCGACGCCCTCGAGCGTCACGCCATGCTTGATGTATTCGTCCTGATCGACGATCACATCGCCCTTGCGGGAGGAGACGGTGAAGGGGACGATCTCGTCCTTGAACTTGCCGGCCTTCTGCGCCGCCTCGGCCTTGTTCTGCGAGGCGACGGCGAAAGCGTCCTGCTCAGCGCGGCTGATCTGCCACTTGGCCGCGACATTCTCCGCCGTGATGCCCATGTGGTAATTGTTGAAGGCGTCGGTGAGGCCGTCGACGATCATCGTGTCGACGAACTTCACATCGCCCATCTTGGTGCCGGCGCGCATGTGAGCGGAATGCTGCGACAGCGACATGGACTCCTGGCCGCCGGCGACGATGATGCTCGCGTCGCCCGACTGAATCTGCTGAGCGGCGAGCGCCACGGCGCGCAGGCCCGAGCCGCACACCTGATTAATGCCGAAAGCGGTCTTGTCCTGCGGCACGCCCGCCTTGATGGCGGCCTGACGCGCGGGGTTCTGTCCCTGCGCCGCGCCGAGGACCTGACCCAGGATCACCTCGTCGACGTCGGCGGCCTCCAATTTGGCGCGCTCGATAGCGGCCTTGACAGCGACCGCGCCCAATTCATGGGCGGGCGTTGAACCGAAAGCTCCGTTGAACGATCCCACAGCAGTGCGCGCCGCGGAAACGATCACGATCTCCGTCGTCATATCGTTCTCCTGATTGGTCGGGCTGGCGCCGGCGGACGCCGCTCGCGCACGTTGAGCATTTTGAGTCGCGGCTCGTCAAGCGCCGGACGCGGGCATCGTTGACGCGGCGCGTCAATTCTTCGGGCGGCGGAGGCCGAATTCGGCGGCGAGCCGCTCCAATTCACCCGTCTCGATCTCTGCGAGGCCGGGCTCGAGCAGCGCCCGCAGGCCGAGACCACGCAGCCGATCGACGAAGCCGACCGCCGCAGGATCATCCGCCTCTCGCCCGAAATAGGCGGCGACGCGGCGCGTCAACCCCTGCGCATGGGCGGCGAGGACGGGTCGCAGCTCATCCTCCTCGCTCGCGCCCAGAACGATGGCGAGAAAGAAGCGCATCCGCCCGCGTCCGAGCATGAGATTGCGCAGCGTGTCGAAAAGCTCGTCGGCCTCCTCGGCGGCGCCCGCGCGCTCGGCGCGATCATGCGAGGCCTGCAGCAGAGCGACGAAGAGATCGGCCTTGCGCGGGAAATAATAAGTGAGATGCGACTGCCGCACGCCCGCGGCCTTGGCGACGCGCGGCTGGGTCAGCGCCTCGACGCCGTCCTTTTCGACGATATCGAGCGCGGCGTTCAATATCCGCCGTCTGACGCTGATTTCCGCCGTCACTGCCGATCTTTCCGAGCCCGATGCCGGCTCCCTACCAAAAACCTGCTCGTCTGGGCAATGCGGCGGCGCGCCCTCGCCATCCCTTTCGCATGGGGCCGAGCTTTCGTCGTGGGACGCTTGCCAAACTTGTATTGGTAACTTACCAATAATTTTCGACGATCGAAATGGGGGGCGAGATGAGTTTTTTTCGGAGAGCCGGATGCGGCGCGGCGCTTTTTTCTCTCCTCCTCGGCGCGAACGTCGCCGTCGCGGCGGCCGGCGATGACGAAGCAGCCGTGAAACATCTCCTCATGCAGACCTTCGACCGTCCCGACTCGCCGCTCGCCGTCGAGCCGATCGTCATCGACGGCGACGTCGCCATCGCCGATTGGGCGCAGGGCGAGCAAGGCGGCCGCGCGCTGCTGCGCCGCAAGGACGGCAAATGGGAGATCTCGCTCTGCGCCGGCGACGCGCTGAAGCAGAGCGCCTCGCTCGAAAAGCTCGGCCTCGCGCGGCCCCGCGCCGAGGCGCTGGCCGCTTCGCTGGCGACGGCGGAGCGCCGTCTCTCCCCCGCCCTGCTCGAGCGCATGTCGCGATTCGACGGCGTGGTCGCTGTGGACGCCGCCGGCGGCCATACGCCGCTCGACCCGCATCATCGCCCGATTCCATGACGTCGCTCAGCCGACGTGCGCTGCTCGCCGGAACGAGCCTTCTCGCCGCCGCGCCCGCTCTCGCCGGCGCCGAGACGCAATTCCGCACTCTCTCGGTCGAGCAGAGCGGCGCCGGCGAGCCTCTTGTGCTGATCCCAGGCCTCGCCTGCGGCGCCTGGGCGCTGGAGGAGATCGCCCGCCGGCTTTCCCCGCGCTTCTCGATTCACGCGCTGACGCTGCCGGGCTTCGACGGCCGCCCGCCGATCGAGGCGCCGATGATCCCGCGCATTTGCGCCGATATCGCGGCCTATGTGGCCGCTCTGAAGCGGCCGCTCCTCGTCGGCCATAGCCTCGGCGCCTTCATCGCGCTGAAGACCGCGGCGGCGCATCCCAAGCTGTTCGGCGGAATTGTCACTCTGGATGGCTATCCGGTCTTCCCCGCCCTCGCCGGCGCGACGGCCGAGGAGCGCGCAGGCACAGCGCAGCGCCTCGCCGCGCAATTTGCCGTCGGCGCCGGCGATCCTGCCCGCTTTCGAGAGACGCTGCGCGGCTTTCTCGCCGCGCGCATGAACGATTCGCGGCAGGCCGAGCGTTTCGCCGAGCGCGCCGCGCGCAGCGATCCCGCCGCGACCGCCGCTTATGTCATCGAGATGCTGTCGGCCGATCTGCGGCCGGAACTCACGCGGCTCGACGCGCCTCTGCTCGCTCTGGCGGCGACCGATTCCTACCTCGCCGGCCGCAGCGAAGAAGAGATATCGGCCTTTTACGCCAATCTTCTCGCCAAGGCGCCGAAAGCCTCGGTCCTGCTCTTGCGCGAGGCCCGCCATTTCGTCGCCGTCGATCGTCCGGATGTCGTCGCCGCAGCGATCGATTCCTTCGCCGCCGGCCTGCGCCTCGGACGCGCCTGACTGTGTCCTCGCGGTCACAACCCTCGGAAATCTCCGTTGCGAGCAGCCGCAGGCGGCCGCTTCGGCTTGCCTCGCGACTATTGGTCAGTTACCAAGAAAACGAAAGCGGAACCGAGCGACGGTTCGCGCGGCGCGAGAGGCGAATGAACCAGGCGAAGCGGATGATCGAAGCAGGCCGAGGAGCGGCGCGCCGCTCGCACGCGCTCGCGACGATCCTCGCCGTTCTTCCGCTGCTGCTGCAATTGCTGTTCGCCGCGGCGCCTTTCGCCCACGCGACGAATGCGCGGGCGGAAATCGCGCTCGCCGCGCCCGATTGCGCGACGCAGGACCATCGCCAGGCGCCCACCGGCGAAGGCGCGCATTCGCATTGCTGCCTGCTCTGCGAATGGAGCCTGCGCGACGGCGTCGCCGTCATCGGCTCCTTCATCGTCACGGCTCTGGGCGCCGACGCGCATGCGACGCCGATCCGCGCGACCGCAGATCGCCCGCGACCTGCGCCGATCGGCTGGACGACATCCTGGTCGTCACGGGCGCCGCCACTTTTCTCCTGACAGCAACGCCATGCGGCGAAAGCCGCGTTCCGACTTGGCTTCGAACGGCGCGACGCCGTCTCAGGAGAAACTCTATGTATCGCAGCCTTCTTTCGCGCGGCGTCGCCGCCGGCGCGCTTCTTCTCGCGGCTCCCGCAGCCTTTGCGCAATCGGCGCTGCCGCCGATCGACATCGGCTCCGATGCGCGCTCCGCCAATGCGGCGCCGCAGACGGGCTCGCTCACCGCTCCCTCGGTCGCGGAGCAAAAGCGCCGCATCGAGCAGACTGTCGGCTCGGTCGCTTTCGTCGACGCCGCCTCGCCGGAAATGCAGACGCGCCATATCGCCGATCTGCGCGACGCGCTGAAGGACGTTCCCGGCGTCTTCGTCGATACGCGCTACGGGCAAGAGCTGCGCCTCTCCATGCGCGGCTCCAATCTCACGCGCGATTATCATCTGCGCGGCTTCGAGCTGCTGCAGGACGGCATACCGATGAACTATGCCGACGGCGGCGGCGATTTCTACGAGATCGACCCCAAATATTTCCGCTCGATCGAGGTCTATAAGGGCGGCAACGCGCTCTCCTTCGGCTCCTCGACATTGGGCGGCGCGATCAATTTCGTCTCGCCCACCGCGCGCACGGCGCTCGCGCCCAACATGCTCGCGATCGACGGCGGCAGCTTCGGCTCCATTCGCGGACAGGCGCAGGTGTCGCGCGTCATCGGCGACTTTGATTTCCTCGTCAACGGAACCTTCTCGCATTCGGACGGGTTCCGCACCCATTCGCAATCCGATTATGTGCAGATCAACGGCAATATCGGCTATCGCTTCTCCAACAACATCGAGACGCGCTTCTACTTCGGCGTCTATGACACAAATCAGCAATTGCCCGGCACGCTGACGCTCAATAATGCGCGCAGCAATCCGACGCTCGCGACGCTGCCCTATATCGCCGGCTTCGGCGCGGATGGTTTCGGCGCCGATCAGGCGCGCAATGTCCGCAACCAGCGCATCTCCAACAAAACGACATTCGAGACAGACATCGGCCGCATCGACGTCGACAGCTGGTTCATCCACAATTACCTCTATCATCCGATCTTCGTCGTCATCGAGCAGGAAGGCGAGAGCTGGGGCTTCGCTCCGAAGCTGACGACGAAATTCGAGATCGCCGGCCATAAGAACGAGCTGACCGTCGGCGGGCGCGTGTGGGGCGGCGGCTCCACCGATAATTGGTATTCCAATTACAATGGCGCGAAGTTCAATCCCTATGGCGCGCTACCGGCGAATTTCGCCAATGCGGCCTATTCCTTCCCGCCCTATTCCTTCAACGGCCTCGCGCAATTCGGCGCCGCGGGCACCTGCTTCGGCTTTTGCGGAACCTTCATCAATCCGGGGCTGAGCGCGCAGATCCGCAACAATCGCATGGCGGCGCTCAATCTCGAGGCCTATTTCGAGGATCGCTTCTATATCGCGCCGCAGCTCGCTCTGATGTTCGGCGCAAAAATCTTCAGCGACGATCGGCGCTATTCCGTGATCGGCGGCATTCCCTATGAGCCGCTCGCCAATCACACGGAAAAGAATTATCGCGGCGTCGTGCCCAAGGTCGGACTAATGTTCCAGCCGACGCCGGAGATTCAATTCTTCGCCGATATGACCGGCAGCCGCGACGTTCCCGATTTCATCGATCTGACGCAGGGCTTTTTCCCGCCGACGCCGGGCGCCTCCTTCACGCCGCTCGCTTCGCAAAAGGCCTGGACCGGCGAGATCGGCTCGCGCGGCAAATGGGATCGCTTCTCCTGGGACGTGACTTTCTATCACACCGAGCTGCAGGACGAGCTGCTGAAGTTCAGCACCAATCCCGGCGCGGGCGTGCCGGCGACGACCTTCAACGCCAAGCGCACCATGCATCAGGGCGTCGAGCTCGCCGCAAGCGTCGATCTGTGGCGCAACATCACTGCGCCCGATGATGTGCTGAAGCTCAGCCAAGTCTGGACATGGAGCGACTTCCGTTTCGTTGGCGACGCCAATTACGGAAACAATCCGCTGGCCGGCGTTCCGCGCCATGTGCTGCGCACGACGCTCTCCTACAGCCGGCCCGACGGGCTCTATGTCGCACCGTCGATCGATTGGGTTCCGGAAGGTTCTTACGTCGATTACATGCACACGCTGCAGACGCCCGGCTATGTGCTGCTCGGCGTTCAGGCGGGCATGAAGCTGCCCTATGGGCTCACCTTCTATATCGATGCGCGCAATCTCGCCGATCGCCACTACATCAGCGATGTGACGACGATCATCGACGCGCGCGCGTCGAACCCCGCGGCCTTTTATCCGGGCTATGGCCGCGCGGTCTACGCCGGGATGAAATGGGCGTTTTGAGTCTCGATGCGCGAAGCGATCCATTGGTGTCGCTTCGCGTATTCCTCTAATCGGCGCGAACGCAACCAAGCGCATGCAACACGATCGGCGCCTCACTCCATTGCGCAGAAAGCTGTTCGATGGCGGAGGAAATCGTCGTCTTCACGTCTTCGGTCACGCGCCACGATTCATTCACGTCATCGAAATACGACAAAGCTTTCAACGTAATCATCGCGGGGACCGCCGGACCGAACAAGGATTTGACGGCGGCGAGGCCATGCGCGAGGCTCTGACCTATCGCCAGCATAGCGGCAATGTCCTGATAGTCTTTTCCCTCTGCGCGATCGTGAATCACTTTCACTTTCAGCTTTACGGGCTCGTCGTCCCGTGAAACGCTCACGGTCAATGTATTCCTCTCGCTTTGCAGCACGGAAACCCTGCCGAATTTCTGCAGCACTGCAAGAAGCGCGCCCTTGGCGTCATCGTCGAGCGGAACGTCGGAGAAAAAATCGAAATCGACCGACGTGCGATGCCCGAGACGAAGCGCGATCGCGGTGCCGCCGTAGAGCGCATAATGGCGTGGTATCCGTGCGAGCAGTGGCCAGAGACCACGTTGCGGCGCGGGCAGCGCGTCGAGCAGAGGCGTCAGCATTGGCGCTCCATCACGCGAATCTCTTGCGCGCTTTCGGCGGCGCGCCCGGCCGGCCCAATCGATAATGCCAGAACGCCAGCGATCGGCTGGAGATCGCGCCCGGCGGCGGCGATTCGAGCACATCGACGAACAGCTCTGGCCCGATCAGCTCGAGCAGCTCATTGGCGTCCTCCCAGACGCCGAGCTCCATCACATTCACGACGAGGCCTCGCAAGCCGCTCGAGACGACGATCTCCGGCGGCGTGCCCCAAACATATTTCGCCGCCAGACGAAGCGTCGCGTCGACTCGCTCTGTCGCGCCCATTTTCGAAAATCCTTTCGGCGTCGCAGAAAAGCTAGCATCAGGACTGCGCGATGTCAGCATCGGCGGCGCCGCTGCTCGATGACAGACCGAGCGTCACGCCCTAGATTTGCGACAGGCTCGCCTCGGATCACGCCCCATGCCGCAGCAACGCTCCTGGCCGTTCTTCCCTTCGCTGCCGCATGCCATGCTGCGCTATGACGTCGCGGCCGGGCTGACGCTCGCGGCGATCGCCATACCGGAGCAGATGGCCACGGCGCGGCTCGCGGGCTTTCCGCCGCAGATCGGCTTTTTCGCTTTTCTCGCCGGCTCGCTCGCCTTCGCGGCTTTCGGCTCCAACCGCTTCCTCTCCTCCGGCGCGGATTCGACGATCGCGCCGATCTTCGCCGGCGCTCTGGCGCTGCTGGCGACGCGCGGCTCGCCGCAATTCATGGCGCTCGCCTCCTTCCTCGCTCTGCTGGTCGGCGGCATTCTCATTCTCGGCTTTCTGCTGCGCGCCGGCTGGATCGCCGATCTCCTCTCCGTTCCGGTAACGACGGGCTTTCTCGCCGGCATCTCGATTCACATTTTGATCTCGCAGCTTCCCGCGCTGCTGGGCCTGCCGAGCGTCGAGGGCAGCGAATTCTATCGCGTCGCCGAAATGGCGAAGCATTGGCGTGAGGCGAATCCCGCGGCCATCGCCATCGGTCTTGACGTGCCCCCGAAGTTTCATCCAGCGGCGAGTTGAGTCCCGGCGGTTGATACGCCCGCGGGCGTGGGGTGAGCAACAGGCGATCGGCGGAGCTGGTCGGGGTTGCGCAGCCGATCGCCTGTTGCGGTGAGCGCGGCCGCATAGTCCGCCGGCGTCGCATAGCCGAGGGAAGAGTGCGGGCGCCGGTGGTTATAATCGTGAACCCAAGAGCGAACTTTCTCTCTCGCGTGGTCGAGCCCGAAGAACAGCGTCTCGTTGAGCAGCTCGTCCCGCATGCGACCGTTGAAGCTCTCGCAGAAGCCGTTCTGCATCGGCTTGCCGGGCATGATGAAATGCCACTCCACCTTGTTCTCCTCCGACCAGGACAGGACGGCGTTCGAGGTGAACTCGGTTCCATTGTCGGAAACGATCATGCCGGGCTTGCCGCGCCTTTCGATCAGCGCCGACAGCTCGCGCGCCACCCGCTTGCCGGAAATCGACGTGTCCGGGATCGCCGCCAGGCATTCACGCGTCACGTCATCGACGATGTTGAGGATGCGGAATCGTCGCCCACTGGCGAGCTGGTCGTGCACGAAGTCGAGAGACCATCGGGCATTCGGCTTCGCTTCGACGAGAATCGGCGCCCGTGTTCCCACGGCGCGGCGGCGCGCGCGGCGTTTCCTCACCGTCAGACCTTCCTCGCGGTAGAGCCGATAGATGCGGTTCTTGCCCGAGCGCTCGCCCCGCTGACGAAGCAAGACGAACAGCCGCCGGTAGCCGAAACGCCGACGCGCATTGGCGAGATCGCGCAGCTCGGCTCGAAGCTCGGCGTCGGCCGGGCGCTTCGACGTGTAGCGCGCCGTCTTGCGATCGATCGCGACGATCCGGCAGGCCCGACGTTCCGACAGGCCCATGACGGCCTGAAGGTGCGCGACGGCGTCGCGCTTGACGGCGGGCCCTACCATTTTTTTGCCAGGAGCTCGCGAAGCGCCGCCGCATCGAGCATCTGATCGGCCAAGAGCTTCTTCAGACGCGCGTTTTCCTCCTCCAGCGCCTTCAGCCGCTTGGCCTCGGAAACGTCCATCCCGCCGAATTTGGCTTTCCAATTGTAGAGCGTCGTCTCCGAAACCGCGTATTTGCGCGCGAGGTCCGCCGCCTTCGCGCCGGCTTCCTGCTCCCGCAAAATCCCGATGATCTGCTCTTCTGTGAACCGTTTCTTCTTCATCGTGTCCGTCCTGCAATCGGCCGGACTCTAATCGATGCTGGTGGGATTTTTCAGGGGCACGTCAGTCTCGGCTCGCTCGCGACCATTATCATCGGCGAGAAGATCAGCCCCAAGCTGCCGGCCGCGCTGATCGCTCTGGCGGGCGCCGCTTTCGCGGTGCGCTATTTTCATCTCGAGGAGCGCGGCGTCGCTGTGCTCGGCAAGGTCTCGACGGAATTTCCGCATCCGCGCTTTCCCGAGATCGCACCCGCAGATATTCCGCAAATCGCCGGTCTCGCCATCATCATCGCCATGGTGATCATGGTGCAGACGGCGGCGACCTCGCGCTCATTTCCAAATGAGGAAGGCCGCGCGCCGGATGTCGATCGCGACTATCTCGGCGTCGGCGCCGGCTGTGTAATGGCAGGCCTCGTCGGCGCTTTCGCCGTCGACGCCTCGCCGCCGCGCACGGCGATCGTTACGGCGACGGGCGGGCGCTCGCAGCTCTCGTCGATCGTCGCGGCGCTGGTCATCTCGGCTCTGCTGCTGTTCGGCGCCTCGCTACTCGAGCATGTGCCCAACGCCGCGCTCGCCGGCGTATTGATGTTCATCGCGGCGCGCATTTTCCGGCTGCATGTGATGCGCGACATTTTTGCGAAGACGCGCGGCGAATTCGCGCTCGTCGCGCTGACCATGGCGGCCGTCGTCGCGCTGCCGGTGCAGAATGGCGTGTCGCTCTCCATTCTCGCCTCGCTGCTGCATGGCGTCTGGACGACGACGCGCTCGCGCCTCATCACTTTCGCGCGCCTGCCGGGAAGCTCGGTGTGGTGGCCTTGCGCATCCAGCGGAGCTGAGCCTTATGGCGAGCGCCTCGAGGGCGTGCTGGTCACGGCCTTTCAGGCGCCGCTGTCTTTTCTCAACGCCTATGGTTTCCAGAGCGATTTGCGCGAGGCGATAGAGGAAAAGCCGAAGCTCGTCGTGCTGGAGGCGAGCAATATCGTCGAGATCGATTATACGGCGGCGCGCATATTGCGGCAGGCGATCGAGGATTGCCGCGCGGCGGGCGCGGATTTCGCCATAGCTCGGCTCGAATCGGTGCGCGCGCATGAAGCGCTCGAGCGCTTTGGCGTGATGAAAACGCTCGGCGAAGGACGATTGTTTCGCAGCGTCGACGAGGCGACGCGGACGCTCAGGCCCAATGCGGTTGCAAGCGAGATTCAAGCCCCCACTCCCGCTCGTTGGAGAAGGTGGCGCGCGCGTCAGCGCCGCTCTGATGAGGACTGAAGTCGATGCATTCTATAATTTGGCATTCAAGGATTCTCGAATCCTGCAACTCGCCTTCCAGAGGCTCTGACTTCGATCCGACGCACGTTCTGCCGACCAGCCCGATTCGACGAACTCGCGAAGCCGCGCATTATATCCAAACCCCTGCGACGCAGCGGCGCCTTTAATCGGTAGAAGATCATTGCGAAGCTCTCTCGGCGCCAAGCGAGCAAGATTTAAAAGATATCGCTTCGGGTCCGGCAGGGCTTCCGGATTCGGATCAATTTTATGCGGAGAAATATGTAGGAACTCCCCAATCCCCTCCCGATCCGCCAGCAGCCAAGCTTCGACTTCACGAACAGCAACTCGAAAGACAAGCTTCGAGGGAGGAAATTTCGTCCCAAACCACTCACGAATGAGCGTCGGAGGACAGGACGCCGCATCGAGATCTGTGAGCACGATGACCGGGACTCTCCTCGCGGTTTCACAGAATTTGTCGATGCTTCGTCGAAGATAGCCGTTGCCTTCCTTACGAACAGGCTGGAGAGCTTCTACGCTCCCTCGGGCTTCGATGACGAGTCGATAAACGACTGCTTCGCTCAGCTCATCTTCCGTCGCAACTAGCAACATCAATTCAAAACCATCTTATGCAAATCTTTTGGATGCGCCTTGGACAGAAGAATCTCTGCCGGTGAATAGCCTTCCCGCATCAGCTCGAGTTGTTCATCCGACGGCGAACGAACGACGGTTCCCTCCTGAACACGGTCGAGCCAAAGAACTCCACGTCCATCGACGCTCTTGTTGTCGAGCAGCGCCTGACTGTGAGTGCTGATGATGATCTGGCGTTGCCGCTTCTTCGTAGAACGCCGAACCTGTTCGATCAGACGTGGAAGATTTCGAACGATTTCCTCGTCGAGAGAAAGCTCGGGCTCTTCTAATAGTAATAGGCTATCCCCCTCCATCAGCAGCCAAAAAAGCGCGATTAGTCGTAGAGTGCCATCCGAAAACTGATCTTCACGCTGCCAACCGGCGGCGGGGCGATGATGCGCATATCTGGCTTCCAAATGCGGTCGTCCAGTAATCTCATCTCGCACAAATTTTAGTTCTTCAAATTGAGGCACAGCTATCGACAACGCCTTCTGTATCCGCCCCAAACGAGAGGTTCTGACTTTTCCATTCGCTTTCGCGACTCGCTCAAGAAATGCTTGTCCAAAAGGATCACTTTCGACAGTCTGCCCGCCGATTGAGCTCCCAAATTTGACCAACTGTGGCACAAGGTGTAGATATGTAATCTCACTGAACTGATCCGCCAACTCTCGAAAGTCAGAATTAGTCTGAATTTGCTCCAATGACGTTTGCGTAAGTCGTTCTCTATCTAATACATCATCCTTGTCCGGTCGACGGAGAAAACATCTTTCCTTGCCGTCAACCAGCTTATATACTTCTTCAGCAGCTATAATTGGCCTCTTGATTCCGCTGCTTTCTGCCTTGAGCGCGAGAACATACCTCCAAATTGGTACCGGATCATCGAAGTTATCCGAGAGATGAACCTCTATCACGATTTCAGGTTTGCTTCGCGCATGCAGGCAACGTAGCTTCTTCAGCCCCCCTCGATCAGCAACCGCTTTCTGTATGCCTCCACCTTGAGGCTTTGCGATATCCCTTAAGAAACGGAACACATCGAGCAAGTTGGATTTTCCAGTCGCATTGGCTCCTAGCACATAAGTCACGTCCAGAAGACTTGCTTCCGCGTGCTGGAAATTTTTCCAATTTTGGAGCTTAACGTGGGAAATTAGCATGTTCACTCGTTGTCCCAGTTCGGGGCTGCACCTCAGAATTCGACATTGCAACTCAAATTGCCTGGCCTTCGTCAGGCCGCCTTCTGCTTCGGCGTGATGAGCTTGCGGTTCACCAGCACTTCGGCGATCTGCACCGCATTCAGCGCCGCGCCCTTGCGCAGATTGTCGGAGACGCACCACAGAACGAGGCCGTTTTCGACGGTCGGATCGTCGCGAATGCGCGAGACAAAGGTCGCGTCTTCGCCCGCCGCCTCGTGCGGCGTGATGTAGCCGCCGGGCTCGTGCTTATCGATGACCAGCACGCCGGGCGCCTCGCGCAGAATGTCGCGCGCCTCGTCCGGCGACAGCGGATTCTCGAACTCGATATTGATCGCCTCGCTATGGCCGATGAACACCGGCACGCGCACGCAAGTGGCGACGAGCTTGATCTTGGGATCCAAGATCTTCTTCGTCTCCACCACCATCTTCCACTCTTCCTTGGTGAAGCCGTCCTCCATGAAGACGTCGATCTGCGGAATGAGGTTGAAGGCGATGCGCTTGGGGAATTTCTTCGATTCCATCGGATCGGAGACGAAGACGGAGCGCGTCTGCGAGAACAGCTCGTCCATGCCCTCCTTGCCCGCGCCCGACACGGATTGATAGGTCGAGACGACGACGCGCTTGATCTTGGCGGCGTCATGCAGCGGCTTCAGCGCCACGACGAGCTGCGCGGTGGAGCAATTGGGATTGGCGATGATGTGCTTTTTCGTGAAGCCCGCCGCGGCGTCGGCGTTGACCTCCGGCACCACCAGCGGAACATCCGGGTCCATGCGCCAGGCGGAGCTATTGTCGATGACGACGCAGCCCTTGGCGCCGATACGCGGCGCCCATTCGCGCGCGACGTCTCCGCCCGCCGACATGAGGCAGATGTCGGTGTCGGAGAAATCATAAGTGTCGAGATGGCGGCATTTGAGAATCTTGTCGCCGAACGACACTTCCGTCCCAATGGAGCGGGACGAAGCCAGCGCGACCACTTCCGAGACCGGAAAGCGGCGCTCCGCCAGAATGTCGAGCATCTCGCGGCCCACATTGCCCGTGGCGCCCGCGACGGCGACCTTGTAACCCATGGATGCGCACTCCTTTTGCCCGCTTATGGCGACGGGCGCGCCTTTTGTCGAGGGTATGGACGAGAATAGCGAAGCGACCCCGTAGGCCGTCTGGGCCACGGAGCGGCTTCGCATCGATCTCACAGCATGGCCACGGCGATCACGCCGAGGCCGACGGGCTCAGAAGGGCATGCCGACCGACATATTGCCATTATTGCCCATGCTCACCGGCGCCTTGCCGAAACGCGAGCCTTCGTCCTCTTTGTCTTTTTTCTTGGGCGGGGATTTGCCCGGCGACCAGCCCTCGAGCTCGCCGAATTGGCGGTTCTCGACCTTGGCCGGCGGCTTGCCGGGCGCGGCTGGCTGACCAGCCGTCGTCTGCTGCTGCTGTTTGTTTTTCTTCGGCTTCGCCTTGACGGCCCCGGCGGCGGACGTGTCCAGCCGGCTGGGGTCGAGCGCATCCTCCGCTCCCGCGGACAGCGGCAACGCGGACGAAAAGGCGAAAATAGCGGCGACCAAAAGAAGTGGGCGCGATCGCATGGCGGCTACTCCTCGAGCATCGGGCTCCAAAATGCTCCCAGGCCGGAAAAAAGACAAGTTCCGGCGATCCCGTGGCGAAGATTGCGCACAGAAGCAGGCGCCATTACGGCGCCGGCTCCGCTTCCCACGACTTTCGTCATTCGCCGGTCGTCTGCGCGATCGCCAGATTTTTCAGCTCGGCGATCGCCGTCCCCGGCAGCAGGCTCTTCGGACAGGCGTTGGAGCAGTTCAGAATCGTGTGGCAGCGATAGAGGCGGAAAGCGTCATCGACATAGGCGACGCGCTCGGCTGTCGACTCGTCGCGGCTGTCCACCACCCAGCGATAGGCCTGCAGCAGCGCGGCCGGGCCCAGAAACCGATCGGAATTCCACCAATAGCTGGGGCAGGAAGTGGAGCAGCAGGCGCAGAGGATGCACTCATAGAGCCCGTCGAGCTTGCGGCGATCGTCCGGCGCCTGCAGCCATTCCTTTTCCGGCTCCGGCGTCACCGTCTGCAGCCAGGGCTCGATGGCGGCGTGCTGGGCGTAGAAATCGCTGAGATCGGGCACGAGATCCTTCACCACCGGCATATGCGGCAGCGGATAGAGCTTTATCGCTCCCTCGATCTCATCCATGCCCTTGGTGCAGGCGAGCGTGTTGAGCCCGTCGATATTCATCGCGCAGGAGCCGCAAATGCCCTCGCGGCAGGAGCGGCGGAAGGTCAGCGTCGGATCGATCTTGTTCTTGATCCAGATGATCGCGTCCAGAACCATCGGCCCGCAATCGTCGAGATCGACGTAATAAGTGTCCACGCGCGGGTTCGACGCCTCGTCCGGATCGAAGCGATAGATGCGGAACTCCTTGAGCCGGCTCGCGCCATCGGGCCGAGGCCAGACCTTGCCCTCGACGGGGCGGGAGGATTTGGGAAGGACGAATTCGACCATGATTTGTCCACTCGCGTTCTATGCCGCTTCGAAGCCGACGCCCGCGCCGCCCCTCAATAAACCCGCGCCTTCGGCTCTATATAAGCCACCTCATTGGACAGCGTGTAGCTGTGCACCGGGCGATAATCGATCGCGACGCTCTTGCCCGCCTCGTCGACCGTGGAGAGCGTGTGCTTCATCCAATCGGCGTCGTCGCGGTTCGGAAAATCCTCGCGGGCGTGAGCGCCGCGGGATTCGGTGCGGTTCTTCGCCGAATCCATCGTCACCACCGCCTGCACGATGAGATTGTCATATTCCAGCGTCTCGACGAGATCGGAGTTCCAGATCAGCGAGCGGTCCGAAACCTTGACGTCGTCGCTCTTCTTCCACACCGCATGGATCGCTTGCGATCCCTCCTCCAGCACCTCGCCGGCGCGATAGACGGCGCAATGCGATTGCATCACGCGCTGCATCTCGAGCCGCAGATCGGCGGTCGCGATCGAGCCGGAGGCGAAGCGACGCGCGTCGAGACGCGACAAAGCGAGCTCGGCGGAATCGGCGGGCAGTTCCGGCTGCGTCTGGCCTGGCTTCACCAACTCGGCGGCGCGCTGGCCGGCGGCGCGGCCGAAGACGACGAGATCGACCAGCGAATTGGAGCCGAGGCGATTGGCGCCATGCACGGAGACGCAAGCCGCCTCGCCGATCGCCATCAGGCCCGGCACCACCACATCGGGATTATCGCCGACGCGGCGAAGCGCCTCGCCGTGAAAATTCGTCGGTATGCCGCCCATGTTGTAATGCACGGTCGGCAGCACCGGAATGGGCTCGCGCGTCACATCGACGCCGGCGAAAATTTTCGCGCTCTCGGAAATGCCAGGCAGGCGCTCGTGCAGGATCGCAGGGTCCAAATGCTCGAGATGCAGATGAATGTGATCCTTCAATTTGCCGACGCCGCGGCCCTCGCGAATCTCCACCGTCATCGCGCGCGAGACCATGTCGCGCGGCGCGAGATCTTTCACCGAAGGAGCATAGCGCTCCATGAAGCGCTCGCCTTCGCTATTGGTGAGATATCCGCCCTCGCCGCGCGCGCCCTCGGTAATCAAGCAGCCCGCGCCATAAATGCCGGTCGGATGGAATTGCACGAATTCCATATCCTGCAACGGCAGGCCGGCGCGCAGCGCCATGCCGCCGCCATCGCCCGTGCATGTGTGCGCAGACGTCGCGGAGAGATAAGTGCGGCCATAACCGCCCGTCGCCAGCACGGTCAGCGCGGCGCGGAACCGATGGATCGTTCCGTCATCGAGCTTGAGGCACACGACCCCGCGCACGGCGCCTTCCGCATCGACGATGAGGTCGATGGCGAAATATTCGACGAAGAACTCTGTGTCGTGACGCAGCGCCTGGCCGTAGAGCGTATGCAGCATCGCATGGCCGGTGCGGTCGGCGGCCGCGCAAGTGCGCTGTGCAGGCGGGCCTCTGCCGTAATCCGTGGTCATGCCGCCGAAGGGCCGCTGATAGATGCGTCCATCGTCTGTGCGCGAGAAAGGCACGCCCCAATGCTCGAGCTCATAGACGGCTTGCGGAGCGTTGCGGCAGAGATATTCGATCGCGTCCTGGTCTCCGAGCCAGTCGGAGCCCTTGACGGTGTCGTACATGTGCCATTTCCAATCGTCCGGCCCCATATTGGCCAGCGCCGCGGCGACGCCGCCCTGCGCTGCGACCGTATGCGAACGCGTCGGAAACACTTTGGTGATGCAAGCGGCCTTCAGCCCCGCCTTGGCGCAGCCGACGACGGCGCGCAGTCCCGCGCCGCCTGCGCCGACGACGACGACGTCGAATGTATGATCGACGATCGGATAGGCCCTGCCCCCGATATTCACCGTCGTCTTGCCGTTCGCAGCCATTCCCAATCCTCGTCGATAAAGAGCGCCCGAGCGCGAACGCGCGTCAGCGCGGCGCGGCGATGATCATTATGGCGAGCGTCCAGATCGCCGCGATCGCGATCACCAGCCATTTGTTGACGATGAGCGCCTTCGCCTTCAGCGCTTCGTCGTGAACATAATCCTCGATGATGTTCTCCACGCCGAGCCGCGCGTGATAGGCGACGACGACGATGAAGGCGATGAGCGCTATCGCCGGCAGCGGCTTTCCGATTTCGGCGCGCGCGGCCTCATAGGGCTTGCCGACGAGGCCGACGAGATACCAGATCGAGAGCACAGCGAGCGGCGCCAGCGCGCGCGCGCTGTGACGCATGGCGAGCGCATGCAGCGAACCGGAGCGATCGGAGACGAAAGCGTCTCCCTTGCCGCTGCGGCCGCTCTCAAATCTCGACATATCCGTTTCTCCATCAATCGAGTTCGATATCGGCGAGCCGTCGTGACAGGACGAGCGGCCGCAGGCTCAGCCGAAGAGCGAGGATGCGATCCACAAGAGCGCCGTCAGCGCCACGCCGCCGCCCAAGCTCGCCTTGGTCAGCAGCTCGCGGCCATCGCGATCGAGATAGAGGCCGCGGTCCCATATCGCATGACGCACGCCGCCGAGCAGATGATGAAACAGCGCCCAGCTGAACAGCAGCACGAAGACTCGCCCGACGAGGGAATTGACGATCCAGGACACGGCGTCGAAGGCCGACGGCCCGAGCGCCAATCCGAAGAGATAGAGCGCGAGCAGAAGCACGCCGACATAAAGCGATGCGCCGGTGATGCGATGCGCGATCGACATCGCCATTGTGAGGATCGGCTTGTAGATCGTCAGATGTGGAGAGAGCGGCCGCGCGGCGGCGAGGCTCTCGCTCACGGGATCGGCGTCGGCCATTTTAGGTTTCTCTCCGCTCGAGGCTCGGCTAGGACTGATAATTCAATCGCGTCGCTGCTGCAACACACGTACCCGACATAAGGTTCTGAGCATTTCGCGACTCGTGCATAGCGGCGAAAGGACGCATGACTTACGTAACGCGTCGCGACGCCCGACGCAATCGATGCGCCGATGCGTAGGATTCGAGTCGAAAAACGTGGCGCGTGCGTTACGATCTGTTAACATGCGCCCGCCGACGTTGCCCGGGACCAGCCGGCGCATCGTCGTTCGGAGCCGGCTTTTTTCTCCACCGGCTGCGGACGTGTCGAGTAGCGTTGAGCGTCATGGTTGGTCTGCGTGCTCGAGAGTTCGTAATGTTGCGTCGGCGCCCCGAGTAAGCGTCGTGTTGCCGTGACGTCGGACTGCCGACTATTTTGTCGGCGGCTTGAGTTCGCTGGTCTCGTCGAATGACTTTTTCGTCAACTCATCTCGCGAGCGATTCATGAATTACAGTGAAACCATCCATATCTTGAACGTCGATCCGATCATCCGCTCGTCTCTGACGAGCGCCTTGGACAAGGCGGATTTCCACATTCGCCTCCATGAGGACGCGGGACGCTTCTTCGAAGCCGTCGAGACCGACAGCCGCGGCTGCGTCATCATCTATGTGGATATGCCCGATATGATCGGGATCGAACTATTGAGAGACGCCAAGGCGCGGCGGATCGAATTGCCGATCATCGTCATCACCGCGCAAGCCAATGTTCGCGGCGCGATCCAAGTGATGAAGGAAGGCGCTTTCGATCTGCTCGAATTGCCTGTCAATGAGGCGAAGCTGCTCACCTCCGTGCAGCAGGCGCTGACCCGCCGGATCGACCACCGCGCCTATCGCGGCCGTGCGCGGACCACGCCCGGCCGGCTCGCCACGCTCACCAACCGCGAGAACGACGTGCTCGCCGGCTTGGTCGAGGGCAAGCTCAACAAGGTCATCGCCCATGAGCTCGGCATCAGCGCCCGCACGGTGGAGACGCATCGCTCGCACATAATGACCAAGATGCGCGTCAAGAGCGTCGCCGATCTCGTGCGAATCTCGCTGGGGGCGCCCCGGCCCGATCCGGCCGTCCGCCTCGGCGCGCCGCGGTCCTCGGCCGATCCGACAGCCCGCCTCGGGACGCCGGCGCCGCGGCCGATGGTCGATTCGAGCGCGGTTTTGCCCCGTCGCTGACGCGATCGACGCGGCAAATCGCCAAAATTAACGACGCCGGGGCATGGCGCATGCTATTGGCCATGCGAACGCCATGCTCCGGCGCTAGAATATTGCCTCATGAGATTCGACCGTTCGGCCCGAGCGCCCCTGAATGAGACCGCCCCCGCCGAGGCGCGCGCGGGGGCGACGCTCACCATCGACCTTGCCGCCCTCGTCGCCAATTGGCGTCGGCTCGCCGCTTGCGCGAGCGAGAGCGAATGCGCGGCCGTGGTCAAGGCCGACGCCTATGGCCTCGGCGCCGAGCCCGCCGTGCGGGCGCTCGCCGCCTCCGGCTGCCGCACTTTTTTCGTCGCCACCGCCGGAGAAGGCGAGCGCATTCGCTCCGTCGCCCGCGGGCCATCGTCTATGTGCTCGAGGGACTGCCGCCCGGCGGCGCCCGCGCGCTCGCCGCCGGGCGGCTGCGCCCGGTTCTGGCCTCGCTCGAGGAAATCCGTGATTGGGCGGCATTCGGCCGCTCCATCGGCCGCCGCCTGCCGGCCGCGCTGCAATTCGACACCGGCATGAATCGGCTGGGACTCTCGCTGCGCGACGCCGAAGCCGCGGCCGTGGCGACGCAGGATATCGACCTCACTCTGACGATGAGCCATTTCGTCTGCGCGCAATGGGCCGAGGACCCGCGCAACGCGGGGCAGATCGCCGCTTTCGAGACGGCGCGGCGCGCCTTCCCCGGCGTGCCGGCCTCGCTCAGCAATTCCTCGGGAATCTTCCTGGAGCAGAAGCCCCATTACGATCTGCTGCGCCCCGGCTATGCGCTCTACGGCGGCAATCCGACTCCGGCGGCGCCCAATCCGATGCGAGCCGTCGCCCGGCTCGAGGCGCCGATTCTGGCGACGCGCTGGATCGAGGCCGGCGAGAGCGTCGGCTATGACGGCGTGTGGACGGCGTCGCGGCCGACGCGGCTGGCGACGCTCGGCCTCGGCTATGGCGACGGCTTTCCGGCCGCAATCGGCGGGGCGGGCCGGCCCGTTCCGGAGGCGATCGTCGCCGGGCGGCGCTGCCCGATCGTCGGCCGCGTGTCGATGGATTTCGTCATGCTGGATGTGACCGACGTCCCCGAAGGCGCCGTCTATCGCGGCCAGACGGCGGAGCTTTTGGGCGAGACGATCGGCGTCGACGAGCTGGCGCTGCGCTGCGGGACCATCGGCTATGAGATTTTGACCCGGCTCGGCCGACGCTATGAGAGGGTCTATATCGGCGGGTGAGCGCTCACGCCCGCTCGAACCAGGGCGTCAGCACAGGATAGCCCTCGCCGGCCAGCAACGCGGCGGTCTCATAGAGCGGCAGGCCGACGACGGCCGAATAAGAGCCGATGAGCCGCACCGCGAAAGCGCCCGCGAGTCCCTGAATCGCATAGCCGCCCGCCTTGCCGCGCCATTCGCCGGAAGCGAGATAGGCGTCGATCTCGGTCGAGGAGAGGCGCTTGAAGCGCAGACGCGATTCGACGAGGCGGCGGCGCTCGGCCCCGCGCGGGGTGATCAGCGTGACGCCGGTAAAAACCCGGTGCTGGCGGCCCGAGAGCAGGCGCAGGCAATCCTCGGCCTGCTCTATGTCCTCGCATTTGGGCAGGATTCGCCGGCCGACCGCCACCACAGTGTCGGCCGCGAGCACATAGCTGCCCTCGAGCTGGGGCTGATAGGCCCTTATCTTTATGGCAGCCGCAGCCTTCTCGCCGGCGAGACGCTGGGCGAGGCTGCGCGGCAGCTCGTTGCGCTGCGGAGTCTCGTCTATGTCGGTCGGCAACAGCGCGTCGGCGTCGAGGCCGATCTGCTGGAGCAGCTCGAGCCTGCGGGGCGAGGCCGAGGCCAGCACCAGCTTGGGCCGCGTATCGGTCGGGTGGGACGTCAAGACGATCGGCTCCGCCATAAATCGAAATTATTTGAAACGATAGGTAATCCGCCCTTTGGTGAGGTCATAGGGCGTCATCTCCACGAGAACCTTGTCCCCGGTGAGCACGCGGATGCGGTTTTTACGCATCTTTCCGGCCGTATGGGCGATGATCTCGTGCTCGTTCTCGAGCTTGACCCGAAACATCGCGCTGGGCAGCAGCTCGGTGACGACTCCGGGAAACTCCAACAGTTCTTCCTTGGCCATGTGGTTCCTTCTTCAGAGGCCGCGGCGGACCTCGGATAGCGAAAGGCCCGCTTGCGAAGCGGGCGCTCATCAATATGGGATCGAAGCCGGGACGCGCAAATCCGCGCCGGACCCTAATCGAGTACGGCTGATTTGTGAACCTTGCCTTTCGCTCCGTCGCGCGCTTCAGCGCTCCGGGGCGTGGACGATCGAGCCGGCGGCGGGCGGCTCGATCACGCGCGGCTCGGGAGCGGCCTCCGCCGGCGTCGCGACGAGGGCGCCGCCCTTGCCGTCCCCCGCCCAGGCGCTGAGCAGCTCCCAGGCGACCGCGAGTACCACCGGGCCGACGAAAAGGCCAATGATTCCATGCACCAGCACGCCGCCGATGACGCCGACGATAATGACCAGCAGCGGCGTCGTGAGCCCGCGCGCGATGACGATGGGCTTCAGCACATTGTCGACCAGCGTCACCGTCAACATGCAGCAGGAGAAGAGTAGAGCCGGCAAGGTCCGCATCTCCGTCCACGCCCAGATGATGGTGGGCACCACCACCATCAGCGGCCCGATCTGGACGATGGCGAGCACCAATATGCACAGGGTCAGCAGGCTGGCGCCGGGCGCGCCGGCGAGCTGCAGGCCGAGGCCGCCGATCGCCGCCTGCAGCAGCGACACGCCGATGACGCCGCGCGAGACGGTGCGGATCGTCGAGCCGGCGAGCTCGACAAAATGCTCGGCGCGTTTCGAATCGATGCGCGTCACCGCGGTCTTGATCGCGCGCACCAGCGCCGGTCCGGGCGCGAATAGAAAGCCGGCGATGATGACCGAGATCAGGAATTTGAACACGCCGGCGCCGGCGTTCTTGGTCGCGTCCAGCGCGATCTCGCCATAGGGCTTGAGCTGCGGCAACGCCTGGGCGAGCGCGCTGCGCAGATTGGTGGAGGCGAGCTCCCAGAATTCATAGGCCGATTCGCCGACGAAGGGCCAAGTGCGCAAGGTCTCGGGCGGCGGCGGCACCCAGACGCCGCCGGCGTCGATTCGATCGGCGAGGGAGCGCAGCCCATCGACGACGCCGAGGCCGAGCCAGGTCGCCGGCCCGATGACGAAGAGCAGGCCGAGAAAGGTGATGATCGTCGCCGCCAGCCGCCGGCGTCCGCCGAGCCGGACGGTCATCCATTCGAAGATGGGATAGAGCGCCACAGCGAGAATGGCGCTCCAGGTCACGATGGTGACGAAGGGCCGCACCAGCAGGAAAGACCAATAGGCGAGCGCGCCGAGCGCGCCGAGCCGGATGATCAAGTCGATGAGTGTCGCGTTCAGCCGCCGCCGGCCGGACGCTTCGCGCTGGTCCTCGATCACCGAGCTATCCCCAATTTTTTTCGCGCCCCGCCGCTGCGGCGCGCCTTCCCCCGGACAACATAGCGCGGATCGGCAATGGTTTCACGCCCGCGGCTGCGTTTCCGCCTATCGCCCGAGCGCCATGGCGAGCCGCGCCGCGATCAGCCGGCCGATGAGTCGCAGCGGAAAGCCTCGAAAGCTCGGCGCGTCCTGCGGCAGCGGCAATCGCGAGCGGCGGCGCGCGACCTTTGTCCGCATCTCTATGGGCGGCAGATCGCCAGCGTAGCGAAGCCGATAGGTGGAGACCCAAAAGCCGGGGTCGAATTTCAGGAACATGCCCGTGCTGCAGCAGGAGGCGACCACCCGGCGCGTATGCGATTCGGGCTTCAGCCGGTGATCCTCGAGCAGCTCCTCACCCGCGACGCAACGAAAACGGTCGTCGCGAAAGGTAAGATAAGGCGTGCCTCCGTCGGGATCGCGCAGGAGATGGGCATGGGGCAGAGCCTCGATCCTGCGGCCGCCCTCCTGGCAATCGGAGCAATAGCAGACGGCGCTGATGATCGGCGCGCCGACCGCCTCGCAGCGCACGCGCCCGCAGGCGCAGGTGAAATCTCGGATGAGCGAAGCCATGTCGGAAATCCTCTGCTCGAAACGGACGACATTATAGCGACCCCGGCGCGAGCGTCATGCGGCGCGCAAACCGTCCTTCCTGCGCTCGATCGACCGCCGCGCATGGTCGATGGCGAGCGAGGACACAGGATACTGATCCGCCGCGGTCTCGCCATCCGCGAGCTTGTTGACGCATTCGGCGACGAGCCCGCGAAACTCCGTCTCGATCCGCTCGAGGCCGGCGCTATCGGCCGTCAGCGCCTCGTCCGCGAGGGTCAGCAGCCGGAAGACGCGGTTCTGATCCTCGACGAGCCGGCGATTGTTCCAAAGGCCGAGCAGCACGGCGATCAGCGACCCCAAAAGGCTGAGCGGAATGCCGACAATGTAGAAATATTGCTGGAACGAATCGAAAAAGCTCTGATCGCCGCTCGCGAGATAGGCGGCGACGCCAGGGTGGACGGGGAGCAGCGGGTTCTGCGCGTCGAGATCGGGCGCCTCGATCTGCGCGCCGCCCGGCGAGAGGGCGGCGAGCTTGGCCTTGGTCTTGAAAATGGAGCGGCCGATCGCCCCGGCCACCACATTGAGCATCGAAAAAGGCGCCACCAGCCGATAGGTGACGGCGAGGCCCTTCACCGTATCGTCGGGCACGGGCGGATGCGCCTTGAAGGCGCCTTCGGGGATATCCACAGATTCGAAGCCCGGAAAGCGCTTCACCAGCGCGTCGGCCTGATCCATCGGCAGAAGTTGGGGCGGGCTCTTCATCGCCTTGGCGATGGAGGCGACGACATCGACCGCCTGCCCCGGCCCGATCGGCCCGACCGCCAACGCCGCCGCCGCGCGGCCCGCACGCATGGCCGAGCCGATCTCGCCGAGCGGCAGGACAAGGCGCCTCACGCTCGCCGCGGGGACGTCGAAATAGGCGAGAATATCATCGAGCGCGTGCTGATTTTCCGCCTGCAGCGGGCCGGCGGGAATGGCGATGGTCTTGCGGGCGAGGCCGGCGGCGTCCTTGATCGGCGAGCCATGCGGCAGCACGATCGCCACCACGTCGCGGCGCAGAATGGCGATGGTCTGGCCATTGGAGGGCGGCGCGACATCGGTGCGCACGATGGCGAGATTGACCTTGCGGTCCTCGAGAGCCTTGGAGCTGGCCGAAAGATCGGCGACCGGGACCTCCTCCACGCGGAGGAAAGGATGCGTCCCGGAGACGACATGAATGAAGGTCGAGATGGTGCGCTGGGCCGGCGACATCGCCGGGCCGGTGGTGATGCGCAAGGTCGCCCGCGGCGACAGGTAATAAAAGAGCGACAGCGCCGCCGCGAGAGCGAACAGCAGAACTGCAACCCAGAAGATCAGGCGCGGCGCATGGCCTTTGGGCATGGGGCCTCCTCCCTATGCGAGGAGAAATAGGCCGCCGCGCGCCAGAGCCCACGGCCTTGTCATGCGCTCTTCCCATTCGCGCGCGCCGGGCATAAATCTCGCCGCATGAGCGATACGCCCGACCTTCCCGCAACCCTCGATGAGGAAGAAGACCTCACGGAAGAGGCCGAGGGCGCCGCTCCGCCAGAGCTCGCGGCCGATACGCCGGAAAGCGTCAAGCGCGGCGTCTCGGTCATCAAATCCTATTGGAAGAACGCGCCCAATGGGCCGGGCGTCTATCGCATGATCGCCGAGAATGGCGAGGTTCTCTATGTCGGCAAGGCCAAGAATGTCCGCAAGCGCATAGCCAGCTACACGCGCCTCGCCGGCCATGTGAATCGCATCGCGCGGATGATCTCGGCGACCGCCTCGATGATGTTCATCTCGGTCGAGACCGAGACCGAGGCGCTACTGCTCGAGACCAATCTCATCAAGCAGATGAAGCCGCGCTTCAACGTGCTGATGCGCGACGACAAGAGCTTTCCCTATATTCTCATCGCGCGCGACCATGATGCGCCGCAGATCGCCAAGCATCGCGGCGCGCGCTCACGCAAGGGCGATTATTTCGGCCCCTTCGCCAACGCCGGCGCGGTGGGGCGCGCGCTCAATGCGTTGCAGCGGGCGTTTCTGCTGCGCTCCTGCACCGATTCTTTCTACGAGAATCGCACGCGGCCCTGCCTGCTCTATCAGATCAAGCGCTGCGCCGGCCCCTGCACGGGCGAGATATCCATCGCGGATTATTCCGTGCTGGTGCAGGAGGCGCATGACTTCCTCACCGGCAAGAGCCGCTCCGTGCGCGAGCAGCTCGCCACGGAGATGACCGCGGCGGCGGAGCGGCTGGAATTCGAGCGCGCCGCGCGGCTGCGCGACCGCATATCGGCGCTGTCGCTGATCCAGGGAACGCAGGGCGTCAATCCGCACAGCGTCGAGGAGGCCGACGTCTTCGCCATCGCCAAGGAGGCCGGGCGCTTCTGCATCGAGGCGTTTTTCTTTCGCGCCTATCAGAATTGGGGTGATCGCGCCTATTTCCCGCGCGCCGACCAGAGCCTCTCCGAAGAGGAAGTGCTCGGCTCCTTCCTCGCGCAATTCTACGGCGAGCATCCGCCGGCGCCTTTGGTGCTGCTCTCCCATGTGATCGAAGATCGCGAGCTGTTGACGGAAGCGCTGTCGGACAAGCTCGGCCGCAAGGTGGAGATCGCGACGCCGCAGCGCGGCGAGAAGCGCGAGCTGGTCGAGCATGCGCAGACCAACGCCAAGCAGACGCTGACGCGCAAGCTCACCGAGGACGCCAGCCAGGAGAAGCTGCTCATCGCCCTCGGCGAGATGTTCGGCATGGAGAAGCCCCCGCGCCGCGTCGAGGTCTATGACAATTCCCATACGGGCGGCCAACAGGCCATAGGCGCGATGATCGTCGCCGGGCCGACCGGCTTCATGAAGACGCATTATCGCACCTTCAACATAAAGAGCGCCGAGATCACGCCCGGCGACGATTACGCCATGATGCGGGAAGTGCTGACGCGCCGCTTCGCCCGTATCGCGAAAGACGCAGAAAAGCCGGAGGATGAGGCGCCGGACGCTTTTCCGTCCAAGCCCGATCTCGTGATCATCGACGGCGGCCGCGGGCAATTCGACGCAGCGCGCTCCGTCGCGGCGGAGATCGGCCTCGAGGGCGTGACCATCGCCTCCATCGCCAAGGGCGCCGATCGCAACGCCGGCCGCGAGATGTTTTTCGTCGAGGGGCGCGAGCCCTTCCGCCTGCCGCCGCATGATCCGGCGCTCTATTTCGTCCAGCGCCTGCGCGACGAGGCGCATCGATTCGCCATCGGCACGCATCGGGCGCGGCGCAAGAAGGAATTCGCCAAGAACCCGCTGGACGAGATCGCGGGCGTCGGACCGGCCCGCAAAAGGGCGCTGCTGCTCGCCTTCGGCACCGCCAAGGCGGTGGCCGGCGCCGCGCTCTGCGACCTCGAGAATGTGCCGGGCGTGAACAAGGCGACGGCGCGGCTCGTCTTCGACCATTTCCAGCGCGGCTGAAACGGCGAACGGCTAAAATTTGTGCGCGGCCCGGCGACGGTCTCGCCGGCGCGCGCCGAGCGGCAAAATGCCGGTTTTGCCGAAGCTTCCCGCCGCTGCGCGGGAGACCGGACCGGCGGCGGAGGAGCGCGGCGCCGGCGAAGAGTCCGTCTCTTCTATTGACAAGGGAGGCGCTCGCCATGTTCCTTCGCGGCATGACATCGACGGCCATTCCGCCGCGCCGCGGGCGCGCGCTCTCCCTGCCCAATATTCTGACCTATGGCCGGCTCGTCGCCGTGCCCGTGGTCGCGGGCCTGCTGCAATGGCCGGACGAGCATTGGATGCGCTGGACGGCGCTCGGCGTCTTCACCGCCGCCGCCATCACCGACTTCTTCGACGGCTATCTCGCCCGCGCCTGGGCGCAGCAGTCGACGCTCGGCGCCATGCTCGACCCCATAGCCGACAAGCTGCTCGTCGCCGCCACTCTGCTGATGGTGGTCGCCGATCAGACGATCTCCGGCCCGACGATCTGGGCGGCGCTCATCATCCTCTGCCGCGAGATTCTCGTCTCCGGCCTGCGCGAATATCTCGCCGAGCTGAAAGTGCCGCTTCCGGTGAGCGCCATCGCCAAATGGAAGACGACGCTGCAGCTCTTCGCGCTCGGCTTCTTCATCGCCGGCCCGGCCGGCGAGCTGGTGCTGCCGGGCACGGTGAACATCGGCAGCGTGCTGCTGTGGATCGCCGCGCTGCTGACGCTCTACACCGGCTATGACTATATGAGAGCCGGCTGGGCGCATTTCGGATCGGACGAGGCGCAATGAAGGCTCTCTATTTCGCCTGGGTGCGCGAGCGAATCGGCCGCGCCGAGGAGGAGCTCTCCCCTCCCCCGGAGGTGGCGACCGTCGGCGAGCTGATCGCCTGGCTGAAGTCGCGCGACGAGGCCTATGCTCTGGCTTTCGAGAACGCCGCCGTCATTCGCACGGCGATCGACAAGGCCCATGTGCGCCATGAGACGCCGATCGCCGGAGCGCGCGAGATCGCCTTTTTCCCGCCGATGACCGGAGGATAGGGGGCGAGTAGCGAGTAGCGAGTAGCGAATAGTTCTACTCGCTACTCGCTACTCGCTACTCGCTACTCGCTACTCGCTACTCGCTACTCGCTACTCGCTCATGACCCCCACCATCCGCATCCAATCCGCCCCCTTCGATCCCGGCCATGAGGCCGCGCTGATCGAGGACGGCCGCCGCGACATTGGCGCGATCGTCTCCTTCACCGGCCTCTGCCGCGACGAGGATGGGACGCTCGCGGCGCTGGAGCTCGAGCATTATCCCGGCATGGCCGAGGCGGAGATCGCCCGCGTCGCCGAGGAGGCGCTCGCCCGCTGGCCGCTATCGGCGCTCACTGTCATCCATCGCCACGGGCGCATTCTGCCGGGCGAGAGAATCGTGCTCGTCATCACGGCCGCGCGCCATCGCGGCGATGCCTTCGCCGCGGCGGAATTTCTGATGGATTATCTGAAGACGCGCGCCCCCTTCTGGAAGAAGGAGCATCGCGCCGACGGCAGCGTCGGCGACTGGGTCGAGGCCAAGGCCAAGGACGACGCCGCCGCCGAACGCTGGAACAAGTAGCTAGAGCCTCGTCACCGCCCCATCCGCCGTCGTGACGCGAATGTCGGCATAACGGCAGGCGCCGCGACGGCGCTGGAAGGGCGTGACCGCCAGCAGCCAAATATGGCTGATCGCCTTGGCCGGCCCGCCGATATGGGCGGCGTAATCGGCGGCGACGTCGCGCTCCAGCGCCCGCCACTCGCCGAGCCCCGCTGCGCCCGAATCGACGACCATATGAGTCTCGACCGCGCTCCAGCCGGCGAGCGGGCAGCGGAAGACTTTTCCGGTCGGCAGGCCAGCGCTCCAGAAATAGGTGAGGTCCTGCCCGTCCTCGAATTTCACGCCGATCGACAGATAGTCGTGAAAGGGCGGCGCATCCTCCGGCTTCGCAGAAGGAAGCTGGTCGATCTTCCAGCGCCAGCCGAGCTTGGGCCGCGTGCCGAAGGCGAGCGGCAGCGGACGCTCTATGATGGAGGCGCTCCCAGCGCTCTCGCAGACGATCTCGCCATTCGCCTCGCGGCCGAACACTTCGGCGCCGCCGCCGAGACTGAAGAGATCGTTCCAGCCTTGCGGCAATTTGCGGCCGCGTTTCAGCCTGGCGATCTCCGCCGCTATGCGGCCGTCCACATCGCCCGATGCGGCGAGGCTCTCTAGTCCGGCGAGCGCCTCGCCCTTCCAGACCAGCGCGACGCCGACGATCTTCACCTCCTGCTTGCGATACTCCGCTTCGGGCGTCCACAGCCTGCCGTCCGCGTCGGCGAATTGCGCGGCGGAGCGGGCGATCTCCAGCGGGCCGTCATGGGCGGCGGTCATTGTGCCCGTATCGACGCCGGGGCTGTAGATCGGCCTTTTGCCGCGCGTGCGGGCATGAAAGACGAGGCCCGGTGAGAACCAGAGGTCATAGGGCCGCGCAATCCACATGCGGCCGGTGACGAGAAAGCTGACCTGCTGACCCTTGGCCGCCGTGAGGCCGAGGTCGATCCACGGCAGATCATCGCCATCGATCTCGAACACACGATAGGAAACGAGCTCGCCTGAATGGGCGCGCGCGATCAGCCCCTCCATGTCGCGTTTGAAAGCGTCGCGCTCGAGATCGGCGCTCTCGGCCATTGCGGCCGGAGCGATGAAAGGCAGAGCCGCGCCCAGCGCGCCCATCTGCAACATCTCGCGCCGAGACAATCCGGCCGACGCGCGTCCGAGACAATAGAGGCACATATCCAAAAATCCTCCCCGAACTCGGGCAAATCCCCCGATGGATCGGCCTTTGTGAGCCGATAGGGAATGCTATCGTCCGGCCGCTGGCGACGCTTGCCAGGACATGCCGAAAACGCCGTTCGATGGCGCGCGAGGGCAGATGCGACAAACCGGCTACACACGCGCGAGCACGCTGGGGCCGATCGCCGAGGTCGTCGGCGCCACCGGCGGCTCGATCGAGCGCGTGTTTCGCCGCGCTGAGCTCCCGCTCGGCCTGCTCGAATCGCCGGACACGCTGCTGCCGCTGCGCGATCATTTCCGCCTGCTCGCCGCCTCCTCCCGAGAGCTGGCCGACGAGGCCTTCGCCGCCCGTCTCGGCCGCAGGACGTCGATCGCCGGCCTCGGCGTCTATGGCAAATGGGTGACGCTGGCGCCGACGCTGCTCGAAGCCATCCATCGCGCCGGAACGAGCCTGCCGCATATGCTGCAGAGCGCGACGCGGCTGGTCCTGCGACGACAAAGCGAGGAGGTCGTCTGGTCCTATGAGCTGGACGACCCTGCGACGGAGGGCCGGCCGCAGAATGAGATGCTGGCCGTCTGGTATATGATCGCCCTCGTGCGGCATTTCGCCGGCGCGCGCTGGCTGCCGCGCCGCGTGATGTTCGGCGGACTGCCGGCGAGCGCGCGACGATCGATCGGCGAGCAGATGGGCGCGGACATCGTGCTCTGCGACGGCCCGGGCTCGATCGTCTTTGATCAGCGGCTGCTGATGACGGTCAATCCGCGACTGGGCGAAGGCGATGGACTAGACGCCGAGGAGATCGCCCGCATCTTCGACATTCCGGCGCCGGACGATCTTCCCGGCAAGATCGGCGTGCTCATCGAGCTGGAGCTGCTCGGCGGCCGTCCTACGCTCGAAACCGTCGTGCGGCGGGCCGGGCTGTCGAAGCGCACACTCCAGCGACGGCTCGGCGATCTCGGGCTCAGCTACGCCGATCTCCTGCGCGACACGCTGCAGCGCCGCGCAATTCGTCTGCTGCGCCGATCGGACCTATCGATCACCGAGATCGCCGCCCGGCTCGGCTATAGCGATCCGGCGCATTTTACCCGCGCCTTCGAGCAGTGGAGCGGCCTCGCGCCCAGCCGCTGGCGCGAATTGGCGAGAACGGCGGATCGATAGGCGTGAGACGAAAAAGGCGGCCGCTGGGGCCGCCTTTCTCATTTTCTGCGAAAGAAGCTCATTCCGTAAAGGCGAGCGCCCCGCCCGGCAGCTGCTGCTCCACGCCCTTGTAGCGGTTGGAGCGCTGTCCCATCATCGTCTCGAACGCCTCGTGAACCTCGCTCACCGACTTCGGCTTCATCTTCTTGCCCTGACGGGCGAAGAAGATCGGCTTATTGGCGCGGGCGGGCCGCGGCAGCAGCTTGGCGGCCGGCGTGTTCGGCGCCTCCTCCACCTTCGCCATGAAGCGGGCGGCGTCGTCCGGCCCCAGGAAGTGGATGAGATAGGTCTCGCCCACGGTCAGCGGACGGCCGATTCGCTCGGCGATGCGCTCGCCGTCGTGCTTCAGCATCTCGGCGGCGAAGACCGCGGAGAGATAGGGGTCGTTGCGCATGGCCAGAATCTCGGAGCGCTTCTGCGGCGCGACGCGATAGGCGCCGTCGATCGCCTCGGCCGCGGCCTCCTGGCCATAGCTACGGCCGAACATGCGCACGGCCTTCAGCCAGGTCGAATCGATGAACTGGAACAGGCCGCTCGCCGAGGAGGTGCTGGCCTTTGCCTTGGGCGCGAAGCTCGACTCCTTGTCGGCGATCGCCATCAGCATGACCGGATCGGAGCCGGTGGTCTTGGCCGCCTGCACCACATGCTCGACAATGGCGCGGGCGACGCGCACCGGGCCGAATTGCAGCACCGCCGGGGCGGCGCCGGAGAGGCTCGCCTGCGCCTCATTGGCGACGTCGGCGGCGCCGGACCAGGCCTTCACCGCCTCGCCCATCGCTTCGGCCGCATCGGCGTCGAGCGGCTGATCGGTGAGGCCGCGATTGGTCAGAAAGAACAAGGGCGGCGGCGCGCGGCGGCTCTGCGCGCCGCCTCGCGACGCCTCCGACAGTCTGAACCGGCCCCAGCCGTCTGGCATAGACAGCAGCGCGGCCACCAGGGCGAAGGCGAGAGCCGTCGCTATGGCGAAAGCGCGAAGGAGCATGTGAACGGATCCGTCGGCCCCCGCGAGGGGGCGGTCCGCGTCTGCGCGGTCGAACACGGGCAGAAAGCGCGACCATTTCGGCGCCGACGCTTCGCCGCGAACGGCAGGAGCTATCGCTTCGAAAGACACTCTGTTTCATTCCTCGCTGTTGTTTGGACGAGACAGAGGCTAGCAACCGCGAGGGGCGAAAAATCGACTGCGCGCGTCACGCGCGCGTCACATTCGGGCGGGGCTCCGTAGTTCCCACAAACCCTTAAAAATGAAGCGATCGTCTACGTACGGAGCCGGCCGGCCGATTCGCCCGCCACATTTGCGCCGAATCGACACAGCCACGCTTGCGATTGAAAAAGCTGGGATTTTTTCGAATCGTCAGAAGCTGGTCAGCTTCGACAGCATATTGCGGATGAAATTGAACTCGGCCCCGGCCGTGGGCGTCGTGCGGCTGATGAAATCGACGACCTTGCCGTCCTTCAGCCCATAGTCCGCGATGCGCTGGACCTTTTTCGTCTTGTCGAAATAGACGGAGAGAATGTGCTGGTCGGCGACCTCGGGCGGCAGGAAGGCGAGCTCGCGCTCGATGCGCTGGCTGACATAGTACCAGGCGTCGCCGCCGATCGTCGATGTCGTCGAGGGCGTGCCGAGCAGAGCCAGCACTTGCGGAGCCGCCATGCCGACCTTCACCTGCGCGGCCTTGCGCTCCTCGATGATGGCGCCGCGATTGATGACGCCGTCATAGCCGAGGCACCCGGCGAGCGGCGCGGCGACCAAAGCGAGCGCGGCGAGGCGGCGGGCCTGCCGCGAGACGACGACGAGCGAAACCCGAGACCGCATTTTTCTCTCCGCGCTACGCCTCTCCCGAGGCCGACCTCTATCGCGACAATGTTCGAGCTTGCCTAACTCTCGCTCTGCGCGAAAGCAAGCAGCGACGCCTCCGGCGCAACCCTCGGGCTGGCGTCCGCGCCTCTTCGACCGTATCAATGGCCGGAAAATGGCGAAGCTTCGACCAATGGGCGCGGCGCCCATCTATATTTCATATTGTCGGCCGAGGCGGCGACGTCCGAGGAGAAGGAGCGGCGAATGAGCGACGATCTGCAATTGCCCGAAACCCCGTTCTCGCGCCCTCTCGCCGCCGTCGACATTCCCGAGGATGGGCTGGAGCTGACCATTTCCGCCGACGCCTCCGAGCGCGCGGCCCTCGCCGAGGCGGATGATCTCGTCGCGCTGGGCCGCCTCGAGGCGAAGCTGAAAGTGACGCGCGCGGGCCGCGGCGGCTTGCGCGTCGCCGGCGAGCTCATCGCCGATGTTCGCCAGACCTGCGTGGTGACGCTCGAGGAGTTCGACTCCCGCGTCGTCGAGCCCATCGACGTGTCCTTTGCGCCGGAGGCCGCCCCCGCCGCCCCGCCCGCGACGGAACGTATGTCCCGGCGCCGGCGCGAAGCGGAGCCCGAGGAGCCGAAAGAGCCGAGAGCGAGCCGGCACATCGCCGATCTCGACGAGGATGCGCCCGATCCGCTCGTCGATGGGCGAATCGATCTCGGCGCCATCGTCGCGGAATTTCTGGCGCTGGCGCTCGATCCCTATCCTCGCAAGCCCGGGGCGCTCTTTGCTCCGCCTGAAGAGAAGGTGGAGGAAGAGAAGCCGCCGGCGAAAGTCTCGCCCTTCGCCGGCCTGCGCGACGCGCTCGGCAAGGGGCGCAGAAACTGAGCCCGGCTTTGCAAAAGCGTGATGGAGAGCCTGTAGATTCGGCGGCATGCGACGATGCGTCGAGACCGGCTCGCTCGTGGGAAGCTGGAGCGACGGCAGGAATTGCTCTTGCGCTGGCGCCGCGCAAATGGCAATTCGTCAGCCGCTGGCGCCTTGGGCCGGCGGCGAGCCCGGTCCGTGACGAGAAATCGCGAGGAACCGAGGGCAAAAGCGGGCCATAGCGGCTCCGCTTCGCCGCATCTTTCGCGCGTCCGGCGGCCCCGTGGGGCGGAGCGTTGCGGGCCGCGCGGACATTCGCAATTCGTATTCAGTTCGGGAGACGAGGCAGAATGGCGCAGCCCATTCGCATAGCGTTGGACGCCATGGGCGGCGATCATGGTCCGAAAGTCACCATAGCCGGCGCCGCCATCGCTCACGATCGTCATCCAGACAGCAGCTTCCTGCTGTTCGGCGACGAAGGGCAGATTCGCGCCGAGCTGGCCGCGCATCCGCGCCTCGCCCATGTCGCGACCGTCCGTCACTGCGACGTCGCCGTGCGCATGGACGACAAGCCCAGCCAGGCGCTGCGCTCCGGCCGCCGCGTCTCCTCCATGTGGCAGGCGATCGAGGCGGTGAAGAAAGGCGAGGCCGATGTCGCCATCTCCGCCGGCAACACCGGCGCGCTGATGGCGATGGCGAAGGTCTGCCTGCGCACAATGGCCAAGATCGAGCGTCCGGCGCTGGCCTGCCTATGGCCTGCCCCGACGGCGCGCGGCTACTCCATCGTGCTCGACGTCGGCGCCTCCATCGGCGCGGACGCGCGCCATCTCGTCGATCTCGCCGTCATGGGCGCGGCGATGGCGCGCTCGCTCTTCGACCTCGAGCGGCCGAGCGTCGGCCTGCTCAATGTCGGCGTCGAGGAGATCAAGGGCGTCGAGGAGGTCAAGACCGCCTCGCGTCTGCTGAAGGAGGCCGAGCTTCCCGATCTCGACTATCACGGCTTCGTCGAGGGCGACGAGATCGGCAAGGGCGTCGTCGATGTCGTCGTGGTCGAGGGCTTCTCCGGCAATATCGCGCTGAAGACCGCCGAGGGCACGGCGACTCAGATCACCAATTATCTGCGCGAGGCGATCGGGCGGAGCTGGCTCGCCAAGCTCGGCTATCTGCTGGCGCGCGGCGCCTTTCGCGAGCTGCGCGACAAGATCGACGTTCGCAACATCAATGGCGGCGTGTTTCTCGGCCTCGAGGGGATCGTCATCAAGAGCCATGGCGGCGCCGATGCGCTGGCCTTCGCCCGCGCGGTCGAGATCGGCTATGAGATGGCGCATCAAGGCCTGCTCTCCAAGATCCGCGACATGCTGGCCTCGAGCCGCCGCGACGACCAGGAAGCCGCTCAGTGACTCTTATCCAGCGCCCTCTGCGCTCTGTCGTCGTCGGCCTCGGCAGCTATCTGCCGAGCCGCATCCTCACCAATGAGGAGCTCGCCGCCACGGTCGACACCAGCGACGAATGGATCACGCAGCGCACCGGCATAAAGGAGCGTCACATCGCCGCGCCCGGCGAGACCACCTCTATGCTCGGCGAGAAAGCGGCGCGCGCCGCGCTGGCCGACGCCGGTCTCGGCCCGGAGGATATCGATCTCGTCATCGTCGGCACATCGACGCCCGACTATACTTTTCCCTCCACGGCGACGCAGATTCAGGCCGCGCTCGGCATGACGCACGGCGCCGCCTTCGATCTTCAGGCCGTGTGCTCGGGTTTCGTCTACGCGCTGACGACGGCGGAGAAGTTTCTTCGCTCCGGCTCGCACAAGCGCGCGCTCGTGATCGGCGCTGAGACATTCTCTCGCATTCTCGACTGGAAAGACCGCACGACCTGCGTGCTGTTCGGCGATGGCGCCGGCGCCATAGTGCTCGAGGCGCGCGAGAGCGAAGGCTCGCTCGCAGAGCGCGGCATATTGACGACGCATTTGCGCTCGGACGGACGCCATCGCGCGAAATTGCATGTCGATGGCGGCCCCTCCTCGACCGGAACGGTCGGCCATTTGCGCATGGAAGGGAAGGAAGTGTTCCGCTTCGCCGTCGGCATGGTGACGGATGTCGTGACGGACGCCTTCGCAGCGACTGGCTTCACGGCGGCCGATCTCTCCTGGTTCGTGCCGCATCAGGCCAATCGCCGCATCATCGACATGTCGGCGACGAAGCTCGGCATCGCGCCGGAAAAAGTCGTCGCCACAGTGCATTTGCACGGCAACACCTCGGCCGCCTCCATTCCCCTCGCATTGTCGGTCGCGCGCGACGACGGACGCATCAAGCGTGACGATCTCGTGATGCTCGAGGCGGTCGGCGGCGGTTTTACATGGGGTTCGGCGCTCATCCGCTGGTGAGGCGCCACGAAATCCCGGTCGTGAAACTGCAACCTGTGCTTGATTTCCTCCGTAGTTTCTGAAAAATAATCAAATTGAGTTTTTCGCTCCTCGCGATCGGGGTCTGCGGCGGCCTGTTGCGATCGTCCGCGACGAACCCTTCTCGCGCGAGAGTTGTCACAAGGCAGAAAAAAAAGTCGAGCTCGACGATGCTAGTTTCGTTTTGAATCGATAAGGCCGATCATGTCGCAAAATGTTTCAGAAAAAGCCCCGCCGGCAGTCGAAGACCTTTCCCGGGACGAAAACGTCATTTCCGAGACGCCAACCTCACAGGGACATCACACGGTGACGCGCGCCGATCTCGCAGACGCCGTGCATCGCCGCATCGGTCTCTCGCGCGCCGAGTCCGGCGAGTTCGTCGAAGCTGTGCTGTCCGAGATTTTCAACGCCATCGTCTCCGGCGATGATGTGAAGCTCTCCTCCTTCGGCTCCTTTCATATTCGCTCCAAAGGCGAGCGCGTCGGACGCAATCCCAAGACAGGCGCCTCGGCGCCGATCACCGCGCGCCGCGTCGTGATGTTCAAAGCGTCCAATGTGCTGCGAGGACGCATCAACGGACATCACGAGACAGAGGATTAGCGCTTTCCGATCGAGCGGCGCCGTTCGATCGGAATTTGCGTCCCCGGATCGTTTCGCTTGCCGAAGCCTCGATCCGCGACGTAGAAGCGCGCCATGAGCGAGCGAGCCAGAGACTCTGCGCAGACGTTCGGACGAGCGTCCATGCCCACCGCCGTCTGGGCGCTGGGCGTTACCTCGCTGTTCATGGATTTCTCCTCCGAGATGATCCATGCGCTGCTGCCGGTCTATCTCGCCGGAACGCTCGGCGTCGCCATCGCCGAAATCGGCTGGATCGAAGGCGCGGCGGAAGCGACGGCGCTCGCCGTGAAGGTGGTCTCGGGCCGCATCTCGGACATGATCGGCCGGCGCAAAGGGCTGGCGCTGTTCGGCTACGGCCTCGCCGCGGCGACCAAGCCGATCTTTCCGCTCGCCGGCGGCGCGACGGAGGTGATCGCCGCGCGCGTGCTCGACCGTGTGGGCAAAGGATTGCGCGGCGCGCCGCGCGATGCGCTGATCGCCGACGTCACAACGCCAGAGCAGCGCGGGGCCGCCTATGGCCTGCGCCAGACGCTCGATACGGTTGGCGCGGTCATCGGCCCGCTGGCGGCGATCGGCCTGATGCTGGCGACGCATGACGACACGCGCTTCGTCTTTTGGATCGCCTGCCTGCCGGCGCTGATCTGCGTGCTGGTTCTCGCAGTCTTCGTTCACGAGCCGGAGGAGACACGCCCGCCCGCTACGGGCCGCAAGGCGCTGCTCGCCGGATTTTCTGATTTGCCGCGCGCCTTTTGGCTCCTGCTCTCCTTCGGCGCCCTGCTCGCCGCGGCGCGAGTGGGCGAAGCGTTTCTCGTGCTGCGGGCGACGGGCGCCGGCTTGCGCATCGCCTTCGCGCCGCTGACGCTTGTCGCAATGTCCTTCGTCGCCATGCTAGCCGCCTATCCGGCCGGCAAGCTCGTCGATCGCTGGAGCGAGCGCCGGCTGCTCATCGCCGCGAGCGTGACGCTGGCGATCTCCGAGGCCGCGCTCGCGGCGTCGCAGGACCTCGCTTTCATCTTTGTCGGGATCGCGCTCTGGGGCCTACATATAGCGCTGGCGCAAGTGGCCTTCTCGGCTCTGGTCGCCCGCGCCGCGCCGGCGCATTTGCGCGCCACCGGCTTCGGCGTTTTTGGCCTCGCCAACGCCGTGGCGGTGATCGCCGGCAATGTCGCCTTCGGCGTGCTGGCCGAGGCGAGCGGCCAAGGCTTCGCCTATGGCTGCGCCGCCATCGCCGCGCTGGCGCCGCTGGCGCTTCTGCCGGCCATGTCGGGAGAGGACGAAGCGCGCCATGGCTAAAGCACGCCAGAGCTTCGTCTGCCAGAGCTGCGGGGCGGTGACGAACCGCTGGCAGGGCCGCTGCGAATCCTGCAACGAGTGGAACACGATCGTCGAGGAGAATGGCGGCGCCGGCGGCGGCTTCGGTCCGACGGCGCGCGTCGGGCGCGGCCGGCCTTTCGCGCTCGAGGCGCTGGCCGGCGACGCAAGCCCTGCCCCGCGCATCGCCACCGGAATTGAAGAATTCGACCGTGTGACCGGCGGCGGCTTCGTGCCCGGCTCGGTGGCGCTGCTCGGCGGCGAGCCGGGCATCGGCAAATCGACGCTGCTGATCCAGGCCTGCGCGGCCCTCGCGCGGCGGGGCGAGCGCGTCATCTATATTTCCGGCGAAGAGGCCGCGGCGCAGGTGCGGCTGCGCGCCGAGCGGCTCGGCCTTTCCGACGCCCCGGTCGAGCTCGCCGGCGCCACGCAGGTCGAGGATATTCTCGCCACCTGTTCCGCCGGCAAGCGCGCGGCGCTGATCGTCATCGATTCGATTCAGACCATGCATACGGAGGCGGCCGATTCGGCGCCCGGCACGGTGACGCAAGTGCGCGCCAGCGCCCAGGCGCTGCTGCGCCACGCCAAGCTCAGCGGCTCCACCGTGATTCTCGTCGGCCATGTCACCAAGGACGGCCAGGTCGCCGGCCCGCGCGTCGTCGAGCATATGGTCGACGCTGTGCTCTCCTTCGAGGGCGACAGCGCGCATCACTTCCGCATGCTGCGCGCCTCCAAGAACCGATTCGGCGCGACCGGTGAGATCGGCGTCTTCGAGATGACCGGCGCCGGCCTCGCCGAGGTCGCCAACCCCTCCGCCCTGTTTCTCGCCGGCCGCGACGCCGCTGCGCCGGGCGCCGCCGTGCTCGCCGGCATGGAGGGCCAGCGCCCCATGCTGGTGGAGATTCAGGCCCTGGTCGCGCCCACCTCGCTCGGCACGCCGCGCCGCGCCGTCGTCGGCTTCGATTCGAATCGGCTTTCGATGATACTCGCCGTGCTGGAAGCCCATGCCGGGCTGAAGCTCGGCATGCATGATGTCTATCTCAATGTCGCTGGCGGCCTGCGCGCCGATGAGCCGGCCGCCGATCTCGCCGCCGCAGCGGCGCTCGTCTCCTCGCTGACCGGCGCCACTCTGCCCGCCGAGCTGCTGTTTTTCGGCGAGATCGCGCTCTCCGGCGCGGTGCGGCCGGTCATTCACGCCGGCGCACGGCTGAAGGAGGCCGGCAAGCTCGGCTTTCGCCGCGCCGTGCTGCCGCAGGCGCAGCAGACGAGCGAAGACGACAAAGCGTCGGGAGTCGCTTTGTCGCATTGCGGCCATGTCGCCGCGCTGGTCGCCGACATTGCGAAAGATTCGGTCGGCGCGCGCGAGCGTGGACGTCCGCAGCGGCAGAGCTGACGCCGCCGGAAGGCTTTTTCGCGCGCCTGAACGACCGGCGCGGCTGCGCGAACCTCTTTCCCCTCCGCTCAGAATACGTAGTCACGGCCCTGACAAATAGGTGTTTTTACTTGTTCACCTCAACAAACATCACAGGAATGACGACGTAGACGCAGAATAATCGGTGCAGCGCCCGGCGGGGATGGTTGCAGAAAATTAACCACGCGCAATAATGATTTCATTCAGCGAATCACGCGTTTTTCAAGTTTCCACGAGGCCGACCAATGCAATCTCGGGAATTTGCGGAGACGAGCAGAGAAATCGCCCGCTGGAGTGAACCATTAGTCGCGGATCGAATATTCAGTGTCTACGAGGCCTGGTTTCGAGGACGTCGACAGATGTGGGACGCTCTGGGACGGCAGCATTGCCGCATGTGGCGCAGCCTGCTCGAGGGCGAGCCGCTCATGGCGCGCGACGCCCGCAACGATCTCGTTCTGCTCGCGCGCCGCGCCAATATAGAAGAGCGCTCGCTCGAGGCCATAGACGAGACGGTGATGGACGAGCTCTTCCGCGTTATCTTGCGCCGCTGGCAGGGCCGCGACGAGGCCCGCCTGCACGGCATGGCGCTGATGATCGCCGCCTCCACCCTGGGAGAGATTCGCCGCGCCGCCTGAGCGCCCATGCGGCCGCCCCGCTTCCTCCGCGCGCCGCCTTCGCCGCGCCTCTCGCGGCCATGCCGCCCGCGCGCGCTTCTCGCAAATGCCGCAATCGCGGGGTTTGTAGCGCCTGTTCGCGCGCGCTTGTGGACAAACAGCGCCGCCCGCGCCGGGACGTGACGAATTTGGGCCGCTCCCTTATACTCTGCGCCGAGATTCCGACGGCGATGACGAACGCGCCGGCCTCGAGCTTCAGCTGCGCCTTTCGGAGCGCGGCCCGAGCGCCGAGCGCGACCCAAGGGATTCACGTTAGAGCGCCCGACCGCGCTCTAGAGCAGACGAAACACGAGAGGCCTTGCACATGCCGTCCTATCTCGATCTCGCCGTCACCATAGTGGTGCTGGTCTCGGGCCTGCTCGCGCTGCTGCGCGGCTTCACGCGCGAGGTGCTGGCCATTTTGTCCTGGGTGGCGGCCGCAGCGGCGGCCTACTACTTGCATCCGTTGCTCGTGCCTTATGTGAAACCCTATGTGCCGAAGGATAATATCGCCCTGCTGGCGGCGGCGGCGGTCGTGTTCTTCGCAACGCTGGTGGTCGTGTCCTTGTTCACCGTGAAGCTCTCGGACGTCATTCTCGACTCCAAGATCGGCGCGCTGGACCGCACGCTGGGCTTCCTCTTCGGCGCGGCGCGCGGCTTGCTGCTCGCCGTGGTGGCCTTCCTGTTCTATGCTTGGCTGGTGCCGGACGCGAGCCAGCCGGAGTGGATCAAGAACGCCCGCACCAAGCCGGTGCTGCAGGCCTCCGGCGACAAGCTGCGGGAATATCTGCCCGACGACATCGAGGGGTTGGTCGCCAAGATCAAGACGAAGAAGGGCGTCGGCGCGGAAGAGCCGCCGGCCGAGTCCGACGGCGACGCCGGCAAGAGCGACGCCGAGACCGCGCCCGAAAAGCGCGGCGATCTTACAAATCATCCGTCCGTCGCCACATATGGCGCGAACGAGCAACAGAAACTGGACGCCCTCGTCTCCGGGCGAAAAGCGCGCTGAGCGTGGGCGAGTGGGCGAGACGCCCGAGGAGAGAAGCGAATGAGCGGTTCGGACTTGGACGGCGGCGGCGGGCGTCCTTCCATGTCGGACGATGATCTCGACGGCGACCGGCTCCGCGAATATTGCGGGGTCTTCGGCATATTCGATCATCCCGAGGCGACGGTTCTGACCGCGCTCGGACTGCATGCGCTGCAGCATCGCGGACAGGAGGCGGCGGGCATCGTCGCCTTCGACGGCAAGCGCTTCAACTCGGAGCGCCGCCTCGGCCTCGTCGGCGATCATTTCTCGCATGAGAGCACGATCAAGCGCCTGCCCGGCAATTCGGCGATCGGCCATGTCCGCTACGCCACGACCGGCGAGACGATCCTGCGCAATGTGCAACCGCTGTTCGCCGAGCTCAACACGGGCGGCTTCGCCATCGGCCACAATGGCAATCTCACAAACGCCCATACGCTGCGCCGCGATCTGATCGAGGAAGGCGCGATCTTCCAATCGACCTCCGACACGGAGGTGATTCTTCATCTCGTGGCGCGTAGCCGCAAGACGCGGCTGGTCGAGCGCTTCATCGAGGCGTTGCGCTCCATAGAGGGCGCCTATGCGCTGGTGGTGCTCTCCAATAAAAAGCTAATCGGCGCGCGCGATCCGCTCGGCATTCGCCCGCTCGTGATCGGCGAGCTGGACGGCAAATACATCCTCGCCTCGGAGACCTGCGCGCTGGACATCATCGGCGCCCGCTTCGTCCGCGACGTCGAGAATGGCGAGGTCGTCATCATCTCCGAGGAAGGACTGGAGAGCGTCAAGCCTTTCCCGCCGCAGGCGATGCGTCCCTGCATCTTCGAATACATTTATTTCGCGCGTCCCGATTCCATCGTCCACGGCCGGCCCGTCTATGAGGTGCGCAAAGCTATGGGCGCGGAGCTCGCCCGCGAGCGGAGGATCGAGGCGGATGTCGTCGTGCCCGTGCCGGATTCCGGCGTGCCGGCGGCGCTCGGCTATGCGCGCGAGTCGGGCATTCCCTTCGAGCTCGGCATCATCCGCAATCATTATGTCGGCCGCACCTTCATTCAGCCGACGCAGACCGTGCGCGAGATCGGCGTGCGCCTGAAGCACAGCGCCAATCGCTCCGTCGTCTCCGGCAAGCGCGTGATCCTGATCGACGATTCGATCGTGCGCGGCACCACCTCGGTGAAGATCGTGCAGATGATGCGCGACGCCGGCGCGCGCGAGGTGCATTTCCTCATCTCCTCGCCGCCGATCACCAATCCCGATTATTACGGGATCGACACGCCGCAGAAGGAGAAGCTGCTCGCCGCGACGCATACGCTCGAGGAGATGCGGCAATATATCGGCTCGGACAGCCTGGCCTTTCTGTCGATCGATGGCATCTACCGCGCCATGGGCGAGGAGAAGCGCGATCCCGTGCGGCCGCAATTCACCGACCATTGCTTCACGGGCGATTATCCGACGACGCTCACCGATGTGACGGAGGAGCGCGTGAGGACGCAGCTGTCGCTGCTGGCGGAGGCGAGCTGAGCGCATAGATTGCCGGAATTGCGCTGGCGACGAGCGCGCGGCTCGTCACGCGCGATTTCGCGGATCTCGACTCAGAGATGACGAATCCTCGGAGCGAATGCGCGCCTGCGGCGGCGCAAATCGCCGCCCCCGAAATTCGGGGGCGGCGCAGCCGATTATTCACCAGCTGTATTTCAGCCCGCCCTTGCCGCCATAGCTGCGCGTCAGATCCGAAAACTCGCCCTGGAAATCCACGAAGAGCGCGAGCCGATCTTCGAGATAGAGCTGCGCGCCGGCCTTGATCTGCGCGAGATTATAGGCCTCCCGCGGACCGAAGACGGAAAAGCTCGCCCCCGGCAGCGCGACCAGCGTATTGGTCATGCGTCGCTGCGGGAAGAACTCATGCACCCAAGCGACGCTGCCCGTGGGCGTGACGCGCCAGCCATTGTCGAGGCGGAAGCTGTCGGAGAAGCGCAGGCCGAGGAAGGTCGGCAGCGAGGTCGTCGATTGACCTCTATTCGTCAGCGCCAGCGGGCTCGCCGGATTGAGGCCCTTCTCGGTGAAGGCGTCGGATTCGTAGAAGGCGACCTCCGCCGCGGCGAAGGGCGTCAGCTTCACGCGGCCGATGTCATAGCCATGGCCGATCTCGCCACGCGTGCGATATTCGCGCGAGGAGAAATCCGCGGTGAGCTTGTCATAGGGCAGGAAGCCGAAGCCGCCGGCCGTGCGCGTCGTCGAATTCTGGAAGACGCTGAATGTCTCGCTCAATTCGACATAGGAACGGCCGAAGAGACGGCTCGTATAGACGCCGCCGTGGAAAGCGGTGATCTCGCCGCTGCTCTGCTGCGACGCGACGGAGAAGTTCGATGAGCTGCCGCCCGCCGCGACGCCGATGAGCCAATCGGGATCGATCTGATAATCGAGACCGATGATTCCGCCATAATAATTGGCCTTGGCGGAAGGCGCGCCGAGGCCGGCGTCCGCCGAGGTGTCCACCGCGCCGCCGAAGAAGGAGCCCCAGGCGCGCCATGTGCGGGTGAAAGCCGGCGGGCTCTTCACGACGATGGGGCCTTTGCGCGATTCGAGCTTGGTATAGTTGAGCGCGCCGGCGACGCTCTCGCGCGAGGTGATTCCGGTTACATCGCTCATCTCGCCGGAGCGCCAGAAGGCGGCCTGATCGGCGATCGCCGAGCTCGCCAGCGCGCCGACATGGATCGCCGTCGATTGCGCGCCCGCGAGGCCGGCGCCGCTCAGCGTGTCGAAGCTCGCTTGCGCGCCCTGCGCCGTCTGCAGATAGAGCGTGTTGAACAGGCTCGCGCCCGCTGCGCCATAGGGGCCAATGCTCGCCGCCGTCAGCGCATTGGCCACGGCGCGCTGATTGGCGCTCGCCGCCACCGCGCCGAAGGCGAGATCATTGCGGTTCAAGCTCAGATAGACATTATTCGCGTCATAGCCGAGCCGCGGCGTCAGAAAGGCGAGATTGGTTCCAACGCTGGCGAAGCTCCCCGTAACGCCGCCCTGGGCGTTGAGGATGGTGTAGGACGTGCTCGGCAGATAGAGGCCGGAGCCGGCGAGAACATTCACCGAGCCGTTGAGCGCGGCCGTCCCCGTGACATTGGTCCGATCCGCGAGCAGCGGCGTCGCGCGCACCGAATAGATCGAGCCCGGCTGGAAGGCGAGCGCGCCTTTGACGGTCAGCGTCCCGATCGTGTCCACAGCGCCGGGCGCGAGCGTTCCGCCCGAATTCACCGTCACATTGCCGACCGTGCCGGCGCCGGCCAGCGTGCCGCCCGCATTCACCGTGCTCGCCGAGACGATCGAGCCGGCGACTTCCAGCGTGCCGCCATTGACGATGGTCGGCCCCGTGTAAGTGTCCGCTCCGGTGAGCGTCAGACGGCCGGTTCCATTCAATGTGAGGCCGCCCACGCCGGAAATGTCGTTGTTCCACGAATCCCGGGCGTTGAAGCCGCCGAGCGCCGCATTCATCGTCACGGAGACCTGCGAGCCGAAGGAGCCATAGCCATCCGCGGCGGCGAAGAGATTGAGCCGCGCATAGCCCGAGCCGTCGTCGAGCGGCTGGCCGGAGGCGAGCTCCGTCGTCGCCAGCACGTCGCGCAGCTGCGCCGTGGTGAGATAGGGAAAGCGGCTGGCGATCAGCACTTCCGCGCCGACGGGAACGACCGGCGCGAGATTGGTGGCGCCGACCGGCGAGAGGCCATAGGTCAGCCAATAGGTGTAATTGGCCTTGTCGGTCGCAATGCTGCTGAAGCGATCCGTCGCCGATGTCGTCGCGCAAGCGGCGACGCCGCCGGAGCATGTGCTCAGCAGCGCGCGAAGATCGCTCTGCGCCGCGGAAAAGAGCGCGGGGAAATCGCTGGTCGTGGTGATGGTCCCGCCGAGCAGGCCCGGCACGGTCCGATTGGCGTAATCGGAATTGCCGTTCAATATCTGCACCAGATCATAATAGGTCTGGATGCGCGCGCCGATGACGTCCAGCGGATAATGCGCGCCGAGCACGATGCGGCTGTTGCCGAATTCGGCTCCGCGCGTGATGAGCTGCTGATAGCGCTCGGGAACCATGATCGCGAGCAGCAGGCTCGACGTGAAGCCATAGGTGGAGTGGCCGCTCGGGAAGGAGGCGTTGCTCTTCAGCGTCGGAATGACGGCCTTGGCCGTATCCGTGCTGACGCCGAAATAGTCATTGGCGACGAAGGTCTGAATCTGCGTCGGCGCCACCTGCGCCGGACGGCTGTCGCCCACGGTGTTGGCGTTGGCGGGCAGCGGATTATAGGCCTTGTCATAGACATTGAACTGGCCGCCGGCCGGCAGCGAGACGCCGACCGCCTGATGCGCCGGATTGCCATCCGTGCTGCCATTGGCGAAATAATTCTTGGTGAAGGCCGAGTCGCCCGCCGTGATCAGCGTGTTGATCTGGGTGAAGAGGCTGGAGAAATTCGTCGACAGGCTCGTCGCGGTGAAATTGGCCGCGACGGAGTCCTTGGTCGCGAAAACAGCGAAAAGCTTGGAGCCGAGGCCGTCCGCCACCGACATGCCATTCTGCATGGAGCCGACGAGGGCCGCGATCGTATTGTCGGAAATCGCCTGCGCCCGCACCGCCGCGGAGGAATTATTGTTGATGCTGATCGCGGTGGCGAGATTTTGATTCAGAACAGTGACGCCCGCCGGCGTGTTGCCGAGAAGGCTGAACCCGGAGAGCAGATTGGCATTGGCGATATTGGTCGCCGATTGCGCCATGGCGGCATTAGGCGCAATGCCGAAGGCGCCGGCGAAGGCCGCCGAGGCCAAGAGACGTCGTTTCATTTTTGCGGCTCTCCTCATGAACTTAGCTGGAACTTTGCTGTTCGCTTGCCCCTATTGCTCCTTCGTGTATGCCTGATGACATCGCGGCCGAGACAACGCGGCCCCGCTCTTGCTTCGCACGCGATCGGAAAGGCCCTCGATGACGCCCGAAGCAGACGACAAACGCCTCTACGCCCCCGCCGCCGCGCGCAATCGCGGACCGATCCTCGACGTGCTGCGCGAGGAGCTGCCGGCGGAAGGGCTCGTGCTGGAGATCGCCAGTGGCACGGGCGAGCATTCCGCGCATTTCGCGGCGCATCTGCCGGGCCTCGTGTTTCAGCCCACGGACCGCGACGAAAGAGCGCGGGAGAGCGTCGCCGCCTGGGTCGCAGCGATGGGGCTTCCCAATCTCCGCGCGCCGCTCGCGCTGGATGCGACGCAGCAGCCTTGGCCGGTCACGCAGGCGGATGCGATCGTCTGCATCAACATGATCCATATCTCGCCTTGGGCGTCGACGGAGAGCCTCTTCGCCACGGCGGCGGCGATGCTGCCGGAGGGCGCGCCAGTCTGCCTCTACGGCCCCTATAAGCGCGGCGGCGCCCATACCGCGCCGAGCAATGAGGAGTTCGACGCCAGCCTGCGCGCCAACAATCCCGCCTGGGGCGTGCGCGACATAGAGACGGTGATCGCCTGCGCGCAGAAAAACGGGTTTTCCGAGCCGCGCATCGTGGAGATGCCGGCCAATAATCTGACCCTCGTGTTTCGCCTGCTCCGTGCTAGATAGGCGCTCATGACAGCGCCCGCCCGCGAGCCGATGACGATAGCGGACTTCCTCGCCTGGTCGGAACGGCATGAGGAAGGCCGTTATGAGCTCGTCGATGGCGAGATCGTCCCCATGCCGCGCGAGCCGTCGGAGCAAGTGGCGGCCAAGGGCAAGATCTGGCGCGCCATCGCCGAGGCTCTGGCCCGCGCCGGCGCGCCGTGCGAGGCCTATGTCGGCGGCCTGGGCGTCGCGGTGGATGCGCATAATGTCTATGAGCCCGACATTCTGGTGAATTGCGGCGCTCCCGTCGCCACGGAAGACATGCTGGCCCCCGCCCCCATCGTCGTCGTCACGATTCTCGGCCCCTCCTCCGACGCAGCCGCCGAGAGCGTGAAACGGACGGGCTATTTTCGTGTGGCGAGCCTCGCCCATTATCTCATCGTCGATCTCGCCCGCCGCGCCGTGACGCATTGCCGCCGTGACGGCGCGGCGGCGTTGCGAGAAGAGACCGTGACCGAAGGGTCGATCCGGCTCGACCCGCCGGGCCTCGACCTCGCGCTGAAGGATATTTTCGCATGACTCTGGAAGGCCGCGTCGCCCTCGTCACCGGCGCCTCGCGCGGCATAGGCCGCGCGCTCGCCGTCGCTCTCGCGCGCGAGGGCGCGCATGTCGTCGCGCTGGCGCGCGGGCAAGGCGCGCTCGAATTCCTCTATGACGAGATCGTCGGCTTCGGCGGTCAGGCGACGATCGTCCCGCTCGACGTCACCGAGTTCGACAATCTCGACCGGCTCGGCGCCTGCATTCACGAACGCTGGAAGAAGCTCGACATTCTGGTCGGCAACGCCGGCCTGCTCGGCCCGGTGACGCCGCTGCCGCATGTCGATCCGCCGCAATGGAGCCGTCTCTTCGACGTGAATGTCACCGCCAATTGGCGGCTCATTCGCGCGATGGACGTTCTTTTGCGCTCGTCCGACGCCGGACGCGCGGTGTTCGTCACCTCCGGCGCGGCGCATCGCATCAAGCCCTATTGGGGGCCTTACGCCGTCACCAAGGCGGCGCTGAACGCGCTCGGCCGCACTTACGCCGCCGAGACGCAGAACACCTCGCAAGTGAAAGTGATGCTGGCCAACCCCGGCCCGCTGCGCACGCAGATGCGCGCCGCCGCAATGCCGGGCGAAGATCCGATGACGCTGCGCACGCCCGAGGAATTGGCGCCCAAGCTCGTCGCTCTGTGCCGCCCGGATTGGACCGAGACAGGCAAGCTCTACGACTTTCCGACCGACAGCATCATCGATTTCGCGTGAGCGCCCGAAAGGCGCCCACGCCGCTCCGCCTCACCTTCAGTAGTGATGATGGTGGTGGTGGTGGTGGTGGTGGTGGTGATGGCGGTGGCAGAAACGGCCGTGATGGCGGCCGTGGCGACCGGCCGGCTCCGGCGCGTAGCGCAGGCTGAGATGACCGACGCCAGCCGAGAGAATGAGGCCCGTATTTGCCTCGACTGAAATCGGCTGCAGCGTCACAGTGTCATTGGAGCCGCCGATGAGCACCGAGCCGCCGCCGCCGACGCCGAGCGCGAAAGAGCCATGCGCGCCGACATAATCGCCGGCGAGAGCGCCGGGACCCGTTGCGCCGCTCGCCGCCACCACGCCCCAGGCGAGTTCGCCCGGACCGCCGACGCCGATCACCGCGCCGACATTGGTGACGCTGCCGACATAATGGACCGGCCGCGCGCCGCTATCGTCCTCGAAAACGCAATCGACCGTCCGCTCCTCGACGACGATGGCGACCTTGTCGCCGGAGAGCTTGCACTCCAGCACGCCGGCGCGGCCATGCGCCGAGGCGGAGACCGGCGCGAGCGTCGCCAACAGAGCCGCGACGCCGATCGGCGCGGCCGCCAAACGAAACAGAGACTTGAGATAAGCCGTCATAGTCACCTCCCCATTGTCGCCGCGCCCCCCGCCCTCTGCGGGAAAACATGCGCGGCGCTTTCGAAAGCCCGTCTTGTGCTTCGCCGTCACATAAGGACAGAGAAGGCCCTCTGAAAGTGCGTCCCCGCACAGGGCCGCGCTCGCCCTTGCAGCGCAGGCTTTTTCATCCGATCTTAGCGACCGGGGCGGGAGCGATCGGAGAGGAAAAACAAGCGTGTCGCAGGCACTTCCAGTCGTGATCGAGCGGCCGATGACGGAGGCCGACCGCGCCGCTCTGCAAGCAGCGGTCGAAATTCTGGAGCGCGAGAGCTTCGCCGAGCGGCTCACCGCGCTCGCCGGACGGCAGATCGGCTTCGCCGGCCGCATCATTCCGACGGCGCTGCAGGAAGTGGCCGCGAGCGCGACCCGCCGCGGCATAAAATCGGCCCTGCGCGTCGCGATCTCGAGCCTCGATCCCGCCGCCCCGACGCGCGACGCCTCGCGGCTGCATCTGCGCCTCGCCGCGGCGAGCGGCGCGATCGGCGGCGCCATCGGCCTCGCCAGCCTGCCGATCGAGCTGCCGGTCTCCACCGTGATCATGCTGCGCTCGATCGCCGACATCGCCCGCAGCGAGGGCGAGAACCTCGCCGATCCAGAATCGACGATCGCCTGCCTGCAGGTCTTCGCGCTCGGCGGCCATGCGGAGGAAGGCAATATCCTAGAGGGCGGCTATCTCGCCATTCGCGGCCTGCTCGCCAAAACGGTGAGCGACGCCGCGCATTATGTCGCCGCGACCGCGGTCGCCGACGAGACGGCGCCGGTGCTGGCGCGGCTCATCGCGCAAATTTCGACGCGCTTCGGCGTCGTCGTCTCGCAAAAGGCCGCGGCGCAAGCGGCGCCCATACTCGGCGCTCTCGGCGGCGCGGCGGTCAATATCGCCTTCACACGGCATTTCCAATCACTGGCGCGCGGCCATTTCACCGTGCGGCGATTGGAGCGCGCGTATGGCCGCGAAATCGTCTTCGGCGAATATGCGCGAATGGCCGGACGCGCGGCGTCCGCTTGATCGGCGAGTAGCGAATAGCGAGTAGAGCTTCTTACTATTCGCTATTCGCTATTCGCTACTTCGCCACCTCGACCGGATGCAGCGCGCGCCAGAGATTTTCCACCTGGCTCAGCGTGCCGATATTGGCCTCGTTCTCCTCCAGCAAAATAGCGTCGGCTTCTTCCGCGCTGGCGCGCAGCTCGGCGAGATCGGCCGGCCGCCGCTCGCCATTGCCGGTCTCGCCGGGCGCGGTGTGATAGCGGACGAGATCGAAGTCATCATTGGCGAGCCGCATGGAGAACCAATAATCGATCTGCGGCGGACAAGGCGCCGCGGCGAGCGAGACGATGATCTCGCGCACGAAGCTGCCGCCGAGCGCGAGCAGCTTTGGCGCGCGCGCGCATTGCGCCTTCGCGTCGGGCGCGCGCAGAATGGTCGCGACGGGATAATGCGGATCCGGCCAGAGAAGATTGAGCAGATCGAGCAGATCGCGATCCGTTCCCAAAGCGACATTGTCGCGACGCCAGTCGAAATCGAAGCGGCCGAGGCCTGCGTCCGCGCCGATGAGTTGCGTCGCCTCGCGCGTCGCCAGCGCCGCGCCGAGCAGATTCCAATGCGTGCCGCCACGCGGGAAAAAGTCGATGTCGAAATCCTTTTTGCGCGCATCGAGCAGCGCCGACGAATCGACGAAGCGCAGCCCGCGCGCCTCTAGCGCCGCGCGATAGGGCGCGAGCTTGTCGATGGTTCCACGCGCCTGCGCAGGACATTTCATTCCGGCGGGAAAATATTGCGGATATTGCGAAGCCTTGGACGGCGAGATCACATAGGCGAAGCCTTTTCCGCGCGCATGGGCGGCGGCCTCGTTCTCGGCGACGCGCTGCGCCCAGCGCGTCAGCGTCGCCTCGCTCGGCGGCGCGCCGCGGCGGCAGAATTCGTCGATATAGAAACGCTCGAACAATTGCGCGTCGCGCCCGATGACGAGGCCCGGCGCCCCCGAGGCGCCGAACAGCGAATAGAGCAGCTGATTGCGCGCGCGCACGGCGAAGGGAAACACCGGCAGCGATTGCGCGAGATTGTCCGAGAAGCTCTTCTGCGTCTCGCCGGAGAGGATTTTCGCGAGCGAAACCTCCGTCGGCGCCGGCTTGGCGACGCCGGCGAGCGGATTTGCGCTGCGCAGCCGCAATTTCGGATAGTCGCGCTCGACCGCGTAATTCCAAAGGCTCGCGAGAAAGAAGAATAGGACGGCGCCGGCGGCGGCGTAGATGGGCGAGCGATGCAGAAGCGTGCGGCGCATCGTCAGAACCGGAAATAGATGAAGGGCTTGAACGGATCGGCGAGCCCCTTGCCAACGGCGCAGACAAAGAGCAGCGCGAGAAAAGCGTTGAGCGCAAAGGCGTGACGCTGCGCCAGCAGGCTCGAGGAGAGCCTGTCGCCGAAGGAGAGATAGAGCCGCTGCGAAACACAGATCGCCGCCGCCATGGCGAGCACGACGAAATGATAGGCGGGAATAGCGATCGGCTCGGCGCCGCCCGCGAAAGGCCGCGCCATTGCGAGGTAGAAGGCGCCCGCCTGCTCGAGGGAAGAAGCGCGAAACACGGTCCAGCCGATCGTCACCACGACGAAAGTCAGAAGATTGGCGAGGAAGACCGGGCGGCGCTTCAGCCAATCGAGCAGGAACAGCCGATCGAGCACCAGGAAGAGACCGTTATAGGCGCCCCAGGCGACATAGGTCCAAGCCGCGCCGTGCCACAGGCCCGAGGCGAGGAAGCAGAGCCAGAGATTGACCTGCGTGCGCGTTTCGCCGCGCCGATTGCCGCCGAGCGGAATGTAGAGATAGTCGCGAATCCAGGAGGTGAGCGACATGTGCCATCGGCGCCAGAATTCGCTGACGCTCGCCGCCACATAGGGCATGTCGAAATTCTCCTGCAGCCGAAAGCCGAACATGCGCGCGAGGCCGATCGCCATGTCGGAATAGCCGGAGAAATCGAAATAGATCTGGAAGGTGAAGAACAGCACGCCAGCCCATGCGTCGAGAAAGCCGATGCGCGACGCGTCTTGCGAGAAGACGAGATCGGCGCCGCCGGCGAGCGTGTCGGCGATGAGCAGCTTCTTGCCGACGCCGAGCATGAAGCGCGAGAAGCCCTCAGTGAAATCCTCGCTCGTCGCATGGCGGAATCGCGCCAATTGCTCGGCGATATCGTGATATTTCACGATCGGCCCGGCGAGGAGCTTGGGAAAGAAGAACACATAGAAAGCGTAGAGCGAGAAGCTCTGCGCCGGCGCGGTCACGCCGCGATGCACATCGACGAGAAAGGTGATCTTCTCGAAGACGATGAAGGAGACGCCGATCGGCAGAGCGACCGACGCGAAGGCGAGCCCCGGCATGGTGAGCGCGCGTAAGATCACGTCGAGATTGGCGACGAGAAAGCCCGCATATTTGAAATAGACGAGCAGGCCGAGATTGGCCGAGACGCCGAGCGCGAGCCAGAGCTTGCGCGATTTTTGCTCGGGCGGAAGCGCCGCCATGCGGCGCGCGATGAAGACATCGGCGAAAGCGGAGCCGAGCACGACGAAGACGAAGAGCGGCTCGCTCCAGGCGTAGAAGAAAAGGCTCGCCGCGAGCAGAATGGCGAGGCGCGCGCCGCGATTGCCGCCCACGAGCAGATAGAGGCCATAGACCGCGGGAGCGAAGAGAAACAGGAACAGCGGTTCGTAAAAGAGCATCCTCTCGTCCGCGGCCCTTTCCCTCGATGACGACTGCGTCTTAGCAGAGTGGCGGGGCGCGAACAATCCATCGCGCCAATGCCGAGCTCACGCTCGCTTCGTGACTTAAGCCACATCGGCGTCGCGCCCCCTCCTCCTAGGATCGAAACGGCTCGGCGAGATCGGCCGAGGATTTCGAAGGAGAGGACCATGCCGCGGGGGATTGCCGACGTCGTTTCAGAACATTCGCTCACCAACAAGGGTCTGGCGACGATGATGCACATCGTCTTCGCAATGTGGCAGTCCGGCTACGAACCCGAAGATTATAAGACGCTGCTCGACCGGCAGGATCGCGAGATGCAGAGCCGCCTGCGGCGCGCCATTGCCGGCGGCCTCGTGGAGCTGAATGCGGCGATCGAGCTATTGGACGGCGCGGAAGGGCTGGTCGCCCTATTCGCCAAGCATTCCTCCGGCACGATCTACAGCGCTCTGCTGAATGATCTGCAGCAGGAAAAGGCGAAGCGAGAACAGGCGGCGGTGACGATACAGCGCGCCTTCCGCAGCCACCAGGTCGCGCAGCGCCAGCAGAGCCTCGGCGTCAGCGGGGTCATGGCTTGCACGGCGCGGCAGATCCCGATCGCCGAGCTGACCGCCTTAGAGAAGCAGCTCGTGGGAATGCTGCAGCAGCTGCATCAGGAGGCGAATGAGGCCGTGACAAATGCGGCCGACAAGAAAATCGGCGAGAGAAGCCGCGCCGCGAAGGCGGCGGTGAGAGCGGAAAAGGACGTCGAAACCTATTTCAAAACGCTCGAGCAGCGCGTCCAGCGCCGCATCCTCGAGAAAAACGCCGTCGCCCTGTTTCCGGCGGCGCTGCCGCAGACGAAAACCCATCAGATCGCTCTTTTCAACGCCGCGCATGCGGAGCCGTTCAACGCATCGAGCTTCCTCCTCGCGGTCGACAGCTTCTTCTCCTATCGAACGACCGGCGTCGATGCGCTCGCCTGCAGGGCCTATGCGGATCATTGGCTCGCTATGCTGCCGAAATGGAAGATGTTGGAAGACACCGCCAAGCGCAAAGCCTATGCGAAGCTCTGGTGCTGCGAGGCCGACAAAGCGGCGAAGCTCGTCAAGATTCCCTCCGCCCATTTGGACGTGCTGTTCAAGCAGACGACTATTCCGGCTTCCACGATATTGACGGCCTGCGAGCCGTTCTGGGAAAATCTGCACCGGCTCAAGGTCGAGAAAATCATCGGCATCGTCTCGAGGTGCCAATCGAACGGCGTGGGCGTTGCGCCGCTGCAGGTCTTTCAGTTCATGGCGGATCATTGGAGCGAGAGCGAGCTTCCGAAATTCATCGCCCGCAACAGCGAGTTCGCCGTTTGGGCCGTCAAATATCAGACGAGCTGGCCCTGGACGTTTCTGAAAAAGTTCAAATTCGAGACTCTATCGACCGCCAATGATGGCAAGCAGTTTCCCAATGGATTTCATCCGCGCTTCAGGACCTACGCCCTCCACCACTTTATGACGCGCCACACCTACGCTTGTTTCGACCCGAAAAAATACAAGGAGGCGCCGCTCGCCGAGCGCACTGGGTTCTTCGACGAGGGAGCCACGCTACAAAGTGTCGGCCTGCTGTTGCAGAACGTCATCGGAACCGTCGATGTCGGCAGTCAGCCCGGCGGACGACGCTACATAAACTTAAATCAAGAGCGCTATTGCTTCGGTTACAGCGGCGCGCATGTGAACCAATTCTACCGATGCACCGAAGGCGAAACGACTTGGACGAGAGAGCAGCTGCTCCAGCTCTGCAGCATTCTCGATCCGCCGGCGGAGATGGCGGTGAGCATCGGCTGAGCGGCCTCGGCAGGCGCGAGCGGTGACGCGCGGCTGGCGCTTCGCCCGCGGGGCGCTATCTGCCTCCGCGACGCTCGCCCACCGGAGGCCGGGATGGATCTCGACTATCTCGTCTCGGCCTTTGTGACGCTGCTCGTCGTCGTCGAGCCGCTCGGCCTCGCGCCCGTCTTCGTCGCCGCGACCTCCGGCCTCGAAGCGCGGACCAAACGCGCAATCGCCTTTCGCGCCAGTGTTTATGCGCTCGCGATTCTGGCGGGCTCGGCGCTGATCGGCCAGCGGCTGCTCGGGGCCATGGGCATTTCCATTCCGGCCTTCCGCATCGCCGGCGGATTTCTTTTGTTTTCGATCGCCTCCGAAATGGTCTTCGGCGTGCGCATACAGCGCGACTCCAAGGCGGCGGAAAAAGCGCTCGCCGAGCATGTGCACAATATCGCCGCCTATCCGCTGGCCATTCCGCTGATGGCCGGCCCCGGCGCCATCACCGCGACTGTGCTGCTGGCCAGCGACGCGCATGGCAGCGTGACGCTCATCGCGAGCCTGATCGCAGTGATCGCCGCCATAATGGCGATTTGTCTGGTCTTCTGCCTGATCGCGGGAGAGGTGGCGCAATTCTTCGGCACGGCGGCCAATGTCGTGCTGACGCGATTGCTGGGCGTTCTGCTCGCCGCCCTCGCCGTGCAATTCGTCGCCGATGGCGCGCGGGCGTTTCTGCAGGGGTGAGCGGCGACGCGATCTCTCGGGATCGCGTCGCCGTGTCGCGTCAATGGTGGACGTTCGCCCAGATCTTGCGCTTGGTGAAATACACCAGGAAGGACAGGACGATCAGGAAGCCGACCACCTTCAGGCCGATCGACTTGCGCTCCTCGAGATGGGGCTCGGCGGCCCACATCAGGAAAGCGCTGACATCCTTCGCATATTGGGCCGTCGTCTGCGGCGTTCCATCGTCATAGGTCACGGCGCCGTCCGAGAGTGGCGGCGGCATGCCGGTGCGGCGGCCGGGCATGTAGAGGTTGTAATATTGGCCGGGCGCCAGCTCGACGCCCTGCGGCGCATCCACATAGCCGGTGAGCAGAGCGACGATATAATCGACGCCATGCTCCTGATAGGAGAAGCCGGGCAAAGCGTCGGCGAGGAACAGCGGGAAGCCGCGCGAATAGCCGCGCGCCTTGGCGAGAACCGACATGTCCGGCGGATAGGCGCCGTTGAGCGCCGCCCGCGCCGCCTGCTCATTGGGGAAAGGCGGCGGGACGCGGTCGCTGAGCCGGCCGGGGCGCTCGTAATAATCGCCGGCGTCGTTGGGGCCGTCCTTGATCTTATAGCTCTCGGCCAGCGCCTTGGCCTCCGCCTCGGAGATCTCCGGCCCGCCCTTCTCGGCGAAATTGCGGAAGGCGAGCCGCGAGATCGAGTGGCAGCTCGCGCAGACCTCCTTATAGACCTTGTAGCCGCGGCGCAGCTGCGCATTTTCGTAATGGCCGAAGGCGCCGGCGAAGCTCCATTCCTGCCGCGGCGGCTTGGGCTGCGAATGCGCGCCGCCCTCCTCGGCCAGAGCGGCGCTCGCCGCGCCGGCGAGGGCCGCCGCCATGATGATCGATTTCATGATCGATGCTCTCTGTCGCGCGTCACGCATGGGGCTTCTCCTCCGTAGCGGCCTCGCCGAGCGAGGCGGCGATCGACCGCGGCTCCGGCAGGGTCTGCTCATATTTGCCGAGCAGCGGCAGCACGACGAGGAAGTGCAGGAAGTAATAGGCCATCAATATGCGGGCGGCGATGAGATAGACGCCCTCCGCCGGCTGCGCGCCGAGATAGCCGAGGCCGACCGACACGAAGACGAAGACCCAGTAGAACTTCTTGAAGGCCGGACGATAGACGCCCGAGCGCACTTTGGAAGTGTCGAGCCAGGGCAGCGCCGCCACGATGAGGATAGAGGCGAAGAGCGCGATGACGCCGACGAGCTTGTTGGGGATGGCGCGCAGGATCGCGTAGAAGGGCAGGAAATACCATTCCGGCACGATATGCGGCGGCGTCACCAGCGGATTGGCCTCGATGTAATTATCGGGATGGCCCGTATAATTCGGCACGAAGAAGGTGAGCCAAGCGAAGAGCCCGACGAAGACCACGAGGCCGACGGCGTCCTTCAGCGTCGCATAGGGCGTGAAGGGCACGGTCTCCTTCTTTATGTCCTTCACCTCGACGCCGGTCGGATTGTTCTGCCCCGTCACATGCAGCGCCCAGACATGCAGGCCGACGATGGCCACGATGACGAAGGGCAGGAGATAATGCAGCGCGAAGAAGCGGTTGAGCGTGGCGTTGTCGACCGAATAGCCGCCGAGCAGCCAGATGGTGATGGTATTGCCCACATAGGGAATGGCGGTGAAGAGATTGGTGATCACCGTCGCCGCCCAGAAGGACATCTGGCCCCAGGGCAGCACATAGCCCAGGAAGCCGGTCGCCATCATCAGCATGAAGATCACGACGCCGAGAATCCACAGCACCTCGCGCGGCTCCTTGTAGGAGCCGTAATACATGCCGCGAAAGATGTGGATATAGACGGCGAGGAAGAACATGGAGGCGCCATTGGCGTGCGCATAGCGCAGCGCCCAGCCCCAATTCACATCGCGCATGATGTGCTCGATCGAATCGAAGGCGAGCGTCGTCTCCGGCGTATAATGCATCGCCAGAACGATGCCGGTCACGATCTGCGCGACCAGCATGAACGAAAGGATCGCGCCGAAGGTCCAAAGATAGTTGAGATTCTTCGGAACGGGATAGGCGACGAAGGATTCGTGGATGAAGCCGAGGATCGGCAGGCGCCGCTCGAGCCAGCGCGCAAAGCCGCTCTTCGGCGTGTAAGTCGAATGTCCGGTCATGAATGTCGTCTCGGAGGTTGGGACGGCGACGGGGCCGCGATCAGCCGATCTTGATCTTGGTGTCGCTCAGGAAGGCGTAATCGGGCACTTCGAGATTGCTCGGAGCCGGACCGCTGCGAATGCGGCCGGAGGTGTCGTAGGTGGAGCCGTGGCAGGGGCAGAACCATCCGTGGAACTCGCCCTCATGGCCGGTGGGGATGCAGCCCAAATGGGTGCAGACGCCGACGACGACCAGCCACTCCGCCTTCTGCACGCGCGCCGAATCGGCCTGCGGATCGGGGAGCTCGGCGAGCGGGACGTTCTGCGCGGCCTCGATCTCCTGCTTGGTGCGGTGCCGCACGAAGACCGGCTTGCCGCGCCATTTGACGGTGACGATCTGCCCCTCGGGAATGGCCGAGATGTCGAGCTCCGTCGAGGCCAACGCCAGCGTCGAAGCATCCGGATTCATCTGCGCGATCAACGGCCATACGGCGGCGCCCGCTGCGACCGTCGCCGCCGCTCCTGTGGCGAGGAACAAAATATCCCGGCGGCTCGGCTCCGCCTTTGTCGCATTGCTCACTTTCTGGAACCTCTCTCGCGAGTTCGACCCTGACCCCTGCCTCGGCAACGCGAATAGAAACAAATCCATCCGCAAAGGGCGCGCTTGTTTTGAGCAGTTTGGCGTGAGACCGCAAGCGGCCTTCGCGTCGCTGCGACAAATTGCGCGCTTGCCGCCGCCTCGAGGATCAGTGACCCAGCACGCCGCTCTTGTCCACAAACGGCCCTTAGGAAATTTTGTCAACCGCCGGAAGCGTCGCGCCGGCGTCGTCCCTTGACGCGAGCGCCAGCGGCGGGGCTCATGCAGGGAACTCTGAGGAGGCGCGTGAGGACGTGAGCGGCCGTTATCTGGTTTTCGTGGCGACGGTGGTCAGCCTCATCGCAGTTCCGGGGCCGGACATGCTCTATGTGCTCGGCCGCGCCCTGGCCTCGGGAGCGCGAGCGGGACGCTTCTCCGCCGCCGGCATAGCCTTCGGCTATGCGCTGCTCACTCTATTGGTGGCGGCCGGCTTTCAGCTCGTCTTCGCGGCCTTTCCGGCGCTGTTTCTCGCCCTCAAATATATCGGCGTCGCCTATCTCTCCTGGCTGGCCTTTCGGCTCATCCGCTCGGACGGCGGCTTCGAGGCGCTGAGCCGCGGCCCCGGACGCACGGATTGGGCGGCCTTCTCGGCCGGCGTCGGCACCAGCCTGCTCAATCCCAAGGGGCTCTTGTTCTATTTCGCGATCCTGCCGCAGTTTTTCGACGCCGCCGACGGGCCGTTCTGGCGGCATGCGCTCGTCTATGGCTGGACGACGAGCTTTCTGTGCCTGACGCTCTATTCCGCGCTCGCCCATGCAGCGAGCTCTGGCGCCCGGCGCTGGACGCCAGAGCCGTCGGCGAGCCGCAATCTCTCGCGTCTCGCCGGCGTTCTGCTGCTCATGTCTGTGCTGGCCATGCTCGGCGCCGAATGGAGCGGCGCCGCAGCCTCTCGCTGACGCGCCCACGGCCAGAAAGGCCGCGGGCTCGGCGAGAGCGGACTTATTTGGTCACGATCGGCGCGGCCGTGGGAGCGGCCGGCGTCGTGAAGTGATAATTGAGGCCGCCGCGCACGATATGGCCGGCGCTCTTCACATTGATCGGCACGGCGCCGAAATTGGTGGAATAGCTGACGCCCGAATCGGCGAGTTCCGTGTAGAGATATTCGCCCTTCACCGAGATCTTGTCCGACCAAGCGTATTCGAAGCCGGCGCCCGCGGTCCAGCCGGCGCGCACCGTCGTTCCCGTGCTCAGCTGGCCGACGGTCAGCGGAAGGATAGAGGTGAAGCCGGTCGGCGCGAAATCCGTCCCGTAGGCGAAGCCCGCCGTTCCATAAACGAGCCATTTCGGCGTGAAGGCGTAGCCGACGCGGCCGCGGAATGTGCCGAACACGCCCGTATCGGTCGGGCTCGGCGTGTTCCAGCCGCCCGTCTCGGCGTTGATCGCGCCGCGATAGCCGAAATCGGCCTCGAGGCCGAGGACGATGGTCGGCGACCATTGCCAATTATAGCCGAGCGTGCCGCCGCCGACGAAGCCCGAGCCGCGCTGAGGCGTGTCGCGGAAATAGGTGAAGGTCCCCTCGCCCAGAAGGGCGCCGGCATAGGCGCCGATATAGGCGCCCTGCCAGCTGAAGACCGGCGCCGGCGGCGGGGCCGGCGCGGCCTTGGTCGACGGGAGGTCCGCCGCAGCGGCCCGCCCGCCGTGATCGCCGCCGCGAGGGCGACGATCGCGCGGAAGCTTTTCGTCCAATTCGACATAATCCAACTCCTCATACGTTCTGCTTGTCAGTAGAGCTTGACTTTCAAAGTCGCCCCGTAAGCGCGGAAGGCGTTGTCGCCGAACGTCACCGTCTGCGCCGCCGTGCTCGTGCCGATGGTCTGCGCGACGACATATCGCTGGTCGAAGAGATTCTTCGCCCAGAAATGCAGGCTGTAGCGATCGTCGTCGGTCCGCAGGCCGATGCCGAAATTGACGACGGAATAGGAAGGCTGGAACACCGAATAGAGCGAGCCCGGCTGCGAGAGCTGCGTCTTGTATTTCCAGGCGAGGTTTCCATAGACGAATGCGGTGACGGGGACATCCGCGACGCCGCCGAGCCCTTCGAAGATCCGGCCGAGCGGATGTTCGTAATTCGCGCCTATGTTGAACGAATAAGGCGCGACGGGGCTGTTGCCGGAGACGCCGCCGGTGATGCGCTGTCCGGAGAGATCGACGGAGAGCGGCGCTGACACGCCATTGACGTTGGCGGATGTCGGCCAAGTCCAATCCGGCGCCGGAGCGGCGTTCTTATAGTTGATATAGCGAGCTTCCGTCAGCGCGCCGGACAGAGTGATCGACAGCCGCTCGACCGGACTCCAACGGCCGTCGAACTCGAAGCCGCGCAGACGCACATGGCCGATATTGCCGAGATAGGTCTTGCGCAGCGGGACGCCGGTCACATCGACGATGCTGGTGTTCACCAGGATCGACTGGAAGTCGTAGATGTCGTTCCAATAGAGATTGCCGTTCAAGGTGAGCTTGTTGTCGAACCAATTGGTCTTGATTCCGAGCTCATAGTCCCATGACACCTCCGGCTTGGTGACGACCGGCTGCCATTCCTTGAAATTACCCTTGCTGTCGGTGATCGGCAGCGCGCCGGTATTGATGGCGCCCGACTTCTCGCCACGCGCGGCGGAGCCGTAGACGAGAATGTTCTCGCTATATTTGTAGGACGGATTGATGAGGCCCGAAAGCGAGTTGCGCGTCGCCTTCTGTCCGCCGGTGTCGAAGAAGGTCGCGCCATAAGCGGTCTGCATCGCCGCCGCCTGCGCCGCCGTGTAGACGCCGCTCGCCCAGCCGAAATCCGAGCCGCCCCTGATCTCGAACGTGTCGCGCAGACCCGCGGTCAGCGACCATTGCTCATCTATGTGCCAGGTCGCCTGACCGAATTCCGCGAGGCTGAAGGTGCGCGCCTTGCCGTCCGTATGCTCCGACGTGCCGTTGAGCAGCGCCGGATTCGCGTTGAAATTATTGAGCAGCCATTGCGACGCTTGATAGCCATAGTCGGTGTGCTGATAGGACGACACCGTCTCGTATAGACTATAGACGCCCACTTGCCATTCGAGCGTCTGATCCTTGGGCGAGGCGAGGCGAACCTCCTGCGAATATTGATCGACCTTCACGTCATAGGCGTTGCCGCTGATCTGGGTGTAATTATTGCCGAGCGAGTTGCGCGGATGCAGGATGAACTCGCGCCAGGCGGAGATCGCCGTGAGCGTGTGCTCGCCGAGCTGCACATTGATCTCGTTGGAGACGCCCGTCGTGCGCTGGTCGAGATTGCCTAGGCGCGACATGACCGGCGAATAAGGGCTATTGACGAGCATCGGATAATGCAGACGCGACGCGAGATTTTGCGCATAGGTCGTGTTGACCGCGCCATTGGCCCATACGGGGAAACTATTGCCGATGACGCCGCTGTAATTGTTGTACTCGTCCGAGCGCAGGCGATCGAAGATCAGGCGATCGGTGAAATTATCGCCGACATAATAGAGCTGGCCGCGCACGCCCCAACGATTATTGTTGAGCAGATCGGCGCCGGTGAGCGCGTCATTGATCGCGCCGTCGCCCTTGTCCAGGAAGAAGGTGACGCGATAGGCGAGCTTATCGTCGATGATCGGCCCGCTGATATTCGTCTTCTCGATGATGCGGCTGCGATTGGCGAAGGAGGTCTCGAAGCTCGCCTCCGGCGTGAAGGACGGCAGCTGTGTGTGAATGACGACGGCGCCGACCGTCGTGTTCTTGCCGAGCAGCGTGCCCTGCGGGCCGCGCGCCACCTCGAGGCTCTGCAGATCGACGAAATCGGCCCATTGGAAGCCGACATGCGTGTAGAACACATTGTCGACGATGAGGCCGACCGCCGATTCCGAGCCGTCGGCGCCGCCGGAAATGCCCGAAATGCCGCGGATCGCCATGGCGGAGGTGCGCGGATTGGTGACATAAGGAACGAAATTCGGCACCTTCTGCGCGAAATCGCCCAGACGCTCGATATGCTCGCGCTCGGCGGTCTTTCTGCCGACGACGCTGACCGGCAGCGGCACGTCCTGGGCTTTCTCCTCGCGCAGTCGCGCGGTGACGGTCACATCGTCGACCTGCGCATTGGCGGCTGCGGCGGCGTCGGCCTGGGCGACCGCAGCGTCGGCGGCCGGCGCAGGCGCCGATTGCGCGGCCGCAGGGCCGGCCAAAACCACTCCGTAGGCCAGAACGCCCGCCGCGGCCAATGAGGCGAAACCGACGCTGCGCAACAAATTCGCACGCGACTCTCTCTTTGCTCCACTCGCTCTCGACATCACCACAGTTTCCCCATGTCCCGTCGCACGCGGCCCCTTGCGGAGCCGCGGCGACGGTCTACGCAGCGCTCCCCCATGGCGCGCTTACGTATAATATCTATAGACTACGTAGATTTCGTAGGGGACGTCAACAGCTTCGCTCACCCTTCCCGGCGAGCGGCGGCCTTTCGCGCATCGCCTGTGGCGCCACTGCAACAGGGAGATTGCGCGCGCGCAAAAAAAATGCCCCGCCTCCTCACGGAGACGGGGTATTTTTCTCTCAACCCTATGATGAAAATAGAGAGTTCCGGCCGGAGCGGACGCCTGTCAGGCGGTTTGCGTAGCGCGTCTGGCGCGCCTTTCGCCGCTCGCCGCCTGGAGGACGGGAATGGAGCGCCGCAGGCGCCGCCATGCCAGCACCACGGCGCTGGCGCTCAGCGCGACGCCGAAGGAGACCCAGACGCCCATCCAGCCCCACCAGAGCCAATGATTGCGGAACCAGCCGAAATCCCAATGATGCACGGCCGAATAGACCCAGCGATAGACGCGCCGGCTCGTGTCGAATTTCGCGAGCAGGCGGCCGTCTGTCGGATCGACATAGAGAGACGTATGCTCGGCGTCGGCGAAATCGACGCGCAGCACGGGCAAGGGCTTGTCGAGCGCCGTCTGCCGATGATTGGCGAAATAATAGGAATCGTAATCAGCGAGCGTCTCGGCGCCGGCAATGGCGACGCCCTCCTTCAGCCGAGTCGCGGCGGCGAGAAGCGATTGCTCGCCGAGGCCGGCGACGGCGCCCGGAACAGCGACGGCGCGGCGCGCGCCGTCACGCGATTGCGCGAGCAGCAGCGCCTCCTCGCCGAGGCGGCTCCAGGACAGCTCGACGATATCGGCGGCGAGACCGAGCGCGGCTGTAGGCCGCCAATCGACGAAAGCCGGCGGAAGCGCGGCGCCGCGATAGCGCGCCAGCTCCTCGCGGCTCGCGGTCGCCTGCGAGAAGATCTGCCCGGGATTGGTGGAGAGAAAGCCGCTCGCCGCCCAGAAGAAAGCGAAAGTCCCGCCGATGAGTCCGGCCCAGAAATGATATTTCAGCCAAGTCTCGCGATAGGGCTGCGTGCGTCCACGCGCATAGGTCGGACGGCCGAAAAATCCCGGCTTCCATTTGATCCAGCCGATGACGATGCCGCTGAAGGCGCCGATGGCGGCGAAAAATCCGACATAGGTGAGCGCGTCGCGGCGATAATCGCCGGCGCCGAGCACATCCAGCCAGCGGAAGAGATGCAGCCAATTGCCGGCGTAGATGAAAGCGCGCTCGACTCGCGTCGATACTTGCGCGACCTCGCCCGTGCGCGCCGAGACGATGATCTGCGTGCCCGCGGCGTCGCCCGTCGCGAATCGATGCAACGGCTTCAGCGACTCGGCGTTGCGCACGCCGACGGCCGCATCCACCGTGTCGAGATAGAGCAGCGAGGGCGCGCCGAGCCAGTCGCGGGCGATTCGTTCCGCCGCCTGCAGGTCGACCTCGACCAGCGCGCCATTCGTCGCCGACAGGGCGAAGCGCCGGCCGGCGCCGTCCTCGATGAGCCAGATCGGCTCCTCGCCCAGCCGCAGCAGCCGCGCGTCGGCGAGGCCACTCTCGGCCTTGGCGCCGCCGCCATGCGCGTGACGGCCTCCGCCTCCCGTTCCACCGCCATGCCCCATTCCGCCGCCGGCAGCCTCGCCACCGGCCTTGACGGCCTGCGCGCGGGCCGCAGCGCTGGCGCTCAGCGCCTCGCCCAGCGAGAGCCAGCCGTCCTGCGGAAGAAGCGCCGGCGCATGCGCCAGCCGCTGCGCGCGATCGATTGTCGGCGAGCCGATGAAGGCGATGGAAAATCCGGTCGAGAACCAGACGAGCATGAACAGCGCCAATACGACGCCCACCCATCGGTGCAGAAAGAGCAAGATCGACATTCGTGACGCTCCGCCTCGCGCTGAATGGCCGCGGCGGCGGTTCCGCCCACGGCGAAATCAGGAAAAAATCGCCGCGAAATTTAATTGATAAACACGACTAGGTAAATAGGAATATATCCGCTTTTCCCCGCCTTCGCAGGGCGATGGACGCCGAGCGCCGCCGCGCCGGCCGCCCCCTCCCCACGCAGGCTTGCGTGTTCGCCACAGGGGGAATCTCCACAATCGCGAAGCCGTCGTCTTCGGCGCTAGCGTTTCTCCTGCGCCTCGGACGCTCGCGACATTTCATGAGATCGCGATCGATGAGCCGAGCGCTCTGCGGAGGAGCGGCGTGGGCACCTATATCGCGCATACGCGACGCAAGACGAAGCCGAGCAAGGCGGAGACGTCGACGATCGATGCGGAGGCGATGGCGGCGCGCGAGCAGGCGCTCGCCGCGCTGCGCGAGCAGCAGCGCATAGAGGCCGAGCGCCTGCGCGCCGAGAAGGCCGCGCGCGCTATGCGCCGCGCCGTGAGCAAGCGCATGGCCCCCACCGATCCAGACACATCGGGACGGCGCCGCACGGCGACGCGCGCCGCCGGCATCATGCTGATCTCGGCGACCGGCGGCTTGCGCACACACAGCGTCTCGCTGTTTCGCGGCTCTGGACGCGCCGGCTCCGATCTCTGGCTCGCCGATGTGCAATTCGAGCAGGAGAAAGGCGTCGCCCATTTCATCAATGATCTCGCGACGCCGGCCGACAAGGATGCGCTGCATGCGATGCGCGCGCTCGCGCCGCGAATCGCCGAGCACATTTTCCTCGGCGCGCCGCCGCAGGACGGCGTCGATGACCGCAATATGAACACCGCCTTTCGTCTGGCGCAGTCCTTCATGCACAAGACGCATTACACCGCCTCGCTCTCAGAAGAGGAGAAGCAGCGGCTGAGCTTCTCCATCTTCGAGGAGCTGCAATCGGTCACAGCGATGCGGCTGCGGCATTTGCAAAAGGAGCTGGAGCGCACCGTCGAGATTCTCATGCACAAGACGAAATTGTCGCGCTCGGAATGCAACGGCCTGCTCGCGCCGATCTACGAGGGATATGAGGAATTCCGCCGCGCCGAACAGGAAGGCGGGCCGCGGCGCGCGCCGCAGCACGAGGCGCCGGCGCCGATCGAGCCGCTCGAGGAAGACCTCCCCGCGACGGGCACGCATGGTCGGTGAAGCGGTCGCGACAAGCGCGATCGTCGCGCCGCGTCAGCCGATCGCGAGATAGACGACGAATCCCGAGCCGAGCAGCAGCAGAGCGGCGAGAACGACAAGCTCGAACACGCCAGCGTCGAAACCATGCTGCGCCTCGTCGGCGATGAGACGCCGCGTGCGGATGAAACGCACGGTTGCGACGACGATCAGCGCGACTCCTCCGAGCACCAGCAGGCCGCCGCCTCCACCGCTCGTCAATGGTCCCGACAATTTTTCGAAACGCTGCAAGATCGGACCGCGCTCTACCTCCGGTAGCGTGATGCTGATCGTATGCACGAAAAGGTCGAATTTTTCGATCACGAAGCCGAGCGCCATGATCGCAATGCCGGTGCGAACCCATGCGAGAAACGTCCGCTCATTGGCGGCGTGGCTGACATAATCGCGAATCATGGCGTCTCCTCTCTCGCGGCCGGGGAACGCGATTCGCGCGGTCGCGGGCGCGACGAGTCGACGCGTATTGAACCCCTTCGACGACGCGATAGATAGCCCGGGGTCGATCCGCAGACATCTTCGGAGCATCCGTCATGATTTATCCGATGCGAAGCCTCACGGCCGCCATTGTGATCGCCGCGAGCGCCGCCGCCGCCCAGGATTGTCGATCGACGAACGACTCCGGCGCCACGCGATGCGTGGCGGGCGTGCTCTACCGATGCACATGCACGCGCGGAATCGGCGCGACCACCTGCACATGGGACAATGCGGCGGCGCTGTGCTCGGCGCTGTCCGCGCATAGCGCGCCGACGGGCGACATAGAAGCGAAGGAGGAGCCGGCGGCGAGCGCCCCCGAGCTGGCGCCGTGACGCTCGACCGTGACGATCAGATGCCGGCGCCGAAGGTGAAGGATTCGCTCAGCGGCTTCGCCTGCGTGACATTGCTGCCCGCCGGCACGCCATGCGTCAGCCAGACATTGCCGCCGATCACCGAGCCGCGGCCGATGGTGATGCGGCCGAGCACTGTGGCGCCGGCGTAGATCACCACATCGTCCTCTATGATCGGGTGACGCGCGCCGCCCTTCACCAGCGCGCCGTCCGCATCGACCTCGAATCGCTTGGCGCCCAGCGTCACCGCCTGATAGAGCCGCACATTCTTGCCGATGACGGCGGTCTCGCCGATGACGACGCCGGTGCCGTGATCGATGAAGAAGGCTTCGCCGATCTCCGCGCCGGGATGAATGTCGATTCCCGTCGCCGAATGCGCGATCTCCGAGACGAGCCGCGCGAGCATGGGCGCGCCGAGCAGATAGAGACGATGCGCGAGCCTGTGGCGAATGATCGCCGAAAGTCCGGGATAGGAGAACACCACCTCGTCGAGGCTCTTGGCCGCGGGATCGCCCTCATAGGCGGCGCGAATATCAGTGTCGAGCAGCGCGCGTATCCGCGGCAACGCCTGCCCGAAAGCATCGACGATCTCATGCGCGTGCGAGCGATGGTCTATGGTTCCGTCGTCCGAGCCATTGGCCAGCAATTGCAGCTCGCGGCGCACCTGCTCGCGCAAGGCGCGCAGGCTCTTGTCCAGCGTGTAGAGCACGAAGCCGTCGGCGCCGTCGGTGGTCAGCTCCGGCGGACCGAAATGGCGCGGATAGAGGCTCGCCGCGAGCCCATCGATGATTTCCATCGTCGCCTCGCGCGAGGGCAGCTCGGGCAGGCGCCCATCGCGATAGCGGCGCTTCTGCGCGGCGCGGCGCAATTCGCCGAGCTCCGCGACGATGCGGCCGAGCTGCGGAAAGCCGCTGAGCTCGGACCCATTTCCTGCATGCGGCCCATGCTTTGCTTCCGTCACCGCGCCGCTCCTTCGACAGGCGGCGGAAACCGTCGCCTCATTATATTCAGTCTATAAATCTACTACACTACTAAAGGATCGACAACAACCGCCGAGTCGGCTGGCGCGTCGGCCTCCGAGCCCTTAAATCTCCCGCGAAGTCCGAGGGATCCGATGACGACCGAAAATCCGCTGCTCTCCGCCTCGACCAAAGCTTTCGGCCTGCCGGCCTTCGGCGCGCTGAAGGCCGAGCACTACCGTCCCGCCTTCGAGGCCGCCATGGCGGAAAATCTGGCCGAGATCGCGCGCATCGCCGATGATCCTTCGCCGCCCGATTTCGAGAACACGATCGCCGCTCTCGAGCGCTCCGGCCGCCTCCTCGCGCGCGTCGGCGGCGTCTTCTGGAATGTCGCCGCGACCGACACCACGCCCGAGCTGCAGGAGATCGAGCGCGACATATCCGGCGCGCTGGCGCGGCACGAGAATGAAATATTGCTGAATGCCGCGCTGTTTTCCCGCGTCGATGCGCTCTATGCCCGCCGCGACGCGCTGGCGCTGACCGACGAGCAGGCGCGCGTGCTGGAGCTGACGCATAAGCGCTTCCTGCGCGCCGGCGCGAAGCTCGACGAGACGGCGAAGCGCCGCATGGCCGAAATATCCGAGCGCCTCGCCAATCTCACCACCGCTTTCGCGCAGAATGTTCTCGCCGACGAGGCCGATTATCTTCTGCTGCTCGACGAGACCGATCTCAACGGCCTCTCCGAGGATTTTCGCGCCGCCGCCGCCAATGTCGCGCGCGAGCGCGGCGTGCCGGGCAAATTTGGCGTCACTCTGGCGCGCTCGAGCGTCGAGATTTTTCTGCAGAGCTCGACGCGCCGCGATCTGCGCGAGACCGCCTTCCGCGCCTGGGCCAGCCGCGGCGAGAATGGCGGCGCGACCGATAATCGCGCGCTGATCGCCGAGATTTTGCGCCTGCGCGAGGAGCGCGCGCAGCTCAACGGCTTTGCGAATTTCGCCGCCTATAAGCTCGACGACACGATGGCGAAGACGCCGACAGCGGTGCGCGAACTCTTGGATCGCGTCTGGGCGCCGGCGCTGGCGGCGGCGAAGGCGGAGCGCGACGATCTGCAGGCGCTCGCCGAACGCGACGGCGCCAATGTCGCGATCGGCGCCTCCGACTGGCGCCATTACGCCGAGCGCGTGCGCAAGGAGCGCTATGATCTCGACCAGGCGGAGCTGCGTCCCTATTTCCAGCTCGATCAGATGATCGCTGCGGCATTTCATGTCGCAACACGTTTGTTCGGCCTCTCCTTCGTCGAGGTGGAAGGCCTCGATCTCTATCACCCGAGCGTGCGCGCCTTCGATGTCCGCGATGCGAAGGGCGAGCATGTCGCGCTCTTCCTCGGCGATTATTTCGCGCGCCCCTCCAAGCGCGGCGGCGCCTGGATGTCGGAATTCCGTAGCCAGGAAAATCTCAGCGGACGCATTCGTCCCATCGTCGTCAATGTGCTGAACTTCTCACGCGCGCCCGATGGCGCGCCGACGCTGCTCAGCCTCGACGACGCGCACACTTTGTTCCATGAGTTCGGCCATGCGCTGCACGGCATGTTGTCGGACGTCACCTATCCGCTCGTCGCCGGCACCAATGTCGCGCGCGATTTCGTCGAGCTGCCCTCGCAGCTCTACGAGCATTGGCTGCTGGAGCCGGAAATTCTCCGTAGCTTCGCGCGCCACGCCGAGACCGGCGCGCCCATGCCGGAGGAATTGCTCGAGCGCATCCAAAAGTCGCGGCACTTCAACCAGGGCTTCGCCAGCGTCGAATTCTGCGCCTCCGCCTATGTCGATCTCGATCTGCACGAAAGCGCCATAGACGAGAGCTTCGACGCGCCTCGCTTCGAGCGCGAGAGCCTCGCGCGCATATCGATGCCGGAAGAGATCGTGATGCGCCACAGGACGCCGCATTTCACCCATGTCTTCGCCGGCGACGGCTATTCGGCCGGCTATTACTCCTATCTCTGGGCGGAGACGCTCGACGCCGACGCCTATGAGGCTTTCCTCGAGGCCGGCGATCCTTTCGCGCCCGACATTGCCGAACGCTTGCGCCGTCACATCTACGCCGCCGGCGGAACGCAGGACCCGGCCGAGGCCTATGTCGCCTTCCGCGGCCGCATGCCGAATGTCGATGCGCTGCTGCGCCAGCGCGGCTTCGCCCGTTAGCCGAACGAGAGCGCAGCGGCGCGCCCCACGAATGTCATATTCGTCGCCGCTATGCTGATCGCATGACGACGCCTCCCTCCCCTTCCAAACGCAGCGCCATCGCGCCCTTCATCGCGATGGATGTGCTGAGCGAAACGCGCGAGCTCGAGCGGCAGGGCCGCCGCATCGTCCATATGGAGCTGGGCGAGCCCGGCGCGCCGGCGCCGCTCGCCGTGCGCGAGGCCGCGGCGCGCGCGCTCGCCGAAGGCGCCATCGGCTATGCGGAAGCGCTCGGCCGGCCAGCGCTACGCCAGCGCATCGCGCGCCATTATGGCGAGGCCTATGGCGTCGAAGTCTCGCCGGAGCGCGTCATCGTCACCACCGGATCGTCGGGCGCTTTTCTGCTGGCCTTTCTCGCTGGTTTCGATCCGGGCGCGCGCATCGCCATGACGGCGCCGGGCTATCCGGCCTACGCCAATATCCTCGCCTCGCTCGGCCTCGAGCCCGTGCTGATCGATGTCGGCGCCGACACGCGCTATTCGCCGACCGCCGCTCTGCTCGAGGCGGCGCATCGCGCAAAGCGCCTCGACGGCGCGCTGCTGGCGAGCCCGGCCAATCCGACCGGAGCGATGATTCCGAGCGACGAATTTGAAAAAATCTGCGCCTTTTGCGAGGACGCCGGAATTCTTTTCGTCTCCGACGAGATCTATCACGGCCTCTCCTATGAGCGCGCTTGCGAGACGGCGCTGGCGCATTCGCGCAACGCCATCGTCGTGAACAGTTTCTCCAAATATTACGCGATGACCGGCTGGAGGCTCGGCTGGCTGGTCGCGCCAGAATCCTTGGTGCGGCCGATGGAGCGGCTGCAACAATCGCTCGCCATCTCCGCGCCGACGCTGGCGCAGATCGCCGCGCTCGAGGCTTTCGACGCGAAGGCGGAGCTCGAGGCGGTGAAGGCCGGCTATGCGCGCAGCCGCGCGCTCTTGCTGGAACGGCTGCCACAATTGGGCTTCGCCGATTTCGCGCCGCCGGACGGCGCCTTTTACATCTACGCCGATATCTCGCGCTTTTCCGCGGATTCGGCCGCCTTCTGCAAGCGCATGCTGGAGGAGGCCGGCGTCGCCGTCACACCCGGAATCGATTTCGATCGCGCGCGCGGCAAGCGCATGCTGCGCTTCTCCTACGCCGGGCCGGAGAGCGAGGTGCGTCTCGGCCTCGAGCGTCTCGCAGCCTGGCTCGGAAAGTGAACCGACCTTTTAAAACAAAGGCAGCGTAACGGCGACGCGCGCGCCGCCTTTCGAGGCACGGCCGATCGTCACCTCGCCGCCATGCGCCTCGACGAGCGCGCGCACAATGGCGAGGCCGAGGCCGGCGCCGCCCGCGCCGCGACTGCGCGATGTCTCCAGCCGGCTGAACGGCTCCAGCATCAGCGCGCGCTGCGCCTCCGGGATTCCCGGCCCTTCGTCCTCGACGGCGATCTCGACGCAGGCGCCGCGCAATGTGAGAGAAGCGTGCGCGGCATGGCCATATTTCAGCGCATTGTCGATAAGATTGGCGAAGACGCGACGTAGCGCCAATCGATCTCCGAGAACGATCGCATCGGCGACGCCGCCCAAATCTATATCGACAGCTGCGCTCTGCGCGCGATCCTCGATCTCGGCGCGAAGCAGCGCCGCGACATCGATCATCTCGCGCGCGAGCTCACCCGCGCCGGCGCGGCTCGAGAGAAGCGCATCGTCGAGCAGCCGGATCATATCGTCTATATCCGCAATGGCGCGGCTCCGCTCGCCATCGTCGGCGATCGCTTCGACGCGCAGCCGCAGGCGCGTCGCGAATGTGCGCACGTCATGCGAAATGCCGCCGATCAGCGCCATGCGCGCGCGCAGGAGACCGAAGAGCCGCGCCTGCAATCGCTCGAAGGCGGCGACGAGCGCGCGCACTTCCGGCGCATTGCCGCGCTGGCGCGGCAGCGGCGCCGGCTCGCCGGAAAGATCGATCGCGTCGACCGCGGCGGCGAGACGCGCGATCGGCTTCGTCTCGCGATGCATGACGAGCAGCGCGGCGAGCGCCACGAGCGTGCCGAAAAGGCCGGCGAGCAGCCCGACCGGAACGCCCGAACGCGCCACCATCATCGCGCCGCGCGTGTCGATGAGCAGAGTCTCGCCGCCGCTCAATGAGATGCGGAACTCGAGCGCATTAGAGAGCGCGCCCGCGAGACGCGGAAATCGGCGGCCGATCGGCAAAGTGGGGCGCCATTCCAAAACCAGCGCGCGGCCGTCCAGCGCGGCGGCATAGTCGCGGCGAATGTCTTCCGCGACGAGCGGACCGGACGGCGTCGCGACCACGCCGGCCGGCAGAAGCCGCGGCGCGAATAGCGGCGACGCCACCGCCTCCAGCGCCAGCGCGCGCATTTGCGGCGGCGTGCGCTCGATCAGCTCGACGACGGCGGCGACATGTTCGGGGGTCGGCCGTGCGCGCGCGCTCTCATCCGCGGTGAAGCGATAGAGAGCGGCGATGGCGGCGACCCAAACGGCGGTCAGGCTCACGATGACGATGAGCGTGAGGCGCGCGGCTATGGTCCAGCGCGACATCATGAGAGGCGCCGAACCTCGGCTTTGAACAAATAGCCGCCATTGCGCACAGTGGCGATGAGATCGCCGCTCGCGCCCGCCGCATCGAGCTTCTTGCGCAGGCGCGAGACCAGCATGTCGATCGCGCGATCGAAAGGATCGGCGTTGCGGCCATGCGTCCAATCGAGCAATTGATCGCGCGTCAGCACGCGGCGCGGATGCTGGGCGAAACAGGCGAGCAAATCGAATTCCGCGCTGGTCAGCGCGATCGGCGCGCCGGCGGATTCGAAGTTGCGCGCGTCGAGATCGAGCACGAAGCGATCGAAAGAATAGCGCCGGCTCGCCGGCCGGCTCGGCTCCGCCTGCGCACGGCGCAGCAGCGCGCGCACGCGGGCGAGCAATTCGCGCGGCCCGAAAGGCTTCGTCAGATAATCATCGGCGCCCATTTCGAGGCCGACGACGCGATCGATCTCGTCGCTTTTCGCCGTCAGCATCAGGATCGGCAGAGAATCGCTCGCGCGCAAGCGCCGGCAGATGGAGAGGCCGTCCTCGCCCGGCAGCATCAGATCGAGGATCAACAAATCCGGCCGCGCGAGAGAGAGCGATTCGTCCATCGCTCGCGCGTCCTGCGCGAGAATGAGCTCGAAGCCCTCGCGGCGCAAAAAATCGCCGACCAGCCGGCCGATCTCTGGATCGTCCTCCACCATCAGAATTCGGGCCGCGGGCGCGCTCATGAGGCAAATGTCGATCCACCGCGCCTTTCAGGCAAGAGCGCGAGAGGCGCTGTTACACGATGTTACGAAAGCGCGACAAAAGGAGACGAAAAGTCGCGCGGCGGTGATCGGCGCAGAACGAAGCGCGCGCATCCTCATCCTCACGTCGAAGCATCGACGGCAAGAGGAAGAGGAGATTTCACATGTTTCGATCCATCGCCGCTCCGGCTCTGGCCGCGCTGATGACATTCGCCGCCGTGTCCGAGGCCGACGCCTGGACGCGCAGCGGCTCTTTCACCGGTCCGCGCGGGACGAGCAATTGGGGCTCCTCGCGAAGCTGCGCCGGCGGCTCGTGCTCCTGGAGCGGCGGTGGTTCCGGCCCTCGCGGAGCCTGGAGCCGTTCCGGCTCGGCGAATTGCGGCGGCGGCTCCTGCAATGTCAGCGGCCAAGGCTCTGGTCCGCGCGGCCGCTCCTATGACTACACGCGCTCTGTCTCGCGTTGAGAGCAGGAGACCCATCATGCCGCAACTCACCAATTCCCCGATCGACCTCCATGCGAGGCTGATCATTCTCGCCGCCGCCATCGGCTTCATGGCGCTCGAATATGCATTCGCGCGTTTTACCGCGCACGAGCGTCACGATCTGCGCGAGAGCGCCGCCTCACTGGGCGTAGCGCTCGGGCGCTCGCTGCTGCGCGGGGCCGAGGCGCTGATCTTGGCCGGGCCTTACGCCTTCGCCTATGAGCATCGCCTCCTCGATTTCGATCCGACCAGCGCGCTCGCTCTCGTCGCGCTCTTCATCGGCGTCGAATTCTTCTATTATTGGGACCATCGCGCCTCGCATCGCGTGCGCTGGCTGTGGGCGACGCATAGCGTTCATCATTCACCGACGCGCATGAATTATACGGCGGCGGTGCGGCTTGGATGGACGGCGGGGCTCTCGGGCAATTTCCTGTTCTTCCTGCCGCTCGCCTTCATCGGCTTCCACCCCATCGCCATAGCGCTGATGCTGACCGGCAATCTGCTCTACCAGTTCTTCATCCATACGGAGTTCTGCCCGCGCTTGGGCGCGCTGGAATATGTGCTGAACACGCCGGCGCATCATCGCGTGCATCACGCCTCCAACGAATCCTGTCTCGACAGGAATTACGGCGGCGTGCTGATCGTCTTCGATCGCCTGTTCGGCACATTCGCCGAGGCGCCGAAGCAGGAAGCGCTGCGCTACGGGCTCGTCGGCGGAACGCCGAGCTTCAATCCGCTGAAGATCGCGCTCGGCGAATGGGCCGCAATGTTCCGCGACGCCGCCGCCGCCGCCGATTGGCGCGCTGCGCTGCGGGCATTGTTCGCGCCGCCCGGCGCATCCGAGGAAACGCCCCGCCACAGAGAGGCGAAGGCCATCACAGCCTGAGTTTTTTCAAAAAGAGGAGAATGACGATGAATAAAACGACGCTTTACGCCCTCGCCGCAGTGGCGCTCGCCCTGGCCGCGGGTCCGGCCGCAGCGCAGACGGCGCCCGCCGGCGCCAAGGCCGATGCGATGAAGAAAGCCTGCAAGGAGGATTATCAGCGCTTCTGCAGCGGCGTCATGCCGGGCGGCGGCCGCATCATCGCCTGCCTGCAGAACCATGCATCGGAACTCGGGCCGGATTGCGCGAAGGCGCTCGGCAAGTAACTCGGCACGTAAGCTCACGGAAAAGAAAGGCGCGACGGCCTGCTCAAGGCCGTCGCGCTTTTTTCGTCACTCGCCGCCGAGCGAGGCCTTGGCCCGCTGCCACCAGCCGCCCTTCTTGGGACGATTGGGGTCGGCCTCCGTGATGATCGTCTCGGTCGGCTTGCGCGGCGGAGCCGGCGGAGTGGCGGCCTCATGCACGATCGGAGACGGCGGAGCCGCAGGCTCCGGCGCAGGGGCCGCGGGAGCCGAAGCCTCCGCAGGCGCCTCGGGCGCAGGCGCTCTAGGGGCGGCGGCCGCGACCGGCGGAGCCGAATCGGCTGGCGCTTCCGAGGCGGGGGCTTCCGAAGCCGGAGCCTCCGGGACCGACGCCTCGATGATCGTGGCGGACTCCGTCACGACGGGAGCCGGAGGCGCCTCGATCGCCTCATAAGGCGGGATATGCGCCTCGGCCGGGGAAACGGCCGTGTCGGCGGCGCCCTCGTCGAGCGGGAAAGCGCCCTGCTCGCGAAATTCGGGCGGCAGCGGCGAGGAGCGCGTCCAACGGCCGGCGCGGCGACCGCGTCCGCCGCGGCTACCCCGTTCGGCGGGACGCGGAACCTCATTGGAGGGCGCGGTGGGAACGCCGTCGATCTCCGCGACAATGGCGAGGCCTTCATCCGACGGCTGCTCGGCGCCCGGCGCCGGCGCTTCTCCGCCGGAGAGTCCGCCGCCGCGTCCGCGACGACGGCGCCGACGGCGCGCCCGCGGCTGATCGTCGCCCTCTTCCTCGACGAAGGGCGGGCGCGCGGCTCGCTCCTCGCGTCGCGCGGCATCGGGCCGGCGCTCGGCGACCTCGGGCCGGCGTTCGACGATCTCGTCCTCTTCCGCGACCGGCTCGGCCTCGATCGACTCGATCTCATCCTCGAGATCGGCGAGCGAATCGACGCGCAGCGCGTTCTGGGCCGGAAGCTCGCGCACGCCGGTGGCCGGCTCGCCGCGCTCCAGCGCATGATAAGAGGTGCCGGTCAGGCTGTCGTCGGCGGAGACGGTGATGGCGACGCCGAAGCGGCGCTCCAGAGCCTGCAGATGGTTGCGCTTCTGATTGAGAATATAGAGCGCCACCACAGTGCGCGTGCGCAGGCTGATGTCATGCGCTGCGCTCTTGATGAGCGCATCCTCGAGCACGCGCAGCACATGCAGCGCGATCGAGGCGGTGGAGCGCACCGTGCCGGCGCCGGCGCAATGCGGGCAAGGCACGGTCGAGCCCTCGAGCACGCCGGCGCGAATGCGCTGGCGCGACATTTCGAGCAGGCCGAAATGCGAGATGCGGCCGACCTGAATGCGGGCGCGGTCGTTCTTCAGCGCATCCTTCAAGCGGCGCTCGACGGCGCGATTGTTGCGGCTCTCTTCCATGTCGATGAAATCGACGACGATGAGGCCGGCGAGATCGCGCAGGCGCAGCTGGCGGGCGACCTCATCGGCCGCCTCCAGATTGGTGCGCAGCGCCGTGTCCTCGATATTATGCTCACGGGTGGAGCGTCCCGAGTTCACGTCGATGGCGACCAGCGCCTCGGTCTGATTGATGACGAGATAGCCGCCCGACTTCAGCGTCACCTGATTGGAGAACAACGCGTCGAGCTGCGCCTCCGCGCCGGCCGAGGCGAAGATCGGATTGGGATCGCGATAGAGGCGGACATTCTTGGCGTGGCTCGGAATGAGCATGCGCATGAAGTCCTTCGCCTCGCGATAGGACTCCTCGCCAGAGACGATGACCTCCTCGACGTCGCGGCCGTAGAGGTCGCGGATGGCGCGCTTGATGAGCGAGCCTTCCTCATAGACGAGCGTCGGCGCGCTGGAGCGCAGGGTCAATTCGCGCACGCTCTCCCACATGCGCAGGAGATATTCGAAGTCGCGCTTGACCTCGGCCTTGGTGCGGGTGGCGCCGGCAGTGCGCAGAATGACGCCCATGCCCTCCGGAACTTCGAGCTCCTGCACGATCTCCTTCAGGCGCTTGCGATCGGCGCCGTCGGTGATCTTGCGGGAGATGCCGCCGCCGCGCGCGGTGTTGGGCATCAGCACGGAATAGCGGCCGGCGAGCGAGAGATAGGTGGTCAGCGCCGCGCCCTTGTTGCCGCGCTCCTCCTTGACGACCTGCACGAGCAGAACCTGGCGGCGCTTGATGACCTCCTGGATCTTATATTGACGGCGCGAGCGCGAGGGCCGGTGCGGCACCTCTTCCATAGCGTCGCCGCCGATATGCTCGACGTGCTCTTCCTCGTCCTCGTGCTCTTCCTCGTCGTCATGGTCGTCGTCGCGGCGGCGGCGGGCCTCGGCCTCCTCGCGCTCGACCTCATGCTCCACATAGCGCTCGCTCTGGTCCCGCTCGTCCTGACGACGGGCCTTGACCTCGTGATCGGCCTCGGCCGGCTCGGCCGGCGTTTCCTCGACATGGCCGACCTCGACGACGCCGAAGCCCTGCGGATCGATGGCGATCGGCTCGGCCTCGTCGGCCTCCTGCGGGCTCGCCTCGGCAGAAGGGCTCTCGGCGAGCGATTCGGGCTCCGCGCTCTCGGCGCGGATCTCTTCCGCCGGCGCCTCGGCCGACACAGCCTCCTCGGCGGCGTCGGTCTCCTCGCTCTCGGAAGCGCTCTCGGAAATCACCTCGTCGGAATTGGCGCGCTTCTCGGCGCCGTCCGAATGGCGGCGGCGCGAGCGGCGACGACCTCCGCCACCGCCACCGCCATGGGAGCGCGGCTCCTCGTCCTCCTGCTGATGGACGCGGCTCTCCTCCTCGAGCAGAGCGATCCGATCGGCGACGGGAATCTGATAATAATCAGGATGAATTTCGGCGAAGGCCAGAAAGCCGTGGCGATTGCCGCCGTAATCCACGAAGGCGGCCTGGAGCGAAGGCTCCACACGCGTGACCTTGGCGAGATAGATATTGCCGCGCAGAGGCCTTTTGTCGGCGGCTTCGAAGTCGAATTCCTGAACGCGATTGCCACGTAGCACGACTACGCGGGTTTCCTCCGGGTGGGAGGCGTCGATGAGCATTTTGTTGGCCATGAGAAACTCTTTGCGGCGCGACGCGAGGCGACGCCGGCGGTCTCGAGCGAACGTCCCGTGAGGGACGATGCGACCGCGGTCCGGCGAAGCGTCGGAGCGTCGACGCGTGTCTTCTGGGAGTTGGTGTCGATCGCGAAACATCGGATACGCGAACCGGCGCGACCGCCGGCGAACTGGGCGAGAGGCCCGACCGGCCGCCGAAGCGGGACCGACCAGGAGCCGAAGTGACGACGGCTCGGCGCGACAGCGCGAATCGATACGCCCCCCGGCGCGCGATACTCTCGCGCGGAGCGGGGCCTCGATTGGCGGCATGTCATGGACTTCGCCATGAGCTCGTCACAAAAACCTTATGTCACAGCGCCTTACGGCGGCGCCCGCCCGTCCGGAACCCGCGCGCGAGGCGTGCATTCGAACGTAATTCGTTCCGCGGAAAAAACGCCGTCCGTCCCGAGACGGTTCCCGGCGCCGTAAAATGCCGAAATTGCGCGAGGCGTATTTCGAACCCTTCCACGGAACGTTTCCATACATAATGTCTCGAAGGCGACACCGCAAGTTGGCCGAAGGCTCCGCCCACAGGCTGGCACCCGAAATGGCCGAAAAAGCGCGCAATTCTCTTTTTTTCGAAGCGAGTTCCGAGCGATCGGACGATTCCGCGCCATTGATCGCTTTTGGGGCGCGAGTTCCGATCTATCGAACGAACCCGTTCGATCGGAACGCGCCATCATTCTCTTTTGTCGAGCGAATTCTGATCGATCGAACGAATTCCTTTCGATCGGAACGCGCTCTAACGTCGCGTTAACCAGTTATCCTCAGAAAGATTTCGGGGTCGCGCGCATGCGCGAGCCGCGCCATATTATCAACGGGCGAACGCGCAAGCGGGGCGATTCAGAACATGGACGAGAAGCGACCGACGGAGGCCGGGCCTTCGCGGAGAGGCGGGCGACGTGCGCCTGCGCTGCGATTTGCGGCGGCGGCCCTCTGTCTCGCCCTCGCCGGCTCGCCCGCAGCGGCCGGGCCGGCCGCGCCCGAGCCGCTCTCGGCCATCGCCGTCCGCATGGAGCAGCAGAAGGACCACGCCCGTCTGGTCTTCGAGACGACGGCGGAGGTGAATCCGACGGTATTTCCGGTCGCCGATCCCTATCGAATCGTCGTCGATCTCCCGGAGATGGCCTTCCGCCTCGACCCGGAGATCGGCCGCCCGGCCAAGGACAAGCGCGGCGGCGACGATCTCGTGACCTCCTTCCGATTCGGTCATTTCGCGCCCGGACGCTCGCGAATCGTCATCGACCTCGCGCGGCCGGCCAAGATCATTCGCGCCGCGAGCGATTCGAAGCTCGAGACCCCGCGCCTCGTCATCGAGCTCGAGCCCACGGATGCGGCGAGCTTCGCCGCCGAGGCGTCCCGGCTCGCCCCTGCCCCCGCCGCCAGAACCGCGGCCGAGGCGCCGCCCCCCGCGGCCGACGCCAAGCCGCTGCTGGTCATCGATCCCGGCCATGGCGGAGTCGATGTCGGCGCCGCCGGCCCGCATGGCGAGCAGGAGAAGACCATCGTCCTCGAATTCGCCCGCGCGCTGAAGGGCAAGCTCGAGGCGGACGGCAAGATGCGCGTGCTGCTCACCCGCAATGAGGACGCCTTCATGGCGCTCGACGAGCGCGTGCGCGTCGCGCGCCAGGCAGGGGCGGAGCTGTTCCTTTCGATCCACGCCGATACGCTGGGCGAGACCAGCGTGGAGGGGGCGACGGTCTATACCGTTTCCGCCCGCGCCTCCGACGCCGAGGCGGCCAAGATCGCCGAGAAGGAAAATTTCGCCGATCGCGCCGCCGGGCTCGAGCGCAAATCCGAGGAAGCGGGCGAGGTCGGCGACATTCTCTATGATCTCACCCGCCGCGAGACGCGCGCCTATAGCCATGTCTTCGCCCGCACGCTGATCGCCTATTGGCAGACCGTGGGCCATCTCAACAAGAATCCGAGCCGCTCGGCCGGCTTCGTCGTTCTGAAAGCCTTCGATATTCCGTCCGTTCTGTTGGAGCTCGGCTATTTGTCCAGCAACCGCGATCTCTCGCGACTGCTGTCGCCGGAATGGCGCGAGCGCGCCGCGGACGCCACGGCGCAGGCGATCGAGCGCTATTTCGACGAGCGCCGGGAACCGGCGCAGCTTCAGGCCAGCGCGCCCTCTCAGGCCGTGGCCACGACACAGCGCCCACAATAAAACATAAAAATTGGGATAAGGATGGGGATGGCGGGAGGCCGATTCGGGTTTCCGTCACGACAAAATATGCTCTAAACGGGACGCCGTCGGCGCGACGCGCTCCAGATTTGAAGCAACGCGTCTCCCTCGAGGATCATCCTTCATGCGTCTGCTCGTCCGGTTCTTCGGCTTCCTCTTCGCGACCGGCGCCATCGTGTTCCTGATCGCCGTGACCGGGGCGGCCGGCGTCGTCTACGTGTTCTCGAAGGATCTGCCGGACACGGCGCAATTGCGCAATTACGAGCCGCCGGTCACGACGCGCATCCACGCCAATGACGGCTCCATCCTCGCCGAATATTCGCGCGAGCGCCGGCTGTTCCTGCCGAGCGCGGCCATTCCGCCGCTCGTCAAGCAGGCCTTCATCTCGGCCGAGGACAAGAATTTCTACACGCATAATGGCGTCGATTTCGAGGGCATCGCCCGCGCGGCCTCGATCCTCGCCCAGGGCGGCCGGCACATGCAGGGCGCCTCCACCATCACCCAGCAGGTGGCCAAGAACTTCCTCGTCGGCAATGAGCGCAGCTTCGAGCGCAAGATTCGCGAGGCGCTGATTTCCTTCCGCATAGAGGCGGCCTATCCCAAGGACCGCATCCTCGAGCTCTATCTCAACGAGATCTATCTCGGCCTCGGCAATTATGGCGTCGCCGCCGCGGCGCTGAATTATTTCAACAAATCGGTCTATGAGCTGACGATACCGGAGGCGGCCTATCTCGCCGCCCTGCCCAAGGCGCCGAACAACTACCATCCGTTCCAGCATCGCGACCGCGCGCTCGAGCGCCGCAATTACGTCATCGACCGCATGGTCGCCGACGGCTTCGTCTCGCAGAAGGACGGCGACAAGGCCAAGACCGAGCCGCTCGGCGTCAATCCGCGCGTGACCTCGCCCAACACCTATGTCGCCGGCTATTTCGCCGAGGAGGTGCGCCGCGAGCTGCTCGACAAATATGGGGATAAGAAGCTCTATGAGGGCGGCCTCTCGGTACGCTCGACGCTCGACCCCAAGATGCAGGCCATCACCCGCAAGGCGCTGGCAGACGGTCTGGTGCGCTTCGACGAGGCGCATGGCTTCCGCGGGCCGATGCGCCATATCGACATCTCCTATGATTGGGGCCTGCCGCTCGCCGATATTCCCGCGCTCGGCGATGTGAAGCCCTGGCGTCTCGCCGTGGTGCTGGAGACGAATGACAGCTTCGCCCGCATCGGCCTGCAGCCCGGACGCGAGAAATCCGGCGAGGTGGCGCGCGAGCGCGAGACCGGCCAGCTCTCGCAAGAGGGCATGCGCTGGGCCGGCCGCAGCGTTCGCGCCGCAGTGACGCCGGGCGACGTCATCTATGTCGAGCCGCTCTCCGGCCGGCCGGGGCAGTATCGGCTGCGCCAAATCCCGGAAATCTCCGGCGCCATGGTGGCGATGGACCCGTATACGGGCCGCGTCTTCGCCATGGTCGGCGGCTTTTCCTATGATCAGTCGGAGTTCAACCGCGCGACGCAGGCGCTGCGCCAGCCGGGCTCCTCCTTCAAGCCCTTCGTCTACGCCACCGCGCTCGACAATGGCTACACGCCCTCCTCCTCCATCCTCGACGAGCCGATCACCATCGTGCAGGCCAATGGCGAGAGCTGGACGCCGGAGAATTTCGAGGGCGCCCACGGCACTGGCGCGCATCCGCTGCGCTATGGCGTCGAGCACTCCAAGAATATGATGACCGTGCGCCTCGCCAAGGATGTCGGCATGCCGCTGATCGCCGAATACGCCAAGCGCTTCGGCATTTACGACGACATGCCGCTCTATCTGCCCATGGCGCTCGGCGCCGGCGAGACGACGGTGATGCGCATGGTGACCGCCTATTCCATGCTCTGCAATGGCGGCAAACGCGTGAAGGCGACGCTGATCGACCGCATTCAGGACCGCTGGGGCAAGACGATCTATCGCCATGACGAGCGCCAGTGCCTGGGCTGCGACGCCCCCAAATGGGAGAGCCAGAACGAGCCCAAGCTGATCGACAAGCGCGAGCAGGTGCTCGATCCGCTGACCGCCTATCAGATCACCTCCATCATGGAAGGCGTCATCGAGCGCGGCACCGGCCAGTCGATCAAAGCTGTGGGCAAGCATCTCGCCGGCAAGACGGGCACGACCAACGAGGCCAAGGACCTGTGGTTCGTCGGCTTCTCGCCCGATCTCGCCGTCGGCGTCTATATCGGCTACGACCGCCCCCGCCCGGTCGGCGAGGGCAAGAGCGCCCAGGCGGCGACCTATGCCGCGCCGATCTTCCGCGACTTCATGACGGTGGCGCTGAAGGACAAGCCCGACGTGCCTTTCCGCGTGCCGCCGGGCATCAAGCTGATCTCGGTCGATCCGCATTCGGGCCTGCGCTCGAAGGGCTCCGGCTCCATCCTCGAGGCCTTCAAGCCCGGCACCGCGCCGCCGGACTCCTATTCCCCGGCCGGCAGCGACGGCGGATTGCAGTCCGGCGCCGCGCAGGATGTGGACAAGCAGGTCGGCAGCGGGACGGGCGGGTTGTACTGAAGCGGGGCGGGAGTTCGGATCAGGATACCAGCCGCCCGATCTCGCTTATGAGCTTTTCCTCCCGGCCGTGAAAACTTTCGATCATGGCGGCGAGGAAGGACTCCGCTTTCAGTCTGTGCAGCTTCGGCGTGCGCCCCGCGTGATCGGCGAGGAGCGCAAAAAAACGCGCGTTGCGCCCGGCCGTTGCCGTCTCGAAACGGATGAACGGCGTTGAGCTCCGATAAGAAGCGAGCGGATCGCGCGGCAAAGAGATCGACGGGCAAGTCCCTGAGACAGCCGTCGTTTCGAAGGCCGTCGAATATCCGCGCCATTTCGGCGGCGATATGCTCCAGGTAGCAGAACATGCTCGCGCCCTTGGCGATTCTCACGGAAAGGAAACAGCCGGCCCAGCGATAGACGTCTCCGAAAATATGGCGATGGACGGCGCGATAATGTCGAACGCCGAAGCGCCCCGTCGGCAGCGGTTCGGAAAACCGTTGCGCCGTCGCATCCGCTTCGAATGCGTCGAGATCGGCCTGCGCGCGAAGTCCAAGACGATTTTTCAGAACCCTCGTTCCGCTATAGCAATAGGGATCGACGACGGCGCGATACACTGCGCCTTAAGCTTTTTTCGCGTGCTTTTCGTAGATCGCGCAGCGACGCTCCGCATCGGTCAAGCCACGACGCTCGAAATTGGCGAACATTCTCTTGCTGTCGGCGTCGAGACGCACGCCCTCGACAGCGCTGATGCGCGAAAAGCCCACCAGCCCCAAGGTAAGGGACCGCCGCCGGGCAATAGGATTGTCTCGCTTCGTCATTTGCGAAGACTATCACGAAGTCGCCCAGCAGAAACAGCTATCGCCGTTCCCGCCTCTACTCCCCCGCGCTCCGCAGCGCCGCCGCCGCGGCGAAAGGGCACAGCGCCAGCGCGCCGAGGCTGATCGCGCATAAAATGGCGAAAGGCGCGGCGAAGGACACGGTGCCGCCTGTCGCCGCCTCCGCCGCCGAGACGCCGAAAATCAGCACCGGAATCGTCAGCGGCAGCACCAGCAGCGCCATCAGCAGGCCGCCGCGGCGCAGCGTCACCGTCGCCGCCGCGCCAATGGCGCCGATCAGCGTCAGCGCCGGCGTGCCGGCCAGAAGCGTCAGCGTCACGGCGGCGAGCGCCGTCTCCTCCTGCTGGAGCATCAGGCCGAGAAAGGGCGCGGCGAGCGTCAACGGCAGGCCGGTCGTCACCCAATGGGCGGCGCATTTCACCAGAACCGCCAGCTCGAGCGGCGCGCGGCCGAGGTGAAAGAGATCGAGAGAGCCGTCCTCGAGATCGGCCTGAAACAGCCGATCGAGGCAGAGAAGGCTCGCCAGCAGCGCCGCGATCCACAAGATCGCCGGGCCGATGCGGGCGAGGAGATTGGGGTCCGGGCCGATGGCGAAGGGCGCGATCGACACCATCACCAGAAAAAACACGACGCCCATGGTCGCCGAACCGCCGATGCGGCGGGCGACGCGCAAATCGCGCAGGAAGAGAACGAGAAGCGGATATTTCACGAAGTCGCTCCCAGCGCCAGCTCGCGCGCATCCTCGAGGCCGAGCGGCTCGTGCGTGGCGGCGATGATCATACCGCCGAGCGCGCGATGCTCCGTCATCAGCCGCGCGAGCCGCACCCGCGAGGCGGCGTCGAGCGCGCTGGTCGGCTCGTCGAGCAGCCATAGCGGCCGGAAAACCACCAGCAGACGGGCGAGCGCGATGCGGCGCTTCTGCCCGGCGGAGAGCATGGCGACCGGCGTCTCCGAAAGATGCGCGAGCCCCACCCGCTCCAGCGCCTCCGCCGGCGAGAGACTGCGCCGATCCGGCTCCTCCCCCAGAAATTGCGCCCAGAACTCCAGATTCTCGCGGGCGGTGAGCGGCGCCTTCAGCCCATCGGCATGGGCGAGATAATGCAGCAGCGTCGCCGGCTCTTCCGCCTCCGCGGCGCCCTCGATCACGATATGGCCGGAAAGGCGCGGCAAAAGGCCCGCGAGCGCGCGCAAAAGCGTCGATTTGCCGGCGCCGTTGCGGCCGGTGACGATCAGCGCCTCCCCGCTCGCGAGCGTAAAGCCGAGTCCCGCGAGCACGCGCCGCCCGCCGCGGGCGATGGCGAGATCCTCTACCCGCAGGCGCAGGGCGGAGGCGCGCTCGGCATGGGGACGGGACGGAGGATGCGGAATGTCGGTCATCGGCAGAGCCAATAGAGCAACTCCGCCGCAGGGGAAATCCCCGCCTCCGGCGCGCCTGCAGAGGAGGACTTCCCCCGCGCCACGATGCTTTCGCTGGCGCTATGGCGCCGAAGGGTGCTAAGCCTGCGGGCCGACCGCGGACGTTCCGAGGAATCGGGCGTCCTCTTCCAATGCGGCGCCGCGAGACGCGCGCGCGGCCGCAGACTCGAGGGATGACGCACTAAGTGGCGAAGCATAACAGCCTTTCGGATTACGCATCGAGACGATTTCGTTTCGCCGGCAATGCGCTCCTCCAATATCACGATCCCTTCTTCGCGCAGATCGATCGGCTTCGCGCCGATTTCGAGGCGAAGGGGACGCATTTCGTCAGCTTCGCCAATTACGACTATCTCGGCCTCGCCAATCACCCCAAGATTCTGGAGGAGGCCGATCACGAGCTGCATCGGCTCGGCGTCGGCGCGCTGGCCTCGCGCCTCGTCGGCGGCGAGCGCTCGACTCACAAGCCCTTCGAGGCGGAGATCGCCGAATTTCTCGGCATGGAGGCGGCGCTGACGCTGGTCTCCGGCTATCTCGCCAATGTGACGACCATCTCCTGGCTGCTCGGCAAGCGCGACGCTCTGTTCATCGACGAGCTCGCCCATAACAGCATCGTCGCCGGCTGCGAAGCCTCCTCGGCGGAGGTGATCAAATTCCGCCACAACGATTTCGAGCATCTGGACCATCTTCTCGCCAATAAGCGCGAAGACTTCCGCCATGTGCTCATTGTCGTCGAGGGCATATACAGCATGGACGGCGACACCGCCGATCTGCCGCGCCTCGTGGAGCTGAAAGAGCGCCATGACGCCTGGCTGATGGTCGACGAAGCGCATTCGCTCGGCGTGCTGGGCGAGACCGGCCGCGGCCTCGCCGAGCTGCAGGGCGTCGATCCCGGCCGGCTCGATCTCGTCGTCGGCACCATGTCCAAGACGCTCGCCTCCTGCGGCGGCTTCGTCTGCGCGAAGAAGCCGGTCATCGACTGGTTCCGCTATACTCTGCCGGGCTTCGTCTACAGCGTCGGCCTGTCGCCTGTGATCCTCGCCGCCGCACGCACCGCCCTGCGGCTGATGCAGGAGGAGAGCTGGCGCGTGGGCAAGCTCGCGCGCAATGCGGAGCTCTTCCGCGACTACGCCCACGCCAATGGGCTGAGCACCGGGCCGGCGATCGGCCGCGGCGTGGTGCCGATTCTGTTCCAGGACAGCGTCGAGACCATGTGGGCTTCGCAGCATCTGCTCGGCCTCGGCTTCTATGTGCCGCCGATCGTGCAGATCGGCGTGCCCAAGGACCAGCCGCGTCTGCGTTTCTTCCTCTCCGCCAATCATTCCGAGGATGAGATTCGCGCCGTGCTCGACGCGCTGCGCGATCTGCCGCCGGTGGCCGCAGAGGCGCATGAATTGGTGAAAAAGGCGATGGCGGGCGCGAGCCTGTGAGGGAAATGAGGGAGTGAGCGGGGAATAGAGAAAACGCAGGCCGCCGCTCGCGACTGCCTGCCGCCTGCCCCCACTCGCTCCGCTCTCCCGCGTCGATATGCCAGCTTTCGCTCGCTTCTCTAGCTCGATAGGTGTTCGCCATGGCCGGCATCGAGATTGTTCCTGTCGATAATCTTTCGCGATTCCTGACCTTCTGCAAGCTGCCGCGTCTCATCTATAAGGGCCAGAAAGGCTTCGCGCCTTCGCTCGACGTCGAGCGCTGGAATCTCTACAGCCACAAGCTCAATCCGCATTTCAAGCATGTGGAGGCGCAGGAATTTCTGGCGCGCAAGGACGGCAAATGGGTCGGCCGCATCGGCGCGCAGGTCTATAAGCCCGAGATTCAGCCCGTCTCCACCTCGCGCTGGCAATTCGGCTCGCTCGACGCCATCGACGACATAGAGGTGGTGCGCGCATTGACGCAGGCCGCAGAGGAATGGCTGCGCGCGCGCGGCGCGGAGACCATCGTCGGCCCCTTCGCACCGGACATCAATGGCGAAAGCGGCATGCTGATCGACGGCTTCGAAGCGACGCCGATGTTTCTGATGCCCTGGCATCCGCCCTATCTGTCGCGGCTCATCGAGGCGCTGGGCTATGACAAGGCGAAGGATCTGATCTCCTACCGGCATCTCTCCGCGGAGCAGGATCTCAGCAAGGAACGCCGCATCGCGGATCGCCCCGAATGGCGCAACCGCTTGAAGATTCGCCAGCTCGATCGCGATCATCTGAAGCAGGGCGAAACCGCGCTGATGTCCGATCTCTTCAACGACGCCTGGCGCGGCAATTGGGGCTTCGTGCCGCTCGGCAAGGACGAGCTCGACGGCTTCGCGGACCTCATGAAATATGTGATGCCGCCGGAATTCGGCATTGTGCTCGAATTCGACGGCGAGCCGGTCTCCTTCGCGGTGGCGCTGCCCAATCTGCACGAGATCACCGCCGATTTCGACGGCAAGCTCCTGCCCTTCAATCTGTTCAAGCTGATCTCGCGCATCCGCAAGCACAAATTCTCGACCGCGCGCCTGCTGCTGCTCGGCACGCGCAAGACGCTGCAGAACAGCGCGACGGGCGGCGCGATCCTGCTGTCGCTGATCGAGGACATGCGGCGGCGCAGCTGCGTCGACGCCAGCATCGTCGCCCTCGAGGCCGGCTGGGTGCTCGAGGACAATATGGGCATGCGCAAGCCGATCGAAATGTTCGGCGGCAAGATCGACAAGATTCACCGCGTCTATGAAAAGCGCGTGGCGGGCGCGCCGCCCGCTGCAACCGAGGCTGTGAGAGAAGAGGCGACGCCATGAATGTCATCTCGATTTCTTCGACGTCCTCCGCCGATCGCTCGCATGTCGAGCGTCGCCGCCTCATTCTCGAGGCGCATCCGGAAGTGAGGACGCTGTTCGGCAAGGACGATCTCACCTTCAAGATCACCGCCGGCATATTCGCCGGCCAGCTGACGATCGCCGCCATTCTCGGCTGGCTCGGCCCCTCCTATTGGCCGCTCGCCCTGCTGCTGGCCATTTGCGTCGGCGCCTTCGCCAATCATGCGGCTTTCGTCGCCATTCACGACGCGATCCACAATTGCGTGTTCGAGAACACGCTCTACAACAAGCTCACCGCTCTGCTCGCCGATCTCCCCAACGCCTTTCCGACGGCGATGGGCTTTCGCTGCTATCACATCAAGCATCACTCGCATCTGTCGGCCTATGATTACGACGCCGACATTCCTAGCCATTGGGAGGTGGAGTGGGTGGGCAACAGCACATGGCGCAAGGCGCTGTGGCTGTTCTTCTTCCCGGCGATCCAGCTGGCGCGCCTCTCGCGGCTGAAGGGCACTGTGCCGATCATGGGCCTGTGGACCTATATCAACACGGCCGTCATCCTGCTCTTCGACGTCTTCGTGCTCTGGGCCTTCGGCCCCAATGCGCTGCTCTATCTCGTGCTGTCCTTCTGGTTCTCGGTCGGCGGGCTGCATCCTCTGAGCGCGCGCTGGGTGCAGGAGCATTTCGCCTTCGGCCCCAATCAGGGCACGTTCGACTATTACGGCCCGCTCAACAAGGTCGCGCTCAATATCGGCTATCACAACGAGCATCACGACTTTCACGAGATTCCGTGGCGACGTCTGCCGGAGCTCACCGAAATGGCGCCCGAGTTCTACAAGCCGCTCGGCGCCCATTATTCGTGGTTCGCCCTGCTCGTCACCTTTGTCTTCGACCCGCGCTATTCGCTGCAGACGCGCTCCGCCAATGTGGAGACCGCCAGCGCCGCGCAGCTCGTTCCCGTCCCGGCGGAGTAGAGTTTCCCATGACTGCCACTGAACACGAGACGCTCGACGCATCGCCGCGCCTCTTCGAGAGCGACCTTCTCGACAAATATTCGCGCGTCCATCATCTGACCCCGCCGCTCGTCTATGGGCCGATCATTCTCTGGCTCATCGCCTATGCGAGCAATTATGCGAGCGCGGGCTATATCCTCCTCGCCTTCGTCGCCGGCTATGTGGCCTGGACGCTGACCGAATATTTCGGCCATCGCTTCCTGTTCCACACGGTGTTTCCGCTGCCCTTCGGGCTCGGGCCGCGCTTCCAATTCCTCATCCACGGCGTGCATCACATCTATCCGAGCGATCCGCTGCGGCTCGTCATGCCGCCGCTGCTGTCGACGCCGATCATGCTGATCGCGCTCTCGCTCATCCGCCTCGTCTTCGGCGGCGATTTCGCCTGGCCCATGCTGGCGGGCTTCATCGCCGGCTATGTGCTCTATGACTGCGTGCATTATTGGACGCATCACGGCCAGCCCAAATCCAAGCTCGGCCATCTGGTGCGCCGGCTGCATATGCTGCACCATTTCCGTGATCCGGAGCGCGGCTTCGGCGTCCATGCGATCTGGTGGGATTACGTCTTCGGCACCAATTACGAGCAGGGCCAGACGCCCGGAAACCGCGCGGTGTGACGCACTTATCGTCGCAGGACCTTCCATGCGCCGCTTTCGGTCATAAATGAGCCGGAGAGCGCGCGCATAGGGCGCGAAGGCCCGGCGCCCGCCGCGTCTCGAGCGAGCCGAACCATGTCGAGCCTCAAAGGTCCGCCTTCGCCTGCGGCGAGTTCCGATCTGCCTCGCGCCGAGCATGGCCGTATCCGCACGATCTTCGCCACGCTCGCGCCGCAGCTCGTACGCTGGTATCGCTCCCCGCTGCCCTGGCGCATCGCCATCGGCGTGCTCGCCGCGGCCGCGGGAGTCGTCTGGCGGCTGCTGATCGCCGGCGAGAGCGGCGGCCACACCTATGTCACCTTCTATCTTCCCGTCCTCGTCGCTTCCTTCACCGGCGGCGCGGTCTCCGGCGCGCTGACGCTGGTCATCAGCGCCGCCGTCGCCCAGCTCTGGCTCGCGCGGATCGAGGGCCTCGAGGATGCGCTCGCCTTCGCGACATTCCTCACGACCAACAGCCTCATCGTCGTTGTCGGCGAAGCCTTCCAGCGCACGCTGACGCATGTCGACAATCTGGAGACGCGCCATGCGATGGAGCGGCTCGCGGCGCAGAATGCGCGGCTCGTCGAGCAGTTCGGCAATGTCGCGCTGGCGGCGCCCGGCGTCGTCTTCTCCTTCCGGCTCGACACCGGCGGCTTCAGCTCCTGCCCTTATCTCGCGGAGAATGTGCGCAATGTCTTCGGCGTCGCGCCGGAGGAGATTTGCGACAACGCCGCGCCAATGCTCCGCCGCATCGACGGCGCCGACAATGAGCGCATGCGTGCGAGCTTCGCGCGCTCGGCGGCGCAGATGACGCTTCTGCGCGAGCAGTTCCGCTACGACCACCCCTCCAAGGGGACGATCTGGCTGGAAACGCAAGCGCAGCCTGTGCGCCAGGCCGACGGCTCCACCATCTGGCACGGCTATGCGCAGGATGTGACCGAGCGCCGGCGCGAGGAGGCGGCCCGGCTCGCGGCCGAGCGCGCGCTAGAGCAGCGCATCGTCGAGCTCGAGCGCGTCAATGAACGGCTCGCCCGCTTCGCCTATGTCGCCTCGCATGATCTGCAGGAGCCGCTGCGCAAGATCGTCGCCTTCTCGCAAATGCTCGACGCCGCCGTCTCCTCCTCCGATCAGAAGGACATTTCCTATGCGAGCGAAGTGATGCGCGGCTCGGCGCTGCGCGCGCGGGAGCTGGTCGAGGATCTGCTCGTCTATTCGCGCGTCGTCGAGGCGCCGCTCAAAGTGCAGCGGCGCGATCTGCGCGTCGAGATCCAATCGGCGCTGACCGATCTCTCCGAGCTGATCGAGGAATCGGGCGCCGATGTCAGCCTCGACGCGCCCTGCGTGGAGTTCGAGGCGGACCCGCCGCAATTCGCACGTCTCATGCACAATCTCGTCAGCAATGCGATAAAATTTCGCCGGCCGGGCGAGACGCCCCGCATCGCCATCCACGCGAATGTCGAGGACTCTCTGCTGCGCCTCTCCGTCTCCGATGACGGCGTCGGCTTCGAGGCGAAATATGCGAGCGCCATTTTCGAGCCGTTCAAGCGCCTGCATAGCAAGGCGGAATATCCGGGCACCGGAATCGGCCTCGCCATTTGCAAAACGATCGCCGATCGCCATGGCTGGACGCTGGCCGCACGGTCGCAGCCGCTACAGGGCGCTACATTCGAATTGACGATGCGGCTGCCGAGCTGACGGCCGCGCTCACGAATGAGACGAGCATCCATGCATGAGCTTTTTGCGCTGGCCGCGCGCTCGCGGGCTCTGCCCATTTGGGCGCGCTTTCTCGGAGCGTCCGGCCTTTCCCTGGGCGCGTTCGCGCTACAGACATTGCTGCATGAGAGATTGCCGCCGGGACAGCTGCTCCTTTTCATTCCCGCCGTGATGTTCTCGGCGCTGCTCTTCGGCGGCGAGGCGGGCGGCTGGTCGATGGCCTTCGGCGCGGCGCTCGCCGCTTATTTTTTGTTTCCTGGCGAAGGCTTCGCCGTATCGGACCCGGCGGAAGCCCTCGCTCTCGTGCTGTTCATCGCCGTCGCTCTCGCCATCGTCTTCGTGATGCAGGAGCTCTCGGGCGTGATCGATCGCAGCGACAGCGAGGCCACCGCCGCCCAGACGCTGGCGACCAAGACCGAGCGATTGAAGAAGCTCTATCTCCAGGAAATGGCGCATCGCACGAAGAATGATCTGCAATTCGTCTGCTCAATGCTGCAGACCGAGGCGCGCGCGCTCGAGGACGACAATGCGCGCGCCTCATTGCTCGCGGCGTCGAGCCGCGTCGCCGTGGTGAGCCGCGTCTATGCGCTGCTCCAGCATGACGGGGGGCGCGATGTGTGGATGCGGCCGCTCATCGACGATCTCTGCGCCAATCTTCGGCTGGCGCTCATCGGCGAGCGGCCGATCGCGCTGCGGACCGAGGTCGCCGATTGCGCGCTCGAGGTGGACGAGGCGCGCGCAGTCGCGCTGATCGTCAACGAGCTCGTCGTCAATGCGCTGAAATACGCTTTTCCCGAGGAGCGCGCGGGTACGGTGAAGGTGCGGCTGACGCGCGAGGGCGACGATCTCGCCCTCACCGTGGAAGATAATGGCGTCGGCCCCGCCTCGATGGAAGCGATGGGCCTCGGCTCGGGTCACAAGCTGGTGCGCTCGCTCGGTCAGCAGCTCGGCGGCGCCGCCATCATAGAGCCCGGCGCCGACAGGGGCCTGCGCTGCGAGCTGCGCTTCCCGGCGCCGCCAGAGTGAAATTCACCCCGCCTTTTGCTCGATCTCCTCCATATCCTCGTCGGAGAGGCCGAAGTGATGGCCGATCTCATGCACGAGGACATGGGTGATGATCTCTTGCAGCGTGTCCTCGCCATCCGCCCAATAATCGATGATCGGACGGCGGTAGAGCCAGATCATATTGGGCGGCTCGCCAGTATGCGCCGAGGCCTCGCGCTGGGCGAGACCCTGGCCGCGGAACAGCCCCAAAAGATCGAACTCGGTCTCGCATTCCATCTCCTCTAGGATTTCCTCGTCCGGGAAATCCTCGACATGGATCACGAGACCTTCGCAGAGCCGCGTGAAGCGCGACGGCAGCGAGGCGAAAGCCGCATCGGCCAGCACCTCGAGGTCCTCGAGCGAAGGGGCGCGGAGCTGGGCGAGAGCGCTATCGTCGAGAGGCGAGGCCATGCGAGACTTACCTCCAGCTGCGAACGTCCACGAAATGGCCGGCGATGGCCGCCGCCGCCGCCATGGCGGGCGACACGAGATGGGTGCGGCCCTTGAAGCCCTGGCGGCCCTCGAAATTGCGGTTCGAGGTCGAGGCGCAGCGCTCGCCCGGCTCGAGACGATCCGGATTCATCGCGAGGCACATGGAACAGCCCGGCTCGCGCCATTCGAAGCCGGCGGCGGTGAACACCTTGTCCAGCCCCTCCGCCTCGGCCTGCGCCTTCACGAGGCCGGAGCCCGGCACAACGATGGCGTTGACCTTGGCGTTGATCTGCTTGCCGGCGATGACCGCCGCGGCGGCGCGAAGATCCTCGATGCGGCCATTGGTGCAGGAGCCGATGAAGACGCGATCGATGGCGATGTCGCTGGCCTTCTCGCCGCCCTTGAGCCCCATATACTCGAGCGCGCGGGCGATGGCCTGACGCTTGGCCGGATTGGCGACGCTGTCCGGCGTCGGCACCAAGCCGGAGATCGGCATCACATCCTCGGGCGAGGTGCCCCAGGTGAGGGTCGGCGGCAGAGCGGCGGCGTCGAGCACGATCACGCGGTCGTAATGCGCGCCCTCGTCGGAGCGCAGCGTCTCCCAATAGCGGACGGCGGCCTCGAAGGTCTCGCCCTGCGGGGCCTTGGGCCGGCCGCGGAGATATTCGTAAGTCTTCTCGTCCGGCGCGACGAGGCCGGCGCGGGCGCCGCCTTCGATCGACATGTTGCAGACGGTCATGCGGCCCTCGATCGAGAGATCGCGGATCGCCTCGCCCGCATATTCGATCACATGGCCGGTGCCGCCGGCGGTGCCGATCTCGCCGATGATGGCGAGAATAATGTCCTTGGCGGTCGCGCCCTCGGCCAGCTTGCCGTCGACGCGCACCAGCATATTGGCGGCCTTTTTCTGGATCAGCGTCTGCGTCGCCAGAACATGCTCGACCTCGGAGGTGCCGATGCCGTGGGCGAGCGCGCCGAAAGCGCCATGGGTGGAGGTGTGGCTGTCGCCGCAGACGATCGTCGTGCCGGGCAGAGTGAAGCCTTGCTCCGGGCCGATGATATGGACGACGCCCTGACGCGAATCATGCTCGTTGAAATATTCGACGCCGAATTCCGCGGCGTTGATGGCGAGCTGCTCGACCTGCGCCTTGCTCTCAGGATCGGTGATCGGCAGAGACCGGTCGGTCGTCGGCACATTATGGTCGACGACGGCCAGCGTCTTGCCCGGCGCGCGGACCTTGCGGCCGGAGGTGCGCAGCCCCTCGAAGGCCTGCGGGCTCGTCACCTCATGAATCAAATGGCGATCGATGTAGATGAGGGACGCGCCGTCCTCCTGCTCGTGAACCACATGATCGTCCCAGATCTTGTCGTAGAGCGTGCGCGGGCGTCCTGCCATTTGTCTCGTTCCTGCTCCGAGCCGTAAAAAGAACCGTAATTCGGCCTCGACCGAACCGGGTAGGCTGTTCTACTCGCAACATGGGCGGGTTGGAAGCATGTAATCTCGCCGACGCCCCAGCGGGAGGTCCCTTCGACGTGACGCGAATATCGACGGCGCCGCCACAAGCGCTGACGGCGGCGCTGGAGCGCCTGTTGGACGAGCGCTCGCGCCGGGCTCTGGCGGAGCGGGCGGCGCGCATTTCCGCCCTCTATCGCTCCGGCGGAACGACGGCGCAGGCGATCCTCTGCGAGGACGACGCTCTCGCCTACGCCCTTTATCGGCTCCCGGCGACCTATGCGGCGACCATCCATGTTCTCGGCCGGCTCGCGGAGCGGGCGCCGGATTTTTCGCCGCGGCGCATGCTGGACCTCGGCGCAGGGCTCGGGACCGCGAGCCTCGCCGCGCGCGCGCTCTGGCCGCAAATCGACGAGAATGTGCTGCTCGACCGCAGCGAGCCATTTCTCGCGCTCGCCCGCCGGCTCGCCGGCGAAGCGCTAGAGAAGGCGCGAATCGTCGCCGGCGATCTTTCCGCGCCGCCCGATCTCGGCGCGCCATTCGATCTCGTCGTCGCCAGCTATGCTCTGACCGAGATCGCGGAAAATAGCCTCGACCGCGCCATGGACGCCGCCTGGCGCCTCTGCGCGGGGACGCTGATTCTCGTCGAGCCCGGCACGCCGCGCGATTATGCGCGGCTGATGCGGATACGGGCGCGGCTCATCGCCTCGGGCGCGCGCGTCTCCCTGCCCTGCCCGCATTCGGCTCCCTGCCCGCTGGAGCCGCCGGACTGGTGTCATTTCCCGGTGCGGCTCGCCCGCTCGCGTGACCATAAGCTGCTCAAAGGCGCCGACGCGCCCTTCGAGGACGAGAAATTCGCCTATCTGGCAGCGACGAGAGAGGAAGCGGCGATCGCTCCGGCCCCGGCTCGGATGCTGGCGCGGCCGGAGGTCCTAAAGCATGGATTAAGGATAAAGCTTTGCACCAGGGCGGGAATCGAAGAAGTTACGGTGGCGAAGCGCGATAAAACGACTTTCGCGCCTATAAAAAAGAAAGACTGGGGCGACGAAGTCGTCCAAGGGGAAACACCGGCGAGGGAATGACATGCAGCGCCCGAGGGTCGCGCCCTATCTCACCGTCTCGCCGGCCGCCGGCGCGATCGCTTTCTACACCGCCGCCTTCGGCGCGCAGCAAAGGGCGCTGATGCCTTCCGTCGACGGAATGCGCATCGCCCATTGCGAGCTCGCCATCAATGGCGGCTCTGTCATGCTCGCCGACGTCTTTCCGGAACTGGGCCACGCCCGCATGCCGCTGCCCGGCGAGCAGGTCACCGCCTCGGTGAGCCTGGAATATGACAAAGCGCATGAGGTGGACGAGATCGTCACCCGCGCGACCCAGCTCGGCGCAAAGGTCGAGACGCAGCCGACCAATACTTTTTGGGGCACGCGCTACGCCGCGCTGCGCGATCCCTTCGGCCACAGATGGATATTGAACGCGCCGCTCGATTCCTCGGGCGGCTGATCCTCGGCGAAAGCCAGCGTCACGGCTCGACGAAGAAAGACCGCCGCATCGAGGTCCAGGTTTCGAGCGCCAGCTCGATCTCCGACGGCGATTCGCAGCAAAATTGCGCCAGCGGCGAGGCGTCGCCGACCAGAATGGACGGAACCACCGCCGCCCGCGCCGGCAGCACGGCGCCGGACACGCTGGCGGCGATGACGAAAGCCTGATCGAAAGGCCGCGCGGCCTCGATCGCCCGCGTCAACGGCTCCGCGCCCTCGCCGGCGTCATGGAGCCAGGCGAAGCGACCGGCGAGGCCCAGCCCTTCCGCCACAGCGGCGAGGTCCTGCGTCCCTGCCGCAAATGCGATATGGGTCCAGCCCTTGGCGGCCAGCGCCTCGAGCGTCTCCCCCGCGCCCTCCACGAGCCGCCAATCCGGATCGCGGCGCGCGACGACGCCCTCGAAATCCCAAAACAGGATTTTGCTCATCGATTCTCTCACATAGAGACAACAAAGCGATCCTGCGGCCTACCGCCGGATCGCTCCGCCACGCTCGCGATATTGGGACAGGCTCCGGGAGCCTTACTCGGCCGCGGGGCCGGCTTGTCCTTGGCCTTCGCCTTATTGTCGATGCGCTCGGCGATGCGGGCGGATTTGCCGCGACGGTCGCGCAGATAATAGAGCTTGGCGCGGCGGACCTTGCCGCGGCGGACCAGCTTGATCGAGTCGATGAGCGGCGAATGGAGGGGGAACACGCGCTCCACGCCCTCGCCATAGGAAATCTTGCGGACGGTGAAGGCCTCGTTGATGCCGCCGCCCTGGCGGGAGATCACCACGCCCTCATAGGCCTGAATGCGGGAGCGCTCGCCTTCCTTCACCTTCACATTGACGATGACTGTGTCGCCGGGGCGGAATTCCGGGATCGATTTGCCTTCGAGAAGGCGGGCCGATTGCTCGGCGTCGAGTTGCTCGATGATGGAGGGCATTGAAAAAAACTCCTGCCGTTTCGCCTTTTGCCGCCGCGGCGGCTCTGGCGAGCGTTTCGGGACGCTGTTTTGATTTGGACGCGTCGCCATACACGAGGCGGCGCCGATTGTCGAGAGACGGGGGACGCGTTCTAGGGCGATCGAGTGAAGGCCAGCAAACCTCCCCCTCATGCTGAGGAGCGCCCGAAGGGCGCGTCTCGAAGCGCGAGGGGGAGCTCCAGATGGCCGCGCATGAAGGTTTCCTCGTCCTTCGAGACGCCGCTTCGCGGCTCGTCAGGATGAGGAAACCTTCACCCGAGCGCCCTGGACCGCGTTCACCCTCCCTCCCGATCGCCTACGGCGCTCGGGAGGGAGGTAAAACCGCCCTCTTCTCTCAGCTCTTCTCGTTCGGTCGGTTGGCCCCGTCTTCGCATGGCGCGGCCGGAGCGGCGCCGAGGGCGCCTTTAAAAGCGCGAGACCGAACAATGGCGCAAGACTTTCGCAGGATCGACGTCGCCGCCGCGCGCGACGTGATGAGCCGCGGCGAGACGCTCGTCCTCGACGTGCGCGACCCGCAATCCTTCGCGCGCGGCCACATAGAGGGCGCGGAGAACGCCTCCCAGGACGATATGACCTATTATCTCTTCGAGACGCCGAAGGACAAGCCGGTCATCGTCTGCTGCTATCACGGCAATTCCAGCCAGTCCTACGCCCGCATCTTCGCCGATATGGGCTTTGCCGAGGTCTACAGCCTCGACGGCGGCTATGAGGCCTGGGCGGCGGCCGAGCGGGCTTGAGGCGGGATAGTTGCGCTCGGGTTCTTGCGCTCGGGCGCCCGCATTGTCATAAGGGCCGCCGGCCTCAACCACTCGGCGCTCCTCATGACCAGCTTTCCGCAGCGCGTCTTCTCCGGCGTGCAGTCCACCGGCAATCTGCATCTCGGCAATTATCTCGGCGCGATCGTCAAATTCGTCGAGCTGCAGCAAAGCTTCGACTGCCTTTATTGCGTCGTGGACTTGCACGCCATCACCGTGCCGCAGGACCCGATCGCGCTGCGCAACAACACGCGCGAGATCGCCGCGGCCTTCATCGCCTGCGGAATCGATCCGAAGAAGAACATCGTCTTCAATCAGAGCCAGGTGGCCGAGCACGCCGAGCTCGCCTGGGTCTTGAATTGCGTCGCCCGCATCGGCTGGCTGAACCGCATGACGCAGTTCAAGGACAAGGCCGGCAAGGATCGCGAGAACGCCTCGATGGGCCTGCTCGACTATCCGGTGCTGATGGCCGCCGACATTCTGCTCTATCGCGCCACCCATGTGCCGGTCGGCGAGGATCAGAAGCAGCATTTGGAGCTTTCCCGCGACATTGCGCAGAAGTTCAACAACGACTTCGCCGAATCGATCGCGCGCAACGGCTTCAACGACGCTTTCTTCCCGCTGCCGGAGCCGCTGATCTCCGGCCCGGCGACGCGCGTGATGAGCCTGCGCGACGGCACGAAGAAAATGTCGAAATCCGACGCGTCCGATTATTCGCGCATAAATCTCTCCGACGACGCCGACCAGATCGCGCAAAAAGTGCGCAAGGCCAAGACCGATCCCGACGCGCTTCCTTCGGAAGAAAAGGGCCTCGAGGGGCGACCGGAGGCGGATAATCTCGTCGGCATTTTCGCGGCGCTGTCGCAGCGCAGCAAGGCCGACGTGCTCGGAGAGTTCGGAGGCTCCAATTTCTCGACCTTCAAAGTAGCACTCGTCGATCTCGCCGTGGCGAAGCTCTCGCCGATCACCGCCGAGATGCGCAAGCTGATGGCGGACGCAGCCTATATCGACGATGTGCTGCGCGACGGCTCCGCGCGGGCGCGGGAACTGGCGCGCACGAATATGGATGCGGTGAAGGATATCGTCGGTTTTCTGCGCTGAGGCGCGAAAACCCGGCCGTCATCGCGAGGAGCGCAACGACGAAGCGATCCAGAGCAGCGAGGCGGCCCCTGGATCGCTTCGCTACGCTCGCGATGACGGAAACGGCGACGGCCCGCCGCTCGCCCAATCGAGCAATTGCACCGTGTGCACGATCGGGATCGCAGTCCCCTGCCCGATCTGAATCATGCAGCCGAGATTGCCGGCGGCGATGACCTGCGGCGCGACCAATTGGATATTGGCCACTTTGCGCTCGCGCAGCGCGCTCGCGAGTTCGCCCTGCAAGAGATTATAGGTTCCTGCCGAACCGCAGCAGATATGGCTCTCGGGAACGGGAACGACCTCGAAGCCCGCTCGACGCAGCAGCTCCATCGGCAGATCAGCGATCTTCTGCCCATGCTGCAATGAGCAGGCGGAATGATAGGCGACGCGCAGCCTGTCGAAATCGACCGAGGGCGCGAAATCGAGAGCGGCAATAATCTCCGTCACGTCGCGCGCCATTGCGGCGATGCGCGCGGCTTTTTCCGCGAGCGCGGGATCGTCGCGGAACATATGGCCATAGTCTTTGACCGTCGTCCCGCAGCCGGATGTGTCGATGACGATATGATCGAGACCGCCGCGCTCGATCTCGCGCGTCCAGGCCTCGATATTGCGGCGCGCGAGCGCGTGTGAGTCCGCGCTCTTGCCGAGATGATGCGGCAGCGCGCCACAACAGCCGGCGCCCTCCGCCACCACTATTTCCGCGCCGAGACGCGTCAGCACACGCGCGGTCGCTTCATGAATTTTCGTGTCGAGCACGGTCTGCGCGCAGCCGCTCAGCAGAGCGACGCGCATTTTGCGCGCGCCCTGCGCGGCGATGATTTGCGGGCGATCGATCGGCGAAGGCGCAGGCAAATGCGCCGGCGCCATTGCGATCATGTCTCGCATGCGTCGCGGCAGCAGGCCGGCGAAAGGACGCGCCAACGCCGCGGCGCGCATGGACTGGCGGAACAGCGTCGGCCGCGTCAGCACAAAAGCGAGCGTCGCGCGCAGCATGCGATCGAGAAGCGGACGCCGGTAGGTCTTCTCTATATGCGCGCGCGCATGATCGACGAGATGCATGTAATGCACGCTCGACGGACATGTCGTCATGCAGGAGAGGCAGGAGAGGCAGCGGTCGACATGGCGCACGGTGCGCTCGTCTGCGGCGCGGCCGTTCTCCAGCATCTCCTTCATGAGATAGATGCGCCCGCGCGGCGAATCGAGCTCGTCGCCAGTCAGCAGATAGGTCGGGCATGTCGCCGTGCAGAAGCCGCAATGCACGCAGGCGCGCAGGATTTTCTCCGACTGCGACATGTCGGAATCGGCGAGAAGCTCAGGAGAGAATTGCGTCAGCATCGTCGCTTCAGAACTCCGCGCGCAAGCGGCCGCGCTCCAGAATGAAGCGCGGATCGAAAGCCTCCTTCACGCGCCGTGTGAGCGACGCCAGCGCGGAAGGCTGCGGATGGAACACATCGACGCGCGCGCGCGTCGCCGCATCGGCGCGAATGAGCGTCGCATGGCCGCCGAGCGCATCGACGATGGCGCGTATGGCCGTCGCATGCGCGTCCGCCGCCGTCTCGAGGCGCAGCCAGACGAGGCCGCCGGCCCAATCATAGAAATGCGCGATCGGCGGCGCGCCGGCGCCGCGCAGCCGCTCGACGAAAGCGAAACCATTGGTCGGCGCGAGCGAGATGCGCCATATGACGCCCTCCCCCGCGATCGGCTCGGCGTCGCGAATGTGCGTCCAGAATGCGCGGCTTTCGTCTGCCGCGAGAACGCTCGTCGCGCCGCCGAAATCACCAAGAAAGCGCATGAGATCGTCGCGGCGCGTCGTGACGGAAATCTCCGGCCCCTCGAGCCGCAGCGCAGCGGCGTCGGCCTGCGGATCATAGGCGAAGCTCGACACTTCATAAGGCGAGCCCGACGCCTTGCGCAGCGCCGCGAGGCCCTTCTCCTCGCCGAGGCCGGAGAGCAGCAAGGTCTCTTCCGTCTCCGCCTTGGGCAGAACCTTCAGCGTCAGCTCGGTGAGCGCGGCGAGCGTGCCATAGGAGCCGGCGACGAGCTTGGAAAGATCATAGCCGGTGACATTCTTCATCACGCGGCCGCCGGATTTGACGACCTCGCCACGGCCGGTGACGCTGCGAAAACCGAGCAGATGATCGCGCGCCGCGCCCGCCTTTATCCGTCGCGGGCCGGAAGCGTTGACGGCGATCACGCCGCCGATGGTGGCGTCATCGCGCGCGCCGCCGAGCAGCGCCGCATGATCCATCGGCTCGAAGGCCAATTGCTGATTTTGCGCATCGAGCAGAGCGACGATCTCGCGCAAGGGCGTTCCCGCGCGCGCCGTCAGCACCAGCTCCTGCGGCTCATAGAGCGTGACGCCCGTGAGCGCGGCGAGCGAGAGCACGCGCTCACGCTGCGTCGCGCGGCCGAGCGCGGATTTCGAGCCATGCCCTTCGATCGACAAAGGCGCATCTTGCGCGAGCGCGGCGTGGATGGCCTCGGCGACGTCCTTCTCGTCTCTCGGAGTCAGCGGCATATGACGCTGTTCCCGTCACAAAACGCGCGACTCCTTCTCCCGCCTGCGGGAGAAGGTGGCCCCGCAAAGCGGGGTCGGATGAGGGTCCTCGACCGTTTGTGAAAAAATATCGTCTTCCCTTTCGAGCGCACGAATTTTGCGCGGACCCTCATCCGACCCGGCTGCGCCGGGCCACCTTCTCCCACGAGTGGGAGAAGGGGCGCGCACGGAGATTGTGGGAAAGGGGCATTCATCGCGCTCAAAACCTCGGCAGCTCTGGAAACGGCAGCTTGCCGCTCTGCACATGCATCATGCCCAGCTCGGCGCAGCGATGCAGAGTCGGAAACACTTTCCCGGGATTGAGCCTGTGCTGCGGATCGAATGCGCATTTCACGCGCTGCTGTTGCTCCAGATCGGTCTCGTCGAACATCTCGCCCATCAGATCGCGCTTTTCGACGCCGACGCCATGCTCGCCGGTCAGCACGCCGCCGACCTCGACGCAAAGACGCAAAATATCGGCGCCCAGCTTTTCGGCGCGCTCGATATCGCCCTCTTTCGACGCGTCATAAAGAATGAGCGGATGCAGATTGCCGTCGCCGGCGTGGAACACATTGGCGACGCGAAGGCCGTGAAACTTCGCCAGTCCGTCCATGCGCGTGAGCACCTCCGGAAGGCGGCCGCGCGGTATGGTTCCGTCCATGCAGAGATAATCCGGCCCGATGCAGCTCACCGCCGGAAAAGCGTTCTTGCGCCCCGCCCAGAAGCGCAGCCGCTCGGCCTCGCTCTGCGAGGCGCGCGTCTCTGTCGCGCCCTCGGCGCGGGCGATCTCCTCCACCACGGCGACGAGGTGATCGACCTCGGCCGGCGTGCCGTCCAATTCGACGATGACGATGGCGCCGGCGTCGAGCGGATAGCCGCAGGGCTGGAAATTCTCGACAGCGCCAATGGTGGCGGCGTCCATCATCTCGAGCCCGCCCGGAATAATGCCATGCGCGATAATGGCGCCGACGCAGCGCGCGCCGGCCTCGACAGTCGGAAAAGCGAGCAGCAGGCCGCGCGCGGAAACGGGCTTTTGCAGCAGCCGCACCGTCACTTCCGTCACCACGCCGAGCAGACCTTCGGAGCCCGTCATCAGCCCCATGAGATCATAGAGCTCGCTGTCCAGATGCTTGCCGCCGAGGCGCAGCACCTCGCCGCCCATCAGCACGATCTCGAGGCCGAGTATGTTGTTGGTGGTGAGGCCATATTTCAGGCAATGCACGCCGCCGGCGTTCTCGCCGACGTTTCCGCCTATGGTGCAGGCGATCTGCGAGGAGGGATCGGGCGCGTAATAGAAGCCCGCATATTCGACGGCTTTCGAAATGGCGAGATTTTGCACGCCGGGCTGCACGCGCGCGCAGCGATTCTCGAAATCCACCTCCAATATGCGGTTGAACTTGGCCATTCCGAGCAGAATGCCGTCCTCGAGCGGCAGCGCGCCGCCGGAGAGCGAGGTGCCGGCGCCGCGCGGCACCACTTTCACATTCATCTCCTGCGCCAGCGCCATGATCGCGCTCACCTGCGCCACCGTCTCCGGCAGCGCCACGACCAGCGGCAAAGCGCGATACATGACCAGCGCGTCGCATTCATAGGCGCGGCGCGCGGTCTCGTCCGCAATGACATTGGCGGCGGGCAGAATGGCGCGCAGGCGCGCGAGAAGCTCCTCGCGGCGCGCCATTATCGCCTGCTCGGGTAGCGGCATGAGGAGGGACATGCGGTCTCACTGACAATGCCGAAACTGTGGCTCGGCGCTGCAGCCGGCTTGCGCGCGCCGGCCGTTTCGTGCTCGTAACCTCCCTATTCGAGCGGGCGCCGGCGCGCAAGCCCGCCGCTCGCCGCGGCCGCGAAGGTGAGGACCCGTAACGATGAAAACCAGATTTGCGCTCACTCTCGCCGACGCTCGGCGCGTCGCCGCCGCGGCGGAGGCCGAAGCGGTGAGGAATGACTGGAGCGTCGTCGTCGCCATCGTCGACGAGGGCGGGCATCTCGTGCTCTTGCAGCGTCTGGACGGCACGCAGACGGCCTCCGCCGAGATCGCGACGCAGAAAGCGCGCACAGCGGCTTTGTTCAAGCGTCCGAGCAAGGCGCTCGAGGACATCGTCGCCGGCGGACGCGTCGCCATGCTCAGCCTGCCCGGGATCACGGCCGTGGAAGGCGGACTGCCGCTCGTCTATCGCGGCGATATTGTGGGAGCGATCGGCGTCTCTGGCGTGCAATCCTTCCAGGACGGAATCATCGCGAAAGCGGGGGCGGATAGCCTGGATGATGGGCAATCATGACGAAAAACGGCGGCGATTCGGCGCTTCGACTTTGTTGCGCCGCTTTCGCGCCTCAATCCATTATGGGACCGGATAGCGCCGCCAGCGCCGCGACGACGCTCTCGGGCGAAATATTTTCTCCGCTGGCGAAATCGATGAGCAGCGGCTCGTCGCCGCAAATATGCGCGAGCAGAGCGATCTGAAAGCCTTCCTCGCCCATCAGCGCGCGAATATCGCCAGGATCGACGCCGGTGAGCGCCAGAAAACGACCCATGCGATCATCATCCGCAGCCAGAAAGACCAATGATCGCAAGGCAATAGATCGCGCATCCGATTTCGATGGCGCGGCCGCCCGCTTTTCGCCACCGAGACGGTGTCTAGTCTTTTCGATTTTCATTTCATCAATCTTCATCTGCTAACCCGAAGGCGAGATCGTCTTCGAATGCACCGGCTTTCGATTTCGAGACGAGACGGAACCTTCCGCCGCCGCCTTCGGGAACGAGACGCCAATGGGCGCGAGCCGCGCCGAAACGAGAGCAGAATCGCGAGAGCGGAGCCAATGCCCAAAACCGTCCTCATCGTAGAGGATAACGAGCTCAACATGAAGCTCTTCAACGATCTCCTCGAGGCCAATGGGCATTCGACGCTGCAGACCAAGAGCGGCGTCGAGGCGATCGCGCTGGCGCGCAGCCACTCGCCCGACCTCATATTGATGGACATTCAGCTGCCGGAGATCTCGGGTCTCGAGGTCACGCGCTGGCTCAAGGACGACGAGCAGCTGCGCTCCATCCCCATCATCGCGATCACCGCCTTCGCGATGAAGGGGGACGAGGAGAAAATTCGCCAGGGCGGCTGCGAGGCCTATCTCTCGAAGCCGATCTCCGTGGCCCGCTTTCTGGAAACCGTGAACGCATTTTTGGCGGACAGGTGAGAGGCCGAGCGTCATGACCGCACGCATTCTGATCGTCGACGATCTTCTGCCCAATATCAAATTGCTCGAGGCGCGTCTGACGGCCGAATATTTCGACGTCCTCTCGGCGACTAACGGGCCAGAGGCGATCGCGCTCTGCCGCGAGGAACGTTGCGACATCGTGCTGCTGGATGTGATGATGCCGGGCATGGATGGCTTCGAGGTGTGCAGGCGCCTGAAGGCCGACCCCATCACCGCGCATATTCCGGTCGTGATGGTCACGGCGCTCGATCAGCCGGCCGACCGGCTGCGCGGCCTCGAGGCCGGCGCCGACGATTTCCTCACCAAGCCCGTCGACGAGATCGCCCTCATCGCGCGCGTTCGGTCGCTCGCCCGCCTCAAGGTGATGCTCGACGAATTGCGCGCCCGCGCAGACACTTCCGCCAGCCTCGGCCTCGGCGACAAGGGCGCGCGCGCAATGGCCGACGCCGGCAAGAACGGCCGCATTCTCGTGCTCGAGGATCGCGGCGGCTCGGCCGAGCGAATCACCATGGCGCTGCGCGATCAGCATGAGGTGACGATCGTCTCCGATCCGCAGGACGCGCTGTTCCGCGCCGCGGAAGGGAATTTCGACCTCATCGCCGTCAGCCTCGACCTCAAGGGATTCGACGCGCTGCGCTTCTGTAGCCAGATTCGCTCGCTCGAGCGCACGCGCGCGCTGCCCATTCTCGTCATGGCCGATATGGACGATCGCAGCCGCATATTGCGCGGCCTCGATCTCGGCGTGAACGACTACATCGTGCGGCCGGTCGATCGCAACGAGCTGGTCGCCCGCGTGCGCAGCCAGCTGCGCCGCAAGCGCTACGCCGATAGCCTGCGTTCCGATCTGCAGGCCGCCATTGAGCTCGCCGCCGTCGATTCGCTGACCGGCCTCAACAACAGGCGCTATCTCGAGACGCATCTCGCCGCTCTGCTCGATCAGTCCGCGCACAAAGGCCGCGCGCTGACGCTGATGATGCTCGACATCGACCATTTCAAAGCGGTCAACGACACCCATGGCCATGACGCCGGCGACGAGGTGCTGAAGCATTTCGCGCAGCGCATGCGTCGCGTGGTGCGCAGCGCCGATCTCATCTGCCGGCTCGGCGGCGAGGAATTCGTCATCGTGATGCCGGACACGCCGCTGGTCGTCGCCGCCAAAGTGGCGGAGCGCGTGCGCGCCGCCATACAGTCCGAGCCCTTCTGCATCGATCGCAACGGCGGCGCCATTCCCGTCACCACCTCGATCGGCATCGCCGAGCGCGGCAAGGACGCCAACGCCGAGGCGCTGCTGCGGCGCGCCGACAAGGCGCTCTATGAGTCGAAGAGCGGCGGCCGCAATCGCGTCACCGCCGCCGCGGCCTGACTTCCCGCTCCCCCGCCAAAAAAAGACCCGCCCGAGACCATCGTCATCGGGCGGGGTTGAAAGTTGGGAGCCCCACTCGGAGGAGAGCTTCCGAGTGAAGAGGAGAGGCGCGCGCCATTCTAGAGGCGCTGCGCCGATGGGATCGCCTGATGAGCCAGCGAGCCCACGCGTTCGAGACGCGCGATCGCTCAGCGAGACACAGGCGGAAATTCATCGATTGAAGGACGGGTAAGAGCCGATCGCTCTCTAAACCCGCTTTCAGGCGTCGCGATCGGCGGCGAGAAGCGCTTCGATCGTCAGACGCGGCCTGTTCCCGGCTCGGGGACGGCGAAATGCGCCCCCCGATGTCACAATGGGATCAGGCGAGGGCGGCGGGTGGAGCGCGTGGCGAGAGGGGCCGCAATTCCGGCGGCGCAGCGGCGGCCACGGCCGTCCGATCGTCGAAGATCGGGGGAGAGGCCGCGGGGAAGTCGAAAGCGAGGACGATGACCACCGCATCGGAGCCATCGACCTCGGCCGCCGAGCTGCAATGGAGCATGCAGCAAGGGCCGACATGCTTCTCGACAGGCGCGGTGTCGGAGGAGGGAGAACCCGGCTGAGCGGTGACGCAGACGACGCCGAAAGCGCCGTCCTGGGCCATGGCCCCGGTGGCGAAGCCGACCGCCACGATCTGCAGCAGAAGGACAGCAGCCGCCAGCATGCCGACGACGGCTCTCTCCATTCTGAAGATCTTGCGAGTCTCGACTTGCACGGGCCGCCTTCTCCGAGCTGCGAGCCTCAACGCTAGGGGAGCGGCGGCGAAGGGTCAAGGCGCCCGCCGAGGCTCTCCTGCGGCAAGTTGTCGCGTGGAAAAGCAAAATCTCAGCGATAGCCTTCCTCGGCCAGCACCTGCCGCACAGTGGGACGCGTCTTCATCAGCTCGTAATGCGCGCGGCAATTGACCGGCAGCTCCATGCCGATCTTGTCGGCCCAGAACTCCACATAGAACAGGCCGGCGTCGGCGATAGAGAAGGCGCCCGCCGCATAGCTCTTGCCGTCGAGCTCGCCGCTCACTTTCGCGAGCGCCTCGGCGACGATCTCACGACCCTGCGCCTTCACCGCCTCAATATCGCCGGCGACGGCGTAGCGCTCCGGCGTGAACACGCGGCGGAAGCCCTCGCCGTGAATGTAGCGCGTCGCGAAATTCAGCACTTCCATCGCCCGCTCCTTGCCGGCGAGATCCTCGGGCAGCAGCTTGCGGCGCGGATAGGTCTCGGCGAGCCATGTCGCGATCGAGACAAAATCGCAGAGCGCCGTGCCGTCGTCGCGCACCAGCGTCGGAATCGTGCCATGCGGATTAATGGCGAGATATTCGGGCTTGAGATGATCGCCCCGCGGCAGATTGAGGATATAAGCCTCGAAGACGAGGCCGATCTCCTCGAGCAGAATGTGAATTCCGGTCGAGCAGGACCCCGGCGTCATATAGAATTTCATTGCGCGCCTCCGGCTCGCGAGAAGCAAGTTGCGCGCCGAAGGACCCTCATCCGTCGCGCCTTCGCGCGACACCTTCTCCCACGAGTGGGAGAAGGAGACCGCCCCTTTTTGAAAGACGACAGGAATTTAAAGACGCGGCGCGTCCTTCTCCCGCTTGCGGGAGAAGGCAGCCTCGCGAAGCGAGGTCGGATGAGGGCGCATGCCGCGCCCCCATCTCACGCCGCCTTTTCGGCCCCGAAGCTCCGCCGTCCGATCGGCCGTCCATCCAGCGTCAGCCCCTGGCTGTCGGTGGAGACCCACACGGTGGAGCCGTCGACGATCTCGCCGCCGAGCAGCGCCTCGGCGAGCGGGTCCTGCAGCTCCTTCTGGATCACGCGCTTCAGCGGACGCGCGCCATAGGCGGGGTCGTAGCCCTTGGCGGCGAGCAGCGCCCGCGCCTTCTCGTCGAGCTTCAGCGTGATCTTGCGATCGTCCAGCAGCTTTTGCAGCCGCAGGATCTGAATATCGACGATCGCGCCTATATCCTCGCGCCGCAGGCGGTGGAACAGGACGATCTCATCGACGCGGTTCAAGAACTCTGGCCTAAAATGCGCGCGCACCACCTGCATCACCTCGGCATGCACGGCGGAGGAATCCTCGCCCTCCTGCTGCATCACCAGGAATTCGGAGCCGAGATTCGACGTCATGATGATGAGCGTGTTCTTGAAATCGACGGTGCGGCCTTGGCCGTCGGTGAGACGGCCATCGTCCAGCACCTGCAGCAGGACGTTGAACACATCCGGATGCGCCTTCTCGATCTCGTCGAACAGCACGACCTGATAGGGCCGACGCCGCACCGCCTCGGTGAGCGCCCCGCCCTCCTCATAGCCGACATAGCCGGGAGGCGCGCCGATGAGGCGCGCGACCGAATGCTTCTCCATATATTCCGACATGTCGAGACGCACCAAAGCGGTCTCGTCGTCGAAGAGAAAATTGGCGAGCGCCTTGGTCAGCTCCGTCTTGCCGACGCCGGTCGGCCCCAAGAAGATGAAGGAGCCGATCGGACGGTTGGGGTCCTGCAGTCCGGCGCGGGCGCGGCGCACGGCGGTGGAGACGGCGGCGACCGCCTCCCTCTGCCCGACGACGCGGCGCGCCAGCTCGTCTTCCATATGCAGCAGCTTCTCGCGCTCGCCCTCGAGCATCTTATCGACCGGAATTCCAGTCCAGCGCGAGACGACCTGCGCGACATGCTCGGGCGTCACCTCCTCCTCGAGCATTTTCTGCGCGCCTTCCTTCTCGCTCGAGGCGAGCTTGCGCTCGAGATCGGGGATCAGGCCATAGGCGAGCTCGCCGGCGCGCTGAAACTCGCCGCGGCGCTGCGCCTGCGCCAGCTCGTTGCGGGCGTTCTCGAGCTGCTCCTTCAATTTCTGGGCGACGCCGAGCTTGTCCTTCTCGGACTTCCAGCGCTGCGTGAGCGCCGATGATTTCTCTGTCAGCTCGGCGAGCTCGGTCTCCAATTTGGTGAGACGATCTTTCGAGGCCGGATCGGTCTCCTTGCGCAGAGCCTCCTGCTCTATGCGCAGCTGAATGATGCGCCGGTCGAGCTCGTCCAATTCCTCGGGCTTGGAGTCGATCTGCATGCGCAGGCGCGAGCCCGCCTCATCGACGAGATCGATCGCCTTGTCCGGCAGAAAACGATCGGAGATGTAACGATTGGAGAGCGTCGCCGCCGCCACGATCGCAGCGTCGGTGATACGCACGCCATGGTGCATCTCGTATTTTTCTTTCAGCCCGCGCAGAATGGAGATGGTGTCCTCCACGGTCGGCTCGTCGACGAACACCGGCTGGAAGCGCCGCGCCAGCGCCGCGTCTTTCTCCACATGCTTGCGATATTCGTCGAGCGTGGTCGCGCCGACGCAATGCAGCTCGCCGCGCGCCAATGCGGGCTTCAGCAGATTGGAGGCGTCCATCGCGCCATCCGCCTTGCCGGCGCCGACCAGCGTGTGCATCTCGTCGATGAACAATATGATCCCGCCCTGCGCGGCGGTGATCTCGTTCAGCACGGCTTTCAAGCGCTCCTCGAACTCGCCGCGATATTTCGCGCCGGCGATCAGCGAGCCCATGTCGAGCGCGAGCAGCTTCTTGTCCTGCAGCGATTCGGGCACGTCGCCATTGACGATGCGCAGCGCCAGCCCCTCGATGATCGCCGTCTTGCCGACGCCGGGCTCGCCGATCAGCACGGGATTATTCTTGGTGCGGCGCGACAGCACCTGAATCGTGCGGCGAATTTCTTCGTCACGGCCGATCACCGGATCGAGCTTGCCTTCCCGCGCGGCCTCGGTGAGATCGCGCGCATATTTCTTCAGCGAATCATAAGCGCTCTCGGCCGAGGCGGAATCGGCGGTGCGGCCCTTGCGCAAATCTTCGATCGCCGAATTGAGCGTCTGCGGCGTCACGCCGGCCTCGCTCAAAATGCGCGCTGCGTCGGTTCCCTTCTCGAGCGCGATGGCGAGCAGCAATCGCTCGACGGTGACGTAGGAATCGCTGGCCTTTTGCGCGAGCTTCTCCGCATTGTCGAAGAGCCGCGCGATGGCCTGATTGAGCGAGGGCTGTCCGGCGCCGCCGCCGGAGACTTTCGGCAGCTTGGCGAGCGCGGCTTCCGTCTTGGCGAGCGCCTCTCGCGAGCGACCGCCCGCGCGATCGATGAGTCCGGCGGACAGGCCCTGCTCATCGTCGAGCAGCACTTTCAAAACATGCTCGGGCGTGAGCTGCGGATTGCCCTCACGCGTGGCGAGCGACAGCGCGGCCTGCACGAAGCCCTGCGCGCGCGTCGTGTATTTGTCGAAATTCATGGAAACCCTCCGGTCTCGAGACGCCACGCAAAGCGGCGCGCCTCGTCCCTATATGGCGTGAAAACGGCCCCTTGCGGCGACCTTCACGGCCGATATGGGAAAGACCCTCGCGCTCGAAAAGAGGGTGCGACGACTGGAGCGCGAGGATTCCCGCTCGAACAGCGAGGGCGAAGCGGCGTTTTTGCGCTCACGCGATCGTTGCCGACCCGAAAGGGGGGACTCGCGGGACGGCGACGGCGCGGCTATGCTCGCATCTATGCCTTACTTGGAAATTGCCGTCGTCATCGCCTTGACCATGGTCAATGGCGCGCTCGCGATGGCGGAGCTCGCCGTCGTATCGGCGCGCCCTGCGCGCCTCAGAGCGTCGGCGGAGCGCGGGGTTCCCGGCGCGCGCGCCGCCCTCGACCTGGCTTCCGATCCTGGAAAATTTCTCTCCGCCGTTCAAATCGGCATCACGCTGATCGGCGTGCTGTCCGGCGCCTTCTCCGGCGCGACTCTCGGCGCGCGGCTCTCCGAATGGATCGCGTCACAAGGCCTGTCTCCGGCCATGTCGGAGACGCTCGGCGTCGGTGTCGTCGTCGCGGCGATCACCTATGTGTCGCTGATCGTCGGGGAGCTCGTGCCCAAGCAGATCGCCCTGCGCGACCCCGAACGGATCGCCGCAGCCGTCGCTCCGGTCATGAGCGTGCTGGCTCGGCTCGCCGCGCCGCTCGTCTTCCTTCTCGATCTCTCTGGACGCGCGCTTCTGCGCGCGCTCGGCCATGGCGCGGCGGGCGCGCATCTCGTTTCGGACGAGGAGATCAGGGCGCTCGTCGCCGAGGCCGAGACGGCCGGCGTTCTGGAGCCGGGCGAGCGCGCGATGATCGCCGGCGTCATGCGTCTCGGCGATCGTCCGGTTCGCGGCGTGATGACGCCGCGCGGCGAGGTCGACATGATCGATCTCGACGATTCGCCGGAGACGATCCGTGCGGCGATCATCGCCAGCGTCCATTCACGGTTGCCAGCCTATCGCGGCAAGACCGAGAACATGCTCGGCGTCCTGCAGGCGAAGGACCTGCTCGACTCCTATCTGCGTGGCGAGAGCCCGCAGCCGAGCGATTTCGTGCGCCAGGCGCCGATCGTCCCGACCTCCGCTGACGCGCTGGACGTGGTCGAGATGATCAAGCGCGCCTCCGTCCATGTCGCTCTGATCTTCGACGAATATGGCCACTTCCAGGGGATCGTGACCGACGCCGACATTCTCGAGGCGATCGCCGGCGGATTCGGGACGGCGGACGGCCCGCCCGAGCCTCACGCCGTGCAGCGCGACGACGGCTCATGGCTCATCTCGGGCGGCATGCCCGCCGATGAAATGCTGGAGCTTCTCTCTATGCCTGCGTCCGAGGACAGGAGCTATCAGACGGCCGCCGGCTTCGTTCTGGCGCATGCCGGCCATCTGCCGGAGATCGGCGAGAGCTTCGACGCGCATGGCTGGCGCTTCGAAGTTCTCGATAAGGACGGCCGGCGGATCGACAAAATTCTCGCCCAGCGAGCGCTGCGCGGGCAAAGACGCGCGGCGCTCTGACGGAGCGCCGCGGCGTTTCGATCAATCGGCGAGCGGCAGCTCGCCCGTCCGCGGCGTCTCGTCGGCGACATTGCCATTCGCCTCCTCGCCCTGCGCGCGAGTGCGGCGGCGGCGGCGCTGGTTCAGATGAAAGCCGGCGGCGGCTTCCTCATGCTCGCGAACGACAGCGCGCTCGGAACGTGCGAAAGCCTCGCCCTCCTCCGGGCCGGCGGCGCGAATCGGCGCTGTGATGAAGGACGGCAGAGCGGCGGCGGGCGCCTCCTCCTGCGCGGCGGGCTGCACGCGCGGCGGGAAACGACGCTCGCGATTGCGCTCGAAATTCGGGCGATGCGGACGCTCGCCGCCGCCTTCGGCGCTCTGCTCGCCGCCATTGTTGCGGTCGCGACGATCGCGGAAGCCGCCACGATCTTGTCCCCCGCGATCTTGTCCCCCGCGATCTTGGCGCGGCTGGCGCTCGTAGCGCGGCTGCTCATTGCTGGGTCGCTCGCCGATCGGGCGCTCCTCATAGGGCTGCGGTTGCGGCTGCGGCGCGAATTGCGGCTGTGGCGTCGGCTGCGCATAAGGCGCGGACGCATAGGGCTGCTGCGGCGGCGGCTGATAGCCGGCGGTCTGCGGCAGGCGCTCGGACAGCGGCGCGAAACGATCCGAGATGCCGCTGAAATCGTCATCGTCGTCGACATCGGCGTCCGACGCCTCGAAGGGACGGCCGCCATAGCCGCCCTGCGCCTGCTGTTGCGCGGATTGAGCTGCGGCGATCAGGCGGAAATAATGCTCGGCGTGCTGGAGCAGGCTCTCGGCCATGATGGTGTCGCCGGAGGATTGCGCGTCTCGGGCGAGCTGAAGATATTTCTCGGCGACATGCTGAGCAGTCCCGCGGATTTTGACGTCGGGACCGTTCGACTCGTAGGAACGCGTGAGGGGATTGGGTCCTTTACGGCCGCCATTACGGCCGCGGATGCGTTTATTCTGTCCTGGTCTCATCGAATATCCCCAAGAAGGTCCTTACGCTTTGCCGGCTCGGCGTGTCGTGCTTCGGCAGAACGCGCCGAAAGGGACGAACGCTCGAAACTGCGTCAGAGGCGGAAGCCGGGCGCGGCCATTGCCGCAAGAGCCCGATCCAACGGAACGGCTCCGCTCGACCTCGAGCGGCGCATCTGTCCGTTCTGTCGCTTGCGCGATCCCGGCATGGATCGCGCGGCCGGCGCGGCGTTCTGGTGGAACGGCCTGCGCCGAATTCTCAATTTTACTCGAGCGCGCTTCACCCGAGCGCCTCGCTCCGAGCCGATCCCGCATCACGCGTCCTCGAGAGGCGGCGTCGAAGCGTTCGGCTCGCGGCGAGCGAGTTGCGTGTCTCACGCCGTCTTCGCGGTCATAGCCAGATCACGAAACCGTCGCTCACGCTCGATTGCTCGAACACATTAGTGTCGCGCCGAACACCCGACCATGCAGTCTTCTCGCATCGTCTCGTCTGGTTCGAACGGCGGCGCCGGACTCCGGCCTCTGCGGCGCGGGATGCGCGCCATCGGCTAAATTTCGGGGACCGGCCGTATTCCCCCTCATCCGCGCTCGGCGTCGCTCACGACGTTCAGCGTCTTTTCGCGAGCGACTATAGTCCACCGGGGAAGCCTCGCCAAGGGCGCGAACGTTCCGTCGCTCACATAAATAGGGGGTGTAGCCAATTTGTCACGACTTGCGGATGCGTCAGCTGCGGCGGCGCGCCGCGACGGCGCGCTCGCGTCCGCCCGCGTCCTTGCGAATTCCGGCCGGCTCGAGGCCTTTCTCCGCCATCAGCGCGGCGACGCTGCGCGCCTGCCCGTCTCCCGCCTCGAGCACTGCGACGCCCTGCGCCGCCAGCAGACGCGGCAGATCGTCGATGATCTCGCGATAGCAGGCGAGGCCATCGGCGCCGCCGTCGAGCGCGAGGCGCGGATCATAAAGACGCACCTCCGGCTCGAGCGCTTCCAATTCGCCGCTTTCTATATAGGGCGGGTTGGAGACGATGAGATCAAAACGCGCGCCGAGCGCATCGGCCCAGCGGCCGCGCAGCAATGAGGCGCGATTCGCAAAGCCGCAGCGCGAGAGATTGAGCGCGGCGGCTTCGCAAGCCTCCGTGGAAAGATCGACGCCAATCGCCCGCGCTGAGGGAAATTCGGCGAGCAAAGCGCAGAGAATCGCGCCCGAGCCGACGCCGAGCTCGAGAATCAGCAATGGCTCGTGGCGCCGCTCGCGCATAAGCTCGAGCGAAAGCTCGATCAGCGTTTCGGTGTCCGGACGCGGATCGAGCACATGCGGCGAGACGACGAGATCCTGCGTCCAAAAGCCGCGCATGCCGAGAATGCGCGAAACGGGCTCGCGCGCCGCGCGGCGCCGCGCATGATCGCGCAAGGTCGCGAGCGCCGCTTCCCCCAGCTTCGCCATGGGCTCGAGCAGCAGTTCCGCCGCGCCGAAGCTGCCGGCGGCGAACAGCAGCGCGCGCGCATCGCGTCGCGCATCCTCGATTCCGCTGCGCTCGAGAAAGGCCGCGACCTCCTCGAGCGCTGCGGCGCGGCTCGCATCCTCGAGCGCGGGAGCGATCATGCGGCCGCGTCAGCCTTTAGCGAGCAGAGCGGCGACGCGCTTGGCGAAGGCGGCGGCGTCGATCGGCGCCTCGCCATCGGCGATGCGCGCCGTATCGAGCAGCAGCCAGAGGCCATCCTCCGCGCCGGCGCGATCGGCCTTGGCCTTTTGCGCGAGCGCCAGCACCGCCTCATGGCTGGGATTGATCTCGAGCACCGGCTTGCCGAAGGCGCCCTTATTGCCGCTCTCCTGCAGCATGCGCGCGAGCTGCAGATCGAAGCCGTGATCGTTGGCGATGAGACAGGCGGGGCTTTCGCGCAGCCGCGTCGAGACGCGCACATCGTCGATATGCTCGGCCAGGGTCTCCTTCAGCACGGCGGTGAGCAGCGCGACATCGGCGCTCGCCTTGGCGGGCGGCGTCTCGGAGCCTTCCGGCGCCGGCACGGCGTCTATGTCGGCGGCGCCCTGCGTCACCGATTTGAACGGCTTGCCGTCATAGCCGACGGCGCTCGTCACCCAGAAGGCGTCGACCGGATCGTCCAGCAGCAGAACGTCTATGCCCTTGGCGCGATAGCCCTCGAGCTGCGGGCTGGAGGCGAGCCGCTTTTTGTCGTCGCCGGTGATGTAATAGATCGCCGTCTGATTGGGCCGTAGATTTTCGACATAATCCTTCAGGCTGCGCCCGCCATCCTGATGCTGCGACGTCGAAAATCGCGCAATGGCGAAAATCTCGTCGCGGCGCACCGGGTCGTCGTGCAGGCCCTCCTTGATGACGGCGCCGAAATTCTTCCACACGGCGGCGAATTTCTCGGCGTCATTCGCCGCGAGATCGGAAAGCTCCTTGAGCACGCGCGTGCCGATCGCCTTGCGGATGGCGCCGATGATCGGATTGTTCTGCACCATCTCGCGCGAGACGTTGAGCGGCAGATCGGCGCTGTCGACGACGATGCGCATGAAGCGCAGCCAGGACGGCAGAATATCGGCCTCGCGCGAGATCAGCACGCGCCGCACATAGAGCTTGGAGCGGCTCTTGCGCTGCGGATCGAAGAGATCATAGGGCCGCGAGCCGGGCGCGAAGGCGAGCACCGTATATTCGGTGCGTCCTTCCGCGCGCCAATGAATGGTGAGCGCCGGCTCGTCGAACTGGCCGGAAATCTGCTGATAGAAATCCTTATAGTCCTGCTCGCCGATTTCCGATTTCGGCCGCGTCCACAGCGCAACGCCGTCGGTGAGGCGGCGCGGCTCCTTGCCCTTCTCCTCGACGAGATCGATCGGTATGGCGATGGCGCCCGAATGCTCGCGCAAAATTTGCTCGATGCGATAGGGCTCGAGGAACTCGTCCGATTCCGCATTGAGATGCAGCGTGACGCGCGTGCCGACGGCGGGCGCGTCCTCCGCGGCCAGCGGCGCGATCTGGAACGAGCCCTTGCCTTCCGACGTCCACAAAAATGCTTCCGCAGCGCCCGCGCGGCGCGTCGCCACCTCTATGTGATCGGCGACCATGAAGGCCGAATAGAAGCCGATGCCGAAGCGCCCGATCAGCGAGCCGCCTTTGTCGGCGCCGCCCTTGGCCTCGAGATCATCGAGAAAGGCGCGGGTGCCGGAGCTGGCGATGGTGCCGAGCGCGGCGACGAGATCCTCGCGCGACATGCCGACGCCATTGTCGGCGACGGTCAGCGTGCGCGCCTCCTTATCGAGCGCGATGGTGACGAGCGGCGCGCCGGCCTGCGCCGCCAGCCCCTCGTTCGCCACCGCCTCGAAGCGCAGCTTCTCGATCGCATCGGCCGAATTGGACACGAGCTCGCGCAAGAAAATGTCGCGCTCCGAATAGACGGAATGCGTCATGAGCTCCAGGAGCCGCGCGACATCGGCCTGGAAGCCGTAATCGCTGCGCTCGGCTGCGTCGATCGTCTGTGTTTCGGCGTGGTCGGTCACGGGCTCGTCTCCGCTTTTTCTGTCGGCTCCGCCGCGCGCGTCGCTTTCCGCAAATGGAAGCATGGCCGACGGCGCGCTGGCTCTGGCCGGGATATAGAGATCGTCATTGATCGGCAATGGCGTCCGTCGAGCCGCCTCGAGCGAAACGCGAGAGTGATATCGGGGATCGTCCACGAAGTTGCAAGACGGCCGCCATGGGTCGCGCGACTCGATCGCGCGAGACTCGATCGCGCGAGACTTGCGAGAGCGTGGAAAGAAGAGGCGCGTGGTGGAGAAGCCCGAAACAAGACGGGCCGCCCGAGCGTCGCCCGGCCGGCCCGTCCATCGCCACGAACTCATGTGCTCGAAAAGCGCCCTTCCGGGGGGCTGGGGGGCTGACGAAATCCGGAAAAACGGCTTCCCGAGCGTGTCGAGGCAATGGGCTAGATATTGGTCGGCTCCTTTGGCGGACAAGGGGCTCGATATTGGCGAAAATGTGAAATCTCGGCCAGGCGCGCGAGGCCCATCGTCGTCTCATTGTCATCTTTGTCTTGCCCTCGCGCATTTGCCGCGCGATCATGCCCAAGAAATGAGGAAAGCGGCATGAGCGAGACGGAGACGACCGATCCCAGCCGGCGGCGCGGCCTGCTCTCTGTCGTGGCAGGCCGCGCGACGAATGATGCGGACCGGGCCAGGGCCGCGCCCGAGCGCAGCGCTCCGCTCGTGTCCTTCGATCGGCGTGAGCTGCGACTGCTGCTCGATCTCTATGGCGCCAAGGTCGCCGCCGGCGAATGGCGCGATTACGCCATCGATTTCTCGCCCGCCAAGGCGGTGTTCTCGGTCTTTCGCCGCGCCAGCGAGGCGCCGCTCTATCGCATCGAGAAAAATCCCGAGCTGGCGCGCCGTCAGGGCGCCTATTGCGTCGTCGCCGCCGGCGGCCTCGTCATGCGCCGCGGCCATGATCTCTCGCGCGTCGTCGCAGTGCTGCAAAAGAAGCTGGAATTGGTGCGCGACTGAGCGAATTGGCGCGCGCCCGGCAAAAGAAAAGGCCCCGCCGGAGCGGGGCCTTCCTTTATCCCGGATCGGATCGATCGTCCGATCAGTCGTTGCGCTCGCCGAAGAGATAGAGCAGCGACTGGAACATGTTGATGAAGTCGAGATAGAGCGACAGAGCGCCGAAGATACTCTGCTTCTGCACCATCTCCTGGCCATAGCCGGCGTTCTGATAATAGCCGTCCTTGATCGACTGCGTGTCCCAGGCGGTGAGGCCCGCGAAGATGAACACCGACAGGATCGACAAGGCGAACTGCATCGCGCTGCTCTGGAAGAACAGATTTACGAGGCTCGCGAGCACGAGGCCCCACAGGCCCATCACCAGGAAGGAGCCGAAGGCAGAGAGATCGCGCTTCGTCATATAGCCATAGAGGCTGAGGCCGCCGAAGGCCGCCGCGGTGATGAAGAACACCTTGGCGATCGACGCGCCGGTGAAGACGATCATGATCGACGACAATGACAAGCCCATCACCGCCGAGAAGGCGAGAAACAGGTTGCGAGCCGTCGCCGCGGAGACGCGGTCGGCGCGATAGCCCAGGAAGAACACGAAGGCCAGCGGCGCCAGCATCACCACCCATTTCAGCGGGCTGGTGTAGAGCATCTGACCGAAAGGCGTGAGCGCGATCTGCCGCCCGCCTTCCTTGGCCACGGCGAGCATATGCGTGCCGAGCGCGACGACGCCGGTGACGCCGAGACCCAGGACCATATAATTATAGACGCCGAGCATATAGGCGCGCAGGCCCTGGTCGATCTCGGCCGTGCCGGCTCTGGAGACCCCGCCCCGGTAGCCGAAGCTCGTGTTGCGGTCGAAATTGGACATAGCATCCTCTCGAAAAAGGCCGCGCGGCCCGGTCTATCCGGCCAATCGGCGCGGTCCTCGCCGTCGAATATGGCGTGCGGCCCGCGGAAAAACAAGAGTCCGCGGGCGCAATGCGGCAAAGTTCACGCCATGCCGAGCAAAACGCAAGCAAAAGGCGCAGTATAGGACTCGCGACGGGCCGCAATTCTATGCCGGGAGGCGGACAAAAGCCGAGCCCGTTCACGCTCTTGCCGCTCCGTGAGAATGCGCTAACATGCCGCATTGTCGCAGGCGGCGAGCGACCGGGTCGGCCGAACCGGCTCTCGCTTCGTCGTCGGAGCGAAGGCGCCCACGGAACGAGGCCCGCAACACATGATCCATGGGGGAATCATCATGTCCGACAGCGGTCTTGCCCCGTTCTGGCGGTCGATCGATGGGTTTCTGCGTCCTGCGACTCGTTCCGCGCCGCCCGTTCTTCTCGTCCTTCTGCTGACGCTTCTCGGCGCCGCGGCCCCCGCCTCGGCCCATGGCCGGCTCGGCTCCGCGGAGGGGCGGTGCCGGCTGTTCATCGGGCCGGACATTATGAACTTCACCGGCTATCTGCCGGACGCCTCCAAGAATGAGTTCTGCGAGGATATTCCCGCGACCGGCCACACGATCATCGCGCTCGACGCCGAGCAGGACGAGCTGCGCGACATGGCGGTGGAGATCAGAATCGTCAGGGATATCGGCAGCGAGGAGAAAGAGAACGCCGACCTAGACGCTGTGACCGTCGCCTATCGCGGTCCGCGAACCTATCCGACCGGCACGATCAATTTCGAGCACGACTTTCCCGACGCGGGCTATTTCGTCGGCATAGTGACCGTGACCGGCGACCATGGCGAGCGCTGGGTGTCGCGCTTCCCCTTCTCCGTGGGCAAGAGCTTCATGCGCACCCTGCCCCTCTATCTGCTCATGGGCGTCGGCGTCATCGCCATGTTCTTCATCTATCTACGGCACCGGCCGATCCATTCGCTGAAGACGGCCGACGCCGAGCCGGCGGAGTAAGCCCTCCGCAGACCATGCCGAAAAGCGGCCGCCTCATCGCGGAGCGTCTATTCCTGATGAGCGCGTGTCGCTCGCGCCTTTGATCTTATCGGCGAGCAGGGCGATGGTCTTGGAATAGACTTTCGCCTTGTTCCACTCGAGCAGCGCCGGAAAATTCGGATCGCCCTCGTCCCAGCCGGCGCCCGGCTTCCAGCCGTAGCCATGCAGAAAATTGGCGGTGGAGGCGAGCACATCCGCCGTGTTGTGAACGAGATCGCGCTTGCCGTCGCCGTCGAAATCCACCGCGAATTTCAGATAGGACGACGGCATGAACTGCGTCTGGCCGATCTCGCCCGCCCAGGCGCCGCGCATTTGCGCGGGATCGAGATCGCCGCGCTCCACGATGCGCAGCGCGTCCAGCAGCTCGGCGCGGAACTTGTCGGCGCGACGGCAATCATAGGCGAGCGTCGCCAGCGCGCGAATCGTCGAAAAGTCGCCGAGATAAGAGCCGAAATCCGTCTCCAGCCCCAGATGGCGACAATGACCGGCCCCGGCACGCCATATTTCTGCTCGATGCGCTTGAACAGCGCCGCATGCTTCTGCAGCAGCGCGCGTCCCTTGCTCACGCGGAAGGAATTGGCCATGCGCGCCGAGAATTGCTCGAATGTCTGGCGGAACACTTTCTGCCCGCGATCATGCGAGATCACCGAGCGGTCGTAATAGACGTCGCGGAGCGACGAATCGATCGCCGCCTTGGAAATTCCGGCCGCGGCGGCTTCCTTCTCGAAGCTGCTGAGCCAGGCCTCGAATCCCTCGCCATTGCGTCCGCATTCGGCCGCTTGCGCCTTCGGCGCGCCGAAGCCGATCGCCAGCGCCAAAGCCGCGGCGCCGAGCGCCCTCGTCATCCGTTTGTTCTGAGACATATCGCCGACCCCATCTCTCGGGCGAAGCCCTTTGCGCTCTCGAGGGCGATATCCCCCCAGCGCGAATTTCTGATCGATCGAACGGCCCTGTCCGATCGGAAAGCGCTCTTTGCTCACGAGAGCGCGGCCGCACGATGGCGACGCTTTCGCGAAAAGCCGAAATTGCCGATCCTTGAAACCGGCCTCAGACTAGCTCTCGCCGGTTAGCGGCCGGTTGCCGAAGCATGGCCAATTTTCGTTCTCATATTGTTCTTGCCGCGGCGAAATCGCCCGTCTACTATGGCGGCGTTTGCGTCAGAGCGATATCGGGGTCTCGGAGCTTTCGTCATGGTGGTCAGAGTCGCGACGGTCGCCTTCGAGGGCATAGAGGCCAAGCCCGTCGACGTTCAGGTGCAGATCGCCAGCGGCAATGTCGTGTTCACCCTCGTCGGCCTCGCCGACAAGGCGGTCGCCGAATCGCGGGAGCGGGTGCGGGCGGCGCTCGTCGCCTCCGGCCTCGCCCTGCCGGCCAAGCGCATCACCGTCAATCTCGCGCCGGCCGACATGCCCAAGGAGGGCAGCCATTATGATCTGCCGATCGCGCTCGGCGTGATGGCGGCGATCGGCGCCATCCCCTCGGATGCGCTGGACGGCTTCACCGTGCTCGGCGAATTGGGGCTCGACGGGGCCATCGCGCCGGTCGCCGGCGTTCTGCCCGCGGCGGTCGCCGCCAACACGCGCGGCCATGGGCTCATCTGCCCGCGCCAATGCGGGCCGGAGGCGGCCTGGGCGTCGAGCGACATGGAGGTGATCGCGCCGCGCTCGCTGATCCAGCTCGTCAATCATCTCAAAGGCGTTCAGGCGCTCTCGCGGCCCGAGCCGGCCGTGCGCGCGGCGGCGACGGCGCTGCCGGACGTCTCCGACATAAAGGGCCAGGAGAGCGCCAAGCGGGCGCTGGAGATCGCGGCGGCCGGCGGCCATAATCTCCTGATGAACGGCCCGCCCGGCGCCGGCAAATCCATGCTGGCGGCGCGCCTTCCCTCCATTCTGCCGCCATTGTCGCCGCGCGAGCTTCTGGAAGTCTCGATGATCCATTCCGTCGCGGGCGAGATCGCCGGCGGCGAGCTCACCGATCGGCGCCCGTTTCGCGCGCCGCATCATTCCGCCTCCATGCCGGCGCTGGTCGGCGGCGGCTCCCATGCGCGTCCGGGCGAGATCTCGCTCGCCCATAATGGCGTGCTGTTCCTCGACGAGCTGCCGGAGTTCCAGGCGCAGGCGCTCGATGGCCTGCGCCAGCCACTGGAGACCGGCGAGGTCGCCGTGTCCCGCGCCAATCATCGCGCCGTCTATCCGGCCCGCTTCCAGCTCGTCGCGGCGATGAACCCCTGCCGCTGCGGCCATGCGCTGGAGCCGGGCTTCGCCTGCCGCCGCCAGCCCAATGAGCGCTGCATCGCCCAATATCAGGCGCGGCTCTCAGGCCCGCTGATCGACCGTTTCGACCTCAGGATCGAGGTTCCGGCGGTCTCGGCGGCCGATCTCGTGCTGCCGCCGCCGGCCGAAGGCTCGGCCGAGGTGGCGGCGCGCGTCGCCGCGGCGCGCGAACGCCAAAGCCGACGCTATGCGGCTCTCGGCCTTCCCGGCTCCACCACCAACGCCAGCGCGCCGGCCAGCGCGATCGAAAAAGCCGCCGCGCTCGACGCCTCCGGAACGGCGCTGATTCGCGAGGCGGCCGAGCGCCTCGGCCTCTCGGCGCGCGGCTTCCATCGCGCGCTGAAGCTCGCTCGCACCATCGCCGATCTCGACGGCTCGGACGCCATAGCGCGCCGCCATCTCGCCGAAGCTCTCGCCTATCGCGGCGGCTCCGCCGGAGCCCGCGTCGCCGCCTGAGCCCAATTCATACTTTTCTGTGGATTGCCGTGAAATAATTGCATCTTCGTCGAATGGCTCTGGACCGTCCCGCATGCCCGCTGTTCCTCCTTGCGTTTTTGTCCTTCTCGCTTTTTTCGCCGCTCTCGCGCCGGGCGTCTGGCTATGGCTCGTGCGCGCGCGCCGGGCGCGCCGCCGCCGCGCGGTCGAGACAGAGCTAGAAGGATTGCGCGACGAAATCTGGGAGCTGCGCGCCGCCGCCGCCGCGCGCGACCGCGCCGAGGCGGCAAGCCAGGCCAAATCGCGCTTTCTCGCCACGGTGAGCCATGAGATTCGCACGCCGCTCAATGGCGTGCTCGGCCTCGCGCAATTGCTCGCGGCGACGCGGCTCGACGCCGAGCAGGCGAGCTATGTCGAGGCGATCGCCGCCTCCGGCCGCTCGCTCGCACAGCTCATCGACGATATTCTGGATTTCTCGAAGATCGAGGCCGGCAAGATCGAGCTGTCGGTCGAGCCCTTCGCGCTTGCGCCGCTCGTCGAGGGCGTCGTCGAGCTGCTGGCGCCGCGCGCCCAGGCCAAGCATCTCGAGATCGCGAGCTATATCGCGCCGGACGCGCCGGAGATCGTCGCCGGCGACGCCGCGCGCGTGCGCCAGGTGCTGGTCAATCTCGCCGGCAACGCCGTGAATTTCACCGCGAGCGGCGGCGTCGGCCTGCGCGTCGAGCGCGACGCCAAAGGCGCGCTGCTGTTTCGCGTCGCCGACACGGGGCCGGGCGTCGCGCCGGCGGCCCGCGAGATCATCTTCGAGGAGTTCGAGCAAGGCGACGGCTCGTCGACGCGGCGCCATGGCGGCACCGGCCTCGGCCTCGCCATCTCGCGCCATCTCGCCGCGCTGATGGGCGGCCGGCTGGAGATAGAGGAGGCGGCGGGCGCCGGCGCGATCTTCGCCTTCACCCTGCCGCGCGGGCCGCATGCCCTCTTCGACGACCGCACGCGTGAGCGCAAGCGGCCGCTCGCCGGCTCGAGCGTTCTGATCGTCTCGCCGACGATCTTCGAAGGGCCGTTCATGGCCGAGATCCTGCGCGGGGCCGGCGCGCAGACCGAGATCGCGCGGGAGGAGACGCATGGCGCGCGCCGTCTGGACGGCGAGCCGGATGGCCGTTTCGACGCCGTCATCGTCGATTGCGCCTTCGGCGAGGAGGCGACCGAGCGTCTCGCCGACGAGGCGCGCCGCGCCGGCGCCGGCCGCGTGTTCCTGATGTTCTCGCCCATGGAGCGACGCGCCTTCGGCGAGGCGGCGCTGCGCCATTTCGACGGCTGGCTGGTGAAGCCGGTGCGCGCCGCCTCGCTGGTCGAGCGCCTGTCCGCCGCCCCGCCGCCGACGCGCAACGACGAGGATTTCGTCGCGCCCGAGCGCACGCTCGCCGGCCGGCGCGTGCTCGTCGTCGAGGACAATGACGTCAATGCGCTGATCGTCTGCCGCCATCTCGAGAAGCTCGGCGCGCTGGTGACGCGCGTCGAGGATGGCGCGCGCGCCGTCGAGCTGGCGCGCTCCTCCATCGGCGGGCGGCTGCGGCCCTTCGACGCCATTTTGATGGACGTCTTCATGCCCGAGCTCGACGGCCTCGAGGCGACGCGCCTCATTCGGGCGGAGGAGGCGCGCATGGGCGCGCGGCGGCTGCCGATCATCGCGCTGACCGCCAGCGCGCTCGAGGAGGACGAGCGCGCCGCGCGCGGAGCCGGGGTCGATTTCCTGCTGACCAAGCCCGTCGAGTTCGACGCCTTGTCGAGGACGATTCTCGAGGCGATCGACGCCGCGCGCCGCCGCGCGAATGGCGATCGCGAGGCGATCTGACGGCGCGCGCCGCCATAGCCACAAAAAAGAAAAAATTTCGCCCCGCGCGCAGGTCACAACGGCAGCGCGGGGATTGCGATGGCTCACGCCCTTGTCGGGAGAACACAATGTCGAGACGAAAAAATTTGCTGCTCGCGGGGCTGATGACGCCGTCGCTGGCGCTCGGCCCGCAAGCCGGAATTGCGCCGGCCGCGGCCAGCGAAGCCCTATTGCTGGCGCAGGCCGCGCCGCAAGGCTTTGATCCAAATCACGAAAAGCGCCCCCGGCGCAGCGGCCGGCCCAACCGGCGCCAGCTCCCCACCCAGCCCCGGCGGCCCCGCCCGCGGCGCCTTTCCATCCGGCGCCCATTCAGCATGCGCCCTCCGCGCCGCCGCCCTCCCCCTATCCCGGAGCCGGCGCCCCGCCGTTTCCGCGCCCGCAGCTGCGCGCGGCGCCGCCGGCCCCGCCCGCCCCCGCCATAATCCATCCGCCGCAGCAGGCCGCGCCGATTCGGCAAGCTCCGCCGCCGCATCCTACGGCGGCGCCTGCGGCCATCCCCATTCCCCATCCGATCGCGCCCGCCAATCCGGCCGCCGCCCAGAGCCCCTCGCCGTCCATCCCGCATGAGAATCGCGCTCCCGCGGCCGGCCGGCCCCTGTTCCCGCCCGAGCGGCGACCATGGCCCGGCGCCGGCGCGCCCGCCGCCCGCATCGCGCCGGCCGCTCCGATCGTCACGCCCGCTATTGGACAGCAGCCTCCCGCCTCGCCCGCCGTCCCCGCCCCGCCGGCGCATTCCGCGACCCCGCCAGCCGGCGGCGGCCAAAACCTTCCGCCCAATGGCTCGAATGGAGCGCCGGCGCATCTCGGCGGACCGCATCCCACACCAGCGGCCGGCGGCGCGCCCGAGGCGCCGGCGCCGCATGGACAGCCGCCCGCCGGGACGCCGGCGCAGGGCGGCAACTTCCTGCCGTCCACGGCCCAGCCCGGCGCCGCGCCGCGTCCCAATGGCCCGCCGCCCGGCGCTGCTCCGGCCGGAGATCATGCGGGCGCGCCGCCGGCCGCAGGTCCTGGGGGACGCTTTCTGCCGCCTGGACAGCAAGGCGCGATCCCGCCCGGCGCGCCTCCCGGCGCCGGCTCCGTCCCGCCGCATGTTCCACCGCAAGCCGGAGGCGCCGCCTATGGCGTCCCGCCGGCAGGTGGGCCGCCCCCCTCTGGAGCCGCCTATGGCGGCCCGCCGGCTCCGCCGCATGGCGCGCCACCGGCGGGCGGCGGACCGCGCGTGTCGCCGGCCGCAGCGGCGGCGATCGGCGCGGCGGCCGGCCTCGTCGGCGGCTTCGTGCTGAGCCAGCCGGGCGCGCATCGGCTCGACGATGTCCACGCACGTCGCCAGCAATTCGAGCGCGACGGCGTGACGGTCGTGCAGGAGCCCGGCCGCACCATCGTGCGCGAGAGCGGCGGCGCCTTCATCCGTCACGACGAGAACGAGCGCTTCCGCGAGCTCGGCGGCAATCTGCGCAGCGAGCGTCGCGGCGAGGAATATGTGAGCGTCTACGCCCGCCGCGACGGCGGCGAGGTGCTCACCTACACCGACGCCAATGGCGTGCTGCTGCGTCGCTTGCGCCGCTTCCCCGACGGCCGAGAGATCATTCTCATCGACAATGGCTTCCGCGGTCCGCCGCGCGGCTTTGCGGAGGAGGTGGTGGTGCTGCCGCCGCCGCCGATCGAGATCGCTCCGGACGCTTATGTCGTCGATTACGGCGCCGCGGATGAGCGTCTGATCTATGAGACGCTGACGGCGCCGCCGCTCGCGCCCATGCAGCGCCGCTACACTCTGGACGAGATTCGCTACAGCCCGTCCGTGCGCGCCTATACGCGCAGCGTCGATATCGACACGATCAATTTCGACACGGGCTCCTGGGCGATCACGCCGGATCAAGCGCAACGTCTCGTAACGGTCGCAGAGGCGCTCAACGAAGCGATCAAGCGCAATCCCGCCGAAGTGTTCCTCATCGAAGGCCACTCGGATGCGGTGGGCTCGGACGTCGACAATCTGTCGCTCTCCGATCGGCGCGCGCAGTCGGTGGCGACGATATTGTCGCGCGACTTCGGCGTGCCGCCGGAAAATCTGACGACGCAAGGCTATGGCGAGCAATATCTCAAAGTGCAGACGCAAGGTCCCTCGCGCGAGAATCGCCGCGTGACCGTGCGTCGAATAACGCCGCTGCTGAGCGGCCCACAGGCCGAGACGCATCGGCGCTGAGGAAAGACAAACGAGACGGCGCGCATCTTCGCGCGCCGTCTCCATGAGCTATTTGCGCACGATGCGAGCCTGAAGGCTCGCGATCCAAACGCCGCAGGTCGTCACAAAAGCTTCGCCCGCTCGTGATCTAACGCTTCGATCGCAAGCGCTCGAAAAGCGCGAGCGCGACACGAGCGGAGACGATACGCGACATGTGGGCGATCCACGCCGACGCCGGCCGCAAGATCATCGCAGGCGCCTTTCCCCTGCTGAAGCCGCAAAATCTCCTGAAGCCGAAAAAGAAGAAGCATGGCGGGCTCGAAGGCCCGCTCGCGCTGCTCGGCTCGCTCGAGGTGCGGCTCGCCTGCAGCAAGAAGGAAATCCGCAAGGCGCAGCGGCTGCGCTTCAAGGTTTTTTTCCGCAAGGGCGGCGCAATTCCCGACGCCAAGGCCGCGATCACGCGGCGCGACGCCGATCGTTTCGACAAATTCTGCGATCATCTCATCGTCATCGATCATGCGGCGCGCAATCGCTTCGGCAAGATCAAGCCCAAGGTCGTCGGCGCCTATCGCCTGCTACGCCGCGATGTCGCGGAGAAGAAGGGCGGATTCTATTCGGCCGGAGAATATGACATTGCCCCGCTGCTCGCCCGTCACGATGGAACGCGCTTTCTCGAGCTCGGCCGCTCCTGCGTGCTCGAGCAATATCGCGGCAAGCGCACGATCGAGCTTTTGTGGCGCGGCATACTCGCTTATGTCCGGCATCATCGCATCGATGCAATGATCGGCTGCGCGAGTCTCGAGGGCGCCAATCCGCTCGCCCATGCGACGGCGCTGAGCTTCCTCGCGCATCATGCGCGCGCCGACGAAGATTGGCGCGTGAGCGCACGGCGCGAAATGCATGTGCCGATGGAGATGCTGGCGAAAGAGGCCGTCGATCCGCGCAAGGCGATGAGCGCGCTGCCGCCGCTGATAAAGGGCTATCTGCGCTGCGGCGCCAAATTCGGCGACGGCGCCGTGGTCGATCGCAAGTTCAACACGACGGATGTGTTCGTCGTCTTGCGCGTCGCGGAGATCGATGCGCGCTATCTCGATTATTTCGGCCCGGCGGAAGCGCGCGACGCGGCCTGAGCGGTCGAGCCTCTCTTGTCACTCCCGACGCGCGCATTGCACGCGATCGGGAGTCGGTCCGCACGCTCAGCCGAAGGCGAAGCCGGAGATCGCCTTGCCCACGGCCGCATCGTGAAAGACGCGGCGTCCCACGTCCGCTCCAGCCACTCCGGCGACCACCATCAACGGCAGAAGATGCTCCTCGCGCGGATGGCAGGCGCGCGCGAATGGCGCCTCGCTCCACTGCGCGAGCAGCGCATTGCGTTCCTCGGGGCTCGGCTTCGTCACGGCGTCTGTCAGCCAAGCGTCGAAACCGGCGGCGGCGCGCGCCTCGCCGTCGAAGAATGTGCGCAGATTATGGAAACTGTTGCCGCTGCCGAGGATGAGAACGCCGTCATCGCGCAGAGGCGCGAGCGCCGCGCCGACGCCGATGTGAAAGGCGGGATCGAGATCGTCACGCAAAGACAGAGTGAGAATCGGAATCGTCGCGCCGGGCTCGACGATCAGCATGGGCACGAAGACGCCGTGATCGAAGCCGCGCGCGGCGTCCAGCGCCGCCTCGACGCCGGACGCCGCTAGCAGCCCGCGCGCCTGCTCGGCGAGTTCCGGCGCGCCGGGCGCGGGATAGGTCAGGCGGTAGGTGTGCTCGGGGAAGCCGTAATAATCGAAGATCATGCCGGGCGCTTTCGCCGCGCCCAGAGTGACCCGCTTCTCCTCCCAATGCGCCGAGACGATGAGAATGGCGCGCGGACGCTCCGCCAGAGACGCGAGCAGGCCGGCGAGATAGGCCTTCAGCCCATCGAAGGCGCGGGCCATGGGGCCGTCCACCCAAAAGCAGGGGCCGCCGCCGTGAGAGATGAAAATCGCCGGCTGCCGCATCGAAGCCTCCGCTGGATGAGAGCTGCAGATAGGCCGAGCCGGACCGGGCCGCAATGTGGCGCCCTGACCCGGGGCGCGCCCTTTTCCCCGCCGCGCGCGCTTTTATATGAGAGCACCGAGGATTTCTGGAGGACGAAGCGATGGACTCCCAAATCACCGGATTGAAAGTGGCGGCGGTTATTTTCGGCCTGATGGCGCTCGGACAGGCGGGGCGGCTGGCGACGCAGCCGGATATTCAGGTCGGCGGCGCCTCCATGCCGCTATGGCCGAGCGCGGTGGCGCTGATCGTGCTGCTCGGCCTCTGCCTATGGCTGTGGCGGCTGGCCAAGCCGCGACGCGGGGCGTAGACCGTCTCGGGAACGGCCGCGCTCGCCGGGCTTTGTCACACGGGCTTGCCAACCTCCTGTCTTTCCGCTTATAAGCCGCGCTTCCGAACCGCCCGGCCAGTGATGGGCTGCCGTGGCGGTTCTTTTCGCTCGCGCGAATAAAGCGCCGGGAAACCGGCGCGCAGAACAGGGCCTCGGCCCAGGAGAGCAAAATGCCCAAGCTGAAGACCAAATCGGGCGCCAAAAAGCGCTTCAAGATCACCGGCACCGGCAAGGTGGTCTATGCCCAGAAGGGCAAGCGCCACGGCATGATCAAGCGCACCAACAAGCAGATCCGAAATCTGCGCGGGACGTCCGTCCTGTTCAAGACGGACGGCGACAACGTCAAGAAGTATTTCCTGCCCAACGGCTGAGCTTCTCCCCTTCCCCCGATTTCGGATTTCCTGAAAGGATCATGTCATGGCTCGCGTCAAACGCGGCGTCACCTCGCACGCCAAGCACAAGAAGACCCTAGATGCCGCCAAAGGCTTCTACGGCCGTCGCAAGAACACCATCCGCGCCGCCAAGGCCGCCGTCGATCGCTCGATGCAATATGCGACGCGCGACCGCAAGGCCAAGAAGCGCGTCTTCCGCGCTTTGTGGATTCAGCGCCTCAACGCCGCCGTGCGTGAGCTGGGCCTGACCTACAGCCGCTTCATCGACGGCCTCGCCAAGGCCGGCGTCACCGTGGACCGCAAGGTTCTGTCCGAGCTGGCCATCACCCAGCCGGAGGCCTTCAAGGCCATCGTCGAGAAGGCCAAGGCCGCGCTGCCGCAGACGGCCTGATCCGTCGGCGCCGACGCTTCGACGCGGGAATCCTTTCGGATGAAATGGTATTCCTGCCTGAACGCGTCGGCTCTCGACCGCTACGCCGAGCATTTGCGCGTCGCCGTCCGCACGGCGATCGACATAGCGGGGCTCGAGCCGCATCTCGTCTTCGACGGCGAGGCGGACCGGCTCCGCGCCAGCCTCGGCCATGACGCGCCCGTCCAGATCCACAGCCGGCGCTCCGGCCTCATCGAGGCCATAGAGGCGACGCCGGAGACGCCGGACTGGAGCCGCTCCATCGCCGCCGGCGCCTTTCTGCGGCTCGAAATTCCCCTCATCGAGACGAAGGACGAATTCGTCCTCTACACCGATTGCGACGTGCTGTTCGCCCGGCGGGTCGAGCTTTCGCCGCTGCGGCCGCGCTATTTCGCCGCCGCGCCCCAGCACGAGCCGCATGAGTGGTCGCAATTCTGCTCGGGCGTGCTGCTCCTCAACGTCCCGGCCATGCGCGCCGAATATGAGCCGCTGATGCGGAGCGCGCGCGCCGCGCTCGGCCTGCCGCATCATTACGATCAAGAGGCGCTCAACGCGCATTTCGCCGGGCGCTGGGATCATCTGCCGCTCGCCATGCATTGGAAGCCCTATTGGGGCGTCGCATGGGGCGCTTCCATCGTGCATTTCCATGGCCCCAAGGCCGAGGATGCGCGCCGCCTCGCGGCCGCGCCGGCGGGGACCGATCTGCTCTCGCAGCTCTACGCCCGCGATCCGCGGGGCTATGCGCATTTTCTGCGCTTCTACGACATCGCCGCCGAGGCCGATCGGCGCGGCGCGCGCATCGGCGCGGCGGAGCTGGCGCCGCTGCGGCTGGAGGCGGCGGCGATATCGGGCGACCGCGCCTTGCGCCGCGCCCTCGCCTTTTTGCGCGAGCTGCGCCCGCTGACCCCGCGCGAGGCTGCGCCTTCGCCCATTTTGCCGCCGGAGGCGAGCTTCGCGCAAATCGCGACGCTCGAGAATTTCGACGAGCGCGCCTATCTCTACGCCAATCCGGATGTCGCCGATAAGGTGCGCAGCGGGAGCATTCTCTCCGGCCGCGCGCATTTTGCGCGCTATGGCCGCTACGAGGGGCGCGTGCAGATGATCCCGCGCGACCGGCCCGCCACGCCGGAGGATTTCGACGCCGAGGCCTATGTCGCGCGCAATCCCGACGTCGCCTTTCTGATCGCGCGCGGCCGCTACCCTTCCGCCCGCGCGCATTTCGAGCGGCGCGGGCGCGCGGAACTGCGCCGGCAGCTGACGCGGCCCTGACGCCCCGCGCCTATGGCGCCCGGCGCTCGCATCGGCCACATATGAGCGCGCAGCGGCTCGAAGGGAATCATTCGAGCGGCGCCGGCGGTCGCGAGGGTTCCATGGCCAATTCTTATGATCTCATCGTCATCGGCGGCGGGCCGGGCGGCTATGTCGCCGCCATCCGCGCCGCGCAGCTCGGGCTGAAGACGGCCATTGTCGAGCGCGAGCATTTGGGCGGCATTTGCCTCAATTGGGGCTGCATTCCCACCAAGGCCCTGCTGCGCTCGGCCGATGTCTTTCGTCTCGCAAAACATGCGAAGGATTTCGGCCTGCGCATAGAGGGCGAGGTCTCCTTCGACGCCGAAGCGCTGGTGAAACGCTCGCGCGCTGTCGCCGGGCGGCTCAACGCCGGCGTCGAGTTCCTGTGCAAGAAGAACAAGATCGATGTGATCTGGGGCGAGGCCGCGCTCACCGCGCCGGGCGAGCTTCGCGTCGCCGCGCCCAAGGGTTTCGGCGCGCGTCCGCAACTCCCCAAGCCGAAAAACATCCTCGGCGAAGGCGTCTATTCGGCCAAACATATCATCGTCGCGACCGGCGCGCGGCCACGCGCCCTGCCGGGCCTCGAGCCGGACGGCGAGCGCGTCTGGACCTATTTCGAGGCGCTGCTGCCGCCTTCCATGCCGAAATCACTACTCGTCGTCGGCGGCGGCGCGATCGGCGTCGAATTCGCGTCCTTCTACTCGACCTTCGGGGCGCAGGTGACTCTGGTGGAGGCGCTGCCGCAAATCCTGCCGGCGGAAGACGCCGAGATCGCCGCGCTGGCGCGCAAATCCTTCGAGAAGCAAGGGATAAAAATCATCACCAGCGCCAAGCTCGCGAAGCTCGACAAGAGCGACAATGGCGTCGTCGCGACGATCGCGACCGAGAGCGGCGAGCAGAGCATAGAGGCCGAGCGCGTCATCTCCGCCGTCGGCGTCGTTCCCAATAGCGAGGGGCTGGGGCTGGAGGCTCTGGGCGTGAATACCGATCGCGGCGTCATTCTCACCGACGGCCTCGGCCGCACCAATGTCTCAGGTATTTATGCGATCGGCGATGTCGCCGGCCCGCCAATGCTCGCCCATAAGGCGGAGCATGAGGGCGTCGTCTGCGTCGAGGCGATCGCCGGCCTGTCGCCGCATCCGATCGAGCGCACGCGCATTCCCGCCTGCACCTATTGCCATCCGCAGATCGCCTCGGTCGGCCTCACGGAAGCGGCGGCGAAAGCGGCGGGACATGAGCTGAAGATCGGGCGCTTTCCCTATATCGCCAATGGCAAGGCCATCGCCATGGGCGAGACGGAGGGCCTGGTGAAAACCATCTTCGACGCAAAGAGCGGACGCCTGCTCGGCGCGCATCTCATCGGCGCCGAGGTGACGGAGCTGATTCAAGGCTTCGTGATCGCGATGAATCTGGAGACGACCGAGGCGGAGCTGATGGAGACCATCTTCCCGCATCCGACGCTCTCCGAGACCATGCATGAGAGCGCGCTCGACGCCTTCGGGCGGGCGATTCATATTTGACGGAGGACGCCGAGCGAGCCTGACGGCTCGCGGCGTTTAGCCCGCTAGCCGTCAGGCTCGCATCAAATCAATGGCGCCCCTCCAGCGCCGCGCCTTCCCAATAGGGCGCTGCGCCGTAATGCTGGTGGATGCGCGTCTCCCAGTCGCGATCGGTCCAGCTCGCCTCGCTATATTCCGGCGCCTTTTCGAGCATCTGCTCCGTCACAGAAGTCGTATAACGACGCCTGTCCTGGTCGTAGCAGAGCGCCTTCCACGGCACGGCGTGATGGCCCTTGCGCAGGCACATGAAGCCACAGAAATCGACGATGGCGTAGCGCGCCTGGCCGGTGATGGGATCGATCATCAGATGATCGATCTCGCCGATTTCCTTGCCGCTCTGATCGAAGATTTTCGCGCCGACGATATGCTCGCTCGAGATCATTTGGAGTTCAGGGATAGCGGTCGCCATTTCGACCTCCCACGTGAGCCCCCGGCCCTCGGATGAATGGAAACGCCCGGCGCGGCGAAAAGTTGCCGAAGGTCACAGGCGCCATGCGCCGAAGGCGATGGTGATCAGCGTGAGCGGCGCGCCCACTTTGAAATAGGCCCAGAAGCCGATGGAGACGCCCGCGGCGCGGGCGCGCTCGGCGACGATGAGATTGGCGACGGAGCCGATGAGCGTCAGATTTCCGGCCAGCGTCGAGGCCATGGCGACGACGAGCCAGGCGCGCTGCGGATCGGCCGCGCCGGCGATGAAGGGCTTCAACGCCAGCACCGCCGGCACATTGCTGACGACATTGGAGAGCACCGCGGAAACCGCCGACAGAACGCCCGCATCGGACAGATCGAAATTGCCGATGGAGGCGACGGCCTGCGGCGTCAGCACCGTCGTCTCGAGCCCTTCGACGACGATGAACAGGCCGACGAACATCAAGAGAAGCGGCCAATCGATCTCGCGATAGACCTTCTCCGCCTTCACATGGCGGGTGACGAGCAGCAGCGCGCCGCCGACGATGGCCACTTTCGCGACCGGCTGGCCGGCGAAGAAAAGCGCCATCATGGCGAGCGTCACCAGCACCGATTTGACGACGAGAAAGCCGCGCGCCCGCGCCGGCGCCGGCGCCGCCTCGGGCAGTCTCTCGCGTGTGAGAAACTCGCCGCGGTAGAACAGCGCCACCAGCACGAAAGTGGCGAGAAGGCCAAAGGCGGCGACCGGCCAAAGCGCCGCGGCGAAGGCGCCATAGGGAATATGCGACAGGCCGCCGATAATCATGTTCTGCGGATTGCCGGTGATCGTCGCCACGCTGCCGACATTGGAGGCCATGGGCACGGCGAGCAGATAGGGCAGAGGATCGCGCTTCAGGCGTCTGGTCAGCTCGAGGGTGAGCGGCGTCATCACGAGGCAGATGGCGTCATTGACGAGAAAGGCGGAAAAAGCGCCCGTCACCAGCACGATTGCGGCGAGCAGAGCGAGCGGCGTCTTCGCACGCGCGACGACGAAATTGCTCGCCAGCCGAAAAAAGCCGGAGAGACGCAAATTGGCGACGACGATCATCATGCCGAGCAGAAGAGTGATCGTATCGAAATCGATGGCGCGATAGGCCGCGTCCAGCGGCAGCACGCCGAGCCCGACCATAAGGCTGGCGCCGAGCAGCGCCGCGCCGGCGCGATCGAGCCGCAAGCCCGGCGCCTCGCCGAGCGCGATGACGACATAGGTCCCGGCGAAGACGATGATGGCGATAGCGTGCGTCCAGGCCGGCGACGCGCCGCCCGCGAGCAGCGCCGGAAGCGAGGCGAGAAGCGTCGCGCCGGCCCCAGCTGCGAGCGCGCCGACGAAGACGAGCGCGACCGCCAGCAGCGCCGCGACAAAGGGCGAGCGTTCTTTTTCAGCCATTCGGACTCACGCGTTCAAGCGGCGGATCGCTCTGGCTTAGCGCTTTCCGGCATGCCGAGCCAGAGCAGCAGAAAAGCGAGCGCCGCGACGGCGGAGAGAAACAGAAAAGCGGCATTGAAACCGGCGGTGTCGACGAGCGCGCCGGCGACGACATTGCTGAGCGCGGCGCCCGCGCCCCAGCAGGCGCCGGAGGCGCCGAGCGCGAGGCTGTAATGGCCCGTCCCCTCGGTGAGATCGTCGATCACGATGAAGAACAGAGCGCCGAAGAGGCCCGCGCCGACGCCATCGAGCAATTGGATGGAGACGAGATAGAGCGGATCGTCGAACAGCGTGTAGAGCAGCCCACGAATCGGCAGCACGGCGAAGCCGGCGAGCAGCAGCGGCTTGCGGCCCCAGCGATCGGCCTTGGCGCCGACGAGGGCCGCCATGGGGATCATGACCGCCTGCGCGGCGATGACGCAGGCGGCCATGAACAGCGAGCCGGTCTGATCGCGCCCCTCGCTCAGCCTTTCGCCAACCAGCGGCAGCATTGCGGCATTGGCGAAGTGAAATAGCGTGATCGCTGCGGTGAAGATCAGCAGAGGACGCGATTCGAAGATCACGCGCAGCCCGCTCGGGCGCTCGCCATCGGCGGGATCGTCGTCGCCATCCGAAAGACCGCGCGCGGCGCGATGGTCGATCTCGCGCGCGTCGATCATCACCAGCGCGAGCGCGCTGGCGCAGGCGAGCAGCACGACGAGCCACAGCACGGCGACCGGCGCGATCAGCCAACCGGCGAGCCCCGCCGCGATCGCCGTCACCACATTGCCGGCATGGTTGAAGGCCTCATTGCGGCCGATGCGCTCGGCGAAAAGCGCGCGGCCGACGACGCCGAGGCTGATCGCCGCTATGGCCGGCGGAAACACCGCGTCGCAGGCGCCGATGATGGTCTGCGCCGCCGCCGCGGGCCAGAAAAACGGAAAAAGACCGAGCGCCGCAGAGCCCGCCGCGACGAGCAGCGCGCCCGCGGCGATGAGCCCGCGCTTGCCGCGCGTCCAATCGACGAGCGCGCCGGCGGGAGCGCGCGCGGCCACTGTCGCCGCGCCGGCAATGGTCATGATGACGCCGATATGGGTGGCGTCCCAATGCTGGCTCGACCACAGATAAATGGCCAGAAACGGCCCGACGCCGCTCTGCACATCGGCGAGCAGAAAGCTCACCCAGTCGAGCCCTCTCTCGCTACGCATGGCTCGCGGCGCGCTTCACCGCTCCGGGCGTCGCGCGAAAGGAGATGGCGATGCGATTATAGGCGTTCATCAGGCCGATCGCGATCGTCAGATCGGCGAGCTCCTTCTCGGAAAACTGCGTCGAGACCGCGGCGAACTCCTCATCGGGAACGCCGGTCTCGGCGACGCGCGTCACCGTCTCCGCCCAGGCGAGAGCGGCGCGCTCGCGCTCGCTGAACAGCGCCTCCGCCTCGCGCCACACGGAGACCAGCGCGAGCTTCTCCACGGTGAAGCCTTCACTGATGAGCGCGCGCGTGTGAAGATCGAGGCAATAGGCGCAGCCATTGATCTGCGACACGCGCAAATAGGCGAGCTCGATGAGCGCTTTGCCGAGTCCGCTGGCGGCGACATAGGAATGCGCGACGCCGAGCGCTTTCATACCTTCGGGCGCGGCGTGAGCGTAATCGAGACGGCTGGTCATTCTCTCTCTCCTGCTGGGACGTCGGGAAGCGTCAGAAATGTCTCGCTCGAATCATCGACGAATATAGTGAGCAAACGCGCCCGCTCTGTGTCGCCGGCGCTCTCGCTCACCGGATGGAGCGCGCCCGGCGGCTCGAACCAACTCTGCCCGGCGCGGAAAAGTTCCTGCGCCGATGCGCGATCACGGCGCAGTCGCGACGCAAACGAAACACGACGACGCACGCGGCACGAAGTCGAGCTCACGCGGTTTTTCGGCGCGAATTCTCGCGACGATCGCCCTCACGAATTCGATTTCGGCGTCGCCGATCGCGGCGCCGGCCAACGCCTCCCTTACCCAGTCGCGGCCCATTTCCTCTTCGAGAAAATCAATGTCGTAGGTCTCGATCGGATCGAGACGCACGCGATCATTCGACCATATGCGAATATTCTCGAGCCCCGCCCGCGCCAGCAGGGTCGGCAGACGCAGACCGATATCCTGGTCGCCTCTGCGGATTTTGACGAAATCAACGAACCTGACCCAGACGCCATAGAAGGCGGCGCGTTCAGACGGCGTCAGAAAATGCGTCAATTCGAACGTCTGCGCCCAATTCAAATGATTGACCGGCTCGACGCAGACGATCGTTCCGCCGCGCTTCGCCACGCGACGCATTTCCGCGACGATTTTTTCCGGCGCGAGGCTGTGCATCAGCAAAGTCTGCGCGGTGACGATGTCGAACGAGCCGCCGGGCAGGCCGGTGTCGCTCACATCCGATTCGACAGCGCGATAGGCGATATGCGGCGCGCGCTCAGCATATTTTTTGCGGAGCGCTCGCACCATTCGCGCTCCCGATCGACGCCCGTCACTTCCCGCAGATCGACGAAGGCGTCGAGAAGGCCGAGGCTCCAATGCCCTTCGCCGACGCCGAAATCGGCGAGGCTCGTCATGATCTCGTCGCCTATGGCGCGCGACTTCAGCAGGCGGAGAAAATCGCGGCTCCACCAATCGAAGCGCTCGTCGTGAATGTAATCCGCCGAATGCGGCGCCTCCGACATGATCGCTCCTCCGCAATGACATGAGGCCCGCGCCAATCGAAGCGGCGCGGCTCTGCAATGAATTGGACGCGCCGTCGCGGCTCGCTCACAGCTTGCGCAGCGCGACTTCCTCTATGCGATGGTCCGCGCCTTTGGTCAGCACCAGGCTGGCGCGCGGACGCGTCGGCGAAATGTTGCGGCGCAGATTTTCGAGATTGATGCGCGTCCAAATGTCCTTGGCGACGCGCATCGTCTCCGCATCGTCGAGATCGGCGTATTTCTTGAAATAGGAGAGCGGATCGCGGAAGGCCGTCTCGCGCAGGCGCTGGAAGCGCTCGACATACCATTGCTCGAGCACAGCCTCCTCGGCGTGCAGATAGACCGAGAAGTCGAAGAAATCCGAGACGAAGGGAATTTCGCGCCCATCGCCGCGCGGACGGCTGGCGAGCAGCACATTCACGCCTTCTACGATGAGAATATCCGGCCGATCGACATAGAAGAACTCGTCCGGCACCACATCATAGATGAGATGCGAATAGACCGGCGCTGCGACATTGCGTTGGCCGGCCTTCACATCGGAGAGAAAGCGCAGCAGCGCGCGATTGTCGTAGCTCTCGGGAAAGCCCTTCTTGTCCATCAGCCCGTCGCGCTCGAGCACGGCGTTGGGATAGAGAAAGCCGTCGGTGGTGACGAGTTCCACCTTCGGCGTGTTGGGCCAGCGCGACAGCAGCGCCTTGAGAATGCGCGCCGTCGTGGATTTGCCCACGGCGACCGAGCCCGCGACGCCGATTATATAGGGCATCTTGCCGTCCTCGGCGCCCAGAAACCGCTGCGTCGCCTTGAACAGCCCTTGCGTCGCCGCGACATAGAGCGCGAGCAGGCGCGAGAGCGGCAGATAAATCTCGATGACCTCTTCCAGCGAGATCGGATCGTCGAGCGATTTGAGCCGCGTCAAATCGTCGATCGTGAGCGTGAGCGGCGTGTCGGCGCGCAGGCTCGCCCATTCGGCGCGGGTGAAGCGCCGATAGGGCGACAGCGCGACGCCGGCTCCCAGATAAGCCTCGGCGTTCATTTCCGCTCTCCGCGCGACGCTTTTTCCGCATGGCCGGATTGGACGGTGCGCGTCTCCAGCTCGGCGAGAACTTCCGCGAGCGAGACGCCGCCCGCCTCCAGCAGCACGAGCAGATGATAGAGCGTGTCGGCCGCCTCGCTCGTCAGATTCTTGCGGTCGCCCTCCATGGCGGCGATGACGGTCTCCACCGCCTCCTCGCCGAATTTCTTGGCGATGCGGGGCGTTCCGGCCTCGAACAAGCTCTTGGTGTAGGATTGCGCGGCGTCTGCGCCCCGCTTCGATGCGATGATCTTCGCGAGATCGGCGAGGGTGAAATCGCTCATGAGGGCTCCAGGCCGTCGAGACGCATCGGAATGCCCGCTTTCGCCATATATCGCTTCGCCTGCGGGATGGTGAACTCGCCGAAGTGGAAAATAGACGCCGCGAGAACGGCGGAAGCATGGCCTTCGCGCACGCCTTCGACGAGATGATCCAGCGTTCCGACTCCGCCCGAGGCGATGACCGGCACATCGACCGCATCCGCAACGGCGCGGGTCAGCCCGATGTCGAAGCCGATTTTGGCGCCGTCGCGGTCCATGGAGGTGAGCAATATCTCCCCCGCGCCGAGGCTCGTGACCTCCTTGGCGTATTCGACCGCGTCTATGCCCGTCGGGCGGCGGCCGCCATGGGTGAAGATTTCCCAATGATCGCCGACGCGCTTGGCGTCGATGGCGACGACGATGCATTGCGAGCCGAATTTTTCCGCCGCCTCGCGCACGAATTGCCGATCCGCCACAGCGGCCGAATTGATCGAGGCCTTGTCGGCGCCCGCGAGCAGGAGATTGCGAATATCGTCCTCATTGCGCACGCCGCCGCCGACGGTGAGCGGCATGAAGCAGGCCTCCGCCGTGCGCCGCACCACATCGAGCATGATGCCGCGATTCTCGTGGCTCGCGGTGATGTCGAGGAAGCAGAGCTCGTCGGCGCCGGCGGCGTCATAGGCGATGGCGCATTCGACCGGATCGCCGGCGTCGCGCAGATCGACGAAATTGACGCCTTTGACGACGCGGCCCTCTTTCACGTCGAGGCAGGGGATAACGCGGGATTTGAGCATCAGGCGGCCGAGGATTCCGGAGACTGCGGGCGATTGATGAAGTCCCAGATAATTCTCGGGAGCCAGCCGCCCTTCTTCTTCGTCTCGATTTCCGTAACGATGAATCGAACGTCAGGGATCACCTCTTCCCTGATCTGCGCTGCGAGCCACCGCGCGTCGCGCTCGGACGAGATGCAGAAAGTATTGTCGAAGACGGCGTACCAGTTCGTGATCTCCGCAATCTTGTCCAGGCGCCGGGACACGAGGTCGCGCGACGTCCTCGAACTATCGTAAACCAGGAGAAAAGCGTTCACGGTTGCTCTCCTTCGCTCGGATCCACCTCGATCACATTGGGAAGCTCCAAGCCTTCTCCTTCGATTTTCTGCGGAAGACCGCTCTTGCTTCGGGACTCGATCCAAAGCTCGTGCTGCCGCACCACAAACTCTTCGGACTGAAGGCGATCTGGGCTTTTCAACATAAAGTAGAAATGCGTGATGACAAAGACGACGCTCGGAACGGCGGCAAAGAAGACGAATACATACTTCAACACCGGGTCGGCTTGGAATTCGTAGGCCGCCGTCAGAAAGGCGAGCGTCCCCACCGTCATGAACCACAAGACATGGTTCATGACGTTTCTCACGCGCACCACCCCGGCGCGGGACGTCAAGCGGGCGATGACGTCTTCCGGCCTCATGCCGCCTCCGTCGCCGCGCGGATCAGCGCCAACGCTTCCGCCGGATCGAGCCGCCCGTCATAGAGCGCGCGGCCGGTGATCGCGCCCGCGAGCTTCTTGCAGTCGGGCTGCAGCAGACGCTCAATGTCGGCAAGCGAGGCGAGGCCGCCCGAGGCGATGACCGGAATGCTCAGCGCGTCAGCGAGCGCCAGCGTCGCCTCTATGTTGAGCCCCTTCAGCACGCCGTCGCGCGAAATATCAGTGTAGACGATGGCGGCGACGCCGGCGTCCTCGAAGCTGCGGCCCAAATCCTGCGCCGAGACATGGGTGCGGCGCGCCCAGCCCTCGACGGCGACAAAGCCGTCCTTGGCGTCTATGCCCACCGCTATGCGGCCCGGATAGAGACGCGCCGCCTCGCGCACCAGCGCCGGATCGCGCACCGCGGCCGTGCCGATGATGACGCGCGAAATCCCCTTGTCGAGCCAGCGCGAGATGGTGCGCATCTCGCGAATGCCGCCGCCGAGCTGCACCGGAATCTTTATGTTGGCGAGAATGCCCTCCACGGCGAGGGCGTTCATCGGCGCGCCGGCGAAGGCGCCGTCGAGATCGACGACATGCAGATATTCGAAGCCTTGGGCGGCGAAGGCCTGCGCCTGCGCGGTCGGATCGTCGTTGAACACAGTCGCCGAAGACATCTCGCCTTCGACGAGGCGCACGCATTGACCCTCTTTGAGATCGATCGCAGGAAACAGGATCACGGACGCCACCTCAGAAAATTCGCGATGAGAGCGAGGCCGAGCCTCTGGCTCTTCTCGGGATGGAATTGCGTGCCGACGAGATTGTCGCGCGCCACCGCCGCGGTCAGCGGAGCGCCGTAATCGGTCGTCGCCACGATATGGCCGGGCGAAGCGGGCAGGAATTGGTAGGAGTGCACGAAATAGGCGTGCAGCCCGTCCTTTCCCGTGGGGATGCCGGAAAAGAGCGCATGCGGGCGCGTCAGCTCCAGCGTGTTCCAGCCCATATGGGGGATTTTCAGACTCTTGTCCGCGGGCTCGATGACCGCGACATCGCCGGCGATCCAGCCGAGGCCGGCCGCCTCGCCATGCTCGAGGCCGCGCGTCGCCATCAGCTGCATGCCGACGCATATGCCGAGGAACGGCCGGCCGCGCTCGATCACCGCCTCGCGCAGCGCCTCGTCCAGCCCGGCGAGGGCGGAGAGGCCGTTGCGGCAATCGCGAAAGGCGCCGACGCCCGGCAGGCAGATGCGCTCGGCCCGGCGCACGACATCTGGATCATTGGTGACGGTGATCTCCGCCCCCTCGCCTTCCCGCGCGGCGCGCTCGAATGCCTTGGCGGCGGAGTGCAGATTGCCCGATCCATAATCGATGATCGCCGTGGTCACGCGCGCGGCTCCTCGAACAGGCCGCCGATGACCGAACGCATCGCCGCCCGGCCGCCGGGCCGCGGCGTCACTGTCGTCGGGAGGACGCCGGAGGGGCGCCAATTGGCGAAAAACACGTCCTCGGCCTCATCGATCCTAGCCGCGACCATTACGGCGCTCTCCGTGTAACCCTTGCGCTCGAGCGACCAGGCGACGAGCCGCGGCCCCTCGAGGCCGAGCAGCAGGCCGAGCGCCAGCTGCAAGACCGAGGCCGCCGCGGGATTGATCCCCAGAGCCGCGCCGCCGCCGAGGATCAGCGCGAGCGTAGCTGTCCATAGGACGGCCGGCAGCCACGCACGCCGCCACAGCAGCCACAAAGGGCCGAAGAGAAAGGCCGGCGTCGAGAAGCCGTCGCGCAGAAAGACGATTCGCTCCGGCGGCGGAGCCTCGCCCGGCGCGGCCTTGGGTATAAGGACGGTGTAGACGGCCATAGGCCCGCCTCCCTTTCAGCCGGTGAGCGTGCCTTTGGTGGAGGGCACCACGCCGCCGCGGCGCGGATCGGGCGCTGTCGCCTTGCCCAAGGCGCGGGCGAAGCCCTTGAAGCAGCATTCCGCGATATGATGCGAATTGACGCCGCGCAGCGCCTCCACATGCAGGCCGATGCGCGCATTGGTGGCAAAAGCCTGGAAGAACTCGCGCACCAGCTCGGTGTCGAAATCGCCGATCTTGGCCGCCGGAAAGGCGACGTCGAAGACGAGGAAGGGCCGGCCGGAGACGTCCACCACGACGCGGGAGAGCGCCTCGTCCAGTGGCACATGGGCGTCGCCATAGCGGGCGATGCCCTTGCGGTCGCCGAGCGCCTGATCCACCGCCTTGCCGAGCGCAATGCCCACATCCTCGACCGTATGATGGCCGTCAATGTGCAGATCGCCCTTGGCCGCGACGGTGAGGTCGAGCGGCGCGTGGCGCGCGATCTGGTCGAGCATATGGTCGAAAAAGCCGATCCCGGTCGAAATATCGGATTTGCCCTCGCCGTCGAGATCGACGGCGACGGCGATACGGGTCTCTTTCGTGTCGCGCTCGTATTTGGCGCTGCGCATGGCTCGACTGGCTCGCGGTGAATCTCGAGGGGCTGGAACGGAATATAGACCGCTCCCTGCGCGGCTTGTAGCAATTCGACGGGCGCATGGCCAGAAGCGTGGGCGATCGGCGTGAACCACCCTCTACTGCGGCCCGTCCAATTGTCCCAGCCCCCACAGCCCGGCGAGCCGGGAAACGCGCGCCGTCAGGCGGGGCGGGTCCAGCGCCTCGCACTCCCACAGGATCGCGACGCGAAACCCGAGCGCCCTCAGAGCCTTGGCCTTGCGGGCGTCGCGAGCGCGATTGGCGGCGAATTTCTCCAGCCAGAAGGCGTTGTTCTGTTTGGGGATCGTGCCGCGGCGGCAATTCTTGTGGTGGTGCCAGAAGCAGCCATTGACGAAGAGCGCCCAGCGCCGGCTGCGATTGGCGAAATCCGGCGCGCCGGGCAGGCCCTTGGCGTTGCGCCGGTAATGGAGCCCGGCAAGCCGCAGCGCCGCGGCGACCGCCTCCTCCGCCCCGGTGCGGGACTGCCGCACCCGCTTCATCAGCGCTGCGCGCGCCGGATCGCTGGCCGGCGGCGTCCTCATTGGGCGGCGGCGAGGCCGGGGCCGGCGCGCATCGCCTCGAGATGAGCGGCCACCGCCTCCCGAAATCCGGGCTCGAATCGCAGCTTCGCCCGCATGGTGCGGGCGAGAAACCCAGCGCTCGCGCGCTCGGACAGCGGCTTGCCCTTATGCTGCAGAAAAACATGCAGCGGCTCGCGCTCGCGCCAGACGGGAAAGGCCGAAATCTCGACGCCGAGGCGCCGCTCGCCGTCATAGCGCGCGGCGCGGGGCCAGCGGGCGCCCTCCTCCAGAACCGGGCCGTCGCGGGCCGGATCATAGCGCCCCGGCGCCTCGAGCCGGCCGCCGACCCATTCGGCCACCGGCGCGCTCACCGCATTGCCGACCAGCGACCAGCGCCAGCCGGGACGGCCCAGCGCCTCGGCCGGCGCGGTCCAGTCCGCAGGAAAACCCTGCAGCCGCTCGGCGTCACGAATATCGGGCGTCACCACCTCTCCTGAAGGCAGCAGAATCGCCGGCGGCGAGGCGATGCCGAGCGTCGAGCCGTTCTTCAATGTCGGCACGCAATCTTGCCCCCAGCCGAGGCCGCGCACGCCCTCCGTCCAATAAAAGCCATGGGCGTGCGTCGCCAGCGCCGTGGCGCGCGGGCGCGGCGTCGCCTCGTCCACGAGCAGAATATTGGCCGGATCGGCGAGGCGCGAGGCCAGAAACAGCACGCGCTCGCGCCGCTGCGGCAGAAAGGCCAGAGTGTTGACGACGCGATAGGCCCAGAGATAGCCGCGCTCCTCGAAAGCCGAGACGAGCCGCGCCATGGCGCGTCCGCGATCGAGGCTCAGCATGAAGGAGACATTCTCGAGCAACGCATGCGGCGAGCGCGTCTCGTCGAGCAGGCGGAACACATGCTCGACCAGAGAGGATTTGCGCCCGCCAATGCCCTGCGTGCGGCCGGCCTGGCTCAAATCCTGGCAAGGAAAGCCGGCCGTGACCAGTTCCGTCTCGCCCGGCAGCGCGCGCAGCGCAGCGACATCGCCCACATTGGGCGTCTGCGGAAAATGCGTCGCCAGCACCTTTGCGGCCAGCGGCCAGTTTTCGGAGAACATGAGACAATCATGTCCGGCGCGAGCGAGCCCGAGCTCGAGCCCGCCTATGCCGGCGAAGAGGCCGACGACTTTCATGGATACGGCCTCGCGGCCGAGGGCCGTCGTGCGATTCGTCTGCGCATGAGCGGAGTTGATCGCCACGGACGAAGGAGTGTCAAGCCGCGGCGCGAACGCGCATCGCCCGCTAAGACATGCTCGCATGTCGCGACGATGACGAAAGGCGCGAATTCCTTTGCCGAGAAAGCCGTCGCGCGGCTGGACTCGTCGGCCCGCTCTGCCTAGTCTCGCGACGCTTTTTTCCGCGTGTGAAACGCCCAGCCCTACGAGTCCGATGCGCGCCATTCTTCCGCTCAAAGCCTCGACCCTTTCGAAACGCCGCGCGCTTCGCTCCGCGCGCGCCGGCTACACGCTCGTCGAGATGCTGGTCGTGCTCGCGATCATCGGCTCGATCGTCGGCCTCGTCGGCCCGCGCGTGCTGAACTATCTCTCCGAGTCGAAGGTGAAGACCGCGCAGATTCAGATGGAGAATATTTCGAGCGCGCTCGATCTTTTCTATCTCGACGTCGGCCGCTATCCCGCGACGGAAGAAGGCCTCTCCGCGCTCGCACGGCGGCCCGCCGGCGCCTCTGTGTGGAACGGCCCCTATCTGAAATCCGCCAATGTGCCGAAGGATCCTTGGGGACATGATTATCTCTATCGCGCTCCCGGACAGAACGGGCCTTATGACATAGGCTCGCTCGGCCCCGACGGCCGCGAGGGCGGCCCCGGATCGCTCACGCGCAGCCGCGACACGGCGGCGCGCTGACCATATTCGTCGGTCGCATGATGCATGGCCGAAAGATCGCCGAGAGAAAAGGCTTCGCGCTTCTCATCGTGATCTTCGGCCTCGGGGTCATAATTCTGCTGATGACCTCCTTCATGGCGACGGCGCGCTTGCGCCTGCGCAGCGCCGTCGATAATTCCGCATCGATCAAGACGCGGCTCATCGCCGAAGGCGCCGTCAATCTCGCGATTTTCGGATTGATCGCCGAGCAGCGGCCATCCAATGCGCAGCAGGCCGAGCCACCCGTTCACGATGGCGCGCCGCGCCTCTGCTCGCTCGCCGGCGCCGCTGTCGCAATCTCGATCGAGGACGAGAGCGGCAAGCTCGATCTCAACGCCGCATCTCCCCAGCTTCTCGAAGCGGCGCTGCGCGGATTCGGCGCGGCCGACCCCAACGCCTTGTCCCGCGCGATCATCGCTTTTCGCGAGGCGCAAACTTCCGAATTCGCGCGGCTCGCAGCGCCGCCGCCCTCCTCCGAGCGGCCATTCGCGCCAAAGCATGCGCCCTTCCAAACCGCGCTCGAGCTGGATCAGGTCGAGGGCATGGAGCCGCAGCTGCTGCGCGCGCTGCTGCCGGTCGTCACCATTCATTCGCATAGCGTCGGAGTCGATGCGCGCACGGCGCCGCCGGCCTTGTTCGCGGCGCTGGCGCGCTATTCGGCGGCGGATGTTCTCGCTTTTTCCGCCAAGCCTTTTCCCAATGGCCTCGATCGCCGCGATCCGCGCTTTCCGCAGGAATATCGCCAGAACGGCGTCTTTAGCGGCGGAACCTATTCGATTCACGCGGAGGCCGCTCTGCTCAATGGCGCGATCGGCGTCGTGGAGATGGTCGTGACGCTGCGGCCGAACGAGCGTCTCCCCTTCACCGTGCTGGAGACGCGCCGCGCGCCGGCGCGCAATCAGAACCTGCTCTCCGGCGCCGTAGCGGCGCCCTGCTGACGGAATTCGCGTCTACTCGTCGAGCAGAATGCGCCGCGCCGCGCCTTCGATATTATGCGGACGCACCTTCGCGCGCGTCGATATATTCAGCAGCTTGCGCTTATATTCGTCAGTGATGTCGCGCGCCTCGCCGAGCGTGCGCACCACATGCGGCGTTATCATGATGAGCAGCTCGGTCTTGCCCGAGGAATCGGTCTTGTCCTTGAATGCGTTGCCGATCAAAGGCACATCGCCGAGCACAGGCACCTGGGACGAGCCGCGCGTGCGCGAATCCTGAATGAGGCCACCGAGCATCAGCGATTCTGCGTCATTGACGACGACCTGCGTCTTCACGCGGCGCTGCTGGATCGTCGGCGTCGTCGTCGTCGAGCTCGCGCCGGAGGCGACGTTGGAAACCTCCTGCTCGAGCTCCAGCATCACACGGCCGCTCTCGTTGATATGCGGCGTGATGGCGAGAATGACGCCGGTGTCACGATAATTCACCGAATTGAATGTGGTGATGCCGCCTTGCGCCGTCGCGCCGGAGAGAGTCGTCACCGGCACCTGATCGCCGACCTGCAGAACCGCCTGACGATTGTCGAGCACGGTGAGCGAGGGCGTCGAGACGATGTTGACATTGGTGATCTGATTGAGCGCGTTGAGCGTAACTTGCGCATTGGTGGCGCGCAATGCGTAGGCGAAGCCGGGCGACGCCGCGCCGACCGCAGTGCCGAGCAGATTATTGCCGAGCGTGTCATTGGCCGCCGGCGTGCCGGCGTCGCCGTTGGAAAAGCCGGAGAGCGAGGATTTTTTCTGCAAGAACCAGCGCACGCCGAAATGCAGATCGTCGTTGAGCGAAACTTCTGCGATCGTCGCCTCGATGAACACCTGATTGGGCAGCACGTCGAGCTTCTCGATGACGCGCAGCAGACGCTTGTAGTCCTCCGGAGTCGCCATCACCACAATGGCGTTCTTGGCCTCGTCCACGGCGATCTTGAAACGGCTGTCCTCGCCGAGCGCGGAAGCCGTCGATGACGACTGATCCTGCGCGCTATTGGAATTGGCGGCGCTATTCGCCGCGCCGCCGCCGAAGGCAGAGCCGCCGCCCGAGCCGCCCGAATTCAATGGCGCGATCGAGCCGAGCTGTCCCGAGGAGGAGCCGTTCGACGAGCCGAGACCGCCAGAAGAGCCGAGACCGCCTGAGGTTCCGAGGCTTGAAGAGCCGAAGCCGCCGCCGCCCGCGCCCGACGACAGGCCGCTCGAGGAAGTGGAGAGCGCCGAGGAGCCGAAACGCGGCGAGACCTCATTGCTCTTGGAGACGCCGGCGTCGCGCCCGAACATAGACGCGACGACCTGCACCATCTCCTTGGCCGGGCGATTCTGCACGCGATAGCTGAAGAACTGCTTCTGAACGCCTTCCGCCCGCGCGTCGAGACGCTCGATCCAGGCGCGCGCCCGCGCGAGATAGCCGGGCTGCGGCGTGATCGCCAATATGGCCGACAAATGCTTGTTGCCGATGAACTGGATCATGCCGTTCATCGGCCCTTCGCGCTCGGAGCCGAAAACCTTGCGCAAATTCTCGGCGAGCGCGTCTGGATCGGCGCTCGTCACCGGCACGACGGCGAAGGACATGCCGCGCATCGTGTCGACGTCGAAGAGCGCGATGGCGTCCTCCATCGCCGCGATCTCTTGCGCGCTGCCTGTCAAGGTCAGCGTGCGACGCTGATCGTCGGCGCGCACGACGGCGCCCTGGCGCGTGATCGGCTCCAGCACGCGCTTGAGCTCCGACGCCGAGACATAGCGCAAACGCACGATGCGCGCGCCGCTGCCGAGACGCTCCGACTCGAGCGGCTGCGGCGCGACGGAGAGCGTGGAGCCGGCCGCCGCCTGATCCAGCGGCACGATTTTGTAGATGCCGTCATTCTCGACAATGGCGGCGCCGGAGACGCGCAAGGCCGATTGGAACAAGTCGATCGCGACGGATTTCTTGACGGGCCGCGCCGTATGCACGGTCACTCTGCCGTCGATGCGCGGATCGACGACATAATCGACGCCGACGATATCGCCCAGCACCACTTTCGCCGCTTGCGCAATGGGCAGATTGGCGAGATTGAGGCTGACGCCTTCCTTCTCGTCGCGGGCGTCGTCCTTGCGGCGCGCCACGCTCTCGCCGACGAAACGCCCGCTGCCGACGATCGCCTCCGCGGGAAGGCGTCCGCGCGCGGCGGGGACGCCGCTTTTCGTCCCGCCCTTGGAAGCGGCGGCGACGTCGAGCGATTCTCGGCTCCATTCGGCGATGGGAGGGTCGCTCGCACTCTGACAACCAGAGACTGCGACGAGGGCGATCAGGCTCGAATGGAATAAAGGCAGACGCACATTCGCCTCTGGGACGCTACCGAATAGATAAGCTCACGCCACGTAACATGATTGTCGGTCACACGCCACACGCCTCCTCGCGCAAAGTGACGGAGAATCATTGCGATTGCTCTGGATAAAGTTGCAGGCGCGCCGATTGCACGCCATTGACGAGCTTCAATTCCAGCTCGCCGACCTCGGCGACCGTCCAGCCCTGCACGGATTCTCCCGGCGTGAGCCAGCGGCCTTCCGGATCATCGCCGGAAACGACGAAAGCGCGCACCGCTCCGCCGGAGCGCACGATCGCCGAGACCGCGAGGCCGGCGGGCGCGGTGGGAATTCCGGCAAAGCCGTCACGATCGGATTTGGCGACCGCCGGGCGCGGACGCCGCGATTTCCAGAAGATCGGGCGCGACAATGTCTGCGCGTCCTCGCGCGCGAGCGGCGCCGGCCCGGAGGCGGACGAGAGCACGCTGGGCGGGCGCCAATCCGATGTCGCCGGCGGCGCCGATTCGTCCAGGCCGATCCATGCGAGAAGCGCGAAAGCGAGAGCGGCGACGTCCAACGCCGCCAACGACGCGAGCAGCATCGCGGCGAGCGGCGACAAACGCAGCTCACGCATGAGCGTGCGAATGCGCGCGGCGAGCGCGCGCGTCATGAGCGCTCCTTCGGCGAGGCGCCGCCGAAGACGTCGAATTGCGCGGCGAGCATGCCGTCATTGGCGGATTGCGCGCCCCAGATCGGCATTTGACGACGCAGCGACGCCGTCAGCACCAGCAGCAGCGGCGTCTCATTCTCGAGCGAGCGGAGCAGCGCATGCAGCGATTCGATCGAGCCGCTCACATCGAGCCGCGCGCCGACCAGCGACGCGCCATTCACCGTCTTGGCGGGCAGCATGCGAATAGAGTTCACCGTGGCGCCGGACCGATCCGCCGCGGCCTTCAGCAGCGCTTGCAGATTGGCGTCGACGACGCCTTCCGTCGCGCCGGAGAGCAATTCACCCTGCGCATTGCTCTCCGCCACCTGCTGCGCATAGAGCCGCACCGCCTTCTCCTGCGTGGCGACGGCCGCATAGCGCGCGAGCGTGGCGCGCCGATCGACGATTCCCTCGGCGCGCTCGGCGAGCAAGGCGCGCAGCGGCTCGACGACGATGAAATAGATCAGCAGCGCCGCCAGCGCATTGGCGCCGAAGAACAACGCGCGCCGCGACCATTGCGGATGCGAGAGAGATGTCGGGCTCAGCGCCATCGGCGTGACCGGCTCATGGATTGCGTCTCACTTTGGCCTGCAGCGAGAATGTCTCGCGCTTCTCGATCGGATCGGGCGTGATCGGCGCCGTCAGCTTGGCGTCCGCGAACAACGCCGAGCGATCGAACAGCGCGGGAAGGCTGGCGGCGGAATCGGCGAGGCCGACGATCTCGATGGAGCGCTCGCCCTCGCGCGCCTCGACGAGACGCATATCGGAAACGAAGGCGCCGTCCGGCAGAAGGCGCGAGACTTCCTCCCAGAGATCGGCGAAGGCCGGATATTTCGCGCGCTCCCCGCGGAGCGTGGCGAGAAGGCGGCTCTCGGAGGCGGCCTGCTCGGCGAGCTTGCGCGCATCTGCGGCGCGGCGCGACACTTCGGCGATCTCGACATCGAGCGCCGCGGCGTCGACGTCCTGCCGCCAGAGCGTGACGCCGACGCCGACGAGAAGAAAAACGATCGCGACGAGAGCGAGGATCAGCGCCGCGGCGCGCTCCCGATGCGGCGCCTCCACCGCGCGGCCGACGGCGAGCGTCGGAACGAGAGCGGCGCCATCGAGCGCCGGCTGCACAATGTCGAGATCGTCGATGGAAAGGCCGGAGCCGTCGAGAAGAGCCGGCAGCAGATCGCGGCGTAAAATCCATTGCTCGACGACGAGCTTGCTCGGCGATTGCGGATGCGGCTGGGCGATATGGCCATGCACGATATCGGCGAGCAGGAAGGGTGTCTTGCGCTCCACTTCCGCCGCGAGAAGACGCGGCAGATCGGACTGCGCGGCGAGCGGCGCGTCGAAGCGCCGAACGAAAAACGCCTCGCGCGGAATTTCCACAACGATCTTCGTCGCCGCACGCGTCGCGCCGCGACGCTCCAGCGCTTCGTCGATCGAGGAGCCCGACAGCTCATCCGCCGAAACGGGCTCGGCGAGCGCCTGTCCATCCGCGGAGAGCAATTGCAGCGGCTCGCGCCCGCGCCCGGCGCGCAACAGCAGGCGCCGCTCGCCGCGATCGAGCAGCCATGCGAGCGTCCCTGGAGAGAAGAGCGCGAAGAACTCGGCGCGATACCAATTCCACGCGCGGCTGGCGGAACTCGCGAGCGAGCCTTCGAAGAGTTCTCTACGCCAGATGGACGACGACGACATCGAGGCTCCGACGCGCATGAACTCATCTATAAGGAACGGGGAGCGGCGTCGCGCTCCCCGTCGAATTTCGTCAGCCGGCGTTCATTGAACCGCGGGCAGCGTGCTCAGAACCGGCGTTCCATTGCCCACGCCGGCGCAATTGGGATGCCCCCAGCCACTGGCGCTGGCGCCGCCCGAAATGTCGAAGATGATGTTGTCGGGCCGCGTCGCGTCCGTGGCGTTCACGCCGCCGACGCCCGACAAATAATCCAGATTGAGGCTGTGGCGCGCTCGCCAGGCGACCATGTGATCAGTGCAAGACGTGTCGCCGCTCACGCCGATGCCGCCGATCTTGACGCCATTCGGCCCGTAGAGAGCGAGGCCGCCGCCGAAGACGTTGACGCCGCCGATCGCATCGCCGACCATCGGATCGTTCGGCTGGCCGAAGGTCGCAGCATCTGCCGGTCGGCCGTTCCTCTGCTCATAAGCGGCGTCTGGATCGACTGGATTGCTGAACTGCAGGCCGAACAGGCTGCCGCCCGGCTGAACCGCCGAATAGAGGTTGGCGGTCGACAGCGCGAGACCGTTCGTTCCCACGGCGCTGCCGCTCGGCGTGACGCCCTTGCTCAGGCTGAGGCCGTTGGCGGCATTGGCTTTCTGCGCCGAGATGACGCGGCTCGCGAGCCATTGGCTGCGGTAGTCGGAGCCGGTGAAGGCGACGGCGCAGACGGTTCCGTCATTGGCGACGATCGTCGCCCACATGTGCAAGCCGAGGCCGTTGTTGCCGGCCACGCCGCGCGCTCCGATCAGCGCCGAACGCAATTGGGACCAGCTCGGCAGGTTCGAGCAAGAATTCTGTCGGCCATGGGCCGAAGCCGTCGCCGACGACAGCGCAATAAAAGCTCCGGCGAGCATCAGTTTCTTAGCGATTTTCATCTTGGCGATTTTCATAGCGTCTCCCCAAACAGTTCATTTTCAAGTGCAGAATGATATACGCCGCGGTCTTAGCACAGTCGCGCTCTAGTCGCCAATCCCAGCGACGCTCCGCTCGCCAGACGACAAAGTCAGTCGACGAAAGGCGCCGCGCGCAGGCGTTGGCGACGCGCCGCAGAAGATTCGCGCCGCGCCGGGCCGACATCCTCGCGCGGCGGCGGCGCGTCGATATCGACCACCTCTTCGTCGATGTTCTGCGAGGCCTCCTCCGCCGCGCCCTTCGCTTTCGCATGAAAGCGTCCGGCTGGCAGAATGGGCGCGAAACCTACGGCGAAATGCGGCATGGGCTCGATCGCACGGGAGATCGGCTGCGCCATGAATGTGCGCGGCGGCGTCTCGACGGCCAGGATCGGCGTGACCTTCGGCTCGCCGCCGGTCACGATCTCGACTCCGAGCAATGTCGGCCGATAGGCCTCCTCGGCGCCGGCGTCTTTTTCGCATAGACGATATTTCGCTTCGCATTTCCACCGCGCCTGGAAACGCGCGATGCGCTCGCGCAATTCGATCAGCGAATTGCCGAATGCATGCGCGCACCCCTGTCGCGAGAATCGCCCGGAAGCGATGCAGGCCTCCGCCGTAGCGAATAAATATGACGTTCCCGCCACAGTGCGCGGCGCGACGAGACAAACGGACGCGATCGCCGCGAAAAATAACAAAATATGAGACGCGCGCCGGCCCCTTCCGAGGGGGCGGCGCCTCGGCTCCACCGACGCCGACGACATTGACGCTCGCTCGTTCGCTGCTCGGCGCGATTGCGCCTGGAACGCTGCGAGGCTACCATCCGATCCCGCATAGCGCCAGAGCCTCGACAGCAGAGGGCGGCGGGGATATTCCGAGCTTTTCCCAACGAGTGGTCGCGATGATGGACGGCGCATATTCGCAAGGAACGTCTTCGCAAGCGACGCCGCCGCGGCCGAACGCGCAGAGCGGCGCGTTGCTGGAGGAATTCGGCGCCTATCTGCTGAGCGAGAAGGTCGTCGACGAGCTGGCGCTGCAACGCTCGCAGCGCGCCGCGCGGCAGAGCGGCGAGCGTTTCGACCATGTGCTGACCAAGCTCGGACTCGTGTCCGAGAATGATCTCTGCATTCATCTCGGCAGATTTCTGCGCATTCCCGTGATGTCGGCCGAGGAGACGCCCGGCGAGCCGGTGCTCGAGGCGAAAATCCCCAAGAAATTCATTCGCGCCAATGGCATTCTCCCGCTCGCCGCGACGCATGAGCGGTTGACGCTCGCCGTCACCGATCCACTGGAGAACGGCCCGATGGAGGCGCTCGCCTATTCCACGGGCCTCGCGCTCGAATTGCGCATCGCGACGCCGGCGCTGTTCGAGAAAGCCTGGGCCAGCCTCTATGGCGAGCGCTCGGAAGGCTCGGCGCTCGTCGAGACCGATATACGCGCGGAAGACGCCAGCGATTTCGATCTGCAGCGCCTGCGCGACATCGCCAATGAGGCGCCGGTCATTCGGCGCGTCAATCAGATCGTCGGCGGCGCGATTGAGGCGCGCGCCTCGGATATTCACATCGAGCCCGGGCTCGACGCGGTGCAGGTGCGCTATCGCATCGACGGCGCGCTGCGCACGGTCGACACATTGCCGCCGGGACTCAAAGCGGCCATCACCTCGCGCATAAAAATCATGGCGCGGCTCGATATCGCCGAGCGGCGATTGCCGCAGGACGGGCGCATAAAGCTCGCCGTGCGCGGCGTCGATATCGATTTTCGCGTCTCCACCATTCCGACCGCGCATGGCGAGAGCATCGTGCTGCGCATTCTCGACCGCAGCCAAGTCGCGCTCGATTTCGACGCGCTCGGCTTCGAGCCCGGCGTCATCGCCTCGCTGCGCAAGGTGATGCGCAGCCCCAATGGAATCGCGCTCGTCACCGGCCCGACCGGCAGCGGCAAGACGACGACGCTGTACACGGCGCTCAAGGAGCTGGCCAATCCCGAAGTGAAAGTGTTCACCGTCGAGGACCCGATCGAATATCAGCTCGCCGGCGTCAATCAAGTGCAAGTGCAGCCGGCTATCGGCCTCGACTTTCCGAGCAGCCTGCGCGCCATGCTGCGCCAGGACCCGGATATCATCATGATCGGCGAGATTCGCGACGCGGAGACGGCGAAGATCGCCATACAATCCTCATTGACCGGCCATCTCGTTTTCTCGACGCTGCACACCAATAGCGCGGTGGGCTCGATCACGCGCCTCATCGACATGGGCGTCGAGCCCTATCTCATCGCCTCGACAGTGAAGGCGATCATGGCGCAACGGCTGGTGCGGCGTCTCTGCCCATCCTGCAGCACCCCACTGCCGGAGCGCGCGAGCTGGCGCAGCCGCCTCGCCGGCGAAGGCTTCACGCGCGAGCCGGAGCGGCTCAGGCAGCCGGTCGGCTGTCCCGCCTGCCGCCACACGGGCTATGCCGGCCGCTCGACCATCGCGGAAATGCTCATCATGACCGAGCCCATGCGACGGCTCGTCTGCGAGGCGGCGCCCGAGGCGACGATGGCGGCGGCGGCGCGCGAAGCCGGCATGACGACGATGTATCAATGCGGCATGGGCAAGGCCTGGCGCGGCGAGACCAGCGTCGACGAAGTGCTGCGCGTGACGCAGGTCGATTGACATGTCCAATTTTCGCTATCGCGCCTATTCGTCGATCGGCGATCTGATCGAGGGCGACATAGAAGCGCGCTCCAGCGAGGACGCCGAGGACGCATTGTGGCGACGCGGGCTCACGCCGCTCTCGCTGCGCGAGACGCGCGCCGGCGCCAAGGGCTCGCTGCTGTCTCTGCAACTCGGCGCGCGCAAGCCCTCTCCCGCCGACATCGCCTCCTTCACGCGCGAGTTCGCGACGCTGGAGCAGGCCGATGTGCCGCTCGACCACAGCCTGCGCCTGCTGGCGACGCAGAGCGCGACGCCGGCCTTGCGGGCGCTGGCGGATGAGATATTGCGGCGCGTCGTCGATGGCGCGTCTCTCTCCGACGCGCTGGCGACGCGCGCCGATCTCTTCGGCCCCGATTACATCAACATCGTGCGCGCCGGCGAGACCATGGGCGCCGCCGCGCAGGCGCTCGGCGATATGGCCGATATATTGGAGCGCCGCCTCGAGATGCGCGCGCGCATTCAGAGCGGGCTCGTCTATCCGGCTCTGCTGATCGTGCTGGCCATCGTCTCCACGGCTGTGGTGCTGAGCGCGCTCGTCCCCAATATCGCGCCGATCTTCGTCGACAGCGGCCAGCCCATGCCGGCGGGCCTGCAATTCGTCATCGATGTCGCGGCGCATTGGCGATGGGCGGTCGGCGCGCTCGCGCTCCTCATCGCGCTCATCGTCTCGCTGCGCCGATATGCGGCGGCGAGCCCGGAGTTCGGCGTGCGTTTCGATCGCGCGCTGCTCGCTCTGCCCTATGCCGGGCCGCTGAGCGCCAAATTGCAGACGGCGCGCTTCGCCTACACGCTCGGCTCCTCGCTGAAGGCCGGCGTGCCGCTGCTGCAAGGCCTAGAAAGCGCGCGCGCCGTGCTGTCGGATCGCTATTTCTCGGCGGAGCTGGCCAAGGTGATCGAGGCCGTGCGCGGCGGCGGCGCGCTGAGCGCCGCGCTGGAGCGGGTCGAGCGCCTGCCGCCGACGACGGCGACGATGGCGCGCATCGGCGAGGAGGCCGGGCGGCTCGACGACATGCTGCTGCGCCTCGCGGCGATGTTCGAGCGGCAGACGCAGCGCAGCCTGGAGCGCGCCGTCGGACTCATCACGCCGAGCCTGACGATCCTCATCGCCGCCGTCGTCGGCGGGCTGGTGATGACGGTGATGGACGCCGTTCTCGGCATCAATGATCTCGCTCTGCGATGAGACCGCCTGTGACGCGCAGCGTGCGGCGCCGGCGCGGCTTCTCCTTGCTGGAGATGCTCGCCATTCTGCTGATCGTCGCGCTGCTCGCGGGAATGGCGGGCCAATTCGCGCGCCGGCCGTCGCCGCGCCTGCGCGTCGAGAGCGCGACGCGCGCGCTCTGCGCCGGACTGCGCGCGACGCGCATGCGCGCCATCGCCACCGCGAGCGAGCAGGCGCTGACGATCGATCTGCGGCGCAAAGCCTTCTTCTCCCCCGCCGTCGCCGAGACGGCGCTGCCGGAGGACGCCGCCATAGAGCTGGCCGTTTCGGCGCGCGAACGGACGGAGCCCTCGCGCGGGGCCATCGCCTTTTTCCCCGACGGCGGCTCCTCGGGCGGCGGGCTGACGATCGGCGTCGCCGGCGCGCGCGCGGAGATCGACGTCAATTGGCTCACCGGAGCGACGCGATGCGCCTTCCATTAGCGCGGCGCGGCTTCGCGCTGATCGAGGCGCTGGCGGCCTTTCTGATCCTCGCGCTGGTGCTGGGCGGTCTGCTGCAGGGCGTCGGCTTCGGCGCCCGCAATGAGAGCCGCGGCGATTTCCTGCTGCGCGCGGCGCGGCAGGGACGCTCGCAGCTGGAGGCGCTGGGCGTCGCGGCGCCGCTCACCATGGGCGAAAGCGCCGGGCGCTATGCGGACGGACTCGTCTGGAGCCTTTCGGTCGGCCCGTGCCGCTCCTCCGCCGACCCCGGCGGTCTCGGCGAGATCGTCGCCTGCCCGGTGGCGCTCGCCATACGCCGGCCGGGCGACGCCGCCCCCGGCGACGCGCTGACGCTGCGCACGGTCAAAATCGACGCAAATCGGCCCGCGCGATGAGAATTCCGCGCCGCGCCCGCGGCTTCACCCTGCTGGAGGCGCTGCTCTCCATCGCGCTGATGTCGCTGATCGTCGGGACCATCGCCGGCGGCTTTCGGCTCGGCAAGCGCGTCTGGGAGACCGGCCGTGATTATGAAGGCGTGCAGGAGGTGGAGGAGGCGGCCGGCGCGCTGGAGGCGATCTTGTCCCGCGCCTTTCCCGTTCAGCTCGACAGGCGGGACGGCCGACCGACGGTCGCCTTCGAAGGCCGCGCGAGCCGCATTCGCCTGGTGACGACGAGCGATGGCGGCGCGGATTGGGGCGGCCTGACGCTGACCGAGATTTCCGCCTCCGGCGACGATCTGGACGTGCGCTCCGGCGTGCTGCGGCAGGAGGCGTGGTTCGGCGGCGGCGGCCAGTCGCGCTCCGCTGCCGCGCTGCGCGGCCTCGCCACCTTCGAGCTTTCCTATTTCGGCGCGCCGGAGCCCAATGCTCCCGCCGTCTGGACCAATGAGTGGCTGGACCGCGACACGTCGCCGAAGCTCATCTCTGTGCGGCTGGCGGGAACACGCCGCGGCAAGCGCATCGACGCCTCCTTCACCGTGCGCATTCGTCAAAACCCGCTCTGAGCGGCCTCCAGCGGCCCGAGGCTCCAGCAGAGCCAAAAGCCGAGCGCGAGATGCGGACCGAAGGGGATGGGCTGCGCCATATGGCCGAGCGCGCCGTCACGCGCGGCAATCAGCGCCGAGAGGAAGGCCGAGACCACCGCTATGAGCAGGCAGCCGGGCAGAGCCGCCGGCCCCAGCCACAGGCCCGCGAGGCCCAGCAGATGCGCGTCCGCGAGGCCGAGCCCGGCGCGCCCCCGCAGCAGCCGATAGGACATATCGATCGCCCGCAGAGTCGCATAGCCGCCCGCCGCGCCCGCGAGACGCAGCGCCGCCTCTTCGCCATCGGACGGCAGCAGTGCGAGGCCGAGCAGCAGCAGGACGATCAGCGGCCCATCGGGAATGATGAGGAAGCGCGCGTCGAAGACAGAGGCGAAAGCCAGCGCGGCGAATAGAACCAGCGTCGGCGCCGCCCAATATCCGAGCTGCGCGAGATCGAGAAAGGCGAAGGCGAGAGCGGCGAGCGCGATCCAGACGACATGCGCCAGCGCGCGCGCCTCGCCGCGCGCGGTCGCCGCCCGGATGGCCGTCTCGACGAGCGCAGCGCGGCGGCGCGCCGGAACGCTCAAATATCGACGTAGATCTCGCAGCCGAAGGCCGAGACGGGAAGACGCGCTTCGTCGAGAATCTTGGTCCAGCATCGTCCAACGCCGCTGATCATTCGAAACAGATAGACGCCGGTCTCGTCCTCGAGACGCCGCTCCTGGACATGACGATGGCCGAGATAGTTGAAATAGGAGATGGCGACGTCGCCGTGACAGCGATAGAGGATCTGGCGTGACAGGACATAGACGAAGCTGCGGTCCTTCGCCTCGTTGACGCAATAGGAATAATGCGCGAGCGCCTCCGGCTCCACGCTGACGCCGGACGGCGCCGCAAAGCAGGGCGCGCCGAGCGTAAGGGCGCAGATCGATATGACGCTCGCGGCTCCGCGCATCGAAACGCCCCATTCCGCAAAGAGACCGCCAATGCGAAACGCGCTGGCGTCGAGCAATTCTATTAGGTGAAAGCCGCCGTCGGATCAAGCAGCTCGCCTCTCGCGGCGGCGGCGCCGATCTTGCCGCCGCCGGAGGATTGCGATATCGAGTCGATCCGTCGAACGCCGGGCTCTATCGAGTTTCCGCGCCGCGCCGACCGAAAGGCGGCGCACGCTGCGCCGCACGGGCGCCATATTCGAAACCTATTCGAGGCGATATCCTTCGCCCCTGATCCGCGCGCTCCGACCGGGAGATCGCCAAACCCGAGTGGAGGCAGCCCATGTACGCCACGCAGAGCGCGACATCGGAGTTTCGGGACGCGTTTCGGCGCCAGCGGCTCGTGCTGTTCGCCTTGATGCTGCGCAATATTCGCACGCGCTACTTCGGTCACGGCCTCGGCTATCTGGTCGCGATCGCCTGGCCCCTCGTGCATACGTTGATCATCATTGCTCTCTTCGGCGTCAATGGCCGCATGGCGCCCGTCGGGGAAAGCACCACGCTTTTCGTGGCGACCGGGGCCGTCCCCTATCAAGCGCAATCCTATCTCTCGACCTTCATGATGACCTCCGTGCTCATGAGCCGGCCGCTTTTCGCCTTTCCAGAAGTCAAGGTGATGGACGCCCTGCTCGCGAGCATCGTGCTGGAGGTTCTCTCCTCCTGCACTGTCGTTCTGATTCTCATTGTGATCGGAGTGGCTTTCGGCGAGAATCTGATGCCGCGAGACTTGGAGCAGGCGGCCCTCGCCTATGGCGCCGCGATCATACTGGGCGTCGGCGTGGGATTCTTCAACGGCACGCTGGCTCTCGCCATGCCGATGTGGGCGCTGATGTTCGCGCTGCTCCGCATTTTGCTATGGCTCGCTTCGGGCACCGTTTTTCTGCCGGACAATCTGCCGGAGCCCTATCGCACGATGCAATCCTATAATCCGATCGCGCAATCGATCGAATGGATGCGCTACGCTTATTACGATGGCGTGGGCGCCGGCTTCCTGGACCGCGCCTATGTGCTCGAATTCGGCGTCGGCATGATTTTCGTGAGCCTGCTGATCGAGCGCATGACCCGCGGCCATCTGCTGTCGCTGCGCTGATCGTCATCAAACCGTATCGAAGCCGCGATAGTCGGGAAGTTTCGCGGCTTCACGGATGATGAGACGATGCGGACTTATATCGATCCGGCGCGCCGGGCGCGGATCGAGCTCACGGCGCTGATCGCGATCACCGTCGCATCGGGCTTCGCCGGTCTCGGCTATGAGATCGTCTGGACGCGCATGGCGAGCCTCGTTGTCGGCTCCGAGATGATGGCCGTTCTCGGCGTGATCGCCGGATTTTTCGCCGGCCTCGCCCTCGGCGCCTTCCTCCTCGACGCGATCATCCGCAACACGTCTTCGCCCTTTCTCGCCTATGCGCTGCTGGAAGCAGCCATAGGACTCTGGGGCGCGGCGAGCGTCCTCGTCCTCGAGCAGGCGGCGCACCTTGCGCCAGCGCTGCTCGGCGTCGACCCCTCCCCCGCCGCGCTATGGGCTTTCGGCTTCGCCCTGCCGGCCTTGCTGCTGCTTCCCGCGACGACAGCGATGGGCGGAACGCTGACCGCGCTCGCGCGCATGACCAAGGCGCTGTCGGGCGATGCGCGCGTCTCCGCCGGCGTCTATGGCGCCAATACGGCGGGCGCGGTGCTCGGCGCGCTTGCTTCGGCCTTCGCGCTGATGCCGCAGCTCGGCCTGTCACGAACATTGCTCGTCCTCGCCTGCGTGAACGCCGCCTGCGCGATCGGAGCCGTCGCGCTGCAGAGAAGGGTGGAGCCGAGCCCTTCCCCCCGCATGCCGCGCGCGACCGCCACGCGCCTGCTCTGCGCTCTTTTCACGACCGGCTTTCTCGGCATCGCCTTCGAGATGACGATCGTGCGACTCGCCGCGCAGGTTCTCGAGGACACTGTCTACACATTCGCGAGCCTGCTCGCCGCCTATCTCCTCGGCTCCGCCGTCGGCGGCCTGGCGTGGCAGAAATTCGGCCGGCGCTTCGGCGACGCCAGCATAGGCTGGCTGCTCGCGGCCACCGCCGCGGCCTGCCTTTTGACGACGGCGCTCGCGCCGAGCGTGCTGCACGCCGCCGAAAGCGCCAGCGGATTCGGCGCCGCCGGCGAGCTCCTCGCCGCCTTCGCGCTCTTCGCCTTGCCCTCCATCGCCATGGGCGCGCTATTCGGCCATTTGGCGCAGCAGGCCCAGGATTTGCGCGGCTCTCTCGGCTGGGCCGTCGGCGTCAACAGTCTCGGCGCCGCGCTCGCACCCTTTGTGACGGCGCAATTTCTCATCCCGACATTCGGCGCATGGCGCGCATCCATCCCGATCGCGCTCTGCTATCTGCTGCTGCTGCGCCCTCGTCTCGCCTCGCTCACGTCCATCGCGGCGCCGACGCTCGCCGGCGCTCTGCTGCTCTCGCTCCCCGCGCCCGACTTCATTCGCGCGCCACAAGGCGGACGCGTGCTGGCGACGCGCGATGGACCGACCGTCACCGCCAGCGTCGTCGTCGACGCCGCCGGCGTACGCTACCTCGACGTCAACGGCCATTTTCGCATGGGCGGCACCAGCTCGGCGCGCTCCGACTTTCGGCAGGCCATGCTGCCGCTGCTGCTGCATCCGGCGCCGCGCGAGGCGCTCTTCCTCGGCGTCGGGACCGGAGCCACTCTCATCGGCGGCGCCATGACGCCCGGCGTCGAAGCGCAGGGCGTCGAGCTGTCGCCGGAAGTCGTGGCGCTTTTGCCATGGTTCGCCGATGAAACGCGCTCGCTAGAGCCGAAAGTGCATGTCGCCGACGCCCGCCGCTACATTCTCGCCGATCGCGCGAAATATGACGTGATCGTCGCCGATCTGTTTCATCCGGCGCTGGATGGAAGCGGCGCGCTCTACACGGTGGAGCATTTCGCGGCGACGCGCGAGCGGCTCGCGCCCGGCGGTCTCTTCTGCCAATGGCTGCCGCTCTATCAGCTCGATCTGCCGTCCCTGCGCGCGATCATTCGCAGCTTTCGCGCCGTCTATCCCGGCGCCTCCGCCTGGCTCAATCATTACAGCGTGCGCACGCCCATGCTCGCGCTCGTCGGACGCCGCGACGATGCGCCTCTCGACATAGACGCTCTTGCCGCGCGACTGAACGAGCCTGCGATGGCCGCAGTCGTGAGGCCGCTCGGCTTCGCCGCGCCGATCGATCTGCTCGGCCAATACGCCGGCGGCCCGCATGCGCTCGCGGCTTTCGCCGGCTCCGGACCGCTCAATGTCGATGATGCGCCTTTCGTGACCTTCGACGCGCGCCGCAATGTTCGCGCGCTGACGGCGCCGCCCTGGACAACTTTGCTCGCCGTCATGCGCGAGATGACGCCCGACGCCGCAGAGCTCGCGCGCGAGGACGACGCTCTCGCGCAGCGCCTCGCCGCCTATTGGCGCGCACGAAACCACTTCCTCGAGGTCGGCGCCGCTCTGCCCGGCGATCCGCGCGGCCGCGCGCTCGTCGACGCCGCCGCGCCGGGATTGCTGGAGACGCTTCGTATCAGCCCGGAATTCGATCCCGCCTATGCGCCGCTGATCTCCATGGCGCGATCGCTCGTGGCGTCGAGCGGCGAAGAGGCGGCGCGTCTACTGCAGGCGATCGACGAGGCCGCGCCGCAAAGACGCAAGGCGCGCGAAACAATGACGCGCGAGAACGGCGGCGAATGAACGCGCGCCATTCTCACGGAGCGAATTTGATCTGATAGCCCCAGCAGTCGAGACGATCGGGGATCGCGTTGAAGGCGACCGTCACGCGCACGCCGCCCTGATTCCGCGGCACCTCGTGATAGAGATAGCTCGGAAAGAGAATGAGATCGCCCGGCTCCGCCTCGGGAACCACATATTTTCCGGCATTGAACGGCCCCATCGCCGCAGAGCGCGTGTGATGCCGAAAATTGAACTCGAATCCGCCGGGCGGCCGCACGAAAGCGGTGCGGCTGCCGGGATGCGAGGGCGTGAGATAGAAGACGCCCGAGGCGAAGCTGTTGGCGTGCGAATGCAGCGCCTGACTGCCGCCGGGCTCGAGAACATTGGTCCACATTTCCTTGACCATCCATTCCAGTCGCTCTCCGAAGAGGAGCCCGCCGAAATCGACGAGCTTGGGAATGGCGAGATCCGACATGCGACGGAACAGCTCGTCGCTGCGCGGGTCGGCGATCTCCGTATGAAACAGCTGCTCCGAGCGAAGGTTTTTCTCTATGCGCGCATTGCCGATCGCTTCGACGGCGGCCTCGACGAGCGCCGCGTCCAAAAGGCCGGGACAGCGCATGAGCGGAATGGGAAAAAGCGGCTCGATCTGATCCATCTTCCATCCTCGGCCTATTTTCGCGCTTTGTCGCGCATGGGCTTCTTCTCCGCGCTCGGAACGGGCGCCAGCGCGGCGGGCGTCTCGTCCGGTCGCAGCACGCCGAGCGTTTCCCCCGGCTGCAGCTGATGCCGCAGCTCGCGCACCTCATCGAACGCCGCCGCCGCCCAATAGAGGCAGTCGTCGAACTCGCCATTGCCGGCCTCGGCCATCGACTGATGCAGATGGCGCTCCGCAAAGTAGCGCGAGGGATGCTCCTTCGGCAGAGCATTGGCGAGCGCCTGCGCCTTATCCACTGCGGCGACGCAATCCTCTCGGGTCGGCTCGGCGTCCTCCGACGCTGTCGTCTCGATGGCCGCAGCGGCGGGCGCGGCGGGCGCGCTCGGCGTCGCGGGCGGCTCCCGCCGCGCTGCGAGCAGCAAGGCCGCGCAAACGAGAATGTTCGCCATGAAAACAAGCAGAAGCCGCATCGTCGAACAACCCGCAAAACGAGAAAGCCGGCGACGATAAATCGCCGCCGGCGTTTAAGCTACGCTAAAAAAGCGCGATCAATGGCGCTCGGCGTGTTCCCGCTCGGCGTGCTCCTCACGCCAGCGATCGAAACCGTGCTGGAAAGCGAGACGCCGCGCGAGCTCGGCGTTCTGCTCGACGAGCAGCTTCGGCGAGCCGACGGGACGCAGGAAAATCGGGTTCCCATAGAACCAGAGATTCGACCAAGCCTGCACGTCATGGGTCACTTTCTTGACGCCATTGACGGATTCGAGATGCGCCGGGCAGGAGCTGTCCGTGCAGCTGACCGCCGCATTATTGGCGTCGAGCAGCGGATTGCCGGCGCTATCCGTCACATTGGGGGTCGCGACCGGAATATTGGTGCCGCGCGCGCGAATATAGCCCGGCTCCGATCCCATGGTGAATGTGGTCTCGAAGGAGAGGCGCGTCGAGCCGTCGCGCTGCTTCTTGACCTTCATGTTCCGCCAATTGATCTGCTTGGCGATCGCCGCGGTGGGATTATAGACGATCGACGCGCCGGCGACGCCAGCGGCGTTGGCCACGGCGTAATTGGGCGCGCTCGGCGACACGACGCCGGTGATCTTGCCGGTGATGAGATCGATGTGATCGATCGACGGCTTGTTCAGCGGCTGATGCTGGCCGATCTGCGCCAGCAACGGATTGTCGAAGCTATAAGGGCTGTTGTTCGTCGCCGGAACGGTCAGCTCGACTTCGAGCACGATCTTCTCGCCGGGATGCGCGACGATCGTCTCGCCCATTGTCTTCCACTGGCCATGCGCGCTGGCGCGGAACTCGAAGTCCGGTCCGATGACATCGCCATTCACCGAATAGCTGTTGCCGGAGCGCATGCCGTCGATGATCGACTGATTGCGGAAGCCGCCCGTATGCGGGACATAGAGCTTCGTATATTCGCCCGGAATGAAGTCCGCCGTGGTGTAGCGATCACGCGCGCCGAAAGCGCCGCGGCTATGCCAGTCCGAGCTGATGAACATGAAGAAGTTGCGGCCTTCCGCGAGCAGGCCGTCCCAGAGTCCGCCGACCTTCGCCGTATAGACGCCGACCATGCCGTAAGTGCCGCCGCCGACCGCGCCGGAGCCATAGGAGCCCGAGCCGCCGGTCAAGCCGCCTTCCGCCATATGGCCGGGAGACTCGATGCCGAAAGCGACCGTCGGGGCCGCATTGTTGAAGTCGCGGAAATGCTCGATATTGTAACCTTTGCTGGCCGTCGCCGAGAACGGCCCCTGGCGCTCCGTATGCGTCGGGATGGCGTAGGACTGCAGCGGGTAGTTCGCCTGCAGCCATTTGACGCCTTCCAGCGCCTTTCCATGGCCGGCGGTTCCTGCATTGTTGACATTGTCCTTGCCGGGCCACAGCGGATTATTGCTGACGTCGACCGGGCCGATGCTGTCGGTGTCGGCGCGGTCGAAGCGAAACTCGAACTCCGCCATCTTGTCGGCGTCGCCGCCATGACGCGGATGCTGGCCGGCGATCACCGCCACATCCGTATGCTCATGGCCCGGAACGATCCATTCGAGACCTTCGACGAGCACCTTGTCATATTGCGCGGAACGATTGACGATGATCGGATATTCGACCTCGCCGATCGACTGCCAGCGCCACATGTTCGAGCCATTCGCCGAGCCTTTCAGGCCGGTGATGGTGATGCCCTGAATCGTCTGGCCGAGGGTTTGCGACCAGGTGGTGGTCGTCTCGCCCGGAATATTGGCGCTGGTGTCGGCGAAGCGGCAATCGCGATTGCCCGAGCCGCCATGATTGCCGAGCGTGAACCAATCGAGATCGAAATTGGTTCCGCCGGCGGCGGCCTGACCGGTTCCGACCGCGCGATCGATCGTGTAGCCCGCAGCGACAGAGCCGTCGGTGCAGGTGTTGTGGTTGTGCATGTCGCCTGCGACATACGGATTATGCTTGCGCGACTCCTCGCCGAATCCCCCGGCGGACGCCGATTGACCCAAAGCGAGCGAGACAGACGCAGCAGTCAACAAAACGGCAGATTTCGAACGGTGCATGCCAATCCCCCGCAAAAACCTAGACGAGCCCCCGGCGTCGAGCGACGCATCGGCGCGCGGAATATGGAAGAACGACAACGACAGTCTTGTGACTGTTTCATTACAAGGACGCGCTTTTATTCTTGCTGAAACACGCTTTTTTCATCATGGCGCAGATGACAAAAGGCATGCGCCGATGCATAAGGCTGCCCTTGTGACGCACTCGAAAAGCATATGGGCTCGATGGTGAAGTCCCTCTCCTTCGCTCTCCTTCGGAGTCGGCTCGGCGATGCGGCGTCGGCGGGCCGCGCTTCGGCGCAGCGCCTTCGAAGCGAGCCTCTCCTGCATTTTCTGGCGATCGGCGCGCTCGTCTTCGCCGCCGACGCCGCGCTGCATCCCCCGCCCAAGGACGAGCGCGTCATCACGGTGAGCAAGGCGCTGCGCCAATCCTTCATCGATAATTTCGACGAGGACAAAGCGCGCGCCCCCTCGGACGCGCAGCTGCAGACGATGATCGACAGCTGGGTGGCGAGCGAGATTCTCTATCGCGAAGGCAAGTCGCTCGGCGTCGATCGCGGCGACGACATGATCCGCGACCGCATCGCCTATAAGCTGCAACTGCTCATCTTCGATCAGATCAAGCTGCCGCAGCCGAGCGAGGAGCGATTGCGCGCCTGGTTCGAGCAAAATCACGAACGCTTCGACGAGCCGGAGCGTGTGGGATTCTATCTCACGCCCGCCGCCGATTCCGCCGAGGCCACACATTGGCTCGAGGACATCTCGGCCGGCCATGAATCGGAGGAGCTTCGCGAGCGCACGCGCGCCATTCTCGCGCGCCCCGTCACCAGCCTCGCGCCCGCCTTCGGCGAGAAATTTCGCGACGATCTGCTCGCGCTGCCGCAAGGAACTTGGACCAAGCTCCAATCGAAAGAAGGCTGGCACATCGTCCGCCTCGACTCGCGCCGTCCCGGCGATCCCGCGCATTTCGAGGATGTACGGGACGAGGTCTTGCGGCAATGGCGCGTCGATGAGACGCGTTCGCGCGCATGGGAAGCGGTCAACCGGCTGAAGGCCTCCTACACCGTGCGGATGGAGCCGTGAGACGAGCGATGCGACTGCTCGCGGCATGGATCGTCGCAGCGACGCTGCTCGCGCCCGCCGCGCTGCTGGCGCATGAATCCTCGCTCGGCGTGCTGGAATTGCGCGAGGTGCGGCAGGGCGCCTATGTCGGCCGCTGGACGATGGAGCCGACGATCGGCGCCGCGCGCGTCGATCTGCGCGCGCCGCCGCATTGCTTCTTGCGCATGCCGCAGCTCGAATGCGGCGCAAAGGGCCTCGTCGGCGCGATGACGATCGGCAATCTCGGCTCGCGCATGTCCGCGGCGCTCATCAAGATCGTCCCGCTGCAAGGCGAGGCGCGCAGCTACACCATCACCTCCGCCAATCCGACCGTGTCGATTCTCGGCCCGAGGCGCCGACGCTGGAGAGCTGGATGGCGCTCGGCGCGACCTATCTGAATTTCGGCGTCGACCATATATTGCTCGGAGCCGATCATCTTCTCTTCGTCTTCGGATTGATATGGATCGTCGGAATCGGCCGAAGGCTCGTCTCGACGATCACCGCTTTCACCATCGGGCACAGCATATCGCTCGCGGCGGCGGCCTTCGGCGTGATCGGCGTGCCGGAGCGGCCGCTCAACGCCTGCATCGCGCTCAGCATCGTTTTCGTCGGCGTCGAGATCGTGAAGCAGCGGCGCGGCGAAGCGGGATTGACGGCGCGCTACCCTTGGGCCGTCGCGGGCGGCTTCGGACTCGTTCACGGAATCGGCTTCGCGAGCGCGCTCGCCGGACTCGGCATCGAAAGGCGCTTGCTGCCGGCGGCGCTCGCTTTCTTCAATATCGGCGTCGAGATCGGACAGCTCGCCTTCGTGCTTCTCACTCTCGCGCTCATCTGGGCGCATCGCCGTCTCGGCGCCGTTGTCCCCGGCTCGCGCGATCTTCTTCCCGGCTATGCGATCGGCTCGATCGCGGCCTTCTGGTTCATCGGCCGACTTCTTCGCGTGCTCGCGATCGATTGAGGAGCGCTCTACCCATGTCGTCTCGCCCCCGCCTCTTCACCGCCGCTGTTGTAGTCGGCGTCGCGCTCGCTTCGCCCGCTCTCGCGCATGATGGCGAAGGCGTGGCGGGCGGCCTCGCGAGCGGCTTTCTGCATCCGTTGACGGGCGCGGATCATCTCGTCGCAATGGTCGCCGTCGGCCTGTGGGGCGCGCAGCTCGGCGCGCCGGCGATCTTTCTGCTGCCCATCGCCTTTCCTCTCGTCATGGCTTTGGGCGGCGTGCTCGGCGTTCTGCACATTGCCTTGCCGGCTCCGGAAATGATGATCGCGCTCTCGGCGCTTCTTCTCGGCGCCGCCGTGGCGATGCGCATCCGGCCGCCTGTCGTCGTCGCCGCGCTCATCGTCGCGCTCTTCGCCATATTCCACGGCCATGCGCATGGCGCCGAGCTGCCCAGCGCCGCCGACCCCATGGCCTATGGCGTCGGCTTCGTCACCGCCACTGGGCTTTTGCACGGATTTGGAATTCTCATCGGCGCTTTGTCGCGATGGCCGCTCGGCGCGCGCGTCATCCAGGGTCTCGGCGCGACGATCGCGCTGCTGGGCGGCTATTTTCTGTTCATCGGCGCGGGCGTCGCAGGATGACCCGCCGCTCGCGACAGGCCGGCGTCGGCGCGCTCTTCCTGCTGCTCTCGGCGACGAGCGCGAAGGCGCATATCATCGGGGCGCGGCTCGGCGATTTCTATGCCGGCGCGGCGCATCCTCTCACCGATCTGAGGGACGTGACCCTCTGGGTCGCATTGGGCATGCTCGCCGGATCGCTCGGCGCGTCGAAAGCGCGGCCGCTGCTGCTGCTTTTCCCCTTCGGCCTCGCCGCCGGAGTGACGAGCGCAATGGCGCTGAATGCGACATCTGAGGGCGTGCTGCTCGCCGCCGGCGCTCTGGTGCTGCTCGGCGCGCTGCTGGCGTCGGACCTGCGCATTCCCGCCGCCGCGCTGGGTGGGCTCGCATTGGTTCTCGCAGCGATGCGCGGCGCGGCCAACGCCGCCGCTATCGGGCCGGAGACCAATCGGCTGCTATTCGTCGTCGGCCTTTCCATCGCCGGCTATGTCGTCGTCACGCTGGTCTCTGCGGCGACGCTCGCATTTCGCGGCGAGAGCGCCGATGCGCGCGCATGGCGCTCCATCGCCATTCGCGCGCTCGGCAGCTGGCTCGCCGCGCTCGGACTGATGATGGGCGGACTGGCCTTGGCGTCCTGACGCCTCATCGGCGACGATATTTCTCTATGAGATCCGCGGCGAGCAGGCGGTTGCCCTCGGCGTTGAAATGCACATCGGCCCAGAAATACAGATCGCGCGCATAATCCGCATGCCCGTCCTTATAGGAGAAGAAGGCGGGAAAATGGTCGAAGTAGCGCTTGCATTTTCCGGCGCACCAATCGCGCCAGATCTGCGCCTGGCGTGAATTCTCGACATCGTAGAGAAGCTGATGCGGCCAGGGATAGACGCCGACCGAGAGGGCGATTCCGCGCGCGGCCAGCAGCTCGTGGAGACGATCCATCTGCTGCAGCGCCTTGCGCACGCCGCCGGCGACGCCTGCATCGCCATAGCAGCTCGCCGCATCGTCGAAGGTCCAGGAGGCGCGGCTCCAATCGCGGCTATAGACGCGCCCCGGCAGCATCAGCTCCGACAGGCTGGCGCTGGCGTTCGCCGCATTGGCTTTCTTGACGAATAAGAGATTGGAAACGAATTCGGCGACGAAGGATCGTTTCTCCAGCCACCCTGGCGGCGAGCGCGGCAGCAGCTGATAGGCGCTCGGCAGACATTTTTCTGGATTTGGCGTGAAGACGCCAAGCTCCAAAACGCCGTTTTCGTCATAACGATAGGAGATGGCCTCGTCTTGAATATCGGAAATATCGATGTAGACGATCGCCTCGTCGAATTTCAGGCCCTTGTCGAGATAATATTTCAGCTTCTCGTAATAGGCGGAGGGCGCGTAGCTCGACACGCCCGCGTTCAGCACGTCGATCTCGGGAAAAGCCTGCGCGAAGCGGCCGACGAAAGTCTGCTCATAAGGCAGACCGACGCCCTCGGTGAAGGAATCGCCGATGAAGACGATCCGCTGACGGTCAGAGCGCAAGGGAACGCTGCGCGCCGCCACATCCTTGAAGCCGAACGAATTGGTGAATATTCGTGGCGTGTACGGCCCCCATACGTCATAGCCGTCGAAATTGGGGCGCAGCGTATGAGTGAACACGGGATCGCGCGACCGCAGCGCATTCTCGCCGTGATCGAGGAAAGGGTTGGTCCAATTATAGACGCGATGGAGAATGAATTCCGTCGCCGCGAGCAGGCCGATCGCCAACGCCACATTGACGAGAACGACGCCCGAGAGACGCAATGCGCGCGCCCTTGTGGTCGAAACCGCCATCGCCTCCTCCGCTCGTCGCGGACGTCTTCCGACGTCGATGCGACGAGGCTTAGGCGACGAGAGAGGCGCGCGTCAATTCGCGACGATTACGTGATGCGAGCGGCCGATCGCCGCCGCTCGCTTCGTCTCGTCAGGCCTCACGCCGCGGCGTCGGCGATCGTCTCGCGCGCCGAGGCGCTCGCCGAAATCTCAATATCGATCTCGAGCAGCGACATGTTGTCGCCTTCGCGCAGCTTGACCTCTACCTTGTCCGGGTCGATCTCTATGTGCTTGGAGACGGCGGCGAGCACCTCTCTGTGCAACAGAGCGACGAGATTGGAATTGGACACCGACGCGCGCTCATGCGCGAGGAGAATCTGCAGACGCTCGCGCGCGACCGGCGCAGATGCGCGGCGATTGAAAAAGTTGAACAGCTTCATGCCGCCCTCCGACCAAACAATCTGACGAGAAGTCCCTTTTTGTCGGACGGTATGTCCATCGGCACCTCGGCGCCGCAGAGGCGCCGCGCCGCATCGGCGTAGGCGCGCGACGGCGCGCTCGTGCCGCTGTGGAGCGTGACCGGCGTTCCGACATTGGAGGCGCGCAGGACATCCTCGCTCTCGGGAATGATTCCGAGCAGCGGGATCGACAGAATCTCCAGCACATCATCGACATTCAGCATCTCGCCGCGCGCGGCGCGGCCGGCGTCGTAGCGCGTCAGCAGCAGATGCTTCTCCATGCGGCCGCCCTTTTCGGCGATCTCGGTCTTGGCGTCGAGCAGGCCGATGATGCGATCAGAATCACGCACCGAGGAGACTTCCGGATTGGCGACCACGACGGCCACATCGGCGAAGCGCATGGCGAGCGTCGCCCCGCGCTCTATGCCCGCCGGGCTATCACAGACGATCCAGTCGAAGCGCTCGCGCAATTCGTCGATGACGCGGCGCACGCCCTCCTCGGTGAGCGCGTCCTTGTCGCGCGTCTGGGACGCTGGAAGCAGATAGAGATTGTCGAGCCGCTTGTCGCGAATGAGCGCCTGATGCAGCTTGGCGTCGCCCTGCGCGACATTGATGAGGTCATAGACGACCCGCCGCTCCGCTCCCATGACGAGATCGAGATTGCGCAGGCCGACGTCGAAATCGACGACCGCGACCTTCTGATTCGACTGAGCCAGCGCTGCGCCGAGCGCGGCGGTCGACGTCGTCTTGCCGACGCCCCCTTTGCCGGAAGTGACGACCAATATCTTGGGCATTTTTTACCGTCCCTCTCAGTCGAGCTTTGTGATCTTGATCGTTTCGTCCTCGAGCCTTGCGTGAACCGCGCGTCCACGAACGTCGTCTCGAATTTCGTCGGCCGTCATATAGAAGCCGCCGACGGCGAGAAGCTCCGCCTCGAGGCGGCGGCAGAAAATGCGCGCCCGCGAATCGCCATAGGCGCCGGCCATGATTCGGCCGCGCACGGTTCCATAGACATGGACCGAGCCGCCCGCGACGATATCGGCGCCGGAGGAGACCGAGCCGATGACGATCACATCGCCGTCCGGATGGAAGATCGACTGACCCGAACGCACCGCCGTCTCGACGATGAGCGGCGCGGCGCTTCTCTCCGGCTCCGGATCGTGAGTCTGCGACGCAGGCCCGGCCTCGCCGCCGGCGAGCGCCTGGGCGATCTCGTCGAAGGCGGCGCGTTCGCTCGGCGTCAGGCTCAGCGCATCCTCGCCGCCCTCGGCGGGCGCCTCGTCGGCGGCAATGGAGCGGCCATTGGTAAGAATCGGCGGCAGGTCGTCGCACGCCCAGGAGGGATCGACGCCGGTCAGCCCCATGATGCGGACGCCACGGCCCGAAAGCTGCTCGACCAGATCCCCGACGGTGTCGCGATCGAGTCCGAGCTTGGTGACGTCGATAACGATCGCCTTGCGGGAGAAGAAGGCGGGAGAATGCTCGAGGCAGGCGTCGAGCCGCTCGAACCATCCGGCGATCGGCGCATCCGGCTCCAGGGCCAGGACGGGAAAGGATCGGCCACGAAAACGAATGTGAGTCGAAGGTTGGGTCAACGGCGGACTGGGCTCCAGCTGCGCCGTCATCTCACGCCGTCATGGTTAACAATGCGTTAAATTACCTATAGGTAAATTCGGGCGCGGCGCGGATCGGCCGAGCCGGCGTCCTTCGCCGACCAGATCGAATGGGCCGAAACGCGCATGTCGCAAAGCGCGAGATCGACCATCGGCGCCCTCGCCGGTTGATTGTGACCGCGCCTTCGCGCCGTCCTTCACGTCGTCGAGTCGGATTTCGGCGATCGGCTGCCTCGCGCATGGGCGCGCCGCAAACAAAGCGAGCGGCGCTCGCCCGTTCGCTGGGCGCCATCGTCCTCGTCAGCGACGGCGACACGAAATGTCGTCGTTCGATTCGCGAGCCCCGAGCCGCATCAGCGTACGTGAAGGACATGTCATGTGCTTCGATAACAATGCAGGCTCATTGACATATCCACCGCCCACTTTATACATCTTTCGCTGTGAGCTGGCAAAAATGGAAGGCTCTTATGAATAAAGTGATATCGGTGACCGAGAAGCGGCGCCTGTCGGAATTCGCTCATGCGCTCGTCACTCGCGCGAGATCGCAACCACAGAGCGAAACGTCGAGCGAGCTGCCGCCTCTCACATTCACGAGCGGCGTTTCGACGATGGACTCTCTGCTGCTTCATTTGACTGAGCAAAGAAGTTACCTCCTCAAATTCTCGGCGCAGATTTCCGCGCAAATCATCACCCTCTCCTCGACCATCGATCGCCTGTCCACGGAAGTCGCCAAGGTCGCCGGCGAAGTGGATGGCTTGAGACGCGAGCGAGAGACGCTTAGGCAGGCTCTCGAGGACGCCAAGCAGGAGATGAACGACGTCGCCGAAGCCGTCGTCGCCGGGGTCACGCAGCAATTGGAGCAGCAAATGGAGGTGTTCGGGCCTCTCGCGCGCGCTCCCTCCTCGACGGAGACGGAAGCCTCGGGGCTTTGATGCGTCGCTTCTCCGGAACGATGGAAAGCGGCTCGATCGCACGGACGGTGTTTTCGAGCGGGCCGCTTCGCTCCCGGTCACGGGGGCTCGATTTCAAAACATCTGTCTGGTGAGGATGAATGTCACGTGTTGTTCAATATCATCCCTCGGTAATTAGCGCCGACGCCATCGGCGCCTCGATTTCCTCCCTGCATCAGATCCTTCGGGAACGAGGCGTGGCGTCCTATGTGGCGTGCTCGGATTCCAATATCGCCGTCAGCGATTATGCGACGCTGTCGGTCTCCATGCTGAAGCGCATGGCTTGGAGCGATACGGATCTGCTGCTGCTGCATTATTCGTTCTTCAATGAAGACCTCGAAGCGCTGCTGGACCTGCCCGTCCGCAAGATTCTCATCTATCACAATGTCACGCCGGGCCATTTTTTCCGCGGCCAGGGCTCGATGAGCTGGCTCGGGGACATGTGCGACCATTCGCGCGCGCAGATGCGGCGCTTCGCCGGCGCATTCGAGAAAGGCGTCGGCGATTCGGACTTTAACACCGCCGAGCTGAGAGAGTTCGGCTTTCGGGATCCCGTGACGATCCCCGTGTTCTTCAACGACGCCTTTTTCTCGTCGCGCGAGCTCGACAATCAGCTCTACTTCGACATAAAGGCGGCCTCCGAGGTCAATATCGTCTTCGTCGGGCGCTTCGTTCCCAATAAGCGGCACGATCTTCTGATCGACACTCTGGCCGCCTATAAGAGGCTCTTCGGCCGTTCGGCCTCGCTGCATCTCGGCGGCAAGATTTGGGGCGACGAATATTTCCATGCGCTGCTCGGCCGGGCGGTGCAGGGCGGCGTCCTCGCCGACATCAAAATCTATCAGAATGCGACCGGCCTCGCGATCAAGACGCTGTTCGCCGCCGCCGACGCCTATATTTCCATGAGCGAGCACGAAGGCTTCATGGTGCCCGTGCTGGAGGCCTTCACGGTCGGCTGTCCGGTGCTGGCCTATGCGGGAACCGCAGTGGGCGAGACGATGGGGCCGGCCGGCATCAAATTCGACACGCTCGATCCATCGATTCCCGCAGGCTATCTGGAGCTCCTGCGCCGCGATAAGACGCTGCGCAACAATATCGTTCGCGAGCAGGCGGACCGTGCGACCGACTTCTACTCCGAAGCGACCGCGAGACGGTGGCTCTCATTCTTGGAGGGATTCGTCGACATCTCCGCGGGGTTGCACTCATGATCATCGCATATGACGCCGGCGCCTTTCAGCAATCGATCAGCGGTGGAATTTTCAATGTATCCGTCGGATTTCTGAACGCCGCCGCCAGGGTCGCCCCCGACACCGAATTCGTTTTCGTCGCCGACCCGTTTTTCGGCGAGGTGCGGCCCGACGCCATGGCGGCCCTGACCTTCACGCCGCGGGTGATCTATCGCAGCGTGCTGAAATCATCCGGCTCCTTCTCTCTGCGCACCAATCGGGAGCGCGCGCGCTTCGAGGTCGACGGCCGGATCATGCCGACGACGCAGACCGCGACGCCGGACGGCATGTGGTATCATTATGAAGGCCCGACGCCCCGGCATGCGGTGTTTCTGCGCAGCCGAGCGGCCCGTCCTTGCGACACGATGAACTCGCCGGACAGCCGCAGCCTCGGGGTCGCTGTCAGCAAGATCGTCATCGAATCGGAGAAGGGCTCGCAGGAATTCTCCTTCGACGACGCCCGCCTCGCCAATGGCTATCACGATCCGGAGAGCGCTTGGCGCTGGACGAACGGCGCCGCCGAAATCCCGCTCGAATTTTTCCCGCGCGTCGAAAGAGCGCGCATCGGAGTGCACATCAGGCACAAGGTCGTCTATAGCCTCGCGGACGGCCGTTTCGATCGTCGCTACAATGGGGTCGTGCAAGCTGCGATCGAGCAGCGGCGCGCCTTCAATTTGCAGGAGCTGGGCCGTGAGCTGCGTGAAATGGGCGCGACCGTCTATTTCGCGAATCATTTCATTCCGATCGCCATCCCCGGCCTCGCTCTCGCGAGCTGGGCGCATGACGTGATCCCGATCCTGTTTCCGAACTTCTTCGGCAAGGACGCGATCGAAAATTTCGCCAATGTCATCGATGTGTTCAAGCGCGCCGATCATATTTTCTGCAACTCCGAGACGACCCGCAAGGACATTATCGAAAATGTCGGCGTCTCTCCCGAGCGTCTGACGACCTCATGGATCGGACCCGGCGCGATCGGGCCGCGCCCTGCTCCCGTGGTCGACGCCGCGATCGCCAAATTCGGCCTTCGTCGAGACTATATTCTCAATGTCGGGACGCTGGAGCCGCGCAAGAATCATGTTCGTCTGGTTCAGGCCTATGACGAATTTCGCCGCGGCACCGAGCATCCGCCGCAGCTGGCCATCGTCGGCTCCCATGGCTGGGGATATGACGAATTGGTGAGGCTGATCGCCAACAGCGGACTCTCCGAGCATGTGAAAGTGCTGAGCGGCGTCGACAATGAGGATTTGTCGGCGCTCTACTCGGGCGCGATGTTCGTCGCCTATCCCAGCGTCTATGAAGGATTCGGCATGCCGGTGCTGGAGGCCATGGCCTGCGGCGTCCCGGTCTTGACCTCACAGGAAACCAGCATGCAGGACATAGCGAAGAACGCGGCCGTTCTCGTGGATCCTTTGTCGGTGAGCTCGATCGCTCAAGGGCTGAGCGAGCTCTCGCTCAATTCCGAGCTGCGCTCGCGCCTCGCCTCCAAGGCGAAGGAAGCCGCGTCGCGCTTCGACTGGGATCGCGTCGCCGGAACAATCGTCGATGTCTTGAGAGGAACGCGCCGATGAAGATCGTTGTCCTTTCCACATTCGACATCACCCCGGTCCGCGACGGCGGGCAGACGCGTTACGTCTCGGTCTACAAGAACATCGCCAAAGAGCATGACGTAACGCTCATCGCCTATGATTTTAAGCAGACCGATCACATCAGGCGCTATAAGCTCGCCGATCGTTTCGACGTGATCGTCTTCCCCGCGGCGCCCGGCGACCAGCATCACGTCTGGCACATAATGGAAAAGACGCGGCGCCTCGCGCATGATGTTCTCTGCATCAGGGAATATCATTTCTCGGACGAGTTCGTGCGCGATGCGCGGCAGATCATCGGCGCGGCGGATGTCGTCATCGCCTCGCATCCCTATCTCGCGCTTCTGGGCTTCGGCTTCGCCAAGCGGAACGCCATCAAGATATATGAGGCGCACAATGTCGAATATGACATAAAGGAGCAGCATTTCCGCGGCGGCCTGGGCGCAGCGCAGCTCGATTCCTTCGTGGATACTGTGTACCACGGCGAGAGAATGGCCTGTCGCGAGGCGAATTTCGTGACGACAGTGAGCGCCCATGACGCCGACCGCATGGCGCAATTATACGACGTGCCGAGAAGCAACATCACTGTCGCGCCCAATGGCGTCGATTGCTCGCAATATCCGATCTGGGACAAGGCGAGCCGCGACGAGCTTCGCAGCAAGCTGCAGATCGGCGACAAGACGCTGGCCGTCTTTTTGGGCAGCGGCTATGGGCCGAATGTCGAATCCTATTTCAAGGCGCGGCAGCTGCTGGCGGAGGCCGGATTCGACGGCGCGGTCGCCTTGATCGGCTCGATCGCGCAGGCCGACCGCACCGGCTGGCCCGATGTGCCCTTCGACGAACTCTGGTTCGATTACGTCGAGGAAGATCTCAAGATCGCGCTCTTGAGCTCGGCGGACATCGCTCTGCAGCTGCTGTTTTCCGGCGGCGGGACCAATTTGAAGCTCTTCGACTATATGGCCGCCGGATGTCTGATCGTCGCCAATGACTTCGGCGCGCGCGGAGTCTCCGCGGACGGATGGCATGTAGCGGCTCAGAATGCGAGCGAGCTGCAGAGCTTGCTGCGGGAGCGCGTTTGGGAAACCGAGCGCGGCGAGGCGATCCGCGCCAAGGCGCGCGCCATCGCCAAGGAGCAATTCGACTGGTCGATCATCGCCAAGAAGATCACCTCGCTCTTCAGCCCGCGTCTCGACATGGCTGCCGCCGAAATTGCCGCCGCCGACGTGGCTGCTCCCGCCATCGCCGACGAGTCCGAGCAGACGCCGAATAGAGAGGCCCTATCGGCATAGACGGCGAGCGCCGCAAATGCGGGAAACATCGCCCGACCGCCAGCGGCGAGCGAGCGATGTTTTCCGAGCTCCGCCAAAAATTCGTCCCCGAATTCACGATCAGCGTGAAGGGCCGAACACAACGTCGATCGCCACATTCATCTCCCGCGGCGGAGGTCCGAAGGGCATGCTCGACCGCACCGTCTTCAACGCGCTGACGTCGAGACGCTCCTGACCGCTCGTCGCAACGATCTTGAGCGTTTCTTCGCGGATTTGTCCGCTCGCGAGAATGCCGAAGGAGACTTTTGCGACGCCTCGCAGCCCAGCGCGACGCCCCTCCTCCGGATAGACGAGCCGCGTGTGAATGCGCTTCGACAATTGCCGTATATAGACGCGAATGCGGTCCTCCTCGGTTTCCGCGCGGCGAGAGATGGTGCGCGCGACCTGCTGCTCCTGCGCGCCGGCCACATTGGCGGAACCGGCCGGATCGGGCTTCGACTGCGAAGCGGCCGCCGCGGCGACAGCGGCTGCATTGGCCTCGCCTTCATCCGCCTGCTCGCGCTGCTCGACAGGCTTCGCCACGGTCGCCTGCGTCGCGGTCTGGTGTGTCTCGCCGGCATTATCCTGCTGCAGCTTCTCATCGGTCTGCTCATCATCGACGAGACCATCGAGCTCGAAGACGAGAACCGAAGCCTCCTCTTCCGTCGTGTAGAGACGATGCAGGACGTAAGGCGCGCATAGCAGGGCGTGCAGCGCCAAGGAGAGCGCGAGACCGTGATAGAGCGAGAAGCGGCTCGCCGGTCTCGCAATTTTCGTGGGCGCGGACGCCGCCAGGAAAGCCATTTCGACGCCTCTCACTTCGGACTGTTCTTGGTCTGCACGGCGACTTTGGTGAAGCTCATGCGCTTGAGCAGCTCGGCGACGTCGATGAAGCTCTGCAAGGCCACAGCGCGATCGGCGCGAATGAGGAAGCCCGTTTCCGGCGGCAACCCTGTGAGCCGGCTCCGCAACTCATCCTTGGTCGCGACATGGCCGTCGAAATAGACGCTTCCATCGGCGGCGATCTCGATCGTCTTGTCCTTCTGGCGGTCGACCTGCGTCTGCGCAGCTTGCGGCAAGGCGACCGGTATGCGGCCTGTCGCGATGAAATTCGCCGTCGTCAGCACCATTGTGAGAAGCACCAGCATGACATCGACGAGAGGAATGACGTTGAGCGTCTCGAAAGGCTTCTCATCCATTGGCGATCTCCCACTTCAGCAGCAGCACCTTCGTCTTGCGCAAAAGGACGTTGTAGGACACCACCGACAATAGCGCGACGACGAGCCCGACCGCCGTCGCCTTGAGGGCGAGCGCGAGGCCGGCCATGATCTTGCTGGCGTCCGCCGAAGCGTCGAGACCCAAATTATAGAAGGTCAGCATGATGCCGAGCACGGTGCCGAGCAGGCCGATATAAGGCGCATTGGAGGCGACGGATGCGATGACGATGAGCCGCTTGCTCAGCTCGAGTTCCAGCGCCTTGATGCTGGTAAAAGTCGTAATGTCGATCGCCCGGTAGAAGAAATGCCGTTCCAGCGCCACAGCGACGACGATGACGCTGAGCGCGGCCAGCAGCCCGATGACGCCGAAATCGATCGCCGTCGACAACCATTCCATTTGCATTGCGCAATTCTCCAGCAGCGGCGATCGACGACGAATGTCGAGAGCCCGATGCGCGTCGCTCTCGACATTCGCCAGCCCATGATGAGCCCGCCTCGTCGCCGCGATATCTATATTCAATACATTGCGAATCCACCGAGATCGCGTCAACGGGAAAATTCGGGCGCAGTCAAAGGCGTCGGAGGCCGGCGCCTGATTTTCAGCCAGCCACTATAACGTGTCTCTGCGCTGGGCGACCGACGTAAGTCTAAAGTAATGAGGAAATAATCGCCGCGACGACAGAATGCAAAGCTCGATCGAAACGGCCAGCCGGGGCGATATTGTCAGTTTCTCGCACAGGTTGCATCTTTTTTGGTAATTTGCGGAAATTTCTTGCAATAGCCGATTGCGCCTTTCGGCGACCCGCTCCGAGCAGCGAAAGCCGAGTGAGACGGCTCAGGCCCGAACGCAAAAGAGAGAGCTGACGCGAAGGCCGGCCTTCTCCCAATGCTCGCGAATCGCCTGCTCCGGCGTCGCAAGGCCTCTATTCGAAATGATAGTTGACGCCGGCGCGCACGATATGGCCCGCGAGGCGCGTCGAGGAAATCACCGCCGACGCATAGAGCCCGGGATTGCCGGCCGCGGTGAGGTTGTAGCCCGCCATATCGCCGTAAGCGCCCTGATTGCCGAGGTCATAGCGGAGATATTCCAGCTTGGCGCTCCAATTCTGACGGAACATCCATTCGCCGCCCGCGCCCGCGCTCCACCCGATGCGGATCGACGAGGAGCCGATGGTTCCGCTATTCGGCGCGAAGGACGCCGAGGTGGAGACCTGCGTCAAGGAGGTCGAGAAACCGCCTTCGCCATAGGCGAGACCGGCGGTGAGATAGGGCAGCAGCGTCGGCGTCACGAGATAGCCGATGCGTCCGCGCGCCGTGCCGAGATAGGAGAGGCTCTTCGTCGCCTTGGTCGCCGTCACGACATTCGCGCCCGTGACCGGCTCGGTCGCCGAGCGCAACGCGGAGCCCGATGCGCTCGCCCCCGCCACTCCCTGCAGATCGGCCTCGAAACCGCCGATCACATCGGGACGCAAACGCCAATTATAGCCGAGCTGCGCGCCGCCGATTCCACCGCCGATTCCCATCGGGATCGTGCTCGCCGCGCTCGAGGCGCTCGTGCGGCCGAAGAAGGTCGCCGGGCGACCGACCGCGCCCTTGTCGTCGCCGCCGTCGCCGAGAATGGTGGAGGTGCCGGGAACCGTGTTGACTCCATGGCCGTCGCCGAAGACGCCGCCGGCGTTGAGACCGGCGTAGAGCCCGCTCCAGGGCGACGGCGAGTCGTCGGCCGTCGCCAGCCACGCCATGCCCGGAAGCGGCGCGGGCGAGGAATGCTCGCCCCAGGAGAGCTTGAGCTCCGAGCCCCAGACGGCGCCCCAGGCCTTGTAGGTGTAGATCGTCTCATAGCGCTTATTGGTGATGTTGCGGCCGTAGAAGGTGAGCCGCGCGTCCCAATCCATGAGCTGGAAATTATAGGCGATGTTCGCGTCGAGCGTCGTGTAGTTGCCGACCTGGTGATAGGCGTTGTCGACGGCGAAGCCATTGGACCAGTACATGGAGACATGATTGAGCGCGACCGTGCCGGTGAACCTATCCCAGGCATGGGTGAGCGCGAAGTTGATCTGCGTCCTCGGCGTCTGGAAGCGATAGGGGTTCAGCCAGTCATAGGTTCCCAGCGAATTGCTGTAGACCTCGGTCAGCCGCGTGTAGCTGCCGCGATAGGTCGTCTTGCCGAGCAGTTCGTCCTGCAGCACGCCGGTCGCGACAGCCTCTATTCCCTTGCGCGACGTGTTGCCCTGAGTCCAGTAAGTGACGTTGTTGTTGTTCACCGTGACGGTGCGCGAGGGCTGCTTATTGTTCTGAATCTCGGTGTCGAAATAGGTCACTTCCGGCGTGAACCAGCGGAAGACCGGGATTTTGACTCCCGCCTCGTATTTGTCCTGCTTCTCCGGCAGCAGAGTGACGTTGGCGTCCGCGATGACGCCGGACATGTCGCTCTGCTCAGTGTGCGAATAGCGGCCGCTGAAGGCCACATTCGCGAGGCCCGCGAGCGGATTGAAATCGCCGAGGGAGGCGCCCAACTCGCCGATCCCCCATCCTTGCAGGGGCTTCACCGTGGCGCCACCCGCATAATTCACTGCGAGCGGGAAGCCGCGATTGTAGAAATATTTCGTCGTTCCGGCCGTATCGACTCCGATGTAATCGAAGTGATTGTCCAGGCGGAAGCTCGCGTCGAAGATCAGGCGATCGGAGAGCAGCTTCTGCTCGAAATTGCCATAGCCACTGAGCGTATCCTCCTTGCGCGCATAATTGGCGTAATTGGTCTGTCCGCTGGGGCTCGCCCAATTCACATATTGCAGGCCGAGCTGCGCCAATGTGCCGTCATAGGTGAAGCTGTGCCGCGCATTGATCTGGCCGGTGTAGCCCTGCTCATTGGCCACCGTCAGATTCGGACTATTGAAGGAGGCGAGGACGTTGTTGTCCTCCGTCCGCGTATAGGCGAGCGTGAGCAGGCTGACATTGTGCTCGTCCCAGCGGAACGTCGAATTCCAGGAGAGGAATGTCGATTCGATCGGCGAATAGCCCCACTTCTGCGCGAGCGTGCTCGCCGTTTGCTCCCCGAAGGTTCCCTGCTGAAAGCCGTAGCGCGTGCTCGACTGAAACAGGGTGAAGCTGGTGTCGAGCGGACCGACGGTGAATCCGCCTTTGAGCAGACCGGCGACCGTGTCGTTCCAATTGGAGCCGTTCGCCGGCCCGTCGTCGGAGCTCTTCTTAATGAAACCCGAGATAAAGGCCGGAATCTCGCCCGGCTTCTTCCCGAAGACATAGCCGCCATAGGCGCTGCCGAGCACGCCGCCATAGCTCTGCGCCGCTGTGCGCAGCTCCATTTCATTCTCTTGCGGCGTATGCGTGCGCACGACGACGAAGCCGCTGTTCAACGCGCCGGAGGAGGAGCCGAAGTCGACGAGCGGGCCGAGCGTCAGCGCCGAAGCGTCGCGCACGACATCGACCTGATCGAGCGCTGAAACGGGCAGCGACTGCATCATCAGGCCCGCGGTCTGCGCGCTCACATAGGCGCCGTCGACGATGAAGCCGAAATTGCCGTCGCCGCGGAATTTCAGATTGTTCGGGAATTTGCGACCCTGATAGGTGACGAGGATGCTGGTCGCATTGCGCAGCAGGCCGAACACGTCCTGCGGGTTCAGCTCCTGTATGTCCTGCCGCGTGAATGTCTGCGTATGGGAGCGGCTGCTGGTGGCGACGCGCGCGGCATTGGCGACATTGTCGGGCTGGAGATCCGGCCGGGCGAGTTGCGGCGCCAGCGGAGCTCCCGAGGCGGCGGCGTTGGAGCCGGCCGATGTCCCGCCGATCTCGATCGCCGGCAAAGCCTCCTGAGCCGATGCGGCGACAGTCAGGACGACCGACAGAGCGAGCGCGGAACTGGTGGAGTAAACCGCATCACGTGAATGCCGCGTCGCAGCGCTGCTCATTGTCATTGCACCCCTTGCTTGTGTTCCGCACAAAACGGTTGCGCCACGACGAGCAGAAGCAGCCCCGCCGAGCACGCGATATATTTGCAATATACGTAGTGACAGCAGACGCGCTTCCGCAAGCCGATAATCGAGGCAATTCGCCTAAATCGTGGACTTATCGAGGCTTTTTCGGGAATGACGAAGGCGTGGGTTCGGTATTCCATCTGACTGCCGAAGGCGACGATCGAGCCATCCAGCGATGATCGTTTCACGATGAGAAACTAACCTACATTATAGCCTATCAAAACTGGACGCTGCTCGAAACGCCATAGACGAGCATGTTACCTTTCGATGCTCAATTCTGTGCTCGAAATCGCGATTGCTGGAACGCCGCCGATCGAACGGCAGCGCCCGATTGCCATGAATGATGACGACTCGCGGCTTATTTCTCTCGCGCCTTGTGCGCGCGATACTGCGCGACCTTGTCACGATTTCCGCAGATCGCCATCGTGCACCAGCGGCGAATATTGTTCCGCCCGCGATCGTAGAACACCATCGAGCAGGCGGGATTGGCGCAACGCTTCATTCGAGCGGGCTCCGCCTCGCAAACGAATTGCGCGAAATCGCGCGCGACCGTCGTCGCCACCACATCCTTCTCGATACGCGCTTCCTCGGCGAGCGCCACATGACCGTCGCGTAGAATCAATCGCTCGCGAATCGCGACCGAGCCGAGCAGACGATCGATCGGCTCGAGGCGCCGGGCGGAGATCGCCTCTCCTGCGGAGATCTTGTCGAAGAGCTCGCGGAGCGCCGCGCGCGTTTCCCACGCCGACTTAAGCTCCACTTTCGTGGCTTGCTCGAACCATCGATCCCCGCCGCGCGCGCCCATTTCGCCAGCCCCTCGGCGTTAGAGAGAAAATCGATCGCCTCGCCGTTCATCACCGGCGTCGTGTTGAGAAAGTCGATCCACAGCGCGCCTCCGAAGGAGGGCATGCCATCTCGCCACTCGCTCGCCTCGATCGTTGTCGCCTCGCCCTCTCCCCATGCGCAACCGGCAAGCCTGCATAACCGTTATATGCACATTACATCGGTTACAGGAGATCCCATGTTCCTCGCCTCCAATCCCCTCCTCACGCTCGCGGCCGTGTCGGCGGCCACTATCGCGACCGCCATGCCCCTCCCGTCCATGCGAAGCAGCGGCTCGGTGGTTTTCATGTCGGAGAGTTCGGCGTTGACGCCGAAGGCGTCGCTCGCCGCAGTGGGAACGATTTCGCCGAGCGCGGCGTCGGGGATGGCGTGCAGGTGAACGCCGTGCTGCCCGGCCCGGTGATGACCGACCGCCGTCGCGCCATGCTCGCGCGCTACGGCGAGGCGAAAGGCCTATCGCTCGACGCTGCGATCGACGCCTTTGCTGCGGAGACCAGGATCGCGCGCTACGGAACGCCGGAAGACATCGCCGAGCTGATCGCCGTCGCCGTGTCGCCGGCGGCGCGTTGGATGACGGGCGTGACCCTGCGGATGGATGGCGGCGAGATCAAATCGCTATGACGGCGCCCTGCCCTGCGCTCGCGCGCAGCTCCTGCACTTGCGCTTCGAGCGCGGCGATGCGCGCGTCTCGCTCCGCGAGCGCAGCGGCGACATCGGACGCCTCGAAGCGTTGCGGAATGTGGCTGGGGCAATTCACGTCCAAGGCGAGGACAGAAAAAAGGATCGCGCGTTCGACACGCGCCGCATAATCCGCCGGCGTGAGCCGCGCGATCAGCTCGGCGTCGTCTTCCATCACGCGCGCCGTTCCCCAGATCTTCACGCGACGGCGGCGCGAATAGTCGATCAGAAAGAGATAGGCTTTCGGATTGTCGGCGAGATTGCCGATCGTCACATATTGGCGATTTCCCGAGAAATCAGCGAAGCCGATGGTCGTCTCATCGAGCGTCTTCAGAAAACCGGCGGGGCCGCCGCGGTGCTGAATATAGGGCTGCATCTCCCTATTCGCCGTCGCGAGAAAGACGCTCGTCTGCTGTGCGATGAACGCCACTATATCCGGCGTCAGGCTCGTTCGCCACGAATGTTCCTCCTCCATGCGCGCATAGGCGCGGCGCGAGCCCTCACGCGTCTGGATAGATTTGATAGTGGGCGTGAAGGCGATGTCGCTGGAATAGGTCATGTCGATTTCCTCCCGAGGCGCGAGAAGAGGATCATCGCCACGCGAGCGCAATGAACGCGCTCGCGTGGCGCCGATCAAAGACCGAGGTCGGTCAGACCCGGATGCTCGTCCGGTCGCCGGCCGAGCGGCCAATGGAACTTGCGATCTGCCTCGGCGATCGCGAGATCGTTGATCGAGGCGATGCGCAAGCGCATGAGGCCATGCTCGTCGAACTCCCAATTCTCATTGCCATAGGAACGGAACCAGGCGCCGCTGTCGTCGCGCCATTCATAAGCGAAACGCACGGCGATGCGGTTCTCGCGGAAGGCCCACAGCTCCTTGATGAGGCGATAGTGTTGATTTCCACTGAGAGCTGACCCAGGCAGCACGAGTTTTTCCACCGAGAACTGACCCCTGTTCGAACCTTTCCCCCTCGAGCGTCGCGGGGGACCTTGGAGTGATCGACATGGAGTTATTGAGCGTCATCCGACGCTGGCGATATCGGCAGGAGTTCTCGATCCGGGAGATTGCGCGACGCACGGGGCTGTCGCGCAATACGGTGCGCAAATACCTGCGTTCGGACAGCGTGGAGCCGCTGTTCGCCACGCCCGATCGACCGAGCCGGCTCGACCCGTTCGCCGATAAGCTGGCGCACATGCTGCGTCAGGAGGCCGCAAAATCTCGCAAGCAGAAGCGGACGGTCAAGCAGTTGCACGCGGATTTGGTCGCCCTCGGCTACGACGGCTCCTACAATCGCGTGGCGGCCTTCGCGCACGAGTGGAAGGCGGCGCGGCATCGGGAGCAGCAGACCTGCGTGCGCGGCGCGTTCGTGCCGCTGACGTTTCTGCCCGGCGAGGCGTTCCAGTTCGACTGGTCGGAGGATTGGGCGATCATCGCGGGCGAACGGACGAAGTTGCAGGTCGCCCAGTTCAAGCTCTCCTACAGCCGCGCATTCTTCCTCCGCGCCTACCCGCAACAGACGCATGAGATGCTCTTCGACGCCCACAATCACGCCTTCCGCGTGCTGGGCGGCGCGCCCCGGCGAGGCGTCTACGACAACATGCGCGCGGCGATCGACAAGGTCGGGCGCGGCAAAGAACGCCAGGTCAACGCCCGCTTCGCCGCGATGGTCAGCCACTTCCTGTTCGAGGCCGCATTCTGCAATCCGGCCTCTGGCTGGGAAAAGGGGCAAATCGAGAAGAACGTTCAGGATGCTCGTCATCGCCTCTGGCAGCCGATCCCGAGCTTTCCGTCGCTGGCGGCGCTCAACGACTGGCTGGAGGCGCGATGCCGCGAGCTGTGGGCCGAGATTGGGCACAGCGCGCAGCCGGGGACGATCGCGGAGGCCAAATCCCGCGGAGGCTTGGCGCGAGGAGGTTCCGCAACTGATGCAGCCTCCGCGGCCATTCGACGGCTTCGTCGAACACACCAAGCGGGTCACGCCGACATGCCTGATCCATCTGGACCGCAATCGCTACAGCGTGCCGGCCTCCTTCGCCAATCGCCCCGTCAGCGTGCGGGTCTACCCTGAGCGCGTCGTCGTCGCCGCCGAGGGGCAGATCGTGTGCGAGCACTCCCGCATCTTCGCCCGGTCGCATAACGACAAGAGCGTGACGGTCTACGACTGGCGGCATTATCTCTCCGTCATCCAGCGCAAGCCGGGCGCGCTGCGCAACGGCGCGCCCTTCGCCGAACTGCCGGTCGCCTTACGGACGCTGCAACAGCGCATGCTCGAGAAGCCGGGCGGCGACCGTGAGATGGTCGAGATTTTGGCTCTGGTCCTACAGCACGACGAGCAGGCCGTGCTGACCGCCGTCCAATTGGCGCTGGAGGCCGGCGCGCCGACCAAGACGCACATCTTGAACCTGTTGCATCGCTTGGTGGACGGCAAGCCGGTCGACGCGCCGCCCGTGAAGCCGCCCAACGCGCTGACGCTCACCACCGAGCCGCAGGCCAATGTCGAGCGTTACGACGCGCTGCGCAAAGGTCGGGAGGCGCGCCATGCGTCATAATCCCGCCGCCGGCGCCATCGTCATCATGCTGCGCAGTCTCAAAATGCACGGCATGGCGCAAGCCGTCAGCGAGCTGACCGAGCAAGGCTCCCCGGCCTTCGAGGCCGCGCTGCCGATCCTGTCGCAACTCTTGAAGGCGGAGACCGCCGACCGGGAGGTGAGATCGATCGCCTACCAGCTCGAGGCCGCGCGGTTCCCGAACTATCGCGATCTCGCCGGCTTCGACTTCGCCAGCAGTGAGGTCAACGAGGCGCTCGCGCGCCAGCTTCATCGCTGCGAGTTCCTCGAGGATGCGCATAACGCCGTCCTGGTCGGGGGACCTGGTACAGGCAAGACGCATCTGGCGACAGCGATCGGCATCCAGGCGATCCAGCATCACAGAAAGCGCGTGCGGTTCTTCTCCACCGTCGAGCTCGTCAACGCGCTCGAAACCGAAAAGCACCAGGGCAAGTCGGGCCAAGTCGCGGCGCGGCTCGTTCATTCCGATCTCGTCATCCTCGATGAGCTCGGCTACCTGCCGTTCAGCGGCTCCGGCGGGGCGCTGCTGTTCCATCTGCTGAGCAAGCTCTACGAGCGGACCAGCGTCATCATCACGACAAATCTCAGCTTCGGCGAATGGGCCGCCGTCTTCGGGGACGCCAAGATGACGACGGCTCTGCTCGATCGCCTCACTCACCGCTGCCACATCCTCGAAACCGGAAACGACAGCTTCCGGTTCAAGGACAGCTCCGCGAAGGCGGACAAACCTGCAAAGGAGAAGACCAAAACTTGACGACCGACTGACCCGCAAGCCATCTTCAACCCGGGTCACTTCTCAATGGAAATCCTGGGTCAAATCTCGACGGAAATCGACACCCAGCTTTTTCGCTCATCCCGCGCTTGCTGGACGCCATGTCGATTGCGGATTTCGCCAATCAATTCCCTCGAGCATATAGGCCATCTGGGCGGCCGAAATCGACACGGCGCCCGCGCTCGCCGAGGGCCAGATGAACTTTCCGCGGTCGAGCCGCTTGGCGTAGAGCGACAGGCCGATCCCGTCATGCCAGAGGATTTTCGCGAGATCGCCTCGGCGTCCTCGGAAGATGTAGAGGTCGCCGGCGTGAGGGTCCCGTTGCAACTGCTCTTGAACCTGAAGCGCCAAGCCCTGCATGCCGCGTCGCATATCCGTATGGCCGGTCGCGATCCAGACCCGGCAACCAGCTGGCAATGGAATCATGAGCGTAGCGCCTTCAAGGTCGCGGCGATCACGGAAGACGGCGCCGTGGCGCTGATCTTCACACGCACGTCCTTCAGCTCGACCTCGACGACGCCGGCCGCGGCGTCTTGCGGCGGGTGTTCCTGTGACGCCGCCACTCGCGGCGCGGGCTCGATGATCACCGGCGAAAATCCGCATAAAGCGGCGCTTTGCTCCCGCTGCGCTGCGCGCCGCCATTTGTAGACGAGGCTCGTGCAAACGTCCTCACGGCGCGCCACATCGGCGACCACCGCGCCCGGCTCGGCGATCGCCGCCAATATCCGCGTCCGGTCCTCGTCTCTCCATCGGCGCCGCCGCTCGCGGCCCGTGATCAATGTCATCCGACCCATGCTGTGCAGCTTGCCTCGCTCATAAAGCCGACTTAGCTGCGCAGCTTCGCTCTATTCCCTCGATTTTGAAAAGGCGGCCCACGGCGTAGGGATACGGGGTGAATAGGCCGCATCGATGATCGCGACATAGACCGGCTCCAAACCGCCCGTCTCTCGCCCGCCCGTGTGACAGGCGACGAGGAAGCAAGCCGGCGCGGCAAACGCTGCAGCGCGGATGATTGCACAGATCGACATGCGCCCTCTCTGAAACACAACCATTAATCAACCTAAATGCTACAGTTACAGCTTATACGACGTCAATGAGGCCACAAGCGGTCATTCACGGCCGAGGTCACTCCATTTCGGCCTAGGAAGTGAGAGGCCTTCGTTTCACAGGCTGCTTTTCTTGAAGGATCGGAATCATGTGGAAGAGGATTGGAAAAGCCGCGCTATGGGCGGTACTTTTCGCTACGGCTTGGCACGCAGGTCATCGCCATGGCGTGCAGTGGGAGCGCGAGGTCTATGAGCAGGTCGAGCAGGACATGTTCCCGATGAACGTCAGGATAGCGGCGGGGCGCGCCTACCGCTGCGGCTATGACCAGGCCGAGTCCGATCGGGCGCGGATGCTGACCGGGAAAGGGACTTGGGTCGACTCTTGGTGCAGCGAGCTGAAGGGGCCGTAGCTAACCGAGAAACCTCGAGCACCTGAGCGAACACCGGCGAGAAGGCGCTTCGCTGGAAGCTGAAATATATCGAGGCGTTCAACCGCATAGAGACCGAGTTAGGTGCCGGAGCCGGCATGGCGTTGACGTCGAGAAGCCTTGTCCGCCTCCCCGACGCCGGATGCAGCGCCTGCGAGAAGTGGAAAAGAATTACATTTTGGTAGGATTCAGCTGTTCGGCGGAAGGCGCTAAGAGAACTCGCAGCGCTCCAGCCTTGACCAATCTTTCATTATGAACAATGCGAACTTTGATGTTTCCTTCCGCTCGTATTTCAAGTGGAGATAGAATGAAGTTACGCGTTACGAATGCAAGCCTCAACACATCTGGATCACTGTCGGGAACAAACGGCTCAAACGCATCCACTCCATCAGGAGGCAATGCAATATTCTCCGCTATGGACGGCTTGTCATCCGGATCCAAAGGCAAAAAGACTTTAATCTCGAACTGCCTTAGTTTTTCCATAGCTGAAATACAGGTAATTGAGAGACCGAATTTTGGAATTATTATTGGAAAATGACCACTAACCAGCATGACCCCACTATAGCAGCCAATTAACGAAATTTTTCCGCCCACTTCCGACCGAATGTCGTCACAAAAAATGGTATAACCAGTTGGTTCCATTTCTGACTTCCTAAAGCGCCGACTCTACAACACTCGTCGGTCCGGTTGACTGCACGTGAGTTACGGTGGTACGCGGCCAGTGAATTCCGACATGGCGCTTTTCGACAACGGGCTGCTCCGCACCGTGGTTCTGGCCTGGGACCGACTCAGGCTTTTCGAGTCGGAAGACAATTTCCCGGTCCAGAGCCCACGCCAGATCAGAGATCGTTCTCAGAGTCAGGTTTTCTTCGCCTTTTAAAATGCGATTCACTTGTGAGCGATGGATCCCGAGAGCCTGCGCAACTTGCTCTTGAGTCAAACCACGCGCTTGCTTTTCGCTCGTGAAAGCCTTGATTATTTCGTCTCGCACCCTGCCGATGAAGCGGCCAGCCTTCCGTTGGCGCGGGTCGAGCTTAAGAAGAAAGGACATCGAAAATCCCCCCGCTCAGAAACTTGGGCACATCGAGATCTAAGAGGTCCCTTCGTCGTCGAACCTGATCCCGGTAACCGTCGTAAAGGCCGCGTTCCTTGCAGAAAACAGCCGTGACCACGTCCGCCGCAATGAAGTTGTCCACTGCAGGAAACCAGCCGAAAAACCTTATATCCGCTGTCTTGATTTCGAAGACTCCGCATTCGCTAGGCACCATAATGTGAGCACGCTTATAATGGCAAAGGTCGGCTCCTCTGATGAAATCGTAGAGGAGGAAGTCGACCTGCTCAGCTGGGCTTTGCCTGCCTTCGTCTAGGACAGATTCAAGCGTCGGAAGCATTTTTTCGAGCCACTCGATGACATGCGGAAAGGCATAGAAGGCCCGGACGGGAATCTCCCGTCGACCGAGGTCGACGGTTACCTTCTGCAGCGCTCCTCGAAGGCATAAGGTAGGGATCGTTGCCATATAAGTCAACAAATGAGAGAGGCTTAGCCCGATGTGGTCACTTCGTATCGTAAGCGACCAATAAACACGTGCCAACCAGCGAACAAAGCCTCCGTTCCAAACGATGGACGCCGAATTCGCCCCGTAGGAAAAGTGAGGGTAGGTGGAAGCTCGACCAGCAGGTCCGCTACGGGTCCGGTATAATTTTCATCAACCACCTTCCGTCACACAAGTTATTGATTTAATTGGTGCGGTTGCAGGATTCGAACCCGCGACCTACTGATTACAAATCAGTTGCTCTACTGCATTTCCGGGGCAAATGTTCCAGATTTATGGTTAAAAAGTTCATTATTTCTCAATATTTACCATGGAACGGCTTATCCGGCGCGGCCTGACTTGCTCTAAGACGTGTTGCCCCATTGTTGCCCCGGTGCTATTTGGCTCCCATGAAGCTGACAGTCAAAATCGTTGAAGGCCTCATAAAGGCGGCTGCGGACAAAGAATACCGCGACGACGCCTGCCCCGGCCTCATTCTTCGTGTCAGAAAGTCGTCGTGGCGTTGGGAGATCCGTTGGTCACCAGGACGGGCGTTCTCGCATCGTAGGCGCGATCTCGGGAACGATTTGACGCTCGATGAAGCGCGGCATGTCGCAGATAAATTTCGAGCCATCGTTCGAGCCTTTGATGGCTACACCCCAGACTATATAGACAACGAATTCAATGCGTTTTTTAAAACGTGGAGACTAAATCGCGCCGGTGTAAAGTACGTGCGTCGCACTATGGAAAACCGCCCGGCGCCGCCGTCCATTTCCTATCGAGCGGCAATCGAGGAATACGGTGCCGAGCTGCGGCGGACGCGGCGCGAAAAAACGGCGGCGGACTATGTAAACAGCCTTCGGCGCCGGGATTTCCAAAAGCTTTTGGACAGGCCGGTGCGCGACATTAAACGCACAGAAATGGCTGGAACTATTGCAAAAATCCACAAATCTCACGAACGCCAAGCGGAGACTGTCGCCACGGCGGTGAGAGGCATGTGGAAATTTTTGGCACGCGACGACATGCGGTCCAAGACGGGCGTCGATCCCCACGAAATGCGCGACCTCTCGACGCCGGAGAGATCGCTCGTCGAGGACGACGACGCCGAGGCGTCCACACATGTCCCCGACCGGGATGAGATCGGACGGCTTGCACGATGGTTTTCTCGCCCGGTTCCACAGCCGGCGAAGGACGCAACGAAACGAGATCTCGCAGCTGCCGTTGTAGCCGAGCGAGACCGGTTGGCGTCCATGCTGGTCATATATACCGTCCAGCGCGTCCGCGCCGTCGCCCACGCGCGGTGCGTGGATTTCGAGGATTTGAAGGATGGCACAGCGCTGTGGAGGATTGGACCGGCGCACCGGAAATCGGCGTCGATGGCGGCGCGCCGAGGCCACGACGTCGGCGTCCATATCGTGCCGCTGCCGCCTTCCGCGTGGGCCGTCGTCAAACGGGCGATGGCCCTATCGGACGACTCTCCCTATCTGTTTCCGGGGGCGCGATCCCGACGAGCAGGATCAGAGGTGACGACGCTCCATGAATCGTCGCTATCGCATTTTTTCGCGGAAGTCCCCGGCTGCGAGGCGTCCCCGCACGACATGCGCCGTGCGCTCGGGACGACCTTCCGGAAAGCCGCGGGATACACCACGGGCGACGTCGGTCTTATCCTCGATCACGGAAAGCGCGAGGATATGGATGGCGAGGATATCACGGCAGAATTCTATGCGTTTTCCACCGTGGGCAAGAAGGCATGGGCGATCATGAGGGAGTGGTGCGATTTCATCGACGCCGCGACCGCCGAGCAGAACGCCGAGGAAAACATTTAAAACGAGGCTTCGGTGATTAGCCAGCTCCCCAGCAGCGTCTTGGGCGTCGCAATGAATAGCCTTACCCCGTGAAGGACTTCCACCTGCGCAGCGACAATTAAGTTGGCCGGTTCTCCGACAATTATCTTGGCCGGTTAGGGCGTCCGCGAGCGCCGCTTGAAAGGAGGGGCGAAGCCCCGACTGAAGAGCGGCGGCTTTCCGAGCTAAAAACGGGCGCTTCTCCTTCGCGTCAGCGGATCGACGATGCGGAGCTGCGCGGCCCGACCCTTTGTCTCGCCGAGCGGCGCGTCAGGGGCCGTGGCCCGGCTGGGTGAGCGAAGTCGGTAGTATTCAAATTGTTAGGCCTGCACCTTATTGGAACCCAGTAATGGAGAGCCTTGCCCCAGAACGGTATGGACGAGCAGGCTGCGATCCAGGCGTCCGTTTCGGGCCTCGCAGGAGGTTTCCGGCACCAGCAAACACGCGTGGCATGCCGCGCCTTGTAGCGGGTAGTCCTCGTTTCCACGGGCCTGTTCCGCGCAGACTGGGTCGTTGGAGCACAGCGAAAGGCGGCTTGCCGCTCTAGCGAGGAGCGCACCGATGTCGTGCGCACGTTCGCTCAGGCCGCCTAAAGTGCCCTGACCGCCCGCGGCGGACGTATAGATGAGAATGCCGAAGCGATCGGGTTGGGCTGCGCTGCTGGAATAGACCCTCTCCTTGAGAGAGGAGAGCGGGTAGCCGCATTCGAGCGCGAGTTCCGCCATGAACGCATGCGAAAGCGAGTGAAGCGCCCAATAGGCCACGCCGAGATGCTTTGGCGGCCGGCCGAAGCGCTGAGCGTCTTTGTCCTCGCGGTGGCAGAACTGATCCGAGATGTCTTTCGTCTCGGAGCGTTCCCGCCACTCGTTGACGAACGGGGCGGAAATATGAAGGAAAATCCCTTCGCCGAATTGCTCGACGGCCGGGAGCCATTCGACGCTTCTGGCGAGATCCGCGCAATCGACGTTGAGCTGAATTTCCTCGAGCTCGCATTCGCCGGCCGTCGGCGGCGGGTCGAGGCGCGTGAAACCATAGAGGCAGATCACCTCGCGCAGCCGATGCACCTTGACGACATTCTGAAGGAACGCGTCCCAAGGGGCTGTGAGGCCGAGGCTGTCGCGCGGAAGCGTCTCGGCATAGAGATGCGAGCCGGCCTCCGGTCGACCGAGCACGGGAGCGCCCGAGGCGAGAAGATCGAATTCGGGGATCTTGGGATTGTCGACGTGTCCCGCCTCGACTGCGTCTCCGGCTTCGAGGGCACTCATGATCTCGGCGTCGGAAAAGTCTTTGAACGCCTCCTTCGTCTGCGGGATCATCCGCAAGACCTGCAAGAAATTCGGCAGGACCCGAATGCCGTCGATCGTCGATCGATGTTCGGCGATCGTCTGCCGCACGCGGTCGTCGGATTTTATCAACGAGATCAGGTTCACGGTCTGCGCGAAATAAGTATTGGTCGCAGATCGAGGCAGTAGATGCAGGCTTTCGTCGCACTTTTCTTCGGCGGTGCGGCGCGGCGTCAGCCAGGGGCTCTGGCAAGTGCAGCCGCCGAGAAATTTCGGCTTATAGAGATCGGCCAGCGTTACCGAGGCGCCGCAAGTGCAGCGCACCGAAATGTCAGAGGGATCGGAGCTGACTCCCCGTTCGACCCAGAACATTGGCTTGCGGCAACTGTGGTCGCCGTTGCGATGCGCCAGCCGGCGCCAGTCGATATCCTGGAGATGCCCCCTCGCGCAGGCGCCAACGAAGCGGATCGGGTTGACCTGGGATTTCTGGGAGTCGCCCCTGTAGCTCAGCTTGCCGAGGCTGTTCACGGTCAGGTCTGCGAACTCGACGATTCGCCTGCGCTTTTCCGTCGTCGGCGCTTGGCCGTCGCCCTTGTCGCCATCGGCGTCGTCGACGACGAACCATGTCGGAAACAGCCGTACCTCGACGCCGGGCGCATTGGCGTCGCGTCGTTCCTCGTCGAACACCGGAGGCTGGCGCAAACCCTGAAAGCTTGAGCTCAGCTTTCCGCCGAGCTGTTGCCGCAAGAGCGCGACGAGACGCTCCTCCTCGATCGGACGCCAACTCGGCCCGAAACGCCAATCCTGTAGGCCTCCCACCACGACCGCATGCTCGGGAAGGTCGAGCATGGCGCCGGGACCATAGGTCAGCAGGAGCTGGCTGAACGTCTGCGTAACATCTGTCATTTTGCGTTCGCGGTCATAAAGGGAGAGCCGTCCGGCGATCTCAGCTTCATTAGGGAAACAGGCTCGGTGTCGCGCATCGAGCGCGCGGCGACGAACCATTCGCGCTCGGGCTCCATATTGGGTTGCCGCTCGAACGGCGCTTGCAGCAGACGGCGGACCGCTTCCTCATTCGCATAGGCGAAATCGCCGCCGTTCGCGGTCAGTCGATCGGCGAAGCGCGCCCATGTGTCGCGGAGCTCATCGAGGCGCGCGAGGCATATTTGCAGCGCGTTCTCATCCTGTCCGGCCGTTCGCATCTTTGCCTCGAGCGCATCGCGAACGCGTTGATAGGCGCCGGCGTTGGCGGCGATGCGCGCGGCGGCGTCATTGGGGGTGAGATCGGGCTCGACATGCCGCGCGGCCGCGACGAGCATCGCGGCCAAAGCGCGATCGAGCGCGCGTGGCGCGAAGGGCGTGACGCTCGTCGCCTCCACGGCGCGATAGAAGCTCATGTGGAAGGAGCGGAACTGTTCGTAATGCGTTCGGTCGCGCGGCTTGTGGATGTTCAGCAGCGTGACGACGAGGCCCGGCTTCAGGAATTCGCGCCCAACGCGCGAGGTGGCCTGAATATACTCCGCCGCCGTCTTCGGCTGTCCCTGGACGACCATCAGACCGAGCCGGCCGATATCGAGACCGACCGAGATCATATTGGTCGCGAGCGCCACATCAACGGCGTTCTTGTCGCGCGCCGGATAGCCGAGGCGCTTGCGGGCTTCGGACACTTGGTCCGTGCTGTAGCGCGAGGTGAGCTCCTGAATCTCGCGCAGAGTGCGGTCCGCGAAAGGCGCGCCGATCGGCTCGCGGCGGATGCGGCTGCGGCCATAGGAGGTGAGATGCGCGCGCACCTCGTCGTCGACGATGCGGCGCGCGCCGCCGAGCTCCCGCAGGGCGTTGAAATAGCACAGCGCCGTCAGATAGGGATCGGCCGGATCGTCGACGCCGCCTGAAGACAGAGCCGCGGCGCCGGCGAGCAGAGTTTGCAAGCTGCGCAGAAAGACGAGCTTGGGGCCGCGCCCCGGCGAAGCGACGCCGAGATAGAGGCGCGACGGCGTTTCCCGATCCGCTTTGGCGAAGAAGGAATCGCTGCGCTGGACGCCCGGCGGCGGAAAGATCGCCGTTCGGTCGCGGCCGAAGAGATTGCGAATTTGCGCTTCGGCGCGGCGGACCGTCGCGGTCGATGCGACGATTTTTGGCCCGCGCCTTTCGCCATTGATCTGCCGCGAGGCGAGCAGATCGAAGGCCGTTTCATAGAGCCCGGCGATGGTGCCGAGCGGACCCGAAATGAGATGCAGCTCGTCCTGGATGATGAGATCGATCGGACGCAATTCGCAGCCGATCGGCCGACCGCCGCGGGGCTCGTCGGCGCCGTAGAAGCCGAGCTCGTCGCGCCGCTCGACATGGCCGAAGAACGCACCGGTGCGGCCCTCCCAGGGCACATTGGCGAATTTGTCGACTGTCGCGATCATGAAGGCCGGCAGGCGGCGGTAGATTTCCTCATCGACGACGACGATCGGCAGGCGCGTATCGGAAAATGCGCAATCCTCGCCATAGCAGTAGATGTCGAGCCGGTGCGGCGTCGAGGCGTTGGGATGAAACCGGAAGCTGTCCTTGACGAAATCCGTTCCGCACCAGGGGCAGGATTTCAGGGGCGCCGGCGCCGGGCCGCGCCCTTTGCGATGCTCGTCGAGCCAGAACACCGCCGTGCCGGGCTTTCGGTTCCTGGCCGCGCCGAGACGGTTCGGCGTCGCGGCGGAGCCGACCCACAGACCGATCTCGATCTCCCAATCGCCGAGCCGCTTGCGTTCCTTGCGCTCCAATTCCAGCGCGCAGACGAGGCCGGCGGCGCGCTGGAGCTGATCGAGCGTCAGCAGCCGCAGCGTATAGCGCATGACCACCGACAGTCCGGCTCCTTCATAGCCGGGATTGGCGAGCCGGCGGCGGGCGATGGCGAAGGCGGCGAGGCCGAGATAGGCCTCGGTCTTGCCGCCGCCCGTCGGAAAGAACAGGAGATCGACGATCGCGCGATCTTCATGAGTCGGATCGACCAGCCCGTCGAGATTGAGCAGGATGAAGGCGAGCTGGAACAGGCGCCAGCTCGGTTCTTTCGGCGGCTTGCCTTCGGCGATGGCGCGGCGCCGATTGGAGAGCGCCATGGCGCGATTCATGACGCCGAAGGCCTCGCGGCTCATCGCGTCTTTTTTCAGCAGCGCAATGCCGGCCTCGATGCGCCGGCGCGCCGTCTCTATGCCGGCGAGGCAGGTCTGCGCCGTCTCGCGCCGCCGCACGCCGTCGAGTGGATCGACGAGCGTCGCTTGGCTCTTCGCCCAGAGCGCATATTCGACCGGCAGAGCGGCGAGCGCGGCATTGAGGGCCGCGACATCTTCGGCGGCCTCGGCCAATCTCTCCATGCTGCGCTCGACGCCGGCGAGGGGAATGTCCGAGCCGAGCTTCTCCACCTCCTGCGCCGGTAGCGGATTGGTGAAGACGCTGGTGACGCGCCCCTCGACGGCCGGCGCCCAATCGCCCGAGCTATTGTGGCCGACGGCGTAGGAATAGACGTCGCAATAATGGAGATCGGCGAGCCGCTCGTCGGGGTCCCGTGCATCATAGGAGGCGCGGTCGTCGCGCGGCGCGAAGCCGCCGGTGAAATCGAGCTGCAATCTCGCCTGGAAGCAGAAGGCCACATCGCCGAAACGGCTCAGCGTCCGCGCGCGCTTGTTGACGAGGAACACCGATACGGCCAGCAGCTCGCGCCTCACCCCGTCTATGCCGGCCGTCGCTGTCTCGCGGACGGAGACGACGAGCTCGAGACCGCCGCCCGGCGCCATGGGCGCAGCGCTGTCCGGCACGATCACGCTCACCGCCTCGTCGCCGGCGCGGATCGGCAGCGTCAGCCGCTCCTCGCGGGGGATGCGCCGCCAATCGACCTCATTGGCGGCGGGAAATTTCGGCTTCTCGCCCTTCGCCTCGGCGCTTTCCCGCGCGGCGGGGAGGAAGACGGCGTCGTCGAGCCGCGGCTCGGTCACATAGTCGCCCCAGGTCACGCGGACCTGCAATTCTTTCGCGTCGCGCGGCAGCAGCACGGTGAGGCCGAGCGAAGAGGCGGCGAAGGAGCGCACCGGCGGCCGCTCGGAGGCGGCGCCGTCCTCGGAGCCGGCGCCTCCGGGCGCGCCAAGCTCCATGCTCTCGCTGCCGCGTTGGGCCTCGAGCCGCAATTCGGCGCTCTCCTCCTCCGCGGCCTCCGATTCTGGGGCTCTCGCCGTGGGGGCGTCGCGGCGGGGGCCGAGATAGCCGGTGAGATACCAGGTCGAGGGATTGACGCCAGAGAGAATTTCGCGCGCGAGATCGGGGTCGAGATCGGGATGCGGGCCGACGAGATCGCGGCGCAGAAGCTCGATGAGACGATCGCGCGCCTCGACCGGAGAGCCCGGCTTCGGCAGGTCGGAAAGACGATCTTTCGGCGCGATCTCGGAGGCGGCGGGAGACGGGAAAGCGATTTCGTTCATTTCATAAATCCGAACCGGCCGGGACTGTATCACCAGGCCGGGGGCGCGCAAATGGCGCGCGCGACATCGGGACAACCCTCGGAAGACAACAACCTCCCTCATTCATGCGAGGGACGTAGCCGCCGTCTCCGAATCCCGAGTTCCGGCGGTGTCTCAGTTTGAGTTTTATGGCTTGCACCGAATTATCTCGGGTACACGACTGTGAGGGCGAACCCGGTCATGCGTTGCAGGGCACATCCATTTTAGGAGCGTTATATACCTTCCACCAAATGCGCTCGGAACTCCCCAGTTTCTTCGTTCAGTTCGGACAACCGCATTATCATGTTTGGACGAGGATACGCTTCCTCGATTTTTCGTGGGTCGGCTGTGATGTTCACAGCTTTCAAGACAACGACCCTAAACCGACCTCCCCAATTGTCGCGGGCACAAATGAGATTGGAAATTCTCTCTCTATTGCCAGGGCGGTCTCTCCAAAGAGGCAATGTCTTAGAGTCTGGACTGTATGAAACTGGGCTATCTTTGTAACAAAATTCATCCTGCCAAAGAGCGAGTACGACCTCACCCGATGGGGTCAGTCCTGACCAGCTCCATTGATCGTTTCTCAAAATCACGCCGTAGTGTGCGAAAGCCGCAACTTTTCCCGACATCTATCCGCCCCCTGCTTTTGCATGAACATTTCGAGACATCGGAGTCGTGCGAGCCGCCGTCAAGGACAGGACCCGAGTTCCAAATCCCATGAAGAAGGTTTTCTCGTTCAAAGCCTCCTCCGCACCCTTCGGCTTGAGAAAACCTTCACCAGATTGCCGACACCTTGGCGAATCACGACAGATCGAGAGCATCCTGCGCTTCGTCCGCCTCCTCGGCGGAGCGGCGCGCGGCGCGCTCGGGCGCGCGGCCGGCAGCGACCTCCTCGGCGTGGCGCTCGGCGTTCAGCGCCAGCAAGCGGGCGAGCACGCGGTCGCGCTGCTCGGCCGGCCAGAAATAGCGGTTCTGATAGGTGTGGTCGTCCTCGGTCTCCTCGGTCAGGAACTCAGGGCGCAGCTCCTCGGCGAGATCGTCCCAGCCATAGGCGCGCAGCACGGCGCGATCCATCTCGTCATGCAGCTCGCGCAGGCGGCGGATCGGCTCGCCGCGCTCATCGGATTTGTGGAAGCGGTTATAGGTCTTGGTCATCCCCTCATCGGCCGCGATCATCAGCGCGGCGCGATGGTCGTGATAGGCTTGGCCGATCGCTTCGAGCGCGGCGTCGGTCTCATAGCCCTGCGGAAAGGGGAAGGTCTCGAAGCAGTCAGACGGGGTATAACGCAGATCGTCCTTCAACGAAGACGCAAAAAATCTAGCCCAGACTTCGTGAGCGCGGGACTGAACTACTGCAAAAAAGCCATCATCGTCAGATATAAACACAACTATACTATCAGCAAATTTTAACTTGCTTGATATGAACACCATGCTAAACTGCGGAGATACGCGGCATGTTACCACTACTCTTTGCATAAAGGCAATTTTCGAGAACAGCTCGTTTCTTGTTCTATTAAAGCGCCACCAGTTCGCTTGCAAACGCCGCCCATCAACGTTGTCTCTCAATTTCGCGCGCTCTGGTTTGACTTTTTGCTCAGCTATGTCCATCAATTCCGGGAACTGCTGCCATGCATGCTGTTCATCCAGATCATTGATATCAAAAACGAAACGATGAGGAGTTTGTGTGGGGTCGGAATTGACTTCCTGGCCTCCAATATATGGAAATATACGAGATTGCGATTCTGGTCGAGCCGATAAAATTCGACTCATCTCAGCCAATCCGCTCGATGCGCCAGTTCTATCGGTATCGTCAAACAGGAATCCAGAACCATAAATGTCTAACCCCTTATATGTTTTATCTATATTTCGTACAAGGCGATGAGGAGAGCCTTCATGACTCGAATTTAGAAGGTAGCTATTTATATAATCGCACCGTCGATCGTCGATAAATTTTTTTATATCGCTTTTAACCTTAGTAAAATGGACGATTGAAGCAATAACAGCTGCCTCACCGGGCCAGTAGAATCGCTTTATTGCACGATAAATAATCCCTCCGTGCCTCAACACATACAATGGCCCAGCTTCTCTTGTGTCTCCTTGGCTGATTGTATTTGTTGCAACAAGACCTGCCGCCCCGCGCGACGACAAAAGGAAAAATGTCCGCTGAAAAAAGTATGAGACAAGATCGGATCGATTCCCGGCACCCTCTGAATTTTCCTTCAAAAACGACAGATATCGATCTCCCAAGGAGCCAGAAATATTCGTGCCACCTAAGTGTCGGTCCGAAGACAAGTTGAATCGGATGAATCGCTTGTGATTCAATGAGGCGGTCTGATTCTCGCGGAGACCGCCGATGTGGACGAATGAAAATCGCGCGCGCTACGATCGTAGCAAATTGCGCTATCCGAGCGACGTGACGGATGCCGAATGGGCGCTCGTAGAACCGTTAATCCCACCTGCGAAACGGGGTGGAGGGAAGCGCACGGTCGAGATGCGCGCGGTCATGAACGGCTTGATGTATGTGCTCTCGACCGGTTGCCAGTGGCGCGCGATCCCCAAGGATTTGCCGCCCAAGAGCACGGTCCACGGCTATTTCGATCTTTGGACATACGACGGAACGCTCGATCGCATCCATCATGCTCTTTACGTGAAGTGTCGCGAAGCGGCAGGGCGCGAGGCCAGCCCAACAGCCGCGGTCATCGACAGTCAAAGCGTGAAGAGCGCAGAAAAAGGGGGCATTGCATCGATCCGCATGGCTACGATGCCGGAAAGAAGATCAAGGGCAAGAAGCGGCATATTCTCGTCGATACGATAGGCCTGCTGCTTCATGCCCTCATTCATCCCGCCGACATTCAGGATCGCGATGGCGGCATTCTCGTCCTGCGCACGATGTTCGGCAAATTCCCGTTTCTGCAAAAGCTGTTCGCAGACGGCGGCTATCAGGGCCCGCAGTTCCGCGACGCACAGAAGAAGGCATTGCCATTTGTCGACACCGAGATCGTCAAGCGCTCGGATGCGGCCAAAGGCTTCGAGGTTTTGCCCCGCCGCTGGGTCGTGGAAAGAACCTTTTCTTGGCTCGGTCGCTGCCGAAGGTTGGCCAAGGACTTCGAAAACCTCAACCGTAAGGCATTGGCGTTTCTTCACCTCGCCTCCATCCGCCTGATGCTCAGAAGGCTTTGTAATCAAGCATGAAGTTCGCGGACCGACTCTAAGAACGGCGGATTGCCGACGATGGCATCGAAGCCGGGATTCTCACGCACGAAAACTTCTGGAAACTCGATGTCCCAATGAAACGGGCGCCAGCCCTGCTCGGCGCGAAAGACGTCGCCTTTGCGGCGAAGCTGCTCCCAATCGGGCGTGATCGATCCTGCGATCCAGCTTTCGACCTTTTGCCGCTCGGTCTCCCGCGCGCGCGGCTTGTCGGCGGAAAAGAAGGCGGCGATCACCGCGTCGCCGACGATGCGCGCCGGCTCGCTCGCATCAAGCACGCGCGAATAGCGCGCCGCCTGCGCCTCTATGCGCACATCGTCACCGGCGTTGCGGATCGCTTCGCGCCCTTGCAGCGCGCCTTCCACCGCCTTTTTGATCGCGTCGCGAAATAGCGGCAGGCCGGGCTTGGTTGCGTCCCAATGCGCCGCCGCGATTTCGTCGCGCGTGAGCCCGACGAGGCTGTCGCCGGATTTCAGCGCATGGTCGAGAAAGGTGAATTCATGATCGCGCGCCAGGGTCGCCAGCCAGAGCGACAGGCGCGCGAGATCGACGGCCATCGGATTGCGGTCGACGCCATAGAGGCATTTCTGCGCGACGAGCCGGCGCGCATGCAGCGCCTCGTCCTCGTCCGGCGGCACGACGGGCTTTTCGGCGCCATACATGTTCCAGGCCTGCTCGAGCCTTTGTCCGAGCTGGCGGCAGGCCTCGACCAGAAAGGCGCCGGAGCCGCAGGCCGGATCGAGGATTTTCAGGCCCAGCACCGCCTCGGGCGAGGCCCGCTCGCCGATCCGCTCGAAAGCCGGCTCCAGCGCATGGCGCACGATCGGCTCGGTGAGCGAGCGCGGCGTGTAATGCGAGCCGGAGCGGCGACGCTCCTCGGTCGGCTGGAGAAAGGGCGCGCCGGGCCCGATGGGCGTCGCCTTGGGCGAGGCGCGCTCGTCGACGAGAGTTCCGAAGGCTTCGACGAGGGCGGCGACATCGCCGGCCTCCTTCACCGCCTTGGCCTGTTTCGCCGAGAGCTTGATCGATTTGTCCTTGAGCCATTTCTGCCGGTCGGCGGGCTTTTGCGTCAGCAGCGTGTCGAGGCCGATGAAGGTCGGGAGCTTTTTTTCGTCCCTCAGCGCGATCATGCGCTCGCTCGCGCGATCGGTCGTGAAGCCCATGACGGTCTCATAGACCGAGCCGATCGATTCCACATCGAGCGAGCGATAGGAGAGGCGTTCCCGGATTTTCTCATTCGAGAGGCTGCGGCCCTCGATCGTCATCAGCCCATGCAGAATGCGCAGGATGCAGCCGTCCGAGACCGGGAGGACGGTCGCAGCCTCGCGGCCCTCGCCTTTCTCGCGGCCCTCGAGGAAGGGGAAGTTCTCCGGATCGAAGAGCTTGCCGCCGCGGCCGGTGACCCAGCCGGGATAGCCCGCGTGAATGAGGCGGAACACGGCGAGGAGTTGGCCCCAGCCGCCGCGCCGATCGTCCATCGTATCGGGATTGAGCGCCTCGTCGGTGAGGAGGCGCATGTAGAGGGTCTTGATCGAATAGCCCTTCTCCCAGAGCTGGCGGAGCGCCGGATCGGGTGACGAGGGCAGAAGATCGCGGTCCTCGGCATAGAGGAGGAACACCAGCCGCATGAGGCAGGTGAGCAGGCCTTCGTAGAGGTGCTGCGGGTTGTTCTCGGCGAGCGCCTCGATGCGCTCCGGCGCCGCCCGGTGCAGGCCGCGCAGCAGCTCGTGCAGCGCGCCGAGCACTTGGCCCGAAAGCTTTTCGGAGACTTCGTTCTGCGCGGCGCGCGAGGCCTCCAGCAGCGCCCGCAGGCGCGTCTCCGGCGCGCCGGCGAAAAAGGCGCTGCGGCCGAGGCAGAGCTTGAGGCCGGCGAGCATGGGGCGGCCCTCGACCCGGCCGAGCGGCGCGAGCGGCCAGGAGAGCCAGCCGGCCGTCTCGCCGCGCGGCGCATAGACGAGCCGCAGCGTGTTGCGCGCGACGAGCAGGCCGACGCCGACATTGGTCTCGCGCAGCAGGCGCTCCAGCCGCTGATGCGGGCTCGCCTCCCACTCGCTCGACGGGAACTGGTTACGGTCGTCCGCCTCGAGCGAGGGATGCAGCATCACCAGCGCCTGGGCGGGAACGCCCTCCGGCGCGTCGCCCTTCCATAGGACGACCATGTCCGGCGCTAGCAGCGTCTCATGCTCGGGAACGGTGATGGTGAGCTCCGACGGGATCGCCGGGCCGCCGGGGGCGCCGGCGACGAGCTTCGCCGACCACTCCAGCACGGTCTCGAAGAAGCGCCAGGCGTCGTGCAGCTCGAACAGCCGATCGTCCTCGCGCCGCGCATCGGTCGGAAGGCCGAGCGCCTGCGCAGCGTCTTCCGTGTCGAGCGGCGTCTGGCGGATGGGGTTGAGGCCCCGCTCGCGCAGAATATTGGGGCCGACGACCAGCCCCTCCGGCTGGAGATAATTCAGCCATTCGACGGTTTCGTCCATGCGCGCCTGATAGGTCATGGTCTCGTTCAGTTGGTCGCGGGCCAGAGGTATATGAGGGCGATCGGCTCGAGTCGACGCGCCTGCACCTCATAGCCCTTGCGCACTTTCTCGGGCTCAGTCGCCAGCTCGTCCTGAAGTCGGAGGAGCTTGCCGTCCCAGGAGCGGCGGTCGGCCTCGAACTGCCGCATCTCCCTTTCGAGCTGCTTCTTCATCTCTTCCGTCGAAGGACCGAAGAGATCGCCCTGCGCAGGCGGCGGCGGGGGCGCTTTTTCGCGAATGGCGTCGCGCACCTTGTCGATCTGCCGTTGCAGCAGGGTGGAAAGCGCATCGGCCTCGCGGCGGCCATTCTCGGCGAGTTCTCGGGCCGCCTCGGCCTCCGACGCCGCGGCGCGGGTCTCGAGATGCGGACGCAGATCGGCGATGTCGCGCTCCACGCCCTGTTGCAGGCGATGGATGACACCCTCGGTGGGGGAGCGGCCGTCGCGCAAGGCCTCGGCGAGATGTTTGATCGTCGCGCCTTCGCCGGCTTCGCCGAAAGGCGCGAGCGGGCCCTTTTCGCGTCCCGTGTCGCGCCAGGCGGCGGTGATCGGGATCATCTCCTCATGCAGCCGCCGCGCGCCGGGGCCAAAGAGCGAGAGCCGGCCGACCAGCACCACGCGCGGCGCGGCGTTGTCGCCGACGATCGCCGTCACCCTCCCGACGGAGGCGCGGAAGCCCTGGCTGACGAAGCGCGAGATCAGCCGCTTCACGAGGCGATGTTCGAGGTGGAGCTGCACCACGTCCTGCGGCTCCGGCTCCCCATCGGGGATGCGGGGCGGCTCGAAGACGAGGCTGCGCACCGGCGTCTGACGTCGCCATCGCGCTCGGTCCTTCGGATTGGAGGGACGCCCGGGCCGAAGCTCGTCGAAGAGCGAGGCCCAGCTCGCATCCTTCGAGAAGCTCGGCGCGTCCGGATCGAGCTTGACCGCCTCGGCGATGCTCGCGCGTCCCGGCTCGAAGACGGCGCCGACATCCTCCAGAGCCACCTCGACGACACGGCGAATGTCGGCGCCTTCGACGCCGACTCGGCGGCGCGCCTGCTCGAGCGCGCGCTGGAGCTTGTCCTGTTCGCTCTTCAGGCGTGCGATGCGACGCTCCGCCTCGTCTCCCAATTCACGTTCGGCGATGTTCACGCGCTCGGACTGCGCATCATCGAAGGACGCCGCCAAGCCGGCGGCGTCGCGCCGACGAATGCCTTCGCGCGTGAGCGTCTGCTCCATGCGCATTCGCAGCACTTCGCCCGCAGCTCCGAGTTGCCGTCGGATCACCTCGGTCTTGCGCACCAGGGCGTCCAGCACGCGGTCCTCCTCGCGCTGGTCATAGATGAAATATCGGCAGGACACGATCTTGGACGGTTGCAGCTTGCGGTCGATGCGTCCGTTGCGCTGTTCGAGGCGTGAGGGATTCCAAGGCAGATCGACATGGATCAGGTCATGACAGCGCGCCTGGAGGTTCAGGCCCTCGCGCGCGGCGTCGGTGCAGACGAGGATGCGCACGGGCTCGTGATCGAAGGGCGCGTTGAAGGCGATCTTGATGCGGTCCCGCTCCTCGAGGCTGGTCTGGCCGGTAAAGACGAGAATGCGCCCCTTGATGTCCACGCGGCCATGGCTGCGTTGTAGCAGACCCTCCTCGAGCCGAGCGACGAGCCAACGGCGCGTGTCGTCCCATTCGGTGAAAAGAATCAGCCGTCGATTACGCCAAGCGTGCGAGGCGTCCAGCATCTCGGCCTGCATCCAGTCGAGGATCGCGCCGATGCGGGCGTCCGGCGCGTCGCGCTCCGCGCCGCTGATCGCGAGCATCCGATCGACGTGGGCGATCGCGGCGTCGAGATCTTTCAGCTCTCCTTTGGCCTGAGCCGTCGCCTCCTCGATCAAGTCATTGTCGCTCGACAATTCCGGGGGCAGCTCGGATTCGTTCTCCTGTTGCGCCTCTCGTTTCCGGAGCAGCGTCTTGCGGTGCGTGCGCAAGGAGCGGTCGAACGCCCTGATGGAGGAGAATAACCGCTGCTGAAGGTTGGAGAAGAGGAAACGGGCCCTCGCGCCCCCGGCCGCCGCCTCGCGATATTCGTCGAGCATTGCGGCGAGACGCAATTCCGGCGCGTCCTTGGGAAGACCGTCGATTCGAATGGGCTCGACGCGCCTCTCCGGCAACAGATGTCCGAGGCGACGCAAATCCTCCTTCAGGCGCCGGACCATCACCGGCTCCAGCTCCTTCGCCTCGACGTCGATGCCGCGTGTGAAGCGCTGGGGATCGAGAATTTCGAGCAAGGTGGCGAAGGAGTTCGAGTGGCCGTTGTGCGGCGTCGCCGAAAGGAACAAGCGATGCTCGAAGAGACCGGCGATTTCTCGGACCGATCGCGTGAACTGGCTTTCCACGGCCCATGCCGCCCCCGATGCGGGCGCGGCGTGATGCGCCTCATCGAGGATGAGCAATGAGCCGGGACGGAAGCCTGACATGATGTCCCGCAGTCCATTGGTATAGGCGTCGTCGGAGAGGACGCTGTGCGAGACGATGAATCTCGACCCCACGCTCCACGGATTGGCCGAAAAGCCTCTGGTGCGACGCGTTTCGAGGAGATGCTCACGATCGACGATCGTGAAGTCCAATCCGAATTTCTGCGCGAGCTCGTCCTGCCATTGGAGCAGCATCGACGCCGGCGCTGCGACGACGATCAATTCGATGCGCCGCCGTAGCAAGAGTTCGCGAACGATGAGCCCGGCCTCCACCGTCTTGCCGAGCCCGACGTCATCCGCGATCAGCAAGTTCACACGCGGTAGCTCGAGCGCCTTCGCGAGCGGGAGGAGCTGGTAGGAGTCCAAACGGATCCCCGCGCGAAACGGCGCCTGAAAGAGCTTCCGGTCCGCGGCCGTAGCCGATCGCCATTCCGTCGCGCGAAGATATGCGCCGAGATGCCGGGGCCCTTCGAAGCCTGATGAGTGCAATGAAGACCAATCGTTCAGATCGACCACTCGAGCTTGAAGCTCGGCCGCCGGCGCCAACAGAAGCGTCTCGCCTTGGGAGTCGTCCTCGCAGGACACGAGGTGCAGAGTTGAGACAGATCCCGTGCGGTCATCATTCTCGACGAGCCACGACTTGCCGCGAGCGATGAGAAAGTCGCCAACCTTGGGAGCGGTCATGACAATATTCCATTCGTGAAAGTCATCGAGCCTGCCATGACGCCCCTTTAGGCCCCGAGGAGGACGAACTCAATCCCAGCGCTCGACTCGTATCGCCGGCTACGACGTCAGGCTAGCCCTCGGGAAATATCATAGCTTCCGAACTTTGATACCGATGCCGACCCCATCTTCGAACAAGAGTTCTGCCCCCCGCTCTTCGAGAGCATGCTGGATGTCGCGTAATGTTCGGTCATAGGGAACGGATGCTCCGCGTTCGAAATCGGCGATCGTTTTCACATTTACAGCGCACGTCTGCGCGAGCTCGCGCTGTGAGAGATTGAGCCAGCCGCGCGCGGCGCGAAGCTGGGCGGGTGTAAGTCGTGGTGGCGAATCATTTGTCATTGGTTAACTATAACTCCGGTGATTTGATGACGCATCGGATTTTTTATGGTCTTTAGAGCATGCCATCAGCCGAGAAGGAGAAGTGACATGCCCATCAAACCGCATCACCGCCCCCAGCAACAAAATCCGGTTCATTGCAGCGACGACCTCGTGCGCACGACACGCCAGGCCGTCGCAAATGCGTTCGCCGCGAGTTTCCCTTGCGACCCGTTGTTCGATCCGTCGCTCGCGAGATTGCTGTCGACGTGCGGATCGATAGTGAAGCGCCACGGCGGCCTCATCGAAGCTGCAATCGCCGAGGCGCTCGTCGAGAGCGGAATGGAAGTCTGGAGGAACGTCAGAATCCCGTTCATGCGCAGCGCTCTCACCATCGTCTCTTCTCCCGACTTCGCGCTCGACCGAATTCAGCGCATCACCTTTAGCCAAGACGATATCGGCGGCTATTTCGACGCCGATATTGTCGCCGTCGATGCACGTTGGGCCTGCGCGCTTCAGATACGCCGCGGAGGCGGAGAGACCGGGCCGGTAAAGCGTCGGCGCATGGAACGGGAAATTCGGGCAGTCGATCTGAGCTTGGTTTCCTGGCTGCGGCAGCTCGGCTTCGACACTGTAGAGACCGGCGGCGCGGCCTTGGTCGACTGGCTCGGCCTATCCGGATTTTCCGCGGATATCACGCTTCATGGCGACGCGCTGGACGTGGCGCTCGGAGCGCCGGCGACAGCTAAAATCGAAGCGATGAGCGCAACCCTACGGCAGACGCTCGACTGTCAAATCGCGACGCTTTTGCGGCCAGTCGTTGCGGCGGTGGACGTCGACAGAAGTCAGCACGCGAGGCGCGGGCGTCGAACCGTCCTCGATGCCGCCGGCCAGCCGATCGTCGCCCCGCGTTTGCGGCAGGAGCAGGCCCCGGATAACCCGCGACAACCGGAACGCGATCGGGCCACGTCGTTTCGCTTCCCGCGCCCGGAACGTGGGGATGGCGCCAAGCGCTTTCACTGAACCAGCGCTCTCTTTCTATGATCTGCGATCCAGTATGGAGTAATGCGTAATGAGTAATCCAGTTTTTCCGAGCGACGATCCTCACGAAATCATGCGTGAAACGCGCATGCTGTCCGACGACATCGTCCGCCTTCTCGCGGACGGCGAACCGTCGACCGAGGCGCTCGCGACCGCTCCTATCCTCGATCACTGGGCGATTGTAGCGCGAATGAGGTCGGCGCTCACACTTACGAGCATCGCGCACCCCGCAGTCGGCGATCACCGCCTGATCACTACGACCGAGGTGTTCCGCCCTCGATCCGCGCGGCGGTTACAGTCGTCGTTCTGATCTAGCTCCCCGATTCCCGAATTTCAACGCGCTCGCAGCGAGCGCGATCAGGAGATCTATGCATGCAGCCTTATCATAATATCGAATCTCATCGCACGTCTTCTCTCGTTTGGTGGAGAAGTTTTCCGGCCTGCGCCTTCACGAGCGCACATGAGGCGGTGCTGACACAGGAGTTGGCGTCTCTCTTCGGCGCCGATTGGCGCGCCGCCCGTGACGATGCGGCGGTCGCGATCGCTCGCGCTATTCGCACTCTTCACGACAAGCGCGCTCCGGCCGACGCTGTCGACGCCGTAATGAGCGTCGCGCTGCTCCACGTCCTTCGTGGCGATGCCGCCGCACGCGAAATCCTCATTTTTGGTCTGTGTCGCCAAAATTCGCTCGCCTGCGACCTCATCGCTGACGGATGGCGCCACGCGCCGGTGATCCAGAGGCTTTGTGCATCGAGTTTGCCGCGCCGTCGTCGGTTTCGCGTCGCGCAATGACAGCAAAGCGCACGCCGGAGGGCACCTTTTGTCGTCGGTGAATCACCGCGACGTCGACACGAGATTTTCTGGAGGGGTGTAAGTTATGCACGATAAGCTTTTTCTGGGTCATGATCCGGCCGAAATCATACGGCGAGCGAGACTTCTTGCAGGCGATATAGAGCGCCTCCTCGCAGAGGGACGCCCGTCGGACGATGATCTCGACAACGCTCCAATCCTCGATCGTTGGATAGTCGTCGCGCGCATAGCGCCCGCTCTCGCAGGAGCGGTTACTGGTCATCCCGTGCTCGACAACCGTAGCATTATCACCTCGGATCTTTTCGCGCTCGACGCCGACGCCGGCTGGGCGCGCACGGCGGGCCGCTTCTATCGCCTCGGTCGTCCCGGCGGCGCGGCGCGCGGGAGGGACCAATGAGCAAGCTCTCGGACCTGCAACGAAACGACGACGACGATCTCTTCGACCGCCCCGACGACGATGCGCCCGCGCCCGGCAACGTCGCCGACGCGCTCGCGGGGGCGTGCCTCGGGGCGGCCCTGCCGGCGGATCTGCGCCGGCGCATCCGTCGCGGCGCCACGGTGGCCGTGGTCGTCCATGCGCCCGGCGCCGACTGGTGCCCGGCCCTGGCGCGCGCCGTCCGCAAGGATCCGCAAAAGATCGTCTGCGTGTCTCGGGACGGCTCCAGCCGCCGCGACCACGATCCCGCGCACGGCAACGACGGCGTCGCCGCGGATCTCGCGGGCGGGCGTTCCGTGATCGGCGTCTCTCAGGATCCGCAGCGGTGCCTGCCGTCGACGCTGGTCGCCGTCGCCGACGCGCAGGTCCGCGTCTGCGCTCCCGACGCCAAAGTCCTGCGCTCGCTGCTGCGGAAGTATGCGAGCGGACGCGTTCCCGACGCGCTCCCCGACGTCTCGACGCTCGGCTTCCATGAGATCGTGGCCTGCTTCCGCTCGGGCGCGGCGGCGCGCGACGTCGTCGCCAATTTGCTGCGGATCGCCGACGCCAAGAAGGCGGTGACCGTCGGGGCGATCCGCGACGCGGACGACGTCCCGCCGCTCGACTGCCTGCCCGCCGATCTGCGCCGGCTGGCGCGGGACATCGCGTCGGGCGTCGCCGACTATCGCGCCGGTCGAATCCGCTGGCGCGACGTGCGGACGCCGGGCGTGCTGCTCGCCGGCCCGCCCGGCGCGGGAAAGACGACTTTTGCGGCGGCCCTCGCGAAGGGGATGGACGTCCCGCTGATCGTCGATTCCTGCGGGCGGATGTTCGCGCGCGGCGGCGACGCCGGCCACCTCGGCACCATCGCCCGCGCGATGCAGGACGTCTTCGATGCGGCGCGCGCCGCCGCCTCCGCCGCCGGCGCCTGTGTCCTCTGCATCGACGAGTGCGAGGCCGCATGCCCCGACAGGTCGTCGATGGATCGGCGCGGCCGCGACTTCTGGACGCCGGTCGTCACCCTGGTGCTGACCCTGCTCGAGGACCACGACGGCGTGATCGTGGTCGCCGCCTCCAATTGCGCCGATGCGGTGGACGCCGCCGCCGTCAGGCCGGGCCGGCTGACGCGCGTCGACGTCGCTCCGCCCGGAGCGGACACGCTCGCGCGTATCCTGCGCTGGCGGCTCGGCGACGCGCTTTCGGGCGTCGCCGACGCCGATCTCGTCGCGACGGTCCGTCTCGCCGGGCCCGGCGCGACGCCGGCGCAGGCGGCGCATTGGGCGCGCGACGTCCTCCACGCCGCCCGCAGCGCGCGCCGCGACGCCGGGCTCGACGACCTGCTGCGCGCGGTCGCTCCGCCCGATCATCGCTCGCCCGCCGACCGCCGCATCGCCGCCGTCCATGAGGCCGGGCACTGCGTCGCCTATCTCGACGCGGGCCTGACCATCGCCTCGACGTCGATCGTCGTGCGCGGGAACGCCGGCGGGGAGACCCGCGCCGCGGGGCACCGACCCGAGTTCCCGACTCGCGCCGACCTCGACGCCGGCGTCGCGCTGCTGCTCGCCGGGCGCGCCGCCGAGGAGGTCGTGCTCGGTGCCGCGTCCACGGGCGCCGTCATCGATCTCGCGATGGCGACGCGCGCGCTGGCCGACGGCCTCGGCGCCCACGGGCTGGGCGACACGCTGCTGCACCGCTCCGACCCGGCGGCGACGCTGACCTTCGACCACGCGCTGCGCGCCGCCGTGGAGGCCGATCTCGCCAGGCTCCACGCCCGCGCGCTCGACCTGATCCGCCGGCGCCGCGCCGACGTCGAGCGCATCGCCGACGCGCTGCTGACGCGACGGTTCCTGACCGGGGACGACATCGCCGTCCTGCTGGCGGCGCCGCCGGTCCGCAGCGGCGGCCCGAAGAGCGGGGCGAAGGACGCCAAGCCCGGCCCGAAGGTTCGCGGACCCAAAGTTCGCGGGCCGAAGATTCGCGGGAGGAATTCATGAGCGACGGCGATCTTCTCGACGACGTCGTCGCGCGCCTGTGGACGGTGCGCGCGGCTCGGGGCCGGCATCTACCGCGCCGCTGGGTTGGTCGCTCCGCGAGATCGAGAGTGCTGTTCTCGACGTGGCCGAACGTCGAGCCCGACTTCACAAAGAAAAAGACAGCGTGACCGAGTGTTTCCCACAGAGCCGCCAGAAATGTAATTCTTCTGACTCTGTGCTGTACTGTCTACCTTCCCCACATTGCAACCAGGAGCGATCGCTTTCTCGTTGGAAGCATACAGGAGGCGTGAAGCCAGACATGCACTATGCTTCTCGAACCAATTCCTCATTCGACGTTTCATCGCCCACGACACACATGAGAACGCCGGCCTGCATCGTCAGCACTCCTCCTTCGAGCGCCTCGTTGATCTGCTTTTGGATGACGTCTCGCACGTTCGCGCCGGTCGATCTGATGCCGAACATCCTGGAAACCGATTGCACGACCTGATCGGTGGTCGCACCGAAATTGCGCCGCACGACATCGACTACGGCTGAGCGGATTTCCGATGGCGGTAGCATTTCTGCTCGTCGCAGCGTCTGCGAGGTTGCGGAGCTTCGGTCTCGAATGCGGACAGGCGAATTCGGAGCCGACAGGAAATCGATTAACTTTTCGATCCGACCGGTCGTAACCGCGACGCCAATCGCCGCTTCGACTGCTTGCTGAATACGATTTCCCGCTCTTTTGAGACCGAAAGCGTCGCGAATACGACTGACGACTTCGTCAGAATGAACGGGACCTTCGATCCGCACCGCCTCTTCGACGAGCGCAATCAGGATCCCGATCGGCGCTTCGTGCAATTCACCGGCCCAAGCCGAGGGCCGGCTCAACACCGCTTCGATATAGGCGTCGCTCGAACTCTGAGACTCTTCGCCAACGGGAACTAGGCCGATCTCTGTGAAGTCCTCCCGCTCGATCGTGACAATGTCAACCGGCGCCGCGCGAGTCGCTCTCGTGGTCGTAGCGTCGTGCTCCTCCTTGGCCGTTTGTATTTTGGCGATGATGAGGTCGAGCTGCTCGGCCGGACGTTGGAACCAATCTGCGCTCCAGACTCGATGAATGGTCCAGCCATGACTTTCGAGCACCGATTGCCGCAGCCGGTCGCGGTCACGCGCCGAGCGGGAATCGTGATAAGCGACGCCATCGCACTCGATCCCTAGCAGATAACGGCCGGGCCGATCCTCGTCGGCGACGGCGAGATCGATGAAGAAGCCTGCGAGTCCGACCTGACGGTGAACCTGATAGCCGCGAGCCTGGAGAGCCTTGGCGACTTGCTCCTCGAACACGCTGTCATGGTCGCGACCGGTGCTCTCCGCCAAGGTCAGCCTCCCTGTCCGGGCATAATGCAGGAACAGGCGAAAGGCGAAGACGCCCTTGCGGGTCGACGCGAAATCGGGCTCGATATCCTCGTCGGTCAATGAGGCGAAGACTTCGCAGCGCTGCTTGGCGCGAGAAATCAGCACATTCAGGCGCCGTTCGCCGCCTTCCGCGCCGAGCGGTCCAAAGCGCATCGGAACACGACCTCCTGGCGTCGTGGGCCCGTATCCGACCGAGATGAAGATCACGTCGCGCTCGTCGCCTTGCACGTTTTCCAGGTTCTTGACGAAAAACGGTTCCGCATGATGCGCCTGAAAAAACGCCTCCGTCTCCGGCGGCAATGTGCGGCGGATGAGCTCCAACTGGTCGAGGATCGCGCGTCGCTGAGCGACCGAAAACGCGACGACGCCGAGTGATAGATTCGAATGCTCGCTCGCGTGAGCGGCTATCGCTTGCGCGACGATTTTGGCTTCGATCTGATTGGTGCGGGAGGCGCCGGCCTCGAACAATCCTTGCTCTATGTGATGGAAGCGCAATCCCATGCCGGCTTCGGATGTGTAGGGGCTCGGAACGATGAAGAGCTTGCCCTCATAGAACTGGCGGTTGCTGACCGCGATCAGTGACTGATGCCGGCTGCGATAATGCCATCGGAGCATTCGCGTCGGCAGGCCACGGGCCGTGAATAGACCGAGGATGCTCTCTATGTCCGCGACCCGGCCGCCGTCATCCTCATCGTCGTCGTCGACGGCGCCGGTCATTTTCGAGAAAAAGGCTGTCGGTGGCAGCTGTTTCGGATCGCCGACCACGACGACTTGCTTCGCGCGTGCGATGGCGCCGAGCGCGTCGACAGGTTGGATCTGGCTCGCCTCGTCCATCACCAATAGGTCGAAGTCGAACACGCCCGGAACGAGAAACTGGGCCACGGAGAGGGGGCTCATCATGAAGACCGGCTTGAGCGCCTGCACCGCCGGCCCGGCCTTCTCCATGAGCTTGCGGATCGGCATATGACCGCGCCTCTTCTGAATTTCAGCGCGAAGCGCGCCCAAAGGACCGACGGAGCCGCCGTCCCGAGGGGGAATCTGCTTGTGATGCGCGCGCACGACCTCGAGGCCGGCCATCGCCATCCGCTGACGGTCGAGATCGACGAACTCGCGCACCTTGCGGCCATGCAGAGTTCCGTCGAACCGACCGAGTTCCGGCGCCAGACGCACCTGATCCGCGTGGACGGCTTCGTAATAGGCCATCTCGAACGCTGGGATGACCTCGCCGGCCTTCAACCTGCCATCCTCCAGACGGCCGACGACCTCTGCGCAGCCGAGGGCTCGGCCTCGCTCCGCGCGATCTCGATAGGCGACCCATTTGGACAATTGCTCGCCGCCGGCAGCCCAATCGCCGAGCCGCTGTCGCAGACTTTCGAGCGACACGAGGCCGATGGTCGCCGACCCGAAACCTCTTGGGAGGTCGAAGGACATTGCCGTGAATGCGGCGTCGAGATCGGCGACGAGCGACGACTGGTCTCCTTCGATCGCATCGGCTCGATCGGCGAGCGCTCGCCGACCCTCGATCCGACTCGCCAAGAGCCGAATGTCGCCGTTGCTATCGATCCAGTCGGCGGCGCTCTTCAGCGTGTTCCACTCGGATGTATTGCCGCGCCAATCCACGCCGAAGGCCGAGCAGCCGAGCGTCTCTCTCGACGCCAGCGCCTCGGCGCATGTGCGCCCTTCTGCGATGAGAGCCAGCATATCCAGCCGAACAGCAAGAATGGTGAACGAGGCCTTCTCGAGCGCCGCCACAGCTCGGTCGGCGGCGTGGAATCCTCTCGCCGCATCGAGCATGGGAGCGAGTTCGGCCCTGTCCGCCGTCGGCGCTGCGCCGAACAATAGGGCGCGCTCCGGCAGCTCGTTCCAGAGCGCTTTGACGACCGGCGCCGCCTCGACGAGAAGCATCGCGGTCCGCTCCATGCAGGATGCGATCATCTCGCGGTCTGGATTATTCGCCGCGACACGTCGCGGCTCATCGCCCAACCCCTTCAGTGACCGCATCCATTCGACGAGCGCCGACAATGGCGCCGAAGCGGAACGGTCGCTCCTCCAGTCCGAGGCGAAGACTTTTCGTCCGAAATCGTCGTCGCTCTCGATCAGCCGCTTGGCGGCTTGCCCCCTGATGAGCGCATCGAGCTGCGCGAGCGTATCCGCCAATGGCTGATCCGGGCTACGGAGGACGGAACGAGCCAAGGCGTTGGCGTGTCGCCACTCGCCGCTCAGAATCTTGAAGAATCCGTCGCCGTGATAAGCGAGCGTCGTCCGCGCGCCCGACAAATCCATCGTCCAAGCCGCATCCGACAGGCTGGCGCCGATCTCCGCTCGCGCCTGCTCGAGCGAGCGAATGGCGTCGGCGAGATCGGCCGCGCGCTCGACGTTATCGTTCCAAAGATCATTCGCAAAGGCTTCGGCGCTCGCGACCGGCGCCGCTACGACACGCTCGCCGATCTGCATGAGACGTCGGACATCGGCGAGCGTGAGCGGCAGCGCAAAGGCCATTGTGTCCGCCAGCGCCTTCGCCTCGACGACGAGCCGCGGGAGAAGGGCGACCAGAGTCCCAAGGCGCTCGAAAGCCGCCGAAGAGAAGGCAGGCGGCAGCAGCGCCAGAGTCTCGCGAAGCGGCGCGGTCTCCGTTTCCCACGCCTCGTCATGGAAGACGCTCGCCAAATCGGTTCGGAGGCTCGCATAACGAGCGCCATTCACCAGCAGCGTTTGGATCGCCTCGCGATCGTCGACCCAGGCGGTCGCGCCGAGCGCCGCGCCGGAAAGGTCAGGCGCGGCCGCGATGCGTCGAGCGAGCTCGATGACCGGGGAAAGCTCGTCGAGCGTCGTCGCCGGCGCGCGCTCGAGAATCGATGCGAGGTCGACCTGCGATGCCTCGAGCGCGTGGAGCCGTTCACTGAGCGCTGCGAAACGCGTGGTCAGGCGATCCACTTCTAATGGCGTGACGGCGGCGAGCCCGACGCCGCGCCAGATGTGATCGTCAGGCGTGCCGATCGCCTCGACGCGCTCGACCAGCTCGGACAGCGCTGCATGGCGTTCCGAGAATCCATCGGCCGTCCATTCCGCAGGAGCTTGCAGCTCGATATCATTAGGCCTTTCGCCTGCGAGCCGCAGGCGGACGAGCTGTCCAATCACCTGATAGGGCGTCAACCCGGCCGCGGCATGGGGCTGGTGCATTCTCGCCGCGTGCGCGTTCAACCCGTCTCGCGCTTCCGACAAACGTGCGCACAATGAGCCTGCATCCGGTCCCCTCGGCGCCCCGAGCTCCCATGTGCGGCGCAGTTCTTCGAGCAAAGCGCGCTTATTGGCCTTGTTGCTATGCAGCTCCAGACAGGCGTCGCCCACGCCGGTGGCGTCGAGCCGGCGCTTCACCACATCCAGAGCCGCCATTTTCTCCGCGACGAACAGCACCGCTTTTCCGTCCGCCACGGCGGAAGCGATGATGTTGGCGATCGTCTGGCTCTTGCCGGTTCCGGGCGGCCCTTGGATCACCATGTCGCGTCCGCGCCGCACCTCGTGAATGGCGAGCGCCTGGCTGCTGTCGCTGTCGACGATGTGCACCATCTCGGCGGGCGGAATGAACGGATCGATCTTGGCGTCCTCGTGGATCATGCCATCCGAGCCGTCGAAGCCGTCGGTGAGCAGGCTGCGGATCAGCGGCCGATCGCTGATCCGCGCATGATCTGGCCAAGTCTCGGGGTCGAGGTCGCGATACATGAGGAATTTGGCGAAGGAGAAGAAGCCGAGACCCATGTCGTCATGTTGGACGGCCCAGCCCGGCTTTTCCGTGACCGCCTCCGCCACGCCGTCCATATAGGCGATCGGGTCAAAGCTATCGGACGCTTCGAAATCGGGCAGGCGGATGCTATGTTCCCGGGCGAGGAAGGCCTCGAGCGACAAATTCGACGCGAACTCCTCCGGCCGTGAGCGAAGCTTGAATTTCTCCCCGGCATTGCCGCGCTCGAGAGAAACCGGCACGAGCAGCAAGGGCGCGAAACGCGGGTTCGCCGACTTCGGATCGATCCACTTCAGCGCGCCGAGCGTGAGATAGAGGATGTTGACGCCCTGCTCCTCCTCAAGCGTGCGCGCGTCGTAATAGAGCTCGAGCAGTCGCTTCTGAAGCCCTTTCGGCGTCAGCCGGGTCTGGAGCCGCGTGTCGGAATGTCTGGTGAACACGCCGCGCTCATCCGCGACATCGTCTTCGGGCTGGGCGAGGTCCGATATTTCGTCGCTTTCCCCCTCCGGCTCGCCGTCGCTCGCGCGCGCCGCCTTTCCGGCGACGAAGGTGAAGACCTTGCCTTCTCGTATCAGCAGGCGAAAGACTTCGGCGCTCTTCTCATCCACGATTTCGAGCGATCGTCCCGCCTTGGCGGACCGCGGCATGTTGAGCAGCCGATTTCGCGCCGAGAGGTCCAGCAGTTCCTTGCGCGCGCGATCGAGCTTTTCGGCGATCGGGAGATTGCTTTGAAATACTGAGACATTTTGGTCTTCGGGATGAACAATGGCGTCCATCGAAATACACGTCCCTCATTCAGGATGAAATGAATTCTATTCAGAGCTCGATCGAGCTCCGACCGCCCTCGCAATGACCGGGCAGGCCGCTGCGCTATGGCTGGTGACGATATTCGGCAAAACGCGATCAGCCAAGCCAGCCTGCAAGAAAAACTCATAGCGTGTTTACCGGTTTTACCAGTTTCCAGCCGTCAGCGTTTTTTTCGGCGTCGCCGGCCACTCCTTTACCGGCGTTCGCTCCGATCGGAGGACGAGCGGGCGTAACTGCGTTTCGAGGTCGAAACCGAGGTGATGCGTTTGCGCCGCGCCACGCCACGTGCGCTCATGAGGGCCTACATTCCCAGGAGCATGCTGCCGCTTGATTGGCGATCACATCTAGAGCGAGGTGATGCGCGCGCCATTCGACGCCTTTTCGGCTCAACCCGAGAATGCGTCGCGAGCTCTCTCTTCAAGCTATTGATTTTAAGCCTATTTTTGAAACGAAGAGTTACGATGACGTCACGGCAACTCGTGGGCGAGGCGCCGTAACCCGCGAGAAAAATGCATAGCGTGTTACCAGTTTTACGAGTTACCAGCTGTCCGCGCTTTTTTCGGCGTCGCCGATCACTCCTTTACCCATTTCCCAACGTTCGCGCCGATGGTCGATTCGCGACGACCATGCGACCTCTTTCAGTCGTCTATCTTACGCGGCGATCGGACGCGATGATAGCGAGGCCTTGGACGGCTCCGTCGCGCCTGAGCCGGCGCCATTCGGCAAGAGGCAACGGATTGGCGGAAGCTTAATGGTACCCCTCCAGACAACGGCCGTTTCGGGCGAGGACCGCCTATCTTTGCAAGGTTTCTAACGAAAGTTGACCGATGAGACGATCAATTAGTCCGTAGAGAACGACATGTGAACTCTGAGCCCCGGGAATAGCTTCGAGGCTAAAAAGGTTAGTTTCATCGCAGAAAAATAATATACGCTATTGACAGAGCCAAAATCTCGAGTGACGCTTACACATCGATCTCCATTAACCCTTCGGTGCCGCCAATGATCATGCCAGATCCAGCCACTTTCGCCGCCGAGGCCGAGGCGCTCCATTCGTTGCATTCTGCGTCCTCCAAAGCCATCAATGCCATGTGGAGACGGACCGGCCGTGAGGCGCTCAAAGCTCATCTCGATCGACCGATCGGCGGCGTCACCGCTAAGATGATCTACGGGGCGATTGGAATCGCCGCGGAAATGCTGAACGATCCATCCCAACGCGCAGCGCTCGAGGCTCGCGGCGACGCTATGCCGACGGTCGATCCTCCGGCGATCGATACGACTCCCTGCGATCTCGTGCTCGTCCTGCCGCAGAAGCCCTCTCCAGCCCTCGCGCAAATGCTCATCGAGCTCGGCCTCACCTGCCACACGGACGCGAGACGCACGCATGGAATTGCCTGCTGCCTGTGGCAGGGGCGGGCCGCGCCGTCGATCGTGATCCCGCTCGTGGAGGCGGTCCGCGGGCAGGTGATCGCCATCAGCCTGCCGCCGTCGCCGAATGGCGCGGAGAGCGACACCTCCAGTGGCGAAGCCTCGGACGACGATTCTGATCGGCGCGAGCCCGAGGTCGAGGGCGAGGGCGAGGGCGAGCCCGCCCCGAGCGTCACGGTCGCCCGGCGACGTGGGCGGCCCAAGGCCGAGCAGAAATCCGCTGCGCAGAACGACGCGGCCACGTCCGCTCCGGTGACTTCCACCTCCGCGGATACCCCGGAAGGCGAGCGGCTCCAGCAGGACGACGCCCCGCCGATCATCGCGGATGACAATGTCGAGATCGACGGTGAATTGGCGCCCTCGCTGGCCCCGGCCCTCGAGGAGCACACCGAGCCGCCGTTCGCGATGCGAATGAACAGCGCGGCGCCCGCGATCGAGAGCCCGACACAGAGCAGCGATGCCAAAATCCCCGAGTTCCTGCGCGATGGATGAAAATCGTTCAAAATCCGACGAGATCGCAAATCTCGGCGGGAGTGAGGACCCGATCACCGTAACTCGGAGCTAGGCAGTGCACTTCGCGTCCGTCCGTCTCTTGCGTCTCAAGAATGGCAGGCAGGTCCAAGCGGCGAGCGACCATGCCAATCGCCTCGACGAGACCTCCAGACTTAGGGTCCGGCCTGACGCGGACAGCGACCGAAATTTTGCGTCGCATCCTTGGCGCGAGGATGGCGCCTGTGGCGGCCTGCGATTCGACTACTTGGCGGACCTGAGAGTCGGTCCGCGAACTTCATGCTTGATTACAAAGCCTTCTGAGCATCAGGCGGATGGAGGCGAGGTGAAGAAACGCCAATGCCTTACGGTTGAGGTTTTCGAAGTCCTTGGCCAACCTTCGGCAGCGACCGAGCCAAGAAAAGGTTCTTTCCACGACCCAGCGGCGGGGCAAAACCTCGAAGCCTTTGGCCGCATCCGAGCGCTTGACGATCTCGGTGTCGACAAATGGCAATGCCTTCTTCTGTGCGTCGCGGAACTGCGGGCCCTGATAGCCGCCGTCTGCGAACAGCTTTTGCAGAAACGGGAATTTGCCGAACATCGTGCGCAGGACGAGAATGCCGCCATCGCGATCCTGAATGTCGGCGGGATGAATGAGGGCATGAAGCAGCAGGCCTATCGTATCGACGAGAATATGCCGCTTCTTGCCCTTGATCTTCTTTCCGGCATCGTAGCCATGCGGATCGATGCAATGCCCCCTTTTTCTGCGCTCTTCACGCTTTGACTGTCGATGACCGCGGCTGTTGGGCTGGCCTCGCGCCCTGCCGCTTCGCGACACTTCACGTAAAGAGCATGATGGATGCGATCGAGCGTTCCGTCGTATGTCCAAAGATCGAAATAGCCGTGGACCGTGCTCTTGGGCGGCAAATCCTTGGGGATCGCGCGCCACTGGCAACCGGTCGAGAGCACATACATCAAGCCGTTCATGACCGCGCGCATCTCGACCGTGCGCTTCCCTCCACCCCGTTTCGCAGGTGGGATTAACGGTTCTACGAGCGCCCATTCGGCATCCGTCACGTCGCTCGGATAGCGCAATTTGCTACGATCGTAGCGCGCGCGATTTTCATTCGTCCACATCGGCGGTCTCCGCGAGAATCAGACCGCCTCATTGAATCACAAGCGATTCATCCGATTCAACTTGTCTTCGGACCGACACTGAGATGCATGCAGGCCGCCACAGGCGCCATCCAACGCGGGAACACGGCGCCGGTCGGGCATCTGATTTGCGTCGTAAGTGTTGGATGGCTGATGGAAACCGGCGACCAGCACGATCCGCAGAATCCGCGCAATCGCCTGCTATTCGACGCCGCTATCGCATGGGCGCAGAAGACTTTCGGAGAGACGTCGCTATTGAGCGCCAGAATGGATCTCGATGAAAAAGGCGCCGGGGTGGTCGACGTATTGGTGGCGCCGATGACGACGAGCAAGACCGGAAAGAAATTCTTGTCTGTCAGTCCTGCCCTGACGAAATTACAGGCGCAATACAAGACAAGAAATACATTCGCTGCTCTACAGGATAGTTGGACGGAATTCGTCCGAGCGAACCTCGACCCGACTATCGAGCGCGGCCGCGAAAAGGAGGCGCGTGGCCCCGACCGTTTGTCGCCGGAAGCCTACGCCGCCAAGGCAGAGACCGAAAAGGCCCGCGAGTTCATCCGCTCGGAGAGCGACGAACTGGATCGGCTGCGATCGGAGCTGATGATCGCGGACAATGCACGCATTGCCGCCGAGCAGGCAGTGGCCGAACGCGAGCGGCGATGCGCAGCGACCGAGGCAGCGCTCGAGCAGCGGCGATTAGCGCTAGAGACGGCCGCCGCAAAAAAATTGACGAAAGCCGGCAAAAGGCTCGTCGAGTCTTTCCAGCTCGGCATGCTCGCCTGGCTCGACGGACGGATCACTCTCGTCCCGGTGGATCGAGGAGAACGGTATCGCGTGTCCTTGACGGACGCGGTGAACGACGCCGACGTCCGAGACATTGAACGATCGCTGCGCCCCGCTGTAGAATTGGGCCTCGCGCGGCTGCTCGCGGCATGGCAGCTCGTGACGGACGAATTGGGAGTCGAGGCGGACGAGGTCAAGAACAGGATCGGGCGGCGGTCTGGTCTCCTATGACCTGCGCGGTCTGGCTACCCGTGGCCAAATCGATCGCAGATGCTGGCTGGCAGCGACGCCCGATTTCGAGCTCCCGAAAATTGAACCCTCGACGAGTCGGCTGTTCTGAAAAGGTACAAGGTCCGCGACGGCGCCACCCTGCGAACGTGAAAGTTTGACCCTTCTGAGACATTCGAGAGGTGAGCGGTAAACTTCGCAGATCGAGGAACTACAGTTCCACAGCGAGTTTCAATCTGTGGAGCTGCATCCTTACGATAGGCAAGCGCTCGCGCGGGTTTTAGCGCTGCATTCTCTTAGCGATCCTCAACGTGTAGGCTGCGGCGTCGGTCTTGATAATTTCCACGGTATCGCGCGCAGTCGCTCCAGAGAGCCCGAGAAATCTGCGGACCGCTCCGCGTTCACGTAAAATCTTTTTGCTCCCATCGATGTCAGTCGTGATTGTCTCGCCGGGAGCAAAAGTGATCCGTAACAACATGCGAGCGCGATGCTTGGCACTGGCACCGCCAACAGCGTCCGCCGGGAAGAAGTCCATTACGTCAGTCAGTCTAATATAGTCGTTTTCAAGCCCCCCTTCGGTCACAGGCACGCTACGACAGATTCCCGCTGGTAATGCAAGATTCATTTCAACCTCGCTGGGCGTGGACGTAGGAAAGCTTTGATTGCTCGCTTTTTCTTCTGGTTTGCTATTCGCTAGAGCCCTGCAAACCTCTCGCCGGCTCTCCGCGAGCGACGACGTGTCGTCGAGCAACCACTCTTGCCGGTGACTTGTCGCCAAAGGCGACGGGTGAATGACGTGAACGAACGTCACGTCCTCTGTCCGGTACGCCAGCTCGCTCACTCGGTTGATCGACTTGTGCAGTTGCTTCATCCGCTCAAAAAGCGCCCCAACATACGGGCGGTCGAGTCCGAGGAAGACTACAACGCGGACGCTCTCGGGCAGGTGCTTGAGGAATTGCTCTGTGCAGCCGTCGAAGAAACGACGAACAGGGCTACTGGGGGCGATGGCGCTGCGGACCACCTTGCCCGAGGTCGTGTACTTGCCTGCCTCGACCTGCATGCCGAGCCCGCACCGGACAACCGACGCAAATCCAATCCGCGTCTCCGCCGATGTGAAGCACGCGTCTATGTCGGCACCCGCGACAATGAACCCAAGCGCGGTGAGGATCTCCTTGAGGTTCCCGCGCGCGTTGTTGAACGCGATTTGATCGAATGGCATGCCGCCACGTTGGTTGGCGCCCTTGCTGAATCCGAGAACGAGCACCTCGGGGCTCGCTGCGCCCCAGTATCCGGGGTTGTTGTCGACCCGCCATCCGTCAGCCTCATAGGCGACGCCCAACTCGTGCCCTGGTGGGAAGCACGCGACGCAGGAGATTTGGCCGTGTCTGAGGGGTGCGACGGTAGTGAATGACGAATCCATTTCGTTCAATCTCTGAAAGAGGTCGCTGCGAGCAGTCGCGTATGCGCAGCGGCGGAGTTGGACTGATAATGCATCGCTCTCGCGAGCAAGCGGCGAAAGCACCACGATTCTCGTAGGATTTCAAATGGCATCTATAGGAGCTTTCGCGCCAGGCGTTGCATGGCGAACCTTGGGCCTACAGGGCACGCAGCTAGGTGTGAATGATCGGTCGATGGCTGCGCCTCAGCGGCAGCTCCTGACGCCACCAAGCCTTTCGGGGGCGGAGCGAGGAATTCTGACCCGTTGCGGCCCCGTCGCGCCGATAGGCCCAACGGCGGGTTACGCCGAAAGGCGACATTCCCGGGCCGGGCGTCCAGCAGCGGCTGCGGGATCGTGTCGCTCAAGAGAAAATGCTTTTGCTTACGCTGATGCCATTCGAGGCCTCGCGCCAAGTACTCGAACGGGCCGGCGAACCAAAGAAATTTGCGACGCTACCCTGCGGTCAATTCGCTCCTTACTGCGAGAGCTTCGCCCAATCCTGTCCGGCGGCGCGCGACTGGTTCGTCGCGCATTTCTAATGGCCCACGTCTCCACGCGACCCTCGTCCGGCGCGACCGGCTCAAAGCGGTCTTTCAGAAGCTGGAAGGCTTCGGGAGCGATTTCGAGAGTTTCGTCACCGGAGAGGAGAGAATGTCTCGGGGGTGAGCAATATCGTCTCCACGCAGGAGAGCCAGGCGATGTCGAAACCCGCCATGTCCGCCTTGAACAGATCGCTGGCCATATAGCGATCAGAGGCCGCCTCGGGATCGACACCTTCGGGATAGCCGACGAGTGCGGCGACTTTCGCCGGATCGCTCGCAACGGTAAACACGCCATGTGTGACGATCCCGAATGCTTTCAGGCTTTCGATATGCTTGATCCAGATCTTGCGATAGGCCGTGGCGGCCTCGACGGATTTCAGCGTGTAGATGCGCATTTCATAGGTCGTCATGGATTTTCTCCGCTCGATGACGCGTGATCGGACGCTCGCTACGACATCGGTCCGGGCCATGGAGGCAACGCCTCGTCGCTCGACGGGCGGCGGTAACGCCGACTCGTCTCCCCGGACGCTCGTTTGCGGAGCAGTTCGAACTTGCCCAGTTCACGTTGCTCGAGGCGCGACCCTCGAATAGCCGGCGATCAATTCCTGCATGATGACGCTCGCAGGCAAAATGGCGTCGAGCAGCCCGAGGTTCTGGCCGACGACGAGGCTGCCGTTCTCGACGTCGCCGTCGATGGCCGCCGCGCGCAAGACGCCACGACCGATCTCGCGGATGCGCTCCGCGGCCTCTTCGGGCGGCAGTTCCCGTTCGAGGCGCAGCAATTCATCCGTCAGCCGGTTTTTGACGCCACGCACCCCGTCGCCGGCGCTGACGCCGGTCAGAACGGTGTCGCCCTCCCCGGCGGCGACGATGGCGTTCTTGTAGTTGGCGTGGATCGGGCATTCCTCGGCGACCAGGAAGCGGCTTCCGACCTCGACGCCGGCTGCGCCGAGCATGAGCGAAGCAGCGACGCCGCGTCCATCGGCGACGCCGCTCGAATTGATCACGGGGATGGAAACGGCGTCCACGACCTGGGGTATCAGCGAGAATGTGCCGGTGAGGCCGAAGATGTGACCGCCGCCGTCGTACCCCTTGACCGAGATGAAATCGACCCCCGCCGCTTCGAACACTTTGGCCTCCGACACCGAGGACGCCTTGCCGATCGTCGCGGCGCCGTGGCTCCTGAGCGCTTCGACGTAACGCGGAAGCGTGTCGAAATAGGCGGGGAACGTCTCGATCTCGACAACCCTGATCCCTTGGCGCAGGGTGATTTCCAGCAGCTTGTCTGCGTCGGGCAGGCAGGTGATGATGTTGAGGCCGAAAGGCGCCTCCGTCAGGGCTCGGGCCGCGCGGATCTCGGCCTCGAAGATGGCCGGCGGGCAAAAGCCGAGCCCCATGATTCCCAGCCCGCCGGCGTTGGAAACGCTCGCGGCGAGCTTGCTGTCCGACGCCCAGGCCATCGGCCCTTGCAGGATCGGGTAGCGAATGCCGAGCTTGTCGCAGACAATGTTGGTCATGATCCCCTCTCGCCTACCCTGACGGCGACGGCGTCCTTTGTGGGATTGGACGGGCGGTCGCAGCGCCGCGACCATCTCTTTCGAAACATCGCGCCCCGTTCAAATGAACGGGTAGGTTTTGTATTTGCACCGCAAAAGGCTATCAATAGCGAAGCCGACCGTCAACTATTGAACGATGTCGTTCAGTTACGGATATCGAATGAGGATCGCAATGGCGGAGCCCGACAGGCCGAAAGTAAGGACGAGAGGGCCGCGAACGGTCGAGCGCATCGTCGAGGCGGCTCACCGGTTGTTTCTCAGCCGAGGCTTCGCCGAAACATCGATGGAGGCGATCGCTCAGGAAGCCGGCGTCAGCAAGGCGACGCTCTACGCGCATTATGGCAGCCGGGATGAATTGTTCACGGCTGTGATCTGGGCGGCCGGCGACCGGTTTTCATCCGGCCTGGTGTCAGGGGTGACGGGCGCCGCGGATTTGAGAAGCAAAATGGAGCGTCTTGCCGGCGCGGTGCTCGATCTATTGCTGTCTCCCGACGTGGTGGCCACGAACCGGATCGTCGCGGCCGAGGCCCCGCGCTTTCCCGAACTCGGCAAGCTCTTTTACGAGAACGGGCCGGACAGGCTGATCGCGCGACTGGCGGAGGTGTTCGAGACCGCAATGGCGGCAGGCTCGCTCCGCCGGTCCGTTCCCCGCGACGTCGCCAAGCATTTTATCGGCCTGATCCGTGGCGACCTTCAGTTGCGGGCCATGCTCGGCGACGAGTCGGCATTGTCGGCGACCGAGCGCAACCGCACGATCACCACTGGAGTCGGGGTTTTTCTCGCCGCCTATGCTCCGGCGGAGCCCTTCCAAGAGAGCTGATCATCGACAACGGGGCCCATCGGCGGCTTGTCGGTCCGCCGCCGCTATGCGGTGGGCGTTGAACGAACTCGGAACTCGAAAGAGGCTGCCGTCGAGACCGGCAACAGCGCCCGCAGATCCGCCCGACGAAGCCTACTTCGGAAAATCCGAAACTGCCGCCATCAAAGCGTTGGATCTGACGCTCGCGCTTCCTCGAGGAGCCAAGTCGCAAAGACGTCGATCGGACCGCGCTCAATGGGAGCGTCTTGGAGATCGACTCACCTTCAGGCCATGGCGCAACCAAGCGACCTTTCGCCAGCTCGGCTTCGATATAGAGACGCGGCGCCAATGCAACACCGAGACCGGCTAAGGCAGCTTCGATTTGCACAGAGTGACGCCGATCTGTGTCCGATTCCGATGGAATTATACGCTCCGCAACGCCCCAAACGCGCACATTTACGCACGATAGCGCCATTTGCGTAAAATCACCAATTTTAATTCCGAATATCTAACGATATTAAAGAGCCAATATTCGTACATGTATTTGTGCGCAATTTTCAGTTCTCTCAATTTCCTTTCATGCATCGCTATGCGACGAGGATTATTATGCATAGATCGTTTAAATCAGCTCTCGGCGGAGCAATCATAGCGCTTGCTTTTGCGAATCATGTCGAAGCGGCGACGGTCACGACCACGTTCACCGTGTCGGCGAATGTGACGAGCCTTTGTGAGGTTTCGGCGCTCCCGATGCTCTTCGGCAATTACGGTGGAGTCCTCAATCAAACGACCTCCGCTCTCACTGTCAGCTGCACGAACGGCACCCCTTACAATGTCGGATTGAACCAAGGATTGTATGGCGCGAGCACCACGACGCGTCAGATGAAGGCTGCAGGATCGGCGGCGCTTTTGAATTACTCGCTCTTTCAAAACGCCGGATATACGATAAATTGGGATGATGTGGCGCCTGGCTGGGTTTCGGGCACTGGCACCGGCGCTCCTCAGCTCCTGACAGTCTATGGGCAAATCCCGGCCGGGCAGTTCAGCACTCCCGATGCGTATTCCGATACGATTACCGTGACAGTGAATTTTTGAACGAGGCGGCTTCGCTTTTCGGCGAAGGGCGCCCGATCAATCTCATGAGTGATCGAAGACATCGCGCAGCCGGCGCATTTCGCGAGAAAAGCCGGCGCCTTTGTCGCTTCTCGACCTCATCGTCCGCAGAGGAATTGCAGTGAAATCAAAGAGGCTATTTTTCGTTTTCTCTTTGTTTTGCAGCGCAGCCGTCTTCGACGGCGCGTCCGCCGCCTCGCTCGTAGTTTCGCCGATCTCGCTCGAGGCCGCAGCTCCACAACAGACGGTGACGATCACGCTTCGAAACAGCGGAAATCGACCGATCAATGGCCAAGTCCGCGTTTTCGTCTGGCGACAGGAGCATGGAGAGGATGTCCTGGAGCCGACGCAAAATGTCGTTTGTTCGCCTCCCATGGCGGAGATCGGCCCTGGCGCGGAATATACGATACGCGTGGTGAGAATCGTCGAAGCGCCGATTGCAGGTGAAGAAAGCTACCGTCTCGTCGTCGACGAAATCCCCGACGCCACGATGCGACGCAACGGGATTATCGCCGTGGCTCTGCGCTATGTCATTCCCATTTTTTTCTATGAGGAAACGCGAAGTCAGCCTCGCCTATCCTGGTTTGTCACGAATCGCGACGGCGGTCGGTTCCTCGTCGCGAAAAACGAAGGCGATCGTCGGGCCAAAATCTCTGCTCTCTCTTTGAACGGCAAGCCCATCGCGAATGGGCTGGCGGGCTATGCGTTAGGACATTCGGAAAGACGTTGGAAGCTGCCGGGAAAGTTCGATCTCCGGGACGGAAAAGTTTCGGCTACTGTAGATCGTGAGTTCATATCTGTCGTCGCAAAACCTCGATAGGTTCGACATTGCGGCGGCTCAGCATCATAGCCGCCAGCTGCATTTTCATAGAATGCGCGCTTGCCGAAAGCCGCGCGCGAGCCCTGGAGCTCGAACAAAATGCGATCGCCGATATGGAAGGCGATCGTGCGTCCACAGGGACTTTGGACCTCCGTCTGGAAGCCTACGTAAATGGCAAATCGACGGGTCTGCTCGTATCCGCCAGGAAATCGCCAGACGGCGCCTTCGCGGTCGAGCGCGGCGATCTCGAGGACATCGGCGTCAAGCCGCCAGGCGCAGGTGGGCGCAAAGATATGGTCGTTCTGAACGGCTCTGGATTGGCCTATCGTTACGACGAGCCGAAGCAGCAGCTCTATTTCGATCTGTCCGACGATCAGCGCATTCCAAAAATTTACGACAGCCGCGGCGAACGTCCCGCCGTTCCGAGCGCGACGTCCTCCTGGGGAGGTTTGGTGAATTATGTGATGTTCGCTTCGTCCTCCACTGCGATCACGCATTGGAGACCGGCGATCACGGCAGCCAGCCTATCCACGGATATCCGAATTTTCAGTCCCTATGGGGTCGTGACGCAGACGGGCATCATCGGAAACACGAACAACTTCAATCTATACAGGGCAAACGCCACGATCGGATTGCGACTCGAGACCGCTTACGTCTACGCCGATCCCGACACGCAGACCATGTATCGTGCGGGCGACACGATTTCCGGCGCCCTCGATTGGACGAGGCCGATGCGGCTCGGCGGGATACAGATCCAAAGAAATTTCGCAATGCGCCCGGACATTGTGACCGCGGCGCTGCCGTCCGTCTCGGGCAGCGCCGCGGTGCCGTCGTCGGTCGACGTTCTGGTCAATGGCGCGCCTATATTTACGCAACAAGTGTCGGAGGGGCCGTTTCGTATCGCCAATCTTCCCGTTTCGTCCGCGAACGGCAATGCCGAAGTCGTCATTCGAGATGCATCTGGACGGGAAACAAGAACCGATCTCTTTCTATTCACGAACGAGCGCCTGATCGCCCCGGGGCTCTTCGACTACACGTTCGAAGCCGGATTTGCGCGAAAGTTTTACGCCTATCGCTCGAATGATTACGACAACCGCCCCGTCGTCTCGTCGAGCGCTCGGTATGGCGTGACAGACCAATTGACTGTGCTGGGACATGCGGAAGTCGGCTCTGGGCTCTACAATGGAAGCATCGGGGCGGCGACGCAATTTGGACGATTCGGCTCGCTGACCGCCGCCGTCTCGGGGTCCCGCTATCTCTCGGCGTTCGGCGGCCAAGGCTATGCGTCATATAATGTGATGACGCCGCTGGGCGTTTCATTCAGCGCCAGCACGCAGCAGACCTTCGGCGCTTACGATGATCTCGCCTCCGCGACCGCGGCCCGTTGGGCCGCCGACTCCCGTTCATTCTATCTCTATACTCCTCAAACCAATCAACAGCTGGCTGCGAACCTCGTTTTCGTTCATCCGCCGCGCATGATCAATCGCATTTCTATAGGCGCGAAACTCCCTGTAATCGGCGGCAATGCGTCGTTCACCTTCGCGCAGATCACGCCTGACAACAGGGATCGAATCTGGGCTTGGCAATCGAACCGGCTCATGGCCTCTCAAACATTGACCGCTTCGTACTCGCGACAGCTTCCCTATGAGGGAAGCTTGTTCGTCACTGTTTTCGGCAATATTTCCGGCATAGAAAACAAAGGCGTTTTCGCGGGAGTTTCCTTCCCGATCGGCGGAAATGTTCAAGTCGGAGGCGGCGCGCAGACAGTGTTCGATCCGACGACGGGAAAAGGCCGTATCGGCTTCAATGCGCAAGCCAGCAAGAACATGGAAGCGAGCATCGGGAGCTATGGGTGGTCGCTGAACCGAACCCAGGGACCCACTTCGATGACGAACGGGGCGGTCTCTTATCGAACCCCTGTCGGAACAGCCCGCATCAACGGCCTGCAACAAGCGAATTTTGTGAGTGGCGCGGCGCAATTCGAAGGCGCGATCGCGCTCGCCGACATGAATGTCGCTATCGGGCCGAAGGTCGAGGATAGTTTTGCGATCGTGAACGCCGGCGCTCCCGGCGTGACGGTGGCGCATGACAATAGCCGCGTCGGCGAAACCAATGTTCTCGGAACCTTGTTGATACCGACGCTCCGCTCCTATCAACGCAACAAGGTCGACATCGATCTGATGACGCTGCCGGTCGACGTGGTTTCGGTGAAAACCCAAGAGGTCGTCGCGCCACGATATCGCAGCGGCGTCGCGATCGATTTCGGCGCGAAGGCAAACGCCAAGCCCATCGTCCTCGTCCTGACCGACAAGGCCGGAAAGCCGATCGAAGTCGGAAGCCGCGGCAAGCTCGTCGACAGCGATAGCGCCTTCGTCGTCGGCTATGACGGCCGCGCCTTTGTGACCGATCTCGCGGCGAGCAATTCGATCATCGTCGATCTTGGAACCCGGGATTGTCGCGGCTCTTTCGAGGCGCCGCAGACGGCCGGGCCGAATAGGGAGATCCGAGTGACATGCGAATAAACGAATTTTTCTCGAGCGCCTTTCTTTTTTTCGTTACCGCTTTCCTCGGCCTGACGACATCGAGCGGCGAAGCCGTCGCGGCTATGTCATGCTCGACGTCGGGCACGATGTCGTTCGGCATCGTGGATGTGCTCTCGGGCGCTGCGTCTCCGGCGCAACCTTCGATTATTTCCATCATATGTTCGGGGGCAAACCCCAATGCGGTCTCGGCGACCGTTTGCCTGAGCATAGGACCCGGCCAGTCGACGTCCTGGCCGCCACGTCAGCTCATCAGCGGACCCAAGACGCTTTTGTTCGAAATCTACAAAGACGCCAGCTTGACGACGGTGATGGGATCCTACAGCGCCTATGTGCCGGCCTATAGCGCGACGACCAATGGGCTATCCATTCTGATTCCGATCACGAGCGGCTCTGGCTCCGCCAGCGTCACATTATATGGCTCCGTACTCGCCTCCCAGCAGAGCGCGGGCGTGGGAACCTATACGAACAACTTCATCGACGTGAGCACGAGCTTGGAGACGTTTCAAAATCCGAATCTCAGCCCCGTCGCGATCTGCGGCGTATCGACCCAAGGGACAAAATCGAGCGCGGTCTCTTTTTCCGCATCCGCGACTGTTCAAGCGAATTGCAGCGTATCCGCCAACAATCTCAATTTTGGGAACATATTGAGCTTCGGGTCGAATATAGATGCGCAGTCCACGATGAGCCTGACGTGCAGCAATGGTCTCCCCTATACGGTCGGCTTGTCCGGCGGATTGTCGGGAGCCACCGATCCGACGCAACGCAAAATGTACGCAGGCAGCGACACGATAACATATGGACTCTACAGCAATAGCGCGAGAAGCGCGCCGTGGGGAGACTTGATCGGCGCGAACACGGTGGCGGGAACCGGGAACGCATCAGCGCAGTCGCTCACGATCTTCGGACGCGTGTTCTCAGGTCAGACGCCGCCTGTCGGAGCGTATTCAGATGTCATCGCTGTGACCGTGACATACTGATGCTCAGCGGTTGTGCATCCTGTCACGGCGCCTCCAATGGGGCTCTGCTTGCTTCTCGGTGCAAATTAGGATCCTGCGGTGGCTGCCTCCGCGCGTAGAACGAGCCTATGCCGCGAGCTCTTTGCTGTCGTCAGGGGCGCCGTGACCGTGACGCCCTCCATGCTTGCCGATAGACGCCGCGCACCTGGTTCCACCACGTCTTGCGTAACTGCTGTTCTGCGCGGGCCGCCTTCGCAACGGCGCATTTCCTACTCGGCGTCGAGCGGCGCCTGGACTGCTAAGGATCGCTTTCGAGCTTCCGAGGATGGAAAGCCGCGTCGGCGCGCATACATAGCTGCCTCACCCACTTCATGGGCGCCAGGGAGGAAGGGGTCGGCTCCGATGGGGACGATCATGCCGAGTTCCGATTCAGCCAGCGCACCGCGCAATCATGACCCTTGGAACAAAGGACGCCTGCTCGGCCAGAAACGACCGCTGAGGCCGAAAGACGTCTGGACAATACGGGTTCGCTTGCAGCTCGAAAGCCGCAAGCGCGATCTCGCCATGTTCAATCTCGCGATCGATAGCAAGCTGCGAGGCTGCGACCTCGTGCGTTTGCAAGTGAATGACGTCTGTGTCGGCGGCCGTGTGCGCGACCGCGCTGTCGTGATCCAGAAGAAAACGGGCCGCCCAGTTCAATTCGAGGTGACCGAGCAAACCCGTCGATCGGTCCAGGAATGGCTCGACGGCCGTGATGTGGTCAATGGCGGGTATCTCTTCCCGAGCCGCTTCACGACGCGGCCGCATATCTCTACTCGGCAATATGCGCGAATCGTGCAGAAATGGGTCGCGAGCGCCGGACTCGATAGCTCCGCTTATGGAACGCATTCCATGCGGCGAACCAAGGCAGCGCAGATCTATAAGAAGACTGGCAATTTGCGCGCCATCCAACTCTTGCTCGGGCATACCAAATTGGAAAGCACGGCGCGCTATCTCGGCATCGATGTCGACGACGCTCTCAGCATTTCAGAGCAAGTCGACCTTTGACCGCGTCGATTGCGGCCTCGCGCAGCCGGGGCTCGGATCGCCGATGCACAGTGACCAATGCGTTCGACGCTGGCGACGCCTTCGGCCTCATGTGCCAGGTCGACGTCGGCGACGGCGCCGATCCGGCGATCTTCGTCGCGCCCATCGCCGAGCCGGCCTTCGACCGCAGGCTTCCGATCGCGCGCGAAATCGCCGATACTCGCCGCCGCCGCGCGCAAACGCATACCGACAACTTGGCATAGCGAACCCCGCGACCGTCTCAGGGAGCGAAACGGGTCACGAGAGCTTCAGCCGAGCCTCGGAAGCCGCAGCTCTATGTCCAGCCGATCCGCCGCCGCGAACGTCCGCGAAATCCAGGGAAAGCGGTCCCTCGGGTCGTCCGCGACGAATGACCGCTCATGGCGCGAGTTCCCCCTTCCCGAAGGCGAAGGAGGAACTGTGTGTAAAGGTTTTCGGATGCCGGCCCTTTGCGAGCACGCGCCGTTGCGCAGCCGTGGGGCCGGCATCCGAAAACCTCCAAGGAAGGAAACCGCGAGTCGGAAGGGCGCCGTCGCCGGCGCGAGCTATGGGGATTTATGCGTCGGCGAAGAGCCTCGACGGGGCGTTGGAATGACAGGCGCCGTCGTCAGGGCCGATTTCGAGTGACGGAGGGGCGCGAAGGAGCATTCTTTGTCGGCGATGGCATCGGAGTTTTCGCGGCGGGGACGGTGATGGACAGCGCCCGGCGCAGATTCGTGCGAGTAGCGTCGCAGCCGTAGAGCGATCTGCGGCGACAAGGAGCACGGTTGCGAGGCCGGGAATGAGATGATCGCGATCATGAGCTGTCGATCCTGATCTTCGAGAACGAAAAGCCGCGCGAAGCGCGTCCGCCTTCGAACGTCTCGACGACGATCATGCGGCCGCCGCAGCATGGACATGGATGGTGTTGGCGGCGACGCGCGTGTAGAGCGCGGTGGTGTCGAGCTTGGCGTGGCCGAGCAGAACCTGGATCACCCTGATATCGATGTTCTGCTCGAGCAGGTGGGTCGCAAAGCTGTGCCGCAGCGTATGCGGGGTGCCGCGCTTGGCGATCTCGGCCGTTTGGGCCGCCGCGTGACAGGCCCGATCGAGCTGGCGCGTCGTTATCGGATTGATCGGATCCTGCCCGGGGAACAGCCAGACCGGCGGGCGCGCGATGCGCCACCAGTCGCGCAAGAGCTCCAGCAGCCGCGGCGAGAGCATCGCGTGGCGATCCTTGCCGCCCTTGCCTCGCTCGACGCGGAGCAACATGCGCGTGCTGTCGATGTCCGAGACTTTCAGCGAGACCACCTCGGAGACGCGCAGGCCGGCGCCATAGGCGACGCCGAGCGCGGCCTTGTATTTGACGCCGGGCGCCGCCTCCAGCAGGCGCGTGACCTCCTCGGGGCTGAGGACGACCGGCAGCTTGCGCGGCTCATGGACGAAGGTCAGATGGCGGGTCGCGTCGGCCCGATCGAGCGTCACGCCGAAAAAGAACCGCAATGCTGAGACCGTCATGTTGATCGTCGGCGGGCGGACGTGGGTCGCGGTCAAGTGCAATTGGAAAAGACGCAGGTCTTCGGCCGTGGCGGCATCCGGAGATCGGCCAAGGAAGACCGCCAAGGTCTTGACCGCGCGGATGTAATTGCGCTGGGTCTCCGAGGCCATATGGCGGATGGTCATGTCTTCGATCATGCGCCGGCGAAGCGGGGTGACGCACTCCATTGTCATGCGTTGCTCCTGTCTGAAGCGAGGTTGCTAACCCCACGATCTTCAGACAGTTCGCCGACCACCCGTTACCCGCAGCCCGCCCGAAACGCCGGCCGCAAACTACCGCGAGAGCGGTTTAGTTCATGACCCATTTCGGACCCGCGCCATGCGAACGGCGGACGTCCGGCTGCGCCGATAGGAGACATTCCCGTGTCCAGGCGAAAGGAGGTCGTCGTTTGAGGAAGAGCGGGTACTCCCGCCGATTTATTCGTGGCGCCAGACCTTCACCGACGATGCCACGAGAATCAAGGAGAGAGCCGGGATCAAGAGCTGATCCGACGCGATCCCGAGAAGACGTCCGCCTATGAAGGTTCCCGCGATCGAGCCCAACGCCATGATGAGGACGAACGTCTTGTTGCGGGTCACGACGCCAAAGGCGCTGTCGCGGCTGTAACGAGTGAAGCCGACGATCATGGTCGGCAGACTCACGGCGAGCGAGAGGCTGCCGGCGAGCTTGATGTCGGCGTCGAAGAGCAGCACCAGAGTCGGAATCAACAGCTCGCCTCCCGCGACTCCCATAAGCGAGGCGACGATCCCGATGCCGAAGCCCGCGACCACGCCGGCGACGATCAGCAACGGTCCCGAAACGTGCGCGGACGCCGTCGTCGCGCCATGTCCGAAAGCCAGCGCTCCGGCGATCAGCACCAGAAGCACGGCGAGGATCCGATACAAGTTGCGGGAGCTCAGCTTCGTCGCCCATCCTGCTCCGAGCCACGCGCCCACCAAGCTGCCTGCGAGCAAATTGAGAATGATCGGCCAATTGGAGGCGACAGCTGCAAAGGGGACGGACGCGGCGCGAAACGGCAGAGCGGTCGCGACGACGATGAGGCTCATCGCCTTGTTGAGGATGACCGCCTCGAGGGCGCGAAATCGAAACGGCCCGATGAGCAGCGGCAGTCGAAATTCCGCGCCGCCGAGACCTATCAGCCCGCCGAGCGCGCCGATCGCTGCGCCGCCGACGAAAGCGAAAGCCTGCCTGGGCTTCGTCATGAGCCGATTGGTTCCACCGTTCTCGCCCACAGTGGATGACGACGCGGACTCTGACGGAACGGGCATATCGGACCTCCGATGGGTTTCGGATCGCGACGCACGACGCGATACCCGAAACAGTACGAAATCAGCCGAAATCGAAGATAGTGGTTCGCTAGCCTCGAAAACGCGGCTTCAAATGCAATGGAAAAGCATCAATGTAAATATGAAGGGACTGAAACGAGGTGACGCCGCATCAGAAATATGCGAAAAGATACGAAATGCTACCGATATGGATATAGGCCGTGCTGCCAGACGAACGTCGCGCCCTGACCGCCGAGGACGTCGCCGAGATGCTGCATGTCAGCAAGAGTGGCGTATATGGCCTGATCAAGAACGGCGACATCGGCCATTACAAGGTCGGTCGAAAGATCCGATTCACCGAAGCTCATGTGCGGGAATACGTCGAACGGTCCGGCAAGACCGCGCGCGCTGCGATACGCAATGGTCCGTCGGCGCTCGACGAGGACCGTTATTTCGATTTGTCGCCGGAACGCCGAAGCGCGAATGGTTTCGTCATCTGCGGCCAGGATCTGATACTCGACATTCTTTCGAACTTCATGCGCATGCATGGCGTGATGGCGTTGCGGGCCTACATCGGCAGCTATGACAGCCTCGTCTCCCTCTATTTGGATAAGGTGGGCGCCGCGACCGCACATCTTTGGGATAGTTCGACCGACGACTACAACGCGCCCTATGTCAGAGCGCTCGTGCCCGGAGTCCGTTGCCTGATCGTGAATGTCACCTACCGTATGCAAGGTTTTTACGTCGCCAAGGGCAATCCGAAAGGCATCCGCTCGTGGCGCGATCTCGCGCGAGACGACATCACGATGATCAATCGCGAGAAGGGCGCCGGCTCACGCGTGCTGCTCGACGAAAACCTCGGCCTACTGGAGCTATACGGCAGCAGAATCAAGGGTTACGACAATGAGAACCAGTCGCATCTCACTGTGGCGAGCGCGGTGGGGAGAGGCGACGCGGATGTTGCTGTCGGCAACGAGAAAATTGCCCGACAGGTCGAGAATGTCGATTTCGTTCCGCTCAAGAAGGAGCGCTACGACATTGTCATCAAGAAGGAGCAGCTCGAGACAGCCGAAATAGCGACAATGTTGAAAATCCTGCGCTCCGATAGGTTCAGGAACGAATTCGAGAACATTGGCGGATATGATATCCGCGACATCGGAAAAATCGTCGCCGAAACGTGAGCCGGGCGCTCGAAAATCTGTCGATGGTTCGAGGCTCGTAGTGCTCGAGCCTAATCTATCGACCTTCGACACACGAACGAGGAATGAGCTCCGTAGCCATATCGAATGGGGTCCCATGGACCACGCACAGCCGGGTCGACAGTCGCTGGAGCAGGCCGTTTCACTGGTCGCCGCCACGACGCGCGCAGTGACGCCGCGACGCGTCGAGACTGCGGCCGCGCTTCATCGGGTCGCGGCGGCAGACATCGAAGCGCCGGCGGCGATACCGCCTTTTCACCAGGCCCTCGACGACGGATGGGCGATCAAGGCGGATGACACGCTCGGCGCTTCGCCCTATGCGCCGGGAATTTCGAGCACGGTTCCTCGGCGCGTCAGTATCGGGGAAACGCTGCCCGATTTCGCCGACGCGGTTCTTCCATTGCCAAAGGCGTCGGACCAGTCCGGCGCTTTCGAGATTTGGGGAGCGATCGCACGGGGCGAAGGCATGCGCGCCGCCGGAAATGATTTGCGTCGCGGAGAGATTATCGCCACCGCGGGAACCCGACTGGACGAGCGACATATTGCTCTCCTGAAAATCGCTGAGATCAGTGACGCGCTCGTGCGCATTCCGCGCGTAATGATCGTCGGGGCCGGCGTCGTCGGCGATTGGCTCGCGGATCTCGCGAAGCAAGAGGGCGCCGACTGCGCCATGATCGACACGGCTGCGCGAGCCGACCCTTTGGAGATGGCAGATATCATCCTCGTCGTCGATCCGAGCGAATGGCGCGATCGCGCGCAGCGACAGGAGAGAACGCTGTTCTCGTGCATCGCGATGCGTCCGGGAGAGATGACGGGTTGCGCGGTTCGAGAGTCGCCGGGAGCGCCCCACTCATCCGAGACGGCGACCATCTTCGTCGGCGCGCGTCTCGAGTCCGCTTTGGCGGCTTGGCTCTTGCTTATCCGCCCGTGCCTGCGCCGGCTCGCCGGCGCCACATCTCGCGACGGGACCGCCAGCTTGCCTTCGACTCGAAAGATCGTATCCGCGCCGGGGGTCAGCGAATTGACATTGCTGCGCCGCCTGGACGGCGAGGCAAAGACGGGCGCTCGGTGGGAGCCTTTGGCAACGGGGGACATCCCCTATTCGGCGATCGCCAATGCCGACGCTTGGCTGCTCGTGGACGCCCAGTCCGAAGGTTTCGCGGCCGGTGAGATCGTGACCGGGCAATTCTTGTGAGATCGGCTCGAAGCGCATGAGCAAGACCGACGACCATCGCGACATCTCGGCAGTGACGCAAGAGCAATTCCTCACCGTGCTCTCGCGCGAGGAGGCGATGCGGCGCTTCTACGCCTGCCTCGCCATGCGGCCGCTCGGCGAAGAGACCGTCTCGCTCGGCGAAAGTCTCGGCCGCGTCACGTCGCAAACGCTTCGTTCGCCGATCGACGTTCCGCCTTTCGATAGGGCGCTGGTCGATGGCTTCGCCGTTCGAGCCGGCGACCTCACGAGCGCGAGCGAGCAGGCGCCGATTTGCCTCGCGCTCAATCCAGAATCGATCGCCTGCGGAACCGCTCCACGCCTCGAAGTCGCGGCAAGCTCCGCGACGCCGATCGCGACGGGCGGCCCTCTGCCGCGCGGCGCCGACGCCGTTTGCATGGTGGAGCACAGCGATCCGGGCGAGGCCGACGACGTTCTAATCCGTCGTGCGCTGGCGCCGGGGCAGAACATCGGCTTCGCCGGCGCCGATATCGCGCGCGGCGAAACGCTGCTGCGGCGCGGATGCCGGATCGGCTCCCGCGAGATCGGCATGATGGCGGCCTGCGGCGTCGCCAGCGTCGCAGTCTATCGCAGGCCGCGCGTCGCGATCCTCTCGACCGGCGACGAGCTCGTCCAGCCGGGCGAGCCGCTGCGCCCAGCGGCGATCTATGACTCCAACGCGCCGATCGTCGCCGCGGCGGTGCAGGAGAACGGCGGCGCGCCCATCGTTCTCGGCGCCATAGGCGACGATGAGGCGGCGCTGGAGGCGGCTCTGCGAGATGCGCTCGCACGATGCGACGGCGTCATTCTGTCCGGCGGCACGTCGAAAAGCGCGGGAGATTTGACCTATCGCGTCGTGGCGCGGCTCGGCGAGCCGGGAATAATCGCCCATGGCGTCGCCTTGAAGCCGGGAAAGCCGCTGTGCCTCGCCGTCGTCGATGGCAAGCCCGTCGTCATATTGCCGGGGTTCCCGACCTCGGCCATGTTCACCTTCCATGATTTCGTCGCGCCGGTCATTCGCGCGATGAGCGGGCTCGGCGCGCGTCTCGACGCCTCGGTCGAGGCGACGACTCCATTTCCGATCCTCTCCGACCTCGGTCGGACCGAGTTCGTGATGGTGGCGTTGACGCAGCGCGAGGACGGGCTGAAAGCCTTTCCCTTGGGCAAGGGATCGGGAGCCGTTTCCGGCTTCGCCCGCGCCGACGGATTTCTGAGGATCGACGCGCTGGCCGATCATCTCGAAGCCGGCGCGCGCATGCAGGTGACGCTGTTCGATCCAGAGCTGCGCGTCCCCGATCTCGTGATCATGGGCTCGCATTGCATCGGGCTCGAAATCATCATCGACGCGCTGGCCGAGGCGGGAATAGCCGTTCGCGTCGTCGCGATCGGCAGCATGGGCGGGCTCGCGGCCGCACGGCGGAACGAATGCGACATTGCGCCGATCCATCTGATGGACGAGAAGACCGGGGTCTACAATGCGCCCTTCCTCGGACCGGAGCAGCGCTTGGTTCGAGGATGGCGACGCATGCAAGGCCTCGTCTTTCGCGCCGGCGACGCCCGCTTCGAAGGCTGCGCCGTCGAGGCGGCGATCTCTGCGGCGCTGGCCGATCCCACCTGCCTCATGGTCAATCGTAATCAGGGCTCCGGCACGCGTATCATGATCGATCGACTAATCGGCGCCGCGCGTCCGAATGGCTATTGGAATCAGCCGAGCTCACACAATGCCGTGGCGGCGGCGGTCGCGCAGCAGCGCGCCGATTGGGGGGTCGCGATCGAGCCCGTAGCGCGCGCCTATGGATTGAGTTTTCTCCCGATCGGCGAGGAGCATTATGACTTCGTGATCCCGCTTTCGCGGTGCGAGGTCCCCGCCGTTCGCGCCTTCATCGAGGCGCTCGGCCGAGAGGATGTGCGGAGGGAGTTGGGCGGCATGGGCTTCACCGCCGGCGCGCCGAAAGAAAGCGAGACGCCATGCGCGTGATCGGCTTCGCCGGCTGGAGCGGCGCAGGAAAGACCACGCTCATCGTGAAACTGGTTCCGCTTCTACGCGAGCGCGGCCTCACCGTCTCGACGCTCAAGCACGCGCATCACAATTTCGACGTCGACAAGCCGGGCAAGGACTCGTGGCTGCATCGCGAGGCGGGCGCGACGGAGGTGCTGGTCTCATCCTCCAATCGCTTCGTCCTGATGCACGAATTGCGCGGCGCCCCGGAGCCGCGTCTCGCCGATCTGTTGCGGATGCTCGCCCCCGTCGACCTGGTTCTGGTCGAGGGCTTCAAGACCGATCCGCATATCAAGATCGAGGTTCATCGCGCGGCCAATGGCAAGCCCTTTCTCCATCCCAATGACGAGACGATCGTGGCGCTGGCGAGCGATCTGGCGGAAGGCGCGCTTCCTCACGCCTCGCTCGACGATGTCGAGAGAATAGCAGATCTGATCGACGCGCACGCTCGCCCGATAGACGAGACCATAGCGACGCTCGAAACAGCGTATGCGAGCTTTGATTCCGAGAAGGATTAGACATGGCGCAGCTCGGCAAGGACAGTTTTTCGGCCGGCGAGAAGCCGATGCGCGTCGATGACGCGGTCGCGCTCCTACTCGCACGCATCCCATGCGTCGAGGGACTCGAGAGTGTTTCGCTCTTTGCCGCCGAGGGGCGCGTTCTCGCCGAGGCGCTCGTCGCGCCGATCGATTTGCCTCGCTTCGACAATTCGGCCGTCGACGGTTATGCGGTTCGCTTCGGCGATCTGACGCCGGGCGCCGAGACCATCCTCCCGGTCGGCAGCCGCGTGGCGGCGGGACATGCGCCGGAGCCGGCGTTGGAGAGCGCCGCCGCCGTGCGCATCTTCACCGGCGCGTCCATGCCGGAAGGACTGGACACCATCTTCATGCAGGAGGATTGCCGTCTGCTGGAGGACGGTTCCGTCGCGCTGCCCCCGGGCCTCACGCTCGGCGCCAACCGGCGCCTGCGCGGCGAAGACATAAGCGCCGGTGATCCGGCCTTGCCGAAGGGCCGGCGCCTCACACCGGAAGACATAGGCCTCGCCGCCGCGCTCGGCGTCGCGCATCTTCCCGTTCGGCGGCGCTTACGTGCGGCGATTTTTTCCACCGGAGACGAAGTGCTTTCCCCTGGCGAGCCATTGCGTCCGGCGGCGATCTACGACGCGAACCGTTTTCTGCTGCATGCGCTGCTCGGGCGCCTCGGCGTCGAGGTCGACGATCTCGGCGTGCTCGCCGACGATCCCGACATCATCAGCAGAGCCTTGCACGAGGCGGCGGCGACGCACGATCTCGTATTGACCTCGGGCGGCGTGTCGGTCGGAGAAGAAGACCATGTGAAGAAGGCGATCGGCGCGGAGGATTCGCTCGCCTTCTGGCGTCTCGCCATCAAGCCCGGTCGCCCCGTCGCCATGGGCGTGATCGGCGGAACGCCTTTCGTCGGCCTGCCCGGAAACCCCGTCGCCGTCTTCGTCACTTTCGTTCATGTCGTGAGGCCGCTGATCGCGGCTCTCTTAGGCGCCGCATTCGAGCCGGCGCGCAGGCTCGCGGTCACATCCGGCTTCAAATATAAGAAAAAGAAAGGGCGGCGCGAATATGTGCGCGTGTCGCTCCGCGACGACGCGACGGGCGATACGATCGCAGAGAAATATCCGGTCGAGGGCGCGGCCGTGCTGACGTCGCTCACGCGGACGCATGGCTTCGTCGAATTGGCAGAGGATGTCGAGCGCGTCGCCCCGGGCGACAAGGTCGCCTTCGTCGATTATGCGCTTTTGAGGTAATCCGCGGACGCTTCGTGAAACGTCCGCGGGCGTCGCCTTACTCTGCGGCGTTCTGCGCCAACGCCGGCCGAACCCGCGCCGCGCAGAATTTGAACTCCGGAATCTTGCCGAAGGGATCGAGCGCCGGATTGGTCAGCAGATTGGCGGCCGCTTCCGCATAGCAGAAGGGCATGAAAACGAAGTTCTCCGGCACATCGCGGTCGGCGCGCACCTTGACCTCGATCGCGCCTCGGCGCGTCTCCAGCAGGATGAAGTCTCCGGCTGCGAGCCCCATCCGCCGCATGTCCTTGGGCGTCATGAACGCGGTCGCCTCGGGCTCGATCTCGTCCAGCGTGCCGGCGCGGCGCGTCATCGAGCCCGTGTGCCAATGCTCGAGCACGCGGCCCGTCGACAACACCATCGGATAGTCTGCATCCGGCAATTCGTCCGGCGGCGACACATTGGCTGGCACGATCTTGCCGCGCCCGCTCGCCGTCGGAAAGCCTGATGCAAAGATGATCTCATTGCCGGGCTGATCCGGCGCATCGACCGGATAGGTCACGGCGCCCTCGCGCTCTAGCCGCTCCCAGGTAATATTATTCAGCGACGGCATCGTCCTCACCATTTCGGCGAAAATCTCCGAGGGGCCGGAATAGCTCCAGTCGCAGCCGAGGCGCTTCGCCACCTCCTGAATGATCCACCAGTCCTGACGCGCGTCGCCCGGCGGCGGCACCACCGCGCGCGCCATCTGGACGCGACGATCCGTATTGGTGAAGGTCCCCGTCTTTTCGGCGAAGGCGGAAGCCGGAAGAATGACGTCGGCGTGGAAGGCCGTCTCCGTGACAAAGAGGTCCTGCACGACGAGATGCTCGAGCTTGGCGAGCGCGGCGCGCGCATGATTGAGGTCCGGGTCAGACATAGCCGGATTCTCGCCCTCGATATACATGCCGCGGATTTCATCGGCGTGAATCGCATTCATGATCTCGACGACGGTCAGCCCGCGCTTGGGATCGAGCTTTTGCCCCCAGAGCTCCTCGAAGAATTCGCGCACCTCGGCCTTCTCGACCGATTGATAATCCGGATAGACCATCGGGATGATGCCCGCATCCGACGCGCCCTGCACATTGTTCTGGCCGCGCAGCGGATGCAGGCCGGTCCCGGGCCGGCCGACCTGTCCAGTGACGAGCGCCAGCGCGATCAGGCAGCGCACATTGTCCGTTCCGTGGACATGCTGGCTGACGCCCATGCCCCAGAAGATGATGGAGGAACGCGAGGTCGCATAAGCGCGCGCCACCTCCTTGATGGTTTGCGCGTCGATCCCGCAAACATCCTGCATCTTCTCGGGCGGAAAATCGACGATGCGCTGGCGCAGCTCCTCGTAATTTTCCGTGTAGCCGGCGATATATTGCTCGTCGGTCAGGCCTTCCGTGATGATCGTATGCAGCATCGCGTTGAGCAGCGCCACATCCGCGCCGGGCTTGAACGAAAGATGCTTCCATGCGTGGCGCGACAAGGGCTGGCGGCGCGGGTCCATGACCACGAGCTTGGCGCCGCGCTTCGCCGCATTTTTGATGAAGCTCGCGGCGACCGGATGATTGCTCGTCGGATTAGAGCCGATGACGACGATGAGCTCGGCGTCGAGCGCCGCTATGAAGGGCGCCGTCGTCGCGCCGGAGTTCAGTCCCTCAATCAGCGCGGCGACGGAGGAGGCGTGGCAGAGGCGCGTGCAGTGATCGACGTTGTTGGAGCCGAATCCCGTGCGCACGAGCTTTTGGAACAGATAGGCCTCTTCATTCGAGCCCTTGGCCGAGCCGAAGCCGGCGAGCGCTTTCGAGCCATGCGCATCGCGCACGCGGGCGAGTCCTGCCGACGCCGCGTCCAGCGCCTCTTCCCAGCTCGCCTCGCGGAAATGGGTGAAGGGATTGGCCGGGTCCACCTGAGCGTCCGCGCTCTTCGGTGCGTTCGGCAGACGAATGAGCGGCTTGGTCAGGCGATGCGGGTGATGAATGTAATCGAAGCCGAAGCGCCCCTTCACGCAGAGGCGATTATGGTTCGCCGGGCCGTTCTTGCCCTCGGCATAGACGATGCGATCGTCCTTGACCTGATAGGAGACCTGACAGCCGACGCCGCAGAAGGGACAGAGCGAATCGACCGTGCGGTCGGGATGGAACTTGCGCTGCTGCGTGGCGTCGTCGATCAGCGCCGCCGGCATCAATGCGCCGGTCGGGCAGGCCTGCACGCATTCGCCGCAAGCGACGCAGGTGGATTCGCCCATCGGATCGTCGAAATCGAAGACGATCTTCGAATGATGATTGCGATAGGCGACGCCGATCACATCATTGACCTGTATCTCGCGGCATCCGCGCACGCAGAGACCGCATTGGATGCAGGCGTCGAGATTGACGCGCATGGCGGGATGGCTCGCGTCTCCCTCCCAGCGCTCCGCCGCGGGGAAACGGCTCGTCGTCACGCCGCTCTTCTCCGCCCAGATCCAGAGCTTGGATGAAGGATCATGCGTCGTCTCACGCGGCGGCTGATCAGCGACGATCAGCTCCATCACCATCTTACGCGCCGTGACGGCGCGGGCGCTCTGCGTCTCTACCTTCAATCCCGCGGTCGGCTTGCGCATACAGGAGGCTGCGAGCACGCGCTCCCCTTTGATCTCGACCATGCAGGCGCGGCAATTGCCGTCCGGGCGATAATCGGGCTCGGGCGAGAAGCAAAGATGCGGGATTTCCGTTCCGACCCGCTTGGCCACCTGCCAGATCGTCTCGCCGGGCGCGGCTTCGACCGTCTGGCCGTCGAGCTCGAAAGAAATTTTGTCGGTCATCGCTTCCATCCGAAAAGATCGCTCACTCGGCCGCCTGCCGCGGCTCGATCATGGGCCCGAAATAGCGGATCACGCTCATCAGAGGATTGGAGGCGGCCTGCCCCAGGCCGCAGATCGAGGCGTCCCGCATCGTCTGAGACAATTCGGCGAGCAGCGCCTCGTCCCATATCGGGCGCTCCATCAGCTTCACGGCCTTCGCCGTGCCGACGCGGCAGGGCGTGCATTGCCCGCAGCTCTCGTCCTCGAAGAAGCGCATGAGATTGATCGACACGTCGCGTATGTCGTCCTTGTCAGAGAGCACGACGACGGCGGCGGAGCCGATGAAGCAGCCATATTCCTCGAGCTTGCCGAAATCGAGCGGGATATCCCCCATGGAGGCCGGCAGAATGCCGCCCGATGCGCCGCCCGGCAGATAGGCCGCGAAGCTATGGCCCTCGGCCATGCCGCCGCAGCATTCGTCGATGAGCTCGCGAATGGTGAGGCCGGCGGGCGCGAGCTTCATGCCCGGCTCCTTGACGCGGCCGGAGACGGAATAGCTGCGCAGGCCCTTGGAGCCGTTGCGGCCCTGGCTGGCCCACCAATCGGCGCCCTTCTCCAGAATGTCGCGCATCCAATAGAGCGTCTCGACATTGTTGATGAGCGTCGGACGGCCGAAAAGGCCGACCTGGAATGGAAAAGGCGGCTTTTGCCGCGGCAGCCCGCGTTTGCCTTCGACGCTCTCGATGAGCGAAGATTCTTCGCCGCAGATGTAAGCGCCGGCGCCGCGGCGCAGATGAACCTGCGGGCCGCCCGGCGGAAGCTTGGCGATCTCGCGCCGCAGAATTTCATGGATCGCCGGATATTCGTCGCGCAGATAGATATAGACGTCGGTGACGTCGACGACATGCGCGCCGATCAGCATCCCTTCGAGGAAACGATGCGGATCGCGCTCGAGATAAAAGCGATCCTTGAATGTGCCCGGCTCGCCCTCGTCGCCATTGACGCACATGAGGCGCGGCCCCTTCTCGGCCCTCACCGACCGCCATTTACGGCCCGTCGGAAAACCGGCGCCGCCGAGACCGCGCAGACCCGAATGATCGAGACCGTCGAGGACCGCATCGACACTGAATTCGCCCGTACGGATTTTCGCCAACAGCGCATAGCCGCCCGCCGCGACATAGGCGTCATAGCCGATGTAGTCGGGAATATCGGGATGGGTGTGGCCATGCTCGGCCGCGTGCAGCACTGTCTCGGTCTTCGCCGCATCGACGAAATAATGACCGACCTCGGCGACCGGCGCCGTGTCGCAGCGGCCGACGCATGGCACGCGCACGACGCGAATATCTGGGCCAGCCTTCGCCTGCAATTCGGCGAACAGCCGCTCCGAGCCGTGAATCATGCAGGAGACCGACTCGCAGACCCGGATGGTGATCGACGGAATTTTCGGATCGCCCTCCTTCACCACGTCGAAATGCGCGTAGAATGTCGCCGTCTCGAAAACCTCGGCGAAGGAGAGGCCCATCTCATCGGCGAGGCTGGCGAGATGCGCGGCGGAAATCTGCTGATAGCGATCCTGAATGAAATGCAGATATTCGATCAGAAGATCGCGCTGGCGCGATCTGTCGCCCAGCAGCTCGGCGATCTCATGCGCGGCGTCGGGGTCGATCTGACGACCCTTCGGCGTCGCGCGGCCCCGGCGACGCCCCGCGCCGGGATGCTCGAATTTGAGAACGTCATGGACGTCATGCTTGCTCACGCCGTTAGCCCTTTTTCGAAATTGAGAGCATCGCTCTCGGCCGCTCTTCCGCAATCGATTGTCGTACGGTCGCAGCGAAGCCGCCGCGGAGAGCGGCCGATTGGGGATCTATATACACGCATTACATGTCGAGTCTTAGCAAGTTTTTTGGGCGGCTGCCGTTAGAATCGGCGCCATCCGCCTATTTTCACCACCTCTGTCTATATTGACTTTCAATGCTGCGCTGCAATATCTCTATAAACATGTAAAATGAACATATAGCGAGGCTCCTATGGCGTTGTTCTCCTCCTCCCCGACCCGCCGGAGCTTGCTCATCGGCGCTGCGCCCGCGGCGTTCGCTCTCACTTGCAGCCTGTCGCCGCGTGCGCGCGCCGATAATGCCCCGCTCATCGTGGTGACCAGCTTTCCCGAAGAGCTCACGACGCGATACGAGCGGGAGTTCGAACGACGATACCCGGAGGCCCATGTCCAATTCGTCTGGAAGCACTCACGCGACGCTCTCGCTCTGTTGAGTGGACCAGACCAGGGAGGCGTCGACGTCTATTGGGCGCCTTCTCCCAACTTCCCCCTTCTACGTGATCAGGGAGCGCTCCGCCCGATCGCCGTCGATCGCGCGGTCCTGCCGGGGCGCGTCGGCAATCAGCCGCTGTCGGATCCGTCCGGGACGTACGAGGCCTACGACCTCGCAGGCTACGGCTTCGCGCTCAATCCGTCTCTGCTTCGGGAGCGCGGCCTGCCCGAGCCGAAAAGCTGGGGCGATCTCGCCTCGCCTATTTTTGCCGACCAAATCGTCGCTCCCGTTCCGAGCAAGGTCGGATTTGCGCCGGCTTTATATGACGTCATCTTGCAAGCAGAGGGCTGGGAGCGCGGCTGGGCGATCGTGAGCGAGCTCGTCGCCAATGCTCGCCTCGTTGCGCACGGGCGCGGCCCCACCGCCTCGGTCGAGGAGAGCGAAGCGCCGATCGGACTGACGATCGATTTCCTGGCGCTCTCGGCTCGCGCCAATGGCGCGCCGATCGCCTTCGCTTATCCAGCGCGCACCGCATTTCTGCCGAGCAATATCGCCGTCACCTCGTCGACCCGGAAATTCGATACGGCGAAGGCCTTCGTCGACTTCGTCCTCTCCTGCGACGGACAGAAAATATTGCTGGAAGCGGACAGCGTACGGCATCCGGCGCGTCCCGACGCCTATCGTCGGACCGGGAGCGAGGCTCTCATCAATCCTTTCGACCTGCGCAGCGAGAATATTTTCGACTATGACTTCGACCTCGGGCGCCATCGGCCGGGGATCGTTCGTGCGCTATTCGACATCGCCTTCGCGACGCGCCATGCCGAGGTGACGTCGCTCTGGCGGTCTATCCATGACGCAGAGACTCGGCTCGGCAATGCGACAGGAAGAGAAGCTGAGCGAATCGCCGAGGCGCGTCGCCTCGCCGGTTCGGTTCCTGTTTCCACTCGCCAAGCCGATCGTGCGGAATATCTCGCGCAATTCGCAGGTCGCGATGCGCCGGATGCGGAGATTCTGGAGCGATGGAACGCCGAGCTCGCCGCTTCGAGAGCGACAGCGATGGCGTTGCTGCACGCCCCATTGCCCGGTTGAATAATAGCATCCCATCTTGATGGGGCAGCGCACTCTAGCGCGCCGATATGTCGGCGAGGATAAACTTCATAGTCGCGCCCGCGTAGCGCTCGAACGTCTGTGTTCGGGCGATCCGACGCGACGAATGTCCGCGAAATCCAGGGAAAGCGGCCCCTCTGGTCGTCCGCGACGAGTGACGGCTTATGGCGCATCTTGGACAACATTACCCATAAAAAAGCGACGTGAGAGTAGCCCCCGCGTTGGAAACCCTGTAATTCAGAGCCTCGTATCGATCGGCTCGCTCTCCAGCGCGAGGATCGCGAAAACGCATTCATGGGTCTTGCGCAAGGGCGCGCCGGCGGTAAAGCGCGTCAGGGCTTCATGACCGAGCGCGAATTCGCGCAGGGCGTTGGTCCTTTTGGCGCCGAGGCCGCGTTGGCGTAGGCGTTCGAGATGTTCCGGCAGGTCATATTCCGGGCCGTAGATGATGCGCAGATATTCCGGGCCGCGCACTTTCAGCGCCGGCTGGATCGGCCCCTTGGCGCCGCGCGCGACGAAGTCTCGCGGCTTCACGACCATGCCTTCGCCACCCGATTCCGTCAGCTCCTCCCACCAGCGCGCCGCCGCCTCGCAGGCCGAGGCGTTGTCCAGAGCGAGGCGGAGCCAGCGGGTCGTCGTGACATTCTGCGCGCTGGACGCAGCCAATGTCTCGGCGATCGACATGTGCCAGAGATGATCCTTGTCGAAATGCGTCGCGCCTTCGCTCGCCAGCAGATGGAACGGGGCGACGCGCAGATCGTCGAGCGAGCGAACCGGCCAGACATAGGGCTTCCATGCCTCGCCATAGCGCGCGGCTTTTTCGGCGCGGATCGCGAGCCGATCGCGCAGGGCATCGGCAGGAACGCCGCGAGCGGCGGCGCGCGCGGCGGCGTCATGGGCGAGGGCGAGCCCGGAGTGGCTCGCGGCGGCTACAGGCGCATATTGCTGGTCGATCAGCGCCGAGGCCTTGGCGGACCAGGGCATGATCTCCGCATCGAACAGGAGCCAATCGGTCGAGAGCGTCTCCCAGAGGCGCGCGGTGTCGCAGGCGGCGCGCAGCTGCGCGAGCAATGCCTCGCATTCGGCGGCGTCCGCGAAAAAGGCGCGGCCCGAGCGCGTCCAGATCTGGCCGCTCTCGCCGGAGAGGACGCCGAAGCGGCGCCGCGCCACATCGACGTCGCGGCAGAGCGCGATGACGGCGCGCGAGCCCATGTGCTTTTCCTCGAGCACGACTTCCCTTTGGCCGCGCTCGCGGAAAAAGGCGAAGGCTTCCTCCGGTCGCTCGAGAAAGCCGTCGCGCGCGCTCGTCTCCACCGGCGACATGGTCGGCGGGAGATAGACGAGCCATTGCGGCGCGAGGGCGAAACGGCTCATCGCTTCGAGCGCCGCCGCCGAATTCTCCTCGGCTATCGGAATGCGGCGCAGCAGCGTCGTGTCGATCCATCGCCGTCCCGACACATCGGCATGATCGAGAAGCCGATCCGCCTCGGCCTGCAAGGCGGTCTCCGGCGCGGCGACGAACGGGCGCGCCGGTTCGCAATAGACGCGCGCCGCCGGAACCTCGACCAGTTCCCGCTCCGGCCAGCGCAGTGCGGTGAGCTTGCCGCCGAAGATGCAGCCCGTGTCGACGCAGATCGTGTTGTTGACCCATTCCGCATCCGGCGTCGGCGTATGGCCATAGACGATTGCCGAGCGGCCGCGATAATTCGCAGCCCAATCGAGCCGCACCGGCAGGCCGAACTCATCCGTCTCGCCCGTCGTCTCTCCGAACAGAGCGAATTCGCGGACGGCAGGCGAGCCGCGACCGATCATCTCCTCCTTCAGCCCAGCATGGGCGACGGCGAGCTTGCCGCCGTCGAGCCAATAATGACTGCGGAGATCCGCGAGGAAAGTCTTCACGCGCTCCCGGAACTCGCCCGGCTCCTCGGCGAGCTGATCGATCGACTCCTGAAGCCCATGGCCGACCGTGACCTTTCGGCCTTCGAGCCAGCGCGACAATTTGCGGTCATGATTGCCCTGCACCACATAGGCGACGCCTGCCTCCTGCGCAGCCATGGCGAGGCGCAGCACGCCCGGAACATCCGGACCGCGATCGACCAGATCGCCGACGAAGACCAGCTTGCGGCCATGCGGGGCCGAAACGGCGACGGCGTCGCCATCGCCCTCGACGACATAGCCGAGCGCTTCGAGCAGCCGCCGCAATTCGTCGTGGCAGCCATGCACGTCGCCGATCACATCGAAGGGGCCGACATCGTCGCGCTTGTCGGTCCACATGGGGCGGCGCTCGACGACCGCCGCCTCGACCGCCGCGACCGAAGACAGCTTCCAGATCTGCCGAAAGCCTTCATTGGCGAGGCCGCGCAGGCCGCGATGAATCTCCTGGATCATGCGCTGCGGCACGCCGGGGCCGAAGTCGCGATCCGGCCGCGTCTTGTTGCGCTCGATGCAGACGTCGAGGCCTGGATCGACGACGATCGCCACGGGCAGCGCATGCCAGCGGCGCGCGAGCTCGACCCAGGACTTGCGATCGGCGGCGCGCACATTGGTCGCGTCGATCACCGCGAGGCGGCGGTTCTTCAGCCTTTTCTCGGCAATGGCGGCAACGAGCGCGAAAGCGTCGGCCGACGCCGATTGGTCGGTCTCGTCATCGCAGACGAGACCGCGGCAATGATCCGACGAGATCACCTCCGTCGGCTTGAACCAGCGCGACGCAAAGCTCGATTTGCCCGCGCCCGTCGCGCCGATCAGCACGACGAGGCAGAAATCGGGAATGTCCAGGAGAGTCGGAAGAGGCGCATTCATCTCGAGAACACCGCGACCTGAGTGACGGGGCCGAGGTCCGGGTGCTCCTCGCCTATGCCGGACAAAGCGACCGAATAGCCCCGGCTTTCGGCGATGGCTCGCGCCCAATCGTGAAATTGCGCGCGGGTCCATTCGAAGCGATGATCGGGATGGCGGAAGGCGCCGGCGGGCAGAGAAGCGAACAAAGCGTTATATTCGGCGTTCGGCGTCGTCACGATCACGGTCTTCGGATGCGCTGCGCCGAAGACGATCTCGACCAAAGTCGGCAGACGGTCGGCGTCGAGATGCTCGATCACCTCGACGAGGGCGACGGCGTCGACATCGGCCCAGCGCGCGTCGCGATAGGTGAGCGCGCCATGCAGCAGGCTCACGCGCTCCATGGAGGGGCCGCCGGCGCGATCGAGCTTCAGCCGCTCCCTGGCGCGCTCCAACGCGCGGGTGGAAGCGTCGAGGCCGATCACTCGCTCGAAGCTGCGCTCTTTGACCAGCCGTTGCAGCAGCCGGCCTTCTCCGCAGCCGAGATCGGCGACGCGCCGCGCGCCCGCCTCCTTCAACAGCCCGATGACGGCGTCGAGCCGCCGATCGTGCAGACGCAGCGGCGCTTCGAGCGCCTCTTCGCGCGGCTGCGTCTTTTCGTCCTCGGGACCGTCCTCATTCTCGGCTTCCGGCGCAAGACGCGCGAGGGCAGCGCGCGCGAGGCTGCGGCGGTTCTTCAAAAAGCGCCGCGCGATCGTCTCCCGCTCGGGATGCGCGGCGAGCCAGGCGCCGCCTTTGGCGACGAGCTTCTCCACCTCGTCGTCGCCGACCCAATAATGCTTGTCGGCGTCCATCGCCGGGATCAGCACATAGAGATGACCGAGCGCATCGGCGAGGCGCAGCGTCCCCGCGAGCCGCAGCTCGACATAGCGCGAAGGGGCGTCCGCCCCCTCGATGCGGCGCGCGTCCACGGTCCAGCCGAGCGGCCCGAAAAGGCGCTCCAGCAAATCGCCGTCGCGCGGCGCGGGCAGAGGCGCGACGACGATCTCGAGCGGGATCGCCGTCGCTGCCAGCTCCGGCCGCTCGCGCGAGACGCCGGTCATCGCCGTGCGGAACGCCTTGTTGAGCGCGACGGAGAGGAAGGACGACGCCGCATAGGGACGGTCGTTGACATATTGATCCGCGACCCCTTCGGCGCCGCCGCGGCCGCGCACGAGTGCGACCGGATCGAGGTCGAGGATCAGCGCCGCCTCGCAGCGTTCCGCCTCGGCCTGCGGGAAAAACACGGTTCCGCGTCCAAAGGAAAGCTCGATGTCATGGGCGCGATCGGGATGCTTCATCAGCAAAAAGCCGAGATCGGTGGCCGGCGCATGCGTGGTGGCGATGGACAAATACATGACGGATATCGAGCTTGCTCGGCAATGTGTTCGGCGCGGAAGCCTATAGCAGGCGAGCTTCCGCTTGTCTCGGCCGAGGGCGGCGCTCGACGCCGATGACGCGCGGACCACCATGCCGATGGTCCACGATCTTGCGTCCAGGCGCCACCATGATGTATCAGTGTCACCATTGGACGGCGGTGTTGCCGGATAGGGTTTTTCGGTTGAATCAACATATTACGTGTCTATTGGTAGCGAGTCCCTCCTCCGCTACCACTCGTCCGCCGAACGGAATTCCTGAGCCGAAATCAAGTAGCCCTGACTCGTGACCGGGGTCCGTCGCCCATCGACGGGAGAGTCGGCGCCGGAGCCCACCATCAGGATCGGAACGCCGGAGATCAGGCCGTCGATATCGACGCCGGCGGGCACCCAGCATCGCGGCTCCGATGTAGTCAGATCTCGACTGGTCGCCCTCCTAGACGGGGATATCGAGATTGACCGTCTCGTCCACGAACTGGTCGCGGTAGGCCGGGGTCTCGGCGCCGCCGGACTTAACCGGACCTCCGCCGCGTCGCGATCGTGTCCGAATTTTTGGAGAATTACGCGAGGTCGCTCGCCTCGGTGCGGAAGGCGCCTGCGGGCCTCAGATGACAACCTCGCCGTCGAGCCATTCCGAATCGATCCGGAGAAAATCCGGGCACAATGGCAGCCCGAACCGGTCGGATTTTCCGACACGTTGCCCCACCGTTGCCCCAATTCCCATTGCCCCGGCAGAGCGTCGCGCTAACATATTGAAATATTGGTGCCGGTTGCAGGATTCGAACCCGCGACCTACTGATTACAAATCAGTTGCTCTACCAGCTGAGCTAAACCGGCCCCTCGACCGAACGGTTTGCGTTGCGGCGTCGGGCCTCTCTATACGCTGCCGTGTCGTTTCGGAAAAGAGCGCAGCCGCTGGCTCAGGCGGGCTTTCCGTTTCGAGTGAAATGCTCGAGCGCTCAAATTCACTCCGGGCGCCGGCGGCGTCTCACGGCCGTCGCGAGGGGGAAGCGGCGGCGTTGCGCGGCGCGGGTCGAGGTGCTATCTGAAACCGCAGCGCCGCCACGAATCGCAATTCGAGAACACGCTGTTTTTCGGGGCTATGCAGGGCGCTCGCATGGAAAGCCGCAGAATTCTCGTCACCGGTGGCGCTGGTTTTCTCGGGTCGCATCTTTGTGAGCGGCTGCTCGCCGCGGGACACGAGGTCCTCTGCGTCGATAATTTCTTCACCGGCCAGCGCAGAAACGTTCATCATCTGCTCGATCACAACAATTTCGAGCTGCTGCGCCACGACATAACCTTTCCGCTCTTCGTCGAGGTCGACGAGATCTATAATCTCGCCTGCCCCGCCTCGCCGATCCATTACCAATTCGATCCGGTGCAGACGACCAAGACCAGCGTGATCGGCGCGATCAACATGCTGGGCCTCGCCAAGCGGCTGAAGGTCAAGGTGTTTCAGGCGTCCACATCGGAGGTCTACGGCGACCCTTCCGTGCATCCGCAGCCGGAATCCTATTGGGGCAATGTCAATCCGCTGGGGCCGCGCGCCTGCTATGACGAAGGAAAGCGCTGCGCCGAGACCTTGTTCTTCGACTATCATCGGCAGCATAGACTGAAGATCAAGGTCGTGCGCATCTTCAATACTTACGGGCCGCGCATGCACGCCCGCGATGGGCGCGTCGTCTCCAATTTCATCGTGCAGGCGCTCAAGGGCGAGCCCATCACCATCTATGGCGAAGGCCAGCAGACGCGCTCCTTCTGCTATGTCGACGATCTCATCGGCGGCTTCACCGCGCTCATGGATTCGCCCGACGATATCGTCGGCCCCATCAACATCGGCAATCCGAATGAATTCACCATTCGGCAGCTCGCCGAGCAGGTGATCGACCTCACCGGCTCCTCCTCCAAGCTCGTCTTCGAGCCGCTGCCGGCGGACGATCCCAAGCAGCGCCGGCCGGATATTTCCGCGGCGGAGCGCCTGCTCGGCTGGGGACCGACAATTCAATTGCGCGAGGGGCTGCTGCGCACCATTGCTTATTTCGACGAGCTGCTGGGCGAGGCCTGAGCCGCGTTCTGACGGCGAGGCCGGGCGAGTAGCGACGATTTTCGGCGCACGCGCCGGCGTTATGAGAATGCGCGCGAGACCGTCTCATATTCAAAGCTGCGCGGCGGATATATTGCATCCATTGCTCGTTTCCGCCGCGGATTTTACCCATGCACAGATCAGCGCCGCCGCAATTCGAACGCCTGGCCGATCGCATTTACGAGGCCGCCGTCGTTCCGGAGCTGTGGCCGGAGGTGCTGGACGCCATCTCGACGCTCAGCGGCTCTTTCGGCGGCATTCTGTTCGCGGCCAATTCGCAATTCTCCGGCTGGACCGCCTCGCCGCGCATTGCGCCCATGTTCGCGGAATTCGTCGAGCAGGGATGGGCGGCGCGCAATCCGCGACCGGCGCGCGGGCTCTCCTTCGGCGCCGCGGGCTTCCTCAGCGACCATGAGATGTTCTCGCCCGAGGAAATGGACGCCGATCCGACCTACACCTATCTGCGGAGCCTCGGGCTCGGCTGGTGCGCCGGCCGGATCGCCGCCCCGCCCTCGGGCGACATGCTGATCTTCAGCTGGGAAAAGCGCTTCGTCGACGGCCCCTTCGATCGCGCCATGCTCGATGCGCTGGACACGATCGGCGGCCATCTCGCCCGCGCCGCGCTGATCTCCGCCCGGCTCGGCCTCGCGCGCGCGCGCGCCGCTGCGGAGACGATGCGCGCGCTCGGCCTGCCGGCGGCCGTGCTGTCGCGCGCGCATCGGCTACTGCTCGCCAATGATCTCTTCGCGCGCTTCGTGCCGTCGCTGGTGCAGGATCGGCGCGAGCGCGCCGTCATCGCCGATCCGCGCGCCGATGCGCTGTTCGCGCAGGCGCTCGCCCGGCTGCGCGTCGTCGGCGCGCCTGCCGGGGTGCAATCCCTGCCTGTGCCCGCTCGCGAGGGCGGGCCGCCGCTGGTCCTGCATCTCGCGCCGATCCGCGGCTCCGCTCAGGATGTGTTCGCGGCCGGCGAGCTGCTGCTGATCGTCACCGAGCTGACCATCGGCGCCGCGCCCAGCGCCGGCCTGCTGCAAGGACTGTTCGACCTCACCCCCGCAGAGGCGCGCGTCGCCCGCGCCATTGCGGCGGGCCGCGCCGCATCCGAGATCGCGCGGGAGCACGGCGTCTCGGGCGAGACCATTCGCTCGCAGTTGCGCGCCATCTTCGCCAAGACCGGCGTGTCGCGTCAGGTGGAGCTGGTGCGCCTGCTGTCGGGCGCGACGCTGCCCTGATCGCTTTTCCTCCATTCGTGGGATACGCCGAAAGCGCGACAGCTATAGGAGAGAATGCAGCATTCTCGCAGAAAGCGCGCGCGACGCGCTTCAGCGCACGAGACGGCGTGCGGAGACCCTCGTGATCGACGGCCGGCTGGACCATGGCGAATGGGCGCTCTGCGCGGGCTTCGTTATCGAGACGGGGACTAAGCGCGGGCGGCCGCCGCGCGACCACCGCCGCGTCATGGACGGCGTGCTGTGGATCGCGCGGACGGGAAGCGCCTGGCGCGATCTGCCGCCGCACTATGGCAATTGGAGCACGGTCTACCGGCAGTTTCTGCGCTGGTCGGACGCCGGCCAATGGCGCCTGCTGCGCGAGGCGGCGAAAGCCGCCGGCAGCGCGGAGCTGGAGACCGCGCTCGCCGCCGTTTGCGCTCTGCCCGGCCGCCGCAAGGCGCGCTGATCAGAAGCTCGGGTCTATGCCGCCCGTCGCCAGAAAATGCTCGAGCCAGTGGATGTCATAGACGCCATTCTGCACATCGGCGTTGCGCACCAGCGTGCGGAACAGCGGCAGCGTCGTATCCACGCCGTCGATGATGAACTCGTCCAGCGAGCGCCGCAGCCGCATCAGCGCCTCGGTGCGGTTGCGGCCGTGGACGATGAGCTTGCCGATCAGCGAATCGTAATTGGGCGGGATCGTATAGCCCTGATAGGCGGAGGAATCGACGCGCACGCCGACGCCGCCCGGCGGATGGTAATAGGCGATGCGTCCCGGCGAGGGCCGAAAGCTCGACGGATGCTCGGCGTTCACGCGGCATTCGATCGCATGGCCCCAGAACCAGATATCCTCCTGCCGCAGCGACAAGGGCGAGCCGGCGGCGACGCGGATCTGCTCGCTGACGAGATCGACGCCGGTCACGGCTTCCGTCACCGGATGCTCGACCTGGATGCGCGTGTTCATCTCGATGAAATAGAAGGAGCCATTCTCGTAGAGAAACTCGATCGTTCCCGCGCCGGCATAATGCATCTCGCGCATCGCCTTGGCGCAGATCTCGCCGATCTCGCCGCGCTGCTCGTCATTGAGCGCGGGCGAAGGGCTCTCCTCCCACACCTTTTGGTGCCGGCGCTGCAGCGAACAATCGCGCTCGCCGAGATGGATCGCCTGCCCCTTGCCGTCGCCGAAAATCTGAATCTCGATATGGCGCGGCTTGTCGAGATATTTCTCGAGATAGACGGTGTCGTCGCCGAAGGCGGCCTTGGCCTCGGCGCGCGCGGTGGCGATGGCGGAATGCAGCTCGGCCTCGCTGCGGGCGACTTTCATGCCGCGGCCGCCGCCGCCGGAGGCCGCCTTCACCAGCACCGGATAGCCGATCTTCGCGGCGACCTTCGCGCCCTCTTTCCCATCGGTGATGGGGCCGTCGGAGCCCGGCACGCAGGGAATGCCGAGACGCCTCGCGGTCGCCTTGGCCTCGATCTTGTCGCCCATCAGGCGGATATGCTCGGCCTTGGGGCCGATGAAGGTGAGGCCGTGCTCGGAGACGATCTCGGCGAAACGGGCGTTCTCCGAGAGAAAGCCATAGCCCGGATGCACAGCGTCGGCGCCGGTGATCTCGCAGGCCGAGAGCAGCGCCGGAATGTTGAGATAGGATTCGCGCGCCGCCGGCGGCCCGATGCAGACCGATTCGTCGGCGAGCTTCACATGCATGGCGTCGGCGTCCGCCGTGGAATGCACGGCCACGGTGGCGATGCCGAGCTCCTTGGCGGCGCGCAGAATGCGAAGCGCGATCTCGCCGCGATTGGCGATGAGGATTTTGTCGAACATGGGCGCCCTACTCGATCACGAGGAGCGGTTCGCCATATTCGACCGGCTGTCCGTCTTCGACCAATATGGCCGTCACCACGCCGCCCTTGGGCGCGACAATGTCGTTGAAGGTCTTCATCGCCTCGATGAGCAGCAGCTTGTCGCCGGCGGTGACGCGGGCGCCCACCTCGATGAAAGGCTTGGCGTCCGGGCTCGGCCGCAGATAGGCGGTGCCGACCATGGGCGATTTCAGCGCATCGGCGTGCTCGGCCGGCGCGGGCGCAGCGGGCCGGGCTGCGGGCGCCGGAGCGGCGATCGGCGCCGGCGCATAGGCTGCGGCCGGCAGAGCGATGGTCGCATGGGCGGGCGCTGCCGGTGTGCGCGCGGCGCGAATGCGCAGATCGCCCTTCTCGACCTCGATCTCGGTCAGATCGCTCTCGGCGAGCAGGCGCGCGATCTCACGCAGCAGCTCGGTGTCGACGCCGGCGGCTCCGGCGGCGGCTTTGGGTTTTGCGGCAGGGGTGGAGGGGCGACGAGTTTGAACTTTGCGCGCCATGATTGCTCAGGTCTTTCTTTCTTCTCGATCGAACAATGCGTTCAACGCCAACACATAGGAATCGGCTCCGAAACCGGCGATGACGCCGCGAGCCACAGGCGCGATGTAGGAGTGCCGCCGAAAGCTCTCCCGTGCATGCACATTGGAGAGATGCACCTCGACGACGGTCGCTCCCGAGCCCTTTATGGCGTCGTGGAGCGCGATCGACGTATGGGTGAAGGCTCCGGCGTTCAGAATGACCGGCGCGCCGGCCTTGCCCGCCTCTTGTATCCAATCCACGAGGTCGCCCTCATGGTTGGACTGCCGGAACAAAAGCTCGATCCCGCGGGCGGCGCAAATCTCGGCCAGCCGCGTTTTTATATCGTCGAGCGTCGCGCGGCCGTAGACGTCGGGCTCGCGCGTCCCGAGCAGATTGAGATTTGGACCGTTTAGAACGTGGACGGCGGGCATAAAGGGTCCTGACGAAGGGCGCGCGCCGCGCCGGCGCGCCCCTTCTAGCGTCATTGCCGCCGCGAAGGAAGCCCCGCCTCCGTCAGCAGACGGTCTTGCCGCATTTGCGAGTATTTTCGATCTTGGCTTTGAGCGGCTGGAAGCCGACCGCGCCAATGATCACTTCCTTGCCCAGAACCCAGGAGGGCGTGCCGGTCAGATTGAGGCTGTCGGCCAGCTCCATCACCTCTTTGATCGAGGCCTTGACCTCGGGGCTCTTGGAATCTTTCTCGAGCTTGGCGGTGTCGACGCCCAGCTCCTTGGCGACGGCGATCGCCTGCGCCTTGCCGACGGCGCCGCGCGTATTGAGCAGCTTGCGGTGGAATTCGTAGAATTTCTCCGGCTTGAGCTGCAGGCGCGCCGCGGTCGCGATCTCCGCCGCCTCGACCGAGCCGGCGCCGAGCACCGGGAAATCCTTCAGCACGACGCGCAGCTTGGGGTCGCCCTCGATGAGCTTGGCGACATCGTCCAGCGCGCGTTTGCAATAGCCGCAGTTATAGTCGAAGAATTCGACCAGGGTGACGTCGCCGGACGGATTGCCGATCACCGCCTGGCTGGCGGAGTTGAACAATTTGTCCGCGCCTTGAGCCACCGCCTTCTGCCGCGAATCGGCTTCCGCGACCTTCTGGCGGCGGTCGAGCTCGTCTATGGCGTCCCGAATCACCTCCGGATTGGCGAGGAGATAGTCGTGGACGATCTTCTCGATCTCGGCCTTTTGCGGAACGGCGGTCTCGGCGCGCAGCGGCGCGGCGATGGCGGCGAGGCCGATGACCGCGGCGGCCGCGGCGCGGGCCAGAGCGCTCTGGTCGAAGATTTTGGCGAGCCGCAGCGGCATGGGAAATCTCCTCGAAGGGTTCGGAACGTCGTCACGACGTTCGCTCGTCAGGGCTGAGTGCGCACGCCGTCATTGAGCTGGAGCGAGCCGAGCCCGTAGTTGAACTTGGCGTCGCCCAGCGTGCGCAATTGCAGCGACACCATGATCGTCTGGTTCCGCGAGAGTCCGCTCGAGGTGTTCCCTTGGAAAACCGACGAATAATTGATGGAGAAGGTGGTGCACTCGTCCTTGTAGCCGCCCCCCAGGCCTAGCGCGGCGACCGAGAACAGCGGAGCCGATCCCGTGATGGTGCTGCCCGTCAGCGTGATATTCGTCGCCGGCGAGACGGTCAAGGAATTGTAGAGATAGCGGCTCATGTCGAAAGTGGCGGAGCCGGTGAGAAAATAATTCTTGGTGATATCGTAGCGGCCGTTCACCGACATGCCCTGACGGCGCTGGTCGAAGCCGATGACCGCCTGCGACGCGTAATTGGCGTATTGCAGATTGACCGTGAGCGGATCGAGCTTGAACGAGGCGACGACATCTATGCGCCGGCCGCGCAATCCGTCCGGATCGAAGCGCCCTTTGCCGACGATGCTGAAGAATGAGGTGGGCGCGATGGCGAGGCGGCCGACCCAGTCCGATGTGCGCGTGTCGAGGCCGGAGGCGAGGCCCACATTGGCCGCATCCGCGGTGGAATAGCCGTTCTTGCCGGCGAGCTGCCGCGACTGGCCGGCGAGCGCGTTGACGAAGCCGCCATTGGCGAAAGTCATGGTCGCCTGGCCGCCGTAATTGATGCGCGTGCCGGTCTCGAAACGGTCGTAGCCGGAATATTTGCTCCATTCGAACAGGTTGGAATCGTCGAAGACGAGGCTCTGCGCGTCCATGTTGACGAGCGAGGGGATCGACGACTGGTTCGGCCGCGCCACCACCTGGGCGATCGGCTCGACGACGAGATCGCCGAGACTGCTGCGCGCGAGAATGGGATAGCGCCATTCGACGCCGCCGCCCGGCGTCGCCTGACCGCGAAACACGCTGTCCGAGCCATTGACGAACAGCGACTGCGCCGAATTGGGAATCGGCTGCCAATAGCTGTTGTAGGCGGCGTAGGAATTACTGGTGTCGTAGTTGAGATAGGAGCCCGTCACGCGCGTGAAGGCGAAAGGCGTCCAGGAGCCGCCGAGCGGATCGATGATTCGGCGCTGCCAGGAGGCCATCGCCGTGGCGTGCTCGTAATTGCCGCCAACGCCGCGCAGCAGACAGCCACTCTTATAGGGGTCGGCCGAGGGCGAGTAGAGCTGGCAGACATTGTAGAGGCCATAGGCCGAATCGAGCGTGCGCGGCTGAATCGACTCGTAATTGGCGATGCTGGCCGAGGTGCTGGTGAAATTGGCGTCCAGCGTGATCTGCCCGCCAATGCCGAATGTCTTGGCCGGATCGACGTCGAAAGCGCGATTATAGTCGAGCAGCGGATGCACGACCGGCTGCTGCGCCTGCACGTCGGTCGCGGACAGTCCCTGGAAGTAATAGCCGCGCAGGTCGAAATAGCTGCGCGGCCCCTGCCCCGTCAGATAGACGGTGGAGGACGCCTCGCGGAAGAAGTAGTTCTGCAGGAAGCTGTTGTACTGCTTGTAGTCCTGCAGGAAATAGCGATCGCTGAGCGCGGTGACGTCCCAGCCGAAGCGCCAATTGTCATTGAGCGCGAATTCGCCATTCGAATAGATCGAGCCGCGCCAACGTTCGTTGCGCGCGCCATAGGGCGCGATGGTGAAGGCGCTGGGGTCGCTGACATGCGTGCCCTCGGCGCGGATAATATAGGAGCCGTTCTCCAGCCGCTGGCGGAACTCGGCCGAGAGGAAGGCCCCCTGCCGGGTGAAGCCGGTCGGCGTGATGGTGAGGTCGTAATCGGGCGCGATCGCCCAATAATAGGGCACGCCGACGCCGAAGCCGAGCTGCTGGCGATAGGTCAGCTGCGGGTTGAGAAAGCCGGACTTGCGCTTGACCGAGGGATCGGCCGACCAGAAATAGGGGAGATAGGCGATCGGCGTCCCGAACAATTCGAGCGAGGCGTCCTCGTAATAGATCACCTTCTCGTCATTGTCGTGGATGATGCGCTTAGCGTGCACCGTCCACAGCCGCGGCTTGGTCGGATCGTCCTGACAGGCGTCGCAGGCCGTGTAGGCGCCCTGGTCGAAGGTCGTGACATCGCCCGTGCGCTCGGCGTGGGGCGCGGTGAAATGGGTGCTTTCGGCGCTCTCGACCTGCAGGCTTTCGATGAAGCCGTTCTTGAAGTCGTCGGTGAAGTCGAAGCGCTCGGCATAGGCGACCGTTCCGTCCTTCTCCGTCAGCTTGGCGTGGCCCTCGGCGAAGACGCGCTGCGTATTGCGGTCATAGATGACGCGATCCGCCTCCAGCACCCGGCCCTTGTAGTAGATCTGCACGGAGCCGCGCGCGGTGACGACATTGCGGCGCTCGTCATAGGCGAGCTCCTTGGCCTCCACCACCATGCGCTGCGCGCTCTGCGGCGGCGGCGCGGCCAAAGGCTGCGCGCGCGCGGCGATGGGCGCGGCGGCGAGGAGCGCGGCCAGGGCCGGCAAAAGAATGGGGATGATGTTTGAGACGCGACGCGACGAGGCTTGCGCGGAGCGGATGCGCTCCGCGCTCGGCCTATGTTCGCGAGTGCGGCGACGACGGCGAAGGCCCATCAGCCGTCCTCCGAATGCAAGAGAGCGAGCGCACCCAACATGCTTCCGACGAGAGCAGGCGACCAAGCAGCGACGAGCGGGCTTATGACGCCTGCGCCACCCAGATCGGAAAAGATTTTCGTGCCGATATAAAGCACGAAGCCCGACGCGACGCCACCCGAAATGGTCCGCGCGATTCCGCCGAATCGAAAGAATCTTAATGAAAAGGAAGCGGCCACGAGAACCATGGCGACGAGCAGCAGCGGTCGCGCGAGAAGTGTCTGAAACTGCAGCGCATAGCCGGTCGGATCGAGCCGGCGTCGCGGCTGCTGTCGCCGAGTCGCGGCAGATCCCAGAAGGGCGCCCCCTGCGGCGGCGTGGCGGCGGAGGCGAGCTGCTCGGGCGTCAGATCGGTGGCCAGCAGATAGGAGCCGACGGCGCGCGATTCCTCCCCCGGCGCGCTGACGCGGGCGTCCTCGAGCACGAAGACCCCGGCCTGCAGCCGCGCCCGATGCGCCTCGACGCGCTCCAGGAAGACGCCGTCCTTCTGATAGACATTGACGCTGACGCCATCGAGCGCGAGCCCCCCTGCCCGCACATCGACCGCATGCATGATCGCCTGGCCGTCGACGCCATTGAGGCGGAACCATTTGCCGTGATCGATGCGCACGCTGCCCTCGACGCCGAAAAGATCCAGCTCCATCTGGTCGGAGCGCATCTTCATCATGGCGGAGACAGGATTATAGAGTGTGACCGAGACGATCCCGATCGTCGCCGCCACCAGCGCCGGCGGCAGCAGGAACTGCCAGACCGACATGCCGGAGGCGCGGGCCACCACCAGCTCGAGCTTGCGGGTGAGGTCGACGAAGGTCGCCATGGAGCCGAACAGGACAGCGAAGGGGAGAATCATCTCCGCCGTGGCCGGGACGCGCAGCAGCGTCATCAGCGCCACCGTGCCGGCCCCCGCCTGCGGAACGTCGCCGGCGCGCCGCAGCAGCTCCACGAAATAGACGACGAACATCAGGCAGAACATGGTGACGAAGATCGCCATGATCGTCTTGGTGAAGCGCGCGGCGAGATAGCGCGTGATGGTGACGCCGATCATGCGGCCCTCGCGCGGCGCGACGGCGCCGGCACATGTCGCGCAGAATCGATCGCCATCGCCTGTCGCCGCCCTCCCCCCGATGCGCCCCGCCGTCGGCGCGCCTGTTCCGAGCCGCTTGGCTAGACGCTCCGCCGTCGCGGCGCAAGCCGAGGCCGGCGCCAGGGTCGATCGGCGGCCAAGGCAAGCTGCCCCCCGCTCGAGGCTTTTCCTGGGCAAAGCGCCCGCCCGCCGCCGCTACCCTCAGGAATATCGCCGCGCCCCTCCCCATCGCTTCGGCCGGATGTCGGCCTCCCCGGCCCGGCGCGCTTTTCGGCGCCCTCCTGCCGCGTCGATTCCGCTTGCGGACGCCAATATCTCTCCGCATGCGAGCATGCCGCCGGTCAGCTCGACAATGACGAGAAATCCCGCCATCGCCGAGCCCACCCAGCGATGCGCCCGCGCCCGGAGGGCGCGAGAGACCGTCAGAACTCCATGCGGATGGAGCCCTTGAATGTTCGCGGCGTTCCGACGCCAATCTGGAACTGACCTCGGTTGCCGGTGGGGTAATAGCGCGTGTCGGCCAGATTTTCGACATTGAGCTGCGCGGTCAGCTTGGTCCCGTAGAGGTTCCAGCTATAGGACGCGAGCAGATTGAAGATGGCGTAGCCGGGAACATGATAGCTGTTCAGGCTGTCGCCGTAGGATTTGCTACGGGCGTTGACGCCGCCGCCGAATTTCAGGCCCTTCCAATCGCCGTCCTGCAATTCGTAGGTCGTGAACAGATTGCCCATGTGACGGGACACATCCGCCGGGATGAAGCCGGTGAAGCCCTTGAAGCTGACCGTATTGCCGAGCGGATCGCTGACGACGCCCTCGTCCTTGGCGACGATCGAGTCGATATAGGAATAGCCGCCGATCACCTTCCAACCGGGCAGAATCTCGCCTGCGACATCCAGCTCCACGCCTCTGTTGCGAATCTCGCCCGTCGCGACGCGGTAGCCGAGAGCGGCTCTGGTCGGATCGGGGTCCGACACGCCGACATGCTGCTTGATGAGATTGTAATAGGCCAAAGTCGCAGTGAGGCGCTTGTCGAACAGCTCGGTTTTGACGCCGACCTCCCATTGCTGCGCAGTCTCGGAAGGCAGAATTTGCTGTGTCGGCCCGGCGGGGCCGGAGACGCCGCCGGCGGAGCCGAAGTTCTCGAGATAGCTGCCATAGAGGCTCACTTCCTCGATCGGCCGCCACAGCAGGCCGAAGCGCGGCGTGACGCGTTGAGAATTATTGCCGAGCTGCTCGCCGTTTCCGTCATAGGCGTTCGAATGCGTGATGGCGCGGTCGTAGCGAGCTCCGGCCAACACGAACAGATTGTAGGGAAGCTTCAGCTGATCTTGAACATAGAATCCGTACCAGTCTTCTCGGTTGATCGAGGTCGAGCCGGGAAGGAAGCTATTGTATTGGCTGAGAGTGGTCGGCGTGACGCTATGGATCGGAAACAGATAGTCGATGTTCGACTGCCGAATTTTCGATGCGCCGAAAAATGGATTGAACGCCCGATTGGAGAAGTAATCGCCGCCGACCAGCACCGAATGCTCGACGCCATAGGTTTCGAATCTTCCCGTGAGATCGAGATTTAAATTCACGCTGTCTCGCACGCCGCTATTGGCGATCGCGACGCGGCTCAGTTGCGTCGGCGAATTGGCTGCGAATCCGACCGGAACCACCAAGTAATTGTCCGAGTGATAGACAATGCCTTCGAAGCGATTGGTCAGCGTCCAATCCTCCGAGAATTTATGCGAGAAATTATAACCGTATTTCACGGTCTCGACATTCATCGAGGAGTTCGGATCGTTGAATGCGCGCTCGCGCGGCAGAAAGGCCGCCGGACCCACGCCGAACACCAATGAGAGCGGATCGTATTTGGTGAATCCGAACGTGCCGACATCGAAGGGAATGGCTTGACGGCCATATTGCAGATTGAATGTTATTTGTGTCGCGGCGTCGATATTCCATCGCACGACCGGCGAGACGAAGTAATTTCGTGAATAGTTCGTCTCGTGAAAAGAATGCTCTAGATCCGCCTCCGCCGTCAGCCGATAGAGCAGCGTATCGTCTTTCGTCAGAGGACCGGTGGCGTCCAGCGTCGTTCGGTAGGAATCATACGAACCGATTTGCTGCTGGATGACGTAATGCGGAACCGCCTCGGGCTGCTTGGTGACGACGTTGACGATGCCGCCGGGGTCCGCGCGGCCATAGAGGATGGAGGCCGGCCCCTTGAGAACCTCGACCTTCTCGACATTGATCAGTGACGACGTTCCGGGCAGGCCGCTCTGCAACCGCAGCCCATCGGTATAGACATAGGGGGTCGTGAAGCCGCGGATCTGAAATTGATCATTGCCGCCGATATAGCCGGAATCGAATGAGCGAACGCCGCTGACATTGTCCACCGCGCGCGCCAGCGTCGTCGCCTGTTGATCCAGCAGCACCTGCTGCGGCACGACTTGCACCGAGACCGGCGTCTCCATGATGGACGTATTGGTCTTGAGCGCCGTTGTTGCGCTTTTGGGGTGGTAGCTGGTCTTTTCCGCCTCGGCGCGCGCAGACTGCGCTGTGGGCCGCACTGGCCCCGCCGCAGCGCCAATGTCGATCGCCGGCAACGACTCCTGCGCCAGAGCGGGATGGATCGAGGACAAGGCCATGAGCGCGCCGGCGGATGCGCCGCGCAACAGGATGGAACGAAGCATAGAATATCTCCTTGCGCGGCGATCGACGCCCGCATGAACGGTGACGAGATGGTTGGACCCGAGGGTCTTCGTTCAGCCGGTCAGGAGAAAATCGGCGGCGCCTGTGACGACCAGGAGCTGGCCCAACCCGTGGGCGGGCGAACCCTTGTCTCACGCTGCCGAACCGCAGCGACGACGAGCGCCGGCCGAGGCGCGAACGCCTCGCTCTTCTGCGTCGCGCCAGCGAGCGTCGCGCCGTCGAAATCGCGCGCGCCGCAGAGGACGCAGCACTGGGAATGATCGCCAGTTTTTGCGGGAGGCGCATCACTCCTATGCCGGTCGGCCAGGCAAGGAGCGCCGCGAAAGGAGATGGCGAAACCGCCATCGCCGACCCGCGCGAGAGACGGGATCGAAGACGGCCCCGCGGCGAGGCTGAGGAATACGAAGGACAGAGCCAAAATGCCGAAGAGGAACGCAGAAAACGCCGGTCGTCGGCGCCTTTCCGCTTGCTGGCCCTCTCGCGCGATCATCATGACTGCCCATGTCTCAAAAGACCCGTTCGGCCAATGCCATAGCATGTTTGCCTCCGGCTTTGGCCAGGGCGACGCCTCGGGTCGTGAGCTCGAGCATTAAGAGCGAAGTGTCTCGGGAACCTCGCGGCCCTAAAAATACATCAAAAAGGCGGAAGCTGTGGCGCCGGCGCCACAGTCTCGAGGCCGAAGTGTATGAGACTCGCTCCATAACGCATCTCGCCGAGCGCTTTTCCCGGCGGCTCTCCTTCGATATGAAAACGGAGGATGCGTATTTCGGACGCTCGTCGCTCGAGCCGCGCATCGATGACAGCTGGGAGCGGCGCCCATGCGAATTCTTTTGGTGGAAGATCATGCGGCCTTGGCGTCCGAAGTGACGGCCAGGATCGAGCGCGCCGGCTATGGCGTCGATCGAGTCGGCACGAAAGAGGATGCCGCCATCGCGCTCGAGGATCATGCTTATTCGCTCGCCTTGCTGGATAGGCGACTACCCGACGGAGACGGCATCTCTCTGATCGCCCTGCTGCGAAAGAAGCAGCCGGCGATCCGCATTCTGATGCTGACCGCGCTCGATGCGATCGACGATAAAATCGACGGACTGGAGGCCGGAGCCGACGATTATCTCACCAAGCCGTTCAACCTCGACGAAATGATCGCCCGCATTCGCGCGCATCTTCGAAGGCGCAGGGATCAGCCGAGTCCGCCGATCGAGCTCGGGACGCTGTCCCTCGATTTGGACGAGCGCACAGTGTCGATCGCCGGTCGACCCGCTCTGTTCCCACGCAGCGAGCTGATCCTATTGGAGACTTTGCTGCGTCGCGCCAATTGCGTCGTTTCGCGAGAAGCGCTCAACGCCCAGCTCTACGGAAACGAGATCGAGGCGCAGGACCACGCGCTGACGTCGCAGGTGTCGCGCCTGCGCGTTCGCCTGACCCAATTGAAAGCCGGCGTCGAAATTCATTCGGCTCGCTCCCTCGGCTACATCATTCGGGAATCGAAATCGAATGAGGACGAGGCGTGACCAACGCCCCGTCGCTCGCATTGCGCGTTACCGTTCTGCTGACGGCCGCGCAAATTCCCGCATTCGTGTTCGCCTGGATCGTGATGTTCGTTCTAGGACTGGCCAATGTCGGCGGGTTCAATGCGTCATTCGATGAAATGGCGTCTGTTCGCGTAACCGCTCTCGTGGACAACTCATTAGCGCGCGGAGAGGACGGCCTCGGAAAAATCGAGCCGACGCGCGGCCTGCAACTCGAAATGCAGCGCGTTCCCGGTCTGCTCTTCGCCGTGTTCGATCCGGTGCGGATGCGGCCTTTGGCGGGCTCGTCCCCGAAGCTCGTCTCCAAATTGGCGAGCTTGGCCGAGATCCGCGCCGATCATCTCCATTTCACCATGGGCGACGACCAATGGCCGGGCAGCTCCGGTCATATGATGTTTCGCAAGACGCCCATAGGCCTGATGCAAGTTGCGCTCTATGGACAAAAATTTCGGCCCGAAGACATATTTTTCTCCCTTAAGAACGATCTCGCCTGGGTCAGCGCCTATCTGATCGTCGGCATGCTGACGACAGTCGGAGTCGCTTGGATCGTCGTGCGGCGCGGCCTGACGCCCTTGCGAGCGATCGTCGGCGAAGTCGCGCGAATCGACATGAACTCATTGCGCCAGCGATTGCCGACGAGCGGCGTTCCCGTCGAAATCGCGCCTTTGGTGGAGGGAATGAACGAGGCTTTGATGCGCCTCGATGCGGGGGTGGAGCGACAGCGGCGCTTCACCGCCAATGCGGCGCATGAATTGCGCACGCCGCTCGCCATAATGCGCGCGCGCTTGGAGAATGCGAAAGCGTCCACCCTCAAGAGCGAATTGCTGGGCGAGGCGAGCCAGCTTCGGTCGATCGTCGAACAAATGCTGGTCGCCGCGCGGCTGACGGAAGGCCAGACGACGCTCGATCAAAGCATCGATCTCGAGCGATCGGTTCGGCAAATAGTGTCCAACTTTCTGCCGCTCGCGATGGATTGCAATCGATTCATCGATTTCGAGAGCAGCGGGGCGTCGATGCTCGTGCGTGGAAATCAGCGTGCGATCGACTGCGTCGTGACAAATCTCATCGACAATGCGCTTCGCGCCGAGCCGAAAGACGGAACGATTGTGGTTCGAGTCGATGATGACGGAATCGTCGCGATCATCGATCATGGAGAAGGCGTCGCGCCCGCCCTTCGCGAAATGGTCTTCGAAGCCTTCTGGCGAAAAACCGAAACGACGTCCGGCACGGGTCTGGGCCTCGCGATCGCCAAAGAAATTATGGACGCTCATGGCGGCCGCATCTGGGTCGAAGACACTCCCGGCGGCGGCGCGACGTTCAAAATCGCGCTGACGCTATCGCAGTGACAGAAATTCTGATCGGCTCAGCGCCATCTGACGAATGATGGGGAATAGCGCGATCGCGGCAGGCCGCGGGCGTGGCGGCACAGACGCCGAATTTGGACGCCGGTCCACGGACGCGCCACGGCCTCGGGCGCGAGACTAAATTCCAACCGCTTGATTTTATTGGCGCTCCCTACCGGACTCGAACCGGTGTTTTCGCCGTGAGAGGGCGACGTCCTGGGCCACTAGACGAAGGGAGCGGACGAGGGGGTCTATAGACTGCTCCGGTCGGTCGAGCAAGAGGTTATCCGAACCAAATTGCTCGTCATTCACCGCCCCGCCGAAGCCCGGCGGGGCGGCCGGTCTCGTCAGGCCTCGTAATAATCCTTCACCAGGCGGTCCAGCAGCCGCACGCCCCAGCCGGAAGCCCAGCTCTGGTTGATGTCGGAGGCCGGCGAGCCCATGCCCGTGCCGGCGATGTCGAGATGCGCCCAGGGGGTCTTGTCGACGAATCGCTCCAGAAATTGCGCCGCCGTGATCGAGCCGGCGTGGCGGCCGCCCGTGTTCTTCATGTCGGCGAATTTCGAATCGACGAGCTTGTCATAGGCCGGACCCATCGGCAGCCGCCAGAGCTTCTCGCCGGTCGCCTTGCCCGCGTCGAGGATGCGGCCGGCCAGCTCGTCATTGTTTGAGAAGAGGCCGGCGTGCTCCTGGCCCAGCGCCACCAGAATGGCGCCCGTCAGCGTCGCCAGATCGATGATGAAGGCGGGCTTGTATTTGTCCTTCACGTGCCAGAGCGCGTCGGCGAGCACGAGGCGGCCTTCCGCATCGGTGTTGATGATCTCGATCGTCTGGCCGGAGAGCGAGGTGACGATATCGCCCGGCCGCTGCGCCTCGCCCGAGGGCATGTTCTCGACGAGGCCGAGCACGCCGATGACATTGGCCTTGGCCTTGCGCGTGGCGAGCGCGTGGAGAAGGCCGGTCACGGCCGCGGCGCCGGCCATGTCGCCCTTCATATCCTCCATGCTGGCGGCGGGCTTGATGGAGATGCCGCCGGTGTCGAAGCAGACGCCCTTGCCGACGAAGGCGATGGGCTGCGCGCCGGGGGCGCCGCCGTTCCAGCGCAGCACCACCACGCGGCTCGGATGGACGGAGCCCTGGCCGACGCCCAGCAGCGCGCGGAAGCCCAGCGCCTGCAGCGCCGGAACGTCCAGAATCTCCACCTCGACGCCGAGAGCGGCGAGCTTGGCGGCGCGGCGCGCGAACTCTTCCGGGAAGAGGACGTTGGCCGGCTCATTGACGAGATCGCGGGCGATGACGACGCCCTCGGCGAGGCCGAGCGATTGCCCGACCGCGGCGCGCGCGGCGTCAGGATCGGCGATGGCGAGCGCTATGTCGCTCGCGCCGTCGCGCTCCGTATCGTCTTTCTTCTTCTTGGTGCGGTAGAGGTCGAACTTATAGGCGCGCAGCTCCGCGCCGAGCGCGAATTGGCCGGCCGCCGCGGCGGGATCGGCCGGGGCCTCCGGCGGATCGAAGACGACGAGCGCATTCTGGCCCTGGCCGAGCTTGGCGGCCAGCTGGCCGCCGAGGCCGAGAAAATCGTCGAAAACCTCGGCCTTGTCGGCCGAATCGCCCTCAGTGGCGGCGCCGACCCCGATGACCAGCAGACGGCCGACGGAGGGGAGCCCCTGCGGCGCGTAGAGATCGAGCGAGGTTCCGCGCTTGCCGGTGAATTTCGCCGCGGCGGCGGCGCGGCTCAGCTGCGGAAGCGCCTCTTTGAGAATGGTCTCGGATTCCGAGCCGAAGCGAAGCTTGGCTCCCGCGAGGGCGACGAGGACGAGAGGTTTGCCGCCGTCCTCCGGAACCGCCGCAAGGCGGCGCTCCACCTCGCCGAAAGACACAGTCTCGATTTTCACATAGGCGGACATCTTCTAACCTCTCATAGGGAAAACAGGCGCTTGCCGCGGTTACGCGGAGTCGTTGCCGCACTATCGTCCCGACGGCGCCGAGGGTCAACGCTCGTCAGAATTCGACCGCGGTCTCCGCCGGCAACGCCCTCGTCCGGAGCCGGCTCGCGCCGCGCGCTCGTCTCGGGTCTCGACCGCCTCGACCTCGGCTCCATTCGCCGACCTCGGCCCTGCCGGCGGCGCGTCTTCGGGTGGACGACGAAGGCTTTGCCTTTTATGAATCGCCGCCTCGGACGGCGTGCAGCCCCGAGTCGGAATTCCCTCCGTTCAGCCGCGTCCTCGCGCGCTCAGAGGGAGAAAGGCGTCACCCTTGAGCAGATCCGTCGCCGATCGGCCGGAGGCCGGCGCGCCCGCATTTCCCGTGCTGGGCGCGATCAGCTTCTCCCATTTTCTGAACGATATGATGCAATCGCTGCTGCCGGCGATCTATCCGCTGCTGAAAGGCGGGTTCGATCTCGATTTCGGGCAGATCGGCCTGCTCAGCCTCGCCTATCAGATCACCGCCTCGCTGCTGCAGCCGCTCGTCGGCCTCTACACCGATCGCCGCCCGCAGCCTTTTTCACTGGTCGTCGGCATGGGCTCGACCCTGTGCGGCCTGCTCGGCCTCGCCTTCGCGCCGAGCTATCCGGCGCTGCTCGCAGCGGCGATGCTGCTCGGCGTCGGCTCCTCCATCTTCCATCCCGAATCCTCGCGCATCGCCCGCATCGCCTCGGGCGGCGCGCATGGCCTCGCGCAATCGCTGTTTCAGGTCGGCGGCAATTTCGGCTCCTCGCTCGGACCATTGCTCGCGGCTTTCTTCATTCTGCCGCGCGGACAGAGCAGCCTCGCCTGGTTCGCGCTCGTCGCGCTCGGCGGCATTTGCGTGGTGACGCCGCTCGGACATTGGATTCGCAACAATGGCCATGCGCGCAGCCGGTCCGGCGCGGCGACGCGCGCCAGCGTGGGGCTCTCACCGGCGCAGCGCCGCCGCACGCTCGCGGTTCTCATCGCGCTGATGTTCTCGAAATTCGTCTATCTTGCCGGGCTCAGCAATTATTATGTCTTCTATCTGATGAGCCGCTTCGACACGTCGCCGCAGGACTCGCAAATCTATCTGTTCGTCTTTCTCGCCACATCGGCGGGAGGCACGGTCATCGGCGGCGCCATGGGCGATCGGCTCGGCCGCAAGCGCGTGATCTGGGGCTCCATTCTCGGCGTCCTGCCCTTCACTCTCGCCCTGCCCTATGTCGGCCTGCCGGCGACGGTCGGCCTCAGCGCGGTGATCGGCTTCATGCTGTCCTCGGCGTTTCCGGCGATTCTCGTCTATGCGCAGGAGCTGACGCCCAATCGCATCGGCGCGGTCTCGGGCCTCTTCTTCGGCTTCGCATTCGGCATGAGCGGCCTCGGCGCAGCGGCGCTCGGCGCGCTCGCGGATCGGACGAGCATAGAATTCGTCTATCAGATCTGCTCCTTCCTGCCGCTGATCGGACTGCTCGCGATCTTCCTTCCGGCAGGCGACGCAAAGCCGCGCAATGATCGAGCGTGATCGCTCGCGCTCTCCTCGGCCTCTCGATCAGCCGATGGTTTCGATCGAGGCGCGTCGAATCTTGTCCGCTATGGCGCCGATATCGATGAAATCATCCGCCTGGCGTCGCAATTCCTCGGCGATGATCGGCGGATGCGTCTTGATCGTGGAAGCGACGGAGACGCGCACGCCCTTGCGCTGGACCGCGCCGATGAGCGATCGGTAGGCGCCATTGCCCGACACCAATGTCATCGCATCGACATGCTCGGCCATCGCCATGGCGGCGACGGCGAGATCGACGTCTATGCTGCCTTTGAATCGACGGCGGCCGAAGCCATCGACCGTTTCCGCGATCGGCTTCGCGACGACGATATATCCATTATAGGCGAGCCAGTCCGTCAGCCGATTTATGGCTCCATTGGATTGCGAGTCGCTCAACGCCACATAATAGAAAGCCTGGGCGGAGGACGCCTTTCCGCGAAGCGCGCGCAGAAGCCGGGCGTAGTCGAGATCTATGCCGAGACAGCTGACCGTCAGATGAAGATTCGCGCCGTCGATGAATATTGCGCTTCGATCGAAATATCGCATTTTCTGTCTCGTATTCGCATGCGCCGCTCGGACGGCGACGTCAAAAAAGCTCAAAGACGAGAGCTCCGAGAATCAGCAGAAAGCCGGCGAGATCGACGACGACGAGCCCATTGGCCAAGAGCTGGAGAATGCCGTCGGCTTTCTCGACCAGCGGCTGGATCATCATGATGATCGATAGATTCATGCAAGCTCCTCTTGCAGGATGTTTCAAAAAGCGCTCGGCTCATCGGCCATGCGCGGCGAGGCCGGGCGCGCTCGCCGCGCCGACGATTCGCGCCTGATAGGCGTCTCTCGTCACCAGCTCCAGCAGCGCGTCCGCGGCGTCGTCCCATGTGAGGTAAGAGGCTTCGCCGCGCATCGGCGCCTCGCGCGAGAGGCGCAGAATTTCGTGGGCGAGATCGACCGGATCGAGAAGATCGAAGTAGCGGACATCGGGTCCGGCGATTTCATGAAAGACCGGAATATCCGAGGCGATGACGGGAATACCACGCCGGCCGGCCTCGACGAGCGGCAGGCCGAATCCTTCGACCATGGACGGAAAGATCAAGCCGCGGGCATGCTCATAGCAATGTCGAAGATCGGCGTCGCTCGCATCGTTCAGCCAGAAGAGACGGCGGCCGAGCTCGGGATGGTCGTTGATGTCGCGCTGAAGCGCCTCGCTCTGCCAGCCGGGACGGCCGATGATGACATAGCGCGCGTCGAGGACATTGGAGCGCCAAAGAATATCGAAGGCCTCGAGCGCGATCGGATAGGCTTTTCTGGGCTCGAGCGTGCCGACGCTCAAGAAGATGGGCGTGTCGTCCGCTGTTATCTCACGCGCCTCGGCGGAGACGGATTTTTCGGCCTGCTCGTCGAAATCCGCGCCGAGCCGCCACCAGCCGACGCGCAGATCCGGCTTCGTCCGCGCGCCCTCACGCGAGATATAGGCGACGACGTCATCGGCCACGCTTCGCGATATGCAGAGGATGCGATCGCTCTTCAGCACGATGGATTCGAACCATGTCTTGAATTGATCCGTCATCGGCGCGGCGACGCTGAGCGGCTGCGTCAGCGGGATGAGATCATAGACCAAAGTGACGAGCTGTCCGCCGGCGGCCGTCAGCTTTTCGATGATCGGAACATATTCGTCCGTCACCAGCCAGCTCGCGTCCAAGATCAGGAATTTGTCGCCCTTGCGAAATTCTATCGGCGGCAGCGGCGCGCGGCGCTCGAAATAAGGCGCGAGCCGTCCATTCTGGATCACCACGGGAAGCGCGCCTTCGCCGCGCATCGAACGCTTGGCGATCTCGCGAACGACGCGCTGAATCCCCTGATTGCCGCCATGTCGATAGGTCGGCGTCACATCGATGAAGAGCCGTGGCGATGTGGAGTCGAGAATGGCGCAAGTCGGATCGTCGCCGCCGAGCGGATTGCGCGGATGCGACGGAGCGGGAATGCGCTTGCGCGTGCCGTCATGCAGATGCGCCAAGCCGAGGAGGCGCGTCGCGGTCCAGATGAATTCCTTGATCTTCAGATAGCAATGCGCGGTGACGGGATCGATGGCGCCGGCGACGCGCTGGCGATGAAGCTCGAGATGCTCCTTCTGGATCTGCGCAGCGAGATAGAGCGCGATCCGCGTCGCATCGTCCTGCTGGCGCGCGATGTCGTCGGAGAGCCCCGCAGAGCCTGCGTTTTTCAGAAAATCCGGCATTGCATGCATGTTCATGGCTCGAAGTTTCCCGAATGCTCCGACGATCGCCGTCGTCTCGCGCCTCTCGACCCGAGCCATCGTCGGCAGTTCGTCGGGAACGCGCGTTTCAAGCGTGACATTCGCCCGCTTCGCCGGCCCTTCGCGCAGCGTGGGAAAATATCCCACGCACTCTGCGAACAAAAATCCACCCTGTCAAGAGCACGTGGGATTGTATCCCACGCGCCGCCGGGTTACCTTCGATCATGGCCGATAGCGAGGACAATGGGCTTACCGACGCCGCGCGTCTGCAACAGCCGATCGCCCGGCTGCTGCGTCCGCTCGTGCGGCTGCTCATTCGCTACGGCGCGACATTTCCCGCGCTCTGCGATCTGCTGCGCGAGCTCTATGTGAATGTCGCGGTTCACGACTTCGCTCTGCCGGACAAGGAACAGACCGACAGCCGCATCAGCCTGCTCACCGGCATTCACCGCAAGGAGGTCCGGCGCCTCAGAGAGGCCGGCGCGCCGGTGCGGACCGTTCCCGCCAGCGTCTCGCGCACGTCGCAGATCGTCGCTCTATGGCTCGGCGATCGGCGCTTCACCGATAGGAAGGGCGCCCCGGCGCCGCTGCGGCGCGCGGGATCGCAAGGGCGCGGTCCGACCTTCGAATCGCTGGTCGAGGAAGTGACGCGCGACGTGCGCCCGCGCGCCGTGCTCGACGAATGGCTCGATCGCAAAATCGCATCGCTCGATGCGGATGGACGCGTCGTGCTCGGCGAGGCGGCGATCGCGCCCAACAAGGGCGACGAGCGTCAGCTCTACTATTTCGGCCGCAATCTCCACGATCACATAGCGGCGGCGGCCGCCAATATCATTCAGGAGCCGGCGCCTTTCATGGAGCGCGCCGTTCATTACGAAGGTCTCTCGGAGGATGGCGCGCGGCGCCTCGAGGCGCTGTCGCGCGAGCTGGCGATGGAAGGGCTGATCGCGGCAAATCGCGAGGCGCAGACGCTCCAGCGCAGCGGCGAGGAGGGAGGCTGGCGCTGGACCTTCGGCGTCTATGTGTATCGCGAGGATGAGCGGCCTTCGGGCGAGTCGGCGAGCGGAAAGAAGGGCGCGCGCTCGTGAGCCCGTTCCGCCATCCGACCCGACGGCAATTGGCGACGCTGCTCGTCTCGCTTCTCTCTTCCGCCGTGACGCGCGTGCAGGCGGCCGGAGACAAGCCCAAGGACAATGGCATTGGCGGAACCGGCTATATCTCCGTCATTCCCGACCGCGACAATGGCATTGGCGGAACCGGCGTCGTCGGAACCATTCGCGCTTTCGGCAGCATCATCGTCAACGGGCTTCGCGTCTCCTATCCTGCGGACGCCGAGGTGCGCATCGACGGCCGCGCGGCGAACGTCGGCGATCTGCGCATCGGCCATGTCGTCTCGCTGGTGGCCTTCAACGACGGCGGACGATCGACCACGAATAAAATTCAGATTCTGCGCGAGGTCGTCGGCCCGGTGGAGCAAGTCTTCGACCATGGCTTGCGCGTTCTCGGCCAAAGAATCGAATTCGGACGCGGCGCAAGAATCGAGAAGCCGAGCGCCTTCGCCGTCGGCCAGCAGGTGGCGGTGAGCGGCCTTCGCCTGCCGGATCAGACGATCGTCGCGAGCCTCGTGGAAAGAGTGGAGCCCGGCGCCGCCCAGCTCGCCGGCGTCGTCACGCGCGCGTCGGATCGCCGGCTCGCGATCGGCGCGCAGACCTTGTCCGGCGTCGCGGAGGCCATGCTCGGCCAGCGCATATTGGTGCGCGGCGCGGCCGCGGATGGAACTCTGGACGTGACCTCGACATCCGCCGACGCCTGGCTCCCGCGCGGGCCGAGCAATTTTCTGGTGGAGACCTATCTCGAGCGGCGCGGCGCGACAGTGAAGACCGCGAGCGGCCTGACGCTCGGCGGCGGTCATGATCTTTCCTTCCAGGGCGTGGCGCGCGCGGTCGTCGACATAGATGCGACAACGGCGGGCGGCTGGTCGATTCGCTCGCTCAGAACGAGCGAGACGCTCGGCAAGCGCGGCGCCGCCAAGGAGCAGCGCGAGAACCTCGAGCCGCCGAGCCCGACGCGCCGGCCCGCGGACGCATCCCCTGGCGTCGGCGTCCAATTTCCATCCGGCCTAGACTCTCCGGGCGCGCCGGGCGGCTACGGGACTCCTGCAATTCCGACGGGTCCGGTCGGTCACGGCTTTCCGTCTGGGCCGGGCGGCTTCGGCGGCGGCGGCGGCGCGCCGAGCCCCGGCGTCGGACGGCCGGGGCGGTGATTTGCGCGTGTAAAATCGGAGGCGGCGGCGGAGGGTCGCGACGCAGCTAGAGCGCGTTGCGAGCGACTGACAAATTCACGCGCGGAGAGACAGCGCCGAACGGCGAGATTCGAGACCGCGCCAGCCACGTCACGGCTGCGCCCGCGGAAGCCAAGAGCCTCTATTTTTCAGCAGCTTGAATGGTACCGCCACCCCGACTTGAACGGGGGACCCCCAGATCCACAATCTGGTGCTCTAACCAACTGAGCTATGGCGGCACGTCGGCGGGGCGGAAACTAGAAGCATCGTCGCGCCAATGCAATGCAGAAATGCAGGAAGGGAAGCGAAAATTTCCGCGTTTCGCGATCGCCGCGCCGGTCTAGAATGTCGCCTCCCATGGCGGCGGCGCCGCCCCCTCCAGCCCGTGAGACGTGAAGCGATGAAAGTCACCCTGGTCCAGATGAATTCGGTCAGCGACAAAGCCGCCAATCTCGCCGCCGCCCGGGCGCTCATCGACCAGGCCGTTCGCGAGGAGCGGCCGGACTGGATCTGTCTGCCGGAGGTTTTCGACTTCATCGGCGGCAATCGCGCCGACAAGGCCGCCGCCGCCGAGGAGCTGCCCGGCGGCCCCGCCTATTCGCTCTGCAGCGCCCTCGCCCGCGAATATGGCGTCTTCATCCACGCCGGCTCCATTCTCGAGAAGGTCCCCGGCGAGGAGCGCCTCCACAACACCACGGTCGCCTTCGACCGCAGCGGCAGGGAAGTGGCGCGCTACCGCAAGATTCACATGTTCGACATCACCGCCCCGGACGGCGCGCAATATCGCGAGAGCGCCGCCTTCAAGCCCGGCGATGCGGTCGTCACCTATGATTGCGAGGGCCTCACCATCGGCTGCGCCATTTGCTACGATCTGCGCTTTCCCTATCTTTTCCAGGCGCTCGCCGACAAGGGCGCCGATATCGTCGCCCTCCCTTCCGCCTTCACCCTCGTCACTGGCAAGGATCATTGGGAGGTGCTGGCCCGCGCCCGGGCGATCGAGATCCAGGCCTATTTCTGCGCCCCGAATCAGACTGGCGCGCATAAGGCGGGACACGAGACCCGCGCGAGCTATGGCAATTCGTTGATCGCCGACCCTTGGGGCCATGTCGTCGCCCGCGCTTCGGAGGGCGTCGGCCTCGTCTCGACGCGAATCGACCGTGACCGCATCCGTAAGGTCCGCGCCATGATTCCCGTCGCGAGCCATAGGGTGAGCCTGCCCGTTTGAACGGGCGGCAGCCGTGCGTTTACGATCTAACCAGCGGAGCCTTCAGGGGAAATCCCAGGCGCTCTTGCGCGATTCGGCAAAGTGTGGCTACATTATTGTTTAGACTGCCGACAATCCGCAAAACAGGATCGGCGCGCCGCAAAAAAGGCGCCGGCAGAGGGGGGGGGAGCAAAAAATAATGGCCTCGCGAACCAAAAGCCGCGAAGCGGGCAGGCTTGCGCCCGCATCCGTAGCATGACGAAGAAAATCGAGCCAGGGCGCACTTTGACGCGGGCGTCCCTGCGCGAGGCCGTGTACAGCTGTTGTCCAACGCTGTCGCGCGCCGAAGCCCGCCAGATCCTCGACGCCACCTTCGAGGAGATCAGCGAAGCCCTCGTGCGAGGGGAATCGGTCAAGCTGCGATCCTTCGGCAGCTTCAACGTTCGCGCCAAGCGCGAGCGTGTCGGCCGCAATCCCAAGACCGGCGTGGAGGCGCCGATCTGCTCGCGCAAGGTGTTGACCTTCAAGGCGTCGCCCGTGCTCATCGCGCAGGTGAACGGGCTGCCGATCGAGCATTTGGAAGAGGCGGACTGACCGCCGCTTCCACTCGATCGATCGGGGAGGAACGCAAATATGCGAGCGGGGCCGGTCGGCCCCCTCGCCTCTCAGCCCGACAGCTTGGCGACCAGAGCGTCCGACACCTCGAAATTGGCGTAGACGTTCTGCACGTCGTCATTGTCCTCGAGGGCGCCGATCAGCTTGAGGATTTTCTCGCCCGCCTCATCATCGACGGCGACGGAATTCTGCGGCCGCCAAACCAGCGCGGCCTTTTTCGGCTCGCCGAATTTGGCCTCCAGCGCCTTGGCGACGTCGCGCAGGCCCTCGACCGAGGTGATGATGTCATGCGTCTCCTCGCCGACGGCCACATCCTCGGCCCCGGCCTCGATCGCCGCCTCCATCATCGCGTCCTCAGAGGCCGCCTTGCGCGGAAACTCGATGAGGCCGACGCGATCGAACATGAAGGAGACGGCGCCGGTCTCCGCCAGCGCACCGCCCGCCTTGGTGAAATAGGAGCGAATCTCGCCAGCGGTGCGATTGCGATTGTCGGTCAGCGCCTCGATGATGACGGCGACGCCGCCCGGCGCATAGCCCTCATAGCGCACCTCGTCGTAATTCTCGGCGTCGGCGCCCGAGGCCTTTTTGATGGCGCGCTCGATATTGTCCTTGGGCATATTCTCGGCGCGGGCTGCGAGCACGGCGGCGCGCAGGCGGGCGTTCATATTGGGGTCGGGCAGGCCCATTTTGGCGGCGACGGTGATTTCGCGGGCGAGCTTGGAGAAGAGCTTGGAGCGGATCGCGTCCTGCTTGCCCTTCTTATGCATTATGTTCTTGAACTGACTATGTCCCGCCATCGTCCCGGCCCTTGAAATTCCGCTTTCCTGCCCCGCAGGGCGTCGCCGCGTCATATACGCCGGCGCCGCGCGGAAATAAAGGAAGGCGAAGCAGCGTGAAAACGCGGCCTCGAGCTTTCGCCGTCACAGGCGCCGCTCACGAGAGCAGCGGCGTCTCCCTTTCGAAAGTGGAGGAGCCGATCTGATAGAGCCAGAAGCCTTTCGACTCGCCCTCCGCGATGATCGCATGCGCCTCGGCGATATCGACCTTGTCTGGAATATCGACGCTCAGCAGCAGCTTGCGCCCGACGTTGAGGTCGATATGCATGCTCTCATAGGAGCAGCCCATCGCCTTGAGCAGCCGCCAGTCCGAGCCGGCCAGAACCTCCTCGCCGTCGATCAGCAGCATATAGGTCGAATGGCCGCCGCTCCGCACCAAGCCCTTGAAGTCGAAGACATGGCCGTTGGCCCTGGGGACGGCGATCACAATGTCGCGGAACGACACCCCGGTCACGAAATAAGGGGAGTTCAGCAGCCGGAACCGCGTCCAGCCGCTTCCTTCCACCGGCTCGGCCCAGAGCGTTTCCGACGCATGGCCGTGCCAGTCCTCGGGGTCCAGCGGAAACAAGACTTTCGGCTTGCTTTCCACCCTCGCCCCTTCCCTGAAATGCAAGTCTCGGAAGATAAGGAGAAACCCTAGCCGAGCCGGGGGCTCGACGTCAATTCGTCGCCCGCCGCCGCTTCCCCGCCCCTTCGCGGCGGCGCGCCGCATCGACGCGGCCACGCCGCGCCCTAAGTGAGCAGCGTCGCTATGGCCCCTCGGGATCATGGCGCCCCAGCTTCTGCCAAGGAGGATGAAAAATGGGTCTGCTGGACGGAATCATCGGCGGCGCGATCGGCGTCGAGCTCGCCACTCTGATCAACGGCTATATCGAGAAGCGCGGCGGCTTGCAGAACGTGCTCCAAGACTTCGAGAAGAGCGGCTATGGCGAGAAGGTGAAGTCCTGGGTCGGCACCGGCCCGAACATGCCCATCTCCGCCGAGCAGGTGCAGCAGACGCTGGGCTCCGATCGGGTGAAGGAGCTCGGCAATAAATTCGGCATTCCGATGGACAAGGTCTCGGCGGCGCTGGCCGAATATCTGCCCAAGGTCGTCGACAAGGCGACGCCGGAAGGCAAGCTGCCGCCCCAGCAGCACTAGAGTGTTTTCGAGCGAAGTGGGAACCGGTTCGCGTGAAGAAAACACGACAGAACAAGGAGATCGAAAGTGATTCCGGTTCAATATGAACCGGAATCACTCTGAAGGCTCGGAAGAACGCCGGGCGGGGCTAAAGCTCCGCTCGGGCCTGTCTCGTCAGGCGCGTTTCGATTGGGCCGCTTCGCCCGGATCGGCGGCCGTGGCGGCGGCGATCTCCGCCATTCTGGCGCCGAGATCGACGATCGCCTGCCGCAGAACCAGCACCTCGCGGTCGCCCGCCGCCGCCGCCTCGGCGGGCGCTGCGGCCGGGGCCGCCGCCATCGTCTCGCGCAGGCTCGCATGCTCCTTGCGCAGCGCGTCCATCGTCCCTTGCAGCAGCGCATTGTCGGAACGCGCCGTCTCCAGCCGATCGGCGTGGTCGCGCTCCTCCGCGCGGGCGACGCGCAGAGCCGCCTCGAGATGCGCGATCTCGGCCGCGGAGCTGTGCTCCGACGCCGCCAACCGCGCGCGGGTCTCGTCGAGATCCTTCTTCAGATCGGCCGTCTCCAGCACGGCGGCGTCGAGCTCGCGCGTCGTGCGCGCCAGCACGCCGTCGACGGCGGACAGACGCTCCGCCACGGCGGAGGCGGTTGCGAATTCCGTCTGCAGCGCGTCCAGGCGCTGGCGCAGCTCGGCGTTCTGCACATGCAGGCTGGCGATGCTCGACTCATGGGTCACGACCTCGGCGCGGCTCTCCTCGCTGAGGCGGGCGAGCTGCTCCTTGTCCATCTCCACATTGCGCAGATTGTAGATCAACGTCTCGACGCGGTCGGTCATGTCGTGCAGCGCGGTTTCCGTCGATTGCAGCAACGCCGTGCGCTCCTCGAGGAAGCCGCTGGTCTCGTTGAACTTGCGCTCGAATTCATCGCCGCGCGCGACCGCCTGCGTCAGCTCGCCGTCGAGCTGCGCGACGCGCGCGGCGTTGCGGCCGATCTCGACCATATCCTGCGCCTTGGTCGATCGGACCGTCGCCATCTGCTGCTCGAGCCGGCGATAGCGCACGGCCAGCTCGCCGCGCAGCAGATCGCGCTCCGCCACCATTTTCTCGATCGAGAGAGGCGTCAGCATATTCAGCCGGCGCAGCGACAGACGCATGGCCCGCCGCCAGAAGGCGGGCAGGAACATCAATGTGAACAGCCCGGCCGCGAGGAACCCGAGCGCGAAAAACATCGCTTGTTCGATCAAGACGCGGCGTTCCTTCGCTCTGGCTCGGGCGCTGTCATTTCCCTTCGGGGCGCCGAATGTCGCGCCGCGACAATGCCACGTCGCCGACTTGAAATCAAAGCGCTCGGCCGCGCCCGGACTTAAGGGTTTTTCCGCGTCCCGCGCCGATCAGCCGCGGCCGAACAGCTTTTCTATGTCGGCGAGCTTCAACTCCACATAGGTCGGCCGGCCGTGATTGCACTGGCCGGCGCCCGGCGTTTTCTCCATCTCGCGCAGCAGCGCATTCATCTCCTCCGCCGTCAGCCGGCGGCCGGCGCGCACCGAATGGTGACAGGCGACGCGCGCCAAAAGCGCATCGAGCCGCCGCGTCAACCCACGCGCGTCCCCCTCCTCGGCGAGGAGATCGGCGATATCCTCGATGAGCCTTCCGACATCTATGTCGCCGAGCGCCGCCGGCGTCTCCCGCACCAGCGCGGCGCCCGGCCCGAAAGGCTCCAGCGCCAGGCCGAGGGCGGAAAGCTCCTCCTGCGCCGACAGCAGCGCGTCGAGCCGCGTCGCATCCAGCTCGACGACGCGCGGAACCAGCAGCAGCTGGCGGGCGACGCCCTCCGCCTCCCGCTGGGCCTTCAATTTCTCATAGACGAGCCGCTCATGGGCGGCGTGCTGATCGACGATGACCAGCCCGTCCTTGGTCTGCGCGACGATATAGGTCTCGTGCAGCTGCGCCCGCGCCGCGCCGAGCGGGTTCTCCACAGCGGCGGCCGCGGGCGGCGCGGCCGCGGGCCGCGCGTCGGCCGAAGGCAGCCCGACGTCGAAAGCCGCTTGCGGCGGCTCCGCAAAGCCGGCCGGGGCGCTGGGCGAGCTGCGCAAATTCCAGTCGAGCGGCCGGCTGCGCGGCGGCCCGCCGAAGGAAGAGAAGCCCGCGCCGGAAGCGGCCGACCATTCCCGCCCGGGCGTTCTGGCCCGCTCGGCGAGCACATCCAGCGCGGCGCGGGCCGGCGTGTCGGCGCTGCGATGGAGCGCCGAGGCCAGCGCCTCCTTCAGCGCGCCCACCACCAGGCCGCGCGCGCGGCCGGGATCGGAAAAGCGCACCTCCGCCTTGGCTGGATGGACGTTCACATCGACGACGCGCGGATCGCATTCGAGGAACAGCGCCAGCGCCGGATGGCGGTCATGCGAGAGAAAATCGAGATAGGCGGCCCGTATCGCGCCCGAGAACAGCTTGTCGCGCACCGGACGGCCGTTCACATAGACATATTGCATCAGCGCATTGGCGCGATGAAAGGTCGGCAGGCCGGCGAGCCCCTCGAGGCGGAACGCCTCGCGCTCCGCATGCAGCGCGATCGCATTATCGGCGAATTCCGTCCCCAGCGCCTGGGCGATGCGCCGCGCCCGCCCCTCCTCGGACGCCCCGCAGGCGGGATAATCGAAGGAGGCGCCCATATCCGCCGCGAAAGAGAAGCGCACCGCCGGATTGGCCATGGCCAGCCGTTTGACCACATCGGCGACGGCCGCCGTCTCCGCCCGCTCGGTCTTCAGGAATTTGAGCCGCGCCGGCGTCGCCGCGAAGAGATCGCGCGCCTCCACCCGCGCGCCCTTGGGCCAATTGCTGGGTTTGAGCCCGCGCTTCTCGCCCGCCTCCACCCTTATCTGCGCGCCGACCTCGGCGCCGGCCGCGCGCGCGTCGATGGTCAGATCGGCGACCGCGGCGATGGAGGGCAGCGCCTCGCCGCGAAAGCCGAGCGTCGCTATGGCGGTCAGATCGCCATCGGGGATTTTCGAGGTGGCGTGACGCTCGACGGCGAGCGCCAAATCCTCGGCGCTCATGCCGCATCCATCGTCGATCACGCGAATGAGCCGCCGCCCACCCGCCTCTATGGCGACGTCGATGCGCGCGGCGCCGGCGTCGAGCGCATTCTCGACCAGCTCCTTGACGGCGGAAGCCGGCCGCTCGATCACCTCACCGGCGGCGATGCGATCGACGAGAATGGGATCGAGACGGCGAACGCGCATGAAGGGAGCCGGCGGTGAATGGAGCGCGGCAATCTATAGGAGGGGAGCGATTCGGTGAAATGGGGCGGGCGCCGGTCTATCGCCGCCGTCTCTGCTCTCTGGCGATGGCCTGATCCAAGGCCTGAAGGAACTGCGACCGGGCGGCCGAAGAAAACGGCGGCGGCCCGCCGGTGACCTCGCCCGTCGAGCGTATATGCTCCATGAGCGAGCGCTGCGCGAGCGCCAGACCGATCGAATCCTTGGTGAAGGCGCGGCCATAGGGCGCGATGGCGTGCGCGTCCTTCGCCAATACACGCGCGGCCAAAGGAATATCGGCGGTGACGACCACATCTCCGGCGGCGACCTGCTCGGCGATCCAATCATCGGCCGCGTCGGCTCCCACCTCGACGATGATCCGCGAGATCATCGGCGATCGCGGGATTTGCATGAAGCTGTTGGAGACGACGAAAGTCTGCAGCCCATAGCGAGAGGCGACCTTATACGTCTCATCCTTCACAGGGCATGCGTCGCCGTCGATGTAGATTTTGATCGTCATGACGCTTTCTAGCCGATCGGGCGTCGGTCGTCGCCCGATCGGGAGCGAGGTCCCGTTCATTCATTGCCGTACACGCCCGGCGATGTCGCGCCAATTTCGGTCATTGAAAGACGACTGCCGCGGAACTTCTGCTGAGCCGCGGCAGTTGAGCATTTTACGCCAAGTCTTGCAGTTGGGCCTCCCCACTATGCAAGAAACAAGCTTTTGTGAATAGCCCTAACTCAACCAGATTGGGCAGGCGGATGTCCCGGATATCCGGTAGTCGTTTACTCTCTGGATTAAACGAACGGTCAATCTGGGATATGAAACCCAGGACAACACCCGACTCTCTGGCGAAATTTCGAAGAGCAAGAACTTGCTCAGAAAGCACTGGCTTGCTACGCTGCTGATCTAATATTTGCAGATAGTCGATGACGGCAACCGTTCCGCGCTTCGATCCCGACAAATGGCGGATAATGTAATCCGCGCTGATTTCATCCGACGTGACAATCTCCAACCTGCCTCCAACGAGAGGCTCCTTTTCCAGAGACTGGATGTGTTTCCTCACCTGCTCCTCCGTGGACTCTAATGTGAAGAACACAGCCTTCCGGTTGTCGCTGGCGGAATTAAGCAATAGCTGAAGACCAAGGGTAGTTTTGCCGTGACCAGGACGACCGGCCAACAACAGCAAATCACCATCATCTAGCCGAGATAAAATCGTTTTCGACAGAGTTGCCGCTCCGACTTGCGACGAAAGCAGGCTCCAGCGCGCAAAACCCTCCTCATGCGCAACTTGATCCAAAGCTTTGTGCAAAGGGACATTGTTAGTCCGAGCCATCAACTTGGCTCGACGCTTCAATTGGAATATCGGGGCAGAAAGTTTCATCAAGACCCTCCATTCCGAGCCGAATGCGCAACCCCTCCTCATGCGACGCTCGAACGGATGGTTCGATGATGGTATTGCCCTGTATGTGCGATACTTCCCCAAAAGGAGGGGGGAGGCGCGGGTCGAGCCTGTGGACGTGAGATTAACGAGGCCCGTGATTCGCTGCAAGGATCGACCTCAGCTTCCTCGATCATGATCGGCAAAGTCGCGCCATAACCGGCCATTCGTCGCGCGTGGCCGCAGGGATCGCTTTCTCTGGATATCGCGGACGTTCGCGCCGCCCGGATATAGTCGTTCGTCACCGCAGTGACGCTCGACCTCGCAGCCGCTCATGTGGAAGAGGCGATCGGCGACGATGGCGACGATGTGTTCAACGCCTCGGGGATGACCTCCAACGCCTTTCTCGACGGCGCCGGCGGCAATGACATATTGATCGGCGGCATCGCCGACGACGCCATCACCGCTCATGCATGAGCTTGACAGCTTTTAAATACGTAATGTAATCTGCATGCCACTCGATACGCAGTTGAGTTCAAAAATAATGGAATCCAATCCCGACGGAGACGTGCTCATTTTGTCGCATTTCGGCAAATGGGCAACACAGCGCTAATCTCGAAGACTTGATTACGTTACGGAAGTTTAGCTAATGAAGCACAGGACGGCGACCGGCGGACATGGAGGGGTTATCATTTGAACGGACCCTGAAGTGAGCAATAGACAAGCGATCCCAACATGTTGAGCAGTTTTCATGGATTATCAACTGGCCTTCGTGCTTCTCGATCGCCTAGCTAGGCCCGACATGAAGCCGCTTGCCAAGGCTGTCGGTCGCCGTCATCCCGGCGTTGCCGTGAGTGTGCCCGAAAACAACCGCACTGGCGAGCATGATCCACTGCTTCTATGCGACGGGGGGGTTGTCGCGATAATGTCGGTGATGTCGCCACTGCCACGCGACGAGGGATTACTAGCGCGCGCTTCAGCCATATGGGTGAACTCTTCGCAAGAGTTCGATCGTCAGCGAACGCATCTCATCGTGTCTGTCATGGAAAGCAAGAAGGATCGCCTTGCTGTCGCCCGCGTCATCACGGCGGTGGTGGGCGGACTGCTCGCCACCACGCCGGGTTGCCTCGGCGTCGTCTGGGGTAGCAAGCTCGCAAATCCAGCGGCTCGCTGGCTACAGATGTCAGAAGCAGCTTTCGCACCCTATCCGGATTTTCCCACTGCGCTCTGGATCGGCTTTCATCCGTTCCAGGATGAACGAACCGGCGGCGTCGGCGTCCTCACGCAGGGGTTGGCCAACTTCGTCGGGAGGGAATTGGAACTGGTCGGTCCGGTGAGTGCGTTCAAGTCTGTATTGGAGCGGGCGCACGGATTGGCGACCTATCTCGTGCAAAATGGCCTGGTTCTCGAGGATGGCAGCACCTTCGGCGTTTCAGAAACCGAACGCATCGTCGTGCGTCTTTGCATGTCGGAGCGTTTTCCAGGCTTGGCGGTTATCGCCGGCTCGCTCGCAGCCAAGAGGCGGCGGGAGGATGACGGCCGGAATTCGCCGGGACGAATCGAATAGGCGGTCCGTGTAGCACTCGCCGAATGAGAGAAATATACGGAGTGTTGACAATGGGGATTTCACGTTCCGCCAACGCCTCGGCGCTCGACGCATCGGAGAAAGCCGTGCCCACGAAGCAGCAGCAACCAGCACGGGTCAAAGCGCGAAAATTCTATCGTATAACATACAAGGCGCATTCCAGACCTAAAGGAGTTGAGCTCCTAAATAAGGACGAGGTTTTCCGCGAAGGCCCCCCGTCGGCGTTTTTGTTCCCCCGGATTCGTTTATACGCGGCTTCCGGAACTACCCGGTCAAACCTCGATTTCGCGTCAGCACACAGCTCGGGCATAGTCCGAACGACTTTGAACAGCATCATTCGTTCTGGCTGGTGTCGGATAGGGCCAAGCAGGTTCTCGAACAGTTGAGCGAGACCGACTTCCAGTTCCTCAGCCTGGACACAGAGGTGGACGCAGGTCAGGAGCCAGCACCCCTCTGGCTGTGCGAAGTGATGCCTATGCTCGATCCGGTCGACGAAGCTCGCTCCTACGTCAGAATTGAACAGAGCGACGCCAGAACCCCTATTTATCAAATAACTCCGAGCATGAAGCTCTGCTTCGATGAAGCCTGTGTTGGCTCGCATCACGCGTTCCGTCTGACGAAAAACTTCGCCACGATCATATGCGACGACGCGTTCAAGACCGCCGTCAAGGAGGCGAAACTGACCGGTCTGCGATATCAGGACGTGACCATGTCCTGATCTTACTCAATAATTCGTGTTCCGACTTTCATCAATGAGGCTGCGCCATGGCTGTAGCATTTCAGGACCATCACATTATTTCGACTGCTATAGCAAGTAACGATGTTTTGCTTCAGACGTTGACGGCCGAAGGACTATTCGATGTCAATGTCGACTCGAACAGAATATTCTTGCCATCTTCATCGCAGCTCGCGCAAACTCTCGGTATCTCAGCACATAATGGAGGTCCATTATCATCCTACGAGACGGGCATAAGTGACTATCTGACGCGCCTGACAACCAACAACCCAACGCTTTGGTCTCAAGCGCAGGCTGGCGACAGGGCGGCACTTGAGTTTTTCGCCAACGAAGTCTCGACATTGGACAATATATTGACCACGGCGTTCCGTAACGGAGATATCTTCACGAATAATGGCAATCTCGCGGCCGGGGCCGCTGACGCTGCCAATAACGCCTTCTTCACCGACGTTTCCGGATGGGCCGCGGCCCACGGCAATGAGATCGGCGAGGTCGGCAGACTACGTGACACATTGACAGGAAATGCGTCAAAATTCATTTCCTTATCCGATGCGACCAAGGTAGACGCAGCGCTGCAATTTGCTCAATCGTCGGGCCTGAAGCTCGCGAAAGAGGTGCCTGCTGCGAGCGCCGCCGAACTTGGGAGTTATTTGAAAGCAGCGGGCATCGAAGTGCCCTCGACAGTGAATTCTGTGGCTGTCGGCGAAGTAGTTCGAGGTGTCCAAAAGGCAGACGCAGCGGCGGATATCGCGGCAGGCGGTCGCGCGCTCGGTGCCGCTGGAGCGATTCTGCTTTCCACTCCCGACGCAATCGGGACCTATGTCGCGGCTCGGGCGAATGGCGAATCCGTCCTGTCAGCAGACGGTAGAGCGGCAGTCAAAGTTCTCGAGGGTCTCGCAATCGGGGCATTCTTTCTCGTTCCGGGCATGGCCGAAGCGGCTGTCATCGGTGGAGGCATATTAGCCGGATACGTCGTGCTGAAGTCCGTCACATCAAGCGCGTGGGCCTATGTTGGAGAGCCGATCGCTCGGCTTGGGAGCCGGCTGAGCGGGGGAGACCTCGCCGACGCAAAGGCCGCGGCTATTGACGTCGGCTCGGCGATCGCTAAGTGGTCAAGGGAAGTAGTCGCGCCTTATGTCAAGAACATTGCGGATGACGTCGCCGCTTTCGCGAACGATCCGACGGGCCATGTTCAGAGCCTTTCCCAACAAATCTGGGATGCGACGAAGGGCGAACTGGGGAACCTCTTATCTGGTGGTAGCCAAATCCTGCGGGAGAATGCCGACGCCATCATGAACGCCGTTGGGCAGGGCGTTACGAACACGCTTGCCGCCGAGGCCCAATTGGCGACGCAAACGCTAGGGGGAAGCGCGGCAAGCATCAGTGCGAATTTTGCTTCTCTCAAGAGTAAGCTCGATCGCTCTGGTCTTGTCAGTTCTCAGCCAAACGGTTCTGCGAACAACTCCCGTCTCACGGTCACCGGCCAGAACTGGTCCGGTGGCGCGCCGGTGAAGTTGTTTCCCACGCTCACCGATCCGCAGCCCAATGCGCCTGGCGGCTATGGGATCGTTTCCGGTTCCGGGGCCTTCACCGCCTCGACGCCTGATATCAACATCGATGGCATCGAATCTGTAGCACGGAATTATATCGTCACTGGCAATGTCAACCCGGCGCGCCAGACGAAGCAGGCGAAGGCAAATGACGTGACCAAGCGCCTCGACGTTCTGAAGGACTGCTTCGTCGGGCCGGGGGCCGCTATATGTGCTATGACGAAAGCGCAAGGGACAAAGCTCAGCAACATCGATCCGCTCGTGCTCGATCTCAACGGCGATGGGATCACGCTCTCCGATTGGGTCTCGAACACCGTCCTCTTCAACGTCCTCGGCGACGGCCGGCTGCATCAGATCGGATGGGCCGCCGGCGGCGACGGCATTCTCGCGCTCGATCTCAATGGCAATGGCGTCATCGACAATATAACCGAGACGATTTCCGCGCAGTTCGACTGGGTGAGCTTTAATGACAGCCTCGACGCGCTCGCCTCGCTCGCTCAGCCCGGCGCCGCCGCCTTCTCGCGTGCGACATCGCAGATCAATTGGCGGACCGGCAATTCCTATTTCGACGATTTGCGCGTCTGGGTCGACGCCAATGAGGACGGCGTCACCGACGCCGGCGAATTGAAGACGCTCGATGAGCTAGGCATCGCCTCGATTTCCCTGCAAGGAACCGGCAATCACGGCGAGACGATCGCCGACAATGACATTGTGAACCGGACGAGCTTCACGCGGGCCAACGGGACGACCGGCGAAGTGGCGAGCGTCGACTTTGAGGTCAATAGCGCCGGCGCGACGCTGACGCAGCTTCCCGGCGCGACGGTCGTTCGCGCCTATGGAGACGAGACGGTCACGAGCTATGTCGTGACCGACAACGCCGGCCAGTGGATCGACGTGTCGAATTTCACGCTCGCGGACGGAACGCATCCGGACAGCTTCTATTCGACGACCGGCAATGACCTCTTCTTTGCCGATCCAAACGATACGCGCTCCTATTGGCTCGGCGGCGGAACCGGATCGCTGACGCTGCTCGGCGGGGCCGGCGACGATCTGCTGTTCATCAACGCCGCGACCGTGCAAGCCAATATAGACGGCGGCGGCGGCTTCGATATCGTCAAGGTCAATGACACGATTGGCGTGACGCTCGACCTTGCCGCCGCCCATGTGGAAGAGGCGATCGGTGACGATGGCAACGATGCGTTCAACGCCTCGGGGATGACCTCCAACGCCTTCCTCGATGGCGCCGGCGGCAATGATATATTGATCGGCGGCATCGCCGATGACGCCATCACCGGTAATACGGGCGACGATTACCTCGACGGAGGCGCCGGAAACGATGTGCTGCGCGGCGGCGACGGCAGCGATCTCATCTATGGCAATGAAGGCGACGACATCGTCTATGGCGAGGGCGGCGACGACATTCTGGTGGGCGGCGCAGTGTCGGGACCGAATGGCGCAAATATGCTCGAGGGCGATGAAGGCAATGACCTTCTGATCGGAACCGGCGGCTATTCCGTCGCGAGCTATCGGGGCTCCTTCGCCGATTACACAGTCACGCAGAATACGGACGGGACCTTCACCGTCGCCGACAGCCATGCGGATCGCGACGGAACCGACACGCTGAAAGACATTTCGACGCTGAATTTCGCCGACATCACCAATGTGGCGCTCGATCCCAGCCTGCCGACCTATGGGCTGACGCTGCCCGCCAATGATCGAATCAATGTTTCGAGCGTCGGGCCATATGTAATTTCGGCCCGCGTTGTGCTCGCCAATGACAAGAATACGGCCGGGCGCTCACTGTCGATCCGGCAATTGCTCGACGTGAACGGCAATCCGATCGCGCGCGGCGCGAGCGGCGCGGCCATCGGCGGGACGGTGGCGCTCAGCACGGACGGGGCGACGATCACCTTCACGTCTCAGGCCGGCTTCACCGGCGTGATGAAGTTCAAATATCAGGTGCAGGACAGCGCGGGGCAGACGGGCCTCTATGCGCAGCAAGTCGGCACGTCCAGTGTCGCCGAAATGGCGGGCACGGTCTTCCTCGACACGCCCGACCATCCGACCGACGAAATGTTCGACGCACAATGGTATCTGCCCGAAATCAATGTGCTGCCGGTATGGAAGGACTATACGGGCGCCGGCGTCAGCATCGCGGTTTTCGATCCTTCGGGCAATGTCGATCTGACGCATCCGGACCTCGCGGCGAACGCAGGAAATTCTTTCAAGATCGACGGCTCTTCCGGAGTCGAGCAATACGGCATGCATGCGACCCTCGTCGCCGGCGTCATCGGCGCGGAACGCAATGGCGAGGGCGTGGTCGGCGTGGCCTATGACGCGACCATCAGCTCCGTGGCGATCCCGACCGACTTCGTCGATCCAGACTATATAGATCTGACGCGCTGGCGGAATTACGACGTCGTCAACAATAGCTGGACGATGAACCCGGCCTTCGTCGATAATTTCCTGACTAATCCTACTTACGAAAACGCTTATTACTCTGCGGTCAAATACGGAAGAGGCGGCAAAGGAACCGTTCTGGTATTCGCCGCCGGCAATGACCGGGGGACCCGGAATACGAACGACCTCAATGAGACGAACTCTCTCTACGGCATAACGGTCGCCGGCATCAATGCGAAGACCGACCTTTCATCGCTGACCATTGGACCGCAGCCGTTCAGCACACAGGGCGAGACCATACTGGTTTCGGCGCCCGGCTCCAACATCGCCTCCACCAGTGAGATTCTGACGAGCTCGACGGGCACGGTCTTTGGCAGCGACTATGCGACGGCCGAAGGAACCTCCTTCGCGACGCCGATCGTTTCCGGCGTCGTGGCGCTGATGCTCGAAGCCAATCCGAACCTCGGCTATCGCGACGTGCAGGACATACTCGCCTATTCCGCACGCAAGGTGAATGATCCGGCAACGAGCTGGCAAATCAATCGGGCGACGAATTGGAACGGCGGCGGTCTGCATTACAGCCGCGACTATGGGTTCGGCGAGGTCGACGCGCGCGCCGCGGTGCGTCTCGCCGAGACCTGGCAGGGCCAGAAGACGACGGACAATCTCCTCAGCCGGGACGCTTCCAGCCAGACGGGAAGCTTCGGAAATGGATCGCATCTTGTCGAAGACTATGGGCTTTTCTATCTCTGGGGCTATTTTTTCTGGTTGCCCGTCGGAGCCCATGTCGAATACAGCAACTCGTTCACGGCGTCTTATGTGACGCCGGCCTCCGACGTGACGGCCGAGCATGTCATGATCTATGCCGATCTCGACGTCGATTTGTATCCAATTGAAAGCCTCAAAGTGGTTTATGAGCCCCTCGTCGCAAGCGGCGCGAGCTTCGATTATAATGGAACCCCTTATTACGCGACGAATTATACATATGACGATAGCCGGCAATCGATATTGCTGGACGGAGAACAATCGGTTTCCGGGCAATCGAGCTTCTACACGGGCGCCGACGGGCATAAGCATCTCAACTTTGCTTTCGGCTCGACGAAATATCGCGGCGAGGATTGGAGCGGCGGCGAACAATGGGTGTTGCGGGTTTTCAGCAATGGCCAGGAAGTGGCGCCCTCCACGAATTGGGGAATAAGAGCGTTTGGCGCGAGCGACGCCGCGCCGCGTCAGTGGATATTCACCGACGAGCTTTCCAGCGGCTCATGGATCACGCCGCAAACATCGAGTGACAGCTTCAACGCTTCGGCGGCGACCGGGAATAATATCATCGACCTGCGCGGCGGCACGACAGATTCGACGATCAATGGATGGAACATCGGTGTCGGCGGAGATATCGCCAATGGTTTTGGTGGCGATGGCAATGACACGGTGCACGGCAATTGGGAAGACAATCTGCTCGATGGTGGTCGCGGCGACGACCTGCTGACAGGCGATGGCGGCTCCGATACATTCGTTTTCCAAGCAAGCTTCGGGCACGACACGATCAGCGACTTCGAATCGGTCGATATGATGCGGTTCGACCAGACGGTGTTCGCAGACTGGTCGCAGCTTCTCGGCGCCGCGCAACAGGTCGGCGCCGACACCGTCATCTCCGTGGACGCGGCGAACACCGTGACACTGACGAATGTCGCGGTGGCGAGCTTAAATCAAAACCAGTTCCAATTTGTGTGATGAGTGGCCGCGGCGGTTTCGATGATTCCTGTTCACATAGGTTCGGATCTGGGGACTACCACCGTAGAGCGGCGGCCCGATGTCGAAGGCGCCTGGCTTCTGCTTGGTCGTTTTCGAATGATGCGCAATGCCGCGACGAGCGCGAAGAGTATCGCCGCGCCGAGCGAATTGGTTACGACTACGTGTCTTGATCTCGGCGACCTCGTTCCGGTCCACGATCGAGCCGCTGGCGCACGCTACGCGCTCTTCTCTCTATGGGAAGACCCTTCGGACGCCGATCGACCTTCGGCACTGTTCGCGTCGATCGCGAGCGTTGGCGCCTATGAATCCAGCGCGTTTCTCGCCATTTCCAGCGTCGCTCATAATCCGGTGGCAATGGCATGAGGCTCGATAGCGTCATGACGAGTTCCAGGCGGCTCCTCGAAAGCGCCGAGGAAACAGCATCGAGCTGCCTCGAGCGCCGGGCGTCACCTTCTCGAGCCGACCCGCCGGGCCGCGTCCGATCATGAACGTCCGAATGGAAGCGGACACAACCGGCGAGACAATCGACTCCGGCCTCCCTGCGCTTTGTGGGATAGCCGCTTACTATCGTATCCCTGCGGATCCAGCGCAAATCCGACGTGAGCTCGCTTTGAGCGACGCGCCGGCGAATTCGCAAGACCTCCTGCGCGCCGCTCTGCTCATAGGTCTCAAGGCGCGTATCGTTCCTCGGCTCGACAGAGAACGGCTTGCCGTGCTTCCTGCGCCTTCGATCCTGCGACTGCGCGAAGGCGCTTATCAGGTATTCGGGGGCCGCATGCCTTCGGGCCTCTTTCGGATCGTGGATCCGATCACGCGCATCGACCGTGAGCTGACGATCGAGCAGCTCGTCGAAGAGATTCAGCCGGAAGCGATATTGATCGCCCGTAAGCTCGGCGGCGCCGGCGTCGATCCGCAGACTTTCGGCTTCAAATGGTTCCTCCCCTCGATCTGGCGATATCGCCGGTCATTGGCGCATGTGATCCTCGCATCCTTCTTCGTGCAGATATTCGCGCTCGTAACGCCCTTGTTCTTTCAGGTGGTGATCGACAAGGTCTTGAGCCACAAGGGCTACGACACGTTGTTCGTGCTCGTCGGCGGCCTCGCGGTCATAGGCATTTTCGATGTCGTTCTTCAATATTTGCGCACCTACGCGCTGTCGCATACGACCAACCGCATAGATGTCGAGCTCGGGCGGCGGCTGTTCTATCATTTGTTTCGCTTGCCGATGAGCTATTTCGAGACGCGCTCGGCGGGGCAGACGGTCGCGCGCGTGCGCGAGCTCGAAACGATCCGTTCCTTTCTCACCGGACAGGGACTGTTTTCTGTGCTCGATATCTTCTTCACCATCGTCTTCATCATCGTCCTCCTCGCCTATTCGTGGAAGCTGACGCTGATCGTCCTCGTCTCGATTCCACTCTATCTGCTCATCGCCTTTCTTGTCCGTCCCGTGCTGCGCGAGCTCATCAATGAGAAATTCAACCGCGGCGCGGAAAGCCAGCAGATGCTGGTCGAAGCGATTGTCGGCGTGCAGACGATCAAGGCGTCGGCCGTGGAGCCGGCGATGCAGATGCAATGGGAGGAGAAGCTCGCAGCCTATGTCTCCTCTTCCTTCGATGCGGGCTTGGTCGGCGCGGGCGGGCAGAGCGCCATTCAATATGTCACCAAGCTGACCAGCGCCGCGCTGTTGCTGTTCGGCGCCAAGGCGGTGATCGACGGCGATTTGTCGGTCGGCGAGCTCGTCGCATTCAACATGATCGCCGGCCAAGTCGCGCAGCCCATCCTGCGCCTGTCGCAAATCTGGCAGGACTTCCAGCAGGTGCAGATCTCGATCGATCGCCTCGGCGACATTCTCAACATGCCGACCGAGCCGCTGAATATCGCGCATGGCAATCTTCCGCCGGCGAAGGGCGCCATCGAATTGCGCAATGTGACGTTCCGCTATCGCCCCGGTGCGCCAGAGGCTCTGAAGAATGTCTCGCTAACGATCCGGCCCGGCGAGGTCATCGGGATCGTCGGGCGGTCTGGCTCCGGCAAGTCGACGCTGACCAAGCTCATTCAACGATTCTACCTGCCCGAGGAAGGGCAGGTGCTCGTCGATGGGGTCGACCTCTCGCAGGTCAGTCCCGCTTGGCTGCGTGCGCAGATCGGCGTCGTCCTCCAGGAAAATCTGCTCTTCAACCGCTCGATCCACGACAATATCGCGCTGTCCGGCTCCATGCCGCGCGCTCGGGTGATGGCGGCGGCGCGGCTCGCCGGCGCCGATGATTTCGTGAGCCGGCTGCCGCGAGGCTATGACACGATCATCGAAGAGCGCGGCGCCAATCTCTCGGGCGGCCAGCGTCAACGTCTGGCGATCGCCCGCGCGCTCGCCATGAATCCGCCGATGCTGATCTTCGACGAGGCGACCAGCGCGCTCGACTACGAGAGCGAACGGATCATTCAGAAGAACATGCTCGAAATCGTCAAAGGCCGAACGGTCATCATCATCGCTCATCGTCTACAGGCAGTGCGGCCTTGCCACCGCATCGTCGGCATCGAGGAAGGCCGCATCGTCGAGATCGGCGCGCATGACGAGCTGCTGCGCAAGAATGGGCTCTATGCCCACCTTTGGGCGCTGCAAAACGATCTCGCGGAGGCGTGATGTCTTTTTTGAAGCGTTTCGCGGACAAGGAGACCGAATTCGTCCGGCGCCAAATGACGCGCTCCGACCAGGAGTTCCTGCCCGCGGCGCTCGCCATATTGGAGACGCCGCCTTCGCCGATCCAGATCGGTCTCCTCTGGAGCATCTGCCTGCTCGCGATCTTCGCCATTGGCTGGAGCTATTTCGGTCAGATCGACATTCTAGCCACAGCGCAGGGAAAGATTCAGCCCTCGGGCCGGGTCAAGACGGTCCAGCCGCTGGAGATCGGCAAGGTGGTCGCCGTCCAGATCGAGAACGGCCAGCATGTCGCGGCGGGCGATGTGCTGATCGAGCTCGACCCGACCGAAGCCTTCGCTGACGAGACGTCGTCGCGAGCGGCTCATGCGGCGTTCCGCGCCGAATGGCTGCGCCGGAAGGCGGCGATCGCCGCCGCGGAAGGGCGAGATATCGCTCGCCCACCGACGATCGTCTGGCCGGAGGACATTTCCGAGGAGATAAGAGCACGTGAGCAACGGGTGCTCGACGGAGACCTGTCACAATTGAGTGCAGCCGTTCTGAGTTTCGACGCACAGATCGTCGAGAAGCGCGCAGAGGAAAAGCGCCTCGAGAATACGATCGCCGCTCAGGAGAGGCTGATCGATACATTGACGAAGCGGGTCTCCATGCGGACGGCCCTCGTTGCGCGCAAGGCCATAGCGATGGCGAGCCTGATCGACGCGCAGGAAGCGTTGCAGAGCCAGCAGACCGCGCTCGCGACGCAAAAGGGACAACTCGCGGAGGCGCGCGCCAATGTCGACGTGCTGACGAAGGAGCGCGACAAGGCGTTCGGTAACTTCCTCGCCGACAATGCGCAGAAGCTCTCCGAGGCCGGTCGACAAATCGACGATCTCGAGCAGAAAGCATCGAAGGCCCATGCTCGGGCGGGTCATATGACGCTCTCGAGCCCGATCGCCGGCGTGGTCATGGGCCTATCCGTCACCTCGAGGAATCAAGTGGTCACGCCCGGCGAAGAACTCATGCGCATCATTCCGGACGACGCCGGCCTCGAGATCGAATGCTACGCGCAGAATAAGGACATAGGCTTCATCCAGACCGGCCAGGCTGCCGTCATCAAGATCGAGTCCTTCCCCTTCACGCGCTACGGCTCTCTCGACGGACATGTCATGCGAGTGGCGCGCGACGCGATCCCGGAGCCCGATGCGCAGGCCATCGAGGGCAATCCGGCCAAGACGACGAAGGCGAGCTATTTCGGCGGCGCGCAACGCACGCAGAACCTCGTGTTTCCGGTGACTGTGGCGCCCGACAGCCGGATCATGAACGTCGATGGGCAGGCCGTTCCTCTTTCGCCGGGAATGGCGGTCTCGGTCGAGATCAAGACAGGCAAGCGTCGAATTCTCGAATATTTGTTCTCCCCGCTGGTGGAGACCGCGTCGCGCGCCATGAGAGAGAGATGATCGATACTCGACGCCACATGTAGAAGCGCATGGCGTCGTTCGATCTTTATTGTATCTACGACCTGTGAGAGTTCCGCGTCATGCCTTATAAATTTTGGGCGATCCTACGCGTCGGCGCGTCGCGCGCTTTCCATCTGGCGACTGTCGCGGCCGTTTCCATCTTCTCCCTTTGTCCTTCGGCTTCGCGCATCGCTCGCGCGGAGACCATGAAATCTTCACTCGCTCGGGCCTATCTCGGCAATCCCGACCTGAACCAGCAGCGGGCCAATGTGAGCGCCCGCAATGAGGACGTCGCGAAAGCGGCGGGCGGCATGCGGCCGAAGCTGAACGCGTCGGTCAATGGCGGTCCACAGTTCAATCGCCTTCGTCAGCCCGCCGGCCGCAATAGCAGCAATGAGAGGGTCTACAGCACGGAGCATGTCATCGGAGAACCGCGCGCCGCTTCATTCGGGCTGACGCAGACATTGTTCGATGGCTGGCGGACCGATAATTCGATCCGGCAGGCCGAGGCGAATGTCTTCGCGGCTCGGGAAACCACATGCCTCACAGAACAGGCGACACTTCTGAACGGCGCGACCGCCTATATGAATGTCTTGCGCGACACCGCCATCGTGTCGCTGCGAAAAAGCAACATCGCCGTTCTGGAGGAGCAATTGCGCGTGACGCGCGACCGCGCCGAGCTCGGCGATACGACGCTGACCGATGTCGCGCAGGCGCTGGCCGCGGTCGCGCATGCACGAACGGAATTCTATGCGTCACAAGCCGCGCTCGACGCGAGCGCCGCGAGCTTTCGTCAGATCATCGGCGTCGAGCCCGGTCGCCTCGATCCTGCGCCGCCGATCGAGGCGCTCCTGCCCAAGACAGTGGAGGAGGCCACTGCGATCGCGCTCGTCGAGCATCCCGGCATCGTCGCCGCGATGAGGCAGGTCGACGCCGCGGATTATGCGGTGAAGGTCGACGAGGGCGCCCTGCTGCCGACGCTTTCCGCGAACCTTCAAGTCAATCAGCAATATGATTCGTTCTTCGGCATTCCCGGCGCGCGGCAGTTCACCGCGCAGGCGAGCGGCGCGCTCAACATCCCGATCTATCAGGGTGGCGTCGAATATGCGTCGATCCGCCAGGCGAAGGCCCAATTGCGCCAGGCGCGCTTCAATGCTGATCTTCAGCGCGATTCCGTTCGCGCCGGCGTGGTCACGAGTTTCGGCCAGCTTCGGAACGCGAAGGCGTCCATTGGCTCCGGCCGCGTCGCCGTGAAGGCGGCCGAAGCGGCTCTGAAGGGCGTGCGCGACGAGGCCCGATTCGGCCAGCGAACGACGCTCGACGTGCTCAACGCGCAGCAGACGCTGCTCAACGCGCGCGTCGATCTGGTCACGGCGCAGCGGGACCGCGTCGTCGCCAGCTATGCTGTCCTCGGCGCGATCGGCCGTCTCTACGCCGAGCGGCTGAATCTCGATGCGACCATCTACGACCCGACGCAGGACCTCGAGGAAGCCAGGAGCAAATGGATTGGCCTCGAGGGCCCAAACGAACGGTAGCGCCGCGCCGCCTTGTCGCTCGATCGAGAGCTCCAGCTCATCGAATTCGGCAACGGCCTGATCGCACGCGCTTTCATCGGATGTCTGCTGATGGCGTAACCGGACGTCGCCCCGATGGACGGGACGCGGCTGCAACGGGTCATAGATCCCACTTCGCGGCCCGACAGGGGAGGTCGCGCCGTCGCTCGGCAAGGACGCGTCGACAGAGCATTGGCGAGGGCGGCGCGTGCTCGACCGCCGTTCTTTTGGAATGCCCCTGTCTCGAATCCCGTTGAAATCCCCGTTGGAATTGACCCGGCCCTTGTCGAGGGCGGCAAAATCAGCGAGCTTGAGCTCCAGAACGACTGGCGTCCTGGCGGATGTCGGCGAGCATTTCCCCCGGCGGCCGACACGAGCCCGTTCCGCCCAAATCGGAAGATAAGGAAACGATGAACATGAAACTCCCGCTGCTGGTCGTCGCCGCTACGCTCGTCTGCGCCAGCCCTGCGCCGGCGCAGGTCAAAGGATTTGGCCCGGGTTTCGACAACTGGAATTTCACCGCGACGAAAGAGGGGAAGGGCGTCACCAATTGCCGCGCTACGCGCAGGGTCGGCGGGCGCGACGACATCATCGCGCTGAAGACAGATCGCAAGGACTATGTGAGCGTTCGCGCTGAAGACCGCAAAGGCCGCTGGGCCGAATCCTTCATCGTCCCCTTCCGCGAGCCGTCCAATGGTCAGCAATACCCAGGCACGGTGGAAGCCGACGGCAAGCGCATGTGGATGTTGGTCGACCGCAATTTCATCGAGACCATCATGCAGCGCGGCGGCTATGACCTTTACCTCGGCGGCAGCGAGGACACCGACAAGGCGCCGCTCGGCAGTCAGGCGGCCAAGGCCTTCATTCGCCTGAAGGAATGCATCGTCGCCAACGGAGGTTGACCGCCGTCGGGATCGTGATCCAGCCAACGCAGGAATTGATAATGAACGTGTTGAATTCGGGCGCTCTCAGGAGTGCTGAACGCATGTATCGCTGCGCCTTGGTCGGGCTGGCGCTCGCGGCGAGCCCGATCATGCTGCACTCGGCGGCGGCGCGGCCGGTGCAATGCAAGCTGACGGTCGACGGCAAGAGCTTTACGAACGGCGATTGCGACTTCGAAGCGCTGGGCAAGGACGGCTCTTTCATTCTCAGAGCTAAGAGCGGCATTTTCGTTTACGTCACGGTCAACGCGCCCGGCGTCGCGGACGCCAGTTGGAATGAGCAGCCTTCATCGACGCATGCGCAAGCGCCGCTCGGTGAAGTTCGCCAGCAAGGCGCTTGCTGGTCCAATAAGCGCACGATTCTCTGTGCGTGGCAGCCTGGCCAAGCGCCGACGCGCCCGACCGCCGAGGTCGTCCCCCAGTGGCGACGCAGGCGACGGCGCCTCGCATCGCGACTCCCTCTCTCGAGGCGGCGGAGCAAAAGGCCGGCCTGCTGACGCTGTCGGGGATGCGCAGCGGGACGGCGTGCATGATCGCGGAAAGTCCCAAGAAGGGCGCGCATCTGGTGATCGGCAAGGGAGACGAGTGCAGCGGGCCGAATGCCCATTTCGTCCTCGGCTCCGACAATATCGTTCAACTCGCACAAGCTCCCGATTTCTGCGTCGCCTCCAAAGATCGTGCCGGAGAGCCCGCTTTTGTCGGTGAGTGCGCCACCGCCAGCCTTCTCGTTTACAACGCAGACGAGCGATCCGTCGGCGCCGTGGCCGGCGAAGCGCTTTGCCTCGGCCTGAAAGGGCGTCCCGAGGAAAGCCAGATCGCGTCAGGACAGCCCTTCGTCAGCAAGACCTGCGCGAAAGCGCTCGACCAGACGCTGAGCTGGCAAGTCGTGAAAGGCGCAGCGCAGCCCGCGGCCAACGCGACGGCGCCGGCGAGCGCGCAGACGCAAGCCGCGGCCAACGGCCTTTCGGCCTCGAGCTTCAAGCCAGTCTCCAACGATGACCTGTCGAAGCTGGATTTTGGCGGGTGCAGCTTCACCCTGTCGCGCGGCGAAGACATGCTCGTTCTCGTCGACATCGAACATCCCAAGAAGAGGGCGGCCTTCAAGATCGACGGCAAGCTGACCACCATCGAGGCGTCCGCCGCGAGCCCCGGCGCCTATTGGACAGGGAATTCGGGTGGCGCGGTTTTGCGTCTGATCAAGGGCAAACGCGATCCGAAATACAAGAACGACGGCGGCGGCCAGGGCGGCGACGGAAGCCTCGAATGGAGCGGCCCCGGAGGCGCGGGCGCGTTGCCGCTGCGGTGGGAGGAAGGTTGCTGAGCAGCAGCCAACAGCGAGAACGGAGCTTGCAGGCGTCATCTGCGGCAGTGTGGCGGCGTCCGCTCTCGATAGGTGAAGTCGCTTTGTCAAAGGCGGCAAATTTGGGAAGATTCGAGCGGGGATCGCCCGCCAGATCGAGTTCAAAGAGGGTGAAGATGAAAAAATATGTCGCGTTATCGTTCGCTCTCGGGGTTTTCGCCAGCATAGAGGGCGCATTGGCGATGCCTAACGATCCGGATCAGTCGCCGGCCGCTCTCGGCACGGTCTGGAACGAGACTGAAGCCGGATGGCAGGGAACCTGGACCCGTGTCGGGAAAACCGAAAAATACAAAGCAGTCTGGACGAAGGGGGATCGCGAGGTCCGCGCGGATTTGACGATGAGCATCACCGGTGATGCTGTGTCGATCGTTCGCCGCGACACATTCGGCTCCGGCGTCGGCAAGGGCTGCCAATATGGCGGAACGATAAAGGGCTCCAACGTCACCGGGCAGTACAGCTGCGACTGGGCGAAAGGCCCCAAGCCTTGGTCCGCCAATATCCGATAGGACGGGTGGGGCTTGCAGGTTGCAAACGTGCTCTGCTCACGATCATGACGATCACAATCGGCCTGATCGATGACATAGGGGCCGCTCCTTCTCGTCCGCCTGCCGGCGCTTGCGTCTTGGGCGGAAACTTTGATACATGTCGAACGGTATAGTTCAAGCATCGGGAAAGCTTGATGGAAATGGTTCGCTCGAGGGATGTGGCGGAACGTTTCATTCTGGCGTCGGCATTCGGCGCAACCAGGGCTCCCCAGTGAATTTGGAGCAAGCAGTCTTGAGAAACGGCCGCCATTTGCCCGTCATCCTCGCTGCGCTGGCGACGAGCCTTTGCGCTCCCGAAGCCAATTCCGCCCCGCGCGCCGGAGCGCCGGCGGCCGAGGTCGTCGCGACCGCCGCGGATATAGAGGAAATCGCGCCGGGTCTGTTCCGAAGCTGGGAAAAGCTGTCCCATGACTGGGCCTTGCTTCACTTCACGAAAGACAAGGCCGGCAAGACCGTCGTCGGTTGCGACGCCGTGAAATTGACCGGCTCGGAGATCGGCTTGCGAGTCTCTGTCGACAAGGCCAGCCGAGCGCTCACCTATGGCTTCATGGGCGTTGGAACCGGGCTGATCACGAAGCCCGTCAAAGTGACCTATTGGTTCGACGACGACAGGGCGGGCGCGCAGACGGTCGATGCCAGGATCGTCAAATCGCCGGATGACATGGAATGGCTGAGCGCGTCGCAGAGCGGCGGCGAGACCGGCCTCCAAGACAAGCTGCGGACGCTCACAAAGATCACTTTCGCCTATCTGGACGAAGACAAAAGGCGCAACCAAGCCTTTCCTCTGGTCGGCGCGAATACGGCGCTCGAAAAGCTCTACGCCTGCATCGGCTCGAACTGAGTTTCGACCGCGATCCGAACGCGATCAGCGTACAAACAGGAGCAAAAAGACGTGACCATTCGCCAGTCCCTCAGCGCAGGAATCGTTCTCGCAGCTCTCGGTTCTCCCCTATCGGCTTGGGCAGACGAGACGGCCTTCGAGCAACTGGGCCGCTGGTCTGTCACCGCTGTCTCGAACGGTGGCAAGTTCGCCTATTGCTCCGCCGATGTCGACAATGGGAAAGTGCAGCTTCGGCTCGCCACCAATGGCGACACTTGGCGCGTCGGCGTTCCCTATTATGAAAGCAAGAAGAAAATCGCCGGCTATTACGGCTTTGGCGACGCCGCCGAGCAGGCCGACTTCAAGGTATCGGAAGAGGGCTGGGCGTTTCTGGCGATCGACGGCGACCAATTGAACGCCTTTCGGAGCAATCCGTCCTTCTCGATCAATCTCGATCGCGGTCTGCAAAGCTGGAAGCTGTCCGGCGCCGGCGCTGCGATCGAGAAGGCGAGCGCATGCGCGCGTAGCAAAGGCCAGAAGCAGGCGGCGGCCGCTGCATCGTCGACGCCCGGGACCGGCCGGGACTGCCCGCCGGCCGGCAAATACCGGTCGCAGAACAGCGCTCGTCCCGTGACGGTGACTTTTTTCAACGGCTCGAAGCATCCGGTCGAGATATACTGGATCGGCTTCGATGGGCAGTGGAAGAAATACCATACGCTCGGACCCGACAAAAACGTGGACCAGAAGACCTTCGCGACGCATCCTTGGGTCGCGACCGACGCGCGCGGCAATTGCTTCCGCGAGGTGTTCATGCCGGACCCGGACGGCGGGCCGGAGAACAACAATTTCCAAGTCTGGTTTGATTGACCCTGCTGGCGCGCGGACGCGAATCTATGAGGCGGGACTGAAAATGTCGGTCGGGTCACGAAGCTGAGGATGGAAGATGATCACGTGGCGCAGCGCGATGATCGGCGCGTATTTTATGGCAGTGACGCCAGCGTCGGCGGAACAGCTTCCAGCGTTCGGCAACGAAGAGATGTCTTGCGGCGAATATGGCAAATGGGCGGTCTCGATCATCAAGCGCGCGCAAGGCAAGGGTTGTGACGTGCCCCTGAAAAATCCCACCAGCATCGATTAGAGTCCGGCCGATTGCAGGACGGACACGATGAAGAAGAAACGGTTCACAGAAGAGCAGATCATCGGGATTTTGCGGGAGCAGGAAGCCGGCGCGAAGGCGGCGGACCTCGCGCGCAAATACGCGGTTTCGGAGACGACGCTCTACAATTGGAAAGCCAAATTCGGCGGGATGGACGTTTCCGAGGCCAAGCGGCTGAAGGCGCTGGAGGAGGAAAACGCGCGTCTGAAGAAGCTCTTGGCCGATCAGATGCTCGATGCGGCGGCGCTTCGCGAGCTCCTGGCAAAAAAATGGTAGGGCCCGCCGTCAAGCGCGACGCCGTCGCGCACCTTCAGGCCGTCATGGGCCTGTCGGAACGTCGGGCCTGCCGGATCGTCGCGATCGATCGCAAGACGGCGCGCTACACGTCGAAGCGCCCGGCCGACGCCGAGCTTCGAGCCGAGCTGCGCGATCTCGCCAATGCGCGTCGGCGTTTCGGCTACCGGCGGCTGTTCGTCTTGCTTCGTCAGCGGGGCGAGCGCTCGGGCAAGAACCGCATCTATCGGCTCTACCGCGAGGAAGGTCTGACGGTGAGGAAACGCCGCGCGCGCCGCCGCGCCGTGGGAACACGGGCGCCGATTCTCGTCGAAGCGAAGCCGAATGCCCGATGGTCTCTCGACTTCGTGCACGACCAGCTCGCCAGTGGGCGACGATTCCGCATCCTCAACATCGTCGATGACGTGACGCGTGAATGCCTGGCGGCGATCCCGGACACGTCGATTTCCGGCAAGCGGGTGGCGCGCGAGCTGTCGGCGCTGATCGAAAGGCGCGGCAAGCCCGGCATGATCGTTTCCGACAATGGAACCGAGTTCACCTCGAACGCCGTCCTGTCCTGGTCGGAGGAGAACAAGGTGGAGTGGCATTTCATCATGCCCGGCAAGCCGATGCAGAACGGCTTCTGCGAGAGCTTCAACGGTCGCATGCGGGACGAGCTGCTCAACGAGACGCTGTTCTTCGGGCTCGACCACGCGAGAGAGAAAGTTCGCTCTTGGGTTCACGATTATAACCACCGGCGCCCGCACTCTTCCCTCGGCTATGCGACGCCGGCGGACTATGCGGCCGCGCTCACCGCAACAGGCGATCGGCTGCGCAACCCCGACCAGCTCCGCCGATCGCCTGTTGCTCACCCCACGCCCGCGGGCGTATCAACCGCCGGGACTCAACTCGCCGCTGGATGAAACTTCGGGGGCACGTCAGTTGCGATGTGCTTCGCAACAATGAATGGCTCGATGCAACACGCCATGCGCGCTGGTGTCTGGGCCAATTCTCTCAATCGATGGAGAAGGCGGCGCTCATCCATATTACCGGCGTCGCGCATCGCTGCGCGCGCCAGGGCGTCGACGTCAGGTAAAGCGGCAAAAATCGTGCTCACGAAGTCGCCCGCCGCCGAGGGCCGCCTCCCTGAAATCGTGGGATAAGCCGGCGAGCGGCGCCCTGATCACGGGCGCCGAGCGGAGCGCGAGCACGACGCCATGAGCCAACAGGGGAACCGTGTCTTGAAGATAGTTGCGAAAATCCTTTCCGCCTGCGTCGTCGTCGCCGCTGCGTCGCAAAATGCAGCGGCCATGCCGAACGACCCGGATCAACCCGCCGTGAGAGGCCAGTTCTACAAGCAAAATGGCCAGCCGGCGGTGATGTACCAATACACGGACTCTCTCTGGTGCCATGTGTAAGCCCGGACCAGATGAATGCCTATGGCGGCTTCGCGCAGGTCAGGAAAGTCCCTGTGCTCGCGATGGTCGGTCGGCAGACGGGCGATTGCGGCTGGCCCAATGGATTCTACCGTCGCAGCAACGAACCTGCCGTCTACCGGCTCAGCGGACAGGGCGTCGCCCCGAACATCGGCGCGGACATTTGCCATGTCGTCAACGAGCAGCAGATGGCGGCTTTTGGCGGTTTCCGCAAGGTCGTCGTCGTGGAGCCGATTTCGGACCTCGGCCGGGGGCGTCGCGCCGTGACGGAATGCAAGAACCCCTGATCGCAGGCGCGTCCGGCGCGTCTGCGCGGTCTCCGCTCAGCCGAATTTTCGATGGGTCGGGTCGTGCAAAAGACGTGGCGCTGCTGCTTCGGTCCAAAGTGGCGCAGCTTCCGCGAATGCCCGCTTGGGGTCAAAGTTCCTCGTCGCCGTACGAGGAGGATGCGCCAAGAGCCGACGTTCCAACCGAGTCCCCGCCTTCACGATAATCGCCTCGCCGCGCCTAATTGGTGGCGCGAAATTTGGCGTTGATCCGCGTCACGAAACGATGGCCCACCGGAGACCAGAATTCGAGAAAAGCATCGAATGCCGCCGGCATCTTGTTTTTTCTTGCATTCATAACGCTGTCGAAGTCTGAGACGACGAGCTTTACTTCTCTCGTTTCTCCGCTCGTCAATGCGTTATCCGAGTCGATAGACGCGGCCGACGTGTAGACGAGTTGCAGGGGATAGTTTCTTACCGGCGCAGTATAGATCCTGGGATTTAGAAAGCGGCGTTCGTCGACGATCAGTTCCCCGAATTTGACCATTTCGTCGCCGACGTTGCGGGCCTGAAATTCGAGCGTGAGCGTTTTCGCCGCCGCGTCGTAAGCGGCGTCCTTGACGATGGCTTGAATGGCCGGCGGCGCATGAGCGGGGTCGAGCGCGTCGAGAAACTGGCGCTTGAGCTTTTGGTCTTGCGCAGTCTCCGCTGTCTCGGAGGCCGGCGTTTCGACGGCTTTATCGATGCGGACGGCGTAGCGGCGTCCCGCGGATGAAAAGAACGCGAGATATCCGTTTATCCTTATCGAGGAGCCTCGGCGGGAACGTGCGTTGCGTTTGCTCTGGAGGAGGCGATCGAACTCGCCGATCTTCAACGTCGCCTCCCGCGTGCCGTTCGGGTAAATCGGAACCTCGCTATCGAGGCTCGCCGACCGGACAACGAATTTTTCGGGATAGGGCACAGGGAGCTTGAAAAGCGCCGGGTCGAGAAAGCGGAAACCGTCCGCGACCAGTTCCCCGAAGCGCACCGCTTCCGCGCCGGCGTTGGTGACCGACAAGGCGATGACGAGTTCGTGTGTCGATGGAGAATATTTGGCGTCGCGAACGGCGACCTTTATCTTTCCCGCGGCGTCGCTGGACGTCAGGCTGGAAAGGAATTGCTTTACCTGTTGTTCGTCGGCCAATGCCGAGCCTTTCGACGTTTGCGCGTCGCCAGGCGTCGTCGGGACAATTCCGAAAAAGATGGTGAGAAGGAAAAACGTCTTTGCAACGAGTTCAGCGCGCATTGAATGTCTCGCATGTGTGTAGACTGACATCAAGACAGGAGGCGAGCAGAAGCACAAGTTTCGCGCGCGCTGGAAGCCCCGCCTTCGAAATTGAAACCTCGTCGAACTCGACAAAATTCGAAACGAGATAAGTCGTCGAGAGAGTGTCGCCACGACAGCGCTGCCGACCCTGGCGGATGCCTACCCCGAATGTCTCCTCGCGGTCGAGTTCCCCCTTCGCCGTCCCGAGCGGGGAGGCGGCGCTATGAGCCGACCTTCGCCCGATACCTCGAAGGCGACTTTCAGCTCAGCTCGCACGGCGCCGACTATTGCGAAGATCAAAAATCAGGAAACATAAACAAAGGCCTATTATCGCTTCTCAGGCGTGGGCGCCAATCTGGAGGCAACTGTATTTCTATCCACGCCTGCTGAAAAACACGCCGATTGGATTGAAGCGCGCCCGGAGGAATGTGTGGCGTGTTTGCATCGAACACGATAACGTCCCATGGTTTCGGGCTTACGGCGTATCCATTCTTTTGCGATAGACTCAGCAGCTCGGTCTTGTAGATGCGACCATCGTCGATCCTGTGTGAATCGAGAATGGATTCTATATTTTCTTGGTCTGTCAAATCGATAAAAGTTGCTGCTGCGCTGGAAACGCAGAGCAATCGTAAACAAATAATTCTCTCTTCTCTAAGCTGCTCTGACGCCCCCCTCATATCCGAGTGCAGATTTGTATCGAGGCCGCCAAAGGTTGATTGACCAATTCCGACCTGTGACGAAATGACACCGATTCTGTTATTCTCGAGTATGGTCGCTCCCCAACGTATAAAACTGATCGCGGCGCCGCTAACAAATTTTGCAAATGGGCGGATTGGTTCTGGGACGCCGTTTTGCCACCAATCATTGTAAGATTCGCGCCGATCGCTGGAAGCGTAAGAAGCCACGACTTTCCGCTGTTCTTCAGTCAACGAGCCGAGAATACGGGGCGGGATGCCATTCAACGTTAGAAGTGAAGTCATATTGCATCATAACATGAATTTATCGGTCGCGCCCCTCCGGTGGAGTAGCAGTCCGGGCGTCCGACTTGATCTGAACTGTGACGATGGCGGCTTCGGGTCGCAGCTCTTCCCTTCGCCGTCTGACCCTCGTCCGGCCCCGCTTTGCGGGAGGACCCGCGCAGTCGATCGCCCGCGCGCGGGAGACGGGGATGCGCTGGCGTCCACCTCCGCTCGAGAGCCGAATCGCCTCTATGTCGGCCCTTGACGCATCCTGAAAGTATTCCTATCTTCCTCTCGCTCCCGTCGACGAAAGGGCGCGTTCCTCGGGTCGTGGAGCGCGGGCGGGGGCCGGCTCCATCCGGGACGGCGACCCCCGTCCCTGGACAGGCGGCGCGTCGCCGGACCGGCGTTTCTCTCCCGTCCATAGGGAGGGCGAGAGCCGTTCCGTGAGCCCAGGCATTCGGAAGCGATCGCGTCCTGAATGTGAAAACCCAGGATTCGCGGGTCCGAAAGCGCCTCGGGACGTCGACGAGAAGGCGAAGCCGCGTTTCGGGACGCTCCGAAACCACGCATATTTCTTCGCGCTGCGGCCGAAAGGGGTCGGAGCGTCCCGAGCCGCCCCTCCTCCCCCGCCGCCGCGAGGCGCCGGGCGTCTCGGCGTGGGCGGATGATAATCCTATCCTCGATCCGTCGCGGATGAGAATGTTTTCGAGCGAAGTGGGAAAAGGCTCGCGTGACGAAAACACGACCGAGCAAAGAGATGAGAGTCATGCCGGTTCGATCGGAACCGGAATGACTTCAGAGGGAGCGAGACGCCCCGCCTCACACGGTCGGCGTCGGCACCAGCATATGGACGATCATGCCGTGCAGAAAGGACGTCGCTATGCCGAGCACCAGGGCCGCCGCTGTGTAGACGTCCGAATATTCCTCCTTGCTGCGCATCATTCGCGAGACGCCGACATAGAAGAGATAGACCGCGAAGACGCCGAGCACGTCGAGCCAGCGCAGGCCCGGAATGAGGCCGAATATCTCGGCGAGCCAGATGGGTGTGTAGGAATAGGCGATGAGCTTCAGCGCGCGCAGATCGTCGCGCTTGCCCTCGAAGCTGGGCGCCAGCATCGAGATCACCAGAGCCACGCCATAGAGCAGCAGCAGGCCGAGCCCATATTGCAGCGCCGCGCGGATGAGGCCGGTGAAGAAGGAGTAATGCACGATATTGGAGCCGCGCGAAAAGCCGAACAGCCAGCCGCCGAGGAAATTGGCGATCGCCGGCACCGCCGCGAGATAGAGGATGTAATTGCGATAGAGATCGAGAGCGGTCGTCTGCTCCGCCTCGATCGCCGCCCACTCCGTCTTGGGCGACGATATGATGCGCTTGGCGCGCTCTAGAATGTCCCGGAGCCGCTCCTTGATGTCCATGCTTTTCTCCCCTGCCTCGCCCTGTTGCGCCGCGGCGGGAGACTGGCCCAAGGCGCGCGCCGAAACAAGCTCGCGCTTGCGCCATGGCGGGGGATCAGTCGACGCCGGTCCACTCCCGCGCCAGCTCCTCCGCCCCCATCAGCCGCGCGAAGCAGGAGAGGAGCGGCAACGCCCCGGCGCTCTCCTCCTCTCCGTCGAGCGGAGAGGGCGAGGCGTCCTTCACCACTATGATCGGATGGCCGGCGAGAAATCCGTCGATCGCGGTCTCCAGAGCGAGATCGCCGAGCGCATCGCCGAGCAGAATCAGCAGCGGGCCGCCGAGGCCCTCGAACAGCCGCAGGAAGCCGGCGTCGCGCAGCAGCGAGGGCGCCTCGGCGCGCAGCAGCGACGGCTCGCCAGCCGCCGCGCCGACGGAATCCGCCCGCTCCAGAGCGAGATCGCGCTCGACGAAGACGGTCGGCAGGCCGGCCGCCTCCCATCGTCGCAGCAGTCTCGCGCCAGCCGTTTCGAGAGCGCCAGGCTTTCGCGTCGGCCGCGGCTCGCGCGGACGGCGCCTCTCGGCGATGCAAACCAATATGGCCCTTGGTCGCGGGTCGAGGATCGGCGATCGAAACACAGTCGGATCCGTTCCAAAATGCGGCCTTGGCCGTCCGGCGCCGTCGCCGGTCTTTCGAGGCCTGCGTGAAATCTCGTAATTTTCTACCTATACGTGAAGGATAGCAGAGCCTGCGCCTCGCCGCATCATCCATCGCCCCTCGCCTCGTCCCTCGCCTCGCTCTGGCCCTCCGCCTCGCGCTCGGCCCGCGGCGCCTGCACCAGCGACATGCGCACCAGCTCCGGCAGGCTGCCGGCCTGCATCTTGGCCATCACATTGGCGCGATGCACCTCCACGGTGCGCACGCTTATGCCGAGCTCATGGGCGATGATCTTATTGGGCTGGCCCCGCAGCAGAGCGGCCAGCACCTCGTTCTCGCGGCTCGTCAGCGTGGTGAGCCGGCGCTGGATCTCCTGCGCCTGCAAATCACGCGCACGCTTGCCGCTGTCATAGGCGAGCGCCTGGCGCACGGCGGAGAGGAGCGATTCATCGGTGAAGGGCTTTTCCAGAAGATCGAGCGCGCCTTCCTTCATCGCCTGCACGGCAAGCGGCACATCGGCATGGGCGGAGATCACCACCACCGGCAGCGACAGCCCCATGTTCTTCACCTTCAGCAGCAGCTCTATGCCGGTCATCTCCGGCATGCGCACGTCGGTGACGATGCAGCCTGTGGCGGCGCGATCGACTCCGGCGAGAAAATCGACGGCCGATCCATGCGTCGTCACCTCATGGCCTTCGGTCCGCAACAGCAAGCGCAGCGCGTCGCGGACGGCGGCGTCGTCGTCGATGACATGCACGGTCGGCTCGCTCACTCTTCCTCCTCCATCGCGGCCAGCGGCAGCGTGAAGCTGAATGTCGCGCCGCCGTCGCTATTGGGACCGGCCCAGATTTTTCCGTAATGCGCCTCGACGATGGAGCGCGCGATGGTGAGGCCGACTCCGAGCCCGTTCGGCTTGGTCGTCGCGAAGGGCTCGAAGAGGCTCGCGCGCGCTTCCGCGGAGAGCCCCGCGCCCGTGTCGGCCACATCCACCCGCACCATCGATCGGCCGCAGAGCGCGGTCGAGATCGTCATCCGACGCGTGCGCGAAGCGCTCATCGCGTCGCGCGCATTGCGCATGAGATTGACCAGCACCTGCTTGATCTGCACGCGATCGGCGAGAATGCGATCGTCGGCGGCGTCGAGGCGAAAGACGACATTTATGCCCGACTGCTTGGCTTCGACGATGACGAGCTCTTGCGCCTCGTCGAGGATGTCGTGCAAATTCTGCAATGTCTTGTCCGGCTCGCCGCGCGAGATGAACTCGCGCAGATGCGCGATGATCTGGCCGGCGCGCACGATCTGCGTCGCGGCGTTGTCGAGCGCGTCCTCCACATTGGCGGGGCGCTGCTCGACCGGCATTTGCAGCAGGCGGCGCGCCGCCTTCAGATAGATGGCCGTGGCAGAGAGCGGCTGATTGAGCTCATGCGCGAGGCCGGCCGCGAGCTCGCCCACCGCGTCCAGCCGCTCGGCGTGCAGCTTCTGCATGCGCGCCTCGATCTTGCTCCGCTCGGTGAGGTCGCGGATGAAGGCGATATAGAGCCGGCGGCCATGATAGGAGGCTTCGCTGACCGCGAGATCGACGGGAAAGAGCCCGCCGTCCTTGCGACGACCCTGCGTCTCCACGACATTGCCGAGCGACTCCCGCTCTTCCATGAAGCAGGCGCCGGCGCCGGCCTTGCGGCCGCCGAAGAGGCGCACCGGCACCAGAGTCTCGACATGCGCGCCGATCGCCTCCGCCTTCGCATAGCCGAACATGCGCACGGCGGCGCAGTTGAGCGATTGGATCGCGCCTTTCTCATCGACGGTGAGGATGGCGTCATGCGCCCCCTCCACCGTGGCGTAGAGGCGCGCCTCCTTGTCCACCAGCGCCTGCTCTATGCGCTTGCGCTCGGTGACGTCCTGCAGATAGCCGTGCCACAGAGTCGCGCCATCGGGCTCGCGCGTCGGCTTCGATTGCGCATCCACCCATATCCAGCCCTTGCGCGGATGATTATAGCGATAGCTCTCGCGCCATACGCTCATCGAGCGCGCCGATTCGGCGATGCTGGCGAGCACGCGCGGCAGATCGTCGGCATGGACGCGCGCGAACTTGCCGTCGACGCCCTGCCGCAATGTCTCGGCGTCCATGCCGTAAATGTCTTCCACATTGGGCGAGGTATAAGGCATCGAGGCCCTGCCGTCGGGGCCGAGCCGATAAGAGGCGATGAGGCCCGGCACGGAGGCGGCGATGCCGGCGAGCTGATCGGCGAGCCGCGCCTTCTCGCGCAATTCGGACTCGATCGCCTTTTTCTCGGTGATGTCGCTGACGACGCCGATGAGCCGCACGGCGCGGCCGTTCTCCACCAAGGCCTGGGCGCGACATGCGATCCAGCGCAGAGCGCCGTCGCTCTTTCTGTGGATGCGGAACTCTGCCTGATAGCGCCCCTCGCCGTGCGGATCGACCGCCGAGCGCATCGATTGGCGCACCGACGCGACATCATCCTCGTGCACGATGGCGAAGACCACCTCCGGCGAGAGCGGCTGATCGGCGGGAAAGCCATAGATCTCGCGATATTTCTGATCGGCCTCGGTGACGTCCGCTGCGATGTCGTATTCCCAGCTGCCGATCGCGCCGGCGGCGAGCGCGAGACGCAGGCGCTCATTGCTGCGCCGCAGAGAATCCTCGATCTCGCGGCGGTCGGTCACATCGATGGCGGCGCCGATCGCGCGCGTCGCGACGACGCCGCGCGCGGTGCGGCGGAACTCGAATTGTCCGGCGAGGGCGATCCAGCGCAAGGCGCCGTCCATGCGCCTGATGCGCATCTCATGGCTCCACTCGCCATTCTTGGCGCCCGCGCAGGCCTCGAGAAACTTGCGCTCGAAATCGCTCTTGTCGGCCTCCAGCAGCATGGCCCCCGCCTCGGCGAAGCAGAGCGTCTGATCCGGCGCCAATCCCAGAATCTCATGCATGGTGACGGAGAAGCGGCTCGTCCCGGTGACGAGATCGACGTCGAAAGTGCCGACGCCGCCAGCGGCCACGGCGAGCCGCGACCATTTCTCGCGCTCGCGCAACGCCTCATTGGCGGCGAAGGAGCGCTCCATCCATTTCGTCTGGGTGAGATCTGTGACGATGGCGAGGCGCGGCCGCGCATCCTCGGCCGGCGCGCCCAGCTCGACGCTCGCCGACAGCAGCGAGCCGTCGGCGCGGCGAATCTCGAACTCGCGGCTCGCCGCCTCCGGCGCCGCGAAGAAAGCGGCGAAGCGCTCGGCCTGATCCGGCGCGATATGATCGAGCATGTTGTCGCCGATGAGCTGCGCCGCCGGGCGGCCGATCATCTCGCGAAACTGGCGATTGCAATGCAGGATCACGCCCTCGGGCGAAAGCTCGATCGAGCCTTCGCGCATCTGCTCGAGCAGACGACGGCAGAAATGCTCGGCGCCCTCGCTCGACGATGGGGACGCAGCCGGCGCCGTTCGCGCTCCGAGACGCTCGCGGCTCTGCCCGGCCTCGAGAAGAAGCCGCCGCAGATCCTCGATATCCTGAAGCTGATCGCCCAGTTCGTCCACCGACTTCCTCTCCCCCTTCCGAGACGCGAGCGTCGTTGGACGCCCGAACCGGGAAGGTGTTCGCGCGACACCGCAGCCGCGGACCGCGCTTTTTGCGGACGTCGCGTTCGAGCCGTCGGCGACGCGCTTTAGAGGCGAGAGTTCGCGCCTCGCTTAGGGATTCGGTGGCTTGTAAGGCAGGCGCGGCCGACAGGCTTCCTGTGGAAACTACTTAGCGCGCTCTTTGCTCTACTATGCCGGAAGCGCGAAAAAATATGCGCCAGATCAATCATCTGGCGCATATTGTGAAAGAAGCGACCTATATTTCGTTCGCATTCGAACGATCAGAACTCTTCCCAGCTCTCATCCGCGGACGGAGCCGAGGCGCCGCGACCGCCGGCCGAAGCGACGCGCCGCCTCGCCGGCGCCGCCTCGACGCGCCGCTCGCTCGCGCGCGGAACGGCCGCCGGACGCGCGCTCTCGCCGCGCTCGATGCGGAAAACGGAGATGAGGCTCGAGAGCTCTTCCGCCTCATGGCTGAGGCTGTGGCTCGCCGCCGTCGTCTCCTCGACCATTGTGGCGTTCTGCTGCGTCATGCTGTCGAGCTGGCCGACCGCGCGATTGACCTCGGTGAGGCCGGTCGCCTGCTCGCGCGAGCCTGCGGCGATGTCCGTCACCACGCGGCTCACCTCGCCGACCTGCGAGACGATGCGCTCCAGCGCCGCGCCGGTCTCCGTCACCAGCACCACGCCATTCTCGACCTGCGAGGTCGAGGCGGCGATCAGCGCCTTGATCTCCTTGGCCGCCTCCGCCGAGCGCTGCGCCAGCGCGCGCACTTCCGAGGCGACGACGGCGAAGCCGCGTCCCGCCTCGCCCGCGCGCGCCGCCTCGACGCCGGCGTTGAGCGCCAGAAGATTGGTCTGGAAGGCGATCTCGTCGATGACGCCGATGATCTTGCCGATATCGCGCGTCGAATTCTCAATGCGCCGCATCGCCTCCACGGCGTCGCGCACGATGGCGCCGCCCTTCTCGGCGTCGGATCGCGTCACCTCGAAGACCTCGCTCGCATGGCGCGTGCTGTCGGCGGTCTTGTTCACCGTCGCGGTGATCTCCTCGAGCGCGGCGGCCGTCTCCTCGAGATTGGCGGCCTGCGCCTCGGTGCGGCGCGCGAGATTGTCGGAGGCTTTGGCGATCTCGACGCTCGATGAACGGATGGCGCTCGCAGAATCACCCACATCGGCGAAGGCCGTGGCGAGCTTGGCGGCCGCATTGTTGAAGTCTTCCTTGATCTTGTCGAAGCCGCCATCGAGCTTGTCGACGACGCGCCGCTGCAGATCGCCGCGGGCGAGCTCCTCGAGCGCATGGGCCATCACGTCGATCGCATGGCGCTGATGCGCCTCGGCCTCCGCGCGCTGCGCCTCGGCGGTGCGGCGCTCCTCGCGCAGCACGTCGAGATAGACCGACACGGAGAGATTCATGTCGAGGAAGACGGCCTTGACGAGCGCTGCGACGCCGCGGGAGGTGCGATCGACGCGCGTCTTGCCGGCGAGCATGGAGCCCGAGAGATTGTCCTCGACAATGGCTTGGATCAGACGCTCGGTGATGAGGGCATAGGCGGAAATATAGAAGCTCGGCTCCAAGCCGATGCGGGCGTGCGCCTGGCCGACGGCCGTCACCATGCGCACATATTCCGCGCCGAACTCGGCCTCGGTGATCTGCGCCCAATGGCGCATCTGCGCGGATTTCGCCGCCGCCATATGGCGCTCGTCGGAGAAGAAGCCGCGCAGCTTCACGTCGCCGCGAACCTTCTCGTAAAAAGCGTCGAGAGCCGGGCCGAGGGCCTTCGAGATGACAGGCTTGACTTGGCGCAAGGCGCCGCGGGCCGCCTCGTTCATCTCCATGAACGCCAAACTGTCGTCCAGAGACGAGCTGCTCTTCGAAGACTCGGCCATCTTTTGCTCCCGCAATTCGTTAACCATCGGGCGCGCTGCCTCCGCGAATCAAATTCGCGCATTCCCGTGATGATGGATTAAGCGATATGGGAAGTTTCGGCATTACTAACACGTCACAATTCGTCATTGCATCGCACAGTCCTGCGGCGCTGAAACATTATCACATCAGTAAAATATTGGACGTCAGTTCGAGACAAGCTCGCCTCGCTAGTCGAAATCTTCGTCCCTCTGCGTCGAGGCTAGCTCGTTGAAATCGAAACAGCAGAAACGACATGTGGCCGCCGCGCCGCAGCCCGCCGATGCGAGCGAATTGCTCGCCGATCTCATGGCGAGCCTGCGAGCGGACGATCTCGCGACCGCATTGCGTAAAATCGACGCATCCCGCGCGCTGGTCGACCGGCATGCGTTCGCGAGCTATCTCGCCGGCCTCGTCCGCGTCTCGCTCGGACAGGACGAAGCGGCGATCGATCATTTCGGCAAAGCGATCGCCATCGATCCCGATCATGCGCAAGCGCTCTACGGCCGCGCGGTGGCGTTGCAAAAATCCGGACGGCCGGAGGCGGCCGTAACCGACCACGCGCGATCGCTGCGGCTCGATCCCGGCAATGTCGAGGGATGGCTGAATTACGGCGTCGCTCTGCAAATGGCCGGACGCAGCGCCGAGGCCGTCGAGGCCTATGGGCAATTGCTGGCGCGCGCGCCCGACCATGCGCAGGGCTTCGCCAATCGCGGCCTCTCGCTGCATGCGATCGGCGAGGATGCGCGCGCGATCGAAGATTACGACCGCGCCGTCGCGCTTCTTCCCGCCGATCCCGTGCCGCTGCGCAACAAGGCCGTCTCGCTCGCGCGTCTCGCGCGGCATGAGGAAGCGCTCGATTGCTTCGCGCGCGCCTTCGCGCTCGATCCCTCCTGTCTCGACGCCGCCGATGGCGCGCTCGCGGCGCTCGTCGCCCTGCGCCTCTACGAGGACGCCGTCTCCTTCTGCGACACTGTGCTGAGCCTCGCGCCCGGCCATGTTCCGGCGCTGCTGACCAAGGCCAATGCGCTGCACGAAACCAAGCGCTACGCCGCCGCGCTCGCAATATTCGACGAAGCCCTCGCGCGCGCGCCGCAGGATCCCAAGCTGCTGACCAATCGCGGCATGTGCCTGTTCGAGCTCGGCCGGCTCGAGGAGGCGCTGTCTTGCGCGCTCGCCGCCATCGCCGCCGATCCGACATTCGCGCTCGCCTGGCGCTGTCGCGGCATGGTCGAGATGCGCCGCTCCGATCTCGACGACGCCCTCGCCTCCTTCGACGAGGCGCTGCGCCTCGCCGATGATGAGCCGGACGTGCATTGCGGCCGCGGCATCGTGCTGAAGGAGCTCGGCCGCTTCGACGAGGCGCGCGCGCAATTCGACCATGCGCTCGCGATCGATCCGCGCCATGCGGAGACGAAAGCCAATAAGGGCACGCTGCTGCTGCTGCGCGGCGAGTTCGAGCAAGGCCTAGAGCTGTTCGAGCATCGCTGGGTGCTGGACGATCGCCCCAAGACCGAGGTCGCCTATCGTTGGCCGGAATGGCGCGGCGAGCCGCTGGCCGGCAAGTCGCTCCTCATTCTCGACGAGGCGGGCCTCGGCGACGCGCTGCAATTCATCCGCTATGCGCCTTTGCTGGCGAAGGCGGGCGCCAAGGTCGCCTATCATTGCCGCCCCGCGCTGCTGCGCCTGATGCGCGGCCTCGGCGAGACTGTCGAGATCATCGCCGCTCCGGCGCAGGATGCGGCCTATGATTATTGCGTCACTCTGTGCAGCCTGCCACACGCCTTCGGCACGCGCGCGGAGACGATACCGGGCGAATCCTATCTTCATGCGGAGCCGGAGCGCGTCGCTTTGTGGCGCGAGCGTCTTGCCGGCGAAGGATTGAAGGTCGGAATCGCCTGGCAAGGCAGCGCGCATTCGCGCTCCGACCATGCGCGCGCCGCGCCGCTCTCGGCTTTCGCGCCGCTCGGCGCCATTGCGGGCGTGCGGCTCTATAGCCTTCAGAAGAATTTCGGCGCCGATCAATTGCGCGACGCGCCCATGCGCGTCATGTCCTTCGGCGCGGATTTCGACGCCGGCGCGGATGCTTTCGTCGATACGGCGGCGGTCATCGAGAATCTCGATCTCGTCGTGACGATCGACACCTCCATCGCCCATCTCGCCGGCGCGCTCGGCAAGCCGGTGTGGATCGCGATCAAGCATGCGCCGGAATGGCGCTGGCAATTGGAGCGCGAGGACAGCCCCTGGTATCACAGCGCGCGCCTGTTCCGTCAGGAGAAGCGCGGCGATTGGAGCGACGTCTTCGCGCGCATCGCGCGTGAGCTCGCAGCGCTCGCGGCGTCGCATGCGCGGCCGGCCGAGGCGGACGCCATTCTCATTCCCGGCTCGGTGGGTGATCTCATCGACCGCATCACGATTCTCGAGATAAAGGCGCGCAAGATCGCCGACGCCGAAAAGCTCGCCAATGTGGCGCGCGAGCTCGCTCTGCTACAGGGACTGCGCGACGAGCGCGGCTTCGTCGGCGGCGCGCTGGACGCGCTGGCGCGCGAGCTGGAGGAGACCAATCTCGCGCTGTGGAATATCGAGGACGATATTCGCAATTGCGACAAGCGGGGCGATTTCGGCGATGAGTTCATCGCGCTGGCGCGCAGCGTCTATCAGCGCAACGACCATCGCGCGGCGCTGAAGAAGCGCATCAACCTTGCCTGCGGCTCATTGATCGTGGAAGAGAAATCCTATGACGAGGCGCCGCGCGCCTCGTGAGCTATCGCTGACCGCTTCGCGCGGCGCGCTCAAATCCCGCTCGATTTCGACGAGAACTCGAAACCTTCGATCAGCATCGGCGGGGCCGAGATCGCCGCGCCGCCCATCTCGGTCTTCACGCGCTCGCTCGCGCCGATCGCCGCTATGCGCGAGAAGGCGCCGTGGAGATTTTCATTGAAGCGCATATTGCGCACGGGCGCGACGATCTCGCCATTCTCGATGAGGAAATTGCCGTCGCGCGTCAGCCCGGTGAGCAGCAGGCCGCGCGGCTCGACTATATTGGTGTACCAGAAGCGCGTCACCAATATGCCGCGCCGCACGCCGCGGATCATCTCCTCGAGGGGAGTCGTCCCGCCGGCCACGGTGAAATTATGCGCCGCGGGAATGGCCTCGGCGCCGGTCTTCTGCGCCCAATAGCGTGGGCGCGCGAGCGTCTTCAGCACGCCCTTGTCCACCCACCGCCGCGCCTCTTGCGCGAGCCCTTCTTCGCCGAAGGGCGCCTCTGGCGCGATCGCGTCGCGCGGATCGGAGCGCATGGAGAAATCGGCGCTGAACAAAGCGTCGCCGAGCTTGGTTCCGCCGCCGGCGCGCGAAAAGAAGCTGCGGCCTTCGTCGGCCGGGCGCGCGCGCAGCATCCACATCAGCCATTGCGCCAGCTCGCCCACCGCCGTCGGCTCCAATATCACCGTATAGCGTCCGGGCTCGAGATCGAGCGGCTCCTCGTCGCGGGCGGCCTTCAGCGCGGCGCGGCGGCCTATGTCGGCGGGATCGAGCTGCGCGACCGAAAAATGGCGGGCGCCGGCCCAGCCGGACCAGCCGTCGCTCTTATGGCGCGCGGTGGTCGAGAGATCGACGAAGCTCTCGCGATCATACGCGAAGAGTCCGGCGCTCGAGGCCAGCGCCGAGAAGCGGCGGCCGGCCGCCGCGCAGCCGAACATGTTCACGCCTCGCGCCGTCCCCTCGGCGACGACGCGCGCGGTCGCCTCGGCGAGAAAGCGAAGATCGAGCGCTCCGGTCGCCTCGTCGTAGCGGGCGCTCTCCGAATAGGCCTGCGCGCCGAGCGGCGACAGAAATTCGGGGTCCGCCGGCAAGAGGCGCGCGATCTCCTCCGAGCGCGCCACGGCGCGGGCGAGCTCCTCCCATTCGAGCCCGCCGACCGAGACCGCGCCGACCCGCCCGCCGACATGCGACTCTATGCGCGTGTTCACGCGCGCCGTCGCGACATTGGTGGTGACGCCGCCGCCGGCGAAGCGCAGGCTCTGCGCCTCCTCGCCCTCGATACGGATCACGCAGGACTCCGCCGCGGACAGGGACCGCAGACGATCGGCGAGGGCGAGGGCGTCGTCTCGCGTCAGGAACATGGCCGGCCTTTCTCATTCGACGGGTCCGGCGGCGGCCGGCAGTCGCATGATAAGATGGTTGTCCGCCGTTCGAAAGCGTCTGGCGCGGCCGCGACTGTGGCCGCCGCGCAACAGCGGCTCGGATATTCGGCCGCAGCGGCCCCGGATCATTGACCCGGGAATTCCAGCGGACCTATTTTTGCGCCCGATGAGGACATTCTCCTCCATGCGCCGCCCGGCGCGCCGGCTCCTCGCCTGCGCAACGGTGATTCTCGCCCTATTGCAGGCCGTCGCCCTCTTCGGCTCGATAGCGCGCGCGCATGGCGATGTCGGCTTCTCCTCCGCTCTCTCGGCCAGCGCGCTCTGCGCCGCCGCCCGCGACAGCGACGGAACGCCACTCGCCCATCACGCCGGCGAGCATCATTGCGTCCTGTGCTCGGATCGCGGCGCCGAGCCGCCCGCCCTCGCGCCCATCGCCGCGCCGCTTTCGCTGCGGCCGGACGGCGTCGCCAGCATAGGCGCGCGGGCGCTGTCGCCGCGCGCGCCGCCGCTCGGCTGGGCGAGCTCCTGGTCCTCACGCGCGCCGCCATCGGCCTGAAAATCGAATGCCGCCGCCCCTCGGGCGAGCGGCCGGTCTCGACTTTTCGGTTCCATCGCGCTCGCGCGCCAGCCAGGGCGTTTCCATTGTCTCGATCGATCTCGTCGCGCGGCGATCGGCCTGCGGACGCCAAACCCTGGCGGTTCCGCGAGCTGTTCCTCGCCCATAAGCGCGATCTCTTCGGCTTTCTCGTGCGCAAGGTCGGCGCCGTCGATGCGCCGGATCTGCTGCAGGAGACGTTCCTGCGCATGGTCCGCCATGATCGGCCCGAGACCATCGAGGACCCGCCGGCCTTTCTGAAACAGATCGCGGTCAATCTCGCCCGCGACTTCGCCCGCCGCCGCAAGACCGAGGAGAGCCGTCTCCAATTCGGCGACTATGTGATCGACCCGCCGGCGCCGGAAACGCCGATCGAGGAGCGGCTCGACTATGAGCGGCGCTCGGCGCTGCTGAAGGCGGCCATAGAGACATTGCCGCCGCGCTGCCGCGAGGCCTTCGAGCTGCATATCTATAATGACGTCCCGCTCGCCGAGGTGGCGCGGCGGATGGACATATCCGACCGCATGGCGCGCAAGCATGTGAGCCTCGCGCTGCGCGCCTGCCGCGCCGCGCTGCGGAGCGAGGCCGAGTGATTTTTTCCCGTTTCGAGGTTCCGCCTCGCGCCGGGGCCGCGTCATCTATACTGTCGCGCGCGGCGCCTCGAGGACGGATGGAGAGATGACCGGGGATAAGGCGAGAGAACCCGCGCCGGACGAAGCCGGGGACGCCGCGATCGAATGGTTCGTGCGCCTGCGCGAGGGGAAGCTCTCGGCCGAGGAGACGGCCGCCTTCGAGGCCTGGCGCGCCGAGCCGGCGCATGCGGCCGCTTTCGACGACGTGCTGCATATGTACGGCCACCTCGCCGGCATGAGCCCTGCCCACCGCATGCGGCCGGCGCCGCGCGCCGCGCGCGAGATGCGGGCGGCGGCCCTCGCCTTCGCCGCGGCGGCGGCTGTCGCGGTCTTCGCCTCTTATGATGAAATCGTCCTGCGGCTCGAGGCGGACCACTTCACCGGCGTCGGCGAGAAGCGTCTGGTGACGCTGGACGACGGCTCGCATGTGCTGCTCGACTCGCGCTCGGCCATTGCAGTGCGCTATGCGGCGGGCGAGCGGCGGCTCCGCCTCCTCTCGGGCGAGGCCTGGTTCGACGTCGCGCCCGACGCTTCGCGCCCCTTTGTCGTCGAGGCGGGCGACGGCCGCGTCACCGCGCTCGGCACCGCCTTCGATGTGGCGCTGGAAAAAAGCGGCGCGCGCGTCACTGTGACGGAGCACCGCGTCGGCGTCGCCAGCGGCGGCAAGACCACGATCGTCGAAGAGGGCCAGCAGACCGCCTTCGAGCGCGACGCGCCGGCGCGCGCGCCCGAGACGATCGATATCGACACGGCGACCGCCTGGCGGCGCGGCAAGCTCATCGTCAATCGGCAGCCGCTCGGCGATGTGCTCGCCGCGCTCGGCCGCTATCATCGCGGCTATATTTATTGCGTCGATCGCGCGATCTGCGCGCGGCGCATCTCCGGCGTCTTCGGCGCGCAGGAGGACGCGCTGCAATCCTTGGCGGAAATAGAGGCCTCGCTCGGCCTGCGCGCCATCCATGTCACCAGCTATCTGATCCTTCTGTATTGAATTCGAACGCTTCATCGGCGCGCGAATTTTTTCGAGCGAGGGAGGTTCCGCTTTTTCCGCCTGCTGCGTCCTGTTCCCGAGAGCCCGAACTCTATGGCGGGCATTGCGACGGCGGGACGAAATGGCCATGGCGAGGAAGAAGTCGGTAGGCGAGGGCGTGAATATGAGTTCGACGGCGATCGCCTTGGCGCTGAGCGCGATGACGCTCGGGGCCGAGGCTCCGGTGACGAGCGCGCAGGCCTCTATCTCGCCGCAGGAGCGCGACGGGGCGCTGCGCGACTATCGCATTCCGGCCGGCGCCATGGAGACGGCGCTCAACGCTTTCGCCGACCGCAGCGGCCTGCATATCGTCTTCGACGTCGGCCTCACAGAGGCGATGCGAACGCGCGGCGTCGTCGGCGCCTATTCGGTGCGCGAAGGGCTCGACCGGCTGCTCTCGGGAACCGGCCTCTCCTATCGCCTGTCGGAGAATGGACGCTCCGTCTCCATCATTCTCGCGCAGGCGGCGCGCGGAACCATGACCGACGCCAGTGGAGCCGAGCTGCCGCCCATCGACATAGGCGCGGAGCAAAAGCGCGCGAGCGGCGTCTCCACCGCGCCGGGCTTCGACGCCGAACGCGCCAAGCTGCCGATCTACCGCGATCCGCCTGGGCAGACGGTGACGACCGTCGATCACAAATTCCTCGAAACGACGCCGATGCAGACTGTGCAGGACATGCTGCAATACAGTCCCGGCGTCTCCATCTCGCAAGGCACGATGCCGCGCGAGCTGCTGCCGTCGATCCGCGGCTCCGGCAATCGGCTCGGCATGACCTACCCCTTCTCCGTCCGCAATATCATGCTCTATGAGGACGGCTTTCCGATCGTCACCGCGGACGGCAATGGCCGCACCGACATGTTGGACCCGCATTCCTTCTCGGGCGTCGACGTCTATCGCGGCCCCTCCTCGGCGATGTTCGGCAATTACGCCTATGGCGGCGCGATCAATTTCCGCAGCCTGACCGGCAAGGAGATCGACGGCGTCGAGACCGGCTCGGAATTCGGCAGCTTCGGCTATTTCAACAATTATCTGCGCGTCGGAAAGAAATTCACCGACCGCGATCTCGGCGATCTCGACATTGCGATCTTCGGCTCCGACACACGCGGCGACGGCTATCTCGCGCGCGGCGCGCATGAGTTCGACCAGGGCAAGGTCCTGGCCACTTGGACGCCGCTTCCGACCGATCGGCTGACGTTCAAATTTCTCGCCAGCAGCTCCTTCGCGGAATTCATGAACCGCAGCTCGCTGACGCAATTCTACACCAACCCTTATGGCAAGAATGTCAATTGCCGCATAGCGACGCCCGCCAATCTGCCCTTCTGCAACAATCTCAATGTGCCGGCGAATGGCTCCTTCACCAGCGCTACGTCGGGGCTCTCCAATCAGAGCGTCTGGCAGCTCGGCACGCATTGGCATGTGATGCGCGACATTGTCGGCTTGCGCTATGAGCACGATTTCGACAACGCCACCACATGGCGCACGCAATTCACCTATGATTATCTCGATTACATCAACAGCACTTGGCCGCCGCCGAAGGTCGGCCCGGCGGCGCTCGGCGGCCTCGGCGGCCCGGTCGCGATCCGCGGCCCGTCCTTTGGCCTCAGCGCCTCGACCGACATCACCAATCATGGCGCGATCTTCGGCCTGCCGGCGACGCATTATCTCGGCTTCTTCTACGACGGCCTCAAAAGCGTCAATCCGCTGTATTCGCAGGTTCCCAATGTGTGGAATTATGGCGCGATCGGCGGCGCGGTCGGCAATATCGAATCCAATCATTCCAATATCGGCCTTCGCGCGCGCGAGGAGATCGCGCTGACGCCGCAGCTCACCGCGGCGATCGGCTTCAGCTCCAATTGGAACAGAATCTCCGGCGTCTATAGCGTCTATAATTACGCGAGCAATGGAACCATGACGCGGCCGACGCAGGTCGGCGTCGACAATGACTATTGGAACACGGCGCCCGAAGCCTCGCTCACCTATCGCTACAGCCCGGAATGGCAATTCCGCGCGCGCTATGCGACGGGCTATGGCACGCCGAATTTCATGTATCTCACCAATACGCCGACGGGCGCGGGCAACAACGCCTCGCTGAAGGCGCAGACCAATATGGGCGTCGATCTCGGCGTCGATTGGACTCCGGCGAAGAATTTGACGGCGAGCGTCACGCTCTATCACGAATGGTTCCGCAACGAGATACTCACTCAATCGAATGGTCTCGTCAGCTATCAGCTCAACGCGCCCTCCTCGATCCATCGCGGCGTCGAGGCGAGCGTCGATTGGCGGCCTTTCGATGGTTGGCGCTTCATCGCGGCCTATGCCTATAATGACCAGTATTTCACCAATTTCTGGGACAATCTCTCATCGACCGTCTCTTATAATCGCACCGGAAATCGCATCCCCAATGTGCCGACGCATACTCTGACGAGCCGCGCCGGCTATGACATTGCGGACGGCGATTTCAAAGGGCTCGGCGCTTTCGTCGAATATGTGTTCAAGAGCTCCTACACGATCGACAACGCCAATCTGACGTCGATCCCGGGCTATGGACTCGTCAATCTCAATGTGCATTACAGCCGCGCCATCGCGGACAGCTATGTGAAGAACATAGAGGTCTATTTCGATGTGAAGAATCTCTTCGACCGCACCTATGTGGCCGGCGCCAATGTGCTGACCAACACGCTGATGACGGGAACCGCCGTGCAGACGCCGGCGATATTGCTCGCCAATTCGACCGGCGCATCGATCATCGCCGGCTCGCCGCGGGCTTTCATCGGAGGGGTGAAGTTCAAATTCTAAAGGCGCACAACGTCATTGCGAGCCACAGGCGAAGCAATCGAGTGGCTTCGCGCGATGATAGCGAATGTGCTCGAGCCCCCTCCCCAGCCCTCCCCCGCTTCGCGGGAGAGGGGGCAGATTGCGCGCTTCATGGAGATTTCGTGTAGCGTTTGCCGCCTCCCTCTCCCGCGCAGCGGGGGAGGGTGAGGGAGGGGGCCTTCGCCGTGAAGGATTTCAGTCGCGCGCGGTGTTCAGCACCGTCACGCCGCGGAAGCGCGCCGCCGGCGCGCCATGAGAGACCGGCGCGAGCTGCATCGGCTCCGCCTTGCCGCAAGTGAATGTGCCGCACAGCCGGTAGGTGGAGGCGTCGCCGAGTCCATCGAGCGAATTCCAAAACGGAATGGTGCGGCCCTGATAGGCCGCGTCGCGCACCGGCTCGCCGAGCTTGCCGTCGCGGATCTCGTAGAACATCTGGCCGCCGAATTGGAAATTGTCGCGCTGCTGATCGATGCTCCAGCTTCCCGCGCCGACGATATAGAGCCCCTTCTCGACGCCGCCGATCAGCTGCTCGAGCTTGCAGGCTTCGGGATTGGGCGCGAGCGAGATGTTCGGCATGCGCTGAATGGGAAACGCGGTCGGATCATCCGCATAGGCGCAGCCGTTGGAGCGCTCGGCGCCGATGAGATGCGCCTGACCCAGCGCCATTTGGAAATTGCGGAACACGCCTTTGGAGACGATCTCGAATTCCGCGCGCTCGCGCGGCGCGCCATCGTCGTCGAAGGCGATGCTGGCGAGTCCGCCCTCCTGCGAGCGATCGGCCTTGATCGTCATCAGCTCGCTGCCGAAGCGCAGATTGTCGAGCATATGCGGCTTGACGAAAGAGGTGCCGGCGAAATTCGCCTCCCAGCCGAGCGCGCGATCGAGCTCGGTGGAATGGCCGACCGTCTCGTGAATGGTGAGCCAGAGATTGGTGGGGTCGATGACGACATCGGTCACGCCCGCCTCGACGGGCTTGGCGCCCAGCTTTTGCCGCGCGTCCTCGACGGCCTGCCGCGCCTCGCCGAGGAGATCGCAGGAGAGCGCATGCTCCCAGCCGGCGGCGCGCGCCGGAGCGAGACTCTCGCGCGTCGCGAAACGGCCGGAGGCCTTGTCGATCAGCGTGACCTCGAAAGAGGGCTGCGTGCGCGTACGCGACTGGAAGATGCGGCTGCCGCGGCTGTCGGCGAAGAGCCGCTCCTCCGTGGCGAAGGCGAAGGAGGAGACGCAATAATCCGCGCCCGCCGCCAGCGCCGCGGCGTTGACGGCGACGAGGCGCTCGACCTTGGCGGGCGCATCGACGGCGAAAGGATCGACGCCGAGCGGCATGATCCATTCGGCGACATGCGGCTCGGTCTCCTCGATCTGCACGGGCGCGACGCGGATGGGCGCGACGGCGCGGGCGTTGTGGATGGCGCGCTCCACCGCCGCGGCTATGGCGCCTCGCTCCAGCGAGCGCGCGCCATAAAAGCCCCAGCAGCCATCGACGAGCACGCGCAGGCCGAAGCCGGGGCTGACGCTCTCGAAAAATTCGTCGAGCCGATCTTCCTTCGCCTGGACGAATTGGCGGCGCGTCTCGCCGAGGCGAATATCGGCGTAGCTCGCTCCGGCGCGGCGCACGGCGGCGAGCGCCATCTCCGCCAGCTCGGCGAGACGGGCGCGGTCGAGGCGAAACGGCGCGGCCGTCCGCGAAAGGTCTTTGGGATTATGCGCTACGGTCATGGTTCCCTCGCCGCCGAAGGATAGACTGGGAGCGGCGGCGAGGGAAAGCCGTTTCAGTGCAGAACGGCGAAGCCCTGCTTCTTGTAGAAGCCGGCGGCCTCCGGACCCTTCAGAAAGGCGAAGAATTTCGCCGCCGAGTCACTCGTCGAGGAGGCGGTCAGCGCGAAGGGATAGACGATCGGCGGGTGCGACGAGGCCGGGAAGGTCGCGACGACCGAGACCTTGGGATCCGAATGCGCGTCGGTCAGATAGACGATGCCGAGCGGCGCCTCGTCACGCGCGACGAAGAGGAGCGCGGCGCGCACATTTTCGGCGAAGGCGAAGCGCGATTCCAAATCCTCCCACAGGCCGAGCTTCTGCAGCGCCGCCTTGGCGTATTTGCCGACAGGGACGGAGGCCGGATCGCCGGTGGCGATGCGTCCGCTGTCGCCGAGCGCGCCCAGCAGCGAGGCCTTATCCAGCGTGAGCTTCTTCGTGCTGGCGATCTTGGGCGCGATGAGCACGAGGCTATTGCCGAGCAGATCGGTGCGCGAGCCCTCCTTCAGCAGCCCGCGCGAGGAGAGATAATCGGCGGAGGCGGTGTCGGCCGAAATGAAGATGTCGGCCGGCGCGCCCGATTCGATCTGCTTGGCCAGCGGCAGGGAGGCCGCATAGCTGATGGAGACCTCGACGCCGCTCTTCTTCTTGAAGGCCGCAGCGGCGTCATCCAATGCATTCTTGAGGCTCGCCGCCGCGAACACAGTCACCGTCTTGGCGCCGGTAGCCTTATCGGCCGCGGGAGCCTCTGCATAGGCCGGGGTGAAATTCAGCGACAGAAAAGCGGCGACGAGCGCCAGACTTGCCAGTTTGACCATGAGAACCACTCCGATGATCGGCTCGGATGGATGAGCCTTGTCTTACTTATGCATATATTTTGCCTATTTGTGAGTCTTTCACATAATTTCGCATAGGAATAGCAAATTGCGACTGGCTCTGGATCGCGCGCCTTTGTTGGCGGTGCGGGATAATTGGGAGATTGTCGCCGAAGGCTGGCTATGTTAATTTTCCGCATCTCGGAAAAAACACACAATGTCTGAATTTCTCACCACGCGCGAGCTCGCCGCGCTGCTGCGCGTCAAGGAGCGCAAGGTCTATGATCTCGCCGCGGAAGGCGCCTTGCCTGTACGCCGCGTCACCGGCAAGCTGCTGTTTCCCCGCATCGAGATCGAGGAGTGGCTGGCCGCGGGCGCGAGCGGCCGGGCTCCGCGCGGCGAAGGCTCGGCGACGCGTCCGCTCGTCGTCGCCGGCGGCCATGATCCGCTGCTCGAATGGGCGTTGCGCGAATCGCGCTGCGGCGTCGCGGCGCTGCTCGACGGCGCGCTGGACGGGCTCGAGCGCGCCGCCGCGGGCGGCTGCATCGCCGCCGGACTGCATATTCCGGAGCCGGACGACGGCTGGAATGTCGAGACGGTGGAGCGGCGGCTCGCGGGCGAGCCGGTCGTCGTCGTGGAATGGGCCAAGCGCCGCCGCGGGCTGATGTTTCGCAAGGGCCTCGCCCGGCGCATCGACGGGCTCGCCGATGTGCGCGACCTCGCCTTCCAATCACGCCAGCCGGAGGCGGGCAGCGAGCTCGTCCTCACCCAGCTGCTCGCGCAGGCGGGGATGAAGCGCGAGCATCTGCGCCTTGTTCCCGCCGTGGAGCGCTCGGAAACCGATCTCGCCTCCGCCATCGCCGCCGGCGGCGCCGACGTCGGCCTCGGCCTCGAGGCTTGCGCGCGCCAGTTCGGCCTCGATTTCGCGCCGCAGATCGTCGAGCGCTTCGATCTCGTGGTCTGGCGCAAGGCCTATTTCGATCCGCCCTGGCAGACGCTCATGCGCTTTTGCGCGAGCGAGGCGTTTCAGGAACGCGCCGCGCGGCTCGGCGGCTACGACATCTCGCAATTCGGCGCCGTGCGCTTCAACGCGGATTAGAGCGTTTCCAGCTGAAGTGGACACCGGTTCGGCGTTGGAAGCACGTCAAAACAAAGACTCTGGCTGAGCGCGCGCTGGCGCCCGCCTTGCTGTATCGCTGAAGGAATAGGAGGAGAGACAATGTCAGCTTCCACCGAAGCGACCGCCGAGCCGACGACGCTCGAGGCCGCGATCACGACCTGCGTGCGCGCCTTCTACGACAAAGGCTTGGCCGATCCCCTGCTGGGGCCGATTTTCAGCGCGATCCCGGAGCTCGACCAGCATCTCGAAATCATCGCGAATTTCTGGTCCAAATCGCTGCTGGGCACGGATCGCTACGAGGGCCATCCTTTCGCCGTTCACATAAACCTGCCCGTCGAGCCGGAGCATTTCGCCCGCTGGATGGAGCTGTTCACGCAATCGGCGCGCGAGAACCTTCCCGCGGCGCAGGCCGAGGAGGCCATCGCCAAGGCGACACATATGTCACAATGTTTCCAAGGCGGGCTGTTTCCCTTCACCGGCGCAGATGGCAAGCCCTCGCGCCTCCCCCCGCACTGAAGTTGTAGGGCGGCCGCTCAGATCGAGAGGCCGCCGCCGCCTTCCAGAAACGCGTCCCAGGAGAAGGGCGTCCAGCCTTCCGCCTGCATCTCGATCGCAAAGGAGACGCCGCGCGCGATGAGTCGGTTGCGCGCCGTCATGCCGGCGACCTGAGCGCCGGTCGAGGCGGCGATATCGGCGAGCGGCGTGCCTTTGGCGACCGCCCTGCCCTGCTTGATGATGCCACGAATGCGGCCGCCATAGGGGGCCGGCACGGGAGCGCCGTCGATCTCCCCGAAAGCCTCTCCCGCCTCGACGATATTGCCTATTTCCTTGTGCATTTTGAAGAGTCCGGAGACGGGAGCGCGCACCGGCTCGGCCTCCGGCGGGTCCGCCTCGTAGCTCGGGCCGGGGCCTTCGCCGGGGCGCCGTATCGCGCCCGGATCCTTGCCATAAGCGTCTATGGCGAGATCGCAATTCTCGCCCGGGATCGAGCCCGGCGCGACGCCGATGGTGAGGCCGGCGAGATTTTTGACGGAGAACGGGTCCTTGCGCGGATTCATCTCCGCATCGACGACGACTTCCCAAGGCCAGCGCTCGAGAATTTCGTTGAGCGGATGCGTCAGCACCGGCACGAACATGCGGCTGCGCAGGCCGAGCATGAATTCGGCGACGAGATCGGCGCGGCGCGCCTCCACCCCCTCGAGAACGCTGGAGCCGTCGAACCAGGCGTCCGAAAACGTCATCTTACGGCGGAGATCGGGCGGCGGCGCCGCCTCGTGGACGGCGACGATATGATCGGCGAGGAACAGCTCACGCGCTATCGCGGACGCGGTTTCGCCGATGCCGAGAACGAGAACGCAGGAATGTCTTTCTGACATGACGGGCTCACTTCGGCTGAGGTGATACGGATTATGGGCCTTAGCAAGAATCTGGCCTTTGTCGCGAAAACGGCGCCACTCGGACCCGCGCGCCTCGCCTCCGGGCGCCGCGCCAGAGTGACCTAATGCCGCAGGCGCGGACCGCCAGTCTGGAACTTTTGCAATATAGTTTGGTATACGGCTCGCATAGAACGAAACGTCTCGGGCGGAGACGCCGGCTCGGCCGGCCCGTCGATGGCCCGACAATTCGGAGAGCGCCGCGAGCCGGCGATATGGAGGACGATGTGCAACCGAATGTTTCTTCAGAGGTCTCGACCGAAGCCGGCCATGTTGTCGCGAATATTCCTGCGGCTGTCGAGCCGGTGGAAAAGGACGCCAGTGCCGCGACCGCGGTGGGCGACGGCGTCATCATCATGGTGCGCTTCCGCCCTGATACGACCGTCTGGGAAATCAATGGCCTTCCCGCCCATCTCGACAAGCAGGCATGGTACAAGCTGCTGTGCCAGCGCGCCGGCGACAAATACGAGACGCGCGCGGGCGGCCGCGGCTATTTCCGCCTGACCCGCGAGCAATTTGAGGCGATCGCCGCTCGCAATCCGAACTGAGCATTTCGAAGCGGGCGCCGCCGAGCGGCGTCCGTGTTCCGAGCGAAAAACCGCCGAACGACGCCTTTTCAGCGTCAAAACGGGCGTTTTTCCCAGTAAAATGTGAGATTGGCGTATTTCTCGCTAGTTCGGCGATCATGCTGGACAAGACAACGCCGCTCTTTGCGCAGACCCACCATTACGTATCGATTTTCCCGGCGCGCGTGCTGCGGCACGAGCCGGAGGCCGGCCTCTCCACGCTGTATTTCGTCGGCGGGGAATTGCGCGTGCCTATGGTCGACGCCATCGTCGGAACCGCCATAGAGGTGGAGATCGACGCGCGCGACGTCTCCATCGCCCTCTCGCGGCCGATGGATGTCTCCATACTCAATCGCCTTCCCGGCACCATCGTCGAGCTGGATTTTCTGCCGCCGCCCTTCACGCGCGCGCGCCTTTCGCTCGGCGGCGCCCGCGTGGACGCGCTGATCACGCATGAATCGGTCGAACGGCTCGCCCTGGTCGAGGGACTCTCGGCATGGGCGATGATCAAGACGGTCGCCGTCAGCGGCCGGACGCTCGATCCCGACGCGGCTCCGTTTCCGCGTCAGTGGCCGACTTCTGGTAGGACCAGTCGAGCGCCCCGATGATCTCGTCCAGCGTTCGCTTGGCCGAATTGGCCGCGTGACGCTCGATCGAGCGATAGACGCCCACCAGCCGCTCGCCGAAAGGCGTGATCTCCGCCCCGCCCTCGCGCCGGCCGGGGAAGGTCGCCACCACCGGACTTTCGAAAGTCCGATTGAGCGCATCCACCGAAAGCCAGCATTTGCGATAGGATAGGCCGAGCGCCCGGCTCGCGCCGATGATCGAGCGTTCCTTGCGCAGTGCGTCGATCAGCTCGAGATCCGCGGGAGCGAGAACCCCGCCATTGGGCAGCTTCAAAATAACGCCGACCTGCGGCGTATCCACTTCTGTTCGCATCGTTCCGCGCCTCCTACGACGCCGCGATCTGTATCGAACAAAATATAGCTGAAAGACGACGATCCTGTCACATTGGCAACAGGATTGTCAGTGGGCGACGAAAGGCCCCGCGATCGGCGTCGCCTCGCGCTTGGCGAGCTCGATGCGGATCGCCCGGCCGACGGCGCTCGCGACCAGCCCCGATCGCTCGTCGATGCCGGTCCATTTGGCGGAGCGGCCGCGCGGATCGATCTCCAGCAGCTTGACCCCGGCCGGGATGTGGAGGCCGTCGCGGATGACCCCGCGCAGCACGCCGTCCAGCGGCGCCATCACCGGCTCGCCGTCCAAATGGCCGACGACGAAATCCTTGAACACACGGACGCCGATATCGATCGCCGAATGCCACAGGCCGGGCTTGCTGGAATAGGCGAAACGCTCCTCGCCGACATCGCCGAGGCGGTTCGGCACATGGTCGGCCGGCTCGGTCTCGCCCTCCTGGACGATGAGGCCCGCCTGCGAAGGCTTGGTCTCGATCGCGATGTCGCAATTGCGGCCGACGGCGAAATTCGGCCCGAGGCCCACCGCGACTTTAGCGAGATGCCGCAAATCCGGCGTCGCGCGATATTTCTGCATGCGCGCATCGACGAGCGCATGGGCCGTGCGAACGGCCGCGAGATCGTGGAACTGCAGCGGCGTCACCGCGACCTTGGTCGTGAAGTCGAGGATCTCGACCAGTTCCATGGTCGAATCGGCGCGCTCGGCCTCGACCTCCTCGAGCGTGATGCGCTCGCCATAGAGGCAATCGTGAAAGGCCATCTGGCGGCGGATGACGGGTGGGAAGGCGTCATGGCTCAGCACGCAGGCCCAGCCGATCCGGTTCATATGCACGGCGACCGCCGAGGCGATCTCGTTCGTTCCCAATATGACGGCCAGCGGTCGCTTCCGCCGCGGCGTCTCAAATTCGTGTCGAGGGCGCATCGCTCACTCCTGATCTGTACAGGAGGTAGCAAGCGGCGCGCCACCGCTCATGCAATGATTTTCTATTTTAATTTCAGATATCTATGAAATTATGCGACACCACGGCGGGAAGCGCACCTATATTGTCACGTATATAACAGTGACGGTTTTCGACCGTTTGTCGCTGCATCAGGCTCCCTCGGCGCGAAAATGGACAGCGAGCCAGACCGTCGGCAGCGTCTCATCCGTCCATTCGACGCGATGACGCCGATGCGCGGCGATCTCGAGATAGTCGCCCGGGGCGAGCGTCAGCACCTCGTCATGGCCCTCGAAACGCAGTCCGGCCGATCCGGCGAGCAGGATCACCCATTCCGCCTCCTCCTGATCGTGCCAAAATCCGGGCGGGCTCGCCTGGCCGAAGGAGACGATGCGCTCGACGCGCATGTTCGAGCCGGCGAGCAGCGGCAGAAACTGCTCCTGCTCCGCTTTTTCCGGCAGATCGGCGAAAATATTTTCCAGTCGCATGCGTCTTCCCGCGGCTCGCGCCGCGCCGCGGGGCGTCGCTCTCGCGACTATTCCGCGGCGTCGCGCAGACGCGCGCGGGCGACCGCGCGCAAATCGTCGATCGGCGCGAGGCCCTCGCCCGATTCGAAATGCCAGAAAGTCCAGCCATTGCAAGCGGGCAGGCCCTGCACCAAGGCGCCCGTCTTGTGAATCGAGCCGACGATGGCGCCGATCGACAGCGCGCCATCCGCGCGAACGACCGCTTTGTGGCGGCCCTTTGCGTCGGTGAGCGTCGCGCCGGGAGCGACGAGGCCCGCCTCAACGACGCTGGCGAAAGCGATTCGCGGCTCATTGCGCTTGGAGGGCGCCGGCGCCACCGCCTCGGCCGGCAGCGGCGAGATCGCCGCAATGCGCGCGCGCGCCGCAGCGGCGTAGATCTGCTCGCGCTCTATGCCGAGATAATCGCGGCCGAGCAGCCGGGCCGCCGCGCCCGTGGTGCCGGAGCCGAAGAAAGGATCGAGCACGAGATCGCCGGGATTGGTGGCGGCGAGCATGATGCGGGCGAGCAGAGCCTCGGGCTTTTGCGTCGGATGCGTCTTGCGGCCACTCGAATCCTTGAGACGCTCGCCGCCCGAGCAGATCGGCAGCAGCCAGTCCGAGCGCATCTGGCAATCCTCATTGCCGGCCTTCAAGGCGTCGTAGTGGAATGTGTAATTGCGCGCCGAAGCGTCGCGCGCCGCCCAGATCAGCGTCTCATGCGCATTGGTGAAGCGACGGCCGCGGAAATTCGGCATCGGATTGTTCTTCCGCCACACGATGTCGTTCAGGATCCAGAACCCGAGGTCCTGCATGATCGCGCCGACGCGGAATATATTGTGATAGGAGCCGATGACGAAAATAGTGGCGTTGGGCTTCATCGCGCGCCGCGCCGCCGCCAGCCAGTCGCGGGTGAAGGCGTCATAGGCGGCGAAATCGGCGAATTTGTCCCAATCATCGTCGACCGCGTCGACGACGCTCTGATCCGGCCGGGTGAGCCGATTGGCCAGCTGGAGATTGTAAGGAGGGTCGGCGAAAACGAGATCGACGCTCGCCTCCGGCAGGCCGAGCATGACCTCGACGCTGTCTCCGACGACGACCTCGTTACGCGACATCGCGCGAGGCGACCCGTAATTCGACGTCCCAGTACGCGAGACCTTTATCTGGGACTTGGGGCGGGCCGCCCCGACGCGCGCGCTACTCATGAACAATCACCGGCTACGCAACCAACGATGCGAACATTGCCCGATCGCGGTAAAAGCCGGGTTTAGAAAGCCCGTGCGCGGCTGTCTCTTTTCCGCACGCCTTCGTTAAGAAATTCCATTTTCACCAGATATTTACGAACGCTCATGACAGGCGGTCAGAGGGCGGCGGCCTCGCGGCGCGGCGCGCGCGGCTCCCGCAGCGGCGCGAAGCTCATGCGGTGAAAGGGCGTCGGCCCATGGGCTTCGAGGGCGGCGAGATGCTCGCGCGTGCCATAGCCGGCGTTGGTCTCGAATCCGTAATGGGGATAGAGCCGGGCGAGGCGGCGCATCTGGCTGTCACGCGCGACCTTGGCGACAATCGACGCGGCGGCGATAGAAAGAGAGAGCGCGTCTCCTTTCACGATCGCCTCGCCCGGACAGGCGAGCTCGGGCAGGTCGCGGCCGTCGACCAGCACGAAGCCCGGCGCGATATGAAGCGCGGCGACGGCGCGCGCCATGGCCAGCAGCGCGGCGCGGCGAATATTCAGCCGATCGATCTCCTCGACGCTGGCGAAAGCGACGCCGATGGCGAGCGCGCTGGAGACGATTCGCTCGAAGGCGGCGTCCCGCGCCTTGGCGGACAGAGCCTTCGAATCGTCGACGCCATCCGGCAGACGGTCAGGATCGAGAATCACGGCAGCGGCCGCGACCGGGCCGGCGAGCGGCCCGCGCCCGACCTCGTCGACGCCGGCGATGGGTCGAGCGCCGCCGCGCAGGACGCGCGTCTCGGTGAGAAAATGGGGAGGCATGCTCGCTCGGCTCGTCGAAAAAGGGCGGCTGAAACAAACACAGCGGCGGAGCCGGAGCAATCGGCCCCGGCGCGCCTTTTTTTAAAAAAGGCTCAGCTGCTCGGCGTCGCTGCGCGGCGGCCGGAACAGATCGGCGCGCAGCCGCGTGCGGGAAAAGCCGAGACGCTGCGCCGCCAGCTCGAAACGACGGCCGATCATCCAGGCGTAAGGGCCGTCGCCGCTCATGCGCTTGTCGAAGGAAGGGTCGTAGAGCTTGCCGTCGCGCGCCGAGCGCACCAGCGAAAGCACATGCCGCGCCTTGGCCGGAAAATGGGTGACGAGCCATTCGCTGAACAATTCGCGCAGCTCGAGCGGCAGCCGCAGCATCACATAGCCGGCCTCGCGCGCGCCGGCGGCATGGGCGCGCGTCAATATGGTCTCGATCTCGGCGTCATTGATCGCCGGAATGATCGGCGCGACCAGAACCGCGACCGGAATTCCCGCCTCGGCCAGCCGCTCGATCGTGGCGAGCCGCCGCTCCGGCGAGGCGGCGCGCGGCTCCATCGCCCGCGCCAAGGCCGGATCGAGCGTCGTCAGCGAGATCGCGACCTTGACCAGACCCTTGCGCGCCATAGGCGCGAGAATGTCGATGTCGCGAACGACCAGCGATGATTTCGTCACTATGCCGATCGGATGATCGGCGCGGCTCGCCACCTCGAGCAAGCCGCGCGTGACGCGATAGCGCTTCTCGAGCGGCTGATAGGGGTCGGTATTGGCGCCGACGGCGATGGTCTTGGGCGAATAATTGCGCGCCGACAATTCGCGCTCGAGCAATTGCGCCGCGCCTTCCTTGACGAAAATCTCCGTCTCGAAATCGAGGCCCGGAGAGAGGCCCATATAGGCGTGGCTCGGCCGCGCATAACAATAGACGCAGCCATGCTCGCAGCCGCGATAGGGATTGATGGATCGGTCGAAGGAAATGTCCGGCGAGTCGTTGCGCGTGATGATCGTCTTCGCCCGCTCGACATGGACATTGGTGCGGAACTCGCCGAGCTCCTCCAGCCCATTCCAGCCGTCATCGGCCTCGACGCGCCGCTCGCGCTCGAAACGGCCGCTCTCATTGGAGAGCGCGCCGCGCCCGCGCCGCCGCGCCGGATCGACGATCGGACGCTCCTCGCTGGAAAAATTCACGACCGCTCCGATCGCCTCACGGCTCAGCTGCGCCGCCCGGCGCCAGTCGCTCTTCTCCGATTTCTCGATCAGACGTTTCGCCGAGCTCGCCATGGCGATGATCTCCTTGCCGGCCCTGCGGCCGGCGTCTCGCCGGGCGCCGGCCTCGCTTCGGCTCGCGGCGCGAGACGCCCATGCGCGACACTGGGGCGCCTCGCGACCGCGAGCCTCGATGCGACGCTTACAACGGCTACTTACAACTCTAGGGGACTTGTTTACGCACGCTCAGAACATTTGACGAACAAGAGAACACATACGGAACAAACGAGGCCGAGTCAAGCGGCGGCGGCGCGGCCGGTCACAAAGAGAATGGAACGGAGAAAAGGCGCCCGGAGCACGCCGCCGACAGCGCGCGCTTGTCCACAGGCTGCGCGACGCAGTTGAACGCGCGGCGCGAATCGATATGACTCCGCGCCATGATCTTTCCCTCCTTCACGGCCGGAGGGGCGCCGCGATGACGGCGCCCGCCAAGGTTTCCATCGATCTCGGGACCCGCGCCGATGGCGGCGTCGCAACGCTCGATCTCGAGGAGCTGCTGGCGACGCGCCTTCTGGTGCAGGGCAATTCCGGCTCCGGCAAATCGCATCTGCTGCGCCGCCTGCTGGAGCAGAGCGCGCCCTGGGTGCAGCAGGCGATCATCGATCCGGAAGGCGATTTCGTCACGCTGGCCGAGCGCTACGGCCATGTGGTGGTGGACGCCCGCTGCGGCATCGCCGATCTCACGCGCATCGCCGCGCGCGCCCGCCAACACCGCGTCTCTGTGGTGCTCGATCTCGAAGGGCTGGACGCCGAGCAGCAGATGCACGCCGCCGCCGCTTTTCTCGGCGGGCTTTTCGACGCCGAGCGCGACCAATGGTATCCGCTGCTCGTCGTGGTGGACGAGGCGCAGCTCTTCGCGCCCGCCGTCGCCGGCGAAGTGTCGGACGAGGCGCGCAAAGCCTCGCTCGGCGCCATGACCAATCTCATGTGTCGCGGCCGCAAGCGAGGTCTCGCCGGCGTCATCGCCACGCAGCGCCTCGCCAAGCTCGCCAAGAATGTCGCGGCGGAGGCGTCCAATTTTCTCATGGGCCGCACTTTCCTCGACATAGACATGGCGCGCGCCGCCGATCTGCTCGGCATGGAGCGGCGGCAGGCGGAAATGTTCCGCGATTTGCAGAGCGGCAATTTCGTCGCGCTCGGCCCGGCCATGGCGCGCCGCCCGCTGCCCGTGCGCATCGGCCCGGTGGAGACTTCCGCGCGCAATGTCAGCCCCAGGCTGCTGCCGCTGCCGGAGGCCGGCGCCGACGACGCGCATCTCATTTTCACGCCCGGCGCCAATGAAGCGCGCTTCGAGGCCCCGCGCCGGCCGCCGCCGCCCGCGCCGACCGCCGATGTGCTGGCGCGGCTCGCCCGCAGCGCGCCGCCGGCGCCGCCCGCCGCCGAGTCGCCGCCGAGCATTTCGCCCGAGCAGCGTCAGGCTGCGATCGATTCGGCGCTGCGCGAGATTTTGAGCGACAGCGACGCCAACTTCCGCACCATCGCCGTGCTCTATCAGGATTTTCTGGTGCGCTGCCGGATTCGCCGCATCGGCGGCGAGCCCTTGAGCCTGCCCGCCTTCCGCCGCCGCCTCGCCGTGGCCCATGCCGGCATTGAGCTCGCGGAAGCCGAGTCCGCGGATTCGCCCTGGGCCGAGGTGCTCGCAATGGCCGGCGCTCTGCCGGAGGATATGCAGGGCGTTTTTCTATCGCTGGCGCGCGCGGCCTTCGACCATCGCCCCTGCCCTTCCGACGCCGATGTCGCCAGCGCCTATGGCACGCGCTCGCCCGGACGGGCGCGGCGGCTGCTCGCCTATATGGAGGAACAGCAGGCGATCGTCTGCCGTCTCGACCAGCGCGGCTGGCGGATCGTCGCCATTCCCGGCGTCGCTTGGGAGACAGAGCCTGGCGATCCGGGCGCCGCAGCGACGACGACCGAGGCGAGTTCCGCCTGACGATTTCTGAGGATTGCTGTCGCCCGGCCTATGCCGCCTTCCTTCTCCCCGCATGCGGGGAGAAGGTGCGGATGAGGGGCCGGGGGCGTTTTCCGTCGGTGGCTGACGCCCCGAGCCCCTCACCCCGGCCCTCTCCCCGCGCGCGGGGAGAGGGGGAAACTTCCCTTACTTCCGAACCGTCTCCCGCTGCGCATAGCCGAGGCGGACGTTCAGCTCTTGCAGCACTTTCTCGGCGGCTTCCGGAATATTGGTGCCGGGCGGGAAGATCGCCGCGGCGCCGGCGTCGTAGAGCGCCTGGAAATCCTGCTCGGGAATGACGCCGCCGACGACCATCATCACCTCCTCACGCCCGGCCGCCTTCAGCGCGTCGCGCAATTCCGGCGTCAGAGCGAGATGGCCGGCGGTCATCGTGTTCACGCCGACGATATGCACTTGTTCTTCCGCGGCGCGCTTTGCCACTTCTTCCGGCGTCGCGAAGAGATCGCCGATGACGACCTCGAAACCCAAATCCGTGAAGGCGGAGGCGATGACCTTCTGGCCGCGGTCATGGCCGTCCTGGCCGAGCTTGGCGACGAGAATCTTCGGCTTGCGCTTGTCATTCTCGGCGAAGGCCGCCGTCATGCTGCGCACGCGCGCGACCTTGTCGCAATCGGCGCCAGCCTCGCGCGCATAGACGCCGGAAATGACATTGGCCTTGGGCTTATGGCGGTCGAACACTTTTTCAAGCGCATAGGAGATTTCGCCGACGCTCGCCTTGGCGCGCGCGGCCTCGATGGCGAGCGCGAGAAGATTGCCGTCGCCCTTGGCGCCTTCCGTCAGAGCGTCGAGCGCGGCTTGCGTCTTCGCCTCGTCACGCTCGGCGCGCAGGCGCTGGAGCTTGGCGATCTGCGCGGCGCGCACGGCGGAATTATCGACCTTCAGCACATCCGGCGCGACGTCGCTATCGGGGCGGAATTTGTTCACGCCGACGACGACCTGCTGTCCCGTGTCGATGCGCGCCTGCGTCTTGGCGGCGACTTCTTCGATGCGCTGCTTGGGCAGGCCCGCGGCGATCGCCTTGGCCATGCCGCCGAGGCTCTCGATCTCCTCTATGTGCTTCCACGCCGCCTCGGCGAGCTCGGCGGTCAGCCTCTCCACATAGAAGGAGCCGCCCCAAGGATCGATGATGCGCGTCGTGCCGCTCTCCTCCTGCAACACGATTTGCGTGTTGCGGGCGATGCGGGCGGAGAAATCGGTCGGCAGCGCCAGCGCCTCGTCCAGCGCATTGGTGTGCAGCGATTGCGTATGGCCCTGCGTCGCCGCCATCGCCTCGACGCTGGTGCGGATGGCGTTGACGTAAACATCTTGCGCGGTGAGCGACCAGCCCGACGTCTGGCAATGGGTGCGCAGAGTCATGCTCTTCTCGGTCTTAGCGCCGAGGTCTTTCATCAGCCGCGCCCACAGCAGGCGCGCGGCGCGGAGCTTCGCCACTTCCATGAAGAAATTCATGCCGATGGCGAAGAAGAAGGAGAGCCGCGGCGCGAAAGCGTCGATATCGAGCCCCGCGGCGACGCCGGCGCGCACATATTCGACGCCATCGGCGAGCGTGTAGCCCAATTCCAGATCAGCGGAGGCGCCCGCCTCCTGCATGTGATAGCCGGAGATGGAGATGGAGTTGAACTTCGGCATATTCTTGCTGGTGTAGGCGAATATGTCCGAGACGATGCGCATCGACGGAAACGGCGGATAGATATAGGTGTTGCGCACCATGAATTCTTTTAAAATGTCGTTCTGAATCGTGCCGGTGAGCTGCGCCGGCGGCACGCCCTGCTCCTCGCCCGCCACGATGAACAGCGCGAGAACCGGCAGAACGGCGCCGTTCATCGTCATCGACACGCTCATCTGATCGAGCGGAATGCCGTCGAACAAAGTGCGCATGTCATAGATGGAATCGATGGCGACGCCCGCCATGCCGACGTCGCCGGAAACGCGCGGATGATCGCTGTCATAGCCGCGATGGGTGGCGAGATCGAAGGCGATGGAGAGGCCCTTCTGTCCGGCGGCGAGATTGCGGCGGTAGAAGGCGTTGCTGTCCTCGGCCGTGGAGAAGCCCGCATATTGGCGGATCGTCCAGGGCTGAGCGACATACATGGTCGGATACGGCCCGCGCACATAGGGCGCGACGCCGGGGAAGCCGTCGATGAAGGAGAGGCCGTCTATGTCCTGCGGGCCGTAGGAATTCTTGACTTCTATGCCCTCGGGCGTTCTCCAGCGGCGCGGCTCGGCGGCCTCGGCCGGGGTCGCGGCGACGGGAGCGAAGGCGATTTTGCTGAAGTCGGGAATTTGGGACATTTCTTTCCTCTGACGGCTCCGTCAGTCTATTAGCGAAAAGCGGCGGCCGGCGCAAAGGCCGGCCACGGCGCGAGGACCGCGGCGGGACGAACCCTCAACCGAGCGCTCTGGCGATCAGCGCGTCGAACGCCCTCTGAGGCAGGATTTTCTTCAAAACCAGCACGATGCGCTGGAAGAACGGCCCCACGAAATAATAGCCTTTCGGATGATCGCTGGTCAGGATCTTTTCGATCAGCGCGGCGACGGGCTCCGGCGTCGACATGTTCTTCATGAACTTGTCTTTGCCTTTCAGAAACTTGGCGAAATCTCCAGCATAGGCGCCATGCAGCGTTCCCTCCGAGATGACGACATTCTCCGTCATCCGCGTCTTGAACAGGCCCGGCGACACATCGACCACCCGAACGCCCAAGGGGGCCAGTTCCCGACGCAGGCTTTCCGTCAAGCCGCGAACAGCGAATTTGGAGGCGGCGTAATGGCCTCCGAACTGCGTGCCGATCGATCCGCCGAAAGAGCTGATGTTGACGATGACGCCTTTGCTGGCGCGAATGGCGGGCAGCGTCGCCTGGCACACCCTCAGCACGCCGAATAGGTTCGTCTCCATGATTTGCCGGGCTTCCGCCATAGGAACATCCTCGACCGATCCGCGCGTGCTGACGCCCCCACTGTTGACGACAGCGTCGATGCGACCGCTTTTCTCGAGAATGAGCGCCACGCCGTCGCGGACGGAGTCGTCGTCCTCTATGTCGATCCGCAGCGTTTCATAAGCCTCCGCCGGCGGCGCCGACCTCGATGCGCCGAAAACGCGCCAGCCCGAAGCCGCCAGCCGTTCCGCGCAGCATTTTCCGATTCCCGAGGAAGCGCCAATGATCAAAACGGTTTTTCGATCCGAACTCGAAACGCTCATCGACTATCTCTTTTTTGAAGTCGCCGTCGAAATATTTGAAAAATGCATCGACGACACGGCCGAGAAACGCTCTTGCGAGCGACACATTGCAGAAATAATGCAAAATTCTCGTGAGAATGCAACTATCTACTCCGCCCGACTCGACGCTTTGCTATCCCGATGCAGCATTCCATAGGGGAAAGTCGAGCGAAGAAAAGCGCTCTCGAAGAAAGACGCTACCTCCCCACCGCCTTCCATCGCGGCCCCTCCGCCCCGAAATCCAGCTCCCAACGAAACCGGCTCAAAACATCGAAGCCGAGTATGATCGGCGCCTCGCCGCCGAGCGCCTCGCGCAAAGGCCCAAAATCATAGGAGACGAAGACGACGTCCTTCAGCACGCGTCCCGCGCCTATGTCTATCTCCTTGGCCTTATAGACTTTCGTGTCGATTTTCTTGCCGGAGGCCTCGCTCACCTTGGCCTTTTTCTTCACCAGGACAAAGAGCGCTCTGTGCCGCTCCAGAAAGCGGCGATCGACGGCGGAGATTTCCGCCCCCGTGTCGAAGAGCCCGACCGCCTCCGTCTTGCCGATGCGCGCCTCGAGGCCGACGAGCTTTTGATCCGGCCAGAGCTTGCGGAAGGACCGCCAACCCGCGCCATCACTCTGCGGGACGAAGACCATCTCGCCGCTCTCGAGATCGAGCGAGAAGCGCGCGCCTTGGAAGAAATCGAGCCCGAGCAGATCATCCCCATCCGAGGTCGCGCAGCGGGTGACGCGATATTTGGCCCGGCCGATATTATTGCCCTGCGCCGCCTTCAGCTCGACATTGGCCGCCTCCACATCCTCGCAGCGGGAAGCGACGCCCGAGGCGCTGGTGGATACGCTGGCGCCCAGCGCCGGAAAGCCGGCGTTCCAGGGCGCGAGCTTGATGCGGCTGGTGGAGGCGGCGGTGTCGAGCCGCATCGGCCCCATCACATTGCCGAAACGCATCGTGACATAGGCGCGCCCGCCGCCATCGGCGCCGTGGACCACATCGAGCGGAACGATGGAGCGCTCCATGGCGCGCTCCTGCGCGCGCGTCGGAACGGCGCAGACGAGAGTGAGCAAAGGAAAAAGCAGAAAGCGCGGAAGAGTTTTCGGCATGGCGCGGCGGCTCCGTTCCGGCGGGGAAGGCGTCTATAGCGCGGCGCGGCTCTTTCGTCTGCCGCGGAAAACCGCGCCGTCCGGGCAAAGGCCGTGCTATTGCAGAGCCGCCGGTCCTCGCCGCGGGCGAGACGGCGGCAGGCTCTGGAGGTCATCTCATGCGACATGCGGCGATCCGGCTCGCGACGGTCGGACTATTGGCCTTGGTTTCGAGCGCGACGCTCGCGCAGCAGCATCGCCCGCGTGGCGTTCCCGGGGATGCCCCCCGCGCGGGCGGAGGCGGCGGCGGCCCGGATGATGTGCTCGCCACATCGAGCGAATGGGGCGGCGCCGGCGGCGTCTATACTTGCGAGCAGTGGAAGCAATATCTCGAGCGCATGTTCCGCCTCGCCGACAAGCGCAAGCGCGGATTCATCGACGCGCAGGATTTCGAGGTTATTCCGCGCCTCAGCCCGGTGTTTCACGCAGCGACCTTCGATTACTTCGACATGGCCGGCAAAGGCCGCGTCACCCGCGCGGAATTCCTGTCCTTTCCAAGCCCTTTCTTCGCACGCTACGACAGGAAGAAGAGCTGCCGCGTCTTCCAGGAAGAGCTGGCGCGGGCGCAGACGCCGAGCGCTGCGCCGCAATCGCCGGCGCCGAACGAGGGCGGCGGCTTCCCCGGAAGGGGCGGCGGCGGTTTCGGCGGCGGCTATGGCGGGGGCGGGGGCGGCTTCGGCGGAGGCGGCGGAGGCGGTGGCTTCGGGCGCTGAGCGAAGGCCCCCTCCCCAACCCTCCCCCGCTAAGCGGGAGAGGGGGCAGATTCCGCGTGTGATGAAGGTTTCGTGAAATGTTTGCCGCCTTCCCTCTCCCGCAAAGCGGGGGAGGTTGCGGGAGCGGGCCTCAGAACTCGGCCCACTCTTCCTCCTGCGGCGCCTCCTTGCGCACGGCGGAGCCGGAACGCGCGGTCGCGACGCGCTTCAGCATGGGCCGCGACGGCGCGCGCGTCTCGACCTCGCCGATCTTGAAGCGCGCGACGAGCTGCACCAGCTCGGCGCTGTCCTCGGCGAGCGAGCGGGTCGCCGCATTGGTCTCCTCGGACATTGCGGCGTTCTTCTGCGTGACCTGATCGATCTCCTGCACCGCCGTGTTCACCTCGCGCAGGCCGGTCGATTGCGTCTCCGCGCTCGACGCTATGCCGGTGACGACCACATCGATGCGATTGACCTGCTCGACGATGCGATGAAGCGAGGCGCCGGTCTCGGCCACCAGCGCGACGCCATCCTGCACGCGCGTGTTGGAGGCGGCGATGAGATCCTTGATCTCCTTGGCGGCCTCGGCCGAGCGCTGGGCGAGCGAGCGCACTTCCGTCGCCACGACGGCGAAGCCGCGGCCGGCCTCGCCCGCACGCGCCGCCTCGACGCCGGCGTTGAGCGCGAGGAGATTGGTCTGGAAGGCGATCTCGTCGATGACGCCGATGATCTGGCCGATCTGCTCGGATGATTTCTCTATGCCGCTCATCGCCTCTATGGCGTCGCCGACGATCTTCTCGCCCTTGACCGCATCCGATTTGGCGTCGCCGACGATCACGCGCGCATGGACGACGCTCTCGGCCGCCTTGCGCACCGTGTCGGTGATCTGGCCGACGGCCGCGGCCGTCTCCGCCAGCGTCGCCGCCTGCTGCTCATTGCGCTGCGACAAATCCTCGGCCGCGCGGGCGATCTCGCGCGTGCTGGAGCCGATCGCGCCGCTCGTCGTCACAATGCCGCGCAGCGTGTGCTGCATGCGCTCCACGGCGGTGTTGAAGCGCGCGCGCAGCTTCTCGTAATCCTTGATGAACTCCTTCTCGAGCCGCACCTCGAGATCGCCCTCGGCGAGGCGCTCCATGGCGGCGGTATATTCGGAGAAGAAGAAATCGCGGTTCTCGATATACCATTTCGCGCCGGCGGCTTTTTCTTCCAGCTTGGCGGCGGCGGCGGCGTTCTGCTCGGCGGAGCGCGTCTCGGCGAGACGCACCTCCTCGAGCTTGTCGCGGAATATGGCGACAGCGTCCCGCATTTCGCCGATCTCGTCGCTGCGGCTCATCACGGGCGGCTTGTCCAATGTCTGGCCGCGCGCGAGCCTGGACGTGTAATTGGCGAGCGTGACGATCGGCCTCACGACATGGCGATGCGCGATCAGGCCCGCGCCGGCGAGAAGGCACAAAATAGCGATCGTGGCCGCGAGGCTCGCAATGTCGGAGCGATCGCCGAGCAGAGCGGCGTCCTTCTCCGTCGAAGCGGCGAAAGCATTCGCCGCTTCGAGCTGGCGCGTCTCGAATGCGCGATAGGCGATGAAGCTGGCGTCGAGACGATCCATGGAGGCGGCCACGCCGGCGCCGTCGCCGCGCTCGAGCGCCGGAAGAAACGCGTCGATCTCACGCCAAAAGGCGTCGGCCGCGTCGGTCGCCGGCCCTTTGGCGAGCGTCATCAGCTCGGCCGGCAGCAGCTTCGACTTGGACCAGAAGGCGCGACGCTCCTCATATTGCTTGCGCAAGGAAGCGAGGCGCGTCTTCGCCTCACGCGCGTCGATCCTGTAGGTAGCGGCGAGCTCGACGTCGAGATAGGCTTCCAAAAGGGAGAATGGAGGCGGCAGCGCATCCGCGACGAGATCCTTGCCCGCGGCAATCTTCTGATAGGCGTGTCCGCCGATGCGCAGCTCGTCGAGAATATAGCGCCCGGCGCCGGCGGTTGCGAGGAAAGCAAGAAAAGCGACGGCGGCGAGCAGGCTCGCGGCGCGAGAAATCGACAGGCGCATGAAGTGCCTCCGGGAGAAGAGCCGCTCGGAGACGATGAAAGTCCTGGCGGCGGAATGTCGGATGGGAGAGAGACGGCTCGCGGAGATATTCCGCGATCGAGCACAGCCGGATCGGCGCCGGAATGAAGAAACGGCGTCATGCCTTCGAGCGCACGCCCGCCGCATGCGCTCGATCCTCCATGCGACGAAATTACGCAGCAGGCATTAAGAAATTATGCAAAGCGCTGGCGTCGGCGTCACTTGCGCTGGATCGACGCAATGTAGTCGAGCAGCGCCTCTATTTGCGCCGGCGAGAATTCGAAGCGCGGCATATCGAGCCCGCCATGGCCGACGACTATGCCTTCGGCCAGCGCCTCCTCGAGATTTTCGAGCGGATATTTCTTGGTCAGCGTGCGGAAGGGCGGCGAGGCCGGATTGGCGCTCTTGCCCTGCGCCCCGGTCGCATGACAGCGGCTGCAATTGGCATTGGCGATCGCGCGGCCGCGCTCGATCTGCTTATCCTGCGGCTTATCCAGCGCGAAAGCCGCGCTCACAGCGAGGACGGCGGCGATCACCACCAGAGCGTAACGCATTGAAGCCCTCCCCTCGCTGCGGCGGTCGCGCGCGTCAGCCGCGCGCCTGCAACGGCACGACATTGTGCAGAGTCGTCTCCGCGCCCTCGAAGAAGCGGCGCAGATTGCGCGCCGCCTGGCGAATGCGCTGCTCATTCTCGACCAGCGCGAGACGAAGATAGCCCTCGCCATGCTCGCCGAAGCCGACGCCCGGCGCGACGGCGACATCCGCCTTCTCGATGAGGAGCTTGGAAAATTCGAGGCTGGTCATGCCGGAAAAGCGCTCCGGGATCGGCGCCCAGACGAACATGGAGGCGGAAGGCGCAGGGATCGGCCAGCCGGCCTGCGCGAAGCTCTCCACCATCACGTCGCGGCGCTTCTTGTAGATAGCGCGCATTTCCTTGATGCAATCGTCCGGCCCGTTCAGCGCAGCGGTCGCCGCCACCTGCACCGGCGTGAAGGCGCCATAGTCGAGATAGCTCTTCACCCGCGCCAGCGCCGCGCAGAGGCGCTCATTGCCGACCGCGAAGCCGATGCGCCAGCCGGCCATGGAGAAGGTCTTCGACAAAGACGAGAACTCGACGGCTATGTCCATCGCGCCATTGACCTGAAGGATCGACGGCGGCGGATTATCGTCGAAATAGACCTCCGCATAGGCGATGTCGGAGAGCACGAATATGTCGTGCCGCTTCGCGAAGGCGACGAGATCCTTGTAGAAATCGAGCGAGGCGACCGTCGCCGTCGGATTGGCCGGATAGCAGACGACGATGGCGATGGGCTTTGGAATCGAATGCGCGACCGCCTTCTCCAGCGCATGGAAGAGCTGCGGCGTCGGATCGGCCGGCACGGAGCGGATGACGCCGCCGGCCATCAGAAAGCCGAAGGCGTGAATGGGATAGGACGGGTTGGGCGCGAGGATCACATCGCCGGGCGCGGTGATCGCCTGCGCCATATTGGCGAAGCCTTCCTTGGAGCCGAGCGTCGCCACCACCTGCGTCTCGGGATCGAGCTTCACGCCGAAGCGGCGCTCGTAATAGCCAGCCTGGGCGCGACGCAGCCCGGCGATGCCCTTGGAGGCCGAATAGCGATCGGTGCGCGGTCGGCCGGCCGTCTCGACGAGCTTCTCGATCACATGGCGCGGCGCGGGCAGATCGGGATTGCCCATGCCGAGATCGATGATATCGGCGCCGCCGGCGCGCGCCTTGGCCTTGAGCCGATTGACCTGCTCGAAAACATAAGGGGGAAGCCGCTTGATGCGATAGAAGTCCGACATCGCCTATATCCGTTGAAAGCTCCGCCGGCCCCTATTTCGAGGCGCGACGGACGATTGTGACGCGAAACCCTTTCGAAAGAGCTAGAGCGCTGTCCGCTCGAACGGGATGTTCGAAACGATCAGAATTCGCGTCCAACGAAAGAATCTAGCGCTCTAGCGCTGTTTCGTCTCGGCGCGCCGTTCTTTCGGCGCGTCGGGAATTTTGACGCGGGCGCCGCGGGCGCGATTGGCGGCCGCGGCGGCGACGAGCTCTTTCTCGACCGCAGCGGCGCGGGCGGCGCTCTTCTTGGCGTCCGCCTTGACGTCGGCCGCCGGAGTCGGCGCGGCGAAGGGCGTGTAGCCGGTCGCGCCCGTCCGCGAGCGCTCGACGAAATCGGCCGGCGCCGGCGGCGGACGCCGCATTTCCATTCCCTCGAAGAATTTGCCGATCGACTCGCCCGCGGTCTCCGAGCCGGCCTCCTGCGCGCGCGCGCCGCCCGTGGCGACGGCGAACAGGACCAGGCAGATCGCGAGGCGACAAATCATCGGCTTCTCCGGATGCTGGTTTCCGTCATAGAGCGTCAATGCGGCTTTGATAAGGGGGCGCCGATTAGGAGGCTCCCGCCCTTCCGCGACGCATCGCCGCGCTTAAGTATTGGAGGAAGCGCTTTTCTCCGCGAGAGACGGTTTCCGAACCTTCGCGGGATATGCTCTAAGGAAGTGACGAGGCCGGCGGCGCCGAGCCGCCGAGGACAGGACCGCCGATGACCGCACAAAGACGTTCGCCAGCCGGAGCCAAACGGCGGCCGCAGCTTCACGCCGCGGCCGAGCCTCAGGCCGAGCTCCGAGCCGCGCCCCAAGCCGCGCCCGAGGCGCCGAAGGGGCGCGCCGCGGCAGGCGAGCGAACGTCGACGCTCACGCTGCAGGGCGGCGCGCCCAAAGGCGGCGGCGCGGTGAAAAAGCCCGTGGTCGCGGCGCCGGCGAAACCGGCGGCGAAAGCAAAACCGAAAAAGCCCGCCCCCGCCGAAGCCGCGCCGGCGCCCCGCCCCGCCGTCGCAAAGGATGCGGGGACCGATCGTCACGCCGCGCTCGAGGCCGCAGCCGCGCTGCTGGCTGGCGCCGTGGAGGAATTGTCCGAGGAGCAGCGCCGCCGGCTCGTCGACCGGCTCGCGCCCCGAGCGCCGGAGCCGGAGCCCACGCCGGCCGCCGCGCGGCTAAAGCCGCCGACGCTGAACGCGGCGGCGCCCAACGCTCATGATTTCGAGATTTTCGCGGAGAATCTGGCTCGCCTCGTCGATCAGGGCCGCAAGGCGCTGGCCGCCGCCATAGGCGGCATGGAGCCGGGCGACACGCGCAGCGAATTGGCCAGCAATGTCGCCGACGCCGTCAAGACGCTGGGCATCGTCGCCGAGCGCTGGATGGCCAAGCCGGATCAGGCCTACGCCGCCCAGGCGACGCTCGTCTCCGGCCTCACCGACATATGGAGCCAGACGCTGCGCCGCTTCTCCGGCGAGGACACGCCGCCGATCGTTCCGCCGGACCCCCATGACAAGCGCTTCGCCGCGCCGGAGTGGAACGACAATCCCTTCTTCGACTGGCTGCGCCAATCCTATGCGCTGACGTCGCGCTGGGCCGGCGAGACGGTGGAGAGCACCGAAGGGCTCGACCCGCAGGTGAAGGCCAAGGCCGGCTTCTACACGCGGCTCATCGCCAGCGCGTTGTCGCCCTCCAATTTCGTCGCCACAAATCCCGAGCTGCTGCGCGCCACGCTGGACGCGCGCGGCGAAAATCTCGTGCGCGGCATGAAGATGCTGACCGAAGACCTCTCCGCCGGCCATGGCATGTTGAAGCTGCGTCAGAGCGACGAGAGCAAGTTCGAGCTCGGCGTCGACATGGCCACGACGCCCGGCAAGGTCGTCTATCGCACGCAGGTGATGGAGCTCATCCAATATGCGCCCTCGACGTCGACGGTCTATGAGCGCCCGCTGCTGATCGTGCCGCCGTGGATCAATAAATTCTATGTGCTCGATCTCAATCGCGAGAAGAGCTTCGTGCGCTGGGCGACGGCGCAGGGCCTCACCGTCTTCGTCATCTCCTGGGTCAATCCCGACGAGAGCCAGGCGGAGAAGGGCTTCGACGCTTATATGAAGGAAGGCGTGCTCGCCGCGCTGGACGCGGTGCAGCAGGCGACCGGCGCGCGACATGTGGCGGCGGCCGGCTATTGCGTCGGCGGCACAATGCTCGCCGCCACGCTCGCCTATATGGCCGAGAAGGGCGACGATCGCATCGACAGCGTGACCTTTTTGGCGACTCAGGTGGATTTCACCGACGCCGGCGACATGCAGGTGTTCATCGACGAGGCGCGCCTCGCCGCGCTCGATGAAGCTATGTCGCGCACAGGCTATCTCGAAGGCGTCAAAATGGCGACGACCTTCAATATGCTGCGTCCAAACGAATTGTTCTGGACCTATTTCGTCAACAATTACATGAAGGGCGTCGAGCCCGCGGCTTTCGATCTCCTCACCTGGAACTCGGACTGCACGCGCATTCCGCGCGCGAACCATCTCTTCTATCTGCGCTATTGCTACATAGAGAATGCGCTGTCGCAGGGCCGCATGGTCATAGACGGCGTCACGCTCAATCTGCGCAAGGTGAAGATCCCGATCTATGAGCTGGCGGCGAAGGAAGACCACATCGCGCCGGCGCGCTCGGTCTTCACGGGCGCGAAATATTTCGGCGGCGAGGTGCGCTATGTGCTCGCCGGCGCCGGCCATATAGCGGGCGTCGTCAATCCGCCGGCCAAGAACAAATATCAATATTGGACCGGCGGCCCGCCCGTCGGCGTCTATGAGGATTGGGCGAAGACCGCCCATGAGAACAAGGGCTCCTGGTGGGGCGACTGGCTCGCCTGGATCACCGCGCAAGCGCCGCAACGCGTGCCGGCGCGCATCCCCGGCGGCGGGAAGCTGAAGCCGCTGTGCGACGCACCGGGGGAATATGTGCGGGTGCGGGGGTGAAGGAGTTCATGCCTTCACAATGTCAGAGCGCGCTCCCTCCCCTTTCGGGGTCCGCGCTCACAATTCCTCCGGCCATTTTTGAGCCGCATGCATGACAGTCAAAATTTCGACATCGCTCAATGTGACGCGATACGGGATGATGTAGGGAATATCGGCCAACGCCAGCTCGCGCGTGCCGTTGAGACGTCCCGTGCGGCCGATCGCCCCCAACGGATCGAGCGGCGCCTCATGCCGTGCGGGCGGGCTTCACATATTTCTGGATTATCTTGGCCAGTTCCGCCTCAGAGGCGAAATCTCCGCGCTCGGCGTCGGCCAATCCAGCGTCGATCTCGGCGAGCCGCCACGCCTCGCGCTCCACAAAATCCTCGATCGCCTGCGCCGCGACGAATGAGCGGGAACGGTCGAGCTTCTTGGCCAGCTTCTCGAGCTTGGCGGCGGTGGCGTCCGTCACACGGACGGTAAAGGCGGTCATAGGCGATGCCTTCATTGGGCCGTACAGATTATTATGTGAATCAGATTGGTTCGATCAACGGCTTCCGCGCCGCCCGCGACCTTCCTCCCCCTACCCAAAACCGCGCGGCTCCAATATAGCTGCGCGCAGCCAACCGACCGCTCGAGGGACTCCCCGCCATGTCGCACGATTCCACACCGCACTTCCACAATCAGCCGGGCGTCGCCAAGATCAAGGTCGGCTCCAAGGAATTCATGTGCATCGGCGCGCTGCCGCCCTTCGACCATCCGCATGTCTTCATCGACATGGGCGCGGCGGACGAGGCGGTCTGCCCCTATTGCTCGACGCATTATGTCTTCGACGCCGCCCTCGGCCATGGCGCGGCCGATCCGGCCGAATGCGTCTACCATTCCGAGACCGTTCTCGACCCGACCGCCTGACGCCGCGCGAATGGGCGCTCCCTTCATCGTCGTCGGCGCCGGCATAGGCGGGCTCGCCGCGGCGATCGCTCTGGCGCGCGCCGGCAAAAGAACGCTCGTCCTCGAGCAGGCCGAGCGCATAGAGGAAGTGGGCGCCGGCCTGCAAATCTCGCCCAACGCCGGGCGAATTCTGCAGGGTTTCGGCATGCGCCCGGCGCTGGACGCCGTCGCCCTCGAGCCCCGCGCCCTCAATATTCGCCGCGCCGCCGACGGCGCCGTTCTGGCGCGCCTGCCGCTCGCCGAGGCGCGCGACCGCTGGGGCGCGCCCTTTCGCGTCTTCCACCGCGCCGATTTGCAGAAGACGCTGCTCGACGAGGCGCTGCGTCTCGGCGTCGAGACGCGCACCGCCGCGCGCTGCGAGGGCTTCACGCAGGACGAGGGCTGCGTGCGGCCGGTGATCGGCGAGGCGACTCTGGAGGCTGAGGCGCTGATCGGCGCCGATGGGCTGCGCTCGACGATTCGCGATGCGCTCGGCCTCGTCGCAGACGACGCGCCTCGCTCGGCGCGGCTCACCGCCTGGCGGACGCTGATGCCCATCGATTCGGCGCCCGCCGCCCTGCGCGAGCGCGAGACTCATATTTGGCTCGGACCGGGCGGCCATATCGTCCATTATCCGCTGCGCGATGCGAGCATCGTCAGCGCCGTCGCCATTATCGAGGATCGCGCCGATCGCGGCCCCGCCGCCGAGACGCGCACCGGCGAGGAGCTGGTCCGCGCCATGGGCTTTGGACGCTGGAGCCGCGATCTGCGCGCTCTGCTGGAGGCCGGCGGCGCTTGGCGACGCTGGCCGCTCTACGCCCGGCCGGAGATCACGCGCTGGGGCCGCGGCCGCGTGGCGCTGCTCGGCGACGCGGCGCATCCCATGGTTCCCTTCCTCGCCCAAGGCGCGGCGCAGGCGATAGAGGACGCCGCAGCGCTCGGCCATGCCTTCACGGATGCGCGCGCGGAAGTGGAGACGGCGCTCCACGCCTATCAATCGGCGCGAATCGAGCGGGCGATCCGCATTCAGCGCGCCTCGCTGCGCCAGGGCGCCAATTGCCATTTCTCGGGGCCGATGGCGCTCGCGCGCGACGTCGCCGTGCGGCTGATGGGCGGCGAGGGCGTGCTGTCCCGCAACGCCTGGATCTATCGCTGATTCTGTATCTATCGCGGACCGGCGACGACCTTCTCTATGCGCGGGTCGGGCGTGAACCACATGATCGCGACGCCCACATAGATGGCGAGCGCCAGCAGCGGAGAAACGAAATATCCCCCGGCGATGGCGCAAAAATACAGCGCGATCGACGCTTTGGTCTTCACATCGCGGCCGAGCGCGCCGGCGAGCGGCGAGGCCGGGCCGTCCGCCCGCAATATCGCCAATGTCAGCAGATAATAGGCGATCGCCGGCAGCAGCAGCGCGAGGCCATAGAGAATGGTGGGCGCGCGGGCGAAGTCATTGTCCGCCATCCAGGCGGTGGCGAAGGGGATGAGCGACAGCCAAAATAGAAGATGCGTGTTGGCCCATAGCACGCGACCATCCACCCGCGAGACCGCGTAGAGCAGATGATGGTGATTGTTCCAATAGATGGCGACATAGACGAAGCTAAGCGCATAGCTGGCGAAAGTCGGCGCCAGAGGAAGGAGCGCGGACCATTCTGCGCTGTGCGGCGCCTTCAGCTCCAACACCATTATGGTGACGATGATCGCGACGACTCCGTCGCTGAAAGCCGCCAGCCTGTCCTTTTCCATCGCTCCGCTCCGATCGCGCCCGGTGGACGCATGACGGCGAAAAAGTGGCCGCGCCTCCACGGACTTGGCAGCTTCGCCCGCCGGCTGATAATAATGATGACGAATTGGTTACGCTGCAACGAGGGTCCCGCCATGCCTCGCGCCCACGCCGCGATGATCGGCCTTCTCGCCTGTGTCGGCCTTGCCGGCACAGCCCCTTTTGCGCATGCGGAAGAGCAGCGCGCGCAAGACATACAGGCGCAAGACCTGCGCATGCCAGAGCCCCCTGCTCGGACGCCCATATTCGCCGCGGCGGACCAGGGTTGGATCGTGACGGTGGGCGTCATGGGCGCCCTGACGCCGAGCTTCCCGGGCTCGAGCACGCTGCGTCCCTATCCGTTTCCCTCGATCAGCTTCCGACGCATCGGCGAGCCGGAGCTGTTCTCGACGCCCGATGACGGATTCGGCTTCGCCATTCTCGACTCCAACGGCTTTCGCGCCGGTCCCGTGGCCAATTTCGTGTTCAAGCGCGGCCAGCGCGACGGGCTCACCGGCGTGCACACCGTCGAGCTCACTCATGAGATCGGCGGCTTCGCCGAATATCAGGGCGAGCATTTCCGCACGCGCGCCGAGCTGCGTCAGGGCATAGACGGGCACAAGGGCTTCGTCGCCTCGCTGGGGGCCGATCTCTATGGCGGCGACGGCCGCGCGACGCTCTCCTTCGGACCGCGCCTCAGCCTCGGCGACAATCGATACGCCAACGCCTATTTCTCGGTGACGCCTTTCGAATCTCTGGCCAATGGCCGCATCGAGCCCTATGAGGCCAATGGCGGATTCACCGCCGCCGGCGGGCTCGCCACCTTCCGCTATGATTTCACCAAGGACACCAACGCCACCATTTACGGCGGCCTGCAGCGGCTGACCGGCAGCGTCGGCGCGAGCCCGATTCCCAATGAGATCGGCTCCCGCAATCAATTCACCGCTGGCCTCTCCATCGCCCGCTCCTTCGAGCTGCGCGGCTTTTCTTGGTGAAGCGCCGCTCGCGCTCTCCTTGACTCTTACAACGATGAATGCAAGTCTCTTTCACCATGGCCGATAGATTACGCTCGACCTTTTTCCAGCGACTGGCGCTGGGGCTCTATACGCTGACGATCATCGTCGGCGCGCTGGGCTTCGCGTCGCATCGCGGCCATGGTGGAGCAGGCGTCAGCATTTTCGAGGATCGCGCCGCTTTCTGCCAGGACTTCCAAAAGGCCCATGGCGCGCCCGAGACGCCCTTCGTCGTCTGCTGCGACGCATGCGTCTCCAGCGCGCCGCCGACTCTGCCGGCGACCATCACGCATATCGTTTATCGTTTCGAGATTTCCACGCGTTTCGATTTTGCCTCTCGCCTCGGTCGGGACCTCGATGAGAGCCCGGACAATCTCCGCTCGCGAGCGCCGCCTGCCTTCGTCTGATGTCGATGCGGCCCTCCCGGACGCTATGCGTCCGGCTTGTCTCCTAAGATTCGTTCCTCGTTTCTCTCGCGTCTGAACGCGCGGGCGTCACGTAGGCCACAGGAACAAGAAACACGAATTGTCGCGCTCTTCTCCCGAGAGTCGTGACGATTCGAGCGGACTTCCGCGAGCGCTCGCCGTCTCAGATGGCGGACCCCGCAATTGCGTCACCCATGTCTCATCCTCGACGCGCCTTTCCCCGAGGCGCGGAATCTCCCCCCGATGCGAGGCGGGCCATGGCGACGGAAAAGCGGTTCAGGGCCGGCGAGGCTCGCGGAATCTGTCGACCGACTTGAAAGGCGAAGATCGGACCTCCCTCCGATCAGCTGCGCCTCTCGAGCGACGCCGAGCGGACCACTCCGGTCCATGCCGCCTCGCTCCTCTCGTCGGCCGCCACTGCGCGGCGCTCCCTTCTCCCCCCGGAGGGAGCGCCGCCCTTGGGCGGCCTCACGGTGAAAAAGATATTGTCCCCTCACTCCTAAATCTCGCTCGCTGCGACCACCTCCTGCTCGATCGCGCCAAAGATCGAATGGCCAGCGGAATCGCGCATCTCGATGCGGATGCGGTCGCCCGGCAGCAAAAATCGCGTGCGCGCCGCGCCGCCGAGCAGGCTCTCGACGACGCGCTGCTCGGCGAGGCAGGAATAGCCCACCCCGCCATCGGCGATCGGCCGGCCCGGCCCACCGTCGGCGGCGCGATTCGACACAGTGCCGGAGCCGATGATGGCGCCGGCGCACAGCGCGCGCGTGCGCGCCGCATGGACGATGAGGCGGCCGAAATCGAAAGTCATGTCGACGCCGGCGTCGGGCCGGCCGAGCGGCGCGCCATTGATGAAGGAGAGCAGCGGCGCGGAGAGCGTCGCGCCATCCCACGCCGCGCCGAGTTCGTCCGGCGTCACGGCGACGGGGGAAAAGGCCGAGGCGGGCTTGGATTGAAAAAAGCCGAAGCCCTTGGCCAGCTCGCTGGCGGTGAGGCCGCGCAAGGTCACGTCATTGGCCAGCATGACGAGCGCGATATGGGCGCGCGCCGGCTCGGCGTCCAGGCCGAGCGGAACATCGTCGGTGACGACGGCGACCTCCGCCTCGAGATCGAGGCCGAATTTCTCGTCGAGAAAATGGATGGGATCGCGCGGCCCCAGAAACCCGTCCGAGCCGCCCTGATAGATCAGCGGATCGCTCCAAAAGGAGGGCGGCATCTCCACGCCGCGCGCCTTGCGCACCAGAGCGACGTGATTCACATAGGCCGAGCCGTCGGCCCATTGATAGGCGCGCGGCAGCGGCGAAGCGCACTCATGCTCGCGAAAGCGAAAGGAGGGGATCAACCCGGCCTCCAGCCGCTCGGCGATCACGGCGAGCAGCGGCGCGGCGCGCGGCCAATCATCGAGCGCCGCCTGCAGAGTGGGCGCGACCTCCACCGCCTCTGTGGCGCGCGTCAAATCCCGCGAGACGACGACGAGCCTGCCATCGCGTCCAGCTTTCAAAGAAGCGAGCTTCATCGCTTGTCCTCACGGCGTCCCGTCGAAGCGGCGCGCGAGCCCCGCCCAGCAATCGGCATAGTCATTCTGATATGTCTCGAGCCGCGCGGCGTAGCGCGTCACATGCTGCGGCAGCCGCGTCTCGAGCATGAAGGCGAGCGTCCCCTCGAGCTTTTGCGGGGCCAGCGCCTCCGCGCTCGCCTGCGCGAAGCTCTGCGCGTCCGGCCCATGCGGCAGCATGCTGTTGTGCAGCGAGACGCCACCGGGCGAGAATCCCTCCGGCTTGGCGTCATAGCGCCCATAGATCAGCCCCATGAATTCGCTCATCACATTGATATGGAACCAGGGCGGACGAAACGTGTGCTCGGCGACGAGCCAGCGCTCGGGGAAAATCAGAAAATCGATATTGGCCGTCCCCTCCCGCTCCGAGGGCGCCGTCAGCACGCAGAAGATCGACGGATCGGGATGGTCGAAGAGCAGCGCGCCGACCGGCGCAAAGCGCCGAAGATCATATTTGTAGGGCGCGTAATTGCCGTGCCAGGCGACGACGTCGAGCGGCGAATGATCGAGCCCGCAGATAAAGAATTTGCCGCCCCATTTCACCGTGAGCCGGCACGGCCGCTCGACGTCCTCGAAAGCGGCGACGGGCGTCTCGAAATCGCGGGCGTTGGCGAGGCAATTGGCGCCGATCGGCCCGCGATTCGGCAGAGTGAAAGGCGCGCCGTAATTTTCGCACAGATAGCCGCGCGCCGGCCCGGCGACCAGCTCCGCCTTGAATTTCACGCCGCGCGGCACGACGCCGATTTCGCCGGGCGCGATTTCCATCACGCCGAATTCGGTGACGAGACGCAACGCGCCTTCCTGCGGCAGCAGCAGCAATTCGCCGTCGGCGTCGTAGAAATAATCATCGGTCATAGAACGCATGACGAAATAGAGCGCCGCCGCCATGCCGCTCTGCGCATCGGCGTCGCCGGCCGTCGTCATCATACGCACGCCGGCGAGAAAAGTGAGCGCGCCATCGGGCATGGGCGGCGGCCCCCAGCGATAGCGGCCGAGCGGCAGATCATGCTCCTCGCGCAAAGGCGCGCTTTTCCAGAAGGGAAGCTCGAGCCGCTCGAAACGCCCGACATGCCGCACGGAAGGGCGAATGCGATAGAGCCAGCTGCGCGTATTGGCGCCGCGCGGCGCGGTGAAAGGCGAGCCCGACAATTGCTCCGCATAGAGCTTGTAGGGGCAATGCTGCGGCGAGTTCTGCCCGACAGGCAGAGCGCCCGGCAATGCCTCGCTGGCGAACTCATTGCCGAAGCCGGACATGTAGCGGAGAGTCATGGCTCAATCTCCGAATGACGGCGAGTCTTTGCTGCGTCACCCCCTCCCGCCCGCCTTCGGCGGTCGACCTCCCCACTCGAGGGGGAGGTGGGGTTCGCGTAGCGGCGAAACCCTTCACCCTCCCGCGCGCAGTACGCCGCGCTTCACCTGATCGTCCTCGATCGACTGGAACAGAGCGCGGAAATTTCCCTCGCCGAATCCCTCGTCGCCCTTGCGCTCGATGAACTCGAAGAAGATCGGCCCGATCACCGTCTTCGAGAAAATCTGCAGCAGCAGCTTGCGCCCCTCGCCGTCGATGAGAATTCCCAGCTCGCGCAATCGGTCCAGCCGCTCGCCATGGCCGGGAAGCCGCTCCTCGACGCGCGCGTAATAAGACTCCGGCGGCGCCGGCATGAATTGCAGCCCGCGCGCCCGCAGCGCCGTCACCGTGCGATAAATGTCGTCGCAAGCGCAGGCGACATGCTGAATGCCCTCTCCCCGATAAGCGACGAGATATTCCTCGATCTGACTCTTGTCGTCGACGCTCTCGTTGATCGGAATTCGTATCTTCCCGCAGGGGCTGGTCATGGCGCGCGAATGCAGGCCGGTGAGTTTTCCCTCTATGTCGAAATAGCGAATCTGCCGGAAGGAGAAGAAGCGCTCGTACCACCCGGCCCATTCGTCCATATGGCCGCGATAGACATTATGGGTGAGGTGATCGACGACCGTGAGGCCGACGCCTTCGGGATGCGGATCGCGCGCGCCGGTCCAGCGAAAATCGACGTCGAAGATCGAGCCGCGCTCGCCATAGCGATCGACGAGATAGATGAGCGCGCCGCCGACGCCGACGAGCGCCGGGATCTTCAATTCCATCGGCCCGATCTTGGTCTCCGCCGCGCTCGCGCCCAAGGCGAGCGCGCGCTCATAGGCGACGCGCGCATCCGCCACGCGAAAGCCCATGGCGCAGGCGCAAGGCCCGTGCGCGCGCGCGAAATCCGCGGCGAAGCTGTCCGGCTCGGCGTTGAGCACATAATTCACATCGCCCTGACGATAGAACGTCACATGCTTGGAGCGATGACGCGCGACGGCGACGAAGCCCATTTGCTCGAGCAGAGCCGCGAGCTTCGCCGGCTCAGGATGGGCGAACTCGACGAATTCGAAACCATCCGTCCCCATCGGATTTTCCGGCGAAGGCGACATTGCGGCCTCCTTGCGAATGACGCTCTCCTTCAACATATTGCGCGCGGCCAGCGAATCCAGAGCGGGCGGCGGCGGAGGCGACGGCGATGAAGCTCTATGACTACTTCCGTTCCTCGGCCGCCTATCGCGTGCGCATCGCGATCGAGCTGAAAGGCTTGGACGTCGAGCGCATCCCCGTGCATCTCGCACGCGGCGAGCAGCGCCGAGCCGATTATCTCGCGAAGAATCCGCAAGGCCTCGCGCCGGCGCTCGAGCTCGACGACGGGACCATCATCACCCAATCATTGGCGATCATCGATTATCTCGACACGCTCGCGCCGCAACCGCTGCTGACGCCGAAAGATCCGCTGCTCGCGGCCAAGGCGCGCGGAGTCGCTCTCGCCATCGCCTGCGACATTCATCCGCTCAACAATCGCCGCGTGCTGGACTATTTGCGCGAGCGGCTCGGGCAGGACGATTCCGGCGTCGACGCCTGGATCCATCATTGGGTCCTGCAGGGCGGGCTCGATGCGGTGGAGCGGCTCGTCCAGCCCGGTCCCTTCTGCTTCGGCGCGCAGCCGACGCTCGCCGATGTCTGCCTCATCCCGCAGCTCTTCGCCGCGCGGCGCTTCTCGACGCCGCTCGATACGCTGCCGAAGCTTCTCGCCATAGAGGCGCATTGCCTCGCCCATCCCGCCTTCGCCGCAGCGGAGCCGTCGCGACAGGCGGACGCCGAATAAATCCGACGAGACCTTGGCTTTTCGCCGCCGGCTCTGCGATGATCGACGACGAGTCGGCCGAGCCTGTCACGCCCGCGCCGCCGCTCCATATAGCTTAGTGGCGAGGATGCGCCGTCGCTGGCGGCGCCGTTCCGCTTTTCGCCTTTTTCGTCGTCGACAAAGACCGTCGGAATCGATCGGATACACGTCATGTCGCTTCGTCTGCGTCTCGTCCTCGGCGTCGCCGCTCTGCTCGCCAATGCGGGCTCTGCGACCGCGCAATATTATTTCTGGCCGGAGTCGACCCAGAACGGCGCGGCGGCCGATCCCGACGCCGAGGCGCAGCCGCGCCGCCAGCGCGCGCGCGCCAATTGGCCGTTCGACGAGGAACGCCGCGAAGCCCCGCGAGCGCGCGCCAGGGAAAATCGCGAGCGTGACGATCGCGACCGGGACCGCCTCGCCGCCCTGCCGCCCGACGCCGACCCGAATTACTCGACGCCGATCGACTATGACGACGACGTCGACATGCGGCAGACGCGGCGCCGTTTCATAGGCGACCCCACCGCAGAGGACCCCGGCACGCTGACGATCGACACGCGCGCACGGCGTCTCTATCTCTCGCTCGAGGATGGCAAGGCGGTGGAATATGCGATCGGCGTCGGCCGCACGGGCTTCGCCTGGAAGGGCGAGGCGAAGATCGGCCGCAAAGCCTTCTGGCCGGGCTGGACGCCGCCGCCGGAAATGCTGGAGCGCCGCCCCGATCTGCCCGAGCATATGGACGGCGGGCTGAAAAATCCGCTCGGCGCGCGGGCGCTGTATCTGTTTCAGGGGCAGAAGGATACTTTGTTCCGCATTCACGGAACCAATGAGCCGGAGAGCATCGGACGCGCGGTGTCTTCCGGCTGCATCCGCATGCTCAATGCGGATGTGATCGATCTCTATAAGCGCGTCGCCAAAGGCGCCCGCGTCGTGGTGCGATGATCACGCCGCCCGCTGGCGCGCCTCGGCCTGGAGCAGATCGCCGATGAGCGCGGCGATCGTCCCCATGGTCGCCATGCTGCGACGCTGCAGCATGGACTTGGGAAACTCCACATCGAGCGTGGCCTCGAGCCACAGCATCACCTGAATGGCGCAGAAGGGCGAGAGCCCGGCGGCGTAGAGATCGGCCTCGGCGGAAAGGCTCGCCGCGGCGACCGGCAGACTGCCCTTGGCGTCCATGGCGCGGCGGATGATCTCGATCGACGTTTCGCTGTTCTTGATTTCGGTCTTCACGGCCCCGTCCCCTCGCTTCGCGCTCTCGTCTCGTCGAGCGTGAGAGAAGCATAGGACGCGCCATCCAGAGCGGCTGTGCGCCTGCGCACGAGCCTTGCCGCGAGCCTTGCCGCGAGCGAGGCTGTCGCCGATTGCCGACGCACCGGCGCGGCCTATATGGCCGGCTGTTCGACGGCGCCGAAAAAGGCGCGACCTTTGCCCAGGATGAGAGCCGATGGCGACGCGGCCGATGGCGCGACCGGATTTGGCTTCGCCTCCACATGGCGACCCTCCCCTCGAGACGTCTTCCCTCGAGACTTGCCGCGCCCGGCTCGCGGCGACGCGCGCGCGCACTCTGGCGCTCGCCGCGCCGCTCGGCCCCGAGGATATGGCGGCGCAGGCGATCGAGGAAGCGAGCCCCACAAAGTGGCATCTCGCCCATACGAGCTGGTTCTTCGAGAGCTTCGTGCTGGCGCGCTTTCTGCCCGGCTATCGCCTCTTCGATCCCGCTTTCGGCTATTGCTTCAACTCCTATTACGAGGGCGCCGGCGCCAGGCAGCCGCGGCCGCGACGCGGCCTGCTGAGCCAGCCTTCGATCGAGCGCGTCATGGCCTATCGCCGCCATGTCGAGGAGGCGCTGGAGCGGCTCTTCGACTCCGGCCTCGCGCCGCAGAGCGAGGCGGCGAGGCTGCTGGAGCTCGGCCTGCAGCATGAGCAGCAGCATCAGGAGCTGATCCTCAGCGATATTCTCGCGCTCTTCGCCGCCAATCCGCTGCGGCCGGCCTATCGCGCCGCGCCGCCGCGCGCCCTTTGCAGCGCGCCGGAGCCGCTGCGCTGGATCGGCTACGCGGGCGGAATCGTGCGCATCGGAAGCGACGCCAACACGGATTTCGCCTTCGACAATGAGGCGCCGCGCCATGACGCGCTGATTCATCCTTTCGAGATCGCCGATCGGCCGGTGACCAACGCCGAATGGCTGGAGTTCATCGAGGACGGCGGCTATGGCGATCCCGCCTTCTGGCTCTTCGACGGCTGGGAGACCATCCAGCGCGAGGGCTGGGAGGCGCCGGCCTATTGGGAGCGGCGCGGCGGCCTCTGGCTCGCCATGACGCTGGAAGGATTGCGGCCGCTGGAGCCCGCCGCCCCTGTCGTCCATGTGAGCTTCTATGAGGCAGACGCTTTCGCCCGCTGGGCCGGCGCACGCCTGCCCACCGAATTCGAATGGGAGGCGGTGGCGCAGCAGGAGGCGGTCACCGGCAATCTGCTCGAGGACGGCGCGCTACGTCCGCTGCCGCCGGCGGAGACATTCCAGGGCCATGCGCGCCAGCTCTTCGGCGACGTGTGGGAGTGGACGTGCAGCGCCTATCTCCCCTACCCCGCCTATCGCCGGCCGGCCGGCGCCATAGGCGAATACAACGCCAAATTCATGTGCGACCAGCATGTGCTGCGTGGCGGCTGCTGCGCGACGCCGCAGAGCCATATTCGCGCGAGCTATCGCAACTTCCTCTATGCGCGCCAACGCTGGCTCTTCGCCGGCCTGCGCCTCGCCAGGGATGTCGGCCGATGACCAATGATATCGATCGCGCGGAGCCAGCCGCGCCGAAGGGCCACGGCTTCGCCGCAGATGTGCTCGACGGTCTCTCACGGGCCGAGAAGCGCCTTTCCTGCCTCTATTTCTACGATGCGGTGGGCAGCGAATTATTCGACGAGATCACGCGTCTGCCGGATTATTATCCGACGCGCGTCGAGACGGACATACTCGCCGCGCATGGCGAGGAGATGCTCGACGGCGCCGGAGAGGACGCAGCGCTGGTCGAGTTCGGCTCCGGCTCCAGCCGCAAGACCGAAATTCTGCTCGAGAGCGCGCCGCGCCTCGCGGTCTATGCGCCGATCGACGTCTGCGCCAGCGCGCTGGAGAAAGCGCGCGCACGTCTTTCCGCACGTTTCCCGCATTTGCGCGTCTGCCCCATCGTCGCCGATTTCTCGCGGCCGGCGCCGCTCCCCGCCGCGCTCGCCGATCGACGCCGCATCGGCTTCTTCCCCGGCTCGACGATCGGCAATTTCACGCCGGACGAAGCGCGCGCATTGCTGCTGGCCATGCGCGTATTGCTCGGGCCGGGCGGCCGGCTCATCGTCGGCGTCGATCTGAAGAAGGACCCGTCGCGGCTCATCGCCGCCTATAATGACGCGCATGGCGTGACGGCGGCCTTCAATCTCAATCTCCTCGCGCGCATAAATCGCGAGCTCGGCGGCGGCTTCGATCTCTCGGGCTTCGGCCATCAGGCGATCTATGACGCGCGCGCCGGCCGCATAGAGATGCGCCTCGTCAGCCGCCGCCGCCAGACGGCGAAGATCGGCGGCCGCGACTTCGCCTTCTCGCGCGGCGAGGCGATCCATACGGAAGATTGCTACAAATATGGCGTGGACGAGTTTCGCGTCACGGCGAGCGACGCCGGCTGGGCGCCCGGCCGCGTATGGACGGATGCGGAGGCGCTGTTCAGCGTGCATGAGCTGCGGGCGCTGTAGGGAGAGATAGCCGCGGCCGCGCGGCTCTGCTAAGCTCCGAGCTTCGGAGAATCCACCATGGCCGCCAAGCAGCAATTCAGCGTCACCTTGCCGCCCGACATGGCCGAGGTCGTGGAAGAAAAGCTGCGCCGCGGCGAATACGATTCGGCGAGCGCATTGATGAGCGAGGGCGTGCAGGCTCTGCTGGACCGTGATGCTTCGCTCGAGACATGGCTACGCGATGTCGTCGTCCCCGGCCATGCGGAATATCTCGCCGACCCCTCCAGGGCCGTTCCGGCCGAAGAATTGCTCGCACGGATAAAGGCGCGGCGCGCAGCGGGGCGATAGCTCGCGTGACGAAGGTCGTCTTCACGCCCGCGGCGGAGCGCGAGGTCGATCGTCTGCACGCCTGGATTTCTGACCGGGCGGGCGAAAGCGTCGCCGACGCCTTCATCCTGCGAATCGTCGCCTATTGCCAGGGATTCTCCACCTTCCCCGAGCGAGGGCGAAGGCGTGACGATCTCTTGCCCGGCTTGCGGACGATCGGCTTCGAACGCCGCGTCACCATCGCATTCATCATAGATCGGGACGTCGTCTCGATCGAAGGCGGTTTCTATCGGGGACGCGACATAGAGACGAGATTTGCCCGCGAGCAATGACAGAATGCGGCTTCGACGCCGTTTCCCTAAGCGCGGCAGATCGCGCATGGCGCATCCCCGACTCGCGGTATAAATTTCCACGGTCTCTGCGGGACGCCGCGCGCGGTCATTAGCATTTCATGAAATAGGCGACATAAGCCCTCACCTCCACAGGAGCGACCGCGGATGAACATCGTCTCCCCCACCGTCATTTCGCCGCCGCTCGCAGAAGCGACGCCGCGGGAGATCGACCGTAGCGGCGAAATCCCCTCCTTCGACACGCTGGATCGCGCCGCCCGCGCCTTCACGGCGCGCATCACGCATGGCGTCTCGCCGCTGGCGCAAATGTCGGCCTGGCTCGATTGGGCGACGCATCTGACACGCGCGCCAGGGCGGCAGATCGAATTATCGCTCGCCGCCATGCAGGACGCCGCCAGATACGCGCACTTCGTCGCTCATGCGGCGCGCGGCGAGACCGTCGCGGCGCCCTTCGCGCCCGCGCCTTTCGACAAGCGTTTCGACGATCCCGCCTGGGACGCGCCACCTTTCGCCTTTTGGAAGCAGGGTTTTCTCGCGAGCGAGCATTGGTGGCGGCAGGCGACGCGCGAGGCGCGCGGCATGACGCCCAATGACGCCGCGCGCGTCGCCTTCATGGCGCAGCAATGGCTGGCGCTGTTCTCGCCCTCCAACGCCTTCTGGCTCAATCCCACGGTCATCGACCGCACGATGAAGGAAGGCGGCGCCAATCTCCTGCGCGGCGCGGAAAATTTCATCGAGGACTATACACGCGCGCTTCTGAACACGCCCAATGGCGGCAATGGCTTTCGCGTCGGAATCGATGTGGCGGCGACGCCGGGCGAGGTGATCTTCCGCAATGAGCTGATCGAGCTCATCCAATACGGCCCCTCGACCGAGACCGTCCACGCCGAGCCGATATTGATCGTGCCGGCCTGGATCATGAAATATTACGTGCTCGATCTGCGGCCGCAGAATTCGCTGGCGCGTTATCTCGTCGCGCAGGGCTTTACCGTCTTCATGATCTCCTGGCGCAATCCGACGCCGGAAGATCGCGATCTCTCCTTCGACGATTATCGCGTCTCCGGCGTGCTCGCCGCGCTGAATGCGATCGACGCCGTGCTGCCCGGCCGCAAGGTCCACGGCTGCGGCTATTGCCTCGGCGGCACGCTGCTCTCCATCGCCGCGGCGGCGATGGCGCGCGATCACGACGAGCGTCTCGCCAGCCTCACTCTGCTCGCCGCGCAGACCGATTTCAGCGAGCCCGGCGAGCTGATGCTGTTCGTCGATGCGGCGCAAGTGGCGTTTTTGGAAGACATGATGTGGGACCAGGGCGTGCTCGACACGCGGCAGATGGCGGGCGCCTTCGCTGCGCTGCGCTCCAATGAGCTGGTCTGGGCCAAGGCGGTGCGCGAATATCTGCTCGGCGAGCGGCAGAAGCCCAATGATCTGATGGCCTGGAGCGCCGATCAGACGCGAATGCCCTATCGCATGCATTCGCAATATTTGCGCGGCCTGTTCCTCGAGAACCGCCTCACCGCCGGCCGCTACGCCGTGGAGGGCGAGGTGGTGGCGCTGAAGGATATTTCCGCGCCAATGTTCGTCATCGGCACGGAGACCGACCATATCGCGCCCTGGCGCTCCGTGTATAAGGTCCATCTCTTCACCGACAATGAGCTGACCTTCGCGCTCACCACCGGCGGCCATAACGCCGGAGTGGTCTCGGAGCCCGGCCGTCGCGGCCGCTCCTATCATGTCGGCCTGCGCCCGGCGGGCGGCCACTATGTCTCCGCCGACAAATGGCTGGCCGCGGCGCGGCGGGAGGAAGGCTCCTGGTGGCCGCTCTGGGCGGAATGGCTCGCCGCGCGCGGCTCGGCGGGGCGCGTTTCGCCGCCGCCCATGGGAGCGGCGATGCAGGGTTTCGCGCCGCTCTGCGCCGCGCCTGGAAACTATGTCCACGAACAGTGAGCGCTTTCCCCTCGACGCGCGGCGAAATACTCGTCAAAGTGCGATTGTGGCTCTGGGCGGGGCGATACCGTGTCGAATTCTTTGTTACGCATTGCTTATTTCGAGGGGCTCGACCCCGCCGAGGCGGAGCGGATCGCCCGCAAATGCATTTGGCGGCGCGTCGATGAGCGCGAGCTCGTCGTCGATTACGACGACCGCTCGACCGACGTCTATTTCATCGTCTCCGGCGATCTGCGCGTGCTCATCCGCACGCCGGCGGGCAAGGAGGTCATTCTCTGCGACCTCCATCCCGGCCAGATTTTCGGGGAGATGGCGGCGATCGACGGCGCGGAGCGCTCGGCCAATGTCTCGGCTCTGACAAAATCCGAGCTGTGCATCATGCCGTCGAGCGTGTTCAAAACCGTGCTGTTCAGCCAGCCGGCGGTCTGCGAGAAGGTGCTGCGCCTGCTGACGAAGCGCATTCGCGATCTCAACTCGCGTCTGTTCGAGCGCTCCGTGCTCGATCTGCGCCACCGGCTCTATGCCGAGCTGCTGCGTCTCGCTCTGCCGCGCAAGGGCCATGAGGGCCAGTCGATCATCTCGCCGCCGCCGCTGCAGCACGATCTCGCCGCGCGCATCGGCTGCCGGCGCGAGCAGGTCAATCGCGAGGTGCAGGCGATGATCCACGAGGGCCTCGCCGAGAAGATTCGCGGCGGGCTGGTGCTGCTGCGCCCCTCGACGCTGGAGCAGCGTCTGACCGCCTGCCTCGAGCAGGCCGGCTGAGTCCCGATCTCTGTGCGTTCTCGCACAGAAACACGGCGGCGCGCCGCTTAGTGTGGCGAGGCTCGCCCCATGCGAGCATTCGACCCGCTAGACGAGCCCGCAATGTCCTTCGCCCTCATTCCGCTTTCCCGATGCGCCGCGCTCTGCGGGCTCGGCCCCCATGAGATGATCGACGGCGCGACGCCCTCGCCTTTTCATCAGTCACTCTATGAGAGCTATCTGATGCTCTGCGATCGCGGCGCGGATTTCGTCCGTGATCTCATCGTTTCCGACATGCGCAGGGCGCTCGACATCGGCGCGACCCGGCTCGCCGCGGAATTGCTGCTGGTGCTCCGGCGCTTCCTCGCGGTTCCGCGCGGCGCTCCGCGCTTCCGGGCGACGCCGCCGGACGCGATGGCGCTCGACGCGGCCCTCGGCGTCATCGAGAGGCTCGCGGCGATGCGTCCCGCGTCCAGCTCGTCGCGTCTCTCCCGATCCGGTCTCGCGCAGGGCGGCCAGCGACAACCGAGAGGTTATTCCGTGGCGCGCCGAGGCGTGGCTTGCGCCCGGCTGCGATTCGAGTCAGCTTGACCGCGCCTTCGGCGAAATTTCTTTTTCTTTCCGCGCCATTGCCGGCGCCGACGAATTTCGCGAGGGGCGGGGCCGTGGTGGATTTGTTTCGACAGACGACTTTGACGGCCGTCCTGCTGTGCGGGGCCATCGTCGCAGGGCCGGCGGCGGCGGAGCCAGAAGAGCGCGCGGAACAGACGCGCCTGTCCGACCATTTGCGGCGGCATCCGACCGACTATGCCGCGACCTATCGTTACGTGCTGATCTCGCGCGATCTCGGCGACCATGAGGCGGCCATTGGCGCGCTGGAGCGCCTCCTCGCCTTCGATCCGTCGCTGGCGCGAGCGCGCAAGGAGCTGGGCCTGCTCTACGCCCGCCTCGGCGCCTATCAGACCGCCGCGCTGCATTTGCGCGCCGCGCTCGAGGCGCCCGATCTCGATCCCGCGCAAAAGGCGCAGATCGAGGCCGTGCTGCCGGATGTCGAGCGGCAGACCGAATCGAGCCGCTGGTCGGCGCGGCTGCAGACGGGACTGCGCTCGCAGTCCAACGCCTCCTTCTTTCCGACCGATGGGCTGTTCATGGTCGGCGGCGTCGGCGTGCTGTCGCCTGCGCCGCGCCGCGCCGATTTCAACGCATTCGAGCGCGTCGACATCGCCAATGACACGGATCTCGACGCCGCGCGCTCGGCGCAGCTGGAGACACGCTTCAAGGGCTACGCCACGCAGCAATTCCATCTGGCGAGCTATAATGTCGGGGTCTTTGGCCTCTCCGCCGGGCCGCGCTTCGCGCTCGAGGAGAATTTTCTCCCCGGCGCCAGCGTCAAGCCCTATGTCACCGGCCTCACCTCTTATGTCGGCGGCGGCAATTTCCTCAATTCCGGCGGCGCCGGCGTCGTCGCGCGGCTGCCACTCGCCGGCGCGGCGCTCACCCTCGAGCCCGGCGTCGAATATCGCTATCTCGGCGTCTCCATCGGCGGCCCCTTCGCCTCGCTGAGCGCCATCTCCACCGGCAGCGCCGTCACCGCCTCGATCGGGACGATCTGGCGTCATTCCGACGCGCTGCGGCTGGAGACGCGCGCCTCCTTCACGCGCCACAACGCCGATCTGCGCTCGCAATCCTTCGACGAGATCGACGCGCAGGCGCTGGCGCGGATCGATTTCGATCCGCCTTTCGCCGCGCTCGGCCTCAAATGGTCGATCGCGCCCTATGGCCGCATTTTCCAGCTCGCCTTCGACGCCGTCGATCCGATGGTCGATCCCTGGCGGCCGCGCCGCGATGTCGGCTGGGCGGCGGGCGTGCTGGTGGAGGCGCCGGTCACGCGCGAGATCGGCCTCTCGGCCGCTTTCGAATACGCCCGCAACGAGTCCAACCTGCCGAATTTCCGCACGGATAATCTTTCCGTATGGTTCGGCCCCGTCGCGCGATTCTGAAGGAGGAGCCCCGATGTCCAGAATGGCGCAGAGAATCGCTATAGCGGCCCTGCTCACGGCGACCGCCTCCGGCGCCCTGGCCGAGGCCGTCGGCAATGTCGGCGCGGTCAATCAGAGCGCGAAGAGCGCGCCTCCCGGAGCGCCGGCCCGACCGCTGACGCTGGGCGCCGATATCGTCGATCGCGAGCGCGTCGAGACCGGCGCGGAGGGCGGCGCGCAAATCGTCTTCCGCGATTCCTCCACTTTGTCGATCGGCCGCAGCAGCCAGGTGACGATCGACCGTTTCGTCTATTCGGGCGGCGGCGGCGAGCAGGCCGTGTCCATGGCCAAGGGCGCGCTGCGCTTCGTCGGCGGCGGCGTCAGCCATGGCGGCGGCGCCGAGCTGCGCATCCCTTCGGCGACGATCGGCGTGCGCGGCGGCGCGGCGCTGATCGCGCTCGACGAGCCGGGCTGCGGCGCGCTCGTCATCAATCAGTACGGCGTGCTGACCATCGCCGCGCGAGGCGCGGCCCGCAGTCTGTCGCGCCCAGGCGTCGGCCTGTGCGTCTCCGCCGAGGGCGAGCTGGGCGAGCCCGCCCTCTTCGGCATCGAGACGATCCGCCGGCTGACCGCCCGGCTGGCGAGCGGCCCCGGTCAGCACGCCGGGGCGAAGCGCGCGCCGTCGGCGCAGGAGGCCGAGCTCGGATTGGACGACGCCCGCCCGCCGCTCGGCCTCGCCGCCATCGATCAGCAGCCGGGGCTCGAGACTCTGAGCCCGTTCTGGACGGGGCAGGCGCTGGCGCGCAGCAAGGCGAGCGTCCATCATCAGCCCCTGCCGCCGACCGAGCCGAGCGAGGACTACTATTATTACGCCCCGCCCGATCCCGGCGGCCCGGTTCTATAAGCGATCTGACGAAGACTCGTTCCGAGAAGGGAGGCGCGATTGAAACGGTCGCGGCAACGCAGGCCGGCCTATCTCCTCGCGACGGCCGCAGCGGCGCTCGGCATCGTCGCGATCGGCCGGCTGCAGCCGCCGGCGCTGGACGATCTGCGCAATTTCGTCTTCGACTCGTTTCAGCGCCTCGCTCCGCGCCCTTATGATCCCGGCCTTCCCGTGCGCGTGATCGCGGTGGACGAGGAGAGCCTCGCCGCCTTCGGCCAATGGCCGTGGCCGCGCACGCGGCTCGCCGCGCTCGTCGATAAGCTCGCCGAAGCGGGCGCGGCGGCCGTCGCCTTCGATATCGTCTTCGCCGAGACGGATCAGACGAGCCTCGATCATTATGCGCAACGCCTGCCGGACGGTCCCGCCAAGACGCAGATCGCCGCCATCGCCGCCGACGCCATTCCCAATGACCAGATTTTCGCGCGATCCATCGCCGCCGCGCCGGCGGCGCTCGGCCTCACCCTCTCCGGCGCCGGGCAAAAGCGAGCGCCGCCGCAAAAGGCGGGCGTCGCCATCGCCGGCGACGATCCTTCCGCCTTCCTCGCCGAATTCCCCGCCGCCGTCGCGCCGATCGCGGAGCTGGCGGCGGCGGCGCGCGGCCTCGGCGCGACCAATTGGGCGCCCGATCGCGATGGCGTCGTGCGCCGCATTCCGCTGCTCGCCATAGGACCCGGCGGCGGCGTCACGCCCTCCCTCGCTCTAGAGGCGCTGCGCGTCGCCCAGGGCGCCTCGACGATCATCGTCCGCTCCTCCAACGCCAGCGGCGAGACCGCATTCGGACGCCAGACAGGCGTCAATGCGGTCAAGGTCGGCGCCTTCGAGATCGCCGTCGGCGCCGCAGCGGACATTCGCCCGCGCTATGGCGCCGAGGCGCCTCGGCGTCTCGTCTCGGCGGCCGCGATTCTCGAGGATCGCGCCCCGCGCGACGAGATCGACGGGCGCATCCTCTTCATCGGCACCACCGCCGTCGGCCTCGGCGATATTCGCGCGACGCCGTTGCAGCCGACCATTCCCGGCGTCGAAATTCATGCGCAGATTCTCGAATCGCTGCTCTCGGGCGCGCTGCTGTCGCGGCCCGATTGGGCCAATGGCCTCGAGCTCGTCGTCGCCGGCGCCGCTTTCATCCTCATCGCTGCGCTGCTGCCGCTGGTCACGCCTTTGATTTCGGCGCTCGCCGCGACCGGCTTGATCGGCGCGCTCTTCGCAGCGTCTTTCCTCGCCTTCGATCGCTACGGCCTGCTCGTCGACGCCGCTTTCCCCAGCCTCTCGGTCGCGCTCGCCTATGGCGTCGGCGCTGTAGCGTTATGGCGCCAGGATCAAGCCGCGCGGCGCCATGTGCATATGGCATTCGGTAAATTCATCGCGCCCGCCGTCGTCGAAGGCCTCGTCGAGCATCCAGAGCGGCTGGTGCTCGGCGGCGAGACGCGCGAGCTCACCGTGCTGTTCTCCGATCTGCGCGATTTTTCGACCATCTCCGAGGGACTGAGCGCGCAAGAGCTCACACATTTCATGAACGCCTATCTGACGCCGATGACCGACGCCATTCTCGATCGCGAGGGCACGGTCGACAAATATATCGGCGACGCCATCATGGCGTTCTGGAACGCGCCGCTCGATATCGCCGATCATCCGCGCAAGGCCATTCGCGCCGCGCTCGAGATGCGCGCGGCGATGACGCGCTTCAACGGCGAGCGCGCGGCCGAGGCCGGGCGCGAAGGACGCGCCTATCGGAAGGCGGCGATGGGCATAGGACTCAATCTGGGGCCGTGCAGCGTCGGCAATATGGGCTCGACGCGACGCTTCGACTATTCGATCCTCGGCGACGTGGTGAACCTCACATCGCGGCTCGAAGGACTGTGTAAATGGTTTCGCGTGGATATTCTCGTTTCCGGCGATTTGCGTGACGCCGCCGCTGATTTCGCCTGGCTCGATCTCGGCGCGGCGCAAGTCGTCGGACGCTCGACGCCGACGCGCATCTACGCGCTCGCCGGCGACGAGAACTTTGCGGCGAGCGAAGCCTTCGTGGCGTGGCGTGACGATCATGTGACGATGATGCGCTATCATGCCGAATGGGACTTCGCCCGCGCCCGCGTCGCGGCGGCGGATTTGAAGGCGTCGGTCGAACCGCATTGGAGTGGTTGCTATATGGCTATGGAACAGCGGCTCGCGGCTCTCGAGGCGGCTCCGCCGGCGAGGACTGGAGGCGCGCCCTTTTGGAAGATGGACAGCAAATGACGGGCGCGACAGTGGAAAACGCGGATGAGACGCGCAGGCTGCGCTATTGGCGGCAAATCGCGGAGGCGCATGAGCCGGGCGCCTATCAGGCGCTCGACGAAGCCTATCGCCAGCCGCATCGCGCCTATCACAGCTGGGCGCATATAGACGAGCTGCTGACAGGGCTCGAGCGTTTCGATTCGCTCGCCACGCGGCCCGATCTCATCGCCGCCGCCATCTTCTGGCACGACGCCGTGCATCTGGCGCGCGATCCGGATGGAAAGACGCGGCTCGACCGGCAGAATGTGCGCGACAGCGTCTCGGCCTTCCGCCGCCACACGGTTCTCACGGGCGGCGAGGCGCAGGCCGTCGAAGATCTGGTGATGGCGACCTCCGATCACGCGCGCGCGCGCGCGACGACGGAGCATTACGCCGGCTTCTCCGGCGATCTCGATCTCTTCGTCGATCTCGATCTCAGCCCGCTCGCCGCGCCTTGGGAAATCTTCGCCGCCAACACGCAGAAGATTCGCTCGGAATCCATCGGCGTCGAGGAGGCCGAATTCGCCGCCAATCAAGCGAAGATGCTGGAGGGGCTGGCGCAGGGCGACAGGCCGGTGTTTCGCCGCGCGGAGACGCGCGCGGCATGGGACGCGACCGCGCGCGTCAATCTCGCGCGCTGCATCGCCGGGCTACGCGCGGCGGGGCGCTGACGCAAAAAGCGCCATCGAGAGGCGCGAAAAAAAGAAAGCCCGGCTCGCGCCGGGCTTTTTTGCTTTCGAGGAAATCCGATCAGACCGGATGCGGCTCCAGCCCATCGGCGTCCGGCTCCGGCGAGGGACGCGCGCCGGCCGTCGGCACGGGCGAGGGACGCGCGGGCGGCGCCGCCGGCGGCACATCCTCGCGCACCGGTATCTTGCCTTGCAGCAGGCCGATCAGCTCGTCGCCGGTCAGCGTCTCGAACTCGAGCAGGCCATTGGCCAGAACGTCGAGATCGGCGCGCTTCTCGGTGAGGATGCGCTTGGCGTCGTCATAGCCTTCCTGCACCAGACGCCGCACCTCCGAGTCGATCGTCTGCTGCGTCGCCTCGGAGAGCGTCTGCGTGCGGCCCATCGAATAGCCGAGGAACTGCTCCTGCTGCGGCTCGGCATAGGCCACTGTGCCGAGCTTGTCGGAGAATCCGAGCTGCGTCACCATCGCCCGCGCGATGCGCGTGCATTGCTGAATGTCGCTCGCCGCGCCCGACGTCACCTTGTCGTGGCCGAACACCAGCTCTTCCGCGACGCGTCCGCCCATCGCCAAGGCCAGCATGGCGATGAGCTGCTCATAGCTCTGCGAGATCTGGTCGCGCTCCGGCAGGCCCTGCACCATGCCCAGCGCGCGGCCGCGCGGGATGATCGTCGCCTTATGGATCGGGATAGAGCCCGGCATGTTGAGCTGCACCAGCGCATGGCCGCCCTCGTGGAAGGCGGTGAGGCGCTTCTCCTCCTCCGTCATCACCAGAGTGCGACGCTCGGCGCCCATCATGATCTTGTCGCGCGAGTCCTCGAACTCCTGTCGCGTGACGATGCGCTTGCTGCGTCTTGCAGCCAGCAACGCCGCCTCATTGACGAGGTTCATCAGATCGGCGCCCGAGAAGCCCGGCGTGCCGCGCGCGACGACCTTCAGATCCACATCCGGCGCCAGCGGCACCTTGCGGGCGTGAACCTTGAGGATCTTCTCGCGGCCGATGAAGTCGGGGTTCGGCACATTGATCTGACGATCGAAGCGGCCCGGACGCATCAGCGCCGGATCGAGCACGTCGGGGCGGTTGGTCGCGGCGATGAGGATGATGCCCTCATTGGCTTCAAAACCGTCCATCTCGACGAGCAGCTGATTGAGCGTCTGCTCGCGCTCGTCATTGCCGCCGCCGAGGCCGGCGCCGCGGTGACGACCAACCGCGTCGATCTCATCGACGAAGATGATGCAGGGCGCGTTCTTCTTCGCCTGCTCGAACATGTCGCGCACGCGGCTGGCGCCGACGCCGACGAACATTTCGACGAAGTCCGAGCCCGAGATGGTGAAGAAGGGCACATTCGCCTCGCCGGCGATGGCGCGGGCGAGCAGAGTTTTACCCGTGCCGGGTGGTCCGACGAGCAGCACGCCGCGCGGAATGCGTCCGCCGAGGCGCTGGAATTTCTGCGGATCGCGCAGAAACTCGACGATCTCCTGAAGGTCTTCCTTGGCCTCGTCGACGCCGGCGACATCCTCGAAGGTGACGCGGCCCTGCGTCTCGGTGAGCAGCTTCGCCTTGGACTTGCCGAAGCCGAGCGCGCGGCCGCCGGCGCCGCCCTGCATCTGGCGGGCGAGAAAAATCCACACGCCGAGGAAGGCGATGAGCGGCAGCGCATTCAAGAACAAGGTCATCCACCAGCTGCCGCCGTCGCTCGCTGGACGCGCGCTGATGGCGACATTCTTCGCGGTCAGCCGCTGCACCAGCGACGGATCATTGGGCGCGTAAGTGGTGAAGGAGCGATTATCCGCGAAATGCCCGCTGATCTCGCTGCCGGCGATGGTCACGTCATGGACGCGGCCGAGATCGATCTGCGCCAGCAATTCGCTGAAGTTGATGTCGCGTCCGGCCGTGCGCTGGTTGCGCTGATCGAACAGCATGGCCAAAGCGACAGCGAGCAGCGCGACTATCGCGAATATCATGAAGGGCTTGTAATTCACTTTCATCGACGACCTCCGACGGACCGTCAGCCGGCCGCGGGAGACACATTTCCCGCGTCGACGGCGCGTGTCGCTTTTATGACCTTACGACAGCATTCCCAAGTCGCCAAATTAAATGCAGTCATGAGCCATGGCGAGAAATCATGAGCCGGGCCGCTGATCCGAGCGTCATCTTCGCCGTAGCCGCGCTCCGCCGCGCGGCCGAGACAAAAGGTCGCAGCGCCGCGGCGTCGCGGACGCCTTTTCCCGAGCCTGCGCTCGAACAGATATGATCTGTAAAGGAGAGCGGCGAATGGACGACCGGCTCACGAGCGTCGGCTCTGCGACGCTCGGCTTCCGCGCGCGCGGGATGCATTGCCACGGCTGCGAGCGCGCCATAGAGCGCGCCGTCGTCGAGCTCCCCGGCATTATGAGCGTGAAAGCCGATTATCCGACCGAGCGCGTGAGCGTGGCCTATGACCCCGCCGCCGTCACGCCAGAGGCGATCCGCGCCACGGTCGAGCGCCAGGGCTATCGCGCCGTCTCGACGGAGGAGCCCGGCGGCGGCCGCCTCGCCAAGATTCTCGGCGTCCTCCTCGGCCTCGCGGGCGTCGCTCTGCTGATCTTCATCGACACGCATTGGATCGGCGAGGCCGGCGCGCCCGATATCGGCCGCCATATGAGCCTCGAGCTGATTTTCCTGCTCGGCCTGCTCACCGGCTTTCATTGCATCGGAATGTGCGGCGGCTTCGTGCTGAGCTATACGGCCGATGACGCGCGGCGCGGGCGTCCGTCCTATCGCTCGCATCTGCTCTATGGCGCGGGCAAGACGATCTCCTACACGGCGATCGGCGCCTTGTTCGGCCTCGTCGGCGCCTTTATCGCCTTCACGCCCATGCTGCGCGGCGTCGCCGGCGTCATGGCCGGCGCGTTTCTGATCGTCTTCGGCCTCAACATGCTCGGCCTGTTCGAGCCGCTCCGGCGCTTTCGCTTCGCCCTGCCCGCGCCCCTTCAGCGCTATGTCGATCGGCGCGCGTCGGGCTCGCATCGGCCCTTCGTCATCGGCCTCTTCAACGGGCTGATGATCGCCTGCGGGCCTCTGCAGGCGATGTATGTGATGGCGGCGGGAACCGGCAGCGCGCTCGAGGGCGCCAAAATGCTGCTCGCCTTCGGGCTCGGCACGCTGCCCGTCATGCTGAGCTTCGGCGCGCTGTCGACGCTGGTCTCCGCCTCGCTGACGCATCGCCTGCTGATGGCCTCCGGCGCGATCGTCGTGGCGCTCGGCGCGGTGATGATCAATCGCGGCATGATCCTCACCGGCTGGGGCTATGATTTGCAATCCATGATCGGAACATTGCGCGGCGCGGCGGAACGCCCGATCCTTTCACCCTCCCCTGCGCCCACAACCGCGCCCGCTGTGGGGCCGCAAGCTTCGGCGCCGCAGCCGCGCGCCGCCTATCAGACGATCGAGATGGATGTCGTCGCCGCGGGCTTCTCGCCCAATCGCTTCATGCTCACCAAGGGCGTCCCCGTGCATTGGGTGATCGACGGCAAGGAGATCACCAATTGCAATAAGCGCATCGTCGTTCCGAGCCTCGCCCTCGAATTCGACGTGAAGCCCGGCGCGCAGACGATCGAGTTCACGCCGCGCGAGGCCGGCGTCATTCACTGGAGCTGCTGGATGGGCATGCTGCGCGGCGAGTTCGACGTGCAGGACGCGCCCGCGCCGGCCATCGCCGCGACGACGCCGCCGCCACAAAAGCCTGCGGATGAAAGACCGAGCGCGCGCTCAATGGCGCATGACGTCTATCGGGCGCATGACGACGTCTATCGCATCGCCGCCGGCGACACTCTGCGCGGCGTCGCCGTGAAGCTCTATGGCGACGGCGCGCGCTGGAAGGAGATTCTCGCCGCCAATCCGGGGCTCGATCCGCGGCGGCTGAAGCCGGGCGAGACGATCCACGCTCCAGGACGGTGAGACGCGAACGCTCACACCAGATATTTCGGCAGCTCGCGCTCGAATTCCGGAAAATACAGCGAGATCACGCTCACATCGAATTGCCCGAGGATCTGCTCCTTGGGCTCGCGCTCGAGCAGGAAGCGGAAGGCCGCGTCGAGACATTGCTCGGCGCTGGAGACGCCGCCGCCCAATCGCTCGGCGAGCACGTGCGACATGGTCACGCGATGGCGCGACTTGCTCGCCGCATCGCGCACCACGACATCGAAGGTGAGGGTCTTGGGAGCGCCATTTTCGCGGCGCGCAATATCGATCGCGATGGTCATGCAGCCTCCGCCAGAAGCGTCTCTATATCCGCCGCGATCGCCTGCGGCCTGTCGGTCGGCGCATAGCGCTTCACGACGCGGCCCTTTCGATCGACGAGAAATTTGGTGAAATTCCATTTGATCGCCTGCGTGCCGAAAATTCCGGGCGCCTGCGCCTTCAAGAAACGATAGAGCGGATGCGCCTTCTCGCCATTCACGTCGATCTTGGCGAAGAGCGGAAAGGTGACGTCATAGCTCGCCGAGCAGAAGGCGCCGATGGCGGCTTCGTCGCCGGGCTCCTGATGGCCGAATTGGTTGCAGGGAAAGCCGAGCACGGCGAAGCCGCGGTCGCGATAGGCGCGCCACAGCGCCTCGAGCCCCTGATATTGCGGGGTGAAGCCGCATTTGCTCGCGACATTGACGATCAGCAGCGCCTGGCCGGCCCAATCGGCGAGGCTCGCGCTTTCGCCGTTCAGGCGACGCGCTTCGAAATCATGGACGCGATTCTCGCGGACAGGGCTCATGGCCGAGGCGACCTCTCGACATATCGCCTCGATCGCGGCGCGCGAGGGGCTCCCCGAACCGGCCGCTGAACGGCGGATCGGCGGAGCCCACTCGACCAATATGGCGCAGACTCGCGATTTCGTCACTGCGCCCGTCGGCTTCACCCATTGGGGGGAGCCGATGGCGGGCGCTTTCCGCCTCTCACGCCTCGGCGAGCAAAGCGTGAATGTCGGGCTCCATCTGGCGCGGCGTGTTGGTCGCCTGGAAGCGCTTCACCACATTGCCCTTGCGGTCGATGAGGAATTTGGTGAAGTTCCACTTCACGTCTTCCGCCGGACCCGGGTCCTTCTCCTTCAGCAGCTTGTAGAGCGGGTGCTGATTGTCGCCATTCACCTCGATCTTGCTGAACAGCGGGAAGGTCACGATGAAGCGGGTCGAGCAGAAGGTCTTGATCTCCTCGTCCGTTCCCGGCTCCTGATTGCTGAACTGGTTGCAAGGGAAGCCCAGAATGACGAACCCCTTGTCGCGGTTCTCGTTCCAGATCGCCTCGAGGCCATTGTATTGCAGCGTGAAGCCGCATCTGCTCGCCACATTGACGATCAGGATCACCTTGCCGGCGTAGTCGCCGATCTTGACGGTTTCGCCGTCGATCGTGCGCGCTTCGATATCATAGAGCTCGGACATGACTGAGAAGGTCTCCGTTCTGCGCGCCGGCGCCCGAGAGCGCGCGGCGCATTCTGGGCGCAGAATGGCCGCGAGCGGTTCCTTGGGCAAGCCGGGAAACGCCTAAATTCGCGGCGCCTTCGCCTCTTCAGGCGGCGTCCACATTCTCGTCCATCTCCTCGCCGAGCCCGTACTCCTTCATTTTGCGGTAGAGCGTCGAGCGGCCTATGCCCAGACGACGCGCAATCTCGGACATCTGGCCGCGATAATGGACGAGGGCGAATTTGATGACCTCGGCCTCCAGCTCCTCGAGACGGCGCATGTCGCCATGCGGTCCGAGCAGCGCCATCACATTTGGATCGCGAATCTCGACGCGGACGATCTCCCGCTCCGGCGTGGGGCCGGCCGAGACGGGCGCGGGCGCCGGCGGCACGCGGGCGGAAAAGCCGTCCACATGGGCGGCGATCTGCGGGAACTCGTTGACCGTCAGTTCGTCGCCATCGGCCAGCACCACGGCGCGGAACACGGCGTTCTCGAGCTGGCGGACATTGCCCGGCCAGTCATAGCTGGCGAGCAGCGTCGTCGCCTCATGCGATATGCCGCGCAGGCGCTTGTTCTCCTCCGCCGCGAAGCGGATGGCGAAGCGGCGCGCCAGATCGCCGATATCGTCGCGGCGCGCGCGCAGCGGCGGAATGGTGATGGGGAAGACATTGAGGCGGTAGAACAGATCCTCGCGGAACTGGCCGCGCTTCACCTGCTCGATCAAATTTTGATTGGTCGCCGAGATGAGGCGAATGTCGACGCGCACCGGACGCTTGGCGCCGACGGGGTCGATCTCCCCCTCCTGCAAGGCGCGCAGCAGCTTCACCTGCGTCTCGAGCGGCAATTCGCCGATCTCGTCGAGGAAGAGCGTGCCGCCATTGGCCTCGAGGAATTTCCCCGAATGCTTCTCGGTCGCGCCGGTGAAGGCGCCCTTCTCATGGCCGAAGAGGATGGATTCGACGAGATTGGCCGGCAGCGCCCCGCAATTGACCGTGACGAAGGCCTTGCCGCGGCGATCCGAGCCGCCCTGAATGGCGCGCGCGACGATCTCCTTGCCGACGCCCGACTCGCCCTCGATGAGCACCGGAATATTGGAATGGGCGGCGCGCTCGCCGAGGCGAATGACGCGCGCCATCTCCTCGCTGCGCGAGACGAGATCGCGGAAGGTCAGCGCGCCGTCCCTGCGGCGATTGACGCGGCGCAGTTCCCCGGCGAGGGCGTCTGCGGACAGCGCATTCTTGATGGAGACCTGCAAGCGCTCGGCGCCGACCGGCTTCACGACGAAATCATGCGCGCCGGCGCGCATCGCCGAGATCACCGTCTCTATGGAGCCATTGGCGGTCTGCACGATGACGGGCACGTCGATCTTGAGGTCGCGCATGCGCGTCAGCACGCCCATGCCGTCGAGATCGGGCATGACGAGATCGAGAATCAGCAGATCGACCGGCGTCGCGCCATTCTGCGTCAGCCGCGCCAGCGCCTGCTCGCCGCCCTCGACAGTCTCCACCTCATAGCCGAAGCGCCGCGCCGAAGCCTCGAGCAAGCGGCGCTGGACCGGATCGTCGTCGGCGATCAGAATCGTAGAAGTCATTGATCCTCTTGAAATCTCTTAGGCCTGCGCGGCGTGGGCTCGGGCGGATCGCGACGATCCGCAGCGTGCAATAGAGGACGTGGACGACGCCACCTTCCGGCCATGCTCGGAGATCAGGGTAAAGGCGTCGTTAACGTGAGCCTCGCCGTCGGGACGAATCCGAAGGCCGGGGACGGGAAAAGCTCCTGTGCGGCCTGCGACTTGCATTTTTTCCGTTCCGTGCCCGATATTCGGCGAAGCGCCCTTCATCCTCAACTCCCGGTTCGAACCATGCCGCATCTTCACGCCCGCGTCCAAGCCCCTCTTCGCGACGCCGCCTCCGAGGCTCAGGCCGGCGGCCCCGGCCCCGCGCTCCCCGAATGGAATCTCGCCGATCTCTATGCCGCGCCCGATTCGCCGGCGCTGGCCGCCGACATTGCGGCGGCGGAGAAGGAAGCCTTAGCCTTCGCAGCCGAGCTTCGCGGCCGCCTGAGCGAATTGGCGAGCGGCGCGGCGGCGAGCGAGACGCTCGGCGAGGCCGTGCGGCGGTATGAGGCGCTACAGGACCTGTTGGGCCGAATCATGTCCTATGCGGGACTGATCTACGCCGGCGACACCACCGATCCGGCCCGCGCCAAATTCTATGGCGACATTCAGGACAAGATCACCGAAATCTCCACGCAATTGCTGTTCTTCCAGCTCGAGCTCAATCGCATCGACGACGCAATTCTCGACGCCGCAGCGGCGAAGGCGCCGCTCGCGCATTGGAAGCCCTGGCTCGAAGATATTCGCATGGAGAAGCCCTATGAGCTCTCCGACGAGCTCGAGCGTCTCTTCCACGAAAAATCCGCCACCGGCCGCGCCGCCTGGAACCGTCTCTTCGACGAGACCATCGCCTCGCTGCGCTTTTCGATCGGCGGCAAGGAGCTGACGATCGAGCCTGCGCTCAATCTAATGCAGGATTCGCGCGAGGAGGTGCGGCGCGAAGCCGCGCTCGCCGTCGGCGCGACGCTGAAAGCCAATCTGCGCACATTCGCGCTCGTGACCAACACGCTCGCCAAGGACAAGGAGATCGGCGATCGTTGGCGCGGCTTCAAAGACGTCGCCGACTCGCGCCATCTCTCCAACCGCGTCGAGCCGGAGGTGGTGGAGGCGCTGGTCGCGAGCGTCACAGCCGCGCATCCGCGGCTCTCGCATCGCTATTACAAGCTCAAGGCCAAATGGTTCGGCAAGGAGGCGCTGGACTATTGGGACCGCAACGCGCCGCTGCCCTCCGTGCCTTCGCATAATTACAGCTGGGACGAGGCGCGCGACATCGTTCTCACCGCCTATTCGAGCTTCGCGCCGCAAATGGCGGAGATCGCCTCGCGCTTCTTCGATAAGAGCTGGATCGACGCGCCGGTGCGGCCCGGCAAGGCGCCGGGCGCTTTCGCGCATCCGACCGTGCCTTCCGCGCATCCTTATGTGCTGGTCAATTTCCAGGGCAAGACGCGCGATGTGATGACGCTCGCCCATGAGCTCGGCCATGGCGTGCATCAGGTGCTGGCCTCGCGCCAAGGCGCTCTGATGGCGCCGACGCCGCTGACGCTCGCCGAGACGGCCTCCGTCTTCGGCGAGATGCTGACCTTCCGCTCGCTATTGGCGCAAACGACCGACGTCGAGAAGAAGCGCGCGCTGCTCGCCGCCAAAGTGGAGGACATGCTCAACACTGTGGTGCGGCAGATCGCCTTCTATTCCTTCGAGCGCAAGGTCCACACCGAGCGCAAGAATGGCGAGCTCACCGCCGATAAGCTCTGCGAGCTGTGGATGAGCGTGCAGAGCGACAGCCTCGGCCCGGCCATTCGGCTCGGCGAAGGATATGAATCCTTCTGGGCCTATATTCCGCACTTCGTGCATTCGCCCTTCTATGTCTACGCCTACGCCTTCGGCGATTGTCTCGTGAACTCGCTCTATGGCGTCTATCAAAAGGCGGAGACGGGTTTCGCCGAGCGCTATTTCGGCCTGCTCGAGGCCGGCGGCGCCAAGCCCTATAACGAGTTGCTCGCGCCCTTCGGCCTGGATGCGCGCGATCCCGCCTTTTGGGGCATAGGCCTCGAGATGATCGAAGGGCTCATCGCGGAGCTGGAGGCGATGGAGGGGTAATTGGTGGACCCATCGCGAGGAGTGGAGCGACGAAGCAGACTGCAAACGAGGCAATGTCCAGGCGATCGCTTTACAGCAGGGCGATCGGGTGAAGGTTTCCTCATCCTGAGGAGCCCGCGCAGCGGGCGTCTCGAAGGACGAGAAAACCTTCATGCGCCGCCTTCTGGAGCTTGCCCTCGTGCTTCGAGACGGCTCCTGCGGAGCCTCCTCAGCATGAGGGCGAGGGTGCTTGCTCTTCACCCGATTGCCTTGCTTCGGACAGGCGTTCTTCTTGACGCCTTGTTTCGTTGCAGGAATCGAGTCGCAAGTTAAACGCTATTCCAAAGCGGACTGGTCCTCATCATTTGACCATATACCGTCTAATTCCCCGATGAACGTTGGCATGATATCCGAGATGCGGTTGTATGCGTACTCGAACACCCCGAGAGAACCCAGCACACTGTTTATTAGCATTTTTTTCGTTTGTTCCGCGCCCCTCATTCCCCGACCAAACGTCGTGACCATTTTCGTGTAATCGGTATCCGAATACAGTCCAAAGACCCCTCGCCAGTTCGGATGCGCAAATTCGCAGAGGCTATCATAGCTAGCTCGGATGCCCGGTATTTGCTTGTCCACTCGATCTATACACGTCAAGACATTGAACGCCTCTGGGAAATCCTCCCACAGTCGTGAACCCATCAACAGGCGCATCAAGATTGCGTCAAATTCCGATGCCGAGTGCTTCTCCCGATCGTCCAGCGCTTCCATGAGCCTCCAAGCAAGCGCACTACTTTCGGTTATTGCGCGGCAAAGGATGGCCGCCACCGCAAAGTCATTGCGTTCGATAGCATCACAAGCATTTCTCGACAGTTCCTCAGTCCGCCAGATCAGGGCTTCTCGTGCACAAAGCAGCTTCATTGGAGCCTTTGATCTTACACCCAACGCGGCCACGTCAACCGAAGTGGGCAGACTGTCTCGCAACCTATCAGCGAACTCTCTCACTTCGGACAAGTCGTCTCGTTGCATTGGTCCAAATCTCCTCCGAGTAATCAATCAAGTGGCAAGTATGTCGGATGATTCACGATCACCAACGCTGCAGGGAGTGAGGTTCACAGCAAAGATCGCGACGAAGGCCGCCAATTTGAAGGTCGATATTCTCCACTGGCCAATCATGACGCAGTTCGCTCTCGGCAGCTTCCTGTTAGCCGCGATGAAAATTCACGCGCTGAAGCGCGAGCCGCATTCACTCCACATTCTGCGCGATGCGCCACAGCACGCCCGATGGATCGTGCAGCGTGAAATCTCGCATACGCCAAGGTTGGAGCCGCACCTCTGAAACCGCGACGCCATAGCGCGCGGCGATTCCCACCTCCTCGACTTTCGCCCGCCACGCGTCGACATCCTCGACGAGCAGATGCAGCATCAAATTCTCGGCGAATTCCTTCACGTAGAAATTCTGCAGCAGGAAGCTCACAGTCTCGTGATGGAAATAGGCGACGCCGTCGCCGTCGGAGGCGAGCGTGAAGCCCAAATCCTGATAGAAGCGCTTGGAGAGCTCATAATCCTTCGCAGGAACGAATGCCTTCAATTCGATCGTTCGCAAATTGGACATGAACAGCCCCCGAGAAACGGAACGCCGCTCATCCTATCAGGAAAAGCGCATCAGCTCCCGCGATCCGGCCCGCCCCACAGCCAAGCCGCGCCGCGCACGCCGCCCGAGTCGCCATGGACATTGCGCAATATGCGCGTGTCGATGGCGTCCGAGAACGCCTGCTTCTCGACCAGATCGCGCAGACCCTCATAGATGAAATCGATATTGGATACGCCGCCGCCGAGCACGATGACATCCGGATCGAGCAGATTGACGATGCCCGCCAGCGCGCGCGACAGGCGGTCGCGATAGACTTCTAGCGCATGGCGCGCCGCCGCCTCGCCCGCTGCGGCGCGCGCGGCGATCTCCTCGCCATTCGCCTGCGCGCCGCTGCGCTGGCCATAATCGAAGGCGAGCGCCGGGCCGGAGAGAAAGGTCTCCACACAGCCGTAATGGCCGCAATAGCAGAGGCGCCCGGGAAATTCGTCCGGCGTCATCCAGGGCAGCGGCGTATGGCCCCATTCGCCCGCCACCTTGTTGACGCCCTGCAGAACCTCGCCATCGACGACGATGCCGCCGCCGACGCCGGTCCCCAATATCACGCCGAAAACACTGCGCGCCCCCGCCCCGGCGCCGTCGACTGCCTCCGACAGGGCGAAGCAATTGGCGTCATTCTCGAGCCGCACCGGGCGCTCGAGCAGCGCCTCGAGATCCTTGTCGAGCGGCCTGCCGTTGAGCCCTGTGGTGTTGGAGTTCTTCACGAGGCCGGTGCGCGGCGAGATCACGCCCGGCGTGCCGACGCCGACGCTGCCGCGCCCGCCGATCTCGCGCTCGAGATCGAGCACGAGGCCGCCAATGGTCGCCAGAACGGCGGCGTAATCATGAGCGGGCGTCGGCGCGCGCCGGCGCGCCAGCGTCTCGCCCATAGGACCCATGGCGATCGCCTCGGTCTTGGTGCCGCCGAGATCGACGCCGATGCGGAAGGGTTCTCTTGTCATCGCCCTTCGTTCATCTATGGCGGCGGCGCGATCGGGCAGCCCCCGCCCCTATAGTCTTTCGCCTCGGCGCGTTTCCAAAGCTATTGCAGATAGGCGCGATCGAGATCGACCGCGCCCTTCAGCGTCGCGGCTACGCCTCTGTCGATCCTCACGGAATCGAGCGACAGGCCCTCGGCCTTGGTTCCCTCGAAGCGGGCGCCGGTGAAATCCGCGCCGGCGGCGTCGACATCCTTCAGCGAGGCCTTGTCGAAGATCGCGCCCGGCGCCCGCGCATAGCGCATGTCGGCGCGGGAGAGATCGGCGTCGTCGAAATGCGCGCCGTCGAGCTGGGCGGAGCGCAGAACGGCGCGCATCAGCCCCATGGATTGGTTCTTCATATCGGCGGACATATCCGCGCCGCGGAAGGAGGCGCCGCGCAGATCGGCGCCCGAGAGATCGGCGGCCACGCGGCTCTTGGAAAAATCCGCCCCCTCGGCGCGGGCGCGCTGCAGCTGCGTCGCGAAGACATGCGCGCCGCGCAGGCTGGCGCCGGAGAGATCGGCCTCGAGCAGCCAGGCCTGATCGAGGATAGCGCCGTCGAGCTTGGCCCCGGCGAGCCGCGCCTTCACCAGCCGCGCGGCGCGCAGATTGACGCCGGAGAGATCGAGGCCGGAGAGATCGAGCCCGTTGAGGCTGCGCATGGAGAGATCGAGCGTCTCGCCCGGCTTCGTCGCCGCGAGGCGCGCCTCTATGTCGGCGCGCGTGAATTCGGACTGCGAATAGGCGGGCTGGGCGAGATCGACATTGCGCAGCATGTCCTGCGCCGGCGCCTCCGCAGCGACGACGCAGAGCAGCAGCGACGCTCCGAGAAGATGCCCGCCTCTCATTGCGCCTGCGCCCGCTCTGCGGCCGGGGCGCTCCTGGCGGCGGCGAGCTCCTTGGCCTGCGCCACCCAGCGGCCGCGCTCGGGACGGCCGGGAACCGCGAGCGTCGCGCCGATCCAGGCGACATTCTCGGAGGACCAGCCGGCGATCTGATCGAAATGATAGACGCCGAGCCCGTGCAGCTTCTCGACGCTCTTCGGCCCGAGGCCCTTGATCTTGGCGAGATCGTCCGGCCGGCCGCCGCGCGGTCCCGGCAGGCCTTCCGGCCGCTGGCCCGGCGCCTTGCGCTCGTTCTCAGCGGGACGCGGCGACCCAGCGCGCCGCCGCGGCTCGGCGACCGGAGCCGGCGCCTCGGTGAGCGCGGTTTCGGGCGCGGGCGGCTCGGCTGCGGCGATCGGGTCCACGGCGACGGGAGCAGGACCCGGCGCATTCTCGACCAGCGTCGCCGCGGCGCCGCGAAGCGCCACATGGGAAACATCCGCATGCGGCTTTCGCTTCGCCGGCGCGGCGGGAGCCGCGGCCCCGAACAGCAGCCTGACGCCGCCGCCGAAGGGCAGGCCGATCAGATAGGCCGTGGCGAGCAGCAGCCCCAATTCGAAGAGGAGGCCGTTGCGGCCGGGAATGGTCTGCAGATTGGCGAGCAAAAAGCCGCCGGCGAGCGCGAAGGCCGAGGCCACCACGACGCCATGGCCGGCGAATGTCGCGCCGGCCTCTTTCTTCGTCGTCCAAAAGCCGATGACGAGCCCCAGCGCGAGCGCGGCGGCGAGCCATTGCGTGGAGGCGGCGAGCAGATAGAACATGGGTGTTCTCCCTCGAAAGCCCCGGATCACCGGATCGAGAATTCGATGCGACGGCCGCTCTCGTCGACCGCCGCAGCGCCCGAGGCGGAGAGTCGCGCCGCTTCGACGCCCGCCTCGATGAGATAAGCGCGAACCGCCTCGGCGCGATGGAGGCCGATGGCCTCATTCTCCGCATTCGAGCCGGCGCCCGCGAAAAGTCCGACGATATCGACGGCCGCGCCCGGGCTGCGCAGCAGCACGAAAGCGAGAGCGTCGACGACTGGGAAGGATGTTTCCGCAATCGTGTTGTCCGCGCCGAAGGAGAGCCCTTTGGCCGCGGTCTCCGACAGAGCGGCGTAGAGCTGTGTCGGCGGAATCTCGTCCTTCGTCGCGAGGCCGAGCCGCGCGGCGTGCTCATAGCCCTCCGGCAGCTCGCGGAAGAGGCGCGCGCGAATGTCATATTGCGCCTTGGCGTTATAGGCCGCGCCTTCCACCGCCAGCTTGCGGTCGGAGAGCGCCGCGACGCCGGAGTCGAGCCGCGCCAGCGCCCGCAGAGCCGCGCTCGCCGCCTCGGCGAAGCCCTTGGGCGCGCCATCGGCTATTGCGAGATCGACCTCCACCGCATCGCCGAAATCACGCTTGGCCTGCTCGGCGATGCGCGCGCGCGTCGCCGCGTCCGGCGCGAAGCCGGCGAGCGCCAGTCCGCTCTCCTGCTTGCGCGCTGTGAACACGAAAGGCGAGACCGCGCCCGCCGCCACTGTCACCCTGCCGAGGCCAAAGCTCTTCGGCAGCGCCGAGCGCAGGCTCGCCTCGACGGCAGAGGCGCCGACATTGGTCTTGCCGGAGCCTTCGATGGAGACGACGCCATCGGCGATGGAGGCCTTGCCGCTCGACAGCTTGGCGAGCTCGTGCAGAGCCGCGCTCGCCGCTGCGGCGAAATCGCCGGGCGCGCCGCCGGCGACGCGAGTCTGATCGCTCGCCTTGCCGAGACTGGCCGCCTCGGCGATGAGAGTCTCGCGCGTCGTCTCGCTCGGCGCATAGCCGAACAGCGAGACGATCTCGCCGGCCTTGGCGGCGCTCCAGACGAAAGGCGAGACGCGCGGCGGCGCGATCTCCGCCTTTACCACAACGCCCTCGGGCGGGGCTTTCAGCGCCGCCTCGGCGCGATCATAGCCCTCGAAGCTGGCGGCCGCGCCCGTCACCGACAGAGCGGCGTCGCTGACCGACACTCTGCCGTCGCCTATGGCGTCGAGCAGAGCGACGCCATAGGACGCGAGCGCAGCGTAATTCTTGGGCGCGCCCAGCGCCGAGATCGACGCGTCGGAAAGCTCGAGGCCCTTGCCCGCCGCCGCGTCGCGAACGGCCGCGCGCTCGCCGGGGACGGGCGCATTGCCGGAGAGAGCGAGCGTCTTGCCCTTGCGCTCCAACGCGAAGACGAAAGGCTTGGCGAGAGGCGGGGGCGTGGTGGCGTCTAAGATGGAGCGCACGCCCTCCTGCAATTCGACGGTCCGGACGGCTTCGGCGACGGCGGCCGGCGAGAGGACGACGCCGGACAGGCGAATGTCGCGCCCGTCCACGGCGACGCTTGCGCCTTCGATCGCGCCGGGGGATTTGTCGAGCGCCGCGCGGACGCGATCGCCCAAATCTTTTTCGATCTTCTCGACGTCCGACGTCGCGACGATCGTGAACAAAGCGGCCAGCACGGGCAGGCCGATCCACCATTTCGTCGGCTGGATCATGGCTTCCGTCGCTCCCTGGGGCGAGAATCATTACGTAACGGGCACAGTTCTACCAGTCGAGAGGCCGCAGACCAACTCGAGGGAAGCGCGTTGCCGCGTCGCAGGAAGCCGATTCAGCCCTTTTTCTTGGACGGCTGCTCGCCCGGCTGGGGCGGCGGCGCGGGGTAGAGCTCGATCGCCCGATCGATCGTCCAGAAGCAATCCAGCGCGCCGGAAGGACGCACGCACCACAGCGGGCCGTCGCGCTGATCGACGTCAACCTTCTGATCGCGCATGAGCTGCACGCATTGGCCGGCCTGCAGCTTGCCGCGGAAATAGGCGGGGTCGTCCTTGGCCGCCTTGTCCGCGGCCGGACGAAAGGCGCGTTTTATGTCCGCCTGATCGCGGCAGGCGAGAACTGCGCCGCGCGCGGCCGCCGCCTGCGCCGCCGAGGCGAGGCCGAGCGTGACGAGAATGGTGACGGCGACGACGGCGCAACGGGCGTACATGCCGCGAATCTAACGCATTGGCGCGGGCATTTCCAGCCGTGTCCGCGCTTGGAAATTCGGTGATTTTCGGCGCCGATCACGATTTTGCGGGGCCGGTCCGCCGCTCGATCTCGGTTTTCACCCTTTTCCACAGATCGATCGCGCGCGGCTTGGCCCATTCATAGCCCTCGATGGCGCGCGGACGCCCCCAATCATAGAGCGCGACGCTCCATTCGCCGAGCAGCCGGCCCGTCGCCTTGGCGAAATCGACGCCCTTGTCGAACCAGGGCAGGAATTGGCTGTCCGCCGGAATCTTGGCTCGCGCCCAGGCGACGGCGTCCGCGACGATCTGCGAGATCGCGCGCCAGAGCTGGTTCCAGGGCTCGTCCACCGGCGTGCTCGTCACCTTGTCGCGGTAACGCGCGAACTCTCCCGCGAGCGTCGACTTGGCGCGGCGCTCGTCGTCGAGCTGGCGCTGCAAAGCGGCGGCGCGCTTTTCCGCCTCCTGCGCCTGGCGCAGGCCGCCCTCGGCCTTTTGCGCGTTGCGCTTGGCCTCGAGCTGAGCGTCGTCGATCTCGCGGGTCGATTCGTCGACCTGCAGCGCCATCGACTCATATTTGGAGAGCACGTCGTCGCGCTGCTCGATGACGCTACGCAGAAGCGAGACGAGCGCGTCGCGCCCGAGCTTGTCGTAATCCTCGCCGGCGGTCGGGGTCGCGGCCGCCACAGCGGCGCTTCTATTGCGATTGTCGGACAGTTCGGCCTCCATCGACTTTTTCGCGCCGCGGCCTATGCGCCGGCGCTTCGCCGATGTGGTTAGATAAGGAGGCGGCTGCCGCCGACCAGCCGTGCCTTCCCGTCACGACGGCGCGAGGAGAAACGCCTCACGGCGCGCGCTGGAACAGGCCGAAGGTCAAGAGCGCGCCAATGACGACCACGATGATGCGCAGCCATTTGTCTGGAATGTGATGCAACATGCGCGCGCCGGCCACGCCGCCGATCGTGGCGCCGAGCGAGGTGACGAGCGCCTGGAGAAGGTGCAGATCCGGCGAGAACAGAAATATCGCCACGGCCGAGGCGTTCATCACCGCGGCGAGCACATTTTTGGTCGCGGCGGCGATGCGCACATTCTGCCCCGCCATGGTCAGCGCCGCGACCATCAGAAAGCCGATGCCGCCGCCGAAATAGCCGCCATAGACGGAGATGAGGAATTGCGCCACGCCGGCGCCGCGCGTCGAAAGATGCGCATTGGCCTCGCCGGGCTTGCGCAGAAAGCTGCCATAAGCGAACACCACGGTCGCGAACAGAACCAGCCAGGGCACGAGCTTGGCGAAGAAGGCGGGCGGCGTCAGCAGCAAGATCACCGCGCCGACCGCCCCGCCGACGATGCTAATGATGAACAGCGTGCGCAGGCCGAGGCCGGCCGCGCCGCGCGAGAGATCGCGGCCAGCCCAGCCGGTGGCGACCTGCGCGGGAAACAGCGCGACGCAGGATGTGACATTGGCGGCGCGGGCGTCCATGCCGGTGAGCATGAGCATCGGCAAAGTGAGAAAGGAGCCGCCGCCGGCCAGCGCATTTTGCGCTCCCGCCCACATTGCGACGAAAAAGAGCAGAAACAGCAGCATGGATCGGGGCGCCTTTTAAACTTCCCAAACCCGATATTTCAGGTCGGGCTCTGGAAGGCAAGCCATAGCTCGAAATCAGTCTTTTCGGGACGCTTCGCCGCAGGGCCGCGCGGTCGATCCAGCCGCGAAGGCGCGCACCAGCCGCTCGAGCTCGCCCTCCAGCGTCGCCTCGGACATTGGCGCGAGCTTCTCCTCGAGGCCGAGCGAGACGACCCCATGCACGGCGGAAAACAAGGTGCGCGCGAGCAGGACGCGCGAGGCCGCCGGCTCGTCCGGCAGCAGGCGCGCCAGCGGCGCCTCGACCAAAGCGAAAAGCCGACCTTGATCCTCGAGATACCAGGCCGGCGCGGGGCGGCCGCCGGCGAGCCTATGCTCGAACAGCGCCCGCCACAGCGCCTTATTGGCGCGGGCGAAGGAGAGGTAGCCGCGCGACAGGCGCAGCAGCTCTTCCGCCGGCTCGGGCGCCGGGCCGGGCGCCCCCGCAAGGCCGTGCTCGAGTCGCGCGAGCGTATCCGCGCCGATGCGCAGGATCAGATCGTCGAGATCGTCGAACACATTGTAGATCGCGCCCACGGCGCAGCCCGCGGCGGCGGCGAGATCGCGCGCCTTCAAATTCTGCAACCCACCCTCGGCTATGGCCGCGCGGCCCGCCGCCACCAGCCGCGCGCGCAGATCGGCGCGGCGCGCGGAGGTCTTGGCGCCGGGGCGCTCCACGGAGTCGGATTCAGTTTTTTGAACGTCGTTCATTTTTCTCTTGAGCGCTGTTCAGATCGTGCTATGGTCACGCCTGAACGATGTTCATAACAGGAGGCCACGAATGTTCAAGCCGCCTTTTCGATGACAGTGCGCGCGCGCCCCCTCCCCGACCCTCCCCCGCTTTGCGGGAGAGGAGGCGGACTCGGCGCTTCATCGAAAATTTCGCGTCACGTGCCGCTTTCCCTCTCCCGCCAAGCGGGGGAGGGTGAGGGAGGGGGCCGTCCGAGCCCGAGAATCTCATCGCCGCGGGCCGCGCCCGCGGCGTAGTATGTGCGGGCGCGCAACGCCTGCCGACCAACCCATCCTTAAACAGAATCGGCGAAACCTGCATGTTCTCGCCGCGCGCCGACGGAATTCACCCATGTCCGATCATCTGCTCCTCACCAAACGTTTCGCACCTCTGTTCTGGTGCCAGTTTTTCGCCGCCTTCAACGACAACTTCCTCAAGAACGCGCTCGTTCTGCTCATCTTGTTCAAGATCGGCGGCCATGAGGGCGAGTCGCTCGTCACGCTGGCCGGCGCCATTTTCATCGCGCCCTATTTCGTTCTCTCGGCGCTCGGCGGACAGATCGCCGACAAATACGACAAGGCGCTGGTCGCGCGTCGCTTGAAATTCGTCGAGATGGGCGCGGCGCTGATCGCCGTCGCCGGTTTCGCGCTCTCTTCCGTTCCCGTGCTCTTCGCCGCGCTGTTTTCCTTCGGCGTGCTCGGCGCGCTGTTCGGCCCGGTGAAATACGGCATTCTTCCCGATCATCTGCGCCAGGAGGAATTGCCGGCCGGCAATGCGCTGGTGGAAGGCGCGACCTTCCTCGCCATTCTCACCGGCACCATCGCCGGCGGCCTCGCCATGCATGGCGGCGGCGAGCCGATCATCACCACCATCGGCGTCACCGCCGCGGCCGTCGCCGCCTGGGGCGCCGCGCGGCTCATTCCCTCCACCGAGCGCGCCGCGCCCGATCTTCGCATCGATCCCAATATTCTGCGCTCCACCGCCGTGCTGCTGCGCGAATTGTGGAAGGACAAGCGGCTGTGGCGCGTCGGCGTGGTGACGGGAATTTTCTGGCTCGTCGGCGTCATCGCCATGTCGCTGCTGGCGCCGCTGGTGACGCATGTGATGCATGGCTCGGAGCTGGTCGTCACTCTGTTCCTCGCCGTCTTCGCCATCTCCATCGCGGTGGGCTCCGGCCTCGCCTCCTTCCTGCTGGCGGGACGCATCGTGCTGCTGCCGGCGGCGATCGGCGCGGCGATCATCGCCGGCGCCTCGCTCGATCTCGGCTGGACTCTCGCGACGCTCACGCCGCAGGAGGCGACGACGCCGCTCGAGATCGCCGAATTCTTCGAGCTCTCCGGCGCCTGGCGCGTGACCATCGATCTCGCTTCTCTCGCCATCGCCGGCGGGCTGATGATCGTGCCGAGCTTCGCCGCGCTGCAGGCCTTTGCGCCGGCGCAAGAGCGCTCGCGCATCATCGCCGCGGTCAATGTGCTCAACGCCGCATTCATGGCGGGCGGCGCCTTCGCCGTCGCGCTGCTGCAGAGCAAGGGCGTCTCCGTGCCGGATCTCTTCCTCGGCATGGGCGTCCTCATGGCGCTCGCTGCGATATGGATCTACAAAGCGGTCGTCGTTTCCCCTTTTCGTGACGCCCTGTCGATCATCTTCCGCGCCTTCTATCGGCTCGAGGTGAAAGGCTTCGGCAATTTCGCCAGGGCGGGCAAGAATCCGATCATCGCGCTCAATCATGTGAGCTTCCTCGACGCCGCCGCCATTCTCTGCGTGCTGCCGGTCGATCCCGTCTTCGCCATCGACTCGACGATCGCGACGAAATGGTGGGTGCGGCCCTTCCTGCGCTATGTGCGCGCCATTCCGCTCGATCCGACGCGCCCGCTCGGCACGCGCACGCTGGTCAATGCGGTGAAGAACGGCGATCCGCTGATCATCTTCCCCGAGGGGCGCCTCACCGTCACCGGCAGCCTGATGAAGGTCTATGACGGCGCCGGACTCATCGCGGAAAAATCCGGCGCCTGGGTCGTGCCAGTGCGCATCGAAGGACCGGAAGCGACCATGTTCTCGCGTTTGACCCGCGAGCAGGCGCGCCGCCGCTTCTTCCCCAAATTCACGCTCACCGTGCTGGAGCCGACGCGTCTCGAGGTCGATCCCGCATTGCGCGGCAAGGCGCGGCGCATCGCCTCCGGCGCGGCGCTCTATGAGATCATGTCCGATCTCGTCTTCCGCACCAGCCCCATCGACCGCACGCTGCATCAGGCGCTCGTCGACGCAGCGCGCGAGCATGGCGCCGGCCGCGTCGCGACCCAGGACCCGATCACCGGCGCGCTCACCTATAAGCGCATCATGATCGGCGCCCATGCGCTCGGCCGCAAGCTGCAGCGCATTTCGCAAACGGGCGAGGCGCTCGGCGTCATGCTGCCCAATTCCAACGCCGCCGGCGTGACGATCTTCGCCGTCGTCGGCGCCGGGCGCGTCGCGGCCATGGTGAATTTCACCGCCGGCGCGGCGAACATCGCCTCGGGTCTCAAATCCGCGCAGGCGACGACGCTGCTGACCTCGCGCGCCTTTGTGGAGAAGGGCAAGCTCGACGCGCTGATCGCCGCGCTCGATAAGGAGTTCCGCATCGTCTATCTCGAGGATGTGCGCGGCGAGATCACGCGCGCCGACAAGCTCTCCGCTCTGCTGCGTCACAAGCGTCCGCTGGAGAAGCGGAGCCCCGATGATCCGGCGGCCATTCTCTTCACGTCAGGCTCGGAAGGCGCGCCCAAGGGCGTCGTGCTCTCGCACAAGAATCTGCTCGCCAACGCCGCCCAGGCCGCGGCGCGCATAGACTTCGGCCGCACAGACAAATTGTTCAGCGTGCTGCCGGTGTTCCATTGCTTCGGCCTCAATGTCGGCTTCATCCTGCCGATCGTCTCGGGCGTGCCGGTCTATTTCTACCCTTCGCCGCTGCACTATAAGATCGTGCCGGAGCTGGTCTACAACGCCAACGCCACAGTGCTGCTCGGCACTGACACATTCCTCAACGGCTATGCGCGCGTCGCGCATTCTTACGACTTCCGCTCGCTGCGCTATGTCATCGCCGGCGCCGAGCCGGTGAAGCAGGGAACGCGCGACGTCTATCTCGAGAAATTCGGCATTCGCATTCTCGAGGGCTATGGCGTCACCGAGACGGCGCCGGCGCTGGCGCTCAACACGCCCATGTTCAACCGCTTCGGCAGCGTCGGCCGTCTGCTGCCGGGCATGGAGCTGCGCCTCGAGACTGTTCCCGGCGTCGCCGAGGGCGGCCGTCTCTTCGTGCGCGGCCCCAATGTGATGCTCGGCTATCTTCTGGCGGATAATCCCGGCGTGCTCGTGCCGCCGGCGCAAGGCTGGCACGACACGGGCGACATCGTCACCGTCGATGCGCAGGGCTATATAAAAATTCAGGGCCGCGCCAAGCGCTTCGCCAAGATCGGCGGCGAGATGATCTCGCTCGCCGCTGTGGAGACGCTCGCCGCGGAGCTGTGGCCCAATTCGCTGTCGGCGGCGGCGCGCGAGCTCGATCCGCGCAAGGGCGAGCGCATCGTGCTGGTGACGCAGCAAAAGGACGCCACACGTCCCGAGTTCCTCGCCTTCGCCAAATCGAAAGGCGCGTCGGAGCTGATGGTTCCGGCGGAGTTCATGATCGTCGACAAATTGCCGCTGCTCGGCTCCGGCAAGCTCGACTTCGCGGGCGTCGCGACAATGGTGCGCGACCGCAACCGTTATGTTCTGCCCAGCCCACGCATTCCGAACGGCCTCGGCCGCATCGTCGGCGATGCGACGACGCAGAACGCCTGAGACGAAAGGTCGAAGACAATGGACTATCGCAAATTGGGCCGCACTGATCTTCGCGTGTCGGCGATCATGCTCGGCACCATGACCTGGGGCCAGCAGAACACCGAAGCGGAGGGACATGCGCAGCTCGACTATGCGCTCGATCGCGGCGTCAATTTCATCGACACTGCGGAGATCTATTCCATCCCGCCGCGCGCCGAGACGCAGGGCTCGACCGAGCGCATCATCGGCTCCTGGCTCGCGGCGCGAAAGAACCGCGACAAAGTGATATTGGCGACGAAAGTCTCCGGCCGCAGCGACAGCGCCTATCTGCGTCCCGAGAGCAAGGGAACCAGGCTCGATCGCAAGAACATCGGATATGCGATCGACGGATCGCTGAAGCGCCTGCAGACGGATTATGTCGATCTCTATCAGCTGCATTGGCCGGATCGCCCGCTGCCGCTGTTCGGCGCCGGCGGGACCATCTATCGCGCGCCGCCGAAACTCGATGAAATTCCCGTCGAGGAGACGTTGGAAGCGCTCGCCGATCTGGTGAAGGCCGGCAAGATTCGCCATGTCGCTTTGTCGAACGAGACGAGCTGGGGCGTCGCGCGCTTTTTGAGCGCGGCGGAGAAAGGCCATGGGCCGCGCGTCGTCTCGATCCAGAACGCCTACAACCTCATCAATCGCACTTTCGAGATCGGCCTCGCCGAATTCGCGACGCGCGAGGACGTCGGCCTGCTCGCCTATTCGCCGCTGGCGCAGGGCTATCTCACAGGCAAATATCAGAATGGCGCGCGTCCCGTCGGCGCGCGCACCACGCTGTTCGAGCGCGGCCAGCGCTATGAGAAGCCCGGCGTCACGCAGGCGATCGACGCCTATCTCGCGCTGGCGAAAGAGATCGGCGTGTCGCCGGCGAAGCTCGCCCTCGCCTTCGTCACCTCGCGTCCCTTCGTGACGTCGAACATCATCGGCGCGACGACGATGGCGCAATTGCAGGAAGATTTGGATTCGCTCGAGGTGACGATCACGCAGGAGATCGAAGCGCGCATCGACGAGATTCATCAGCTGCACAGCAATCCCGCGCCGTGAGGCGCAAGAGGAAAGCGCATCATGGACGTGCGACTGCGGCTCGCGCCGCTCGAGGAAAAGCGAGAGATCGCCGCTCTGCTGCGGCGCTATCTCATCGAGCTCGGCCCTTGGGGCTATGACGAGCCCGACAATTATCCTTTTCTCGATTCCTATTGGCGCGAGCCGCGTCGCTCTCCTTACGTGATCGAAGCCGATGGCGTCGCCGCCGGCTTCACCCTCGTCAACGCCATCTCCATCTCCGGCTATCCGGTCGAAGCTTCCATAGCGGAATTCTACGTGCTGCCGCATCTGCGCCGCGGCGGCTGCGGCGGCGCGGCGGCGCGCCAAGCCTTTCGCACGCGCGCCGGCTGGTGGGAGCTCTCTTTCCATCGCGACAATGCGGCGGCGTGCGCCTTCTGGCCGACGACCGCCGAACGCGCCGGCGGCAAGCGCATTCAGTTTTTCGACGTCGGCGAGAGCCGCATATTGCGCTTTCGTATGGCGCGCTGATCACTTCACCGGAATGAGCAGATCGGTGATCAGCCCTTCGGGCGGCGCGTCATAGGGCGTGTTGCGATAGATCTCGAGCGCGGGGCGATCATCCGGCTCATGACCGCTCGTCGGCAGCCACTCGCCATAGAGCTTCTGAAAGGCCGCACCGATTTCCCCATAAGGGCCGACATGCCGATAGGAGGCGTAGCGCCCGCCGACGATATCGGCGATCGTCACCTCGCCCGAAGCGGCGACGCCCTCTGGAAAAACCAGGCCGGCGCAATAGCGAAAGCCGCAATCTTCTTCCGGGTCGTCATAGGAGACGCCTATGGGATAGAGCGCCCGCCCGGCGAGGCCCGCCTGCATATGCCAGCGCCACAGGCTCTCCCATGTCTCCGGTATCGACGCCACCGGCCCCTTGTGCTCGAGGAGATGCGCGCGGATCGGCGCCAGCTCGACGATCTCGACATTCATGGCTGCGTCCTTTCTCATGACGACGATGGGGGAAGGCAAAGTGAAATCGGCGGCGGCGCGATGCGTCGCGCGAAACTGCGTAGGGCTCATGGCGACGAAGCCGCGAAAGGCGCGCGCGAAGCTCTGCGCATTCTCATAGCCCGCTTCCAATGCGATATCGGTGACGCTGCGCGCGCTCATCGCCAGCGCCCGCGCGGCGAGGGTGAGGCGGGCGCGGCGAATCGTGTCGGCGATGCTTTCGCCCTGCATGGCGCGATAGATGCGATGAAAATGAAAGGGCGAGAAATTCGCGAGCGCCGCCCACTCCTCCAGCGAGCGCGCTCGCGCGGGATCGCGAAAAATCGCCTCGGTGACGCGCGCGATGCGCCGCGCATAATCATTGCGTGTCGTCTGCTTCATGGAATTCACGAATAAATCAGCGCCGCGCCGGGCGCGTTGCAAGGATTGCTGATTTTCGTCCAATGCGCAAAAATCGCAATGGTCGCGGAAATATCGCATTTGTCGCGATGATCGCATCTCGGGCCGGGGCGAGCGAGAAGGATTTTGAAAATGCGTCTCATCGGAATGCTGGATTCGCCCTATGTCAGACGCGTCGCGGTATCGCTGAACGCATTCGGCCTGCCCTTCGTGCACGAGCCATTGTCGGTGTTTCGCGATTTCGACGCCTTCGCCGGAATCAATCCGATTGTGAAGGCGCCGACGCTGGTCTCCAACGAAGGGGTGACGCTGCTCGATTCGACTCTGATCCTCGATTATCTGGAACGCCTCGTCCCCGCCGAGCGGAGGCTCACGCCGGAACGGCCGGAGCATTTCTTGCGCGCGCAACGAATCATCGGGCTGGCGCTGGCGGCGAATGAGAAAACCGTGCAGCTCGTCTATGAGTCGAAGCGGCCCGACGAGAGGCGGCATGCGCCCTGGGTCGAGCGCGTTGAAGGCCAGCTTTTGGCGGCCTATCGCCTGCTGGAAAAAGAGGTCGCGGAGGCCCAGGAGAGCTTTCTCTTCGGCGCGCGCCTGCTGCAGGCGGATATAACGACGGCCGTCGCCTGGCGCTTCTCGCGCTTCGTGCTCGCCGATCGCCTCGACCCTGCCGACTATCCGGCTCTCGCGAATTTTTCCCTACGCGCGGAGGCGCTGCCGGAATTCATTGCCGCGGATTTCGACTGAGGAATGCGAGCCTGAAGGCTCGCGGTCCGAAACGTCTCGGCCCCCGCGAGCCTTTCGGCGAAAATCAGCGCCGCAGCTTGCCCAGCAGCCAGTCGAGCGCCTCGGGGAACACCAGCTCTTGCGTCGAGGCGATCTCCTCCGCGCTCCACCAATTCCAGCCGAGCACGTCGCTGCGCTCTATCTCGGTGAAGCCGCGCGTGTCGGGCGTGAACTCGCCCGTGCGAATGGCGTAGAACCGCTCGTCCGCCTGGAACCAATCCTCGCCGAGCTGCATCGGAAACTCGCGCGAGAAGATGATATCGCCGATCTCGACGTCGGTGAGCCCGGTCTCCTCGGCGAGCTCGCGGCGGGCGGCGGCGTCGAAGGTCTCGCCGGGCTCCAAAGCGCCGCCGATCGAGCCCCAGAAATGTGAATGTCCCTGCGCCACGAACACCGGCGACAGGCGCGTCGAATAGCGGAACAGAAGAACGCGATTCTGCTCGTCCAAAGGCAGCAGCCGCGCGGCCGGACGGCGCTCCAGCTTGCGCCCGTCATAGGGCATGACGACGCGCTCGCGCGCGCCCTCCTCCGCCCAGCGCTCGAGCGTCCAGCGTCCGTCCTCATAGAGGAACCAATTGGGCGCGGCGTGGAGCACGGGCGGATCGCGCTTCTCGGAGAGGCCGAGACCAGTCGCGAGGCGATAGCCTATGTCCAGCACGCCCGCATGCGCGACGACGAGCACCGTCTCGCCCGGATGCCGCGCCGCTATTGCGGTCAGCTCATCGCCGACGCGCGCGGCGAAAGCGGAGAGCGTCTCGCCGCCGGGAATGAGAAAATCCGCCTGACGCTGGCGATGCTTGGCGTGCTCGCTCGGAAAGGCGCGGTCGACATCGTCGAAAGTCATGCCGTGCCAGTCGCCATCGTCCTTCTCGCGCAGCGCGACGCTCGTCTCAATGGGTAGGCCGAGCCGGCGCGCCAGCGGCGTGACGGTCTGCACGGCGCGCTTGAGATCGCTGCTGTAGATGCGGTCGAAACGGGTGGAGTCGAGCTCGCGCGCCAGCGCCTCGGCCTGCGCCAGTCCTCTCACATTCAGAGGGATGTTCAGCTGCCCCTGAACGCGCCTCTCGAGATTCCAATTGGTTTCGCCGTGCCGTGCGAGACAGATGCGCGTGCGCGCCATTGACATTCTCCGGGATAGCCGCACGTCCTAGCGATGAAACGCCGTTCCGTCCAGCGGGACTGTGCGCCGCACAATGGCGGGCGACAAATCCTATGGGCGTCGCCGATTTCCTCCGTCGGCGCGCCGCGAGCGAACGGCCGCGCCCAGGCCGGCGCGAGAGCGCAGCCGCGGCCGCCCGCATCACTATAGCATTCTAGTGAATTAGTGATCCGCTCGCAGCACAAAGCGCGCGCGCAGGCGACGGAGCCCTTTCAGCGGCGGAATTTTTCCGCCCGGCGGCGGATTCGATGCTGGCGTTTTCCTTCTTGCGTGATAGTCGATATATCTATTCTATCCGCTTCGCCGTCATGGGTTTCGGCGCGCTCCCCTCGCGTTTCGCCATCGCGAAATCGCCTCGGTCGAGGCGCAGATCGCGAGACAGCCCATGGGGTTTGCCGACTTGCCGGAGGCGAGGCTCGCGCTCACTGCGGCGCGCGGACGGGAGAGATTGCGAACCGATGCTGTCCAACAAAGCGAAATACGGGCTCAAGGCGCTGATCCATCTCGCCGGCGCCGAAGGCCAGTGCCTCGCCGGCGACATGGCGGCGCAGAACAACATCCCGCGCAAGTTCCTCGACGCGATTCTGCTGGAATTGCGCAACGCCGGCATTCTCAACAGCAAGAAGGGCAAGGGCGGCGGCTATAATCTCGCCCGTCCGGCCGACAAGATCACCGTCGGCCAGATCATCCGCATTCTCGACGGGCCGCTCGCGCCCATCGCCTGCGCCAGCCGCACCGCCTATCAGCGCTGCAACGACTGCCCGGACGAGGACGCCTGCGCGATTCGCGATCTGATGCTGGATGTGCGCGACGCCATGGCGCTGATCCTCGATCGCACCAGCATCGCCTCGCTGCGCGGTAGGGGACGGCGATCGGCGCAAATCCTGCGCTGAGTCAGAGTCGTTTCGGCTCGAACCGAAACGACTCTATATCTCTTTGTTTAATCGTGTTTTCTTCACGCGAACCGGTTCCCGCTTCGCTCGAAAACACTCTACCCTCTCCATAGAGACTGGAGAAGGTGCGGCGGCCCGCGCCCCGCGCCGAGCGCGAGCGTGTCGGCAGCGCCGAGCGCCTCTGTCAGAAAATCCTTGGCCGAGCGAATCGCCGGGACCAGCTCGGCGCCATGCGCCAGATGCGCCGCTATGGCGGAGGAGAGCGCGCAGCCCGTGCCGTGCAGATTCCGCGTCGCCACGCGCGCGCCGTGGAACTCGTGAACATCCTCGCCCTCGACGAGAATATCGAGCGGCTCGCCCTCGAGATGCCCGCCCTTCATCAGCACGGCGCGCGCGCCTCGCGCCGCCAGCGCCCTTCCCTGCTCCACCATCTCCCGCGGCGTGGCGGCCTCTGGCGCGCCGAGCAGGGCGGCGGCCTCCGGCAGATTGGGCGTGACCAGAGCCGCGAGCGGAAAGAGCCGCGCGATCACGGCCTCGACCAGCCCGGCGGAGGAGAGGGAATCCCCGCTCGTCGCGACCAGCACGGGATCGAGGACGATGCGCCGCGCGCCGGCGCGGGCGAGGGAGTCCGCCGCCGCTTGCGCGATCACAGGCTCGGCCAGCATGCCGATCTTGACAGCATCCACCTCTATATCAGCGAAGATCGCGTCGATCTGCGCGGCGACAACCGGAGCCGGAACCGCATGGACGAGGCTGACGCCGCGCGTGTTCTGCGCGGTCAGCGCCGTGATCGCCGCCATGCCATAGCAGCGCAGCGCCGAAAATGTCTTGAGATCGCCCTGCACGCCGGCGCCGCCGCTCGGATCGGAACCGGCGATCGACAGAACCTTAGGAATTTGGGCGGCCATCTCGCCTCCCGCTCTTTGTCTTATTTTTTCGGCAGCGTCAGCACGCCGGCGACGCCATTCTCGGCGCCGACGAGGAGCCGCGTTCCCTTGGCGTCCCAGCTCAGAGCCGAAATGCGCGCCGGCTCGCCTCGGTCCGGCGCGCGCACCAGCAGCTCGGAGGCGTCGGTGAGGCGGCAGAGCATTACCATTCCATCCTCATAGCCGATCGCCACGGCGAGCGCGCTCGGATGGAAGGCGACGCGCGTCACCTTCACCTCCGGCCGCACGCCACATTCGCGCGGCGGCTCGCCCATCGGCCCGTCCTTGGTTTGGAAGGGCCAGACGACGCAGGCGTCGGCGCCGGAAGTGGCGAGCCATTTGCCGTCATGCGACCAGGAGAGCGAGCGCGTCTTCGCCGGATAGCCGGCCATGCGCATATTCTTGCCGTCGGAAACGCGCCAACCGTGCAGCATGTTCTCCTGCATGGTGGTGAGCACGAATTTGCCGTCCGGCGAGACCGTCGCGTCGATATGCGAGCCCTTCCACTCCAGAAACTCCGGCGCGCCCGCATTGGGGAACCACAGCGAGACGCCGTTGTAATGAGCGATGGCGAGCCGATAGCCCTTGGGAAAAAAGGCGATTCCGCGCGAGCTCGACGGCAGCGGCAGCGTCTTGACCTCGCCCTTTGGCGTGCGCGCGCGCAGCTCGCGGCCGACGGACCAGGCGAGCGTCCCCTCGAAGCGGGCGGCGACGGCGTCGATCCATTTGCCCTTCTCATCGGCGATGATCTCGCGGCCGCCGGCGCTGTCGGACGCGACGACGAGGCCGTCGTCGCCGCCGGTGATCAGCCGCCGCCCGTCGATGGCCGCCGCCAATATGGCGCCGTCCGCATGGGCGACGACATGGCGAATCTCGTCCCCATTCGGAAAGGCGAGCCGTCCATCGGCCAGCGCCAGCACGGGCGTCTCCCCGAGAAAGGCGGCGGCGACGACCTCCGCGCCGGCGTCGAAGGGCGTGAAAGCGGAAGTGAGGGAGGGAGCAGCGCCAAAGGTCACGATCAGGAACGCCTCGGGAAAAGCCGCGGCGGCGCGGCCCCTTCTCTATAACGGATTTGCGGGGCCGGGCTCAAATGGCGCGGCGGTGGCGCCGTTCTTTCATGCAAGCTGGGTTTCGAGCCGGCAGGGAGGAGCCCAATGCAGCAAAAGCCCGACAGCGACGATTATCTCGCTCTTTTCGGCCGCTACAAGGAGGATTTCGGGGACGTCTACATGGACCCGGAGGACGAGCGCTTTCGGCTGCTCTTCGACCAGATCTGCCGCATGCTCACGCAGCCTTCCTCTTTCAACCTCAGCCTGCCCGAGCAATTTCGAACGACCGCCTCCCGCTACCTCGCCGGCGACCCTCACACGGTCGCCCATATGAAGACGATCGAGAACCGCCATTTCATGCTCAGCGACCTTTTCGACTACATCCATCTCGTGAAGACGATGGGCGGCTCCTGGGATCAGCGCGGCCGGTGACTCTATGTCACTTTGTTCGGTCACGCGGCGGAGGCCGCCGTCGCCGCCGACGCGTCGGCGGCCATTGCGAGAAAAGCGCCGAGCGGCATCGGCCGGCCGAACAGAAAGCCCTGCAGGCGCTGGCAACCGGCCAGGCCGAGCACGTAAGCCTGCTCCTCTGTCTCCACGCCCTCGGCGGTCACGGCCATGTCGAGCGCATTGGCCATGTGAATGGCGCCGGCGACGAGCACGCCGGTCGATTTCTCGATCGTCACCCGATCGACGAGCGATTTGTCCAGCTTGATACGGTCGAAGCCATATTTCCGCAGATAGGCGATGCTGGTGTAGCCGGCGCCGAAATCATCCAGCGCCACGGCGACGCCCAGCGTCTTCAAAAAGGCGATCACCGCCGCCGCCCGCTGCGGATGGTCGATCAGATAGCCCTCCGTGACCTCGAGCTCGAGACGCGCGGAGGAAAAGCCGGTCTCCAGCAAGGTCCGCATCACCGCGCGCTCGAAATCAGGATCGCGGAACTGAGCGGGCGAGACATTGACGGCGACCTTGATCGCCTCGACATCGAGAAAATCCTCGCAGGCCCGGCGCAGCACGAAGAGGCCGAGCTGATTGATGAGCCCGCTGCGTTCGGCGACCGGCACGAATTGATCGGGCGTGAGCTCGCCCTCCGGCCGCCGCGGCCAGCGCACCAGCGCCTCGACGGCGACGACGCGATTTTCCGCCGCGCCGACGATGGGCTGATAGACCACATCGAGCTCGTCGGCGCGGAGGGCGCGGCGCAGCTGATCCTCTATGTCCTGCTGGCGCTGGCGCTCGAGATCGAGATCGGGCGTGTAGATCCTCATGCCCGATTTGCCATTGGCCTTGACGTGATACATAGCGATATCAGCGCGGCGGAACAGCTCCTGCGCGTCGCAGCCGTCCGCCTCCGTGCAGCAGACGCCGACGCTCGCGCCGATCTGCACCGCGCGATCGCCGATACGGATCGGACGCGCGAGAACCGTGAGCGCGCCGCTGGCGAAGGCGCGCGCCGCGCGCTCGGCGTCCGCGGCCGAGACCACCGCCGCGAACTCGTCGCCGCCGACGCGCGCCAGCATCGCGCCCTCGGGCAGAACGCGGAGGAACTCTTTGGCCACTATGTCGATCAGCCGATCGCCGGTCGAATGTCCGTAAGTGTCGTTGACGTCCTTGAAGCCATCGAGATCGATATAGACGACGGCGGTCGGCGGCGCGCCGGCGCCGCGGCTGCACTGGTCGAGCCTGGTCATCAGCGCGCGGCGATTGGGCAGGCCGCTCAGAGCGTCCATATTGGCGAGACGCGAATTCTCGTCGCTGAGCCGCTGCGTCTCCGCCTGCTTCTCGAGCAGCGAGCGGCGCGAGGCCACGAGATGCGCGAAATCGCGATAATAGATCATCAATATCGCGATCATGCCGACGGCGGCGAGCGCCAGATTGACCGCCGCCGCGCGAAAATGCCCATCATCGGCGAAGAAGAAGAACAGGCTGAAAGGCGCGACGCCGACCAAGGTCACGTTGAGCGCCGCCGACCGAAGATGCATCAGGCAGAAGTTGCAGCTGATCATCGTCAAGGCCAGGAAGAAGACGATCTGCGCCTTCGCATAGGCGTCGCCCTCGCCATAGGTGTAGAGCGACAGGCCCCAGGCGGTGAAGGCCACGGCGATGAAGAAAGCCAGTCTATTGGTGCGCTGCATGTGGCGGATGGCGATGTCGTCCGGCACTTGCGAGCGCCCGATCCGCCACCAGGCGACGCCACGCAGAAGGCAAAGGGCGCAGAGCGCGCTCGGCGCATAGACGGATAGCCAAGGATGACCGAATTTCGCGAAGGTGAACATCACAGCGAGCGCATTGGTCGCCAGGATGAAATAGAGAAGCGGGATCTGCCGCGCGAATGCGCGAAACTGCGCGCGAATCAGCTCCACGTCGTCGGTCGGAACGCTGAACAAATAATGTAGTTTTCTGATGAGATTATTCTTCAAGATCAACGACCTTTCAGGCGCTCGTCACCCGTAAATCGAAAAATGGCCGCACCGGAAGCTTAGACAGGAACGGTGGCGAACTGGTTAAGATCGAGAAAACAATTCCACTGCGACGATGCAACGCGACGTCGCCCGGCGGAGGCCTGGACGAAACGCGAAACGGACCAATGTCATGCGGGGGCCGGCTCCCCCGTCGGAGAGCCGTCGCCTCGCGGCATTCGAAAATTCCGAGGAGCCAAGCATGAGCACGAGCAGCGTATCCGGCGATCCGTTTCGCGGCAGCCCGTTCGATCTGAACAAGCTCGAGGCGAAGAACGCTATTCTCGCCCATAATTGGTGGGCTATCGGCCTGCGCGGCCTCGCGGCGATCATCTTCGGGCTCATCGCCGTGTTCCAGCCCGGCGTGACCATATTGTCGCTGGTGCTGGTCTTCGCGATCTTCGCGGCCGTGGACGGCATAGCGACGATCGTCGCCGCCGTGCGCGCCGCGCGGCAGGGCGAGGCTTGGCTGTTTCTCTTCCTCGCCGGATTGGTGAAGATCGCCGCCGGCGCCTTCGCGGCCTTCTGGCCGGGCATCACCGCTCTCATCTTCGTGGCCGTTTTCGGCGCGGGCGAGGTCGTCGGCGGCGCGCTGACCTTCGGCTCCGCGCTGGATCTGAAGGAGGATCACGGCCGCTGGTGGCTGGCGCTGGGAGGCCTGCTGGCCGTGGTGTTCGGCCTGTTCCTGCTGCTGACGCCGGTCATCGGCGCGGTGGTGCTCACCTGGTGGGTCGGCATCTACGCCATAGCGCTCGGCATTGTGGAGCTGATCCTGGCCTTCCGGCTGCACGCCCGCCATGTCGAGCATCCGCCGCTGGCGCATCCGCAGGGCGCGTGATCGCCGGATCGGACAAAAAAATCGGGGCGCCCGCAGCCACAGGCGCCCCGTGCCCCCTTCCCGCCCCCGCGGAAAGCTCGAAAAATCAGTCGATCGAGGAAATCTTGATCGGCGAATCGAGATCGGCGTGCACGACCTTGAGGCCCGCCTTGGCGACGGCGGCCTCATCGGCGTACCAGGTCGACTCATGGTCGAGTCCGCCGTATTTGTTGAAGACCATCACATATTTGGCCTTCAGATCCACCTCGCAGCGCAGCCCTTTGCCGGGCTGGCCGATGGGCCGCATCTTGCCGTCCCAATCGATGAAATAGCCCCCGGTCTCTTCGGACATTTCCTGTTCCCTTTCGGACATTTGTCTCCGTGTCCGCGAGGAAGCACGTTTCAGGCCAGAGAGGTCGGGAGCGATTATTCGCTGCTCGCTCATATTGCAGAGCCCCTCGCATTTCCCTAACTTCCGCTCATGACTCTCTCCCCCGCCCTTTCCATCACCCGCGATCTCCTTCGCTGCCCCTCCGTCACCCCGGCCGACGCCGGCGCGCTCGGCGTGCTCGAGCAGCGCTTGAAAGAGGCGGGCTTCACGACGCATCGGCTCGTCTTCAAAGAGGAAGGCACGCCGGATATCGACAATCTCTTCGCCAAGATCGGCGAGGGCCGGCCGCATCTCGTCTTCGCCGGCCATACGGATGTGGTGCCGAGCGGCAATCCCGAGCGCTGGCGCTTCGATCCCTTTTCCGGCGAGATCGCCGACGGCAAGATTTTCGGCCGCGGCGCCTCCGATATGAAGGGCGGCATCGCCGCCTTCGCCGCCGCCGCAATCGATTATGTGAAGGAGCATGGCGCTCCCAAGGGCGCCATCTCCTTCCTCATCACCGGCGACGAGGAAGGCCCCGCCGTCAATGGCACGGTGAAGATGCTCGATTGGGCGAAAGCGCATGGCGAGGTCTTCGACCATTGCATCGTGGGCGAGCCGACCAATGTCAAAGAGCTCGGCGACACGATCAAGATCGGCCGGCGCGGCTCGCTCAACGGACGCCTCACCGTGCGCGGCAAGCAGGGCCATTCCGCCCATCCGCATCGCGCCGACAATCCCACGCCCGCCGTGGCGCGCATCGTCACCGCTCTTTCGACTCATGTCTTCGACGAAGGAACGGAGCATTTCGACCGCTCCAATCTCGAGGTGACGTCGATCGACATCGGCAATCAGGCGGCCAATGTCATCCCCGGCGAAGCGCGCGCGCGCTTCAACATTCGCTTCAACAATGTGTGGACGCTGGAAACGCTGCAGGCGGAAATCCGCCGCGTGATCGAGACGGCCGCGGGGGGCGCGAAAGTGGAGGTGGAGTTCCTGCCCTGCAATTCTCTGCCCTTCCTCACAGCGCCGGGCGATTTCAGCACGCTGGTCGCCGGCGCGATCGAGGAGATGACGGGCCGCCGTCCGGGCCTTTCGACCAGCGGCGGAACCTCGGATGCGCGCTTCATCACGCGCGATTGCCCGGTGCTGGAGTTCGGCCTCCTCAACGAGTCGATCCATGCGGTGGACGAGCATGCGTGCGTCGCGGATGTCGATGGGCTGACGGCGATCTACAAGCGCATCATCGAGACTTATTTCACGCGCTGAGGCCCCGAAACAACAAAGGTTCGCGCTCCCTTCTCCCGCGCAGGGGGAGAAGGTGGCCCGACGAAGTCGGGTCGGATGAGGGCTCGCGCCGCCACAGCATTATCTACAATTCAGAGCGCAGCAAACCCGCAGCGGCCCTCATCCGACCTCGCTTCGCGAGGCCACCTTCTCCCACAAGTGGGAGAAGGGGAGCACGCCCTCACTGCGCCAGCGCCTGCGCCGCCGGCACGGCGAGCGTCCATTCGAAGCCGTCGGGCGGAAAGCCGATCGTCGCCTCGCCGCCCAGCGCCTGCGCGACGAGGCGCTTGATGACCTTGTGGCCGAAGCCTTCGGACGGCGCCTCGGAAACAACCGGACCGCCGAACTCGCGCCACTCCACCACAAAGCGCCCGTCCTCGAGGCGCCAATGCAGCTCGATGCGCCCGTCCGGCTGCGCCAGCGAGCCATGCGTCAGCGCATTCACCGAAAGCTCGTGCAATGCGAGGCCGATGTTCTGCGCGGCCTCCGGCTTCAGCATCAGATCGGGACCGCCGGCGCGCGTCTGCTCCTCGACGCAGCCGACGTCGAGACAATAGGACAATTGCGCGCGCGCCAGCTCGACCATGGATGCGCCGCGCCAGTCCTGCGACACGAGCAGATCATGCGCCATGGAGAGCGCCTGCAGACGCGCGGCGAATTTGCGTTGGAAATCGGCGAGCGAAGGCGCGCCCGCCGCCGTCTGCCGCGCCATGGCCTGCACCACGGCGAGAAGATTTTTGGAGCGATGCACCAGCTCGCGCAGCAGCACATGGACATGATCCTCGCGCCGCTTGCGATCGGTGATGTCGCGCGCCGTGCCGATGATGCGCGCGGCGCGTCCGCCTTCGAAGAAAGTGCGGCCGCGCACCGCGATCCAGCGCTCGACGCCGTCGGTCTGGCCGATGACGCGATATTCCGCCTCATAATCGCCGAGCTCGCCTGGATCGAGCGCGGCCTGAACGGCCTCGCGCGTCTGCGCCTTATCGTCCTTATGCAGGGCGTTGCGGAAAATCTCGAAGCTGCCCGGCGCATCGTCCGGCAGCGCCCAGAGCGCGCGCACACGCGCATCGAGATGCACCTCGCCGGTGACGAGATCCCAATCCCAAATTCCGGTGAGGCTCGCGTCGAGCGCCATGCGCATGCGCTCGAGCGCCAGAGCTTCGTCGCGATCGTCCCGCCGCTGCGGCGCGGACGCCTCGCTTCTTCCGTCGATCTCTGTCAAGCTCGACCTCTCGACGCCCGTCGCCCGCTTCGAGTGGCGCGGACCATAGCCCAATGGCCTCCGGCGGGCGAGAAAATCATTTCCAAATCACTCGTCGCCAATGCGCTCCATTTCACGAAACGGTAAACGTCGCCGCCCGGCCCGCGGTTCCCGCGTCACACATCCAATTCCGTGGCGAAAGCGGCGCGCTCCTGAATGAAGGCGAAACGCGCCTCTGGCTTGGCGCCCATCAGCCGCTCGACGCAATCGGCGGTCTCCTCGCGCTCGTCGCCGGCGATCACGACCTTGAGCAATGTGCGCTTCTTGGCGTCCATCGTCGTTTCCTTGAGCTGCGCCGGCATCATCTCGCCGAGGCCTTTGAAGCGGCTCGTCTCGATCTTGCCCTTGCCGGTCAGCACTTTCTTCACCAGCTCGTCGCGATGCGCGTCGTCGCGCGCATAGACGGTCTTGGCGCCTTGCGTCAGCTTGTAGAGCGGCGGCACGGCGAGATAGAGATGGCCGCCGTCGATGAGCTTGGGCATTTGCCGAAAGAAAAAGGTGATGAGCAACGACGCGATATGCGCGCCGTCGACATCGGCGTCGGTCATCACGATGATCTTGTCGTAGCGCAAATCCTCGTCGCGATAATGCGAGCCGATTCCGCAGCCGAGCGCCTGCACCAGATCGGCGAGCTGCTGATTGGCGGCGAGCTTCTCGCGCCCCGCCGAGGCGACATTGAGAATCTTGCCGCGCAAAGGCAGCACGGCCTGGCTGGCGCGGTCGCGCGCGGCCTTGGCGGAGCCGCCAGCGGAATCGCCCTCGACGATGAAAATCTCCGAGCCTTGCGATGACGTATTGGTGCAATCGGCGAGCTTGCCCGGCAGGCGCAATTTGCGCGTCGGGGATTTCCTGGCCTGCTCCTTCTCGGCGCGTCGGCGAAGCCGCTCCTCGGAGCGCTCCACCGCGAAATCGAGGAGCTTGGTCGCCTGCGACGGCGCGCCGGCGAGCCAATGGTCGAAAGCGTCGCGCACCGTCCCTTCGACGAGGCGCGAAGCCTCGACATTCATCAGCCGCGTCTTGTTCTGGCCCTGGAATTCCGGCTCGCGAATAAAGACGGAGATCATCGCCGCCGACTGGCCCATGAGGTCCTCGGCCGTCACATTGGCGGCGCGCTTGGCCTGGCCGATGCGCTCGGCGTGATCCTTCAAGCCGCGCAGCAGAGCGAGGCGAAAGCCCGCCTCATGCGTGCCGCCGTCCGGCGTCGGAATCGTGTTGCAATAGGAGTGGGAAAAACCGTCCTCATTGGAGAACCAGGCGATGGCCCATTCGAGCGAGCCATGGCCGCCCTCGCGCTGCACCTTGCCGACGAAGGGCTGATCGGCGACCAGCTCCTTGCCCTCGGTCTCGCGCGTGAGATAATCGCGCAACCCGCCGGGGAAACGCAGCACGGCCTCGGCCGGCACATCCGAGCCCGGCTCGATCAGCGCCGGAGCGCAATGCCAGCGAATCTCGACGCCGCCGAAGAGATAGGCCTTGGAGCGCGCCATGCGGAACAGCCGCGCCGGCCGCCAATGCGTCGCCGGGCCGAAGATTTCCGCGTCCGGCTTGAAGCGCACCTTAGTGCCGCGGCGATTGGCGATGCGGCCGAGCTTTTCAAACTTGCTGGCGACGAGGCCGCGCGAGAAGACCTGACGATAGAGCTGCTGCTCTCTGGCCACCTCGACCTCAACCCTCTCCGACAGGGCGTTGACTACGGACACGCCGACACCATGCAGGCCGCCGGAGGTTTGATAGGCCCCCGAATCGAATTTGCCGCCGGCGTGCAGCATGGTCATCGCGACTTCGAGCCCGGTCTTGTCCGGAAACCGCGGGTGTCGATCGATCGGAAAACCGCGGCCATTATCCACGACGGTGAGCCAGCCCTCCGGCTCGAGCGTGACCTCTATGAAGCTGGCGTGGCCGGCGACGGCCTCGTCCATCGCATTGTCCAGCACCTCGGCGAAGAGGTGATGCATGGCGGCCTCGTCCTTGCCGCCGATATACATGCCCGGCCGCCGCCGCACCGGCTCCAGCCCCTCGAGCACCTCGATAGAGGCGGCGTCATATTCCGCCGGCGCCTTGGGCGCTTTCGCGGCGGGAGCGGCGGCGGCGGGCTTGCGCGGAGCGCCGCCGAAGAGATCATCGGATTTGGCCATGGAGGGGATTTTAGCGATTCGCGAGGGGGAGCGCGAGGGGGTACGAGAACATACAATGAACTTCTTTGAATAGGGACGTCCGCCTATCTCGCGCTCTGCCTGTTCCAAGCCGACCAAAACGAAAGCTGCGCCGGACCTGGAGAAGAATCGGGTTGAGGTTTCCTCATCCTGAGGAGGCGGCGCAGCCGCCGTCTCGAAGGACGAGAAAACCGTCAGCGCCGCCTTCTGGAGATCGCCCTCGTGCTTCGAGACGGTCGCTTCGCGACCTCCTCAGCATGATGGCGAGGGGGATTGCCCTTCGCGCGCCCGCCTCACCCAGCAATTGATCGAAAATCTCCCATCGGCAAAGGCGCTCGCGCAGCGCGTCGTCCGCACCTCATGCAATGCGGCGGACGGAAAAGCGACGAGACGATCATAGACCGGCGCTATGTCCGCAAAGCCGTCCGGCGAAAAGAGCCGCAGCGCGCCGCCCTCGAAACGCTTGGGCAGCGCGTGAAAATAATAGACGAGCGTGAGCGCCCGCACGCTGTCGTGTCCGTCTGGCCGCGGCGGCGCATCGGCGTGGCGCTTGAAGAAGCCGCCGTCGCCGTAGCGCACCATCTCGATCTCTTTTTTCGTTTCGGTCGGCAGGCCGACATGAAGCTCATGCGTCAGTTGCGCGAGGATGGCGTCGACAGATGCGGAGAAAGCCGCGCGCAGCGGGCCGAGCTCGAGAAGATGCGAAGAATCGCGCACCGACGTATCGACGCGCGCCTCGCGCTCGGCTGTATAGAAACGCGATTGGTGAAATTCGCTCTCATGCGCCAGCGCGAATTGCATCAGCTCGCCGGCGCGCGCCGCGCCGAGAAAGCCGTCGATGACGACATGCGCAGGCGTGGCGGCGGCGGTCATAGGCGCATCCATTGCGGCGACAGAAGCGCTCGATAGAGCACAGAAAGCCGCACCTTAAAAAGCCGCGCATCGCTCAGCCATGCAAAGCCGCGAAACGCGCCTTTCGCTCGGCGAAACGCGGCGACACCCATTCGACCAGCGCCGCGCCCGCCGTCTCCGGCCGCCCGCTGTCGAAAGGCGGCGCCGGCGCATATTCGATCGACAATTGGATCGCGCGCGCGACCTGCTCGCCAGCGATATCGGACGCGAGCGTCAAAGCGAAATCAATGCCCGCCGTCACGCCGCCGCCGGTGACGACGCGGCCGTCGCGCACGACGCGCGCGGCGTCCGGCTCGGCGCCGAACAAGGGCAGCAGCTCGCGCCAGGCCCAATGGCAGGCGGCGCGCTTGCCGCGCAAAAGCCCCGCGGCGCCGAGCAGCAGCGAGCCGTTGCAGACCGAGGTCACATAGCGTGCGCCTTCCGCGAGCCGCGCGATCTGCTCCAGAAATTCGCGATCGACCGACGCCGCCTCGACGCCGGGCCCGCCGGGAACGCAGAGGAGATCGCAGCGCTCCACGCTGGCGAGCGCGCGCGTCGAGCCGAATTCGAGCCCCGTGTCGGAAGCGACGGCGCCGCCCTCGCGCGAGGCGACGACGACCTCCGCGCCGGGCAGCCGCGACAGCACCTCGAAAGGTCCGGTGAAATCGAGCTGAGTGAGACGCGGAAAAATCGCGAAGACGATGCGAAAGCTTTGGTCGGACATTGCGAGCCTCCCCTTGTTGACGAAGGCAGAGTAGCGCCGCTAGGCTCTGTCTCAAATGACGGTTTTCCCACTTTTTCAGACAAAGCCATGAGCGCGCGGATCATCGCTCTGCTGATCTTCGAGGATTTTCAGATTCTCGACGCCGCGGGTCCGATCGCCGCATTCGAGATCGCCGCGCGCATCGTCCCCGGCGCCTATGCGATACGGACGATCGCCGTCGCGCCGGGCGTCGTGCGCTCCTCTTCCGGCGTCGCCATAGCGGCCGGGGCTTCGCCGCGGCGCGACGTTGCGACACGCTGCTGATCGCCGGAGGCCTCGGCACGCGCGCCGCCGCCACGGACAGAGCGACTCTCGCTTTCGTCGCCCGCGCAGCGACGCGCGCGCGACGTGTGGCGAGCGTATGCTCGGGCGCCTATGTGCTGGCGGCGGCCGGGCTGCTCGACGGCCGCAGAGCGACGACGCATTGGAGCCGCAGCGGCGATTTTCAGCGACGCTTTCCAAAGGTTCGGCTGGAGCCGGATTTGATCTTCGTGCGCGATGGGCCGATCTGGAGCTCCGCCGGAATCACCGCGGGGATCGATCTCGCGCTGGCGATGATCGACGACGATCTCGGCGAGGATGTCGCGCGCGCAGTGGCGCGGCAGCTCGTCGTCTATCATCGGCGCCCGGGCGGGCAATCGCAATTTTCCGCGCTGCTGGAATTGGAGAGCCGGCAAGACAAATTCGCGACGCTGCTGCGCTGGGCGAGCGAGCGTCTGCAACATCGCCTCACCGTGGAGGAGCTTGCCGAGCAGGCCGCGATGAGCCCACGCAATTTCGCGCGCGCCTTCTCCCGCGGCACCGGCGCGACGCCGGCCAAGGCGATCGAGCGCCTGCGTCTCGACAGAGCCAAGAGCGCGCTGGAGAGCGGCGCCGACGCGATCGAGCGAATCGCGCGCGACAGCGGCTTTCGCGATCCAGAACGAATGCGACGGGCGTTTCTGCGCGTTTATGGGCAGCCGCCGCAGGCGTTTCGGCGTGGGGGGCGGCTATAGCCGCCCGCGCTCCTCCCCTGTGGTCGCGAATAAGGAGCAATGTATCAGCTGGATTGCGGCCATGGAGGCTCTCCGAGCCCGCGGTCCCTGGCGTAGAGCAATTGTGATCGGAGTCACGCTGGCTGCATCGCCACAATCATCGAGGGGGTTGCGCCGATTGGCCGACTACTCCTCGCCATCATCCTTTTTCTTTTTTACCGCCTCCTGCTTTTCTCCCTTCGATCGATCGAGCAAGGTCCTAATTCTCTCGATCATGCGATCTTCGTTTTCGTTATTCGCCATTTCGAGTGTACGCTGATGCTTATCGATCAAGAAATTACGCTCGGTCGCATCGAGCCTCTCGATCAATTTCGAGAGCTTTTGTTTGTCCATGAATTGCAGGGCTGAAAGGAAGGCGGTATGCCTCGCATCGATGTTCGTAGCTTCATTTGAAAAATAACGCATCAGTTCTAATGCTTTAGACTGATAACGGAACATTATGAGCGCGAGAACCTCGCACAGAATGACGAACGCATAGGTCGGCCCATGTCTCAGCAACACCACCTCCCACTCGACGTGCTGCTGTAGCAATTCTGGACTTTTCCAGTATTGATAGTACGTGCCGGCCAATACAAATCCGAGCACGAGAAGACCAATAATTGCGAGATTCATTCCAGAACCGCGAAACACTCTTGCCTGCCGCTCTGCTAAACTGGCATATTCGAGAGACCTATTACGCATCTGCAAGAATCTGTCACCACTATCGCGACGAATTTGATTTATTTTTGTTATATCATCTGATTGCTCTGCCAATATTTTACCAATAGACTCTACTATGTTATTTCCAAAAAGCTCGTCAATTTTCGAAGACAGCTCATACTTTATTAAATTGTCTGCCTTGTCAGCCCAGCTCGACACCGCGGAATCGACAGCAATCCGCGCACGTTGTTCAAAATCTCTCGCCAAGGTATCGGCAGTCGACGCAACGTTTCGCTCTGCCGACGACAACGCTTCAGCATCCGCCAGGCTGACCGATTGTTTAATTTTGTCGCCATCAAATGATAGCCACACCGCAAGAAATGAAGAAACAACTGCAATCAAACAAGCAGCTATAAATGGCGCATTATCAGCTGCATTAATAATATTAAATACAATTTTTTTAAAAGTATCATCAATGTAATACATTGCATATAACGAACTAGCAGTAAATATAGCTAGAGAGACACGCGTAGCAATTGCCCTATTGCGGAGCAGTGAGTTCAATAATTTCTTAACTTGAGAGTCATGTTCGCGGTCAACCATCACGCAATACCTTTACCAAACGTGGCTGTCGTTGCTTTATCCATATTTGGAGAATCAGTGGGCGTTATCACCAAGATTGTGCAGCTTATGGCGATGTGCTTTCGATCACCGACTTTGGACCCAGGGCTGGAACAGCGGCGTCAAATGCACACACGGAAATACGAGTTGAACTGTCGAACTGGCGGAAGGGGTGGGATTCGAACCCACGGTGAAGTTTCCCCCACGGCGGTTTTCAAGACCGACAAGCAATTTTCTGCGCTATTCGAGCACCGCATTGAAATAGCTTGAGAAACTGCGGTCATTCGTCATGCAGACCGCCGTGGTTGTGCCGGCATTTGTGCCGACCCCTCTTTGGCTCGGGCCACCTCCTCTGGCGTCAGAAATTCCAGATAGATCTCCGTCGTCTTGACGCTCGTATGGCCCAGGTGCTTCGAAAGCGAATAGATGCTCATGCCGCCGCGCAGCGCTTCGACCGCGAACAAATGGCGGAGGTCGTGGAAGCGAAATCGTTGAAATTCCCGCTTTTCCTTCTTCGCCTTGGCAATGACGGCCCGCCGCACATGGGTGAAATCCGAGGCCGCTTGTGAGAAGGCCTCGCCGCCCTCCCGGCAGAAAATCAGGTCACAGCCGAGTGTGACCGGCTGTGCCGACACATGTGCCGCCGCCGTCTCGGACAGAGAAATCGTCCGGCGCTTGTTCCCCTTCCCGATCACCTCGAGGGTTTTGCCCCGCGCGTTGAAGCCCCGCCAAGTCGCCTGGACCAGCTCGTCCTGTCGGCAGCCGGTGAGCCGCGCGGCGCGGATCAGCGCGCCGAAGCGCGTCGAGGCGGCGGCGATAATGACCTCAATGTCGCGCGCTATCGGCAGGACGATGGGATTGCGCCTCTCTTTGAGCAGACGCCGCTTGGAGAGCGTCGGATTGCCTTCCCGCCAGCCCATCGCCTCGGCGAAGTCCAGCACCCGCGATACGGCCGTCAGATCACGCCGCACGGTCGCCGGGGTCGCCCCTTCCCGCCGGCGCGCTGAAATCATGGTCGCTATCGCCTGCCCGTCCACTTTCTCGATCGCATAGGCGGCGAGGTGCGGCTTCACCATCGAGAGCGAGACGGCGTAGCGCTTTGCCGTCGAAGGGGCGATTTGTCCAGACTCGTGCTCGGCCCACTCGGTCACGGCCTCGAGCCACGTCCGGCGCCTTTCGCCGCGCCAGCGCGCCGCCGCGATCTCTTCGATCCGCTTGTCCCGGAGCCGCCGCGCAGTCGCGAGATCGCGCGTGCGTAGGCTTTCTCTATGCTCGACTCCCCGGACGGTGGCTCGCAGCCAGAAGACTCCGCCTCGGGTATAGAGATTCGGCTCGCGCATTCGGCCTCCTTCGCCGCGATATGCCGGCGGAGCTTCTCCGGATCGAAGGTCCATAGGCTGCCGATTTTTGCGGCCCCGGGCAACTCCCCTCGCGCGGCAAGCGCCTGGACCCCGCGCACGGTCACACCGAGGATGGCGGCCGCGGCAGTCGCGCGGACGCGTTCCACCTCCACGTGCGTCGAGTGAGAGGCGCGGCGGCTCACGGCTCCTCCCCTCCCCCGAGCGCCCGCTCGATCGCCTGGCGCTTGCAGCGCTCCCAAGCGGAGTCGACCCGCCGCCACATCGCGACCGCGGAAAGCCGCGCCGGCGAGCCGGGAAGCAGCCTCCAATATTCTCGGTAGATCGGCTTGCGCGCGATGATCCGCCGCGCCCGGCGCCGCGCGAGCGCATAAGCGGCGCGCGCCTCTGGCGGAGCCAGCCGCCAGTGCTTCGGACAAATCCATTCCGAATAGCCCCTGTCGGCGCCGATCGTCCGCCGGCAGAACGGGACGCAGCACGGGAGGCGAGCGGCGGTCATGGACGGTTCTGCTTCAGATAGAGCGCGACCGCGCTACGAAGGTCGCTCTCCGGGACGCCGAGCAGATCGGCCAGGGCCTTTTGCGCAATCGAGGCGCGGTCACGCATACCGCCCCTTGGAAACGCTCGCTGGCCCTGCGTCACGATCGTTTCGGAGAATTCGAATAGCGTCGCAACGTGGCGCATCTCCTGCGGCCCGAGAAAGACGCCGCCGACTCGGGACGGACTCTTGATCCGCGCGCTCGGCTCCGGCGCGCCACCCGCGCGCCCGATGTATTTGTCAGCGAGCGCCTGCGTCCGAGGATCTGTCACCGCGCCACCTCCTCTCCGGTAAGCGGGCAATCGGCGCCGCCAAACGCATCGATATTCGAGTGGATCGTTCGGAATGTGATGGCGGCGACCCATGGATTTGCGGTCCATGCGTCTGCGCCGTGGAGGCTTTCCCAAAGGCTGCGATAAGCGCGAGATGCGCTGTGCCAGCCGCATTCGGTATCCGCCCAAAAATAGGAGCCATCGGGATCGTCTATCGCGATCAATGCGGGGCGGTTATCTTTGCCCACGAGGGTTCCTTCGGCGGCAAGCTCGGCGTCGGCTCGAAAATAGACGCCCTCGGCGAGCGCGTCGGCTTCGCTGATTTCCTGCAGCCGCTCGATCTTGACGCTCTCGACAGTCAGCATGAGGCGCGACGCCCAGCGCGGCATATGGATCGAAGGGCGCGCACGATAGTGCGGGCACGGCGGATGTTCGGGCCAGTCGGCTCTATAGAACGCGCCTTCACGACCCGCGTTCTCGCCTGGCGCGATGGCCTGCGGCCCGTCGCTAGCGACGACTTGCCACCAGTTCTCGCGGACCCAGACTCGCGTTCCCGCCGATCGCGAACGCCAGCGCTCGACGTCGAGACGACGCGTCATAGTCTTGCGGCCATCGAGCAGCGCGCGGATCATCGACCCAGAGAAAATGATCGGCAGATCAGCCATTGTGCCGCTTTCCTTTCTTCGTCCGCCCCGCCTCGACCCTCGTCACCACCTGCCGCGCGCGCGGCATCCGCCACTTAAGCAGGGCTCGACGCCACAGGCACGACTCCGCCCTCGGCCTGTCGAAGCATTTTCCGGCGCCGAGGTCGATTGCGCTGAGGAACGCGCCGCAGCGAGCGCAGCGCGGCAGGGCCGCTTTCATCGACGCTTCCCCTTCGGCGGAAGTCGGCGCCAGTGCGTCGCCGGGCGCGGATTGCGCGGGTTTCCGAAGGGGCAGAATTCGCCGGGCCGGCGGAGTTCTATGATCGCGGCATCGCCGGTTCCCTCGTCGAAGACGAGCACAGGCTCGTTCAACGGGATGGTCGCAATCGGGTGATCGACAAGGCCGAACAAATCAAGGATTCCGCTCAGCACCCCCGGCAGACTGTCGTGCTCATAGACGATATAGCCGGCCTGACTGCCGTTGCGGGCGTGGAAGCCATCGCGTTCAACGGTCGGCGACGAGTTCGAACGGATAATGTTCGCGATAGCGTCGCGAAGCTCGCCCGTCTCGGCGCCGAAATACGAGTTCGGCCGCCGCCTGTCTTCGAGCTCGGGGAGGTCGCGCTCGTGTCTCAGGCGCTCGACCTCGGCTTGCAGTCGCGCGCGCTCGCCGCCTTCGATAACGAACACTTTTGGCGCGCGACGAGCGCCGTTGCGGATCGATTCGCGGACGTCGTTGAAATCGACCAGCGCACGGCCTTGATCTCGCCACCGCTGTTTCTCCGGCCCCTCGGGCATTTCGGCCCAGAGCGGCCGGATGAGGCCGTGCCGGTGACGGCGCAGGGCTTCTCCGAGGAGATCGTCAATCGAGCGGTCAGCGCTTTCTCTTCCGTTTTCCCGTCTTCCAGAAGGCGGAGAATCGGAAGCCGACCCAGCCAGCGACGCCTCGAGCCACTGGAAATCGTCCGGGATCATCGCCTCGGTCAGGCGGCCGCTCGCGATCATTTCGCGCAGGCCCGCGGTCAGGGAAACGGTCGTTGTCATGATCGATCCTTCAGCGCCTGCGCGCGTGCAGCGTTCAATTCAGCCATCATCTGATCGGAGCCTCCTGCATCAGGATGAGCAGTCTTCGCTTCGTGTCGGAACGCGCGCTCGATCTGCTCCGGCGTCGCGTTCGCCGGCACATGCAGGATTTCGGTCCAGTGAATGCCCCTGGGAGCCGGAAGCGCGATGAACGAGCGGAAGGTCTGCCGCACGATCGAAAGGCCGCCATAGCGCAGCTCTACGCGGCGAGCTTCGATGATGTGATGAATCGCCTGAATATTCGCCTCGACCATGAGGAAGCGATCCACGCCAAACGCCACCCATTGGCCGTCCATTTGAAACCACGCCACAGCGCCCGGATCGGCAGGACTCTTGTTCAGCAGATCGACATTGGTCGAAAGAATGACGTGCTCGATTTTGACCCCGGCTTCTTTCTGGAAGAGGCGAAGACTGTCGGCGACATTCTTTACGGCCTGTTCGAAGCCCGTCCGGAACGGCGATTTGATGCGCCGCGCCGGCGGTGTTCGCGCGACGGCATGAGGCCATTGGAGCGGGTAAGGAGCGATCGTCATGCAGCCGCTCCGATGGTTGTCGGCACGCCGCGCGGCATTTGCCGCACGCGGAGCGCCAGCGGCCACCACTCGGCCGGATCGGCCCCCGCGCGATCCTTGAAATCGTTGCGCCGCGCGAAATAGGAGCCAAGCTGCTTGACGTAGATCGCGGCACCATGCGTCTCACCCCAGGCGATCAGGTCATAAGCCCAGCTCACACGGTATTCGCGGCCCAGCGCACCGCCTTGATCGCTCTCCCCGCCGGAAATGACCCAATCGAGCCCGTGGGCGTCTTTCGGGATGACACGCTCCAACTGCGGCTCGACCGAGAGCCCGATCCAGGCAACGCCGTGGCGCTTCTTCAGATCGAGCAGTTTCGGCAGATCGCGATCGCATTCGGGCTGGGTGACGACGGTCGCAACGATCCCGCAGTGGAGAAAGTTCTCAGCCCAGTCCTCTGGCAGCATGTCCGCCGCATTGCCGATGCGCTTGGTCACGAAAATGAAGTTCAGGTTCCTGCACTCGCGCACAAGCGCCCACAGATCATCGCGCCAGCTCTTGTCCGCTTTGCTGTCGAAAATATCGGCGAGCGACGCAACGAACACCCATAGCCGCCGACCCGACGCCGCCGCGTCTCGATTCCATTTGCGCACCTTGGCCCAGGTCGAGTCCGCCGTGCGCCGGCGCGCCGCGTGCGGACCCCAGTTGACGCCAAGTCGGCGCGTAGCCAACGCCTCGGCGTAGCAATGATCGCAGCCGGGGCCGACTTTGGCACAACCAATCCACGGATTAAAAGTGTGATCGGTCCAGGCGATTCCGCTGTTCTCAGCCATGAGCCCCGATCCTTTCTCCAGCCGGGCCGCTTCGCGCGTCCGCCTCCCCGCCGATCTCCCGCAAAAGCTCTTCCGCCAGCACCCGCAGCGCGTGGGCTGCGCCATCGGCGCGTTTGGTCGTCGTCCGCGCCTCGACGCCGTCGGCGACCCGCAGCGCTTGATCGATCGCGAACAGCAAGCCGGCGCGATAGCCGGCGGCGAATTCGGCCCTCATGCCGCCTGCCCTCGCCATAGCGCGATCGCCTCGCGCCAGTTCGCGGCGCCGAGCTTTTGGCAGATCACGCCCGAGCGCCGCTGCGCCGACTTCAGACTGATCCCAAGGCGCGCCGCTGCCTCTCGGAGATCGCGAGCTTCGCTCTGAAGCGTCCGCACAAATTCGGCCTCCGCTGGCGTCAACGCGCCCGGATCAACCACATGCCGGGGAGGAATCGAGAGCGCCATCAAATCCTCGTTCTCTCAGTCGTCAGAAAGATGCTCGTGCGCAACTGGCAGAAATTGTGGGTATCGACGTCGACGAGCTCGACGCTGACGCCGACCTCCTCCTCGAGATCGAGCAGTATTTTCTGGATGGCCTCTTCGGCCGCCGCGACGCGCGGGTCATTGTCGAGATCGCTGGCCATTTCTCACGCTCTCCCGTCCGCCTGCTTCGCCGCAGCCATCAGTCCCTTCATATGCGGGTTGAGGGCGTCGATCTGCTCAGGGCGCAGCCGATTGAACCAAGCATCGAATGCGCGGCGGCCTTCGAGCGACTTCGCACGCGCTGCGTCGAGGAGCTTTTCGTCCTCGGATCGGTTGTCGGGCTCGTCGGCAGCCGGCTCGACCGCGGAAGTAGCGGAGGAGTCCAGCCCTCCATCCACCACTCCCGCGGCCTGCGACGCCGTGTCATCTTCGGCGCCGGTCTCGGAATGCTCTTGCGTGACTTCGCCGGTTTCCTGGTCGTGGGTGATCGTGTCGGCTGGGCCGGCGAGCGCGTCGAGGCGCGCCGAGAGTCCGCGCGGCGCGGTCCCGTCAGCCTTGGTGCTCGCTTTCGCGGCATCGAACTCATAGAGCTCGTCGTCACGCCGAACGAGGTCGTCGAGATCGCTGGACATTGGTAGACGCTTCGAAAGCCGGCGCAGGACGGTCTTCCGGGCCATTTCGTCCCACCAGTCTTTCCACGGCCCAGAGCCCCCGGCGCGCGACACTGAGCGCACCCTCTCGACTTCGGTGACGGTCATCACCTCGCGATAGATCCCGCCATCCTTCGTCTTCGCGATGGCGTAGACGAGCCTCGGCCTGCCGCGATCGTCGAGCGCCGGGCGGTGGGTGATCTTCTCCTCGTCGCCGAGCGAATATTCGAACTCGTCGTTCGAGTAGGCGACGTAGGCGCTGATCGATAGCAGCTCGCCGCTGTTGCGGACCTTCTTCAGAATGCCGCCAATCATCGGCATCCACTGGACCTTGTTCTTGAAGATCACCAGCGCGCCGTCGCGCCCGTCCGGCAAAAGCCCGTCCTGCGCCGCCTTCATTGCCGATTGGAACAGCGAAACGCGATCGGCGCCGAGCAAGTCCGGGTTTCCGGTGACGGCCGTATTGATCACTCGCATGAACCTCTCGACCGGAATGTGCGCCGGGAGCGCCATGCGGAACTCGCTTTCGCGGTTCATGACCTGCGACTTGAAATCCGCGACCTGATCTCGGCGCGCGACTTGTGTGCTCATGATGCTTTCGCCTCTTTGATTTTCACAGCTCTGAATGAATAGGGCTCGATCGTCTTCGCCTTCACGCGCGTCGTTTTCGCCTCGATGATCCGCCCGTCTGGCAGACGGCCGCGCACTGCATTCTTGAGGAGGAATCGCAGCTCGGCGTCGATCGTCGCTCGAGCCTCTTCGGCCGCGCGAGCCGCCTTCTCAACGGCAAGAAAGTGCTCGCGCAATTCAAGCTTCTGGAATAGGTCGTCGGTCGCAGCGATATCGGTTTCCGACCCATCGTCGTCACGGTAGAGGTTCGCGATCAGCTTCCCGTCTCGGCCGAAATCCGGATCGTAGGGCTCGCCTGCCTCGACCCGTCGCCAGAACTCGGCGACAGCGGCGCGGAGCCGCGCCATGATCCCCGCTTTGATCGGGATATCGATCAGCGGCATTTCGACGCCGTGCCCGACGACGATCGGCGCCACAGCCGCCCACCGCGCGCCGACGAGTGTCGCTTCGACGATCGCCTGCACTGCGATCCACAGCGGCGGCTCTATGTCGCCGTCGTCGTTTTTCCATTTCTTGCGAAAGATGGACGCCTCGACGCTCTTGATCTGAACGATCCCGAGCCCGCGCTGCGGATCATTTACGATTGCGTCAGGCGTACAGCCGATTCGCGCCGCAGGATCGCGGTAATAGACACGCGCATCACCAGCGTTGTGCCGAAGCATCCAGTTCGGATTCCGCCGGCGGAGCAGTCGCACGGCCGGCTCTTCCATGAGCCAGCCGCGAAGGATCGGCCCCTCATCGTCGATCGGCTCCGGCTCGATCGCTCCGATCGCGAGCATGTAGAGCTGGTAAGGCGTCACGTAGGCGTGCTGGTCTTCCGGGTCGCCCGCGCCGAGCAGCGCCGCCGCAACGCTGGCCGTGATGTCTTGGCGGCGCAACGCGTGCCACGTCTCGTCGTCTGGGCACGAGATACGCTGAACGCCGCTTGGTGCCACCTGATCGACCACAATGGTCGCCGCGGCGCCGAGCGAGGTTTGGGGGAAGGTCGCGATCGTCATTCGCCGATCTCCCGCACGTTGAACGCCACGATTTCGATCGTATCCGCACGCGCCTCGACGCTCTCGACGAGGAGATCGTGCTCGGCGCAGAGCGCGGTGATGATGCGCGCGATCTCCGCTTCGGCCGCTTCGACAGCGGCGCGTTGGGGTTGAGAGAGGCCGGACATCGTCACACCTCCCCTCGGGCTTCGGCGAGGGCAGCGATTGCTTTCCCGTGCGCCGCAATCTGCGCGTCCTGCTCGAGACGCGCCTCGCTTCCAGGGAAGCCGATGTTCTTGGCCGTGAACGGTTTGAACGCAGCGACCATATCCGCGAGCGCGTCATAGACGGCTGCCGCCCGTGCGAAGAGCTGCGCATTTGCCATCGCGTTCGGGCCGCAATTGACCAATGCGACCCAGGCGTCTGTTCCGCCTTCGCCGCAGACGATCGGGAATTTCCCCTCGCCTTGGTCGACAACGTGCAGCGTCTCCCTCGTGAATTTCGGTTCTTGCATTGTCCGCGTCCTCAAAATGGAAGTTCGTCGAATCGATCGCGCAGGCCGGTAAGATCGAACGGCCAACGCACGATCGGCGAATGCTCGCCGCAGCAATCGTCCGCGAAGGAGAACGGCCACGCCGCCAGTCGAGTGCGGAAGTCGACGAGAGGCGCGGCGCGCCGGCATAGGCCGGTGGCGGCGAAATCGTATCCGCGCGCCGTCTCGCTATTGTCCCAGTGCTTGCAATCGGCGCACATCGGCACGGCCGTCACTCCGCCGCCTTCGGCAACTCAGCGCGCGCCTTGAGCAAGCGCACTTTTTCGGTGAGCCCGTCGAGTGTGGCGAGCACATCATCGAACGTCAGCGGATCGATTTCGCGATTGAGCAGTTCGGCGGCGTCAGCCTCGCACATGTCGAGCAGTCGGCCGGCGAGCACGAGACGCTCATAGGGACTTCCGGCTATCTCGCGACGGAAACGGATCGCGTCCGAAAAGAGATTGCACCCGATCTCCTCAAGCTTGCTCGCGAAGCCGTCGATCGTCGCATTGAAGCCAGGGATAAGGCTCTCGAACAACTCGCGATCCGAGGCCCGCGTAGACGGCGAAGTGCTGACGGGGAATGTCATCGCGCGACTCCCGTCTGAGCGTGATTGAGAGTGCTGTGCTCGACCGCCGGGTTCCACGGCACGACGCCGGCCTCGCGCATGTCATCGATGATGCGCTCGTGGATGCGATCGTTCTCGCGCTGGCGCAGCGCGTCGGCGATCAGCCGCCATAGCGGATTGCGGCGGTCGAGCAGCGCCGAGCGCGTGACCCAGCGGCCATCGACCTTCGCAGAGGCGTCGATTTCGATGCGGAGGACGGCCCAATCGTCAGAGCCGTAGGAAATGGTGGCGCGCCCCCAGGCGCAGGCCTCGAACTGGCAGAGGAGACCGTCGACGGTCTTGACGCTGCCGAGTGGCAGCTCTTCGAAGGGAAACTCGATCTCACGCATGGCTCACCTCGGTTGGTGAGCCATAGTTACAAGCATACTTGTTACTAGTCAACAATTATAATTGTTATTTTCCGTCGCGGCGCTGCTCATGCCCGGTTAAGCCGATGACTTTTCCGCTTCTTTTCGCGATTTCCTCCTGCACCAGCTCCCAATGTCCGTCAGGCCGATTCCCATCGAGGATGTCGCCGTGGATCCGCCACCGCATGCTTGCGGCGGAATAAGCTCGAATGCCGAATCGGGCGATCAGGTCATCAGCGTCTCGAAGAACGAGCGTGCGATACTCGCGCCTGCGCCTCCACCATCCGAACATTAAAATGTTCCTCGAGATCGCCGACTACGGGGACTTGGTACGAGGTCTGCGTGCACCGAGCGCTCTGACCTCAAGTTCAGCGGCCTGCTCCGCGCCGTCATTCGGCCCTTCCGCCGTACATCGCGCTGTCGGCGGGCTTCCGCAGGTCCGGCCAATGTCTGCCCATCCTACGCAGCGACCATTGGGGCCTCGATAACCCGGCCCACCTCGGCAGCCGCAACCGCTACAAGCGTTTGCGACCGAAGTCATATTCAAAAACGCCACCAAAACAGTGGTCGCGCCGACTAAACAAAGAAGTGGCCACATATCTGCCCTGTGCATCAAAACACCGTGAAACGCCCCACGTATCTGCCGATAATCCGAACCTCGTCGATCGTCGCCTCATACGGAGAATATTGAGGATTCGCCGAAATGAGACGAATGCGCATTGGATCACTTCCGCGCACCACTTCGACCCGCTTCACGACAACGCTCAGACCGTCCCACAAAACGAAAATACCCTCTGGGCTCGGCGTCGTGTCGCGGAGATCAGCGAAAACTCTATCCCCCGGAAAGAGCGAAAAGGCCCGGCTGTCGGGGTTGAGCATCGAATCGCCGATGACCTCGAAAATCCGAATATGCGAAGGCGAAGCGTGAAGCATTTCGCGGACGACTGCTTGCGGAATGACCCATCGATCTCGGACGCCTTCGGCTTGATATGAATTCCCATCGCCGTCGCTGACATAATAGGCGCCCGTCGACACCCCGCCGCCGCCGGCACCGGCTCGTACCTCCGCCTCCAGAATAGCCCCTTCGTCCTTGTTAAAGCCGAGATCGGCGTCCACCGCCGACTCGAAACGCGGCGGTTCGACCGCCTCGGGGGCAGGCCCTTTCCCATCGCGTAGCCATGCAAGTGGCGCCTTCAGCACCTCCGCGATAGCGGCGATTTCCGCCGAGCTGTGCGAGTCGCCTGATTCAAGGGCTCCGTATGCCTGCTGCGAAAAAGCACGCCCGCGCAGTTTGGCTACTGCGCGCGCCACGGCAGCCTGGCTGAGGCGAAGCTGTTTCCGACGATGTTTCAACCGGTTCGCGAGCGTGTCCATAGCTCGTGACGATACAAGGGTGCTTGTAGCGTCGCTCGACAATTCTGCTTGTTGACAAGTAACAATCATTCTTGTTATATCCGCACCATGGACACAAGCGGACTCCTCAAAGCCATCGAGATCAAAGGATCCCAGGCCGCCCTCGCGGAGAGCATCGGCGTGTCGCAGCAGACGATTTCGAATTGGCTCAAGAAAACGAAGGCCGGCATCGCGGCCGAATATGTTTTGCCAATCGAGCGCGAGACTGGCGTCCCGCGCCATGAGCTACGCCCGGACATCTACCCGCCTCCTCAGCCAATGGAGGCTGCATGACGAACCGCTCCATAGTCCTCACAATCGTTCTCGCGTTCGACGCTGCAGTCGTCACCTACCTCGCATCACTGATTGCGGGAGCGCTCCGATGATCCGTGTCATTCCTCTCGCGCCCAACGAACGCCGCGTGCTCGAACTGCGCGCCAGCGGCGCGACCTACGGCGATATCGCCAGCGCCGAGGGGCTCACCATCAACGATGTGCTCGCAGCGATCGGCATCATCTGCATGAAGCTCGACGTAGGGTCGGAACAAGAGGCCGTTCGCGCATTCACTGGAGAAGACCTCGAGACAGCGTTGCGCGCCGAGCACGAACGCCGGTTCGGCGCCGAGCAAGAGGCGGCCTGAAATGCTCACGGCAATCATTTCCTTCCTCGGCGAGGCGATCCGCGACGCCGCCGCGACAGAATACGAGCCGCTCATCGAGCGGACCTGAGTTCCGGGTGCTCCCGGATGGCGCGCGCCGCAGCGCTTAGTGCGGCAGACGCAGCGAGATGACCTCTCGTTCCGTAGCCCTCCTTGGGCGTTTCCTCCCAAACTTCCCCGGCGCTCCGGCGCCGGGGCTCTTTTCGCAAGCGTGTAGCGCCCGCGTTCCGTCCGATTCAGGTCACGCGCACGGACGGAGGGCAACCCAGAATGCAGCGCGGGAAATACGGGGCATGACAAAACAGCGCGACTACGGAACGACGAAGGACATCGTGACGCGCCTGGTCGACGAGGCTGGCGGCGTGAAGCGCGCGGCCTTCCTGCTCGAGCGCGCGGTGTCGCGTGTCTACGAGTTGTGCGACCCGGCTTGCCCCGACCAGATGTCCTACGACTTCGTGCGCAAGCTCTCGGAGTTCTGCGGCTCGACCGCCGCGGCCGAAGACCTGGCGGCCCTCGCCGGCGGCGCCTTTATGCCGATCACGATCGACGACGGCGACCTCTCGCGCATCGCCGCCGACAAAGCCCACGAACACGGTCGCGTCACGACACAGCTTTTCGTGGCCCTGGGCGACGGCAAGGTCACCCCGGACGAAGCGCGAGAACTTTTGAAGCAGGTGGACAGCGAGTTGCGCGCGCTCATGGCGCTGCGGGCGAAGCTCGTTTCTCTAACGAAGGGCTGAAAAAATGACCGAAGAGGCGGCGACGAAGGTCGCGAACACGAAACAGATGATCGCTCTCGCGAAGGCATTCAACCAATCGAAAACCAAGGTGGCGTCGATCAACGGTGAAATCGGCGAACGCATCGCCAAAGCGGTCGAGAACGGAAATCTGCACGCCAAGGCGTTCAAATTCAACTGCGCCCTCGCGCGGATGTTCGAAAAGGACGACCTCAAAGCGCGTGAATTTTGGCGCAGCCTGATCCTCTATCACGAAGAGTTCGAAAAGAACGGCCTCTTCGGCGAGCAGCACGTCGGCGACATCGAGGAGCTCGCGCGCAAGGCCGAGCAGGACGAGCGCGACGCCGAGACGGCGCAGCTGGAAGCGAACGGCAAAGCGATCATGGAAGGGATCAAGCCGCTGTCCGAGGCGGACAAGGCGTTCGACGATTCGACCGCCACGAAGCCGTCTCGGCGGCGGCAGAAGTCGGAGCCGGCTCCCGAGCCAGCCGCCGAGGAAATTCCCGGCAGCTACCGATATCAGTGAGGTCTTCAAGTGCGGATCGCAGCGCTCGACATCGCGACGGTTTGCGGATTCGCCTTTGGCGACGCCGGTGCGATCCCGCAATCCGGCAGCGTTCGCCTGAAGCGCCCTGGCGAGCCTCCCGAGATCGCCGCATTCAACATGCGCGCATTTCTGCGCGACCGCTTCACGCTCGAGCGCTTCGACATCCTCGCGATCGAGCACTTCCTCAATCCGGCCGCACAAAAATCCGCCGACGCGGTGATCCTGCAGATCATGTGCTTCGGCGTTGCCGTCGCCGAGGGCATGGCGCGCGGAATTCGGATCGAGGCGCCCTATCCATCGACTGTTCGAAAGCATTTTCTCGGGCGCGCGAACATGGGCGAGCGCAAGGAGACCAAGGCGGCCGTGCTCAATCGGGCCAAGGCGCTCGGCTACGTCCCGCGCGATTGCGGCGACGATAACAGGGCGGATGCCTGCGCCCTCTTCGACTACGCAGCAGCCACCTACGCGCGCGTGCCGCCGCGCGATCTTGTTTTCTTCGGGGAGGCCGCCAATGGCTAATTTCCCTTGGGGCACGCGGCCAAGCGTCTGCCTGAAGGCGCGGATCGAAGATGCGCGCAATTCTGGCACCCGCCAAGCGAAGCGCGCGAGGGCGGCATGAGTGCGACTCTCACCCAGCAAATCGAGGAAATCCAGCTCATCATCATCGGCGGTGAAGACTGGCTCGAGCGTGCGCAGAGCAGGAACTTTAAACGCTCGCCCGAGGCGATTGAGCGCCGCGCCCAGCGGCTCGTCGTCCAGGAGGCCATTCTCAACACGTTGACCCGTTTACGAGAGGCCGAAGAGCCTCGGAAGGCGGCGCGGCCATGACCGAAGCGTCCGCCCGCACGCGCAAGAGCCACGTCTGGAAACGCGACGCGCTCGACTGGTACGTAGAAGAGACCCGGGCGAGCGCCGCGCTGTTCGAGGTCGAGCGCTTCGTCGGGGCGATCTGGGATCCTGCATGCGGCGGCGGCAACATTTGCGACGAGGCCGCTCGGCGCGGCTATATCGTCGTCGGTTCCGACATCGCCCGGCGCGTCGAGAACAAGGTCTGGTGGTCGCGTACCGGTACGCGGGACTTTTTGACGGACGCCAGCGCGCCGCTCGCCCCGAACATCGTGGTAAATCCGCCATTTTTCCGGGGAAAAGGAACAGAGGCGTTCATCCGCAAGGCGTTGGCGCTCGCGCGCGGCAAGGTCGCCGTCTTCGCTAGTATTGGCTTTCTCGCCGGGGATGCTCGGGCAAGCGGCCTCTATACCGAGCACACGCCGCATCGGATCTGGCATGTGACGCCGCGCGTTTCTTGTCCTCCAGGTGAATGGCTCGCAGAAGGGAACAAGGCCGGCGGCGGGACGGATGATTGGGTCTGGCTCGTCTGGGATTTGACGGCCCCGTGTGTCTCCTTTGCGCAGACGGGATGGCTGCGGAAGTCGGCCGCAGCCAGCAAAGGGCGGGAGAGCGCAACATGAGCGCAACATCTCTCGTTCGCAAGGAGTCGATCGAAGAGCTTTGCGGCCACCGGGCGCGCGCGCTCGAGCTCTACGCGCAGGCTTATGACGTTCTGGTCGAAGCTGGCCGGGCAGTCGATCGCGCCTCGCCGACCGGGCTTTTTCAGATCCCAGAGACCGGCTATCGCGGCCATGCGCTGTTCGATATCCGCGCCGGCCGCGACGAGTGGGCTGTCCTCATGCGGAAAGCCGTCGACCGGTCTGTCTGGACGCATCTTGCGAAGCTGACCGAGCTGGAAAAGCTCATGGATCGCCAGGCGCACGACGAGTTCCGTAAGCAACTCGACGCCGATCCCCCGGAGGCGACGCCCGAGAACTGCTTCGCGACAATTCAGTCCTTCCTCGGACAGGCCGACGATATCTTCAAGCGCGGAATCGCGAACGTCTTCTCGGCGCTCGATCGGCGGTTCCGATCGCATGACGGCTTCAAGGTGGGATCGCGGATCGTGCTCACAGGTGCGTCTCCGGAATGGTCGTCTCTGACCTCCGGGCGCCATAGCGAGACGCTCCGGGATGTCGAGAGGACGTTCTGCGTATTGGGCGGGAAGCGCAATCCAGAATGGGCCGACTCGTTCATTCGTCGCGCAAGCGATGCGACGCGCAACGTTCCGAAGCCGGCAGTCTTCGAAGACGAATATTTCAGAATTCGCATCTTCAAGAATGGGAACGCGCACCTTTATTTCCTGAGAGACGACCTCGTCGAAGAGGTGAATCGTCTGCTCTCCGAATATTACGGCGCCGCGCTCGGCGACGCACGCCAGCGTGAGACACACGAACCGAACCGGACTCCAGCGAAGAACGACGGCGGGTTTTTCGAGACGCCAACTCCGCTGGTCGAGCGCGTGCTCGAGGAAGCCGGAATGTGGGCCGGTCGTGATTGCTCGGAGCTGCGCGTGCTCGAACCAGAGGCCGGGCTGGGGCGCATCGCCTATGCCGCGGCGGCGCTCGGGGCAGACGTGACGGCGATCGAACTCAATGCTCAGAGAGCGCGCGAACTGGCGGCAGGCAGGAAGTGCCGGGTCTATTGCCGAGACTTCTTCGACGAGACGCCAGCGACGCTCGGCCTTTTCGACGCCGTGCTCATGAACCCGCCCTTCGACGGCCAGCGCGACATCGACCACGTCATCCACGCCTGGAGCTTCGTGAAGCCCGGCGGAGTCCTCGTCGCGATCATGTCGGCTGGCGTCGAGCTTTCGACGACTAGGCGGGCCGTCGCCTTCCGGGAGTTGGTCGAGACGAACGGCGGTCGGTTCGTCGACTTGCCGGCGGGGTCCTTCAAGGAGTCCGGCACGATGGTCAACACCGTCATGCTGACGATGCGGAGGAAGACCGCATGACTATTCACTACCACGGCACACCGATCACGCCGTCTCGCGTTTATGCCGAATTGGGTGGACGACACTTTTGCGTGTCGTTTGCCAATCCGCGCGACGTTGAGCGTGTCCATCGCATCGGTCAAAGCGTCATGTTGGACAACGGTGCTTATTCCTTGTGGCGATCTGGACGCGCGACGAAGTGGCCTGAGTATTACGCATGGGCTGACAGTTGGCTCGACTATCCGACAACCTGGGCTGTGATTCCGGACGTCATTGGAACCGGAGCCGAGGAACAGGACGCGTTGCTACGCGAATGGCCCTTTGGAGAGAAAGGCGCGCCCGTCTGGCACATGGACGAACCCATCGATCGGCTCGTGAAATTGACAGACACATGGCCTCGCGTCTGCATCGGATCATCGGGCGTCTATGCCGTCGTTCTATCGGATCGATGGACACGACGCATGGACAGCGCCTGGGAGGCTATGAGCGCGCGGCACCGTCGTACGCCTGTGATCCACATGCTGCGCGGGATGCAATGCAGCGGGCGACGCTGGCCGTTCGCCTCGGTCGACAGCACTGACGTCGCGCGAAATCATAACTGCCCCCATAATTCGGCGCGCCGGATGATGGACCGCTGGGATCCGTCGCAATGCCGGCCGTTATGGACGCCGCCTGATCGGCAGATTGAACTCGATATCTGCGAAGCGGGGGGCGGCCTATGAACGCCCACGCGCCCTCTCAAGACGCCGCACTCCCGATCTGCATCGAAGCCGAGCAAGCCCTCCTCGGCGCCCTACTCCTGAACGAGCACGCGCTCGCCAATGTCGGCTTCCTCGAAGCCCGTCACTTCGGCGAGGACCTTCACGCGCGCGTCTACTCGAGCATGCTCGAGCTGGCGGGCGCCGGGCGGAAGGTCTCGCTCATCACCGTCGGGGCGCAGCTGGCCGACCTCCAACTGCCCGAGGGGGCGCCGCCGATCCGCGCCTATCTCGCGACCCTCGCCCGAGAAGCGACCACGATCGCGGACGCGCCAAGCTACGCCGAGATGACCGTCGACGCATGGGCGCGGCGCGAGCTGATCGCGCTCGCCGGCGCCGCGGCGGACGCAGCGCGCTTGCCGGGCGTCGGACGACTGCAGGCGACGCTCGACGAAATGGACGCACGGCTCGTGACCCTGCGAAACGACGCCGCTCCGCCGATCGCGCGCAACGGCGACCTTGTCGGCGGCGTCGACGCCATCCTCGACAATATAGAGGCGATCCAGCGCGGCGACGCTTTGCCCGTGCCGACGTCGGGCTTCCTCGACATCGATCGACGGCTCGGCGGAGGCCTGCGCCGCGGACGGCTGATCGTGATCGCCGGTCGCCCCGGCATGGGAAAGACGATCCTGAACGTCGCCATGGCGCGCCGGACCGCGCGCAAGGGCTTTGGCGCGATGCTTTTCTCGCTCGAGATCGATCGCGACGAGATCACCGCCCGCATGCTCGCCAATGCGCTCGGCAGCTCGACCGTCCCACTCGACTACCGAGACATTCTGAGCGGCAAGATCGAGCCCGGCGACGTTCCCCGCCTACGAGAGTTGCGCCAGCGATTCGCCGCCATGCCGCTCGCGATCGACGCGACGCCAGGCTTGAAAATCGCGCAGGTTGAGGCGCGCACAAAGCGAACGGCAATGCAGTTCGAGCGCGAAGGCCGTCGTCTCGATCTCGTGCTGATCGACTATCTCGGCCTGATCCAGGTCGAGGACCGTTATCGCGGCAACAAGGTCGCCGAACTCGGCGATGTGGCGCTCGGCGCAAAGAACATGGCGAAGCGGCTCGATGTCAACGTCGTGCTGTTCGCCCAGCTGAGCCGAGCGGTCGAGAGTCGCGACAATAAGCGTCCGATCATGTCCGACCTTCGCGACTCGGGAAACATCGAGGAGCACGCCGACGCTGTCGGGCTCCTCTACCGACCAGCCTATTACGACGCCAAGGATCCTCGAATGGCACGCGGCGACTCCGAATTCATCGCGCAGGCCCTGGCTCGCGCCAACGATCTCGAGATCGTCTGGGACAAGAACCGCCTGGGTCCGACCGGGACCGACACTCTCTATTGCGATGTCGGACGGAATTTCGTCGACAATGGAGAGCGGAAATGGTGAACGTCCCCCCTGCCCCTCTCGTGCCGCCGGACGTCGATCTCCGCGACTTCGCCTTCATGCCGCTCGACGTTGTGCGCCTGCGCGACAGCGATATCTCGGCCAAGGCGACAGCCGAAGAGTTCCGCTGCGCGGTGCTGCTCTGGTGCGCCTCCTGGCATCAGGTGCCCGCGGGGAGCCTGCCGGACGACGACGCGATCTTGTCCAATCTCGCCGGCTTCGGGCGCGCGGTCGGCGAATGGAAGAAGCACCGCGACGGCGCGCTCTGGAAATGGATCAAATGCAGCGATGGGCGGCTCTATCACCCCGTTGTCGCAGAGAAGGCGGTCGAGTCGTGGCAGGCGAAAAAGCGCCAACGTGACAGAACAGAGGCAGCGCGCGCTGCGAGATTGTCGCAGAGGCCATCCTCGCCAGTGACAATCGATGTGACTGAACAAGTGCCACGCGCGGCGCGATCGTCACAGCCACCGAACGAGCCAGTGACAAACTCTGTAACAGAGAGGAAAGCGCGCAACGAGCGACTGTCACAGACCCACGCTGACGATGTGACAGAGATTGTTACAAGCTCCAAGGGACAGGGACAGTACAAGGGACAGGGAGAAATAGATAATCTCCCAGCACAGCGCCCTGTCCCCCGCGCACCCGCGGAATCTGATCGTCCTGAATCTGAACGGCCGCCCGACCCCGGCGCTGCGCCAGCAAAATCCGAACTCGATCGCGTCGAGGACGCCTGTCGCGCTGCGCTCGGCTCAGCGCAACCGCAGGACCTCGTCATCGGTCCGATGGTCGAAATCGTTCGGAAATTCGGGCAAGAGCGCGTCTCGCTGTGCCTTGCCTCGGAAGCCCGGAGACCCCGCGAGAAACCGATTCGGACCTGGAAAATCTGGGCGCGGATCGTCGTCGAATCGATCGGCTCCAGCGCGTCTCCAGCAGGACCGGCAGAGCGCCTGATCTCGCTCGGCTTCGGCGGCGTCGAAATGCCCGAGGCGAATCTCGCCGCTGCGATCGAACGCTGGCGGCGCGCCCCGGCGTCGTGGATGCGGAATGTCTGGGGTCCTCCCCCCGATGAGAACAGGACCATTCGGAAATTCGCTGCGGAGCGAGGAATCGAGCTGACGAAAATTGGGGATGCGGCATGAGCGCCCCGCAACGTGAAATCCCGGTTCGGCGCTGGTCCATCGAACGCGTCCGGCTCGAGATGCGGCGAGCAATCCCCGGCCCCGACGGCCGCGTGCTGCCTGGTCCGAAGTTCTGGCGTGACGTCGTCGTGTGGCGACGAGGCGGCGATCGGTCTGCGGTCTCGATTTCGAGCGCGGAATGGACAGAGATGGTTCGGGAGGCGGCGTGATGGTGGCGCAACGAAAAAATTACGGGCGATACGATCGCGTCGAGGAGGCTGTGCATCCGGGGCCGGCGCTGCCGCGTGCGCCGAAGCGGATGAAGGAGAAGGTCGAGATCGTCGTTGCTGCCGTCGATGATCCGAACCCGCTTGGTGGCGAGAAGCTGCGGCGCCAGCGTGTCGCGGTGAACGTTGCGCGCGATACGCTTGAGCGGGAATACGCCTACCACCGCATCTCGACCGCTGCCTATCAGGCTGGGCGGACCTTCGAGCGCATCCTCGAGGCGGCGCAGATCGGCGCAGGTTCGGCGTCGCTCGAACGGTCGGGGGGCGCCGGCGATCACGAGGCCATGGTGGCAAAGGCGATGGATCGGGCCGAGGCCGCCGTCGAATTCGAGGCTCATGTGCGATCGGCATGCGGCCAACATGGCGCGCTGATCCTGCGCGCAATTCTAGGCGACGGGCAGAGTTTTGCACAGATCGCGGCGGCTGAGGCCCTTGGTGTCAAGCGAGGACCAAGCAAAATCGCGTGCGAGTTTCGAGAAGCGCTAATCGCACTTGCTAAACACCTCGAGGGGCAATGCGGCGGTTTGACACTTTGATTTTAGCCCTCGATGATCAACCACGCTCTTTTGGTCGCTCGGAAGGGGAGGGGCAGATGCGTATGTGGTCAATCTTTAGCACGATAATAATTTTGGGTGGCATGGAAGCCGCTATCGCAGCGGAAATAGATTGTGGCGCCCCGCCAGAGCTGTCTGGATTGGCAGAAAAGACAGAAACAACGATTAAAAACCTAGAGGGCCAGGCCGATCTACTATCAAAATTAGTCGGAAAAGTAGAACTTGGTGGAACTGTTAAAACGGCCAGGAAGAATATTTATCAAACATCCGACCTTGCGATTGCCGAACAAAAAGATAGATATTTATACTATTTGTTTTGCATAATTGTCGTTCACGATAAATCTATTGGCGCAATCGAAAAAATAAGGGCTCTGAAAGAATTTAGAAAGCCAATTACTGGTGATTTACGTGGTATTATTACGGTAATAGGTGGAAAATATCTTTATAAAAATGATCCAGATTGGCGTTTCGAAGCTCCTGCCGGTGCGATAGTAGAGGCTATTGGGCTAAATTGTCCAGCTGTTGTCAAATCTGGTAGTATTCAGACGCCTATTCGAGACGGCGGAAAAGCGCCTATCATTGGGGATGATGGAGAGACCGTCCCGGTCTTCATTAGCTTCAGTCCATATGAAACTCAGTGCCATGGAAAGTTCCAGGTATCGGCACCTCGATAAAGCTTTTTGACACAGGGGGGCAAAACGGCTATCTATGATTATTGAGAAGACGCGCGCCCGGAGCTGGAGACAGCGGCCGGGCGTTGTCGTTTCTAACCTCTAAAGCCCCCGAAATTCCCAATTCTCCAGCCCTGAAAAGGGGCGGGAGCCGGGGCGCGCCAACGCCCCAAGCCGCGAGTCTTGACCTCGCATGACCGAAAGCCGGCCGGACATCCGGTCACCCCGCCACCGCGCGCGACGGCGGGGCAACTTGGCTCATCGTCATGCAAAATTCCGTTACCGACCTGGCCGTGGAGGCTTGGCCGATCGAGCGCGTACGCCCCTATGAGGGCAATCCGCGCATCATCCCCGAGGCCGCGATCAAGAAGGTTGCGGCGTCGATCGAAACCTACGGCTGGCGTCAGCCGCTCGTCGTCGACAAGGAGGGCGTGCTCGTCGTCGGCCATGCGCGCCTGCTCGCGGCAAAGAGGCTGGGCCTCACGCATGTGCCGGTCCATGTCGCGGCGGACCTGACGCCCGAGCAGGCGCGCGCCTATCGCCTCGCCGACAATCGGACGGGCGAAGAGAGCCGGTGGAACCCGGACGCGCTCGACTTCGAGCTCCGCGAACTCGGCGCCGTCGGATTCGACCTCAAGCTCGCCGGCTTCGATCCTGTCGAGCTGCCCGGCGAGCCGCCGCAGTTCGAGACGGTCAGCTTCGACGCGGTGAAGCCGCTCGACGAGAAGAAGGCGGTCGCCTGTCCGAACTGCGGGCACCGCTTCCAGCCGTCATGACGCTGCGTCTCGACTGGGCCGGCTATGACGCGGCGACCTATGCCTGTCGGCATTGGCACTATTCGCGCGCGGTCCCTGCCGGCCGGCTGATCGTCATCGGCGTGTGGGAGCGCGACGCCTTCAAAGGCGTCGTGATCTTCAGCCGCGGCGCGACGCCGAGGATCGGCTCACCCTACGGGCTAACGCAGTTGGAGGTCTGCGAGCTGACACGAATCGCGCTTCGCGAGCACGAGGCGCCAGTGAGCAGGATCGTTGCGATTGCGCTGCGCATGTTGCGCAAGCGCTGCCCAGGCATGCGGCTCGTGATCTCATATGCGGCCGGCGAGCAGGGACATCACGGCGGCGTCTATCAGGCCGGCGGCTGGATTTACGAAGGGCCGAAGGACACCTACACGATGGAGGTGCGCGGCGAACATCGCCACGGTCGCAGCATCGGCGCGAAATACGGCCGGCACGATCTCGCGTGGTTACGGGAGAACGTCGACCCTGAAGCCAAGGCCGTGCGTGGGCTCGTGCGGCACAAGTATCTCATGCCGCTCGATGAAAAAATGCGGGCGGCGGTCGCGCCGCTCGCGACGACCTATCCGAAACGAAACCAGATTCGGGCGGAGACCCGAGGGGAGCCCGGGCACGGCTCCTAGTCCTCAGCGACGCTGATTTCCTCCCGAACATGCGTGCGAAGCAGGCGATGGCCGAACACCATTCGGCGCAGCGGCCGGGCAGCGCGGACCCGCACGCTCCAGGTCAGTGAAGGAGGCGACGAGCGGTATCCACGAGAAACCCGATAAATTCAGCTCGCCGCAGCGTCGCCCATATTAACGCGCGACATGAGCTGATTGCAGACGCCCAATATCTCGATCGAGCGCGAGCAAGACTCTTTCCAGTCGCAAGATCACGGCGAAACGATTCATCAAGATCGTCGAGTATTGATTGACGGTACCGTGGCAACGTCAATACCCCAACCAGGAACTCGGGAACGCGTGGCGGCTCTAAGTCCGCTCCTGACGACGACGCCCGATATAGAGTCGGTCGCGTAGTCAACCCTCGTATACGGTTTGCGACAATTACACGCTGATGATACCGCCATGACTCCGAAGAGAGCGCACACATAAAATTCCTCACCGCGTCAACATGTGTCCTCAGTGTGATCACGACAATGCTCCCTCGATCAAGAGACCAGCCCGCATCGCGTCGACAGCTGTTAGCGATCTCTGCAGCGCCGTCTGCCCAACTCCTGTAATCGTGAAATACAGCTTCTTCCGCCCGCCACGCGCGGCAGTCGCCTCACCTTCTCGGGACGTGATCAACCCACCATCCTCGAGCCGCTCGAGCACCGCATAGACGGACCCGAACGAATATTCCTTCCCCGTCCGCGCCTTGATCTCGTCGCGGATCGACACGCCATAGGCGTTTGGGTGCAGTCGCATGATGGCGAGCAACATCTGCTGCTCGACCAGGGTCAAATCGGTGGATTTCGCCAAGGAATCACCTCCGTTTCCGATTTCTTCGTAATCCTAGAATAAATCCCGAGAACGTCAAGGGCCATGGCCGGAAGAAAGCCGTTCGAGCCGTCAGAGGACCAGCGCCGGCAGGTCGAGGCATTCGCCGCCTACGGCATTCCGCAAGAGGACATGTGCAAGCTGCTCCTCAATCCGCGCACCGGAAAGCCGATCGACCTCAAGACGCTGCACAAGCATTTCCGCGTAGAGCTCGACACCGGCATGGTTCGGGCAAACGCGAAGGTGGCCGAGTCCCTGTTCCGCCAGGCTGTCGGCGCGGCCGCGCAATACGACGCCAACGGCAAGCTGATCCGCGCCGAGCAGACGCCCGTCGTCTCCGCCGGCATCTTCTGGGCCAAGGCGCGCATGGGCTGGAAAGAACGCGACGTGCATGAGTTCACGGGGGAGAACGGCGGCCCGATCGAAGTCGACGACGCACGATCCAAGCTCGCTGATCGCCTCGCTCGTCTCGCTGCCGCAAGCGCAGCGCGCGAAGGTTCTGGCGAGCCTCAGCCCGAGTGAGGCGCGGGCGCTCCTCTTCGACTGGCGCGCCTGGGCGCGGCCCGAGCAGCTCGCCCCTCCCGGCGATTGGTCCTATTGGCTCGTGCTCGCCGGGCGGGCTTCGGCAAGACGAAAACCGGCGCCGAGTGGGTCCGAGCAAAGAAGGAGACATGCGGGCGACTCGCGCTTGTCGCGCCCACCGCCGGCGACGCGCGCGACGTCATGGTCGAGGGCGAGTCGGGGATTCTCGCCTGCTCGCCGTCGTGGGACAGGCCGCATTACGAGCCGTCGAAACGCCGCCTGACCTGGAAGAACGGCGCCATCGCGACGCTCTATTCGGGCGAGGACCCCGAGGCGCTGCGCGGCCCGCAATTCGGCGCCGGCTGGGCCGACGAGCTGTGCGCCTGGCAGTATGCGCAAGACACCTGGGACATGCTGCAGTTCGGCCTGCGCCTTGGCCGCAATCCGCAATGCGTCGTCACCACGACGCCAAAGCCGATCCAGGTCTTGAAAGACCTGCTCGCCAACCCCGCGACCGTCGTCACGCGGGGCTCGACCTATGACAACCGCGCCAATCTCGCGGAAGGCTTCTTTCGGCAGATCATCAGCCGTTACGAGGGAACGCGTCTCGGCCGACAGGAACTGAACGCCGAAATCCTCGAGGACATCCCTGGAGCACTGTGGATGCGCAAGCTCATCGACGACACGCGGGTCCGCTCCTATCCGGACCTCGCGCGCGTCGTCGTCGCGATCGATCCGCCGACGACATCGGGAGAGAAGGCGGACGAATGCGGAATCGTCGTCGCGGGCCGTTGCGCCGACGGACATGGCTATGTGCTGGCCGACCACTCGTCGCACGGCGACCGGCCGGCGGAATGGGCTCGGCGCGCGGTGCTGGCCTATCAGATGTTCAACGCGGACTGCATCGTGGCCGAAGTCAACCAGGGTGGCGAGATGGTCGAGGAGATCATGCGTCAGGTCGACCCGACAATTCCATTCCGCGCCGTCCACGCGACGCGCGGCAAATATGTCCGCGCCGAGCCGATCTCGATGCTCTACGCGCAGGGCCGCGTGCACCACGTCGGCTCATTCCCGAAGCTCGAGGACCAAATGTGCGCCATGACGCCCGACTTCGACGCGGACAAAGCCGGCTATAGCCCCGATCGGCTCGACGCTCTCGTGTGGGCGCTGACCGACCTCATGACCGGGCATCGGTCGGAACCGCGGATTCGCCGCCTCTGATGTGGCCGTTCACGCGCCGCCGGGCGGACGCTCCGCTGACGGAAAAGATCGAACCGCCTCCGTTCGTCGCGCGCGCCACGCCCTACGTCGAACAGAAGGCCTCCGCCGTCGGCGCGCTGATATCTGCCCGCGTGCTCAACCTGCCGCAGTGGCCGCGCCGATCGTTCGAGAAGTCCGCCACAGAGGGCTATCAGCAAAACCCCGTCGTCAACGCCTGCATCTGGAAGACGACGCGCGCCGCCGCCGCGGTGCCGCTCGCGATCATGCGCGGCGACGAGGAGGTCGACATCCCGGAGCTGCGCACCCTGCTCCGCCGCCCGAACCCCGCGCAGGACGGCCCGGCCTTCGTCCAGGCGACGCTCTCGGACCTCATGCTCGCGGGGGAGTTCTTCGCCGAGCGGGTCGATTTCGGCAAGCAGCCGAAGGAACTCTATCGCTGGTCGCCCGCGAAGACGGCCGTGAGGCCCGGCGCCGATGGGTTCGCGGCCGCCTACACCTTCAAGGTCGGCGACAAGGAACGCACGGTCGAGGTCGACCTCTCCAAAGGAAACGTCCCGGTCCTGCATGTCCGCGACTACAACCCGACCGACGATTGGCGCGGACTCCCGTCGATCGATCCGGCGGCATTCTCGATCGACGCGCACACCGGCGCGCTGCGTTGGAATGTGGCGCTCCTGCGCAACGGCGCGCAGCCCTCGGGCGCGCTCGTCTATGATCCGAAGGAGGGCAGCGACAAGCTCTCGGACGAGCAGTGGGGGCGTCTGAAAGCGGAGCTCGAAGAATCATTCTCGGGCGCGAAGAACGCCGGTAGGCCGCTCCTGCTCGACGGCGGTCTCGACTGGAAGGAGATGGGCTTCTCGCCCAAGGATATGAATTTCGCGGAAGGCTTGAACAGCTCGGCGCGCCTGATCGCGCTGGCGTTCGGCGTGCCGCCGCTGATCCTCGGAATCCCTGGCGACAACACCTTTGCCAACTACGCCGAGGCGAACAAGGCTTGGTATCGCGAGACGATTTTGCCGCTGCTCTGGCAGTGGTGCCGGGCGATGTCCTGGTGGATCGCCCCTGCGTTCGGAAAGGACATCCGGATCGAGCCGGACACCGATGATCTCGAGGTGTTCGCCGACGAGCGCGCGGCCGAGTGGGACCGGATCGAGAAATCGACGTCGCTGACGATCAACGAGAAGCGCGAACTCCAAGGCCGCGCACCCGTCGCCGGCGGCGATGTAATCCTCGTCTCGTCGGCGCTGATCCCGCTCGAGGCGGCTGGCGAGACACCGCAGGGCGGCGCTGCACCCGAGGATAGTGCGACAGAGGACACCACCGGCGACGATGGCGACGAGGAACCTGCGGCGTGAGCGCCGTATCGCGCGCCATGTCCGTCTGGCGGCGTCTCATGAACGCGCTCTTGCGCACGATCTTCGCAAGATTTTCGCCCGCGCCGGGCGCGTCGCCGCCGCGCATGTCGCGGCCGGACAAGATCATCTCGCCGTCGCGGTTGTGGCTGGCTTCGAACCTGCCATCGCCAAAGCGCTTCGCGCGCGGTTGCATGTCGCGGCCATGGCGAGCGCGGAACTCGTCCTCGAGGAGCTGACGGGAGGCAAGGCGCTCGGCGAATTGTTCGAAGCCACCGCACCGGTGTTCGAACAGAAGCTGCTCTCGCTCTTCGATGTGGCCGAGCGCACCGTCCTCGACTGGCTGTCGCATCATGCGGCCGAAATGGTGCAGCGGGTGTCGCAATCGCTGAAGCGCCTGATCCGCGGATCCCTGAAACGGGGCAAGGAAGCGAACGAGCCGCCACGCGTGCTGGCGCGCCGAATGCGCGACGAGACCGGCGGCGAAATCGGGCAGAAGCGCGCAATCGTCATCGCCAGGACGGAAACGCACACCGCGACGCAGGTTGGCTCTGAGGCTGCGGCCCAGGCGACTGGGCTCGCGCTCGACAAAGAGTGGGGTGCGACCGAGGACGCCCGCACGAGACCGGCACACGCCGAGGCAGACGGGCAGACAGTCGACAAGAACGCCGATTTCACCGTCGGCGGTGAGCGTTTGCGCTTCCCCGGCGATCCGCGTGGGAGCGCCGGGAACATCATCAACTGCCGATGTGTGGCGCTCTGGGTTCCGAGGATTCCGAAATGACTACCGAAGTCAAACTCATATGCGAGGTATCGGCCTGGGTGCGCCCCGCGGTTCTCGCTCTCGCGTTCATGGCGCGGATCGGAATTCACCTCGACTATGGGGCGATCGTCGAGCGCATCGTCTCGCGTGGCGTCAAGGTGATCGTCGAAAGGAAAGCGTGATGAACGAACGTAAGCACGCGCTCGGCCTCAAGCATTTGCCGATCGAGTTCGACGCCAAGGCTGTGAAGGACGACGGCACCTTCGAAGGCTACGCCTCCACCTTCGGCAACGTCGACAGCGGCTATGATTGCGTCATGCCGGGCGCGTTCACCAGGAGCCTGCTCGAACGCCCGGCCGCGCGCATCAAGATGCTCTGGCAGCATGACCGGACCCAGCCGATCGGCGTTTGGACAGACGCATCGGAAGACAGCAAGGGCCTCTTCGTCAAAGGCGCACTGCTCATCCAGGCCATCAAGCAGGCCGTGGAATGCCACGCGCTCATGAAAGCCGACGTCATCGACTCCATGTCGATCGGCTACAAGACGATGGAGGCCGATTTCACGCAGAGCGGCGTGCGCCAGCTCAAGGAAGTCGGCCTATTCGAAATCTCGATGGTCACCTTCCCGATGAACGATCAGGCAATGGTGACGACCGTGAAAGAGTTCAACCCGCGCGAATGGGAAAGGGGCCTGCGTGACGCCGGCCTCTCGCGCGGCGACGCCGTGAAGGCTGTCGCATTTTTCCGAGAGCGCCTGCGCGATGCAGGCGAGAATGTCGCGATCGATCCGCGTGAGGCGGAGGCGGCGGCCTTGTCGACCGATGTGGTCGACGCCATGCGGAAGCTGCAATCCGCCTTCCGCTGATCTCACAGGATCGATGACATGACGGCACACGTCCGACTCCGCGGGCCCTACAACCCGCTGGAGCGCAAGGAAGAGGCGCCGACGAATCCCGAGTTCAAGAAGCTCGCCGATGAGCTGATGAACACGGTGGCGGTATTTCGGCAGAAGAACGACGAATCGCTCGATGAGCTTCGCAAGAAGAAAATCGACGACGTCGTTCTGAAGGAGCATGTCGACCGCATCAATGACGCGATCGACAAGGTCGAGAAGAAGCTCACGGACGAGCTGCTCGACATCAAGCGCAAGGCGATCTTCGAGGGCCAGAAGGACACGAAGAAGCCGGCGCCGCCCGAGCTCGAAGCCTACACCAAGAAGTTCGACGATTACCTTCGTGGCCGCTACGGCAGCGACGACAAGCCGCGCGACCTGATGGAGGCGAACAGGGCCGCCTATGAGGCCAAGGCGCTTTCCGTCGGCTCGGACGCGGATGGCGGCTTCACCGTCCTGCCGACGATCGAACAGACCATGACGGAGATCGCGGTCCTGGTCTCCCCAGTGCGGTCCGTCGCGAACGTCACGCAGATCAGCACCGACCGCGTGCGCTTTCCGGTCAATAAGCGCGGCACGACATTCGGCTGGAGCGGCGAGACCGATCCCCGCACCGCGACCGCGAATTCACAGCTCGCCGAGTCGGAAATCCCGGTCCATGAAATGTTCGCGATGCCGGGCGCTTCGCAGTCCTTCCTCGACGACACCTATATCGACGCCGAAAATTGGATCGCCTCAGAGGCCTCTCTCGCTTTCGCGCAAGGTGAGGGAGCGGCGTTCATCAAGGGCGACGGCAGCAAGAAGCCGACCGGCTTCCTGGCCTATCCGATCGTCGCCGACGGCTCCTGGTCATGGGGCAATGTCGGCTATGTCGCGACCGGCACCTCGGGTGGTTTCACCTCGCCCGCCGCCGGCCCGCCGATCGTTCAGGGTGCCGACGTGTTCGCGGATCTCGTGGCGGCGCTCAAATATATCTATCGCCCGAACGCCCGCTTCGCCGCGAACCGCCGCTCCGTCGCTGCGATGCGCAAGCTGAAGACGCTCTACGCCGATTATCTATGGGTGCCGGGCCTTCAGAATGGGCAACCTGCGAGCTTCTATGGCTATCCGCTCGTCGAGTTCGAGGACATGCCGGATATCGCGGCCTCGTCCTATTCGGTCGCCTTCGCGGATTTCAAGCAGTTCTATCGGATCGTCGATCGCGTCGGCATCCGCACGCTGCGTGATCCCTTCACGAACAAGCCCTTCGTGATGTTCTACATGACAAAGCGTGTCGGCGGCGGCATCAACAATTTCGAGGCCGGCAAGCTGCTGAAGTTCGCCGTTTCCTGAGATCGCCGGAACAGTCGCCGGCCGAGCCGGCGGCCCCTCGCAACGCTCTTTCGAAAGGCTCATCGCCATGATGCGCAACCTCTCCTCCATCATCAAGCCGAAGCGCTTGGTCGCGGAGGCAACGCTCACCTCGTCGGCAAGCGCCGTCGTCATCGATCGCGGCAATACGAACTCGCGCATTTGGGAGGCGATTCAGCTCGCCTTCCATGTCGGCGCCGGCGGCATCACCTTCAGCGGCACGAACTATCTGGCGCTGAAGCTGCGCGAATCCGACGATAATTCGACCTTCAACGTCGTCGGCGCCAACACGATCCTCTTCGGCGCCGAGAACCCCGCTGGCACGGCGTTCGCCCAGGTGCCGGACACGAACGGCTTCGTGCGCCTCATCAACGCCGCCAAAGCGGCCGCCGACACCGATCCGTTCCGCGTCGATTACGTCGGCTCGAAACGTTACCTCGAGGCGACCATCACCTTCGGCGGAACCCACGGCGCCGGCACGCTCGTCGGGCTCTGGGCTGTGCTGGGCTACCCGAACATCATGCCGGTCATCTGACGGCGGCTCATCATCGCGCGCCGGCTGTCTGGCGCGCCTCGCTTTCCAAGCTTCGAGGCTCTCATGCCCAAGACGATCAAAATGCTGATCGACAAGCTCGTCAGTCCCAACGGCTACGACACGGAAATGTGGCGTCAAAACGAGGTGAAGCGCAACGTCCCCGACGCGCTCGCCGACGATTTGACCCACTCTCAAACGCTCGCCGCCATCGAGGTGACGGGGAACAAGAAGACCGACGCCGAGGCCGAGGAAGACGCTCTCGCCGAGGCCGAGCGCCGCGCCAAGGAAGCCGCGGCGGCGCAAGCCCTCCAGGAGGCTGCGGAGAAAGCCGCGCTCGACGCCGTGAAGGCGGCGCAATCCGGCGGCGCCCCGAAGCCGCCGAAGGCTTGATCTCGGAATAGACGAAAGGACACGATCATGACCCAAGCTCAGGACCGATACGACGCCGCCGCGCAGCGGCATAGCGACGCCCTCCAGCGCGCCATCACCCGCGCCACGAGCTTCGTCGCCCTGGAAGCAGATAAGGCACAGTTGACGGCCGATCTCGCCAAGGCGCAGGCCGACTACAATGTGTTGCTCGAAAGGACGGCCGAATATCTCGACGCCTCCACGACCGCGCTCGAAGGCGCTGCGCAGATTCCGGCGGCCATTCCCGCGACCAGCGACCCGACTGCGGCTCCCGCTGCGGTCTCGACCATCAACCCCGCCGCGCCGCAGTCGTAATGATCTCGCAAACGGCGCGCCTTCGCCTCGTCACCGATGCGGCGAGCGAGCCTGTGACGCTGGCTGAAGCGAAGGCCTACGCCCGCGTCGACCTCGGCGACGACGATACGCTGATCACGGCGCTGATCGCCGCCGCGCGCCGGCGCGTCGAAAAGGAGACCGGGCTCGCCCTTCTCACGCAGAGCTGGGTCTCGGTCTTCGATCGCTGGCCGGATTCGACGAGCGGCGGCGGTCTCTCGTCTCCGTGGTGGGATGGTGTCCGCGAGGCGCCGCTCTCTATGGTCTCGCCATCGGGCGTCATCGAAATCTCGAAGCGGCCGTTCCAGGCGGTCACGCAAATCATGCTGCGCGACGCCTACGGCTCCTTCGTCGCGGTCGACCCCTCGATCTATTACACCGAGGTCTCCGACATGCGCGGGCGCATCCTCCGCGTGCTCGGCAAAATCTGGCCTGTGATCGTCATGGCGCCGAGGAGCGCGATCGAGATCAGTTTCACGGCCGGGTTCGACGCCGCCCCCTACTCCAACGCGCCAGACGATTTGCTCCTGGCGATCAAGATGCTCGTCAAGCACTGGTACGACAACCGCGAGCCCGTCGCAGAAGGCAAGGTCGGCAAGCTCCCGGCCCATGTCGATGCGATCCTCGGCTCGTATCGGGCGGTAAGGCTATAGTGAAAGCGTCGAATGTCGGCGCGATGCGCGAGCGCGTCACGATCCACGCCCAGACGCAAACCGTCGATGGCGTCGGCGATATCACGACGACATGGACACAGGTCGCGACCTGCTGGGCGCGGATGCGGCCGCTGAGCGCCGCCCAGGTGGAGCGCGCCGGCCGCGACGATGCGATTCGCCGTTACGAGATGACGATCCGCTATCGCACCGACATCGCGACCAACAGCCGCGTCATGTGGAGCGGGCGACGATTCGATGTGCAGGGCGTGACGGACGAAACCGAGCAGCGCCAATTCCTGACGGTCTATCTGGCGGAGATCAACGCATGATCGAGGTCGATATTCTCGACGATATCGCCAAAGGCGTCGAAAACGACATCATGGCGGCCATCCAGAAGGGCACGAGCGACGGGCTCATGGCTCTCGCGCTCAACGCGCAGGCCGACGCGCAGCGCAGCATCCTCAAGGGTCCAAAGACCGGCAAGCTCTATAAGCGCGGCGACACGATGCACCGAGCCTCGGCGGATGGAGAGGCGCCCGCGAATGATCTCAGCTTTCTCGTCGCCAGCATCAAGGCGGAAGAAACAGACGCGAATACGGTTGATCTCAAGGCGGATGCGCCCTACGCCATGGCTCTCGAATTCGGCACCTACGACATGGCCGCCCGCCCCTATCTCGGACCAGCCGGCGACAAGGCGCGGCGCCAGGGACCGGAGGTCATCGACGCGTATGTCAAGGCCGCCCTCAAATGATCGCGAGCCGATCTTCGGCGTGGAAGTCCTCGACTGCTATCTCGTCGAGGCGACCCGCGAGTCTGTCGTCGTCGGCACATGGGGCGAGACCAGGCAGGTCTCTTCCGAGTTCACCTTCGAGCGATTCCGTCGCTCGGGCCATTGGCGCATAGTTCACGCCGATGGCAGCGTCACAGCCGCTCGACGCGGGACGTTCACTCATCGCAGCGGTCCGATCGGCCCTGCTCGCGAATAGCACGCTCGCTGGCATGCTCGTCGGCAACAGGGTTATGACCTGGGCGCCGTCGAGCTGCCCGACGCCCTACGTCCAAATCGCGCATCGTTCCAATGACTGGTCGACGGCGACGGAGGACGGACAGGAGGTCGTTCTCGATCTCAACATCTATCACCAGCCGGATTCGCAGACCCCAGAAGCCGGCACAGCGCGCACGATCATGGGGCTCTGTCGGCAGACGCTCCACACTGCAAGCCTCTCGCTCGCCTCGCCGTTCAAATGCACGTTGATCCGCGTGACCAATGAGATCGGCCCCTATCGCGATCCTGATGGCGTAACGCTCCACGGCGTTGTGACCATTCGCGCGCTCGTCGACCACACTTGAGAATTCCCGCGCCGGCCGGGTCACGCGCGGCTTCAATGTAGGAGCATCACGAAATGACGGCTCAGGCAGGACGCCTTTGGGCGCTCTCGATCCTGTCCGGCGGCAGCTATGTGCCCGTCGCCGGACTGAAGACGCGAAGCTTCAAAGTGAACAACACCAACGTCGACGTGACGACCGCCGACTCTCAAGGCCGCTGGCAGGAACTGCTCGGCGGCGCGGGTGTACAATCCCTCGAGATCGATGCGTCTGGGCGATATCAGCAGGACGCGACCGCCAAATTGCTGTTTCAGGCCGCAGCGACCTCGACCCTTCAGACGATGCGTCTCGCCTCGCCGGGCATTCAAATCGACGCGACATTTCTCGTCGACAGCTACGAATCGTCCGGCCCCTTCGACGACGCGACCGACTTCACGGTCAAACTCATGTCGAGCGGCCAGCCGACCTTCACTTATTCCTGATCCTGACCAAAGAAAGGACCGCGAACCATGTCCGTCCTCACGATCCAGAACATCGTCGCCGCCGGTATCACGCCGAGCTATCAGGCCGCGACCGCGAGCGACACGATCCCCGGCGCGAACGGAAACGAGCGTCTATTCCTGCACGCCAAGAACACCAACGCGTCCACGGCGACCGTCACGATCAATCCGGTTTCGCCGACGAGCGCCAAGATTCCGGGCGTCGGCCAAGTAAACGTCCCCACGATCCAGGTTACCATCCCGGCAACTACCGGTGACAAGATGATCGGCCCCATCCCGCCGGCCTACATCGACGCCACCGGAACCGTGACGATCTCGAACGGCGGCACAATCACCAATCTCACGCTCGCGGCGATCGCGCTGCCCGCCGCCTCGCTCTGAAAGGTGAACCATGGCGAATAAGGTCCGTGGCGCCGTCTCGCTGCAGCTCGGCGAAGAGAGGCTCGACGTCACCCTCGGCCTCGGCGCTCTCGCAGAGATCGAGGATGCGTTCGAGGTCGAGAGCTTCGAGCAGGCTCCGCTATTCTCCGGCCGCGGCGTGAGCGCGCGGCTCGCGATCAAATGGCTGGAGGCGCTTCTCAAGGGCAACGGATTCGAGCCGACGCCGGCGCGCCGCGCCGCGCTCTTGGCGCTCGCCCCGACCGACGTTCTCGACCTGGTTCAATCGCTCTTCGAGGCCTCTGGGCTGAATGCCACGAAAGAGCCCCCGAAGGAGACTGGCGGTGAGGCCCCTTTGCCGGCGCCGAACGATGGCGAGCCTGGATGAGAATTGGCCTCGGCCATCTTCACATGCGCCCGGATGACTTCTGGCGCATGACGCTGCCGGAATTCTTCGCAGCCTGCGACGGCTATCTCGAAAGCCGCGGCGTTCGGAAAGCCGGACGCGTCGCCGCGCCGACGCGCGCGGAGGTCGACGCGCTGTTCGCGCAGCTCGACGATCAGGGGAGGCTGAAGAGCAATGGCTGAAGCCGAAGTCGGCGCGATCGTCTATCGCTTCCAGGCGGACACGTCCGGCCTCAAGGCCGGCTTCGCCGAGGCGCAGACGCAGCTCCGCAGCATGGGCGCCGGCGCGGCCGAGGCTGGCAAGCAGGCTGCCGCCGCCGGGCAGCAAGCCGGGGCGGCGTTCGAGCAGGCCGGCCAGCGCTTCGCCCGCGCGAGCGAATCCGTCGCGAAGCTCCAAAAAGACATCGCCGGCGTCGCGCGCGGGAACCCGCTCAAGGAAATCGCGACGGGCGCGGATAGCGCATCGGCCGGCTTTCAGCGCGCCAGCGGCAGCGTCGAGAAGTTCAACGCCGGGCTCGACCGCGTTCGCGATTTCGCATGGAACAACACCGGATTTTCCGGCGACGAGATCGATCGAGTCATCAATCCGCTCCAGGGGCTCACCGCGGCAATCGGCGTGCTCCCGACGATCGCGGTCGCTGCCGTCGGCGCGGCCGCTGCGGCATTCGCGATGCTCGAGCTGCGCGCCCGCGAAGTCCATATTGCCGCGCAACAGCTCGCCGACGATCTATCGCTCGGCGGCCAGGTCAATGCGTTCGGCGGCGCTACCGAGGCCGTCGGGCATTTGGCCGAGCAGCTCACGCGCATGTCCAGCGTCTGGGATGTGGTCGGCGAGGGCGCCGCGCTCTCCGCCGATGAGGCTCGCAAATTCGGTTCCGAGCTCGCGAAGCTTCCCGCCGTCACGACGGACATAGCGGCCGGATTCGCCGATCTCGCGCGCTCCGAGCGCTACGCCTTCGGCGCCGAGGGCGTCGATATGGTGCAGGGGCTCGTCGGCGCGCTGAAGCAGCCAGACCAAGCGCTGCAAACGCTCATCTCGACGAACCTCAGCCTCACGACAGCCCAGCGCCAGGCGGCGCAGGGCGCGCTCGACAGCGGCAACGCGCAGCGGCAGGCCTCGACCTATTTCCAGCTCGTCACGGATGATTTCGTGCGGCAAAAGTCAGAGGCAGTCCTGCTCGACGCCGCGCACAATTCGTTGAGCAGCACGACCCGAACGCTCGCCGACGAGGCGCTTGCCGCAGCGCGCGCAAGCGGCGATTTCGAAGGCGCGCTACAACAGCTGGCGCTCGCCGGCAGCTCTGCCGCGCAGAAGCTCCTCGGCGCCGTCTCGGCTATTCGCTCCATCCGCGCCGAGATGGCGAAGGGGTTGAGCGGAGAAGCCCTCTCCAACGCGCTTCAGAACGCGAACGACAAGCTCTATCCCCTGCACACGGCCGCTCGCGCGGCGTCGGCGCAATTCGCGGACGCGACCGGGCAGGTCAAAGACCTGGAATCGCGCCTCGGCAATGCGACCGCGAACCTCAACCGCCTGAAGCAGGCTGGTGAAGCAGGAACGAAGGAATTCGCGACAGGCGCTGCCGATATCGCCCAGCTCAATGACCAGCTCGTCAAGGCGCGCGCCAACGCCGCGGCCTACGGCATGGCCGCACAGAAGGCCAGCGAGGCCATCGAAGGCGGCGCAAGCTACGATCGCGCGAAGAAGAACATCGACACGACGCATGACGCCGATAAGGACGAGGTCGCGCGCCACCGCGAGACGATCGCCGCCCTCGAAGCCCAGCGTGCTGACCTCGAGCGCGCGAATGTCGCCTCGACCGAGGACGGCGTCGCCAAAATCCGCGAGATCAATCAGGGACTGCGCGACGAAGAGGCGAAGCTCGCCGAGGAGCGGCTGAAAGTCCAGATCGCGCGCATCGACGCAGAGATCGCGAAAGAGGCGCAGGGTTCGGAACGCAAAAAGCAGCTCGCGCGCCAGAAATTCGAGCTGGAGACACAAGGCGTCTCGCCGAACTCGGCCGAATATATCGGCAAGGAGAGCGAGCTTCGGTCCGCCCTCGACGAAGAGGCGAAAGGCGGCGGCGGCAGCCACCGCGCAGCGGCGAGCGAGCGGCAAAGCGCCATCGAGCGCTATTTGGACAGCCTCCGACAATCCGAGGCGCTCGCGCGCGCCGAGGTCGAGAATTGGGGCAAGGGCAATGTCGAGCGCGCGCAGGCCGTGGCGCTCGCGCGCGCGAAAGAAACAGCCGACCGCGAGGGCCTGACGCTATCCGATGCGCAGCGCGCGCAGATCGAAGCTGCCGCCGGCGCGACGCAGCGCTACAAGGACCGCCTCGACGAGCTGAAGCAGAAACAGCAGGAAGTGAACGCCGTCGCGCGCGAGTTCGGCGATATGCTCGCCAGCTCGCTCGATCAGGTCGTCGTCCAGGGCAAGAACCTCAAGGACACGCTCTCCAGCCTCCTGAAGAGCCTCGAAAGCTCGGCGCTGCGCGGGCTGCTCACCGGCGAGGGGATGTTCGGACAGGCGTTCGGGCTTGCCGGCAAGAACGGCGCGCCGGGCGGCTTGTTCGGGCAGGCGTTCAGCGGGCTTTCCGGGCTCTTCGGCCTCGGAGGAAACTGGGCGGCGCAGCCGGCGCAAACCAGCGCGCCTCTCGCGACGACCCCGGCGCAGAATGGCGTCGTCGGCGCCGTTGGCTCTATCCTGGGACTTGGCGGCGCAGGTCAATCGGTCGGCGCAATGAACGTCACCGCCGCCAGCGTCACGGTCTCTGGCGCCGCCGGCGGTGGGATCGGCTCTCTCCTCTCGAAATCGGGGACGTCAGAGAATGGCGCGACGGCGGACGCCAGCGCCCCGCAGGGCGGCGGCCTCTTCGATGGCCTCAGCGCGCGCCTCAGCGGCCTGTTCTCGAAACTGACGAGCGTGTTCGATCAACTGTTCTCGAAGATCGGCGATCTCCTCTCTGGGCTCGTGAATTCGATCGGAGGGCTGTTTTCCGGCGGCGCCGGCGGCAGCGGTGGCGGCCTCCTCTCCGGCATCGGCAGCCTGTTCGGCGGCATGTTCGCGGAAGGAGGAAGCCTTCCCTCTGGCAAGTGGGGGATCGTCGGCGAGCGCGGGCCTGAGATCATTTCCGGCCCCGCGCGCATCACGCCGATGCACAAGTTCGCGGGGATGTTCGCCGACGGCGGCATGATCCCTGAAGGAAAATGGGGGATTGCCGGCGAGCGCGGCGTCGAGATGGCCAGCGATATGGCGAGCAGCGGGGCGGCCGCGGCCCGCGCGTCCGATCGCGGCACCTCCATCAAGATCACGAATATGCGCGGGCGGGATACCGATGTCTCCGCGAAGCGCCTGAGCGATGGGGAAATAAGCATCCTCATCGACCACAAGGTTTCCGGCGCACTGCAAAACTATAGCCGCAACATTCTCGACATCGTTCAGGATCGGCAAAACCGAGCATGAACTTCGTCGATCCAGCTCTACCGCGGTGGCCGCGACAATTGGCGCCGGTGGAGATCGAGCCGATGGTCGAGGCGCCCTTCGTTCAAGGCCCCCGCCCGGCCATCGGCGCTCCGCAGCGCGTGCGGAACGACGCCGGCCTATGGGTGATGCGCCTCGTCGATATCCCGATCCATGATTGGAAAATATTCGCATATCGCGCGATCCTGTTGCGCGTCATCGCGACGAGCGGCGCGCTCTATATGCCGATGTGGGACTGGCGGCGGGCTCCGCTCTCACCATCTGATCCGACGCCGTTCTCTGACGGAACGACGTTCTCGGATTCGTCCCTCTTCGCTGGCGTATCGACACCCGGAGTCGTCGCCGCTACGGCCGAGCAAATGACCACACGCTTTCGCATGACGCCGCCAGACGGCGCTTTGCTCTCGGCCGGTCAATTCATCGGCCTCGGGGAGCGCGGCTACGGCATTTTCGACCTCGAGGAAATCGATGATAGCGGCGACAAGATGATTTCCGTTTGGCCGCCGCTGCGCGAGGCGCTCGTCGCCGGGGACGAGGTCGAGCTCTATGACCCGGTAATTCGCATGCGCGTCGACATCACGCAGGCGCGCACGACTCTCGGATCGCTCCATCTCGGAATTCACGGCGTGGTCTCGCTCGATTTTATCGAGGATACGTGGTGATGATGGATTTCGATGACTGGCTCGCCATGCAGGATAAGCATGCGACGCCGCATATGACGCTCGGCTTCACCTTCTATTTCAAGAGCCAGACAATGCATGTTTGGCCCGGTCGCTATTCGCTCGACGTCGGAGACCGCATCTTTCTCGGCGCGAATGGCGTCGGGACGATCAGCAATCTCGAATTCGGCTATGGGCGCCCGAAAGAGACCACGACGATCGTTCTCTCGGGGCTCGATGCGCGCTACTTCGCGCTCGCCGACAACCAGGACGAAGAGGTGAGAGGACGCAAAGCCGAGATATTCATCCTCGCCTTCGGTACGGGCGTGATCGGCGAGGAATGGAAGCTCGCGGCGGTCAGCCTCGAGGCGACGCGCGAGATGGACAAGCTCACCTCGTCGCTCGACCACGACGATGGAACCTCGACGATAACACTCACCATGCAACCGCTGGGCTCTATGCGCTGGCGGCCCGTGCATGGCCTCATCACCGATATCGATCAGCGCGCGCGCCATACGGGAGACCGCGGCCTCGAGCGCGTGGGGTTGGTGCAATATTCGCGACCACTCGATTTCTCCTGACGCCGCCGGCGACGTGCTCGCCTTTTTCGAGTCCTACCCCCTACAGGCGGACTCTCTATGCAGCGAGCCGGTAGCTGATTGCTTGCGTGCGCGAGGCGTCGCTGTGCCCTTCTCGCGGCGGCGACAGCTCTCGCTCTGGCGCCGCGGAATGCTGCTCGGCGTGCATGCAGCCGCCGAAGCGATCGGCGCGCACGAAATCGCGCCATGGGACGCCCGCGAGGGAGACGTCGTCTTGATTGCTCAGGAAGAGGCGCCTCCCGCCCTCGCCATGCGCGCCCGTCACGCCTGCGTCGCCGCGTCGTTCGGCCGGCTGCTCATCATCTGCGACCCCGTCGTGCTCGCAGCGTGGCGAATCGGCTGACATGCCGCAGCTGCTCGTTCCGCTGATCGCTGCGGCCGTCGAGGTCGCTGTACCCGCCGCCGCGGCCACCGCCTTCGGCGCGGTCACATTCTCGACGATCGCCGCCACGGTCATCGTCACTGGCGCGCTCGCCGGCGCCGCATTGGCGCTCGCGCCGCGCCATCGCCAGCAAGGGCAGCTGCCGCAATTGCCGCCGTCGCAAACGATGATGACGCGCGCATCGCCGGTGGCCAATCGCTTCTATGGCTTCGGGCTCGTCTCGGACGGTGGCGACTTTACTTTCTATGAGCTCGAAAACGGATGGCTCGGCATGGCCGCCGTCGTAGATTGTGGGCCGATCGACGGGGTAGAGGCCTGGTATTGCGATAACGAGTTGTTGCCGCTTTCTTCTGGCCCGGCGGCCTATGCCTATGGCGCGCCGATAACCTCGATCGGCAGCGTAGATTTCGGCGACGGCGTCCAATGGCCGAACGCCGGGATCAAATATACGCAGCGCTTTTCTTATATCTATTGGCAAGGCCAAATTCAGCAATTGCCGATCGGAACGGCTCCGAGCGTGTTTGTCGAGTTCCGCAACGCGACCGACGCCGGGCGGCCGTCCACGCTCTTGCGCGAGTTTTTTGGCGATCATCCGCTCGGCGTGCGTCCCGATTACGCCTCGACCGTCATCAATTGGGGCGCCGACCACAAGTGCTGCGGCCTCTCCATGGCCTATATGGTGGCAACGAAATATCAGACGATTGATCGCTTCAAGGTCTATCCCGAGGGCTTTCCGAAATGGCGCTTCGTTCGGCGCGCGGCGCTCGCTTACGATCCGCGAGACCCGACGCAGAGCTTCGGGGATAAATCCACCTGGAAATATTCGCGCAACGCAGCGATCTGCCGCGCTTGGCACCGCACCCATGAGGCCGGGTTTCGTAACACCGAAGACGAAATCGATTGGGACAGCTTCGCGGCAGCCGCTGATCGCTGCGATGAGCCGACGCCGAATTTCTACGGCGATAATGAGCCTTGGGCGCGCTGCGATATGCAGTTCAACACGGCGGAGGAGCGTCGCGCGGTCGAGGACCGCATCGATATCTCATGCGACGGATTCTTCTATCAAAACGAGTTCGGGAAATGGGCCTACTGGATCTATGACGATCTCGAGCCCGATGTGACTTTCACCCTGCGCGACGTCTCGGCCGTCACGCGTGACCCGGTCGGCGGCGCTTATTCCGCCTCGTCGAAGTTCGTCGGCATTTATGTCGAGCCGCGGATGAATTTTCAGAACAACGACGGCCCGGCAGTGATCGACGACGCCGCCTATGACGCGATCGGAGAGCAGGTCGCGCAGCTCCAGCACGAGGCCATACAGAGCTTCTCGCAGAGCTATCGCCTCGCACATCGCTCGATGCGCCGCGTGAACTGCAAGGAGCGGCGAACGATCATAGGCGGATGGTCTCTGCTCCGCGCCAGGCGCAAGCGTGCCGTACGCTTCGACTGTCCTGAGATCGGCCTTTCCGGCAAGTTTTGGATCGACGGCCCTATCGAGGTGACGCCGCAGCTCAATCGCGTAACGATCAAGGTCATCAAGCTGGCGAATGACGCATTCGATGACGTCACGCCGCCGAACGATCCCGTCAATCCGACCGTCGCCGTTCCCGTGCCTGCCGGGCCGGCGATCGATAAGCCGGCGACGCCGACCCTTTCGGTGGTCACAGTGGCCGGCCAGAAGTTCATCCAGATGTCGATCGCCGATCCCGGCAACGATGTTCTGATCCCGCATTTCCGCTACCGCCCCATGACCGCACCGGAGAGCGATTGGTCGATCGCCGACACGGTTCTCGGCCGCTGGGCGCGCGAGACGGACGCTCTCGTGCTCGGAACCTATCAGGTCGAAGCATGGCTCACGTCGCCCTACGGCGAGGTCAGCCCCTTCTCGGATATGGCGACGATCGTCGTCTCCTGACGAAATCCCGAAAAATCAGAGGCTAAAATGGCTGATCTAGCGGCGCTGTTCGCATCGGCGTTTCGCGACCGTGTGACTCCCGGAGTCGCAGATTCGCCCATCAATCGACCGGCGAAACCCGAGCTTCGCGCTCTCGGCTCCGCCATCGCATCGGAGATCCTTTCGCGCTACCAAGCGCCGGTGACGGGTGTCCAGTCGCGCACGGACGCGACGCCTCCGGGCAGCCCGTCTGCTGGCCAGCGATGGATTGTGCCGGCCGGCGCGACAGGCTCCTGGTCTGGGCAGGCCGGGAAGGTCGCCGAATGGTTGGGATCGGCTTGGGCTTTTACCGCCCCCAATGCGGTTTTCTCCGCCTATGTGCTCGACGAAGCGCAGCTCTATGGCTATGACGGCACGGCCTGGAAAATCCTAACTGGCGCATCGCTTGGCTTCCCGACCGTCGCGGCCATGGCGCTCGTAACGACCGCGGCAGCGAATATTCGCGCGATCGTCGAGAGCGATATCGTCGCGAGAACGGCGTATCGCGGGCGCTCATCGAACATCGCGACCATCGTCACTGAGACTCCGCACGGGCTTACGCCTGGCGCCAAAGTCAACATCCGCAACCTCGGCGCCTCCAGCTACAACGCGGACCAGGTCGCAGTCACTGTGGTGGACTACGCGACGTTCACCTATGCGAATTCGGGCGGCAATGAATCGGCGACGGCCGATACCGCCGGTCAAGTGGACCGCAACGGAACCTATGTCTCGAACGGCGCCGGCGGCTGGACGTGGAACGGTGATCCGCTCCTCGACCCAGCAATCGCCGCGCAGCTCGGAAAGGCCGAAACGATCGTCGCCGATATCTCCTCGCTGGCGACGCTTACCCAATACGTCACAACGACGGGCGCTCTTTCCGCCACTGATGCGAACTGGCGCTCCTCGCCGATGCTGCAAGCGGCACCCGGAGAGGTCTATGTCTTCTCCGGCCTCGGTAACACGGGCGTCTCCTCCGTCACCTTCTATGATGCGTCGTCGGTGGCGCTCGAAACGCATGTGAGCGCCTCGAATTCGGCGGTCTATAGCGGCTCCTTCACCGCGCCGGCCTCCACGGCTTTCGTCCGGTTCTGCTACGGCACGCTCGGCGCAGTTCCCTCGTCGTTCAGAGGCTCGATCAGCGGAGCCCCGCTCTATCTCGCGACACGCGGCCAAGCTGTCGAGCTGATCGGCCATGCCACCGGCTCCGGCTATCTGGGAACGACCGGCGTACTCGCGAGCTCGGACACCAACTGGATCAATAGCGGTTTCCTGCCGGTAGCGCCGGACGACACCATCATTTTCACGCTCTACGGCAACTCTGCCGTCGGCAACATCTGTTTTTACGACGCAGACAAGCAGTTCATTTCCGCCAAGATCGGCTCCTCGGTGGCGCCACTCGCCGATGTAGTCGACGGCTCCATTCGTGCGCCTGCGGGCTCCGCCTATCTGCGAATCGCCACGGCGTCCGCGGCCTTCCAGCCGACGCTCGCGCAGACCGTCAAGCTGCTCACGACGGCGGCGGCGATTTGGGAGGCGTTGCGAGCGCTCGCCGATCGCGTCGATAGCGGGCAATCCGTCGAGCTGATCGATTACGCTACCAACGTCGGCTATTTCGGTCCGACTGGCGTATTCACGTCCGACGGCAATTGGGTCTGCACGAGCCTCCTTCCTGCGGAGGCCGGAGACGCCATCACCTTTAAGCTTTGGGGCCATGCGCTCGTCGGAAGCATTTGCTTCTTCGATGCGACTGGGACGTTTCTTTCCTCGGTCGTGGGCGGCGTCGTTGGCAGTCTGTTGGCCTATCTGTTCGAGGGCGTGGCGGTTGCGCCGGTCGATACGGCCTACGTGCGCATCTCGACCGCATCGGCCACCTTTCATCCGACGCCGACACAATCGGCGCGCTTGCCCGTAACTGTCGGAAGAGTCTGGGGCGAAGTCAACGCCACGGCCAACGCCAAATTCGCGCTCGCGCCGTTCAAGGCACCGCGGCAATTGCAGCTCCAGGCGACCGATAGAATCCTGCTCTATGGCGACAGCATTTCGTCGACCGACTATGCGGGATATGCGAGCGCGATGGCCGATCTCACGGGCGTCAGCGTCTATGCTGGCGGTTTCTCGGGCTACACGACAGCGCAGCTCGCCGCAAACGCTCAGCTGCAACGCATCTGGGATTACGGCGCCAGGCTTGTCGTGGTTCTAATCGGCGGCAACGACACCGGCGCCGCCGGGACGGTTGGCACCTTCGGCGCCATCAGTGGCGAGTCGATCGTCCCGGAGACAGACATCGGCGCTGATTACGCCGGCTCGACGCTCATCCAAGCAATCAGCCACATCATCCGCAAGTTCAAGGCTCGCTACGATAACATCCGCGTGCGCGCCAATCTCACCGGCTCGGAGACGGAGGCGGAACGTGACGCGAAGATCGCGCCGTTGCTGAAGCCGGTGCTGATCTTTGCGACCGCGCTCCCGCAAAAGCGGGTCGATTCCGCGAGCGCTTATTCGCAGGCCGAGAATTGGGAGCGGAAGCGACGCGCGGTCATCGAGTGCTGCGACCGCTACGAAGTGCACTGCGTCGATCTGATGCGCGCGACATCGCTCGACATGAGCGTCGAGCCCTATTGGACGGCCCCGACGGACACGCTGAACAATCGCGGCGTCTGGTTTATGGATGGCCTGCATCCCAACAAATATCTTTTCCGCAAAATGGCGGAGATCATCGGCGCGGATATGGGGATCGCAACCAATGTCGATCTCGCCTTTCTCAGTCCGGCGACATTCGCGATGGATCAGCTCGCCGCCGAGAATAGGGTCTATCAACGTCAAACGGCTTCCGGCGGCGGCGGCGGCCTCGGCTTCGGCCAGATGGCGGTCGGCGCGAGCGTCTCGGTGCCGGGCCAAATTTGGGCGCGTTGCCGTTCGGCGGCCGATGGTTCGACGATCCTTCAGGCGCCTTGGCGCGCAGCTCTGACGCGCGTCACTGGCGCGCAGACGCTGAATATTCAGGGCGTCGATGCACGGCTCGGATGGTTCTATCTCGACCTCTCCGGCGACGGGACCACTTGGCAGCTGGGAACGAAGAAGATCGGGATGGGTCGGGTCGTCGGGGTCGCAGGCCAGTCCCTCGCCGTGCGAATGCTCGGGCGTGTCGCCGACACCGCGACCAACGCCTCGCTCGGCGTTTCGATCAGCTCCAACTCTTCGGTTTATGCCACCTATGAGGATCTCTCGCGAACCGTAACCACGCCGGCGTGGGCGCAGCCTGATGACGCCTCCAATTACGACAGCACGTTCGCGGCGGAGTTTCTGCGACGCGAGGTCGCGGCGTCAGGCGTCAATTGCGCGCTGGTCGGCCACGCGGTCGGGGGCTCTTGGATCGAGACATGGGTGCCGAGCGCGGTAGCCAACAATGTCGCGCCTCTACGCGCCGTGCTGGACGCAGTGGGCGGCTTCGAGGCGTTTATCTGGTTTCAAGGCCACACCGACGCCGGCAACGGCATGCTGTTCTCGTTCTATCAGGGATACCTAGCCGAGGTCATCGCGGATCTGCAGGCGCATAATGTCGTGCGCGGCTCGCAGTTCCAGATCCTGCTCTGCGCGATACCGAATATCGATAGCCCCTGGTGGGGTAACGAGTTGCAGCGTGACGTCATTCGGCAGGCGCAGCTCGAATACGCCAAAACGCATGGCGCGATCTATTCGCAACCGATGAATATCGACCTCATTGATGGTGTGCATCAATCTCAGGCAGGCTCTGTCACGCTCGGGCAGCGCTTTTCCGCCGCGCTTCACGGGACGACCTACTCACTTCCGGCGCTCACCGGAACGGGTCTCGCCTATGCGACGGCCTCGCCAACGGCCTTCGGACAGGCGCGCATGGATGGCTACGGGCTCACGGCCTCGGCGAATGACAATCTCCCTCCAGGCGCGACATGGACGATGGAGGCGCGATTCTCGACTTCCACCACGCCGGCGTCGGTAAAGGTCATTTGCGGTCAAGGGCAGAAAGGATGGATCGGGCTCGCGCCGGACGGAAGGCTCATCGCCAATTACACGGTGTCCGGCGGAGGGGACGCCTATGTCAACGGCACCGGCCCGACTGGCGGCGGCTCGAATCCTACGATCACGGATGGAGCGATGCATCACGTCGCGCTCGTCGTGACGCAGAATCAGACCAAGCTCTATCTCGATGGCGCGCTGATCGGCGCTGAAACGAGCGAGGCGAGCGGAATCGCGGGGGACACGCCCTTCTGCGTCGGCAGCTTAAACGGATCATCTGGCAATATCTTCCCTGGCGTCATCGATGAGGTCGCGATCTGGTTCGATGACCATTACACCACCACCTTCACACCGCGCACGGTGCCTCTCGTCGGCACGGAGCTCGGTCTCGGCATGGTGTGGCACCTCGACGGCAACCTCAACTGCGTCGCCCCAGGCTGAATGCGCCTTGCCGCGCAGCGCAAAAATCGCGTAGCTTCGACTCGACTTCACATTTCTTCGAAGGAAGTTCATGAGCGGGCCGAGCGGCGCGGCGGAGCGCCTGGAATATATCGACGCACTGCGCGGATATGCTGTTTTGGGCGTTATCGCCGTCCATACGAGCCAAGCCGTCATCGGCTTCGACGGCCCTCTGCAAGCGCTCGCGAGCAGTGGCAGATATGGCGTCCAGCTCTTCTTCGTCGTTTCCGGGCTCACTTTGATGGCCTCTTGGGAGGCGCGGCGCGACGGGGCTCTCGCGTTCTATATCCGTAGAATTTCTCGCGTTGCGCCAATGTTTTGGCTCGCCATAGTCGCCTATCTGGCGATCTATGGCTTGCGCCCGAGATACTGGGCGCCCGACGGGGTGTCGTGGGCCGACGTTTTGGCAACGACCGCCTTCGCGCACGGGGCGAGCCCCTGGACGATCAATAGCGTCGTGCCAGGCGGATGGTCGATCGCCGCGGAGATGACCTTCTATGCGATCTTTCCGCTCCTCGCATCGCGCGTGAAATCGCTCGCATCCGCGGGACTGGGCCTCGTGGCGGCGATTGCGATCGCAATCGCGTTTCGCGCCTCCGTTACGGATAGGAGCGTCGGCATCTTCGAGGGCGCTCCGATCTATCTCTTGGAGGCATTTAGCTATTTCGCCCTTCCGAGCCAATTGCCGGCGTTTTTCGTCGGCATGCTGGCCTATCGTATCGGCCGAGACGTCGCCGTCTCGAAAATCACAGGTGCCGCATGCGCGCTCGGCGCCGTCGGCTTCCTTCTCGCCATGGCGATGACGGCGGATTTCCCGGGCCGCGATATGCTCTTCGCGGGCTCTTTTGGAGCGCTGGCGATCAGCCTCGCCAGTGGCGCATTTGGCGTGGTCTCCAATCGGCCTGCCGCATGGCTCGGCAAGATTTCCTATGGCGTCTATCTTTGGCACTTCGCCGCGGTCGAGGCGATGATCAAAATCAACAACGCGATTTGCAAGATCAGGGGCGCGGCCTGCGGCGATAAGCTTATGGACGATAATATATCGTTCGCGCTCATGTTCTGCGTGGTCGTAGCAGCCGCGGCGGCGCTCGCCTCCGTCACCTATCACGCCATCGAACGACCGATGATCGCCAAAGGCCGACGTCTCGCCCAGCGGTGGCGCCCCCGCGCGAAGGCCGGCGTCACTGCCGCGGCGTAGCGGCTGACCACGTCGTTGGCGATCTCGCTCGGCTAAGCGGCGTAAAAGCCAGCGCTTTCCTGACATTCCAGCATCGCGACCGCGATTCTCGCGGCGCTTTCGCGCGCCTACGCGCGCGCTCCCAGAGGTGAAACATGACTATGAGAATGAGCGCGGCCGGCCGCGCGCAATTGATCCGTCGCGAGGGCGCCAAGACACGGGCCTACCGCGACAGCGTCGGCGTCTGGACGATTGGCGTCGGCCATACAGCGGCTGCCGGCGCGCCCGTCCCGCACGCCGGAATGACGATCAGCAAGGCGGAGGTCGACGAAATCCTCTCGCGCGATCTCGTAGAATATGAAGCGATCGTGCGCAGCGCCGTGAAGGTCCCGCTCACACAGGGGCAGTTCGACGCGCTCGTTTCGTTCGTCTTCAATATCGGCAACAAAGATCGCAAATTCGAGCGGTCGACCGTCGTCAAGCGCCTCAATGCCGGAGACTATGAGGGCGCGGCGGCGGCGCTGATGATGTGGACCAAGCCGCCCGAGATCAAGGGGCGGCGCGATAGCGAGCGTCGGCAGTTCCTCGCTGCGACGGGCGGCGTCGGCCCCGACGCGGCGAAGATCGTCCAGTCCACAGAGGTTGCCCCGCGCGTGCTCGCCGCACCGGTCGATCTGCAGGAAGACGAGTCGATCTCCGCTGATTATCTGCGCGCCGCCGGCTCGCGGACGATCGCGGGCGGCGATCTAATCAAGAAGGCTGCGGGAACGGTGCTCGGCGGCGACATGGTGAGCATGGCTGCGCAGGCCGGAGACGCTTTGCAGAAAGCTCAGGAGGCCTATGTCGGCTTCGCGCATGGCGCCGACATCGTCGACCTGCTGAAGAGCTATTGGCCTCTGATCGTCGGACTCGTGGTGACTGTCATCGTCGCCTATGTCGCGTGGCGAGCGATGCGTGCTGCGGACAAGATCATCGCCGCGCGCGTCGACGATGCCGTCGCCGGCGTCAACGTCGGGAGGTGAGCGCCATGGTCGAAATCGTCAAAACCACGGCCGAAATCATCGGAGAATCGGTTGCGATCGGCGTCGTCGTCGGCATAGGAGGTCCGCTGCTCTATGTCGGCTGGCTCGCCCTGACCCGCAAGCGGATCGGCTGAGGGCGCGTCCATGCCATTTCTCGCCCTCCTCCCCATGCTGCTCAAAGGCGCGCTCGACGCCCTCTCGGCGGCGATCCGCACGCTGATCGGCGCGGCGGCGCTCGCCGCCACTCAATGACGCTGGAAAGCATCGCGCCTTTGAGCGATGATCCCATCGTCAGGCTGTCCGCCGTGACTGCCTGACCATTCCGGCCCAAGCCGAAAATCCTGGGGTCCGCCTCGATCCAACGACACCACGCTCCGAGGCGCGACCTCACCGCCGCTGCGAATGGCAGTTATCGATATCGATTATAGGAGCTGCACATTCTATCCGCTGCTGACTAGCCCTTACTACACTCTCTGACAATTAGGAGAATAGAGATGCTCAAATGCCTCTTGGCGTCGGCGCTTGCGCTGGCGTTCGCGATGTCGCTTGCGCTGTCCGCTGGACGCGCCCAGACGATCGGCTCTGGTCATGTCCTCGGCAACGGCACGAGCACTCCTAGCTCGCCGACAGATACGCCCCTCATGAACGTGATGAGCCAGCCCGGAAGTGGCCTCGGCTCGGGCATAGCGGCGGCGCTCGGGCTACCGGCGAACGGCGCGGGCAGCTTCCCGATCCTTGACGTGAACGGGCAAATGTCGGCACCGCTCATCACTTATCAATCGCAGTCGAGCGGCGCGCAGCCGAATTCGCTTGCCAGCGTTCTCGAAAATATCGTCATCGCGACGAATTACATGAGTGCGGCGCAGGTGACGAATGTGGAGTCCTACACCGGCTCGCTCGATCTCACGGCGACTGTAAACCAGATACTCGCCAACAACGCGGGGAAAACTGTCATTCTACCGGCTGGCAAGTGGCGCTTCGCTTCGCATCTTTCCTGCCCGGCCGGAACGACGATCGAAGGCGTCGGTTGGGCCGAGCTTGCGGGAACAACACCGAGCGAGCCGAACGTCGGAACTGTCTTTGTCCAAGATTATCTCGCCGCCGCCGATCCGAAAGGCATCGAGGCGACCGGCCCGCATTGCACGGTCGAAAATCTCGAAATTCGCCAGCCGCAGCCCACGCCGGGAGTTGGGTGGACGCCGAACGAAAACCCGTGGGCGATCTACAGCAACCCCGCTGCATATTCGGAGGCGGGCGGCCATCGCCTCACCGTGCGCAACGTGATGTTGCGGAATGTGACCTATGGAATTCTCACCGACCGCGCACGCGGTGGCGAATTTACCGATATCTACGGCCAGCCTTTCAAAGCCGGCATCAAAGTAACTGGCGACGGCGACACGTCAACATGGCGAAATTTGCAGCTCGGCTGGACGTTTTGGTCTGGTGACGCCAATGTCTTAGCCTATCAATTAAACCACATGGACGGCATCACGCTCGGCCGTGTCGATACCCCTATGATGTCGAATATATTCGTCTGGGGCGCACACCGAGGGTTTAGAACGTTCTATGATAACAGTCACGCTGAGCCGGGTTACAATGGCATTGCCACTGGCGTGAAGATCGCGAATATCGACCTCGATAACGTCGGCATAGGACTGGCGTTGGAGGACAACCCGGAAATTATGATCTCGAATTTCCGGGCCATGCCTAATTCGGCTGTGTCACCGAGTGAATGCATTCGAAGTGAAGGGATTTACAATCCTGGCGCCAACTACGGAAATCTCCAGCTCATCATCAATGGTGGTGAATGTCTGAAGCCGGGCTCGCCCGCGATCCTCTTCGCATTTGATCCGCCCGGCACGCCGCTCTTCCCGCAGCTTATCAAGCTGAATGGCTTCCGTATCATGCAGCCGAACACGGGAAGTTGGTCCCCGAGTTCGCCAGCAATCTCGACGCCATCGCCTCAAGCGACTGTGCAGGCGTGGGATATCACCGTCGATAATGTGACTGACACGGCGACCATTCTCGGTGGCAGTGGTTCTCTTGTCTGGAAGCGTAGCGGACAGGATTTCCAAGGCAACGTAACTGCGTATAATTTCACGACTCTGAGCACCAATCCGGCTTGGCTGGCGGTCAACTCGGCAGCCGGCTCCGACCTCAAACAGTGGAACACCGTCAACGACGCGACCGGCACATGGCATTTGGCCGCGCTCAATGATGCGGGCTCGGCCGGGACGGACGCGATTACCATCACGCGCAGCGGATATGCGCCGACCGGAATTGCGCTCAACGCCCCGACGACCGCCCCGACCCCGGCCGCAAGCGACAACTCGACGCGGGTTGCGACGACGGCGTTTTTCGTCGCTCAGTTCGGGCAACCGCACACATGGTCGGCGACGCAGACTTTTGCCGCCGATATGACGCTTTCCGGCGTGCTGCTCATGGGCGCTAGCGGCAGCATCCAAGGCAACCTCTACTATTCCGGCGGCTGGAAATATGCCGCGAACGGCTTCGGGAGTCAGTTCGCGTTCAATAATTCGGTCGGAGGGGCTTGCCTCTATGCTGCGCCAAACAACGCCGGCGGAGCCGGCGCGGCAGCGTCGCCCGTGAGCCGGTTCTGCGTCGCGGCAGACGGGACTGTTACTTTCCCAGCGTATACGACGGCGGGAACGCTTACGAATGACGCTTCCGGTAATGTGGCGACTGTCGCTGGCTTCACTGGGACGAAGACGGTTCGCGCGAGTGGCGGCGCGTCCGACTGCACGATGATTTTCACGAAAGGCGTGCTAACCGGCGGCTCATGCTGACCGCGGCGCTTGCTGGAATGCGGCTCTGCGCCGCTGTTCCGGCGCGCCGAGTAAATCTATGTGCTGTCGGTCGATGCGTAGACCGACATCGGCGCCTGCCCGGCTATGGCGATCAACAATAGCCGGTTGGCCGCTATGTGCAGGACGCCGCCTCGCACCCTTCGGCGGACTCTATCGTCGGCGGATTTCTCAATACGCAAGGATGGGTGGAGATCCCCAGCTCCACCCATCTCTGGTCGCGAGCCGCGCAGCCGGGTAAGACGCCAGTCGTCGCGAATTCAATCGTCACGCAAGTCGGCAACGCGCAGAAGATCACCACCACGGCGGCCATCACCAACGGCCAGACGGTGAGCGGCGCGATCGATCTCAGCACGGCGTGCCTTTGGATGGTGGCGACGCCGGTGACGCTGACGGCGACGGCCGTCACCTTCCTCGCTAACCAAGACTACTCGACCTATTCGGCGCTCTCGAGTTTCGCCCGAAATGCATCGCCACCCTGGGAATGGAACGGCGACAAAGAACGCGCGACGCTCAATCCCTCTGTCCATCACATCATCGGCGATCAAACGCATTTCCACGGCTGGCTTCGCGCTGGCGTTTGGGAGTCATGCTGACATGCGCGACATGTTCGGCAGCATCGCGGCGCTCCCTTTCGTTGTTCTGGTCGTCATCATCGCCGCCGGATTCTGCATCGTCGAGAGGGCGTGCGCCGCTCGGCGCCCACGCTGAGGACCCACTATGCCCTTTCTCGCTCTTCTCCTCCCCGCCGCGCGCGCCGCCCTCGGCCTCGTCGTCTCGGCGGTCCGCACGCCGATCGGCGCCGCAGCGCTCGCCTTTGGCCTCGCATGGCTCATCGCCGGCCGTCGTGAGCACGCCGCCTGCGAAGCGCGCCTCGAGACGTTCCGCGTGGAGCTCCAGCGCGCAGCGGACGCCGAACATGCGAGGCGCGAATCGGTGATCGCCGAGGCCCGCGCCGCCGGCCGCGTCGAATCGGAGGCCCTCGCCCGCAAAAATCTCGATCTCGAAATCCGACTGAAGGAATCCGCCGATGCGTCCGCCGCTCATGACCGCCGCCCTTGCCTCGATGCTGCTGGCGTCATGCGCCTCGACCGTCTCGCCCGATAGCAGCCGGACCGAGCCCGTGCGCGAGCTGGCTGCGAAGGAAGCCGACGCGCCCGGCGATCTCGATAAGCCGTGCGAGCGCCCGACCAGGCTGCCGCCGCGCGCGCTCGCCGCCGGCGAGGTCGAACGCCTCTGGGGGCGCGACCGCGTGGCTCTGGTGAGCTGCGGCGATCGGCACGCGGCGAATGTTCGGTGGCGTGAGCGTCTGGATTTGGGGCTGGCCGGGGAACGCAAATGAGCGAGCTTACGAAAGAGGATGTGAAGGCGGCCGTGCGCGAGGTGATCGCGGAAAAATTCGAGATGACGCTCGGCATTGATTGCCGCTCGCCGGAAGAAAGGGTGGAGACGCGCAAGGATATGGAGTTTCTGCGCAACGCTCGGCTCGAGGATCTGCGAGAGGGCGATGAGATCGCCGAGGATCGAAAATTCGTGCGGGCGCTCCGCGCCGGCGCGCGCAAGGGCGGCGAGAAAATATTCTGGTGGGCGGTCGGCATTCTCGGGACGTCGGCCTTGGCCGTGTTCTGGCCCGACATCTCGAAGCATATCGGCAAATGAGCGACGTCCCGACCTTCGATCGCTGCATAGCTGGCGCTGGGAACGGGCGGCGCTACGCCCTCCTCCAGCGCGAGCCGCCGCTGTCGTCTGCCTTGCTGCAAATGGTCGGGCCATGCGAGAGACTGCCGCCGGCCTGAGACCGAGCTATCGCCTTGCCGCGGCCGCCGCCGGCGGACGGCGGACGGCGGACGGCGATCCTCGCTCGCGACCTGGACCATGTCCAATGAACCAAGAGCCCAGCACGTAATCGCAGGCGGGGCTTTTTCTGCATTAACGAAATTTGAGCGATCGATTTAGGCGGCCGGCAACCGTTCGTTGCTACGTGACCGGCGCGCCAATGATTGGCGTTTAACGAGGTATCGACATGTCGGTCGATCCAGACCTCGCGCGCCTCGTCGCGCGAACAATTGAGAACACCGATCGGCTTCTCGAGGACGAAAAAACCCCCTGGGACGTCGCCAGGAAGGGCGTCGAGAAGGTTGTTGCCGACCTCGCCATTCGCTACCCACAGCACAGCGACTGGATCGAGAAGCAATTTGCAGAGTGGCGGCGCAAGCATGGTCATTGATGGGGAATTTTTCGCAATCATTGAATTTTTCGTTGCAGCCTCCTGCGAACCCTGGTCCGCTCCGTGAAAATACGGGATCAGTGCCAGGCGGAGACACATGATTCGAAAAAATCCCACGGAATCGTCGACGCAGTCGCCGGTCGCCGAATTCAATCGCGTATCGGCCATGTTGAGCCTGATCGACTATCTGATTGCCGAGGCCCAGCAATCAGATCCAATGGTCGAATATTTTCTGCGAATGGCCCGACTGTCGCTGCTGGAAGAGGAACAGGCCCGCGCCGACGTTGAAGGCCGCAATTGATCGTGGATCAGTTGCCGCTTTCTGACGGCTTGTCGGATTGACCCGTTCGCGTCGGCTCCCAAAAATATTGGCCATTCCCCGTGAGCATCAGCGCTAGGGCGTCTATCGCCGCAATGACCGTCGCCCCCGCATAATAGAGCGGGCCGCTGACCCGCATCCGGGTCTGTTCCCGAACGACCGCCTCGCGGCATGCTCGTAGCTCCTCGAGGAGGCGCGACTTGTCGACGAAGGCGTCAGATCGGGAAGTCCGGCGGACCATGCGGCATCTCCGTTGTTCTTTTTTTGTTCTTACGCTAGGAGACAGCCGGAAGGAAGCCCATGGCGCTCCGAAGGGCAGGCACGCTCCGCGGTCATCCGCCTGTCGCGGAATGCCGGCATCGGTGGCGGAGCTTACGTTTCAGTAGGAAATGATCATGATGAAGACATTGCTTCGCACCGCCTCAGCCGTCGCGCTCCTCGCTCTTTCGACGACCACTGTCCGCGCCTGGTGGGACATGGGCCATATGGCCGTCGCGGCAGTCGCCTATGAGCGCCTCACGCCCGCCGCGCGAGCGCGCGCTGCGGCGCTCCTGCGGCTCAATCCGAATTTCGACAAATGGGTGCGCGGTGTGCCGGCGGCGGAGCAGGACCGCGCCGCCTTCGTCCATGCGGCGACGTGGGCTGACGACATCAAGCGGAGCAACAACTACCAGCGGGGCTCCATCGCGCAGGACGGCGCCGACGCAACGGCGAACGCCGGCTATTCCGACCACCTTGTCCACGACTACTGGCACTATGTCGACCTGCCGTTCTCATCCGACGGCACGCCCGGCGAATCGCCTCGGGCGCCGAACGCGCTGACGCAGATCGAGGCGTTTCGGCGCGCCCTCGCCTCTAATTCGGCGAGTGACGACGTGAAGTCCTACGATCTGGTGTGGCTGCTTCATTTGGTCGGCGATGTTCACCAGCCGCTGCATGCGACATCGCGGTTCTCGCGCGGCATGCCGAAGGGCGATCAGGGCGGCAACAAGGAGACCGTGTGCCTCGCGTTCACCTGCGGGGCGAAACTGCATGCCTACTGGGATGGCCTGCTCGGCGACCGCGGCGGCCCGTCGGACGCTGAGGCGCTCGCGGCCACCCTGCCCTCGCCCGATGCTACTGCGGCGGCGGTCGAGGATCCGGCGACCTGGGTGAAAGAGAGCGAGCAGTTGGCGGAGCAGGCAGTCTATATCGGGCCAATCGGCGACGGTGCCGGGCCGTTCGCGCTGACCGACGCCTATCAGGCAGACGCCAAGCGCATAGCTCAACAGCAGGTGGCGCTCGCGGGGGCGAGGCTGGCGAGATTGATCGATGCGGCGCTCCGATAAGCGATCTTTCGCTCTGGTAATGGCCGGGTCAAATATTACCCCCCCTGTACCGAATGAAATCACGCAGTTCGGACGTCTACTTCGTACAGATTTCCTTGAAATATCCTCGATTTAGCGTCGACAGCGTCCTCCGGAAGCATTTTTCGAGATTTGCGCTGCGCTGTCGTCGCCGGGACGCATGAACTTCGGCTTCACCTTCGAAGCCACGCCGAACGCGGCATCATCGAGCGTTGCAGGATGTTCGCGCGCCGCGCGGCACGTGCCATCTTTGATCCGGGCGGGGTCCCAGTCGTTGCTCGAAACCGAGTGTTACCCGGCAACAGCCGAGTTTCTCAACACTGTCCGCCCGAAATGGAATTTGGCTTGAGATGGATTCCCTGTTCAGGAGCTCGGACATTCGTGTTATGAGAAGTTCTATTCGTCTCGTGAGATTTATCCAGTGGACAAGCGCCCCATAATCTGGGGCAACCGCAATGCAGGTCGGGAACGCGGCCCGACATTGCCCCTACAATTCCCCCGCTGGACAGAATGACCAAGTTGGTTAACGGTAAAAATATGAAGAAGTCCAACGACGCCAACGCCTCCCTTCGCCATCTCATCGGGTTGCTCGACAATCGCGACGTGGCACTTTGGTTTAGCAGCTCGGAAGTTGGCGACCAAGATTTGGCGCAGGTGGCGAATCTCTATCGCTTGCCCTGGAGCGTCGTCCTCTCCGAGTGCTCAGATCAACAGCTGCTCGCGCAGCTCGAAACGCCTGAAACCTTGGACGACCCATTAGTGCGACGCCGCGGTCTCATTCACGTTGTGGACAGCGAACCCACTGAAACAATCCTCCCCCCTCGCCATCTAGCAGTTCTGCTCATGCATGGCAGAGCAGAACAACGCCGCACAGGCTTGTCGGCAATGACGCGTCGGCTTTCCATGCTGCAGTACCTGCGAAGACAATCGGTCCGGCAATTGGTCGTTGTCGTTGCAGGGGCGTTTGTTGTCCCCGACGACCTTGGAGAGATGTGGGCCGATGGTTATCGAACGTCGGTGACCTTTGTCTCAGCTGATCCGCAGGCCGGCGAATTTATTGGGCGGTGGCGCCAGCAATTCCCGGCACCATACGTTGATCTCGTAAGTCTCTCGCCCTCTGAGTTCGGCCAGAATCTTGTACAAGAATATCTGCTCGGTAGGGATGGCAGGTTAATCGTCCGGATGCGAGACGAACGCGGCCTCCTCCGGACAGTGGATGCTACTAACCTTGATGATCCAGAACATCCTGTTTTCGGAAGTTACGAATTGTTAGGCATCGAGACACTGACTCCACTCCTCCCGCAGGACCTGAGCGCGTCTGAGGTGAACGAATTCTTCGCCGATCCAGGTAGCTCGTGGCGTCCGTACGCCGCCAGCATGCCTTGGGAGCGCGAGGCAGCGGCGTGGGACACACTTAGGTCACGTCTTAATCTCCTCGACCGGAAAGGTACTGACGAAAACCGAATACTTTACGTTACGGCCGAATCCGGGGCCGGCGCGACGACATTTCTCCGCGACCTGTCCTGGCGAGCGGCAGCCGCGGGCTATCCGACCTTGGTAGCGCGACGCGGCTTGGCTACGATAAGTGGGTTGGAGATGTCTGGCTTTTTGACGAGGCTGGTTAACGCGGGCCGTGAGACTTTCGAGGCTGAGCGCCTCTACGAAACCCCTTGTATACTTGTTTTCGACCAGAACCATTGGGCTGGTCAGGATAGTGAGCTATTAAGCTTCGCAAGGGAAATTGAACGCAGCGGACGGCGAGTGTGCATTGTGCTGGTGATCAGCCCCTTCAGTAGCCCAGCAGCGTTAACCGATCGGAGATTCATAAATTTAGCAGCACTGACACACCGAGTGTCTGCTGATCAGGCGCTCGCGCTTGGCAAACACATCAATCGCTTTCTCGCTCCCCATGGGACGGAACGGAGTAATGAAGAATGGCGCGCTTTCTTTCATTCATCATCCGTCGATGCGCGCCAAGGGATCGCGGCTTTCTGGATTGTCCTCTCCTATTGGCTGCAGCATCAAATTGATCTGGGCGAAACCGTACAGTCGAGGGTTTATCGGCAATTCAAAGAGACGATCGCAGACAAAGACATGAAAGTTGCGGTCCTCAGAATTGCTGCATTCAGCACCGTTCGTGCGCCTCTCCCCGACGCACTTCTTCCAGAGACAACGGGTTGGCCGGTCTCGGACCGAATCGAAGATGCACGTAAAGAATTGGGCATGCTAGGCTTGCTGCGAGGCCGCACGGAGCTCAAACGCTACTGGGCAATGGCCCACGACTTGTTAGGCCGTTATCTTCTCACCGCTCTGTTCTATGACCACGAAGTTCGGCGATCGCTCGGCTTCGAACAGGCGGCTAACCCGGAACATCTTCGTTTCCTGATCCTCAGACAGATATCTGCACTACCGTGTCTCCAGCGGGCGGACTTGCGCGACGTTGCAGACGCGTTCGCGGTCTCGATATTCAAGATCGACCCGGAACATGGCTACGCGACTCTTGTCCCGTTCTGGCGTGAGGTCCTCGATGCTCTCGACGAGATGCCGCGCGCGATCCGCGCTACTAGTCGGACCTTCCTCCATCACGGAGCAATCTCCCGTAGGCGAATAGCATCCGATGTAGACATGTTCCCGATGTCGAAGACTGACCGTGTAAAACTCCTGCGCCGTGCGGTCGATGATCTGCAGGCAGCGTTGCGACTAGAGGCTCCTCCCGGGGGAGAGACGGACCTCAACCTGTATAATTCACTCGCACTAGCATTTCATGACCTCGCAGAAGCCGAGGACAAAGCGGGGCTCGCTCCGTCGGTCGTTGCGGAATCAAGAGCGGCAGCCCGCAACGCGACGCGGCGAGCCTACTCGCTCAGCCCCGATAATTCATTCGTCATTGAAACCTACGCACGCAATCTGCTGAGCGAAGGCAATGCTGATGAACGGATCGCGGCGGGGAAGGCACTTGAGGTTCTTACCCTGGTCTATGGCCTATTGGAGCGGCACGGTTCCGAATCTCGACGCAACGCGCTATGCCGTCTGGCAGAAAGTGCTTTTGAGCTGCTTCTGGAAGGGGGCGGTGCCTCAAATGTAGATCCTGATTCAGAAGCTGGCGCGATAGCCATTGCCCTGGCTAGCCTAGGAAATAACATTAATCGCTTTCGAACTATGCAGCTTAGCGAGCTACCGCGAGAGAATCGTGATGCCGCTGCTACTCTGCTGGCGGCACCTCCTATTGCTGGAAACGTGCAGGCGGTAAAACTACGCTACATGCTCGCCGTACTCGATCAGCCCCTAAACTTCGACCTTCAGCTCGAACTTCTTCAATCACTTCAAGGTAGCGGACCCGCGTTCACGCCGCAAATGGAATTGGAACTCGCCGTGCTGCTGTTCCAGAAGGACCGCTCGCATGAAGGAGAGCGCCTATTTAAAGGTCTTAGAGGCAAATGGCGGCGCGGTGAGCACTTCGTCGAAGTCCCGCGGAGACTGCATTGGCTTCTTGATGCAAAGCGTACTGACCGCCGCCAAGTGCATGCAAGAGTCGCAACTAATACTGATGGCCGCGCTTTTGCGCGAATTTCCGAGTTTCAAAACGTTGAGGTTCCATTCCGAGAAGCCGAATTTGGGCAAGAACGGGCGCGTCCAAGTTCCAGGCTCACCGGTTACGTCTCTTTCGGACACAACGGGCCACTGCTGCGACCACTTACAGCAGCTAGACGATGATCGGCCTCGTCGAATTATTCGCCGCGCAGATAGAGTGGCATCTCGCACGCAACAATGTTGTGGTCGAGGGCACATCGGACGTAGCATTCCTTACCCATGCTGCTGACCTTCATGCACAAGCTCACGGTCGAAGTATCCTTGACGCGGATTTCTCTATCGTGGCAGCAGGCAAAGAAGATGACGGTGGCGTGGACGGAGTGAACCGACGTTTGAACACGATGCGACAGCTCGCGGACGCTGATCGTGACCTCTCAGGCGCGCTGCGTCATCGCTTTGTTGGACTGCTCGACAATGATCAAGCAGGACGAAGCGCGTTCAACGTCGCTTGCAGTTTTGATCGGCGCATCGAACCATATGTCGATATTTTCCTACTCCACCCCATCATGCCACACTTTGGCGCGAATATTGCGGATCGCCGCATGGAGATGGCTCGGATCAACCGGCCCTTCGCACGGATGGACTGGGAGATCGAAGATCTATGCTCCGAGCGAATATTGATAGCATTCGAGCAAGCAACTCCGGGGGCTGTCCTAGCTCGGGAGACAAAGAATGGACGAGTTCATCGAGAGTTCGAAAAAAAAGCAAAGCGGAAACTGAAGCAATTTTTTATTGAAAATGCTACGGTGGATGATGCACGCGAGTTCCTAGTCCTCTTACAGACGTTACGAAACTACCTGGATTTGACCTATAATTACATAGATACTTAAAAAGTGAAACAAAAATGCCGACGCACTTCAATGTTGGGGGCGCATACACGCGCGAGAAGGTCGCCGAGCTTATAGCTATGCCAGCCGATCGACAGGGCGGAAGCTGGATGACCGGCTACGACAAATGGAATGATGAGTACTTCATCTTTTGCAATGTCGGTGTAGCCGGGCGATCAGGCCATAACTATGCGAACAGATGGGAAGGCAAGGAACTCGTCTGGTTCGGGAAAGGCCCGAGCCGGGCCGACCAGCCCGTGATTCGGGAACTCACCTCGGCCGCGGTTCCTGTGCATATCTTTTGGCGAGGCAAAAACTCCACACCCTTCACCTACGCCGGTCAGGCAAGACCCGTCGTGATCTATGCCGAAACGCCGGTCCTAATAGTCTGGGCCTTTGACGCCGACAGAATGCTTGCGCATGCACTCAAGGAACCGCCCGCTCCGCCGCCGGTATTCCGGAGAGGTCCGCCGCCCGTGCCCGGTGCGCGGTCTTTCGAGACGCACGAGGGCGAGACGACGCTCTATCTCATGCGGATCGATGGTGATGCTCGAGTGTTCTTTCCGGAACTCGCCGAGGACGAGAACTTAATTAAGGTCGGCATTTCTAATGACCCAATACGGCGACTCGTGGAGTTGAACGCTGGTTTCCCGCCCGGCGCTGCAATTGGCTGGGCTGTGGTACGCCAACGCCGATTTGAGACATCTGCCGCAGCATTTGCCGCTGAAAGCGACTGTTTGGAAGCTCTGCGGGGAGCGGGCCATTGGATTGGCGGTGAGTTCGGCCGGATGGACAACGCTAGTCTGCAGCGATTGATCGCAGAGCGTTGGCGTAGTTAAGCAGCACGCCGGCGCGCGCCAGCACACGAAGCGAACGAATTCCACGGATTTTCGTATCCCTCCGGCGGCGGCCGCCTGGCGTTGATTGCGGTTTTTGAGATAGCTGCCTGACAGGTGGCGCGATGATCGTGTCCGCTTCTATTACAAGTGGACACTATCGCCGATGTCGCGCAATGATGATGATCCCCCAGCTCTCCGGCGCCGATCATGGTCTCTCGAAGAGAAGCGCCGGATCGTCGACGAGAGCCTCGAGGTTGAAGCTTCGATCGCCGAGGTCGCGCGGCGGCACGACCTCAACACCAACCAACTCTTCACCTGGCGTCGGCAGTTCGGCGTCGTCCCGACCGCGCCGCAGGATCTCGCGCCGATCCTGCCCGTCACGATCACGTCGGACACGACGACAGAATGTTCCCCTCCAGGGCCGACCGGCCAGATGGAGATCGTTCTCGCCGAGGGGGATCGGATCCTCGTGTGGGCCGATGTCGAGACCGCCGCGCTGTCGCGGGTCGTGAAGGCGCTGCGTCGATGATCCCGCTGCCGGCGGGCTGCCGGGTCTGGATCGCCACCGGCCACACCGACATGCGGCGCGGCATGCAGGGGCTGGCTCTTCAGGTGCAGGAGCAGTTGAAACGCGACCCGCACGCGGGCGACCTTTACATTTTCCGCGGGCGCCGCGGCGATCTCGCGAAAATCCTCTGGCACGACGGGGTCGGCCTGTCGCTTTACGCCAAGCGGCTCGACCGCGGAAAGTTCATCTGGCCCTCGGCGAACGCGGGCGCCGTGTCGATCTCGGCCGGGCAGATGGCCTATATGCTCGAGGGGATCGATTGGCGGAATCCGCAACTCACCTGGAGGCCGCAAAGCGCCGGGTGAGGCCGAAAAAGCTGGGGTCGGCTGCATTTTGGGGCGCCACAAATCGCGCGTTTTGTGATTCACTTCGCCTCATGGACGCCGCCGCCCGAGCCCTTCTCGACGAAAACGTCGTGCTGAAAGCGCAACTCGCCGTCGCGCTCGCCAAGGCGTCGGAAGACATGGCGCTGATCGCCGCGCAAAAGCTCCAGATCGCCAAATTGCAGCGGCAGATCTATGGGCAGAAGTCGGAGCGCTCGGCGCGGCTGCTCGATCAGTTGTCGCTGGAGCTCGAAGAGCTGGAAGCGAACGCGACGGAAGACGAGCTCGCCGCAGAACAAGCGGTCGCCAGAACGACCACGGTCGCCGGCTTCCAGCGCAAGCGGCCGGAGCGCAACACCTTTCCTGACCACCTGCCGCGCGAGCGCGTGGTGACCGAGGCGCCGAAGGCCTGCGGCTGCTGCGGCGGTTCGCGCCTGCGCAAGCTCGGCGAGGATGTGACGCGGACGCTGGAGACGACGCCGCGCCAATGGAAGGTCATCGAGACCGTGCGGGAGAAGTTCACCTGCCGGGACTGCGAGAAGATCACCCAGGCGCCGGCGCCGTTCCATGTCGTCGCGCGCGGCTGGGCGGGGCCGAGCCTGCTGGCGATGATCGCTTTCGAGAAGTTCGGCCAGCATCAGCCGCTCAACCGCCAGTCCGAGCGCTATGCTCTCGAAGGCGCGCCGATCGCCTTGTCGACCATGGCCGACGCCGTCGGCTCCATCTGCGCCGCACTCGATCCGCTGCGGCGTCTCGTCGAGGCGCATGTCCTCGCAGCCGAGCGGCTGCACGGGGACGACACCACGGTTCCCGTGCTGGCCAAGGGCAAGACCGACACAGGCCGCTGCTGGGTCTATGTGCGCGACGACGCGCCCTTCGGCGGCGCCGGGCCGCCGGCGGCGATGTTCTATTACTCGCGCGATCGGCGCGGCGAACATCCGCAGGGCCATCTGGCGAACTGGTCCGGCATCCTGCAAGCGGACGCCTATGACGGCTACGGCAAGCTGTATCTGCCGGGGCGCGAGCCCGGCGCGATCTGCGAGGCCGCGTGCTGGGTCCATGCGCGGCGCCCGTTCTTCGCAATGGCGGACATCGACGAGAATGCGCGGCGCAAGGCGGCGGGGAAGAAAGAGATTCCGCTCTCGCCCATCGCCATCGAAATCGTTCGCCGGATCGACGCGCTGTTTGCGATCGAGCGGTCGATCAACGGCAAGAGCGCAAAAGAACGTCTCGCCGTCCGGCAGGCGTCGAGCCGCCCGCTCGTCGACGCGCTGGAAAACTATCTGCGCGAACAGCTCGCCAAACTCTCGCGTGGGCACGATCTCGCCAAGGCGATCCATTACATGCTGAAGAGGTGGCCGGCCTTCACGCTGTTCCTCGAGGATGGGCGCGTGTGCCTGTCGAACAATGCCGCCGAGCGCGGACTGCGCGGCATCGCCCTTGGCAGAAAAAGCTGGTTGTTCTGCGGCTCCGACCGCGGCGGCCAGCGTGCCGCAGCGATGTACAGCCTGATCGTGAGCGCGAAGATGAACGGCGTCGATCCGCAGGCCTGGCTCGCCGACGTTCTCGCCCGCATCGCCGCCCACCCCGCGCATCGGCTCGATGAATTGCTGCCGTGGAACTGGCGAGCGTCGGCTCCGCGCGCATCGGCGCTGGCGGCCTGAGCATGCACGTCAACAAGGTCGATCATGTCACGACCGTCGAACGCGTCGCAGAGCGCCTCGGCGAGAGCGTCGACTTCATCCACGACGTCGCTCTCGAAATGGACACCGAGGACGGCGTCATCTGGGTCTACGGCATCGGAGACGACGGCGTTCTCGCATTCACCGACTTCGGCATCGAAACTCTCGTCGAGCTCATCGAAATCCACAAAGACCTGAAGTCGCGCGCTGGCGCCTGACGCTTCAGCCCATCGCCTGCGGCCCACGCCGGATGCTTACGGATTTTCCACGGGTCGAGCGGTCATGTTCCCGCGTCGTTCTGCGCCGAGGTGCGCAGTTGCCGTTAGGCGCCGGCACAAGATACAAATGCTTTCAGCGGTTTAATGTGGGCGGCACAGGGATTGAACCTGTGACCCCTCCCGTGTGAAGGGAGTGCTCTTGCTGCGCGCAGCCATTATCGCCGCAGGTTGCGGCGCCGGATATTTGCTTCATCCGCCGGCATCGAACGCCTCCAGAACGGACTGTGCCGACTCCCGTGTCGACGCGAACCGCTTCCGTTCGCGCCCATTGCGCCATATGCGGGCGCAAAAATCGACGTAAACCATTGATTTGGCGGAAGGGGTGGGATTCGAACCCACGGTGAAGTTTCCCCCACGGCGGTTTTCAAGACCGCTGCCTTAAACCACTCGGCCACCCTTCCGAACCCGGAGCCGGACCGGACTCGCGGCGAAGCCTATCGCTTCTCTATGACCGCGCGTCAACCGGCCGCGCGTCTAGCGGAACCAGACATAGACGATCGCCGCCGCCAGAGCCAGGACGAGGCCGATCGCCGTATTGCGCAGAAAGCCGCCTTCGAACTCGTCCATTCCGTCTTCCCTTCTCGCCCTCGCGTCGATTCGACGCATTTCTAAAACTGCATCCAACGCTGAGAATAGTCGATGAGGGCGGTTAATTCCCAGGGGCCGCTCTCGGTTGGGAGCCCGGCGCAGGCCGGGCTCTTTTTCTTTCCGCGAGGGGCGCCCGCGGCGCCTCGCTCGCGGCGACGCTATGCGCTAAGGTCCGTCCGCCGCTCGGAAAGACCACATGCCTCTCTATTTCGCCTATGGCGCCAATATGGACGTCGCCACAATGGCCGTCCGCTGTCCCCATTCGCGGCCGCTCGGCCTCGGCCGGCTGGCGCGCTATCGTTTCACCATTCTGGAGACGGGCTACGCCACTGTCGTGCCGGACGCGCGGGCGCAGGTCCATGGCCTGCTCTATGACCTCGCCGTGGCGGATGTGCCGGCGCTCGACCGTTACGAGGAGGTCGGCCGCCGGCTCTACCGCAAGGTAGTGCAGCCGGTGCTGCGCGCGCCGGTGGGCTCGGCGCGGGCGCTCGTCTATATCGGAACCGCGACGCGCGAGGGGCCGGCGGCGCCGGGCTATGTCGAGAATATCGTCGCCTCGGCGCGCGCGCTCGGCCTGCCGAGCGCCTATATCGCCTTTCTGGAGAGCCATGCGCCCAATGCGCAGCAGAGGATGAGCCGAAGATGAGCGCTTTTCCCGTTCCCACCGTCCATACGCTCGCCGAGCTGCGCGAGCGTGTCGCGCAATGGCGCGCGCGCGGCGAGCGCGTCGGCTTCGTTCCCACCATGGGCGCGCTGCACAAGGGCCATCTCGCTCTGGTGGAGGAGGCGCGCCGGCGCGCCGATCGCGTGATGGTCTCGGTCTTCGTCAATCCCACGCAATTCGGCGCAGGCGAGGATTTCGACCGCTATCCGCGCACGCTCGCGGCCGATGTCGAGAAGCTCGCGAGCGTTGCGGCCGATCTCTGCTATGCGCCGGCGGTGGAGGAGATGTATCCGCCGGGCTTTTCCACCACGGTCGCAGTGGGCGGGCCGACGGTCGCCGATCTCGAGGATCATTTCCGGCCGACGCATTTCGCCGGCGTCGCGCTCATCGTCGCCAAGCTGCTCAACCAGGCCGATTGCGACGTCGCCGTCTTCGGCGAGAAGGATTATCAGCAATTGCTGGTGATAAAGCGCCTGGCGCGCGATCTCGATCTGCGCGCGGAGATCATCGGCGCGCCCACTTTGCGCGAGGGGGACGGCCTCGCAATGTCCTCGCGCAACATTTATCTCTCGGCCGAGGAGCGGCGCATCGCGCCGGCGCTGCATCGCGCGCTGAACGAGGCCGCGCAGCGCATCGCCGCGGGCGAGCCGATCGGCCATGTGATGGCGGAGGCGCGCGAGCAGATCGCCGCCAAAGGCTTCCTCATCGACTATCTCGAGGCGCGCCACGCGCAGACTCTGGCGCGCGTCGCCCGCCGTCACGAGGGACCGATCCGCCTGCTTGTCGCGGCGAAGCTCGGCGCGACGCGGCTCATCGACAATATCGCCGTGGAGGCGGCGCAATGAGCGAGAGGCGCCGCGTGTTCCGCATCATCGTGCGCGGGCGCGTGCAGGGCGTCGGCTTTCGCGCCTTTGTGGCGCGGGAGGCCGGGCGCCTCGCGCTCGCCGGCTGGGCGCGCAATTGCGACGATGGCGCGGTGGAGATCGTCGCCGCCGGGCCGCAGGGCGCGCTGCAAGCGCTGGTGGAGGCGGCGCGGCGCGGACCGCCCGCGGGACGCGTCGACGATCTGCGCGCGGGAGAGACGAACGAGGCCGCTCTCGTCGAGCGGCGCGGCGATTTGGAGTTCTAAAAGGCGTGCGGCTCGAGAGCGACGAAAATTTCGACGCGCTGGCGGCGGCTTTCGCCGATCTGGCGACCCGCGCCGGCGCCATTGCGATGGATGTTCTCGCCGCGCCGACAATCGACGCGCGCGCAAAGACGGACGCGAGCCCGGTCTGCGAGGCGGATGAGAGGATCGAGGCCTTTCTGACGCCGCGTCTCGCCGAGCTGCTGCCCGGCCTTCCCATCGTCGCGGAAGAAGCCGCCGCCGCGGGCGCCGATTTCGCCCGCGCCGAGACTTTCCTGCTCGTCGATCCGCTCGACGGCACGCGCGAGTTTCTGGCGCGCAGCGGCGAGTTCACCGTCAATATCGGCCTTATCGTCGCGGGCGCGCCGCGCGCCGGCGCGGTCTATGCTCCGGCGCTCCGGCGATTATGGTTTGCCGGCGCGCGGGCCTTCGGCGCCGAGGCTACGCCCGGCCTGCCGGCGCCGCCGCGCGCGGCCTGGCGCCCGTTGCGCGTGCGCGCCCTACCGGCCGAAGGGCCGACGGCGCTGGTCAGCCGCTCGCATCTCGACGCGGCGACCACGGCCTTTCTGGAGACGCATCGCGTCGCCGCGACGCGCGACGTCGGCTCCTCGATCAAATTCTGCCTATTGGCGGAGGGCGCTGCCGATCTCTATCCGCGCTTCGGCCCGACAATGGAATGGGACACGGCGGCCGGCGACGCCGTGCTACGCGCGGCCGGCGGCGGCGTCGTCGATCCTGCGGGCCGCCCGCTTCTCTACGGCAAGGCGGGCGAAGCCTATCGCAACGGATCTTTCATCGCTTTCGGCGATCCCGCAGCCGCAAGACTTTGTTAAGAACGCAGAGAGATTCTTCCTCTCGCGAAGAAGAGCCGTCGCGGCGCCACAGGCGCGACACGATCGCATCCAAACTTCGGCAGATCGATTCGCAAACGCCCAATGGGGAAGCTTCGTCATGCGCGCCGCAGATTCAACTCGCCGAGAGACGCGCGCAACGCGCAGAGAGATGCTGGCTCTCGCCACGGCCGCCGCGCTGTCGCCGCTGGCGCCGGCGCGCGCCGCCTATGACGTGCGGGCGGAGCCGAGACCCGAGCCCATGTCCGGCGACGAGGTGGTCCGCAGCGGCCATCGCTTCTTCGGCGCCATAGCGCGCGACCTCGCCCAGGGCGTCGAGCAATTGGCGCGACGCTGGGGACGGCCCAACGCCTATGTGCTCGGCCAGGAGGGCTCGGGCGCCTTCGTCGGCGGCCTGCGCTATGGCGAGGGGGTGATGTACACGCGCAACGCCGGCCAGCGCCGCGTCTTTTGGCAGGGGCCTTCGCTCGGCTTCGACGCCGGCGCCGATGGCGACCGCACCATGATGCTGATCTATAATCTGCCCTCGGTGGACGCCATCTACACGCGCTTCGGCGGCGTCGCCGGTTCGGCCTATCTGGTCGGCGGATTGGGCTTCACCGAGCTGTCGGCCGACGGCGTCGTCGTCGCGCCGATCCGCGCCGGGCTCGGCGCGCGCCTCGGCCTCAATCTCGGTTATTTGAAATTCACGCCGGAAGCGACCTGGAATCCGTTCTGACGCATCGCGCGATGACGATCTGCGTCTCGCCATAGCGGCGACGCTCTTTCTCGACGACGCCCTCCGGCAGCGATAACGGCGCGTCCGCCGCCTCCTCGACGACGATCAGCGCGCTCTCGGCGAGCCAGCCGCCTTCGATCAGCGAGCGCAGCGCGCGCGAGGCGAGATCGCGCCCATAGGGCGGATCGAGAAAAGCGAGCGTGAACAATTCGCCCGGCGGCGCGAGGCCGAGCTTGGTCGCGTCCCGCCGAAAGACGCGCGTCACGCCGCCCGCGCCCAGCGCCTCGACATTGGCGCGCAGCAGCGCGCGCGCCTCGGCGCCATCGTCGATGAAGAGGATTTTCGCAGCGCCGCGCGACAAGGCCTCGAGGCCGAGCGCGCCCGTGCCGGCGAAGAGATCGACGACGCGTGCGCCCGGAACCGGATCGTCATAGGCATGGGCGAGAATGTCGAAGACGGATTCGCGCAGGCGATCCGAAGTGGGACGGATCGCCTGCGATTGCGGCGTCTTCAGCACGCGGCCGCGAAAGCTGCCGGCGACGATGCGCATGGGCTAGCGCGGCTTGCGCGGCGCGCCGCCCGGCTTGCGCGGCCCCTTGCCGGGGCCTTTGCCCGCTGGCCCTTTGCCCGGTCCGCCTCTGCCAGGAGCCGCTCTGCCCGGAGCCGCTCTGCCCGGCTCCTTGCCCGCGCCGCTCCGCGGCGGACCGCGACGCTCGCCCGACGGCGGACGCGCATCCCCGTCACGACGCGGCGGGCGCCCCTCGCCTTCCTTGCGCGGCGCGCGCTCGCCCCGCGGCGCGTCGCCGGAGTCGAAACGCTTGCCGGCGCCCTTGCCCGCGAAGCTCTTGCCAGCGCCGAAGCTCTTGCGTTCGCCGAAGCTCTTGCCAGCGCCGGACGTCTTGCCGGCGCCGAAACTCTTGCGCTCGCCACGCTCGAAACGCTCGCCAGAGGGCGCACGGGCGGCCGCTCCCTCGCGACGCGGCGGACGCTCCTCGCCCTCACGACGCGGCGCGCGCTCACGGCGCGGCCCATCGCCAGCGCCGAAGCTCGACCCGCGACGCTCGCCCCGATCGAAACGCTCCGTCCGCTCGCCGCTGCGCGAACGCTGCTCCACCCCCTCGCGACGCGGCGGACGACCCTCGCCCTCGCGACGCGGCGCGCGCTCACGGCGCGGCCCATCGCCGGCGCTAAAGCTCGACCCGCGACGCTCGGCACGATCGAAACGCTCGGTCCGCTCGCCCGTGCGCGGACGCTGCTCCGCCCCCTCGCGACGCGGAGGACGCCCCTCGCCCTCGCGACGCGGCGCGCGCTCACGGCGCGGGCCATCGCTAGCGCCGAAACTCGAACCGCGACGCTCGCCACGATCGAAACGCTCCGTTCGCTCGCCAGCGCGCGGACGCTGCTCCGCGCCCTCACGACGCGGCGGACGCCCCTCGCCCTCACGACGCGGCGCGCGCTCACCGCGCGGCCCATCGCCGGCGCCGAAGCTCGAACCGCGACGCTCGCCACGATCAAAACGCTCCGTCCGCTCGCCCGATGCGGCGCGCGCCGGCATTCCTTCGCGCCGTGGCGCGCGACCCTCGCCCTCACGCCGCGGCGGACGACCTTCGCCCTCGCGACGAGGCGCACGCTCACGACGCGGCCCATCGCCGGCGCCGAAGCTCGGACCGCGACGCTCGCCGCGATCGAAACGCTCGGTCCGCTCGCCAGCGCGCGGACGCGCAGCAGCGCCCTCGCGACGCGGCGGACGTCCTTCGCCCTCGCGCCGAGGGGCGCGCTCGCCCCGCTCGAATCGCTCCTTGCGCTCTCCGCCAGAGGCCCGCGCATCATCGTCACGGCGCGGCGGGCGGCGCTCGCCGGCAAAACGCGCAGGACCCGCCTCGCCCTCGGCCCTCTCGGCGCGGAAGCGGCGGGCGTTGCGCGTCGTCGCCGGCTCCTCGGCGCGGCGCACCGGCACGATCTTCTCCACCGGCACGGCGCGACCCTTGCGGTCGCTGGTCGCGGCGCGCTCGATGCGGGCGCGCGGGCCTTTGCCGCGCGTCTCCTCGCGCTCTGCGCGCAAGGTCGTCACATGCTTGCGCGTGCGCGTCTTGGCGCGCTGGCGCGCCTCCTCGGCGGCGACATGCGGCGGCTCGTCCGAGTCGCGGCGGGACGACGAAAAATCGACGCCGGCGAGCTCGGCCAAGCCCTTGCCGAGCTGCTCGCGCAACGTCTTCAGCTTCACCTCCTCGACGACGCCCTCCTCCAGCTCGCCGAGCTGGAAGGGGCCGAAGGAGATGCGAATCAGCCGATTGACGTCGAGCCCCAAATGCTCGAGCACGCGCTTGATCTCGCGATTCTTGCCCTCGCGCAGCGCCATGCTGATCCAGACATTGGCGCCCTGCACGCGATCGAGCTTGGCGTCGATCGGCGCGTAATCGACATCGTCGACGGTGACGCCCTTCTTCAACTCATCGAGTTGCGCCTGGTCGATCTCGCCATGGGCGCGGACGCGATAGCGGCGCGTCCAGCCCGTCGCCGGAAGCTCGAGCGTGCGCGCGAGGCCGCCGTCATTGGTCAGCAGCAGCAGGCCTTCCGTATTGATGTCGAGCCGCCCGACGCTGACGAGGCGCGGCAGATCGGGAAAGCGCTCCTCGAGGAAGCCGAAGACGGTCTCCCGCCCCTCCGGGTCCTTGGCGCTGGTGACGAGGCCGGCCGGCTTGTGGAACAAAAACAAGCGCGTCGGCTCACGCTCGGCGAGCGGCTGGCCGTCCACCTCTATGCGGTCGCCCTCCTGCACATTGAAGGCGGGGCTGTCCAGCACGCGGCCGTTGACGGAAACGCGCCCTTCCGTGACCCAGATCTCGGCGTCGCGGCGCGAGCAGGCGCCGGCGCGCGCCATGACCTTGGCGATGCGCTCGCCTTCGAAGGCGCTGGCGGCGGCGTCGGGCTCGGCCGCCGCCGGTTTCTTGGCCGGGGCGCGGCGACGCGGCGGCTGGTCGCCGCCGTCCTTACGGCGGGCGGGTCTTTCTGGCTTTTTGTCGGTCATCACGCCCTGATAGCAGGTCGCGGGGCCAAAGAGAAAGGCGCGACGGCCGCTTTTTCACTCGTCATTCGCCATGAATCCGAGTTATGGCCTCGAATCCACGTAGGGAGTTGGCCGCAGCCCCGCGAAAGCCGGCCGCGGTCCCCTATTTCGGCGCATAGAAGCAACAGACGTCTGGAGGCGGTATGGCTCATCTGATCGTGCATGGCGGACGTCCGCTCAGCGGCAGGATCATCCCTTCCGCGAATAAGAACGCCGTGCTGCCCATTCTCTGCGCCACGCTGCTGACCAGAGAGCCGCTGCGCATCCATGGCGTGCCGGAGATCACCGACGTCAAGAAAATCCTGGAATTGTTCCGCACGCTCGGCAGCGACGTGCGGATGGATTTTGCGACCGGCCTGCTCGAGCTGCGCCATGAGGACACGCGCTTCGATCCGTCGATCCATCGCCTGCCGGCGGAGATGCGCTCCTCCATCATGCTGGCCCCGCCGCTGCTGGCGCGCTTCGGCGTCGCCCGCATAGAGGACGATGTGAAGGGCTGCACGCTCGGCGCGCGCGAGATCGACCCGCATATAGAGGTGCTGAAATCCTTCGGCGCGACGATCGAGCGCAGCGACGATTCGCTCGTCATCCGCTCCGACGGCCCGCTGCGCGCGACGCGGCACTGGCTCGACTACGCCTCCGTCACCACCACCGAGAATTTCGTGCTGTGCGCGGCGCTGGCGAGCGGCCAGTCCAAGCTCAACAACGCCGCCTCCGAGCCGCATGTGCAGGAGTTCTGCGCCTTCATGCAGACGCTCGGCGCGCGCATCTCCGGCATCGGCACCTCGCAGCTCACCATAGACGGGGTCGATTCGCTCTCCGGCGGCGAGTTCCATCTGACGGAAGACTTCCACGAGGTCGCGACCTTTCTGGCGCTGGGCGCGATCACCGGCGGCGGCGTCGAGGTGAAGAATAGCGCGCCCGATCAGTTTCCGCTGATCGACCGCACCTTCGCGAAATTCGGCGTGCATGTCGTCCATGAGGACGGCTGGTCCAAGACCAAGGCCAATGGCCCGCTGAAAGTGGCGGAGCCCTTCACCCGCAACGTGCTGCAGAAGGTGGAGGCGGCGCCCTGGCCCTATCTGCCGGTCGATCTCCTGCCCATCTTCATCGCGCTCGGCGTCAAGGCCGAGGGCAGCGTGATGTTCTGGAACAAGGTCTATGACGGCGCGCTCGGCTGGACCGGCGAGCTCTCCAAATTCGGCGCGCATGTGTTTTTGTCGGACCCGCATCGGCTCATCGCCTTCGGCGGCAAGCCGCTGGTCCCCGCGCAGGTGGAGAGCCCCTATATCATCCGCGTCGCCATCGCTCTGCTGATGCTGGCGGCGAGCATCGAAGGGCGCTCGATGATCCATAACGCCACGCCGATCAAGCGCGCGCATCCGCGCTTCGTCGAGAATTTGCGCATGCTCGGCGCGGAGGTGGAATGGACCGGCGGGGATTGAGGGGAGAAAGCTTCCCGCGCGCCCCCTCCCCAGCCCTCCCCCGCTTCGCGGGAGAGGGAGAAGATTGCGCGCTTCATCGAGATGATGCGAAACGCCCGCCGCTCCCCTCTCCCGCAAAGCGGGGGAGGGTGAGGGAGGGGGCGCACGGCCATGCGCGATGACCGACCCCCTCACCGCCGCCTTCGACGCCGCGCGCGAAGCCTTCGCGGCGAATGAGGTGCCCGTCGGCGCGACGATAGCGCGCAATGGCGAAATCATCGCCGTCGCGGGCAATCGCACTTTGCGCGACAAGGACCCCACGGCTCATGCGGAGATGCTCGCCATACGCGCCGCCTGCGTGGCGCTCGGGAGCGAGCGGCTCGTCGATTGCGATCTCTATGTCACGCTCGAGCCCTGCGCCATGTGCGCGGCGGCGATCTCCTTCGCGCGCATTCGCCGGCTCTATTATTCGGCGGAAGACTTGAAGGGCGGCGGCGTCGATCATGGCGCGCGCTTCTTCTCGCAGAAGACCTGCCATCATGCGCCGGAGGTCTATGGCGGCTTGCGCGAGAGCGAGGCGGCCGAGCTGCTGCGCGCCTTTTTTCAGGCGCGGCGCTGAAGCGAAAGCCGCGCGGCGGCGCTCTGCAATCCTTCGATCACCTGCGCGCGGCAGGCGTCGCCCGCCTCGAAGATGCGCTTGGCCTTGAAGAGATCGAGCGCGAGATATTGATTGACCGCGGGCGAGATCAGAACGTCGGGCGGGCTCTCCTCGATCATGCGCTCGCTGATGGCGTTCATCATGATCTGGCTGGCGACGATGATCGTCTCTATCGGTGATGGCGCACGATTGCGCGCGCGTCCGCTCGCTGTTCCCGAGACATCGACGGCGAGCACGATATCGGCGCGGCCGGCGAGATGATTGTAAGGCAGCGGATTGACGAGGCCGCCGTCGATCAGAAAGCTATCGCCATAGGCGACCGGACGCACCAGGCCCGGAATCGCCATGGAGCCGCCGACCGCCGGACGCAGCAGCCCAGACGAGATCGCCGCCTCGCGGCGCAGGCGAAAATCCGTCGTCACGGCGGTGAAGGGAATGTGCAGCGCCTCGAATGTCTCCGGCATGCCCTGCGGCCAGAAGGCGTCGAGGAAACGCTCGGCGTCGATCAGCGCCGGATGCGCGAGATCGGAGAAGGTGCGCGCCCGCCGTCGCGCCCGCGAGCGCAGCAGGCGCCGCGCGAGACGCATGCGGTTGCGGAACGCCGCCTCCGCATGCGCGCGCAATTGCGCGCCGGAAAAGCCGGCGGCGTAAGCGGCGCCGATGATCGCGCCGATCGACGTGCCGGCGATGGCGCAAGGGCGCACGCCCAATTCGTCCAGCGTCTCCAGCACCGAAATATGGGCGAGGCCGCGCGCGCCGCCGCCGCCGAGCGCCACAGCGACGCTGAAGGGAAATTCGCTCACAGAAAAAGGTCGAGCGCGGCGAATGTCGCCTCGGGCGCCTCCTCGGCGAGATAATGGCCGCTGTCGATCTCGGCGCCGCGAAGATCATCCGCCCATTCTCGCCATTGCTCGAGCAGAGCAGCGCCATGGCCGGAAAAGCTCGCCGCGCCCCATAGCGCCAGAGTGGGGACGACGATCTTCTCGCCCGCCGCGCGATCGGCGAGATCGAGCTCGCGATCCGGCCCCGCGCCGGCGCGAAAATCCTCGCAAAAGGCGTGAATGCGCGAGGGCTCGTCGAAAGCGGCGCGATAATGGGCGAAAGCCCGCGCATCGAAAGCGTCGAGCGTTCCGCCCTTGGTTCCGCTCGCCAGCGTATCGGTGAGAAACGCCTTCGGATCGAGGCCGATCAATTGCTCTGGCTTGGGCGCCGGCTGCGACAAGAGCCGCGCGCGGCCGAGGCGCTTGAGATTTGCGTCGCCGAGCGATTCCTCGAGCGGAGCTATATCGAGCAGAGCGAGCTTCTCCAGCCGCCCCGGATGATCGAGCGCCAGACGAAAGCCGACGCGCGCGCCGCGATCATGGCCGATGAGCGAGAAACGCACATGGCCGAGCTGCTCCATCACGACGATGACGTCCTCGCCCTGCGCGCGCTTCGTATAGGACTCGCCCTTCTCGCTCGCAGGCGCGGAGGACCAGCCATAGCCGCGCAGATCCATGGCCACGACGAAGAAGCGCTCGGCGAGCCGCGGCGCGATCTTCGCAAAGGCGACATGCGTTTCGCCGAAGCCGTGCAGCAGCAGCAGCGGCGGACCGGAGCCGCCGGAGCGGGCGAAAATCGAGCCGGCGGGCGCATCGATCCAATGCGAGGCGAAGCCGGGAAAAAGATCTGGGAGATCTGACATCTGACCTTAGCCCTTCCGTTGGAGGCGCGAAGATTCGTCTGAAGCCTTTCTCGGCGCGAAAGATTTTCAAAAGAGGCGGGCGCGAGCATGCTCCAGGTCTTGCCGTGTCTCTTATCCACAACAAATAATCTGGTGCGGCCGAACGGCCGTGGCGCGCGATTTGCGAAGTCTCCGTGATCCCCGAGACCGCTGTCGGAAAACCGACAAAGGCCTCTAGCCAGAACCGGAACGGTACGTTAAGCTACTGAAATCACAGCTAGTTTACAACCCTTCCAAACTAGGTGCGGAGATGATCGTCTGCTCTTGCAATGTGCTCTCGGACGGGCAAGTCCGCGAGGTTCTCGGAGGAAGATCGGATCGCCCCAGCGTCGGCGCGATCTTCCGGCATATGGGGTGCGAGCCGCGCTGCGGCCGATGCGCGCGCAACATCAGCGCGATCGTCGATCAGCATGCGGCGATCCCCTCCGATCATTGCAGTGGGGCCGGCGAATGCGATAATTGTCGCGCCGACGAATTGGCTGCATGACCCGGTCCGCTCTGGCCGGGCGGAAGGGGGAACCATGCGCGGTGACGCGAAGCTCATCGAATATCTGAACCGTGGCGTCCGCGCCGAGCTGACGGCGATCAATCAATATTGGCTGCATTATCGTATCCTCGATAATTGGGGCTTCAAGGAGCTCGGCAAGAAGTGGCGTCACGAATCCATCGAGGAGATGGAGCACGCCGATAAATTCGTGCATCGCATCCTCTTCCTCGAAGGCTTCCCGAACATGCAGAGTCTCGATCCTCTGCGCATCGGCCAGTCCGTCGAGGAGATCATCCGCCTCGATCTCGCCACGGAAGTCGACGCCCGCGCTCTCTATCTCGAGGCGGCGGCCTATGCGCTGTCGATCAACGACCGCGTCAGCAAGCTGCTGTTCGAAGAGGTCGTCGAGAGCGAGGAGCGCCATATCGACTTCCTGGAGACGCAGCTCGAGCTGATCAAGCAGCTCGGCGTGCAGCTCTACTCGCAAAAGCACATGGGCGACCTCTCGTAAGAGGCGCCCGGGAGCCCGCGCCGATCGCGGGTTTACCCGAGCTCCGCATGACAATGCCCAAGTCGGGCGAGCCCGACTTGGGTGCGAGCGTCTCAAAAGGAGGCTTCATGCGCCGCCGCTCAAGCGCGTGAATGCTCAGGCTCGGCGTGGGCGTTCCGCGCCGCTTCCGTCCGGGCGTGACGGCCGGCGCAGAGATGCGCCACCGCGAAGGAGAGCAGCAGGCCGAGAAAGGCCACCGCCGCCATCGCCAAATAGGCGCGCTCCCCCGCCTGCGCATAGAGCGGTCCGGACAGGAAGGTGAGCAGGCTGTTGCCGCCGGCGATGGCCGCCGCCAGCCAGGCTTGCGATTGCGCGAGGCGCTCCTTGCCGCCGAGCTCGGCGAGCAGATAGGCGGGGCCGATCTGCACCGCCGCGCATGAGGCGCCATGCAGCGCCTGGGCGAAGAAAATCCCATAGGGGCCGGGATCGGCCGACATCAGCAGCCAGCGCAGCACGGCGCCGATCGCGCCGACGAGCAGAAAGGCGCCCGCTTTCGACTCGCCGCCGAACCAGCGCGCCGCCATCAGAAAAGCGATCACCTCGGTGGCGAGCGCCGCGACCCAGGCGAAAGAGACGAAAGTGTCGCTATGGCCCTGCTCTTTCCAATGCAGCGCGCCGAATGTGTTCACCATCGAATGCGAGCTCTGCACCAGCGCCGCGGCGACGATGACCAGCGCCACCAGCTCCGGCCGCGCGATGCGGCCGACGGAGCGCCGCTCCTCTCTCGCTCCCGAAGAGCCGAAGCCGATCAGCGAGCCCATGCAGGCGAGGCAGGCGAAGGCTCCGACGGCGGTGAGCAGCCAGACGATATCCTCCACCGCCAGCGCGCCGGCGACCGGCCCGCTGGCGGCGAGAAAGACCAGGATCGACATGGAGCCCCAGCCGCGCACCCATGAATAATGCAGCTGCGGCAGGCCGGCCTCGCGCCGGCGCCGCGCCTCGCCGAAGGTGACGCCATCGGCGAGCGGCGCCAGCGGCCCCTGCGCCAGCGCCACCATGGCGCCCGCGACGAGCAATGCGAAGAAGCCGGAGGAGAGCCCCATCACCGCATAGGCCGCGGCCACGGCGGCCATGCAGCCGACGAGCAGCGCGCCATGATCGCCGTGCTGATCGGCCCGGCGCGAGGCGAGCAGCATGGAGCCGATGCGAATGACCGGCTGCACGGCGAGAACGGCGGCGATCTCGAAAGCGTCGAGCCCGCGCGCCGACAGCCAGATGGAGAAGAAGGGCAGCTGGACCCCGATAATGGCGTAGATGGAGGCCTGCAGCAGCGACAGCCTCAGCTCAGCATGGCGCCCGGCCGCCGTCTCGCCGCTCGGTAGTTTCGTCAAATGGTCACTCCATCGCGGCCGCTTTGAGAATGCAGACCATGGTTGCATGGGCGGCGCTCCGCCCCAGATTGCGGATCACATGCGGGCGGTCGCAGCGGTAACGCAACGTCTCGCCCGCGCGCACGATCTCCTTGGCGCCGGCGACCTCCACCTCGAGCTCGCCCTCTCTCAAGGACAGGCTCTCGACAGAGCCGCGCTGATGCGCGTCGGATTCGAGAACTCCCCCCGGATCGGCGGAGAATTCATAACATTGCAGCCATTCTACGGTCTTGATCCATCCGATGATCTCGAGCCGGCACTTGCCGTCGTCGGAGACGAGAATCGGCGTGTCCGCTCGGCTGGTCTTCTCGAGGAAGGGCTCGTCCTCCGTGGTCTGCAGCACACGCTCGATGGACACATCGAGAGCCTGGGCGAGGCGCCAGATCGTGGCGAGCGTCGGATTGGTTTCGTTACGCTCGATCTGGCTGATGATCGATTTGGCGACGCCGGACTGCTGGGAGAGTTCCGACAGCGACAGATTATAGGCCTTGCGCAGACGCTGGACAGTCGCGCCGAGCTGCCCGGACAAAGCCAAGGCTCCGGCCTCCAGAATCTTCTGCTTTTCCCGGCCTTCCACGCCCATGACGCCCGTTCCTTTCGACATGATCGCGTTGATAATCGAATTCGTTCGAAATATCGAACGGGAAATTCGCCACGACTGCGCGCGCCTCGCGCGGTGTCATCGTTACGCAACAAGAATCTGGTGGGAAGGAGACGCTGCGGCACAAAAAGAGGCGGGCGCGTCAAAATGACCGCAATCGATTCATTGGCCGATTCGCAGAGCGCCAAGCGCTTCAGGACGCTGTTCCTGTCGGATCTCCATCTCGGCACGAGAGGGCTTCAAGCCGAGCTTCTGCTCGACTTTCTGAAGCATCACGACGCCGACACCATCTATCTCGTCGGCGATATCGTCGACGGCTGGCGCTTGAAGGGCGGCTGGTATTGGCCGCAGGCGCACAATGACGTCGTGCAGAAGCTGCTGCGCAAGGCGCGCAAGGGCGCGCGCGTCGTCTATGTGCCCGGCAATCACGACGAATTCGCCCGCGACTACACGGGCATGGAGTTCGGCGGCGTCGAGGTCGCGGAGACCGATATTCACGAGACCGCCGACGGCAAGAAAATGCTCGTCATCCATGGCGATCAGTTCGACATAGTGGTGCGCCATGCGCGCTGGCTCGCCTTTCTCGGCGACTGGGCCTATGAGGCCGCGCTCTTCGCCAACACCTGGGCCAATCGCGTGCGCCGCCTGTTCGGCGTCGATTATTGGTCCTTCTCCGCCTGGGCCAAGCTGAAGGTGAAGAACGCCGTGAACTTCATCGGCGATTTCGAGCAGACGCTGGCGGCGGAAGCGGCGCGGCGCGGCGTGGACGGCGTCGTCTGCGGCCACATTCATCACGCGACGATCCGCCACATAGAGGGCATGCTCTATGTGAACACCGGCGATTTCGTCGAGAGCTGCACGGCGATCGCCGAGCATGCCGACGGACGCTTCGAGATCCTCTATTGGCGGAAGACCGCCAAGGAGCAGGAGGCGGCGGCAGAAGCCGCCGCGCAGCAGCCGCCGGCCCTGCCGCAGGCGAGGGCCGCCGCCTGATGCGGATATTGATCGCGACGGACGCCTGGCGTCCGCAAGTCAACGGTGTCGTGCGTTCCTTGGAGGCGATGGCGAGCGCGGCGAGCGCGCTCGGCGCGTCGATCGATTTCCTGACCCCGCAGGATTTCTCCTCCATCCCCATGCCGACCTATCCGGAAATTCAGCTCGCCTTCGCCTCGGCGGGAGCGGTGGCGAAGCGTCTGGCGCAGGGCTACGACCATGTCCATATCGCCACCGAAGGGCCGGTGGGCATGGCGACGCGCGCCTGCTGCCTGCGCCAGGGGCGGCGCTTCACCACGAGCTATCACACGCGCTTTCCCGAATATATTCACGCCCGCACGCGCTTTCCGGTCGGCGTGACCTATGCGCTGCTGCGCCGCTTCCACAATAGCGGCGCCGGGACGATGGTCTCGACGCAGACGCTGGCGCAGGAGCTCTCCGCGAGAGGCTTCCGCCGGCTGATGCGCTGGTCGCGCGGCGTCGATCACCAGCTCTTTCACCCAGATAAGGCGGTCGATCTCGGCTATCCGCGGCCGCTCTATCTTTATGCCGGCCGGCTCGCGGTGGAGAAGAACATCGAGGCGTTCCTCGCGCTCGATCTGCCGGGCACGAAGCTCGTCGCCGGCGATGGGCCGGCGCGCGCGGCGCTCGAGGCGGCCTATCCGCAGGCGCGCTTTCTCGGCGTGAAGACCAGCGCGGAACTGGCCACGCTCTACGCCAGCTCGGATGTGTTCGTTTTTCCGAGCCGCACCGACACTTTCGGAATGGTCCTGCTGGAGGCAATGGCCTGCGGCCTGCCGGTCGCCGCTTTTCCAGTGGCGGGGCCGCTGGATGTGGTCGGCGCGAGCGGCGCCGGCGTGCTGAGCGAGGATTTGCAGGCGGCCTGTCTCGCGGCGACGGAGATTCCCTCAGCCGTGCCGCGCGCCCATGCGCTGACCTTCACCTGGGAAGCGAGCGCGCAGCAGTTTCTCGGCAATGTCGCGCTCGCGCATCAGAACGGCGTGGATGCGGCGGCGGCTCAGGCGGCCGCCGGCAAGGCCTGCTCAGCCAAACAGCCGAAGCTTTTCGTGCAGGGAGAGATGATCGAGCCGTGACAGCGCCACGAGGCGCGGATCGACCGGCAGCGCCGACTCGGTCTTCGCCGGAGTGAGCTTCGGAAGGCTGATCTTGGGCGAGCCGGAGTCGCGCGCGCCGAATTTGGGCGCATCGATGCGTGGCGCATCGAGTTCGGCCGGCGCAGTCTCCTCCGGCAGAATCGCGCGAGCGACGAATTCCTCGAACACGATCTCATTGGACGCCGGCTCGGCGGCAACGGCAGATTCTGTGATCTCTATCGCCTGCGGCGGCTCCTCCAGCTGCGCGACAGGCTCGGGCGCGGAAGCGACAGGCTCAAAAGCGACAGGCTCGGGCGCGGAAGCGACGGCCTCGATCTCGATCGGCTCGGCGACGACAGATTCCACCTCGAAGGATTCGACCAAGATCGGCTCGGCGTCGATCGGCTCCGCCTCCACGAGAGTCTCGACCTCGGCGATTTCTATCGGCTCATCCGCCGCCTCGATCTCGAGAATCGGCTCGATGCGCTCCTCTTGGATTCGATGCGGCTCGTCGATGATCTCGATCGTCGCGGACTCGATGATCGCGCGCGGCGCTTCTTCCGGCTCCGCGGCGGGCGCGTCGAGCAATTTGGAGAATTGCTCGACCAGCGCATCGGCCTGCGCGCAGAGCTTCTCCTCGACGCCGCTGGCGCGCAGCGTGCGCGCGAATTCCTGCGCGCGCTCGACGAGGCGTCGCGGCAGGCGCCAATCGGAGGCGGCCTCCTGCTCCTCTGCGCGCTCCTCCGCGCGCGCAGCGATGCGCTCCAGACGATCCACCGCGAGCACGAGCCGCTCGGTCTCCTCGACGCGCTGACGGCGCGCATATTCGAGCAGGAACCAGCGGCCGCGCACGGTCTCCATCACCGCGGCTTCGATTCTCTCATAGTCTTCGGGATAGAGTCCGGTGGGCGGGGCCGGTAGGTTCATAGGCGGTCCTTGCGGGACAAAGCGCCGAATCAGCGCCTGTTCAAGGAAAGTCTGCGACGGCGTTTTATGCAAGCGCGAAAACGCTTTCACGCGGATCACGCGTGCGTTTCGGCGATGGTGAGAAAGGGCCAGCGCGCGCGAAGGCTCGCGGCCTTCGCCGCGAACAGCTCCGGCCGCAGATTGAGCGGATTGGGGCGCAGCACGCCGGCGAAGAGATCGTCGAGACGCGCGGGCGCATAGAGCTCCAGCGCGCCGTCCACATAGCGCGCGGCGACGCGCGTGCATTCGATGAGAAAACGATCGACGCCATCGGCGCTGCTGCGCAGCTGCGGATAGCCCGGACCGAAGCGCTCGCCGTACCAAAGATGCACGCGCGCCTGATTCTTCAAATCGACGCGAATGGGAAGATCGGCGAAGAGCGCGCGAGCGCGGCGAATGGCGCGATCCTCCGCCTCATAGGAGATATCCTCGTCGAAATAGAAAATGTCGTAATCGAATATGTCCTGCGTCGCCGGCCGGCCGCTGTCGAGATTCCAAACCGTCTGGAACAGGCAGCCGGCGACGAGCCAGGCGTCCGCGAGGCGAAGGCTCGGCAGACGCTCGAGGATGACGGCATTATGCGGATTGCTCTGGATCGCCATAGCGAGACGCTCCTGCGCCTCTGGCGCCAGAGTTTCGAGGCGAGGCGGCGTCATCTTCTCCTCCGATTTCGCGCTCGCCGCGAAGCTGCTAAATATCACGACGAACGCGGCCGCCGCGTGAGCTTCGGCGCAGGAAAAACGACATGAGCCTCTCAGCCGAAGAAATCGAGCGCTACGCGCGCCATATCGTTCTGCGCGAGGTCGGCGGGCCGGGCCAGCAGCGGCTGAAGAAAGCGCGTGTGCTCGTCGTCGGCGCGGGCGGGCTCGGGTCGCCGCTGCTGCAATATCTCGCGGCGGCGGGCGTCGGCGTGCTGGGCATTGTCGATGACGACGAGGTCTCGCTGTCCAATCTGCAGCGGCAGGTGATTCACCATACCACCGCCGTCGGGCGGCTGAAGGTGGACAGCGCCAAGGACGCCATCCATCGGCTCAACCCGCATGTGCATGTCGAGCCCCATGCGCTGCGCCTCACGGAGCACAATGCGCGAGCGCTGATCGCGGGTTACGACATCATCGCCGACGGCTCCGATAATTTTTCGACGCGCTATCTCGTCTCGGACGCCTGCTTCTTCGAAAAAAAGCCGCTCGTCACGGCGGCGGTCGGCGGCTTCGACGCCTCGCTGACGACGCTGCGCCCCTTCGAGAGCGACGCCGAGGGCCGCCCCAACCCGACCTATCGCTGCCTCTTCCCGGCGGCGCCGCCAGCGGGCGCCGTGCCGAGCTGCGAGGAGGCCGGCGTGCTCGGCGCGCTCACCGGAATCGTCGGCGCGATGATGGCGCTGGAAATCATCCGCGAGATCGTCGGCTTCGGCGAGGGGCTGGTCGGGCGCCTGCTGCTGATGGACGCCCGCTCCATGCGCTTCGAGACCTTGCGCTACGCCTATGATCCCGACAATCCCCTGACCGGCGTCACAGCGCCGCGATGACGGCGATCTCGACCTTTCGGTCAACGCGCCTCGAACGCTCAGTTCGAACCAAACACGGATTTGTGCCAGTAAGTGGTTTCATCATCGAACCACAATTTGTTGGCGTCATTGCGAAATTGTCGCAGCCACTTCATATCCAGCCCGTAGCGGGTCGCAAGCCCGATCAACTCGCGTAAACTGTGCTCATCGACCGGATCCGTCAATGTAATTTCGAGTCCACTTGGACAGCCGACAAAACCATGCACCGCGTCGATCGATTTGAGCCAATAAAAGAAACTGTCCTCGTCACCATTCGAGAAAAATGGGATCGGCTCCCCTATTATAATTTTCATATATTCCTCGGCGTGTCGTCAAAGTTTGCCCCGGCCGTATCGATAGACCGCCCGGAGCCAAATTTTCTGCCGAGCGCGACAAACGCGCCCTGAATCGTCAACCGGCGTCACAGCGCCGCGATGACGGCGATCTCGACCTTGTAATCGGGCGTGACGAGCTTCGCCTCCACGGTCGCGCGCGCCGGCGGATTGCTCTTGTCGACCCAGACGTCCCACACCGAGTTCATCTCGGCGAAAGTGGCGATATCGGCGAGATAGATGGTGGCGGAGAGAATCTTCGCCTTCTCGCTGCCGGCCTCCTGCAGAATCGTGTCGATGAGGCCGAGAATCTCGCGCGTCTGATCGGCGACCGCGCCGCCCTTGGCCGCCTCGGCCACCTGGCCCGCCGTATAGATCACGCCGCCATGCACGACGGCCTTGCTCATGCGCGCGCCGGCGCCGATCCGCTTGATGGACATTTTCGAGTTTCTCCGAAGGTTGCGAGTGGGCTCGGGGAAGAGCTGCGGCGGCGGGGAGCCGCTTCATAGGCAGGAGCTATCTATCGAGTGAAAAGCTCTATCATAGCTCTACATACACAAAGAGCGGGGACGGCCCTTGCCTCTCCCCACTCTTTGGTACCCGTCCTTTGACCGGACTCGTCTATAGGCGCCATCCGCGAGAATAGTGTGGAGCGTCTCGCGAGACGTGCAGAGTTCCGGCGTCCTCCCCGACTTGGACCTCAGCCAGCGATTGGTCGAACGCATTCTGCGTTCATATGTTTTTAGCCAGCTCGGCGAAGGGGACATTATGACAGCCGTGGCGTTTTGTCACCCAAAAAAGCCTGCCGCTGGAATGAAATTGTGCGGAGGGCGCCCGCCTTCGGGGCAGGCTGTTCTCCGCTCGAGCGAAAAGGCGCGCCGACCCACCCGGGGAGCCGGCGCGCGATACTATCCGAATAGGCAGGTTAAATATTTGCCGAGCGCTAGAGAAGTCACTCGCCCCAGCGAGAGGGCTGTCGATCGCGCTCAATGCCCTTCGATTTTCGCGATGGCGCGATCGAACCTCAACGCGGCCAAACTGTCCCGTGAAATCGTAAAAGTGAGATTGCCCATGTCCCACCACATGAACCGCGGTCCGCTGCCATCGCTTCCCAGTTGCAGAAGCAAGACGGAGTCGGATTCGATATCTTCCTGAATCACATGCGAATGCCCGAGCATCCGGTGTCCACTTCCCCCGGGCGAAAAATTATTCCCGGGATGCGCGGCGTCGACCTCGTTGGAGAAGGATGCCGCCAATTCTGGAGAGTCCAGCAATAGAGTCGCCATCGAAAGAGTGGCCGCGAGCCGGAGATTGGGCCAGATGTGACATCCGAGGGCTTTCATACGGTCGGAATTCTCGGCGACCAAGCCACGCACCAGCCGCCTTTCGTCGTCTTTCAACAGCGCCGAACGCCCGCGCGCGACAAGCTCGGCACACGTCCGTTTCACGCGCGTCAGCCAATCGCCATACTCCATGCGAACCCTTTCGCGGTCCTCTGCGCTCACACTCATGAGATCGTAGCGGCGAGCGAACAGATCATCGAAAGACAGAACGCCTTCCCGCCACTGGTTGCGCGCATGAAACAGATTTAAGAGAGCATCCTCGACTCTGAGCGGCAAATCGCTTTCGGCATATTCGAAGGTCGTTGGCGTCCTATGCTCGCCCGGCCAAGCTTCGACGAGTCGCAGCCACTCTCGGACATCGTCCCCGTAAGGAATGCCGTCGGGACGCTTCCAGCTCGGAGCGGCGACCGCGCGAACGGGACAATAGGGAAACAGGCCCTTGTCTGAGGCGCCGGGATCGCGATATTCGGCGGCCTCTGTTCGCGTATAGTCGACATCATCCAGGAACCAGCCGGCGTCAGAGGGCGGCGCTCGGAAAGGAAAGCTCGACACGTCGCCGCGGTAATAAAGAACGCGCCAAGCGTCCGGGCCAAACGTGTCGAGAGGTTCCGCTGTCAGCGCCAGCGCGAAGAAGAATAAGACTCCCTCTTGCGGTAGCAGCTCGCGGTCGGGCACGTCTGGCAAATCCTCGAGGCGAATCTGGGCGAGAAAATCCAGCGAAGCGGTGACACCTTCGAATTCGTCGCCATCCGGGAAGGCAATGCGCGGCCACTCCCAACCGTCCGGCAAATTCGGGCGTCCTCCAATATGGGAGACCCAGCCGTCAGGTGTATCTCTCGGCGGCCAAATCCGTTCGAGAAAAACGCCCATCTTTTTCGACGCATCTGGGTTCCACATTATATGTTCCTCTCGAAATCCATTCGGCCTACCGCCTCTGAAGACCGACTTCTCTCAATCTCGACACACTAACCATTCCTGCTCGACCGAAACTAGTCGAGCAGGAAGAAAATCAACGATGGCGGCGCCTCCGCCCGGAGGACACGGGCACGGCCGTCGAAAACCGACGGCCCCCCCCCCCCCGCAGCGCGCCTAGAGCGGGATATTGTCGTGCTTCTTCCAGGGATTTTCCAATTCCTTGTGGCGCAGCAGGGCGAGCGCGCGGGCGATGCGCTTGCGTGTCGCGCTCGGCATGATGACCTCGTCTATGTAGCCGCGCTCGGCGGCGACGAAGGGCGACAGGAAGCGGTCCTCATATTCCTTGGTGCGCTGGGCGATCTTCTCCGCGTCGCCGATATCGGCGCGAAAGATGATCTCGACGGCGCCCTTGGCGCCCATGACGGCGATCTGCGCCGACGGCCAGGCGTAATTCACGTCGCCGCGCAAATGCTTGGAGGCCATGACGTCATAGGCGCCGCCGAAGGCTTTGCGGGTGATGAGCGTCACTTTCGGCACAGTGGCCTCGGCATAGGCGAAGAGCAGCTTGGCGCCATGCTTGATGAGGCCGCCATATTCCTGCGCCGTGCCCGGCAGGAAGCCCGGAACGTCGACGAAGGTGACGATCGGAATATTGAAGCAGTCGCAGAAGCGCACGAAACGCGCCGCCTTCTTGGAGGCGTCGATGTCGAGCACGCCGGCGAGCACCATGGGCTGATTGGCGACGAAGCCGACCGTGCGGCCCTCGATGCGGCCGAAGCCGACGACGATGTTCTTGGCGTGGGTCTCCTGAATCTCGAAGAAATCGCCCTCATCGGCGATCTTCGTGATCAGCTCCTTGATATCATAGGGCTTGTTCGGATTGTCGGGGACCAGAGTATCCAGCGAGGCGTCGAGCCGCTCGGCCTCGTCGAAGCTCGGCCACTCCGGCGGCTCCTCCTTATTCGAGGAGGGCAGGAAATCGATGAGCCGGCGCATCTGCAGCAGCGCCTCGACGTCATTGTCGAAGGCCTTGTCGGCGATGGAGCTCTTGGTGGTATGCACCGAGGCGCCGCCGAGCTCCTCCGCCGTCACCGTCTCATTGGTCACGGTCTTCACGACGTCCGGGCCGGTGACGAACATATAGCTCGTGTCGCGCACCATGAAGATGAAGTCGGTCATGGCCGGCGAATAGACGTCGCCGCCGGCGCAGGGTCCCATGATGACGGAAATCTGCGGAATGACGCCCGAGGCCATCACATTGCGCTGGAACACCTCGCCATAGCCGCCGAGCGCCGCGACGCCCTCCTGAATGCGCGCGCCGCCGGCGTCGAACAGGCCGATGATCGGCGCCCGGTTCTTGAGCGCCATATCCTGCAGCTTGGTGATTTTCTGGGCGTGGGTCTCCGAAAGAGAGCCGCCGAAGACGGTGAAATCCTTGGCGAAGACGAAGACGGCGCGGCCATTGACCGTGCCCCAGCCGGTGACGACGCCGTCGCCGGAGATTTTCTCGCCCTTGTCCATGCCGAAATCGGCGCAGCGGTGCTCGACGAACATGTCGAACTCCTCGAAGGAGCCGTGATCGAGCAGCAGCTCGATACGCTCGCGCGCCGTGAGCTTGCCGCGCGCATGCTGCGCGTCGATGCGCTTGACGCCGCCGCCGAGACGCGCCGAGGCGCGCCGCTGCTCGAGACCTTCGATGATATGTTTCATGGAACGACCGATCCTGCAGGTTGAATGGATGCGCCGAGGAATTCCCCGCTCGACGGCTCTTTTACAGCTTTGGCGAGCCGAGCCGCCAGCGGGCGATCTCGGCGGCGGAAAGAAGGTGAACGCGATCCGGCGAGGTGCGCTCCGCCAATGCGATGAGATCGCGGCTGACGCCCATGGAATCGCTGTAGCGGGTGAGCGTGCGGCGCATCCCGCCATCGTCGTAGCGGCGCTCGCGCAGCGTCTCGCCGCTCGTCGGATCGACGCCATCGACATAATTGAACATGCGATGGACGCCGACGCGGCTCTGGCGCGGGATCACCCGCTTGCGGCCGCCCATTAGCGCATAGACGCAGGCGGAATAGCAGCGGCCGGACACCAGCGCGCCGCTCGCCGGCTCGACGCGGGCGACGATCACCGCCATGCCGAGGCGGCGCAGCGCCTGGCCGAGCTGCATGGAGGCGAGCACACGGCCGCCGGGCGAGTCGAGCAGCACGATGCTGCGCAGCTCGGTCTCGCGTCCCTGCTCGCGCAGAAAGCCCACAAAAGCGTCGGCCGTGTCCTCGACGATCTCGCCCTCCGCCACGATGACGCGCGGGCAATGGTCGGCGCAGCGGGCGTTCGCCGTCGTCGCGAGATGGAACGACATCTCCTCGGCGCGGGCCGAAGGCGCCGCGAGCAATGCGGCCATGGCGAGGAGAAGGACGAAATTTCGGCTCATGCTCTCGGCGCTGCGTCTCTCATCCCTTGCGGCCAACTCCCGCCCTTCCGCGCGCTCCCGGCGCGGCCGAATGACGGGTCTCTCCCGAGCGCGGCGTGGTGGGCGGTGACGGGCTCGAACCGCCGACATTCTCGGTGTAAACGAGACGCTCTACCAACTGAGCTAACCGCCCGCGCGCCGACCGGGATCGACGCCGCATTGTTTACGGGAGGGCGCCCCCTCCGCGCAAGACGCGTTGCGCAGGCGTTTTGAAACGACAATGCCGCCGGCGACGTTCGCGCCCCGGCGGCGAGCCTAGAAATCCGGTCGAAAGGGGGAATCGGCGCGGCAGGCCAGCCTTGCTCGGCTCACTTGGTCTTGTTGAGCGCCGCTTTGAGCGTGGCGCCGGGCTTGAAACGGGCGCTCTTGGAAGCGGGGATCTTGATCTCTTCGCCGGTCGCGGGATTACGGCCCTTGCCGGCCGCGCGCTTCTTGACCGAAAAGGTGCCGAAACCAACGAGACGCACCTCTTCGCCCTTCTTGAGGGCCAAAGTGATGCCGTCGATCACTGCGTCGATGGCGGCGGCGGCGGCGGCCTTCGAGGTTTCGGTCGCCTCGGCGACGTGCTCGACCAGTTCCAATTTATTGACCATGGTCTCATCCCTTCTGCTTCCGCCGGGAGCCGGTCGTCGACACGGGCTGAGCGCCGAAAATCGAGCGGCGTCGAATCGTTCGGACCCGGCACAGAGGAGTGATGTGCCGGAATGTCAGCAAAAGCAAGGGTTAGAAGAAAAGGCGCCGCCGGAATCCCTGGAATTCCGGACGCCTGAGAGCGAGACTATGGGGAAATCTGCGGAAAGCCGGGCTTCGAGCGGCCGAGCCCGAGGGCGGCGGCCCCTCCCCCGCGGCAGAGCCGCAGGCAGAGGGGCCGAAGCCTTCAGTGGGCGCGCACGCCGGCCGCGTCGTCCTCGACGACCGCCTTGGCGATCTGAGCCGTGGGCTCCTCCCAGACGATCGGCGTCGGCTGACGCACGAGCGCATGGGCGAGCACCTCGTCCATTCGAGACACCGGCACGACCTCGAGGCCATTCTTCACCGAGTCCGGAATATCGGCCAAATCCTTGGCGTTCTCTTCCGGGATCAGCACCTTCTTGAGGCCGCCGCGCAGCGCCGCGAGCAGCTTCTCCTTCAGGCCGCCGATCGGCAGCACGCGGCCGCGCAGCGTGATCTCGCCGGTCATGGCGATGTCGCGGCGCACCGGAATGCCGGTGAGGATCGAAACGATCGTCGTCGCCATCGCCGTGCCGGCCGAGGGGCCGTCCTTGGGCGTCGCGCCTTCCGGCACATGCACATGGATGTCGCGGCGGTCGAACAAAGGCGGCTCGATGCCGAAATCGACAGCGCGGGAGCGCACATAAGAGGCGGCCGCGGAGATCGACTCCTTCATCACCTCCTGCAGATTGCCGGTCACGGTCATCTTGCCCTTGCCGGGCATCATCACGCCTTCGATCGTCAGCAGCTCGCCGCCGACGCCGGTGACGGCGAGGCCGGTGACGACGCCCACCTGATCCTCGAGCTCCGCCTCGCCGTAGCGATATTTGTGGACGCCGAGATAGTCGGTGATGTTGTCATTGGTGACGTGGACCTTCTTGCCCTTTTCCTTGGACAGCAGGATTTCCTTCACCGCCTTGCGGGCGAGATTGGAGAGTTCGCGCTCGAGATTACGCACGCCGGCTTCCCGCGTGTAGCGGCGCACCAGCGTCAGCAGCGCTTCGTCGTCGATCGACCATTCGTCGGCGGCGAGGCCATGCTTCTTGACCGCGTTCGGAATGAGATGCTTGCGCGCGATCTCGGCCTTCTCGTCCTCCGTGTAGCCGGCGATACGGATGAGCTCCATGCGGTCCATCAAGGGCGCAGGGATGTTCAGCGTGTTCGACGTCGTCACGAACATGACATTGGACAGGTCGTAATCGACCTCGAGATAGTGATCCGCGAAAGTGGCGTTCTGCTCCGGATCGAGCACCTCGAGCAGAGCGGACGACGGATCGCCGCGGAAATCCATGCCCATCTTGTCGATCTCGTCGAGCAGGAAGAGCGGGTTGGACGTCTTCGCCTTGCGCATCGACTGGATGATCTTGCCGGGCATGGAGCCGATATAGGTGCGGCGATGGCCGCGGATCTCCGCCTCATCGCGCACGCCGCCGAGCGACATGCGCACGAACTCGCGGCCCGTGGCCTTGGCGATCGACTTGCCGAGCGAGGTCTTGCCGACGCCGGGCGGGCCGACGAGGCACAGGATCGGGCCGGTCAGCTTATTGGCGCGGCTCTGCACGGCGAGATATTCGAGAATGCGCTCCTTGACCTTCTCCAGGCCGAAGTGATCGGAGTCGAGAACGCCCTGCGCAGCCTCGAGATCGCGCTTGATCTTGGACTTCTTGCCCCAGGGCAGCGCCAGCACCCAATCGAGATAATTGCGCACCACCGTCGCTTCCGCGGACATGGGCGACATCTGACGCAGCTTCTTGAACTCGGCGACAGCCTTGTCGCGCGCCTCCTTGGAGAGCTTGGTGTTCTTGATGCGCTCCTCGAGCTCGGCGAGATCGTCCTTGCCGTCCTCGTCGCCCAGCTCCTTCTGGATCGCCTTCATCTGCTCGTTGAGATAGTACTCGCGCTGCGTCTTCTCCATCTGGCGCTTGACGCGCGTGCGGATGCGCTTCTCCACCTGCAGCACGGAGATCTCGCTCTCCATCAGCGCGAGGCATTTCTCCAGGCGCTTGGCGACGGCGATCGTCTCCAGCACATCCTGCTTCTCGGCGATCTTCACCGAGAGATGCGAGGCGACCGTGTCGGCGAGCTTGGAGAAATCGTCGATCTGCGTGACCGCAGCGGCGATCTCCGGCGAGACCTTCTTGTTGAGCTTCACATAAGAGTCGAACTCGGCGATGACGGAGCGGCCGAGCGCCTCCACCTCGACGGGCTGATCGATCTCGTCGCCGAGCGCCTCGGCGTCGGCCTCGTGATATTCATCGACGCGCGTGTAGTTGCGCACCTTGGCGCGGCCGACGCCTTCCACCAGCACTTTGACAGTGCCGTCGGGCAGCTTCAGCAGCTGAAGCACGGAAGCGAGCGTGCCGATGGAATAGATCGCGTCGGGAGCCGGATCGTCGTCGCCCGCATTCTTCTGCGTCGCGAGCAGAATGAGCCGCTCGGATTTCGTCACCTCTTCCAGCGCGCGGATCGACTTGTCGCGCGCGACGAAGAGCGGAACGATCATATGCGGAAAGACCACTATGTCGCGCAGCGGCAGAACCGGATAACTGTCGATTGCGCCGGGAACGATGGAATTGCGCTTTTCGTTCGTCATATCTTTTTTCCTGTTCCGTTTCGCTCCCCGCAGGGGAAGCGGGGCGAGGCGACGCTCTGACGCAAAGGGACGCTTCTGACGTTAAAGGGACGCTTGCAAGTTCCAGGCCCGACGCTCCGGCGGAAATCCGCCTTCCGAGAGACCCGCTCACGCACGAACGGCGTCGAAGGCGACTACGCAACAAATGGGCCTAGCGGCAGAACGATTCAAGATACTGGAAAAGCAGACGTATCTGGCAGAAAGGGCGGGGGCTGCGAAAGAAGTCGCGCTCCCCCGCCCAAAAAAGCGTCAGGCGCTCGCGCCGCCGCTCTTCTCGTTGCGCTCTGCATAAATGTAGAGCGGACGCGCCTTGCCCTCGACCACCTCGGGGCCGATGACGACCTGCTCGACGCCCTCGAGGCCCGGCAGCTCGAACATGGTGTCGAGCAGAATGCCTTCCATGATGGAGCGAAGGCCGCGCGCGCCAGTGTGACGCTCGATCGCCTTGCGGGCGACGGAAGAGAGCGCCTCGTCCTGGAAGGTGAGCTCGGTGCTCTCCATCTCGAACAGCCGTTGATACTGCTTGACCAGCGCATTCTTCGGCTCGGTGAGGATGCGCTTCAGCGCCTCCTCGTCGAGATCCTCGAGCGTCGCGATCACCGGCAGACGGCCGACGAATTCCGGAATCAATCCGAACTTCAGCAGATCCTCCGGCTGCACATGGCGGAAGATGTCGCCCGTGCGGCGCTCGTCCGGCGCCTGCACATTGGCGCCGAAGCCGATGGAGGTGCCCCGACCGCGCGAGGAGATGATCTTCTCGAGGCCGGCGAAGGCGCCGCCGCAGATGAAGAGGATGTTGGTCGTGTCGACCTGCAGAAACTCCTGCTGCGGATGCTTGCGCCCGCCCTGCGGCGGCACGGAGGCGATGGTGCCTTCCATGATCTTCAGCAGCGCCTGCTGCACGCCCTCGCCCGACACATCGCGCGTGATCGACGGGTTGTCGGATTTGCGCGAGATCTTGTCGATCTCGTCGACATAGACGATGCCGCGCTGCGCGCGCTCGACATTATAGTCGGAGGCCTGCAGCAGCTTGAGGATGATGTTCTCGACATCCTCGCCGACATAGCCCGCTTCGGTGAGCGTCGTTGCGTCGGCCATGGTGAAGGGCACATCGAGGATGCGCGCCAGCGTCTGCGCCAGCATCGTCTTGCCGACGCCCGTCGGGCCGATGAGCAGAATGTTGGATTTCGCCAGCTCGACGTCGCCATGCTTGGCGGCATGGTTGAGGCGCTTGTAGTGATTATGCACGGCGACAGACAGCACGCGCTTGGCCTGCGCCTGGCCGATCACATAATCGTCGAGGACCTTGCAGATTTCACGCGGCGTCGGAATGCCGTCGCGCTGCTTGACGATGGACTTGTTCTCCTCGCGGATGATGTCCATGCAGAGCTCGACGCATTCGTCGCAGATGAAAACCGTCGGACCGGCGATGAGCTTGCGCACCTCATGCTGGCTCTTGCCACAAAATGAGCAGTAGAGCGTGTTCTTCGAATCGCTGCTGCCGACCTTGCTCATGTCTCGTCTCCTGACCGATCGGCCCGCTGTGGCGAATCGAACCAACCTCACTCGATATCAGCGAGGGCCTAACAAAAGGTGCAAACAGGCTTCGCCCGCCGCTCTCCCCCGTCCCCCAGCCTCCGGCGTCTACCGCGGATGCCAGTCTATAAGTCCCGGCCCGCAATGCAACCACGACGCCCGCATATAAATCAAGCAAGAATCGCGCCTTGGGAAGAGGGCCTGCGCCTTTTCTCGGCGCCTCCCCCTTCTAAATAGTAAATTCCCTGGAAATCAAGCTCTTGACCCAGGGTGTCGCCGAATGTGCGACAGTCTCGAGACGTTACGTTCTCAGTTTTTTGGCGACAGGATTCAAGCGGAGCCTATACGCGTCCGGCATTCCCGAGCCGAGCAGAGGACGCAGATAAAGCCGGAAGGCGTCAGTGACATCCGTGCCATCCGCTGTCAGAAATTCGGCCGGCATCACCTTGGTCTTGCCGGCGACCTCCACGAGCGGCGTGAGCCGATAATCCACAGAGTAGAATCCCGTGCGGTGAATCGTCACGGAGCCGTCGCGATCGCCCCATAGCGCGAACTGCACCGCCTTCTCGCCGACCTCGCGCGCCTCGCGCTGATCCACATCGGAAACGCAGCCGACGAAGCTGCGCTGCACATAGCCGAAAGTGTCGGCGCGCACGCGCTTCAAGCCGAGCTTCGTCTTGACGAGCTCGGTCAGCATATCGGCGAGAGCGCCGCCGCCCAGATGCACATTGCCATGCGCGTCCTTCTCCACCTGCTCGGCGAGCTTGACCGCGATCGGCGTATGGTTCTCGTCGGAGATTCCCTCCGAGACGGCCACGACGCAGCGCCCATATTTGTCCATCGTCGCTTTGACGTCGGCGAGAAAACGCTCCGTGTCGAAGGCGCGCTCGGGCACATAGATGAGATGCGGTCCGTCGTCCGGGAATTTCTTGCCGAGCGCGGAGGCGGCGGTCAGAAAGCCGGCATGGCGGCCCATGACCACGGCGATATAGACGCCGGGCAGCGCCCAATTGTCGAGATTGGCGCCGGCGAAGGCCTGTGCGACCCAGCGCGCCGCCGATGGAAAGCCCGGCGTGTGATCGTTGATCATCAGATCATTGTCGATCGTCTTCGGAATATGCACGACGCGCAGCGGATAATCGGCCTTGATGGCTTCCTCGGAAACGATGCGCACCGTGTCGGAGCTGTCGTTTCCGCCAATATAGAAGAAGCAGCCGATCTCATGCGCGCGCAGCACCTCGAAGATCTCGTGGCAATATTTGAGATCGGGCTTGTCGCGCGTCGAGCCCAGCGCCGAGGAAGGCGTGCAGGCGACCATCTCGAGATTATGCGTCGTCTCTTGCGTCAGATCGACGAAATCCTCATTCACGATGCCGCGCACGCCGTGATAGGCGCCATAGACGCGATCCACCGCGCGGAACTTGCGCGACTCCAGCACGGCGCCGACGAGAGACTGATTGATGACGGCGGTCGGTCCGCCGCCTTGCGCGATGAGGACCTTGGAGAAATCGATCTTCGACACGAGGAATGCTCCGAGAGAGTAGTCAGTCGTGAGTGACGAGCAGCGGCGAGCGAGCGTGAGTTACGCCGCTCACCACCCGCTGCTCATTGCGTTTCTCACACCAATGCGCCGTGGCAGTGCTTGAACTTCTTGCCCGAGCCGCAGGGGCAGGGCTCGTTGCGGCCGACCTTGCCCCAGGTCGCGGGGTTCGCGGGATCGCGCGCGGCCTCGGCCTCCGCCACGCCGCCGCTCGTCGCCTGCGACGAAAAATCGGCGGCGGCAAGGCGGGCGTTGAGCTCGGCGAGCGCGCTCTCTCCGCCGCCGGCGGCGTTCGGATCGGGATGCACATATTCCATGGGCGGCAATTCGGCCGGGGCCGGCGGCGCCTCGAATGAAACCTCGACGCGCATCAGCTGCGAGACTACGGTCTCGTCCCAATGCGTCATCAGGCTGCGGAACAGCTCGAGCGCCTCGGACTTATATTCGTTGAGCGGATCGCGCTGCGCCAGGCCGCGCCAGCCGATCACCTGACGGAGATGATCGAGCACGACGAGATGATCGCGCCACAGATGATCGAGCGCCTGCAGCACCACCTGCTTCTCGATCATGCGCGAGAGCTGCTCGGTGTTGCGCTCGACGCGCTCGGCATAGGACCGGTTCGCCGCGGTGAGCAGGCGCTCCTTGATCTCCTCGTCGGCGATGCCTTCTTCCTTCGCCCAATCCTCGATCGGCAGATCGAGATTGAGCTGCGCGCGCGCCGCCTCGGCGAGCCCTTCGACGTCCCAGGCCTCGGCATAGGCATTCGGCGGAATGTGCTTCGTGACGAGCTCGGCGACGACATCCTCGCGCATCTCGTTCACCGTCTCCTCGACGCTCTCCTCCGCCATGATCTCGCGCCGGCGCTCGAAGATCACCTTGCGCTGGTCGTTCATGACATTGTCGAACTTGAGGATGTTCTTGCGAATGTCGAAGTTGCGCGCCTCGACCTTGTGCTGCGCCTTCTCCAACGCCTTGTTGATCCAGGGATGGACGATCGCCTCGCCCTCCTGCAGGCCGAGCTTCACCAGCATCGACTCCATGCGCTCGGAGCCGAAGATGCGCATGAGATCGTCTTGCAGCGACAGGAAGAATTTCGAGCGGCCGGGATCGCCCTGACGGCCCGAGCGGCCGCGCAGCTGATTGTCGATGCGGCGGCTCTCGTGGCGCTCCGTGCCGATGATGTAGAGGCCGCCGGCGGCCAGCGCCTTCTCCTTGAAATCGGAGACCTCGGCGCGAATTTCCGTCTCCTTCGCCTCGAGCGCGGCGCCCTCGAGCCCGGCGCATTCCTGCGAGACGCGCATCTCTATGTTGCCGCCGAGCTGAATGTCGGTGCCGCGGCCGGCCATGTTGGTGGCGATGGTGATCGCGCCCGGCACGCCGGCCTCGGCGACGATATAGGCCTCCTGCTCGTGGAAGCGCGCGTTGAGCACGGCGAATTGCCGCGACGGCTGGCCGCTGCGCGCCGCCTCATAGAGCTTGGCGAGCGCCTTGGTCGGCTCGGAGAAGTCGATCTGCTTATAGCCCTTGGAGAGCAGGAATTCGGCGAGCTGCTCGGACTTCTCGATCGACGTCGTGCCGACGAGCAGCGGCTGCATCTTGGCGTTCGCCTCCTCGATCTCGTGCGCGATGGCGTCGAGCTTCTCGCGGCCGGTGCGATAGACCTCGTCGTCCTCGTCGATGCGCTGCACCGGGCGATTGGTCGGAATCTCGATGACGTCGAGCTTGTAGATCTCGGCGAACTCGTCGGCCTCCGTCGAGGCCGTGCCGGTCATGCCGGCGAGCTTCTCATAGAGGCGGAAATAATTCTGGAAGGTGATGGAGGCGAGGGTGACGTTCTCCGGCTGGACGGCCTGACGCTCCTTGGCCTCGAGCGCCTGATGCAGCCCTTCCGAATAGCGCCGGCCCGGCATCATGCGGCCGGTGAACTCGTCGATGATGACGACCTCGCCCTTGCGGACGATGTAATCCTTGTCGCGCTGAAACAGCTTGTGCGCGCGCAAGCCTTGATTGACATGGTGAACGAGCGTGACGTTCTGCGCCTCGTAGAGCGCGCCGTCGGCGAGCACGCCGGCCTCGGCCAGCAGCTCCTCCATATGCTCATTGCCGGCCTCCGTCAGATTGACGGTGCGCTGCTTCTCGTCGAGCTCGTAATCTTCCTTGTCGAGCTTGGGGATCAGCTTGTCGATGGCGTTGTAGAGATCGGATTTGTCGTCCGAATGGCCAGAGATGATGAGCGGCGTGCGCGCCTCGTCGATGAGGATCGAATCCACCTCGTCGACGATGGCGTAGACATGCGGGCGCTGCACCATTTGCGCCAGCTCATATTTCATATTGTCGCGCAGATAGTCGAAGCCGAACTCGTTATTGGTGCCGTAGGTGATGTCGCTGGCGTAGGCTTCGGCGCGGTCCTCGTCGGAAATATCATGGACGATGACGCCGACGCTGAGGCCGAGGAAGCGATAGACCCGGCCCATCCATTCGGCGTCGCGGCGGGCGAGATAGTCGTTGACGGTGACGACATGGACGCCGCGGCTGGGCAGCGCGTTGAGATAAACCGCGAGCGTCGCCACCAGCGTCTTGCCCTCGCCGGTGCGCATCTCGGCGATGGCGCCCTCGTGCAGGACCATGCCGCCGATCAGCTGGACGTCGAAATGCCTCTGGCCGAGCACGCGCTTGGCCGCCTCGCGGACGGTGGCGAAGGCCGGAACGAGCAAATCGTCGAGTCGCGCGCCGTTCGCGAGCCGTTCGCGGAACTCTTCGGTGCGCCCACGCAGCGCCTCATCGGACAAAGCCGCGAGCTCGGGCTCCAAAGCGTTGATCGCCTTGACCTTCGGCTGATAGGTCTTGAGCCGGCGGTCGTTGGCCGAGCCGAAAATCTTCTTGGCGAGAGCGCCGAGCATGCGCAAACCTTTCTAGATGAGCCTCCGGCGATGAGCCGGCGGAGGCCGCCTTTTCGCACATGTTCCTTTCGATTTGCCAATTTCTTTTCGAAAGGTCGGCGGGCGCGGCCGCGCGCTCGCGCTCACGGCTGTGGCGCGACGACGGGCGAGAGATAAGAGGCGGCCGAACCCTTGTCAATGTAAGGGGAAGCTTACCCGAGAGGACGAGATCAGCGCTTTGGAAACAGCAGCGGCTCATAGTCCCTGGCGCCCCAGAGGACATGCAGGACAACCACCGCCTCGTCCAAGACTTGATAGAAAATCAAATAATTGCCGTGGACCAGTCGGCGAATGCCGCTCGCTTCTCGACCTGCGAGCAGAGGATAGGCCAGAGGCGTCGCCGGCAATGCGCGGCAGCGCGCTTCGAGCTCTTCGACGAAGGTGAACGCCCGCGAGGGGCTGTCATGCGCGATAAAATCGCCGATCTGGAGAAGATCGGCGCGCGCCTCGGCCGAGAAGACGAGCTTCATTCCTGGCGAGGACCCGCTCGGCCGCCATAGCGCGAGCGAAGCTCGGCGAACACCTCGTCGGCGGGACGCGTGCGACCGGCTCGAGCGTCGGCGAGGCCGCGCTGCAACGCGGCGTCCAGCTTCGCCATTCGGTCTTCGCGCTCTTGGAGCAGCCGGACTCCTTCGCGGATCACCTCGCTCTTGGAGCGATAGCGGCCGCTCGACACCAGAAGGTCGATCGCGCTCTCCAGGTCCCGCTCGAGCGAAAGGTTGCTAGGCATCGCATGTCTCCTTGCCGACGATTATGACAAAGCGTGAGAGGCTTTGCAAAACGCGCTCACTCCGGCGCCTCCTCGATCCGCCGGAACGGCTGCGGCAGCCGGCCCTGCTCCAACAGTCTCGAGAACAGCCGCAGCCCGGCCGGCTCATTGCCATTGGGATGCACCAGCACGATGGAGCCGTCCCGCGGCGGCGGCGACAGCACCAGCCAGGCGTCCGCGCCGAGCGCGATCAGATGGCGGCGGCGCAGCTCCTCCATCAGCCGCGCGTCGGCGACGAGGCCGGGGAAGCGGAAAAACGCCGAGGGCGTCGCGCCGCGCTCGATCAGCAGCCGCTCCACCCGGAAAATCTCGGCGTCGAGATCGAGGCCCGGCCGCAGCAGATAATTCTGTCCATCCGCGAGGCGGGGAACATAAGGGTGGCTGTAGGAATGGCCGACCCAGTCGATTCGCAGCGTCCCGCTCGCCGCCTCGGCCATCAGCCAGTCGAAATCCGCCCCATGGCGCTCGATCCAGAGCCCCGACACGGACAGCGCGACCGGCGCGCCGGGGGCGAGCTCGGCCAGGCGGCGTAGAAAGTCACGGTCGAGCGGCCGCCGGCTCGGGCAGAGATCGCCGGTGAGAAAAGAGCCCGCCCCCGCCCCATGGCCGAGCCCGGCGCTGATCGACAGGCTGCGGCCGGCGGCGGCGAGGCGCGGCTCGTCGGGATCGCCCGTCCGCGGCCGCAAGGCGCGCAAAAAGCGCGTGTCCTTCTGCTCCGCCTCGGTCGTCTCCCGGCAGCGCCAAACGCTCTCCACCTCAAGACTCGTCTCCAGCGTCGCCGGATCGACCGTCAGCGCGACCGCCTCGCCGTCGAGCCGCATGCGGCGAATGGCGAGGCGCTTCTCGCCCGCCGGCCCATGGCATTCGAGAAAGACAGGCCGATAATCCGCGAGACGGCGCGCCGTCTCGCGCGCCTCGGCGCGCGGCGCGATTGCGGCGAGAGCGGCGAGCGCCCAGAATAAAAGCGCCGCGTTCCTTCGCGGGGGATGGCCCATGACCGACAAAACTCCTCTCCAAAACAATTCGGCCGCCGCGGAGACGCTTTCCGTCGTCTTCCACGATCTCGCCCGCGAGAGCCCGGCCGTCGCGGCGGCGCTCGGCGGCGAGATCGCCGCGAGCTTCCGCCCCCGCGACGAGGCGCCCTTCTCCATCGTCGCCCATGACGAGAAGGGCGCGCTGATCGGCGGGCTCAACGGCGTCTCGCACTGGCGCTGGCTCTATATAAGGCACTTATGGGTCGCGCCGGAGCGTCGCGGCATAGGTCTCGGGACCGCCCTGCTGCGCCGCGCGGAGGCGGAAGCCCGTGCGCGCGCCTGCCTCGGCCTCTATATCGACAGCTTCGATCCGCGCGCGGCGGCGCTCTATGAGCGCTTCGGCTTCACCCGCTTCGGCGAGATCGCCGATTTTCCGCCCGGCCATAGCCGCATGTTCTTCTCCAAGAGGATCGCCGGCGCATGACGGAAACAACCGCCATGGTCCTGCGGCGGCCGGGAACGCCGCTGGAAGCCGAGCGCCGCCCCCTGCCCCGCCCCGGCCCCGGCGAATTGCTGCTCGAGGTCGAGGCCTGCGGCGTCTGCCGCACCGATCTCCATGTCGTCGACGGCGAGCTCGAGCATCCGAAACTGCCGATCGTTCCTGGCCATGAGATCGTCGGCCGCGTGGCGGCGATCGGCGCCGGCGTCACGGGCTTCGCTGTTGGAGAGCGAGTCGGCGTCCCCTGGCTCGGCCGCACTTGCGGCTGCTGCCCCTATTGCTCCAGCGGCCGCGAGAATCTCTGCGACGATCCGCTCTTCACCGGCTACACGCGCGACGGCGGCTACGCCACGCATACGGTCGCCGACGCTTCCTATTGCTTCCCGATGCCGTCCGATGGCGATGCGGCGGCTCTGGCGCCGCTGCTCTGCGCCGGGCTCATCGGCTGGCGCTCGCTGAAGATGACCGGCGACGCGCGCGATATCGGCATTTACGGCTTCGGCGCCGCGGCGCATATCGTCGCGCAAGTCGCGATCGCGCAGGGGCGGCGCATCTTCGCCTTCGTGCGCCCCGGCGATGTGGCGGCGCGCGATTTCGCGCTCTCGCTCGGCGCCGTCTGGGCCGGCGGCTCCGACGACACGCCGCCGGAAAAGCTCGACGCCGCGATCATCTTCGCGCCCGTCGGCGCGCTGGTTCCGCGCGCGCTCGCAGCGGTGCGCAAAGGCGGAATCGTCGTCTGCGGCGGCATTCACATGAGCGACATTCCCGCTTTTCCCTATTCGCTGCTGTGGGAGGAGCGCCGGCTGGTCTCCGTCGCCAATCTCACGCGCGAGGACGCGCGCGAATTTCTGGCGCTCGCGCCGCAGATTGGAATCGACACGCATGTCGTGCGCTATCCGCTGACTGCGGCCAATGAAGCGCTCGCGGATTTGCGCGAGGGGCGTCTGCAAGGCGCGGCGGTGCTGATTCCGTGAGGCCTACTCCTTCTCCTGCAAAGCGGGAGAGGGCTGCAGAGAGGGCTGTCGCGCGGCGATCTCCTGCGCGATCACACCCACCTCGTGCGTAGCATCGACTCGCGTCCATCGCATCTCGCCGAGATCATAATTGCGCTGCCGCGCCGCTATCTCCTGCGTCGCATCCGACACATCGCCCTGCCGCGCGCCGACGCGGGACACGCGAAGCGGCCCATCCGCCTCGAGCCAAAAGCCCGCGAAAGGAACGCCCACGCGCTTCGCCGCCTCCTCGAGCGCATCGCGCTCGCTCTCGCGCGCATAAACGGCGTCGACGATGACGCACCAGCCGAAAGAGGCGACGCGCGACGCCTCATTCTGCATCGCCTCATAGACCTGCGCGGAAACGGCCGCTGTATAAGCCTCCTGCGGCAGCGGCGATGTGGGCGCGACGCCGAACAGCTTTTTTCGCAATCGATCGCTGTTGAGCGTTCGCGCGCCGGGCGCGGCGCCGACGAGCGGAGCCAGCGCCGCCGCGACGCTGGACTTGCCCGAGCCGCTGAGCCCGCCGATCGCGACGATGCGCGGCGTCGCGGGACGTAGCAGCGCGCGCGAGAGATCGAAATAATCGCGCGTCTCCTCGTTCAGGGCAGCATGATCGGCGTCCGCGTCGAGAGCGCGCGCGGCGGCGACATCGGCGCGGATCGCGGCGCGCAGAGCCATGAAGAAGGGCAGCAGCGGCAGCCCCTCCGCCTCGTCGCGATGATCGAGATAACGATTGAGCGCGAAAGCCGCGAGCGCATCCAGCCCGCGCCGGCGTAGATCCATCAGCAGAAAGGCGAGATCGTAGAGGACATCGATCGTCGCCAGCGCGTCGGAAAATTCGATGCAATCGAAAGGCGTCGGCTCGCCGTCGACGAGGCAGATGTTGCGCAAAGTGAGATCGCCGTGACAGCGGCGCACCTTACCCATATCGCGCCTGCGATCGAGCAGCGCGCCATGCGTTTGCGCCGCCGCGCGCAGCTCATCGGCGAGCGCGCGCCGTTCCTGCGCCGAGACGACAGGCGATTTGGCGAGCGAGCACGCCTCGCCGAGATCGAGCAGCGAGGCCATGACCGCCGCGCCGCCGCGCCCCTCGATCACTTCCGCGCCATCGTGAAATTGCGCGATGCGCTCGGCGAGACGCTCGACGAGCGGCGCAGAGAGACGGCCGGCGACGGCGAGATTGTCGAGGAGGTTCGCCTCCTCGAAGCGCCGCATCTCGACGACGGCGTCGACGAGCGCGCCGTCGCCGTCGAAACACAGCGCGCCATCGCCCCCGCGCGTGATGCGGCGCACGGCGAGATAGAGCTGCGGCGCCGTGCGGCGGTTGAGCGCGTATTCGCGCTCGCACATCGCCGAGCGAATCTGCGGCGTATGAAAATCGAGATAGGGGAAGACGACGTCGCGCTTGAGCTTATAGACGCGCTCCTTCGTCAGCACGACGATCGAGATGTGCGTTACGATCGTCCGCGCGTCCTCGCCCTGCGCCATGAGAAAGCGGACGGTCTCTTCCTGCGCGCCGAATGTCATGATCCGAGGGCTCCCGAAATCTCGCAGAACGCGCGCCCCTTCTCCCACTTGTGGGAGAAGGTGGCCCTCGCGTCAGCGAGGGTCGGATGAGGGCTCACGACCGCATTCGGATTACTCGTCATTTTCGCTGTCATTCGCAGCGAGCCCTCATCCGACCCGACTACGTCGGGCCGCCTTCTCCCGCGAGCGGGAGAAGGAGTCGCGCACCGAGATTTCGCAAATGACTTCGCGCTCATCACATTCCCCATTTCTTCACGAACCAGCTCTTCACCAAATGCGCCAGCACCGAATAGCAGATCAGGAATGAGAAAATCGCCGGCCAATAGAGCGGCGGCAGCGGCGTGAAGCCGAAGACGCCGGCGATCGGCGAAAAGGGAAGCGCCGCGCCGATGAGGCAGACGACGAGCGTCGTCAGCAGCAGCGCATTGCTCGCGCGGCTCTCGATGAAGGGAATCCGCGCTGTGCGGATGATGTGGATGATGAGCGTCTGCGTCAGCAGCGATTCGACGAACCAGCCGCTCTGGAACAGCGCCGGATCGGCCAAGGCGCCGAAGCCGTAGATCATCAGCGCGAAAGTCGCATAATCGAAGATCGAGCTGATCGGCCCGACGCAGAGCACGAATTTGGCGATATTGTCTATGTCCCAGCGGCGCGGCCGCTCGAGATATTCGGCGTCGACATTATCGGTCGGGATCGCCGTCTGCGAAAAATCATAGAGCAGATTATTGGTGAGCACCTGAATCGGCGTCATCGGCAAAAAGGGCAGGAACACGCTCGCGCCGAGCACGCTGAACATATTGCCGAAGTTCGAGCTCGCGCCCATCTTGATATATTTGTTGATGTTGGCGAACACTTTGCGGCCCTCGAGCACGCCATCGCCGAGCACGGCGAGGCTCTTCTCGAGCAAAATGATATCGGCCGTCTCCTTGGCGACGTCGACCGCCGTGTCGACGGAAATGCCGACATCGGCCGCCTTCAGCGCCGGCCCGTCATTGATGCCGTCGCCGAGATAGCCGACGACATGGCCCTTGCGATGCAACGCATCAATGACCCGCGCCTTTTGCGGCGGCGACAGCTTGGCTAAAACGCTTGCCTCCGCCGCCAGCGTCGACAAGTCTTCATCACTCATCGACTCTATCTCGGACCCGAGCGCGATGCGTCCGACCTCGAGCCCCACATCCTTGCAGATCTTGCGCGTCACAATGTCATTATCGCCGGTCAAGATCTTCACCGCGACGCCGGCTTTGGCGAGCGCCGCTATGGCCGGCGCCGCGCTCTCCTTGGGCGGATCGAGAAAAGCGATATAGCCGAGCAACGTCAGCGCGGTCTCGTCGGCGACCGAAAAGCTCGTCTGCTCCGGCGGCAGCTCCTTATAGGCGACGGCGACGACGCGGAAACCGTCGGCGTTCAGCTCCTCCGTCTCGCGCTGCGCCGCCTCGAGATGCGACGGATCGAGCGCGCCGCAGTCTTTCTCCGTCTCATAGCGCGCCGAAATGGCGAACAGCTCCTCCACCGCGCCTTTGCAGATGAGCAAATGCGGTCCGTCATCGCGGCGCACGACGACGGAAAGGCGGCGCCGCTCGAAATCGAAGGGAATTTCGTCGATCTTCTCGAATTGATGATCGGGTCGCAGCGCGGTCGCCAATTCGTGATGGTCGAGCACGGCGCGATCGAGCAAATTCTTCAAGCCCGATTGAAAATGGCTGTTGAGAAAGGCGAATTCGAGAACGCGATCCGACTCCTCGCCGAATATGTCGAGATGTCGCTTCAATATGATGCGGTCCTGCGTCAGCGTTCCGGTCTTGTCGGTGCAGAGCACATCCATCGCGCCGAAATTCTGGATGGAGTTGAGCCGCTTCACGATCACTTTCTTGCTGGCAATGGCGATCGCGCCCTTGGCGAGATTGACCGTCACGATCATCGGCAGCATTTCGGGCGTGAGGCCCACGGCGACGGAGACGGCGAAGAGCAGCGCCTCCAGCCAGTCGCCCTTGGTGACGCCATTGATGACGAACACCGCCGGCGCCATCACCGCCATGAAGAAGACCATCAGCAGAGTGAAGCGCGTCAGCCCCTTGTCGAAGCTCGTCTCGACGCGCGCGCCGGCCATTTTGTCGGCGAGCGCGCCGAGGCATGTGCGCCGTCCCGTCTCGATGACGATTGCCGTCGCATAGCCGCTGACAACATTCGCGCCCATCAGCGCGAGATTTTGCGCGGCGAAAGGATCGCTCGCCGGCGCGGCATGCGCGAATTTCTCCACCGGCATGGATTCGCCGGTCAGCGCCGATTGATTGACGAAAAGGTCCTTGGCCTCCAGCAGGCGCAGATCGGCGGGAATCATGTCGCCGGCGGAGAGGCGCACGATGTCGCCGGGCGCGAGCCGTTCGATCGGCTCCTCGACGAAATTATCCGCCGTATGCGCGCCCGGCCTTCGCACGGAAGCATGCGTGCGCACCATCGCCTGCAAGCGCGCGGCGGCCTCGTTGGAGCGATGCTCCTGGAAGAAGGCGAGGCCGACGCTCAGCACCACCATTGCGGCGATGACGACCGAAGCGCGCAGATCGCCGAGCGCGTAAGAGGCGACGGCGAGGGCGAGCAGCAGCGCGTTGAGCGGATTCTTCGCCCTGCCGGCGATCTCGCGCATCACGCTCGGGCGCCGCTCATGCGCGATGCGGTTGAGCCCGACGCGCCGCAGCCGATGCGCCGCCTCGCGCACGTTCAACCCCGCGCGCGAGCTGTGCAGGGAAACGAGAACCGCCTCGCCCTCGGCCTCCGCGGCGCGTAGCAGCGCGCCGTCGAGCTGCTTCTCATGCAGGAGGCGCGTCGCCGAAAATCGCTGGTTCATCTCTTGCAAATTCCCGATTCGGGCGGGGAGCGGAAGAAGCGAAGCTGTTTCATCGCGGGCCGGCAAGGGCGCATGATGTCGCTTCGCTATCAAGTTCAGGTCACGCTTTCTTAACCATGACGAGGCTAGCAAATTCACAAGGCGCCGTCCTCACCTCGCGCGCGTCGCGCCCCAAGGCGCGCGACATCCTGGATCGTTCCGATATGGGACAAGCGATGACCGAGGCCGCGGCGGCCGCGCCACAGCCTCGCTGGACTCTGAACTATCCGCGGCTGCTCAACGCGCTGTTCTGGATCACCGCCTTTTCCGGCTCGGTGGTGTTCATCGAGCCCTCGCCCTATGACGGGCTCATTCTGCTGACGCTCATCGTCTGGGTGCTGGGCGGCGTGCGCGTTCATCGCGCCGTTCTGCCGGGCGTCGCCCTGCTCGTGCTATGGGCGCTCGGCGGCTACATCTCGCTCATTCCCTATTGGAACGAGCCCGATCCCGTCGAGTTCATGACGCATACGCTGTTCATCTCGACGACCGGCGTCTTCTATATGCTGTTCTTCTCGGAGAACACGTCGAAGCGCTTCGATCTCTGCATGAGCGGCTATGCGGCGAGCTGCATGCTCGCGGCCGTCATCGCTGTCGGCTCCTGGGCCGGCCTGTTCGGCAATCCGTTGACGATGACGCTCGACGGCCGCGCCATGGCGCCCTTCAAGGATCCCAACGTGCTCGGCTCCTATATGGTGCCGGGCGTGCTCTATTTCGTGCAGCGCCTGCTGCTCGGCCGCTGGGCCTATTGGCCGGTGACGCTCGCCGGCCTTGCGCTCTCGGGCGCGGCGCTGTTCACCTCCTTCTCGCGCGGCTCCTGGGGCGCGGCGGTGGTGTCCATCGCGCTGATGACGATCATGTCGGTGATGACCGCCGATTCGCGCAAGATGCGCATGCGCATCGGCTTCATGGCGCTCGCCGTCGTCGGCGTGGTCGTGGTGGGCGTCGGCGCGGCGCTCACCGAGCCCTCGGTGCGCGAGTTCTTCTTCAAGCGCGCCTCGGCGACGCAGGATTATGACGAAGGCCCGACGGGCCGCTTCGGCAATCAGAAACGCTCGCTGCCCATGCTGGTAGAGCGGCCCAACGGCATGGGGCCGCTGCGCTTTCGCCTCATCTTCGGGCTGGAGCCGCACAATAGCTACATCAACGCTTTCGCCTCCAATGGCTGGCTCGGCGGCTTCGCCTTTCTCGGCCTCGTGCTGACGACGACCTTCGTCGGCTTCCGCCTGTCGCTGACGCGCTCGCCCTATCTGCGGCACGGGCAGCTCATCTGGTCGGCGATGTTCGTGTTCTTTCTGCAGGCGCTGCAGATCGACATCGACCATTGGCGCTATTTCTTCATCTATCTCGGCGCCGTCTGGGGCCTCGAGGTCGGCCGCGTGAAATGGGCCGAGCAAGAGCGCCGCGAGAGCGTTATCCGATCCAATCGGATCGGATAACGCTCTCATTTCTCTATTGGGAGCGAATTCTGATCGATCGAACGATTCCGTTCGATCGGAAAGCGCTCTACGGCTCGAAGCGAAGCCCGCCCATGATGACATTGGCGGTGAAATTGGAATTGGCTGTCGAGCTGACGAGGCGCTGCCAGAAATAGCTGCCTTTGATAGAGATGGAGCGGGTGAGCTTGTATTCGAGCTTCACGCCCGCCGTGCCGACCTGCTCGAACGTATCCGCGCCCTGGTAATTATTGGTCTGATAGCTGCCGGTGGCGGTGATGGTGAAATTGCGGAACATCGCATGCGTCACATCGAAGGTGACATTGCGCGAGAGCACGCCCGCCGCCCCTTGCAGCGTCGTCTCGGAGAGCGTCGTTCCGGCGCGCAGCGTGATCGTGGTGAGCGGCGTCGCCGTATAGATGATGGCGGCGTCGATGATCGGCCCGCGCAAGCGCGGCAGGCGCGGATCGGCATAGTCGCGCTGCGCATAGCCGCCCGAGGCCTCGCCGGTGACGAGATCGGTGATCTTGAACGTGCTGCCGGCGCGGCCGGAGACGCCGGTGCTGTCGCGCGCATAGCCATAAGGGTCGAGCCAGCTGTCATGGACGCGCTTGTCGAGCGTCGCCTCGACATAGGGCTTCATCGACGGGGTGAGCTCATAGGAGATGCGCGGATTGATGCCCGGATCATTATAGCTCGTGCTCATCAGATTGAGCGTCGAGCCGTCATTGTAATAGGCGTTCTGGAATATCCAGCGGTCGAAGGTTCCGCGCATCGTCACATCCAGCCGGCCGAAGCTCTGCGTCACGCCGGCCGCCGTGCCCAGCGAGACGATGAGCGGCCGATTGACGACCGTGACATTGGGCAGGCTGGTGACGAGGCCCGGCGCGCCCGGGCGCTGCGAATCGAGCGTGAACTTGCCCTCGAATTTCACCTTGGTGTCGCGCGCGACGTCCCAACGATAGAAGGCATCGCCGACGCCATCGGGCCGATCGGCGTTGTCGACGCTGAAATAATCCACATAGCCGAGCCGCAGATTCCCCTGAATCTCGTCGCGGCTCCATTCCGAGCGCAAGCGCAGGCCGGCGTCGACGCGGAAAAATTTCGAGCCCTGGTAGCCGGAGGTCAGGCGATTCGGGTTGGTGTCATAGCCATAGGTCGGCTCGGCATAGGGGTAGAGGCGCAGCGAGCCGACGCCGAGGCCGAGCGGCGCATAAGGATTGGCGTCGATGCGCAGCTTCGGCTTCGCCGGAATCTGCGCCGGAAGCGCGACATTGGGCGGCGGCGGCCGCTCGGCCGGCAGGTCCAGCGCGCCGCGGAAGCCGCGCATGCGCAGCTTGGCCTGGCGCTTGATCTTGGCCTTGGCCTGGACCGAGGTCTTATAGGCCTCGAGCGGCGGCAGCGGATGCGCCGGGGAGAGCGGCGGCGGCTTCAAGGGGCCGGCGGCGGATTGGGCCTGGGCAGGCGGGCGCGCACGCGCGGCAGACCGTAGTTCGGCGCGCCGGAGGAGAGTTCCGGCGCGGCCCGGCGCTCCTGCGTCATCGGCTGTGAGACCGAGGGCGGCGCGGCGCCCAGCCCCGGAATGGAGGGGACCGTCGGCAGATCGCGCAGCGGGGTGATATCGAGCGAGGAGGGCGAGAGCGTCTGGCCGGCGGCCGGACGCGACGGGGCCACCGCCGCCGGCGCAGCCAGCGACAGGGCGATCAGCGTCGTTGCCGCGGCGCGGCTCTGAAACTTGGCGGAAGCCACTCGTTCCCTCGCGCGGACGCCCGGTCGAAGCGGGCGCGATGGAAACGAGCGTTAAGGAGTTATGGTTAACGGAGGCTTACCAGCGAAGCTCGAGACTGAGGGCTCAATCGCCCAGCGCGGCCATATAGAGCTCGAGAATCTCTTCCTCTTCCGCCCGCTTATGCTTGTCCTGGCGGCGCAGCGAGACGATCTTGCGCATGATTTTGGGATCGAAGCCGGTGCTTTTGGCCTCGCCATAGACGTCCTTGATATCGTCGGAGATGGCGCGCTTCTCCTCCTCGAGCCGCTCTATGCGCTCGATGAAGGAGCGCAAATGCCCCCCATTCACTTCGCCGGTCGGATCGATCCCGGCGCTGGCCTCCATCTCTCGGGCGGCGACCCTGTTGCTGGCCATGATCTTCTCCTAAAGGGCTCGGGGGAACTTCGGCGCTCTGGGGGGAGCCGCGCGGCGTCCAATCCAGGCGTCCATGTCCAGGACGAAGGCGAGGCATGCCAAGCCGCAGACCTCGCCGTCAAGCGCGCTCGGAAATAATCCCCGCTTTCCTCCCGTCCGAGCTTGACGCCCGCCCCCTCGTCCCCGACATCAAGCCCGCAAAACCCGCAAAAGGGGAGAGGATACGCAAATGTACGACGCCGGCGGCGACGGCCGCCTCTATCCGGTCTCGCCGGGCCTGCCGCCGCGGGAAGCGCTCGCCGGCGTGCGCACGCGCCGCATTCTCGCCCTCTGCCTCGATTTTTTTGTCGTGGCGCTGCTGTCGGCGGGTCTGTGGCTCGGATTGCTGGTGCTGAGCTTCGGCCTCTCGGCCTTTCTGCTGCCGCCGCTGTTTCCGGTGGTCGCCTTCTTCTACAACGGCCTCACCGTCTCCGGCTGGCGGCGGGCGACGCCGGGAATGCGCGCCATGGACCTCGAGGTGCGGCTCGCCGATGGCGCTCCGGCGCCCTTCCTCAACGCGGCCGTCCAGGGCGTGCTCTTTTATGTGAGCTGGCTGTTCCCGCCGCTGCTGCTCGTCACCTTCATCACCTCGGACAAGCGTTGCCTGCACGACATTCTGGCCGATGTCATCGTCTTGCGGCGGGCGGATTGAGGCCGGGACGCGAAAAATTCTTGGCGCGCCGCGGGCAAAAATTCTTGGCGCGCCGCGGGCGTCGATTCTAATATCGCGGTCTGTCCGCGCTGGAAGGCGTCGGAGCGTGCGGTATATCGAATTCGGCGACAGGACCAGACAGCGTGACGAGAGAGCCCCGCGACGCGCCGCAATTCTATCTCACCTCGCCGGCGCCGTGCCCCTATCTCCCGGGGCGCGACGAGCGCAAGGTGTTTACCCATTTGATCGGCCGGCGCGCGCCGGCGCTCAACGACACTTTGACGCAATCGGGCTTCCGCCGCTCGCAGACCATCGCCTATCGGCCGGCCTGCGAGACCTGCCGATCCTGTGTCTCGGTGCGCGTGAAGGTCGAAGAGTTCCAGCAATCCAAAGGTTTGCGCCGGGTGGCGCGGCGCAACGCGGATCTCTTCGCCGAGGCCCGCCGCCCCCATGCGGCGAGCGAGCAATATGCGCTGTTCCGCGCCTATGTGGGCGCGCGGCACAATGACGGCGGCATGGCCGATATGAGCATGGTCGACTATCAGATGATGGTCGAGGACAGCCACGTCGAGACGCGGCTGATCGAATATCGCATGCCGGCCGAGAATGGCGGACCGGGCCGGCTGGTCGCCTGCTGCCTCACCGATTATCTCGCCGACGGCCTGTCGATGGTCTATTCCTTCTACGATCCTTCGATGGACGAGCGCTCGCTCGGCGCCTTCATGATTCTCGACCATGTGGAGCGGGTGCGCCGCGCCGCGCTGCCGCATCTCTATCTCGGCTATTGGGTCGATGGTTCCCGCAAAATGGCCTATAAGGCCCGCTTCCTGCCGCAGGAGCGGCTGGGCATGGACGGCTGGAAGCGCGTCGACTGATTCGTTTTCTCGACGCTTTCCTGAAGGCCAGATGAACGAAGCGGCCATACGCCGTTCAGCTTCGCCGCATTAACCTTTGCTTCGTCATCAGGAATTTCCGGCCGGCGCTCGGCGCGGCCGAATGAAGCGAAGGAGAGCGTCCATGGGCGCGAGGATCACAAAAATCGCCGCACTCGCGGTCGCCGGCGTCGTTGCTGCGACGACCATCGGCGCCGCCACTCCGGCTCTCGCCGACGGCTGGGGCCATCACGGCGGTTGGGGCCACGGCGGAGGCTGGGGCCATGGCGGCGGCTGGGGCCGTCCCGGATACGCCGGCTATGGCTGGCGCGGCGGCCATCGCGGCTACGGCTGGGGCGCTCCGGTCGCAGCCGGCGTGCTCGGCGCTCTGGCGGTCGGCGCGATCGCGGGCGCCGCCTCGCAGCCCTATTACGGCTACAGCGGCTATGGCTATGGCGGCTGCTATCCGGCCAATCAGCCCGTCCTCGACGACTGGGGCAATGTCGTCGCCTATCGCCGCGTGCAAGTCTGCAACTGACGCGATCGAATAGAGATTCGGCGAATTAACAGAATTCGGCGCCCGGTCAGCCAGGGGCGCCGATGCCCGCCGCCGCCTCCCCGCCCCCTCTCGCGCGACGGCGAGTATAGGCCTCCCGGACTCCCCTCCGGGGGGCCTTTTTTTCGTCAGAGCCGGCGCAGCGACAGCGCCTTGCCTTCCTTGGCGTCGCGTCGCCAGAGCCCATCAGCCTCGAGGTCGAAATGCGCCTTATGGCCCTTGCGGGCGGTGAGCGCGAGGCGGCCGCGCTCCATGGACCAGCCCACCGGATCGAAGATGACCACGCCTTGGTCGCGGCAGGCCGGCGCCAGCTGGGCGCGGAAGCCGCCCGGCCCATGGGCGCGATCGTCGAGCGTCAGCATGCAGCCCGTGTCCTTGTCGCCGGCGCGAAGGATCGCATAGCGGCCGGCGACGCTGGGCGGCGCCGCTAGGGCGGGCGCGGCCTCTATGGCGGCGAACGTCAGGCCGACGAAGGCGAGAAGCTTCGCAGAACGATAAAAAAGCGACATTGAAGGCTCCAAGGAGCATTGAGAATCGAGGAAGAATATTGCCCTGCGCACGCCTCTCGACCAAGCCTCGAGGCAAAAAAAACGCACGGCGTCGTCGGAACCAGCGCGTTTTATTAAAACGCCTCCCCACTTTCTTCCGCCTCTGCTCCGCGCCGCGGCCCGCGCGCCGGTCGCGAGGCGGAGCCCGCCGAAGCGCCGGCGGTCGATCTGTCGAGGATTTTCATGCGCAGTCCCTAAAGCTCCGCCACATCCGATATTTGCAAAAGGCGCGTTAACGAATTGCTCTATCTCGGCCATTGACCCGGCCGTCGCGGCGCGACAATCGGGCCACTCCGCCGCCCGACGGTCTTGCGCTTTTGCGCCTCGCGCCCCAAAGGACTAATCTCGAGCAAAAGGCCGGGGTTCGCGGCCTTCCTCCACACTGGAGCCGGCAAGATGACCAGCGCCTCTCTCGCTCTCGCCGAACGTTCGGCGCCGCGTTACACGAGCTATCCCACCGCCCCGCATTTCTCGGCGGACATCGGGCCGGATCAGGCTGCGCGCTGGCTCGCCGAACTCTCGCCTTCGACCAATCTGTCGCTCTATCTGCATGTGCCCTTCTGCCCGGCGATCTGCACCTATTGCGGCTGCCATACCAAGGCGCTGCGTCAGGACGCGCCGCTCACCTCCTATAAGGAGACGCTGCTGCGCGAGATCGAGCTGGTCGCGGCCTCGACGCCGGCGCGCCATGTGCGCTCGATCCATTGGGGCGGCGGCACGCCGAGCATGCTCGGTCCCTCGCGCTTTCGCGAGGTGGCGCATGTGCTCGGCGAGCAGTTCGACATCGCCCGCGACGTCGAGCATGCGATCGAGCTCGATCCACGTCTCGTGGACGCCGCGCTCGCCGACGCGCTGGTCGCGTCGGGCGTCAATCGCGTCTCGCTCGGCGTGCAGGATTTCAACAGCCATGTGCAGAAAGCCGCCGGCCGCGAGCAGCCCTATGAGGTGGTGGAGCGCTGCGTCACGCTGCTGCGCGCCGCCGGCATCGAGGCGATCAATTTCGATCTGATGTACGGCCTGCCGGAGCAGAGCGTCGATGATGTGATCCGCACCGCCAAGCTCGCCGTGGGCCTCTCGCCGAGCCGCCTCGCCGTTTTCGGCTATGCGCATGTGCCTTGGTTCGCCGTGCATCAAAAGCTGATCGATCAGGCCGCGCTCGCCGGCGCCAACGAGCGCCTCGCGCAGGCGGAGGCGGTGCGCGCGACGCTGGAGGCCGAAGGCTTCGAGACCATCGGCCTCGATCATTTCGCGCGGCCGCAGGACACGATGGCGCAGGCCGCGCGCGAAGGCCGATTGCACCGCAATTTCCAAGGCTACACGACCGACGCGGCCGATGCGCTCATCGGCCTCGGCGTGTCCTCCATCGGCCGGCTGCCGCAGGGCTATGTGGGCAATATCGGCGACACCGGCAATTGGCGCCGCTCCGTCGAGGCGGAGCGCCTGCCCATCTCGCGCGGTCTCGCCTTCACCGCGGAAGACAAAGCGCGCGGCGCCGTGATCGAACGACTGATGTGTGATTTCTCAGTGGATTTCGGCGCGGTCGCCGCGGCGCATGATTTTCGCGAGGACGCTTTCGACGACGCAGTGCCGCGCCTTTCGACGCTAATCGACGAAGGCCTCGTCGCGCTCGATGGTCGCCGCCTCGCCATCGCGCCGCGCGGTCGTCCTTTCGCGCGTCTCGCCGCCGCCGCCTTCGACGCCTATCTCGAAGCGAAGGTCGCGCGGCACTCTGTCGCTGTGTAGGGCGCGCACCGATCGACCAACCAAAAAATGCCTCCACGCGATGCATGCGACGCATCGACTCGTCGCCATCGCGTGTGTTATTTCGGATATGTTTCTTATCCCCGGCTCAATTTCGTTCGGCCCTGGGCCGGCATTGACAAAGCGACCGTAACCTCGAATTGTCTCAATATGAAATAAGTACTATCGCCTAGGCGATTCTCACAGCTTTCGTCTCACAGCGTCGCGTGCCGTCACGAGTCCGCACGAGACGCGTAGCGTTTATCATTCCGAGGAATCAGCATAATGCTCGCATCGCCGCTCGTTCTGGTCGGAGCCGACAAGGGCGGAGTCGGCAAGACGACGGTGACGCGGCTGCTGATCGATTTCCTGCAGCTGGCGAACCGCGCGGTGCGAGTCTACGACACGCAATCGCCGACCGGCGCGCTGAAGCGCTTCTATCCCGATATCGCGCAGATCATCGACATTCGCGACGCGCGCCATCAGGCGCGTCTCGTCGAGAGCCTCACCGAGCACAGCGCTGTCACCATCGTCGACATAAAGGCGGGGCAGCTCACGCGCACGCTGCGCTTCATGGAGGATGTCGGCCTGCTCGACGCCGCGTCGCGCGGCGAGGCGCGTGTGATGGTGCTGCATCTCATCGGCGCCTCGGTCGCCTCGCTCTCCGAGCTCGAGGAGGTCGAACCCTTCAAGACCAAATGCGAGTATCGCATCGTCAAGAACTTCATCAACGCCTCCAACTTTTTTCAAGAGAACGCCCACTTCTCCGAACGCTATCTCGGCGAGAGCGATACGAGCCGCGAGATCATCGTGCCGCGTCTCGATCCGCTCGCCTATGAGGCGGTGGAGCTTACCGGGCTGCCATTTTCCTCTTTCGTGTTCGACGAGCCTGCGCGCAACGCCGAAAATCGTCCGCGCTCCTTCGTCCTGCGCGGCTATGTGCGCACATGGCTCGAACGTTCATGGACCAATTTCGAGGCCGCGGGGCTGCGCAGCTATGTCGCTCCCGTTTCCGAGAAAATCTAATTCCAAGAAGCCGGTAAACGGCGCAACAAAGGAGACCACCGTGATGAAAGACTTCCGACCTGAAGAAAAGAATGTCGTCTATATCGGAGAAGGCGTGACGCTGACGGGTTCCGTCAAAGCGCAGGACACGATCGTCGTCGACGGCGCCGTCGATGGCGAGATCTCTTGCAGCCAGCTGATCGTCGGCCCGTCGGGCGTCGTCAATGGCGCGATCTCCGTCTCCGACGCGGACATCTATGGCCGCATCGGCACGGATATCACCATCAAGCAGCTGCTGATCGTGCGCTCCACCGGCCGCGTCGAAGGCAAGTGGATCTATGGCGAGATCGAGGTCGAGAAGGGCGGCGTGCTGTTCGGCACGGCGGAATCGACCGAGATCCGTTCCGAGCGCAAGCCCGTGAACGCGAAGGAAGAAAAGGCCTCCTTCAAGAGCTTCGAGAAGCCCGCGCTGGTCGCCTCCAATGACGCCGACGCCGAAGCCGCGCCCGTCACCAGCATCTCGTCCCGCGCGCTGCGCGATCGCCGCAAGGCCTGACGTTCCGAGCCGCGAGGCTCGGGACAGAAAGGCTCAGGGCAGAGCTGCGCGCAAGAGCTTGCCATTGCGATTGCGCGGCAGCGCCTCCAGAAAAACGATCTGTCGCGGCCGCTTATAGGCCGCGAGATGATCCGCGCAATGGGCGAGGATATCCTCCTCGCCCAGCGTCGCGCCATCGCGCAAAATCACATAGGCTTTGATGATCGTCTGATCGTCGCGGCCCGGACGCTCCGCGACAGCGGCGTCGGCGACGAGCGGATGCGCCAGCAGGCATTTCTCCACTTCGGCCGGCGAGACGCGATAGCCGAGGGCGTTCATCACCTCATCGGCGCGGCCGTGGTGCCACATATAGCCATCGGCGTCGAACTCGACGAGATCGCCGGAGACGAACCAGTCGCCGCGAAAGGCTTCCCTTTCTTCATCGGGCCGGTTCCAATAGCGCAACATCAGGCCCGGCTCGTCGCGACGCACGGCGAGCACGCCGGTCTCGCCGAGGCCGAGCGGCTCTGTTCCCTCCTCGCGCGGCAGAGCGGCGACGAAGCGCCCCGGCTGCGGGCGGCCCGGCGAGCCCGGCCGCACCGGAACGCTCGGCGCGCTGGAAATGAAGGTCGAAATCTCGCTCATGCCGAAGGCCTCGTAGAGCTCGGTCTTGGCGCGCGCGCGCCATTCCTCTAGCAGGCTCGGCGACAGAGCGGCGCCGGCGGTGAGGCCATGCCGCAGGCTCGAGAGATCATGCGTCTCCAGCGCCGCATATTTGAGAATCTGGCGATAGACGCCAGGCACGGCGGCGAAGATGGTCGCGCGATGGCGCGCAATGAGCCGCGGCCAGACTTGCGGATCGGGGCGGCCATTGTAGAGCACCGCCGCGGCGCCATTGGCGAGCGGATCGACCACGCCGACGCCGAGCGTGTAGGTCCAATTCATCGCGCCGGCATGCAGCATCACATCGGCGGCCGTGAGGCCCTGCCAATGCGAATACATGGGGCGCCGCGCCCAGGCGGCGCGATGCGCATGCAGCACGCCCTTGGGCCGGCTCGTCGTGCCAGACGTGTAGACGAGATAGGCGGGATCGTCGGCCGCCGTGTCGGCGTATTCGTCCAGCGGCGCGCCTTTCGTCAACCGCGCGAGATCCTCGCCGCGCAAGACGAAGACGCCGGCGCGCGAATGCGCCTCGCCCTCGAAATCGCGGCCGAGCACCAGCGCGGTCGCGCCGCAATCTTCCAGCAGGAAGGAGGCCTCCTCGAAAGTGAGCTGCGAGGAGGCGAGCAGCGCGACATAGCCGGCGGCGATGGCGGCAAAATAGGAGAGGACCGCGCCGGCCTCATTGCCCATGCGGATCATCACCCGCGCGCCGGGCGAAAGGCCGAGATCGCGAAAGCCGGCGGCGAGCGCGCGCACGTCACGATCGAGCGCGCCATAGGTCCAGCTCGTCTCGCTCTCGTCGCCGACAATGACGATCGCTGTCTTGTCGGGATGAACGCGCGCGTGATCGGCGATGCAATAGCGGGCGAGATTGAAGCGTGCGGGAACAGGCTCGATCATGTGCTCACAAACTCTCGACGCGGCGCGCGCTCTCTCGTCCACTCGCGGGAACAGACGGCCCTCGCGTCAGCGAGGGCTTTCGCTTTGATCGCGCCCTGCGGCGCGCGCCATCAATCGAACAGGCTCGACACGCTCTCCTCGCGCGCCGTGCGGGCGATGGCCTCGCCGATCAGAGGACCGATCGGGATGAAGCGGATGTTGCGCGCTCCCTGCACGGCGGGCGTCGCCGCGATCGTGTCGGTCAGCACCAGCTCTTTCAGCTTGGAGGCGGCGACGCGCTCGGCCGCCGCGCCGGACAGCACGCCATGGGTGATATAGGCGGAGACCGAGGTCGCGCCCTGCGCCAGCAGCGCCTCGGCGGCGTTGCACAGAGTGCCGCCCGAATCGACGATATCGTCGACGAGAATGCAATTGCGGCCGGAGACGTCGCCGATGATGTTCATCACCTCCGATTCGCCGGCGCGCTCGCGGCGCTTGTCGACGATGGCCAGCGGCGCGTCGATGCGCTTGGCGAGCGCGCGGGCGCGCACCACGCCGCCCGTATCCGGCGAGACCACCATCGCATTGGGCACCTTGGCGTGCGATTTGATATCCGCCACCATGACCGGCGCCGCGAAGAGATTGTCGGTCGGAATGTCGAAGAAGCCCTGAATCTGCCCGGCGTGGAGATCGACGGTCAGCACGCGGTCGGCGCCCGCTCGGGTGATGAGATTAGCCACGAGCTTGGCCGAGATCGGCGTGCGCGACGTGCCTTTGCGGTCCTGCCGCGCATAGCCGAAATAGGGAATGACCGCGGTGATGCGGCGCGCCGACGCGCGGCGCAGCGCGTCGATCATGATGAGCAGCTCCATCAGATGATCGTTCGAAGGCGCGGAGGTCGACTGGACGACGAAAGTGTCCTGCCCGCGCACATTCTCCTGAATCTCGACGAAGACCTCCATATCGGCGAAGCGCCGCACCTGCGCCCGACACAAAGGCACGCCGACATAGGCTGCGATCGTCTCGGCGAGCGCGCGATTAGAGTTGCCTGCGAGAATTTTCATCGCCGCCATCGAAACGCCTCGACCCTCACCAGTGACACGGCGGCCTCTTAGCAGCGATGCGGCCGTCGGACAATACGGCAGCAATATGACACTGCTCTCGTCACGCCTCGCCGCGGCGGCAGACGATCTTGAGATATTCCTCTCCCTCGCGCGGCGCGAGCGTCGTGCGGGCGATCGTCGCCTGCCCGAGGAGGCCGCATTGCGCCTGGCTCGCCACCCTCGGCCCCCGGACGACGTCTATCGCCGTCTCCGGGCGGCAGTCGCTCGGCGAGACCTGTAGCGAGCAGACGAGGATCATCACGGAATAGAGCATGCGCTTTCTCCCCCGCTGGAGGTCAAATCCTCGGGCCGGTCGAAACCTCTCTGACGACGAAGCTAGGGCATGTTCCATGCCACTGCGATGAGATAAAAGCGGCAGAGCCGCCTTCTTTCGACCCTGAGACAAAAATGTCACAACCGCAGCCTCCGGCCCCGCTCTCGGCGCCTTTCGTCGCTCCCACGCGAACGCGCCTCTCCGGCCGGCTCACCAATCTCGTCCCGCTCGCAGCGGCCCATGCCGACGATCTCTATGCGGCGACGCACGAGCAGCCCCGCGCCGAGGATCGCGAGGCGCTGTGGCGCTATCTCTTCATCGGCCCCTTCCCCGACCGCGCCGCCTTCCGCGCCGCCGTCGAGAAAATGGAGGCCGCGACCGATGCGGTCTGGTTCGCCGTGCTCGACGGCGACGGCCGCGCTGTAGGCTTCCAGTCCTATATGAACATCGAGCCGGCCAATCGCGCCGTCGAAGTGGGCGGCGTGCTCTATTCCCCGGCTCTGCAGCGCAGCGCCGGGGCGACCGAGGCGCAATATTTATTCGCAGCCCACGCCTTCGAGACGCTCGGCTGCCGCCGCTATGTCTGGAAATGCGACAACGCCAATGAGAAATCCAAGGCGGCGGCGCTGCGGCTCGGCTTTTCCTCGGAAGGGCTCTTCCGCCAGCATATGATCGTCAAGGGCCGCAATCGCGACACCGCCTGGTTTTCCATGCTGGACAGCGAATGGCCGGCGCGCCGAGCCGCCTTCGAGGCATTCCTCGATCCCGGCAATTTCGACGCCTTCGGCCGCCAGAAAACGCCGCTTTCGGCCTTGAACGGGCAGGCCCGCGCGGCAGATAGGGACTGACGGCGCCGCGACCGAGCCCGGCTCGGACGGATTGCCTCGCCGAACGGATGATGGTTTACAATGAATTGCGAGACGTTGGCGCGGATTTGAAGCTTCCGCCGGCGGTTCTCGCGCAACGCTCTTCGGACGGTCTAAACAATGACGACGGCCGGCGCCAGCCTACTCAACAGCCTCGATCTGCCCAAGCCGCCGGGCGAGACGCGGGTCGTCGTGGCCATGTCCGGCGGCGTCGACTCCAGCGTCGTCGCCGCTCTGCTGCGCGAGGAAGGCTATGACGTCGTGGGCGTCACGCTGCAACTCTACGACCATGGCGAGGCCACGCATCGCAAGGGCGCCTGCTGCGCCGGCCAGGACATCCAAGACGCCCGCCAGGTGGCGGCGCGGCTCGGCATTCCGCATTACGTGCTCGACTATGAGAGCCGCTTCCGCGAGACCGTCATCGACACTTTCGCGCAGAGCTACGCCAGCGGCGAGACGCCGGTTCCCTGCGTCGCCTGCAATCAATTCGTGAAATTCGTCGATCTCTTCGAGACCGCCAAGGATCTCGGCGCCGACGCTCTCGCCACCGGCCATTACATCGCCTCGCGCGAGGACGGCTTCGGCGGCCGCGCGCTCTATCGCGCCTTCGACGCCTCCCGCGATCAGAGCTATTTCCTCTTCGCCACGACGCGCGCGCAGCTCGACATGCTGCGCTTTCCGCTCGGCGAATACGCCAAATCCGAGGTGCGCGAGCTGGCCCGCCGTTTCGGTCTCGACATCGCCGAGAAGCCGGACAGCCAGGACATCTGCTTCGTCCCCAGCGGCCATTACACCGATCTCGTCGAGCGCCTGTCGCCCGGCGCCGCCGTGCCGGGCGACATCGTCCATGTGGACGGGCGCGTGCTCGGGCGCCATGCCGGGGTCATCCATTACACCATCGGCCAGCGGCGCGGCCTCGGCCTCGGCGCCGCCGTCTCCGGCCGCGCGGCCGAGCCGCTCTTCGTTGTGCGGCTCGACGCCGCCAAGGCGCAGGTCGTCGTCGGCCCGCGCGAGGCGCTGGAGACCCGCCGCGTCGCCCTGCGCGACGTGAATTGGATCGGCCCGGGCGATCTTTCCGATCTGCCGGCCGAGGGCCTGCCGATTTCCGCGCGCGTGCGCTCCACCCGTCCGCCGACGCCGGCGCTGCTGCGGCCGCTGCCGGGCGGCGGGGCGGAGGTCGTGTTCGAAACCGGCGAGTTCGGCGTCTCGCCGGGCCAGGCTTGCGTCTTCTATGAGCGCGACGACACGCGCGGCCGTGTGCTCGGCGGCGGCTTCATCGCGCACGCCGAAGTGGAGCCCCCCGCGCCAGAGCCGGCGCTCGAGCTCGATCGGAGTGCGTGATGAGCGATGCGCGTGGCGTTTCCGGCTTCAATTTCTTCGAGCACGGCCTCGATCGCCAGGCGATAGAGGCCGCCTACGCCCGCTGGGCGCCCGTCTATGATCTCGTCTTCTCCCATATGCTCGGCCCCGGCCGGCGCGCCGTGGCGACGATCGCCTCGCGCGCCGATGGGCGCATATTGGACGTCGGGGTCGGCACCGGCCTCGAGCTGCCCATGTTCCGCGACAAGGCGCGGGTCGTCGGCGTCGATCTCTCCGAGCCTATGCTGCAACGCGCCTCCGCCCGCGTCGCCCGCGAGGGGCTGAAGAACATCGCCGGCCTCGCCCGCATGGACGCGAGCCGCCTCGCCTTCTGCGACGCCAGCTTCGCCTGCGTGGTGGCGCCCTATCTGCTGACCGTTGTGCCCGACCCGGAGGAGACTCTGGACGAGTTCGCCCGCGTGCTGCGGCCGGGCGGCGAGATCGTGCTGGTCAATCATGTCAGCTCGCCGGATTGGCCGATGTCGGCGCTGGAGGAGTTCATCGGCGAGAGCTTTTCCGTGACACTCGGCTGGCGCCCGCAATTTCCGTGGTCGATCATCGGCGACTGGATCGACTCCCGCACCGACATGCGCCTCACCGAGCGCCGCGTGCTGCCGCCCTTCGGCCTGTTCACGCTGACGCGCATCGAACGCCTCGCCCGCTGGGGCGAGCACTCGCGCCGGCCCCATGACGAGCATCGTCGGCCGTTCGAGCACGCGTGAGCGGTCACACCAATTCGAAGCGCAAGCGCCGGCCGACGACCTTCGCCGCACGCACCAGAGTATCGAGCGTGGCGCTATCGTTCTTCGGATCGAGCAGCCGATCGATCTGAGCGCGGCTCGTCTCCATCATCTCGGCCATCCGCGCTTTGGTGATTCCTTTCTTCTTCATTTCGGCGGCGAGTTGCGCGGCGATCACCTCCTTGATCGCTGCGGCCGTGACTTCCTCGCGAATGCCCTGCTCGTCCAGCCAGCTGTCGAAAGTCGAGCCGAGGTGAGGATTTTCTCCGACGCCCGGCGCAGGGTTTTGCTTTTTCGTCACCATGATGCGACCTTTTTCAGCCTCTGGCGCGCGAGCGTCAGCTCATCCGCCGGCGTGCGTTGCGTCTTCTCGATGAATGCATGGAGCGCGATCAGCGCGCCCTCGTGAAAGCCGAAGAAGACGCGCGCCTCTCGCTTGCTCGGCAAGGACGACCGGACCTCCCACAAGCCGCCGCTCAACGCTCGGCACAAGGGCAGGCCCATCGGCCAGCCGAACTGGACCTTCATCATGTCGCGCCCGACGGCGCGACGATCGTCGAGCGGCAATTCATTCAGCCATTCCCGCACTGGCTCTCGGCCCGCGAGAGTCCGCCAGAAGCGGAGGGGAATGGCCTCGAGAGCCTCGGTCATAGAATTAGGGCAATGTATCAAAAAAGATACCAGCCCACAAGCATCGCCACGTCGGCCTCTGGCGTTCTCGCCCGCGTGGGATTACATTGCTCTCGCGGCGCTGCGGGGTGCGTGACGGACTTTAATTCCCCGGGGCCTTATCGATCTCTAAGGGAGCTGTCCCTGGCCTTGCCCGTGGGCTCGGTCACTACGGCGCCCACCTACGTTGTAGGTTCCCGGGATCGATGTCCCACGGCTCACGCGGCCCGCGCTATTGCATCTCGGACGATTAAACGCCCCAATGACCGTCGACGCCAAGACCGAACTGCGCCGGCGGACGCTCTCCCGCCGCGATCTCGTCTCTCATGAGGAGGCGCACGCCGCCTCGCTCGAAGTCGCCGAGCGCGCGCTGGCGCTGGTGCGTCGATTCGCGCCACGCGGGGCCGAGACCGGCGAGGTGGTCTCCGTCTATTGGCCGATCCGCAGCGAGCTGAACACGCGCCCTCTGCTGGAGATTCTGGCGGCGGAGAAAATCGCCACGGCGCTGCCGGTGATGACGGCGGTGAAGCGCCCGCTGATCTTCCGCGCCTTTGCGCCCGGCGACGATCTGGTGAAAGGTCCCTTCGGCCTCTCCGAGCCGGCCGAGACGCAGCCCTCCTTCGATCCCGACATCGTCTTCTCGCCGCTCGCCGCCTTCGACCGCAAGGGCTATCGGCTGGGCTATGGCGGCGGCATTTATGACGCGACGCTCTCTCAGCTACGTGCCAAGAAGCGCATCGTCGCCGTCGGCGTCGCCTACGCCTGCCAGGAGACCGATTCCGTGCCGACCGAGCCGCACGATCAGAAGCTGGATTTTCTGCTGACCGAGCGAGAGCTGATCGAATTTTCGTGACGCGCGTTTGCGTCGCCGCGTTCGGCCGAATCTCGCCGCGCGCTTCCTTCTCCCGCAGGAGGGAGAAGGAAGCGCGCAATTCTGAGAGGCGTCGCTGCGCAGGCAACGGACGAAAATGACGCAGACGAATTCCCGCTCGCTCCTCTCCCGCGCCCTCCGCGTCATCGAGCCGATCGACCATGCGCAAGCCGAGGCCGCGCTCGCGCGCGTAATGGAGCGCGACGCCGATGGCGCGCTCGCCGCAGTTATCGCTGGGCCGGGAAATGCGCGCCCTCTGCTCGAAGGCGTCCTCGGCGCTTCGCCCTATCTTGCCGATCTCTCCGCGCGTGATCCCGCCCGGCTCGCGCGCCTGCTCACCGACGATCCAGACGCCAGCCTCGCCCAGCTCGTGGAGGCCACGCGCAACGCCGCCAAAGGCGTCACGGATGAAGCCGAGCTGATGCGCGCATTGCGGCGCGCCAAGCAGGAGGGCGCGCTGCTGGTCGCGCTCGCCGATCTTTCCAAAGTCTGGGACACGATGCAGGCGACCGATGCGCTCACGCGCCTCGCCGACGCCGCGCTTTCCGCTTCCATCGCCTTCACGCTGCGCGAGGCCGCCGCCGCCGGCAAGCTCGAGCTCTATGATCAACGCATGCCGGAGCGCGGCTGCGGCTGGATATTCCTCGCCATGGGCAAGGAAGGCGCCTATGAGCTCAACTACTCTTCCGACATAGACATCATCGTGCTCTTCGATCGCACCCGCGCGCGCGTCGCGCAGCCGAGCGAGGATGTCGATCTCTTCGTCAAAATGACGAAGCGAATCGTGCGCATTCTCTCGGAGATCACGCCCGACGGCTATGTGTTCCGCGTCGATCTGCGGCTGCGCCCCGATCCCGGCGCCACGCCCATCGCCATACCGCTCGAGGCCGCCTTCTCTTACTACGAAAGCATGGGCCAGAATTGGGAGCGCGCCGCCTTCATCAAGGCGCGCGCGGCGGCCGGCGACATTCCCGCCGGCGAGGCTTTCTTGAAAGAGCTTTCGCCCTTCGTCTGGCGCAAGAATTTCGATTTCGCCGCCATCGCCGACGTGCATTCGATCAAACGGCAGATTCACGCTTTCAAAGGCCATGGCGAGATCGCCGCGCTGGGGCATGATCTCAAGCTCGGCCGCGGCGGCATTCGCGAGATCGAGTTTTTCGCGCAGACGCAGCAGCTCATCACCGGCGGACGCAATCCCGCGCTGCGCGGCCGCGCGACATTGGAGACGCTGGACGCGCTCCTCGCCAATGGCTGGATCGAGCCGCGCGTGCGCGACGAGCTGCGCGAGGCTTACGTCTTTCTGCGCGATATCGAGCATCGCATTCAAATGGTCGCCGACAAGCAGACGCATATTCTGCCGCGCGACGAGAAAGAGGCGCTGCGCATCGCGCGCATGGCCGGCTTCGCCACGCTCGAGGATTTCACGCGGGCTCTGGTCGCGCATCTCGAGACGGTGCAGGGCCATTATTCGCAACTCTTCGAGAGCGCGCCGCAGCTTTCCTCACAAACGGGCAATCTCGTCTTCACCGGCGGCGAGGACGATCCCGGCACGCTGGAGACATTGTCGCGTCTCGGCTTCGCGCATCCCAAGACAGTGACGGAGACGATACGCGGCTGGCATTTCGGCCGCTACGCCGCGACGCGCTCCACCAAGGCGCGCGAGCGCCTGACCGAGCTGACGCCGGCGCTGCTGGAGGCGCTCGCCGCGACGGAGAACGCCGATCGGGCCTTTCTCGCTTTCGACAAATTGCTCGCCGGGCTTCCGGCCGGCGTGCAATTGTTTTCCGTGCTCCTCGCCAATCCGACGCTGCTGTCTTTGCTGACGGCGATCACCGGCGCCGCGCCCAAGCTCGCCGCGACCATCTCACGGCGCCCGCGCGTGCTCGACGCCGTGCTGGAGCCGGCCTTTTTCGAGCATCTGCCCGATGAATCGGAACTCGCCGCCGCGCTCGCGCGCAGCCTCGCCGAGACGCGCTCCTATGAGGAGGCGCTCGACGCCGCGCGCGTCTTCGGACAGGAGCAGAAGTTTCTCATCGGCGTGCGCGTCTTGACCGGCGCGCTCTCTGTGGCGGAGGCCGGCCTCGCCTATGCGCGGCTCGCCGAACGCCTCATCGCCGCTCTGCTGCCGCGCGTCGAGGCGGAGCTCGCGCGTGCGCATGGACGCATCGAAGGCGGCCGCGCTTGCGTGGTCGCGCTGGGCAAGCTCGGCGGACGCGAGATGACCGCCGCTTCCGATCTCGATCTCATGCTGCTCTATGACGCCGATCCGCATGCGGAATCGGATGGCGAGCGGCCGCTCGCTGCGCCGGCCTATTATGCGCGGCTGACGCAGCGGCTCATCTCCGCGCTATCCGCGCCAATGGCGCAGGGCCTGCTCTATGAGGTCGATTTTCGCCTGCGGCCTTCCGGCAGCAAAGGGCCGCTGGCGGTGAGCCTGAAGGCCTTCGAGGATTATCACGCGCATGAGGCGTGGAGCTGGGAGCATATGGCGCTGACGCGCGCGCGCGTCGTCGCCGGAGCGAGTGATTTCGCGACGATCGTGGAAGAGGCGATAAGCGCCGCGCTGACGCGTCCGCGCGACATCGAAAAGCTGCGCCAGGATGTCGCCGACATGCGCGCCCGTCTCGAGCGCGACAAGCCGGCGAAGAGCCTTTGGGATTTGAAGCAGGCGCCGGGCGGGCTGATCGATGTGGAGTTCATCGCGCAATATTTGCAGCTTCGCCATGCGCGCGCGCATCCGGCGTGCCTCTCGACGATGACATCGACGGCGCTGGAGCGTCTTTCCGATCTCTCCCTATTGGACCCGAACGATGCGGCGGCATTGATCGAAGCCTCGCGCCTCTATCAGAGCCTCACGCAATTGCTGCGGCTCTCGATCGACGCTGATTTCGATCCCGCGCATGCGCCGCGCGGCCTCGTCGAGCTGCTGCTGCGCGGCGGCGAGGCGGTGGATATCGCCCATCTCGAGGCGCAGATCGTGGAGACGCAGCGCGCGACGCGGGCGATTTTCACGCGCATCATCGGCGTGGTCTCCTGAATGGTCCTGGCGATCAGGTCAACCGTAGAGAAGCGTAATGGCGTCCTCGGAAATCAAAATGGCGCGATTGCTGTCGATCAATGCGATAGAGCCCGAAAGAACGCCGGCGTCGAACAATGACCCGAAGCTCTGGAAATCGACCATCAGCGTGTCCGCCTTCGCGGAGTCGGCCATAATGTAAAGCCTTTCTTCGATATGATCGATGGCGTCGCCGATTGACTTCAAAGGTAATTTGGCGCAGCAAAACACCTCGTATCGAGGATGGTTGAGTCCGCCGAGCAATTTTCTTCTATTCTTTGGCTCGGCCAAGGCGTCGCGCCATCGACGCTTTCTGCTGTCGACGATAAAGCTTCCCACAAATTCATCTTCGAAGATCGCATTGCGCGTATCGACTCTATCCATTTTCGATTTCCGTAATGCCGGATCTCCCGGCTCTTAAGGCTTAAAAGGCTTTTGCCCCATCGCCGATCGCCCCATGATCAGACCTATATTGTTTTCGTCGACATGCACGTCATCGTCTACGACGAAGCCGCGAGAGGAAAGCTCGAAATCCAGAAGCTCCCGGAGATTCTGGATCGGCACGATCGGCCCGCGCCCAGACTCGTCCGGACAAAGGCAAGCATAATTGTTCAAATCGCCGCCGAAGCTGCTCCTCTCGAGCTCGTCGAAATCGGCGAAGACCAGGACGTCGGTCGGCCTTCCTTCATAAATTTTTTCCGCATAGGCTATCGACGGCCATAACGACAAAAGCTTTCGGTCGAGATAGTCGTAAAGTATGTAACAGCCGTCTTCCAACGCGCACCAAGCTCCGCCATTGTCTGCGATTCTCCTCACGGAATATCGCAGAACATCCTCGGGCCTCGCCGCTCGTATCGAGGCGATCTCGTCCTCGCTCGGACGCCAGTCCTTCCCTTGTCGTTCTTCAGTCAAACGGAGCCCCTGGCCGGTCGAAATTGATCACGAGAATATCTTCTCGATAGTAGATCGCTCGCGGATTTTGGCCAATCTCGACGCGGGGAGTTTTTTCGGCCTCACCGATCGACGAGCCGCGACGGAATGGCGATGATGACGAGCATCGCGCTCATGGCCATGAACAGAGCCAGCGCATAGAGCCCGTAATCGGCGCGCTGGGTCTGATCCTTGATGAAGCCGACCATATAGGGGCTGACGAAGCCCGCGAGATTTCCCACCGAATTGATGAGCGCTATGCCGCCCGCCGCGGCGACGCCGCGCAGAAAGGCGGTCGGGCAGCTCCAGAACAATGGCAGCGCCGTCATCGTGCCGGCGCTCGCGACAGTGAGCGCGATCAGCGCCGTCGCCGTGTCGGCGGCGAAGAGCCCGCTGGCGACGAGGCCGACGGCGCCCAATGCGCAAGGCAGAGCGAGATGCCAGCGGCGCTCGCGATATTTGTCGGCGCTGATTCCGCCCAAGAGCATGGCGACGCTGGCGACGGCGTAGGGCGCGGCCGACAAGAGGCCGATGTCGAGCGGCCGGCTGACGCCCGTCGCCTGAACCAAAGTCGGCAACCAGAAACCGACGCCATAAAGCCCCATCACAATTCCGAAATAGACGAGACATAAAACCCAGACCTTGGCGTCGCGCATCGCATCGCGGAAGGAATGGGACGCATGGGCGACGTGATCGGCGGCGAGATTATCGGCGAGCAGCCTCTTCTCGCGGTCCGACAGCCAGCCGGCTTTTTCGATATTGTCCTCGAGCGCGAAAAAGACGATCGCGCCGACGACAATGGACGGCAGCCCTTCGATGAGGAACATCCAGCGCCACCCCGAAAGCCCGTGAACGCCGTCGAGATTCTGCAATATCCAGCCCGAGAGCGGGCCGCCGACGACGCCGGCGAGCGGCACCGCCAACATCAGCAGCGCGGTGATGCGGCCGCGGCGCGCGGCGGGAAACCAATAGGTGAGATAGAGGATCGCGCCGGGAAAGAAGCCGGCCTCGGCGACGCCGAGCAGAAAGCGCATGACGTAGAACATGAGCGGCGTCGAGACGAGCATGGTCGCCGCCGAGGCCAGCCCCCAGGTGACGAGTATGCGCGCGATCCAGCGCCGCGCGCCTACGCGATGCAGGATCAGATTGCTGGGAATCTCGAACAGGAAATAGCCGATGAAGAAGACGCCGGCGCCGAGCCCATAGACGCTCTCGCTGAATTTCAGATCGCCGACCATCTGCAGCTTGGCGAAGCCGACATTCACGCGATCGAGATAGGCGAGGATGTAGCAGAGAAAGAGCAGCGGCAGCACGCGCCGCGTGACCTTGGCGTAGACGCGCTGCTCGAGAGCGGCCGACGAAGCCTCGCCGTGGAGCGGCGGAACGAGAGTCATGACGATATTTCCCAAAGGCTCGAAGCGGCGACCGCTATCGTTAAAGCTTTCCCGACCGGAACCGGAAGAACCTCCCGGCCCGAGCGCGAGCGGCGTTGCGCGACCCTCGACCCTTGCAATATAATCTTGACCAATTCCATCGAGACGACGCCGGCGCCGCGCGTCGCGCCCAAATTTCCGTGTTCCCCTTTGCGGAGTCTTGCTCTAGTGGAACGCTGTTCGCGACAGGCCTCCCCGCCTGTCGCTCTTTTGTTGGAGACCATCATGCCTCACCTCAAGACCACGCGTCTCGGCAGCCGGGGCGTCCTCGCCGCGATCGGCGTCCTCGCTCTGCTGGCGATGGGCGCGGCCCCGGCGCAGGCCAAGGTCCTCGCCAAGGTCAATGGCGTCGACATCACCGACGAAGACGTGAAAATCGCGCTCGACGATCTCGGGGCTGGTCTGCCGCGGCAGCTGGAGGGCAAGGCGCGCGAGAATTATATTCTCGATTTCCTCATCGATGAGCAGCTCGTGGTGCAGAAGGCGCAGCGCGACAAGCTGGGCGAGACGCCGGATTTCGCCAAGAAGCTCGCCTATTTGCGCGACAAGGCGCTGATGGAGGCGCTGCTCGGCAAGGTCTCCAAGGACGCCACCACCGAGGCCGCCGTCAAGAAGACCTATGACGAGGCCGCCAAGAATCAAAAGCCCGAGACCGAGATCCACGCGCACCATATTCTGGTGACGACGGAGGACGAGGCCAAGGCGGCGCAAAAGCGCGTGAAGGGCGGCGAGGATTTCGGCAAGGTCGCGACCGAGCTGTCCAAGGACACGGGCGCCCAGGGCGGCGATCTCGGCTGGTTCACCAAGGACCGCATGGTGCCGGAATTCGGCGAGGCCGCCTTCAAGATGGAGCCGGGGCAGATCTCCGATCCGGTGAAGACGCAGTTCGGCTGGCATATCATCAAGCTGGACGAGAAGCGCCCGAAGGTGTTCCCGCCGCTGGACCAAGTGCGCGACCAGGTCTCCCGCTATGTGGCGCAGAAGGCGCAGTCGGACCTGATCGTCGAGCTGCGCCAGGGCGCCAAGATCGAGCGCACCGAGCCGCCGGCGGCCGAAGCCAAGCCGGGCGACAAGCCCGTCGAGGCCAAGCCTGCCGAGAAGAAGAAATAGTCATGAGGCGGTAGTGAGCGGGGAGTAGGGAAGCGCGGCTCGCCGCGCCCGCCCTGCTCGCTCGCCGCGCCCGCTCACTGCTCACCATCCTGCTCCCACCCCTTGCTTTTCAGGACCTATACCGCCCCATGGCCAAGGCCGCCCCCATTTCGCCGCTCGCCCCCAAGACCTATCCCGACATTCCGCCGATCGCCGGCGTCCGCTTCGCGGTGGCGCAGGCCGGCATACGCTATGCCGGACGCACCGACGCCATGCTCGCCCTCTTCGACGAGGGCACGCAGGTCGCCGGGGTGTTCACGCGCTCCAAATGCCCCTCGGCCCCTGTCGACTGGTGCCGGGCGCGGCTCGAGGGCGGCAAGGCGCGGGCGCTGCTCGTCAATTCCGGCAACGCCAACGCCTTCACCGGCAAAGCCGGCAAGGAGGCGGCCAAGCTCTCCGCCAAGCTCGTCGCCGCCGCCGCCCGCGTGCCCGAGAAGCAGATCTTCCTCGCCTCCACAGGCGTCATCGGCGAGCCGCTCGACGCCACGAAATTCGAGCCCGTGCTGGGCAAGCTCGTGGCCGAGGCGCGCGGCGACGCCTGGCGCGAGGCCGCCTCGGCGATCATGACCACCGACACCTATCCCAAGCTCTCGACGCGCGTCGCCAAGCTCGGCGACGTCGAGGTGCGCCTAGCGGGCGTCGCCAAGGGCGCGGGCATGATCGCGCCCGATATGGCGACCATGCTCTCCTTCGTCTTCACCGACGCGCCGATCGACGCCGAGGTTCTGCAGAGCCTCTTGTCGAAATCGGTGCAGACCTCGTTCAACGCCATCACCGTGGACAGCGACACCTCGACCTCGGACACGCTGCTGCTCTTCGCGACAGGCGCGGCGGCGGAGCGCGGCGCGCCGCACATCGAGAAGACGAGCGACCGCCGCCTCGAGGATTTCCGCCGCGCGCTGGACGAGGTTCTGCTCGATCTCGCGCATCAGGTGGTGAAGGACGGCGAAGGCGCGCGCAAATTCGTCGAGGTGACGGTGATGGGCGCCGAGAGCCCCAAGGCGGCCAAGCGCATCGCCCTCTCCATCGCCAATTCGCCGCTGGTGAAGACGGCGGTGGCCGGCGAGGACGCCAATTGGGGCCGCGTGGTGATGGCGGTCGGCAAATCCGGCGAGGCCGCGGATCGCGACAAGCTGGCCATATGGTTCGGCGACATACGCGTCGCCCATAAGGGCCTGCGCGATCCCGATTACGATGAGGCGGAAGTCTCGCAGATCATGAAGCGCGACGAGATCGCCATCCATGTCGACATCGGCCTCGGCTCCGGCGCCGCGCGCGTGTGGACCTGCGATCTGACCAAGGAATATGTCGCCATCAACGGCGACTATCGCAGCTGATCGTTTTCCCTCCCGAGCCTTTCCTTCTCCCGCCTGCGGGAGAAGGAAAGCGCGCGCCTGACATGGGCTCGTGACCTGTTCGTCATCGCAGCGTTTCGAGAATCGGCTTCTACTCGCCTCGGCTCGGGCGGCGAGGAAGCGGACCCATGGTTTTCCCCCATGCTGTAGAAGCGGTTCTCTTCGACATGGACGGCACGCTGCTCGACACGGAGCGGCTCTATGTCGACGCCTGGATCGCCGCCGGCCGCGCCGTCGGCTATGAGATCACCGAGGCGTTTTGCCATCGCATGATCGGCAAGCCCATGCAGGATTGCGAGACGATGATGATCGAGCGCTTCGGCGCCGATTTCCCGCTCGACGCCTGCATCGAAGCCTGCGGCGCCTTCGTCGCCCGCGCCTCGCGCTCCGGCGTGCCGCTGAAGGAAGGCGCGCGCGAGCTGGTCGACTATCTCACGGCGATGAATATTCCGCTCGCCATCGCCACCTCCTCGCGGCGCCCGACCGCCGAGCATCACCTGAGCCGTTGCGGACTGCTCTCGCATTTCTCCGCTCTGGTGACGCGCGACGATGTTCTGCGCGGCAAGCCGCATCCCGAATCCTATCTGCGCGCCGCGCGCGCGCTCGGCAAGGAGCCGCGGCGCTGCCTCGCGCTCGAGGATTCGCCGACCGGGCTGCGCTCGGCCGCCGCCTCCGGCGCAATGACGATCATGGCGCCCGATGTTCTGCAGCCCTCCGCCGAGGAGCGCGCCCTCTGCCTCGCCGTCGTCGCCAGCCTACGCGACGTGCTCGAAATGCTGCGCGCGCATGCGGACACGCAGCGGCCCCTAGGCGCCATTGCGCGATGACGCGCTTCGTTTCGGTTTTTAGACTTCATGCCGACGCGACACGCTCGCGAAGAGACGAAGATCATGCCCCCGCGCCATCCGCTTTTGGTCATCGCTCCTTTTGGCTTGTCATTATCGCTCGCCGCCTGCGCCGGCGCCTATGAGGAGGCGCGCGACTACGCCGCCGCCTCCGGCGTCGTCGTGGAGAAGAGCGTGGACGCTCCCACTAAGAAAGCCAAAGCGAAAAAGACCGGAAAAAAGACCGCCGGCAAGAAGAAGCCCGCTGAGAAAGCGGCGGTCGAGAAGGACGCGAAGGCTCCGCCCGCCGTCGGTGCCTGCGTCACCTATCAGTTCATGGGCGGAGCCGATTGCGAGGAAGCGGTCACCAAGCGCAACTGCTACGACAAGCGGAGCAATGTCGTCGATTGGCGCAAGGAAATGAGCTGCGCCGCCGCCTTTCTCTCGCCGCCGGAGAAGAAACCTTAAAACACTCTCGAGCCTTGTTCTGTCGTGTTTTCTTCACGCGAACCGGTTCCCACTTCGCTCGAAAACACTCTAGAGCCTTGCCTCGGCCGGACGAAGCGGCGACATTGGCCGCGCTTTCGCCCAACGAGGCCATTCCGCATGCGTTCCGCCGTACTCTGCGTCGCCCTCGCGCCGCTCGCTCTTTCCGCCTGCAACAGCGCCGCGCCCGAAATGCGCTTCGATGCCGCCGAGGCCGCCTTCATAAAGCAGGAGGGCAAGGCGACGATCGAGGGTCAGGCCTTTCTGCGCGACCAGCAGGGCAAGATGAATGTGCGCTACGCCGCCGGCGAGGTGGTGCGGCTCATCCCGGCGACCGCCTATGCGCAGGCGCGCATCTCGCAATTCTACGGCAAGCGCAAGTTCATCGCCGCCCTCTTCATGCCGACGCCGACGCAGGAGGCCGAATACGTCGCCTATACGCGCACGACCAAGGCGGGCGCGACCGGCCGCTTCACCTTCGACAAGGTCGCGCCGGGCCGCTATTTCGTGACGACGCAGCTCACCTGGGTTCCGAAGGGCGGCTTGCTGAGCGAGGGCGGCGCGATGTACGACGAGATCACCGTCACCGGCAAGGAGACCGATCCGATCGAGGTCGTGCTCTCCGGCAATTGAGGGAAACGCTTTGTCTCTGCTTCTCGTGGTCGCCGCAGCGCTCGTCGATCCGCAAGGCCGCGTGCTGATCGCCCAGCGTCCGCAGGGCAAGCAGCTCGCAGGCCTGTGGGAGTTCCCCGGCGGCAAGCTCGACCCCGGCGAGCGGCCGGAGCAGGCGCTCGTGCGCGAGCTGGCCGAGGAGCTGGGCATAGAGGTGGAGACAGCCGATCTCGCGCCGCTGACCTTCGCCAGCCACGCCTATGAGGCCTTTCATCTGTTGATGCCGCTCTACCTCTGCCGGCGCTGGCGCGGCGCGCCGCACGCCCGCGAGGGCCAGACGCTCGCCTGGATGCGGCCGAGCGAACTCGATGCGGCGCAAATGCCGCCCGCCGATGCGCCGCTGATCGCCCCGCTGGCGGCGTTGCTCGGGTGAGCGGGCTTCGCCGACGCCTCAGAGCGGCAAATTCTTCCAGTCTCGCTTGTCGGCGTAGGCGTGATGAATGCGGATCGCATTCTCCACCTCGTGAAATTTCTCGCTGCCGGCGATCGCCTCGTAAAAGCCCATGCCGCGGGCGACAGCGGCGAGGTCATAGCACCAATAGAGCGCCATCAGCGCATTGATGAACAGCTCCGTCCCCCTGGTGCGCTCCGTGTCGTGCCGATTCCCGAAGCCGCCGCGGATCGCCGAGGCGATCGAATTGGCCACGATGCTCTTGGAATTGGGCTGGCGCTCGTTGAGATAATCGACGGCGTCGAGCAGCGCGTCGCCCTCGGGCGTCCCCGGCGACACCGAGACGCAGCCCAGGAATCCGCCGGAACGGATCAGCTCGGCCGTGTTCTCGAGAAAAGAATGATGGCAGACGCCGTGATAATGATCGACGCCGAAGCCGAGGCAGACGAGAAATTTGCGGACGCCCTCGAGCTGATGGACAGCGGCGATCGAGAGAGCGTCCTCCTCTATCGTGCCGAGCGCCGCCTCGTCGCCCTTCATCAGACTGTCTGTCCCGCCGTCGACGAGGATGATCGTGTCGACCTTCAACAGCGTGACGAGCGCTTCATAGGATTGCCGCAGCGGTCTCACGCCGGTCTTCTCGAAGGCGAAGACCTTGGGCTCGCAGCCACGCGCCGCGAGCCAGTCGACGAGATGGCGCTCGGGAAAATAGCCCTGCATGCGGCTGTCGAGATCGACGAGCCGCCCCGCGGGACCGATCTTCTTGCGGGAGGCGAGATCGACGCGCGCGAAAGACAGATTGGCGAGAAAGACATTCTTGCCCGCATTGCGCAGAAAGACATGGAGCGGCAGGCCGCTGACGATGTCGAAGCCTCCGCCGCAGCCGGCGATGAGAATGCGCTGCGAGTCCTCGAGCGCGCGGAAAAAAGGGATTTGCATTATTTCGTCTCTCTCCAAGGCGTGAAAAGCCTATCGCCTCTTCCGCGGTCTCGAAACAATTTCTCGAGCCGGCGGCGAGGCGTGATGCGCGGCGGCGCTCCCGCCGAAGGGCCGAGGCGCCGCCGCCGAGCATTTTTCTTGCGCCGGCGCGCGATCCGGGTGTATAAGCGCCTCGTTCTATCTCATAACGGTCATTCTCGGATGATCGCTGCTTGAGAGTGGGGCCCGGCCGGGACCCGCTCTTTTTTGTTTGCACCGGCCGGAAATTCTCGCAAGACAGGATGAGCCGCTTGGCAGAAACGCCCGCCGCCGGCGCCGTGGAGGCGCCCTCCCTGCTCGATGAGCCGCGCCTTTGCGGCGAGACGGGCGTTGCGGCGCGCATCGCCCATACCGCCGAGCCCGTGCTGACGCAGCTCGGCTTTCGTCTCGTGCGTGCGCGCATTCTCTCGCAGAACGGCATGGTTCTGCAGATCATGGCCGAGCGGCCCGACGGAACCATGACCATCGACGATTGCGAGGCCGCGAGCCAGGCGCTCTCGCCGGAGCTGGACGTGGAGGACGTCATCTCGGACGCCTATCGGCTGGAGCTGTCCTCCCCCGGCATAGATCGCCCGCTGGTGCGAGTCTCGGATTTTCGTCGCGCGATCGGCCATGAGGCGAAGATCGAGCTGACGCAGCCGCTCGCCTCTGGCCGCAAGCGTTTTCGGGGCAATATTGTCTCCGTCGAGGGAGACGGCCGCGACGCCGTGGTGACGCTCGAGCGCGACGACGCCCCGCCGGACGAAGACAAGATCGTGCAAATGCCGCTGCGCGATCTCGACGAGGCCAAGCTGATGCTGACCGACGCGCTGATCCGCGAGGCGCTGCGCGCCGGCAAGGCGCAGCTCGAGGACGACGGCCCGAGCGAGGAAGAGGCCGCGCCGCAAGAGGACTCGCGGCCCCGCCGTGGGCCGGGCCGTTTCGCCATGGCGCGCGGCAATAAGGCCAAGCCGCTGGTTCCGGCCGGCGTGCAGACCGGATTCAAGAAAAAAGGCAGCGGACCCGGCCGTCGCGGCGACGCGTAGGGCCGACGTTTTTGGGAGCAAGATATGGCCGTCAGCGCCAACAGGTTGGAAATCCTGCAGATCGCCGATGCGGTCGCGCGCGAGAAATCGATCGACCGCTCGATCGTCATCGCCTCCATGGAGGACGCGCTGCAAAAGGCCGCGCGCTCGCGCTATGGGCAGGAGACCGAGGTCCGCGCCGAGATCAATCCAAAGAGCGGCGAAGTCCGCTTTTCGCGACTGCTGCTGGTCGTCGATCTCATCGACAATGACGCGACGCAGATTTCCATCGAGGACGCGCGCAAGCGCAATCCGGCGGCGCAGGTCGGCGACTGGATTTCCGAGACGCTGCCGCCCTTCGATTTCGGCCGCATCGCCGCGCAATCGGCCAAGCAGATCATCGTGCAGAAGGTGCGCGAAGCCGAGCGCGACCGCCAATATGAAGAGTTCAAGGACCGCATCGGCGAGATCGTCAACGGCGTCGTCAAGCGCGTCGAATATGGCAATGTGATCATCGATCTCGGCCGTGGCGAGGCGATCATCCGCCGCGACGAGATGATCCCGCGCGAGACCTTCCGACCCGGCGATCGCGTGCGCGCCTATGTCTATGACGTGCGCCGCGAGCAGCGCGGTCCGCAGATTTTCCTGTCGCGCACGCATCCGCAATTCATGGCCAAGCTGTTCCGCCAGGAAGTGCCGGAGATCTATGACGGCGTGATCGAGGTGAAGTCGGTCGCCCGCGATCCGGGCTCGCGCGCCAAGATCGCCGTCATCTCGCGCGATTCCTCCATCGATCCCGTCGGCGCCTGCGTCGGCATGCGCGGCTCGCGCGTGCAGGCCGTCGTCGGCGAATTGCAGGGCGAGCGCATCGACATCATCCCCTGGTCGGCGGATGCGGCGACCTTCATCGTCAATGCGCTGCAGCCGGCCGAGGTGGTGAAGGTCGTTCTCGACGAGGATTCCGCGCGCATCGAGGTGGTGGTGCCGGACGATCAGCTGTCGCTGGCCATCGGCCGCCGCGGCCAGAATGTGCGCCTCGCCTCGCAGCTCACCGGCTGGGATATCGACATTCTGACCGAGGCCGAGGAATCGGAGCGCCGTCAGCGCGAGTTCGTCGAGCGCACCAAGGTGTTCATGAACGCCATCGACGTCGATGAGGTGGTCGGTCGCCTGCTCGCTTCGGAAGGCTTTCAATCGGTCGAGGAGCTGGCCTTCGTCGATCTCGGCGAGCTGGCGACGATCGAAGGCTTCGACGAGGACACCGCCGCGGAGATTCAAAACCGCGCCCGCAATTATCTCGAGCGAGTCGAGGCGGAGAACGAGGCGCGTCGCCTCGAGCTCGGCGTGCTCGACGAGCTGAAGGAGCTCGACGGCGTCACCACGGCGATGCTGGTCAAGCTCGGCGAGAATGACGTGAAGTCGATCGAGGATCTCGCTGGCTGCGTGCCGGACGATCTCGTCGGCTGGACCGAGAAGAAGGATGGCGAGACGGTCAAGCAGACCGGCTTCCTCGACGGGATCGACCTTTCCCGCGAGGAGGCGGAGGCGCTGATCATGGATGCGCGCGTGCGCGCCGGCTGGATCGAGGCGCCGGAGCCCGAGGCGGAAGCCGAGGAGACCGAATCCGCTGAGCCGACGGAATCGCAGCAGGCAGAGGCGCAGCAGACCGAGGCGCAGTGACGAAACGAGACGGCGAGCGAATGAGAGAGGCCGAGGCGAGCGAACGGACCTGCATCGTCACCCGCCGGCGCGACGCGCCGGAGGGGATGATCCGTTTCGTGCGCGCTCCGGACGGCGTTCTCACGCCGGACATAAGGTCACGCCTGCCCGGCCGCGGGGCCTGGGTGACGGCGCGCGCCGATGTCGTGGCCGAAGCGTTGAAGAGGCGCGCCTTCGCGCGCCAATTGAAGGCCGAGGTCTCGGCGTCGCCGTCGCTTCCTGCGGATGTCGATCGGCTGCTGGAGGCCGATTGCCTGCAATCGCTGGCGATGGCCAATAAGGCGGGCGCGGTGGTCGCCGGCTTCGGCAAGGTGTGCGAGGCGCTGGAGAAAGGCGCCGTCGCCGCTGTGCTGGAGGCGCGCGACGGCTCGGCGGATGGACGGCGCAAGCTCGCCCAGGCGGCGCGGCGCGCGGCCACGGCGCGCGGATGCGGCGAGAGGGTCACAGAGACGATCTCTCTGTTCGATTCTCTTCAATTGGATTTGGCTTTGGGCCGCACAAATGTGATACATGCAGCCCTCGCGCCGGGCGGACCGACGCAAGCCTTTTTGGCGCGCTGCCGCCGCCTCGCCGCCTATAGAGGCGAGAGCGCATCTGGCGACGCGCAGACTCTGAACAGCGAGCGGACCGACGAGCTCGGCCCGCTGAAAGACGTAACCGAACAGGCGCAGCCCGAGGATCGGAAACTGGATGAGTGAGACCGAGACCGAGAACAGCGGCGACAAGACGCTGACCGTCACGCCGTCGAAGACGTTGCATTTGAAGCAGCGTCCGACCGAGCATGGCGGAATGGTGCGCCAGAGCTTCTCCCACGGCCGCTCCAAGGTGGTCGTGGTCGAGAAGGTGAAGCGTCGCGCGCCCGGACATGTCGAGACCAAGCCGGCGGCTCCGGCGACGGCAGCGCCCGCCGCGCCGGCGGCCCCCGTGACCCGCCGCCGCCTCCGCCGCCGACAGCTCCTGTCGCCGCCGCGCCGCCGCCGCCTCCGCCGAGAGCCGAGACCCCGCGCCCGCAGCCTGCGCCCAAGCGCGGCTCCGGCATGGTGCTGCGCGCGCTGACCGACGATGAGCGCGAGGCCCGCGCCCGCGCCCTGGTCGACGCCCGCACCCGCGAAGAGGAAGACCGTCGCCGCGCGGTGGCGGAAGCCAAGGCGCGCGCCGAGCGCGAGGAGCGCGAGCGCGAGGAGCGCGCCGCCGCAGAAGCCCGCAAGCGCGAGGAAGAAGAGCGCCTCGCCCGCGACGCCGAGTCGAAGCGCCGTTCCGAGGAAGAGGCGCGCCGTCGCCTCGCCGGAGGCGGCGCTCCCGAGCCGCATGCTCTAACGCCCGCCACCGCACGCCCGGCCCAGCCGCGTCCGGCTCCGACCGCCGGCGGAGAAGCGCCGCGCCCCGCCGCCGCCACGACGGAAGACGCCGAAAAGCGCGTCGTGCGTCGTCCCGCCGGCGTTATCGCCGTCAAGGCCCCGCCGCCGCCGCCCCGTCCGACGCCCTCGCGCGGCGGCGCGCAGAAGGACCGCGGCCGCCTCACCGTCTCCACCGCGACGTCCGAGCAGGAAGAGCGCACGCGCTCCGTCGCCGCCTTCCGCCGCCGCACGCAGCGCCTCAAATCCTTCGGCCAGGCCGAGCAGAAGGAGAAGATCACCCGCGAGGTCATCCTCCCGGAGACGATCACCATCCAGGAGCTCGCCAACCGCATGTCGGAGCGCGGCGTCGACGTGATTCGCCTGCTGATGAAGCAGGGCGCGCTGCACAAGATCACCGACGTCATCGACGCCGATACGGCGCAGCTCGTCGCCGAAGAGCTCGGCCATGCGGTCAAGCGCGTCGCCGAGTCCGATGTCGAGGAGGGCCTGTTCGACGAGCCCGACGCCGAGGGTGAGCTCGAGTCGCGGCCGCCGGTCGTCACCATCATGGGCCATGTCGACCACGGCAAGACCTCGCTGCTCGACGCGATCCGCCACGCCAATGTCGTGGCCGGAGAGGCGGGCGGCATCACGCAGCATATCGGCGCCTATCAGGTGAAGGCGCCCAATGGCGCGCCGATCACCTTCATCGACACCCCCGGCCACGCGGCCTTCACCGCCATGCGCGCCCGCGGCGCCAAGGTCACGGACATTGTGATCCTGGTCGTCGCGGCGGATGACGGCGTGATGCCGCAGACGATCGAGGCGATCCACCACGCCAAGGCGGCGGAGGTTCCGATCATCGTCGCGATCAACAAGATCGACAAGCCCGACGCCAAGCCCGAGCGCGTGCGCACCGAGCTGCTGCAGCACGAGGTGCAGACGGAGACCTTCGGCGGCGACACGCTCGAGGTGGAGGTCTCCGCCAAGGAGAGGCTCAATCTCGACAAGCTGCTCGACGCCATCACCCTTCAGTCGGAAGTGCTCGACCTCAAGGCCAATCCCGAGCGCTCCGCCGAAGGCACGGTGATCGAGGCGCGGCTCGACAAGGGCCGCGGCCCGGTCGCCACCGTGCTGGTGCAGCGCGGCACGCTAGAGGTCGGCGACATCATCGTCGCCGGCTCGCAATGGGGCCGCGTGCGCGCGCTGCTCGACGACAAGGGCGTCGTGGTGCAAACCGCCGGCCCGTCCTTCCCGGTCGAGATCCTCGGCTTCTCCGGCACGCCGGAAGCCGGCGACCGCGTCGCCGTGGTGGAGACGGAAGCCCGCGCGAGAGAGATCACCGAATATCGCGAGCGTCAGCGTCGCGACAAGCTGGCCGCGCGCGGCGGCAGCGCCCGCACCTCGCTCACCGATATGATGAGCCAGCTGAAGACCGCCGGCCGCAAGGAGTTCCCGCTCGTCATCAAGGGCGATGTGCAGGGCTCGGTGGAAGCGATCGTCGCGGCGCTCGACAAGCTCGGCACAGACGAGGTCGGCGCGCGCATCGTGCATGCGGGCGTCGGCGGCATCTCCGAATCCGACATTGCGCTCGGCGAAGCGTCCAACGCCGTCGTCATCGGCTTCAACGTGCGCGCCCATAAGGAAGCGCGCGAGGCGTCGGAGCGCGGCGGCATTGAAATCCGCTATTACAACATCATCTACAATCTCGTGGACGATGTGAAGGCGGCGATGTCCGGCCTGCTTGCGCCCACTCTGCGCGAGACGATGCTGGGCAACGCGCAGATTCTCGAGGTGTTCGACATTTCCAAGGTCGGCAAGGTGGCGGGTTGCCGCGTGACCGACGGCTCGGTGGAGCGCGGCGCCAATGTGCGTCTCATCCGCGACAATGTCGTCGTCCACGAGGGCAAGCTGTCGACGCTCAAGCGCTTCAAGGACGAGGTCAAGGAAGTGCAGTCCGGACAGGAATGCGGCATGGCTTTCGAGAACTATCAGGACATGCGCGCCGGCGACGTCATCGAGTGCTATCGCGTCGAGGAGATCAAGCGGACGCTGTGATCGCGTCTCGCTGATCTCCACCGAACTTTCAACCAAGCCTTCGGCGCGCCGCCGTCCTCGACTGCAAAGCGAGTGACGGCCGCGCAACGTTGGGAGCGCGCGAACAGCGCGAATATCCATGTCCAGAGCCCATCACGCCCATGGGGCGGAGCCGTCGCAGCGCATGTTGCGCGTCGCCGAGCTCGTCCGCCATCAGATCGCTTCGATGCTTTCGCGCGGGGATATCGCAGATCCCGTGCTCGAGCAGCATGTCGTCACCGTCTCGCGTGTGACGATGAGCCCGGATTTGAAGCTCGCCACCGTCTATGTCATGCCGCTCGGCGGCAAGGACGAGCCGGAGGTGTTGCGCGCTTTCGACCGCCATAAAAAATATCTGCGCAGCGAGATCGCCAAGGGCGTCAATCTCAAATTCGCCCCGGAGGTGCGTTTCCGCATCGACGATAGTTTCGACAATGTCGCGCGCATCGACGCGCTGCTGAACTCCGAGCGCGTGCGCCGCGATCTCGATCAGCCTCAAACCGACGAAGAGAACGGCGCCCAGCAATGAACGGAAGAAAATCGACCCGCGCCGTCGTCGACGGCTGGGTGGTGCTCGACAAGCCTGTCGGCATGACCTCGACGCACGCCGTCTCGCGCTTGAAGCGCATCTATAATGGCAAGAAGGCCGGACACGCCGGCACGCTGGACCCGCTCGCCTCCGGCATATTGCCGGTTGCTTTCGGCGAGGCGACCAAGACAGTGCCTTTCGTGCAGGATGGCGAGAAGGCCTATAGCTTCACCGTGCGCTGGGGCGTCGAGACCGACACGGACGACGCCGACGGCAAATCCGTGCGCGAGAGCGAGGAGCGGCCGACGATCGCTGAGATCGAGGCGCTGCTGCCGCGCTTTCTCGGCGACATCATGCAGGTGCCGCCGCAATATTCCGCCATCAAGATCGCCGGCGAGCGCGCCTATGATCTCGCGCGCGAAGGCGAGACGGTAGAGCTGAAGCCGCGCCCCGTCACCATCCATCGCCTCTCCATCGTCGATGCGACGGAGGAGGAGACCAAGCTCGTCATGGAATGCGGCAAGGGCGCCTATGTGCGCTCCATCGCGCGCGATCTCGGGCGGCTGCTCGGCTGCTTCGGCCATGTGACCGCGCTGCGCCGCACGCGCGTCGGGCCTTTCCTCGAGGAAGACAGCTTCACGCTGGACGAGATCGAGGGCGGCGAAGCGGCCAATGCGCTTCTCTCGGTCGAGGCGGGCCTCACCGAGCTGCCCTGCGTCGTCGTCGATCGCGACGCTGCGGCGCGGCTGCGGCGGGGCGGTTCGCTGATCCTGCGCGGCCGCGACGCCCCTGCGGGCGGCATCGTCTATGCGGCCTGCGGCGGCGTTCCCGTCGCCTTCGGAGAGGTCGTGGAAGGCGCGCTGGAGCCCTCGCGCGTGTTCAACCTGCCGTTCTGACGCGAGGTTGATCTTCGCGGGGGAACGGGTTTCTATTCGTGGCGAAGCCCCCTCCCCACCCCTCCCCCGCTTCGCGGGAGAGGGGCAGATTCGGGGACGTCAGGACACTGCGAGCCGACCGCCCCTCATGCCCCCCGTCCCCAAAATCCTCGTCTTCGACTCCGGACTCGGCGGCCTCACCGTCTTCACCGAGGTCGCCAAGCTGCGCCCGCATGCGACGCTGCTCTATTGCGCCGATGACGCCGGCTTCCCCTATGGCCCGCTCTCCGAGACGGCGCTGGTCGCGCGCGTCATGGAGGTGATGGAAAGATTGATCGCCGAGCTGGCGCCCGATCTCGTCGTCATCGCCTGCAACACGGCCTCCACGCGAGCGCTTCCCCCTTTGCGGGCGCGCTGGCCGCAGCTTCCCTTTGTCGGCACAGTGCCGGCGATAAAGCCCGCCGCCGAGCGCTCGCGCTCGCGCCTCGTCTCCGTGCTGGCGACGCCCGGCACTGTGGCGCGCGATTACACGCGCGCGCTCATCGCCAGCTTCGCGGAAGATTGCGCGGTGACGCTGATCGGCTCGACGCGCCTCGCCCCGCTCGCCGAGGATTTTATGCGCGGCGCCGCTGTTTCAGACGCGGAAATCGCCCGCGAGATCGCGCCCTGCTTCGTCACGCGCGAGGAGGCGCGAACGGATGTCGTCGTGCTCGCCTGCACGCATTACCCGCTGCTGCTGGATTTTTTCCGGCGCCTCGCGCCCTGGCCGGTCGAATGGATCGACCCCGCCCCCGCCATCGCGCGCCAGGCCGATCGGCTGCTCGTCGAGCGCTTCGGCCCCGACCGCGAAGCCACGGCGCCGGCGCCCCGCGCGATCTTCACCAGCGGGGCGCGCCCCGAGCCGGCGCTAGCCGCGGCGCTGACGCGAATGGGCTTTTCCTCCGAATGAGTCGACGCCGTCGTCGCGCGAATGCGCGACGGATAAGGGCCGCAACGGCTCTGGGCGGAAAAAAGTTCGAGATTGCGGAGCGGATAGCGCCCACATCCGACCCGGCTACGCCGCGCCACCTTCTGCCGCAGAGCGGGAAAAGCAATGCGCCCCGCCGCCCGATTGCAGCCCCGCCCCCGTTTTTCCTTGATTATGTCGGCAGCTCTTGCTGTAACGCGCCGCACAATAAATTCTCGAACTCCAAGAGGTGAGCGAAATGGCAGACTGGCCCGTCCATGCGAAGATTACCGGCCCGATCGTTCTGATCGGCTTCGGCTCCATCGGACGTGGCATCTTGCCGCTCATCGAACGCCATTTCGACTATGACAAGAGCCGTTTCACCGTCATCGACCCTGTCGATACACATCGCGAAATGCTGGATATTCGCGGCATCGCGTTCCAGAAGAAGGCGCTGACCAAGGATAATTATCGCGAGGTGCTCACCCCCCTGCTCACCAAGGGCGAGGGACAGGGCTTCGTCGTCAATCTCTCGGTCGACACCTCCTCGCTCGACATTATGAAGCTCGCCCGCGAGCTGGGCTGCCTCTATGTCGACACCGTCGTCGAGCCTTGGACCGGCTTTTATTTCGACACCACCCTCGGCAATGAATCGCGCACCAATTACGCGCTGCGCGAGACCGTGCTGGAGGAGCGTCGCCGCAATCCGGGCGGGCCTACCGCCGTCTCCTGCTGCGGCGCCAATCCGGGCATGGTGTCCTGGTTCGTGAAGCAGGCGCTTCTCAACATCGCCGCCGACACGGGCCTGAAGATCGAGGAGCCCAAGACCCGCGCCGATTGGGGCGCGCTGGCGCAGAAGCTCGGCGTCAAGGGCATTCACATCGCCGAGCGCGACACGCAGCGCGCCACGACCCCCAAGCCGCGCGACGTCTTCGTCAACACATGGTCGGTGGAGGGCTTCGTCTCCGAGGGTCAGCAGCCGGCCGAGCTCGGCTGGGGCACGCATGAGAAATCGCTGCCGGACATCGCCGGGACGCATTCCTCCGGCTGTGGCGCGGCGATCTATCTGAAGTCGCCGGGCGCCAACACGCGCGTGCGCAGCTGGACGCCGACGCCCGGGCCGCAATTCGGCTTCCTCGTCACCCATAACGAGTCGATCTCGATCGCGGATTTTCTCACCGTGCGCGACGATTCCGGCAAGGTGGCTTACCGGCCGACCTGCCATTACGCCTATCATCCCGCCGACGACGCCGTTCTGTCGCTGCACGAGATGTTCGGCCGCGCCGGCAAGATGCAGGCGAGCTGGAAGATTCTCGACGAGAACGAGATCGTCGACGGCATAGACGAGCTCGGCGTGCTGCTCTACGGCCACGCCAAGAACGCCTATTGGTACGGCTCCCGCCTCTCCATCGAGGAGACGCGCGAGCTCGCGCCCTATCAGAACGCCACCGGCCTGCAGGTGAGCTCGGCCGCGCTCGCCGGCATGGTGTGGGCGCTGGAAAACCCCACCGCCGGCATTGTCGAGGCGGATGAGGTGGATTTCCGCCGCTGCCTCGAGGTTCAGACGCCCTATCTCGGCCCCGTCGAGGGGGTCTACACGGATTGGACGCCGCTCGACGGCCGCCCGGGTCTCTTCCCGGAGGATATCGACGAGAACGACCCCTGGCAGTTCAAGAATATTCTGGTTCGGTAAGTAATCGGCGTTCCCCGTCGAATCCGAAAGCTTTTCAGCGCGCCTGTCGCAAAATCGCGACAGGCGCGCGCATTTTCATTGGTGAGCGCCCCGAGCCGACGCAATCGGCGCTTTGGTCTCTGATACAAATCGCATTGCTATGCTGCAGCCCATGCCGGCGTCGAAGGAACGTCCTTCGAGACAGCGCCGTCTGGGTCCAGCCTCTCCAAAAAGACAAGGGAGACAGCAATGCTCACGTCGAAGTCGGCCTTCGTCCTGGCGATGGCGATGATGTGCTCGATCGCGCAGGCCCAAACGAAACGCTCGGAAGATTCGCCACGGCCCCGCGACTCGCAGACCACCGAGACCAGCTCGGGACCGGACCGCGAACGCCAGAAATATAACTTCTCGGGCACGGTCGGACGGCTCGGCCTCGGCGCCGATCCCACGCGGCCAGAAGGCCCCGGCAATATCTCCAACTAGAGTCGTTCCGGTTCAGATCGAACCAGAGCGCTTTTGTGTTTTCTTCATGCGAACCGGTTCCCAATTCGCTCGAAAACACTCTCGCCTTCAAGCCGCCGGTATGAGCGCCGGCGGCAGGCCTGCGGATCGACGATTCCACATGGATTGATAGAGGCCTTCGAGATCGCGCGTATAGGCGGGAACATCGAAGAGCGCGGCGCTCGCCCGATTATCCGAGAGCGTCGCCTTGATCTTCGCGAGGCCGGCGGGATCGGTGGCCAGCCGATAGGCGAGATCGAAATAATCGTCGAGATCCGCAGCGATCAGCTCCGTCAGCCCGACCGCGCGCAGCAGGCTGCCGGCGACGCGCGAAGGAAAGGTGGAGCCGCTGCAAGTGACGATCGGCACGCCGGCCCAGAGCGCATCGCTCGCCGTGGTGTGGGCGTTGTAGGGCGCTGTGTCGAGCACGAGATCGGCGAGCTGAATCCGCGCGAGATGCTCGCCTTGGGCCATATCCGGCGCGAAGACGAGACGCGCCCCGTTCACGCCGCGGTTCCACGCCTCATTGCGCAGATTGCCTTCCGCCATAGGCGCGGCGAGCAACCAAAGGACGCTGCCGGGCACAGCGTCGAGCAGACGGCACCAGACGTCGAAAATCTCCGGCGTGAATTTATAGGCCTGGTTGAAGCAGCAAAAGACGACGCCCTGCTCGGGCAGCCCCACGGCCTCGCGCGTCGGTATTGTCCCGATCGGCCCGGCGCGGCCGCGCGGCTGATAGCTATTCGGCATATAGGCGAAGGATTCGGAATAATCGCCGGCGGAGGCGAGCGGCGTCACATAATCGTCGGTGACGATGTAGTCGCAGATATCCTCGCCGAGCGTGCCCGGATAGCCGAGATAATTCACCTGCACGGGCGCCGGGCGCAGCATCAGAATGCCGCTGCGCGCATTGGCGGTGAAGCCTTTGAGATCGATGAGAATGTCCACCTCGTCGTGATGGATCGCCCGGGCGGCGTCGCCGTCGGAGAGCGCCTCTATGTCGACGAAGGAGTCGAAAGCGCCCATGAGCCGTCGGCGCATGGTCTTGCCGTCATCGGCCCCATAGGAATAGGCGTTCACGCAAAAGCGCTCGCGATCATGCGCCTCCAACGTCTCGATCAGCAGCAGCGCGGTCGCGTGATCGTGGAAATCATTGGAGAGATAGCCGAGCCTGATCTTCCGCCCCTCGGCGGCGCTGAAGCGGAAGTCGAGCGCGAGCCGCGCCGCGACCGCGGCGGCGCGCCGATCGCGCGTCCACAGCTCAGAGCAGCGCCGCTGATCTGCCGCGTCGACGCCCGGCTGCGAGAGAAAGAGAAAAGGCGGCAGCGCGCCAGACCCGTCGGCGGCGAGAAGATCGTCGAGCGCTTTGGCGTCGCCTGCGAAGTCATCCCAAGCGCACATGCTGCGGCTGCGTCCGAGCGATCGCATCGCCGTCTCCCAGGTCGAAGTTCCTTCGCCTGGGCATGAAGGCGCGTGTCGCCTACCGGATCAGACAAGAAAGACAAGCAATCCATGCGCCAAAAGGCGAACATCGCCGCCGCGCCCCTTCTCCCACGCGCGGGAGAAGGATTCGCGCGGCTTGGTCGTCCCTATATCCCCGCGCCGTCGCCGAGCGTCTCCTCGGCCGCAGTCGAGAAAATCCGCACATTGTTCAACGACAGCGGCACGCTGCTGCCGAGAGTCGTTCCGGCCCGATCAACCGTGTCGACCTCGACCGTCTGGTCATAGCCGGGGATGGAGATCGACGCGCGCAAGCCCGCAGCCGTGCGGCGCACCGCCTCGACCCGGCCCTCGAGCGCGCCGATCTGGCCGCCATGCAGAGCGATGTCGGCGGGACGGAAATAGACGCGCGCCGGTCCATTGCGCAGATTTTCCGAGGAGACGTGCAGCTCCTTGCCCTGGAAGATCACCTTGCCGTCGGCGACCTGCACCGGCAGCGCCAGCGCCTCGCCGACGAAGGAGAGCACGAAGGGCGAGGCCGGCCGATCATAGAGTTCGTCCGGCGTGCCGATCTGCTCTATGCGGCCCTTGTCCAGCACGACCACGCGATCGGCGAGCTCCATCGCCTCGTCCTGGTCATGCGTCACAAAGACCGTGGTGAGGCCGGTCTGCCGATGCACCTCGCGCAGCCAGCGGCGCAGATCCTTGCGCACGCGCGCGTCCAGAGCGCCGAAAGGCTCGTCGAGCAGCAGAACGCGCGGCTCGATGGCGAGGGCGCGCGCGAGCGCCACACGCTGCCGCTGGCCGCCGGAGAGCTGCGCCGGATAGCGCGCGCCGAGCCCGTCGAGCTGCACGAATTCGAGCAGCTCGGCTGCGCGCGCGGCGATCTCGGCGCGGGAGGGACGCGAGCGGCGCGGGCGAACCTTCAGCCCATAGGCGATATTATCGGCGACGGTCAGATGCTTGAACAGCGCGTAATTCTGGAACACGAAGCCGACGCGCCGCTCCTGCACCGACAAAGTGGTGGCGTCCTCGGAATCGAAGAGAATGCGGCCGCGATCGGGATTGGAGAGGCCGGCGATGGCGCGCAGCAGCGTCGTCTTGCCGGAGCCCGAGGGTCCCAGCAGCGCGACGAGCTCGCCCGGCGCGATCGTCAGATTGACGTCGCGCAAAGCGGGATAGTCGCCGAAATCCTTCTCGACGCGCTCGATCCGGATCTCCACGCCATGCGGGCGCGGCGTCTCCTCAGTGACGGCGCCGACCGGCGATTTGGCCGGCGTAGCGCCATTCGAGGAGCGTCTTGAATCCAAGAGTGACGAGAGCCAGCCCAGCCAGGAGGGAGGCGAGGGCGAACGCCGAGACGATGTTATACTCATTGTAGAGGATCTCCACCTGGAGAGGTATCGTGTTGGTCAGGCCACGAATATGGCCGGAGACGACCGAGACCGCGCCGAACTCGCCCATGGCGCGGGCGTTGGCGAGGAGCACGCCATAGAGCAGGCCCCATTTGATGTTGGGCAATGTCACCGTGAGAAAAGTGCGGAAGCCGCTCGCCCCGAGCGTCAGCGCCGCCTCCTCCTCCACCGTTCCCTGCTCCTGCATCAGCGGGATCAGCTCCCGCGCGACGAAGGGGAAGGTGACGAAGATCGTCGCGAGAACAATGCCGGGGATGGCGAAGACGACCTGAATTCCATAGGCCGCGAATGTGGGGCCGAGCAGCCCCTGCGAGCCGAAGACCAGCACATAGACGAGGCCGGACACCACCGGGGAGACGGAGAAGGGCAGATCGATGAGCGTGATGAGCACGCTCTTGCCCGGAAAGGAGAATTTGGAGATCGCCCAGGCCGCGCAAACGCCGAAGAGCGCATTGAGCGGCACGACGATCGCCGCGACGATGAGCGTGAGGCGGATCGCTGCGCGCGCATCCGGCTCCTCGAAAGTGGCGAAGAACGCCCCGGCGCCCTTGGCCATAGCCTCGGTGAAGACGACCGCGAGCGGAAGCAGAAGGAAGAGGCCGAGAAAGGCCACGGCGACGCCGATCAGCACATTGCGCGTGAGCGGCGTCTCCTCCGTCACGCTGCGCGGCGCCGCGACCGCAATGACCGGCGCGAGCGCCGCAGATGGGATCGCCTCAGACATGACCGAACCTCTTCTGGCTCCAGGCCTGGATCAGATTGATCGCCAGCAGCACGGAAAAGGAGATGGCGAGCATGATGGTCGCAATGCCCGTCGCGCCGGCATAGTCGAACTGCTCGAGCTTGACGATGATCAGCAAGGGCGCGATTTCCGAGATATAGGCGAGATTGCCGGCGATGAAGATCACCGAGCCATATTCGCCGACGCTCCGCGCAAAAGCCAGAGCGAAACCTGTGAGCAGCGCCGGCAGGATCGGCGGCAGCAGCACGCGCCATACCGTCTGCGCGCGGCTCGCGCCGAGCGTCGCCGACGCCTCCTCGAGCTCCGCGTCGATTTCGGCGAGCAGCGGCTGCACCGTGCGCACGACGAAGGGCAGGCCGACGAACACCAGAGCGACCAGAATGCCCCAACGCGTGTAAGCGATCTTTATGTCGTAATCGGCGAGCGGCTCGCCGAGCCAGCCATTGGGCGCGTAGAGCGCCGCGAGCGCGATGCCGGCGACGGCTGTGGGCAGAGCGAAGGGCAGATCGACGATGGCGTCGAGAAAACGCCGGCCCGGAAACTCATAGCGCGTCAGCACCCAGGCGGTGATGAGGCCAAAAACGACATCGATCGCGGCCGCTGCGAAGGAGATGAAAAAGCTGGTGCGCAGCGCCGCGGCGACGCGCGGCTCCACCGCTATTCCATAGAGGCCGGAAAGACCGAGCGAGGAGGCGCGGAAAATCAGCAGCGACAGAGGAAACAGGACGACTAGGCTCAGATAGAAGATGGTGAAGCCGAAGGTCGCCCGGAATCCCGGGATGACGCTCGGAGCCGTGAAGCTCCGAGCCTTCTTGTTCGCAACGGGCGCAGCGGCGCTCATGAGAATTCCTCGGGCCTTTACTGCTTCTGAATATCGTCGAAGACTCCGCCATCGGCGAAATGCGTCTTCTGCGCTTTCGTCCAACCGCCGAAGACTTGATCGACGGTGAAGAGCTCGAGCTTGGGAAGGCGCTTCAGATCATCCTTGGCCGCGAATTCGGGATGCGCGGGACGATAGTAATTCTTGGCGATGATCGCCTGCGCGGCCGGCGTGTAGAGGAAGTTCACATAGGCCTCGGCGGCCTTGCGCGTGCCCTTCGCGTCGACATTGCCATCGACGACCGCGACCGGGGGCTCGGCGAGGATCGATGTGGTGGGAACGATGATCTCGAATTTATCCTTGCCGAACTCCTCGAAGGCGAGGAAGGCCTCGTTCTCCCAGGCGATCAGCACATCGCCGAGACCACGCTGAGCGAAAGTGATCGTCGAGCCGCGCGCGCCCGTGTCGAGCACCGGGGCGTTCTTATAAATCGCCTTGACGAATTCCTTGGTCTTCGCCTCGTCGCCGCCGAATTTTTTGAGCGCATAGCCCCAGGCGCCGAGATAGTTCCAGCGCGCGCCGCCGGAGGTCTTCGGATTGGGGGTGACGACGGCGACGCCGGGCTTGGCCAGATCGTCCCAATTCTTGATCTTCTTCGGATTGCCCTTGCGCACCAGAAAGACGATCGTCGACGTGTAGGGCGAGGCGTTGTTCGGCAGCTTCTTCTGCCAATCCGGCGCGATTTTGCCGCTCTTGTTCACGATCGCGTCTATGTCGGCGGCGAGCGCGAGAGTCACGACATCGGCCGCGAGGCCGTCGATCACCGCGCGCGCCTGCGCGCCCGAACCGGCATGAGAGGCCTGAAGCTCGATCGTCTCGCCGGTCTTCGCCTTCCAATCGGCGGCGAAGGCGGGATTGATCGCCTTATAGAGCTCACGTGTCGGATCATAGGAGACATTGAGCAGCGAACTCGCCGCCTGCGCCGTCGCATCGACGAAAGTCGACAGGCTCGCGGCGAGCGCGACGACCGCGCCAAAGCGGCGCCGCGAGATTGAAACGCTCCTCATACCGGTCTCCTTCTATGGTCTATAAATTCACTCATGTAATGGACTAATATATTTTAATGAGGCTGTAAACCGTGTCTCCGACGCGCAGAACGCCGAATTCATACTTTTTCAGCAGGAGATGAGCGCGTCGCGCCGAGTCGATCAGCGCCGGGAGCCCGCAGGCTTCGACCGGCTGGAGACGAACAGAAACGCGGCGAGCAAGCCGGCGGCGGCGATCAGATAATAGGGGCTGATGTCGAAGCGCCGCTTGCCCACGGAAAAGGGAAAGCGCGCTGTCCAATGCTCGCCGGCCGCGCCGTCGATGGTGACGACGCCGATGAAATCGCCCGGCTGGGTGAAGACATGGGCGAAAGAAAATGTCCCTTTTGGATAGATCTGCGGAGGCAGCGAGGCGACGGTCGCCGCCTCCATGCTCGACGCATCCTCGCTGTCGTCGCTCTGCAGCAAAATGCGAAAGCCGGCCTTCATCTCGCGAAGCTCGGGGGCCGCATAGTCGAAGACGAAGATCGTCTCTCCCGATTGGGGAGCATCCTCGCAGAATTTTTTCTGCTGCGCCGCGCCGGGCTGGTAGCCCGCAAAATAGATGAGCTCGGGACCGATCTTCAGCACGCAGCTGTCTTTGTCGGGAAGGAGATCGCCGCGCGCCAGCGCCGAATGAGCGGCGCTCATCGCAACGAGAGCGGCCGGCAAGAGCAATTGCGCGATACGACGACGCGACATGCGCTTTCCCCCGATGAGCGCAGAGCTTCAGATTGAAATTAATCCGCTATCGCACGCGCTGCAAGACGCTGCGCGAAGAAGAAAACGTCAATGCGCAAAAAGAAACCGGCCGGGCGCGAGGCCCGGCCGGCGATATTTTCAGCCTTCAGAGAGTTCGATCAGGGCATGTCGCCGGCGACGAACTTCGGAATGACCGGGCCGCCGATTTCGGTGGCGTAGCGCTTGCCCGACGGGCCGAAGAAGAACAGCAGACCGCCGATCTGGCTGTCCGTGTCATAGGCGAGGTCGGAGAGACGCTCGATGTCCCAACGCGCGTCCTGCACCTTGATCTCGATCGTCTTCGTCTCACCCGGCGCGATCGGCGTCGGATCCGTCGACAGACCACGGTCCGCCAGCAGATAGTCGGGGAACTCCGGCTTCGTCGTGAACACGTCGGGGTTCAGGAAGCGGAGACCCGCCGCCGTATACTCGCCGAGCTTCAGCGGCTCATCCGTCTTGTTCGTGATCTTCACCTGAACCGTCAGCTCGCGGCCCGGCACCTTGTAGACGCCGCCCTTGAGATCCGCCGTCACGATCTTCGTGCCGACGCCCACAGTGCCTTCCTCGGTGATCGGCGTCAGCGGCTTCTGCAAGCCGGCCTGAAGCGGGATCGTGCGCGGGAAGGTGCTGTTGGTGACAGCGTAGCCGATGATCGTCGCCAGGATCGTCACCGCCAGAACGATAGCGCCGACGCGACGGTCGTCGTCACCGATCTGCTCGTCTTCCTTGCCCTCGCTGACGCGCAGGTAGGAGGCGATGATGCCCTTCTTGAAGAACCAGTAGAGGATCCAGGCCGCAGCCGCGATCATCCACGGGAAGTGCCAGGCATAGATGCGGTCGATGCCGTAGGTCTCGAGGTCCACGGTCGTGCCGTCCAGCAGCGTGACCGGGTCCTTGAAGTCGGCCATGTCGCCCTTGATCTCGATCCACTGGCCGGGTCCGATGATCGGACCGCCGCCTTCGACGTTGATCTGCGCATGAACGTGCCAACGGCCCGCGCGGCGCGCCTTCAGGTCGATCTGGAACGCATAGTCCTTGCCGACCTCGAGCGACACAGAGCGCGGAGCGAACTGCTCGCCGATGAACTGAGCCGTGCGAACCAGAACCGGACCCGGCTCGCCGGCGTTCAGGAACGACGACTTCGGGTTCGCGACGGCCTGCGGCCAAGCCGAGAACACGTGCACCTTGCCCGAAAGCACCATCGACTCGTTGACGTTCAGCGAGGTCTTCGACCACTTCACGTCATACCAGTTCAGTGTGCGCATGCGCAGGAACGCCTGCTGCGACTTCTCGCCATGCGCCGACGCCGGAGCGACGGAGCCCATCGTCGCGGCGACCGCAGCCGCCATGCCCAGGCCGAAGAGCCGAGCGACGCGTCCCGTCGCCAGCACGGCCATTCTCTCCAACAGTTTCATGGAACAACCTCCCAAGTTTCTCTTCGCGGACCGGCCCGTCGGGCCGGATGTCCGCTGTCGTCCTTGCCGGAGCGGCTCGCTCCCGGGCTCTCTTGCAGGAGCCCTTCGCAGCCGCCCCTCCTCGCTTTGAGCGATCGCTCGATCCGTCCAGCCTTACGGCCGATCAGATCTTGGTGATCACCTTCGTGGTGGAGTACCACTTACCGACGAACCACCACAGGAAGTAGACGAGCATCGACACGAAGCCCGAGAAGAACGCGGCCACCGGCACGACGTCCTTACCGAAGGTGCGCAGCGTGCCGCGCTCGACCATGCGGATGTATTCCGGCATCGAGGTGCGGACGAAGTGGAGGCCGATCAGATCAGCCAGGGACATCAGCTGACCATGCTGCTCGGTCGCCTGATGGAAGGCGGCGATCGCCGGCCAATTGTTCGGGTAGAACAGCAGACCCCAGCCCAGGGCGCCGACCACAGCCGTGATCACATAGGAGCCCGACAGCAGCAGGATGATGTCCAGCCACAGGGCCGGAACGACCAGAGCCGACGGGAACACCAGGCTGATCGGGAAGTAGGTCCAGCCCCAGAAGTTCACATAGCGGTTGATCCACTCGCCGATGAGCAGACCCAGAACCGCGAAGGTCGCGCCGAACGGGAGACGGAAGTTCTCCCACAGGAACGCCTGAGCGGCGGCCGCGAAGGTCACGCCCAGGATCGGGATGACGGTCGGCCACATACGACGGTCTTTCCAGTCGACCCAGAAGTCCCAGTCGCCAGCCGTCAGCATGAAGTGAATATGATAGCCGCCCAGCACTGCCAGAAACAGCAGCGTCAGAATCAGCCAATCGGAGGTCTTAACGCATCCCGCCGCTTCCGCGACAGAATGGAAAGGCCCGATTGCCCCCCCGCTCTTCGATGTAGACATCACTCTTCTCCTTGGTGTCTGTCCGCCCGGCGTCTTCGCGCCGGCGTCTCGAGACCTGCCTCCGGCTCTCTCGCGCCGGATTGTCCTTTGGAATTCGCCCCGCCGATCTCCCGCCGATCCCTCTCCGAAACCCCGTCCGAACCGCCGCCGCGCGGCCGTCCGGACGAAGCCTCGTTCCGGGAGCATTCGGAAAAATTCGCCGGAGGCGGCCGTCCGCGACACTGCGCGGGCGGCCGATATTCAGGCCGCTATCAGCCGATCAGCGCCGCAACGCCGTCCTTGCCGAGCAGGCGCTTCACGCCAGCCAGGATCTGCAGGACGACGCCGAACACGCCCAGAGCCATCCAGCCGAAGAACACGAAGCCCCAATGCAGCGGAGCGACGAACAGCTCTTCCATGAACCAGAAGGTGTGGCCCCACTCGTTCAGGCCGACGTTCGGGATGATCATGAACGGGCCGATGGCCACGATCAGGAACGCCAGCGAATAGCCGTGCGCGAAGAACGGAATGCGGGTCTTGGCGTAGAAGAACGAGCCCACGCCCATGATCGAGTAGATCGGGTAGCTGAGATAGAACTCGATGATGTGCGACGGGGTGAAGTCCGTGTCGCGAATCACGGTCATGTGCCAGGTGCCGTCCTGCTCCGTGAAGAAGCTGGCGCCCCAGTAGATGGCCACCGAGTAGACCGTCAGCCACTGCAGCAGCACGACGTGACGACGAAGCTCCTCACGCGGAGAAACCGCGTCGACATTGCGGTCGCGGGTCTTCCACAGATAGCCGGCGAGGCCGAGACCGGCGACGAGCTCCAGCGGAATCTCCGTCCACAGCATCGTCAGCCAATACGTCTGGAACTCCGGAGCGAACGAGTCGAGACCCGCGCGCCAGCCGAAGATCTGCTCATAGATACGGATGAACAGGTAGAAAATGTTGAGGACGGCGATGCCGATCCACATGGTCTTCAGGTCCACGATGGCATCTGAGCCGGCGGCTGCGCCGGCCGATGTCTCTGTCGTTACGCTCATCTCAATTCCTCCTAAGTGCTCCCAGGGATTCTCGAAGCGTTTTCGCCGCGTCCCGCCTCCCTGCTCGGCACGCGCCTTCGTCTCCAACGGTTGATTGTCGTCGCTGCGGCCTCGTGCTCGACGAGCCGCTGTCCCGACCTCCCGCTCTCACCGCCCAGCGACCCCTCTCAAAAGGACCCGCCGACGGCATTTTTCTTCTTTGCTCGGAGACGAATTTTCTCGAAACCGCCGCGCGAAACGAAAGCCCCAGACCCCCCGGCGCCTCCCAGCGCCAAAACATCCAAAACGCCCTCGTTCGGCGAGCCGCAACCATTTCCGTTCCGCCTCGTAATGACAATATCCAATGGGGTAGTATATGGCAATCTATTGAGGGGTATCGAAAACGTTTTTGGGCAGGACATGTCTTGCCTGAACGGACGATATACCCACCCTTAAGCACATTGATAGATTTCTTCTATCAATCATTATATCTATTTAAATCAACAATTTATGTTTTTAATTCGGACCTGTAGCGGAGCCCTGCCCAGACGGATGACATCACTACCCTATAGAACTGTGGCGTCATGGCTCATCGGGCGTCGGTGGACTTTTCCTCCCAAATTCCGATCCCCTCCGCCGCCGCTTCGGCGGCCGCGCGCGCGATGGAGGCGCCGTCGAGCGTCAGGTCGGGGCCGATCTCCGCCAGTGGCTTCAGCACAAAAGCACGGGAAAACAGCTCCTTATGCGGCAAGGTGAGCTCAGGATCATCCATCGTATGATCGCCGAGAAAGAGAATATCGACGTCGATCAGCCGCGGCCCCCAGCGGCGAGTAGGCGTGCGGCCCATATCGGCCTCTATCGTCTTGACCGCGGCGAGCAGCTCATAGGGCGACAGACGGGTCCAGCCGAGCGCGCAGGCGTTGGCGAAATCGCCCTGATCGAGATCGCCCCAAGGGGGCGTCCGATAGATGCGCGAGACAGCGTCGAGGCGCGCGATCCCACGCTCCCCGACCAGCGCGACCGCGCGCCGAATATTGGCGGGCTTGTCCCCGAGATTGCTGCCGAAGCCAAAGCCGACCCGCGTCTCAGCCGTCGTCATATGCGTCCTTTTCCCTGTGTCAGAGTGTCGAGCACGGCGAAGGCCGCCCGGTGCTCGGCGGCGTCGTGGACGCGGAAAATCCGCGCGCCCTCCAGCGCCGCGATCAGATTCGCCGCCACTGTGGCGATGAGGCGCGCATCCACCTCGGCGCCGAGCAACGCGCCGAACAAGCGTTTTCGCGACACGCCGATGAGCACCGGCCGCCCGAATCGCATGAGCTGCGGCACGCCGCGCAGCGCTGCGAAATCCTGCTCGCGCGTCTTGCCGAAGCCGACGCCCGGATCGAGAATCACGCGCGATTCCGGCACGCCGGCGGCGGCGGCGATCTCCAGCGAACGCTCGAAAAAGCCGAGCATGTCCGAGACGATGTCGATATCGGGCGCGACCTCGGCGCGATTATGCATGACGACGACGCCAGCGCCCGTCTCGGCGATCGCCGGAGCCATATCGGGGTCGCGCTGCAGGCCCCAGATATCATTGATGATCGTCACGCCGGCCGCGAGCGCCCGGCGCGCCGTCTGCGCCTTATAAGTGTCGATGGAGACCGGAACGCCGCATTGCGCGACCAGCGTCTCGAGCAGCGGCGCGAGGCGCGTCCACTCTTCGTCGGCGGTCAGCGGCGTATGGCCCGGGCGGGTCGATTCGGCGCCGACATCGACAATGTCCGCGCCGTCGGCGGCGAGCTTTTGCGCCTGCGCCAGCGCGGCCTGCGGCGCGAAGAAGCGGCCGCCGTCGGAAAAGGAATCGGGCGTCACATTGACGATGCCCATGATGACCGGCCGCGCCGCGACGAGCGAAAAGAATCGCTCGCGCGACGATTCAATCGTCGTCGTCACTCTGGTCTCCGGGGATGAGCCTGTCAGTCGTATTTGATATAGGCGAAGCGCTGGTCGGTCTCGGGCGTGCCCTCGAGCGCGCCGCCCTCCTTGCCGGGACGCCAGGACACGACGTCCTCGATCTTGCGCGCCAGCTCGAAATCCTTGTCGGTCACGCCCTTGGCCGTATGGGTCATCAGCTTCACCTCGACCCATGCGTAGGAGGCGGCTATGTCGGGATGGTGCCAGGCGGCCTCGGCCAGATGGCCGACCGTGTTGACGACCATCAGCGTGCCCTTCCAGCCGTGGGTCTTGAACTTGCGGCGAATCCAGCCGTTCTCGAGCCGCCAATGCGGCAGCTCGGCGGCGAGGCGGGCGGTTATCTCTTCTGGCGAATATGCGCGCTCCTCGGCGGCCATGGCGTCCCCCTCTCTCGCTCGTTCGTTCTCGCGCGTCCGCCCGGACGAGCTCCTGTTCACCGGGCGAGCTCTCGTTCACTGCACGAGCTCTTGTTCACTGCACAAGCTCTTGCCTTCGCACGCGCGGCGCCTTACTCGGCCTAGTCGAATGCGCGCGAGCCCCGTCGACAACGGCGTGAAACCGCGCCGGGAAGCGAGATATAGCGGATATTCCGCATAAAGTCCGAAAATGAGGCTCCATGCCGATCAGCGTGAGCGTCGTCGCCGCGGCGAGATTGCATCTCGGCTTCTTGGACATGAACGGCGCGCTCGGCCGCAAATTCGGCGGGCTCGGCCTCTCCATAGACGCGCCGGCGACGCGGTTGACGCTGCAGCCAGCTGAAAAGATGGAGGCTTCCGGCCCGGACGCCGAACGCGCGCTCGCTCTGCTCGAAAAGGCGACCGCCGCGCTCGCGCCGGGCAAGCGCTATCGGCTCGACATTGGCGAGGCGATCCCGCCGCATTCGGGCCTCGGCTCGGGCACGCAGCTGGCGCTGGCCATAGCCGCCGCGCTGCGCCGCCTCGAAGCCATGCCTCAGAATGTGGAGGCGGACGCCGCTCTGCTGCAACGCGGCGCGCGCTCCGGGCTCGGGGCGGGGCTGTTCACGCGTGGGGGGCTCGTGGTCGACGGCGGCCGCGGCGCCGATACGATGACCCCGCCGGTGGTCTCGCGCCTCGCTTTTCCGGAAGATTGGCGCATTCTCCTCGTCTCGGACCCGGCCTCGATCGGCCTGCATGGCGCCGAGGAGCGCAAGGCCTTCGCCGAGCTGCCGCCCTTCTCGGAGGAGGATGCGGGGAAATTGTGCCGGCTGGTGCTGATGCAGGCGCTGCCGGCGGCGGCGGAGGCGGATTTCTCGGGCTTCGGCGCGGCAATCACCGCCATTCAGGCGATCGTCGGGGATTATTTCGCGCCGGCGCAGGGCGGGCGACGCTTCACCAGCGCGGCGGTCGAAGCTCTGCTCGCACGGCTGGCGCAGGCCGGCGCGACTGGCCTCGGCCAAACCTCCTGGGGGCCGACCGGCTTCGCTTTCGCGCCCGATGAGGCGGAGGCGCGCCGCCTCGAGGCGCTGGCGCGCGGCGCGGCGGAGGCGAGCGGATTGACGCTCGCCGTCGTCGCGGGCTCGGATCGGGGCGCGCGCATAGACGCGGTCTAGAGCGTTATCCGATCCAATTGGATCGGATAACGCTCTCATTTCTCTATCGGGAGCGAATTCTGATCGATCGAACGATTCCGTTCGATCGGAAAGCGCTCTATGCGAAGATCGCCTGACCTCACGAACGGCCGAGAACCAGCTCCAGCAGCCCTTTCATATCCGGTGCGACCACATCCGGCACGACGCCGAGCTTTTCCGCCGGCAGGCCGAAGCGGTTGACCCAAATGGTCGGATAGCCGAAGGCCTTGGCGCCATAGGCGTCCCAGCTGCCGAAAGCGGCGAAGAGAATCTCCTCCTTAGCGAGATGCAGCCGCTCCATCCCCAGCGCATAGGCCTTGGGATCGGGCTTATAGGTCGCATTGACCTCCGTGCTCAACAATTCGTCGAAATAGAAGGTGAGGCCGGCACGCACCGCATTGGCCGACAGCATCTTTCCACTGAAATTCGCGATCGTGACGACGCGCACGCCGGCGGCCTTCAGCCGGCGCAGCGCATCCAGAGTATCGGGCCAGGGGGTGAGCGTCAGATAGGCGTTCATGAGACGCTCGCGGGTCGCCGGCGGCAGATCGAGCTTCATCGCCTGGGCGGCATAGGCGAGCGCGTCGCCCGTCACCTCGAAAAAATCCGCATGGCGGCCGGTGATCGAGCGCAGGAAGCAATATTCGAACTGCTTGGCGCGCCAGAGCTTGGTGAATTCCGCGCCTTTGCCCGGATAGGCGGCCTCGACCGCCGGAATCACTGAATTGGCGTCGAAGAGCACGAAATAGTCGAAAGCCACCGCTTTGAAGCGCGGCGCGGGCGCCGTCTCGGCGCGCGCGAGCCCGGAAACGACCAGGCAGAAGAGCGAGAGCAGAAGGAATCTGTGCAATTTCATGAAGCTTTCTCCACCGCGCCGCGCCCATGCGGCGCATGAGTGACGTTCGCGAATCGCATGTCTCGCGTTTCGTCCCACGCAGAAAAAAGTCGCGCGCCCCCGGCGAGATCGCAAGATCGGCCGAGCGCGCCGCCGAGGCGAATGCTCAGATGAGAGCGCCACGGAGGATGGAATGGGGAAAACGGCGCTCGAGAATTATCAGGCCCGGATGCGGCGCGTGCTGGATCATATCGACCGGCATCTCGACGAAGATCTCAGCCTCGATGTTCTCAGTGACGTGGCGGCTTTCTCGAAGCATCACTTCCACCGGCAGTTCGGCGCGACTTTCGGCGTCTCGGCGCACCGCTATGTCCAGCTCGCCCGCATGAAGCGGGCATCCTATCGGCTGGCTTTTCACGCGGACGACAATGTGACGGCGATCGCTCTCGACTCCGGCTATGAGGCGCCGGACGCTTTCGCGCGCGCCTTTCGGGAATGCGTCGGGCAAACGCCATCGGCCTTCCGCAAATCGCCCGACTGGGAGCAGTGGCTCGCGGCCTTGGAGCCGCTCGATCGAGCCCGGAGCGCGAATATGACCTACTCCCCCGCTGATGTGACCGTGAGAGACTTTCCCCCGACGCCGGTCGCCATTCTGACCCATAGGGGCGATCCCGCGCGCGTCTATGAGAGCGTGCGGCGTTTCATCGAATGGCGCCGGTCGGTGGGCCTCTCCCGCGATATCGCGGCGACCTTCACCATTTTTCCTTGCGATCCGCGCATCACGGCGCCGGAGGCGTTCCGCATCGATCTCTGCGCGGCGAGCGATCGGCCGATCGCCGCCAATGCGGCGGGCGTGACATCCGGGCTGATACCGGGCGGCCGCTGCGCCGTGTTGCGCGTCATCGGCTCCAGCGAAAATCTGGAGCGGCCGGCGCTCTTCCTCTATCGCGACTGGCTGCCGGCGAGCGGCGAGGAGCCGCGCGACTTTCCTCTGTTCTGCCAGAGAATCGCCTTCTATCCCGATGTCCCGGAGCATGAGACGATCACCGATCTCTTTCTGCCGATCCGATGAATGCGCCCCACATGAGACGCCGTCATCGCACGGACAAGAAGTTTCGGGTAGAAAGCCGTACGCCGAAGCGCGCGGCCGGGCGGCCCGGGGACTGCGCGTAATCGAAAATGACGGCCGCCGGAACCAGCTCATATGAAGAAAACCGCCGCGATCCTTTCGGTTCTCGCTCTGCTCTGCGCGCCCGCAGCCGCGCGCGAGGGCTTTGTGACGCCCGAGCAGAGCCATCCGCTCGAAATTCTCGCGACCCCGCCCGCACCGCACTCGCCGAAGAGCGACGCCGAGCTCGCCGAGCTGCATCGCATCGAGGATGCGCGCACCGCGGAGCAGGCCGCGCGCGCCAAGGCGGACGACGAGAATCAGACCATCTTCCTCTATCACACGGTCTTCGGCGAGAAATTCACCAAGGAGAATCTGCCGGCGGTCGAAGCTCTCGGCGCACGGCTGAAGGCCGACGAATCCGCCAATACGGGCGCCGCCAAGGACGCCTTCCATCGCATCCGGCCTTATAATGTCGACAAGACGCTGCATCCCGTCTGCAAGACCAAGGCGAAGGACGATTCCTATCCGAGCGGCCATACGACCGTCGGTTATCTCATGGGCCTGGCGCTGATCGACATCGCGCCCGAGCGTCGCGACGAAATCCTCGCGCGGGCGGATGATTACGGCCACAATCGGCTCGTCTGCGGCGTGCATTTCCCCAGCGACGTCGCTGCGGCGCGGCTCGTCGCCTATGCGGTGCATGCGATCATGGAGCTCGACCCCGCCTATCGCAAGGACATAGAAGCCGCGCGGACGGAGCTGCGCAATGCCCTGGGTCTCGCCCGCGCCAACTGACCGTCAAAAAAATCGTGGACGCGAAGCTCTGCGCTTCGCGTCCTTGGCAATCTCAGTAATTATAATAGGCGACGCAAACGCGATTGCCGTAATAGTCCCAGCCCCAGCGGGCGCATTGCTGCGGCGGGGCAGTCGCCGCGCCGACGACGGCGCCGGTCGCCGCACCGATCGCCGCCCCTGCGAGCGTGCCGCCCGCGCGGCCGCCGGAGGCCGCGGCGCCGATCGCCGCTCCGCCCGCGCCGCCGATGAGGGCGCCGCCAGCGGCGCGCTCGCCGGGCGTATTGCAGCCTGCGAGCGACGCGGCCATGGCCAGCGCCGCCGCCGTCACGAAAATCTTCTTCATGGAGTATCCTTCCCTCCGTATGAGCCCATGCGAGGCGCCCGGCGGCCGCGATTTCGTCTATGCGACGCGGGATCGCTGCGGCCGAGCCCGAGACAACTTTCCGAAACCGGCGAAAAGATGACCTCTACCAAAGCAACGCCCTATAAATCCCACGCTTTCGACGCAGATGACAGAGGAGAATTTCTCCTCCCACGCGCTCTGGGCTTGCTCGCGCTCGGCGCGCTGTTCTTCTGCGGGCCGGCGCGCGCCGAGGACTCCTATCGCTGGCTGCAGGCCGCCGCCGATGGATGGGAGGCGCGCGCCATAACGCAGAGCGACGCCTGCCCCGCCGCCGAGATCGACGGCCGCGCCATCGCCATGACGCCGCGCGCGCGGCCGGGAGAAGACTTTCCGATCACGGTCTGCGCCGTGAGGGTTCCGAAAGGAACACGAAGCCTCACAATCGCCGGCGCGCCGCTGCGCCCTCCGCCGGAGCGCATCGACAAGGCCCTGGTCCTCGGCGATACGGGTTGCCGACTCAAAGGCATATTCGTGCAGGATTGCAATTCTGCCGAAGCCTGGCCCTTCCGCCGAGTCGCCGAGACCGCTGCAAAATTTGCCCCGGACATCGTGATCCATGTCGGCGATTATCATTATCGCGAGACCGCGTGCCTCCCCGGCATGGCGGGCTGCGCCGGCTCGCCTCATGGCGACAATTGGGAGGCCTGGAAGGCGGATTTCTTCGAGCCTGGCGATGCTCTGCTGCGCGCCGCCCCTTTGGCGCTCGTGCGCGGCAATCACGAAATCTGCAAGCGCGCCGGCCGAGGCTGGACGCGGACGCTCTCGCCACTGCCGCTGAGCGAGAATCCCCAATGCGTCGAGCGCGAGCAGGCCTATCGCGTCGATATCGCCGATCCGACGCTCTACATTCTCGACACGACCGAAGCGGAAGAGCGCACTGTGGTCATCGAGCAGGCGGCTTTTCTACGCAGCCAGCTCACTGTCGCCAAGGACGCGCCCGGCCCGGTCTGGTATGCGTTCCACAAGCCGATCTTCTCGCTGTTTCGATCGCGGATCGGCGAAACGATCGGCATCAATGAAACGCTGGCCGCCGCCGCCCATGACAATATTCCGGCGAGCGTGCAGGCCATCCTGTCGGGCCATCTCCACGCTTTCGAGGCTCTGAGCTTTCGGGAGGACCGGCCGGCGCAATTCATTGTCGGCGTCGGCGGCACCGCCATGGACCCGCGCATACCGACCAATTTCGATGGAGCGACGATCGGCGAGGCTACGGTCGCGCAAGGCCGCGGCGTCGCCGCCACCTTCGGCTTCGCGACATTCGAACGCGGCGACGGCGAATGGCTCGTCACCGATTACGACGCCGAAGCGAAGCCGCGTCTGCGCTGCCATTTGCGCGGACGCCAGCTCGATTGCGAGTGAAGAAGTCCCGCGCTCTCCTTTGTCCCTCGCGGCAAGCGCGAAGACAAAAGGCGAGCGCTTTGGGTTCAGTGCTCCAACGCCTGCTCGATCGCCGCGCTGACGGCGTCGACCGGCTCCATGCCGTCGACCTGCTTCAGCTCGCCCTTGCCGGAATAATAATCCGACACTGGCGCAGTTTGCGTGCGATAAGCGTCCAGCCGCGTCTTGAACGCTTCTGGATTGTCGTCGGCGCGCACCTCGCCGCCGCGGGCGCGCGTCTCATCGACGCGGTTCTGCATGCGCGCGAGCAGCGCATTCTCATCGACGCTGAGCTCTATGACCGCATCGAGCTTCAGCCCCTCGCGGTCCAGCAGCTGATCGAGCGCCTGAGCCTGCGCCACCGTGCGCGGGAAACCATCGAGAATGAAGCCGTTGGCGGCGTCCTTCTCCTTGATGCGCTGGCCAATGATGCCGACGACGACAGCGTCGGGCACCAGCGCGCCGCGATCCATGATCTCCTTGGCCTCGAGGCCGATCGGCGTCCTCGCCTCGACGGCGGCGCGCAGCATGTCGCCGGTCGAGAGCTGCGGGATCGAATATTTCGCGACGAGCCGAGCCGATTGCGTGCCCTTGCCCGCGCCCGGCGGTCCGAGCAGCACCAGCCTCATTTGCGTCGCCCGCGAAGTTTCGTCTTGCGGATCAGGCCCTCATATTGATGAGCCTGGAGATGACCGTGGACCTGCGCCACCGTATCCATCGTCACGCTCACCACGATGAGCAGCGAGGTGCCGCCGAAATAAAACGGCAGATTGGCGTAGGAGATCAGCATTTCCGGCAGCAGGCAGATTACCGCGAGATAGGCGGCGCCGAGCACGGTGATGCGCATCAGCACATCGTCGATGAACTTCGCCGTGCGCTCACCCGGCCGAATGCCGGGGATGAAGCCGCCATGCTTCTTCAGATTATCGGCCGTCTCCGTCGGATTGAAGACGATCGCCGTGTAGAAGAAGGCGAAGAAGACGATCAGCCCGACATAGGACAGCATATAGAGCGGCCGCCCATGCCCGAAATAGGCCGAGATGGTCGCAAAAATATTGTCCGTGCCCTGCGTCTGATAGAAATTCGCGATCGTCGTCGGCAGCAGCAACAGCGACGAGGCGAAGATCGGCGGAATGACGCCCGAGGTGTTGAGCTTCAGCGGCAGGAAGGAGGTCTGGCCCTCATAGACACGATTGCCGTGCTGTCGCTTGGGATAGGTGATGAGCAATCGCCTCTGCGCTCGCTCCATATAGACGATGAAGGCGATGACGAAGAAGGACATGGCGATCACGCCGAGGATGACGCCAGTCGAGATCGCGCCCTGCTTGCCGAGCTCGAGAGTGCTGAGGATCGCCGCCGGAAAGGCCGCGACAATGCCCGCGAAAATAATCAGCGAGGAGCCATTGCCGATGCCGCGCGACGTGATCTGCTCGCCGAGCCACATCAGGAACATCGTGCCGCCGACGAGCGTGCAGACGGTCGTGAGGCGGAAGAACAGCCCTGGCTCTGTCACGACGCCTTGCTGTCCCTCGAGGCCGATCGCCATGCCATAGGCCTGGAAGGTCGCCAGAATGACGGTGAGATAGCGCGTATATTGGTTGAGGACCTTGCGGCCCTGCTCGCCTTCCTTCTTCACCTGCTCGAGCGACGGAATCACTGTCGTGAGAAGCTGAATGATGATGGAGGCGGAAATGTAAGGCATGATGTTCAACGCGAAGATCGCGCTACGCTGAACCGCGCCGCCAGCGAACATGTTGAACAGCTCGAGCACGCCCTTCGACTGGCCGAAGAAGCTCTTGGCGAAGGCGTCCGGGTCGATGCCCGGCAGCGGCACATAAGTGCCGAGGCGATAGACGATCAGCGCGCCGAGCGTGAACCAGATGCGTTTCTTGAGCTCATCCGCTTTGCCGAAAGCGGAAAAATTGACGTTGGCCGCAAGCTGTTCGGCTGCCGATGCCATGGGCGAGGCTCCCTCGTCGCGCGCCGCGCGGTTTTCTTTTAGACGAGCGTCGAAGCGACGCAGCGCTGCCCGCCGCGACGCCGCGCTCTGTTTTCGGCCCAGCCCATTCGAGGGGCCGGACCCGGCGCATGTCTATCGCACGATGTCGGCGAAAAAAAAGTCTAGCCTCTTCTCGCCGGCTCGCACAGGCGACTCCGTATCACGACGGATGGGCGGATCGCCAGTTTTTTGGTCGATACGATTAACCTCGAGGCGGCGAAAAATGCGCCCCCTCGAGCTGACGCCCGGCCTACGCGTCGCGGGCCGGGCGGCGGCTTCAGGCCGAGGCGGGCTCTTCCGCGGCGACGAGCAGCTTGACCGAGCCGCCGGCGGCCTCGATAGCGGCCACTGCCGATTTCGAAGCGGCGGCGACCTCGAAGGCGAGCTTCGCCTCGAGCTTGCCATTGCCGAGGATCTTCACGCCGTCGCGCGGCTTGGAGACCACGCCGGCGGCGATCAGCGCGTCGATCGTCACCGGAGCGGCGGCGTCGAGCTTGCCGGCCTCCACCGCCTGCTGAATGCGGCCGAGATTGACCTCATTATAGTCGGTCGAGAAGGGATTGAAGAACCCGCGCTTGGGCAGGCGACGATGCAGCGGCATCTGGCCGCCTTCGAAGCCTTTCACAGCGACGCCGGTGCGGGCCTTCTGGCCCTTGACGCCGCGACCCGCGGTCTTGCCCTTGCCGGAGCCGATGCCGCGGCCCACGCGCATGCGATTCTTGCTGGAGCCGGGATTGTCGGAGAGATCGTTGAGCTTCACCATTGTCCCGCCCCTCACTTCTCGTCGACGATTTTGACGAGATGCGCGACTTTCGCGATCATCCCGCGCACAGCGGGCGTGTCCTCGAGCGTGCGACGCTTGCCGATGCGCGTGAGGCCGAGGCCGGTCAGCGTTCTATGCTGACGCTCGGGACGGCCGATGGCGCTGCCGGTCTGCTCGACGGTGATTTTCTTATCGCTCATCGCAAGCCCTCCCCTCAAGCGTCGACGGCTTCGGCTTCGGCGCCCTGACGGCGCGCCTGCAGCGCGGAGACCTTGAGAGAACGACGAGCGGCGACCGAACGCGGAGAATCTTCGCGCTCGAGCGCGTCGAACGTCGCGCGAATCATGTTGTAGGGATTCGAGGAGCCCTGGCTCTTGGCCACGACGTCGTGAACGCCCAGCGTCTCGAAAACGGCGCGCATCGGGCCGCCGGCGATGATGCCGGTGCCGGGAGGCGCGGCGCGCAGCACGACGCGGCCCGCGCCATGGCGGCCGTTGACGTCATGATGCAGCGTGCGGCCTTCGCGCAGCGGCACGCGGATGAGCGCGCGCTTGGCGGCTTCCGTCGCCTTGCGGATCGCTTCCGGCACTTCGCGCGCCTTGCCGTGGCCATAGCCGACGCGGCCCTTCTGGTCGCCGACGACGACGAGCGCCGCAAATCCGAAACGCCGACCGCCCTTCACCACTTTGGCGACGCGGTTGATGTGGACGAGACGGTCCACGAACTCATTGTCGCGGTCGTCCCGATCCCGGTCGCGGCCGCGGCCGCCTTCTGGTTCACGAGCCATTTTCTCTTCCGTCACTTACGCGGCAATAGCGCCGCTCGCTTGGGGTTTGCTTCCTCTCCCGCATACAGGAGAGGGGCTGCACGACGCAAGGTCGGCGAGAGCCTTTCGACCATCGCCTCGCTACGCCGCGCCAGCCCTCATTCGCCGCGCCGATGCGCGAAGTCTCCCCCCGCCAGCGGGAGGAGGCGCATCAGAACTGCAGGCCGCCCTCGCGAGCGCCCTCGGCCAGCGCCTGAACGCGGCCGTGATAGATATAGGCCCCGCGATCGAACACCACTTCCGTGATGCCCTTGGCGGCGGCGCGCTCGGCGAGCTGCTTGCCGACCAGATGCGCCGCTTCCTTGTTGGCGCCCGTCTTCAGCGTCTCGCGATTGGCCTTTTCGAGCGTCGAGGCGGAGACGATGGTCACGCCCTTCTCGTCGTCGATGATCTGCGCATAGATCTGCTCCGAAGAGCGGAACACCGACAGACGCGGGCGGCCATAGGCGCGCGCGCGAATGCTCCGACGGACCCGGGCCTTGCGCCGGGCGGCTGCATTTACGTCCTTTGCCATGGCTCGCGTCCTTACTTCTTCTTGCCTTCCTTACGGAAGATGAATTCGCCGGCGTATTTCACGCCCTTGCCCTTATAGGGCTCGGGGCCGCGCAACGCGCGGATCTCGGCGGCGACCTGACCGACCTGGCGCTTGTCCACGCCGGAGATGGTGATCTCCGTGGGCTTGGGCGTCACGATCGCTATGCCGGCCGGGATCGGATAGTTCACGTCATGCGAATAGCCGAGCGCGAGCTGCAGATTCTTGCCGGCGACCGCGGCGCGATAACCGACGCCGTTGATCTCGAGTTTCTTCTCGAAGCCGGCGGTGACGCCGACCACGAGATTGTTCACCTGAGCGCGCGACGTGCCCCACAGCGCGCGAGCGCGCTTGCTGTTGGAGCGTGGGTCGACCTTGATCGAATTGCCGTCCTGAGTCACCGCGACATCGTCGGGAACCCGGAACTGCAGCTCGCCCTTCGCGCCCTTCACCTGGACGAGCTGGCCGTCGACCTTGGCGGTCACGCCGGCCGGCACGATGACGGGCTTCTTGCCGATACGAGACATGGTTGAAGTCCTATCCCAATTCCTGCGAGCTTCGGTCAGAAGACCTTGGCAAGCACCTCGCCGCCGACATTGTTCTCGCGGGCCTTGTGATCGGCCATGACGCCTTTGGGCGTCGACACGATGGTGATGCCGAGGCCATTGGCCACGCGCGGCGTCTTATCGACGCCCGCATAGACCCGGCGGCCTGGACGCGAGACGCGCTCGATCGTCTTGATGACCGGCTCGCCGTCGAAATATTTCAGCTCGATCTCGAACTCGGTGCGGCCATTGCCGAAATCCGTGGTCGTGTAGCCGCGGATGTAGCCTTCTTCCTTCAGCACGTCGAGAACATGGCCGCGCAGGCGCGAGCCCGGCGTCTGGACCTTGTCCTTGCGGCGCATCTGCGCATTGCGGATACGGGTGAGCAGATCGCCCAACGGATCGCTGATCGACATTCGCTCTCTCCCTTACCAGCTGGACTTCACGAGACCGGGAATGAGGCCGCGCGAGCCGAGCTCACGCAGCGCCACGCGCGACAGCTTCAGCTTGCGATAGAAAGCGCGCGGACGTCCCGAAACCTCGCAGCGATTGCGAATGCGAATCGCCGCGGAATTGCGCGGCAGCTCGGCGAGCTTGAGACGCGCCTCGAACCGCTCCTCGGCGGTGAGCGCCTCGTCATTCGCCTTCGCCTTCAGCCGCTCGCGGCGGCCCGCATAGGCCTTGGCGAGCTTCGCCCTGCGCTTGTTGTTCTCGATCGAACTCTTCTTGGCCATTTTCTATGCCTTCGGTTTCCGCGTCTGAGACTTACCGTCTCACTGCCGGAACGGGAAATTGAACGCGCGCAGGAGCGCGCGCGCCTCGTCGTCCGTCTTCGCCGTCGTCACGACGATGACGTCCATGCCGAGGATCGACTCGGCCTTGTCATAGTCGATCTCGGGAAACACGATATGCTCCTTGATGCCGAGGGCGTAGGAGCCGCGTCCGTCGAAGGACTTGGGATTGAGGCCGCGGAAATCGCGAACGCGCGGCAGCGCGATCGTGATCAGACGGTCCAGAAATTCATACATGCGCGTCTTGCGCAGCGTGACCTTGGCGCCGATCGGCATATTCTCGCGCACCTTGAAGGTCGAGATCGCCTTGCGCGCGCGCGTCACCACCGGCTTCTGGCCCGCGATCAACGCGAGGTCGCCGGCGGCCGCCGTCACCTTCTTGCTGTCGTTGACCGCCTCGCCGACGCCCATGTTCAGCACGATCTTCTCGATCGCCGGCACCTCGAAAGCGTTCTTATAGCCGAACTCTTCCATGAGCTTGGCGCGAACCACTTCCTCATAGTGCTTTTTCAGCCGCACCTCATAGGCGCCCTCGGGGAGCGACTTCGGCCCAGCGGAACGTCGCTCGCCGCCTTCATGCGACGCAGACTCGGGAGCGGACTTCGCCTTGCCGGCCTTCTTGGCCTCGCCGTCCGCCTTCGGAGCCTTGGCGGCTTTCGGCTTCTTTTCCTCAGCCATCGATCTGTTCTCCGGAACGCTTGGCGATGCGGACCTTGCGGCCGTCATCGAGAGTCTTGAAACCGACGCGCGTCGGCTTGCCGTCCTTGGGATCGGCGATCGCGATGTTGGACAGGTCGAGCGCCGCCGCCTTGGTGACGATCCCCGCCTCCTGCTGGCGCGTCTGGCGCTGGTGGCGCTTGACGAGATTCACGCCTTCCACCACGGCGCGACCTTCCGTCGGCATCACCTGGATAACCTGACCCGTGCGGCCCTTGTCGCGACCGGCGAGAACGACGACCTTGTCGCCTTTCTTGATTTTCGCGGCCATTACAGCACCTCCGGCGCGAGCGAAATGATCTTCATATGGTTCTTGGCGCGCAGCTCGCGCGGCACGGGTCCGAAGATACGCGTGCCGATCGGCTCCTTCTGATTGTTGATCAGAACCGCAGCATTGGAATCGAAGCGGATCACCGAGCCGTCGGCGCGCTTGATGTCTTTGGCCGTGCGGACGACAACCGCCTTGAGCACGTCGCCTTTCTTCACGCGACCGCGCGGAATCGCCTCTTTGATCGAGACGACGATAATGTCGCCGACACCGGCGTATTTGCGCTTGGAGCCGCCCAGCACCTTGATGCACATGACGCGGCGGGCGCCAGAATTATCGGCGACATCGAGATTTGTCTGCATCTGTATCATGGCTTATCCCGCCTTTCGTCTCGGTCTGGTTTCGGTCCCCCGACTTCGTCCGAGAAAACCATTTCACACGTCTCGTCTTTTTGAAGGCCTCAGGCCTTGTCGGCGGCTTCGACCACTCGCCAGCGCTTCAGCCGCGAAATCGGAGCCGTCTCCTCGATCGTGACCTCGTCGCCGACCTTGAAGGTCTGCGCCTCGTCATGCGCATGATAATTTTTCGTGCGACGAACAGTCTTCTTGAACAGCGGATGGGTGAAGCGGCGCTCCACCTTCACCACCACGGTTTTGTTCTGCTTGTCGCTGACGACGACGCCCTGGAGAATTCGCTTCGGCATTGGCGCTCTCTCAACTCTGTTGTTCAGCGCGCTTCTGCGCGGCGATGGATTTGGCGCGGGCGATGTCGCGACGAACGACGCGCACGCGCGCAGTGTTCTCGAGCTGGCCAGTCGCCCGCTGGAAACGCAGATTGAACTGCTCTTTCTTCAGCTTCAGCACTTCCTCGTCCAGCTGATCGAAGGAGAGGCCGCGGAGGTCGGAGACGCGTTGCTTGTTCGTGCTCATTGTCGCAATCCTCACTCGGCGATGCGTTCGATGAAGCGCGTCTTGATCGGCAGCTTCGCGGCGGCGAGCGTCAGAGCCTCGCGCGCGAGCTCGCCGGAGACGCCGTCGACCTCGAACATGATGCGGCCCGGGGCGACACGCACGGCCCAGAGTTCCGGCGCGCCCTTGCCCTTACCCATGCGCACTTCGGTCGGCTTCTTGGAAACCGGCACGTCGGGGAAGATGCGGATCCACACGCGGCCAGCGCGCTTCATATGGCGCGTCATGGCGCGGCGGGCCGCCTCGATCTGGCGCGCAGTGATGCGCTCCGGCTCGAGAGCCTTGAGGCCGAACTGCCCGAAATTCAGGGAAAAGCCGCCCTTGGCGTTTCCGTGAATGCGGCCTTTGAAGGCCTTGCGGAACCTGGTGCGTTTGGGTTGCAACATGATGTCGAACTCTCGAAATTAGGCCGCGTCACGCGGCTCGCGCGGCTCGCGACGGCGACGCTCGCCATGATGTTCGCGCTCACCGCCGCCGGCGGCCTGCTCGGCCAGACGCTTGTCCTGCGCCATCGGATCATGCTCGAGGATCTCGCCCTTGAAGATCCAGACCTTGATGCCGCAAGCGCCATAAGCGGTATGCGCGGTGGCGACGCCATAGTCGACATCGGCGCGCAGCGTATGCAGCGGCACGCGGCCCTCGCGATACCATTCCAGGCGCGCGATCTCCGCGCCGCCGAGACGGCCCGAGCAATTGATGCGAATGCCTTGCGCCCCAAGCCGGATCGCCGACTGCACGGCGCGCTTCATCGCGCGGCGGAAGGCGACGCGGCGCTCGAGCTGCTGAGCGATCGAATCCGCGACCAGAGTGGCCTCGACCTCGGGCTTACGCACCTCGACGATGTTGATCACCACTTCGCTGCCGGTGAGCTTGCCGACCAGCTTGCGGATCTTGTCGATATCCGCGCCCTTCTTGCCGATGACGACGCCCGGACGCGCCGAGTGAATCGTCACGCGGCACTTCTTGTGCGGACGCTCGATGATGATGCGCGACACAGCCGCCTGCTTGAGATTCTTGGCCACCGCTGCGCGAATGGCGAGATCCTCGTGCAGGAGCTTGGCGTATTCGCCCTTGCTCGCGAACCAGCGCGAGTCCCAGGTGCGGTTGACGCCGAGGCGCAGCCCGATCGGATTGACCTTCTGACCCATCGTTGGCTCCCTTTAGGCTTTCGCCGGCGTTTCGACTTCGCGGACGATGATCGTCAGATTCGCGAAGGGCTTCTCGATACGGCTCGAGCGACCGCGGGCGCGCGCCGCGAAGCGCCGCATCACCAGCGACTTGCCGACGAAGGCCTGCGCGACGATCAGATCGTCGACGTCGAGACCGTGGTTGTTCTCGGCGTTGGCGATGGCGCTCTCCAAGGTCTTCTTGACCTCGTGAGCGATGCGCTTGCGCGAGAACTCGAGATCGGCGAGAGCGCGATCGACCTTCTTGCCGCGGATGAGCTGGGCGAGAAGATTGAGCTTCTGCGGGGAGACGCGCAGCGTGTTGGCGACGGCTTTCGCCTCATTGTCGGCCAGCGCGCGCGGATTGCTCGGCTTGGACATGTTCGTCAGCCCCTCTTCGACTTCTTGTCCGCCGCATGACCATGGAAGGTCCGCGTCGGAGAGAATTCGCCGAACTTGTGCCCGATCATGTCTTCGCTGACAGACACCGGCACGTGCTTGTGGCCATTATGCACGCCGAAGGTGAGACCCACGAACTGCGGCAGAATGGTGGAGCGGCGGCTCCAAATCTTGATGATATCGCTGCGTCCCGAGCCGCGCGCGGTCTCCGCCTTCTTCAGCAGATAGCCGTCGACGAACGGGCCTTTCCAGATAGAGCGAGCCATGGATCAGCCCTTCTTCTTCTTGGCGTGCCGCGAGGACACGATGAATTTGTCGGTCTTCTTGTTCGTGCGGGTCTTCTTGCCCTTGGTCGGCTTGCCCCAGGGCGTGACCGGATGACGGCCGCCCGAGGTGCGGCCTTCGCCGCCGCCGTGCGGATGGTCGACCGGGTTCATGGTGACGCCGCGGTTATGCGGGCGACGGCCGAGCCAGCGCGAACGACCCGCCTTGCCGAGCGAGATGTTCATGTGATCCGGGTTCGACACCGCGCCGATGGTCGCGAAGCACTGACCATGAACGAGGCGCTGCTCGCCCGAGTTCAGGCGAATGATCACATAACCCTGATCGCGGCCGACGATCTGCGCATAATTGCCCGCCGAGCGCGCGATCGCGCCGCCCTTGCCGATCTTGATCTCGACATTGTGGACGATCGTGCCGACCGGAATATTGCCGATCGGCATGGCGTTGCCAGGCTTCACATCGACCTGAGCGCCCGAGATCACCTCGTCGCCGACCGAAAGACGCTGCGGCGCGAGAATATAGGACAGCTCGTCATCCGCATAACGGATGAGCGCGATGAAGGCGGTGCGGTTCGGGTCATATTCGATCCGATCCACCTTGCCGACGACGTCGAGCTTGCGGCGCTTGAAGTCGACGAGGCGATAGGCCTGCTTGTGGCCGCCGCCGCGGAAGCGCACGGTGATGCGCCCATTGTTGTTGCGGCCGCCCTTGGACGTCTTGCCCTCGGTGAGGGTCTTGACGGGCTTGCCCTTGTAGAGATCGCTGCGGTCGACGATGACGAGCTGACGAAGGCTCGGCGTGACCGGCTTGAATGTCTTCAGCGCCATGGTTTTGTCCTCGAGCCTACCTTTAGAGTCCCGTCGTCACGTCGATCTTATGGCCTTCGGCCAGTGTGACGACCGCCTTCTTCACATCCGACTGGCGGCCGCGCACGCCCTTGAAGGCGCGCAGCTTGCCCTTGCGCAGCAGAGTATTGACGGCCTCCACCTTCACATCGAAGAGCCCCTCCACCGCCGCCTTGATCTGCGGCTTGGTGGCGGTCTTGGCGACATTGAAGACCACTTTGTTCTGCTCGGAAGCGATCGTCGCCTTCTCGGTGATGACCGGGGAGACGATCACGTCGTAATGGCGCACATCCTTGCTCATTTCAGGCGCGCCTCCAGCGCATCGATCGCCGCGCGGGTCAGCACCAGCTTCTCCCGGCGCAGAATGTCATAGACATTGACGCCCTGGACCGGCAGCACGTCGATCCGCGGCAGATTGCGCGCGGCCAGCGCGAAATTGGCCTGCGGCTCCGCGCCGTCGATAATGAGCGCGCTGGAAAGCCCGGTCTTATCGAAACCAGCCTTGAGCAGCTTGGTCTTCGGCTCGGTGAGCGAAGCGCTCTCCCAGACGATGATGGCGCCGTCCTTGGCTTTGGCCGAGAGCGCGTGCTTCAGAGCGAGAACGCGCACCTTCTTGGGCAGGTCGTGCTCATGACTGCGCACCACCGGACCGAAGGCGCGACCACCGCCGATGAATTGCGGCGCGCGCCGCGATCCATGACGAGCGCCGCCCGTGCCCTTCTGCTTATGCAGCTTCTTGCCGGTGCGGGCGATGTCCGCGCGGTTCTTCACCGCATGCGTGCCCGCCCGCCGCTTGGCGAGCTGCCAGCGGATCATGCGGAAGATGAGATCCTGTCGCGGTTCGAGCCCGAAAATCTCGTCCGCCAGCTCGATCGAGCCGGCATCCTGGCCGTCGTACGACGTGACGCTAATCTGCACCACGGCTCAGTCCTCCTTCTTGTCTTCTTGCGCGGCGGGAGCTTCCGCCAGACGGTATTTGCCGGGCTGCGGCGCGTCGGCCGGCAGCGCCCGCTTCACCGCGTCGCGCACAAAAATCCAGCCGCCGGCGTGTCCGGGCACGGAGCCCTCGACCAGCAGCAGCCCGCGCTCGACGTCGGTCTGCACGACCCGCAGATTCAGCGTGGTCACGCGGTCGACGCCCATATGCCCGGCCATTTTCTTGTTCTTGAAGGTCTTGCCCGGGTCCTGACGGCCACCGGTCGAACCATGCGAGCGATGCGAGATCGACACGCCGTGAGTGGCGCGCAGACCACCGAAGTTCCAGCGCTTCATCGCGCCGGCGAAGCCCTTGCCGATCGTCGTGCCGGTCACGTCGACGAACTGGCCGACGACAAAATGATCGGCCGTGATCTCGGCGCCGACGGGAAGCAGCTCCGTCTCCTCGACGCGAAACTCGGCGAGCTTCAGCTTCGGCTCGACCTTGGCGACGGCGAAACGGCCGCGCTCGGCCTTGGAGACGTTCTTCACCTTGGCGTGGCCGATGCCGAGCTGCACGGCCGTGTAGCCGTTCTGCTCCTTGGTCCGATGGGCGACGACTTGGCAGCCGTCGAGCTTCAGCACCGTGACCGGCACATGCTCGCCCGCTTCGGTGAAAACGCGGGTCATTCCGACCTTTTGCGCGATGACGCCAGACCGCATGATCTCTTCCTTCGAAAGGCGCATCGCTCTCGTCGCGAGAGGCGCCCGGTTCATTTTTATTAGAGCTTGATTTCGACGTCGACGCCGGCGGCGAGATCGAGCTTCATCAGCGCGTCCACCGTTTGCGGGGTCGGATCGACGATATCGAGCACGCGCTTGTGAGTCCGGATTTCGAACTGCTCACGCGATTTCTTGTCGATGTGCGGCGAACGGTTCACCGTGAACTTCTCGATCTTCGTCGGCAGCGGGATCGGACCACGCACCTGAGCGCCCGTGCGCTTGGCGGTGGAGACGATCTCTTTTGTCGACGTATCGAGAATCCGGTGATCGAACGCCTTCAGGCGAATCCGGATATTCTGTCCGTTCATCAGCGTCTTCCTCTTGGACCGCGAGCCGCGGCGCGCTCTGGGCCGCGAGCCGCGAGGGCTCGCAGGCCGTTTCTCGAATGCGAGGCGAGACGCCCCGCGGTCCAAATTCCTTATTCGATGATCGAGGCGACGACGCCGGCGCCGACGGTGCGGCCGCCTTCGCGGATGGCGAAGCGCAGCTTCTCCTCCATGGCGATCGGAACGATGAGGTTCACCTCCATCGCCACATTATCGCCCGGCATCACCATCTCGACGCCCTCGGGGAGCGTCACAATGCCGGTCACATCCGTCGTGCGGAAGTAGAACTGCGGACGATAGTTGGTGAAGAACGGCGTATGACGGCCGCCCTCTTCCTTCGTCAGAATATAGGCTTCCGCCTTGAACTTGGTGTGCGGCTTCACCGAGCCGGGCTTCGACAGAACCTGGCCGCGCTCCACGTCCTCGCGCTTGGTGCCGCGCAGCAGCGCGCCGATATTGTCGCCCGCCTCGCCCTGATCGAGCAGCTTGCGGAACATTTCGACGCCCGTCACCGTCGTCTTGATCGTCGGGCGGATGCCGACGACCTCGACTTCCTCGCCGACCTTGACAATGCCGCGCTCGACGCGGCCCGTCACCACCGTGCCGCGGCCCGAGATCGAGAACACGTCCTCGACCGGCATCAGGAAGGGCTGATCCTTCGGACGCTCCGGCTGCGGGATATATTCGTCGACCGTCTGCATCAGCTTCAGGATCGCGTCATGGCCGATCTCGGGCGTCTTGTTCTCGAGCGCCGCCAGGGCCGAGCCCTTGGTGATCGGAATATCGTCGCCGGGGAACTCGTATTTCGACAGCAGCTCGCGAACCTCGAGCTCGACGAGCTCGAGCAGTTCCGGATCGTCGACCATGTCGACCTTGTTCAGGAACACGACGAGCGCCGGCACGCCGACCTGGCGGGCGAGCAGGATGTGCTCGCGGGTCTGCGGCATCGGGCCGTCGGCGGCGGAGACGACGAGGATGGCGCCGTCCATCTGCGCGGCGCCGGTGATCATGTTCTTCACATAATCGGCGTGGCCGGGGCAGTCGACGTGAGCGTAATGGCGATTGGCGGTCTCATACTCGACGTGCGCCGTCGAGATGGTGATGCCGCGGGCGCGCTCTTCCGGGGCCTTGTCGATCTGGTCATAGGCCGTGAAGGTCGCGCCGCCCGTCTCGGCCAGAACCTTGGTGATCGCCGCCGTCAGCGACGTCTTGCCATGGTCCACGTGACCGATCGTGCCGATGTTGCAATGCGGCTTCGTGCGTGAGAATTTTTCCTTGGCCATGGCCACACTCCTTTAGAGACTGATTCCGCGACGTTGAGACGATCAGGCGTATTTCGCCTGAACCTTCTTCGACTCCGCCTCGGGGACCTGGTCGTAGTGGTCGAATTGCATCGTGTAGTTCGCGCGTCCCTGGGTGAAGGAACGCAGCTGATTGACATAGCCGAACATATTGGCGAGCGGCACCATCGCATCGACGACGACCGCATTGCCGCGCATGTCCTGACCCTGGATCTGCCCGCGCCGCGAGTTGATGTCGCCGATGACCGAGCCCGTATATTCCTCGGGCGTCACCACCTCGACCTTCATGATCGGCTCGAGCAGCACCGAGCCGCCCTTCTGCAGCGCGTCGCGGAAGGCGGCGCGCGAAGCGATTTCGAAGGCGAGCACCGACGAGTCGACGTCGTGGAAGCCGCCGTCGATCAGCGTCGCCTTGACATCGACGACCGGGAAGCCCGCGAGAATGCCGGATCCCATCACGCTGTTGATGCCCTTCTCGACGCCGGGGATATATTCCTTCGGCACCGAGCCGCCGACGATCTTCGACTCGAAGACATTGCCGGCGCCGGCTTCGTTCGGCTCGAAAATAATGATGACGCGGGCGAACTGGCCCGTGCCGCCGGTCTGCTTCTTATGCGTGTAGTCGATCTCGACGCGCTTCGTCAGCCGCTCGCGATAAGCGACCTGCGGCGCGCCGATATTGGCGTCGACCTTGTAGGTGCGCTTCAGAATATCGACCTTGATGTCGAGATGCAGCTCGCCCATTCCCTTCAGAATGGTCTGGCCGCTCTCCTGATCGGTCGAGACGCGGAAGGACGGGTCCTCGGCGGCGAGCTTCTGGAGCGCGATGCCGAGCTTCTCCTGATCGGCCTTCGACTTCGGCTCGATAGCGATCTCGATGACCGGCTCCGGGAACTCCATGCGCTCCAGAATCGCCGGCTTCAGCATGTCGCAGAGCGTGTCGCCGGTGCGGGTCTCCTTGAGGCCAGCGAGAGCGACGATGTCGCCCGCATAGGCTTCCTTGATGTCCTCGCGGTTATTGGCGTGCATCAGCAGCATGCGGCCGACGCGCTCTTTCTTGTCTTTGGTCGAGTTGAGCACAGTCGTGCCCGAGTCGATCTTGCCGGAATAGACGCGGCAGAAGGTGATGGTGCCGACGAAGGGGTCGTCCATGATCTTGAAGGCGAGCATGGAGAAAGGCTCGCTATCGGACGGATTGCGCACCAGCTCGTCGCCCGTGTTCATATCGACGCCCTTGATCGCCTCGCGATCGACGGGCGACGGCAGATAGTCGACAACGGCGTCGAGCAAAGGCTGCACGCCCTTGTTCTTGAAGGCCGAGCCGCAGAACACCGGATGGAAGGCGGTATAACGCACAGCCTTGCGGACGAGGCGCTTCAGCGTCTCTTCGCTCGGCTCCTGGCCGTCGAGATAGGCGGCCATGGCGTCGTCGTCGAGCTCGACCGCCGCCTCGATCAGCGTGGTGCGATACTCTTTCGCCTTTTCGACGAGATCGGCCGGGATCTCTTCGTCGTGATATTTCGCGCCGAGACCCTCGTCGTCCCAGACCACCGCCTTCATGCGGACCAGATCGACAATGCCCTTGAACAGATTCTCAGAGCCGATCGGCAGCTGCAGGCAGACCGGCTTGCCGCCGACCTTGGTGACAATATCGTCGACGCAGCGATAGAAATCGGCGCCGATCTTGTCCATCTTATTGACGAAGACGACGCGCGGAACCGCATATTTGTCGGCCTGACGCCACACGGTCTCGGTCTGCGGCTCGACGCCCTGATTGCCGTCGAGAACGCAGACGGCGCCGTCGAGCACGCGCAGCGAACGCTCCACCTCGATGGTGAAGTCGACGTGGCCGGGCGTGTCGATGATGTTCAGGCGCTTGCCGTTCCAGAAGGTCGTCGTCGCGGCGGAGGTGATCGTGATGCCGCGCTCTTGCTCCTGCTCCATCCAATCCATCGTCGCGGCGCCCTCATGCACCTCGCCGATCTTATGGCTCTTGCCGGAGTAATAGAGAATACGCTCCGTCGTCGTCGTCTTGCCCGCGTCGATGTGGGCCATGATGCCGAAGTTGCGATAGTCTTCGATGGGATGGCTACGGGGCATTTGAGATGTCCTCGATCAGAGGGCGACGAAAAGGGTTACCAGCGATAGTGCGAGAAGGCGCGGTTCGCTTCCGCCATGCGGTGCGTGTCCTCGCGCTTCTTCACCGCATTGCCGCGGTTGTTGGAGGCGTCGAGCAGCTCCGCCGAAAGACGATCGACCATCGTCTTGTCGTTGCGGGCGCGCGCCGCCGTGATGATCCAGCGGATCGCCAGCGCCTGACGGCGCTCGTTGCGAACCTCGACCGGCACCTGATAGGTGGCGCCGCCGACGCGCCGCGAGCGAACCTCGATGGCCGGCGCGACATTCTCGAGCGCCGATTTGAACACCTGCAGAGGATCGCTCTTGGCCTTGGCCTCGATGATGTCGAAGGCTCCGTAGACGATCGCCTCGGCGACCGACTTCTTGCCGTCGTACATGATCGAGTTCATGAACTTGGTGACGACGGAATCGCCGAACTTGGCGTCCTCGATGATTTCCCGCTTCTCGGCGCGATGGCGACGCGACATGTCTCTCGCTCCTTACTTCGGACGCTTCGCGCCGTATTTCGAACGGCGTTGCTTACGATCCTTGACGCCCTGCGTGTCGAGCACGCCGCGCAGAATGTGATAGCGGACGCCCGGAAGGTCCTTCACGCGGCCGCCGCGGATCATGACCACCGAGTGCTCCTGGAGGTTATGGCCCTCGCCGGGGATGTAGCCGATGACCTCGAAGCCATTGGTCAGGCGCACCTTGGCGACCTTACGGAGAGCCGAGTTCGGCTTCTTCGGCGTCGTCGTATAGACGCGCGTGCAGACGCCGCGCTTCTGGGGGCAGGCCCCGAGATGGCGGGACTTCTCGCGGTAGGTCTTCGGTTGCCGCGGCTTGCGGATCAACTGGCTGATCGTCGGCATTCCAGTTCCTTCGCTCCAGATCCTGAGCGCTCGTCCTCGCGCGCCCGGCGAATTGGCGAATAATAGATACCCCGCTCGCATTCGCTAGAACGCAAGCGAGCTGAGCGCCCTCGGCCCTCCGGCCCAAGGCGCTCCTCATGCAGAGGACCCCGTTTCCGGGGTCGTGCCTTCCTGGAGGACGCTCGCGCGCCCCATGATTACCAACTGCTTGGCAGTCTCAGGTGAGGCCGACAGCGTTTAAGTTCGAAGGGTTGCGAGCGCGGCGCTTGCAACGACGTGAACTTACTGCCTGTCGAAAGTGGGCGGAACCTAATGGCGCGTTACCGCCGCGTCAAGCGCAGATTGTGTCATGTAGAAGAAAATTAGTGGTTCGCGGAAATCGAGGCGAAAGCCGCGCCTTAGAGAGAACGCGAGCGCAGGCGCGCCCTATTCCCTCCGCGGAAAAGACCGGCTATCGCTGCGGCCACTCCCTTACGAGAAAGAGCCGCACGATGAAACTCCCCAACCAATTCTATCGCCCGCTCGCCATTGGCGCGCCGGCGCCCTTGCGCGAGCTTCCGGTGAAGGTCGAGCGGATGATCCATTTCGTCCCGCCCCATTTGGAGAAGCTGCGCGCCAAGGTGCCCGAGCTCGTCCGCCAAGTGGACGTTGTGCTCGGCAATCTCGAGGACGCCATTCCCGCCGACGCCAAGGAAGCCGCCCGCAAAGGCTTCATCGAGATGGCGAAGTCGACGGAGTTCGGCTCCACCGGCCTGTGGACGCGCATCAATTCACTGAACTCGCCTTGGATTCTCGACGATCTGATCGAGATCGTCGCCGCCGTCGGCAATAAGCTCGATGTGGTGATGTTGCCCAAGGTCGAAGGGCCGTGGGACATTCACTATCTCGATCAGCTGCTCGCGCAGCTCGAAGCCCGCAATGGCGTGACCAAGCCCATTCTCATTCACGCCATCCTCGAGACGGCCGAGGGCGTGAAGAATGTGGACGCCATCGCCGCAGCGAGCCCGCGCATGCATGGCATCAGCCTCGGCCCGGCCGATCTCGCCGCCTCGCGCGCGATGAAGACGACGCGCGTCGGCGGCGGCCATCCCGATTATCGCGTGCTCGCGGACGCCGATCCGGGCCAGGGCCTGCGCCCGTCCTATCAGCAGGATTTGTGGCACTACACCATCGCCAAGATGGTCGACGCCTGCGCCTCGGCGGGCATCAAGGCGTTTTATGGCCCGTTCGGCGATTTCTCCGATTCGCCGGCCTGTGAATCGCAGTTCCGCAACGCCTTCCTGCTCGGCTGCGCGGGCGCCTGGTCGCTGCATCCGACGCAGATCGCCATCGCCAAGCGCGTCTTCTCGCCCGATCCGGCGGAAGTGGCCTTCGCTCGCCGCGTGCTGGAGGCGATGCCGGACGGAACCGGCGCGGTGATGATCGACGGCCGCATGCAGGACGACGCCACCTGGAAGCAGTGCAAGGTCGTTGTCGATCTCGCCCGTCAGGTCGCCGCCAATGATCCTGATTATGCGGCGATCTACGGTTTCTGAGCCCTGCGCGCGGGCGGCCGGCCGCCCGCGCTTTACAGCGTTGACGCCAATGGCGGCGCTGCGCTACCGTTTCTATCGGTATGAAGCGTAACAGATGGCGTCGATCGATATGACGAGAGAATGTAGCGCCAAATTCACGATCGGGCAGGTCGTAAAGCACCGTCGCTATCCGTTTCGCGGCGTGATCTACGACGTCGATCCCGAATTCGCCAATACGGAAGAATGGTGGCTGTCCATTCCGGAGGAAGTCCGGCCGCGCAAGGATCAGCCCTTCTACCATTTATTCGCCGAGAATTCGGAGACGGAATACGTCGCCTATGTCTCGGAGCAGAATCTCCTGCCCGACAATTCCGGCGATCCGGTGCGCCATCCGCAGGTCGAGGAGACCTTCGAGCGCTCCTCCGACGGCTATTATCGCGTGAAGTCGGCCAAGCGGCACTGAGAGACGGCCGCTAGAGAGGCGTCGTTGCTCTGGATTCCCGGTCGGGCCTGCGGCCTGCCGGGCGTGACGGCGTCATCGCGATTTCGAACCCACTTCCGTCATTGCGAGCGAAGCGAAGCAATCCAGAGCCGCTGGGCGGCCCCTGGATTGCTTCGTCGCTGCGCTCCTCGCAATGACGGCCGAGGGGACGAGCCCCGGCGCTCGCCCCCATCGGGAGATCGAAACGCCGGCGCCTGCGAATGTCACTTCCCGGCGGGCGCGGCCGGCTTCTGCTGGCTCTCGAGCTTCTTGCGCTCTTCGTCGGCCTTCTTCTGCAGCTCTTCCTGCAGCTTCTTCTGCTGCTCCTCGAGCACCTTGGGGTCGACGGGCGGGCCGTCATAGGACTTGCCGAAACCCGTCAGCGGCAGAAGGAAGGTCACTTCATTGTTGACCTGATTCTTGACCACTATGGTCATCTTGTCGGCTTTCTTCATCTGGTCGATGAGCGCCGTCTTGACCTTGGCCTGCGCGAAGCAGCCATTGGGGAAGCAGATCTCGAACTCGCCGGCGTCCAGCGCGCCGGCGCCGACGGCGAAGCGGAAGCCCGGCTTCAGCAGCAAGCCCGGCGGCAGCAGCAGACGGATGATCTTGCTGTCGTCGCCCTTGGGGTCATAGACGGCGAGCGCCAGCAGAGGCTGATCGGCCTGAGCGCCGAAATCGCGCGTCGTGTAGCAGATTTCCTTCTTCGACTGCTGATCCGCGCCGCAGACCTTGGTCCACTCCGGCTGCACGGGGACGAGATCGGCCTTGATCGGCCCTTGCGGAGCCTGCTGCTGCGCGGGCGCGCCCGGCTGCGCCGGAGCGGTGGGGGCAGGGGCTGGAGCCGCGGGCCTTGGGGCCGGCTTCTGCTGAGCCTGCGCCACGCCCGCCGAAACGAGGAGAGCCCCCGTCAGAACCGCAGCGACGATCCGCGGAAATTGAATTGGCATAAGTCGTCCTTTCGAGTAGTGCACGATCGAGTGGGCGCACGGGGCGTCATTCGCGCGAGGAAAGAGCCTCTTACCTCCCCGTCCTCGGTCTTCGCCCTGGGACGGGGCGAAAGGTAGACGGCTAGCCTCATACAAAATCGACGCGCCGAATTCCAGCGGCCTGCGCGAGCCTCGAGCGAGACCGCCCCGCGCCGGGAGACGAGACGCCCAAGCCTATGCAGCCCTCGTATTTCCAAGAACATATGTGAATACCCCGAGTCCGTCGGAGACGTCTTGTCCCGGTCCACCCGCCCTGGAATATGGTCCACCCATGACGATTCGAGCGATTCGCGCCGCAATTCTCGCCACGCTTTTCCCCTTGTTCTTCGCAGGGGCGCAAGGCGCGAGCGTCATCGCCGCCGAGAGCCACGGCCTCGCCATGCATGGCGAGCCGGCTCTGCCGGCCGATTTCGATCATCTCCCCTATGCCGATCCGCAGGCCAAGCCGGGCGGACGGCTGCGAATCGGCCTGCAGGGCGCCTTCGACAGCCTCAATCCCTTCAACCTCAAGGCCGGCTCCACCGCGCAAGGGCTCGAGGGCAATGTCATTCAGCGGCTGATGGCGCGCTCGCTGGACGAGCCCTTCACCGTCTATGGCGTGCTGGCGCGCTCGATCGAGGTCGATGATTCGCGCGAGCATGTGACCTTTCGTCTCGACCCGCGCGCCCGCTTCTCCGATGGCGCGCCGCTGACCTCGGCGGATGTGCGCTTCTCCTTCGATCTGCTGAAGGCCAAGGGCCGCCCGCAGCAGCGCAGCGCCTATGGGCTGGTGAAGCGCGTCGAGACGCCGGACGCGCAGACGATCAGCTTCGATCTCACCGGCGCCAATGATCGCGAGCTGCCGCTGATCCTCGGCTTTTTGCCGGTGCTGCCGAAGCACGCGACCGATGTCGAGCATTTCACCGACGCCACGCTGAAGCCGCCGATCGGCTCCGGCCCCTATGTGGTCGAGGAGGTGGAGCCCGGCGCGCGGCTCGTGCTGAAGCGCGATCCCGCCTATTGGGGCAAGGACCTGCCCATGCAGCGCGGGCTCTATAATTTCGATCAGATCGACGTGAATTATTTCCGCGACGCCAATTCTCTGTTCGAGGCTTTCAAGGCCGGCGTCGTCGATTATCGCGAGGAGGCGAACACCACGCGCTGGGCCAGCGGCTATGATTTCCCCGCCGTGCGCGACGGGCGCGTCGCCGTGGAGACTCTGCCGAGCCCCGGCCCCAAAGGCATGGAAGGCTTCGTCTTCAACACGCGGCGGCCGATGTTCCAGGACGCGCGGCTGCGCGAGGCGCTGGGCCTGATGTTCGATTTCGAATGGATCAACGCCAATCTCTATTCCGGCCTCTACACGCGCACCAAGAGCTTCTTCGACGAATCGGAGCTCGCCTCCACCGGCCGCCCGGCGAGCGAGGCGGAGCGCGCGCTGCTCGCCCCCTTCCCCGGCGCCGTGCGCGAGGACATTCTGGAAGGGCGCTGGCGCCCGCCCGTCCATGACGGCACCGGCCGCGACCGCGAGCCCGCCCGCCGCGCGCTGGAGCTGCTCGGCGAGGCCGGCTACAAGCTCGTCGACAATCGGCTGGTGAAGAACGGCGATCCCCTCTCCTTCGAGATCATGGTCGCCAATCGCGATCAGGAGCGTCTGGCTCTGTTCTTCGTCTCCTCGCTGCAGCGCATCGGCGTGACGGCGAGCGTGCGCCTCGTCGACGAGGTGCAATATCAGCGTCGCCGGCAAAAGTTCGAATTCGACGTGATGTTCGGAACCTGGACCGCCTCCGCCTCGCCCGGCAATGAGCAGCGCATGCGCTGGGGCTCCGCAAGCGCCACGCAAGAAGGCTCCTATAATCTCGCGGGAGCCTCCTCTCCGGCGATAGACGCGCTCATCGCAGCGCTGCTGTCTGCGCGCGGGCGCGAGGATTTCGTCGCCGCCGTGCGCGCCTACGACCGCGCGCTACTCTCCGGTTTTTACATCGTGCCGCTCTATCACTCCTCGACGCAATGGATCGCTCACTCGACGAAAATCGCGAGGCCGTCGAAATTGCCCCGCTACTCTCCCTTGTTTGGCGCCACGCTCGAAACTTGGTGGAGGACGGAGCCGTGACGCTCGCCGATAGTTCCGGCCGCGCGCTCTCCCGCGCGCATCCGCTGACCATGTTCGGCCTCGACGCGCTGATCGCCGGCGCGGCGCGGCTGCGCCCCATGCGCCTCGCCGCCGCCGACGCCTCGACCGGCGCGGCGATCGACCACGCCGAGCTCGACCGCCGCGTCGCCGCCTTTCGCGCCGATCTGCGCAGCTTCGATTTTCAGCCCGGCGAGCGCATCATGCTCTTCGCCGCGCCGACCAGCGCGACTCTGATCGCGCTCATCGGAATCATCTCCGCCGGCCTCGAGCCCGTGGCGGCGCCGCTCGGCCTCTCGGTCGGCGCGCTGGCGGCGGGCGCGCGCGCCGTCGCGGCAGCGGCGCTCATCGCGCCGGCCTCGATCGGCGGCGAGAGCCTCGAGGAGCTGGTCTTCGGCGTCGCCTCGCAAGCGCCTTCGATAAGGCTCATCGGCTCGCTCGACGGAACCATAGACGGCGCAGTCGATTTCGGTCCGCGCTCGCGCAGCGAGAATGATTCGTCCGCCTCGACGCGCGCCGCGCCGGGCAAAAAAGTGCTGATCGCCGCGCTGGACCAATATGGCGCGCCACATTTCCACGAGCAGGCGGGACTCGTCTCCAGCGGCCTCGGCCTCATCGCCAAGGCGCATGTCAATGGCTCGGCGCCTCTGCTGTCGCTGGTCTCCCCGGGCTCGATCGGCGGCCTCGTCGCCGGGCCGCTCGCCGCGCTGCTCTCCGGCGCAGCGCTGCATTTCCTCGCGCCTTTCGACGGCGCCGATTTCCTCGCGACGCTCGACGCGCTCGGCCCGCTGCGCCTCGTCGCGCCGCGCGCGGCGATGGCTGATCTCGATGCGGCCGGCCTGCTGACGAGCGGCGCGCTGCTCGCCTGCGTCGCCGTCCATCGCGCCGGCGAGGACGAGCCCGCCTTCGAGCCCTCGCATCCCTATTCCTGCCCGATCATCGAGATCGGCGCGGACGGCGCCCTCCGTGCGCCCGCGCGCCCCGTGGCAGGCCGCGCCGCTTACTGAGCGAGGCGGCTCGAGGTCGCCGCGTCCCGCGCGCCGCCGCAGCAGCGCGCGATCGCTTCCGCGAACAGCGTTTCCTGCGGCGCCGCTTCGGCGAAGAGCGTCATGGAGGATTTGAATTTGAGATCGTCCGGCGCGCCGAAAACCCCGGCGAGCGGACGCTTTGCGGCGAGAACCAGACGCGTGCAGGCGCGCAGCCTCTCGCCCAAAATCTCATGCGCGAGAAACGCGCGCGCCTCCGCCGCCGAGCGGATCGCATAGCGCATCGCCATAGGGCTGGAGCCCAGCCCCTCGATCTGCGGAAAGACGAACCACATCCAATGCGTTCGCTTGCGCCCGGCGGCGAGCTCCGCCATCGCCGCCTCGATGACGGGAGCCTGCGCCTCGATGAAACGGCGTAGATCGAAGGGATCGTCGTCCGACATGCTTCGCCTCCGTCGGCGCGGGAAGGCCCGCTCTCCCGCTATTTCGCGCGCGCCCGCCGCCCGACGAGCGCCGCCAGCGCTACGCCCTCGCGCTCCAGCGTCTCCAAAATCCCGCTCTTGATGCGCCCGACCAGCCCCGGCCCCTCATAGACCAGCGCGCTATAGAGCTGCACCAGGCTCGCCCCCGCCTCGATTTTGGCGAGCGCCGCCGCCGCCGAATCGACGCCCCCGACGCCGATGAGCGGAAACTGCCCCTCGACGCGCAAAAAGGTCTCGGCGAGCATTTTCGTCGAGAGATCGAAGAGCGGCGCGCCCGAGAGCCCGCCCGCCTCTCTCGCGAAAGGCGAGGCCAAACTCTCCGGCCGCGCCAGAGTGGTGTTGGAGACGATCATTCCGTCGATCTCTCGCGCGCGCGCGACGCTCACCACATCGTCGAGCTGCTCGAGCGAAAGATCCGGCGCGATCTTCAACAATACGGGGCGCCGGCGCCTGGCCCGCTCGCGCGCCGAGAGCACCCGCGCCAACAGCTCGGAGAGCGCCGTCTTCTCCTGCAGATCGCGCAGGCCTGGCGTGTTGGGCGAGGAGACATTGATGGTGAAATAGCTCGCCAGCTCGGAGAAGGCCGCAATGCCGCGCTCATAATCGGCGATGCGGTCGGCGGCGTCCTTATTGGCGCCGATGTTGACGCCGACGATTCCGCCACGCGAACGTCGGGCGAGCAGCCGCTCATAGGCGAGCGTATGGCCGACATTGTTGAAGCCGTAGCGATTGACGATTCCGCGATCCTCGGCCAGCCGAAACACGCGCGGGCGGGCGTTGCCGGCCTGCGGCTTCGGCGTCAGCGTGCCGACCTCCGCAGAGCCGAAGCCCATGGCCAGCATGGCGTCGGGAACCTCGGCATTTTTGTCGAAGCCGGCGGCGAGGCCGATCGGATTGGGAAAATCGAGGCCGAAGGCGCGCGCAGCGAGGCGCGGATCGTCGCGCGGGGGCTTCGGCGCCGGCATCAGCTGCAAGGCCGCGATCGTCGCCTGATGCGCCGTCTCCGGCGGCAGGCGGCGGAACAGCGCGGTGGCGAGATCGCCGAAGAAAACCTCGATCATTCGAGGAGCCCCGCGAAATCATGGCCGCCATCCTCGCGCATCGGCAGGGCCGCCACTCTGGCGACGCGCTCGACGGGCAAAGTTCCATAGAGGTGCGGGAAGAGATCGCCGCCGCGCGAGGGCTCCAATTTCAGCGCGTCGCCGAGAGGCTCGGCCTCCACGGCGACGAGCAGAAGATCGGCGACGCCGTTGAAGTAACGCGCCGCCGTCTCCTCGACCTGCGCGCTGGTCGAGAAATGAATGTAGCCGTCGGCAAGATCGATCCCGGCGCCGGCGAAAACGCCCGCCGCCTCGGCCTCACGCCAGAGGGAAGCGGGGAGGAGCTTGTAGATGAGTGTCATGTCGGAGAGATAGCAGGCGTTCGGGGCGCCGCGGTAGGGGGTCGAATGAAGGGCTTGACCGCCGCCGACACAAAGATATATCTTAGATCGATCAAAATATGAACGATCCTTCATCTTCAAACTTCGGCTCGATCCAATCCTCGAGCCTTCGAACCCGGCGCGAACGCAAAACGAGCGCCGAACGAACAGGTGAAACTCCACTCATGCAAGACACATCTTCCAGGCGCATCGCGCCCATTCTCGGAGCGCTCGGCGCTCTTGGGCCGCTGTCGATCGATATGTATCTGCCGGCCATGCCGCAGATCGCGGCGAGTCTGAATGTCGGCGAAGGACAGGTGCAATTCAGCCTCATGTCCTTCTTCGCCGGCCTCATGATCGGCCAGCTCTTCTACGGCCCGATCTCCGACTCCATCGGCCGCAAGCCGGTCATCTATGCCGGGCTCCTGCTGTTCATCATCGGCTCCATCGGCAGCATCACCGCCGCAACGGCCGAGCAGCTCGCCGCCTGGCGCTTCATCCATGGGCTCGGCGGCTCGGCCGGCATGGTGATGGGCCTCGCCATCGTGCGCGACCTGTACACGGGGCAGATGGCCGCCAAGCTCATCGCGATGATGATGCTCGTCTTCGGCGTCGCGCCGATTCTCGCGCCTCTATTGGGCTCGGCGATCATCGCCGTCGCGCCATGGCAGGCTCTGTTCGGCGCGCTGGCGCTGTTCGGCGTCGCCGATCTCGTCCTCGTGTGGATCGCATTGCCGGAGACGCGCATGGAAGAGCTTCGCGCCGCCAGCCGCCCGCTCGACGCCGCCCGAAACTACGCGCATCTTCTCGCCAGCCGCCGCTTTCTCCCCTATGTGGCGGTGACGGCATTCTCGCAGGCTGGATTTTTCGCCTATCTCGCCGGCTCGTCCTTCGTCTTCATTTCGCTGCATGGCCTGACACCCGCCGCCTATAGCGCTGTCTTCGCCGTCAACTCCATCGGCCTGATGGCGGCCGCGCAGACCGCGCCGTGGCTGATGGGCCGTTTCCAGCCGCAAACGATCGTGCGCGCCTCTGTCGTGATCTATGCGGCGACGGCTGTCCTGCTGGCGGCGGTCGATATGGCCGGCGGCGCGAGTCTCGCCATGCTCGCCGTGTCGCTCTTTGTCATCATCGCCGCCAGGGCTGTCGTCATGCCCATTTGCAGCGTCATGGCGCTCGAATCCTATGGCGCGATTTCCGGCACGGCCTCGGCGCTGCTCGGAGCGCTTCAATTCGGCGCCGGAACATTCGCGTCCTTCATCGTCGGCGCAACGGCCAATGGCGCAGCTCTGCCGATGATCGCCGCTATCGCCGCTTGCGGAATCGCCGCATGTATCGTGGCGTTCGCCGCCTTTCCGAAGCCGGCTTCCACTCTTGCGCAGGAGCGGCGCCCCGAGCCCGCGTCGGCCCCATGACTCCCGCCCAATTCCACGCCTCCCTCGCCGCTACGACGCCCCCTGCCCTCTCGCCGCCGCTGCTCGCGCTGTGGAAAAACGCCAAAGGCGATTGGGACGGCGCGCATAAATGCGTCGATACGTCGAGCGAGACGGACGCCATGTGGGTGCATGCGTTTCTGCATCGGGCGGAAGGCGATCTCGGCAACGCCGCCTATTGGTATGCGCGCGCTGGCAAGCCGTCCGCGACCGGCCCGCTCGGGCAAGAATTCGAAGCGATTCTCGCCGCTCTGCTAGGGCGATAAGGACCAGCCCCTCACCCTGAGGAGCCGGCGAAGCCGGCGTCTCGAAGGGTCGGACGCCCCGCCTTCTGGATCATCCTTCGAGGCTTTTTGCTGCGCAAAAAGCGCCTCAGGATGAGGGGGCTGTATGTCTCGCGGCCAGAATCTCGCGCGCCTTCGCCGCGTCGTCCCGCATTTGCGCGGTGAGCGCGTCGAGCGAGGGGAACTTCGCCTCGCCGCGAATGAAGCCGATGAAGGCGACCTCCACCGTCTTGCCGTAGAGATCCCCGTCGAAATCGAAGACGAAAACCTCGAGCAGCGGCGCGCCCTCCGCCTCCACCGTGGGCCGGCGGCCGAAATTGGCGACGCCCTCGCGCACCACGCCGTCCGCCTCCAGCGTCACCGCGTAAATGCCGTGGCGCAGCTTGTTAGAGGGGTCGAGCGCGATATTGGCGGTCGGAAAGCCCAGCGTGCGGCCGAGCTGGCGGCCTCGGGTCACGACGCCCTCGACGAAATAGGGATGGCCGAGCAGTTTCGTCGCCAGCGCGACGTCGCCGGCGGCGAGCGCCTCGCGCGTCGCGGTGGAGGAGACGGCCTCGAGGCTGCCGGCCTCGTCCTGCGTGATTCGCGGCACGATCTCGACGATGAAGCCCAGCCGCTCGCCCTCGGAGCGCAAAAACTCGGGATTGCCGGCGCGCTTGGCGCCGAAGCAGAAATCATAGCCCGCCACCGCCGCCGAGACGCCGAGCCGCTTGCGGAGAATCTCCTGCGTGAACTCCTGCGGCGGACGCGCGGCGAAGTCCTTGTCGAAGGTGAGGATCACCATGCCGTCGAGGCCGAGGCGGGCGAGCAGCGCAGCCTTGGCGTCCGGCGGCGTCAGCCGGAAGATGATCGATTTGCCGGCGAAGCAATCGGCCGGATGCGGCTCGAAAGTGAGCAGCGCGCAGGGCTTGCCGACCTTTTGCGCCAGAGCCTGCGCATGAGCGATGACGCCCCGATGGCCGCGGTGCAGCCCGTCGAAATTGCCGATGGCGACGACGGCCCCCTCGAGCCCCGGCGGCGGGGCGAGCGGGTCGCGGGCGACGATGAAAGGATGCGCGGAAGGCAAGGCGGCGTCCAAGGCTTTGTGCGGTGCAGGAGCCGGCTCACTTTGGTTCGGATGACGCGTCATGTCCAGAGCGAGAGGGTCGCAGGGCGTTCGAGACCGCTGCGCAACCCTCCCCCTCATGCTGAGGAGGCTCCGCAGGAGCCGTCTCGAAGCGGGAGGGGGAGGCTCCAGTAGACAGCGCAATGAAGCCGCCCACGTCCTTCGAGACGCCCGCTTCGCGGGCTCCTCAGGATGAGGGCGTCTTCACCCGATCGTCTCGGAACCGCAAGAGCCTCTTCTTCGCGGCAAATTAACCTTTCTCCCCTTGCATCACGGCGCCGCCCCTTTCGGCCGGGCGAAAGGCGATCTCGAAAGCGATGACGCGCAGCAGAAAGAGACGATGCCTCGCCTTTATCATCGTCTTCACCGCCGCCGCGGGCTGGCTCTGGCCGCATGTCGCCGGCGCCGCGGCGATGGCGCTCGCTTTTGTGGGCGTGCTGCATCTCGCCGTGCTCGCCTATGAGGAGATCGCCTTTCCGCAATATAGCGAGGCGATGAGCCCGGAGGATTACGAGCATTTCTGCGCGGCGCTGCTGCGCGAGGCGAGATGGAGCGCGCGGGTCACGCGGCTCAGCGGCGATCAGGGCGTCGATATCGTCGCGGAGAAGCGCGGCCGCAGGATCGTCGTCCAGTGCAAGAAATATTCGAAGCCGGTCGGCAACAGGGCCGTGCAGGAGATCGTCGCCGCCATCGCCCTTGAGGAGGCCGAGCGCGGCATAGTCGTCGCCACCAAGGGCTATACGGCGAGCGCAGTGCAGCTCGCCGCCTCCAATGAGGTGCTGCTGCTGCATCATTGCGAGCTGACGAAGATCGACCGCCTGCTCAGGCGACCTCTTCTATCGGCGTGACGCTGACGCGCACATCGAGCTTCTGCTTGCCGGCGGCGAAAATGACGCCGTCGATCGGCGAGACATCGGCGTAATCGCGGCCTCGCGCGATGACGACATGATCGTTCATAGCCAGAATGGCGTTGGTCGGATCGACGCCGAGCCAGCCGAACTCGCGCCCGCACCAGACGGAAATCCAGGCGTGCGAGGCGTCGGCCCCCTCGAGCTTCACCGCCCCCGGCGCCGGAATGGTGCGGATATAGCCGCTGACATAGGCCGCCGGCAGGCCGAGCCCGCGCAGCGCGGCGATCATGATGTGGGTGAAATCCTGGCAGACGCCGCTGCGCTTGTCGAAGGCGCGGGCCAGCGGCATTGCGACATGGGTGGCGTTCGGATCGTAGAGAAAATCGCGATGGATGCGCCGCATCAGCTCGACCGCGCCGGCCAGCATCGGCCGGCCGGGCGGAAAGCTCTCGCGCGCATAGGCCGTCGCTGGCTCGTAGAGCGGCGCGAGCCGGCTCGGAAAAATGAAATGCGCCGGCGCGTCGGGCCGAGCGAGGGCGTCTCCAGCGCTTGGCGGCGGACGACCTCCCAAGGCGGCGTCAGCGCCTCGGCGGGCGGGGCGGCGCGCTCGACGCGCACGCGCGCGCTCATCGCTATGCCGAGCTTCACATGGGGGGCGTCGAGCTGCGCCTCGGCGACGCGATTGCCGTAGAAATCGACGCGCTCGCGCCAGTCGTGCGGCGCAGGCGTGATGTCGATGCGGCCGAAGACGACGCGCTGGCCGGCGTCATCGCGCGGCAATAAGCGCAAAGCGCAGCGCGCCGCGGCGACGGGCGCCTCGTAGCTATAGGTCGTCACATGGGTGATGTCGTAGATCACGCTAACCGGATCGGCTCTTCGAAATGGGCCGCATTGGAGCCCTGGAGGAAGTAGCGGGCGGCGAGCGCATCCGCAAGGCTCATCAAGCGCTGCTCCAGGGTGAAGATTTTGGCGGCGTCCAGCTCGGCGGCGTTCGCCACCTCTATCTCGGCGCGCAATTTCACGGCGAGACGGCGCGGCGCCTCCAGCAGGCCGTCGTGACGCAGCGTCGGCAGAGAGGAGAGATGCTCCTCTATCTTGGCCACCTGAAAGCCGACCGAGCGCGGATTATAGGGATCGAGCACAGCCATATCGAGCACGGGCGCGAGAGCGGCGCCGGCGAGATAGCGGGAGCGATAGGTGATCTGCGAATCGATCAGCTCGAGCAGAGTGTCGAGACTGTCGATGGTCGCGCCCTCGTCGGCGAATTGGCGGGAGAAACGGCAGGCGTTGATCGCCCGCTCGACCCGCTTGCCGAGATCGAGGAAGCACCAGCCGGCGACGCGGTTGAAATTCTCGTCGATGAGGCCGGAGAGCGCCGCCAATATATGCAGCGATTGCTCGACGCCCTCGAGCACTTCCGGCTCCGAGGCCGGGCCGTGAGAGAAATCGTCGAGCCGCGCCTCCAGCAGGCGGACGAGATGCCAAATATCCTGCGACAGGCGCTCGCGCACGATCGAGGCGGCGTGCTTGGCCGCGCGGGCGATGGAGAGGGCGGAGCCTGCCGTCTCGGCGCCGCTGGCGGCGGCGAGGGCGAGCTCGGCCGCCGAGAGGCGCGGGTCGCGCGTCGGCGCAGCGCCCCAGGCGAGCAGCACGCGCTCCAGCCGCTCGATCGGCTGGCGGCCGCTGTAATTGGGAGCGTCCGCCTCGGTCAGGCGATTGCAGAGCGAGCGCACCAGCCGCAGCGTCGCCTCGGCCCGCTCGAAATAGCGGCCCATCCAGAAGAGATTATCGGCGGCGCGGCTCGGCAGATCGCCGACCATGCGGACGATCTCTATGTCGTCGCTCGTCGGCAGGAGAGTGGAGTTGCCGGTCGGCCGATCGCCGAGCACCCAGACATCGGCCGATTGCGCGCCCGCCCCCATGGAGATGGCGCGCACATCGAGACGATCCGACACGCGGCAAAAGCCGCCCGGCATCACCCGCCAGCCATCCGCCGTGGCGGCGGCGAAGACACGCAGCGCAAAGGGGCGCGGAACCAGCGCGCCATCCTTCCAGACCGGCGTCGTCGAGAGCTGCACGACCTCCTGGCCGACATAATCCATGCCGCGGGCGCGCATCGCCTCGGTGAGACGCGCCCGCTCGGCGGCGTCGAACTCGGCCCCTAGCGCCACGCGGCGGCCGGGAAAGCCGGCGAGATGCTCGCCGAAGGCGGGGGCGACGGCGCGGTCCTCGAGCGAGCCGAGCACGGCGTCGCGGGCCTCGTCCTGCCCGCACCACCAAGTGGCGATATTGGCGAGGCGCAGATCCTCGCCGAGCAGCCGGCGCGCGATGGCCGGCAGGAAAGAGAGCAGAGCGCGCGATTCGATGAGGCCGGCGCCCGGCATGTTGGCGATGGTGACATTGCCCTCACGAATCGTGTCGAGCAGGCCCGGCACGCCGAGCTGCGAGGCGGCGTTCAGCTCCAGCGGATCGCACCAATCGGCGTCGACCCTGCGCCACACCACATCGACGCGCTTCAGCCCGGCGATGGTGCGCACATGCAGCTTGCGCTCGCTGGTGACGAGATCGGCGCCCTCGACCAGCAGTAGGCCGAGATAGCGCGCGAGGCTCACCTGCTCGGAATAGGATTCGCTGAACGGGCCGGGCGTCAGCAGGCAGATGCGCGGGTCCTTCTGCTGCGCGGCCTTGGCGAGGGCGGCGCGGAAATCGCGGAAGAAAGGCGCGAGCCGCTCGACCTTCATGTCGCGGTAGAGGCGCGGGAAGGTGCGCGCCATCACCAGCCGATTCTCCAGCGCATAGCCGGCGCCCGAGGGCGCCTGGGCGCGATCGCCCAGCACCCACCAGCGCCCGTCCGGACCCCGGCCGATCTCGGCGGCGTAGAAGCGCAGCCAGCGGCCGCCGGGCGGAGTCGCGCCGCTCATGGCGCGGACATAATCGGGCGAGCCGGCGACGACCGCCGCCGGCAGCGCGCCTTCCTCGACGAGGCGCTGCTCGCCATAGACGTCGCGCAACACCATGTCGAGCAGCTCGGCGCGCTGGGCGACGCCGGCGGCGATCTCCCGCCATTCGGCCTGCGGCAGCAGCAGCGGCAACCGGCTCAACGGCCAGGTGCGCTCCTTGGTCTCGCCGAGCACGCGATAGGAGACGCCCATGTCGCGGATGCGCCGCCCGGCGGCGGCGAAGCGATCGTCTATATCCTCGCGGCTGAGGCCCCCGAGCGTGTCGAGCAGGCTCGCCCAATGGGCGCGCACGCGCCCGTCCGGCCCGACGAGCTCGTCCGGCACGCCGTCCAGCGGCGCATAGCGGGCGATCCAGGAGGCGACGCGACGCGACGCTTCTCCCGTGCTCGCATCGATAAACCGCTCAGCCGGCACAACTCCTCCGCAGGTCCAAAGTCAGCGGGAACTCGCCCGCCGGCTCCTCGCGCGGCGGCCGCACCCTGCCGGGCGTATGGCCGTGATCCTGGAACCGCGACAGCCTGCGAGCCTCCGCCTCATGCGAGTTTACCGGAAAAGTGTCGTAGCTGCGACCGCCCGGATGCGCCGTGTGATAGACGCAGCCCCCTAACGAGCGCTCGCTCCAGCTGTCGATGACATCGAAGGTCAGAGGCGCGTGATCGGGGATGGTCGGGTGCATGCCGGAGGGCGGCTGCCATGCCTTGAAGCGCACGCCCGCGACCGCCTCGCCCGAGGCGCCGGCGCTGGCCATCGGCACACGGCGGCCGTTGCAGGCGATGACATGCCGGCCGGGGACGAAGCCCTTGGCCTTCACCTCGACGCGCTCCACCGAGGAATCGACGAAACGCGCGGTGCCGCCGGCGACGCCTTCCTCACCCAGCACATTCCAGGGCTCCAGCGCCTGCCGGATTTCCAGCTCCACTCCGCCATGCTCGACGCGTCCGGCGAGCGGGCAGCGGAACTCCTTCTGCGCCTCGAACCATTCCGGCTCGAAAGCGTAGCCCGCCCCCTGCAGATCACCGAGCACGTCGAGGAAATCGCGCCAAACGAAATGCGGCAGCATGAAGCGGTCGTGCAGCGCCGTGCCCCAGCGCACGAAGCCGCCGCTCTGCGGCTCGCGCCAGAACCAGGCGACGAGCGCGCGCAGCAGCAATTGCTGCGCGAGGCTCATGCGCGCGTCGGGCGGCATCTCGAAGCTGCGGAACTCGACGAGGCCGAGCCGGCCGGTCGGCCCATCCGGCGAATAGAGCTTGTCGATGCAGATTTCGGCGCGATGCGTGTTGCCGGTGACGTCCACGAGCAGATTGCGGAACAGCCGATCGACGAGCCAGGGCGGGAAATTCGTTTCGCCCGCCGGCGGCACATTGGAGATGGCGATCTCCAGCTCGTAGAGCGCGTCGTGCCGCGCCTCGTCCACGCGCGGGGCCTGGCTGGTCGGGCCGATGAAGAGGCCCGAGAAGAAATAGGAGAGCGCGGGATGGCGCTGCCAATAGAGCACGAGGCTCTTCAATATGTCCGGACGGCGCAGGAAGGGCGAATCGAAGGGCGTCCGGCCGCCGAGCACGACATGATTGCCGCCGCCCGAGCCGGTCTGGCGCCCGTCGATGAGGAATTTGTCGGCGGTGAGCCGCGACTGCCGCGCATCCTCATAGAGGCCGGTCGTCGTCGCCACGGCGTCGCGCCATGTGTCGCCCGGATGGATGTTCACCTCGATCACGCCGGGGTCCGGCGTGACCTTGATGACCTCGAGGCGCGGATCGACGGGCGGCGGATAGCCCTCGATATGGATCGGAAGGTCCATCGCTTTCGCCGTCGTCTCCACCGCCGTCAACAGCTCGAGATAGCCCTCGAGCGTTTCGACCGGCGGCATGAAGACGCAGAGCGCGCCGTCGCGCGGCTCGATGGCGAGCGCCGTGCGCACCGCGCCCTCGACGATGAGCTGCTCGCTCGGCTGCTGACGGTTCTGGAGCTCCTGACGTTTCTGGAGCTCCTGGCCATTCTGCAGCGCCCGGCTCTCGTAGATCTGCCGGAAATAGGCGGGGTCCGGCAGCGGATCGCGCGACTCGGTCGGGTCCTGCGGATAGGAATAAGGATAGGCGCTCGGCGGCACCCAGGGCAGCGAGCTGATCGGCAGGCGCAGGCCGATCGGCGAATCGCCCGGCGCCAGAAAGAGCCGTCCGCGCCGCAAAGGCCAGCGCTCCGAGACCCAACGACGCCGGTCGGCGCGCGCGTTCCAGCGCTGCACCGGCAGAACATAGCCCACCGGATTGGCCAGGCCGCGCTCGAAGGCGCGCAACATGCGGACGCGTTCCTCGGCGTCGTCGATCTTCGAATCGAACGGATCGACATTGATGGGCAGCGCGCCCTCCTTCAGCAGCCAGTGCGAGGGGTCCTCATAGGCGGGGATCACATAGCCCCGCTCGAGACCGAGCCGCTCGGCGAGATCGACGGTGAACGCCTCGCTCTGCTGCGCCGTCGGCGCCGAGGACGCGCCGATGCGGGCGGCGAGCTCGGGATCGCGCCAGACGGGCAGCCCGTCCTTGCGCCAATAGATGGCGAAGGCCCAGCGCGGCAGGCTCTCCCCCGGATACCATTTGCCCTGCCCGTAATGAAGGAAGCCGCCCTTGGCGAAGCGTTGCTGCAGGCGGCGCACGAGATCGTCGGCGCGCGCCTTCTTGGTGGGGCCGACGGCGGCGATCGTCCATTCCGGCGCCTGAAAATCGTCGATGGAGACGAAGGTCGGCTCACCGCCCATGGTGAGGCGCACGTCTTGCGCCCGCAAATCCTCGTCGACCTTCTCGCCGAGCGCGTCGAGACGCGCCCAGGCTTCGTCCGAGAAAGGCGCGGTGATGCGCGGCGCCTCGCGAATGCGCTGCACCCACATCTCGAAGCCGAACTGGACCTCCGCCGGCTCGACGAGGCCGGAGAGCGGCGCCGCCGAGCGATAATGCGGCGCGCTGCACAGCGGCAGATGACCTTCGCCGCAGAAGAGGCCCGAGGTGGCGTCGAGGCCGATCCAGCCGGCGCCGGGGATATAGACCTCGGCCCAGGCGTGCAGATCGGTGAAATCGTGGTCGGTTCCCTTCGGCCCCTCGATCGGATCGACATCCGCTTTCAATTGGATGAGATAGCCGGAGACGAAACGCGCCGCGAGGCCGAGGCTGCGGAATATCTGCACGAGCAGCCAGGCCGAATCGCGGCAGGAGCCCGTGCCGGCGGCGAGCGTCTCGTCCGGCGTCTGCACGCCGGGCTCCATGCGGATGACATAGCGAATGTCGCGCTGCAGCCTGGCGTTGAGATCGACGAGAAAGGGAACGATCGCCATCGCCTGCGACGGACGCACGCTGTCCACGAACGCCTTGGTCAACGGCCCGAGCGGCTCCACCTCGAGGCAGGAGGCGAGCTCGGTCCGCAGCTCCTCCGGATAGGCGAAGGGGAAGGTCTCCGCATAGGGCTCGACGAAAAAGTCGAAGGGATTGTAGACGGCGATCTCGGCATGGAGGTCCACCTCGATGCGGAACTCCTCCGCCTTCTCCGGAAAGACGAGGCGCGCCAGCCAATTGCCGTGCGGGTCCTGCTGCCAGTTGATGAAATGATTGGCCGGCGCGATCTTGAGCGAATAGCTCGGCACGCGGGTGCGGCAATGCGGAGCGGGCCGCAGCCGGATCACCTGCGGCCCGAGCGCGACCGGCCGATCATATTTGTAATGGGTGAGATGGTGGAGCGCGACCTTGATCGACACGGGAGCTGCTTCGCCTCCTCATAACGACGCCGGGAAAGCGGCGACAGGCGATTAGCTTACGCGCTCGGCGGCGTGTCAATCGCGCGCGCCGAAAAGCTCGGCTCTTTGCCGGAAATTGCCGCATGACGCATTCTGCCGGGGCGGCGGGCGCCGCGGCTTTCGGCGCCCGCTCTCCCCGTCACGAATCATTGGCGGCGGAGGGCGGGAGCGGCGCGTCCGCGAAGACGACGCCGCCGCGGCCGCCGCGCTTCATCTGGTAGAGCGCCGCATCGGCGCTGGCGATGAGCTGCTCGAGAGCGGCGCCGTCGCGGGGCGCGAGCGCGACGCCGATGCTCACGCCGATCTGAATGCTGCGGCCCTCGATCTCATAGGGGGCGCCGAGAACGCGGATGATGCGGCGGGCGAGCAGCAGCGCCTCGTCCGGGTGGCGGACGCCGGTCTGGACGATGACGAACTCGTCGCCGCCGAGCCGCGCCGCCGTATCCTCCCGCCGCACCATGGTCAGCAGACGCGAGGTGGCGGCGCAGAGCAGGAGATCGCCGGTCAAATGGCCATAGGCGTCGTTGACGGCCTTGAAACGGTCGAGGTCGAGGCAGTGAATCGCCAAATATTCATTCGGTCCGAGGCGCGCCGAAGCCTCGTCGAAACGGTCGCGCAGCTCGACGCGATTGGCGAGGCCGGTCAAATCGTCATGACGCGCCATTTTCGCGAAATCGAGCTTGGAGATGATTTGCCGGCGCGTCGCCGCATGCGTGTCGGCCGCCCAAAAGAGACCGACGACGGCGAAAGCGGAAAGAAGCACCGCCTGCAGGACGAAGCCCAAGAGAACGTGGATGTCGCTCGCCTCCATCGCGCGATCGACGAGGCCGATGACCGTCGGCGTCGCCGACAAGGCGAGGCCGATCGCGCAGAGAAGCGGGCGGAAGGCGACATTGGACACGACCCCGCCGGCGAAGACGAAGGCGAGCCCGGATGTCAGCATCGGCACCAGCGACGAGTCGGGCGGATGCGCTATCATCAGGCCGCGCGCGTTGATCGCGCCGAGCAGAGCGGCGAAAGAGAAGAGGCCGATGGCATAGCGGCGCTCCCAGACCCGCGCCTCATCGGCGAGAATCGTCGCCTGCGCCACGCGCCTCCGATAGGCGAGAACCAAGAAAACGCTCGTTATGTCGACGGCGATTCCGGCCAGCGTCAGAGCGAGGAGCAATGCATCCTGCTTGCGCGAGGCGAGCAGCAGACCGACGCAGGCGAGCGCCATGCCCATGAACGCCACCGGCATGACCGGCCGGGCGACCATGTCGACCAGCTCGACATAAGCGGCGTCGGGAAGCGGCGCCGAATTTCGAGACGTATGTCCTAGCCGACGCCACATGCTCACCCCAACGCAGTCTCATCTATGGCCGCCGGCTCGCATTTCCAGCTCGGCGCACTGGACGGGCCGCGTCTTGATTTCCCGCGAGACGACGCATATAGATATCTTTATATCTAATCAGCGAAGCCCATGGCCGACGCGAAATGACCGATATGAGGCGACCTCTTCTTCTCGAACCCGCGCTCGCCGCCCTCAATGCGGCGGGCGAGGAGACGCGTCTGCGCCTGCTCGGCCTGCTGGCCGAGACGGAGCTGACGGTGAGCGAGGCCGTGGCCATTCTCGGCCAGTCGCAGCCGCGCGTGTCCCGCCATTTGAAGCTGCTCGTCGAGGCGGGCCTGGTGGAGCGCCGCCGCGAGGGCGCCTGGGCCTTCTTCCGCCTCGCCTCCGCCGACGCGCCCGGCGAGATCGCCCGCAGCGTCGTCTCCTGGCTCGATCCGCTGGACCCGCGCATCGCCGGCGACCGCGCCCGTCTCGCCGAGGTGCGGCAGGCCCGCGCCGACGCCGCGGCCCGCTATTTCGCCGAGCATGCGCCCGAATGGGACGCGATCCGCTCGCTGCATGTGCCGGAGGCGCAAGTGGAGGCCGCCATGCGCGAGGCGGTGGGCGAGAAGCCGCTGCGCCGCCTGCTCGATCTCGGCGCCGGCGCCGGCCGCATGCTGGAGCTGTTCGCGCCGCAGGCGGAGCAGGCCGTGGGCGTCGATCTCTCTTCCGCAATGCTCGGCGTCGCGCGCGGACGGCTGGAAAAAGCCGGCGCGCGCAATGTGCAGCTGCGCCAAGGCGACATGTATGCGCTGCCGATAGAACGGGGCAGCTGCGATCTCGTCATCGTGCATCAGGTTCTGCATTATCTCGACGATCCCGGCCGCGCCTTGCGCGAGGCGGCGCGCACGCTCGCGCCCGGCGGCAGGCTGCTTGTCGTCGATTTCGCGCCGCATCGCGAGGAGACCTTGCGCGACGAGCATGCGCATCGCCGCCTCGGCTTCTCGCAGCAGGAGGTCACGACTCTGCTGGAGCAGGCCGGGCTCGAGATTCTGCGCCATCGCGATCTCGCGCCTTCCGCCGACGACGGCGCGAAGCTCACCGTTTCCCTGTGGCTGGCGCAAGATCCTCGCGTCATCGCCGATCCCTTGCCCAAAGCCAGCTTCGAGACCGCATGATGTCCGACAATCGCAGCCTGTGGCCTCCGGGCCATTTCGATATTTCTTACGAATTCTTCCCGCCGAAGACGCCGGAAATGGAGGCGCAGCTCTGGGATTCGATCGCGCGGCTCGCGCCTTTGAAGCCCAAATTCGTCTCCGTCACTTACGGCGCCGGCGGCTCCACGCGCGAGCGCACGCATAATATCGTCGCGCGCCTCGCCGCCGAGACCGATATTCTGCCCGCCGCGCATCTCACCTGCGTCTCCGCCGCGCGCGCCGAGATCGACGAAATCGTGCGCGGCTATTGGAACGTCGGCGTCCGCCATATCGTGGCGTTGCGCGGCGATCCGCCGACCGGCGTCGGCACGCGTTTCGAGCCGCATCCGCAAGGCTATCGCAGCTCCACCGAGCTGGTGCGCGGCATTCGCGCCATCCGCGATTTCGAGATTTCCGTCTCCACCTATCCAGAAGGCCATCCCGAGAGCCGCACGATCGAGGACGATCTCGACGCGCTCGAGGCGAAGATCGACGCCGGCGCGACGCGCGCCATCACGCAATTCTTCTTCGAGAACGACGTCTATTTCCGCTTTCTCGACAAGGCGCGCGCGCGGGGAATCAAAATTCCCATCGTGCCCGGCATCATGCCGGTGCAGAACTTCAAGCAGACGGCGAATTTCGCGCGCAAGGCGGGCGCGAGCGTGCCTGATTGGCTCGCGCATCGCTTCGAGGGATTGGACGATGATCCCGTCACGCGCCGGCTCATCGCCGCCTCTGTCGCCGCCGAGCAGGTGCTCGGCCTCGCCGAAGGCGGCGTGAAGGAATTCCATTTCTACACAAACAATCGCGCCGATCTCGTCTTCGCGATCTGCCATCTTCTGGGCGTGCGCCCCGTCACCGAGAAAGTCGCAGCATGAGTTTCGACAAGAACCACGGACCGAAGATTCTCGCAGCGCTGGAGAAGGCGGCGAGCGAGCGCATTCTCGTGCTCGACGGCGCCATGGGCACGATGATCCAGCGCCACAAATTCACCGAGGCCGATTTTCGCGGCGAGCGCTTCAAGGATCATGCGAAGGATTTGCGCGGCGACAATGATCTGCTGACGCTGACGCAGCCGGCGGCGATCAAGGCGATTCATCGCGCCTATCTCGAAGCCGGCGCCGACATTATCGAGACCAACACTTTCTCCTGCACCTCTATCGCGCAGGCCGATTACGGGCTCGAGCACATCGTCTATGAGCTCAATTACGAAGGCGCGCGCCTCGCTCGCGCAGCGGCCGATGAAGTCGCGCGCGAGACGGGCGTGCCGCGCTTCGTCGCCGGCTCCATGGGGCCGACCAATCGCACCGCCTCCATCTCGCCGGATGTCTCCAATCCCGGCTTTCGCGCCGTCACCTTCGACGATCTGCGCGCCGCCTATCTCGAGGAGGCGCTCGGCCTGTTGGAAGGCGGCGCCGATATTCTCTTGATCGAAACCATTTTCGACACGCTGAACGCCAAAGCGGCGATCTATGCCGTGGAGGACGCATTCGAGAAGGTCGGCACGCGCTTTCCGGTGATGATCTCCGGCACCATCACCGATCTTTCCGGCCGCACGCTCTCCGGCCAGACGGCGGCCGCCTTCTGGAACTCGATTCAACACGCGAAGCCCTTCTCCATCGGCTTCAATTGCGCGCTCGGCGCGCGCGAAATGCGCCAGCACATCGCCGAGGTCGCGCGCATCGCCGACACGCGCATCTGCGCCTTCCCCAACGCCGGCCTGCCCAATGAATTCGGCCTCTATGACGAGAGCCCGGAATATATGGCCGAGCTGGTCGGCGAATTTGCGAAATCCGGTCTCGTCAATGTGGTCGGCGGCTGCTGCGGCACGACGCCGCCGCATATCGCCGCCATCGCCGGCGCCGTGAAAGGCGTCGCGCCGCGCGCGATTCCGACCATAGCGCCGCTGCTGCGCCTCGCCGGCCTCGAGCCTTTCACGCTGACGAAGGACATTCCTTTCGTCAATGTCGGCGAACGCACCAATGTCACCGGCTCGGCGAAATTCCGCAAGCTCATCACCGCCGGCGATTACGCCGCGGCGCTGGATGTGGCGCGCGATCAAGTGGCCAATGGCGCGCAGGTCATCGACATCAATATGGACGAGGGCCTGCTCGATTCGAAAAAGGCGATGGTCGAGTTCCTCAATCTGCTCGCCGCCGAGCCCGATATCGCGCGCGTGCCGGTGATGGTCGATTCGTCGAAATTCGAGGTGATCGAAGCCGGCCTGCAATGTCTGCAGGGCAAGGGCGTCGTCAACTCCATCTCGCTGAAGGAAGGCGAGGAGAAATTCATCGAGGCCGCGACCAAGGTGCGCCGCTATGGCGCCGCCGTCGTCGTCATGGCCTTCGACGAGGCGGGCCAGGCCGACACTTTCGCGCGCAAGGTGGAGATCTCCGGCCGCGCCTATAAGATCCTCGTGGAGCAAGTGGGCTTTCCGCCGCAGGACATCATCTTCGATCCAAATATTTTCGCGGTCGCGACGGGCATAGAAGAACATTGCAATTACGGCGTCGACTTCATCGACGCCGCGCGCGCGATCAAGACAACGCTGCCGCATGCGCATGTCTCCGGCGGCGTGTCCAATCTCTCCTTCTCCTTCCGCGGCAATGAGCCGGTGCGCGAGGCGATGCACTCCGTCTTCCTCTATCACGCCATTGCGGCGGGGATGGACATGGGCATCGTCAACGCCGGCCAGCTCGCCGTCTATGAGAAGATCGACCCCGAGCTGCGCGAAGCCTGCGAGGATGTGGTGCGGAATCGCCGTCCCGACGCGACAGAGCGCCTCGTCGAGATGGCCGAGCGCTTCAAAGGCGCGGGCGCGAAGACGGCGGAGAAGGATGCGGCGTGGCGCGAGGCCAGCGTCGAAAAGCGTTTGGAATATGCGCTGGTCAATGGCGTCGCCGATTATATCGAGCAGGATGTGGAAGAGGCGCGTCTCTCGAGCACACGTCCGCTCGATGTGATCGAAGGTCCGCTGATGGCTGGCATGAATGTCGTCGGCGATCTCTTCGGCCAGGGCAAAATGTTCCTGCCGCAAGTGGTGAAATCCGCGCGCGTGATGAAGCAGGCGGTGGCGCATCTCCTGCCCTTCATGGAAGAGAACAAGGAGACGCGCTCCACCGCCGGCAAGATTCTTCTCGCGACGGTGAAGGGCGACGTCCACGACATCGGCAAGAACATCGTCGGCGTCGTGCTCGGCTGCAATAATTTCGAGATCATCGATCTCGGCGTGATGGTGCCGACCGCCAAAATTCTCGAGACGGCGAAAGCCGAAAAGGTCGATATCATCGGCCTCTCCGGCCTCATCACGCCCTCGCTCGACGAAATGTGTTTCGTCGCCTCGGAGCTGGAGCGCGAAGGTTTCGACGCGCCGCTGCTCATCGGCGGCGCCACGACGAGCCGCGTGCATACGGCGGTGAAGATCAGCCCCAATTACACCAAGGGTCAGGCCGTCTATGTGACCGACGCCTCGCGCGCGGTGGGCGTCGCCCAGGCGCTGATGTCGCAATCGTCGCGCGCCGATTATGTCGCCAAGACGCGCGAGGAATATGAGAAGGTCGCCGACGCTCATGCGCGCGCGCAAGCCGACAAGCAGCGCGTCTCCCTCGCTTCCGCGCGCGCCAATGCGCTGAAAATCGATTGGGCCGCCTATGCGCCGCCCAAGCCGACATTCCTCGGCGCGCGCGTCTTCGCTTCCTATGATGTCGCGGAGCTGGTTCCCTATATCGATTGGACGCCCTTCTTCCAGACATGGGAATTCAAGGGCCGCTATCCCGCTCTGCTCGACGATCCCGAGCGCGGGCCGGCGGCGCGGCAATTGTTCGAGGATGCGCAGGCGATGCTGACGCGCATCGTGGAAGAGCGCTGGTTCAATCCCAAGGCGGTCATCGGCTTCTGGCCCGCCAACGCCGTGGGCGACGATATCGCGCTCTATACGGGCGAGGGCCGCGTCGAGCGGCTGGCGACGCTGCATACGCTGCGCCAGCAGCTCACGCGGCGCGACGGCAAGCCCAATGTCGCGCTGAGCGATTTCGTCGCGCCGGAGGGCTCCGGCAAGGCCGATTACCTCGGCGCCTTCGTCGTCACCGCCGGCGCGCAGGAGGCGAAAATTTCCGAGCGCTTCGCCCGCGCCAATGACGATTACGGAGCGATCATGGTGAAGGCGCTGGCCGATCGCCTCGCCGAAGCTTTCGCCGAGCGCATGCATCAGCGCGTGCGCCGCGAGTTCTGGGCCTATGCTGCGGATGAGACGCTGACGCCGGAGCAGCTGGTCGGCGAGGATTATTGCGGCATTCGCCCGGCGCCGGGCTATCCGGCGCAGCCCGACCATACGGAGAAGGCGACGCTCTTCGATCTGCTGGAGGCGACGAAGCGCACCGGCGTCACGCTGACGGAGAGCTTCGCCATGACGCCGGCCTCATCGGTCAGCGGGCTCTATTTCGCGCATCCGCAGGCGCATTATTTCGGCGTCGCCAAAGTGGAGCGCGATCAGGTCGAGGATTACGCCGCGCGCAAGGGCGTCTCCGCCACCGAGATCGAGCGCTGGCTCGCGCCGGTACTCAATTACGAGACGCGCGTCGCCGAGCCGGCGGAGTGAGGAGTGCCCACCCTCCCCTTCAGGGGGAGGGTCGGACCGCAAAGCGGTCCGGGGTGGGGTTCACTGCAAAGACTCGGGCGTCACCCCCTCCCGATCGCCTTCGGCGCTCGACCTCCCCCCTCTAGGGTGAGGTGGCAACGCCTCTCGTTCACTCGATTGCCCTACCCGCCGAGCGCCGCCTTGACCGCGGCGCTCGCCTTGCCGAAATCGATGCGGCCCGTATATTTCGCCTTGAGCGCGGCGACGACCTTGCCCATATCCTTGATCGAGGCGGCGCCGGTCTCGGCTATGGCGGCCTTTATCGCCTCGGCGACCTCGGCCTCGCCGAGCTGCTGGGGCAGATATTCCGTGATCACCGCGATCTCGGCGCGCTCCTTCTCGGCGAGCTCGGGGCGGCCGCCCTTCTCGTAGATTTCCACCGATTCCTGGCGGCTCTTCACCATTTTCTGCAGCAGAGCGAGAATATCGTCGTCGCCGAGCGTCTTGCCCGTGGCGCGCGCCTCAATGTCGCGATCCTTGAGCCCCGCTGTGATCATGCGGATCGTCTCGACCTTCTGCTTTTCGCCGCTCTTCATCGCCGCCTTGAGGTCGGCCGTGAAACGTTCGCGCATTGTATTTCCACTTCGCAGTGAAATGTTCTAGACGTGCTTGCGATCTGAAAGGATCGCGGCAATCTAGATTTTTCGAGGGATGGCGGGCGCCCGATGGCGGCGCGCCGGCGGATGAGGGTGAGGCATAGAGCGCGGATGAGCCCGGATCAAGACGCAGCGACGGGTTGGACGGTTCCGGTCCACACGGGGGTTCTGGTTCTCGCCAGCGGCGAGGCGATTTTCGGCTTCGGCTTCGGCGCCGTGGGCTCGGCCGTCGGCGAGGTCTGCTTCAACACCGCCATGACCGGCTATCAGGAAATCCTCACCGATGCTTCCTACGCCGGGCAGATCGTCACCTTCACCTTTCCCCATATCGGCAATGTCGGCGTCAATGACGAGGATGTCGAAACCGTCGATCTCGACAACCGGGCCGGCGCGCGCGGCGTCATCGTGGCGGCGCCCTCGGGCGATCCGTCCAATTATCGGGCGCTGCGGCCGCTCGGCGAATGGCTCGCCGCGCGCGGGATCATCGGCCTCTGCGGCATGGACACGCGCGCGCTGACGACGCTGATCCGCGAGAAGGGCATGCCCAACGCCGTCATCGCCTATGCGCCGGACGGCGTCTTCGATCTCGCGGCGCTGCGCGCCGAGGCCGCCGCTTGGCCGGGCATAGACGGCATGGATCTCGTGCCCTCCGTCACCGCGCCCGCGCGCTATGAGTGGGACGAGACCGTGTGGCGGCAGGCCTCCGGCTATGGCAAGCGCGACGGGAAGAAGCTCCGCGTCGTCGCCGTGGATTATGGCGTGAAGCGCAATATTCTGCGGCTGCTGGCCGAGGCCGGCTGCGAGGTGATCGTCGTGCCGGCCACGACCAGCGCGACGGATATTCTCGCCCTCTCGCCGGATGGCGTGTTTCTCTCCAACGGGCCGGGCGATCCGGCCGAGACCGGCAAATACGCCGTGCCGACCATTCGCGAGCTATTGGCGGCGAAGGTGCCCACCTTCGGCATTTGCCTCGGCCATCAGATGATGGCGCTCGCCGTCGGCGCGAAGACGCAGAAAATGCCGCAGGGCCATCACGGCGCCAATCATCCGGTGAAGGATTTCACCACCGGCAAGGTGGAGATCGTCTCGATGAACCACGGCTTCGCCGTGGATCGCGACAGCCTGCCGGCCAATGTCGCGGAGACGCATCGCTCGCTGTTCGACGGCTCCAATTGCGGCATTGCGCTGGCCGACCGCCCAGCCTTCTCTGTGCAGCACCACCCGGAAGCCTCCCCCGGCCCGCAGGACAGCCATTATCTCTTCGCGCGATTTGTGGATATGATGGAGAAGGCGCGGAGCTGATTTTTGGTAATGGCGCATGAATCAAGCATACAAAAGCGCCAGCGTGCGATCTGACTTGATCGATTTTTGACGGCCGGGGACACTAATGACCAACGTCGAGGCATCAACTACAACAGGAAATGGAAAGCACGCACGATATCGAATTTCAAATTTCTCACAAGTTATTCTGTACAAACTATATGAGAAACACATCGACAGCGACGACTATATTAAATTAACGCCACGCGAAATAAAAGAGATGTTCAACAATACCGTTTCAACAAATCTCGTTCGTAGCTCTATAGAGCTATTAAGAACGAGAGGATACCGCGGACTGGTCAACCGCCATGGGACCGCAGAAAAAGGATACTCGTTTTCAATCAATGAGAGGGGAATAATTGCTGTAGAGAACGACCTCCGGCGGACAAATACGCTCATATTTTACTACCACTTGCACGGAGACGACGCTCTAGAGGAAGTCGCAGGACTCGGAACGGTATTTTTAACTCAGGAAGAACGGGAGGAGGCCGAAGATTGGGCGCCTCTCCCTATTGATCGCACAGAAGAGGCATACCAGGAAACAATCGAGAGTATCGAAAAGGGAATAGAAGCTATTGAGCAAGACAACGGGTTTGCTGTTGCGCATCCAAGCGAAAGACAAGGGATCTTGGACACGCTTCGCAGTGGTTTACAGTGGCTAAAAGAAAGATCCCCTAGCAAGGAGATAATTTTCTCAACAATTGTTAGGCCTTTTCAACGAGTCTCCGCAATTTTTGGCTCATCGATAGTTGGTGAGATCGCCAAAGAAACGGCCAAACGTGTAGCCGATTACGTCGCAAGCTTTTTTTGAACCACGTCACCCGATCGCGATCGCCGACAACAGCCTCCCGTAATCCGGCTCCTTGCGATGCACGCTGCGGCGATAGCTGAAGCAGCGCGCCTCGTCCGCATAAGTGTCGATGCGCAAATTCTCGAAAGAAGCGACATTCGCCGCCTCGACGCGCCGCGTGATGAAAGCGGGCAGATCGAACATGGAATGCCCGTCGCGCGTCGAAGGCGTGAAGAAGCGCGCAAAACCCGCATCCTCGGCGAGGAACCGCTCGACGAACTCGCCGCCCACCTCGTAGCTCTCGCGTCCGATGGCCGGGCCGAGCGCGACATGAATATCGGCGCGATGTGCGCCGCGCGTCTCCATCAGAGCGATCGTCGCCTCGATCATGCCGGCGAGCGCGCCCTTCCATCCCGCATGGCAGGCGCCGATGACGCCGGCGCGCGCATCGGCGAAGAGCAGCATGCCGCAATCGGCGCCGGTGACGCCGAGCGCCAAGCCTTCGACATCGGTGACGAGGCCATCGCAACGCGGCCGCTCCGTCTCGGTCCAGGGCTCAGCGACGTAGAGCGCGTCGCGCGAATGAATCTGATAGGGCACGAGCAGCCGATGCGTCTCCGCGCCGAGCCGCTGCGCCATGCGCGCGCGATTCTCGGCGACGCGCGCGGACTCATCGCTGGAGCCGACTCCGCCATTGAGCGAAGCGTAGACGCCCTCCGACACGCCGCCCGCGCGCGTGAAGAAAGCGTGGCGAACGCCCGGCAGAGCGAGATTGCCGGCGCCGAGCGCACCCGGCGCCTCCATCGTCTCGGTCATTGGAAAAACCCTGGCAGAAGCGGCATGTCGGGATGCGTCACGGCGATGACCTTGAACAATTCGCCCATGTCGCGCTTGGGATCGCCGGCGCCGATGAGACGCGCGAGCGCAATGTCGATCTCGGCGCTCTGCTCTGTGGTCGCGCGTTTCTTCAACGCTTCAGCGCGCTCGACGACGCCGAGCTGGCGCAGAAAGGCGCCCTGCGTCACCGGCCCTTGCACTTTCGCGCCGGCGGCCGTCGCGGCGCGCGCGAGCGCGGCGAAATCGACATGGGTGGTGAGATCGGCCTCGCCCGGCGCCTCCAGCGGATCGACATAGGCGTGGCGCGACACCGCCTGCAATGTCTCGCCCAGCGCCGTCTGCGTATAGCCATAATCGATGACGAGCAGCGCCCCGCCTTGCGCGACGAGACGTGCGGCGATATCGCGCATGATGCGCGCGCCGATCGCGCCGATCTCTATGATCGAGCCCTCCGGCGCCGCGACGGTCAGATCGGCCTCGACGCTTTCGCCGACGCCGAAAGCGAGCGCGTCATTCTCGTCCATGCCGACGAGCCGCTCGCTCCAGCCGCGCTCCGTCTGCACGAAATGGCGCACCGGCAGCGCGTCGAAAAACTCATTGGCGATGATGATCGCCGGCCCTTCGGGAATGCGCGCGACGTCCGCGCTCCAGGAGACTTGCGCCGGCGCATTGGCGAGCGTCTGCCGCTGCCGCGCCTCGAGCACAGGGCTCGTCTCGACGAGATGAACATCCAGAGCGGAGAGAAAATCCGGCGCGATGCGCGCGACGCGCAGCGCATCCGCCATCAGCGTGCCGCGGCCCGGACCGAGCTCGACCAGCCGCAGCGGCGCAGGAGAGCGCGCGGCGCGCCACGCCTCTTGCGCGAAGAGGCCGATAAGCTCGCCGAACATTTGGCTGATCTCCGGCGCGGTGATGAAATCACCGCCCGCGCCGAATGGATCGCGCGTCGTGTAATAGCCCTTGGTGGGATGCGACAGAGCGAGCGTCATGTAGCGCTCGAGCGTGATCGGCCCCTCTTGCGCGATGAGTTCCACAATGTCTTCGCGCAGAGCGCTCATGCTTCGACTCTCTGCGGGCGCAGCGCGTAGAGGATCAATCCCGCGCCGATCACGATCATCGGCGCGGACAGCGCCATGCCCATTGTGAGGCCATTGTCCAACGCCTCCGACAGTGGATCCGGCTCGCGGAAGAATTCGCTGACGATGCGCGCCGCGCCATAGCCGACGCCGAAGAGTCCGGTGGCGAGGCCCGGCCGCTTCAGCGCGCCGCGCTGCGCGGCGATGGCGAGCAGAATATAGAGCGCGACGCCCTCGAGCCCCGCCTCATAGAGCTGGCTCGGATGGCGCGGCGCATCGCCGGCGCCGGGAAACACCATGGCCCAAGGAACGTCGCTCTCGCGGCCCCACATCTCCGGCTTGATGAAATTGGCGAGGCGGCCGAAGAAAATGCCGATCGGCGCGACGGTCGCGCAAATATCGGCGACAGTGAGCGCGAGAATCTTCTCGCGCCATGCGAACAGCGTCATGGCCACGATCGCGCCGATGAGGCCGCCGTGAAAGGCCATGCCGCCTTTCCAGGTTTTCACGATCTCTTCCGGGTGCGCGAAGTAGAAAGCGCGCTCATAGAAGAGCACATGGCCGAGCCGTCCGCCGATGATGACGCCGAGCGCGACATAGACGAGGAGATCGTCCAGGCTCTCGCGCGAGGGATGCGCGACCTCGCCCCACAAATGCTCGCGCGAGACGAGGCGGCGCGCATAGAGCCAGCCGAGCGCGAGCCCGGCGATATAGGCGAGCGCATACCAGCGTATGGGCAGCGGTCCGAGCTCGACCAGAACCGGGTCGATCATCGGAAAGGGAAGCGCGAGAATAGGCATGACGACTCGTCGTTGCATCCGATGGCGGCGAGATTAGAGCGCTTTTGGCGCAAACGGAATCGCCGCTGCGCTCGGAAAGCGCCTCGAAGCGAAAAATCAGCCGGGATTTCGGCTCCGAAAGGGCAAAAGGCCCCCGGTCACTTCGCCTCGAAGGGACCGGGGCGGCGAAAAGCGCCCTGACGCTCCAGCATCCACCCGGGATATTCCGCGGGGAGCGCGCTCACCGCATCGAGCCGCGCGAGATCGTCGGCTGTGAGCTGCAGCTTCACTGCGGCGAGATTTTGCTCGAGCTGATCGATGCGCCTGGCGCCGATGATGACGCTGGTGACGAAAGGCTTGGCGAGAACATAGGCGAGCGCCACTTCGGCGACGCTGACGTCATGCTTAGCGCCGACCTCGCGCATGGCGGCGACGCAGGCCCAGGCGCGACCCTTGTCGACGGGCGGGAAATCGAAGGAGACGCGGCGGCCCTCGGCGCCCTCCGGCGCGCCCGGCCCATATTTGCCCGAGAGCAGGCCGCCGGCGAGCGGCGACCACACCATGAGGCCGAGCTTTTCTTCTGCGAGCAGCGGGACGATCTCGCGCTCGAGATCGCGGCCGGCGATGGAATAATAGGCCTGCACCGTCTCATAGCGCGCAAAGCCCAGCCGCTCCGAGACGCCGAGCGCCTTGGCGATGCGCCACGCCTGCCAATTGGAGAGGCCGATGTAGCGCACCAGCCCGCGCGAGACGAGATCGTCCAGCGCGCGCAATGTCTCCTCTATCGGCGTCACGGCGTCATTGCCGTGGATCTGATAGAGATCGATATGATCGGTCTGCAGGCGCTCGAGGCTCGCCTCGATGCTGTCCATTATATGTCCGCGCGAGGCGCCGCGATCATTGGGACCGGCGCCGGTCTCGCCATAGAATTTGGTGGCGATGACGACGTCCTTGCGCTTCACGCCGAGATCGGCGAGCGCCTGCCCCACCATTTTCTCCGAGCGGCCGAAGGAATAGACATCGGCCGTATCGATGAAATTGACGCCGGCCGCAAAAGCGCGCTCGACGATGCGCGTCGCCGCCTGCTGATCGACATCGGCGATCGCGCCCCATATTCCAGCGCCGCCCGCCTCGCCGAACGTCATCGCGCCGAGGCAGATTTCCGAGACGAAAAGGCCAGTGCGGCCGAGCTGATTGTATCGCATCACGCCGCCTTCGCCTGCGCGCCATATTTGCCGTAGAAGCTCTCGCCCTTCTTCGCCATCTCGCGCAGCTCGGCGGGCGCGGCGAAGCGCTCGCCATATTTCTGCGTGAGCGCGTCGCAGATCGCGACAAAGGCCCCGGTTCCGATCCCGTCGATGTAAGACAAAGTGCCGCCAGTGAAGGGCGCGAAGCCGAAGCCGAGAATGGAGCCGACATCCGCCTCGCGCGGATCGGTGACGACGCCCTCGAACAAGACGCGCGCCGCTTCCACCGCCTGCACGACGAGGAAGCGCTGCTTCAGCTCCTCCACATCTATGGCGTCTGGATCGAGCTTCTGATCGGCGAGAGCTTCGAGCCCCGGCCAAAGGCTCTTCTTTCCGCTCGCCGGATAATCATAAAAGCCCTTGCCATTCTTGCGGCCGAGGCGCCCTTCCTGCTCCACCATGAAGCGCAGCACGCGCTCTTGCGTCGGATCGACGGCGGCCTCGCCGAGATCCTTCTTGGTCGCGAGATGAATCTTCCAGGCGAGGTCGAGCGCGATCTCGTCATTGAGCGAGAGCGGGCCGACCGGCATTCCGGCCATGCGCGCGGCGGTCTCGATCATCGCCGGCGGCACGCCTTCGGTGAGCATGATATGCCCCTCGCGCACGAAATTCAGCACGCAGCGATTGGCGTAGAATCCGCGTGAATCATTGACGACGATCGGCGTCTTCTTCAACACGCGCACGAAATCCAGCGCCGTCGCCACGGCGCGGTCATTCGTCTTCTTGCCGCGGATTACTTCGACGAGCAGCATTTTCTCGACCGGTGAGAAGAAATGAATGCCGACGAAATTGTCCGGCTTCAGGGACGTCTCGGCGAGCGAGGTGATCGGCAGCGTCGAGGTGTTCGAAGCGAAGATCACATCGGGACCGACGATCGCTTGCGCCTTCTTCGTCACGTCCGCCTTCACGCCGCGCTCCTCGAACACGGCCTCGACGATGAGATCGACGCCGGCGAGCTTCTCATAATCGGGCGTCGCGGTGATGCGCGCGAGCAATGCCTCCTTATCGGCGGCGGAGGCGCGGCCGCGCGACACCTGGCCGGAGATGAGCTTGTCGATCACCGCCTTGCCCTTGTCGGCGCTCTCCTGATCGCGATCGATCAGCACCACTTCTATGCCGGCGAGCGCGCTGACATAGGCGACGCCCGCGCCCATGAAGCCGGCGCCGAGCACGCCGATCCTGGCGAATTTCGCCGGCGGAATCTCCTTGGGCCGATGCGCGCCCTTCTCCAGCTCATTCTTCGAAAGGAACAGCGAGCGGATCATCGCCGCCGCTTGCTTGGAGCGCAGAATATGCGCGAACCAGCGCGCCTCGACGCGCAGGCCGAGATCGAAGGGCAATTGCAGCCCCTCGAAGACGCTGTGCAAAATCGCCTTGGCGGCCGGATAATTGTCGAAGGTCTCGCGGCGGTAGATGGCGTTGGCGGCCGGCCACACCATCATGCCGCCCGGCGAGAACACGCGGCCCGACGGCGGCTTGAAGCCTTCGACGTCCCAAGGCGCCTTGCCCTTGCCGCCATCGACGATGAACGCACGCGCCCGCTCGACGATCTCGGCTTGCGGCGCGAGTTCGTGGACGAGTCCAGCGGCCTTGGCTTTGGACGCCTTCAATTGCTCGCCCTTGAACAGCAATTGCAGTGCGTCGCCTGTCTGCATCAGCCGCGCGACGCGCTGCGTGCCGCCGGCGCCGGGGAAGAGGCCGACCTTGATTTCCGGCAGGCCGACCTTGGTCTTGTCCGAGTCGGAGAGCACGCGATAATGGCAAGCGAGCGCCAGCTCGAAAGCGCCGCCGAGACAGGCGCCGTGAATGGCGATGGCGATGGGTTTGCCATTGGTCTCGAGCTTGCGATAGAGCAGCGACAGTCTGCGCGCGCCCTCGAAGAACTGCTTCATCGCAGCCTCTTCGCCCTGCTCGCGCACGGCTTTGGCGTATTCCACCGCGCTCTTCTGCAGCATGGAGAGATCGGCGCCGCCGGAGAAAGCCGGCTTGCCCGATGCGATCACGCAGCCCTTGATCTGCGGATTGCTCGCCACTTCGTCGATGACTTTTTCCAGCTCGTCCATCACCTCGAAGGTGATGACATTCATCGAGCGGTCGGGGCTGTCCCAAGTGAGCAGGGCGACGCCGTCGGCGCCGGTCTCGAAACGGAAATTGACGAGGTTCATCGGGTCGCTCCCTGAAAACTAGACACGTCTCGCGACGAAGCGATCCAGGAGCCGCCTCGCTGCTCTGGATTGCTTCGCTTCGCTCGCAATGACGGCGCGGCTTTGCACATTCACACGCGCTCGATGATCGTCGCGGTTCCCATTCCCGCGCCGATGCAGAGCGTCACCAGCGCCGTGGACTTGCCGCTGCGCTCCAATTCGTCGAGCGCCGCGCCCACCAGCATCGCGCCCGTCGCGCCGAGCGGATGGCCGAGAGCGATGGCGCCGCCATTCACATTCACTTTGGAATCGTCGAGGCCGAAAGCCTGCATGAAGCGCAGCACCACGGCGGCGAAAGCCTCGTTGACCTCTATGAGGTCGATGTCGGAAAGGCTCATGCCCGCCTTGGCGAGCAGCTTCTTCGTCACATCCACCGGGCCGGTCAGCATCAGCGCCGGCTCGGAGCCGATATTGGCGAAAGCGCGCACGCGCGCGCGAGGCTTCAGCCCATGACGCTCGCCCGCTTCGCGCGAGCCGAGCAGCACCGCAGCGGCGCCGTCGACGATGCCGGACGAATTGCCGGCATGATGCACATGGGTCAATTTCTCGACGTCAGGATGCGCCTGAATGGCCACCGCGTCGAAGCCCGCCTGCTCGGCGAAGAATGCGAATGACGGCTTCAACGCGGCGAGCGACTGCATATCCGTCGCGGGGCGCATATGCTCGTCGCGATCGAGAATGGTAAGGCCGTTGACGTCCTTCACCGGCGCGATGGATTTGGCGAAGCGCTTCTCCTCCCAGGCGCGCGCGGCGCGCTGCTGCGACTGCACCGCATAAGCGTCGACATCGTCGCGCGAGAAACCATATTTCGTCGCGATAAGATCGGCGGAGACGCCTTGCGGCATGAAGTAAGAGGGAATGGCGATGGTCGGATCGACCGGCCAGGCGCCGCCGGAAGCGCCGATGCCGACGCGGCTCATGCTCTCGACGCCGCCGCCGATCGTCAGCTCATGCTGGCCGGACATGATCTGCGCAGCGGCGAAATTCACCGAGTCGAGGCCGGAAGCGCAGAAGCGATTGATCTGCACGCCGGGAACCCCATAGCCATAGCCGGCGGAGATCGCCGCGGCGCGCGCAATGTCGCCGCCCGCCTCGCCGACCGGATCGACGCAGCCGAGGATCACATCATCGACCGGCGCGCCGTCGAGATTGTTCCTCTCCTTCAGCGCGGAAAGAGCGGTGACGGCGAGGCCGAGGCTCGACACCTCATGCAGCGAGCCGTCGGGCTTGCCGCGCCCGCGCGGCGTGCGCACGGCGTCGTAGATATAGGCTTCGGGCATGAAGCAACTCCGTTGCTGGGCGAATAGCGAATAGGGAGTAGCGAGTAGCTCGCCTCTCTCTATTCGCTACTCCCTATTCGCTATTCGCTTCATCAAAACATCTCCGCCGGCAGACTCATCAGCGTATCGACCCCTGCCGTGATGCGCGCCAGACGAAAGCCCGTCTCGGGCAGCATCTTCTCCATATAGAATTTGCCCGTCGTCAGCTTGGCGTCGAGCCATGCGCCGTCGCCTTGCGCCTCCTTTTTCTTGGCGAGAGCCGCACGGGCGATGCGCGCCCATGTGTAGCCGAGCGCCACGCGGCCGAAGAGATGCATGTAATCATAAGATGCGCCGGCGCCATTGTCGGGCTTGGCGAGCCCATTCTGCATCAGCCAGATCGTGGCCTTTTGCAAATCGCCGAGCGCGGCCTTCAGCGGCTCCACGAAGGGCTTCATCTCGTCGGAACTCTCATGAGCGATAAACTCGCTCATTTCGGCGAAATAGGCCATTGCGGCGCGGCCATTGTCCTTGGGCAATTTGCGGCCGACGAGATCGAGCGCCTGAATGCCATTGGCGCCCTCATAAATCATGGTGATGCGCGCGTCGCGCACGAATTGCTCGACGCCATTCTCGTCTATATAGCCGTGCCCGCCCCATATCTGCTGCGCCTTCACCGCGCTCTCGAAGCCGAGATCGGTGAGCACGCCTTTCAGCACCGGCGTCAGCAGCCCGAGACGATCCTCCGCGATCTGACGCGCCTTGGCGTCCTCGGACCGATGCGCGATATCGCTGTCCAGCGCGGTGGCGAGAGCGAGGCCGCGCGCCGCCTCGTTGAAGGCCTTCATCTCCATGAGGCCGCGCCGAATATCCGGATGCACGATGATCGGATCGGCGCCGCCGCCGGCGTTCTTCGCGCCGGTGAGCGCGCGTCCTTGCAGGCGCTCCTTGGCGTAGGCCGCCGCATTCTGATAGGCGACCTCCGATTGCGCGAGACCTTGCACGGCGACGCCGAGCCGCGCCTCGTTCATCATCACGAACATCGCATTGAGGCCCCGATTGGGCTCGCCGACCAGAAAGCCCCTGGCGCCGTCATAATTCATCACGCATGTGGCGTTGCCGTGAATGCCCATCTTATGCTCGAGCGCGCCGCAGCGCACCGCATTGCGCGCGCCGAGAGTCCCATCGGGATTCACCTCGTATTTCGGCACGATGAAAAGGGAAATGCCCTTCACCCCGGCCGGCGCGCCGTCGATACGCGCGAGCACGAGATGAATGATATTCTCGGAAAGATCATGCTCGCCGGCGGAGATGAAAATCTTCTGCCCGCTGATGGCGTAGGAGCCATCCTCGCGCGGGCTCGCCTTGGTGGTGAGCAGGCCGAGATCGGTGCCGCATTGCGGCTCAGTGAGATTCATCGTGCCGGTCCAGCGGCCCGCCGCCATGGGCGGCGCGAAGAGGCGCTTCTGCTCCTCGCCGCCATGGCGCAGCAGCGCGGCGAGCGCGCCTTGCGTCAGGCCCGGATACATTGCGAAGGACATGTTGGCCGCCGAGGCGAACTCGTTCATCACCACGGCCAACGTATAAGGCAGGCCTTGTCCGTCATATTCGGGCGGAACCGCCAGCCCCACCCAGCCGCCGGCGACGAACTCGCGATAGGCCTCCTTGAAGCCGGCGGGAGTCGTGACATCGCCCTCGGCGTCCAGCCGGCATCCTTCCGCATCGCCGCTGCGGTTCAGTGGCTGCAGCCGCTCCTCGCAGATTTTGCCCGCCTCGCCGATGATCTGCGCCAGAACGTCGGGCGTGGCGTCGGCGAATCCGGGCAGATTGCCATAGCGCTCGAAATGCAGGACGTCGTTCAAGAGGAAGAGAGTGTCGTCCACCGGGGCCTTGTAGATCGGCATGAGAGCCCTCCCTGCGCGGATCGCTTAGGTGATATCTCGATATAGGCGTTTTCCCGGCGCTCGGCCGGCTCATCGACGATCATGCGCCTGTCTCGGTTACGAAAACGCAACGTCGAACGCGTTTGGACGCCGAAAGACAAGTCGTTCATAATGCGTGCGAATCAGGGGTTCGTTAGGTGCGTCCTGCGCAGCAATAGGTAGAGAGCCGGCCCCTCCTGCGCAATAGGGGAGCCACACGGTCGGCTCCGCGCAAGCGTTAACCATTTATTTACCTTCTTCGAAGGAAAGTCCCCGGCGACGGCGTACCCCGCCCTCACAGCGTTCCGGCGCGATTCGCGCCTCTCGAGTCGTCGCTCGTCCAGTTTTCCCCAGCCAACACGGGTCGAGCCCGCCGGATATCCGATGACAGAGGCATTTCCCTGGAGCTTCAAGGGCATAGATCACGAAACCCGCGATGTCGCGCGCGCCGCCGCACGACGATCGGGCAAGAGCCTTTCCGCTTGGCTCGATGATGTGATCCAAGAAAAAGCCAATTTCGACGACCGCTCATCCGGCGTCGATGACGAGGAGCCGAACGCTCCGGCGCGCCGACGCGCGCTGCGCTCGCGTCTCTACGGACGCAATGATCGCGGCCGCATGCGCCGCGACGCCGCGCCGAGACGCGACATCCGCGACGAGGAGCCGGAAGACGATTTCCGCTCGCTCGCGCCGCGCGGCCGCGCCGAGGTCGACGCCAAAGCCATCGTCGACGACGCCGTCGCGCTCTTCGAGCGGCGCTCCGCCGAGAGCGAGCGCAAGACGGCCAACGCCCTCTCCGGCCTCGCCAAGCTGATCGACCGCAATCATACGAGCCGCGCTCGCCTCGGCGACGATATCGGCGCGGTGATGGATCGGCTCGGCCACATAGAGGAGCGCATCGCCACCCGCCCCGACGAGAGCGTGCGGCCGATCCGCAACGCGCTGGCGCGGCTCGAGGCGCGCATCGACAGCCTCTCCAACGACGATCGCGCCTATGAGTTCGAGAATGCGCTCGGCTCGCTCGATCAGCGGCTCGCCGAAATTGCGGCGCGGCTGGACGAGGAAGCCGAGGAGCGCCGCGCCGTCGAGCTACGCCGGCGTCAAGAACGAGAAAAGCAAGAGCGCGAGAATTCGGAGCGCGAGCAGCAGCAGGAACGCGAGAGACTGGAGCGCGACAGCCGGCAGGAGCGCGAGCGTCGCGCCGCCGCGCGGCGTCCGCTGTCGGAGGCCGTCGCCGAAATCACCGAGCGCCAGCGCGCGCTCGAGGACCAGGCGGGCGGCGATTTCGTCGCCAGAGCGGCAATCGAGGCGCGGCCGGCGATCTTCGACGGTCTCGCCGAATCGATCGAGTCGCTGTCGCGCCAGCTGATGTCGGCCCGCGCCGAGCAGAGCATTCAGGGCGAGCAGCAGGCGGCCGTCGTCGCCCAGATCGACCTGTTGCGCTGCGATCTCGAAGGCCTCTCCCGCGCGCTCGTCGATCTCGCGCCGCGGGCCTCCGTCGCCGCCGTCGAATCGGCGCTGCGCGAGTTGACCGAGCGCGTCGAGGCGCAGCGTCTCTATGGCGTCGAGGAGATGGTGCTGGCGCCGGTCGAGCGCCTCACCGCCGATCTCGCCTCCATCCTGCGCGAGCTCGATCCGAGCCGCATCGTCGCCGTCCTCTATGAGGAAGTGCGAACGCTGAACGACAAGCTCGCCGAGCATCACGCCGCCGGCGGCGCCGATCGCGCCGCCATAGACGCGATCGCCGGCGAGACGCGCGAGATTCACGAGCTGCTGAAGGCGGTTTCCCGCCGTCCTCTGCCGATCGAGAAGCTCGAGGCCGGCATCGCCGCGCTGACCACGCAGGTCGACGAGCTGAGCGCCGCCGGCGCCAATGTCGCCACGGCCAAGGATGTGAGCGAGCTCGTGCAGAGCATTCGCTCCATCGTCTCGACCGAGATCGGCGGCTCCTTCGCCGCGCTCGAGCGCCGGCTCGAATATTTCGCAGCCAAGCTCGACAACATCTCGACGAAATCGGGCGGCGGCAAGCGCTTCGACGAGATCAACGAGCGCATCGAGCAGGTCCATAAATCGCTCGCCGCGCGCATAGAGCGCAGCGGCTCGGGCGTCGATGCGAGCAAGGTCGAGCAGCTCTTCGCCTCCTTCGCCAAGAAGATCGACGCGGCCGCGCAATCGAAGATCGTCGATCCGGTGGGCGAGCTCGGCCGCAAGATCGAGAAGCTCGAGCAGAGGCTCCAGCCCGCCACGGCGGCGCAGACATCCGCTGATTCCGAGCAGCTGCGCGAGATCGCCGCGGCGATGAACGCGCTGCGCTCCGAGGTCGAGCGCAAGGGCAATGGCGGCGCCAGCGTCGATCCCAATCAGTTCGAGCGGCTGTTCAGCTCCCTCTCCAAGAAGATCGACGCGGCGAGCGAGGCCCGGATCGTTCATCCGGGCTTCGACGAGCTCGGCCGCAAGATCGAGAAGCTCGAGCAGCGGCTCCAGCCCGTCGCCGCCAGCGCGCAGAAATCCGCCGGCTCCGAGCAATTGCGCGAGCTGGCCGAGCGCATCGACCATGTCCACGCAGAGCTCGCCGCGCGCATCGATTCGACCGCGCGCCGACGCGGCGACGACGCCAATCTGCATTTGGCGGAGCTGGTCGGGCAGCTGGCGCAGAAGATGGACGCGGCGCTCGATCCGGAGGCCGATCGCAGCGCCTTCGGCGCGCTCGAGCAGCAGATCGGCCGGCTCGCGGAACGGCTCGACCACTCCGACATGAACGCCGATTCCTTCGCCGCCATAGAGCGGGCGCTGGGCGCGCTGTCGACCAAGGTCGAGGAGACGCGCAGCTCCACAATGCGCGTCGCCGAGATCGCCGCGCGCGAGGCGGCTCAGGATGTCCTGCGCGACGCGACGGTTCACGGCGGCTTGCAGGACGCGCTGGAGAAGGAGCTGGTCGAGCTGCGTCATTTCCAGGACGAGGCCGGCCATCGCACCAATCAGACGCTCGCCGCCGTCCATGAGACGCTGCAGCGCGTCGTCGAGCGCCTCTCCATGTTCGAGGACGAGCTGACCGATCTGCGCAAGGCCAAGCCGGGCGCAGCGGCGGAGCCGCAGCGCGCCAAGGACGGGACCGATCCCCGCCGCGCCGCGCGCGTGAAATCCGCGGCGCCGGTCGGCGATGTGGAGGACATTCTGCTGGAGCCGGGCGGCCGCCCGCGCCGCGAGCCGATGGTCTCCCGCGACGACGATCGCTCCGGCTCGGTGCAGCAGGATTTCATCGCGGCCGCGCGCCGCGCCGCCCAGCAGGCCGCGGTCGACGCCCAGGCCGCAGCGGCGCAGGGCAAGGCCGCCCAAGGCAAGGCGGCCAAGAAGATCGCCGCCGAGCAGAAGCAGGAGCCCGAGCGCGTCGCCGCGACGGGCGGCGTCGGCGCGGCGCTGCAATCCCGCCGCCGGCCGCTGCTGCTCGGCGTCGGCGTGCTGGTGCTGCTCTATGGCGCCTATCAAATCGCCCGCGTCACGCTCGACAATCCGGCTCCGCAGGCCTCCGCCATTCAGGCGGAGCCGAACGAGGCGACCGCCTCCACCGAGCCTGCCGCCAAGGACGCGGCCGCCGAGCCCAAGGACGCGGCCCCCAAGGACGCCGCCGCGGCTCCGAACGCTCCCGCCGCCGCGACGGTCTCGGCGGCCGAGCCCGCCAAGGCGCCCGCCGCCGCGCCGAGGCCAATCGGCCTTCCGGCGCTCGCGCCCGGCGGCTCCGGCGTCGGCTCCTTCGCTCCCGGCCCGCAGGCTCCGACGCCCGGACGTTTCGGCTCGCAGACGATCGATCCCATGCCGGTCGGCGCGATCGGAACGCCGGCGGCCAATGCGCCCGCCGCGCCGCGGCAGGACGTTTTCAGCGTCATCAAGGAGATCGCCGCAGCCGGCGACGCCAGCGCCCAATATGAGCTCGGCCTGCGCTACTCCGAGGGTCGCGGCGGCGCCCCGCGCGATCCCAAAATCGCCTTCCAATGGTTCGAGAAGGCGGCCGACAAGGGCCTCGCTCCGGCGCAATACCGGCTCGGCTCCATCTATGAGAAGGGCATGGGCGTCGAGCGCGACTACGCCAAGGCGCTCTCCTGGTACAAGCGCGCCGCCGACGCCGGCAACGCCCGCGCGATGCATAATCTCGCCGTGCTGCACGCCGGCGGCGGCGACGGCAAGCCGGATTACGACCAGGCGGCGCTATGGTTCCGCAAGGCGGCCGAATATGGCGTGCGCGACAGCCAGTTCAATCTGGCCATTCTCTACGCCCGCGGGCTCGGCGTTCCGCAGAGTCTGACGCAGTCCTATCTGTGGTTCTCGGCCGCCGCCACTCAGGGCGACGAGGACGCCGGCAAGAAGCGCGACGAGGTCCGCGCCCGTCTCGACACCAAGGACATGGCGGCCGCCAAGGCGCTCGTCGACGGCTTCCGTCCCAAGCAGCCGGACAATGCGGCCAATGACGTCCCGCCGCCCCCCGGCGGCTGGGAGAACGCCAAGGCCCCCGCCAAGCCGGAGACGAAGCCCGCCGCCGGCAAGCCGAAAGTCTCCGCGCTTTGAAAAAGGCGCGATAGAACCGCGAAATAGAGAGAAACTTAGATCATAATGGCCGCGTCCACGCTGGACGCGGCCATTTTCGTTTCGCGGAAATGCCTGCGGCCGCAGCGCGGCCTCTATGAGACCAGCGCGCCCGGCCGAGACGGGATATCGGTCGTCCCCCTCCTCTGCAACTGACGACGGAAGCGCCGCTGTGTCGCCACGGCGACAGCGACCGGAAATTCGACGCCCCGCGCCAGCCGCGGGGCGTTTTGCCTCTTGACGCTCCTTCCGCCATTGCCGACCCTGCCGCCATGGTGAAGTTTCGGCCCGGCCTGTGGCGGTTCGCGCGCGCCCTCCTCACCAGGGGGATGGCGGCGCTGCTGCTGATTCAGATCGTCGCCCTCGCCTTTTCCGAGACTCGTCCCGCGCCAATGGAGCCGGGACTAGCTTCAGCCGCCCGCCTCTGCAGCGTCACGCCCGAAGGCGGCCATGCGCCGACCGCGCCCGACCAGCCCGGCCATTGCCTCTACTGCCCGCTCTCCTGCGCCCATGGCGGCGCCGGGCTCCCGACGCTGGTGGCGGCGACGCTCCTCCTGCTCCTCCCGCGCGACGCAGCGGCGACGGGCCGCGCGGTGGAGATCGATGCGCGGCCGGTGGCGGGAGCGACCGGCTTCCGGCAATTTTCGCGCGCGCCCCCGGCGCTCGTCTGAGCGTCAGCAGGCGGCCAGAGCTCTCCCGGCCCGCAGCCGCCGACCTTCGACAAGCGCATAGCGAGCCGCGCCGAGTCCTCCGCGCCGAGCGGAGCCGCTCCGCCGCCGAAAGGCGATCATGCCCGATCAAAAATCCGAACGTTTTCGCGAGCTGTTTCGCCGCAACAAGCGCGCGCTGCTCGACTATTTCAAGCGCCGCGTGGGGCCGGACCACGCCCCGGACCTGCTGCAGGAGACCTTCGTGCGCGCGATTCGCCGCGACGGGTTCGAGAACGTCGCCGATCCGCCGGCATTTCTGAAGCAGATCGCCATCAATCTCTCGCGCGATTTCGCCCGCCGCCGCGACAGCGAGGCCAAATATTTCGTCCCCGGCGACGCGCCCGAGGAGGTCATAGAGCCCGCCGTCGCGCCGGATGCGCTCTATGAGACGGAGGAGCTGGCCCGTCGCCTTCTGGAGGCGATAGAGGCGCTGCCGCCCAAATGCCGGCAGGCCTTCGTCATGCGCCGCTTCGAGGACCTCACCCATGAGGAGATCGCGGCGCGCATGGGCGTCTCCCGCAATATGGTGGAAAAGCATCTGCGGCTCGCCATGGAGCGCTGCCGGGCGGCGCTCGATTGATTGGGCGCCGACCTCCCCTTTTGCATGTCGGGCGCGTCCTACCCTATGAGAGCCTTGTTCTCGAGCCCTCTGCGGAGACCATGAGCGCGGACCACGCCCCCAGCGAAGCGGAATTGGAGCGACGGCGCGCCGCCATCGCCTGGTGGATGCGGCTCGACTCGGGCGCCTCGACGCCGGCGGAGCGCGAGGCCTTCGCCGCCTGGCTGACCGCGGAGGCCGCCAACAAGGCCGCCTTCGACGATATCTGCCGCCTGTGGGGCAATCTCGAGGTCGTGCGCCCGCGCCTCCAGCCGGCGGCCCACGCGTCCGGCCCGCCCCGTCTCACGCGGTTGCGCATCGGCGCAGCGCTGGCCGGCCTCGCTCTGGCCCTCGCGTTCTCCTATGACGAATTGGCGATCCGCTGGCGCGCCGGCCATCTCACCGGAACCGGCGAGCTGCGCAGCCTCGTCCTCGAGGACGGCTCGCGCGTGGAGCTCGGCCCCGATTCCGCTTTGGAGACGAATTTCGCCGGCGGCGAGCGGCGCGTGACGCTGCTCCGGGGCGAGGCCTGGTTCGCCGTGGCGCCCGACTCCGCCCGGCCCTTTTCGGTCGCCACTCCGGCGGGAACGGCGACCGCGCTCGGCACCGCCTTCGACGTCTCGATCCAGGGCGCACGCACCGAAGTCACGGTGACCGAGCATCGCGTGCGGCTGTCGGGCGCCGGCCCGAGCGTCATCGTCGAGCAAGGCGCGCAGAGCGCCTTCGCGCCGGGCGTGGCGGCGGTTTCGCCCTATCCGGTCGATACGGATCAGGTGACGGCATGGCGGCGCGGCAAGCTCATCTTCGACGACAAGCCGCTCGCCGAGGTGCTGGCGACTCTCTCGCGCTACCGCCGCGGATATGTGGCGCTCGTCGACCCTAGCCTGCGCGGGCGGCGCGTGACCGGCGTCTTCGAGACCCGCGATCCCGAGGCGGCGCTACGCGCGATTCAAAAATCGCTCGGACTTCGCGCCGTCTCCCTTGGCTTCGTCACGCTGATCGGAGGCTGAGAGGAGCCGCGCAAAAAACTTCATCGAGCGACCTCCTCCCCGTACGCCGAGCCGCGTCCAACTCGGTGAGGGGACGTTCGAGCCCCCGAAAAAATGCGAGGGGGCGCCGATGGCGAGACGGGTTTCGAGGCGGAGCGGCGGCGACGCCGGGAGTGTGCTCATGAGCGCGACGGCGCTGGCCACAGTGTTGGGCGCATTGGCGATCGGCGGCGCCGACGACGCCCGCGCGCATGCGCAAATTCCCGACAAAGAAATCGTCGAGATCGTTCGCGCCTATTCCATCCCCGCTGGCCGCATGTCGACGGCGCTGACGCGGCTCGCCGATACGAGCGGCGTGCTGATCGTCTACGACACGACGCTGACGCGGACGCTGACGACGCGCGGGCTCGAGGGAACGCATACGCTGAATGCGGCGCTGGAAGAGCTGCTGTCGGGCTCGGGGCTGAATTACGACGTGGCGGCGGACGGAAAATCCGTGCTGATCGTGCTGGCGCAGAACGATGGCGTGCGCAGCGACGCTGTCGGCGCGGAGGCGCTGCCGCCGATCGACGTGGGGGCGGAGGCGAGGACGCCGGCGGAGCGACGGGGTCGCGACTATGGCGGCGCCGGCGCCGGACAGGACCCCTACAACAAAAGCTATGTGCTGCCGAACGCCTCGACGGGCACCAAGACCGACACGCCGGTGATGGAGACGCCGCTGAACATTCAATCGGTGACCCAGCAGGTGCTGCGAGATCAGCAGGCGATCACTATCGAGCAAGCGCTGCAGAATGTCAGCGGCGTGGCGGTCGGCGGCGGCGGCGCTTTCGGCGGCGGCACGCCCTACGGCGACATCAATTTGCGTGGTTTCGCCAGTGACGTTTATTTCCGCAACGGGTTCCGCATGGGTCCCAACGGCAGCGGAATCGACGGCATCTCCACCATCCAGCTCGCCAATATCTCGAGCATAGAGGTGCTCAAGGGTCCCGGAGCCACGCTCTACGGGCTGCTCGAGCCCGGCGGCGTCGTCAATATCGTCACCAAAGAGCCGCTGAACGCGCCCTATTATTCAATCGACCAGCAGATCGGCTCTTTCGCCAATTACCGCACCACCATCGATGCAACCGGACCCGTCACCAAAGACGGGGACTGGCTCTATCGGCTGAACATGTCCTACCAGAACAATGGCGCGCCATTCGGCTCACCGATCGAGCTCATTCACGGCCAGGATATTTTCATCGCGCCGACGCTCAAATGGAACATCGATGCGGCGACGTCTGTGAAGCTCGAAGTCCAATATGATGAAAATCGCAGCGCGATCACTTTCGGCTCCACTCCTGCATTCAACGGGCAGTTCTTGTCGTTGCCGCGCAATCGAAATTATAGCGAGCATTCTCCAGACACGCTGAAAACCTTCTTTTCGGCGCTCACCTGGTCACACCAATTCGACAACGACTGGTCGATCAAGCAGCAGATCGCCTTTAAGCGCGCGGAAGACGCTAGCTCCTTCCGACTGCCCGCCTTCGTCCAAGATACCGGAACCAGATATCTCGTCGAGCGATACAGCGGAGAATCCGCCAGACAGCAAACCGCTTTTTCGACCAATGTCGATGTCGTCGGACATTTCGACACTTTCGGAGCGAAGCACACTTTGCTACTCGGCGGCGACTTCTACAGGTCCAGCACCGGAAGCCAGAACTTCATCAACTTCACGTCGTTCTCGGAAATCGACCTCTTCAATCCAGTCCATCCCGGCACGCCGTTTCTCGCCGCCCCGGTCCCTTCCGGCGCGGTCTCCAATCTGCAGGACACGGCGGGCTTTTATCTTCAGGATCAAATCAAGCTGCCGTATGATTTCTCGATCCTGGCGGGCGCGAGATATCAATATATCCAGCAAAAGAGCGCGTCCGGCCTGACCGCCGACGCATTGACGCCGAGCGACAAGGTGACGACGGCCGAAGCCGTGACGCCGCGCTTCGGTCTGTTGTGGCGGCCGGAACAATGGGTCAGCGTCTATGGCCATTACGCCGACGGCTTCGGCGCGGGCGCCGGCCGGATCTTCCCCGGAACGCCGGCGGCCCCGAGCAAAGCGCAGGAATTCGAGGCCGGCGTCAAGCTCGAATGGTTCGACGGGAGGCTGCGGGCGACCGCCGATTACTTCAATCTCGCCAAGACCAATGTCCCCTCGACCGATTATGCGCATCCGGGTCTCGGCTTCGTGGTCTTGACCGGCGAGGTGCGCAGCAAGGGAGTGGAAGTCGACATTCAGGGCGAAATTTTGCCGGGCTGGAGCATGATCGCGACCTACACCAATCAAGAGGTGCGCACCACCAAGGACGAAAATCGGGCCCAGATCGGCCAACGGTTCGGACGCGATCCGAGAAATATGGCGAGCCTCTGGTCGACCTATGAGTTCCAGACCGAAATGCTGAAAGGGCTGAAGATCGGCGGCGGAGCCATCTATCGCGACCGGCAGCCGATTTATGATTTGTCGGGCCTCGGCTTGCAGATGTCCAATCCCGCTTACGCCACGATCAATCTGATGGCGGCCTATAGCTTCACGTTTTCCGGACTGAAGCTCACGGCGCAGGTGAATGTCTCCAATCTCCTGGACACGACTTATTATGCGGAAACGGCTCTCGACCCGACCGCCTCGGGAATGGGATTAGGCTACCGCCTCTATGGCGCGCCGCGGACTATCCTCGGCTCGCTGCGCGCGGAGTTCTGAGCGCGCGCCCTGCCCGGCCGCGCGCCGCACAAAGCCAGTGGCTGGATAGCTGGGCAGGGCTGCTGATGATGTCCTCCTCGTCATCGTCGGACTCACAGGCCTTCAACACCGCGTTGGAGCATATCTTCGCGCAGCAGCTCTTCGCAAAGCCGCGGCCGGGCGCGGCGCCGCTCGAACTCGGGACGCTTGCCGGAGGCCGAGCGATGACGCGCCGCCGCATGCCCGCGCGGATAGCGTGACGACGAGCGCGCATCCGCATCCTCTGCTATAAGCCGCCTCGCCCGCGCCATTCGCGCCGCAGCGAGGAGCCCTCATGTCGGAAGAAACCAAGCTCGCTCTGCTCGAGCGCATCGCCACAGCGCTCGAGCGGCTCGCCCCGCCGCCGCCGCGCGCGGTGGATTTTTCCTGCGCCGAGGCCTTCGTCTGGCGGGCGGCGCGCAGCGAATTCTCGCCCGTCGTAGCGATCAATCGCGTCGATCTCGCGCTGCTCGAGGGCGTCGAGCGGCAACGCGATCAGCTCATCGACAACACGCGCCGCTTCGCGCGCGGGCTGCCGGCCAATAATGCGCTGCTGTGGGGCGCGCGCGGCATGGGCAAATCCTCGCTCGTCAAGGCGGCGCATGCGACGATCGCGCGCGAAAAGGAATGCGTGCGGCCGCTGAAGCTCATCGAGATTCATCGCGAGGACATAGAGAGCCTGCCCATGCTGCTCTCCACCTTGCGCGAAAAGCCGTTCGGCTTTCTGCTGTTTTGTGACGATCTCTCCTTCGATGCGGCGGAGACGAGCTACAAATCCTTGAAGTCCGCGCTCGAGGGCGGCGTCGAGGGGCGGCCGCGCAATGCGCTGTTCTACGCCACCTCCAACCGCCGCCATCTGCTGCCGCGCGACATGATGGAGAATGAGCGCTCCTCCGCCATCAATCCCGGCGAGGCGGTGGAGGAGAAGGTCTCGCTCTCCGACCGTTTCGGCCTCTGGCTCGGCTTCCACAATTGCAGCCAGGCGGAATATCTCGCCATGGTTTTCGGCTATGCGCGCCATCACGGGCTCGACGCGCCGCAGGAGACGATCGAGCGTGAGGCGCTCGAATGGTCGATCACGCGCGGCGCACGCTCCGGCCGCGTGGCGTGGCAATATGTGCAGGACCTCGCCGGGCGGCTGGGCAAGCGGCTCGACGGCTGATCAGCGCGCCTGCGCGTCGCGGATCGGCAGCACGATGAAGAAGGTCGCGCCGACGCCGGGCTCCGCCTCGACGCTGAGGCGCCAGCCATGGCGATCGGCGATCGCCTTGCAGATGGCGAGGCCGACGCCCGAGCCCGGATAATCGACCTTGCTGTGCAATTGCTTCAGCGGCTCGAATATCTTCTGCGCATATTGCGCCTCGAAGCCGATGCCGTCGTCGGCGATGGCGAGGCGGAGCGAGCTCTCGTCGCAAAAGCCCTTTATATCGACCGCCGCCGGTCGGCCGGGCTTTCTATATTTGATGGCGTTGGCGAGAATATTCTGCACCAGCCGCTGAAATTGCGTGGCGTCGGCCGTGATGGAGACTTCAGGCAGATCGATCTCCACCCGCGCCTCGGTCTCGGCGATCGTCGGCGACAAGGCCGCCAGCGAAAGCGCGATGGCGTCGCGCAGATCGAGCGAGGCGAGCTCCAGCTCGTCGTTCACGATGCGCGAGAAGGACAGAAGATCCTGCACCAGCGCGCGCGCGCGCAGCGCCGAAAAACGCATCACCTCATTGGCGCGGGCGATCTCGTCAGTATCGCCGCGCCGGATCGCCTCCTCCATCAGATCGCCGAAGACGGCGATCTTGCGCAGCGGCTCCTGAAGATCCTGCGAGGCGACGAAGGCGAAACGCGCCAGACGCTCATTGAGGCGCTCCAGCTCCTCCGCATGAGCGACGAGCGCGGCCTCCTCGGCGTTCGTCTCGTACAGATCGACGATCGTCGCCAGAACGAGGGGTTCGCCGTCGCGCGCAATGGCGGAGAAGCGCGCACCGACCGGAAAACGCGCGCCGTCGCGGCGGACGCCCTGCAGGCCGAGGCCAGAGCCTACGACCACTGGCGACGCCTGCGGCAGAAGGCGGGCGAGCGGCAGGCCGATGATCTCCGCCTCCGCGCCGAAGCCGAACATGCGCCGCGCGCAGGGATTGGCGCCGATGATCGCGCCGCGTTGGTCGACGAGCACGAGGCCCGCGACTGTCTCGTCGAACACGAGGCGACGCCAATCGTCGGCCGTCGCGGCCTCCGACATTCACCCTCCTCTGGTCGCCTCCGGCCGCGCTGCGGTTTCTCCGCGCGCATTGTCGAGCTCTCGTCTCGCCGGATGCAGTCTCCCGAGAGGGATATTGGCCCGTGGCGCCGCCGAGGTAAAGAAGAAATTGAGACCTCATTGCTTTCGAGGAAATGCAGCTTTCGTCGAATTCTATGATAGTTCGATTCAATTGTTAGAAACTCTCAGATTGTCTTCGGCTCCACAGTGGATGAGCGCGCCAGCCGCCCTTCGTCGTCGAGCGGCAAATCGCCGCGAAAAACGGCGAGCAGATTATCCGCGCCATCGCCCAACAGATGTCCCATAGGGCCGGTGTTGCGCCCGCCCTCGGTCTGACCATCGACCAGCAGAGCGGTTCGGCCGGTGCGATAGCAAATGAGGAACACTTCGAGATTGGGAAAATCGTCGCCATAGACGTGGCCGCTGACGCGCAGCCGCTTCGCCATGCCGAAATCGATCCGTGCGTCGATGAAGGTGTCTATGTCTGGAGCGCCGGGAACGAGCGGATTGCCTCCCGCTGTGCTCGCGCGAAATTCGAACAAACTCGGCCCTTCCAGCTTTGTCCGCACGAGGTTGCTCTTCACAACGGCCATGCCTTTGATGACGGAGCCTATGGCGGGATGGAACTCAGTGCCGCTGGAGCCGGCAAATTGATGCACGACGCCAGACTTGTTGAACATCACGGCCGCATAGGTCCGAGAAGTGTCCTTCAATGAGGTGGAGACGCCCCGGTCGTCTCCGGCGAAGTAGCCGAAGCCCATCGTCAGGGGATTGGCCCGGCCGAATTTGGCGAAAGGCGCGTAACGCCGAAAATGCAGCCCGAATACCGGATAGCGCTTGTCGATCTCGCACATGACGAACCTTCGAAAGATAGAACATGAAAATATGCGACTAGGAATTTCGGCAGATAAAATGGCTTTTCCATGAAGCTGGACGCGTATCACCGAGACAAAAAAACGGCCGCGCTCATCGCGCGGCCGTGAAATTCCAGCGGACGGGCCGAAAGGCCCGAAGCCTCAGCGGATCACGTAGGGCAGAAGGCCGAGGAAGCGGGCGCGCTTGATGGCCTGGGCCAATTCGCGCTGCTTCTTGGCCGAGACGGCCGTGATGCGCGAGGGCACGATCTTGCCGCGCTCGGAGATGTAGCGCGAGAGCAGGCGCGTGTCCTTATAGTCGATCTTCGGGGCGTTGGCGCCGGAGAAGGGGCAGGACTTGCGGCGGCGGAAGAAGGGGCGGCGGGCTGCGGCGCTCATCAGAAAGTCTCTCCTTCGGCGCGGGGTTCGTCACGGCGCGGGCGGCGGTCGCCACGGTCGCCTCTATCGCCACGGTCGGGGCGCGGACCGCCGGGGCCGCGGCGGTCGCCACGGTCGTCGTCGTCACGCTTGCGCAGCTGGGCGGAGGGGCCCTCCTCCAGCGCATCGACGCGCAGAGTGAGAAAGCGCAGAACGTCCTCGCTCAGGCCCTGCTGACGCTCGACCTCGGCGAGGGCCGCCGGCGGGGCGTCGATGTTGAGAAGGGTGAAATGCGCCTTGCGGTTCTTCTTGATCCGATAGGCGAGGGACTTGACGCCCCAATATTCGGTCTTCGTCACCTTGCCGCCGAGCGAGGCGATGATGCCCTTGAACTGCGTCGTCAGCGCTTCCACCTGCTGGGGCGAAACGTCCTGGCGCGCAAGATAGATATGCTCGTAGAGAGCCATTCTCTTGCCTTTCCTCATCGTCGCGAGCCCGCTCTCGGCGCAGAGCCCTTCGAGCCTTCAAAGGAAAGGCTCGATCGGGAAGTTCGAAGGCGGAGACACTGGAAGACGGGCGAACCCTGCCTGTGGCGGAGCCAAAGGCCTTCCGTTCAGCCCCCGGCCGGAAGCGTCGCGAAGCGCGCTTTATAGCGGCGTGGGCGCAGGATGCAAGGGCCGCGCTCAGCGGCCGTCGAACCAGGCCTTCCATTGCGGGACCGCGGTCGCGAAAGTGCCGCGATGCGTCGTCGGCCCGGTGGAGACGGCCTCGACGACCTTATTGCCGGAGCCGAAAGCCTGCGCATAGGTCATCGCCATGCGGCCAACGCCCTGGGTGATCGCCTCGTCCGCCTCGCCGTAATAGTTGCGAACCGGCGATTTTATCACCCAGCGATAGGCCTGCGTCGCCGCAATGAGCCGGCCGAAGGCCGAATTGGCGAAATAATGCGGATCGAAATAATCCGGCTTGATGAGCTTGCGCAGATCGGTCGGCACGGCGGCCGCATCGATCGGCTGGCGATCATAGGCCTTTTTGGCGATGTCGTAGTGCTCCTCGGCGAAGAGCGAGCGGGCGAGGCCCGGAACGCCATAGTAGTTCTCGTAGGAAAAGGCCGACAGGATGAAGATGCTGTTCAGCCAGACGGCGTCGTTCGGCCGCGGAAAGTCGAGAAAGCCCTCCATGGCGGCGTAGAGATCCAGCGGCGCGCTGGCGGTGGCCGCCCCGCGCACGGCGACGCCCGCGCTCTCGAGCTTCTCCAGAAAGGCCATGGTGACGAAGCCGCCTTGCGACCAGCCCGAGAGGAAAAGCTTGTCGCTCTTCAGCTTCAAATGGTCGAGCACGGCATGGCTGGCGACCAGCAGATCGTAGCAGGCCTGCTGATGGCTGGCCTTCACCATATAGCCCTCGGGCTCCCGCGAGACGCCGAGGCCGAAATAATCGGCGCCGATCACGGCATAGCCCTGCCCGGCGAATTGCGCGATCATCAGCTGCGTCTCGGGAGATTCCTCGGCGAAGGAGGGCACCTCGTGGCGCCCATAGACCGTGCCATGCTGGTAGGAGACCATGGGAAACGAGGTCTCCTTCGTGTCCGGCACGGCGAGCAGGCCGGAGGCGACGGTCGGGGCGTTGCCCTTCTCCGGTATGACGGAGGAATAAGTGATTCTATAGAGCCTCACGCCATTGCGCGCCGGCGTGTAGTCCACTTTGACGCCCGCGAATTTCGGCGTGTCGGTCTCCATTATCTGGTTCAGCCGATGTGCGTCCCAGCGCGCCACGAGCTCGTATTTCACGCCGGAAGAGACTTCGACCGGCGCATTTCGCGAGGCGGGCGCCGCCTGCGCGGCCGCGCCGAAGAGCAGCGCCGAGATTAGGATCAGCACACGAAGAGTGATCGGCATGAGGGAGCCTTTTCGGTTTCGGGGGTAGATAAGCCGTCGGCGCGCCGAGCGGCGCAAGTGATCTATAGACCGCAATATTTTCCAAATCGCATCCGTCGCCGAAAATGCGCCGTCGGCGTCGTCATCCCATTTCGGCCGCATTTGCTCCCGAGAAACGACGCGGACGTAAACGGAACGGAGAGCAATGGGCATGATCTCGAGCTGGGCGCGCTGCGCGGGCGCTATCGCATTCGGCCTCGTCCTTTCGGGGAGCGCGCAGGCGGCCAATTTTCTCGATCGCGGCCCAGTCGCGGATTTCGTCAATAATTTCCGCCTGCAGTCGATCCCGAGCCAGGAGGTGGCCTGGAGCCATCCGCAATATAAGAAGGGCACGATCGTCGTCTCCACCAAGGAGCGGCGGCTCTATTATGTGCTCGGCCCCACGCGGGCGATCGAATATGGCGTCGGCGTCGGCCGCGAGGGCTTCACCTGGTCCGGCGTGAAGACGATCACCGCCAAGAAGGAATGGCCCGATTGGCGCCCGCCCGCCGCCATGCTGAAGCGCCGGCCGGACCTGCCCCGCTATATGGCGGGCGGCCAGGACAATCCGCTCGGCGCGAGAGCGCTCTATCTCGGCTCCAGCGATTATCGCATCCACGGCTCCAATGAGGGCGAGACGATCGGCGAGGCCGTCTCCTCCGGCTGCATCCGCATGACCAATCGCGACGTCGCCGATCTCTATGATCGGGTGAAGGTCGGAACCCGCGTGGTCGTGCTGAAATGACAGGGGCGCCCTTCTCGAGCTATCAACCGCGCAGCCCTATTCACGGCGGCGGAGTTTCGAGGAAGAGGATCATGCGCAAGCTCTGCATTCTGGCGGGTCTCATCGTCGCCTATGCGCTGCTCGCGGGTTGCGACAAATGCACCCACGAGCTGCAGGACATACGCCTGCCGCTGCCGCCGCAGGCCTGCGCGCGCTGAACGCTTTTTCTGCGGCCGCCTTTGCTCTATAGAGCGCCCTGACGCGGATCGGGAAAGGTGAGCGCAGATGGCGGCTGGCCATTTCGTCGAGATGAAGAAGCGCGGCGAGAAATTCGTCGTGCTGACCGCCTATGACGCGCCGACCGCCCGACTCGAGGTGGAGGCGGGCGTCGATATCGTCATGGTGGGCGACAGCGTCGGCACCAATGTGCTGGGCTACGCCAGCGAGCGCGAGGTGACGCTGGACGATATGGCGCATCACATCGCCGCCGTGCGCCGCGGCGCGCCGGGCGTCTATCTCATCGGCGACCTCCCCTACGCCACCTATGACAGCGAGGCGCAGGCTCTCGCCAGCGCTGCGCGGCTCGCGCAGGCCGGCGCCGATTGCGTGAAATTCGAAGGCGCGCGGCCGGAAATCGTGCGCGCGCTGAAGCGCGAGGGATATGAGGTGTGCTGCCACATCGGGCTCGAGTCGCAGCATCAAGAGGGCAAGCGCCGCCAGGGCAAAACCGCCGAAGCCGCGGCCAAGCTCCTCGCCGACGCGCTGGCGCTAGATGCTGCGGGCGCCGATTTTCTCGTTCTCGAGCTCATCCCGCGCGAGCTCGCGGCGAAGATCACAGAGCGTCTGCGCGCGCCGACGATCGGAATCGGCGCCGGCGCCGATTGCGACGCGCAAGTGCTGGTCGTGCATGATCTCGCCGCGCTGGGAACCCGCGACTTCAAGCATAATCGCCGCTATGCGGAGCTGGGCGCCGCGCTACGCGCGGCGGTCGCCTCTTACGCGCGCGATGTGCGCGAGGGGCGCTTTCCGGCCGAGGAAAATGGTTTCTCAATGGAGGCGGCGGAACTCGCGGCCTTGGAAAAGATCATCGCATGAGCGCGTCTCGAATAGGCCTTCTGCTCGTCAATCTCGGCACGCCGAAGGGCGCCGATTATTGGTCGGTGCGCCGCTATTTGCGCGAGTTTCTGTCGGATCGCCGCGTCGTCGATCTGCCGCCCGTGCTGTGGCGTCCCATTCTCGAGAGCTTCGTGCTCACCTTTCGGCCGCGCCGCTCCGCGCGCGCCTATCGCTCCGTCTGGAACAATGAACGTGACGAAGGCCCGCTGAAGACGATCACGCGCGCACAGGCGGAAAAGCTCGGCGCGCGCTTCACGGATACGGGCGTCATCGTCGATTTCGCCATGCGCTACGCCGGGCCTTCCATCGGCGAGAAGATCGACGCGCTGCGCGCAAAGGGCTGCGAGCGCATTCTTCTGTTTCCGCTCTATCCGCAATATGCGGCCTCGACGACGGCCTCCGTCTTCGACGATGCGGCGCGCGCGCTGGCGCTATTGCGCGAGCAGCCGACATTGCGCATCGTCCCGCCCTTCTATGACGATCCCGCCTATATAAAAGCGCTCGCCGCCTCGACGCGCGCGCAACTCGCCGCGCTGGATTTTACGCCGGATGTTCTGGTCGCCTCTTTTCACGGATTGCCGCAAGCGCAGATCGACCGCGGCGATCCCTATCGCCGCCATTGCGAGGCGACATACGATCGTCTGCGCGCCGCGCTCGGCATGTCGACGCAGCATTTGCGCCTCGCCTTTCAATCGCGCTTCGGCCGCACGCAATGGACCGGCCCCTATACGGTGAATGTGCTGCGGGAGCTGGCGCAGAGCGGCGTGAAGCGCGTCGCCGTGCTGACGCCGGGTTTCGTCTCCGATTGTCTGGAGACGCTCGAGGAGATCGGCGTCGAGCTGCGCCACGCCTTCCTCGCGGCCGGCGGCGAAAAATTCGCGCGGCTCGATTGCCTCAACGACAGCGAGGATGGATTGCGCGCGCTAGAGACGATCGCGCGACGAGAGCTCGCCGGCTGGCTGGACTCGTGAGCGGCGTCAAGCTTCTGCCGAAATCTTTCCGCCGCTGATCGTGACGATGCGGTCGGCGGCGTCGAAATAGCGATCGTCATGCGAGATCACGACGAGCGTCTTGCCGCGCCGCTTCAGATCGGGAAGAATCTCGCGATAGAAAGCGCGGCGAAACGCCGGGTCCTGCTCCGCCGCCCATTCGTCGAAGACCATCACCGGCCGCCCCTCGGCGAAGGCGGATACGAGCGCGAGACGCTTGCGCTGTCCGGCGGAGAGCGCGGTGGTGGTATAGACGCCATTCTCGATCGCAGTCTTTTCCGAAATCTCCATGAGCGCGAGATAATCCTGCGCCGCGGCGGCCGACTCCTGCGAGACGCTCACATCGTCGAAAAGGAAATAATCGAAGAAAACGGCGGAGAACAGCTGGCGATAATCGTCGCGCTCGGCGTCGGAGACCGGCCGGCCATCGACGAGGATTTCGCCGCTCGTCGGCGGATAGACGCCGAGAATGAGCTTGAGCAGCGTTGTCTTGCCGCCGCCATTCTCGCCGATGATGAACACGATCTCGCCGGGGCGAATGTGAAAATCCGCCGGCCCGAGCGTGAAACCGGCGACATTCTCCTTCTGCGAATATTGGAAGGTCACGCCGCGCAATTCCACCGAGCCGAAGAACGGCGAAGCCGGCTGCGCTGCGCTTTCGACGAGCCGCGGCTCCGCCGTCGTGAAGCTCTCGGAGAGATCGACGACACGGCGAAACGACGTCGCGGCGCGGCCGAACATCGGGACAGTGGCGATCATCGCAGTGACGGGCGCGCGCATATAGAGAAGCGCGACGATGAACGTCCCTGTCGTGGCGGGCGCTTCCCCCAGCGCCGATTGCGCGGCGGTCAGCGCGCCGATGACGATGAAGATAGACGTCGTGTCGATCGCCTCGACGGTGGAGAAAATCACGAAATTGCGCGTCGTCAAATCGCGTATGCGTTCGATCCGCGCAAACAGCCGATCATTGCGGAACGCCGCGCGCCGCACGCGATTGAGGCGCAGCTCCTTCGCGCCCTCGATCAGCGCGTCGTAATCCTTCTGCAGCTCGTCGCGCGCGCGTCTTTCGGCGTCGAATAGCTCGAAGCCGCTCGAAAGGGCGCGCCGCATGAGATAGATCGGCAGGCAGGCGAAGGCGACGGCGACCAGCGCGAGGCGCCAGGACAGAAAAACGAGATAGGCCGCGCAGCCGAGCGCGGTGAGCACGGACACGAATAGAAAGGGAAGTCCGCGCACGAACTCGCAGATTTCATCGACGTCGTGATTGAGCGCGGTGACGATGCGATGCCGCTGCAAGCGCTCGAGCGCCGCCACCGGCGCGCAGAGAATCTTGTCGACCAGCTCCTTGCGAAGATCGGCGACAGCGCCCTGGACGACCTCGCTGTTCGAGCGGTTCGCGACGATTTCGCCTGCGAGAATCGTCGCGCAGAGCCCGGCGAAAATCGCGATCTCGGCGGCGGCGAGGCCATTGCCGAGGGCGCGCTCGATCATGGCGAGAACACCGACTGTCGCGAGGCTCGCTGCGCCTCCCGTCAGCGCCGCGGCGAATGCCTGCCTTTTATAGGGCGCGAGCAGACGAGCGGACGCGCGCAGAAGAGACCTGTTCCGCATCTATGGCCTCGTTGAAATGAATGGAATAAAATCACTGCGTTCGCCCCGTCAGCCGCCGCCACAGCTCGTCGAAGGGCCGATAGACGAAACGCACCTCATGCTTGCCCTGCGACACGGCGACGGCGCGGAACATCACATTGGCGCGGAGAATTTCCGCCGGCTCGCCGTCGATTTCCGCAGTCCAGGACGGATGGAAAATATCGTTCAGCACCACATAGCCGCCGCCGCGCGGAACGTCGGCGTCGATGACCACCTCCGTATTGGCGTAAGAGCGGATGCGCGCGCCGCTCGCCTCGCCCTCCTCCGGCCGAGAATGACGGCAGACGGGCGGCTCCTGCAGCAGAACGCTGGCGCGATAGTCGAGATCGGGCCAGACGCCATCCTCGATCATCTGCGCGAAATCGACGCGCGTGGCGCAGGTCGCGAGCAGCACGCGCGGCAGCGCGCGCTTATTCTCATAGACATAGGCGTCCTTGGTGCGCCCGATGAATTCGAGATCGCCGGGCTTCAAATTTTTGTCGATCTCCTCGATCGGCACGCCGGTCGCGATGAAGCGCAGCCCGATGAGATCGGCGAGCGTCGAGCGATAGGAGGGATAGAGCTTGGAGAAGACGCGCTGATCGGGAAGCGCGAGATGATCGCCGACGCCGGTCGCCTCCTCGAGCAGGCGCAGGCGCACCGGGTTGTAGCCGAACTCCTGATCGAAGCCATGCACGAGCGAGGCGTTGGGCCAGTGGAAATCAATGCCCGCGAGCTCGGCGCGGTCGCGCCGATCCGGCGCCGCCGTCGCCGCGAGACGCGCCCGCAGCAGAGCGATCGTATCGTTCTGCGTGTCGGCGCGCAGCACGTCGAAATTCTGCGGCGGCAGCGCGGTCGATTCATTGGGGCCATTGTTGACGGCGAGATCGAGCGTCATCGTCGCGCCGACGGCGGCGAGCAGCGCATAGCGGCGCGCGGCGAGCCACGGCGCGAAGGCGATGACGAGAAAGGCCAGCGCCACGAAGCCGGCGCTCTCGGCGAGCGGCAGGAGCGCCGCCGCGAGATGATCCTTGCTCCAGGCGAGCGCAATGGCGAGCGCGAACAGCACGCCCAGCGCCGCCGCGAGATAGCGCAAGGGCGGTCTGCTCGGCGCATTGGCGACGACATTGAGGCCGAAGCCGGCGAGAATGGCGAGCACTGCGCAGAGCGGGAAGGTCGCGTCCGCCGGGCGGCGGAAGAGATCGACGCCCGGTATATGGAACATCAGCGCAAAGGCCGGCGTGAAGCGGCCGAGCGCATAGAGCAGCAGCGCCAGCGCCGCGGCGGAAAAGAAGCTGATCTCGCGATTGGACGGCAGGCCGTGACGCGTCAGAGCGATGAGCGAGAGCAGCGGCAGCGCGCCAATGTAGACGTCGCACATGTTGCGCGCGAGAAAGAGATCCGGCGAGCCGAAGACGAGCGCCGGCGGACCCCAGAAATTCGCGAGCGGACCATCCGTGCCGAAGAGATTGGCCGAGACGAAAGTGAGCAGCGCCGCCGGATGCAGCGAGCCGCGCAAGGCGCCTTCGAGATCGATGGCCGGCCGATTGGATTGCGACGCCAGCTCCATCGTCAGCAACAGCGGAACGATGATGATGGCGACGCCGCAGGCCGCGCCGGCCGCGAGCGGCGCGACGGCGGTGGAAATCTTCGCGTCGTCGGAAAAGACGCGGAAGACGGCGTAGGCCGAGAGGATGAGCACTTCGAGAAAGGCGACCTGATCGCGGCCGAGCACGAGAAAGGCCGCCGCCACGCCGGCATAGGCGCCCCATTGCGCCGAGCGGCGATCGAGCGCGCGCGCGAGCAGAAAGAGCGTCACCGGGAACCAGGCGAGGCTCATCACCTGCCCCGTATGCTGAATGCGCCAGGCGGCCGAGCCGCCGAAGGCGAAAGCCAGCGCGCAGAGCAGCGCGCCTTCCGCCGAGAATTTGCGGTCGCGGAAATAGGCGATGAAGGCGAGCCCGCCCATCGCCAGCATCGAGAAGACGATGCCGTCCTCGAGCGCGAAACTGGGCTCGGGAACGAGCCAGGCCGCGAGGAGGAAAAAGGGCGAGAAGATCAGCGATTGCGGATCGGCCAGCTGCGGCGAGCCGGCGAAGACATTGGGCGTCCAGAAGGGCGATTGTCCAGAATGCAGCGCATGGGCAAGAAAGGCGAATTGCGGCTGGAAATGCGCCTTGGCGTCCCATGGGACGGTGACGCGGCCGGACAGCCACGGAAAAGCGAGCACCACCGCCGCCGCCAGAAAGACGAGCGCAGCGGCGCCATAGGAAACATTGGTCTGCGGACGCTCGGTCACTCTGGGCTCACTCCGACGAATCTCATTCGCGCTGCATTGCGCATGATTTTTTCAAAAGCGCAAAGGAGAAGGCCGCACCCCCACCCTCCCCTTCAGGGGGAGGGTCGGCCGGCGTGAGCCGGACGGGGTGGGGAGCCCCCGAGACTCGGGCGTCACCCCCTCCCGAGCGCATTCGCGCTCGACCTCCCCCCTCGAGGGGGAGGTGGAACCGCGCATCCGGCATTGCTTTCGCCTTCACGCGCCGACGGCGCGCTGCGGCCGTGGCGCCGCGGCCTGCTTTTCCGCCTCGCCATCGAAACGGCGCCGCGATTCCTCGATGGTCTCGACATTCTCGAGCGCCCAATCGCCCAGCCTATGCAGCGGCTCGCGCAAGGAGCGGCCGAGCGGCGTCAGCTCATAATCGACGCGGGGCGGAATTATGGGATAGACGGTGCGCGTCACGAAGCCGTCGCGCTCGGCCGCGCGCAGCGTCAGCGTCAGCATGCGCTGCGAAATGCCGCCGATGCGACGCCGCAGCTCGTTGAACCGCAAAGGCCCGTTCCCGAGCGATTCGACGACCAGCACAGTCCATTTGTCGCCGATGCGTGACAGAATGGCCGCAATGCGCCCGCATTGGGCAGGAACATGAATGTGACCCCGTTCCAAAAATGTGCCTCCTTGCGCGCCGCAGCGACAGGGGGCAACCTAGCCTAAGTTACCCTTTGATACCAGGAGCGAGCCGGATGACCCGCCTTTTGCAGATCGATTCGAGCATTATGGGAGAGAAATCGCTGAGCCGCCGGCTCACCGCCGAGCTGGTGGAGAAGCTGCGCGGCGATCGTCCCGGTCTCGAGGTCGTCTATCGCGACGTCGCCGCCGCGGCGCCGCCAATGCTCTCCAGCGCGCTTTTTTTCGCTCGCGGAGCCGGCTCGGAGCCGGAGGATGCGGCGCTGCGGGCCGAGCTTTCCACCGCCCGCACGATTCTGGAGGAATTTCTCGCCGCCGATATCGTCGTGATCGGCGCGCCAATGTATAATTTCTCCATTCCCACGCAATTGCGCGGCTGGATCGACCATCTCGTCGTGCCGGGCAAGACCTTCGCCTATACGGCCGACGGGCTCAAAGGCCTCGTGACCGGCAAGCGCGTCATCGTCGTCTCGACGCGCGGCAGCCTCTATGCGGGCAATGCGACGCTTTCGGCGCAGGATCATCAGGAGGCCTATCTGCGCACGACCTTCGGCAATCTCGGCGTCACCGATTTCGCCTTCGTCCGCGCCGAGGGCGTCGGCCTCGGCCCGGCGCAGAAGGAGGAGGCGCTGGCCTCGGCCCGCCGCGACATCGCCGCGCTGGCGGCCGCCTGAAGCAAAAAAACGGCCCCACGGAACAACGTGGGGCCGCGACCTGAAGGGGAAATGACTACGTCCTAGAATTCCGCACAACCGCCCGAAGGGCGGCGACTCGCGACGCCACACACGACTGACGCGTTCAGTCGAACACGGAGCCCAGCGCTGCTCCGATGAGACCGAAAACCACTGCGCTGGCGAGGATGGCCGGGCCGCCCAACAGGCCATAGCCCACCACCCCGCCGATGACCGCGGCTATGCCGCCGACGATCAGCTTGCCAGTGTTATTGTCCTTCTTGCCGGCCTCGCCGGACTTTTCCGCGATATTGTCGGCCATTTGCGCTTCTCCTCGAGAAGAGTAAGCCCTCGGACGCCGCATCACGGCTCCTCTCCTAGCAGGCGCGTGTAATGCTCTCGTGTGAGTCTCTTGACGGGGGAGTGACAGGCCTTTCGCCCGGCGCGGCTTTCGCCCGGGACGAAAGCTTAGTAAAGTCGCGCCGCAATTTCGGCCGGCCCGAGGAGCCGGTCCCCAATCGAGGACAAAAGACGTGACAGGGACATTGGATACGAGCGGGCGCGCCACGGCGAGCGTCAATGCGCTGGCGGGCGAGATCGTCGACAGGCTCGTCGCGGGCGCGGAGCGCTATCGCCTCGCCGTTTCGCGCGGAAGCCTCGGAGAGCTGCTGATCGACGCCGGCGCCAAGGTGGCGGGCGGCATAGACGCAGGCCTTCTGCTGACGGAAATCTGCCTCGGCGGCCTCGGCAAGGTCACGCTCTCGCCGGCTCCGGGCCAGAAGAACTGGCCCTTCTGGCTCACCGTCTCCAGCAATGATCCGGTCGTCGCCTGCCTCGCCAGCCAATATGCCGGCTGGAGCCTCTCCCATGAGAAATTCTTCGCGCTCGGCTCCGGCCCCGGCCGCTCGCTGGCGCGCAAGGAGGCGCTATTCCAGGAGCTTCCCTATAAGGATTCTGCCGATCGCTCGACCATCGTGCTCGAGGCCGGCGCGCCGCCGCCGGAGGCCGTCGTGGCCAAGGTCGCCAATGATTGCGGTGTCTCGCCCGACAAGCTCGCCTTCGTCTATGCGCCGACGCAGAGCCTCGCCGGCAGCGTGCAGGTCGTCGGCCGCGTGCTCGAGGTGGCGCTGCACAAGGCGCATGAGCTGAAATTCCCGCTCGAGCATATTGTGGACGGCATCGCTGCCGCGCCGCTCTCGCCGCCTCACCCGGATTTCGTCACGGCCATGGGCCGCACCAATGACGCGATCATCTATTCCGGCCGCGCCCATCTCTTCGTGCGCGGATCGGCGGCGGCGGCCAAGGAGCTGGCCGAGAAACTGCCGAGCTCGACCTCACGCGACTACGGACGGCCTTTCGCGGAAATTTTCAAAGCGTATAAGGGCGACTTCTACAAGATCGACCCCAGCCTGTTCTCGCCCGCCGAGGCGATCGTGACGGCAGTGGAGACAGGCGAGACTTTCCGTGGCGGAGCCATCGACGAAAAACTGCTCGAAGCCTCTTTCGGCTGAGCCCGCGCGCCCCCGTGAGGGGGCGCCGCGCATCGCGATCTTCACCGACGAGCTCGACTGGCATGTCGAGCGCCTCATCAAGGGCTTCGCGCGTCACGGCGCGCGGGCCATTCCCGTGCGGCTCGGCGCCTGCAAGATCGACACGACGCGGCCGCAGGCGCTCGCCATTCCGGGCTTTCACGGCGGCGTGCCGGACGCCGCCGTCGTACGCGCCATCGGCGACGGCTCGCTGGAGACGATCACGCTGCGGCTCGGCGTGCTGCACGCGCTCGGCGCGCTCGGCGTTCCGCTGGTCAATAGTGCGCGCGCGATCGAGCGGTGCACCGACAAATCGGCCGCGAGCTTTCTGCTCGCCGCCGCGCGCATTCCGACTCCCGCCACCTTCGTGACCGGCTCGCGCAGCGAGGCGCTGCGCATCATCCGCAGCGAATGCGGGCTCGCGCCACTGGTGCTGAAGCCGCTGTTCGGCGCGCAGGGCTGGGGCTTGAAGCTCATCCGCCGCGAGGAGGATCTGCCGACGACGGAGGAGGCGCGCGGCGTCTTCTATCTGCAGCGCTTCGTCCCGCCGCGGGACGTCTGGTACGAGGATATGCGCATTCTCGTCTCCCATGGCGAGATCATCGGCGCGATGCGGCGCCGGTCGCGGCGCTGGATCACCAATATCCGCCAGGGCGCAAAGCCGACGCCCTGCGAGCCGAGCGCGCGCGAGCGCGAATTGGCGCTGCGCGCCGCCGCCGCGCTGGGCGCGGATTTCGCCGGCGTCGATATCATCAGCGGCGCCGACGGCCTGCCCATGGTGCTCGAGGTCAACAGCATGCCGGGATGGAGCGGGCTGCAGAGCGTGACCCCCTATCAGATCGCCGAGCGCATCGCCGGCGACATAATGGCGGCGATCGGCGCCGCCGCGCGCCGCGCCAATGGCTGAGTCCCTTTCGGAGCAGATCGCGCGCGCCTTTATCGCCGCCTGCGAGGACGAGCTCGCCGCGCCCAAGCCCGGCAATGTCCATATATATGCGCCCGGCCATGGCATGGAGGCGCAGGACTTCATCGCCAGCGCCGCCGCCGCGGCTCCGCATCTCGCCGCGACGGACGCGAGCGTCGGCGAGCGCATCTTCGGCGCGGTGGACGCGACCTGGGCGCGCGTCGGCTGCAACACAAATCTCGGCATTATTCTCTTATGCGCGCCGCTCGCTCACGCCGCGCTGCGAGAGGGCGAGGGCGGACTCACGGAGAAGCTCGCAGCGACGCTGGAATCGCTCGATTCGTCGGACGCCGATCTCGCTTTCCGCGCCATACTGCGCGCCTCGCCCGCCGGACTCGGCTCGGCGCCACAGCACGACGTCGCCGCGCCAGCGCAAATTTCGCTGAGCGACGCCATGGCGCTCGCCGCCGACCGCGACCTCGTCGCCCGGCAATATGCGAATGGATTCGCTGACATTTTCGGGCTGGGCCAGGAGGCGATCCGCGACGCGCGGGCGCGCGGACGCGATCGCGAGACGGTGACGCTGCTTCTCTTCATGACTTACGCACGACATTTTGCCGACACGCATATCCAGCGGAAATTCGGCGAAAAAGTCGCTCTAGAGACCTTGACGCGCTTCCAAGAAGCGGCTTCTCTTCTAGACGCCGCGCGCGATAGAGAGTCCATGTTCCGGATCGCTCTGGAATTGGATCATTCTCTCAAAAAAAGCGGCTATAATCCGGGCGCCTGCGCGGACCTGACGGTCGCCGCGCTTTTTGTCGATTATCTCCTCGCCATCTTGCCGAACGTCCACAAAAATGGTTGAGTTCGCGCCGCGCGAGATGGTCTCGCGACCGGCTCGTCCGGCTCGGCCGCATTTCGGCCTGACGCCGGCGAGGAGAGGGAGGCGCCCGCGCCGGCAGCCGCGTGGGCGATAAGTCGAGTTTATCGAAAGGAAGAAACATGGCCCTGATCAACAAGCTCCTGGTCGGCGAGTCGCTCGTCGGCGAAGGCAATGAAGTCGCTCACATCGACCTCCTGATCGGACCGCGCGGCAGCGCGGCCGAGACCGCCTTCGCCAATGCGCTCGTCAACAACAAGGACGGCTTCACCACGCTGCTCGCCGTCGTTGCGCCGAATCTGCTGGCCAAGCCCAACACGATCCTCTTCAACAAGGTCACCATCAAGAACGCCAAGCAGGCCGTTCAGATGTTCGGACCGGCGCAGGCCGGCGTCGCCAAGGCCGTCGCCGACTCCGTCGCCGAAGGCGTGATCCCGCTCGCCGAGGCCGATGACCTGTTCATCTCGGTCGGCGTGTTCATCCATTGGGAAGCCAACGACGACAAGAAGATCCAGGAGTACAACTATCAGGCCACGAAGGAAGCCATCGCGCGCGCCGTCAAGGGCGAGCCGAAGGCCGCCGAGGTCGTCGCCAAGCGCAACGACGTCAAGCATCCTTTCGGCGCGAACTGAGCTCACGCTCGTTCGGCCGGCGAGCGTCGGCGCGCCTCGCGCGCGTCGTCGCCTCGCTGCGATGCGGCGCCTCGTCGCCGGATTTTCGAGGAGCCGTCCGCGGCTCCTCTTCGTCGACTCGAATTGAAGCGAATCGATCCGCGGTCGGCGCGTCACCAGTCGGCTTCCTGACGGAAGTTGCAGCGAGATTGGGGGGCCTCGCGCAGGCCGAGAACAACGCCGCCAAGGCGTGACGAACAGACCGAAAGGAAATCGAATATGGCTTCGATACTGGATAAGATTCTGGGCGCCCTCTTTCCGAAGGCCGGCGCCAGCTCCTCGACCCCCAAGCTGCTGGTCGGCGAATCGCTCGTCGGCGAGGGCAATGAGGTCGCACATATCGATCTGCTGATCGGACCGCGCGGCAGCTCCGCCGAAACGGCTTTCGCCAATGCGCTCGTCAACAATAAGGACGGCTTCACGACGCTTCTCGCCGTCGTCGCGCCGAACCTCCTGGTCAAGCCCTACACGATCCTCTTCAACAAAGTGACGATCAAGAACGCCAAGCAGGCGGTTCAGATGTTCGGCCCGGCGCAATATGGCGTCGCCAAGGCCGTCGCCGACAGCGTCGCCGAGGGGATCATCCCGATCGAGCAGGCCGACGACCTCTTCATCTCGGTCGGCGTGTTCATTCATTGGGAAGCCAATGACGACCAGAAGATCCAGGACTTCAACTATCGCGCCACCAAGGAAGCCATCGCCCGCGCGCTGAAGGGCGATCCGAGCGCCACCAAGGTGCTCTCCGAGCGCGTGACCGCCAAGCACCCCTTCGCCGCCGCCGACTGAGGCGCAGCGCAGGCTTGCAATCGACTAAAGAGGAGCCGCCGACCGCGGCTCCTCTTTCTTTTTATGCTCTACGCAAATCGTCTGGCGACAGCCGCCCGTCATGCAGCGCCGAGGCGACGAGCACGCCGGCGACGCCGATACGCGCCAAGGCCTCGAGATCGCGCGCATCGCGCAGCCCGCCGGCGGCGTAGATTTCCCGGCCCGGCGCGCGGCGCGCCAGCGAGGATAAAAGCGCGACATCCGGCCCCGCAAAGGCGCCGACGCGCGCCAGAGTCATGGCGATGATTCGCGGCGGCCAGAGCCGTGGATCGTCGAGAAGCGCGCGCGGCCCGAGAAAAGCGTCGCCGCGAAAATCGAGCGAGAGAATCGCGCGCGCGTCATGCGAGAGATCGGGAGCGGCATGCTGCGCGAGACTCTCGCTGCCGACAACATGATCGATATTGCGCTCGGCATGAGCGAGCCTGAAGGCTCGCGGTCCAGGCGCCGCATCGGACCGCGAGCCTTCAGGCTCGCATGCGGCGCCATCATCGACCCAGAACGAGATTTGCGGAAAGCTCCGCGCCAGCGCGTCGATCGCCTCGGCGTGATCGCCACAACGCTCTATCGCGTCGAGATCGGCGATATAGATCGTATCGAAATCGAAGAGCCGTAAAAAGCCCGCGACGATCGCCCCCGGCGCGCTGCCGGCGGCGAGCGGCGTATCTATCGGCGCATAGGCGGCGCGCTCGCCGCGAAAGGCGCGCACGACATGGCCGCCCTTCAGATCGATGACCGGAATGATCCGCATAGGCGCGCCTTATAAGGGATAACCCACGCCCGCGCGACGGCGGCGCCGCGATTTGAAATTCCGAGAGGCGCCAAAAACGGAAGTTGCTTCGTTCCAGGAACCAGACATTCAGTCATTCCCATAGTCAGGTTCATACTCGCGCTGTCGCGTCTCGATCTCAGTGTGCTCTATATCGAGGCCCGCCGCTTCGATTTCGTCGCGGCTATCGAGATGCAGACCGCAAGAGGGGCATTGGAATTCCTCGGCGGCGAAAAAGACGTCTACCGTCTCCTCGTCAGAATGCTCATCGTCGAGGTCTTCGGACACTTCCTCCGCATACTTCACCCCGGCCAGAAATGCCCGCGATCCGCAGGCCGGGCACTTCGTTTCCCAGATGCTGTCCGCGAGCAGGTGAAAGCTACGAGAGAATTCCCAAGGTCTTAGCGCATCCGCTTTGGAGAAGGCGGCGTCCCGCGCTTTCTTGGATAACTGACTGAACGCTTCGCGCGCTGTCTCGATACGGACCTTCGCCGCCTCGACAATCGCGTGCGTGTACTCCGCCAGCAACTCCTTGGGGGCTTTGGCTTGGTCTGCTCCGAGCCACGTCTCGATTGTTAGCTTCTTTGTCTCCAGGATGATCTCGGCGGTGTGCCAGTAGCGGCCCTCCCATGAACTGAGAGTTGCAGCTTCAAAGGGCGCTTCGCCCGAGTGCAGCTCGGCGTTCCGCTTCAAACTCATATTCTGGCAGTAGACCTGTGTTTTTTTATCGAAGCGAGTCGATATATGGGTCAGCCGCTCAAAGACGGTTTTGGCAGTGATGGTTTTCAAGTCGGTGCCAACTGTCATTCCCGCCGCTGCAAACAGGGATTCGGAGCTCTGTGGATCAGCGATCAAGCAAGGGTGAATGCCCGCCAGTGCAGACTTCCCGAGCAACTCCAGGGCGAGTGAGGCCCATAGTTGGTACTCGCCCAGTGACCCCCGGGACTTGGCCGCAAGGGCGCGGACGATATATGCGCGCGACTTTCCCATGAGTGCGTCCGGAGAAAAGGCCAGCGCGAAGTTTCTTGTTGTCATTGGACGCTCACACGTATGAGGCGACGGTCAGTCGAGGCAGTGGAGCTTGGCAGCCCCCGACCGTGGAGGACGCGCCAATTGTCGACGATAAGAATGTCCCCGGCCGCCCATTCAATCACGGTTGGGCCGAGCTTGACCAGGCGAGCGGCAATGGTCCGAAAGACATCTGAAGCTGCCTCACTCAGAGCTGTCATGCATCCCTGGTCGAAGCGGAGGAATGGCCGGGACGTATCTAGAATCGTTGAATAGAACGATCGACGTCCGTTGCGAATAAGGAATGGAGCCGTTTCGCACTGGTGGCGCTCGGCTGACGTTAGATCAAGCGCGTCGAAGCGCGCAAGGATTGTCGGCACGGGTAAAGAACCAGGGCGCTCGCAAGCCAGAATGACAAAGCGCGGTGGCCCGGGTTTATGAGCGCCGTCGATATGCAGAGGGAACGCCGAGACCCCATGTGTAGCGCTCAGAGAGTTCGTGTTCGCCTTGCTCGACTCTCTTGGCGCAAGCCTTTCTAAAAGACGGCCATTGCGACCCACGCATGGTTCACCGAGAGTACGAGCGAGGCTTAAGATTTCATCGCCGAAGCGGTCGTGCGACAACGAGGCACGCATAGGCAACCAGCCCAGCTCACAAACTCTGTGCGCTAAATCCGAGAGATTTTCTGGCGTATCAATCATGAACTTATGGTCTGCTGCTGGTTTCGTTGCTCGGATATCTTTGTAAACACGCGGCTTAGCCAATTTCCCCTATCTCTCGAACTCCACGCAGAGCTGGCGTTGTAGACGGTCCGCTTTCAAGCAGCAAAATTCGATCGTGAACGCCCGGAAAGGGTCAAAGCCGAACCTCCCTACAGCCCGCCCCTTGACACATGCTGAAAATATTCCTATCTCTGCCCTCGCTCCCGCCGACGCAAGGGCGCGTTTCTCGGGTCAGGGAACGCGGGCGGGGGCCGGCTCCATCCGGGACGGCGACCCCCGTCCCTGGACAGGCGGCGCGTCGCCGGACCGGCGTTTCTCTCCCGTCCATAGGGAGAGCGAGAGCCGTTCCGTGAGCCCAGGCATTCGGAAGCGATCGGGTCCTGAATGTGAAAACCCAGGATTCGCGGGTCCGAAAACGCCTCGGGACGTCGACGAGAAGGCGAAGCCACGTTTCGGGACGCTCCGGAACCGACGAATATCTCTTCGCGCTGCGGCCGAAAGGGGCCGGAGCGTCCCGAACCGCCCTTCCTCCCCCGCCGCCGCGAGGCGCCGGGCGCATCGGCGCGCCTTTGCGGCGCGCGGCGAAAAGGCGTAAACGAGGCCCGTCGCTCACAGCCGCAGATCGTTCCCCCATGAAGACTTACCTTTCCGCCGCTCTGGCTCTCGCTCTTTCTTGCGCCTTTGCTGCGCATGCGCAGCCGCAGGCGGCGGGTCAGAGTGATTGGCCCTGCCGTCAGGTGAAGGTGCAGAGCGTCGCCGTCGCCGGCGTCTGGACCGGCCCCTCGCTCGACGGCGCCAAGAGCTGGCGCGAGGATTCCGCGCTCGGCGATCTCGTGGCCCGCGTCAGCGCGCGGCGCACGCCGATCGAGACCGCGCAAAAGCTCGTCGCGGATTTCGCCGCGGCGACGGGAGACAAGCGCAAGGAGCGGCTGACGGCGCTATTTGCCGGCGTCTATGACACGCTCGAGGCCGAGCGCCGCGAAGTGCTCTCCGGGCTCGACCGCTATGGCGCCAAGCAGAAGCTGCTCGCCGAGAGGCTGCGCGAGGAGACGCAGGCCATGCGCGCCGAGCAGGACAAGCCGACGCAGGACGCGCAAAAGCTCAAGGACGCCAGCGAGGCGCTGCAATGGGATTTGCGCGTCTTCGACGAGCGGCGCCATGCGCTCTCCTATGTCTGCGAGACGCCCGCGCTCATCGAGCAGAGGCTCGGCGCGCTGGCGCGCGTCATAGAGGCGGCGATCGATTGACGTCGATGAGGGGAAGCGGCTCGCGCCCCTCCCCGGCCCAGATTCGGCGCTTCAACGAGATTTCGCGCAGCATTCGCCATCCCCTCTCGGGGGAGGTGAGGGAGGGACCTCCCAGCGACGCGCTTTTGCTCGATTGCATGGAGAATTGCGATGCAGGAATATGGAGCCGCGCCTTCGCATCGTCTGGTCTTGGTGGAGCGCTATGCCGCCGGCAAGGAGCGGCGGCGCTTCGTGCCGCGCGAGAGCCTCGCGGATTTCTCGCCCGTCGAGCGCGACCCCACTGCTATTCTCGCCGCCACGGACGAAGGCCGCGTCGCCTCGCTGCTGCCCATTCGCTATGAGCGCATGGCGCATTCGCCGTTTTCGTTTCTGCGCGGCGCCGCCTCGATCATGGCGCAGGATCTCTCCGCTCTGCCGACGCCGGGCCTTTCGACGCAATCTTGCGGCGACTGCCATTTGATGAATTTCGGCGCGCTTCTGTCGTCTGAAGGCAATGTGCTCTTCGACATCAATGATTTCGACGAGACGCTGCCCAATATCGACTTCACCGTCGATCTGCGGCGCCTCTGCGCGAGCTTCGCCGTCGCCGCTCTGGACGCCGGCCGCTCGGAAAAGCGCGCGCGCCATGCGGCCGAGCTCGCCGCGCGGGGCTATCGCCGACATATGCGCGGCCTCTCGCGTCTGTCGCCGCTGAAGGCGTGGCGCGACCGCATCGATCTCGTCCATGTCGCGGATGGGCTCCACGAGCGGCTCGCGCGCAAATTGCGCGGTCTCGTCGCCGCGACGCGGCCCGATCGCGAGGACGATAATTTCCCGCATCTCGAATCGACGCCCATGGGCCTGCGCATAGAGGAGCGGCCGCCGCTCATCTATCACATCGGCAATGGCGGCTGCGACGCCACGCGTTTCGACATACCCGCGACTTTCACGAGCTGCGGCGCGACGCTCAATCCGGAGGTCGTCGCGCTGCTGCGCCGCTATGCGCTGACCGACACTGCGTTCAAGGTCGTGGGCATCGGCAGCGTCGGCACATTCTGCGCCATCGGCCTCTTCGCCACCGCCGACGACGAGCCATTGTTCCTGCAATTGAAGGAAGCGCGCCCCTCCGTGCTGGCGCGGCTCGCGCCGGAAGCCGCGGCGCAATGGAAGGACGCCGAGGGCAAGCGCGTCGTGCATGGCCAGCGCGTGATGCAGGCCTCGACCGATCTCTTCCTCGGCTGGACCAAGGACGAATCCACCGGCCGGCATTTCTATGTGCGCCATTTGAAGAACCGTCGCCTCGGCTCGGTCGCGGAGCTCTTCGAGGAGCATGCGCTCGACGATTACGCCGCGCTCTGCGGCAGCGTGCTGGCGCGCGCGCATGCGCGCTCCGCCGACCCTGCGATCATCTGCGGCTATATGGGCAAGAGCGCCGCCTTCGACGACGCGATGGCGTCCTTCGCCATGCTCTACGCGGCGCGCAACACATGCGATCACGCCGAATTCCTCGCCTGGCGCGCCAAGGCGAAAAACGAAACGCAAGGGAGCGACAAAGGCCGATGAGCGATTCGACACCGAAGCTGCACGCCGTCATCGCAGAGGGCGTCGCGCGCGTCCTCATCGACAATGGCGAGCGACGCAACGCTTTCGATTTCTCGATGTGGCGCGCATTGCCGCCGCTGCTGGCCGCGCTCGACGCGGACGAGACGGTGCGCGTCGTGGTGCTGACCGGCGCGCCCTCCCTGCCCTTTTGCTCCGGCGCCGATATTTCGGAATTCTCCACCGTGCGCGCGACGGCGGAAGGCGGCCGAGCCTATGAGCAGGCCAATGTCGAGGCTTTCGACGCGCTGTCGCGGCTGGGCAAGCCGGTGATCGCGGCGATCGCCGGCTATTGCATGGGCGGCGGCATGGGGCTCGCGGCGGCCTGCGATCTGCGCATAGCGGCGGAGGCTTGCGTGTTCGGCATTCCGGCGGGACGGCTCGGCGTCGGCTATCCGCCGGAAGCGATGAGCTATGTCGTCGCCGCCGTCGGCCCGCAGAACGCCATGGATCTCTTCTTCACCGCGCGGCGCATAAACGCCGAGGAAGCGCGCGCCGCGCGCTTCGTCTCGCGCGTGCTGCCGAAAGACGGATTCGACGCGACGATCATGACGATCGCGCGCGGGATCGCCGCCAATGCGCCGCTCACTCTCCGCGCGGCGAAGGCGGCGATAAGACGCGCGGCAGGATTGCCGCATGCGCTCTCGGCGGAAGACTGCGAGAAGCTCACCGCAGCCTGTTTCGACAGCGCCGATTATGCAGAAGGCCGCACGGCGTTTCTCGAGAAGCGCGAGCCGAAATTCAATGGGAAATGAGCTGGGGAAATGACATGAGCGCGCCGCTCACGATCGCCGATGTGGAAGCCTCAGCAAAACGCATCGCTCCTTATATCGAGGCGACGCCATTGCTCACGGCGCCGCTGCTCGACGAGGAGATCGGCTTTCGCCTTTTGGTGAAGGCGGAAAATCTGCAGCCGATCGGCGCCTTCAAGCTGCGCGGCGCCTTCAATCAAATATTGCAATTGACGGAAGACGAGCGGCGCCGTGGAATCATCGCCGTCTCCTCCGGCAATCATGCGCAGGCGGTCGCCTTCGCCGCGCGCGCGATGGGCGTCGCGGCGACGATCGTGATGCCGCGCGACGCGCCCCGCGTGAAGCTCGAGCGCACGAAGGCGCTGGGCGCGCGCGTCGAATTCTATGATCGTCTGAGCAATGATCGCGATGCGATGACGCGCCGCCTCGCCGAGCAGGACGGGCTGCGCTTCATTCACCCTTACGACGATCCACGCACCATCGCCGGACAAGGAACCATCGGCCTCGAGATATTCGCGCAGACGCGCGCGAAGGACATTGCGCCGGATGCGATCATCGCCTCCTGCAGCGGCGGCGGGCTCGCCTCCGGCATTGCGCTGACGTTGCAACTCTTCGAGCGCGCGCCGCTGATGTTCACAGCGGAGCCCGCGGGCTTCGACGACATGCGCCGCTCATTGGAGAGCGGCGCCGCGCAAGTGAATCCAGCGCTCACCGGCTCGATCTGCGACGCTCTGCTCGCGCCGACCCCCGGCCGTCACACTCTGCCGATTCTGCTCGCCTGTGGCGCGCGAGGACTCGCGGCGACAGATGCGCAAGTCGAAGCTGCGATGCGCATCGCCGCCGAGCATTTCCGCATCGTGCTGGAGCCGGGCGGCGCCGCGGCGCTCGCCTGCGCGCTCGAGGAGCGCGAGCGCTTCGCGGGAAAGACGGTGGTCGTCATCGCTTCCGGCGGCAATGTCGATCGCAAGGACTTTGCGGCAATTCTCGATCGTTCGAGCTGAAGCGCCCCCTCCCTCACCCTCCCCCGCTTTCGCGGGAGAGGGAAGCGGCAAACGCTACGCGAAACCTTTATGAAACGCGCAATCTGCCCCCTCTCCCGCGCAGCGGAGGAGGGCCGTTGCCGCACATCACTTGCGACGTGGGCCAGCCGCGCTCTTCCTCACGCCGCGCGCGGGCGCTGTAGACGCTTTCGCTTTCACCGCCGGCGCGGACTCCGCCAAAAACCCCTCGAGCGCGCGGGCGAGGCTGCGGAAAGTTTCCTTGCGCGCCGAGGAGGCGCGAAAGACGAGGCCGATGCGGCGAAAAGGCGCCTCGCCCGAGAGCGGCCGCACCACGAGATCGAGCCCGCGCAATATTCCGGCGTCCAGCGCCATTTGCGGCAGCAACGTCACGCCCAGCCCATTGGCCACCATTTGCGCCAGCGTGTGCAGGCTGGTGCCCTGAAAGGCCACATTGCGCCGCGCGCCCTCGAGCGCGCAGGCGGCGAGCGCATGATCGCGCAGGCAATGGCCCTCCTCCAGCAGCAGAAGATCCTCGGCCGCCATATCGTCATGCCCGACCGCCGCCATTCGGCTCAGCCTATGCCCCGGCGGGCAAACGACGACAAAAGGATCGACGCCTATGTCGATGGTCTCCATGCCGCGCGAGGGATAGGGCAGCGCCAGCACGGCCGCGTCCAACTCGCCAGCGTCGAGACGCGCGAGCAGAGGCTCGGTCTGCTCCTCGCGCAGATAGAGCTTCAGCTCGGGAAAGGCGGAGCGCAGCCGCGGCAGCACGCGCGGAAACAAAAACGGCCCGATCGTCGGAATGACGCCGAGCCGCAAAGGCCCGGACATGGGCGCCTGGGCGGCGCGCGCCAGCTCGACGATGTCCTGCGCCTCGCGCAGCAGCGTGCGCGCGCGCTCGGCCAATTCGCGGCCCACCGGCGTCGGCGAGACCTTGCGCTTGGTGCGCTCGAAGAGGCGCACGCCGAGCAATTGCTCGAGCTCCAATATTCCGGCGCTGAGCGTCGATTGGCCGACGAGGCAGACCTCGGCCGCGCGGCCGAAATGCCGCTCGTCCACGACGGCGACCAGAAAACGCAGCTGCCTGAGGGTGGGCAAAACCGCCATCCGCACAGCATAATCGTTAAATTCGATTATTGAAGCCTGTTTTTTTCGCTTTTATCGATTGTGAAACCCCTCTAGGTTCCCGGGCGTCTTCCCCGAAGGCCCGCGGACTCATCCGCCTCTCGCGCGCCTTCACCACTCGAGGAGAAAATCGAATGTCTCTCATCGGCTCCGAGATCAAGCCGTTCAAGGCGACCGCCTTCCACGCCGGCAAGTTCGTCGACGTCACCGAAGCCACGCTCAAGGGCAAGTGGTCGGTGTTCTTCTTCTATCCGGCCGACTTCACCTTCGTCTGCCCGACCGAGCTCGAGGACCTCGCCACCAACTACGCCGCCTTCAAGGCGGTCGGCGTCGAGATCTACGGCGTCTCCACCGACACGCATTTCGCGCATAAGGCTTGGCACGACACCTCGCCGGCGATCGGCAAGATCGAGTATCCGCTGGTCGGCGATCCGACGCTGACGCTGAGCCGCAATTTCGACGTGCTGATCGAAGAGGCCGGCCTCGCCGACCGCGGCACTTTCGTCATCGATCCGGACGGCAAGATTCAGATCGTCGAGATCAACGCGGGCGGCGTCGGCCGCAATGCGCTCGAGCTGCTGCGCAAGATCAAGGCTGCGCAGTATGTCGCGGCGCATCCGGGCGAGGTTTGCCCGGCCAAGTGGGAAGAGGGTCAGAAGACGCTCGCTCCCTCGCTCGACCTCGTCGGCAAGATCTGATTTCGCTTCACGCCTCCGGCCGGTTCGCCGGCCGGGGGCGCTCTACCTGCCCCTCGCCCGCAGCTTCCGTCCCTCATCCTGAGGCGCTTTTTGCGGAACGCAAAAAGCCTCGAAGGATGCTCCAGAACGCGCTGCGGCGCACCCTTCGAGACGCCTGCTGCGCAGGCTCCTCAGGGTGAGGGGATTGTTCTCGAAAATCGGGAGTCGAAGATGCTGGACGCCGCTCTGAAAACCCAGTTGCAGGCCTATTTCGCGCGCATCGTCACGCCCATCACGCTCCGCGCCTCGCTCGACGACAGCGAGAAATCCACAGAGCTCGCCGAGCTGCTGCAGGAGGTCGCGAGCGTCTCGGACAATATCTCCTATGTGCGCAGCGACGATGATTCGCGCCGCCCCTCTTTCGCAATCGAGCGCCAGGGCGCCGATGTCGGCCTGCGCTTCGCCGCCATTCCGGGCGGTCACGAGTTCAACTCCTTCGTGCTGGCGCTGCTGCATGTCGGCGGCCATCCGCCGAAGGAGGACGAGGAAACCCTTGCGCGCATAAAGGCGCTCGACGGCGAGTATCGCTTCGAGACCTATTTCTCGCTCACCTGCCAGAACTGCCCCGAGGTGGTGCAGGCGCTCGACACCATGGCGGCGCTCAATCCGCGCGTGCGCCATGTGGCGATCGACGGCGGCCTCTTCCCCAAGGAGGTGGAGGAGCGCGGCATAATGGCCGTGCCCGCCGTCTATCTGAACGGCGAGCCCTTCCAGCATGGCCGCGCGACGCTGGAGCAGATTCTCGACAAGCTCGACGCCGGCTCCGGCGAGAAGAAGGCCGCGTCCATTTCCGCCAAGGAGCCTTTCGACGTGCTGGTGGTTGGCGGTGGCCCGGCGGGCGCCGCGGCGGCGATCTACGCCGCGCGCAAGGGCGTGCGTACCGGCATTGTCGCCGAGCGTTTCGGCGGCCAGGTGCAGGACACGGCGGGCATAGAGAATTTCATCTCGGTTCCGCACACGGAAGGCCCGCAAATGGCGGCGGCGCTGGAGCGTCACGTCGCGGAATATTCCGTCGATGTGATGAACGGCCAGATCGCCTCGGCGCTGGTTCCCGCAGCCGAGGCCGGCGGTCTCGCGGAGCTGAAGCTCGCCAATGGCGCGACGCTCAAATCGAAGACGATCATTCTGGCGCCGGGCGCGCGCTGGCGGCGCATAAATGTGCCGGGCGAGACGGAATATATGACCAAGGGCGTCGCCTATTGCCCGCATTGCGACGGGCCTTTGTTCAAGGGCAAGCGCGTCGCCGTGATCGGCGGCGGCAATTCCGGCGTGGAAGCCGCGATCGATCTCGCCGGCCTCGCCTCGCATGTGACGCTGCTCGAATTCGACGCGAAGCTGCGCGCCGACGGAATATTGCAGGAGAAGCTGCGCTCGCTGCCCAATGTGACGATTCTCGTCTCGGCCCAGACAACGGAGATTCTCGGCGACGGCGCCAAGGTGACGGGTCTCGTCTATCGCGACCGCGAGAGCGAGGCGACGCGCACTGTCGAATTGGAAGGAGTGTTCGTGCAGATCGGACTGCTGCCCAACACGGAATGGCTGAATGGCGCGGTGACGCTCTCGCAATATAAGGAGATCGAGATCGACCGCCGCTGCCACACTTCCGCGCCGGGCGTGTTCGCGGCCGGCGACGCGACGACCGTTCCCTATAAGCAGATCGTCATCGCCATGGGCGAAGGCGCGACGGCGGCGCTGTCGGCCTTCGATCATCTGGTGAGAATGTGATGCGAGTTCGCTTCTCGGTCTTTGCGAGAAGCGTGAGCCGCGAAGCAATCCAGAGCGCCCCTCGTCTCTGGGTTGCTTCGCTCCGCTCGCAGTGACGACGGCGCGCGCCGGTCAGATCTGGCCTTTGATTTCCAAGAGCTCGACATCGAAGATGAGCGTGGCGTTGGGCGGAATCACGCCACCGGCGCCGCGCGCGCCATAGCCCATCTCAGGCGGAATGACGAGCGTGCGCTTGCCGCCGACCTTCATGCCGAGAATGCCCTTGTCCCAGCCGGGAATCACTTGTCCGGCCGAAAGGCGGAACTCGAAGGGCTGGCCGCGGTCCAGCGAGCTGTCGAACTTCTTGCCCTTGGCGCCGTTCTGCGCGACCCAGCCGGTGTAATGCATCTTCAGCATCTGCCCCGGCTCCGCGCCGGCGCCGGTCCCGACCTTTGTGTCGGTGATCTTGATTCCGGTGGCGGTGGTGGTCGTCGCAGGGCTCTGCGCGATCACCGGGAGCGGCGCGGCGACGAGCGCCAATGCGGCGAGGACGGGCAGAGCGTGAAAACGGAATACGGCGCGCATGTCGGGTCCTTTGGGAATAGGGCGCGGCGAGCAGCCCTGCGCGCATCGGCGAGGGCGGCGGCGAGAGGGCGGGTGAACGGCGCCGCCGATCATTCGGCCCGCCTATCGGCCTTCATGACCTTTCCGCAGAGCGTCGCCACGGCCTGTCTGCCCGCGACGCAGGCCGGTGTCAACCAACGGCAAATGACGCGAGGCGAGGCTCGAGGGCGGGAAAGTCGTGCGGGGTGTGATGGTGCTGCAAGAGAGGATTGAACTCTCGACCTCTCCCTTACCAAGGGAGTGCTCTACCACTGAGCTACTGCAGCGTCGGGCGGCCTTGTGCCACAGTGATCGCGACTGCGCAAGACATTCGCCGCGCCTATCCGCCGAGCGGAAGGAGGAAAATCGTCGAAAGGGGAAAAGTGGAGCAAATGGTGGGCGGCACAGGGATTGAACCTGTGACCCCTCCCGTGTGAAGGGAGTGCTCTCCCGCTGAGCTAGCCGCCCGAGGGCCTCACCGAGGCCGAACAGTTCTGTAAGAGACGACGGCGTCTCCCGTCAAGTGCATGCGGAGGCTTCCAGCACGCCGAGCGAGGCCACGGCCTCCCATAATTCGTCGAAATGCGAGATCACCCGGTCGGGGCCGAAGGACGAGACCGGGGTCTCCGTATAGCCGAAATCCACCGCGACCACAGGCACGCCGGCGTTTTTGGCCGTCGCTATGTCGGTCTGCGAATCGCCGACCATCACCGCGCGCGCCGCATGGCCGCCGGCTCTTTCGATCGTCAGCGTCAGCGCGCTCGCGTCGGGCTTGTGCGCGGGAAAAGTGTCGCGGCCGCAAATGGCCGCGAATCGCCCGGCGACGCCCAGGCGCTCCAGCAGCAGAACGGCCAGCTCCTCGGATTTATTGGTGCAGACGGCGAGCGCGAAGCCGGCCTCGGCGAATCGCTCCAGCGCCGCTTCCGCTCCGGGGAAGAGCCGCGTCTCGACGGCGATTCGCTCGCGATAATGGGCGATAAACTCGGGAAACAGCGCCTCGACCCGCTCCGGCGGGAGCGGCGCGCCCGTGGCCGCGAAACCACGCTCGATCATCGCCCGCGCGCCGGCCCCGGCCAGCGTGCGCACGGCGGAGAGAGGCACGGGCATGCGGCCGTCGCGCTCCAGCAGCACGCCCAAGGTCGCGATGAGATCGCCGGCGGTGTCGGCCAGCGTGCCGTCGAGATCGAAGACCAGAGTCGGCGCGCCGACCATTCGCTGCCCCTACCCTATTCGGCGCCGTCTCGCGATTGCCGCATCGGCGTGTAGACTGCGCCCTGTGATTCGTCGAAGGAGTGTAACCTTGCGCGCAGCCATTCGTCTCCTCTCTCTCGGGGCCGCCCTGGCGGCGCCCGCGGCGCTCGCCGGCAATTACGAGTTTCTCGCCGCCCCGCAGACCGATCTCAACCGCGTGTTTCGCCTGGACCGCGCCAGCGGCGAGGTAGGGGCCTGCCAATATGGGCTGAAGGAGGGGGCAGCCGTCGGCGTGACGCTGTGCTATCCGCCGGGCGAGGGCGCCAAGGCGGGGCAGTTCAGCGAATATGCGCTGATCGCCTCCCGCCATACGGGCGAGGGCGGCGTGTTCCGCGTCGATCTGCGCTCGGGACAGATGTCGATCTGCTTCGTCTTGAACGAGAGCTCGGTGGTCTGCACGCCGCCGGCGAAATAGCGAGACCCCGAATAGGAGACAGCGAGCCCGAAGGCTCGCTTTCGCCGATCAATTGTTGAAGCGGAAATGCAGCACGTCGCCGTCGGCGACGACATATTCCTTGCCCTCGAGCCGGAACTTCCCCGCCTCGCGCGCGCCCGCTTCGCCGCGCAGCGCGACATAATCCTCATAGGCGATCGTCTCGGCGCGGATGAAGCCCTTCTCGAAATCGGTATGGATCACCGCCGCCGCCTGCGGCGCGCGCGTGCCCTGCTCGATCGTCCAAGCGCGCGCCTCCTTCGGACCCACGGTGAAATAGGTGACGAGGCGCAGCAGCGTATAGCCGGCCCGGATGACGCGGTTGAGGCCCGGCTCCTCGAGCCCGACCGCCTCGAGATAGTCCTTCTGCTCCTCGGCCGGCAGCACGGCGATCTCGCTCTCGATCTTGGCCGAGACGACGACGCTCGCAGCGCCCTCCTCGCGCGCCCGCGCCGCGACCTTCTGCGAGAAGGAATTGCCCTCCGCAGCGGCGCCCTCCTCGACATTGCAGACATAGAGAACGGGCTTGGACGACAGCAGGCCGAGACCGGCGAGCGCTTCGCGCTCCTCCGGCGCGATCACGACGAGGCGGGCGGGACGGCCCTCGCGCACCAGATCGAGGCAGCGGCGCATCAGATCGAGCAGCTCCTTGGCGTCCTTGTCGCCGCCCTTGGCCTTCTTCTCGAGCGGAACCACGCGCTTTTCCAGGCTCTCGAGATCGGCGAGCATCAGCTCGGTCTCGATCGTCTCAATGTCGCGGATCGGATCGACGTCGCCCTCGACATGGGTGATGTCGCCGTCCTCGAAGCAGCGCACCACATGGGCGATGGCGTCGCATTCGCGGATATTGGCCAAAAACTGATTGCCGAGCCCCTCGCCCTTGGAGGCGCCGCGCACGAGGCCGGCGATATCCACGAAGGTGAGGCGCGTCGGGATGATCTGCTTGGAGCCGGCGATCTCGCAGAGCTTTTCGAGACGCGGATCGGGCACGGCGACGTCGCCGACATTGGGCTCGATCGTGCAGAAGGGGTAATTGGCCGCCTGCGCGGCCGCCGTCTGCGTCAGCGCGTTGAAGAGGGTCGACTTGCCGACATTCGGCAGGCCGACGATTCCACATTTGAAGCCCATGGCGTCCCGTTTCCTCGCGCAATCTCGCTGCGGCGCGGTATGGGCGGGACCGGCGCAAAAGGCAAGGGGCGCGGCGCGGCGGGGCGCGGCCGGGCGCGGCGGGTCGCCGCGTCTCCATAATTCCGCCCCGCAGAAAGGCGCATCGTCGCCGCGCGGGTTGACCGCGCGCCTCGCAAGGCGGAAAAGCTTCGACAAAAGCAGAGCGTCGGCGAATTTCAAGGGCGCGATTCTGGCGCGGAACGACATGCGAAACAAGTCACAGGCACGGATCGGGCAGGCTGGTCGCGCAATCGCGACATTCGCGGCGGCGGGATTGCTCGCAGCGCCGCTCTTTCCCGCGTGGGCGCAGACGGCCGCCGAGCCTTCGGCGGCTCCGGCCGCGCCTGTCGCGCCGGCTCCCGCTCCGGCGGCCCAAGCCCCTGCTCCCGCCTCCGCGCCCGCAGTCCCGGCCGAGCCCGTCGCCGCGCCTACGGCGGCCCCGCAGACGGCCGCCGCGCCCAAGCCCAAACCAAAGCCGAAGCCCAAGCCCGCGCCACCGCGCGAGATGGCGCTCTCCGACGATCCGACCCCCGCGCTGCAGCCTGAGACCTTCTTCGCCACCTCGCTCGCCTCCGAGCGCTATGCGGCCATCGCCGACGCCGGCGGCTGGCCCAAGGTGGGGACGCCATTGCAGCCCGGCGCGCGCGGCAAGTCGGTGTCGGCGCTGCGCAAGCGCCTCGCCGCCGAGGGCGATCTGCCGGCGGAAGCGGCCGGCGGCGAGGCCTGGGACGCGGGCCTCACCCAAGCGGTGAAGCATTTTCAATTCCGCATGGGGCTGAGGCAGACCGGCGTGGTCGCCGGCGCGACACTACGAGAATTGGACGTGCCGGCCTCGGTGCGCTTCCGCCAGCTGGCCTCCTCGGCGCAGCGGCTCGCGGGCAATGATTTCCCCTTCGGCCCACGCTATATCGTCGTCAACATCCCCTCCGCCGCCGTCGACGCCGTGGAGAACGGCCGCGTCGCGCGGCGCTATACGGCGATCGTCGGCGATGTCGAGCATCCTTCGCCCGAGGTCGAGGCGAAAATCGGCGCGGTCAATCTCAACCCCACATGGACGGTCCCGGTCTCGATCATCAAGAACGAGATCATGCCCAAAATGCAGAAGGACCCGTCCTATCTCGCCAAGGCGCGCATTCGCGTCTTCGACAATCATGGGACCGAGATCGAGCCGAAATCGATCAATTGGGCCAGCGAGCGGGCCGTCAATTACACGCTGCGCCAGGACAGCGGCGCGCAGAACTCGCTCGGCTCGATCCGCATCGCAATGCCCAACAAGCATGCGGTCTATATGCATGACACGCCGAGCAAGCGGCTCTTCGCCAGCGACTACCGCTTTCTCTCGCATGGCTGCGTGCGCGTCGAGGGCGTCTATGACCTCGCCGCCTGGCTGCTGGAGGGCGCGCCGGGCCAATGGGACAAGGCCGCGATCATGTCCAAGATCGGCGACGAGCGCCAGGACGTGACCCTGCCCAAGCCCGTGCCGGTCGTATGGGTGTATATGACCGGATGGGCTTCCGCGAATGGAACCGTTCACTTCCGCAACGATATATATGGGGTGGACGCGGTGGGCGAAGCGCGCGGAGATCGCTGATTCGCTCGTCCCTTCGGAGGAACGATGCGCGGCGCTTCGATCGTTTTCGCCCTGGCCTTCTCAGGCGCTCTCTGTGCGGCAGCCGCAGAGCGGCGCTCCCCTCCGCCGCGGACGGCGGAGACCGTCGTTGTCCTCCCCGTGCAATATTGCGAGAAAATGTGCCCGCAGGACTTCGCGCCCTGCGATCCGCCTTATTTCAAGACCGCTGATGCGCGCTGCGCGCAGGTGGGCGCCGGGCGCTAATCGTCCAATCCGCGCGCGCTCTCGTGCCAGCGTGACAGGGCGAGGCGCGACAGCGCCGTCAGCCCCGCATAAATGACGATTCCCGCCAGCGAGACCAGCGCCAACGCCGCGAACATGCGCGGAATGTCGAGCCTGTAGCCCGCCTCCGAGATGCGGAAGGCGAGGCCCGCCCCCTGCCCCGCGGCGCCGGCCGCCAGCTCCGCCGCTATGGCGCCGATGAGCGCGAGCCCGCCGCCGATGCGCAGCCCGGCGAAAAATTGCGGCAGCGCCGCCGGCGCACGCAGATAGACGAGCTTGCGCCAGGGCGAGGCGCGATAGAGATCGAAAAGCTCGACCAATGAGCGATCGACCGAGGCGAGGCCGAGCGACGTATTGGCGAGAATGGGGAAGAAGGCGACGAGAAAGGCGCAGACCAGCACCGCCTCGGCGGGGGCGAGATAGACCAGCAGCAGCGGCGCTATGGCGATGATGGGCGTCACCTGCAGCACGATGGCGAAGGGCATCAGCGCGCGCTCCATCCAGCGCGAGCGCGAGATGAGCAGCGCGAGGGCCACGCCGCCGATCGTCGCCAGCGCCAGCGCCTCCAGCGCCGTCGTCAGCGTGACGAGGAGCGAGGCGAAGAGAATGTCCCTGTCCTTCACCAGAGTCTCGGCGATGAGGCTCGGCGCCGGCAGCACATAGGCCGGAATGGCCCAGAAGCGCACCGCCGCCTCCCAAGCGGCGAGCGCCGCCGCCAGCACGGCCAGCGGCAACAACGCCTCGCGAAGCGGACTCGTTTGCTTCATCGCAGCTCCTCCCCATAGGCGCTGCGCAGAGCGGCGGAGGCGCGCCGGCAATATTGCGCGAACTCGGGACTCGTGCGGAATTCTTCGTCGCGCGCGATGGCCGCATCTATGTCGATCGTATCGATGATCGCGCCGCCGCGCGCGGCGAGCGCGAGAATGCGCGTCGAGAGATAAACGCTCTCGTAAATGGAATGCGTGACGAAGACGATCGTCGTCTCCAATCTCTGCTTCATCGCGAGAAGATCGTCGCCGAGACGAAAGCGCGTCACCTCGTCGAGCGCGGCGAAGGGCTCGTCCATCAGCAGCAATTTCGGCCGCGTCACCAGGCCGCGCGCTATGGCGACGCGCATCTTCATGCCGCCGGAGAGCTGGCGCGGCAGCGCCGTCTCGAAATCGGCGAGGCCGACGAGAGCGAGCGTCTCGCGCACCAGCGGCGCGGCGGCCTCGCGCGTCTTGCCGGCGAGGCGTAGCGGCAGATAGACATTGGCGAAGACATCGGCCCAGGGCAGCAGCGTCGCCTCCTGAAACACAAAGCCGATGTTATGCGCCGCGGCCGAGTCGCGCCAATCGATGGCGCCGGCGCTGGGCGTCGCGAGGCCGGCGATGAGCCGCAGCGCCGTCGATTTGCCGCAGCCCGACGGGCCGAGCAATGTCAGAAACTCGCCGTCGCGAAGGTCGAGATGGAAATTCTCGAGCGCCGCGACGCCATTGGCGAAGCTTTTGCCGATCCCGCGCAGCGAGACCAGAGGCTCCGCGACGCCCATCGTCACTGCGCCCCCGCCGCATGCGACGGCCGCAGCTCCAGCCCGACCTTCTTGTTCACGAAGCGCGTCGTATAGCCCTGGGCGATGGGAAGATCGGCGGGGAAGACGCCGGCCTTGGCCATTTTGTCGAAGAAGCTGCGCAGGCGCGCGTCGGTCATCGCGCCAATGCCGAGGCTGAGCGAATCGCCGGAGTCGACGATGCCGCGCTCTTTCAGCTTCTCGACGGAATAAGCGAGCTGGCCCTCGGACATTTCGGGATTGTCCTTGCGGATGGCGGCGTTGGCGGCGCTATTGTCGCCATAGATGTAATGATACCAGCCGATGATCGACGCGTCGACGAAACGCTGCACGAGATCGGCCTTGGTCTCGATCGTCTCCTTGCGCGTCTCAATCGTCGTCGAATAGCTGTCATAGCCGTAATCGGCGAGCAGAAACACATTGGGCGTGAAGCCGCCCTGGCGCGCGATCTCGAAAGGCTCGGAGGTCAGATAGCCCTGCTGAATCGATTTCTTGTCGGCGAGGAAGGGCGCCGAGTTGAAAGTGTAGGGCTTGATCTTCTCTTCCTTGAAGCCATAGGCCTGCTTCAGCCATTGATAGACCGAGACGAGATTGTCATTGCCGATGAAGGCCGTCGCCTTGGGCAGATCCTCGAAGCGATCTAGCCCCTCGCCCGGATGCGACATGAAGATGATCGGGTCCTTCTGGAACATGCTGGCGACGGCGACGATGGGCGCCTTCTGCTGCACGGCGGAGAAGGTCTGGATGAGATTGGCGCCCATGCAGAAATCGACGCGGCCGGCGGCGAGCAGCAGCCGCGCGTTGGATTGCGGACCGCCCTGCAATATTGTGACGTCCAGGCCGTATTTGGCGTAAGTGCCGTCGACGAGGGCCTGATAAAAGCCGCCATGCTCGGCCTGCGCTCGCCAATTGGTGGCGAAGGAGACCTTGTCCAGCGCGAGGGCCGGAAGGGCGGAGAGGAAGAAAGCCAAAGCCGCGATCTGTGCTGCGAAGCGTTTCGTCATCGATTGCCTCACCTCGATTTTTCCAACGATCTTCGGGTTCTCCCTTCTCCCACTCTGTGGGAGAAGGGCGGTGAAGAAGTATATCCCCAACCCTCGTCCTGAGGAGCCGCCGTAGGCGGCGTCTCGAAGGACGGCCGCGAGCTGAAATCAAAGGATACGGCCCGCTGCCGTCCTTCGAGACGCCCGCTTCGCGGGCTCCTCAGGACGAGGGTTGCAGGTCATTATTCCTCCACCCGATCGCCGCAGAAGGATTCGCCCCCGCTATGGCGATCCCCGTCTGAAAGGTCTACCCTCTCCGCCATGCTCCCGTCCCGCTATTGGATCGACCTCGCCACAATCGACTTCCGCGACCTCGAGATGGAGCGCGTCATCGCCGTGCTGCCCATCGCGGCCGTCGAGCAGCATGGGCCGCATCTGCCGGTCGGCGTCGATTCGCAGATCATGCGCGGCATGATCGAGCGCGTGGTGGACCGCCTGCCGGACGATCTCGACGCGCTGTTCCTGCCATTGCAGGCAATCGGCGTCTCCATCGAGCATGGCGATTTTCCCGGCACGCTCAGCCTCTCGCATGAGACGGCGCTGCGCCTTCTCTGCGAGATCGGCGAAGGCGTCGCCCGCGCCGGCTGCCGCAAGCTCGTACTCCTCAATTCGCATGGGGGCAACTCGGCGCTGATCTCCCAGGCGGCGCTCGAGCTGCGCATTCGCCACGAGCTGCTCGCCGTCGCCTGCTCCTGGCATCGCTTCGGCTATCCCGACGGTCTGTTCGGCGAGGAGGAGATCCGCCTCGGCATCCATGGCGGGGAGATCGAGACCTCGCTGATGCTCGCGCTCGCGCCGGATTTCGTCGATATGGCGCGGGCGCGGCATTTTCGCTCCGCCAGCGCCGATTTCGAGCGCGATTTCACCTGGTTGCGCGCCGACCGGCCGATCGGCTTCGGCTGGAAGACGCAAGACCTCTCGAAAGAAGGCGCGATCGGCGACGCCGCGGCGGCCAGCGCCGCCAAGGGCGAGGCCGCGGCCGATTATTGGGCGACCGCCTTCGTCGAGCTGCTGCGCGACGTCGAGGCCTTCGATCTCGAGCGTTTCGCCGGCGCGCCGCCGAAATAGCGCCGGAAACGCAACAGGGAACCGGCCTTTCGCCGTCTTTGGAGGCTTTCGCCTCGGCGCGGTTCGGTCTACAACGCGCGCAACTGCGCAGCCAGACGCTCCAAAGAGGCCCCGATATGACCGAAATCATCGATATTCACGCTCGCGAGATACTCGATTCGCGCGGCAATCCCACGGTCGAGGTCGAGGTCGTGCTGGAGGACGGCTCCTTCGGCCGCGCCGCCGTGCCGTCGGGCGCCTCCACCGGCGCCCATGAGGCGGTGGAGAAGCGCGACGGCGACAAGACCCGCTATCTCGGCAAGGGCGTGCTGGACGCCGTGCAGAGCGTCAATGAGGACATAGCGGGCGAGCTCGTCGGCTTCGAGGCCGAGGATCAAGTGGCGGTCGACGAGGCGCTGATCGAGCTCGACGACACGCCGAACAAGTCGCGGCTCGGCGCCAACGCCATTCTGGGCGTCTCGCTGGCCGTCGCCAAGGCGGCCGCCGACGCCTCCTCGCTGCCGCTCTATCGCTATATCGGCGGCGTGCAGGCGCGCGTGCTGCCGGTGCCGATGATGAACATTATCAATGGCGGCGCCCACGCCGACAATCCGATCGACTTTCAGGAATTCATGATCCTGCCGGTCGGCGCGCCCACCGTGCGCGAGGCGATCCGCTGGGGCGCGGAAGTTTTCCACACGTTGAAGGCGGCGCTGAAGAAGGCCGGCCTCTCCACCTCCGTGGGCGACGAAGGGGGCTTTGCCCCCAATCTCCCCTCCGCCGAGGCGGCGCTCGACATCATCGTCGAGGCGATCGTGACCGCCGGCTTCGTGCCGGGCGAGGACATCTATCTCGGCGCCGACGTCGCCTCGACCGAGTTCTTCAAGAACGGCAAATATGTCTATGAGGGCGAGAAGGTCACGCGCACCATAGAGGAGCAGGTCGCCTATCTCGCCAAGCTCGCCGAGGCCTATCCGATCGTCACGATCGAGGACGGCATGGCCGAGGATGATTGGGAAGGCTGGCGCCTTCTCACCGACACGCTCGGCGACAAGATCCAGCTCGTCGGCGACGATGTCTTCGTCACCAATGTCGAGCGCTTGGCGCGCGGCATAGACGAGGACGTCGCCAATTCGCTGCTGGTGAAGGTCAATCAGATCGGCACGCTGACCGAGACGCTGGCCGCCGTGGAGATGGCGCATCGCGCCGCCTATACGACGGTGATCTCGCATCGCTCCGGCGAGACGGAAGATTCGACCATCGCCGACATCGCCGTCGCCACCAATAGCGGGCAGATCAAGACCGGCTCGCTGGCGCGCTCGGACAGAGTGGCGAAGTATAATCAGCTCATCCGCATCGAGGAGGAGCTGGGATCGGCGGCGATCTACGCCGGCCGCAGCGCGCTGAAGGCGCTGGTATAAAGCCCCCTCCCTCACCCTCCCCCGCTCACGCGGGAGAGGGAATTCCGCGACGTTGCGCGAACTTTGGATGAGGGCCCGAATCTGCTCCCTCTCCCGCAAAGCGGGGGAGGGCTGGGGAGGGGGCCTTCGATACGGATATTCGGCTCTCCCCCATGCCCATGGAAAAGACCTTCGACCCCTCGACCATCGAAGCGCGGATGCGCGAGCTCTGGGAAGAGGCGGGCGCCTTTCGCGCCGGCCGGCCGGAGCGCGCCGGCGCGAAGCCCTTTTCCATCGTCATTCCGCCGCCGAACGTCACCGGCTCGCTGCATATGGGCCATGCGCTCAACAATACGCTGCAGGATATTCTCGCGCGCTATCATCGCATGCGCGGCGACGATGTGCTGTGGCAGCCGGGCACCGACCATGCAGGCATAGCGACGCAGATGGTGGTCGAGCGCAAGCTGATGGAGCGCCAGCAGCATCGCCGCGAATTGGGCCGCGCCAAATTTCTGGAAGAGGTGTGGGCCTGGAAGGCGGAGTCGGGCGGCGTCATCGTCGAGCAGCTGAAGCGGCTCGGCGCCTCCTGCGACTGGTCACGCGAGCGCTTCACGCTGGACGAGGGGCTTTCCCGCGCCGTGGTGAAAGTCTTCGTGCAGCTCTATCGCGATGGGCTGATCTACAAGGACAAGCGCCTCGTCAATTGGGACCCGAAGCTGCTGACCGCCATCTCCGATCTCGAGGTGCAGCAGATCGAGGTGAAGGGCCATTTGTGGCACTTCAAATATCCGGTGGTCTATCACGACGGCCAGCCGACCGGCGAGTTCATCACCGTGGCGACGACGCGCCCCGAGACCATGCTCGGCGACACGGCGGTGGCCGTGCATCCAGAGGATGAGCGCTACACCAAGCTCGTCGGCAAGAATGTGCGCCTGCCTCTGGTCGGTCGCCTCATCCCTATAGTGGCGGACGAATATTCCGATCCCGAGAAGGGCACGGGCGCGGTGAAGATCACCCCCGCGCATGACTTCAACGATTTCGAGGTCGGCCGCCGGCACGGTCTGCGCCTCATCAATGTGCTCGACGCCGAAGGCGCCGTGACGCTGAAGGACAATGCGGATTTCTTCGAGCATGTCGCGCCCTCGCCCGAGCTCGACCTGACGGTCGCCGCTCTACACGGCCTCGATCGCAACGCCGCCCGCGCGCGCGTGGTGGCGATGATGGAGGAGCATGAGCTGCTCGCCGAAGTGTCGGACCATAAGCATATGGTGCCGCATGGCGACCGCTCCGGCGCCGTGCTGGAGCCGCGCCTCACCGACCAATGGTATGTGGACGCCAAGACTCTGGCGCAGCCGGCGCTCGCCGCCGTGCGCGAAGGCCGCACCAATTTCGTGCCGAAGAATTGGGAGAAGACCTATTTCGATTGGCTCGAGAACATCCAGCCCTGGTGCGTGTCGCGCCAGCTGTGGTGGGGCCATCGCATACCGGCCTGGTATGACGAGGACGGCAATGTCTTCGTCGAGGACAGCGAGGAGGCCGCCCTCGCCGCCGCACGCGCGAAGCACGGACGCGACGTGGCGCTGACGCGCGACGAGGATGTGCTCGACACTTGGTTCTCTTCCGCGCTCTGGCCCTTCTCGACGCTGGGCTGGCCCGACGAGACGAAGGAGCTCGATCGCTATTATCCCACCAATGTTCTGGTGACGGGCTTCGACATCATCTTCTTCTGGGTCGCCCGCATGATGATGATGGGCCTCTATTTCAAAAAGGAGGTCCCCTTCCACGACGTCTACATTCACGCGCTCGTCCGTGACGAGAAGGGCGCCAAGATGTCGAAGTCGAAGGGCAATGTCATCGATCCGGTTCACCTCATCAACGAATATGGCGCCGATGCGCTGCGCTTCACCCTCGCCGCCATGGCGGCGCAGGGGCGCGACATAAAGCTCTCGACGCAGCGCGTCGTGGGCTACCGCAATTTCGCGACCAAGCTGTGGAACGCCTCGCGCTTCGCCGAGATCAACGGCTGCGCGCGCGTGGCCGGATTCGACCCCAAGAATAATCAGATCACGCTCAATCGCTGGATCGTCAGCGAGGCGGCGCGCGCCTCCGCCGAGATCGCCACGGCGATCGAGGCCTATCGCTTCAACGACGCCGCCAACGCGGCCTACCGCTTCGTCTGGAACCAGCTCTGCGATTGGTATCTCGAGCTGGCCAAGCCCCTGCTGCAAGGCGAGGACGGCGCCGCCAAGGATGAGACGCGCGCCACCACGGCGTTCCTGCTCGATCAGACTTACGCGCTGCTGCATCCCTTCATGCCCTTCATCACCGAGGAGCTGTGGGGCGTCAAAGGTTTCGAAGGCCCCGCGCGCGAGACGCCGCTGGCGCTGGCGCAATGGCCCGATCTTTCCGGCCTCGAGGACGCCGCCGCGGAAGCGGAGATCGGCTGGATCGTCGATCTCGTCTCCGAAGTGCGCTCCGTGCGCTCGGAGATGAATTTGCCCGCCGGCGCGGAAGTTCCTCTCGTCCTCGTCGGCGCCGACGCTGATGTGCAGTCGCGCGTGACGCGCTGGGACGAGACTTTGCGCAAGCTCGCGCGCCTCTCGCAGATCGGCTTCGTCGACGCCGCGCCCAAGAGCAGCGCGCAATTGATCGTGCGCGGCGTTCTCGCCGCCATACCGCTGGAAGGCGTCATCGATTTCGCGGCGGAGAAGGTGCGTCTCGCCAAGGAGACCGCCAAGCTCGAAGGCGAGGCGAAAAAGATCGAGGCCAAGCTCGGCAACGCCGATTTCGTCGCCCGCGCGCCGGAAGAGGTGGTGGAGGAAAATCGCGAACGCCTCGAGGAGACGCGCGAGCGCATCGAGAAACTGACAGCCGCGGCCAAGCGCCTCGGCTGAACCTCATCCCGAGTCCTGCCGTCGTCCCGAAGGACGGCGGCTCGGATCGCCGCGCGGCCCTCGCAGAGACAGCCGCCTAATCGGCGAGGCGAGGCGCGCCGCTCCTTTCCATTGCGATCTCCTTCGCAATGTCGTCGATCGCGCGCCGCAACGTCTCCTCGAGCACCGCCGATCCGCCCCGCGCCAAGGCGTAGATCGCCTCATCCGTCTTTTGCTCGATTATCCGCAGCGTGAAACCATTCGGCGACTCGCATCCCGATCGCGCCGAGGAGAGATCACGCAGAGCGAGCGCGAATTGCCCGCGCGTCGCCAACAACATGCGCGCGAGCGAGAGAACCAGGGCGAATTGGCGATCGCCGGCGTCGCCCATCCGCGCCGCGCCCGGGAGTTCCCTCGCCTGATTGTCATTGCACAGCGGCGCGACGCCCGTTTCCGTGGGACGGCGACGGTCCCGACGCCCAAACCAATCCGCGTCGCGTCGGACGAAATCTCTCCAACTGCAAATCATGGGCGCAACAAGCCGCACGGTGACACGCCACATCCGGCGTGTTAACCGTAAATGGAAACCAACTCCGCGCCGAAGGTCCCGCATTCGCGCGTCTCTGTCAAGCAAATATGAGAGAGTGCGTGCCGGAAACGAAGGTAAATCCCGTATTCGACAGAGCAGGCCTCGCGCAGAGATTGGGCCAGGCGGTCGATGCGGCGGGCGGTCCGGCCAGAATCTTGCGGGACGCGGGCGTCACCTCCTCCACTTATAGCCGCTATCTCAACGGTGAGACCGAAGCCTCCGCCGAGAAGCTCGGCCGCATCGCCGAGGTGACGGGCGTCTCGCTCGACTGGCTGGTGCTGGATCGCGGCGCTCCCATATTCGAGGCCGGCGCGCCGCCGGCGATTCCGCTCGGCCCGGATATGGCGCAAATCCCGCCGCTGCGGATCGGCGAGGCGGCGGAACGCGAAATCGCCGGCGAGCGGATCGCCTTTCCGCGCGCTCTGCTGCGACGCCTCGGAACCGAGATCGACGCGCTGGAATTTTTGCGCGCGCGCGGCGATTCCATGCGGCCGACGATAGAGGATGGCGCGATCGTGCTGATCGACCGCTCGCAGCGCGACATCATCGGCGACGCCGTCTATCTCGTCTCGCTCGACGATGGCCCGTTGATCCGTCGCGTGCGCCGCAATGTGGATGGCGCGATCACTCTGATCTCCGACAATCGCGCCTGCTACGAGCCCGAGAGGCTGGAGCGCGCCGACGCCGAGCGCCTCTGCGTCCACGGCCGTATTCGTTGGACCGAATCGCTGCTCTGACGCGCGCTGGACCCCTCCGCTTTCGCGAATTGGCGGTGTCAAAGCCGCCGACGTCTCGCCATCGTCAGCATGGCCGAGCCATTCGGCCGTGCGACCAATGAAGAAAAACCAACGGAGGGAACAATGGCGTTGAACGTTCATGGCGGCACGAATTACGGCAAGATCGTCATATGGGCGGTCGGCCTCGTCGCCTTCGTCGCCGTCGCGCTGACGAAGGTTCCAGAATGGATCTCCCCCAAGAGCGCGAGCGTGACCGGCGACACCGGCGCCACCACGCGCATGATCAATTGAGGAACGCGCGGCGAGCCGCAATTCATCTGAATTCGTCTCGTTTCGCTTCGCCCCGCGCGCCCGAGCGGGGCGATTTTTTTTGCGCGCGACGCTGGACCCGTCGCCGCTCGCCGATTGGCGGTTCAACGGCGCGGCGGAGACGTTACCGTCGACGCCGTAAGTGTGACGATCCCCACTGCCTCGCCGGCTTCGGCCGCGCGAGGCCTTTTTGCCTGCGCGGCGCCGCGCCGGGAGACGAGCCGGGGGTATCCATGCCGAGGGATCGGGGCTATCTTGCGCGCGCCCTTTCCGCCCTCTCTATGAGGGCCTAGCGTTCATGCTCCTCGCGCGATGACTCTCACACATAAGCCCGTCGGTCCCGACAGCCGCGTCTTTCTCGTCGACGGCTCGTCCTTCGTCTTTCGCGCCTATTTCCAGTCGATACGGCAGGACGCGAAATATAATTATCGCACGGACCGCCTACCGACCGGCGCGGTGCGGCTGTTCTGCGCCAAGCTGTTTCAGTTCATCCGCGAGGGCGCGGCCGATCTCACGCCGACGCATCTCGCCATCATCTTCGACAAATCGGAGAACTCCTTCCGCAAGGAAATCTACCCGGACTACAAGGCGCATCGTCAGGACCCGCCCGACGATCTCATTCCGCAATTTCCGCTGATGCGCGCCGCCGTGCGCGCCTTCGGCCTGCTGCCGATCGAGCAGGACGTCTATGAGGCGGACGATCTCATCGCCACTTACGCTAAGCAAGCGCGGGCGCGCGGCGCCGATGTGCTGATCGTCTCCGCCGACAAGGATCTGATGCAACTCATCGACGATAAAGTGTCGATGTATGATCCCGCTTCCGGCGCGCGCGAGGAGCGGCGCATCGGCGTCGCCGAGGTGGTCGATTATTTCGGCGTGCCGCCCGAGAAGGTCGTCGATGTGCAAGCGCTCGCCGGCGATTCCACCGACAATGTGCCGGGCGCCAAGGGCATTGGCGTCAAGACGGCAGCGCAGCTCATCAATGAGTACGGCGATCTCGACACGCTGCTGGCGCGCGCCGGCGAGATCAAGCAGCCAAAGCGCCGCGAGACGCTGACCGATCCTGCGAGCGTCGCGCTGATCCGCACGTCGGAGAGACTGGTGAAGCTCGTCGACGACGCGCCGCTGGAGATTCCGCTCGACGATCTCGGCCTGCATCAGCCGGACGGCAAAACGCTGGTCGGCTTTCTGCAGGCGATGGAGTTCACGCAGCTGACGCGCCGCGCCGCGGAGACCTATGGCGTCGAGGCGAATGAGATAGAGCCGGACCCGGCCTTTGTCGGCCCGGCGGGATGGCGCGGCCGCAATGGCGAGGTCGCCGAGGCGCCCGCTCTGCCCGCGCCGGACATCGCCGCGCCAGCATCTCCCACGGGAGAGAAGGGCGCGCTCGGCCCGGCCGCGCTCGCCGAGGCGCGGCGCGAGCAAGGCGTCGCGACCAAGATCGATCGCTCGCTCTATGAGACGGTGACGACGATCGAGCGGCTCGACGCCTGGATCGCGGAAGCTTTCTCCATTGGCGTCGTCGCGATGGATACGGAGACGACCTCGCTCGATCCAATGTCCTGCGATCTCGTCGGCGTCTCGCTGGCGACGGCGCCTGGACGCGCCTGCTATATTCCGCTGCAGCATGTCGCGCCCACCGGCGCCGATCTGCTCGGCGGCGATCCGCCGCCCGTGCAAATTCCTTTTGCGGAAGCGCTCGCGCATCTGAAGCCGCTGCTGGAAGCGCGCGGCGTGCTGAAGATCGCGCATAATATGAAATATGATCTCCTCGTTCTGGCCTGCTGCGGCATTGATGTCGCGCCGATCGAGGACACGATGCTGATCTCTTACGTGCTCGACGCCGGCCGCAATAATCACGGCCTCGACGAGCTTTCGAAGAAGCATCTCGGCCACGAATGCATTCCCTTCTCCGCCGTCGCCGGCTCCGGCCGCAGCTTCATCGGCTTCGCGCGCGTGCCGCTCGACAGAGCGACCGAATATGCGGCGGAAGATTCCGATGTCGCGCTGCGTCTGTGGCGCGCGCTGAGGCCGCGCCTTGCCGCCGAGCATATGACCTGCGTCTATGAGACGCTGGAGCGCCCCATGGTGAGCGTGCTCGCCAAGATGGAGCGGCGCGGAATCGCGATCGATCGCAATATTCTCTCGCGCCTCTCCGGCGAATTCGCGCAGGATATGGCGCGGCTCGAAGCCGAGATCCACGAGCTCGCCGGCGATAGCTTCAACCTCGGCTCGCCCAAGCAATTGGGCGATATTCTCTTCGGCAAGATGGGCCTGCCCGGCGCCAAGAAGACCGCGACCGGCGCCTGGTCCACCTCGGCCAGCGTGCTCGACGAATTGGCCGAGAGCGGCAATACATTCGCCGCGCGCATATTGGATTGGCGACAGCTCTCCAAGCTCAAATCCACTTACACTGATGCGCTGCCCACTTTCGTCAATCCGACGACGCATCGCGTCCACACATCTTACGCGCTCGCCGCGACGACGACGGGACGGCTCTCCTCGTCGGACCCCAATCTGCAGAACATCCCTGTGCGCAACGAGGCTGGGCGCAAGATTCGCACGGCCTTCGTCGCCGAACGCGGCAATGTGCTCATCTCGGCGGATTATTCGCAGATCGAATTGCGGCTGCTCGCGCATATCGCCGATATTCCGCAATTGCGGCAGGCCTTCGCGGATGGAATCGACATTCACGCGATGACGGCGAGCGAGATGTTCGGCGTGCCGGTGCAGGGCATGCCGTCGGAGGTGCGCCGCCGCGCCAAGGCGATCAATTTCGGCATCATCTATGGCATTTCCGCCTTCGGCCTCGCCAATCAGCTCTCCATTCCGCGCGAGGAGGCGGCCGCCTATATCAAGCGCTACTTCGAGCGATTCCCCGGCATTCGCGCCTATATGGACAAGACCCGCAAAGCCGTGCGGGAGAACGGCCTCGTCACCACCATCTTCGGCCGCAAATGCCATTTCCCGCGCATCGGCTCCTCCAACGCCTCGGAGCGCGCTTTCTTCGAGCGCGCGGCGATCAATGCGCCGATCCAAGGCGCGGCCGCCGACATCATCCGCCGCGCCATGGCGCGCATGGACGAGGCGCTCGCGCATGAGAAGCTCAGCGCGCGCATGCTGCTCCAAGTGCATGACGAGCTAGTGTTCGAGGCGCCGAAGGAAGAGGCCGAGGCGACGATCCGCATCGTCAAGCGCGTGATGGAAGAGGCGCCGCATCCGGCGGTGGCGCTCTCCGTGCCGCTGGAAGTGGAAGCCCGCGCCGCGCAGAATTGGGACGAGGCGCATTGATGGGGAACGACGCTGCGGTCGCGCCAGCGAAGCGGGCTATCGAATGCGCGCATCCTCGTCGCCCCCCGACGTCATGGCCGGGCTTGTCCCGGCCATCCACGCCAGGACGCCGAAGCGTCTTAAGACATTTGGCGTGACGCCGAAGCTCCAGCGACACGCCGTGGGACGCATCCGTCGATAGCGGACGCTTTCCTTCGGTTCCTCGGCTGCGCGGCGTGGATGGCCGGGACAAGCCCGGCCATGACGGCCACAGGGCGAATCCAGGGCGCGCAAAAGCGTCCCGCCGCGTTGCGCAGGTGATGCAAGGTCGCTCGCGACGCCGCGGCCGCCATCGGCTATTCCCGCGCGCGCCTGGGATATTCGGCCGGCTTTTGCATTTGTTCCCAAATGCCTCCGCGCGAAGGAGAAGCCGCGCCGGCGGAGCGGCGTCGAGCGCGTGAACGAGGGTAGCCGCCGCGCGTCTCTCGAAACCGCGCACCTGCCCAGAGAGAGGCCCTTACGTTCGGATCAGCGACGGGACCGGACCTCGCGTAAGAGGTCCGCGAGCGTGGTTTCATCCTTCGGCAGGATGAAACGCGGACGCGAGGCGCGCGACAGGCCGAGAATATCGCCGGGCGCGCGTTCGCGAATGCGCCGCATCCGACTGTCGACATTTCGGCAGGACCACTTCTCGCCCGGCTCTCCGGTCGATGGATTGATGCCGGACACGGGATAGCGGTAGCAGAGATCGTCACCGTTGAATTGCCAGTATCCATGCAGAATCACGGTGTTGCCGGGATACCAGAGATAGCAGTTTCCATTCGGCACATGATATTCGACCTGCGTTCCGTGAAACGGATCGTAGCCACGGATCGTCGCGCCGGCGAAGTAAGCGCGTCCACGCGCGGCGGCCTCCTGAGCGATCGCTCCGCCGGTCATGGAAAAAAGGGCGAGGGCGGCGAAGGAGAATTTCTGGATACGCGCAGGATCAATTCGCATGTCGTAATTCCGCGAACCAAGCAACAAATGCAAATTAGCCGAAAACTCACGAATAGCCACGCGGTTGCTGCGATCGTCGGCGGCCCACCGCGAGAGGTCCGCGCGTCTGGCGCAGACGAGACGCCGGCCGCTATCACCCGTACTTTGCTGAACCCCACCCCGGATGGCTTCGCCATCCGACCCTCCCCCTGAAGGGGAGGGTGGAAACCGCCCTATGAATGTCGGGGGCGCTTCAGCGTCTCGTCGCGAGAGCGCCCTTACAGCCCCGTATCGTCGTGCGGCGGTTCGTTCTTGGTGAGGCCGACGGCGAAGCGCGTCCACAGGCGCTCGTGCAGATAATAGAGCACGATTTTGGAGACGATCTCCGTGCCGGTGATCGCGGCCGATATGCCCGTGTCCTGCGTGAACAGGAAGGCCGCGCCGAAAGTGATGACGCTGCCGGGCACGCGCCAGGACAGCGACTTCACCAGGCTGCGCAAAGGCGTCGGATGCAGCAGATGATCGGGCGGCGGCACGCCTTCCATGGAGGCGTAGCTCGCCTCCACGCCATTGCGCGCGCTGCGCTCGGTCCAGGCCGATTGCTTCACCATGCCGACGGCGACCGTCTCATTGGTCACGCGATCGATGAGAATGAAGCCGCCGGTCTCGCGATTGTCCTCATAGAGATCGCAGGCGATGGCCGTGTCGAGCCACAGCTCCGCCTCGCCGATCTCGTTGAAGGCGAGCGTCTGCGACGAATCGGCGAGCGGCTCGGCGAGGCCGGTCTCGATCTGTATGTGCGAGGCGACCTGCTTCACAAAGGCGGGCGTCATGCGCGCGCCGAGCTTTAAAAGATAGCTCTTGTCCAGCGTGAGCGGCTCGCGCACCAGCCATAGCAGCCGGGCCGACAGGCGATCGCCGATCTTGGCCGGCGACACCGGCGAGACGAGCATGTCGCCGCGGGAAATGTCGATCTCTTCGGTGAGGGTCAGCGTCACCGATTGGCCGGCCACCGCATGGGCGAGATCGCCGTCATAGGTGACGATGCGCGCGATCGTCGTGTCGCGGCCGGACGGCAAAATGCGGACGATGTCGCCCGGCTTTACGTTGCCGCCGGCGATGAAGCCAGAGAAGCCGCGGAAATCATGGGACGGCCGGTTCACCCATTGCACGGGGAAACGGAAGGGCAGCACGCGGGCGTTGTCGTCCGAGGCGACGCTCTCGAGATAGGCGAGCAGCGGCGGACCGGAATACCAGTCCATTTTCTTGCTCGCATGAACGAGATTGTCGCCGTCCTTGGCGACCAGCGGAATCACCTGAATGGTGAGAAAGCGCAAATGCTCGGCGAAGGCGCGGAAGTCGCGCTCTATGTCGGCGAAAATCTCCTGCGAATAGGAGACGAGGTCCATCTTGTTGACGGCGACGACGACATGCCGAACGCCGAGCATGGAGACGATGACGCTGTGCCGGCGCGTCTGATCCAGCAGGCCTCTGCGCGCATCGACGAGCAGAACGGCGAGCTCCGCCGTCGAGGCGCCGGTCGCCATATTGCGCGTGTATTGCACATGGCCGGGCGTGTCGGCGACGATGAACTTGCGCTTCTCCGTCGCGAAATAGCGATAGGCGACATCGATGGTGATGCCCTGCTCGCGCTCCGCCGCGAGGCCGTCGACGAGCAGCGCGAAATCGAGATCGTCGCCCTGCGTGCCGTGCTTCTTCGAATCCTGCTCGAGCGCGGCGATGAGATCGTCGGCCGCGAGATCGGCGTCATAGAGCAGACGGCCGATGAGCGTCGACTTGCCGTCGTCCACCGAGCCGCAGGTGATGAAGCGCAGCAAAGGCTTGTCGGCGGGCGCCGGCCCGGCGGGAGCGCGCAGCGGCGCGGGCGTGGCGAGGCCGCCGTGCATCAAAAATAACCCTCCTGCTTCTTCTGCTCCATGGAGGAGGAGCCGTCGTGATCGATGAGGCGGCCCTGACGCTCGGAGGAGCGGCTCGCGCGCATTTCGGCGATGATCTCCTCCAGCGTCGCCGCGGAGCTCTCGATCGCGCCGGTCAGCGGATAGCAGCCGAGCGTGCGGAAGCGCACCAGCCTCTGCTGCACGGTCTCGCCTTGCTGCAGCTTCAGGCGATCGTCGTCCACCATGATGAGCATGCCGCCGCGATCGATCACCGGCCGCTCCTTGGCGTAATAGAGCGGCACGACGTCTATGCCCTCGCGCGCGATGTAATCCCACACATCGGCCTCGGTCCAATTGGACAGAGGGAAGACGCGCAGGCTCTCGCCCGGTCCCTTGCGGGCGTTGTAGAGGCGCCAGAACTCCGGCCGCTGCGCCTTCGGATCCCAGCGATGCTGCGCGTTGCGGAAGGAGAGCACGCGCTCCTTGGCGCGGGATTTCTCCTCATCGCGCCGCGCGCCGCCGAAAGCCGCGTCGAATTTCCATTTGTCGAGCGCCTGCTTCAGCGCGTCGGTCTTCATGATCTGCGTATGGAGCTGCGACCCGTGCACGGTGGGATCGATATTCATCGCGACCCCTTCCGGATTGGTGTGGACGAGCAGCTCGAGGCCCGTCTCGGCCGCGCGGCGGTCGCGAAAGGCGATCATTTCCTTGAACTTCCATGTCGTGTCGACATGCAGCAGCGGGAAAGGCGGCTTCGACGGATAGAAGGCCTTCATGGCGAGATGCAGCATCACTGCCGAATCCTTGCCGATGGAGTAGAGCATCACCGGCCGCTCGCATTCGGCGACCACCTCGCGCATGATGTGGATGCTCTCCGCCTCCAGCCGATCCAAATGGCCGAGGGGCTTTGCCGCCAGCGCGTTCATTGCGAGCCCTCCGGCGCCGCGCCGCGCGTCAGCCTTCCGTCCGGCCCGACATGCAGGCCGCATTCTTTCTTCTCGTCCTCTTCCCACCACCAGCGGCCGGCGCGCTCGCTCTCGCCGGGCTCCAGCGCGCGCGTGCAGGGCGCGCAGCCGATGGAGAGAAAGCCTTTCTCGTGCAGCTCGTTCACCGGCACGCTGAATTCCTCTGTCGCGGCGACGATGGCCTCGCGCGTGTAATCGGCGAGCGGATTGAGCTTGACCAGCCGACGCTCGGCGTCGCTCTCGATGAGATGCACGCCCTCGCGCGCCTGCGATTGATCGGCGCGCAGGCCCGTCACCCAGGCGGAGGCGCCGGCGAGCAGGCGCGACAGCGGCTCCACCTTGCGAATATGGCAGCAGCCCTTGCGATTCTCGACCGAGCGATAGAAGCCGTTGACGCCATGCTCGGCGACATAATCGGCGAGCGGCAGCGCCTGCGGATAGGCGGCGTGAATGCGCCGCGCATAACGCGCCTCGGTCTTCTCCCAAAGGGCGATCGTCTCCTCGAAGAGACGCCCCGTGTCGATCGTCACCACATCGATCTCGAGGCCCTGGGTGAAGATGGAATGGGTGACGAGCTGATCCTCTATGCCGAAGCTCGTCGTGAAGACGATGCGGCCGGGGATGACCTCGCGCGTGAGCTTCAAGCGATGATCGAGATCGAGCGGCGCGAGGCGCGGCGCGAGCGTTTCGACGATCGACGTCTTCATGCCACGCCCTTTCGCCGGCGTTCGAGTATAGATGCGCCGCCCGCGACGCCGCGCTGATAGGAGAGGCTGCGCGCCTGACGCGCCTTTGCCCAATTGGCCTCGCCGTGATGCGCCGCGAGCTCATCGGGAATCTCGATCGTGTCGAAGCCGCCGCCGACCGCGTGCAAATATTGGTCCGGCGTCAGCCGGCCGCTCGCCCGCAACTCGCCCACGAAACCCTCGCGGCGCAGCAGCCGCGCGAGCGAGAAGCCGCGCCCATCGGTGAAGGCCGGAAAGGCGATGTCGATGAGCGCGAGACGCGCGAAATAAGGCGCCAGCGCCTTGGGATCCGTCGTATTGGCGACATAGACGCCGAGCGCCGTCAGCCGCGCATCTTCCCGCGCGGCGGGCAGCCGCCCGAGCGAGACGATCACCTTGCCGGAGCCGGGCAGGGATTCCTCATCGGCGAGACGGCGCCACTCGTCCGCGATGAAAGCGCCGTCAGATACCAGAGCCATCCTCGCCCTCCCGGCGCGCAGATTCCTTGAAACGCTTATGGCCCAAGCGCCGCCATGTGTCGATGAAAGCCTCGCCTTCGCGCCGCTCGGCGAGATAGAATTGCACCAGGCTCTCGATCACGTCGGGAACCTCTTCCGCCGACACGCCGGGACCGAGCAATTCGCCGATCGAGGCCGAGAGCGTCGGATCGCCGCCGAGCGTGATCTGATAGGATTCGACGCCCTTCTTCTCGAGGCCGAGAATGCCGATCGCGCCGATATGATGATGGCCGCAGGCGTTGATGCAGCCGGAAATCTTGATCCCCAGCTTGCCGATGAGACGCTGGCGCTCGAGATCGGCGAAACGCTCCGAGATCGCCTGAGCGATCGGGATGGAGCGCGCCGTCGCCAGCGCGCAATAGTCGAGCCCCGGGCAGGAGATGATATCGCTGATGAGCCCGGCGTTGGCGGTCGCGAGGCCAGCCGCCGAAAGATCGCGCCACAGAGCGAAAAGATCATCCTGCTTCACATGCGGAAGAATGATGTTCTGCTCATGGCTGACGCGCAATTCGCCGAAACCATAGGTGTCGGCCGCATCGGCCAGCGCGCGCATCTGCGCGGCGGTGGCGTCGCCCGGAATGCCGCCGATCGGCTTCAGCGAGACAGTGACGATGGCGTAGCCGGGAACCTTATGCGGCGCGACATTCACCGCGGCGAAAGCGGCGAATTCGGTGTTCTCCGCCTTGGCCTTTTCGAGCGCGTCCGAGCGTGCGGGCAAGCTCTCGTAAGCCGGCGGCGCGAAGGCTGCGACGACGCGCTCCAGCTCCTGCGCGTCATAGGCGAAAGGCGCGCGGTCCATGGCGGCGAACTCCGCCTCCACCTGCGTGCGAATTTCGTCGAGCCCGGTCTCGTGCACCAATATTTTGATGCGCGCCTTATATTTGTTGTCGCGGCGGCCGAAGCGATTATAGACGCGCAGAATCGCCTCGAGAAAAGCGAGCAGATCGGCGCGCGGCAGGAACTCCCGCAGCAGCTTGCCGACGAAAGGCGTGCGGCCGAGACCGCCGCCGACGATCACCTCATAGCCGATCGCGCCTTGCGCATTCTTCACGATGCGCAGGCCGATATCGTGAATCTTGATCGCGGCGCGGTCATGCTCGGCGCCGCTCACCGCGATCTTGAACTTGCGCGGCAGGAAGCTGAATTCGGCATGGGCGCTCGACCACTGGCGCAGAAACTCCGCCGTCGGCCGTGGGTCCTCCAGCTCATCGGCGGCGACGCCGGCGAAATGATCGGCGGTCACATTGCGAATGCAATTGCCGGAAGTCTGGATCGCGTGCATGTCGACGTCGGCGAGCGCCTCGAGAATATCCGGCACATCGACGAGCTTCGGCCAATTATATTGCAGGTTCTGCCGCGTGGTGAAATGGCCGTAGCCCTTGTCCCATTTGTCGGCGATATAGGCGAGCTGGCGCATCTGCCGCGAGGTGAGCGAGCCATAGGGAATGGCGACGCGCAGCATATAGGCGTGCAGCTGCAGATAGAGCCCGTTCATCAGGCGGAACGGACGGAATTCCTCCTCCGTCAACGCGCCGGCGAGGCGACGCTCCACCTGCCCACGGAATTCCGCCACGCGCTCGCGCACGAAGGCGCGGTCATATTCGTCATAGGCGTAGATCGTCGGCGCGGAATTGGGGCGCGGCGGCAGGGCCGGATCATGCGCAGTCATCGATTCCCCGCTCCTTGCAGCCACGCCTGCTTGCCGAGATCGCGCCGCACGCTCGGGCCGGCGGCGCGGAACTTCTCGCGAAAATGCGACGGAGCCGGCGCGCCGGCCGCATCCACCGTGACATCGACCAGATAGGCGTCGACGACGCGATTGGCGGCGACCGCCGCCTTGCCCGCCGCGTCCAGCGTCGCCGCCTCGGCCTCGTCATAAGCAATTTTCGCGCGCAGGAGATCGCGCTCCCAGCCGTCCTGCCCCCAAAACACGACGTCGCCCTCGGCGAGATCGGAGGCGAGCAGAATCTTGGGCGAGAATTTCGGATTGGCGGGCCGCGTCATGTCGGCTCCTTGACCAGAGTGAGCTTCAGCCCGTCGAGCTCGTCCGACCAGATGATCTGGCAGGAGAGCCGCGAGGTCTCGTGCAGAAAGGGCAGCTCGTCGAGCTTGTCGATCTCGTCCTCGCGCGGCGGCGCGACCTTGTCGGCCCATTCGGGATCGAGCACGATGTGGCAGGAGGCGCAGGCGACCGCGCCGCCGCATGTGCCCTCCATGCCCATCCCATAATCCCGCAAAATCTCCATCAACCGCCAGCCTTCCACAGGCTCCAGCTCGTGGGTGACGCCGTCTGCGTCCTCGACACGGATCACGCTCATCCTTTTCTCCGAACAGGCGCGGTCGCCGCCGAGGCGCCCTTCCTTCGGCTGTCGGCCCTGCGCGACCCCCTCGCGCCGAGCAAAGCGGGCGCGCCGATCGCCGCAAAGCGCGGAGACCTCGGCACGAACCGCAATCCTTCGAAAATGTGAGACCTACTTATTCGAGGTCGCGTGAATGTCAATTCACTATAAGGTAGCCTCGCGCCTCGAAAAACTACAAACGCTACGCGTGGTATCAACCGAAAAGGCCTCGATCGCGCCAGTGGCGGCGAGAAAAGGCTCGGCGCGCGCAACTCATAAATGGTAAGAGTTTTATGTTCCTGCCGCCCGAAAGCGGGCGCGAGCGATATAGGTGCTAGGCCATGGCTCAAAGACCGACCAAAGAAACCAAGCAGAGTTCGGCCCGTGAGGAGCGGCCGCCGGTCGTGCGGGAGAAGGTTCCTCCGCTCGCCCCTCAGAGAGGCCGGCCGACGCTCATTCTGGTCGGAGCCGACAAGGGCGGCGTGGGCAAGACGACGATCGCGCGCGTGCTGCTCGACTATCTCGCCGCCAATAATGTCTTGACCCGGGCCTTCGACACGGAGACGCCGCGCGGCACGCTCTATCGGTTTCATCCCGACCAGACCAGCGTCGTCGATCTCACCTCGACCTCGGACCAGATGAAGATCATCGATACTCTCGCCACGGCTGAGATCAAGGTCAGCGTCGTCGATGTTCGCGCCGGCGGGCTGGAGCCGGCCCTGCAGGCGCTGCAGGACACGGGCTTTCTGGATGCGGTGGCGGAAGGAGAGGTCGGCTTCATTCTGTTCCATGTGCTCGGATCGTCCATCGCCTCGCTCGACGAGATCGCAGAAGTCGCGCCCTATGTCGAGGACGCGGACTATTTCCTCGTCAAGAACCATGTCAACGACACCACCTTTTTCGAATGGGACCCGGTGACGCACCGCAAATATTTCGAGAAAGTGGAGACCGCGGGCGAGATCACCATCCCCAAGCTCAACGAATTGTCCTATGAACAGGTGGAGATCGCCGGCGCGCCTTTTTCCACCTTCGTCGCCAATCGGACGGCGGAAGGGGAGCCGGCGGACCATTCCTTCGTCCTTCGCGGCTATGTCCGCACCTGGCAGAACAGGATCGCCGACGAGTTCGACCGCATCCATCTGCTGGATCGGATCGCCGGCAGGGAGGGCGCATAGCGCCGAACGTGGTTGAGCGGCAACACAGAGAGCCTCGGGCGGCGCCGAGAGAGTGAAAGATGAGTCGACGCACTTTGGTGTTCGTCGCCTGTTCCCCGCATCCGCGTTCGGGCGTTTCGACGACCGCGCGGCTGCTGACGGATTTCTATCTCTCGCGTCTCACCGAGGTCGAAGGCTTCGACACCGATCCGCATGCGCCGCGCTATCACGAATGGTTCCCGGACCGCACGCGCGTCATCGACACGGCCGACATACGTGGGCAGATCTCCTTGTTCGATCGGCTGCTGGTCGATGACGGAGTTCCCAAGATCGTCGATGTCTGGCAGCGCGCCTATGACCGCTTCTTCAAGACGGTGAAGGAGATCGGCTTCGTCGAGGAGGCGCGGGCGCGCGGCGTCGAGCCGATCGTGCTCTTCCATGTCGACCAGACCGACTCCGCTCTCGCCAGCGCGAAATCGCTTTCGGCGGCGTGGCGCGATGTCCCCATGGTGATCGTGCAGAACGAGGGCGCCGCGCCGCTCGGCGCCTATGCCCATGAGACGCTCGGACATTATCCTTCGACGCGCAGATTCCTCATCGGCGCGTTGGACGGCGCGGTGGCGAAGACTCTGGATGAGCCGGATCTATCGCTGAGCCGGCTGCTGGTCTCGCCGCCGCCGGAAATGTCGATCGTCATTCGCGCCGCGCTCAAAGCCTGGATCGCGCCGATCTTCACGCAATTCCGCAGCTTCGAGCTGCGGCATGAGCTGGATGGCGCGCAGTTCTTGAAATAAAGCGCCACGCCGTCGCGCATTTTCATGAGAGCCCCTGCTTCGGGCCGAGGCTTCCGACAAAAAGAAACGAGCCTGTAGGCTCACGGTCCAAGGCAAATGCTGGACCGTGAGCCTACAGGCTCGCATTACGATCGGAGAGCCGCGGCCGGCGCCCGGAGACTTGCTCCAGGCGCCGATTGCGTCAGAGGCCGAGAGCGGCCTTCAGCTCTTGGAGCTGACCGAGCTTTTCCGAGGCGAGGCGACGCGCCTCGTCGGATTTGGCGTCGGCCACATCCTCGCTGGCGTCCTTGATGTCGGCGTCGATCTTAGCGGCGTCGAGGTCAGCCACCGGAATGGCATATTCGGCCAGAATGGTGAAGCCGCCGAGCCCGACGTCGGCGAAGCCGCCGCGCACGAACAGCTTCTCTTTCTTGCCGGCCCCGTCGATCTCGACGACGCCGGGCTTCAGCACCGTCATCACCGGCGCATGGTCTTTGAGAACCGTGAACACGCCCTCGGCGCCGGGGGCGACGACGGCGTCCACCTCTCCCGAGAACAGAAGCTTCTCGGGAGAGACGAGTTCGAAGTGGAACGTGGCCATGAAGGGCTCCGTCGTCTATGCCGGATTTCGGAAAAGCGGGAACCGGCTTTCCAAGAAAATCCTGCAAAACCAAAAAGCTCTGGGCGGACAGGCGTCGGCGGGCCGACGCGCGTCCGCTCAGCGATTAACGGATCAAGCCGCTTCCTTGGCGAGCTTGGCGGCCTTCTCGACCGCTTCCTCGATCGTGCCGACCATGTAGAAGGCGGCCTCCGGGAGGTGATCGTATTGGCCTTCGACGAGGCCCTTGAAGCCCTTGATCGTGTCGGCGAGCGCGACGAGCTTGCCCGGCGCGCCGGTGAACGCTTCGGCGACATGGAAAGGCTGCGACAGGAAGCGCTCGATCTTGCGGGCGCGCGCCACGGTCAGCTTGTCCTCTTCCGAGAGCTCGTCCATGCCCAGAATGGCGATGATGTCCTGCAGCGACTTATAGCGCTGCAGCGTCGACTGCACCTTGCGGGCGACTTCGTAATGCTCCTCGCCGACGATGGCCGCGGAGAGCATGCGCGAGGTCGAGTCGAGCGGGTCGACGGCCGGATAAATGCCCTTTTCCGCGATCGAGCGGTTGAGCACGGTCGTCGCGTCGAGATGGGCGAAGGAGGTGGCCGGCGCCGGGTCGGTCAGATCGTCGGCCGGCACGTAAATGGCCTGCACCGAGGTGATCGAGCCCTTGGTCGTCGTGGTGATGCGCTCCTGCAGCGCGCCCATGTCGGTGGCGAGCGTCGGCTGATAGCCCACCGCCGAGGGAATGCGGCCGAGCAGAGCCGACACTTCCGAGCCCGCCTGGGTGAAGCGGAAGATGTTGTCGACGAAGAAGAGCACGTCCTGGCCCTTGTCGCGGAAGTCCTCGGCGACGGTGAGGCCGGTCAGAGCGACGCGGGCGCGGGCTCCCGGAGGCTCGTTCATCTGGCCATAGACCAGCGCGGCCTTGGAGCCGACGGCGGAGCCGTTCTCGGGCTTCTTGTTGACGCCGCCCTCGATCATCTCGTGATAGAGGTCGTTGCCCTCGCGGGTGCGCTCGCCGACGCCGGCGAAGACGGAATAGCCGCCGTGCGCCTTGGCGATATTGTTGATGAGCTCCATGATGATGACGGTCTTGCCGACGCCCGCGCCGCCGAACAGTCCGACCTTGCCGCCCTTGGCGTAGGGCGCGAGCAGGTCGACGACCTTGATGCCCGTCTCGAGGATCTGCGCCTCGGTCGCCTGCTCGGCGTAGGACGGAGCCGGCTGGTGGATGGCGCGCTTGGTCGCCGTCACGATCGGGCCGGCCTCGTCGACCGGCTCGCCGATGACATTGATGATGCGGCCGAGCATCTCGTCGCCGACCGGCACGGAGATCGGGGCGCCCGTGTCGCTCACCGGCGTGCCGCGCACGAGGCCTTCCGTCGAGTCCATGGCGATGGTGCGCACGGAGTTCTCGCCGAGATGCTGCGCCACTTCGAGGACGAGGCGCGCGCCCTGATTGGTGGTCTCCAGCGCGTTCAGGATTTCCGGCAGGTGATCGTCGAACTTCACGTCGACGACAGCGCCGATCACCTGCGTGATGTGACCCGTGGTCGTGGGGGTAGCCATTGTCTCGTCCTCTCGACTGTTGTTCCGATCAGAGCGCCTCGGCGCCCGAGATGATCTCGATGAGTTCCTTGGTGATGATCGCCTGGCGGGAACGATTGTAGAGCGTCGTCTGCTTCTTGATCATGTCGCCGGCGTTGCGCGTGGCGTTATCCATCGCGCTCATGCGCGCGCCCTGCTCGGAAGCGGCGTTCTCGAGCAATGCGCGGAAAATCTGCACCGATATGTTGCGGGGCAGCAGCGTCGCCAGAATTTCGTCCTGGCCGGGCTCATATTCATAATTGGCCTGAGGGCCGGCCACGGCCGCCTCGTTCTCATTGGCGGAAATCTGCGCCGGAATGAGCTGCAGCGCTGTCGGAAACTGCTGAATCACAGATTTGAAGCGCGAGAAGAACAGCGTCGCCACATCGAACTCGCCGCTCTCGAACAGATCGATGACCTTGCGGCCGATCGCGTCGCCCTGCTCGAAGCCGAGCTGGCGCACGCCGCGCAGCTCGATGAGCTCGATGATGTTCTTCTCATAATTGCGGCGGAGCTGGTCGTAGCCCTTCTTGCCGACGCAGAGAATCTTGACCGTCTTGCCCTGGCCCTGCAGGCGCTGGATGTGCTCGCGGGCGAGGCGGACGATCGAGGAGTTGAATGCGCCGCAGAGGCCGCGCTCGGCGGTCGCCACGACGAGAAGATGCGTCTCGTCGCGGCCATTGCCGGCGAGCAGCACCGGCGCGCCGGAGGAGACGCCCCCGGCGAGATTGGCGAGCACTTTCTCGATGCGCTCGGCATAGGGCCGCGCCGCCTCGGCCGCCGCCTGGGCGCGGCGCAGCTTGGCCGCCGCGACCATTTGCATGGCCTTGGTGATCTTCTGCGTCGCCTTGACGGAAGATATGCGGTTTCGAAGATCCTTCAACGAAGGCATGAGGGAACCCGTCTCATTCTGACCAGGACCACGCCGCCGTCATCGCGAGGAGCGAAGCGACGAAGCGAGCCAGAGCCGCGATGCGGCCCCTGGATTGCTTCGCTTCGCTCGCAATGACGGAGGCATTGTCTCTAGTCCTCGAGGTTGCGCGCGTCAGGCGAAGGATTTCGAGAAGGCGCCGAGGACGCTCTTCAGCTCGGCGGCCGTCGCATCCGGCAGATCCTTGGTCGTGCGGATCGTCTCGAGGATGTTCGGATGCTGCGTGCGCAGCAGCGCCAGCAGTCCGTCCTCGAAAGCGCGCACGCGGCCGACCGGCAGCGGATCGAGATAGCCGTTGACGCCGGCGTAGATCACCACCGTCTGCTCTTCCATCTGCAGCGGCGAGAACTGCGGCTGCTTCAGCAGCTCGGTCAGGCGCGCGCCGCGATTGAGCAGACGCTGCGTCACCGCGTCCAGATCGGAGCCGAACTGAGCGAAGGCCGCCATCTCGCGATACTGAGCGAGCTCGCCCTTGATCTTGCCGGCGACCTTCTTCGTCGCTTTCGTCTGCGCCGAGGAGCCGACGCGCGACACCGAGAGGCCGACGTTCACCGCCGGGCGGACGCCCTGGTAGAAGAGGTCCGTCTCCAGGAAGATCTGACCGTCGGTGATGGAGATGACGTTCGTCGGAATATAGGCCGACACGTCATTGGCCTGCGTCTCGATGATCGGCAGAGCGGTCAGCGAGCCGGAGCCGCGCTCGTCATTGAGCTTGGCGGCGCGCTCGAGCAGACGGGAGTGGAGATAGAACACGTCGCCCGGATAGGCCTCGCGTCCCGGAGGACGGCGCAGCAGCAGCGACATCTGGCGATAGGCGACGGCCTGCTTGGAAAGGTCGTCATAAACGATCACGGCGTGCAGGCCGTTGTCGCGGAAATACTCGCCCATGGCGCAGCCGGCGAAGGGAGCCAGGAACTGCATCGGCGCCGGATCGGAGGCGGTGGCCGCCACGACGATCGAATAGTCGAGCGCGCCGCGCTCCTCCAGCACCTTCACGAATTGCGCGACGGTGGAGCGCTTCTGGCCCACCGCGACATAGACGCAGTAGAGCTTGGCCTTCTCGTCGTCGCCGTCGTTCAGCGACTTCTGGTTCAGGATGGTGTCGAGCGCCACGGCGGTCTTGCCGGTCTGGCGGTCGCCGATGATCAGCTCGCGCTGGCCGCGGCCGATCGGGATCAGCGCGTCGATGGCCTTGAGGCCGGTCGCCATCGGCTCATGCACCGACTTGCGCGGAATGATGCCGGGAGCCTTCACGTCGACGCGCGAGCGGCTCTCGTAGAAGATCGGGCCTTTGCCGTCGATCGGATTGCCGAGGGCGTCGACGACGCGGCCGAGCAGGCCCTTGCCGACCGGAACGTCGACGATGGTGCCGGTGCGCTTGACGGTCTGGCCTTCCTTGATGTCGCGGTCGGAGCCGAAGATCACGACGCCGACATTGTCGCTCTCGAGATTGAGCGCCATGCCGGTGATGCCGTTCTCGAACAGCACCGTCTCGCCGGCCTGGACATTGTCCAGACCATAAACGCGGGCGATGCCGTCGCCGACGGACAGAACCTGACCGACCTCTGCGACTTCGGCCTCATTGCCGAAATTGGCGATCTCATTCTTGAGGATCGCGGAAATCTCTGCGGCGCGGATAGCCATCAGCCGACCTCTTTCATGCGTGTTCGAATGGAATTGAGCTTGGTCTTCAGCGACGCATCGAGCATGCGCGAGCCGATTTTGACGACGAGCCCCCCGATGATCGCCGGATCGACCTTCACCTCGAGGTCGATCGTCTTGCCGCTGGTGACGCCAGCGAGCGCATCGCGCAGCGCGCTCTCGTGATGAGAGGCGAGCGGCGCGGCCACCGTGACGTCGGCGCGCACAATGCCCTTGGCGGCGTCATGCAGCTTGCCATAGGCCTCGATGATGGCGGGGAGAACGAAGAGGCGACGTTTTGTCGCGACGAGCTTCACGAAATTGGCCGCGACGCCCGTGACGCCAGCGGCGTCGAGAATGGGAGAGAGAGCCTTGATCTGCGTTTCGGCAGAATAGATCGGGCTCTCGATCAGGCGCTCGAGATCCGCGCTCTCTTGGATCAGCGCGGCAAAGCCGCGCAGCGCCGTCGCGATCTCGTCCGTGGAGCCTTTCTCCACCGCGAGATCATAAAGGGCCGAGGCGTATCGCCCCGCTACTCCGGATAGATCGTCTCCGCCTGAAGCCACTTGCGTATCGCTCTCGGATCGCCGTTACTCGAGGCGCCTCGCGCGCAACGCAGGTCTGCGTGCGACGAAATCCGCAATGGCCTCGAACAACGTATTGTCGGGGGAAGGAGCCAAGGGCGACGCCCCAGCTCCAAGGCGATCGTCCCCTAACACAGCATATTTTGCGGCGCAACCCTGCGACGGCTGCGGAGAGGGCAGTTTCGACGATCGCACAAAAAAGCGCCACCCTCGCTTCGTCACGCGCGAACCCTCGGCTTGGCCTTTGATGGCGTTGAATTTTTTAGCGCTTCGCGAATTTTCGGCGCAGGCCGCCGCGCTGTCGCCGCTTGCGCCGCACGCAAGGCCATGGCACTGCGAAATCCTATCCACAGTCGGAGACGAAAGATGACGCGAGCGGTGGTGGGCATCATCGGAGGATCGGGCGTCTATCATCTGCCCGGCCTTCAGGATCTGCGCGAGGAGCGCGTGACGACGCCTTGGGGCGATCCGTCCGACGCGCTGCATTTCGGCCGCATCGGCGAGACGCAGGTCGTTTTCCTGCCGCGGCATGGTCGCGGTCATGTGTTCTCGCCCTCGGGCATAAATTATCGCGCCAATATTTTCGCGCTGAAGCAGGCGGGCGTTACCGATCTCGTGTCCGTCTCGGCCTGCGGCTCGTTCAAATCGGAATTCTATCCAGGGCTCTTCGTGCTGCCGGATCAATTCGTCGATCGCACCTTCGGCCGGCAATCCTCCTTCTTCGGCAATGGCTGCGTCGCGCATGTGTCGATGGCGCATCCGGTGGCGCCCTTGCTGGCGAAGCGCATCGCCGCCGCGGCGAAAGCGGAAGGCATAGAGCACTCCGTCGGCGGAACCTATGTCTGCATGGAAGGTCCGCAATTCTCGTCTTATGCGGAATCGCTGACCTATAAGGCCGCGGGCTATGACGTCATCGGCATGACCGCAATGCCGGAGGCCAAGCTGGCGCGCGAGGCGGAGCTGTCTTACGCGACCATCGCAATGGTCACGGATTTCGATTGCTGGCATCCAGAGCACGACAATGTCGATGTCGCTGCGGTTATCGCAGTGGTGCGCGACAACGCCGACAAGGCGAGCCGTCTGCTCGCTCGTCTGCTCACGGATTTCCCGCAAGAGCACGAGCCCTGCCCCATCGGCTCCGACCGCGCGCTCGACACCGCCATTCTGACGGCGCCCGAGGCGCGCGATCCGGCGCTGATGGAGAAGCTCGGCGTCATCGTCGCGCGGGCGAGCGGCGCGGCGGGGTGAGGACGTGCGCGGCCGCACAGACGCGAAGCGATCGACGATCCAAGCTTTGTTCGCGCCTTTTTTTGAAAGGCGGAGTCCCGCCATCCGTGCGGTGGCGCGACGCCGAACCAGGAGCGAGCTTTCGTGTCCATATCGTCGAACAAGATCGCCTTTTCCCTCGTCGCCTGCCTGCTGACGAGCCCCGCTCTCGGCAAGGATGCAGCGGGCGGCAAGGATCATCCATTGGTCGGCCGCTACGCGGGCGCGGAGATCACGAGATATGTCTCGGCGGAGTTCGACGAGCAGCGCTTCGTGCGGGCGCCGCTCGACATCAAGACCGACGGCGAAGCCTTCACCGAAGCGAATAGTTTCGCCGTCAGAGGCAAAGTCGCGCGCATCTGGTACGACGCGCCCAAGGAGCGCTCGTCGCTCGAGATCATCGCCAATTACGAAGAATCCTTGAAATCCAAAGGTTTCGAAATCGTCTACAGCTGCGCCGACGCCAGCTGCTTCAAAGGCCAGACGAGCGCCTACCGCTTCAATTTCGTCGGCGGCGACAGCGCCATCAACTACCGCTATGGCGACGGCGTGCGCTATCTGCTCGCCAAGGCGACGCGTCCCACCGGCGACGTCTATGCGGCGATCATCATCGGCGACAGCAAGAGCGGACCGCTGGTGCGCGTGATCGCCGTCGATATGAAGCCGATGCAGAGCGGCCAGATCGCCTTCATCGACGCCGACGCCATGGCGCGCGCGATAGCGAGCAATGGACGCGTCGCGCTCTACGGAATTCAATTCGATTTCGACGATGCGCAGATCAAGCCGGAATCACGCGCGACGCTCGACGAGATCGCCAAATTTCTGAAGGCGAATCCGTCCATTTCCGTCGTCGTGGCCGGCCACACCGACGGCAAGGGCCAGTTCGATTACAATGTGGATTTGTCGAAGCGGCGCGCCGCTGCGGTGGTCGCCGATCTCGCGCAGCGCTATGGCGTCGCGGCGCAGCGCCTCACGCCCTTCGGCGCCGGCATGGCGTCGCCGATCGCCGCCAATGACGACGAAGCCGGCCGCGCCAAAAATCGCCGCGTCGAGCTGGTCGAGCGCTGATCGAGGCGGCTCAATCCGCGCAGCTCTCCAGCCACACATCGGCGAAGCCGCGCCGCGCGCAGAGGCCGGCGAGATATTTCTCGATGCGGCGCACACGCTCGGCGTTGGCGGGCGTGCCCGGCGCGTAATCCTTCGGCTCATTGCCGGCGGCGACGAGGGCGAGAAACTCATCGTCGTCCAATTCCGCGAGCGGCTTGCCGAACCATTGCCGCGATGCGGAATCGAATCCGCTCACATCGATGAAGGCGGCGATCTGCGCGCTCTTGGAGGTCAGCGGGCCGACGGCGAATTGCGCGATCAGCGTCTGCCGAATCTTGCCGAAGCCCGGCTTGAAATCGGCGAAATAGAGCTTCTTCGTCACCGATTGCGCGAGCGTGTTGGCGTGCGGCGCGCTCCAATCGACGCCGCCATGCGTCCAGAAGCCGGGGTCCTGCACCGCGAGCAGCGTCTCTATGCGCTCGCGCGAGAAGCCGGGCGGCAATTTCGCGCCGTGATTCGTCTCCGCCTCATAGCGCGCGAACAGCGCCGGCGTGGCGACACGGGCGAGCGCGACGGAGACGGCCTCATAGCCGACGACGGCCGCGAAAGCCGCCCCGGCGAAGGCGGCCAGCGCCGAGCCGGCCGTCGCCGCCGCGAATGAGCGCGCCCGTAATTTCGCTTCCCGCATCAGAACAAACTCCCGCCGCAACTCCCCGCCGCGCCTCTCCTGACGAGGAGCTTTGCGAGGAAAAAGGGCGGCGGCGCGACATGGCCGTGGCCATCTCGCGGCCGCCGCCGACGCGAATGCGGCGGGACGAGCGGAGGATCACCCCCCGCAGCTCTCCAGCCACACATCGGAAAAGCCGCGCCGCTCGCAGAGGCCGGCGAGATATTTCTCGATGCGGCGCACACGCTCGGCGTTGGCTTGCGTGCCGGGCGCATAATCCTTCGGATTATTGTTGGTGGCGACGAGCGAGAGAAACTCGTCGTCGTCCAATTCCGCCAGCTTCTTGCCGAACCATTTTTGTGCGGCGGGCTCCAATCCGTTCACATCGATGAAAGCGGCGAGCTGCGCATTCTTGGAGGTCAGCGGCCCGACCGCGAATTGCGCGATCAGCGTCTGGCGGATTTTCGAGAAGCCCTTTTGGAAGTTCTCGAAATAGAGCCGCTTGACGACGGATTGCGTTACCGTCGTCGCGGTGAGCGGCGCGCTCCAATCGACGCCGCCATGGGTCCAGAAGCTCGGATCCTGCACGGCGAGCAGCGTTTCCACCCGCTCGCTCGAGAGCCCGGCGGGCAATGTGGCGCCATTGTCGGTCGCCGCCTCATAGCGTGCGAAAATCTCCGGCGTCGCGACGCGGGCGAGCGCGACAGAGACCGCCTCATAGCCGGCGAGGCCGAGAAGCGCCGCGACGGCGACCGCCACGACGACGAAGAAAGTTCTGCGTTTCCAATCCGCCATGTGAAGAAATCCTCTCGAAAACTTGAACCCGGCGATCGTTGCAGCGAAAATGGGTATCGTCTCGGCGATCCCGCGGCCACAATGAGGCGGGGCGGCCGAGATGCGCCTCGCGCCGAGCAAGATGCGTTTCGGCCGAGAATGAGCTAAGAACCGAAGAGCCGAACCCATTTCCGACGAGATCCCGAACATGACCCTCGCCTCCTCGATTCGCACGATTCCCGATTATCCCAAGCCCGGCATCATGTTCCGCGACATCACCACTCTGCTCGGCGACGCCAGGGCGTTTCGTCGCGCGGTGGACGAATTGGTGCAGCCCTGGGCCGGCACGAAGATCGACAAGGTGGCGGGCATGGAGGCGCGCGGCTTCATTCTGGGCGGCGCGGTGGCGCATCAATTGTCGGCCGGCTTCGTGCCCGTGCGCAAAAAGGGCAAGCTGCCGCACACCACCGTCTCCATCGCCTATTCGCTGGAATATGGCGTGGACGAGATGGAGGTGCACGAGGATGCGGTGGTGAAGGGCGAGCGCGTCATTCTCGTCGACGATCTCATCGCCACCGGCGGCACGGCGGAAGGCGCGGTGAAGCTGCTGCAGAAGATCGGCGCCGAGGTCATCGCCGCCTGCTTCGTCATCGATCTGCCCGAGCTCGGCGGCGCCAAGAAGATCGAATCGCTCGGCGTGCCGGTGCGTCGGCTCGTCACCTTCGAAGGGCATTGATTTACATGGCCGGGCGCGCTTTTGGCCGCGCCCCGGCCGTTCCTTCGCCAATATCGCGTTTCGTAATGTGTTTTTCACCGATTCCGTAACGACCCCATGCCGTCGAAACCGTCGCGTCCCTTTCTCCTCGCCACGGCGCTGGCTCTGAGCCTCGTCGAAATCGGCGTTTTCGTCGCCTTCGCCTCGCGTGGCCCGGCGCGGCCAGCAGAGGCGCGCGTCGTCGCCGAAAGACACGCCAATCCCTTCGGCGCGCTGGTGCAAAATCTGCGCGGCGCCATCATCGAGACCGCGCGGCTGGAGGAGCCGGCCCCGATCGAGGAGCCGCCGCCGGCGATCGCCGCTGCGCCAGCGGCGCCGGATGCGCGGCCGCCCTCCTTCCTCGCGGCGCTGCCTCCCTTGCGGCCGTCGGAGCCGGAGCCGGTCCTCGCCCTGCCGCCCGTCGATGCGCCACTTCCGCCGGCGCGGCCGCGCAATCTCGCCGCCGTCGAGCCCGTGACCGCAGCCGAGACGCAAGCGGGGACGATCCCGCTGCCGCCGGTCGCCGTCTCGCCGCCGACACAGGCGCTCGCCCTCGCCGCCGCGCCGCCGGCCAATGAGCCGCCGCCGCTGATGAGCCGCGACGACGGCAACTTCCGCATGGGCTCTGCGGTCTATGTCCGCATCTTCAAAAAGGAAGGCGAGCTCGAGCTCTGGCGCCGGCAGAGCGGCCATTTCACGCTCTACCGGACCTATCCGATCTGCAAATGGTCCGGCCATCTCGGACCCAAGCTGAAATCCGGCGATTATCAATCGCCCGAGGGCTTCTACAGCGTCTCGGCGCGCCAGCTCAATCCGAACTCCCATTATCACCGCGCCTTCGACGTCGGCTTTCCCAACGCCTATGACAAGCAGAATGGCCGCACCGGCGGCGCGCTGATGGTCCATGGCGCCTGCAAATCCGTCGGCTGCTTCGCCATGACCGACAGAGTGATCGAGGAAATCTACGGCCTGGTGGAAGCCGCGCTGCGCGGCGGGCAGCACGAGGTGCCGGTCCACATCTTCCCATTCCGCATGACCGATGTGGCCCTGGCCAAGGAGACGCAGGGCGACTGGACCAATCTCTGGTCAGCGCCGCCGGAGCACCAGCAATGGAGCGGCTTCTGGCAGAATTTGAAAGAGGGCTACGACCTCTTCGAGCAGACCGGCGAGCCGCCGACCGCCTATGCCTGCGGATCGCGCTACGCCTTCGGCGCCGCTGGCGGCTCCTGCCGCCGCATCGCCGGCTGGTGATCGATCGAAAAAATCGAATGATTCGACAAATATAATGCGTTGGACCGAACGGTCTGCGGCTGCGATCTGAACCGAGCCCTCAAAAAGGAGTTCGGTCCGATGGAAGCCATTTCGTCTCCGGCGCCCGCTTTCCCGAAAGCGGCGCCCGTCTTCCGCGCCCCGGCGTTTCTCGCCATCCTCCCCGGCGTCGCCCTCGCCGCGGCCATAGCGGCGGCGGCCTATGCGCCGCGTCTGCTCCCCGCGGTCGGCGCGCTCAGCCCGATGATCCTCGCCATTCTGCTCGGCGTCGGCCTGCGCAATCTCTTCGGCGTCCCCGCCTGGGCGGCCTCCGGAATCGTCTTCTCGCTGCGCAAGATCTTGCGCTTCGCCATAGCGCTGCTCGGCCTGCAATTATCGGCGGCGCAGATCATCGATGTCGGCTTCTCCGGCCTCGCAATCATCGCCGCGACGCTCGTCGCCACTTTCTGCTTCACCACACGCCTCGGCCGCTGGCTGGGCGTCGACGCCGAGCTCGCCCAATTGATCGCCGCCGGCACGTCGATCTGCGGCGCCTCGGCTGTGGTGGCGGCCAACGCCATCACCCGCGCCCGCGACGAGGATGTCGCCTACGCCATCGCCTGCGTCACTGTCTTCGGCACGCTCGCTATGGTCTCCTATCCGGCGCTCGCCGATCTCGCGCGGCTCGGCCCGCGCGCCTATGGCCTATGGGCCGGCGCCTCGATCCATGAGGTCGCGCAAGTGATCGCCGCGAGCTTTCAGCACGGCCGCGAAGCCGGCGATTTCGGCGCCGTCGCCAAATTGTCGCGCGTGATGCTGCTGGCGCCGACGCTGCTGACGCTGGCTTTCATGGCGGGGCGCGGCGCGCGCGGCGAGGAAAAGTTTTCGCCGCCCTTCCCCTGGTTCGTGATAGGCTTTCTCGCTCTCGTCGGCGTCTCCAGCATCGTCGCCATTCCGCCGGACGCGAAGGCCGCCATCGCGACGGCGACCACCGTCTTGCTGTCGATGGCGCTCGCCGCCATGGGGCTCGAGACCGATATCACTGCGCTGCGCGCCAAGGGGCTCCGCCCTCTGGCGCTGGGCCTGGCGGCCTCGGTCTTCGTCTCCGGCTTCAGCCTCGCGCTCATCGAGGCGTTCTTTCGCTGAGGCGTCATGACGCTCGAGCAATTGCGCATTTTCGTCGCCGTCGCCGAGCGCGAGCATGTGACTCGCGGCGCGCGCGAGCTCAACCTCACCCAATCGGCGACGAGCGCGGCCATCGCCGCGCTCGAGGCGCGCTACGCCGCCAAGCTGTTCGATCGCGTCGGCCGTCGCATCGCGCTCACCGAGGCGGGGCGTCTGTTTCTCGTCGAGGCCAAGGCCGTGCTGGCGCGCGCCGCGGCGGCGGAGGCGGTTCTCTTCGATCTCGCCGGGCTCGAATGCGGGGCGCTGAGCCTCGCCGCGAGCCAGACGGTCGGCAATTATTGGCTGCCGCCGATCCTGCATCGCTATCGCGCGCTCTATCCGAAGATCGCGATAGAGCTGAAAATCTGCAACACGCTGACCGCCGCCGATATGGCGCGCGAGGGCATTGTGGATTTCGCCATCGTCGAAGGCGAAATCGACGACAAATCCCTCGCAGTGGAGCCGGTCGCCTGGGACGAGCTGAAGCTCGTCGCCTTCCCCGGCCATCCCTGGACCGCTGCGGCGCCGAAGCGCGTCGAAGATTATCGATCCGCGAGCTGGGTGCTGCGCGAAAAAGGCTCCGGCACGCGCGCGATTTTCGAGGCGGTTCTACGCGAGAAGGGCGTCGACCCCGGCGAGCTGCGCATCGCGCTGGAGCTGCCGACGCATGAGGCGGTCGCCGCGGCCGTGGCGGCGGGCGCCGGCGTCGCCATGCTGCCGAGCCTCGTCGCCGGGGCCTCGGCCGGGGCGCTGGCGGCGATCGACATCGCTCTGCCGAAGCGGCGCTTTCTCGCCCTGCGCCGTGAGGGCCGCCACATCACCCATGCGGCGCAGGCGTTTTTGGCGCTGCTGCGCTGAGAGGCGCGTCGGCGCGCCGATCGCCCGCCGACGCGCGGCCGCCGGACTCTTCCCGGCGCCCGGCGGTCAACGGAACAATTGCGACAATTGGTGCATCACAATGAGGAAGAAGGCGAGCACCCCGCCAATTCCCATCAAAGCTTTCACGACGCCCGCGCTGCTCGTCTGCATGGCTCAAGCTCCTTGTTCGGTTGCGACAAAAGCGAGGCTAGCGGAGCGAAAACGGCGTTAAACCGCCAAGATTCGCGCGCCGACGGGTCCAAAGACGCGAGGCGGCCCCGTGACTTGACAGAGCCGGCGCGCCAGGAGGAAGCTGCCGGCGGCCCTGAGAAAAGAGCAATAATGCCGAGTGGAGGGGTCCAATGTCGCGACCCTTCGCCTATAGCCTGTCGCGCGAGATCGATCCGCGCCGCGGCGCGCCGCTCTATCTGCAGATCGTCCACGCGCTCATTCACGATGTGAGGAGCGGACGGCTCGCGCCGGGGGCGGCGCTGCCCAGCAGCCGCGAGCTCGCCGAATCGCTCGGCGTCAATCGCAAGACCATCGTGCTCGCCTATGACGAGCTGGTCGCCCAGGGCTGGTTCGCCACCCATGGCACGCGCGGCACTTTCGTCTCCGCCGAGCTGCCCGAGACGCTGCCGGCGCCGCGCAAAGCCTCCACCGATCCGCGCACGCCCGGCTTTCCCTTCCGCGCGACGCCCGACCCCGCCTTTGTTCCGGCCGGCGAGGGACTGGCCATAGACGACGGGCTTCCCGATGCGCGGCTCTTCTCGATCGACACTCTGCTCGGCGCCTATCGCGACGCCGGACGGCGCGCCGCGCGCTGCGGCGGGCTCGGCTATGGCGATCCGCGCGGAACCGGCGAGCTGCGCCGCGCCATAGCGGCGATGCTGGCCTCGCATCGCGGGCTCATCGTGGACGCGGAGGATGTGTGCGTCACGCGCGGCAGCCAGATGGGCATTTTCCTCGCCGCGCGCATTCTCGTCGCGCCGGGCGACGTCGTGCTGGTGGAAGGCCTCGGCTATTCGGCGGCGCGCGCGGCCTTCGCCGCCGCGGGCGCCGAGGTGATCGGCGTCCGCCTGGACGAGGACGGCGTCGATGTGGAGGATGTCGAGCGCCTGTGCCGCGGGCGGCCGGTGCGCGCGATCTATGTGACGCCGCACCATCAGTTTCCGACCACTGTTCCGCTGACCCCGGAGCGGCGGCTGCGCCTGCTGGACCTTTCCGCCAAATATGAGTTCGCGATCATCGAGGACGATTACGATCACGAATATCATTTCGAGCGCCAGCCGCTGCTGCCCATGGCGAGCTATGCGCCCGGACGGGTGATCTATGTCGGCTCCATGTCCAAGCTGCTGCTGCCGGGATTGCGCATCGGCTATGTCGTCGCGCCGCCGCCGGTGGTGAAATCCATGGCCAACGCCGCCGCCGGCGTGGATCGCCAAGGCAATGCGCTGACCGAGCTCGCCGTGGCCGCTCTCGTCGATTCCGGCGAGCTGCGCCGCCATGTGCGCAAGGCGCGCCAGATCTATGCGCAGAGGCGCGACGCTTTCGGCGCGTCGCTCGCCCGCGCCTTTGGCGACGCCATCCGCTTTCGCATCCCGGCGGGCGGGCTCGCCTTCTGGACGACGTTCCGCGACGAGGCGACGCTCGACGCGCTGGAGCGCGACGCCCCCGCCAATGGCCTGCGCTTCCTGCCCTCCAGCTGCTTCGCGGCGCCGCCGCAGCGCGGGCGCGGGCTGCGGCTCGGCTTCGGCAGCCTCGACGCCGGCGAGGCGGAGCGCGTCATCGCGCGCCTACGCCGCGCGGCCGGCGCCAGCATCGCCGAAAGCGCGCTACCCTGCTGATCGTTCGGCCGATCTGGACGAAGACGGCCGCTCGAGCCACATTGAGGACCTTCGAATGAGGAGACGCCCGATGGGAGCGACGCAGGAAAATAGCCGCGCGATCGTCGCCGACGCCACGGGTCGCGACGCGCTCTGGGAGCATATCCTCCGCGAGGCCGACGACATGCTGGCGCGCGAGCCGGCGATGGCGAGCCTGGCGCTGACCTTCGTTCTCAATCGCCGCTCCTTCGAGGATGCGGTGGCGCGGCGCTGCGCGGCGCGTCTCGGCGGCGCGGTGACGGAAGATCTGCTCTTCGACGCCTTCGCCCGCGCGCTGGACGCCGATCCGGCGATCGGCGAAGCTTTTCGCGCCGACATAAAGGCCGTCGTCGAGCGCGACGCCGCCTGCGGAAGGCTGATCGAGCCGCTGCTCTTCTTCAAAGGCTTTCACGCCATTCAGACGCATCGGCTGGCGCATTGGCTGTGGACCAATGGCCAGACCGATCTGGCGCTCTATCTGCAGAGCCGCTCGTCGGACGCGTTCCAGACCGACATTCACCCCGCGGCGCGTTTCGGCCGCGGCATATTCCTCGATCACGCGACGGGACTCGTCGTCGGCGCGACGGCGGTGGTGGAGGACGATGTCTCCATTCTGCAGAGCGTGACGCTGGGCGGCACCGGCAAGGAGAGTGGCGACCGCCATCCCAAGGTGCGGCGCGGCGTGATGATCGCCGCCGGCGCGAAGATTCTCGGCAATATAGAAATCGGCGCCTGCTCGCGCGTCGCGGCCGGCTCTGTCGTTCTGCATCCCGTGCCGCGCAACGCCACTGTGGCGGGCGTTCCGGCCAAAGTGGTGGGAACGGCCGGCTGCGCCGAGCCGGCGCGCGACATGGATCAGTTTCTGAACGGCCTGTCGTACGATTCGTTCAGCTATTCCATTTGACGCCTCACTGCGGCGGCGTCTCTTGTCACGGCGTCTCTCGTCAAGGCGTCTCCTGGCCGACGCGCCCGGCGAGCTGCGCAAAGGAGAAGCTTTCTCCAGCGGCCGATTCGCGCAGAGCGAGACGCAGCAGCCGCGCGGGAAAGCAGATCGCCTCCACATTGGAGTCGCGCATGTCGCGCGGCCGCAGCGGATCATTGGCGAGCGAAAGCTCGACATCGACGAGCAGAGCGTCGATCTCCTCCTGTCCGAGCGCGCCCTTGTCGCGCAATGCGCCGAACAGCGCCGCCAGTATGGCGTAGACGCCCTCGAGCTGAAGATTGGCCGTGTTCATATGTCGCCTCCGGCGCCCCTTCAGCGTAACCGCCGGCGGGGGGATTCGATCCATCGGCGGAGAAAATTCTTTGGGATGAGGGCGAGCACGCATGACGCTTCCCTCGTCCTTCGAGACGCCCGCGCCAAAGTCGGGCTTGCCCGACTTCGGCTCTTTGAATTGTCGATCTCGGGCAAGCCCGAGATCGATGCGGGCTCCTCAGGATGAGGGAAGCTTCGGATGGCGCGATGAATTACGAGGCGCTCCAGCGCAGCACAGGCTTGCGCGCCGCGGCGGTCTCGTCGAGGCGGCGGCGCGGAGCGTGGCGCGGCGCCTCGGTAAAGCGACGCGTCTCGCCGCGTTTCGCGCTAGCGATGAGATCACGCATCGTCGCGACGAACAAATCGAGCGAGCGTTTCGATTCCGATTCCGTCGGCTCGATCAGCATGGCGCCATGCACGACGAGCGGGAAATAAATCGTCATCGGATGATAGCCCTCGTCGATCATCGCCTTGGCGAAATCGAGCGTCGAGACGCCCGTCCCCTCGAGGAAGCTATCGTCGAACAAGACCTCATGCATGCAGAGGCGATCGCCGAAAGGCTGCGTCATCACATCGCGCAGCGCCACGCGCAGATAATTGGCCGAGAGCACGGCGTCGCGCGACGCCTGCGCGAGCCCGTCCGCGCCATGCGACAAAATATAGGCGAGCGCGCGCACGAAAGTTCCGAACTGACCATGAAATGCAGTGAGCCGGCCGAAGCTCTGCGCCCCATCGCCATGCTCGACGAGACGCAATGTCTCGCCTTCGCGCAGCAGGAACGGAACCGGCGCGAAAGGCGCGAGGCGTTCGGAAAAGACGACAGGACCAGAGCCCGGCCCACCGCCGCCATGCGGCGTCGAGAAGGTCTTGTGCAGATTGAGATGCATGGCGTCGACGCCCATATCGCCGGGCCGCGCGACGCCGGCGATAGCGTTGAAATTGGCGCCGTCACAATAGAAATAACCGCCCGCCTCATGCACGCGCCGCGCAATGGCGACGATATTGCGCTCGAACAATCCGCACGTATTCGGATTGGTGAGCATGATGGCCGCGACATCGGGGCCGAGCGCTTTGGCGACCGCCTCCTCGCTCACCACGCCATCGGCGCCGGCCTCGATCACGCGCGGCTGAAAGCCGAGCAGAGCGGCGCTCGCTGGATTTGTCCCATGCGCCGATTGCGGAATGAGAACCACCTTGCGCGTCTGCGCCTCGCCGCGCGCCGCGAGCGCCGACTCTATGGCCATGAGGCCGCAGAGCTCGCCATGCGCGCCGGCTTTCGGCGAGAGCGCTATGGCGCTCATTCCGGTGAGCGTCAGCAGCCAGCGCGACAGCTCCTCCATCAGCGCCAGCGCGCCCTGCGCCGTCGATTGCGGCTGCAGCGGATGCAGATCGGCGAAGCCCGCGAGCCGCGCGATCTTCTCATTGAGACGCGGATTATGCTTCATCGTGCAGGAGCCGAGCGGATAGAGGCCCGCGTCGATCGAATAATTCTTGCGCGACAGACGCACATAATGGCGCATCGCCTCCGGCTCCGAGAGGCCGGGCAGGCCGATCGGCCCTTTGCGCTCGAGCGCGCCGAGACGCGGCTCCAAATGCGCCGGCTCTTCTATATCGACGCCGCTCGTATCGGTGCGGCCGATCTCGAAGATCGGCGGCTCCTCCTGATCGAGCCCGCGATTTCCCGAGAAGGTCTCGAACGAAAAATCCTTCGGATGATCGAGCATCAGAGCGCTCCTCTCATTGCGGCGACGAAAGCCTCACGATCTTCCACCGTATCGACCTCTGTGCTGGCGACGATGAGGAGATCATCGAGCCCCGCATCTGGAAGCAGGCGCGAGACCGGAACGCCCGCAAGCACGCCCTGTTCCGCCATGGCTTCGACGAGACGCGCGGCGTCGCCCGGAACGCGCAGCGTGAATTCGTTGAAGAAGCTCTCATTGAGCGTCTCGACTCCGGCAACGCTCGCGAGCCGGTCGACGAGATCGACGGCGCTCGCATGATTTGCGCGCGCCAGACGACGCAGGCCCGCTTCGCCGAGCAGGCTCAAATGAATGCTGAAGGCGAGCGCGCAGAGATTGGAGTTGGTGCAGATGTTGGACGTCGCCTTGTCGCGACGAATGTGCTGCTCGCGCGCCGAGAGCGTCACGACATAGCCGCGGCGTCCGTCGGCGTCGACGGTCTCGCCGATGAGACGGCCGGGCGTCTGCCGCAGATGGGACTGCCGCGTCGCGAACAGGCCGAGATAAGGGCCGCCGAAGGAGAGCGGATTGCCGAGCGACTGGCCTTCGCCGACGGTGATATCGGCGCCCATCTCGCCGGGCGACTTCAGCAGGCCGAGCGAGACCGCCTCGGTGAAGACGGCGACGAGCAGCGCGCCATGCCGATGGCAGGCCTCGGCGATGGGCGCGAGATCGCGCAGATTGCCGAATACATCCGGCGTCTGCAGGATGACGCAGGAGACGCTGTCGTCGATCGCCGATGCAATGTCTTCCCGCGCCCGCACATCCGGCGCCAGCGCGACAATCTCATCGCCGGCGAAATGCGAGATCGTGCGCAGCACATCCGCATAATGCGGATGCAATCCGCCGGAGAGAATCGCCTTGCGCCGCTTGGTGATTCGATGCGCCATCAGCGCCGCCTCGGCGCAGGCGGTGGAGCCGTCATACATCGACGCATTGGCGATCTCCATGCCGGTGAGCATGGCGACCTGCGTCTGAAACTCGAAGAGATATTGCAACGTCCCTTGCGATATCTCCGGCTGATAGGGCGTGTAGCTGGTCAGAAATTCCGAGCGCTGGATCAGATGATCGACGCTCGCGGGAATATGATGGCGATAAGCGCCGGCGCCGATGAAGAAAGGCGCGCTCGCGGCCGAGAGATTGCGCTTCGCCATGGCGGAGAGCAGACGCTCCACCTCTATCTCCGATTTTGCGCGCGGGAGATCGAGCGGCGCTTCGAGCAGCAGCTCAGACGGCACATCGGCATAGAGCGCCGCGAAATCGGCGACGCCGATCGCCTCGCGCATTTGCGTGCGATCGACATCCGTCAAGGGCAGATAGCGCATGGCTCATCCCTCGCTTTCCAGAAAGGCGCGATAGGCGTCCTCGTCCATCAGATCTTCGAGCTCGGAGGCGTCGTCGACGCGCAAGGTCAGCAGCCAGCCTTCGCCGAGCGGCTCCTTATTGACGAGATCGGGCGACGATTCGAGGCGGTCATTGATCGCGACCACCTCGCCGGAAATCGGCGCATAGATTTCGCTCGCCGCCTTGACGCTTTCGATCGTCGCCAGCTGCTCGCCCTTGGCGACGCGCCGGCCCGGCGACGGCAGCTCGACAAAAACGATATCGCCGAGCTGCGACTGCGCGAAATCGGTGATTCCGACGATCGCGACATCATCCTCGACGCGCACGAAATCATGATCCTTGGTGTAACGCTCGCCGCTCATGATCTGTCCTTTCCGGCTGGGCCGCGGAAAAAGCGATGGGGAACGAAAGGCAGGGATGTGACCTCGACCGCGACAGGCTTGTCGCGAAGGCGGCTCTCCAGCGTGACGCCGGGCGTGGCGAAGCCGGATTCGACATAGCCCATGGCGATGGGACGCGAGAGCGTCGGCGAATAGCCGCCGGACGTGATTCGGCCGATGATTCGGCCATCCGGCGCCGCCAGCGCCGCGCCCTCGCGCAATGGCGCGCGGCCTGCCGGCAGCAGGCCGACGCGCAGACGCGCAGGGCCATGCTCCAGAGCGGCGCGGATGCGCTCATAGCCGGGGAAGCCGCCCTGCTCGCGGCGGCGCTTGCCGATCGACCAGGCGAGACCCGCCTCGACCGGATCGGTCGTCGCGTCGAGATCGTGGCCATAGAGGCAAAGGCCGGCCTCGAGCCGCAGCGAATCGCGGGCGGCGAGGCCGGCGGGCGCGACATCCGGATGCGCCAGCAGAGCCTCCGCCAGCGGCTCGGCGAGATGATTGGGAACAGAAATCTCGAAGCCGTCCTCGCCCGTGTAGCCGGAACGCGACACGAAAAGCCCGGCGCCGCGAAACTCGGCGGCGCGCCAGCCCATGAAGGGCATGCTCTCGAGGTCGAGCTCTTGCAGGACCGTCGCGAGCGCGGCGGCGGCGCGCGGTCCCTGCAGCGCGATCAGCGCGCGACCGGAGAGAACCGACAGGCCGAGCTGCGGCAACTGTTGGCGCAAAAGCGCGAAATCTTGCTGCTTGGCCGCGGCGTTGACGATGAGCAGCAACCGCTCGTCGCGCCCCGGCAGGCGGGTGATCATCAGATCGTCGAGAACCCCGCCATCCTCCGCGAGCAGCTGGCTATAGCGCGTGCGCTCGGTGTGAAGGTCCGCGATGGCGGCGGGGACCAGAGATTCGATCCGCTCCGCCGCTCCGCGGCCGCCGAGGATCGACTGGCCCATATGGGAGACATCGAAGAGGCTCGCCTTCTCGCGCGTGTGGGAATGCTCGGCGACGACGCCGGCCGGATAATGCAGCGGCAGCTCATAGCCGGCAAAAGGCGTCATTCGCGCGCCGAGAGCGCGATGCAGCGCATCGAGCGGCGTCTTCTCCGGCATCGTGGACGTGGGTGGGGCGTGGCTTTCGCTCAAAGGGCGCTCCGACAGTCGGCGTACGGCATTGGGCGGATTGCTCCGCCCGGCTCGCGCCCCCTCTGTCTGGAGACCTGAGAGATTTCCCTGCAGCGCAGGTTACGCCCTTCGGTGGGCGCGGATGGGCCGCGCCGCTTTCCAGAGTGTCTCTTTCCTCGCGGTCCTTTTGCCTGAGCGTTTCCGGGGCGGTTGCGCCTTCGGCTCCGGCGCGAACGCCGGCCTCTCCCGCGAAGATCGTCGAGACACTTCAAAAGATGAGATCGAAACGCGCGCTCGTCAAGCCTCGTCGGCGACGAGATCCTGCGTCGGACGGTCGCGCCCCGAGCGGGGCGGCCTTATTCTTCGCAGTCGGTGGACAGGACGACCTCGTCGGGCAATCCCACCATCACGCTTTTTTCCAAATTCACCCCGACGAGACGCGCCAAGGCGCCGTCTCCCTCGAGGATCACCACGGCTTCGCTCGGCATGTCCTTCAGCACTTCGATCAATTGCGCGACCGTCATCGAACATCCTCGCGTCTAGAGTCTTTCCACGTCTCAGCGGAACGGGAACAAGACTCTAGGCTCATGCTTCGAGGCGCATCGAACGCCGAACCGGCGTCTGCCTCGTCCGGAAATGCACACTTCGCCGACGCGCCGACGCGCGGCGCGTCGGTCGCGCTCAGCCGAATTTGAACAGCACGCCATAGCCGCCGCGCGGATAGTTCCACACGATATCGCCCTGCGGCTCGCAGAGAACACGACAAGTGCCGCATTCCAGACAACCGTCCGGCGTGATCTCGACCTGGCCCGAGGCGTTCTGCTCATAGCAGCCAGCCGGGCAGATCTTGGTCATCGCCACGAGATTCTTGGACGGCGTCGTGTGCGGTTGCACGACAATATGGGGTTTTCCTTGATCGACGAGATAGCGGTTCTGGAACAGCTTCTCCTCGACTCGCGCAGCTTGCGTCGACATCGCGATTCCTCCTCTCAGCGCCAGGCGCGCGCCAGACGCCATGCATCTCCGAACAATCCCGTCAGCGAGCGCTTCTCACGGAAAGCACGGACTGACGCCTTTTCCTTCTCGATCTTCGGCGTGCCGTCGACGCGTAGGAAATTCTCCATCGCCTTCGACACGAGTGTCGGATAGGTGAGGAAGAAATTCTGCGCCTGCGTATGCAGCAACGCCGGCATGTCCTTGTATTTCTTCAGATCCTTCATGACGAAGCTGTCATCGAGGAATTTTTTGTAGAGCGCCAGATTCTGCTTCGTCATTGGATCGCGGCGGGACTTCACCTGGAAAATCGCCTCGCCCGCGAGCCTGCCGGACGTCATAGCAAGATTCGAGCCTTCTCTATGGATCGCATTGTTGAGCTGCGCGGCGTCGCCGACGACAACCCAACCATCGCCGAACAGCTCCGGAATCGTGTTGAAGCCGCCCTCGGGAATGAGATGCGCGGCATATTCCTTCACTTCCGAGCCCTCGAGCAGCGGCGCGATCGACGGATGCTTTTTGAAATTCTCCAGCATGCCGTAGGGCGTCTCCTGGTTTTCGGCGAAATCCGACACCAGGCAGCCAAACCCGACAGAAATGCTCTCTTTGTTCGTATAGACGAAGCCCATGCCGGTCATCCCCTTGGAGATGGTGCCGGCCGCCTCGATCACGACGCCTTCGTCGCCATGCAGATTGAAGCGGGCTTCGAGCGTCTCGCGCGGGAGAAAATGCATTTCTTTCACGGCGAGCGCGACATGCTCGGGCCGCGGCGTCGGCCGCAGACCAGCGCGCGCGCCGAGCAGGCCGTTGACGCCTTCCGCCAGCACGACGACATCGGCGAAGACCGTGCCGCCGGCGCGATCCGTGCGCACGCCGATCACCTTGCCATAAGCGTCGCTGACCAGCTCGGTGACGGTCGTCTCGCTGATGACGATCGCGCCCGCGCCCTGCACCTGCTTGTTGAACCAGCGATCGAACTGGGAGCGGATGATCGTGTAGCGGTTCGGCTTCTCTTCGTTGAAGTCATCCGAACGATATTGCATGCCCGTGTGCGAGCGGTCGGTCATCATCCAGAACCGCTGCTCGATGAGATGCCGCTCGAGCGGCGCCTCCTCGCGGAAATCCGGAATGATCTTCTCCAGCATGTCGGCATAGAGAATGCCGCCCTGCACATTTTTGGAGCCGGCGTATTCGCCGCGCTCCAGCTGCAGGACGTTCAGACCGCGCGAGGCCATCGTATAGGCCGCAGCGTTGCCGGCCATGCCGGCCCCGATGACGATCGCGTCGAATTTCTCTTCGATCATGATGATCTCCTCGGGTTAGCCGGCGAGCCGGTCAGCGTTCTCGGGCGAGAGACGTTTGCGGAATGCTTCGGTCAGCGCCGGCAGCAGGCGAATGGCGTCGGTCACTATGCCGATATGCGCGAAGTCGAAGATGGGCGCATTCTTGTCGGTATTGATCGCGACGATGCAATCGGCGCCTTCGACGCCGACGCGATGCTGGATCGCGCCGGAGATGCCGGCGGCGATATAGAGCTTAGGACGGATCGACTTGCCCGTCTGGCCGATCTGGCGATCGGAGCTGATCCAGCCCTTCTGCACCAGAGGACGCGAGCCGCCGAACTCGGCGCCGAGCACGGTCGCGAGATTGCGCACGAGCTGATAATTCTCCGCGCTCTGCAGGCCGAGCCCGCCGGCGACGACGACATCGGCAAAAGCGAGATTGCTCTTCGCCGACTCGCGGTCCGGAATGAACTTCAGCAGCTTGGTGATGATCGTGTCTTCGTCGAGATCGGCTTTGAACTCGATCACACGACCTGTGCGCGTCTCGTCGCGCACAGGAGTCGGCAGCTGACGCGGACGCACGGTCGCCATCTGCGGCCGATAGTTCAACGTATAGATCGTGCAGAGCAGCGAGCCGCCGAAGGTCGGCCGCGTCGCCGCCAGCGAACCATCGGCGTCGACCGCGAGCTCGGTGCAATCGGCGGTGAGGCCGGTGAGCAAGGTCGTCGCCACCGAGCCGGCGAGATCGCGGCCGAGCGTCGTCGCGCCCAGCAGCAGGATCTCGGGCTTATGCGTGTTGACGAGCTGCGTGACGGCCTTCGAGTAAGGCTCGTTGCGATAATCGCCGAGGATCGAATCCTCGACGAGATAGGCGAGATCGGCCCCGTAGAAGAAGGACTCGTTGACGGCCTTGCGCGTGGCGTCTCCCGGCGAGCCGAGCACGACGGCGGCGAGATCGACGTTCAGCTGATCCGCGAGCTTGCGGCCGGCGCCGAGCAGCTCCCAGGACACCGGATGCACCTCGCCGCGCTCCAGCTCGACGAACACCCAGACGTGCTTGTAGCCGCGGAAATGCTCCGGGAGCTCCTTTTTCGCGCTGGCGCGGCTCTGCTGCGGCGCGGCGGGGGCGGGCTTGTCGGACATTTTCGCTTCTCCTTTAGAACCCACTGGCCAGTTTCGTCATGTCGTCCTCGAGCGCAGGATGGCGCTTGAAGATCGCCTCGATCAGCACGTCGGCGGAATCGCCCGCGTTCTTTCCCGGCTCCACGAAGGCCGCGCGATCGGTCCGCACCGGCGGAGCGAAGACTTTCTTCACGATCGTCGGCGAGCCTTTCAGCCCGCATTTCGTGAGGTCTTCGATCTCCGCGTCTTTCGCGCTCCAGGTGATGATATCGGCGCGCGCCGCGCGCAGCGAATCCGAAATGGAGCCGCGACGCACCTCGTTCGTCCCCTCGAGCATGGCGATGAGGCAAGGCATTTTCGTCTTCAGAACCTGCGTGCCGCCTTCCGCGCGACGCTCGATCACGACCTCGCGCTTCTCCTCATCGGCTTCGACGATCTTGGAGACATAAGTCAACTGCAGAAGGCCGAGACGCTTCGCCACACCCGGACCGACCTGCGCCGTGTCGCCGTCGATCGTCTGCTTGCCGGTGAAGACGAGATCGAGAGCGCCCCAGGTCTTCTGAATCTTGTTGATCGCCTGAGCGAGCGCATAGGTCGTCGCCAGAGTGTCCGCGCCGGCGAAGAAACGATCGGTGAGCAGAATCGCGCGATCGGCGCCGATCGCCATCGTCTTGCGCAACGCATCGGCGGCCATGGGCGGACCCATGGTCAAGGTCGTGACCTCGCCGCCGAATTTGTCGCGCAGCTTCAGCGCTTCCTCTAGCGAGAAGAGGTCATAGGGATTGATGATCGTCGGCACGCCCTGCCGCATGATCGTGTTGGTGACGGGATGCACGCGGATCTGGGCGCTGTCGGGAACTTGCTTGATGCAGACAAGTATCTTCATGTGTCTCTTCCTCTCGCCATCCCGACTTGTGTTTCGATCTTCATCCGTTCGACGTCGTGACCGTTGTGAGCGGCACGAAGGGCTTCTTCGGCTCCTCTTTCGGCTTTACAGCGTCCTTGTGCACTTTGAAAAGCCGTTCTTCGATCGGAGACGATTTCGTGAAGTCCTGATACGCTTTCGCGAGAAATTCACGGCAGGCTTCGCGCACCTCGTCGTCGGACGCGCCCTCGGGCGCCGCCTTGTGAAGATACTCGCCCATGCGTCGCAGAATATGCAGACGCGAGTGCCGCACGATGTTGGGGTCGTATTCGACGCCGAGAAGGTCGAAGAATTCCTCGGCCGCCGACAATTTGCGCAGATCGTCCAATATGCTCATGGCTTGTTGTCTCCGACTTGCCGATGGGAGCCTTCGCTGACGCGCACTTGTAGATGTGCGAGCCGCGCTTCGAGAAAATCGATGCGGTCGATGAGCACGGAGATCGCGTCGCCGACCGGATCGGGAATGAGGTGATGCTCGAGATCGATGCGGCCATCGACCCCCGAGCGGCGCCGCTGCTCGCGCACCACGCGGCCGGGAATTCCGACCACAGTCATCTCTGGCGGAACATCCTCGATGACGACCGAATTGGCGCCGATGCGCGCGCGCGGGCCGACGCTGATCGGCCCTAATATCTTGGCGCCGGCGCCGATCAGCACGCCATCGCCGACTGTCGGATGGCGCCGGCCCACGGACCAGGAGGTGCCGCCCAGAGTGACGCCGTGATACATGGTCACATCGTCGCCGATGGTCGCCGTCTCGCCGATGACGACGCCGGCGCCGTGATCGATGAAGAAGCGCACGCCGATCGTCGCGCCGGGATGAATGTCGATATTGGTGACCAGACGGCCGAACCACGACAGCGCGCGCGCCGCGAACTTATGTCCGCCGCGCCACAGGCGATTGGCGATGCGATGCCAAATCAACGCATGCACGCCCGGATAGAGCAGAACCACCTCGAGCGTGCTGCGCGCCGCCGGATCGCGCTGCGCGACGCAGCCGACATCCTCACGAATCTGCGCGAACAGCCCCTTGCTGGGAGCGACGCGCGGCGTGTCAACAATCGAAATGGGACTCATGACACGCCTCCGACATCACGCCGCGCCGCTACGGCCGCCTCCGCCTGCGCCCGATCGACGAGGCGAATGAACTCACCGCGATTGACTGGACCCTTCTGGTCCAGAGCGCGACGCTTGACGTGATCGAGCAGGCGCGCGGCCGTCTCACGGTCGAGATCGACGCCGATCTCGGCGCATTTCTTCTGAATCGCGCTCAAGCCCGAATGCTTGGCGATGATGATGCGGTGCCGCCGTCCGAGCCGCGCGGGATCGAGGCCCTGATAGGTGCGCACATCCTTCATCAGCGCCGCGACATGAATGCCGGATTCATGCGTGAATATGTCGGACCCGACCACCGCCTTGGCGCGGCCGATCTTGCGGCGCGCCGCCGCCGCCACGAGCCGCGCGACGCCTTGCAGACGCTTGAGATCGATATTGGTGCGCCCATGCGCGACATGGCCGAGCGCGAGCGCGACCTCCTCGAGCGCCGCATTGCCGGCGCGCTCGCCGAGACCGAGCATGGTGACGGAGGCATGCGTCGCGCCGCCGCGCACCGCTGCGAGCGTGTTGGCGGTGGCGAGGCCGACATCGTCATGGCCGTGAAACTCGATCGGCAGATCGGTCTCCTCGCGCACGCGCCGTATCGACTCATAGGTCGCGAAGGGATCGAGCGTCCCGAGCGTGTCGGCGAAGCGAAAACGCGTCGCGCCCGCCGCCGCGGCCGCCCGTGCGATGCGACCGATGTCGCGCGGGTCGGCGCGCGAGGAATCCTCGCCGCCGAGAGCCACGGTCAGCCCTTTCGATCGCGCATAGGCGACCACACGCTCCACCCGCGCCGCCGCGCCATCGACATCCGTCGACAGTTTCACGCCGATCTGCAATCGCGACATGGGCGACGACACGTTCACATGCGCGACATTCGCTGCGAGCGCGGCGTCGACGTCGCTCTCGCTCAGCCGACACCAGGCCATCACCCGACACGGCAGACCGTCCGTGGCGATCGCGGCGATCGACTCGATTTCGTCCCGGCCCATAGCCGGCGTCCCCGCCTCGATCTCATCGACGCCGAGGGCCGCAAGAGCGCGCGCGATCGCGAGCTTTTCCGCGGCGGTGAAGGCGACGCCCGGCGCCTGCTCACCGTCGCGAAGCGTCGTGTCATTGATGAAGATGCGGGGTTGATCGCCGTTCACGGGAGCCGCCTATCACGCAAAAACGGGCTTGGAGTCGTTGGTCTTCTTCTCCGCATCCGCCCAGAAAGGAGACATCTCGCGCAGCTTCTCGACAATCCCCGGCAGGGCTTCGACGACGCGATCGACATCCTCGGACACATTGTCCCGCGAGAAGGAGAAACGCACCGCGCCATGCAGCGCAGCCTCGGGAATCTCCATCGCCTTAAGCACATGGCTCGGCTCCATGGAGCCCGAGGTGCAGGCCGAGCCCGACGAAGCAGCGACGCCCCCGCGATTGAGATGCAGCAGGATCGCTTCGCTCTCGACATATTCGAAAGCGATATTGGTCGTGTTGGGCAGACGGTCATGGCGATCGCCATTGACGATGCAATTGGGAACGCGCTGCAGAACCGCTTTCTCCAGCCGATCGCGCAGCTCTTTCACGCGGCCCTGCTCCTCGGCCATGTGCTGGAGCGCGAGCTCCGCCGCCTTGCCGAGGCCGATGATCGCTGGCACATTCTCCGTGCCGCCGCGACGCGCTCGCTCTTGATGACCGCCGCGGATCAGCGGCTTGAAACGCGCGCCCTTCTTCACATAGAGCGCACCGATTCCCTTCGGACCGTGTAGCTTGTGGCCCGACAGCGACAACATGTCGATCGCGCTGTCCTTGAGCGAGATCGGGGTCTTGCCGACAGCTTGCACAGCGTCTGTATGGAACAGAGCGCCATGCTCCTTAGCTAGCTCGGCGAGGCCTTCGACCGGGAAAATCGTCCCGGTCTCATTATTCGCCCACATCAGAGACACGACGGCGACCTTGTCGGACAACGCGGCGCGATAGGCTTCGATATCGAGCTGGCCGGAACCGTCGACGCCGATGAAATGAACCTTGGCGCGGCCGGTTTTCTCGAGATGCTCGCAGAGCGACAGAATCGCGGGATGCTCGACCTTGGACGTCACGATCTCATTGCGATCCGGCAGCGCCTCGAGCGCCGATAGAATGGCTGCGTTGTCGCTCTCCGTGCCGCCCGAGGTGTAGATGATCTCGTGGTCATGCGTCGCGCCGAGCAGCTGCTGAAGCTGCTGCCGCGCGGCCTTCACCGCGGTCCCGACCTCCGCCCCGAAAGAGTGAGCCGAAGAGGCGTTGCCGAAATGCTCCGTGAAGAAGGGGAGCATCGCATCCACCACCGACGGATCGGTTCGGGTCGTCGCGTTATTGTCGAGATAAATCGCCTTCATGACGCACTCCTCAATGAGCGTTGCGACCGACCGGGATCACGCGAATCGGCACGCCCAATTTGGCCATGAGCCGCTCCTGAATTCCCGAGACAGTGACGCTCGCCATTTGACAGCCCACACATGCGCCGGTGAGACTGACCAGCACGTTGGAGCCGTCGACGTCGATCAGCTCACAGTCGCCGCCGTCCTTGCGCAGATAGACGCGGAGGTCTTCGATCGTTTCCTCGATCAGTCGAATCTTCTTCAGATTCGTCATACCGGCCGAAGGCGGCGGAAGCGGCGAGGCCGGGGAGAGCGGCGAAGATTCCGCAGCTGGCCGCACGATCGGCTTCGCAGGAGCCGGCGCTGTCGACGCGGCCCGCACGGCGGCGCTGAAAAGATTGAGCGAGCCCGGCCGCGGCGCGACAGGAGCCGGAGCCGGAGCGGCCGCCACCGTCTCTGGACGTGCGATTTCCGCCACCTGCGGAGCCGCTGAAGCGGCAGACGCAGCCGCAGCCTCGGTCGCTACCCGAAGCAAAATATCTTCGATCTGCTCATAGCAGGTCGTGCAGCCGGTGCCCGCCATGGTGAAGGCGCCGACCTGCTCGACCGTCGACAGACCATTGTCGCGGATCGCGCGCTCGATCGCCCTCGCATCGACGCCGTGACATTTGCAGACGAGCGCCGCCTCTTCGTGCTCCGGCCGCCAGACCTCGCCGCGAAAATTGGCGATCGCCGCTTGAAGCGCTTCATGCCCCATCACCGCGCAATGCATTTTCTCCGGCGGAAGCCCTCCGAGGAAATCCGCAATGTCGCGATTGGTGACCGCCCGCGCCTGCTCCAGCGTCTTGCCGATGACGAGCTCGGTCAGAGCCGAGGAGGAAGCGATCGAAGAGCCGCAGCCATAAGTCTGGAATTTGGCTTCGAGAACGATCTCCGTCACAGGGTCGATATGGAGCATCAGCTTGAGCGCATCGCCGCAGGAAAGGGCGCCGACCTCGCCGACCGCATTGGCGCCGTCGAGAACGCCAGCGTTCTTAGGGTTGAAGAAATGCTCCTGGACCTTGTCGGAATATTCCCACATCGCCGCTCTCCCCCGAAGACGATCAACCGAACGACTTGCCGCAGGAACAGCTGGATTTGGCCTGGGGATTGTCGAAGGTGAAACCCGCACCCTCGAGACCGCTGACGAAATCGACGCGCGTGCCGTCGAGATAAGCGAGCGAGCCCTCCTCCACGAAAACCTTCACGCCGTCGCGCTCGAAGACATGATCCGCGGGGTTGCTCTCATTGACGAGGCCCATCGTATACTGGAAACCCGCGCAGCCGCCCGCTTCGACCATGATGCGCAGACCCTCGACCTCCTGCCCGGCGCCCGAAATTGCCGAACGCACCGCGTTCAGCGCGTTGTCTGTGAGTTCGATCATTTGCTTAACCTCTTCCCGGAAAACTATCCGTCATAGAGGAAGCAACCGCTATGCCACACGGGTTTACCATCCTGAATCAGTCGATTCGCAGGGCTCGCGGCTGTTCGCATTCCCACAATGTCGGAGTTCCGACACGGATGGCGATTGTCCTTCGAAATGCATGAAATTCCGCGATTTCAGCGGCATTTGTCGCTGAAAAAGGGCGCCAAATCTCGAGATCGATCAGGAATTCGAGGGCTTGCCATGAGACAGGCGGGCTAAGGCGCTCTCGCCACTCTCGTCGCCGAAGCAGTCATGGAAATCGCTGCATTCCCGGCATGTCGGGGCCGCGCAAAGAACAAAGCCTTCCATCTCGCACAAGGAGCGATAAAAAAACTTTTTCCATTTCATATGATTGACATTACGCGATGCGAGGCTCGGAAAGCGCTCCTGCATCAAACGGCCGAGCTCGTCCCTCTTCGCGAGCCCGAGGTCCTGCCACAAATGCCGTGGGGACATAGACCGTTTTGTGAGGATCGAGGCGAGCCAGCCCGACTCCTCCGACGCGTCGCCGCGAAATCGCAACAATAATTGCCGAATTTGATCTTCTTCGTCATCCAGCTCGATCGCCTCGGGCTCCGCCGCTAAATCCAGCAGCAAACGTGCCTCGGGCGCCCAACGATCTATCAGCCGGGCCATCTCTTCCCGCCCGAGCGCGAGAGACTGGGCGAGCCCACCGGGCCGCCCTGCCGCCTCGCTCAGACCCAGCGCCAACACGCAGCAGAACACATGGGCCGTAAACGGGTCGTCGCGTCCGAAATCACTCGGACGCGACCGCAAACGCACGTAAATGTCAGTCGAATCCAGACCGGGCTGCCCGAGCCTGCTCTCCGTGCGACGATCCTCGGAGAGAAAAGCCATCGGATCAGCCGGCCAGCTGGTCCACGGGGACGTGCGTCTGGCAGTCCTTCGGACACACCTTGGAACACGCGGAGCAGCCGATGCAATCCTGCTCCCTTTCGACCTTCATGATTTTCCGATTGAGCTCGCCGTCGAAATCATCGTCATCGTCACCGTCAGTGACGATTCCGAGGATGGTTCCCTCCGCATCGACGCCATAAAGCGCCATCACGTCCTGCGGGCAGACCTTGAAGCAACGTCCGCAGCCGATACAGGTCGCGGGGTTGATATCTGTCAGATAGGACGGCGTCCAATCGGCGCCGCCTCTCGTTTTGAACGCTCCCATCACGCCGTCTCCAATTCCTTGAGCTTCTGGCGCGCGGCCTCGAGAGCCGAATACGCCTCATAGGCCTCCTGCGCGACGGTGAGAATCGTGCCCCAATTGATCGGCAGCTCTTCCGAGAGGTCGTGCAGATTCATCTTCATATTTGTCGCTTTGGCAGAGAGCTTCTTGATCTCGGCCTTCAGCTCGTCGACGGAGCTCATTTTCCACTCTCCTTCGAAATCAGTAACGCGCGACTTCCGGAAACTTCTCGACCATCTCGACGCCGGAGTTGACGAGCTTGGTGCCTTCCTCAGACAGCTTGTCGAGATTGTCGAAGCCGAAACGATGAACGTCGCGCAGCTGCTTATTGACGACGATGAGGCGTCCAGCGATGAGAACCTGACGACCAAAGCCTTCGTGGCTCATCTTGATCATCGGCTGAACCATCACGCCAGTGGCGCGCTCGATCGACAGAGCGACCGCATTGTAGAAGAGCTCGACGCGCCAGAGGATCTCGGGATCCGGATCGCCGATCAGCGGGAGCGCCTTACGCGCTTCCTTGTCGACGATATACGGCTTGATGAGATCGAGGTCCTTCTTGTTCTCCCAAGTGCCGTGCGTGTCCTGCGCGCGCCACTGCTTGATGAGTTCCTTGACGAAGATGCTGTCAGCCGCATCACTCGCCGTAATCGTCTCCGTCTCAGCCATTTGCAGCCTCTTCCTCGAAATCGAAGGTACGTTCCTGGCCCTTCGTAATCACCTTGCGCAGCCACGGCGGCGGCGCGCCCTGCAGGACAACCTTCAGCTTCTCCAGCAGATCGACTATGTTCTCGGGCTGCGCCACCTTCATCGGGTGAATGCCGGACGCCACCACGCGCGCAGCGCCGGAGCCGCCGATCGCCGCAATGTAGAGAATCGCGCAATCCTTGATCGCCTCGAGCTTCGGCTGAAGCTTGTCTTCGTTTCCGTCTTCCTGCAGATCGCCCTGGAACTGGATCGTCTCGACCAAGCTATATCCATCGGCCGTCAGCTCGTAGATCGCGATATTCTTCGCCCAACCGAAATGGGCGTCGACGCGTTCGAGGTCTTGGGTGGCGAATGCGACTTTCATGCTGCCTCCTCGTGGTCAGGCCATCGCGGTTATTTGAACCAGCTCGGGAGCCGGCTCGCCCCCGAAATGCGTGACATTCTCATCTTCGCGGCGCCAAGTGTCCGGACCGGGCTCATGCGCCTGCGAAATGAACATATTGCCGATATTGAAGATCAGCGTCCGCGTCCCTCTATAGCCGACCGTCAGCTCGTGACCTGCGCCGAGACGATCGAAAGTCGGAAGGCCGAGTCGGAAGAGCGGCACGCCGAGACGTTCCGACGCCTGACGCCCATGCGAATGGGTCATTATCAAATCGGTGCCCTTCGAACGATTTTCCAAATCTTCGAGATCGCCGATCAGAACCTCATCGATCGCGAGCTTTTCGAGCACGGCCGAATGGGTCGTCGTCACCGCGGCCGTAACATTCGCGCCCATCTCGATCAGCCATGAACCGATCGCGAAGAGAAGATCCGGCTCGGCGCCGATGGTCACCTTCTTGGCGCCGAAATGGAAATGTCCGTCGAGCATGGCGTCGACGAGCTGCCCTCTCTGCCGCTTGAACTTCAACGGCACAGGACGGCCGCTGATGCGTGAGAGAAACTCGATAAGCTCATCATTGGGCGCGAGCCCGGTGAGGCGATCGAAGAGAACGAAGGGCACCCCGGCGCGCCGCTCCAATGTCGTCGCCGCCAAGCGCATCTGTTCTCCGACCGCGATCGTCCAAGCGGCGGAACCCATCTGCGCCATAGCGTCACGAGTCGTGCCGCCGAGCGTAGTCGGCGTGAAATCCTCGGGCAGATGCCCGTCGAGCGATCCCGAGAGATCGGGCAAGAAGGTCGGCTCGAGCCCAAAGCTTTCGATAATGTCTCGCAGCTCGTCGATATCGCCGGGCGTTAGATGGCACCCAGGCAACACATTCACCCTCTGCGGCGCACGCTGAATGGGAGTTGCATTCGCCGGCACGAAAGCCTCGATGAGCTTCGAGACCGTCTTGCCCCAACCATCCTGGAAAGCGTCCTTGAAGTCGGGAGTCGACACATAGACGATGCCCATGTGATCGAGCTCCGGATGACGCTGGCGGATGAGCTGAATGTAGCCGTCTACGTCGTCGCCTTTGGTCTCGGTCACGCCGGTCGAGCAAATCCCGATGATCTCGGGCTTGGCGCGTTTCGCGATATTGACGACCGCCTCCTCGACATTCTCCAAACCACCCAGCACCGTGGCGACTTCGCTCATCGCGGTCGTCTGAAGTGGAATGGCTTCACGAAAATGTCGAACAAACAGCACAAGCCCAAAAGATGTGCATCCCTGTGACCCATGCAGCAGCGGCATGCATCCCTGAACGCCCATGAAGGCGAGCGCGCCGCCGATCGGCTGGCTCATCTTCAACGGGTTGACCGCGCAGGCCTTTTTGGAAACTTCGACTCTAGCCATCGGAGCGCCTCACGCCGCTTTCGATGCAGGAACCGCGCCACCGGCGTTGGCTGCCTCGATCATCTGTTCCATGGTGTCGCGGCAGCCGCCGCAACCCGTGCCTGCGTGGGTCGCCTCGGCCAGCGCATCGACAGTGGTCAACGAACCCGCCACGATCGCGTCCTCGAGGGCGCCGACATTCACATTGTGGCATTTGCAGACACGCTTCTCACGACGCACCTGCTCGGCCTTGACCGGATCAGCCGCGAGCTCGGCCGCTTCGGCGGCAATCGCGGCGTTCGCTCGCTCTTCCCAGGTCGTTTCCTGCCACGGCGGCGGACGACGAACCTGCTCCCATACGGGGTTGAACAGCGCCTTGTCGATCTCATGAACGAGCTCGACCATGCCCTCATAGCCGGCATAGGCGTGATGACGCTCCTGGTTGATATCGAGCCAGGGCATCTTGGCCTTGAGCGCGATGAACTGCGAGCGGCCGCCCGACAACATGATATCCGCCTGCGCGTCTTTGAGCATTTTATACATTTCGCGCGGCGTCATATCGTCGATCATATGGGCGTCCTGACCCATCAGCTCCTTGATGCGCTCCTTGTCCTCCTTGGTGGACTTCTTGACGCTGGTGCCGACGAGCTCCATGCCGGCTTCTTGCAGCGCTGCGACGACGGACCAGGATTTGACGCCGCCCGTGATGAGCAGAACCTTCTTGCCAGTGAGGCGCTCCTTATAGGGAGCGATGCGCGCCCAGGCGCGCGCTTCCTCGCGCTCGATGATTGCGTCGGTGCGATCCTTCAGCTCCGCCGGAGCGCCCCGCTCGACGAGAAGCCGCGCGATCTCGCGAAGCGAATCGCTCATATCGCCGATGCCGTAGAACGACCCCTCGAAGAACGGGATGTCGTAGCGTTCCTCCATCTTGCGAGCGACGTTGATCATGGCTTTCGAGCAAACCATCATCGACGCTTTGGCGCGATGGGAATAGGCGACCTCGTTATATTTGCCGTCGCCGGAAATGCAGGACAGGATGCGAATGCCGAGCTCGTCGAGCAGAGGCTTCACCTGCCACAACTCACCCGCCAGATTATATTCGCCAATGATGTTGATATCATAGGGCGTCGTATATTCCGGCTCCTGCGTCCCGATCACATGTTCGAGAATCGCCTCGCCCGCGAGCTTGTTGCCGAGATTCTTCGGCCCGACGAAGCCGGGCGAGTTCACGGGGATAATGGGCTTGTTGAATTTCTTCGCGGCAGCTTTGCAGACCGCATCGATATCGTCGCCGATCATCGCCGGAACGCAGGTCTGATAAACGAAGACCGCTGGCGGATCGTATTTGTCGATGATCTCTTTGATCGACTTGTAGAGGCGCTTCTCACCGCCGAAGACGACGTCGGTCTCGCCGATATCCGTCGTGAAGCCGGTGCGGTAGAGGCTGGAGCCAGATGTCTTGGCTCCGCGATTGTCCCAGGAGTTGCCTTCGCAGGCTATGGGACCGTGAACGAGATGGGCGACGTCGGTGATGGGCTGAAGAGCGATCTTGGCGCCATCGAAAGCGCATCCACCGGCTGCGGCGCCTGGCGCCAATTGCTTCGTGCAGCCTTTCTTTCGCTCTTTCTCGGATTTGCCCTTGTTCTTGTCGCAACCGGGCTCGTTGAAAACTTCTTGAACTTTTGCGGCCAGCGTGCTCATCCGCGCCTCCTGCAATGGCCATCGCCTCCCACTCGGCGCACTCATTGCGCTGGCGCGGCGATCAACCCGACGGATCAGGCTCTTGTTGTTCCGCCGGGTCGATTGCGACCCGGCGGAAGCTCGTGAAGGTCAGCGAATGATGTCGAAGCTGTAGTCCGACTTCGCGACGACGTTGGTGTTGCGGTCGATCTCGTCGAACACCTTGTCGAGCAGCCACACCAGGACGTTCAGGCCGCCCTGATAACCCCACACCGGATAGCGGTGATAGTGGTGGCGATCGAAGACCGGGAAGCCAATGCGGATCAGCGGCGTGCCAGTGTCGCGCTCGAGATACTTGCCGTAGGTGTTGCCGATCAGGAAGTCGACCGGCTCCGTGAACAGCAGCGAACGCAAATGCCAGAGATCCTTGCCGGCATACGCAGTGCAGTTCTTGCCGAACGGCGAGCTGGCGAACAATTGCTTCATCTGCTCTTCCCAGAGCTTGCCGCCATTGGAGGCGAGCACGGTGATCGGCTCGGCGCCGAGCTCCATCAGGAAGGCGGCCAGGCCATAGCAGAGGTCCGGATCGCCATAGATGGCGAAACGCTTGCCGTGCAGATGCGCGGAAGAGTCGGCGATCGCGTCGACGAGACGGCCACGCTCGCGAGTCAGCTCTTTCGAGATCGGCTTGCCGGTGACTTCCGAAACCTTCATCAGGAATTCGTCGGTCGCGCGGACACCCACCGGATGATGGAAGGAGTAGGTCTCCTGGCCGCTCGCGGCGATCAGCGGCAACGTCTTCTCGGTCGAGAAGTGCTGCATCGAGAAGGTCGCCTTCGCATGGATCGCGTTGGCCGCGTCCTCGAGCTTCGTCCCGCCGTCATACATGCGGAACTCGCCGTCGGTCGGCGTATCCCACACATCGCTCGGATCGCCGAGGATCGTATATTCGACGCCCATCGATTCGAAGATACGCTTCACTTCGCGGATATTGCCGACCACATAGCCGTCAAAGCCGCCGATGAAGTTGATCGAATTGTTCGGAACGCGCTCGAGCTTGGGAGCGGTGCCCGCCTTGCCGTTCCAGAAATGCTCGACGATGCCCTTCATCACATTGTCGTAGCCGGTGACGTGGCTGCCGACGAAGGCCGGGGTGTGAGCGAACGGAACGTCGTAATCGGCCGGGACCGAGCCCTTTTCCTTCGACGTCTTGATGAAGGCGTTCAGGTCGTCGCCGATGACTTCCGCCATGCAGGTGGTGGAGACGGAGATCATCTTCGGCTTATACATATTGTAGGTGTTGGCCAGGCCGTCGATCATGTTGTTGAGGCCGCCGAACACCGCCGCATCTTCCGTCATCGAGGAGGAGACGCAAGAGGTCGGCTCCTTGAAGTGACGCGAGAAGTGCGAACGATAATAGGCCACGCAGCCCTGCGAACCATGGACGAACGGGATCGTCTGCTCGAAACCGAGCGAGGCGAACACCGCGCCGAGCGGCTGGCAGGCCTTCGCCGGATTGACGGTCAGAGCTTCGCGAGCGAAGTTCTTTTCCTGATACTCTTTCGTCTTGGCCCACTCGCGGACGCGCTCGACTTCGGCGTCGGGGTGATGATTCTCGAACTCTTTCTTCTTCTTCTCGAACATCTCGAGGTATTCCGGCTGGCGGAATAGGTTGAAATGATCGAGGACGTTATCTGCATTCTGTGGCATGTCGATTCCCCTCGTTGTCCGCGAGCGCCCGCCCTCTCGGACCGAGGCGGCGACCCGGCCTCGGTCTCTCCAACGCGAACGGGGGGATACCCCGTTCGCGAAGAGAGCGTTTGCAACTCAGTCGATCAAGCCGCCCAGGGCGCCTTGGCGAATTTCCAGACCGGCGAGTTGATCGCCATGTCCATGTCGCGAGCGAAGATCGCGAAGCCGTCATAGCCGTGATACGGGCCGGAGTAGTCCCAGCTGTGCATCTGACGGAAAGGAACGCCCATCTTCTGGAAGACGTACTTTTCCTTAATGCCAGAGCCGACCAGGTCGGGCTGGATCTTCTCGACGAACTTCTCGAACTCGTAGCCGGTCACGTCGTCATAGATCAGCGTGCCGTCCTTCACATAGTGAGTCGTGCGCTGATAGTCGTCGTTGTGGCCGAACTCATAGCCAGTGCCGACGATCTCCATGCCGAGATCCTCGTAGGCGCCGATCACGTGACGCGGGCGGAGACCGCCGACGAACAGCATGACTTTCTTGCCTTCGAGGCGCGGACGGTACTTGGCGATCACCGCGTCCATCAGCGGACGATATTTGGCGATGACGCGCTCAGCGCCTTCCTTGATCTTGTCGTCGAAGTGGCTGGCGATCTTGCGCAGCGACTCTTCGATCTTCGACGGACCAAAGAAGTTGTACTCGACCCACGGAACCCCGTACTTTTCTTCCATGTGACGGGAGATGTAGTTCATCGAGCGGTAGCAGTGCAGCACGTTGAGCTTCGCGCGAGGCGTCGCCTCGAGCTCGGCGATCGTGCCGTCACCCGACCACTGCGCAACGACGCGGAGGCCCATTTCCTCGAGCAGAATGCGCGAAGACCAGGCGTCGCCGCCGATGTTGTAGTCGCCGATGATCGCAACGTCATAAGGCGTCGATTCGAAGAGAGCGGGCTTGCCCTCCATCTTGTCGAACACCCAGTCGCGGATCGCATCGTTGGCCAGATGATGGCCGAGCGACTGCGACACGCCACGGAAGCCTTCGCAGCGAACCGGGACGATCGTATGGCCGTTGTACTCCTTGGTTTTCGCCTTGGAGACCGCCTCGATATCGTCGCCGATCAGGCCGATCGGGCACTCGGACTGAACGGAGATGCCCTTGTTGAGGGGGAACAGCTCCTGGATTTCGTCGATCAGCTTGGCGAGCTTCTTGTCGCCGCCGAACACGATGTCCTTTTCCTGGAAGTCCGAGGTGAACTGCATCGTGCCGAAGGTGTCGATGCCCGTCACGCCGATGTAGTAGTTACGACGAGACGCCCAGGAATACTGACCGCAGCCGACCGGGCCGTGGCTGATGTGGATCATGTCCTTGATCGGGCCCCACACGACGCCCTTCGAACCGGCGTAAGCGCAGCCACGGATCGTCATCACGCCGGGGATCGACTTGATGTTGGACTTCACGCCGCAATCCGGCTTGCCATCCTCGAACGTGCCGAGGTGCTTCGCGCGGCGCTTGGCCGTCTTTTCAGGATAAACTTCGAGAACCTCTTTGATCAGCGCTTTATTGCGCGCCTTGAGGTCTTCGATCGATTCGGGTTGAGCCAGGCTCATGACGCCATCCCTTTCCAGTTAACCGTGTCTGAAAGAACGGCCCGGCCCCGTATGAGGCCGGGCCTTGGACTTTCAGGCGAATTACGCGATCGCGGCCAGATCAGCCGCGGTCTTGCCGACCTGCGACTCGTCGACGGCCTTCATCACGCCATGCTCCATGAGGAGATCTTCGAGCTCGTCCATGGTGATCGGGGTCGGGATGATGCCATTGCCCTTGTTGGCATGGACCTTCTCGGCCAGCGAACGATAGTGACCGGCCTGCACGGAATCGGGCGCATACTCGATGACCGTCATGCGGCGCAGCTCGGCGTGCTGAACGATATTGTCGCGCGGCACGAAGTAGATCAGCTGAGTGCCGAGCTTCTTGGCCAGGGACTCGGCCAGCTCGTACTCCTTGTCGGTCTGGCGCTCGTTGCAGACCAGCCCGCCCAGGCGCACGCCGCCGGAGTTGGCATACTTCAGAATGCCCTTGGAGATGTTGTTGCCAGCATACATGGCCATCATCTCGCCGGACATGACGATGTAGATCTCCTGAGCCTTGTTCTCACGGATCGGCATCGCAAAGCCGCCGCAGACCACGTCGCCGAGCACGTCATAAGAAACGTAGTCGACGCCGTCGTAAGCGCCCTGCTCCTCGAGGAAGTTGATCGAGGTGATAACGCCACGGCCGGCGCAGCCAACTCCCGGCTCCGGACCACCGGACTCGACGCAACGAATGTCTTCGAAGCCGACCTTCATGACGTCTTCGAGCTCGAGATCCTCGACCGAACCGGCCTCGGCGGCCAGGGAGAGGATGGTGTCCTGAGCCTTGGCGTGCAGGATCAGACGGGTCGAGTCGGCCTTGGGATCGCAGCCGACGATCAGGATTTTCTTGCCCTGCTGGGCGAGAGCCGCGAGAGTGTTCTGGGAGGTCGTGGACTTGCCAATACCGCCCTTGCCGTAGAACGCGATCTGTCGAAGTTCTGACATTTCTGTCTCCTTAAGATACCGTTTCATTGCGATCGGCGCGCACGGTGCGCAGGCCGAAGTCGTCTTTACCGACCGAGCCCGGCGCCGGTTGCTTGATCGCCCCCTTTGTGATCGGGGCCGCCCAATCCGCAGCCACTCGCCTTGCGGGCCCTGTCTCGCAAGCAGCGTGCCAGCCCCTCGGAGAGGTCAATAGACTACGGTAAATCAAATAGTTAGCTTTGCGGGTCGGAGCGCCTGCGGGGGTGTGTCAAAGCCGACAGTGATGCTCGGAATCGGACGAAGGGCATTTAGGCGACAGGCTCGTTCGGAACTATTGTAAGAATCGGACAAGCGTCGTCGGGATTGTCGGCATTGGCACGGCATAGCGATTGCTTACAAAGCGGGCAGTCAAACTACGGAGCAGGCGAGATGCAAATCGGCGTCGAAACGTCCAGGGCGGTCGAAAACAAGCGCATTTTCGTGGTCGACGACGACGAGATCATTCGGGCGGCGCTTCAGTTCATGCTGCACGACGAATACGAGACCCATGAGGTCGGAAGCCTCGACGCCGCCTTCGACAAGGCCGCCTCGGCGAAGCCCGATCTTTTGATTTTGGCGGAAAATGTCGTGAAGGCGGCGGGCCTTCCTATGTTGAAGGAAATTCCGCAACGCATATCCGGCGTGAAGGTGCTGGTGATCGTCGACTCGCTTCAGAGCGGCTTCGGCAAAGAGAGCCAGGCCGCGGGCGCTCACGGCTATATCGTGAAGCCGCTGACCGTCGAGTTCGTGCGGCAGAAAGTGGACGTTCTTCTGGGCCGTCGTCAAGGAGTCGCCATTCCGTTGACTGTTCTCTGACACTCGACGAATGCGATCGAGGCCGGAGCCGCTTGCTCCGGCCTTTTTGTTTTAGGTGCTCCAATTTTGCGCGCCTCACAAACGAAAAGCGCCCGCGGAGACCGCGGGCGTTTTCGAACTCTCTTTACGTCGTCGTTAGAGCTGCGGCACGATAATCAAGCGCTCGACAGGATTTCCGTCGATGAAATGCGACTGAACGATTTCATCGATATCCGCCTCCGTCCGCGGCGCATACCAAACGCCTTGCGGATAGACGACCATCAGCGGGCCGGCGCGGCAGAAGCCGAGGCATCCCGTCGCCGTCATCGAGACATCGGGCAAAGGCTGAGCGCCGAGCTTGGCCTGCAGCCGATCCCACAACGGCTTCGCGCCGGAAGTGGTGCAGCTACCGCGGGGATGTCCCGGCGGACGTTGCTGAAAGCATGTGAACACATGGTATTTGAACACGACCGGAAGTTCTTCGAGCATTTTTCTGTCCTGGATTTGACTGATCTCCGACGACGCTGGCGCCGATCAAGCCGCTGCGTCGGCGGTCGAGACGACGACCGGCTGCCCGGTGAGGCTCGCGACGAATTCGGCGAGCGGCGTCTCGATGCGCGTGATGTTCTGCTCCGCGAGGAACTTCGCTTCGTTTTTCGTCAACGGGCCTTCGATCACAGCCCAATGCTGATCCGAAGAACGCTTCATGATCTGCCGAGCGAAATTGCGCTCGAGCTGCGTGGCGAAGCGACACCCGAGGAAGAGAAAGCTGCGACCCTTGCGGATCGATTGAACCGCTTCCGGGATCGGCGTCTGAATGTCGATCTCTGTCAGGACCTCGACATAGTCGGAGTCCGAGATGACGAAATTCGCAGCCGGTGTGACTGAGCCGATCGGCTGATAGAGCAGCGTCTCCCAAGACAACGTTTCTTCGGGAGCCTCCGCCGGAGCTTTTGCGCCAGACCCGTCTCGGACGAATTCCTTATTTGGCACGAGCGACAAGTCGGGTCGGAAATAATTCACCCAATAGCCGAAATGTTCGGCTTGCGACACGCCTTGCACAACGCCCCAGCTCTTGCGCACCGCGAGAGACTTCTGCGGAAGATCATCGTACCACGCATTGACGACCAGCGGCAGATGCGGCCGCTCGGCGATCCAATTGTGCAGGACGCTCGGATCGGGCGACACCTCGAAAGCTTTCTTCATCGCGGCGGAGATTGTTTTGCGATGCTTGAAATTCTCGATGTATTGGGCCGCAGCGGTCAGATTATTGCGGATTTTGTGCGGAACGGTCGCAGCCTTGGTCAGCTGCACGACCAGTTCTTCGGGGGAGGCGGGAACAGGGTTCCCGCCCGTCGCCAGCGTCAGCACGCCGGGTCCGAGATAGGGTATCACGAGGCCTCGCTCAAACCCCGTTTTGATTGCGCTCAGCACTTGTGTTTCTCCTCTCGTCGAACCCGGATTGCCTGTACTGTCACTGAAGCGTGGCGCTCTTGGCGACGTCCAGCTTTTCCGGCGTCAGCTTGAAGGCGCCGCGACCGCCCGACAGCGCCATGTAGTCCATGGCGTATGCGTTCGTCAGCTTGGTGAACCACTCCTGGCTGGAAAGGCTCGCCGGACGCTCACCGATCTCTTGCACGGTGCCGTCATTGAAAAAGCGGACATGAATGATGACAGTTGCGTCGCTCATCTTGATTCCCCCTCCAGTTGTCAGCGGCCCGAGTCGAAGCCGAGCAGCTCGACCGTGACGTTCTCGGTTCCGAAATTGGCTTGGCAAGCGAGACGCGATTTCGAGCCCACGCCGACGATCGTGTCCAACTGCTCGTTTTCGGCGCGAGTTGTCTTCGACAGGCTCTTCTTTCCTTCCTGGACGAAAAGATGGCAGGTGCCACATTTGGCCTCGCCACCGCATTTGCTTTGGATCTTCTCTTCCGCTTTGAGAATCGCGTCCAGGAGTCTGCTGCCCGGCTCAACTTCGATGGTTTTGCCCGACGGCAGAATGGTCAGTACCGGCATGTCGTTCACTCCTCCTTGCCAAAGGTCCTCACGCCCTCTTTCCAGCAAGTTTCGAACCACTCTAAATTTCGTGCAGCTGCGCGCGCGACAGGACACATCGCAGGCAAAAATGCGCAGCATTTTGGTGTGATGGGAGTTTTCGTTCGCGCGTTTCGGCCACTCTCGGCCACTCGCGCATCAGGTCTCGTCCGTTTCTGGACAATGACGTCACGGCAATGGACGCGCCGGCTCGAGGCCGGCGCGACTTTTACAGATAAATAGCGGCTCCTGCGCCGATATTGATCGAAGCGTCCTTCATCGTGCCGACGATGAAAGCGATCTGGCTTTCGGTCAGATGAGCGTGGAACGGCAGCGCGACGGCGCGATCCGCGACTTTCTCGGTCACGAAGAAATTGCCGCGCCGATAGCCGAGATCGAAATAGTAGCGTTGCAAATGCAGCGGATGCGAATAGGCCGCGGCGTCGATCTTCTCCGTCTGCAAATCTTCGATGATCTGATCGCGGCTGGAGCGCGAGAAACGCGTGCCGAGATGCACGACATAGAGGAACCAGTGAACCTCCTCGACGTCGGGCGCGATATAGGGATCTTTGATCCCTTCGAATGACTTCACATATTGGTAGAACCAGCGCTCGACCCTGGTGCGGCGCGCGAGCAGCAGCTCCAGGCGTCGAAACTGCGCGAGACCGAGCGCCGCGGTGATGTCGCTCATCGCCGCCTGCATCGGAGGATAGGCGCCGAGCACCACCGAGGACCGTTCCGCGATCCGCCGGCTGCGAAGATTACGGATCGCCGAGGCGCGGTCGTCGTCATCGGTGACGATCATGCCTCCCTCGCCACAGGCGATGACGCCGGGCTGAGAAAAGTCGAACACCGAGCAATCGCCGAACGAGCCGACCAGCTTGCCCTTGTATATGGAGCCGATGGCCTCGGTCGAATCTTCGATGAGGATCAGCTTTTTCGCTTCGGCGAGCTGGCGAAACGGCTCCCAAGGCGCCGGATGTCCGTTGGAATTGCCGGCGACGATCGCCTTGGTCTTGTCGGTAATGACCGCTTCCGCCTTTTCAGGCGCCAAAGTGCCGGCCCAATAGTCGATGTCCGCGAACACCGGCCGCGCGCCCGAGAGCGCGATCGCATGCGTCGTCTCACGGAAAGAATGAGCGGAGGCGACAACCTCGTCGCCAGGGCCGATGCCATAGGCGCGCAAGGTCAGCAAAAGGCCGATCGTCCCACTGGACACGGCGATCGCATGCTTGCGGCCGAGATATGCGGCGAACTCCGCCTCGAATTCTTCGACTTTGGGTCCCGCGGAAAGTCGCGGGGAAGTGATCGTCTCGACGACCGCATCCAGATCACTCTGGGCGAGGTCCGGATCATTCATCGGCAGAAGGGACGTCTGCATGCTCGCTCACCTTTTCGGGGCAACCACCAATCCTGTGGCGACGGTCGGATCCGCTGTGATCTTGACGCAATGGTCGCGGGCGTCGATCAGGAACAAATCGCAGTTCTCATAGGTGCGAAACGGCGTCTCGTCCTGAATATCCGCCTTGTCGCATCTCATCGCCGTGAGGCCGGGTGCGACTTGTCTCAGAGCGGAAACGGCCGCCTGATCGGCGGCCGCCGTCGCGAGCGTCGCGTCGATCGCCTCGAGTTGCTCGGTCGCGATCGGCATTTTTCAGTCTCCACTTATTTTCTTGGCTTCGACCGTGATCGGAAGCGACGTTTCCGGCGCCATCTCCGGCAGCTGAAGCACCCAACCATTGGCGAGGGTCACTGTGCCGCCCCACAATTGAGGGCTCCCCTGTTCGACGATCGGCTCTTCGAGATCCTTCTTCGGCACATAGGCCGAAAGAATGCCGTCGGAGCCTCTGCGGATCATGACTTTCACACTGCGCCTCGCTGTTAGGTTGACCCTTGTCGTTTAGCAATGTTCATACCGCGAGTCGTGTGGAAAATCAGCGCGTCAAACGGGCTCGATCTCCTCCTCGAGGCAGCCGATCACGGTCTTCTCGCCGAACTCGACGATATAGACTGGCGTGTCGCTCTCGACATGTTGGCCGATCTGAACGATCTCGCCGGGGTCGCCCGCCTTGACGAGCAGCGCATCGGGCTCATGCCCCGGATGAGAGCCGTCGTTGAAGAGATCAACGGTGGCGCGCACCCGCATGCCCCAGTCATATTTGATCATTGAGCCGCCTCTTGGGTCGCGACCTCGACGGGCTCGAGCTCCTTTTTACGCATGCCGACCTTATAGCCGGTCTCCACGAACTCGACGCCGTAGATGTAGAATTGCTGCAAAAACGTGCCGATGCTCGAGACATAGCCGATCTCGCCTTTTTTGACGAGAATCTCGCCGACGTCCTTCCCCGGGAAGGTGCCGTCGTTTCGCACCACCTTCTTCGACTTGACCTTTTCGCCATAGTTGAAGGCGGGCGGATCGTTCAGCTCGACGGAGCCGTCGTCACGGTTGATGTTGCTCATATCCGTTCCTCGATGTGGCTGTGGTTGCGCTCCAAAACTTTCCGGCCGGACGGATCGGGCGTTTTGCCGAGCCGCGCTTCAGCGGTCTCGCGCACGATCGGGTCCTCGTCGGAGAGAAGCAGTCGAATGTCTGCGAGGGCTGCGCGTTGCGCCACCTCATAGCGCACGCGCCAGTCCGGATCGCTGATGAGATCCGGCAGCTGCGCGACGTCGAGTCGCTGCGCCGCCTCGAAGCGAACGGCCGCGTCCGCGTCCGTCGTCATCCGCTTCAGCGCTTGCGGCGCGATGCGCTGCGCGACGACGCGTCTTACCTCGACCTCGTCGTCGTCGATCATCAGAACGAGCAAATCCGGCGAGATGCGACGCGCGACGACCTGGCGGACATAATAGTCGCGATCCTCGATCATCGGCAGCAGATCGACGGGGTCGAGCCGATGCGCCACTCTGATCCTCACCTCGCGATGCGGATCATTGCGAAGCTTGAGGAGATAGCGATCAGGAAGGCGCCGCGCGGCGCTCCAGCGAACGGTTTCTTCGGGATCGTCCAAAAGCGCCGGAAGGAGGAATATCTCGGCGGCTTTGGCGGCCCAGGCGCGCACTTCGAAATAGGGATGCGCGAGAAAATGACGCGCCAGTTCCGGATTCCAATCGAAGAAACGGTCGATCCGACGCGCATAGCGGTCGAAGACACAGGCCCGGAGCGGCTTGCAACGCTCCTCGGCCAAGAGCTCTTTATGGGGGCATGCCCCGCAATCGACGGGAACGCCTTGCCAGTCGATGGCCTCGTCGATCTCGTCAGTCGGCATCCTCGGCCTCCCGTTGCGCGAGAACGGTGAGCAGCAAGGTCGCGCCGACCTTATCGGTCGGGTCTAGCTCGAGCAGCTTTTGCGCCGCCTCTCGCCCCTCCTCATGCTCGCCCATGCGCATCTGCAGATACGCATAGCCTTTGAGCACGAACATGAAGAAGCGTGGCAGCACCGCCTCGTAATTGGCGAAGTCGGCGTCGCCTTTTCGGACCTCGCGCCAGTCGAGCGGCAGGGAATTATCGATCGCCGCCCTAGTGAGGCACGTCTTGGCGATCTCGAGCGTGTCCTCGAGACGGTTCTTGTAGAAGTAAAACCGGTAGAGTCCGATCAGCACCGCCACATGGGTCGGGGCCGCGCGACGCGCCTCGAACAAATGCTGTTCTGCGACATCGCCCAGATGGTAGGAAAGCGCCGCTTCGCGGAGATGACGCTCGGCTTCCGCCGGCAATCCGGCGCCGAAGACGGGAGAAGAAAGAATCTCGTCTCCCGTATCGAAGGCCTCGTTGCGTAGAGCGCCATCTCCGTTCAACATGAAGCGTTCCTATCCACTCACGCCACGGGAAGCTCCGGCAGCTCGACGACGGTCTGCGTCGTCGAGGAGCACCCACAGGCTTTCGCTTTGGGATCGATGAAGGAGAAGCCGGTGGAGGTGGCCGTCTCTTTGAAGTCGATCGTCACGCCATCGAGCAGCAGGCGGCTCTGCGCCGGCAGAAACAGCTTGAAGCTCGGGAAGTCGAACGCCTGCTCGCCCTCACGCGGAGCCGGCTGAACCGAGAATTCCGCGCTCATGCCCGAGCAGCCGCCCGGAGAGACGTGGAGGCTCAGACCGAAGCCCGGACCGCCGTCGAACGTGACGAGGCGGCGGATGAATTTTTCCGCGGCGGGAGTGAATTGAATATTCATGCCGCGCCCCCGGCCGCCTGATACCGCGGGAGCGAGTTGTCGATGACGCAGGTGTCATCGACCGGGCACACCGCGACGCACTGCGGCACATCGAAATAGCCGATGCACTCGGTGCACTTCTTGGGATTGATGACGAAGGTTCCGTTCTTCTCGGAGATCGCCACATTGGGGCATTCCGCCTCGCACGCCGAGCAGGACGTGCATTGCGAAGCAACGATCTTGTAGGTCATTTGCTTGCTCCTCCATCGAGCCGTCACTGAGCTGAAGAATCGCCGATTCTCTCGAGCTCTAATTCTCCGCGCATCCGCGGTCTTGACTGAAGCGCGGGCCGCTCGGCGGCTCGCGCTTCTTTAGTGGCGAATGCCGATCGCTTCCGTGTCAGGCCGTGATGAAGGCGCCCTGACGGAGAGTCGCGTCACCACGCTCCTTGTGCTCGATCTCGCCGGTCTTCACCTTGTCGAGATAGCGCTTGAAGTAGGTGATCGCCGACTGCTCGATGAACTCGAAGGCGAATTCATCGACCGGATCGATGCCGGCCTTGACCAGATCGTTCTTCGGGCAACCGCCGATCTTCGCGACGAACACGGCCGTGCAATCGTTGATCGCGCGGATGATCGTGTCGAGGCTGTCCTCCTCGCCATAGCCGCCCTGGCAATACAGGTCGACACGACGATGACCGACGAACTTCGCGCCATGGGTGCTGAGCTCGTAGATCTGGAACTCCTTGGCGTGGCCAAAGTGCTCGTTGACGCGGCCAGAGCCCTTGGTCGCCACGGCGATCAGGATCTTGATGTCGACATTGTCCTCGCCGGCGAGCGTCGCCAGCTCGGCGTTCTTGGCGGCGGCGACCTTCAGACGCTCTTCCTCGACCTTCGTCTGATAAGCCTTGCGGCTCTCGAGATCATAGGTCACTTCCATGGCCATGATCTTGTCGGTCGTGAACTCAGCGCTGCGATCCTCGCCGAGCAGCCCGACCGCGTCGGCGCGGCACTGGCGGCAATGGCGCATCATGTTCATCTCGCCTTCACAGCTGTCCTGCAGCGCCTTCAGCTCTTGAGCCGTCGGGCCGCGCTGGCCGTTGAGGCCGAACACGGTGCCGTGCTCGGGGGAGGAGATGAGCGGCATGATGTTGTGCAGGAACGCCCCGCGCGACTTCACGGCCTTGTTCACCTCGACGAGATGCTTGTCGTTGATGCCCGGGATCATGACCGAGTTGACCTTGCACAGAATGCCGCGCTCGGTCAGCATCTCGAGGCCGCGCATCTGGTGCTGCGTCAGGATCTCGGCGGCCTCGCGGCCATAGATGCGCTTATGCTGCCAGTAGATCCAGGGATAGATCTGCGCGCCGACGTCCGGATCGACCATGTTGATGGTGATCGTGACGTGATCGACATTGTACTTGGCGATCGTATCGACATGCTCCGGCAGAGCCAGACCATTCGTCGACAGGCAGAGCTTGATGTCCGGCGCAGTCGCGGCGATCAGCTCGAAGGTCTTGAAGGTCTTCTCCGGATTGGCGAGCGGGTCGCCCGGGCCGGCGATGCCGAGAACGGTCATCTGCGGGATCGTCGACGCGACGGCCAGAACCTTCTTGGAGGCCTGCTCGGGCGTCAGCTTCTCGGAGACGACGCCAGGGCGCGACTCATTGGCGCAATCATATTTGCGATTGCAGTAGTTGCACTGGATGTTGCACGCCGGAGCGACAGCGACGTGCATGCGGGCGTAGTGGTGATGCGCCTCCTCGCTGTAGCAAGGATGGTTCTTGACCTTGTCCCAGATTTCCTGCGGCAGGTCGTTTTCACCAGCCGCCGTGCCGCAGCTCGCCTTGCCGCTGCCGCCCGAGGTGCCGCAGCCCTTGTGCTCAGCGACCTTCTGCATCACGTCGTCGATCGATTCAGCCCCGCCGATGTCGACGGTTTCAGTAGATAGAGATTCCATGTTCGGTTCCTCACGATTTGAAGAGTTTCAAACCCTTGCGGAACGCAGTCGCGACATATCCGTCTGCCATTGCACCGGCGCTGTCGCGGAAGCGGTGTCCGGGCACGAGGTTCGCAACAAGCATGCCATGCTGATTTGATGACCTAAAGACCTGAAATTATGAGAAAACTGTCGTTTGTTTGGAACCTGTCCAAATACCGACACATGTCGGAAAGCGTCAGAACCAGCTGTCGCGAACGCGACACTTCGACGCAAAACCCGCGCGAGCCCAGGGAAACGGCGCAATATCGCTCTCTCCATGTGGCCTTGATCGCCCTCGTTTCGGGCGTTGCGCTCGGTCCCTCGATCGCGCGCGGCGCCCGGCGGCCTTTTATTGGCGCGAGATTTGCTTGCGGGCGCGTTATGAACGACCTCACCCGTGAAAACGATCTCGTCGACTTCGGCGAGCTTTCGCCCGCCGTCAATGAACTCTTGCAAAAAGGCGTCCTGGCCTATCGGAACGATCGAGCGCGCGCGGACGAATTGTTCCGTGAGGCGCTAGAGCTGTCTCCCCATGAGCTGCCGGCCTATTACTGCCTTTATAAGATTCATACTTATATGGGGAATCTGGAAGTCGCCTGGACCGTGGCCAATCAGGGCCTCGCCGAGGCGACGCGGCAAGCTGGCTGGGCGCTCGACCCGCATAGCTGGCCGCCGAAAGAAACGGCGCCGGGCACGGCCGAGCGCTTCGCATTGTACACTTTAAAGGCTTTGAGCTTCATTCAGCTGAAGCGGGGCAACAAGGCGGAAGCGATGGAAAACCTCGGGATTTTGCAGGTGCTGGACCCGCCGGGCCACGTCGGCTGGACGGTAATCTACGAGCTCGCGCAAGGGGTTGCGTGAAGCCGGGGTGGCGCGCCGCCGGGAGCGGAGCGAAGAATTGCCACGGCGACGGCATGTTAGTTGCTAAACATTCCAGGGTGAACTATCGAATTCCCGCGGAACGTCAGGCACGTCGATGGGATACGAAGCTGGAAGCAGCATGAACACGGCTCAGGCTCGCGCGTTCGACCCGAGCGAATCTGCTCTCGTCGGAATCTACGAAATTTCGAAATTACTGGCCTCGCCCAACCGGCTCGAGAAGACGCTGGCGGGCGTGCTGGCGCTGCTGTCGAGCTTTCTCGACATGCGGCACGGCCTCATCGCTCTGCTCGACACGCATGGCGACCCGGAAGTGGTCGTCGGCTCGGGATGGAGCGAAGGGAACGCCAAGAAGTTTTTCGAGCATCTTCCCGAGCGGGCGGTCGGCCAGATCGTCGCGACCAAGATGCCGCTGGTGGTCGAGAATGTCGCCGCCTCGCCTCTGTTCGAAGGCACGGATCTCTCCGAATGGGGTCCGACTGACGGACAGCCCTTCTCGCTGATCGGCGTGCCGATCAAGGAGGCGGACGCGGTGGTCGGCACATTGACGGTCGATCGCGTCTATAGCGATCGGTCTTCCGTTCGCTTCGACCACGACGTGCGATTCCTGACAATGATCGCCAATCTGGTCGGCCAGACCTTGCGGCTGCACAAGCTGATCGCGCGAGACCGCGAGCGGCTGATGCAGGAGAAGGCCAGGCTGGAGAAGGGCGATCGGCCGGCGGCGCATTCGGCGCATATAGAGGCGCGGCTGGACGGCATCAAAGGGATCGTCGGCGAGAGTCCGGCGGTGCGTGCGGTCGTCGACAAGATCCGCATTGTCGCCAAGGCCAAATCAACCGTGCTGCTGCGCGGCGAGTCGGGCACCGGCAAGGAGCTGTTCGCGGCCGCGCTCCACAATCTTTCGCCACGGCAGAGCAAGCCTTTCGTCAAGCTGAACTGCGCGGCCCTGCCCGAGAGCGTGCTAGAGTCCGAGCTGTTCGGCCATGAGCGCGGCGCCTTCACCGGCGCGGCGGCCCTGCGCAAAGGGCGTTTCGAGCTCGCGGACGGCGGCACGCTGTTCCTGGACGAGATCGGCGACATCACGCCCGCCTTCCAGGCCAAGCTGCTGCGCGTGCTGCAAGAGGGCGAGTTCGAGCGCGTCGGCGGCACCCGCACGATGAAGGTCGACGTGCGCTTCGTCTGCGCCACCAATCGCAATCTCGAGGAAGCGGTGCAGAAGGGCGAGTTCCGCGCGGATCTCTATTACCGCATCAGCGTCGTTCCGATCTTCCTGCCGCCGCTGCGCGACCGAAGAGGCGATCTGGCGCCGCTCGCCAATGAATTCCTGCGGCGCTTCAACAATGAGCAGAATGTCCATCTGAGCTTCTCCGATTCGGCGATGGAAGTGCTCAGCGAATGCAATTTCCCGGGCAATATTCGCGAGCTCGAGAATTGCGTTTATCGGACAGCGACTTTGGCGCGCAACGACTCGATCGTGGACAAAGACTTCTCTTGCCGCAATGACGGCTGCCTCTCCTCCGTTCTGTGGAACGGCTCGCGCGAGTCGACGATCGGCGGATTGCACCCGCCGAGCTTCACGCCTCTGCCGATCGTCTCCAAGCCGCAGGCGCCCCCGCCGCCGCCGGCGCGGCCTCCCGTGGCGCGACCGCCGGTCGTCGAAGAGCCCGCGCCTGTCGTCGCGGCGCAACCCGCGGCGGCGTGTCCAGGCGCAGAGAACTGTACGGTCATCGAGACGGATCATCGGTCCGATCGCGACAAGCTCATCGAGGCGATGGAACAGGCCGGATGGGTGAAAGCCAAAGCGGCTCGCCTGCTCGGGCTTACCCCCAGACAAATCGGCTATGCGCTGCAAAAATATGATATCCCTGTAAAGAAGTTTTGATTCCTGGAAAGAAGACGGCTCCACAATGGCCGCAGAACCGGAAAGAATAAGCGACGATCCGCTCGACTGGCGCGGTCGCCCCATCCGCTGCAGGGAATGCTCCCATGTGGCGCTCAATCTCGAGGGGCTCTGCCGCAAGGGATCCGCCTGTGTGCGCGATCGCCGGGCCAAGCGTGTCGATCTCTTCTTCCGCGGACATCCGCATCTCGCGGATTCCTACCTCGATCACGCCTATTTCGAGGTGCGCGCCCGTGCGGCGCGCTACGCCTCGGTGCTGCGTCTGCCGCCGCTGCTCGACGATCCAGAGCCGGAGGTGCGGGCCACGGTCGCATCGCGCCTGCCGGCGTCGCGCATCGCCCATCTCGCGCATGATCCAGAACCACGCGTGCGCATCGTGGCCGCCAATCGGCTCGAAGGCGCCGCGCTCGTCGCAATGTATTCGGACCCGGATTATCTGGTCCGCATCCATGTCGTGCGGCGCATCGCGCCGGATTTGCTGAGCATGGCCGTCCATGACGAGGACCCGGAGGTGCGCCGCTGGGTCGCGCGCCGCATTCCGTTGGAGCGGCTGCATCTTCTCGTGAAGGATCCGGAGCCGCTCGTGCGCCTCGTCGTCGCCGAGCGCCTGCCGGAAGATCGCCTCGCCGCCATGAGCAAGGACGAGGATTTGCGTATTCGCTTCACTGTCGCGGAACGCTGCTCAGCGGAACAGCTGCCCTCTTTCCTCGATGACGAGGACGAGCTGGTCCGCGCCTGCGCGCAAGCGCGGCTGGAAGGCAATTGATCATCACTGTCGATCAACGAACCAGGCAGGGCGTATTCTGACAATCATGTCGGAATACGCGCACGCTTTCTCTCGGCCCCGCCGGCGCCTCGCCAGACATAAAAAAGCAATCCAGAGCCGGTGCGGCCCCTGGATTGCGTGGTCGTGTGCGAGCGTAAGGTCGTGTCAGACCGGACGATTCTCGTTGCGGTTGCGCACCGGGCCCATGACTTCCAGGCCCTTCTCGAAGGTGATCTTCTCGAAAGTCTGATCGAAGGCTATGCCCGCGTTGGCCACGGCGTCGATCTTGCCACCGATCGACAGCTTCTTGAGATCGTTCTTCTCGATGTAGAACAGCTCGAGCAGCTCGTTATAGACCGTCGATTCGTCGATCGGCAGCACGTAGAAATTAATGCCGTCGATCTCGACCTGATATTTGCTGAGCAGGTCGATATTGTTGGCAAAGATGAAATATTTGCCATCCGGGGCGAGCAGCCCCTTCAGCACTTCGGCGACGTATCCGAGATGCTCGAAGGAGAGGAGCCACTGCGCGAAGAAGTCGAAGGTGGGCTTGCCGGCTTCCGCCACCGCAATGACCTGATCGGAGCAGAGCTCCGGCGGGCGCGCCTCATCGGCGAACTGTTGGGCGAATTTCAGGGCGAGCTTGCCGCGGAAGCCGAAGCGCCCGGCCTTCTCCGTCGGTCCCTTGTGAACCGGGCTGAGCAGCCGCTTCTGCTCGTCCAAAGTCGCAAACGCCGTTTCAGTGATGCTTGTCATGTTGATTATCCGGATCGTTACGTAGCCAATCCGCCAGTTTGGCGAAGTTCTGCTTCAGGGAGTCACGCAGTCTCACATCATCGACCACCTCATCGAGCGCGCCAGTCATGCAGGCCATCCACGCGTCGCGCTCGGCGGCTCCGATCGCGAAGCCCATGTGACGCATGCGCAGCCGGGGATGTCCCCGCTGTTCCGAATAGCTCTTCGGTCCGCCCAGCCATTCGGCCAGATAGAGCTTCAGAACCGCCTTTGTGGGGCCGAGATCGATCGCATGCATGGCGCGAATGCCCCGCGCCTGCGGCAGCTCGTCCATATTGCGGTAGAACGTCTCGACCAGACGGTCGACCGCCTCCTGGCCTCCGATGACGTCGAATGCGGTTTTTGTCGATTGCTCGGCGTCCATTGTCATGCCTCGCGAGCTAGCAATTCATATGCCGAAGCATGGGCCTACCACAGGGCGCTCGGCGGCGCGACGCCCCTGCCCAAAACCGCGAATGCGCCGCCCGATTTCGGCCGCGTCACGAGAATAAAGAGGCACGGCAAGACGCAATTTTATGCATTTGCGCGGCCGGCGCCCGAATTCGGCGCTGCTCGCCCTTGACAGGGCCGGGGGCTGCTTCCTATGTCATCGCCAGCCTGCTGGCACTCACCCCTCATGAGTGCTAATAGGCATTTTATTCAATCTTTCGCCCGCGCGCTCCGGCCGGGCAGCAACGAAGGAAGACGACATGGCGTTCCGTCCCCTCCACGACCGCGTCGTGGTCAAGCGCCTCGAAGGCGAAGACAAGACCAAAGGCGGCATCATCATTCCGGACACCGCGAAAGAGAAGCCCGCCGAGGGCAAGATCATCGCCGTCGGCCCCGGCGCCCGCGACGAGAGCGGCAAGCTCGTCGCCCTCGACGTGAAGGAAGGCGACCGCGTGCTGTTCGGCAAATGGTCCGGCACCGAGGTCAAGATCGACGGCGAAGATCTCCTCATCATGAAGGAAAGCGACATTCTGGGCGTGATCGCCTGAGCCGCTAGACCCTCGCACCTTATTCTCTTCAACGGAGCCGAACGAAAATGGCAGCCAAGGACATTCGTTTTTCCTCCGACGCGCGCGACCGTATCCTGCGCGGCGTCGAAATCCTCGCCAATGCGGTGAAGGTCACTCTCGGCCCCAAGGGCCGCAACGTCGTCATCGAGAAGAGCTTCGGCGCTCCCCGCATCACCAAGGACGGCGTCACCGTCGCCAAGGAGATCGAGCTCGCCGACAAGTTCGAGAATCTCGGCGCGCAGCTCGTTCGTGAGGTCGCCTCCAAGCAGAACGACACCGCCGGCGACGGCACCACGACGGCGACCGTGCTCGCCGCCGCCATCGCCAGGGAAGGCGCCAAGGCCGTCGCGGCCGGCCTCAACCCGCAGGATCTCAAGCGCGGCATCGACCTCGCGGTCGAGGCGGTCGTCGCCGATCTGAAGAAGAACTCCAAGAAGGTCACCTCCAACGACGAGATCGCCCAGGTCGGCACCATCTCGGCCAATGGCGACAGCTTCATCGGCCAGGAGATCGCCAAGGCGGTGCAGAAGGTCGGCAATGAGGGCGTGATCACGGTGGAAGAGGCCAAGAGCCTCGACTCCGAGACCGTCATCGTCGAGGGCCTGCAGTTCGACCGCGGCTATCTCTCCCCCTACTTCATCACCAACGCCGAGCGTCTCGTCGCGGAGCTTGAGGACCCCTACATCCTCATCCACGAGAAGAAGCTGTCGAGCCTGCAGCCGCTGCTGCCGGTCCTCGAGGCCGTTGTGCAGACCGGCAAGCCGCTGCTCATCATCGCCGAGGACGTCGAGGGCGAGGCTCTGGCCACGCTCGTCGTCAACAAGCTGCGCGGCGGCCTGAAGATCGCGGCCGTGAAGGCTCCGGGCTTCGGCGATCGTCGCAAGGCTCAGCTCGAGGACATCGCCATCCTCACGGGCGGCCAGGTCGTCTCCGAGGATCTCGGCATCAAGCTCGAGAACGTCACGCTTCCGCTGCTCGGCAAGGCCAAGCGTATTCGCATCGACAAAGAGAATACGACGATCATCGACGGCGCCGGCGAGAAGAAGGACATCGAGGCTCGCGTCGCTCAGATCAAGGCTCAGGTCGAGGAAGTCACCTCGGACTATGACCGCGAGAAGCTCCAGGAGCGTCTCGCCAAGCTCGCGGGCGGCGTCGCGGTGATCCGCGTCGGCGGCGCGACCGAGGTCGAGGTGAAGGAGAAGAAGGACCGCGTCGACGACGCGCTGAACGCCACCCGCGCCGCGGTGCAGGAAGGCATCTCGCCCGGCGGCGGCGTCGCGCTGCTGCGCGCCATCGCCGCTCTCTCCGATGTCAAGGTCGCCAATTCCGACCAGCAGACCGGCATCGCGATCGTCCGCAAGGCGATCCAGGCTCCGGCTCGTCAGATCGTCGACAATGCCGGCGGCGACGGCGCGGTCGTGGTCGGCAAGCTGCTCGAGTCCACGGACTACAGCTTCGGCTATGACGCCCAGACCGGCGAATATGGCGATCTCGTCAAGCTCGGCATCATCGACCCGACCAAGGTCGTCCGCACCGCCTTGCAGGATGCTGCTTCCATCGCCGGCCTCATCGTCACCACGGAGGCGACGATCACCGAGCAGCCGAAGAAGGACAGCGGCCCGGCTCTGCCGCCCGGCGGCGGCATGGGCGGCATGGACTTCTGATCCTCGCCACCCTCGGAAGAGACAAAGAAGGCCCCGGAGAAATCCGGGGCCTTTTTCATTGCCCGAACACAGCGTGCGCCGCCGCACGCCGCCAGGAGCGCGAAAGAGCGACAAAGACGACGTTCCGCAGCGAATGCGGAACTTGAAAGCGGCGGATCGCCGCCGTCACTCAGAGAAGGTTCAAGACAATGCTCAAGCGCTCGATTTTCGCCCTCGGGCTGATCCTGGCGGCCGGCTCCGCCTCCGCCGAGACATCCTCCAACGGAATCTCCCTGAATGGCCTCTCCCCCAATGCGTTGAGCGAGAACGCGATCATCATCAATGGACTGCATTTGAACGCGCTGACGCAGAACGCGCTGACCCAGAACGCGCTCGTCGACAACGCGCTGGTCGAGAACGCGCTCACCATCAATAGCGCGACGATCGAAGGCGCTCGGTCGAGCGGCGTCGGCGCCGGCTTGCGCGCCTCCTCGCTCGAGCTTCCCGAGCGCTGAGGCGGGACACATCCCGCTTCGAGCATGATTTCAATGCGACTTTATAGAAAGGGTCCAAAATGTTACTGCGCATGATTTCGATTTTTGTCCTGGTCGCCGTGGCGGGTTCGGCTTCGGCCAAGATCGCCGCCAATGGAATCAGCCTGAATGGCGTCAGCCTGAACGCCATCGGCGTGAATGGCCTCGGCGCGAACGGCGCGAGCCTGCACGGCGTCGCGCTGGAGCTTCCGCAGAAGTGAAGCAAAGAGCGGGCGGCCGAGACTCGGCCGCCTTTCGCATCGGAAGGAGCGCGCATGGCGAGCCGCAATCTCTTTTCTCTCGCGCTCTGCGCATGGGTCTCACTCGTGGCGAGCGCGCAGGTTCCGAGCGGCGCAATCCGCGCAAATGGTCTCGCTCTACGTCGAAGGAACGCAATTCAAGGCGACGCTCTCCGACGGACGTGTGCTCTATTCGCCCGATCTCGTCGGGGCGACGCTGACGATCGCCAGCGCCGGCGGCGAGACGAAAATCCGTATCGAAGCGGTAGAGCCGGACCCCGGCGACAATGCCCGCGCAGCGGCCCCCTCCTCCGAGGTTCTGCTTCACACTTTCTCCTATCGGACGCCCGAAGGAGAATGGAAGAACCTGTGCGACCCCGGCCCGGACGGCCGCCGTCAGGGCTTTCCCCTCGCCGGCCGCGCGCGCGGCGACGGCACGATCGCGCCGGCCGAGCCGGGCGTGTTCGAGCTCACCTGCACAGGCGGCGCACAGGGCAAATGTGTGCGCTTCGGCTATCATCCCTGGAAGATGCGTGAAGGCGCGCCCGCGGCCCGGGCGCTCTATGACGCTTGCGTGCGTCTGGTGCGCGCCGATTATTCCGGCGACGGCAAGGGCACGACGCGCAACGGCCAGCGGATCGACATTTACGATCGCGTCGGCGTGCAATCGCCGGGCAATGATCCGGCGCATGAGTTCGAGGCCGGCTTCTCGCCCGAGGGCGCCGTCTGCGTGCGCCATGTCCGCGTCAAGGAGAATACGAGCCTCGCGGCGCTCGAGGCGAGCGGCCCGCGGCTGAAAGGGCGAACCGGCGCCATTTGCACGGAAGAATTCGCACGCGCCAATGGCGCGATCCTCTTCGTCCGCTCCCCGCCCTAATTCTCCCCGCGCCGCTCGCGCCGACGCGGTCGCCGTCCCATCCGCTGCGCAGGCCGCGACCGCGACGATTGCGACATTGCAGGAAGGCGCGCGCTCGTCTAGCATGATTCTGCTTCGCCCCTCGACGGGCGAGGCGCAAGCGCAAGAGCACGAGGGGAGAGCAATGGCCGATCATCACGAGACTTCGTCAGACATTGCGGAGCATCTCGCCACCTATAACGGCTTTCTGACGCTGCTGAAGGTGGGAACGGCGGCCAGCGTCGTGACCCTGGCGCTGATGTATTTCTTCCTCGCGCGCTAAAGACCCGGCGCGTCGATCGCCGACGCGCCGCTCCACGGGTTCCCTCTACAGTTTCTGACCGAATGCGAACCGCGCGGCCATCCGGCCACGCGAAACCGATTCTCCGCAAAATGGAGTTTCGTCAATGCGCATTGCTGTTCAAGCCGAGACTGACAAGAACGAGACGCGCGTCGCTGCGACGCCGGAAACCGTCAAAAAGTTCAAGAACCTCGGCGCAGAAGTCGTGGTCCAATCGGGCGCCGGAGCCATATCCGGCTTTTCCGACGCCGATTACGCCGCCGCCGGCGCGGCCATAGCGCCGAGCGCAGCCGCCGCCTCCGACAATGCCGAAGTGGTGCTGCGCGTGCGCCGACCGGCGCCGGGCGAGCTGTCCGGCATAGCGCGCGGCGCCGCAATCGTCGCCATCGCCGATCCTTTCGGACATGAGAAAGAGCTGGCCACGCTCGCGCAAACCGGCGCAACGCTCTTCGCCATGGAATTCATGCCGCGCATCACTCGCGCGCAGGTCATGGACGTCCTCTCCTCCCAGGCCAATATCGCTGGCTATCGCGCCGTCATCGACGCCGCGGCGGAATATAGCCGCGCCATTCCGATGATGATGACGGCGGCAGGCACGGTCCCGGCCGCCAAAATTTTCATCATGGGCGTCGGCGTCGCCGGCCTGCAGGCGATCGCAACGGCGCGCCGGCTCGGCGGCATCGTCTCGGCCACCGATGTGCGGCCCGCCACCAAGGAGCAGGTGGAATCGCTCGGCGCGAAATTCATCGCGGTCGAGAATGACGAATTCCGCCAGGCCGAGACCTCCGGCGGCTACGCCAAGGAAATGTCGCCGGAATACCAAGCCGCGCAGGCGGAGCTGGTCGCGGCGCATATCGCCAAGCAAGACATTGTGATCACGACGGCGCTGATCCCCGGCCGGCCGGCTCCGAGACTCATTTCGGCGGCGGCGGCGCGATCGATGCGCGCGGGCTCGGTCATCATTGATCTCGCGGCCGAGCGTGGCGGCAATTGCGAGCTGACCAAGCCCGGCGACACGATCATCGACAATGGCGTGAAGATCGTCGGCGCGGTCAATCTCGCCGGCCGCCTGCCGGCGACGGCCTCCAGCCTCTACGCAAAAAACCTGCTCGCCTTCGTCGAGACTCTCATCTCCAAAGAGACGAAGACTCTCGCCATCGATTGGAACGACGAATTGGTGAAGGCGACGGCCCTCACCCGCGACGGCGCCGTCATCGATTCGCGATTTGCGGCTTGATCACGCCGGCCCCGCGAGGGCCGCGCGAAGAAAGGGCGTTGGCACATGGCATCCGACACGACTCAGCAAATGCTCGAAACGGCCCGCCGCGCAGCCGAAGCGACGCGGCAGCTCGCCGATCAGGCGCAATCCTATTCCGATCAGCTGGCGCAAGTGGCGGCGGCGGCCTCCTCGCACGGGCTCACCGGCGGCGTCGATCCGGTCGTCTTCCGCCTCGCGATTTTCGCGCTGGCGGTTTTCGTCGGCTATTATGTCGTCTGGTCGGTGACGCCCGCGCTGCACACGCCGCTGATGTCCGTCACCAACGCCGTCTCCTCGGTCATCGTGGTCGGCGCGCTGCTCGCAGTCGGCGTCGACCCAAAGGCCGACGCCAGCGGCGGCGCGTGGTGGGCGCAATGGTTCGGCTTCGTCGCGCTCGGCCTCGTCAGCGTGAATATTTTCGGCGGCTTCATGGTCACCGAACGTATGCTGTCGATGTACAAGAAGAAGGGCTGAGCCATGAGCGGCAATCTCGCGGTCCTTCTCTATCTCGCCGCCGGAATTTTGTTCATTCTGGCGCTGCGCGGCCTGTCCTCGCCGGCGACGTCGCGACAGGGCAATCTCTACGGCATGATTGGCATGGGCGTCGCCGTGGCGACGACGCTGCTGCTGCGCGCGCCGAGCTTCAGCGGATTTCTATTGATGGTGTCGGGCGTCGCCATCGGCGGCGGAATCGGGGCGTGGCAGGCGCGCACCGTGCTGATGACGGAAATGCCGCAGCTCGTCGCCTTGTTCCATTCCTTCGTCGGCCTCGCCGCGGTTCTGGTGGCGGGCGCGGCGTTCAATGCGCCGCAGGCTTTCGGCATAGGCGCGCCCGGCCACATCGAAGGGGGAAGCCTCTTCGAAATGTCGCTCGGCGCGGCGATCGGCGCGATCACATTCTCCGGCTCGATCATCGCTTATATGAAGCTCGCCGAAAAGATGAGCGGCAAGCCGTTCCTGCTCGCCGAGCGTCACACGATCAATATTCTGCTCGGGCTGGCGCTGCTCGGCTTCATCGTCCTGTTCGCGACGACGGAGAGCGGCTTCTGGCTGTTTCTCATCATTCTCGTCGCTTTCGTGCTCGGCGTGACGCTCATCATCCCCATCGGCGGCGCCGACATGCCGGTCGTCGTGTCCATGCTCAATTCCTATTCGGGATGGGCGGCGGCGGGCATCGGCTTCACGCTCGGCAATCTCGCGCTCATCATCACCGGCGCGCTGGTCGGCTCCTCGGGAGCCATCCTCTCCTACATAATGTGCAAGGGGATGAACCGCTCCTTCGTCTCCGTCATTCTCGGCGGCTTCGGCGGCGAGACGGTGGCGGCGACAGGCGCGGTGGAGAAGCGCCCGGTCAAGCAGGGCTCGGCGGAGGACGCCGCTTACATCATGCAGAACGCCGGCAAGATCATCATCGTGCCGGGCTATGGCATGGCGGTGGCGCAGGCGCAGCATGCGCTGCGCGAGATGGCGGACCTTTTGAAAAAGGAAGGCGTCGAGGTGAAATACGCCATTCATCCCGTCGCCGGCCGCATGCCCGGCCATATGAATGTGCTGCTGGCCGAGGCCAATGTTCCTTACGACGAGGTCTTCGAGCTCGAGGACATAAATTCGGAATTCGCCCAGGCGGATGTCGCCTTCGTCATCGGCGCCAATGACGTGACCAATCCTTCCGCCAAGACCGATCCGCAATCGCCGATCTATGGCATGCCGATCCTCGATGTCGAGAAGGCGAAGACGGTTCTGTTTTTAAAGCGTGGCATGGGCTCCGGCTATGCCGGCGTCGAGAATGAGCTGTTCTTCCGGCCCAATACGATGATGCTGTTCGGCGACGCCAAGAAGACCGTGGAGCAGATCGTCAAGGCGCTCGCGCATTGAGACGGCCCCCTCCCCCGCTTCGCGGGAGAGGGAGCAGGCGCCGCGCTTCATCGGCGTTTCGCGCAACGCCAGCCGCCTTCCCTCTCCCGCGAAAGCGGGGGAGGGTGCGGGAGGGGGCGCTCAGCGCCGCGCGGCCTGACTCGCTATGCGCAACAGCGCGCGTCCCGCCTCCATCTCCGCCAGAGCGGCATTGGCGCGGGCGCGATGATTGGCGTCGCGCAAGGCCGGCAGCAGCGCCGCCACTTTCGCCGCGGACCAGATGCGCAAATGCTGCTCGAGCTGCGGCCGCTGCGAGAAGCCGAAACCGCTGCGCATCAAAATGGTGATGCCGAAATCTGGCCGCCCCTCGCGATCCACGGTGAGCCGCGCGCGATGCAGCGCCATCGCGTAGCGCAGCGCGCCATTCAATAGCTGCCCGGCGTCGCCGCCGCCGGCGACCGCTCTGTCGAAGGCTTCGCCAGCGGCGTCGGCCTGCCCCGAGAAAGCGTCCAGCACCAAGCGATCGGAGGCGATATTGGAGGCGTGCGCGACAATATCCTCGACATCGCCGGCCTCGATCGCGCTCGCGCCATGCTTATAGAGCATCAGCTTGGCGAGCTCGGAACGGCTCATGCGGCGATCCTCGCCGAGCGCCGCCTGCAACAGCAGCCGCGCCTCCGACGTGACGGAAAAACCCGCCTCGCGCAGGCTATTGTCGATCAGCGCATGCAGATCCTGCTCATCGTCTGGATTGCATTCGACAGCGGCGGCGATTTTGGACGGCTCGATCAGCTTGCGCAGCGGCGCATCGCGCTTCAGCGCACCGGCAGTCAGCACAACGGCGCAATCCACAGGCGGCGCGGCGAGCAATTGCTCGAGCGGCGAGAGAATGGATTTGCCGCCCGTCTCGACGATGATCGCACGCCTGCCGCCGAACAGCGGAATCGTATTGGCCTCGTCGAGCAGCGACAGCGGATCGGCGGCCACGGCGTCGCCGCTCATCTCCACGCATTGGAACGGATCATGCCGATCGTCGACGCGCTGCGCCACAATGGCGAGCGCACGCTCGCGCACGAGGCCGGCGTCGGCGCCGTGGAGCAGGAACAGGAAGATATTGGCCGGCGGCGCCTTCACGAAGCGCTCGGCGTCGCGGGTCTTGATGGCGGTCATGGGCGCTCGGGTAACGGCGATTAGCGAATAGCTCTACTCGCTATTCTCTCTCACTTCGCCAAAGCCGTCGACACCCGCGTGCGGATCATATCGGAGATGACCTTGGCGTCGCGAATCTCGCCGTCGCGCGCGGCGCGCACATTGGCGAGACGATTGCTGAAACGGTCGTAGCTGGCGACGCCGAAAGCGACGCCTTTGGTGATCACAGTCTCGTCGGCGATGTTGATGAGCCTATATTCGGCGTCGACGATCACCGTCGCCGATGTCGCGCGGCCGGTGACAGTGTCAAGGATCGGCGTCTGCACGCGCTCCTTCAGCTCGACCTTGAGCCGATAGCGCGGCGGAACCTCCGAGCCCGTGCCGTTCAAGGCGAAGATCAGCTCGTTGCGGACGTAATGCCCGACGCGGTCGGGAATGGGATCGACCGCGACCGCCTGCAGCTCCGCCGTGAGCGGGGCGTCGGTTCCGATGGGGCCATAGAGCGGCTGCACCGTGCAGGCCGAGAGCGCCAGAGCGGCAAAGACAGCCGGGCCACCGCTGGAAAGGGCGCGCCACACCCTCCCCTTCAGGGGGAGGGTCGGACCGCGAAGCGGTCCGGGGTGGGGTCGCTCCCGAGACTCGGGCGTCACCCCCTCCCGCTCGCCTGCGGCGATCGACCTCCCCCCTCCAGGGGGAGGTGGAAACGCCTCTTCACCCGAGGCCCCGGACAGGAGAGCACGTCGCCGTTCAAACGACCACATTGACGATCCTCTTGGGAACGAGAATGAATTTCTTCAACGGCTTGCCTTCCATGGCGCGCAGCACGGCCTCCTGCGTCAGCGCCTCCTCGCGGATCGTCGCCTCATCGGCGTCATGGGCCACGAGAATCTCCGCGCGCTTCTTGCCGTTCACCTGCACCGGCAAGCTTATCATGTCCTGCGCGACGAGAGTAGGATCGGCCTCAGGCCAGGGCGCCAGCGAGACGATCTCGGAATGGCCGAGATCGCTCCAGCATTCTTCCGCCACATGCGGCGTCATCGGCGCGATCAGCTGCACGAACACATCCGCCGCCTCGCGGAAAGCGAAGGCGAGATCGGCGGAGACCGGAACCGTCTCCACCTTGTCGAGCGCGGCGGTCAGCTCATTGGCGTATTCGCGAATGCGGGCGATCGCCGTGTTGAAGCGCAGACGCTCGATATTGTCGCCGACGGCGGCGATGGTGCGATGCGTCGCCTTGCGCACATCGAGCGCCGCGGCGCCGAACTCGGCCGGCGCGCTGGCGCCGACGGGCGCCGCGGCATTGGCCAGCTCGCCAGCGAGGCGATAAACGCGCTGCACGAAGCGCCAGGCGCCCTGCACGCCCTCCTCCGTCCATACGACATCGCGGTCGGGCGGCGAATCGGAGAGCACGAAGAGCCGCGCGGTGTCGGCGCCATAGCTGGCGATAATGTCGTCTGGGTCGACCGTATTGCGCTTCGACTTGGACATTTTCTCGATCGCGCCGATCGCGACCTCCTCGCCCCCCTCGATGAGGAAGGCGCGACGGCCCTTGTCGCCGGTCTCGAAACGCAGCTCGCTGGGCGCGACCCATTTGCCGGAGGCGGCGCGATAGGTCTCATGCACCACCATGCCCTGGGTGAAGAGGCCGGCGAAGGGCTCGGCGACGCCGCCATGGCCGGTGTCGCGAATGGCGCGCGAGAAGAAGCGCGAATAGAGCAGATGCAGAATCGCGTGCTCAATGCCGCCGATATATTGATCCACCGGCAGCCAGCGTGAGAGCTGCTCCGGCGCGGCGGGCGCCGACTCATTGTGCGGATCGGTGAAGCGCGCGTAATACCAGGACGAATCGACGAAAGTGTCCATCGTGTCGGTTTCGCGCCGCGCGGCGGCTCCGCATTTCGGACAGGCGACATTCTTCCATGTCGGATGATGGTCGAGCGGATTGCCCGGCTTGTCGAAGGTCACATCCTCCGGCAGCTTCACGGGAAGATCGGCGTCCGGCACGGGCACGACGCCGCAATCCGGGCAATGGATAATGGGGATCGGACAGCCCCAATAGCGCTGCCGCGAAATGCCCCAATCGCGCAGCTTGTAATTGATCTTGCGCTCGCCCTGCGGACGGCCGTGCAGCTGCGCGGTCTCGAGGCGCTTGGCGACCTCCTCCTTCGCCTCGGCGACGGTGAGCCCGTCGAGGAAGCGCGAATTGACGAGCCGCCCCTCGCCGTCGAAAGCCGTCTCACTGACGATGAGAGTCGCAGGATCGACGCCCTCCGGGCAGACGACCGGCGTCGCGCCGAGGCCGTAAGCATTGGCGAAATCGAGATCGCGCTGGTCATGCGCCGGGCAACCGAAGATCGCGCCCGTGCCGTAATCCATCAGGATGAAATTGGCGACATAGACGGGCAGCACCCAAGAGGGATCGAAGGGATGCACGACGCGCAGGCCCGTGTCATAGCCCTTCTTCTCGGCGGTCTCGATCGCCGCCACCGACGTGCCGATATGGCGGCACTCTTCCGCAAAGGCGGCGAGCGCCGGGTCGCTGGAAGCCGCGGCGCGGGCAACCGGATGGTCCGGCGCCAGCGCGACGAATTTCGCGCCGAACAAAGTGTCCGGCCGCGTGGTGAAGACCTCGATCTCGCCTGTCGGATCGCCGGCGATGGCGAAGCGCGCCAGCAGCCCTTCCGAGCGGCCGATCCAATTGCGCTGCATCAGCCGCACCTTCTCCGGCCAGCGATCGAGCGTGTCCAACGAGGTGAGAAGATCGTCGGCGTATTTGCCGATGCGCAGGAACCATTGCGTCAGCTCGCGCTGCTCCACCAGCGCGCCAGAGCGCCAGCCACGGCCCTCCACCACCTGCTCATTGGCGAGCACCGTATGGTCGACCGGATCCCAATTCACCTTGGACTGCTTGCGATCGACGAGGCCGCCGGCGAGGAAATCCAGGAACAGCTTCTGCTGATGCTTGTAATAGGCCGGATCGCAAGTGGCGATCTCGCGCGACCAGTCGAGCGACAGCCCCATGGATTTGAGCTGCGTCCGCATCGAGGCGATATTGGCGTAGGTCCAGGTCGCCGGATGCGAGCCGCTCTGCTGGGCGGCGTTCTCCGCCGGCAGGCCGAAAGCGTCCCAACCCATGGGATGCAGCACGTCGAAGCCCATGGCGCGCTTATAGCGGGCGATGACGTCGCCCATGGAGTAGTTGCGCACATGGCCGACATGAATGCGCCCCGACGGATAGGGGAACATTTCGAGCACGTAATATTTCGGCTTCGCCGCATCCCCGGAGGTGAAAACCTGCCGCTCGTCCCAAATCTTTCGCCATTTGGGCTCGGCCGCGGCGAAGTCGTAGCGTTCTGGTCTCATGGGTCCGAGCGGTCCTGATCGAATTGTGGAGTTTCGCCTGTAATGCCGGGCGGGGCGGGGCTTGTCAAAGGCGCCTCTCGCCGGGAAGCAGGGCGCGTGCTATATCCGGGCCATGTCGGCGCAAGTGCTCTTCAACCCCCTCGCCTATATCGACCGTCTCACCCGCGGCGGCTTCTCGCCCGAGCAGGCGCGCGCCTCCGCCGAGGCGTTGGAGACGGCTTTCTCCGAGAGCGTGGCCACAAAGGCGGACGTCGGGGATGTTCGGCACGACATGGAATTGCTGAAGCGCGACCTCGCCGAGGTGGAAGGACGGCTAAAGCTGGAAATCTCTCAGTCCAAGACGGATATTCTCCGGTGGGTGTTCGGCTTCAATCTGGTTCTCATCGGCGCTATTTTCACTATTTTGAAATTCGTCCGCTGAGGCCGAAACTCCCATGACCGTCGTCGATCGGCTGAACGCCGCCAAGGACGCCATCTCCACTCGCGCCCGCGATTGCGGCCGCGATCCGGCCGAGATCACCCTCGTCTGCGTCACCAAGACCTTTCCGGCCGAGGCGGCGGTTCCGCTGCTCGAGGCCGGGCATCGCGTCTATGGGGAGAACAAAGTGCAGGAGGCGCGCGCCAAATGGGGCGAGCTGCGCCAGCGCTTTTCCGGCGTCGAGCTGCATCTCATCGGCCCGCTGCAATCCAATAAGACGCGCGAGGCGGTCGAGACCTTCGACGTCATAGAAAGCGTCGACCGCCCCAAGATCGCCGAGGCCCTCGCCGAAGAAATGCGCCGCCAGGGCAAGCGCTTGCGCCTGCTCGTGCAGGTCAACACCGGCGCCGAGCCGCAAAAGGCCGGCGTCTTGCCGCAGGAGGCCGACGCCTTCATCGCGGAGTGCCGCGAGAAGCATGGGCTGGAGATCGCCGGGCTGATGTGCGTTCCGCCGGTCGGCGAGCAGGCCTCGCCGCATTTCGCCCTGCTCGCCGAGATCGCCGCCCGCAACGGGCTGAAAGAGCTTTCCATGGGCATGAGCTCGGATTACGAGCTCGCCATTCAGCTGGGCGCCACGCATGTCCGCATCGGCTCGGCCATTATGGGCGAGCGCGACTATTCGAAGCCTTAATCGACGACAATGCGGACGCCGGCGGCGAGACGCGGCAGCAGCCGCGCCATATCGCGCGCCCGCAGCGCCACGCAGCCCGCGGTCGGCCCCAGCGTCTGCGTCGCTATATGGAAGAAAATGGCGCTGCCGCGCCCCAGCACGCGCGGACGGATATTGTAGTCGAGCACGCCGACGACGTCATAGAGCCGATCCGCCCGCCAGAGCCGCTCATGACTGAGCGGCGTTTTCCCGCGCAAGGGACGATTATAGAGAAAGGACCGCGCATCGTCGCACCAGAGATCGTCCGGGCGAACGAAACGCGCTGCGACGGAGCGGGGCTTTTCCGCCCGGCCGCGTCGCAGATAGATAGAGAGCAGCGTGAAGCTCCCGGCCGGCGTCGCGCCATCGCCCTCGCGCTTGCGGCGCGTAATCCCAGAGCGGCCGAGCGCGCAGGCAAGGACGAGATCGCCGGCGATCAGCCGACCCTCATGTGGGCGGCCGCCGATCCGCCGCGCGACCCTCAGCATCGACACGCCGCCGTGATGGCGGGAAGCCCCCTGCGTCATGAACCTCCTCCGTCGCCGCGCGCGCCTTGAATGGCGCTCGTCCTTGGCCGATCATGGGCGCGAGAACCCAGTCCCGGAAGCGCCAATGACGGAAGCGCCGACGCCGCGCAAGCGCAACATATTGCTCCTCGCCGGCGCGGGATTACGCGCTTCTCTCACGGAGCAGCTCGCCCGCTATCCCGAATTCGCGGTCGCGCCCGCCGCTTCCGCGCAGGAGGCGACGCGCCTCTTGGCCGAGGGCGGCTGTGACATAGTGCTCGCCGAGGCAGAGATCGGCGAGGCCTTCGCCCGCGCGGCGAGCCAGCGCTTCCATGGTCCGGTGCTTCTCATCGGCGCGCCGAGCATCCCCGACGCCTGCGACTATATCGCGCGGCCGTTTCGTTTCGCCCATCTTCTCGCACGGCTGCGGGCGACGGACGAGCGCGAGCCGCCCATTGTCGCGATCGGCGACTTCCGCTACCGGCCCGGCGCCTTCGAGCTGACCGACGCCGCGCAAAGGCGCCTGCCGCTCACCGAGAAGGAGGCCGAGATATTGACGCGCCTCGCCGCGGCGCGCGGCGCGGTAGTGACGAAAGACATGTTGCTGCGCGAGGTTTGGGGCTATCATCCCACAGTGACGACGCGCACGCTGGAGACGCATGTCAGCCGGCTGCGCCGCAAGATCGAAACCGACCCCGCCGAGGCCCGCCTTCTTCTCACCGAAAAGAACGGCTATCGGCTGGTCTTCTCCCCCGCGCGCTGACCGCGCGGCGAGACGCCCCGAGGAAAGCAGCCGGGACATGGCTCTCGACGACGATATCGCCAATCTGAGGCGCATTCCTCTGTTCGAGGATTTCGAGGTCGAGGCGCTGCGCCTTCTGACCTTCAGCGCCGAGACGAAATTGCTGCGCGCCGGCGACGCGCTGTTCCGCCGCGGCGAGCCTTCCGACGGCGGCTATATTCTGACCAATGGCTCCATCGCGCTGGAGAAGCACGATGACGGACGCCCCGCCGCTAAAGTGCTGCGGCCCTTCGCGCTGATCGGCGAGACAGCGCTGATCACCGAGACGACGCGCCCGGTCACGGCCATAGCGCGCGAGCCGGCGACCATCCTCAAGATCACCCGCGCGCTCTTCCTGCGCATATTGGAGGAGTTCCCCACCACGGCGACGCGCGTGCGCGCCCGCGTCGCCACGCGCCTGACGCAGCTGGCGCAGGAGCTGAAATTCGAGGCTTGAGCCGGCCGCTGCGAAAAAATCTGTCTCGTGTGTCGTCGTAAGGAGGAGAAAATGCAAAATCCGTTGAAATCCGGCGTTTTCGCCGCGATCGGCGTGACGATCTCCCTCGTTCTGCTGTCTCCGGACGATGCGCTCGCCGGCGTCACCAGCGTCGCGAGCAAATCGGTCGTCTCGCCGCCGTCCGCAGTCGAGGCGGCGCATTACAGCAGCCGCCAGCATCGTCACTATGTGCGCTACGCGAATCATCGTCGGCCGATTCGCCGGCACCATGCGCTGCGCTACTACCGCTATGGCTATGATCCCGCGGCCGCGGTGATCACCTCGGCGGCCGCCGGCGTCATCGCCGCCGGAGCCTATTCGCCCTACTACGCCTATCCCTACGGCGGCTATGGCTATGGCTATGGCTATCGCTATCCCTCTTACGGCTATGGATGGGGCGGCGGGCCGGTCGTCTATGGCGGCGGCTGGGGCTATCGCCCTCGTTACGGCGGCTGGGGCGGCGGCGTCCATCATGTCGGCGGATGGGGCGGCGGATGGGGCCATGGCGGCTTCCACCACGGCGGATTCGGTCATGGCGGCTTTGGTCATGGCGGCTTCGGTCATGGCGGATGGGGCGGCGGCGGCTTCCATCATGGCGGCTTCGGCGGGGGCTTCCATGGCGGCGGCTTCCATCATCGCTGACCGGCGCCGCTGACGGCGAGGCGGCGACGCCTCGCCTTTTCGTTCGTTTTGTCGCATTCCCGCGGCAGGCTCCCTCGCTATTCTCGAAAGCGATTCGGCGAGGCCCGCGCCCGCCGAGGAAAAGCGAAACGAAACGAAAGAGAGAGAAATGGCGTCAGACCAGGAGAGCGACGCGCCCGTCGCCGGGCGCTTCGCCGAGCACGAAGCCCGCGCCGCCGTCCTCGCCGAGCTGCATGCGCGGCCTTTCCTGCCGATCACGCTGCCGCAGCGCGTCTATCATTTCGCCTTCGCCACCAATGAGGAGGAGGCGCGCGCCGACCGCGCCGCCCTCGCCGATCTCTGCCGCGCCCATATGCTGGTTCCGCGCCCCGGAGACGCCAAATTCCAGCGCCTCTCGATCGGCGATTGGCGGCTGCGCTGGGAGCAGCATACGGAGTTCACCACATACACTTGGTCGACAGACAAGGACTCCGGCGAGCCCTTCACCCATCCCGATCCGCTCGGGACCGGGGAAATCGCCTTTCGCGCGCCGGGCCGGCTGATCGTCGCCACCCATCTCTGCGCGCTCGAGAGCGGCCATTCGCACGAGCCCTATGTGGGGCTGTTCAACTCGCAGAGCCTCTGCGTGATCCGCGCCGCCAAGGGCGCGGCCCATGTGATGACCGATTTCGCGGTCGATCCTTTCGGCTTCACGCGACTTTTGGTGAAGGAGAGCGCCATTGGCGCGCTGGAGACGGGACGGCTGATCCAGCGTGTGCTGGAGATCGAGACCTATCGGACGATGGCGCTGCTCGGCCTGCCGGAGGCGCGCAGCGCCGGGCCGGAGCTGCGCGCCATGGAGCGCGAGATCTCCGACATCACCCAGGCGCTGAGCCAGACGCAGGACATGCGCACCAGCCGCGAGCTGCTGAAGCGCCTGAGCGATCTTCTGGCGCAGAGCGAGGCGCTGTCGACGCGCACGGCCTTTCGCTTCGGCGCGAGCCGCGCCTATCACGCCATCGTCAAGAACCGCCTCAACCTCCTGCAGGAGGCGAAGGAGAGCCAATATACGACCATATCGGCCTTCTTCAGCGCGCGGCTCGATCCGGCGATCGAGACCTGCAACGCCTTTGAAACGAGGCAGGCGCGCCTCGCCCGCCAGGTGGAGCGCGCCACCGATCTGATGCGCACCGGCATCACCTTCGAGATGGAGCAGCAGAACCGCGACCTGCTCGACGATATGAACCGCCGAGCGCGCTTGCAGATGCGTCTGCAAAAGCTGGTCGGCGGCCTCTCCATCGCGGCCCTCAGTTATTATGTCGCCGGCCTCTCGCTCTATTTCTTCAAGGGCATGAAGGACGCCGGCGCCCTGCCCTTCGGCTTCACCGGCGAGGAAGCGGCGGCCGCCGCCATGCCCTTCGTCATTTTCGGCGCCTGGGCCTTCTGGCAGCGCGTGAAGCGCCTCTCCGCCAAGGCGCAGGAAGAAGAGAAGGTGAGCTGACGCGCGTCAACGCTTCGGCCATTCCCAGCGCGGCCGGAAGGCCTCGCCGGCGAGGCGCGTCTCGCCGAAATCCTTGGTCAGCTCGATCGCGCGCGAGTCCGGCTCGCTTACGAGCAGATCGGCCAGCTCGCGGCAATGCGTCACCACGACGATTTGCGATCGCTGCGCCGCGGCGGCGATGAGCCGCGCCAGGGCGGGAATGAGATCGGGATGCAGGCTCGCCTCGGGCTCGTCCAGCGCCAGCAACTCGGGCGGGCGGGGCGTCAGCAGCGCCGCCACCAGCATCAGATAGCGCAAGGTTCCATCGGAAAGCTCCGCCGCTTTCAACGGCCGCAGCAGCCCATGCTGGCGCATGGAGAGCTCGAACCAGCCGTCGCGCGTCTCGATTTCTATGGCGGCGCCGGGAAAAGCGTCGTCCACGGCCCGCGCGAGCCCCGCCTCATCGCCGATTTCGAGAATGGTCTGCAACGCTGCGGCGATATCCGCGCCGTCGTCGGCGAGGATGGGCGTATGCGTGCCGACCTGCGGCCTTCGGCAGGGCGCCTCAACATCGGTCCGCAGGCAATCATAGAAGCGCCAGGACTGCAGCTTTCGGCGCACGGAAATCATCTCCGGCGCGGCGCGCGGATCGGAAAATTCCGTCATCATGCTCTCGAAATCCGCGATCGGCGTCGGGATAACGCGCCAAGCGCCGCTGTCGTCCACGGCGCGCAGCCCCGGCCCATGGCGATCGACCAGCAGGGCGGAAGGGCGGAACAAAGGCCCGGACCAGACGCATTCGCGCTTGATCGCCGGATCGAGCAGAAAGGCCGATGTGCTGAGGCCGGGCGGCGGGAAGCCGAGATCGACGGCGTAGGAGAGATCGGCGGCGCCGAAGCCGAGCCGCAAATGCACCGACCTCTTGCGCACCAGCCCTTGCACCGGATGGCTGCCGGCGCGCACCGCCCGACCGATCTGCTCCGGCCCGGCCCAGAGGGTGGACTGAATGCCGCCCTCCCGCGCCAGAGAACTCACCAGCCGGCCGCGGGCTGTGTCGGCGAGAAGGCGCAAAGCACGGTAGAGGCTGGACTTTCCGCTACCGTTGGCGCCCGTCACGACATTGAGCCGCGCGAGCGGAAGGGTGAGATCCCTCAGCGAGCGATAGCCGGAGACCGCGAGGATCTCGAGCATTGCGCGATCCTCACGTCAGCCGCTCGTCAGAGCGAGCGCGTAAAGCGCAGCACGCCGCCCTTGGCGCCCTTGAGAATGAGGTCGGAGCCCTGCAGGTCCCAGAAGGGGCCGGACAGCATCACCTGCCAGAAATCGCGCTCGATCGCCTGCAGCGCCGGATCGCATTTGGCGTCGGCGACGGCGGGCATGGCCTTGGGTCCGAGCCGATTGCCGCCGACGACGAAAACGCCGGACCATGACTTGCAGCCCGAAAAACCCGTGCCGCGCATCGTCGTGTCGATGCGAATCCAAATGTCGGCCGGCGGCGCCTTGCCGTTTATGTCCTTGAGATTGAAAATATAATTATGCGGGAACGGCTTGTAGTTCGGCGGCGGCTCCTGCGCGGTCGCCTCCTGCTGATCCTTCTCCTTTTGCGCCGGCTTGCCCTTGGCCAGCGCGGGGCCGCAGGCGGCGAGGCCGACCAGAAGCACGGTCAGAAATCGTCTCATCCTTCGATCCTTGTTGAGAGCGACTCTCGAGCGAATCGCATCAGGAGAATGGCGCGCGTCTTGTGGTTTTTTTCCGAACGGAAAAGCGCCGGAAAAACTCCGACGCGCGCGGGCGAGAAGCGGAAACGCGCCCTCACAACATGCTGGGCAGAACGCGATCGGGCGGGCGGTGCCCGTCCATGAAAGTCTTGATGTTGATGATGACTTTCTCGCCCATGTCGACGCGGCCCTCATTGGTGGCCGAGCCCATATGCGGCAGCAGCGTGACCTTGCCGGCCTTGGCGAGCTTGACGAGCTTGGGCGAGACGGCCGGCTCATGCTCGAAGACGTCGAGGCCGGCGCCGGAAATCTCCTCCGCCTCCAGCATGCGGATCAGCGCATTCTCGTCCACGATCTCGCCGCGGGCGGTGTTCACGATGATGGCGTGCGGGCGCAGCTGCTTCAGCCGCCGGGCCGAGAGCAGATGATAGGTCGCCGGCGTATGCGGGCAGTGGATCGACAGAATGTCGATGCGCGCCAGCATCTGGTCCAGCGATTCCCAATAGGTCGCCTCGAGCTGATCCTCGATCTCGACCGGCAGGCGGCGGCGATTGTGATAATGGATGGAGAGGCCGAAAGCGCTGGCGCGGCGGGCCAGCGCCTGGCCGATGCGGCCCATGCCGACAATGCCGAGGCGCTTACCGGTGATGCGATGGCCGAGCATCCAAGTGGGCGACCAGCCGCCCCAGGAGCCGTCCGGAATCGTGCGGGCTCCCTCGACGAGGCGGCGCGCCACGGCCAGGATGAGGCCCATTGTGAGATCGGCCGTGTCCTCGGTGAGGACGCCGGGCGTATTGGTGACGGTGATGGAGCGGCGCAGCGCCGAGGCGACGTCTATGTGGTCGACGCCATTGCCGAAATTGGCGATGAGCTTCAACTGGTCGCCGGCCTGGCCGATGAGGCCGGAATCGATGCGGTCGGTGATCGTCGGCACCAGCACATCCGCCGTGCGGACGGCCTCGACGAGCTCCTCATGGGTCGCCGGCCGGTCGCTCACATTGAGGCGCGTGTCGAAAAGCTCGCACATGCGGGTTTCGATCACCTCGGGGAGCCGACGTGTCACCACGACGAGCGGCTTCTTTTTCGCCATCTTCCCCTTCGTCCTCCCGCCTCGCGCGACTAAGCTCTCCGGCGCGCCCGCAGGCACGTTCCGCCGGATCGAGCCTTCGGAGCGGTTTCAACGTCTCTTCAACCAGGTCTTAACGACGATGGATGAAAAGAGCTTTTCGCCGCCCGCGCCCCTTTCCCATCGGACTTCCTAGCAGATGGCGGGACAAAGACAAGACGAGGCGTCGTTCGCAACTGCGAAGGGCGCGCTCCGGGAGAAGAGTAGAAATGGACGCAAAGCCCCTTTTGAGCCGACGCACGGCCGCCGCGATCCGCCTCGCCGTCGATCTGCTCGCCGTCTTGACGCTGCTCGCCATCGCGCCGGCGAGCGCCGACGCGCAGCAGCAGGTCGGCTCGGCGTCCGGCCTTCCCTTGCCGCGTTATGTCAGCCTCAAATCGGACCGCGTCAATCTGCACGAGGGACCGAGCAAGGAGCATCCGACGCTCTGGGTCTTCGAGCGCGCCGGCCTGCCGGTTGAAATCACCGCCGAATTCGAGACCTGGCGAAAAATTCGCGATTCGGAGGGAACCGAGGGCTGGGTGCTGCATTCGCTGCTCTCCGGCCGCCGCACCGCCCTCGTCGCACCCTGGAAGAAAGAGCCGGTCCTCGCCTACGCCAGCGATCATGCGACGGCGGTGGCGAAACTCTCGCCCGGCGTCGTCGCCAGCCTACGCCGCTGCGACGGAGCCTGGTGCCGCGTCTCTGGTGAGGGTTTCGACGCTTATGTGAAGCAGGAGGGCCTTTGGGGCGTCTATCCGGGGGAGAAGATCGAGTGAGGCTTGTCGCTCCGATCAGGCCGACTCGGATGGGCGATTTCTACCTCCCCCACGAGGGGCGCACATCCTCCTCGCCACCGCGACGTCATGGCCGGGCTTGTCCCGGCCATCCACGCCGTCACGTCGAGGCGTCTTAGAAGCTTGGTGTGACGCCGAAGCTCCGGCGGCGCCCGACGTGGGATGAAATCCGTCGAGGGCGGGCCGCTTTCCTTTGGTTTCTCAGCTGATTGGCGTGGATGGCCGGGACGAGCCCGGCCATGACGGCCGCAGCGTCTCGCGATGTGCGAATCCGACCGTCAGCCCTCGTCCTTGCACAGGCGGACCACCACATCGACGCGGGCGATTCTCATGCCCGGCGGCGGCGCCGGCAGGCTGGCGACGTCGACATGGGCGCCGGGGATATCGACGAGCCCCTCGCCCTCGACCAGGAAATGATGATGCTCCGACACATTGGTGTCGAAATAGACGCGCGCGCCGTCCACCGCGATCTCGCGCAGCAGGCCGACATCGGTGAATTGATGCAGCGTGTTGTAGACGGTGGCGAGCGAGACCGGCAGATCGGCGGCCAGCGCCTCCTCGAAGAGCTTCTCGGCCGTCACATGGCGATCGCCCTTGCCGAACAGCAGCCCGCCCAGCGCCACGCGCTGACGCGTCGGCCGCATGCCGGCCGCCATCAAGCGGCTGCGCAGCCGCCGCATGGCGTCGCTCGGCGCCCGCTCGGAGGTTTCGATCGTGAATTGCTCGACCGTCATTCGCCCGTGCTTCCCGCCCCGCATCTTGTCTCTTTCGTTACAATAGGGAAGCTCGGCGGCAGAGACAATCTTTTCCTCCGCGGGCCGCTGTGGACCGATGAAAGCGCTCTTGAAAGCGCTCTTGGAGCCGCGCGCCCCCTTTGACCCGGCCGGCGCCTATGTTAACGAATGCGGCTTCCGGCCCACGACGCGGCCGGAAATCGTCACGTCAGAGACGCAAGAAGGAACATCATGAGCGAACGGCGCTCGTCTTTCGGATATGAGGATCTGCTCGCCTGCGCGCGGGAAGAGCTTTTCGGCCCGGGCAACGCCCAGCTTCCGCTGCCGCCCATGCTCATGTTCGACCGAATCACGGAAATTTTCGAAGAGGGCGGCGCCCATGGCAAAGGCTATGTGCGCGCCGAGCTCGACATCAATCCGAGCCTCTGGTTCTTCGACTGCCATTTCAAGGGCAATCCGGTGATGCCGGGGTGCCTCGGAGTCGATTCGCTGTGGCAGCTCACCGGCTTTTTTCTGGGCTGGCTGGATCTGCCCGGCCGCGGCATGGCGCTCGGCGTCGGCGAGGTGAAATTCAGCGGCCAGGTGCGGCCGCACAATAAGCTCGTCCGCTACGGCGTCGATTTCAAGCGCGTGTTCAAATCCAAGCTCGTCCTCGGCATCGCCGACGGCTGGGTGGAGGTGGACGGCGAACGTATTTACGAAGCGAAAGACCTGAAGGTCGGTCTCGCCAAGCCCGAAGCCGCGTGACGGCCTGACGGAACGCCGATCGAGGGCGCGCGAGACAATCGCCAAATCCAGACGGGACAGACAAAGAGCCCGCCGGCGCGAGGGAGTTCGGACATGAGAAGAGTGGTCGTGACCGGCATGGGCGTCGTTTCGTCCATCGGCAACAATACGCAGGAAGTCGTCGCCTCTCTGCATGAGGCGAAGTCGGGCATCGTCAAGGCGGACAAATATGCCGAGCTCGGCTTCCGCTGCCAGGTGCATGGCGCGCCGACTCTCGACCCGTCGACGATCCTCGACCGCCGCGCCATGCGCTTCCACGCCATGGGCACGGCCTGGAATCATGTCGCCATGGATCAGGCGATCCTCGACTCCGGCCTCGCGCCGGACGAGATCTCCAATGAGCGCACCGGCATCATCATGGGCTCGGGCGGCCCTTCGACCAAAGTGGTCGTCGAATCCGCCGATATCGCCCGCACCAAGGGACCCAAGAAGGTCGGCCCCTTCGCCGTGCCCAAGGCCATGTCCTCCACCGCCTCGGCGACGCTCGCCACCTGGTTCAAGATCAAAGGCGTGAACTATTCCATCTCCTCGGCCTGCGCGACGTCGAATCATTGCGTCGGCAACGCCTATGAGATGATCCAATGGGGCAAGCAGGACATTATGTTCGCCGGCGGCTGCGAGGAGCTCGAATGGGAGCTCTCCGTGCTGTTCGACGCCATGGGCGCCATGTCCTCCTCCTATAACGACCGCCCGGCCACGGCCTCGCGCGCCTATGACAAGAACCGCGACGGCTTCGTCATTGCCGGCGGCGCCGGCGTGCTGGTGCTGGAGGAATATGAGCGGGCCAAGGCGCGCGGCGCGAAAATCTACGCCGAGATCGCCGGCTATGGCGCGACCTCGGACGGCCATGACATGGTCGCCCCTTCCGGCGAAGGCGCGATGCGTTGCATGCGCCAGGCGCTCGCTGGCGTGAAGACGCCGATCGACTACATCAATCCGCACGCCACCTCGACGCCCGTCGGCGATCAGAAAGAGATCGAGGCGATCCGCGAGGTCTTCGGCCGCGGCGACAAATGCCCGCCGATCTCGGCGACGAAATCGCTGACCGGCCATTCGCTCGGCGCGACCGGCGTGCAGGAGGCGATCTATTCGCTGCTGATGATGCAGAACGGCTTTATCTGCGAGAGCGCCAATATCGAGGAGCTCGATCCCGAATTCGCCGATATGCCGATCCTGCGCCAGCGGCGCGACAATGTCGCTCTGCGCGCCGTGCTCTCCAACTCCTTCGGTTTCGGCGGCACCAATGCGTCGCTGGTGTTCAAGCACCCCGACGCCTGACGAGAATAGGACCAATCAAAGATGACGGTTTCAACGGGCCTCATGCAGGGCAAACGCGGCCTTGTCATGGGAGTCGCGAATGATCATTCCATCGCCTATGGCATAGCGCGAGCGCTGGCGCGGCACGGCGCCTCGCTCGCCTTCACCTATCAGGGCGAGGCGCTCGGCAAGCGCGTCCGCCCGATCGCCGAGGAGCTCGGCTCCAATCTGGTGATCCCCTGCGATGTGGAAGATATCGCGTCCCTCGATTCCGTCTTCGCGCGGCTGCAGGAGGAATGGGGCGAGCTGGATTTTCTGGTCCATTCGCTCGCCTATTCCGACAAGAGCGAGCTGAAAGGCCTCTACGCCGACACATCGCGCGAGAATTTCATCCGCACCATGGTCATCTCCTGCTTCTCCTTCACCGAGGCGGCGAAACGCGCCGCGGCGATGATGAAGAATGGTGGGACCATGCTGACCGTCTCCTTCGGCGGCGGCACGCATGTGATGCCCAATTATAACGTCATGGGCGTCGCCAAGGCGGCGCTCGATTCCTCCGTGCGCTATCTCGCGGCCGATTATGGCGCGCGCGGCATTCGCGTGAACGCCATCTCGCCCGGCCCTGTCCGCACCATGGCCGGCGCCGGCATCACCGGCGCGCGCGCGATGGGCGCCTTCCAAAAGGCGCATGCGCCTTTGCGCCGCATGATCACGCTGGACGAGATCGGCGGCTCGGCGCTCTATTTCCTGTCGGAGCTGTCGGGCGGCGTGACCGGCGAGATTCACGTCGTCGACGCCGGCTACAACATCATGCTGCAGCCGCGCCCCGAAGATTTGAACGGCGGCGCCGCATCGGCGGATTAGGCTCGCGCCCTTCGCTCGCCTTGACGCTGGCGGCGATCACCGAGAGCCGCGCCAGCTCGACCAGCGTGCCGATATTGGCCTTGGCCATGATATTGGCGCGGTGCAGCTCCACCGCGCGCAATTCGAGGCCGAGCCCTTCCGCTATGTCGCGGCTCGGCCGGCCTTTGGCGACGCCGGCCAGCACGCGCCGCTCATCCTCGCTCAGCCCGCCGAATCGCGCGAGCGCGGCGCGAGTCTCGGCGTCGATGTCGCCCTCGCCGCGCCGCGCCGCCAGCGCGCGCCGCACGGAGGCGAGCAGCGCCTCGTCGTCGAAGGGCTTTTCCAAAAGATCGCTGGCGCCGGCCGCCATCGCCTCCACCGCGAGAGAAGCCCCGGCGCAAGCGGTGATGATGACGACGGGAGGCGTCGCCCCGGAGGCGCGCAGGCGCCGCGTCAGCTCGACGCCGGACATATCCGGCAGCCGCATATCGGCGACGATGCAGCCCGTTGTCTTCGGCCCCGCCTCGGCGAGACATTCCTCCGCCGCGCGATAGGCGCGCGAGCGAAAGCCTCGCGAGCGGAACATCAGCGTCAGCGCGTCGCGGATCGCCGGATCATCGTCCACGAGGTGCACGAGCGGCGCTGGTCTCATAGGCTGGCCCTTTCCGCGAGAGGAAGTGTGAAGCTGAAAATCGCGCCGCCGCGCGGATTGGGCTCGGCCCAAATGCGTCCGCCATGCGCCTCGACAATCGAGCGGGAAATCGAAAGCCCTATGCCCATTCCGCTCACCTTGCTGCTGCGGAAGGGCTGAAACAGCGCGCCGGCGCCGTCCTTCAGACCATGGCCAGTGTCGGCCACGTCGAGCCGCGCATAGCCGTCGGCGGCGGAGGTGGAGAGCGACAGCTCGCGCCGCGGCGCGCCCTCCATCGCCTCGACGGCGTTGCGCATGAGATTGACGATGACCTGCTGGATCTGCACGCGATCGGCGAGAACCTCGTCATTCTCGGCCTTGGCGGCGACGCTGATCTGCGCGCCGACCTGGCGAGCGCTGGCGACGCCCAGCGATTTCGCCTCCTCGACCAGAGCGCTGAGGCTCTGAACCGTCTTCACCGATTCGCCGCGGGTGACGAACTCGCGCAAGCGGCGCACGATATCGCCGGCGCGCATCGCCTGCGCCCCGGCCTTGTCGAGAATATCCTCGACCTCGCCGCTCTGCTTGGGTTTACGCTGCAACAGCCAGCGCGCGGTGCGGACATAGGTGGCGATGGCGGAAAAGGGCTGGTTGATCTCATGCGCAAGCGCGGCGGCCAGTTCGCCCATTGCGGCGAGCCGCCCGGCATAGGCGAGCTCCGAGCGCAGCTCGCAGAGCAGCGCCTCGGCGGCGCGCTCCTCGGTGAGATCGCGAATCACGGCGATGCGTTGGCGAACGGGGCCGCGCGTCTCATTGACGGCGAGCGAGATCGGGAAGGTCGAGCCGTCGTCGCGGCGAGCGAGACCATCCGACCGCCGCTCCCCCGCCACGATACGGCTCTGGGGCAGCAGAAGCGCGGCCTCCCGGCCGAGCAGCGCCTCGGCGGAGCAGTGAAACAGCGCGCCCGCGGCGCCATTGACGCCGACCACCACGCCCTTGTGGTCGATCGACAAGACAGCGTCCGACAGACATGCGAGGACGGCCTCCAGCCGCGCCGCCTCGGCATGGCGCAAATCGTCCCCGCTCCCCGCGGCGCGGCGCGAAGGCCGCGTCGACGCAGAAGTCTCTCGGAGCTCGGCGTGCGAATCGCTCGACGATCGGTCCATCGGCGAGTTCCCTCGAAACCTATTCGCTCTCGAAAAAGCCGGCGCGCCGCCAAACCATCGCCACGGTCGCCGCCCCGGAGTATTCTCCTCTGCCAGCGGGTTTCAATTCCGCAATCACGCGCAATACACAGAATTCAGATGTGAATTGCTCCGCTTGTGCTTTCTTTTCACCCGCCGAGTAGAAAAAATGGCGCCTCGCTACGTATTTTCCATAGCTCCTGGCGCCTCCTTTCTCGGCGCCTTCACGCGAGCGCTGCTGGATGGCGCGATCATCCCCGGCCTCTCGCGCGAGAGCGGCCCGCTGGCTCTGGCCGCCACCACGATCTATGTGCCGACTCAGCGCGCCGCGCGGGCGCTGGCGGCGCAATTCGCCACCGCGATCGAGGCGCCGGCGGCGCTGCTGCCGCGCATATTGCCGCTCGGCGATCTCGACGAGCAGGAGGCCTCGGCGCTGTTCCACGCCGATCTCGATTCCGGCGAGGCGGCTCTGGAACTGGCGCTGGCGCCGGCGATAGAGGAGCTAGACCGTCGGCTGATTCTGGCCGAGCTTGTGCTGCAATGGGCACGCGCGCTGCGCCATGCGATCGTCTCCATCGACCCGACCGGCGCGATCGAGCACGACCCGCGCGAAATGCTGCTGATCGCCCCCTCGCCGACCAGCGCCTATGCGCTCTCCGGCGAGCTGGCGCGACTCATCGACGAATTCGCGATTGAGAAGCTCAGCGCCGGCGCGCTCGCCGGTCTCGCGGAGGAGGCCTATGACCGCTTCTTCGCGATCACCGCCAATTTTCTGAAAATCGCGCTCGAGGATTGGCCGAACATGCTCGCCGCCCGCGGCCTCATCGACCGCGCCGCGCGGCAAACGGCTCTGATCGAGGCGCAGATCGCGCATCTCGAGCGCGGCGGCGCGCGCGGCCCGGTGATCGCGCTCGGCTCCACCGGCGCGCATCCGGCGACGGCGCGCCTTTTGGCGGCGATCGCCCGGCTGGAGCGCGGCGCGGTGATTCTGCCCGGCCTCGATCTCGAGCTGGACGAAGCCGCCTGGCGCCGCGTCGGCGACGATGGCGAGAATGAGCGCGACGAGCCGAGCTTCACCCATCCGCAGACTTTGCTGAAGCGCCTCCTCTCCACCCTGGGCGTCACGCGCGAGGAGGTCCGCCCCCTCGGCTCCGCTCCGCCCGTGCTACAGGCGCGGGTGCGGCTGCTGGCCGAGGCGCTGCGCCCCGCCGATTGCACCGATTATTGGCGCGAGTTCCGCGCCGCTGCGGCCGAGGGCTTCAGGGATGCGCTCGCCGGCGTCTCCTTCGTCGAGGCGGCGGACGAGCGCGAGGAGGCGCTGGCCCTCGCCCTTTCCATGCGCGAGGCGCTGGAAACGCCGGGCCGCACGGCGGCGCTCATCACGCCCGATCGCGACATCGCCCGCCGCGTCTGCGCCGAGCTGGCGCGCTGGGGCGTGGAGGTCGACGATTCGGCCGGCCGCCCGCTCGGCGCGACGCCGATCGGCGCGCTGGCGCGGCTCGTCGCCGCCACCGCGGAGGACGGCGCCTCAGCCATAGACGCGGCGGCGCTGCTCGCCCATCCGCTGACGCGCCTCGGCCTCGAGCGCGCAGAGATCGAGCGCCTCGCTCCGCTGGTCGAAATCGCCGTGCTGCGCAATGTCGAAAGCGGCGGCTCCTTCGCCGCCATGGCCGCGCCGGCGCGCCGGCTCGCCGAAGAGACGCACGCCCATCCGGCGCTGAAACGTATTTCCGAGGAAGACTGGCGCGCGATCGACGACCTCCTCGCCCGCCTCGACGAGGCGCTTCTCCCATTCGCCGCGCTCACGCCGGAGGCGCGCCTCGGCGAGCGGGCGCGCGCCCATGCGCTGGCGCTGGAGAAAATCGCCGGCGAGGAGCCCGCGGGCGAGGGCGTCGAGCAATTGCTGCAGCTCTTCGACGCGCTCGAGGCCTCGGACAGCGCGCTCGTCTTCGACGCCGGCGGCTACGCCTCCTTCTTCGATCGCCTCACCTTCGAGGCGAGCGCGCCCAGCCCGCGCCGCGCGCATCCGCGTCTCAAAATTCTCGGCCTGCTGGAAGCGCGCCTGCTCGACGCCGATCTCGTCCTGCTCGCCGGGCTCGACGAGACGATCTGGCCGCCGCAGGCCGAATCCGGCGCCTTTCTCAATCGCGCCATGCGCCGGCAATTGGGCCTCTCGCCGCCGGAGCGCCGCATCGGCCAGACGGCGCATGATTTCGCCATGGCCTTCGGCGCCCCGGAGGTCGTCGTGAGCCGCGCGAAAAAGCGCGACGGCGCGCCGACCGTGGTGTCGCGCCTCATCGCGCGATTGGCGGCGCTTTCTGGCGAGGCCTTTGCCGCCTGCAAGGCGCGCGGCGATGAAAAATGCGCGCTCGCCGCCGCACTGGATCGCCCGCAAGAGATTCGCGCCATCTCGCGCCCGCTGCCGCGCCCGCCCGTGGAGCTGCGGCCGACGCGGCTCAGCGTCACGCGCGTCGAAAAATTGCGCCGCGATCCCTATTCCGTCTTCGCCGAATATATTCTGCGCCTGCCGCCCTTGCCGCCGCTCGGCGCGCCCAAGGGCGCCCGCGAGATCGGCGTCGCCGTTCACGCGGCGCTGGCGAAATTCCAAGAGGCGCATCCAAAAGGCCCGCTGCCGGACGATGCGCGCGCGCTGCTCGTCGATATCGCGCGCTCGGAGCTGGGCGAGTTCCTGGACGATCCGTCCTTCCTCGCCTTCGATTGGCCGCGCATAGACGCCGGCCTCGATCATGCGCTCGCTTTCGAGCGTGAACGCCGCGAGCAGGCGCGCGAAATCTTCGTGGAGAAAGGCGCCGCCTGGCGGCTGACGCTCGCCGACGGCAGCGTCTTCACCCTCTCCTGCGTCGCCGATCGCATAGAGGTGGACGCGAACGGCGAAGCTTTCGTCTTCGATTACAAGACCGGCAATCCGCCGACCGCCTCGCAAGTCGGCGCGGGCTTCTCGCCGCAGCTCACATTGGAGGCGGCGATGATCGAGGCCGGCGCTTTCGAATCCATCGGCGCGCCGCGCGTCGCAGGCGCCGCCTATGTGCGGCTCGGCGGCAAGACCGGCGGCGAGACGCAATGGCTGAAATTCAAGGACAAGAGCTTTGGCGACGTCGTCGCCGAGCATCGCGCCAATCTCTTCGTGCTGCTGAATCAGTTTCGTCTCGCCGACACGCCCTATCCCTCGCGGCCATGGGTGGAGTTCGCCTCGCGCTACAGCGATTACGACCATCTCGCACGCGTGAAGGAATGGTCGCGCGAGGGCGGCGGCGGAGAGGAATGACGCTTCGCCGCGAAGTCACGAAGCGTTCACCATGTTCCTCGAGGCTTCGGCAAGGAATCGGCCGCCGATTTTCGGCGCTCCCGATTCGGACGGGGTTTGTGCCCGTCTCGTGCCGCAATTCCACTTTCGGGACGAAGCGAAGAGGCCAATGATTCACCACTCGCTAAGCCTGTGAAGGCGGTGGCGCGCCGAGCCGCGAATACACAGCGTTTACGAAGCGTTCACCATGATGATTGACGCTTCGGCAAGGAATCGACGGCCCATTTTCGGCGCCCCCGATTCGGACAGGGTTTGTGCGCGTCTCGTGCTGCAATTCTACTTTCGGGACGGCGCGAAGAGGCCGACCATTCACCACTCGCTAAGCCTATGAAGGCGCTGACGCGCCGAGCCGCGAAGAGACAGCATTTACGAAGCGTTCACCATGATGATTGACGCTTCGGCAAGGAATCGACGGCCCATTTTCGACGCTCCCGATTCGGACAGGGTTTGTGCGCCTCTCGTGCCGCAATTCCACTTTCGGGACGGAGCGAGGAGGCCGACGATTCACCACTCGCTAAGCCTATGAAGGCGGTGACGCGCCGAGCCGCGAAGACACAGCGCTTATGAAGCGTTCACCATGATGATTGACGCTTCCGCAAGGAATCGACGGCCCATTTTCGACGCCCCCGATTCGGACGGGGTTTGTCCACGTCTCGTGCCGCAATTCCACTTTCGGGACGGCGCGAAGAGGTCAGCCATTCACGACTCGCTAAGCCTGTGAAGGCGGTGACGAGCCGAGACGCGAAGACACGGCGTTTACGAAGCCTTCACCATGATGATTGACGCTTCGGCAAGAAATCGATCGCCGATTTTCGGCGCTCCCGATTCGGACCGGTATTGTTCTCGTCTCGTGCCGCCGCTCTCACTTCGGGACAGAGGCGAACTCTCGCCATTTCGTCCAGCTTAATCGACACATCCGCCGGCCGGCGCTAGGCCGCATCCGGCTCGTCGAGGCCGACGATGGTCACGGTCTCCTCGCCGAAATGCGCGGTGATCTCGAGCGTGCCGCCCAGCGCTTCGATATAATGGCGCAAATTGCTCAAACGCATATCGGCGCGCTTCTCGAATTTCGCGACGGCGGGTTGACCCACCGCGAGCGCAGAGGCCGTCTCCTCTTGCGAGAAGCCCCGCGCTTTACGAAGCTCTTCGAGCGTCATCGCCTCCCGCAGAGCGGCGGCCTTAGCCGCGACGCGCGCCCGGCGCTCCGGCGAGAAATTCTTCGTGAGCTCGGTGAAAGGCCGATGTCCGGTCATGGGATCAACCCCTCCTTCTTCAGTTCCGCGAGATAGACGTCATAGAGCCGATCGGCGATCGGGATCATGCGGCCATAAAAACGATCGTCGCCGGTCTTGTCTCCCCCGATCAGCAGAATTGCCGCTCTCCTGGGATCGAACGCATAAAATGCGCGCAACGGCCGGCCGCTGCTCTGCACGCGCAATTCGCGCATATGGCCGTGGCGAGTTCCATTGATCGCCGACGAATAAGGGAAGGCCAATCTCGGGCCTTGCTCCATCAACAACAGCACGACGGCCGAAATATCGTCCTGCTGCGTTTCGTCGAGAGCCCGATACCATTCCGCGAATTCGTCCGTATGCTCGACGCACCAGCTCATAATCCATATTATATTCCACAGATGGAATATTTCAAGAGCGAGGCTCTTAAAGCTTTCGCGACGAATCGGCCGCCCATTTCCGCCGCTCCCGATTCGGACGGGCTTTGTCCACCTCTCGTGCCATTCTTCCCACTTCGGGACGACGCTGCGCCGCGGAGGATTCACGTCTCGCTAAGCAAAAGATCGGAGCCGGGGGCGGCGACCGCCTTCGATAGCGGTCAAACTACATTTCTTGTATGATTTCCCGCAACGGCCTTCGATCCTCATAAACGCCGGATCGACGCGCCGCATTCGGACATGGGCGAGGAATTTGAAAAATGGCTCTCGAAGGGTCGGATAAAAGCTACAGAAATCGCATCATCTTCGCGAGCCTCGTCGGCACGACGATCGAATTCTTCGACTTCTACATCTACGCCACCGCCGCCGTATCGGTGTTTCCGCTCTTGTTCTTCCCCGCCGGCGCGGGCAGCGCGGCGCTGCTCGCCTCCATGGCGACATTCGGCGTCGCCTTTGTCGCGCGGCCGATCGGCTCCGTCCTCTTCGGCCATTTCGGCGATCGCGTCGGGCGAAAAGCGACGCTGGTCGGCTCGCTGCTGCTGATGGGCCTCGCCACTTTCGCCATCGGCCTTCTGCCGACCTATCATCAGATCGGCCTGTTCGCGCCCGTCTTGCTCACCATTTTCCGTTTCAGCCAGGGCGTCGGCCTCGGCGGCGAATGGTCGGGCGCGGCCCTGCTCGCCACCGAGACCGCCGACAAGGGCAAACGCGCCTGGGCGGCCATGTGGCCGCAACTCGGCGCGCCATTCGGCTTCATTCTCGCAAATGGATTTTTTCTGACGCTCACCATTCTCTTCGCCTTCGATTCGACGCGCGCAACGCCGGACGAGCATTTCCTCGCCTGGGGCTGGCGGCTGCCCTTTCTGCTCTCCATTCTGCTGGTCACGCTCGGCCTCTATGTGCGCTTGAAGCTGCATGAGACGCCGGTGTTCGCGCGCGCATTGGAGCGCGGCGAGAAATTGAAATCGCCGCTCGCCCATGTGTTCCGCAATAATGCGAAGGAGCTTCTGCTCGGCACGTTCATCATGGTCGCGACCTATGGTCTCTTCTATCTGATGACGACGTGGATTCTGTCCTATGGCATAGGCAAGGTCGCGCTCGGCAATCTCGGCATAGGCTATCGCGATTTTCTCGTTTTGCAGCTCATATCCGTGCTGTTCTTCGCCGGCTTCATCCCCGTCTCGGGGCATCTCGCCGACAGGATCGGCCGCCGCAAGCTATTGCTGATCGTGACGACGGCGATCGTGCTGTTCGGCCTCTCCTTCCGCTTCTTCCTCTCCAAGGATCTCATCGGAACCGGCGAGAGCGCCAATCGCGGGCTCATATTGGTTTTCCTCAGCATAGGCATGTCGCTGATGGGCCTCACCTTCGGGCCTATGTCGGCCATATTGCCGGAGCTTTTCCCCACCAACACGCGCTATACGGGCTCGGGCGTCTCCTATAATCTCGCCTCCATACTCGGCGCGGCGCTGACGCCCTTTGTGGCGACATGGATCGCGCAAAATTACGGAGCGGAATCGGTCGGCCTCTATCTCGCTGTGCTCGGCGCCTCGACGATCGTCGCGCTCCTCTTCACCAAGGAGACGAAGGCGACCGATCTCGACAGCATGATCGACGAGGTGGTGGCTGAGAACATAGAGAAGACATCGCCGTAGAGCGCTTTCCTTCGCTCCGAATGGAAATTGGATGAGCGACAGACGCCCCATCGCCAAGGACACGCGGGAGCGGCAGCGCGCCGCTTCCGACCCCGCGCAATCGGCCTGGGTCGCGGCGCATGCGGGCTCGGGCAAGACGCATGTTCTCTCGCAGCGCGTGGTGCGTCTGCTGCTCGCCGGCGCGCCGCCCTCGCGCATTCTCTGCCTCACCTATACAAAGGCGGCCGCCGCCAATATGGCGGCGCGCATTTTCGATATTCTCGCCGGCTGGGCGCTGCTCGACGATGAAGCGCTGACCGCCGCCATTCTCGCCACTGGCGCGCCGCAACCGTCGCGCGCGGAGCTGGTTTTCGCGCGGCGCCTGTTCGCGCGCACGGTGGAGACGCCCGGCGGGTTGAAGATTCAGACGATCCACGCCTTTTGCGAAAGGATTCTGCATCTCTTTCCCTTCGAGGCCAATGTCGCGGCTTCGTTCCGCGTGCTCGACGATCTCGAGCGCGCCGAACTTTTGGAGCGCGCGCGGCGGCAGACGCTCGCCCGCGCCGTGCTGGACGAAGGCGAATTGCGCGCGGCGCTGGAGACGGTGTCGCGGCTCTGCTCGGGCGGCGGCTTCGATGAGCTGATCGCGGAATTGCTCGGCCATCGCGCGGCGCATCGCAATTTGTCGTCCGGCGATTATGCGGAATTGCTGCGCGAGCGCTTAGGGCTGCGCGAAGGCGAGACGCTCGAGGCGGTGGAGCGCGAGATTGTCGAGGGCGGGATAGCGCCACGCGATTGGCCGGGGATAGCGCAGGCGCTGCGCGGCGGCGGGGCGAATGATGGGAAGCTCGCGACCCAATTGACGATCGCAGCGGGGCTCATAGGCGCTCTTCCACAACACACCGCTTGTGCCGATGAATATCTAGCGGTCTTCTTCAAGAAGGACGGCGAGCCGCGCGGGCTCGGCAAGCAGAAGATGATCTCGGCCGCGCTTCAAAAACAGCAGCCCGCATTGTTGGCGCGGCTCGAGGATGAGCGCGATCGGCTCGTCGCGCTGGTGGAAAAACGCAAGGCGGCGGCGGCGCTGGATCGTTCCATGGCGCTGGCGCGGATCGGCGACGCCATTCTCTCCGCCTATGAGCGGATGAAGAGCAATCGCGGCCTCTTCGATTTCGACGATCTCATCGAGCGCACGCGCCGGCTGTTTCAAAGCTCGAGCCCGTCCTGGGTGCTCTACAAGCTCGATTCGCGCATCGATCATATTCTGGTCGACGAAGCGCAGGATACGAGCGCCGCGCAATGGGACATATTGGCCGCGCTCGCCGATGAGTTCTGCGCCGGCGCCGGCGCCACGCGGCGCATCCGCACCTTCTTCGCCGTGGGCGACGAGAAGCAGTCGATCTTCTCCTTTCAAGGCGCCGCGCCGGAGAAATTCGACGCCATGCGCCGCGATTTCGCGCGCCGCTTTCGCGACGCCGAGCTCGGCTTCGAGACGGTACGGCTGACGCGCTCCTTCCGCTCCTCGCCGCAAGTGCTGGGCGCCGTCGATATCGTCTTCTCCGTCGAGGAAAATCGGCGCGGCCTCGCGGCGGACCGAGAGGAACCCGCGCCATTGCACGAGGCCTGGAAGACCGATGTTCCGGGTCTCGTCGAAATCTGGGAGCCGGAGGCGTCCGCGGGCGCAGAGACGCCCGAGGATTGGCGCCTGCCGCTCGATTATGTGAACGAGGCGGGACCGCCGGCGCGGCTCGCGCGCAAGATCGCGCGCAAGATCAAAGCGCTGCTCGCGCCGCAAAATGGCGAATGCGTCGAGGACAAAGGCGCGATGCGCCCCGTGCGGCCGGGCGATGTGATGATATTGGTGCGCAAGCGCGACGCTTTTTTCGAAGGCGTCATTCGCGCGCTGAAAGCGGAGGCCATTCCCGTCGCCGGCGCCGATCGGCTCGATCTCTCCGGCCATATTGCGGTGATGGATCTCGTCGCGCTCGGCCGCGGCGCGCTGCTGCGCGAGGATGATCTCACCCTCGCGACATTGCTGAAATCGCCGCTCCTCGGCTTTACCGACGATGATCTCATCGCCCTCGCGCCCAAGCGCGAAGGCGCGCTCATCGACGCCCTCGCCGCCTCGCCGGAGCCAGCGCATAGAGAGGCGGCGGCGCGCGTCGAAGCTTGGGCGCGCGAGGCGCGCGCACGCGCGCCATTCGATTTCTACAGCCATATTCTCAGCGCCGGCGGCGGGCGCGAGAAGCTTGTCGGGCGGCTCGGCCAGGAGGCCAATGACGCGATCGACGAATTTCTGCGCCTCGCGCTCTCCTTCGAGCGCGAGCAGGCGCAGGGCCTCGTCGGATTTCTCTCCGGCGTCGAGAGCCTGCAGCTCTCCGTCAAGCGCGACATGGAGGCGGCCGGCGACGCCGTGCGCGTGATGACCGTGCATGCCTCCAAGGGGCTGGAGGCGAAGATCGTCTTTTTGCCGGACACTTGCGGCGGCCCCTCCGGCCGGCACGATCCCAAAATCTTCCGGCTCGGCGAGGAGGATGGCGCGACGCTGGTCTGGTCCAGCAATATGGCCGCCGATCCGCCCGCAGTGGCCAGCGCGCGCGAGGCGCTGCGCGAGGCGGCGCGGGAGGAGCATCGCAGGCTGCTCTATGTGGCGCTGACGCGCGCCGAGGAGCGGCTCTATGTCGGCGGTTTCCATGGGCCGGCGGGACGCGGCGCCGGCTGCTGGTACGACGCGATCCGCAACGCGCTCGAGCCCGCCTGCGACAGCGCGCTGGACCCGCTCGACGAGACGAAGACGATCTTGCGTTTCGGCGACGCCGCCCATGGAGGGGCGACCACCGGCGAGGCGCGCGTAGCCGCGGCGACCATCGTCCCGCTTTACGCGCGCGCGCCGGCGCCGGAGGAGCGCGCGCCGGCCCCGCCCTTGCGGCCGGCCACCGCGCTGGCGGCCGCCGATCCTTTCGCCGGCGAGGAGAATTCCGCCGCGCCGACGCGGAGCGACCGCGAGCGGCTGCTGATCGGACGGCTCACCCATGCGCTGCTGCAACGCCTGCCGGACACGCCGCCGGAGCGACGCACCGAGGCGGCGCTGCGCTTTCTGGAGCTGCGCGCCGCCCCGCTCGACGCTGCGCAGCGCGAGCGGCTCGTTTCCGCCGTGCTCGCGGTCATCGGCCATGCCTCGCTCGCGCCTTTGTTCGGGCCGGGCTCGGCGCCGGAGGTGGAGATCGTCGCCCGGCTCGACAGTCCGCGCGGCGAGATCGCTATTTGCGGCCGCATCGATCGGCTCGCCGAGACGGAAACCGACGTCATCGTCGCCGATTTCAAGACCGGCGCGCCGCGCCATCCGGCGACGCCGGCGCAATTGCGGCAGCTCGCCGTCTATCGCGCCGCTGCGCTGCGGCTCTATCCGCACAAAAATGTGCGCTGCGCGCTGATCTTCACGCAGAGCGCGACGATAGAGGAGCCGGAGCCCGAGGCGCTGGACGCCGCGCTCGAGGAGATTTTGCGGGAGGTCTGAGGCGAGGGAAACGCCGGACGCGCTTTCGCCGCGATCGTCTGCGACTGCTTTCGGCGACGGCGCTTCGTCGAGCGGAACCGGATTGAAAAGCGGGTTCCGCTCGGCCGATTATAGAATCATATTCATTTCGAGGAGGTCGACGCGATGCGGCTCCCGGTTCCGATCGCGATTTGCGCGATCCTGTTTTTCCTGATCGAGACCTCCGCCTCCGGCGGGGTCGCGGAGGGCGAGGCGGCGTTGCAGGCGGGGGACATTCCCCGCGCGATCGGCGAGCTCACTCCGGCCGCCGAAAAGGGGGACGCCGTCGCGCAATTGCGACTGGCTTTCGCCTACGAGGCTCTCGTCGCCCTGAACTTCCGTGACGCGGCCGCATCCGCACGCTATCGGGCCTCGGCTTTCACATGGTCTTCCCGCGCGGCGGAGCAGAATGTCGTGAGCGCGCAACGGCGCGTCGCGCAATTGCTTCGTGCGGGAGGCGGCGCGCCCGTGGATGTGGCGAAGGCCGATGAATGGGATCGCCGGGCCAATGCGATCCTGCGCGAGCGCGCAGAAAATGGCGACGCCGCCGCGCAAGAGGCCTTGGCCAGCGCCTACAGCCTCGGCCAAGGAGTTCTGAAAGACCCGAAAGAAGCCACGAAATGGCGCCGCGCCGCAGGCGGCCAAGGATATGCGGAGGCGATAAACGCTCTCGGCGTCCAATACGGCCGCGGCGATGGCGTCCAAAAAGATCCGGCCCTCGCCTATGCGTTCTTCGTGCTGGCGAGCCGCATCACGCGCGGCAAAGGGGAAGACGACATCGGCTATCGTGAAAATCAGGACGGATTAGCCGCCGGGCTCTCCCGGGAACAAAAAGACAGAGCGCTCGCCATTGCGGATGAGTGGCGCCCCGGCGTCGAACTGCCCGAAAGCTCCGACAAGAATTGAACCCGCCGAGGCGCCTCGGTAAAACTCAGAGAGGAATTGGCGTCATGGAGATCGACCGCGGGGACCGCATCGCCCCGCCGCCTTCGCCGGAAAGAAGCCGCGTCTGGATCGGCGCGATCGTCGCGATTTTGGCCGCGCTCGGGCTCGCTGTCGTCATCGCGCCGGAGTTCGGCGACTTTCTGCGCCGCCAAGCCTATGCGGCGGCGAGCGCCATCGGCGCCCCGACCCCGGCCGATGAATATGCGCCCGTCTACGCCCGGCTGGAGATGGAGCCGCTGCGGGCAGGCCTCGTCGCCTCGCCTAAAATTTCCGAGCCGCTCGCCAAGCTGCTGCGCGAGCCCTGCGACAAGCGCGCGATCGCCGCTCTCGCCGAGGCGCTGATCGTCGAAGGAGAGGAGCGCGTCGCCGCGCGCGGTTATAGCGGCTTCGCCGCAGCCTGCCCGGACAGCGCTGTGGAGAAAGGCCGCGCCGGCGAATTGTTCCTGCGCATCGGCGACGCGGAGGGCGCGCTGAAAATCGCCGATGCGCTGATCTCCGAACAGCCGATCTACCCGGATTTTCATTATCTGCGCGCGCGGGCGCTCTTTGCGGCCAAACGCTATGACGCATCGATCGGCGAATATAAGACGGCGATCGAATTGTTCCACGATCGCGCCAAAGTGCATGAGCGATTATTCGTCGAGCTGGCCAACGCCTATGTCGCCGTGGGTAAGCCTTGCGACGCGGCCTTCACCCTCTTTGCCTGGATCGCGCTCGATCCCACGCGGCGCGGCACGCCGGGAGCGCGCAAGCGCGTCGAGGAATATGGCGCGCTCGGCTGCCGCAATCTGCCGGCCTTCGACGAGCCGAAGAAATTGTGAAAGCTCGGACGGCAGAGATATGAAGGAGATGAAATTTCCCTCGCGCCGAGGAGCGGCAGAACGCCGCGTCTCGAAGCGGGAGGGAAATTTCACGCGCCGCCTTCTGGAACTCCCCCTCGCGCTTCGAGACGGTCGCTTCACGACCTCCTCAGCATGAGGGGCGAGGGTCGCTGTTTACAGCTTGCCGACGACGACCAGGCGCTTGATCTCGCCGCGCTCGAAGGCGCGCAGGAAAGCGGCGTAATTCTTGAACGACACACAGCCATTGGAGTCGCCGCGCGGGCCGAGCATGTAAGTATGCGCGAGCAGGCCGGCGCGGCCGAAGATCGCGCCCTCGCCGCCGATCGGCGTCAGCCTGATCGCGCGCACGCCATGGAACAGGCTCTCGCGGAAGGTGAGATCGTAAGTATGCGGCGGCGTGACGCCGCGCATGCGCACATGGGCGAAGCGCGGATCGTCGAATTTGTCGCCGAGGCCCGAATGCGCCTCGAGACGCGTGCCGTCCGGCAGATAGACCGTATGCGCGCTGATGTCGTAGACGGCGGTCTGATTGTCATAGGCCGTCGTCGGATTGCCGCGCGTCACATTGCGCAGGCCGTCGAAGAGCCCCGTCTCCGGCGCGGCATAGGCCAGCGCCTTGCCGGTCGGCTGCAACGGGCCGAACACTTTCTCGAAGAAGGAGGGGCTGCTCTCCTCTTCCGACGCCGGCGCGGAGGCCGTCTTGCGCGCGCTGCGGATGACGGGCAGATGGACGCGCAGGCCGAATTCGGAGGGACGCGGCGGCGGCAGCGGCGCGCTGTCTTCTTCCTCTTCCGCGACCTGCTGCTCCAGACCCGCATCCTTGCGGGCGGGCGGCGTCGGCGCAGCCACAGGCGCCAGCAGGGATTGCGGCGCCTCGAGCGTAGCGACGACCGTCTTGGGCGCCGCATGGGAGCGCAGATCGCCGACCAGCACGCCGAAGGGAATGGAGAAGGAGGGCGACTCGATCGAGGCCGTCGTCTCGGCCGGCGAGTCTATCGTGAGCGCGGCTGCCGCGGGCGGCTCGGGCTTCTGCTCGGCGCTCCGCATCGCGAGCCCCGCCAGTCCGCCCACGGTGAGGGCGCCGGCGAGAAAAAGAGTCGAGAGCAGAATGCGGCGAGAGACTTCACGGCGAGGCAATGAATTGGAAGAGCATCGTTCACCGGGATTCTTACGCATCCACCCCCACTTTCGGAAGGACTTCCGTTACGCACACTGTCGAAGCGTCTCCATAAGCGAGCCGCTCGACTACGCCACACGCGCCCAGAATGAAGCTTCTTCTCTCCAATCCCGAGCATTGTTCGAGAAACTGAAGTTACAATTTGGCGGTTTTTTGTCCGCGCTACGTAGCTTCAGCGTAAGTATTCGCAAGCTCGACTTCTCGGACCTTTCGGTTCGACCAACGCGAGCTTCGCTGACCATGGAGGTGAATTACGCCGCAATATAGTAAACATTTTCGTAAATCCTTCGCATAATCTCGCCGGCCGAAATGCGGCGCAGGGACGCGTGCGCGGGACGCGCTTTCCCTCTATAGTCGCAGCGTCAAAGGGAGCTTCGCATGAGCGGAGACGTCGCCAATTCACATTTGGACCGCGTGCGCTCGGTGGTCGCGGACGAGACCGCGCCGGCGCGCTCGGCGGTCGCCGCCTCCTGGCGCCGCTGCGTCACGCTGCATAAGCTCGATCCGGCGGCGAGCCTCGCGCCCGCCATTCTCACCGCCACGGAATTTCGCGAGGCGCACGACAGGCTGGAGCCGCTGGCGCGCGTCGCGCAGAGCGTGATGGAGCGGCTTTCCGCCGCAATCGGCGATCTCGGCTGCTGCGTTCTATTGGCCGATGCGCGCGGCGTCCCGCTGGAGCGGCGCGGCGCCCCCGCCGACGCCGAGATTTTCGACAGGCGCGGATTGCTGGCCGGCGCGCAATGGAGCGAGGCGCATCAGGGCACCAACGCCATCGGCGCCTGCATCGTCGAGGAGCGCGCGCTGACGATCCATCGCGACCAGCATTTTCATACGCAGAACACCGGGCTGAGCTGCACGGCCGCGCCGATCTTCGATCATTTGGGACGGCTGGCCGCGGCGCTCGACGTCTCCTCCTGCCGCGAGACCTTGGCCGACGGGCTGACCAATCTATTGTCCGTCGCCGTCGTCGACGCCGCGCGCACGATAGAGGCGCTGAACTTCCGCCGCGCTTTCGCCGACGCGCGCATCCTGCTCTCGCCGCAGGCCGATCGAAACGCCGCCTCGTTGATCGCCGTCGATCGGCACGATCTCGTCATCGGCGCGACGCGCGCGGCGCGGCTCGAGCTCGGCGTCACCGACGCGCGCATAGCGGCGCAGCTGCCGGCCGCCGATCTGCTGAGCGGCGCCGCCGAGACGGAGCTGCAGAGCGGAGAGCTGCAGAGAAATGAGCTGGAAGACGCCGAGCGCGGCGCCATTCGCCGCGCGCTCGCCCGCGCCAATGGCAATGTGACCGCCGCCGCGCGGCTGCTCGGCGTCAGCCGCGCCACTCTGCATCGCAAGCTCGGGCGGCTCGGATTGTCGCAGTGACCGGGGTGAGAGCTATTTCATCTCGAACACGTAACGCACGCAGAGCCTGACGAGCACATAAAAGAAAACAAAAACCGGTAAAAACAGCACCAAGAGCGACACGTCCGCATAAACCGACAGAAGCACCCACGACACGAAATTCAGCGCCGTCGCGCCCATGTAGAATGTGGTGCGGTCGATTTCTATTTTTTTCAAATCACATCTCCCAATATTTTTTGATGCTATTCGGGTCTATTTCGGTGAATGCTTTTGAAAAAAGCTCATTGCTGATTTGACCATTCTGAAATTTATCCAAGATGACGATCTTTAGCTTACGCATTTCCTCGAGCAGCGAAACATACAATGCGGTAGCTGCGGTGACGATCAAGAACAGCGCGACGCCCCCTCCCACAGGAAGCTTGCCGTATCGCGCTTCGATGCCCTCGAATATCGCGCCTTTTCCCGACATGCGGCTCAAGGTCGTCTTGGCCCCGGCTTTGGCCATCTCGGCGCCTCCCTTCGCCTTGAGCGCCTCTTTCATTCCGGCGGCGATGGCCCCGGATCCCGCGCCCACCCCGATGAACTTCAGCGCGGTGACGACGCGCTGCATGCTCTGATATGAACGAATAAGCTCTTCGGGCGATCGCGCCATTTCCGCGTACCAGGAGCGAAACTCTTGAATCTCGATCACACGGGCTGATATGAGCGCGAAAAATTGTGACGACTTCGGCTCCGACGACGAAAAATGCGCATGGGCGCTCTGTAAAATCTGATTGCCAAAGCGGCGCCGCTCGAAATGATCCGCGATGACCGGCATCGAATAAAGGCATGTCGTGACCGACAATGCGCCGGGAAGATTGTCCTCCGTAAGACGGAAGTCGATCGAAAACAAATTGCACAGATTCCGCAATCTCGCAGTTTCGCCTGGGTTCAAAGGCATGATCGCCTCCCCTCGAAAATCGACGTTGAAAATCTCGTCCCGCATCTTCCCGGATCATTCGCGGTCCCGCCGAAGACGCGTCCGCCAGCCTCGCCGAGAGGAGAACAGCTAATCAAAACAATGTGAACTTTTGAGGCGCGGCGGTATGACTCCGATACGGGCTTTCCCTGTCGCCTCGCGCGTGGAATTCGCGCCAGAGCCGTCGCTGTGACGTCTTCGCCAGCCCCGACTGTCGCAAATCTGCGACACCTCGAGGCCGTTCATGCGTTCCCCCTCTGGCGCCGTCGACCGCGCGGGCGGATGATCTCCCCCGACGCCGCAAAGGCGCAGAGACACAAAGGGGAAACGTCATGACGAGGCCCGAATTCCTCCGCTCCACGACACCGAAGTTCGAGGCGCGCTACGAGAATTTCATCGGCGGCCGCTGGGTGGCGCCGCGCGCCGGCCGCTATTTCGAGAATGTGACTCCGGTCAATGGACAGATTCTCTGCGAGGTCCCGCGTTCCGACGCGACCGACATAGAGCTCGCGCTCGACGCCGCCCATGCCGCCAAGGACGCGTGGGGCCGCGCCAGCGTCGGCGAACGCGCGCGCGTTCTCCACGCCGTCGCCGATCGCATGGAACAAAATCTCGCGGCGCTGGCGGAGGCCGAGAGCTGGGACAATGGCAAGCCGATCCGCGAGACGACGGCCGCCGACATTCCGCTCGCCATCGATCATTTTCGCTACTTCGCCTCGGCGATCCGCGCGCAGGAAGGCGGCGTATCGGAAATCGACCACGACACGGTCGCCTATCATTTCCACGAGCCGCTCGGCGTTGTCGGCCAGATCATTCCTTGGAATTTTCCCTTGCTGATGGCGGCGTGGAAGCTCGCTCCCGCTATCGCGGCGGGCAATTGCGTGGTGCTGAAACCGGCCGAGCAGACGCCCGCCTCCATACTCGTATGGGCGAAGATCGTCGGCGATCTTCTGCCGGCTGGCGTCATCAATATCGTCAATGGATTCGGCCTCGAGGCGGGCAAGCCGCTCGCCTCCTCGCCGCGCATCGCCAAGATCGCCTTCACCGGCGAGACCAGCACGGGACGGCTGATCGGCGAATATGCCGCGCGCAATCTCATCCCCACGACATTGGAGCTCGGCGGCAAATCGCCGAACATCTTCTTCGCCGATGTGGCGGCGGAAGACGACGCATTCCTCGACAAGGCGCTGGAAGGCTTCGCCATGTTCGCGCTCAATCAGGGCGAGGTCTGCACCTGCCCGAGTCGCGCTCTGGTGCATCGAAGCATCTATGACAAATTCATCGAGAAAGCGGTGAAGCGCGTCGGCGCCATCGTGCAAGGCGACCCGCTCGACGCGCGGACGATGATCGGCGCGCAGGCCTCCAAGGAGCAGATGGAGAAGATCCTCGGCTATATCGACATCGGCCAGAAGGAAGGCGCGGACATATTGATCGGCGGCGGACGCGCCGAGCTCGGCGGCGATCTTTCCGGCGGCTATTATGTGAAGCCCACAGTGCTCGCCGGCAATAATAAGATGCGCGTGTTCCAGGAGGAGATCTTCGGACCCGTCGTGTCGGTGACGGTGTTCGACACGGATGAAGAGGCGGTGGCGATCGCCAATGACACGATCTTCGGCCTCGGCGCCGGCGTGTGGACCCGCGACATCAACCGCGCCTATCGCGTCGGCCGCGCCGTGCAGGCGGGACGCGTGTGGACCAATTGCTATCACGCCTATCCGGCGCATGCGGCCTTCGGCGGCTACAAGCAGTCCGGCATCGGCCGCGAGAATCATCGCATGATGCTCGATCACTACCAGCAGACGAAGAACCTGCTGGTCAGCTATAGCCCGGACAAGCTCGGCTTCTTCTGAGCGTCCGGCCGGGGCGGCCGTTTCCCTCCCTGCGGTCGCCCCGCTCCCTTCAAATTATTGCTCTAGCGCCACGAGACTGAACGAGCTCGATGACCCATTACGTCGCCATTGCCGAAGAGGAAGAGGGAAAGGCGGTCGGCGTCTGGTGTCCCGATCTGCCCGGCTGCGTCTCCGCGGGCGATAGTCTCGACGAGGCGATGGCCAACGCCGCCGAGGCGCTGACGCTCTGGGTGGACGTCGCGCTCGAGCACGGCCAGCCGATCCCTGCGCCGCGCAGCCTCGTCGATTTGAAGCGCGATCCCGCAATCTCACCGGAACTGTCGCAGTTCATGGTGGCGCTGATCCCTCTGCGGCCGCAGCTCGACGCTGCGCAATAACTCCCCTCGACGACCCTCCCCTTGCGACAGCCCGCCCCGGAGCTGGGTCTTGACCGCGTCACCGGCGCGACTTAACAGCCTGACCTCGGGGAAAGTTCGGATCGAGCGCATTGGGCTGGCCGGCCCGCTCCGTCCGCCGTTGCGAGGACGGAAATGCGACGCTGGCTCCTGCTCGTCTTGCTGATCCCCCTCGCGCTCGGCCTCTGGCGCCTGCGCGGCGACGGCTATGGCTCCGGCGCCTTCCTCGGCTATGTCGAGGGCGAGCTTCTCTATATCGGCCCGGTGGAAGGCGAGCGTCTCGCCCGGCTCGACGTCGAGGCCGGCAGAGCGGTGACGGAGGGCGAGCCGCTCTTCTCCATGGCTACCCCCGTGCTCGATCGCCAGCGCGCCGAAGCCGCCGCGCGGCTGGCGCAAATGCAGGCGCAGCTCGAAAATCTGCGCGCCTCCATGAATCGTCCGCAGCAGATCGCCGTGCTGCAGGCCGCCGTCGAGCGCGCCCGCGCCTCGCTCGCTCTGTCGGCCGCCGAATATGAGCGCAAGCGCATTCTCACTTCGCATGGCAATGCGCCAAAATCGGCGCTCGATCAGGCGGTGATGGCGCGGGATCGCGACAAGGCTGCGCTCGCCGAGGCGGAGCGCCAGATCGAGGTCGCGCGCCTGCCGAGCCGCAATCAGGAGATCGAGGCCGCGCAATCGGCGATCGTCATGGCGCGCGCGCAGATCGAGCAGCTCGACACGCGCATCGCGCGACAAAAGGTCGTCGCGCCGGCGGCGGGCGTGGTGCAGGATATTTTCTTCCGCGCCGGCGAGATGGTCGTCGCCGGCCAGCCGGCGCTCTCCCTGCTGCCGCCGGAGAATCGCAAAGTGCGCTTCTATGTCCCGCAGGCGCGGCTCGTCGAGGCGCGGCTCGGCGCGCGCGTCGCCGTCGAATGCGACGGCTGCGAGAAGGGTCTTTCGGGCCGCATCAGCTTCATCGCGCAACGCGAGGAATATACGCCGCCCGTCATCTTCAGCGATCAGGAGCGCGCCAAGCTCGTCTTCAAAGTGGAGGCGCGGCTCGAGGAGAAAGCGCTGCGGCTGCCGCTGGGCCTGCCGGTCCAGGTGCGCCTCTCCGCCGAGAGCGCGGCGCCGTGAGCGCCGCCGGCGTCGCCATAGAGGCCGAAGGACTCACCAAATCCTTCGGCGGCCGCAAGGTGGTCGACAATCTCACAATGCGCGTCGAGCGCGGCCGCATTCACGGCTTTCTCGGCCCCAATGGCAGCGGCAAGACGACGACGATCCGCATGCTCTGCGGATTGCTGACGCCCGATTCCGGTCGCGGCTCCTGTCTCGGCTACGACATTCGCACGCAGCAGAACGAGATCAAGCGCCAGGTCGGCTATATGACGCAGCGCTTCTCTCTCTATGGCGATCTGTCGATCCGCGAAAATCTCGAATTCGTCGCGCGCATCTATGGCCTTCCGCGGCCCGTCGAAGCGGCTCGCGAGGCGATCATTCGCTTAGGGTTGGACAAGCGCGCCGAGCAGCTCGCTGGTGAGCTCTCCGGCGGCTGGAAGCAGCGGCTGGCGCTCGCCGCCTGCATATTGCCCGGTCCGGCGCTGCTGCTGCTCGACGAGCCGACGGCGGGAGTCGATCCAAAAGCGCGCCGCGATTTCTGGGACGAGATTCATTCGCTCGCCGCCGGCGGGCTCACTGTGCTGGTCTCCACCCATTACATGGACGAGGCGGAGCGCTGCCACGAGATCGCCTATATCGCCGATGGACGTCTGTTGGCGCAAGGGACGATCGCCGAGATCGTCGCCCGCTCCGGCCTCTCCACTTACGTCGTGACCGGCCCCGATCTCGGCGCGCTCGCGGCGCGGCTGAAGGCGACGAAGGGCGTCGATATGGTCGCACCCTTCGGCATGGCGCTGCATGTCGCCGGCCGCGACGCAGCGCGCCTCGCCGCGATCGTGCGCGAGTTCGGCAAAGACGCGCCGCAGCAATGGACGCGCGGCGAGCCCTCGCTCGAGGATGTGTTCATCGATCTCATGACGCATATAGAGGCGCGACGATGATATGGACGCCGCAGGCGCGCGCCTCGCTCGGGCGTCTCTATGCGATGTTCGTGAAGGAGCTGATCCAGCTGCGCCGCGATCGCGTGACGCTGGCGATGATCGTCGGCATTCCGCTCATTCAGCTCTTGCTGTTCGGCTACGCCATCAACGCCGATCCCAAGCATCTCGCCACGGCGCTGCTGGTGCAGGACGACGGGCCGCTGGCGCGCTCCTTCATCGCCGCGCTGCGGGCGACCGATTATTTCGACATCATCGCCGCCGCCACGGATGAAACGGACGCGGAGAAGCTGATCCTCTCCAATCGCGTGCAATTCGTCATCGAGATTCCGCCCGACTTCGGCCGGCGCGTGATCCGCGGCGAGAAGCCGCCGCTGCTGCTCGTCGCCGACGCCACCGATCCGACCGCGACCGGCGGCGCAGTCTCCGCCGTCACGGCGGCGGCCGCGAGCGCGCTCGACCGCGAGCTGACGGGTCCGCTGGCGCGGCTCGCGCAAGGGCCGGCGCCCTTCGAGGTGCAGGTGCATCGGCGCTATAACGCGGCAGGCGAGACGCGGCGCAATATCGTCCCCGGCCTCGTCGGCACGATTCTCACAATGACCATGCTGATCTACACCGCGCTCTCGGTGACGCGCGAGATCGAGCGCGGCACGATGGAGTCGCTGCTCGCCATGCCGGTGCGGCCGACCGAGATCATGCTGGGCAAGATCGCGCCTTATGTCGTCGTCGGCGGCGTGCAGATGGGCATCATCCTCATCGTCGCGACAATGCTGTTCGGCGTGCCGATCGTCGGCTCGCTGTTCGTGCTCGGCCCGCTGACGCTCTTGTTCATCACCGCCAATCTCTCGGTCGGCTACACATTCTCGACGATCGCCATCAATCAATTGCAGGCGATCCAGATGACCTTCTTCTTCTTTCTGCCCAATATGCTGCTCTCGGGCTTCTTCTTCCCCTTCCGCGGCATGCCGCAATGGGCGCAATATGTCGGCGAGGCGCTGCCGCTCACCCATTATCTGCGCATCGTTCGCTCCATCATGCTGAAAGGCTCGAGCTTCAGCGATTTGACCAGCGACACTCTGGCGCTCGGCGTCTTCACCCTGGTGGCGATGAGCGTCGCGGTGATGCGTTTCCGCCAGACTTTGGACTGACGGGAACGCGCTTGACCCGGCCATGCGCTCGCGCCAGGATGACAGGGCAGAGGGCTTCACGCCGCATCGGCGCGAAAGGGCGATCATGAACGCTTTTAGTCGCAACATGCTGCTGGCGTTGGGCGTCGCCGGCTTCGGCTATTTTCTGTGGTCGATCTTCGTGGCCAGCCGCTATCAGGCCCTTTGCGAAATCTCCTATTGGTCTGCGACCGAGGCGCAATTGCGCGCCTGCGACGAGATGCGCTCCTCCCTGCCGAGAAATTGACGAGGCCGCGCCGCGCGCGCATTGCGGAAAATAGAATGAACGCCAGACTCTACGCTTTTGTGGCCCTAGCGCTGCTGCTCGCGCCGCATGCCCACGCCTCGGAAATTCATCTCGATTGCGGACGCACCAATCGAACGGTCGCGATCGACGTCGACACCGGCCGGCGCTTCGTGCAGCTCATTTGGGAGGACGGCGTCGCCGAGGAATATCGCGATGGCGATTCCTATGTCTCCGGCGCGAGCGGCTCCAGCGAGACGCAAAAGGTCACTTATGCGGTCAGCGTGGATAAGGATGCGGTGAGCTTCGGACAGGACCGCGTCTGCGTCGCCGCGACCGGCAAATGCCGAGATCAGCATATTCGCAACCTGCTCGACATGACCGCGGGCACGTTGAAATATGACGATGGCGGCGTCATCGCCGTGATGAAATGCGCGCCTGCGCCGCCGGGCCGCAAATTCTAGAGCGCGTTCCGATCGAACGGTATCGTTCGATCGATCAGAATTCGCTCCAAAAGAGAGATACCTAGAGCATTATCCGATCCGATCGGATCGGATAATGCTCTAGAGACGTCGCCCCATAGAAACGCATCGCTCCGCTCCACCTTGCGCCGGGGCGGCGCGGTCGCCTAAGAGAGCGCATCCGATGCGCGGCTCTCGCGCGCGGCGTTCAATCGAAAAGAGGTTCGCGTGGCCGACGACGAAGACTATGTCTATGACGAAGCGAGCGGCGAATGGGTTCCGGCGTCGCAGCTCGCCGCGGCGGCGGCGCAGGCGAAAGTCGTGAAGGATTCGGCCGGCAATGCGCTCGCCGACGGCGACTCCGTCACCCTCATCAAGGATCTGAAGGTGAAGGGCGCCAATCAGACGTTGAAGCAGGGCACGGTGATCAAATCGATCCGCCTCACCGACGATCCGGAGGAGATCGACTGCCGGCACGACACCATCAAAGGATTGGTGCTGCGGACGGAATTCGTGAAGAAACGCTGAGCCGGTCTTCCGGCTCGCTCGTCAATGCGCCTCCTCGTCGTGGTTTTTTCCATGGCCGCCGGCGAGGCGCTCCGACAGAGCGAAGGCCAGCGTCGAGACGACGAAGACCATATGAATGCCGAGATAGAAATACAGATCCCGGTCATTCATATGCGGCACGTCCATGAAGGCTTCGAGCAATTTGATCGCCGAAATGGCGACGATGGTCGAGAGCAGCTTCAGCTTCAGCTCGGAGAAATCGATCGAGCCCATCCAGTCCGGCCAGCCGGGCTGGCTGTCCGTGTCGACCCTGGAGACGAAATTCTCATAGACCGACAGCATGACCGTCACCACCAGAGCGCCGGTCAGAGTCATGTCGATGAGGTCCAGCACCAGCAGGGTCATGTCGGATTCGGCGGCGGTGAGGAGATGCGCCGTCGCCTCGTAGAGATGGACGCCCGCTTTATAGAGCAGCTCCAAGAGCCCAACCGCCAGCATGACGAAGAAGGGCGCGAGCAGCCAGCGCGACATGAACAGGAAGGATTCGAAAAAGCGCTTCATCTTCGACTCGTTCTCGTGGGGAGGCGACGGAGCCGTACACGAATTCGCCGCGCCGGCCAAGCTCAGGGGACCGGCGCGCGCGCCGATCGCCCCTATGCCCGCGGAATCGCCTTGACCCCTGCGGTCGTCTCCCGTAACGTCTACTCCGTTATTTCACCTGGAGCGGGCCGTGAAGGGCATTCTTCTCGTAGGCAGGGCGCTGGAGACGGAGCGGGTCTGAACCCGAGCTTCCGCCGCTGGCGCTTATCCGAGGCCCTCCAGGGGGCCTTTTTTATTGCCTATGGGGGCGCGCCCGCGCAGTCCTATGTCTCGAGGGTCGAGAAAAGCGGAGCTGGAGAGAATGGCGAAGCAGATGACCGGAGCGGAAATGGTGGTCGAGGCCCTGAAGGATCAGGGCGTCGAAGTGCTTTTCGGCTATCCCGGCGGCGCCGTCCTTCCGATCTATGACGTGCTCTTCCATCAAGAGAAGGTGCGGCACATTCTCGTGCGTCACGAGCAGGGCGCGGCCCATGCGGCGGAGGGCTACGCCCGCTCCTCCGGCAAGCCGGGCGTGCTGCTCGTCACCTCCGGCCCCGGCGCCACCAACACCATCACCGGCCTCACCGATGCGCTGATGGACTCCATTCCGCTGGTCTGCATCACCGGCCAGGTGCCGACGCATCTCATCGGCTCCGACGCCTTTCAGGAATGCGACACGGTCGGCATCACGCGCCACTGCACCAAGCATAATTATCTGGTGAAGAATATCGCCGATCTGCCGCGCATCCTGCACGAGGCGTTTTACGTCGCCTCCAGCGGGCGGCCCGGGCCGGTGGTCATCGACATTCCGAAGGATGTGCAATTCGCGTCCGGGACCTATACAGGCCCGCGCAATGTGCATCACAAGACCTATAAGCCCAAGCTCGACGCCGACACGGACGCCATTCGCCTCGCGGTGAAGATGATGGCCGCCGCCAAGCGCCCCATCTTGTACACGGGCGGCGGCGTCATCAATTCCGGCCCGGCGGCCTCGACGCTGCTGCGCGAATTGGTGTCGCTGACCGGCTTCCCGATCACCTCCACGCTGATGGGCCTCGGCGCCTATCCGGGCTCCGGGCCGAACTGGCTCGGAATGCTCGGCATGCACGGCACTTTCGAGGCCAATAACGCCATGCACGACTGCGATCTGATGATCGCCGTCGGCTCGCGTTTCGACGATCGCATCACCGGAAGGCTCGACGCTTTCTCGCCCGGCTCGAAGAAGATCCACATCGATATCGATCGTTCCTCGATCAATAAGAATGTGAAGGTCGATCTGCCCATCGTCGGCGATTGCGGCCATGTGCTGGAGAGCATGGTGCGCATCTGGCGCGCCGAGGCGATGCACGCCGAGAAGCAGCCGCTCGACGCCTGGTGGAAGAAGATCGACGAATGGCGCGACCGCAAGTCGCTGGCCTTCCGCAATTCGGACAAGGTCATCAAGCCGCAATACGCCGTGCAGCGTCTCTATGCGCTGACCAAGGATCGCGATCCTTACGTCACCACCGAGGTCGGCCAGCATCAGATGTGGGCCGCGCAGCATTATCATTTCGACGAGCCCAATCGCTGGATGACCTCCGGCGGGCTCGGCACCATGGGCTATGGCCTGCCGGCGGCGATCGGCGCGCAGCTCGCGCATCCCAAATCGCTGGTCGTCGACATCGCCGGCGAGGCGTCCATTCTGATGAACATTCAGGAAATGTCGACGGCGATCCAATATCGCCTGCCGGTCAAGGTGTTCATCCTCAACAATGAATATATGGGCATGGTGCGCCAGTGGCAGGAGCTGCTGCACGGCGGGCGCTACTCGCATTCCTATTCGGAGGCGCTGCCCGATTTCGTGAAGCTCGCCGAGGCCTTCGGCGCCAAGGGCATTCGCTGCTCCGACCCCGCCGATCTCGATCGCGCTATTCAGGAAATGATCGACTATGACGGGCCGGTGATTTTCGACTGCCTCGTCGAGAAGGGCGAGAATTGCTTCCCGATGATCCCCTCGGGCAAGGCGCATAACGACATGCTGCTCGCCGATCTCTCCGACGACGCCGGAATCGAGCTCGGCTCGATCATCGACGAAAAGGGCAAGATGCTGGTGTGAGACGAGCGCGAATAGCGAGATAGCGAGTAGCGAATAGAGCTGCTCCTGCGTCGACTATTCGCTACTCGCTACTCGCTATTCGCTGGAAACGGACACATGAACGCTCCCCTCTCCCCGCCCTCGCCCTATTCCTCGCCGACGTCGCGCTCCAATGTGGAGACGCATACGCTCGCCGTGCTGGTCGACAATGAGCCGGGCGTGCTGGCGCGCGTCGTCGGCCTGTTCTCGGGCCGCGGCTATAATATCGAGAGCCTGACGGTGGCGGAGGTCGCCCATGGCGAGCATCTCTCGCGCATCACCGTCGTCACCTCCGGCACGCCGGAGACGATCGAGCAGATTCAGCATCAGCTCGAGCGGCTGGTGCCGGTTCATAAAGTCACCGATCTCACCGTCTCCGCCCGCTCGCTCGAGCGCGAGCTGGCCATGGTGAAGGTGCGCGGCAAGGGCGAGGAGCGCAACGCCGCGCTGCAGCTGGCCGAGGCCTTCCGCGCCCGCGTCGTCGACGCCACGACCGAGAGCTTCATCTTCGAGCTGACCGGAAAGCCCAATAAGATCGACGAATTCGTCGATCTGATGCGCCCGATCGGCCTCGTCGAGGTCTCGCGCACCGGCGTGGCGGCGATCTCCCGCGGACCGGACCCGATCTGACCGCGCAAATCCTTAATTTTTGACCTTCGCGCGCTGGACGCGTAGAAAGGTCTGCGAAATGCGCTCTCGTCCTGCGGTTCTTCCCGAGACGAGAGAAAAGCCACGTAAAATCAATCAGGAAACCGACTCCACCGGCGCGACCGGCGGTTGCGGAGCTCTTGAAGACTAGCGACGGCCGACTGTCGTCCTGCGGGGGAAAGCGAGAATATGCGCGTCTATTATGATCGGGATGCCGACATCAATCTGATCAAGGGCAAGAAGGTCGCTGTGGTCGGCTATGGCAGCCAGGGCCACGCCCATGTCCTGAACCTCAAGGATTCCGGCGTCACCGAGGTCGCGGTCGCGCTGCGCAAGGGCTCCGCCTCCGCCAAAAAGGCCGAGGGCGCCGGCGTCAAGGTGCTGGAGGTGGCCGAGGCCGCCAAATGGGCCGATGTCGTCATGATGCTGACGCCGGACGAGCTGCAGGGCGAGATCTACGCCGCCGAGCTCGAGCCGAATCTGAAGCCCGGCGCGGCGCTGTTCTTCGCCCATGGCCTCAACATTCACTTCAACCTCATCGAGCCGCGCAAGGATCTCGACGTCATCATGGTCGCGCCCAAGGGTCCCGGCCATACGGTGCGCGGCGAATATCTGAAGGGCGGCGGCGTGCCCTGCCTCATCGCCGTGCATCAGAACGCCTCCGGCAATGCGCTCGAGCTCGGCCTCTCCTACGCCTCGGCGATCGGCGGCGGCCGGGCGGGCGTCATCGAGACCAGCTTCCGCGAGGAATGCGAGACCGATCTCTTTGGCGAGCAGGTGGTGCTCTGCGGCGGTCTCGTCGAGCTGATCCGCAATGGCTTCGAGACTTTGGTCGAGGCCGGCTATGCGCCGGAAATGGCCTATTTCGAGTGCCTTCACGAGGTGAAGCTGATCGTCGACCTCATCTATGAGGGCGGCATCGCCAATATGAATTATTCGGTCTCCAACACTGCCGAATATGGCGAATATGTCACCGGCCCGCGCATCGTCACCAAGGACACCAAGGCCGAGATGAAGCGCGTGCTCGAGGATATTCAGTCCGGCAAGTTCACCCGCGACTGGATGCTCGAGAACAAGGTGAGCCAGACATCCTTCAAGGCGACCCGCGCCCGCAACGCCGCCCATCCGATCGAGGAGGTCGGCGGACGCCTGCGCGCGATGATGCCCTGGATCGGCAAGAACCGGCTGGTCGACAAGGACCGCAATTAGAGCGCCTCCGATCGGGCGCGCGATCCGATCCGATTGGATCGTGCTCTCGTGGAGCGTGCGAAGGAGAGCGCCATAGGGAAGTTCAGCTCGGATCGAACGCAACGTCGAGAGAGGAGCGGCCGGGGCGCCGCCCTTGCGACGGAGAGGCGCGATGCAGCCGAAAATCGACGCGCCTGACGAAGAGGAACGTCGCAAATTGAGACGCAATGTCTTCGAGATCACGCGCCTGCGCATGTCGGGGCAGATCGAGGAGATGTTGCGCTATTTTGCGCCGGACGTGATCGTTCGCTATCACGCCACCAAAGAGGGCTTGTTTCTGCCCGGCGTCCTTCACGGCCGCGAGGCGTTTCGCGAGAATATTCGTCTCACCGACGTCGACTACGAGCCCCTCGGCAGCGAGGTGCTGGACATTTTGGTGGACGGCTCCATGACGGTGGTGCGGTGGCGCAACTCCTGGCGCCATCGCAATTCCGGGCGCACCGCGACCATGGACATGGCGCATTTCCTGTCTTGGCGAAACGGCATGGTCATCGAAGTGTTCGAGTATCTCGATTATCACGGCTGGAATCCCTTCAGCGACGAAGCGCTCATCGAAAGGGACTAGCGCCGCCCCTGAGAAGAAAGCGCGAATCGAGGCGCGTATGACCGATATCGAAGAGCTTTTCACCCATCGCCCGCCGGGGCTGGAGCGCGACGAAATCCGTCGCCGCCTCGATTTGCTCGCCTCGCAGCCGGCCGAGAACGGCGATTTCAGCGTGATCCACGAGCTGTTCTCGCCGGATGTCGTCTGCGAGTTCGTCGGCGACAAGACGCGCATCCCCTATGCCGGGCGCCATACGGGCATCGACGCGCTGCTCAATATATTGCGCGCCATCAACGTCGACTTCTGCCAGTCGGAGCCGATGATCGACGATGTCGTCATCGACGGCGGCCGCGTCGCGCTCCGGCGCAGCGTGCGCTGGCGCCATCGCGGCACCGGCCTCGAGGGCCGCGTCGACCTCGCCGATTTCGTACGTTTCGAGCACGGGCTCATCGTCGAATTGATCGAGTTCCGCGATTCGATCAGCATTCTCAACATTCAGGGCGAGCCCTCCTGGCCCTGACCCTGCCGTCCAGATCCTGAGCCGCCCCTTCTGGCCCTAGCCGAGGCTCCGCCCTTCCCATGCGATTGCGCTTTTTCACGCTCGACGTCTTCACGACGCATCGTTTCGCCGGCAATCCGCTCGCCGTCGTGCTCGGCGCGGACGGGCTCGACGCTGCGACGATGCAGTCCATCGCCCGCGAGCTCAATCTGAGTGAGACCGTCTTCGTGCTGGAGCCGCGCGATTCCATCAATACGGCGCGGCTGCGCATCTTCACGCCGCTGCGCGAATTGCCCTTCGCCGGCCATCCGACGATCGGCGCGGCGATCCTGCTCGCCACGCAGCGCGCGCCGGAGATGCTGAACCGCAACGGAATCGTCATCGCGCTCGAGGAGGAGATCGGGCTCGTCCGCTGCGATGTGGTGAGGGACGCCTCCCGCGCCATTCTCGCGCGCGTCGTCGCGCCGCGCCTGCCCCTCCCCGGAGCGCCGGCGCCGGAGGCCGAACCTCTGGCCCGCGCGCTCGGCCTCTCGGCCGCGGACATAGGCTTCGCCCGCCACATCCCCTCGCGCTTCTCCGCCGGGGTGGAGTTCGTCTTCGTTCCGCTCTCCTCCCGCGCGGCGCTGGATCGCGCGCGGCCGGACCCGGCGCTCTTTCCGGCCGTCATGGGCGAGGCGGTCGGCGCCTATCTCTACACGAGCGAGACAGTGGAGCCTGCGAGCGCGGTCTGCGCGCGAATGTTCGCCAATGGCGTCGGCATAGGCGAGGACCCGGCCACCGGCTCGGCCGCCGCGGCCTTTGCCGGCGTCGCTCACGCCTTCGAGGCGCCGGAGGATGGCGAGCACGAATTCGTCATCGAGCAGGGCTACGCCATGGGCCGCCCTTCCCGCATCATCCTCGGCTCGCGGATCGAGGCGGGCCGTCTCGTCGCGGTCACAGTGGCGGGACATGCGGTGGAAATGCAACGCGGAGAATTGGAGTTATGAGCGGCGAGATCGAGATCGCCAGCGCCGCCGCCCTGCATTGCGTGCTCGAGCCTCATGATTGGGCCTTCGATCGGCTGCGCGGCGCGGAGATCGACGCCCATTGGGCCACGCGCCGCGCCGCTGTCCCCTCGCTCTATGATGGGCCTGTGCTGCTCGCCCATGGAGTCTCGCGCGGGGAGAACGGGACGCTCGGCGTCAGATTCTTCACGACGCGCTTCTCGCGCTTCCTCGCCTGGCGGGACTTCGGCTTTCCGGGCGGCGGCGTCCATAATTGCTTCTCCATGCCGGCGCTGCGCTCGTCGGACGGCGCCTTTCTGCTCGGCGAGATGGGGGCGGATCATTCCGCCGCCGGGGCGATCTATTTCCCCGCCGGCACGCCGGACCCGAGCGATCTGCGCGACGGGATCGTCGATCTCGAGGCCAATCTGCTGCGCGAGCTGGAGGAGGAGACCGGCATTGCGGCGCAAGAGGTGCGGCTTTCGCCCGGCTGGACCATCGTCTTCGCCGGGCCGCGCGTCGCCTGCATGCGAATCGCGCAATCGCCGCTCTCCGCCGCCGCGCTGGAAGAGCGCGTGACCGCCTTTATCGCCGCGCAAAACAAGCCGGAGCTGGCCGGCGTGCGCATGGCTGCGCGGCGCGCCGACCTCGCCGAGCCGCGAATGCTTCACTTCATCCGCCGGTTTCTCGAGCCGCTGCTGCCCACATGAGCAAATGGGGGCTGAATTTCCTTGCGGCGCGGTGTAGATTGTACGTCATGAGCAAAGTGCAAGCGATCGGCGGCCATGTGGCGCGGCCGGGCGGACAGACTCCGCCCGAGGACTGCGCGCGCGCCATTCGCGGCGCTCTGCTCGGCCGCTCGCTCGTGCTCGTCGGCATGATGGGCTCCGGCAAGACCTCCATCGGCCAGCGCCTGGCCCAGCGCCTCGGCCTGCCCTTCAAGGACGCCGACGCCGAGATCGTCGCCGCCGCGGCCGGCATGTCGATCCCCGATATTTTCGCCAAATATGGCGAAGCGCATTTCCGCGATTGCGAGCGCCGCGTCATCGCCCGCCTGCTGGCCGGCGAGCCCTGCGTGCTGGCGACCGGCGGCGGCGCCTTCATGGACGAGACCACCCGCCTGCGGGTGAAGGAGCGCGGCGTCTCGTTGTGGTTCGACGCCGCCCATGACGTGCTGCTGCGCCGCGTGCGCCGCAAGGGCGACCGGCCGCTGCTGCAGACGAGCGATCCCGCCGCCGTGCTGCGCCGGCTGATGGACGAGCGCTATCCGGTCTACCGCCAGGCCGACATCGCCGTGCTCTCCCGCGATGTGGCGCATGAGGTGATGGTCGAGGAGACCATCGCCGCGCTGCTGGCCTTTGCGCATGGCGCGCCGGAGAGCGCGACCACACGAGGATTCGACAGATTCATGACGTCACGCACGCCGCCCGCCCCCGTCGAGCCGCAGACTGTCGAAGTGGGGCTCGGCGACCGCGCCTATGACATCATCATCGGCGCCGGGCTGCTCGAGCAGGCGGGCGAGCATCTCGCGCGCATCGCGCCGGGCGCCGCCTGCGCCGTCGTCACCGACGCCAATGTCGCGCGGCTGCAGCTCCCCGTGCTGCGCCACAGCCTGGAGAAAGCCGGTATACGCACCGCCTCGATCATCGTCGAGCCGGGCGAAGCCTCCAAATCCTTCCCCGTCTTCCAGCGCGTCTGCGAGGAGATTTTGGAGGCCCGCATCGAGCGCGGCGATGTGGTGCTGGCGCTCGGCGGCGGCGTGGTCGGCGATCTCGCCGGCTTCGCGGCGGCGAGCGTGCGGCGCGGCTCGCGCTTCGTGCAAGTGCCGACGACTCTGCTGGCGCAGGTCGACTCTTCCGTCGGCGGCAAGACCGGCATCAACACGCCGCAGGGCAAGAATCTCGTCGGCGCCTTCTATCAGCCCTCGCTAGTGCTGGCCGATGTCGACGCTCTGGCGACGCTGCCGCTGCGCGAGTTCCGCGCCGGCTACGCCGAGGTCGTCAAATACGGCCTCATCGACGACGCCTTCTTCTTCGAATGGCTGGAGAACAACGCCTCCGCCGTCTTCGCCGACCGCGCCGCGCGCGTCGAGGCGATTTCGGTGAGCTGCCGCTCCAAGGCCAAGATCGTCGCTCGCGACGAGACCGAGCAGGGCGATCGCGCTCTGCTCAATCTCGGCCATACTTTCGGCCATGCGCTGGAGCGGCTCGTGCGTTACGACGGCGAGCGCCTCGTCCATGGCGAAGGCGTCGCCATCGGCCTCGTCTGCGCCTTCCGCTTCTCGGCGCGGCTCGGCCTGTGCAGCCTGCAGGACGCCGAGCGGGTCGGCCGCCATCTCACCCGCGTCGGCCTGCCGACTCGCATTCGCGACATTTCCGGCTGGCGCGACGACGCCGACGCCATGCTCGACGCCATGTTCCAGGACAAGAAAGTCGAGAAAGGCGCGCTCACCTTCATTCTGGCGCGCGGCATCGGACGCTCCTTCGTCGCCAAGGGCATAGACGTGGATCAGCTGCGCAGCTTCCTCAAAGACGAAATCGCGCGCGAGTAGCCCTATGCATGGCGGAGCGGAGGCTGGCCTCGAGAATGTCGACATCTGGGTCGCGTCCCTGGTGGTTTTGCTGTGCGTGCTTCTCTCGGCCTTCTTCTCCGCCTCCGAGACGGCGCTGACCGCCGCCTCCCATGCGCATATGCACTCGCTGGAGAAGGAGGGCGATCGCCGCGCGGTGGTGGTCAATCGCCTGCTGCGCCAGCGCAATCGCATGATCGCGGCGCTGCTGCTCGGCTCCACTCTGGTCAATATCGGCGGCTCGGCCTTCACCACCAGCGTGCTCGTCTATCTCACTGGCGAGAGCGGCGCCGTCTACGCCACCATCATCATGACGGTGCTGCTGCTGGTCTTCGCCGAAGTCCTGCCCAAGACGGTGGCGATCAACCATCCCGACCGGCTGTCGCTGCGCGTCGCCCGCATCATCAGCGTGTTCGTCGCCGTCTTCGGCCCGCTGCTCTTTGCGGTGGAGGCCTTCGTGCGCGGCGTGCTGAAGCTCGCCGGCGTCGAGATCGGCCATGGCCGCACGCTGCTCTCGCCCTATGACGAGTTGAAGAGCGCCGTCGACATCATGCATGAGGAAGGAACCGTCGAGCGCAATTGGCGCGACATGTTCGGCGGCGTGCTCGATCTTCAGGTGCTGCATGTCGCCGATGTGATGATCCATCGCACCAAAATGCGCACCATAGACGCCGATCTGCCGCCCGAGCAGATCGTGCGCGAGGTTCTCGCCTCGCCCTTCACGCGCATGCCCTTGTGGCGCGACCGGCCCGATAATTTCATCGGCGTCATCCACTCCAAGGATTTGCTGCGCGCGCTCGATGCGGCGGGAGCGGATTTTTCCAAGCTCAGCATAGACGATGTCGCGCTCGAGCCCTGGTTCGTCCCGGAATCGACGACGCTCGAGGATCAGCTCGAGGCCTTCCTCAAGCGCAAGACGCATTTCGCGCTCGTCGTCGACGAATATGGCGAGGTGATGGGCCTCGTCACGCTCGAGGACATATTGGAGGAGATCGTCGGCGATATTCGCGACGAGCATGATCTCGCCATGCAGGGCGTTCGCCCGCAGGAGGACGGCTCCGTGCTGGTCGACGGCGCCGTGCCGGTGCGCGATCTCAATCGCGTGATGGAGTGGAGCCTCCCCGACGAGGAGGCGACGACGATCGCCGGCCTCGTCATCCATGAAGCGGCGGCCATTCCGGAGGCGGGGCAGGTGTTCAACTTCCACGATTTCCGCTTCGAGGTGCTGCGCAAGATGCGCAATCGCATCACCGTGCTGAAAGTGACGCCCGCCGAGGCCAAGGAGCCGGACTGACGCGCGCCCGGCTCACGCCGCGCTCTCTTCGGCAGGCCCTTCGTCGAAGCGCCGCCGCGCCGCGACAATCGCCGGATGGCTCTGCTCCGCCCACCGAATGAGCGCGGCCAGCGGCTCCATCATGGCGACGCCGAGCGGCGTCAGCCGATAATCCACGCTCGGCGGCTTGGTCGGATAGACTCTGCGCGCGACCAGCCCGTCCCGCTCCAGCGTGCGCAGCGTCTGCGTCAGCATGCGCTTGGAAATATCCGGCGTCGCGCGGTTGAGCGCGCCGAAGCGCTGCGGCCCGGCGGCCAGCGCGATCAAAATCAGCGTCGTCCATTTGTCGCCGACGCGATCCAGCACATCGCGCACCGGACAGCGGCTCGCATCCAGCGCCAACTCTCGCCATTCGTCGAATTTGCGCGCGAGCTCCTCCCGCGCAGTCATCGAGACGGTTCCCTCGGCGTCGCCTTGTCCCAAAAAACTGCCTCCTTCACGGGCTCCATAGTCTCGTCTAGAGACCTTATATCAGAAATGAGACCGAAAGGAACGCCGCCATGACCTCCTCCGCTCACCCGCGCATTTTCGTCACCGGCGCGACCGGCCAGCTCGGCCGGCTCGTCATTGGCGCGCTGCTGCGAAGCGTTCCGGCGACGCGCATCGTCGCCGGCGTGCGCCGGACCGACAGCGACGCCGCCCGCGATCTCGCCGCCCTCGGCGTGGAGCTGCGCATCGCCGATTATTCCCGCCCGGAGACGCTGACCCCGGCCTTCGCGGGCGTGGAACGGCTGCTGCTGATCTCCTCGAGCGAGGTGGGCCAGCGAACGGCGCAGCACCGCAATGTCATCGAGGCGGCGACGCGGGCCGGCGTCGGCCTCCTCGCCTATACGAGCCTGCTGCGCGCCGATGTTTCGCCGCTGGCGCTGGCGCAGGAGCATCGCGAGACGGAAGCGCTCCTGCGCGCCTCGGGAACGCCTTTCGCGTTGCTGCGCAACGGCTGGTATACGGAAAATTACGCCGCCTCCATCGCCCCGGCGCTGGCGCATGGGGTCTTCATCGGCGCCGCCGGCGAGGGCCGGATCGCCTCCGCCGCGCGCGCCGATTACGCCGAGGCCGCGGCCGCCGTGCTGACGGGCGCGGATCAGGCCGGCCGCATCTATGAGCTGGCCGGAGACGAGGCCTATACGCTCGGCGAATTCGCGGCCGCGATCAGCGATGTCTCGGGACGAAAGATCGCCTATCAGAACCTGCCCGAAGCCGATTTCGCCGGCGCTCTCGTCGGCGCCGGCCTGCCGGGCGCATTCGCCGCTATGCTGGCCGATTCCGACGCAGGCGCGGCGAAAGGCGCGCTGTTCGACAATGGCCTCCAGCTCAGCGCGCTGATCGGCCGGCCGACGACGCCCTACGCCGTCACCATCGCGCAGACATGGGCGCCTCTCGCCGCCGCCCACAAATGACGCCTCGTCGTGATCGGTGATAAGCTTCTCGGATGAACAAAGCGGCGGATTTCTCCACGGTCACGGTCGGCTCTTCTCGCCGCGTCGCCTTCGGCGATCATCTGCCGCTCGCCCTCATCGCCGGCCCCTGCGCGCTGGAGAGCCGCGCGCAGGGCCTCGAAATCGCACAGGCGCTGGCCGAGCTCGCCGAGCGGCTGAGCATTGGCGTGGTCTTCAAAGCCTCTTTCGACAAGGCCAATCGCAGCTCCGGCTCCGCGGGACGCGGCCTCGGCCTTGCCGCCTCTCTGCCGATCTTCGCCGAGATCAAGGAGCGCTTCGGCCTTCCCATCCTCACCGACGTGCATGAGACGACGCAATGCGCGCCTGTCGCAGAGGTTGCGGATATTCTGCAAATCCCCGCCTTCCTCTGCCGGCAGACCGACCTTCTGGCGGCGGCGGCGCGCACGGGGCGCGTCGTCAATGTGAAGAAGGGCCAGTTTCTCGCGCCCTGGGACATGCGCCACGCGATCGACAAGCTGCGCGCCGAGGGCGCCGCCGGCGCGCTGGCGACCGAGCGCGGAACCAGCTTCGGCTATAACACCCTCGTCTCCGATATGCGCGCGCTCCCCATTCTCGCCGAGACGACCGGCGTTCCGGTCATTTTCGACGCCACACATTCCGTGCAGCAGCCGGGCGGTCTCGGCGCGGCATCCGGTGGTGAGCGGCGCTTCGTCCCCGTGCTGGCGCGCGCGGCTGTGGCGGTGGGCGTCGCCGGCCTCTTCATCGAGACGCATCCCGATCCAGAAAGCGCTGTCTCCGACGGACCGAACATGATCGCGCTGCGCGATCTGCCGGCGCTGATCGAGGCGCTTCTCTCCTTCGATCGGCTGGCGAAGGCGCTCGCGTCATAATCGCGCGCGTCATTGCGAGCGAAGCGAAACAATCCAGAGCCATGGGCGGCCCCTGGATCGCTTCGTCGCTTCGTTCCTCGCGATGACGGCGAGATTGCGCGACATGTGCTGTTTTTCACCCCCGCCCGCGATAGGGCGGCACGCCCTGGTCGGGCAGCCACAGGCCGGCGGGCGGCTCGCCCGTCTGCCAGAAGACGTCGATCGGAATGCCGCCGCGCGGATACCAATAGCCGCCGATGCGCAGCCAGCGCGGCGTCATCGCCGCCACGAGGTCCTTGGCGATGCGGATGGTGCAATCCTCATGGAAGGCGCCGTGATTGCGATAACTGCCGAGATAGAGCTTCAGCGACTTCGATTCGACGAGCCATTCCATCGGCGCATAATCGATGACGATATGCGCGAAATCGGGCTGGCCGGTCACCGGGCAGAGCGAGGTGAATTCCGGCGCAGCGAAACGGACGAGATAGGTCTCGCCCGGATGCGGATTGGCGACGAGGTCGAGCTCGGCCTCTTCGGGCGATTGCGGCAGCGGCGCCTTCTGCCCGAGAAGCGCGGCGCCCTTATGCGTCTTCGTCATGCCGAAAGCTCTTAACCCGACGCGAGCGCGCGTCAATCGGGAATGAGGTCCGCGCGACATCGCCGCGCCAGCTCGATCATCGCGCCCGCAGCCACGGCCGCGCCGGCGATCAGCGCGAAAAAGCCCGCGGCCGACAGGCTGGACCAGAAGCCGCCGAGCCAGCCGCCGAGAAAATTGCCGGCGAACATTGTGAGGAACCAGGCGCCCATGGCCATGGAGCGCGAGCGCGGCGGCGCGAGACGCGAAACCAGCGAGAGCGTGATCGGCGAAAAGCATAATTCGCCGAGCGTGAGCAGGGCGAAATAGGCCGCGAGCCACAGCCAGCTCGATAGGCCCTCCCCGCGCGTCTCCGCGGCGAAGGCGAGGATGAGATAGGAGAGGCCTAGGCAAAAGCAGCCGAGTGACAGCTTGACGATGGTCGAAGGTTCCCGCCCCGCCGCCGCGAGCCGCGCCCATAGCGCCACCAGCGGCGGCGTGAAGAGGAAGATCATCAGCGGATTGACGGCCTGAAACCAGGTGACGGGAATTTCGCCACGCCAGAACAGAAGATCGACATGGCGATCGGTGAAGCGCTCCGCCCACAGCGCGATGGTGTTGCCCTGCTGCTCATAGGCCGCCCAAAAGAGAATCGCCGGCGGCGCCAGCAGCAGCAGGCCGAGCAATGCGCGCCCATCGCTGCGCAATTCCGCGCGCTCGTCGACGATGCGCGTCGGCGCGGTCTCGACGGGCAGGCTGGGCAGGCCCGCGAGATAGGTCGCGAGGCCGATCGCCATGCCGACTCCGGCGCTGACGAAGCCATAATGCCAGCCAAGCGTCTCCCCGAGCGTTCCGCTCACCAGCGGCGCGAAGAAGCCGCCGACATTTATGCCGACATAGAAGATCGAGAAGGCGCGGTCGCGACGCGGATCATTCGGCGCATAGAGCCCGCCGACTTGCGTGACGATATTGGGCTTGAAGGCGCCATTGCCGAGCGCCAGCGTGACGAGCGCCAGCAGAAACAGGCCTTCTGACGCCATCATGAAATGGCCGGCCATCATCAGCGCCGCGCCGAGGATCACCGTGTAGCGGCGCCCGAGCCAGCGATCGGCGAGCCATCCGCCGAGAATGGGCGTCAGATAGACGAAGCCGGTGTAGAGCCCGTAGATTTGCGAGGCGAAGGGCTGCGGCGCCAGCGGGCCGAGCAGAAATTCGAGCCCCTGCTTCAGCGCGCCGAGGCCGATGACGCTCTGCGCTCGCTCGGGCGCGAGCAGATGATCGACCATATAGAGGACGAGCAGGGCGCGCATTCCATAATAGGAGAAGCGCTCCCACATTTCCGTCGCGAAGAGAAAGGCGAGGCCGCGCGGATGGCCGAACAGCTCGGCCCTTCGCGCAGAGCCGATCACAGACGCTCGCCCGCATCCGGCCGCAGGATCTTTTTCAAAATATCCGGCGGGATGCGAATATCGGCGACTTTCCACGTCCAATCCGCGAGCACGAAGACGATGGCGACGCCATCCTTATGGGTGATCCGGAACCGCGTCGGCGAAAGAAGCTCGAAGCGATGCGCGAAGCGACGCAGATCGAGCTCCTTCGGCTCTTGTCCGCCGGCTTCGCTCCCACCGCCGCCGGCCGCCGGCGCGCGGCGCGCCAGCAGAGCGCCGATGGCGGCGGGCGAGACGAAGCGATCGACCGCCGTGTCGATGAGAGCGGGGCCGATCGCCGCCAGCAGTCCGGCGCCGAGCCGCGCCCCGGCGCTGCGATGCTTATCCGCCTCGTCCAGCGCGCGGGACATGACGATCGCCGAAAGCTGCTCCTTGATCGAGGCCCGCACGGCGGGGAAATCGACATGATCGGAAATGGCCGCGGCGTCGCCCGCTTTCACGCCCGCCTCGAGCTGGCGCAGCGAGAGAAAGGCGTAGCCGGCGTAGAGAAGCGTAAGAGCGAGAAGGGCGAAAACGGCGATTAGGGCGCGTCGCATGATCGTTCCCCCGGAAGCCACCCCGAAACAGGGCCGCAGGACGGTCTCCGCTTCTCGTCCCGTCGGGGCCGGGTTGCAAGCCCCTCCGGCGCGGCCTCACTCTCGATCGGCGCGGCCGCTCATCGCGCCACCCAATTCGTTCCGTTGCAGATAGCGAGCGTCTTCGTCGAGCCGCCGCCAGCGACCCTCGCGCCCCATATGGCCGCGCTCGCGTCGGTCACATAGGCGATTTGGCCGAGAGCGCTGGAATTGCAGCCGGGCAGAGAGCCGACCGTCGAGCCGAGCAGCATCGCCAGTCCCTTCGCCTCGGACGGGCCGTCGGCCGAAGAGCGCGGCCACAGCCCCGAAAGGTCGATCCCCGTCCCGCGCGACGAATTGGACGAAGGAGTCCTGACGCAGCCGGAGACGGCGGAGGGCGAAACCTTCACATTGCTGACCGTGTCCTGCGCCACGACGGCGTGATCATAGAGATACGGCGCGAGGCAATATTGCATGTCGAGATGAATCGTCACATCCGAGGTCGATCCTTCCAGCCGAACAGCAGTCTGTCCGACGAACCCGGACGAGGCGAAAATCGCGTCTATTTTTAACCCGCGGACATTATGCGCGAGTACCCCGCCGGCCGAATCATTGGCGATCCATGTCCCCTCCATGCTTATCGAATTCACGCCCGCGCCGGCGGCTGCGTCCGCGTCGGCAGAGAAAGTGAAGGCGCTGCCGATATGCTTGGGCGAGGACGCGCGCGCATAAATATTGCCGATATTGATATTCTGAATGATCGACCCCGTCCCGGTCGCCGTCGCTTCGACAATTCCGCCATTGACGGGACCGCCCTCCTCGCCGTGGCCGTCGAATTGAGAGCCGGTCTCGATCCATATGTCCGAGATCGCGGCGCCGTTCGAAGCCGCTATCTCCACATTCTTCGCGGAGTAATATCCGATCCACGCATGGAAGCGCAGGCCCGCGACGCCCGTTCCGGCGTGATCGGCCTTGATCCAAATGTTGCGCGTATAGCTTCCGCCGGTGGAGCAGGACGCCATCGTCCCGCGGCAAGGCGTGCAGTTCATTTGATAAAAATCAGCGTCGCCGACGAATGAGCCGGCGCTCGACGTCGGGTCGATGTTCAGACAATAGGCGCGCGGCGCGGTCGAGAACATTCCGATGCGCCGAAATTCGATCAAGCGCCCATTGCGCCATTCTATGGCGTTGACGAAATTCTCGAAGTCTATGTCGTGAATACGGTTCTGCTGCGTGGGGTTGAATGACGTCCCATCATCCTTGCCGATGCGCAGAAGACTCGTCACCGAATAGGCGGAATTATTGACGAGCTGGAATTGGCCGACATCGAATGACGCGTTTTGCTCGGAGGCGGACGAAGGCGCGACGAGATCGACGAGCGCGTCGCCCTCGAATGTCTCGGAGGCCATGATTCGCGTGCCGCCGAGAGCCGCCGCGCAACCGGTGAATTGAAGCGGAAACCAAGTCACCGGGGAAAGCGCGATCGTACGGGCGAATGTATAAAATCCGCAGCCGAGATCGACGCCATATTTCGTGTTCCGCGGCGTCAGAACGCCGCGGTGGAGCGCGGCGAATTTCGCGCTGTCATGCGCGGCCTGCACCGACGCCGCCTGATCGGCGTCCCCCCACCATTCCGGCTTGGGAAAAGCCAGCCCCCTGACGGCGCCGGGGCCGCTGAAAATCTGGTACGGGCCGGCGACGACCGTCGCCCCGTCCGCAAAGGTCAGCGCTTTCCGATTCGCGACCCGAAACCCTCCGCCGCGCTCGACGAACCACATCATCATGCCGGACAGAGCGAGGTCGTTCGAGACCGCGCACATTCTGTCGATGATGATCGTGCGCCCGGCCGCCGCAGCCGCTGTGAGCGCCGCGTCATCGCAGGTCGCGCCAAAGGCGGAAATGGACGCGATCGCGCTCGGCGCGCCGAAATCCTCGAGGCGGAGATCCCTCGCATGCGCCGACAGGGCGCCCGCGATGGTCGCCGCGCCTGCGAGAAGGGCTCTCTTCATTTTCGGCCTCGGCCCGGCTCGTGGATGGCGAGTCTGCTCGCCTTTCGGTGCCGAGACGTCCGTCGCTTCGCGCGCGCCCGGCCGCAGTCTCTGAATATGCGCTACGGTGGAGTTCAGGCTCATTTGCCGCTCAGCGGCGCTCCATGACACTCTGCGCAAGTGGATACTCTGCGAGAGTGAGATGGTGCCCAGGAGAGGACTCGAACCTCCACGGCTTTCACCACTGGTACCTGAAACCAGCGCGTCTACCAATTCCGCCACCTGGGCAACGCGGCTCTCTTACGAGGACGACGCTCTGCTTGTCAATGGCGCTCGTGACGCTTCGTTCACGTTCGTGCGGCGCATTCCCTTTCCGGCCAAATCGCGCTAGAGCATCCGCCCGAAACGGAGCGATATTCTCGAGCGCTCCGAGCGAAGCGGCGTGGGGCGAAGAATGAGCGCAGATGTGAAGGATGCCGGGCGGATCGTGACGGTGTTCGGCGGGTCGGGATTCATCGGGCGCCATGTGGTGGCGGCCCTGGCGCGGGACGGCTGGCGCGTGCGCGTCGCCTGCCGGCGGCCGGACCTCGCCTTTTTCCTGCAGCCTCTCGGCAAGGTGGGGCAGATTTTCCCGGTGCAGGCCAATCTGCGCAATCCGGCCTCCGTCGCCGCCGCCGTGCGCGGGGCCGAGGCGGTCGTCAATCTGGTCGGCGTGCTGGCCGAGGGCGGCAAGCAGAAATTCTCCACCCTGCACGCGCAGGGCGCCAAGGCCGTCGCCGAGGCCGCCGTCGCGGCGGGCGTGAAGCATCTGGTCCATGTCTCCGCCATCGGCGCGGACAAGAATTCCCATTCCGTCTACGCCCGCACCAAGGCGGAGGGCGAGGCCGCAATTCGCGCCGCCTTCCCCAGCGCGATGATCTTGCGCCCGTCCGTCGTCTTCGGCCCGGAGGACGAATTCTTCAACCGATTCGGCGCGCTGGCGCGCTATCTGCCGATCGAGCCGGTCATCGGCGAGGCGACGCGCTTCCAGCCCGTCTATGTCGGCGATGTGGCGCAGGCCGTCGCGCTGGCGGTGGACGGCCGCGCCCAGGCCGGCGCGACCTATGAGCTCGGCGGCCCGGAGGTGAAGACCTTCCGCGCGCTGGTCGAATATGCGCTGAAGGTCGCCGAGCGCGACGTCAAGATCTGGCCGCTCTCCTTCGCGACGGGGGCGCTCATCGCGCGCATCACCCAGACGCTGCATTCTCTTTCGCTCGGCCTCTTCCCCAGCCTGCTGACGACGACCGTCGATCAGGTGGAGCTGCTGCGCCACGACAATGTCGTCTCCGCCGACGCCAAGGCCACCGGGTTGACGCTGCAAGGGCTCGGAATCACGCCGACGGCGATCGAGGCGATCGTCCCCAGCTATCTCTACCGCTACCGTAAGACCGGCCAATATCAGGCGCAGCGGCTCGCCTGAGCCGCCCGACGCCTCTCCAGCCTCAGCGCGCCCGCGCTTCAGCGCGGGCCGCAGGGGCGGCGAGCCGCCTGTGCAGGCGCACCATGAAGGCCACGCCGAACAGCGGCGTGAACAGATTGAGGCCCGGCACGGCGACGAAGCCGGCGATGAACAGGCCCGCGAGGAACAAGGTCGTCGCATGGCGACGGGTCAGCTCGCGGGCTTCCTCCAGCGAGCAATAGCGCGTCGCGGCGAAGGCGAAATATTCCCGGCCGAACAGATAGGCGTTGGCCAGCACGAAGACGATGGCGTTGACGCCGGGCACGAGCAGCAGCAAGAGCGCGACGAGATTGACGCCCGCAGAGACCAGCGCGAAGCGCAGCGCCATCACCATCGCCTGACCGGCCGGCAGCGGACGCCCGCGCGGCCCGTGAGGGTCGATCTCCTCCTCGACCACATCGGCGAGATCGTCGAGGAAAAATCCCGCGACGAGGATGGAGATCGGCGCGATGAGAAAAGCGAGGCCGACGACGAGCCCGGCGCCGGTCGCGAAACCGACGATCGTCCGCAACCAATAGTTGTCGGCCGTGAGAAACGACAGCGCGGCCTTGTCCAGCCCGGTCCAGGCCAGCGCCAGCAGGACGAAAGTCAGGCCGAGGCTTTTGAGCAGGACATTGCGAAAGGGCGGCGAGAAGATTTGACGGGCGGCGTCCAGGGCGGCTTGCAGCATGAGGGCTCCGAGGCGGAATTCGCCGACAAGATGGGGGGCGCCGGGCGCAGGCGCAAGCCGGGCCGAGACCGCCCCGCCCGAGACAACCGCCAGCAGGGGCAGGCGCGGCCGCAGAATTTGTGCTAGGGGCTGCGCCGCGGCCCGGATTCGAAAGGCGAGGTTTTCGCATTGATAGGACGAAATTGGTTCAGACGGCGCACCCGCTCCGAGGAAGTCGCGGTCGCCAGCCTGTTTTCCGGCGATGAGACCCGCGCGCCGTCGCACCAAAACGCCATCGACGCCATTCCGGGCTGGAACTGCCATTTTCCCGTCGAATTGGGGCTTACGGCCGGACGGCTGCCGGCCTTCGACGATCCGCGCATCACCTGGTGCATCGAGCGCTATGGCGATCTTACAGGACGCCGCGTGCTGGAGCTCGGTCCGCTGGAGGGGGCTCACACCTATATGCTGGCGAAGGCCGGCGCCCATATCGACGCGGTGGAAGCCAACCGACTCGCCTTTCTGAAATGTCTGGTGACGCGGGAAGTCCTCGATTTTCCCGACACGCGCTTCTATCTGGGCGATTTCGTGCAATGGCTCGAGCAGGCCGGCCCGCGCTATGATCTCGTCGTGGCGAGCGGCGTGCTCTATCACATGCGCGAGCCGCTGCGGCTGCTGCGCGCCCTGTCCGAGCGCGCCGACGCCATCTATCTGTGGACGGTCATGGTCGACGACGACCAGCTTCCTCACACATTCACGCAGAAGTTCGAAAATCTGGACGTGCGCCTCTATGCGCGCGGCTATGGGGATCGCAGCGTCGCCTTTTGCGGCGGCGCGATGGATTTTCCCAATTGGATGCACAGGGACGACATACTCGCCGTGCTCGCGGCGCTCGGCTATGACGACGTCACCGTGCTGAACGACATTATCGGGACGGCGGGCAATGTCCTGCCGACATTTTCCGTTTTCGCCAGACGGAGCGCTTCGGTCGGCTGACGACGCGGCGCGGCGCGGCGGTGCTTCCATCGCGCCGCGGATAGATTCGAAGGCGCGCGCGGCGAGCGGGCGCCTCTTCACAGAGGAATGGCATGAGCAGTCAGGACAACGCCAAGAAGCTCCCCATCGGCCGCCGCATCGTGCGCGCGCTTCGTTCGCTGGTCGGGCTGAAGAACGACCCCATCCCCGTGGAGCACGTCAAGCTCAACCGCAGCCAATACAAGAACATTTGGAACGCCGTCTCGGTCTCCGAGAATGACGCGAAAATGGCCGTCTCCGGCTATATCGACGAAGACCTCTATCGCCAGATGGGCGAAGGCACGCGCGACATGCTGCAGTCCTATGTCGGCATCGGCCCGGACGATGTGGTGCTGGAGATCGGCGCCGGCGTCGGCCGCGTCGGCGCCGCGCTCGCGCCGATCTGCAAGGAATGGATCGGCGCCGATGTCGCCGAGAACATGCTCGGCCATATTCGCCAGCGTCTCGCCGCTTTCGACAATGTGCGCACGGTGGCGACCAGCGGCTTCGATCTCTCCGCCGTGCCGGATGCTTCCGTCGACGTCGTCTACAGCACGGTCGTCTTCATGCATCTCGAGGAATGGGATCGCTATAATTACATCAAGGAAGGCTTCCGCATTCTGCGGCCGGGCGGACGCATGCTCGTCGACAATGTGGACATCACCTCCGATCTCGGCTGGAAATTCTTCGAGGAGCATTGCGCGGTGCCGCCCTTCGAGCGGCCGGCGCAGATCAGCAAGACCTCGACGCCGCAGGAGCTCGAGACCTATTTCAAGCGCGCCGGCTATGAGGCGATAGAGCAGGTCCGCGCCAGCCTCTGGATCATCACCTATGGCCGCAAGCCCGCGGCGCAGGAGCAGCCGCAAGAGCAGGCCGCCGAAGCGCAGGCCGCGGTCCCGGCCGAGGAAGCCCACGCCGCCGTCTGACGGCGCGAATATTGCTCACATGCCGCCCGAGGACACGGGCGGCATGAAGACATTTCTCGACTGGTCGGCTTACGACACTTACGGAATAGGCGACGCCTATTCCGGCATTCCGGCGACGGGCGGCAATTACGCCAAGGCGGTTGCGGTCTGCATGCACAGCCGCGACTGCCAGAAGACCGCCAAGGGCGTCATGTGCCCGAGCTATCGCGTCACCGGCGAGGTCAAGCATTCCACCGAGGCGCGCGTCGCCGCCTTCAAGGCCGCGCTCAATGACGGCACGGATGAGCGCGCTTTCGCCGATCCGCGCCTCGACGAGGCGATGGACCTCTGCGTCTCCTGCAAGGCCTGCAAGAAGGAATGTCCCAGCGCCGTCGATATGACGCTGATCAAGACCGAATATCTCGCCCAGCGTCATGAGATCGTCGGCGTGCCGAAGCGCCTGCGCCTGTTCGGCGGCGTGCCGGAATGGACGGGTCGCCATCGCGCTCTCCTGCGCTTCGCCATTCGCCTGCGCAATCGCTCGCGCCTTCTCTCCAAGCTCGCGGAAAAATGGATCGGCGTCACCGCCCGCCGTCCCCTTCCCGAACCGGCCCCCGAGGCTTTCGCCCGCTCCGCCCCCGCGGCCGGCGTCGGCGCGCGCGGCGAGGTGATCCTCTTCGTCGATACGTTCTGCCATCACTTCGATCCGCATGTGGCCGAGGCCGCCGTCGAGGTGCTGGAGCACGCCGGCTATAGCGTGCGCATCGCCAAGCCGGCGCCGACCGATGCCGAGCCGGACCGTCCGCTGTGCTGCGGCCGCACGTACCTCACCACGGGAATGGTGAAAAAGGCCCGCGGCGAGGCGGAGCGCGTGCTTGCCGCCTTCCGCGACGAGATCGCCGCCAAAACGCCGATCATCGGCCTCGAGCCCTCCTGCCTGCTATCGCTGCGCGACGAGCTCTACAGTCTCGGCCTCGGGCCGGAGGTCGGCGATCTCGGCAAGCAGCTCTTTCTGCTCGAGGAGTTTCTGGCCCGCGAATATCAGAACAAAGGCCTGCGCCTTTCGCTGAAGCCGCTCGATCTGCCCAAGGCGGTCGTGCATGGCCATTGCCATCAGAAGGCCTTCGGCGTGATGAAGGCGACCAAGAAAGTGCTCGGCTGGATTCCGGGCTTTACCTTCGACATTGTCGAGACGAGCTGCTGCGGCATGGCCGGCAGCTTCGGTCTCGAGGCCGAGCATTACGAGACCTCGATGAAAATGGCGGAACTGTCGTTGCTGCCGGCGATGCGCGACGCCGCGCCCGACGCGCCGCTGATCGCCAATGGTTTTTCGTGCCGCCACCAGATCGAGCATGGCAGCGGCCGCCAGGCGCGCCATATCGCGCTGCTGTTGCGCGACGCGCTAGAGCCGGCGCCGCAGGCCGCGGAATAGAGCTGCAGAAGCCTGAGCAGAAAGGGCCACTCGCACCTCCCCCTCGAGGGGGGAGGTCGATCGCCGAAGGCGAGCGGGAGGGGGTGACCGCCCGAGTCTTTGCCGTTGAACCCCACCCCGTCCGGCTATCGCCGGCCGACCCTCCCCCTGAAGGGGAGGGTGGAGCGCGCGCCGGGAGAAAAGGCTCGCCTCGCGCGCAATCGTCCAGAATTGTCCGCTAACCGACAGAATTGAACGCCGCGTGCTCAGCTCTCCCCGGCCCGACGCTGGGACAGCTCCTCCATCAGCGCCGACACGGTGTCGAGCAGGCGGATCGCGCCCGGCAGACGGGAATGCGCGTTCTGCTGCGCCTCGCCCTCGGGATCCATGCCGCGCCACCAATCGATCAGGTCGCCGATCAGCGCGCGCCCCGGAATTTGCTCGAAGGGAACGCCCGGATAAGCGTCGAGTCCGAAAGCCGCCTCGAAATCGCGCAGGCAGGCTTCGATATAGCGGGCGTCGGCGCCATTGAGCGCGAAAGGCCGCTCCGGCGCGCGACGCACCATGCGCACCTCGCTCAGCTCCGGGATGTAGTCCTTTATCACCGCCCCGCTCCGTCTCCGCAGTTCCCGCGAGAGACGCTCCATCAATTGCGGCGCCAGTCTCGCCGGACGGCAATGGCGCGACGCTTGCATTTTTGAACGTATGACCACAAACGCGACCGAGAGAGGGCCGGTTCCGCCGGCGCTGAAACGATTCATCTGGGATATTCAGTCGATGGTCGAGCTCGCCGACAGCGAGCGGGAGATTCTTCTCATCGGCCGCGATCTCATGACCCGCCTCGTCGCCAGCGACGATTGCCTGCCGGCGGTTTTCGCCGACGCTTTGCCCGGGCGCGGGCGGCAATTCCAGCTCTATAGCGACGGCGAGGAACGCTTTGCCGTCGTCGCCTCCGTGCTCGCCGGCGGCGCCGGCCTGTCGCTGGAGCAGCCAGGGGTCTGGGAGATCGCCGGCGTCTTGCGCGGCGCAGTGTCGCGGCGCCCACCCGGCGGGACGGAAGAAGCGCGCACGCTGGAGAAAGGCGCGGTCGAAGCGCGACTCTCCAAGACCGGCCCCTCCGCCGCCCTCGCCAATACGCTGGCCGAGGAGGTTTCGATCACGATCCAGGTCTATGGAGGGCCGATCACCGGCATCGTCCGCCGCTCGGTCGCGCCCGACGGCGCGGTCGGCGAGGCCGAGCCCTACGCCAATGGCGAGGCGACGCCGCCCTACGACATCTACACCATTCAGACCGAGATAAAGGACTGATTTAGCGCGAGGAACGCCCCCTCCCTCACCTTGCGGGAGAGGGGGCTTCCGGCATTGCGCGAAATCTCGATGAAGCGCGGAATCTGCTCCCTCTCCCGCAAAGCGGGGGAGGGTTGGGGAGGGGGCCTCAGCGCGCCGAGACGAACCGATCCGTCGGAAGAATCGCCGCCTGTCCGGCGAAAGCCTGCGCCTGTCCGCTCGAGGTCGTGGGCGCGAAGAGCCCCGTGTCGGCGCGGGCGGCGGAGCGCGGCGCAGCGAAAGTGGTTCCGAGCGCCGTGCCGCCGGGCAGCCGGCTCGCGGACACGCCCGTCGTCAGCGCTTGGAAATTGGAGCGGTCGAGACGCGCCGGCACCAGCTCCACCTTGGCGGGCGTGGGCTTGGGCGCCGGCTTGGCGGTGGGCAGACGCAGCTCCGGAGCGAGATCGCTTCCATAGGGAAGCGATTGCGCGGCGGAGGGCGCATAGGCGAGCAGCGGCTCCGGCTTGGCGACGGCCTGCTGCGCCGGGCGGGCCGGCGGCGGCGGGACATTATGCGCCTCCTCGCTGACGCCGCCGCGCAGGCTGGCGGCGCTGAGATCGACGAGGCTGGCGATGGCGCCTCCGGCCCGGCGGGCGGGCGGAGCGGCGGGAATGCTGGCCAGAGCGCCGAACTCGCTCGGCCGCGTGGGCGGCAGCGGCGCGCCGGCGACGGTGAGGAACATGGGCCGCCGGGGCGGCAGAGGCGCGGCCAGAGCAGCGTCGAGCTTGGCGTCGATCTTCGCCTCCTCGGCGGAGGGTCCGAGCGCGGCCATGGCGACCGGCTTTTGCCGCTCGGCCGGACGCTCGACGGGGACCGGCTCGGCGCGCATCTGAGTCTCGCCGCGCGGCAGATTGCGCTCGGCCACGGCGATGCGCTCCTGCTCGCGGCGGCTCGGCGCCGGAATCGGCGCGGCTTCGGCGCTCTCCTCCTCGGCGTCGGCGGAGACGCGGCCCGAGCGGCGCGGCGCGAGCGACGCCCATTGCTTGCGCGCTGTGGGCGGCGGGGCGGCGGCGATCGCGCTGTCCTCGTCCTCCTCGCCGCCGCCGAACAGCATGGCGAAGAGACCCTTGCTCTGGCGCTCGACGGCCGGAACATAGGCGCCATTGCCGCGCGCCTCGATCTCGGCCTTGGCTTCCTCATAGCGCGCGAGCGGCTGGTTGTTGGTCGGCAGATGCACCGTCTTGCCGTCCGGGAACAGGCGCGCGAGCTGGTCGTAGCTCATGCGCGGCCAGGAGCGGACGCCGCCGACGTCGAGATGCACGAAAGGCGTGCCGGCGGTGGGGTAATAGCCGACGCCGCCGCGCTGCATGCGCATGCCGATCTCGCGGATCTGCTCCATGGACATGCCCGGCATTGTGGTGTCCATCGCCTTGCCGAGCATGTGCTGCGAAAACTTCGCCACGGCGCGCGAGCGGCGGCGCAGCATGGCGTTGGTCTCCGGCGAGCGATAGGCGGAGACGACATGGACCGGCTCGCTCGCCCCGGCCTGCCGATAGGCCTCCCACACCACATCGAACAGATGCGGGTCCATCTTGGTCGGCTCGTCGCGGCGCCAGTCGCGCAGGAACCAGTTCAACTGCTCCAGCACCGAGGAATCATAGCGGCCGCCCACCAGATAGGTCGCGGCGATCTGCTCCTTGGTGTGGCTGTGGAAGAGATAGAGCGTGCGCGTCTCGCCATTGGCGACCGCATTCTCGGTGAAGGACGGAGCCAGCGCCGTGATCAGCGCCGCAGCGGCGCTCGCGAGCCGCGCGATAGACCGTCGTGAGAGGAGAGGCGCGCCTTCCCGCCGATCGTCCAAAACGTCTCTTCTTTCCGCTGGTCGACGGGCGAGAAGGCCCGACGAAATGAATTGCAAGACGCGAGCGCCGAACGCACGGACGATCGATCGGGAGATCGATCGTGGCTCGGTCCCTATCGGCGCCTCGGCGTCGCGGGACCCGGCCTCCTCTTGTGAGGGGCGAATCGGATTCGCCCGTAAGGCAAGGACGGTATTTCGACATAATGGCGAAAAATTGCCCAGCCGTCATAGTGACACAATGTCGAGTTCCCGTTGAAAGTCAATGCGCCACGCCTCCGGCGAGGGGCAGGACGAAGGCGCCGGAGGCCAAAATCGGCTGCCCGCCGGGGATCAGTGGCGCCGAGGCGGCTATCTCCGGCAAAGGCTCCGAATGCGCCTCTTTCTGCGCATCCGCGCTGGTGAAGGCGACGGATGGCGGGCGGCGGGGCGGCTCGGGAGCCTCGGCCGGCGCAGGCTCATTGGCGCGGATAGAGGCGGTCGGCGTCGCATCGATCGCCCGGTTCGCCGACAGCCGATCGCGCTCGGCGAGGGCGAGGCGGATCGGCCCCTGCGGCGGCGACGTGGGGTCGGCGAAGGCTTGCGACACCGCGCCTCGCACCTTTTGCGCGAGATCGCCGAGCGGATCGGCGGCGGGCGCGGCGGAGGCGACCGTCTGCGCGCCGCGGCGGGCGCGGCTGGCGACCACCGTGCGGTCGCTGCCGTTGCAATTGCGAATACCGAGCGAAATCAGCTCATTGCCGCTCAGCACCCGATATTGCCGGGTGAGATAGCCGAGCCGCTCGCGCACCGCCGCCGGATAGTAATTGAACAGCTCGGCGGAGACGCCGGCGTCGGTCTGATGGTCTATCGGATTATAGGCCAAATGGAATTTGACCTGCGAATCCGGATAGACGCAGACATTGGGAAGGCTGAGCGCCATTGTGCAGGCGGACCGGCATTCGTGCAGTCGAACCTCGCGGCCCTCGCGGCGATAGATTTCCGTTTGCGCCTGATACTCCGAGACGAAACCGCCCACGTCCTTATAGACGATGACCGGCGCCGGAGCAGGCGGCGGCGACAGATAACTCAAGCAAGCACCCCTACGCTCTACTGACCTCCGATAAGAGAAAATTCACCATGATAGGGTGAATAGTCTCTTAACGGCCGGATCATCCTCGAGCGGTCGGGTGGACGGCGACCCATCCGATCGCCCGTCGGATCATCCTCTGATTCCGACCCTGAGGCCGGGCGCAGGACGTTCTTGCAAGACATTGCGGCGAAAATGAAAAAGCGCCGCGGGGCGGCCGCCCGTCTTCAGCGACACCTCCCCCGTCGGCTCCACGGCGGCGGAGGTTTCCACGAGGCGGCGGAAGTTCTGCTTGTGCAAATGGCGGCCGGCGATGGCCTCCACCGTCCGCTGCAGCTCGGTGAGCGTGAAGGCCGGCGGCATCAGCTCGAAGATCACCGGGCGGTATTTCATCTTGGCGCGCAGCCGGCCCATGGCCGTCGCCAGAATGCGCCGATGATCGTGCTGCATGGGCGCGCCGAGCGGCGGCGGCTTCACGCCGCGCTTCAACGCCGCCTCGCGCCCGTCGCGCCAGGCCTCCTCGACCAAGCCAGCCTCATAGAGCAGCTCATAGCGCTCGAGCGCATTCTCCTCGTCGAGCCCCCTGCCCTGCGGGCGGAACAGAAGATTGACGCGGTCGCGCCGCCGCAGGCCGGAGGAGGAGAGCGCATCCGGCGCCTCCTCCACCCAGGCCGAGAGGCCGGGCAGAATGGTCGTCTCCATCGCCTCGGGCCGGCCGCCGCGCCAATCTTCCCAAGGGAAGAACTCGTACCAGCTGCGAAAGCCGCGAATTTCGTCCGCCTGCTCCTCGGCTATGCGGGTCAGCGCGAGATAGCCGACGGAGACCACATGCGGATCGCGGTCGCCGGCGCGGGCGTGGCGGCCGCGATCGCCGAAAGTGTAGAGCTGCTCGACATAGCCCAGCGTCATGCCGGTCTGCTCGGCGACCCAGGCGCGCAGGCCGATCTCGAAAGTGCGGTGATGCACCGGATCGAAAGGGCCGGAGGGCAGAGCGGCGCGCGCGTCCTCACCGTGGGCGGCGACAGTGAGGATGAGCGGCTCGTCCTCCTGCGCCGCGACGATCGCCGCCGTCAGGCCGATGGCGACCGGCAGCGGTCCTTCAGAGTCGCGCGAAGATGCCGGCGGCTCGCGCCGATGATCGAAGCTCGTCATCGTCTATGGGTCAGGCGAGCTCGAGCGCGAAGGGCGCCCCCTCGTAGCAATCCGCGCCGCGGCCGATCTCGGCTATGGCCGCCGACATGCGGCCTTCGCGAGAAAGAATGCGATCGGCCAGAGCGACGAGACGGCGGTTGGGCGTGGCGGTCGGCGAGGCGCGGCGCAGCTCGGACGCCAATTCGCTCTCCGCGCGCTGCGGCGCGAGCGCGCAAGCGAGAATAAAGGCAGCCGCCGGCGAGCGGCTGACTCCGGCGTAGCAATGGATGACCAGCGGCTCACGCCGGTCCCATGCGCCGGCGAAGGCGAGAAGGTTCTCTATATGCGCGCGATTGGCGAGCACATGGCCGTCCTGATCCGCCTCTATGTCGGAGACGGCGAGACGCAAATGTCGCTCGGGCTTGATCTCGCTCGGCCGCGCCAGCGAAGAGCCGGCGGTGAGAATTGTGATGAGTGAGCGCGCGCCACTGGCGCGCACCGTGTCGACGACCTTCGTAAGCGAACAGACATAGAGGTGCGCCATGTCTCACCCGTTCTGTGTCACTTCGATGCCTCACACTCTGATGCGTCGCTACGCGCCTCGCTCGATCGTGGCGAAGCGCGCCAGAAAGCGCTGCTGCGCCTCCTCGACCGAGAGCGGCTCCAACGCCTGCGCGCAAGCGTCGGGCGCCAGCGCCGGACGGCCGAAGATGCGCTCGGCCTCTCCGCGTGTAAAGCCGGCGAGACCCACCGCCTCGAAAAAAGCCGAGGCGCGATCCGCCCGCTTGGCGAGACGCAAGAGCGCCGCGTCCGGCTCCGGCGACAATGAGAAGCGCAGCAGGATCGCCGTCAATATTCGTTTCTCCACGCTCTTGTATGTGTCGCCGATGACCGCCTTGAAGGGGGAGATCATGTCGCCGATCACATATTCCGGCGCGTCATGGAGCAGCATGAACAGTCGCCCCTCGCGTCCGAGCCCGGGCGAGAGCGCGCAGGCGATCTCCTCGACGAGCAGGCTGTGCTGGGCGACCGAGAATATATGTGGGCCGTGCGTCTGACCGTTCCAGCGGGCGACGCGGGCCAGCCCATGGGCGATATCCTCGATTTCCACATCCAGCGGCGAGGGATCGAGCAGATCGAGCCGCCGGCCGGACAGCATGCGCTGCCAGGCGCGGGGCGCCGCCTCGGCCTTCACTCCGCGCATCTGTGGCACTCCGCCAGATGGTCGTCCACCATGCCCACCGCCTGCATGAAGGCGTAGACGATCGTCGGGCCGCAGAAGGCGAAGCCGCGCGCCTTCAGATCCTTGGCGAGGCGGCGGGAGATGTCCGTCTGCGTCGGAATGTCGGCCGTCGTGCGCGGACGGCGGACGATGGGAGCTCCATCGACGAAATCCCAGAGATAATTGGAAAATCCCACGCTCTCCTCGAGCTCCAGATAGGCGCGCGCGGAGGCGATGGCGCCTTCGATCTTGGCGCGGTTGCGGATGATTGCCTGGTTTTGCATCAGAGCTTCGACGCGAGCGGAGTCGAAGCGCGCGATTCGCTCGGGATCGAATCCCTCGAAAGCGGCGCGGAAGCCCTCGCGGCGACGCAGGATGGAAATCCAGGAGAGGCCGGCCTGGAAGCCATCGAGAATCAGCTTCTCGTAGAGCGCGCGCGAATCACGCTCCGGACGGCCCCATTCTTCGTCGTGATAGGCGACATAGAGCGAATCGTAACCGGCCCACGGACAACGCAAAACGCCATCTGGATGACGCAGCGCGGCAGCATCGCGCCAAGCGCGCGGATTTTCTCTTTCGGCGGCCATCGCCCCTTCCCTCACGCTTTCCGTGCGCCATCTGAGCCCAAAGAGTGTTTCATAACATCCGGATTGCGGTCCCGGCGAGCTTGCGGCCCTTGCCTCGATGCATGACAATTGGCACAGGCCGTGCTCGCAGTGCGGCCGTCGGGAGCCGTTTGCGCTGAGGAATCTTCATCGGCGACGGCGCTCACCAAGGAGAAATTTGATGTCGATCCGTCTCGTCTCTTACGCTGCCGTCGGCGCCCTCGCGGTCGGCTTGGCGGTCGCCGCCGCGGGTGAAGCGAAAGCGCAGGCGAATGTTTTGAAGGAATGCGGCACGCAATATCAAGCCGCCAAGGCCGCCAATGAGCTGAAGGGTCAGAGCTGGCAGGACTTTCTGAAAGCCTGCCGCGTGCGCCTGTCCGAGCAGCCCGCCGAGACCGCGCCGGCCGCCGCCGCTCCCGCGCCGACACCTGCCCCGCCCCCGCCCCTGCTCCGGCCGCCGCAGCGCCCGAGCCGACCCCGGCCCGGCCCCCGCGCCGACGACAGCGACGCCCGCTCCGGCGCCTGCACCCGCGCCGACAACCGCCGCCAAGCCGGCCAAGCCCGTCTCCGAAGGCAAGGCCGCCCAGACCGCCCGCCAGAAAAAATGCGGCGCCGAATGGAAGTCCAAGAAGGCCGAGCTGCTGAAGGCCGACCCCAAGGCCACCTGGCCGAAATATTGGAGCGAGTGCAACAAGCGCCTCAAAGCTGCGGGCGAGTGAAGCCTCGGCCATTGCCGCCGCTCGACATGGCCCGGCGCGTCGCGCCGGGCTTTTTTTTATTATGCTGGACCGCTGGCGCGTCGCGCCGGGCTTTTTTATTGCGCGGGACCACTGGCGCGTCGCGCCGGGCTTTTTCGTCGGGCGGGACCACAGGCCGGAGCCCCTCTTGCGGCGCGGCCGCTTTTCGTGGCACAGGCTGCGGGCCGCGAGACGACGGCGAGGCGCTCGGCAAGAGGCGCGCGAAGCGGGGGAAGCCGTATGGAGAAGATCGAGCTGCGCAAGCTGCAGGCCTTCTTGCGCCAGGCGCTCGGCAATGAGGAGATTCGCGTGACCGCGGATCCCAAGAACCCCGATGACGCCGCCGTTCATCTCGGCGAGCGCAAGATCGCCTCCATCATGGTGGACGACGAGGACGGCGACCGCTCCTTCGCCTTCGGGATGAAGCTGCCCGTCGGCCGCGAGACGCTGCAATCCTATCTGCGGAAGCTGTTTGAGAACGACAAGCTCACCATCGCGCCGCGCGGCCGCAAGACCGATTCCGTCGAGCTCAACAGCGGCGAGGATTTCCTCGGCGTCATTTCCGCCGACGACGCCAAGCAGACCAGCTACACGCTGCAGATCGCCATTCTGGACTTCGACCTCGACGATTTTTGAGCGCCCGCCTCAGCGCGGACGCGGCCGATCGGCGTCGATCGAGGCCAGAAAGGCGCGCAGCCCGCGCGCGAGCTCTTCCCAATCGCGCAGCAGAGCGGCGGAAAAGCGCGCCTCGACATCCAGATTCTTCCAGCGCAGCGCCCATAGGCAGGGCGCGGAGCCGAGAAAGCCCGCGTCGCGACGCGGGCAGCGGGCGAAAAAGTCTCGGCCCTCCGGCGGCGCGAGATAGAGCAGCTCCAGCTCATAGGGCGAGCCCGGCTCGAAGCGCCGCATGACGAGCCCACCCGGCCCGCCCCAGACCTCGCTCTCCAGAAATCGCGCATAGAGGCGCGACGGGCGCTCGGACGGATCGAGCGCCTCCTCGCGCGGCGTGAGCGTGACGAAGACGCGCATCGGATCCAGCTCCTCGGCCGCGCGCCGACGCGGATCGGCGCTCGGCTTTTGTGGCGGCCCGAAATCCGGCGCGACAGCGATGAAGGAGAGACGGTCCGGCGCGCCGCCGTAACGCGTCGATTCGTCACGCGCATAGGCGGGCGCATAGGCGAAGCGCGCATCGCCGAGGCTGGCGGCGACGATGGCCGGCGCGACTCCGTCGGTTTTGCGCGTGAAGCGATAGCCCGCCGCGGCGAGCAGCGCCAAGAGCAGAGCGACGAGGAAGAGGCGCATGATCCTGAAGAAAGAGCAGCAGAGCCGATTCGCCGAGCTTAGCCGATTCAGGCCCGCGGCGCGCGCGCCCCGACAGCCGAGGCGCGCGGTTTCCTCTTTCGGCCAAAGACACTAGAAGGTCGGCGAACGCCCCTCGCGCCTCGCTCTGAGGCCCACCGCAAAGAGGGGCGCGGGAGACCAGGACCATGCCTCTCTACAAGCTCGACGGCGTCGCGCCGCGCGTCCCGGCCTCCGGCCGCTTCTGGATCGCGCCCGACGCTCAAGTCATCGGCCGCGTGCAGCTCGAGGAGGACGCCAACATCTGGTTCGGCTGCGTGCTGCGCGGCGACAACGAATGGATCACGGTCGGCGCGCGCAGCAATATTCAGGACAATAGCGTCCTCCACACCGATATGGGCTTTCCGCTCGTCATCGGCGCCGATTGCACGATCGGCCATGGCGTCATTCTGCACAGCTGCCTCATCGGCGAGGCGAGCCTGATCGGCATGGGCGCGACCATCCTCAATGGCGCGAAGATCGGCCGCAATTGCCTCGTCGGGGCCAATTCGCTGGTCACGGAGAATAAGGAGTTTCCCGACAACAGCCTGATCGTCGGCTCGCCGGCGCGCGTCGTGCGCACGCTGGACGAAGGCGCGCTCGCCCGCAATCTCGAATCGGCGAAACATTATGTCGAGAACGCCGAGCGCTACGCCAAAGGGCTGGAGGCGATCTGACCGTCGCGGCGCGCCCTGTGCCGAAGGGCGCGCCGAGCGCTGGCTCAGCGCGCGGCGAAGAGCGGGGCGTTGGGATCGTCGATCACGACCCAGACGTTCTGATCGAGCTGCGACTGGCGTTTGACGAAGCGATAGGGCGTGTTGGTCCAGGGCCGCACGGCATCGTTCATATTGTCGAGGACGAACTCGCCGCGACTGGTCTTCACCGTCAATATCGCGTGGCCGTCGCCATTCTTCTCCTTCACCACCGTCATCAGCAGCGCGGCGCGCGGATAGCCGAGCTCGACCAGCAGGCGGCGCTTCATCAGCGCGTAATCCTCGCAATCGCCCTTGCCGTCGGTGGGATAGTCCCAGCGATCGACGACGCCCCAATGATCCATGTCGGAGACGGGCTCGATCGCGTGATTGACATGGGCGTTGACGCGCTGAATGTCCTTATAGGCTTTGGCGGTGAGGTCGATGTCGTGCGGTCCGGCGGCGTCGGCGGCGCATTCGCCACGATAGCGATGACAAAAATCCAGCCAGCCATAGGGCACGCTCGTCTCCGGTCCGAGGGCCGCGTGGAGCAGATGCTCCGAGCCCGCCCAGCCGGGCGCCGTTCCCGAAATGGAGACCGCGCCGGCCAGAGCCGCGCTCATCGTCAGTCTCGCTACTCTACCCAACATCTTCGTCGTCTCCCCGATGTGGAGACGAGATTAGTTTTATTGTTTTGCTTGCTCCGTAAGTCGATAGCTCAGTTTTTCGGCCAATCCATTTAGATTTGACGACAATTTTCGTAAGTATACCAAGAGATGACCGAAATAGGCGAAATTTCGCGGTATTTTCAATAAAGCGCTGAAATTACGCGATGTTCCCACCGCCGAACGGCGGCGCGACCACGGGCCGAGACCGGGCTTTTTGCTCATGGAGGGCCGATTCGTTAACATGAGCCCCGGAATCGTCGTTAACGGGCTTGCCGTGGCGGCGGCGAGCGACGAAATTACGGCGGCGGCCATGGTTCGGTCTCAAAGGCGGCGTAGGGACCGGATTCGAGTTTCGATCGGGGTTCCGAGTTTCCATCGGGGTTCTAAGACGATGTTGCTGCGCTTCGCAATCGCTCTGGCGGTGAGCCTCATGGCCTTCGTCGTCACAGACGCGCCGATCGCCGAGCCGCTCAATCGTGCGGCGGAGAACCCCTTTGTCGCCCGGCGCAATCCGCTCGAGAGCCATATGGACGAATGGCGGCTAGCCCTGCGCCTCTCCGGCGAGCAGGAGCGGCTGTTCTCCGCCTTCGCGCAACAGCTGCATGCCGTGGTTCAGGATCGCGACGCCGCCATCGTCGCCGCGGCGATCGACCGCAATCGCGACAGCGCCCCGCGCGACCCCGGCGCGCCGCTGCGCGCCCGCGCCGATCGGCTGAGCCGCCATGTGGAGAATTTGCGCGCCCTCGCCGACGCCGAGACCAGCTTCTTCGCCTCGCTCTCCGACGAGCAGCGCCGCATCGCCGATCGCGTGCTGCCCCGCGATGTGCTCGGCGCGCATGATCTGTTCCGCCGCCGCGGCATGCGCCCGGACCGGAACGGCTGATGGCCAGCGTCGATGACTGTGAATATGCGCGAGCCGCCTCCCTCGATCGATAAAAATCGTCTATCTGCCCACGAAGACAAAGCTCGTAATCCCGCCCCTCGCCGCGAGACAAGAAAATGACATCCGTTTCGCTCGCCCCGAGCGCCCGCCCCGCCCGCCGCATCGCCGTCGGATTTTGGGGACTGCTGATCTGCGCCCTTTCGGCCGCGACGCCGGCGTCGCCGGCATTCGCCGCCAATGGCGCGGACAAGCCGCCGGCGCTGGAGCCCGCGCCTGTCGCGCCCGCTGCGCCCGCGGCGCCGCCGGCGCTCGCGGGCAAATCGGCGCAGCCGGCGCCGGTCCGCAAGCGGCTCACCAAATTCGAGGCGAGACGCATCCGCCACGCCTGCCAGGGGCGCGCCAACGAGCGCAACCTCGTCGGGCCGGAACGCGAGGCCTTTTTGGGGCGTTGCTATTTCGGCCGCGTCTCGACGCGCGTCGAGCGGCAGCAGTGCCGGCAGGAGGCGACCGCGCGCGGGATCGAACGGGCGAGCCAGCGCGCCTTCATTCAGGAATGCGTCCGCGAGCGCGTCCGCGCCAAGAGAGAGCGCAAGGATTGAGCAGCGCCGCTGCGCCTTTGGACAGACCGGCCGAGGGCGCTCCCCCGTACAGTCGTTCCGGTTAGGATCGAACCGGAACGACTCTCGATCTCATTATCTCTTCACGCGAGCACTCTATCGCCGCACCACCAGCACGGAGCATTTGGCGTGGCGGACGATGGTCTTGGCGTTGGAGCCGAGCAGATAGGTGGACATGGCCGGCCGATGCGAGCCGAGCACGATGAGATCGGCGCCCCACTCCTCCGCCTCCGCCAGCACCTCCGGATAGATCGCGCCGAAGCGCACCACCGTCGTCACCAGATTCTTGGGATAGTCGATCTTGGTCGCGACATCGGCGAGCTCCTGCTCGGCCGAAGTGCGCAGCTCCTCGTCGAAATTCGGCGGGATGTAGTCGATGAAGGCGACGGGCACCAGAGATTGCACATTGACGAGGCGAAGCTTGGGCTGCGGCGAGCCCTTGGCGAGGGCGAGCGCCTCGTCCAGCGCGAGCCGCGTCAGGTCCGGCTCGGTCAAATCGAGCGGAATAAGGATTTTCTCATGCATGAGCGCTCCCTCCTCTCCTCGATCTAAGGCGCGCGCGCCCGTTTTGTCAGGGGCGCCCTCTCGCCATCACGGGCCGTCCTCCCGCGGCGGAAGGTCGCGCGCGTCGATTTCCGCTTCCACGAGATCGCCTTCGCGAAGATCGCCTTCCGGGGCCACGGGCCGGAACTCCGAGCGGCTCGCCGCGACCGCCTCTATATGGCGTCCGATCTCCGGATTGCGCTGCGTGAAAACATGTAGGTCGAAAGCGTCGAGAATCAGCAGCTTTATCGGCGTCGCGGCGCGCACATTGGCGGTACGGCGCGTCTTGCGCAAAAGCGCGATCTCGCCGAAGAACTGCCCCTCGCCGAGCCGCGCCATCCCGCTCGGCAGCTCCACCTCCACCTCGCCGGCGGCGATGAAATACATGGAATGCGCCGGCTCGCCGCGGCGCACGATCAGCGCGCCCGCCGGCAGAGATTGCGCGCGCAAATAGCGCATGATCTCGGCGATCGCCGATGCGTCGAGCGTGGCGAACAGCGGCGCCTTGGCCACCATGCTCCAGGTGACGACGAATTCGCGCCGATGAATCTCCTCCGCGAAAGCGGTGGCGACGATGCCGACCGGCAGGCCCAGCATGACGAAGCCCATCACCATGGAGATTGCGGCGATGACGCGGCCCGCCGGCGTATGCGGCACCACATCGCCATAGCCGACCGTCGCAATGGTCTGGATCGCCCACCACATGGCGGCGGGAATGGAGCGGAAAGCCTCCGGCTGCGCGTCATGCTCGGCGATATGCATGGCCGTCGCCATGAACAGCACCACGCCGAACAGCACGATGCCGGAAGCGGCGAGCGCTTTGCGCTCGGCCTCCAGCACGGCGAAGATGGAGCGTATGCCCGGCGAATAGCGCGCCAATTTGAAGAAGCGCGCGAGACGCAGGAACAAGAGCACGCGGAGATCCGCGGCGATGATGACGGAAAGATAGAATGGCGCGATGGCGATGAGATCGACCAGCGCCGAAACCGAGCAGAAGAAGGCGAGGCGCGCGCGTCCGGGGCGCATCGCGGCATAGAGCGCATGGTCCGGCGCGCTCCAGATGCGCAGCGCATATTCGACGCTGAAGGCGGCGACGGCGACATATTCCACGGCGCGGAAGAGCGCGCCATAGCGCGCGGCGTGATCGGGATCGGATTCGAGGATCACCGCGCCGACGGAGAGGATGACCAGCGCCATCAGCGCGCCATGGGTGATTTGCGCGGCGCGGTCGCCGACGCCGCCGCTGTCGAGCAGAATATGGACGCGGCGACGGAGGCGGGACGGCGACTCCTCGGTCTCTGCGCCGCCTCGCTCGCTCACTGCGCCGCCTTGACCCGCAGCGTCTCCTCGATCGCTGTCAGCGCGGCTTCGAGCGCTGTGGCGTCGGGACCGCCGGCCTGGGCGAGATCTGGCCGCCCGCCGCCGCCCTTGCCGCCGAGCTTCTCGGAAGCGACGCGCACCAGATCGACGGCGTTGTAGCGCGCGGTGAGATCGGCGGTCACGCCGACGACGACGCCAGCCTTGCCATCGACCGAAGCGTTGGCGATGGCGACGACGCCGGAGCCGATCGTCTTCTTGGCCTCATCGACCAGCGACTTCAAATCCTTGGCGTCTATTCCGCTGACCGCTTTGGCGAACAGCTTGACGCCGGCCACGTCGCGGATCGGCTCCGCCCCGCCATTGCCGCCGCCGCCCATGGCCAGCTTGCGCTTGGCGTCGGCGAGCTCGCGCTCCAGGCTCTTGCGCTCCTCGATCAGGCTCGCGAGCCGGGCGGGCGCCTCCTCGACGGAGGCGCGCACGAGTGCGGCGATCTCGCGCAGCGCCTTGGCCTCGGAAACGAGCTGGGCGCGGGCGCCTTCCGCCGTCTTGGCCTCGATGCGGCGCACGCCGGAGGCGACGGCGCCCTGCGAGACGATGCTGATGAGGCCGATGTCGCCGGTGCGGCGCACATGGGTGCCGCCGCAGAGCTCGACCGAAAAGGCGCGATCGACGTCGACGGGGGCATGGCCCATGGCGACGACGCGCACCTCATCGCCGTATTTCTCGCCGAACAGCGCGCGGGCGCCGGAGCGAATGGCCTCGTCCTGGCCCATCAACCGCGTCTCGACCGGGGCGTTGTCCTGCACCACCTCATTGGCGATCTGCTCGACGGCGGCGATCTCTTCCTCGCTCAGCGGCTTGGGATGGGTGAAGTCGAAGCGCAGCCGATCCGGCGCGACGAGCGAGCCCTTTTGCGCGACATGATCGCCGAGCACGCGGCGTAAAGCCTCGTGCAGAATATGCGTCGCCGAATGATTGGCGCGCACGGCGTTGCGACGGGCGTGCTCGACTTCCAGCTCAAGGGCGAGGCCGGGGACGAGCGCGCCCTCCTCCACCACGCCCTCATGGACGAAAAGGCCGTGAACCTTCTTTTGCGTATTGGTGACGCGAAAGCGCACGCCCTTGGCGCGCATGACGCCCATATCGCCGATCTGGCCGCCCGATTCGGCATAGAAGGGGGTCTGATTGAGCAGCACGGCGCCGCGTGCGCCGGTCTCGAGCCGGAACGTTTCCGCCCCTTCATGGAGAAGGGCGACAATCTGGCCCTCAGACTTCTCCCGGTCATAGCCGAGAAATTCGGTCGCGCCGAGACGTTCCTCGAGCGCAAACCAGACGGCCTCGGTCGCCGTCTCGCCGGAGCCGGCCCAGGCCTTGCGCGCCTCAGCGCGCTGGCGCTCCATGGCTTTCTCGAAAGCCGGCTTGTCGACAACGATCCCGCGCGGGCGCAGCGCATCTTCGGTGAGATCGAGCGGAAAGCCGTAAGTGTCGTAGAGCTTGAAGGCGGTCTCGCCGGAAAAGCTCGCGCCTGCGGTCAGCGAGGCGCTCTCCTCGTCGAGGATGGAGAGACCGCGCGCCAAAGTCTGGCGGAAGCGTGTCTCCTCGGTCAGCAGCGTGTCGCGAATGAGGCTTTCGGCGCGCGTCAGCTCGGGATAGGCGAGCCCCATCTCGGAGACGAGGGCGCCGACGAGCCTATGCATCAAAGGCTCGGCGGCGCCGAGAAGCTGCGCGTGGCGCATGGCGCGGCGCATGATTCGGCGGAGCACATAGCCGCGGCCCTCATTGGAGGGCGTCACGCCATCGGCGACGAGGAAGGCCGCGGCGCGCAAATGATCGGCGATGACGCGATGGCTCGCCGCCTGCGGTCCGGCCGAATCGACGTTGGTGGCGTCGGCCACGGCGCCGATAAGGCGGCGGAAAAGATCGACCTCGAAGACCGAATGCACGCCCTGCAACAGGGCGGCGATGCGCTCGAGACCCATGCCTGTGTCGATCGAGGGCCGCGGCAGCGGCGCGCGCTCGCCGGGCGCGGTCTGATCATATTGCATGAAAACGAGGTTCCAGAATTCCAGGAACCGGTCGCCATCCTCGTCCGGGCTGCCGGGCGGGCCGCCGGCGACGCTGTCGCCCTGATCGAAGAAAATTTCGGAGCAAGGGCCGCAAGGGCCGACGTCGCCCATGCTCCAGAAATTATCGGCCGTGGGGATGCGGATGATGCGATCGTCGGAGAAGCCGGCGATCTTTTTCCACAGCGAAAACGCCTCATCGTCGTCGTGATAGACAGTGACCAGCAGCTTTTCCCGCGGCAGGGCGAGCTCGCGGGCGACGAAATTCCAGGCGAGCTCGATCGCGCCTTCCTTGAAATAATCGCCGAAGGAGAAATTGCCGAGCATCTCGAAGAAGGTCAGATGCCGGGCGGTGTAGCCGACATTGTCGAGATCATTGTGCTTGCCGCCGGCGCGCATGCATTTCTGCGCCGTGGTGGCGCGCGCGTAATGGCGCTTCTCGAAGCCGGTGAAGACATTCTTGAACTGCACCATGCCGGCGTTGGTGAACATCAGCGTGGGGTCGTTCTGCGGGACGAGCGGCGAGGATGCGACCTTCTCGTGTCCATTGCGCGAGAAATAGTCGAGGAAGGTCGAACGGATCTGGTTGACGCCACTCATATCGGTTCTTGTCGCCCGCTTGTTCGGCACAAATGGCCATCGAACGCGCGCTCGGCCGTAACCGTCGCTGGGAAAAGGAAAAGGCCCGGCGCGAACCGAGCCCTTCTAGAGCATTTGTCCGCGAAGTGGAACAGGCCGCGCGGATCGCAGAAGGGAGTGATGTTCTGGAGTCTCCGTGGTGGAACCCAGCCCCGGACGGCTGCGCCGTCCGACCCTTCCCTCAAAGGGTGGGCCGTCCTCGCTTCACCTTCGGCGATCGCCCGACTCACTCCTCGCCGCCGGCGCCATCCTCCTCGCCGCCGGCGTCGAGGATGCGCTCGGCGATGAGGCCCGAATTCTCGCGGATCGCCTGCTCGATCCGCTCGGCGGCCTCTTTGTTCTGCCTGAGGAAGGTCTTGGCGTTCTCGCGGCCCTGGCCGAGACGCTGGCTGTCATAGGAGAACCAAGCCCCGGATTTCTCGACGACGCCGGCCTTCACCCCGAGATCGACGAGCTCGCCGACCTTGGAGATGCCCTCGCCATACATGATGTCGAACTCGACCTGCTTGAAAGGCGGAGCGACCTTATTCTTGACGACCTTGACGCGGGTCTGATTGCCGGTGACCTCGTCGCGGTCCTTGATGGAGCCGATGCGGCGAATGTCGAGCCGGACGGAAGCGTAGAATTTCAAGGCGTTGCCGCCGGTCGTCGTCTCCGGCGAGCCATACATCACGCCGATCTTCATGCGGATCTGATTGATGAAGATGACGAGCGTGTTGGAGCGCGAGATGGAGGCGGTGAGCTTGCGCAGCGCCTGGCTCATCAGCCGCGCCTGCAGGCCGGGCTGCACGTCACCCATCTCGCCCTCGATCTCGGCGCGCGGCGTCAGCGCGGCGACCGAATCGACGACGAGCACATCCACCGCGCCGGAGCGCACCAGAGTGTCGGTGATCTCCAGCGCCTGCTCGCCCGTGTCCGGCTGCGAGATCAGCAGCTCCTCGAGATTGACCCCGAGCTTGCGGGCGTAGACCGGATCGAGCGCATGCTCGGCGTCGACGAAGGCGCAGACGCCGCCCTTCTTCTGCGCCTCGGCGATCACATGCAGCGTCAGCGTCGTCTTGCCCGATGATTCCGGCCCGTAGATCTCCACGACACGGCCGCGCGGCAGGCCGCCGACGCCGAGCGCGATATCGAGCCCGAGCGAGCCGGTGGAGATGGTCTCGATCTCGACGGCTTTCTGATTCTTGCCGAGCCGCATGATCGAGCCTTTGCCGAAGGCCCGCTCGATCTGCGACAAAGCGGCGTCCAGCGCCTTGGTCTTGTCCACGGAGGTTCCTTCCACGAGGCGGAGATTGGCTTGGCTCACGGCGATGATTCCTTCTGGCACAGGCAGGGCGGCAGGCGCAACGCGAGATGCGGCCCGGGAACGAAAGAGCGGTGAAAGACTTGCGAGGATCAGGCGATATCGGACGCGAAGATCGGATGGGCAGATTGTATCGCATTTGTTCTCTTCGCCAAGTTCTTTTTTTGTTCCGCATGATTTTTCCCCGCTTCGCCCCGCCGGGCGCGAGCCAAGGGCAGGCCGGGCGCGAGCCAGGGGAAGGAACCGGCTTGAAGTCCGCGAGTTCCTCGGCGTAAGGGACCGCAGCCGGCTCCCGGCCTATTTCTCACGATCGACAGCGGAGTTTCGACAGCCCATGAGCGACACGCGCGCGCCTTCCCGTCCCGACGCCGTTCTCGATTCCGCCGATCCGCGCTGGGCGCGGCTGCATCGGCTGATCGACACGCATTCGCTGCTGCGCGGCGATTTCACGCTCTCCTCGGGCCGCAAGAGCAATTATCTCTTCCAGCTGCGCCAGACGACCATGCTGCCGGAGGGCGCGCATCTCATCGCCGATATCGTCGTCGACTATATGAAGGCGCAGGGGATAAAGGGCGTCGGCGGGCTGGCCGTGGGCGCCGTGCCCATGGTGGCGGCCATCGCCGCGGTGAGCTTTCCCAAGGGCGCGCCGGTCGAGGCTTTCTTCGTGCGCAAGGAGGCCAAGGGCCATGGCGCCAAGGAGCGCATCGACGGCTATGTGCCCAAGGGCGGCGAGGCGCTGATCGTGGACGATGTGGCGACGACGGGGGGCTCTATATTGGAGGCCATCGCCGGCATGGTGGAGGAGCACCCGGAGGCGAGAGCGACGCGCGCGCTGGTCGTGATCGACCGTGAGGAAGGCGCCGCGGAAAAGCTCGCCGAAAAGGGAATCACGCTGGTGTCGATTTTCAAGCGCGGCGATTTCACCATATAGGCCTTGCATGCCGTTTCGGAGGTAGAGCCATGAATTGCGCGACGCCGATGTTTCTAGCCTTCCTCGCTTGCGGAGGCGTCGCGGCGCCGGCGCTCGCGCAATCGAGCGATCCTTCGGCCGGGCGGCGTCTCGCCGCCTCGCTCTGCGTCGAATGTCATCGCATAGACGAGAAGACGCCGGCCAAGGACGAGGCCGCCAAGGCGCCCAGCTTCGTCGATGTGGCGCGCATGCCCTCGACGACGGAGCTGGCGATCAAGGTTTTTCTGCGCAGCTCGCATCGGAACATGCCCAATCTCATCCTCACGCCGGATGAGATCGACTCGCTCTCCGCCTATATCGTCGGCCTCGCGCCCAAGCGTTGAGGCGTCACGGCTTCGGGCAATCGGGCTGCAGAAATTTCGCGTCGATCGTGAAGCCGGAGCGCTCGCGCGTGGCGCCGCTCTTTTGCGTGAGCGTCGTCTTCGATTGCGCGCGATACCAGCTCGAGAAATCGCCGGTGAGCAAGAGGCTCGTCACCTCGCGCGCGCCATGGAGATCGCATGAGAAGGTGACGATGACCTCGCCGCCTTGCGCGGATTCGACCGTCGGCTTCGTGCAATTGTCCTGCGGAGCGCCGAGGATGCCGTCGCCCGCTTCGATGCAGACGTCATGCGACTGCAGTCCCACGTCCGGCGATATTGTTTTTATGCGCCAGAGACCGGGCCGACGCTGCGGCAACTCGTCCGCTCGCGACGAGCGCGCGCTCGCAATGACGGAGAGAGACAAAGTCACTGCGAGCATCGCGAGATATGGCGCGCGACGATAGATGCGGAGGTTCAACGCTTCGCCTCGATCACGTATGATTTTTTTGCGGCGCAGAATATGTGGCGCGCGCGTTTGCGAGGCAACTCGTTTTCAATGTCGGGCGCGCATTTTAAGAATAGCTCCCGCGCGCGCCGCCGCTTTTTCCCGAATGCGTGACGCGGCCTCCCGAGAGAGGCCGCGTGACAGTGAGCGTCAGGCCTGGCCGGCGGCGCCTTGGGCCTTGGGAATACGCAGCACCTGGCCGGGATAGATCTTGTCGGGATCGGAGAGCAACGGCCGATTGGCGGCGAAAATCTCTTCGTATTTTCCGCCCTTGCCCTGGCCATATTGCGTCTCGGCGATCTTCCACAGCGTGTCGCCCTGGCGCACCTTGTAGAAGAACGACTCCGTCTCCTGCTTGCCGACGACGATATTGCTCTCGACCTGCGAGACGCCCTTGGTGTTGCCGACGGCGAGCACGATCTTCTCCGCGTCGCTGGTCGAAGGCGCCTTGCCGCCGAGCTTCACCTTGTCGCCCTCGACCGAGATTTCGATCTTGGAGGCGTCGAGACCTTTCTTCTCGATCTCCTTCTTCAATTCATCGGCGGGCGCGGCGGCGTTCTCGGTCGCGCCCTTGGGCGAAGGCGCATTCTTGTCGATCTGCTCGCCGCTCTTCGAGTTGTTCCAGAAATTGAAGAGACCCATTTTTACGACCTCCTTCGCGCTTTGGCGTGAGCGCGAGCGCCGGTGGAATTGCGCCCGCGCCGCGTTACATAGGGCGCGCCGCGCTCAGGCGAGCCCATCACGAAGAAGGCGTTCTCGCGCCGCCCGCACCCATAGCTGCGCGGCGAGCGGCGAAAAATGCAGGCCGTCATTGGTCATCTCTGGCCGCCGCGCGCCGTCTTGCGAAAGCTGCGGCGCGAGATCGACGACCGCGAGCCCGCGCGCCTCGGCGAGCGCGCGCATCAGCGCATTGATCTCGTCTATGCGCGGCGCCTGGGCGGCGTCGGCGACATGGGGCGCGAGCATCAGAACGCCGCGCGCATCCTCCGGCAGGCGGCGCAGCAGCGCGCGAAAATCATGGTCGATCTGCGCGAGCGGCGCCGCGTCGAAGAGAAGATCGTTCAAGCCGCCATCGATGATGAAGCAGCGCGCGCCCATCATGCGCGCCTCGACGATTTGCGCGCCTATATCCTTCAGCGTCGCGCCGCCGAGGCAGAGGCGCAGCACGTCGAAGGGGCGCCGGCGGAGCGGGCGCCAGTCGCATTGCGCCGCGAGACTGTCGCCGACGATGGCGTAGCGCGGCGCCCGCAGACGCGTGACGCGCCGATGCAGCGCGATGCGAAAGGCGCGCCGCACGCCGGCGTCGGAGGCCGCGATCAGCGCGCCAAAGAGCAGCAGGAGAAAGACGAGAATGAAAAAAATTTGCGCCAATGTCGCGATCATCGCCCTCGCCGCCTCGCCCGCGTCATCGGCAGGACATAGATCCGAATCGACTCTGGGGAGGACGCCCGCATGATCGCCCGCATCGCCAAGATCCTGCTCGCCGCCTGCGCCGGCCTTCTCGGCCTCGTCACCGGGCTCGGCAATATTTTCGATTATGGCACGAATTTCGAGGTCCTTCGCCATGTCGTCTCCATGGACACGACCCATGCCGACGCCGCGCTGATGAGCCGCGCCATTCTCTCCGACGCGCTGCAGCGGCTGATCTATGCCGGGATCATCGCGACGGAGCTCGCCTATGGAGCGCTCTGCCTCTATGGCGCGCTGCGGCTTTTTGGCGCACGAAAGGGCGACGCGGCGAGCTTCGAAACGGCGAAGCAATGGGCCATAGGCGGGCTCGCGCTCGGCTTCGCGCTCTATTTTTTCGGCTTCATGATCATCGGCGGCGAATGGTTCCAAATGTGGCGTTCCATTGATTGGAACTTCCAGCAGCCGGCCTTTCGATTCATCGGCTCGCTCGGCCTCATCCTGCTCTTCGTCGCCCAGCCGGAGCCGTCGCGCGGCTGACGTGGCGAGGGCATTGTTTGGAACCGATCCAATCTATGGAGTTTGACGGGATTGTCGCTCCTTCACTAGATTTCGCGCGCCCTGCTCATTCGGAGAGTTTCCTCTCGCGATCGGAGAATCTGAAAATGGCGCTCGCCACTCGATCGCGCCTCTCGACATTGTCGCGCGCTTTTTTCTTTCTGCTCGCCGCAGCCTTGCCGGCGGCGAGCCTCGAATCGACGACGAGCGACGCGCGCGCCGCCGACGAGGCCCATCTCTCGCAACGCGAGCTGCTGGGGAAACGAATTTTCGAGGATAAGAATCTCTCGGAACCAGCGGGCCTCTCCTGCGCCTCCTGCCATGATCCCGCCAAGGCGTTTCAAGGCAATAATGGCTCGCCCATCGCGGCGCTCGCGCGCGGCAGCCGGCCGGATGCGCTCGGAACGCGCAAGACGCCCTCGCTCGCTTACGTCTCCTTCAGCCCGCGCTTTCATTTCATGAAGAAGAAGGACGAGGAGACCGGCGAGACGGAGCTGGTTCCCGTCGGCGGACAATTTTGGGACGGCCGCGCGGATGATCTCGCCGCGCAAGTGGAAGGGCCGCTGCTCAATCCACGCGAGATGAACAATCCGTCGAAAGCCGCCGTGGTCGAGAAGATAAAATCCGGCGCCTATGCCGATCTCGCGCGGCGCGTCTATGGCGAGAAGCTCTTCGAGAACGACGCGGCCTTCGACAAATTGGCGCGCGCGGTCGCCGCATTTGAGAGCAGCGAGCGATTTCATCCCTTCTCGTCCAAATTCGACGATTTTCTGCGCGGACGCGAGAAATTGACCGCCGAAGAGGCGAAGGGCTTCGCGCTGTTCAAGGACAAGAAGAAGGGCAATTGCATCGCCTGCCATGTCGGCGAGGAGAAATCGCGCCATCCGCAGGACTGGCTGTTCACCGATTTCAGCTATGATGCGCTGGGCGCGCCGCGCAACGCCGCCATACCGGACAATAAAGACCGGGCGCATATCGATCTCGGCCTCTGCAAGCGCGAGGGCCTCGCCAAGGTCGCCCCCAAGGGCTACGCCATCGACAGCCTCTGCGGGCAGTTCAAGGCGCCCACCTTGCGAAACATCGCCGTCACCGGCCCCTATCTGCACAATGGCGCCTTCGCCAGCCTGCGCGACGTCGTGGCCTTCTACGCGACGCGCGACACCGATCCTGCGCGCTGGTATCCCAAGAAAGAGGGCGCGACCGCGAAATATGACGATCTGCCGGCGGCGTATCACGACAATGTGAACGTCAAGGAAGTTCCTTATGATCGCAAGCCGGGCGAGACGCCGCGGCTCGACGAAAGCGAGATCGACGCCATCGCCGCCTTTCTGCGCACGCTGACCGACCGGCCCACGCCCGCGACGAAGGCGGAGAGATAGAGTGTTTTCGAGCGAAGTGGGAACCGGTTCGCGTGAAGAAAACACGACCGAACAAGGAGATTTAGAGAGCAGCAAGACGGGAGCCGCCGCGAAAAGGACATAAGCATAGGGCCGGATGTCGCCTTCTTTCCCTCGAGGAGGCGGCCCATGCGGCTTCGCGTCTTGGCTCTCGTTTGCGTGTCTTCGATCGCTCTGTCTTCCGCATGGGCGAAGGAGACGATCGTCGAGGCGACATCGACGATCGACGGCGTCATCGTCCATCCAGACGCAGCGACAGTGACGCGCAGAGCGACGATCGATCTTCCCGCTGGCGCCGCGACGGTCCTCCTCAAAAATCTTCCCTTCGCGCTCGACGCCGATTGGCTACGCGTCTCCGGCGAGGCGAATGGGCGCGTGACGATCGGCGCCGTCGAGGCGCGGCTCGCGCCGGCGGAGACGCAGGCGCCGGACACGGCGATCGAATCGAAGCTGAAGCAATTGCGCGGCGCGCGCGAGAGCCTGCAGGTGACGCTGGACACGCTCACCGCCAAGCAGGCGATGATCGCGCGCTATTCGCAGGCGAGCCCGGAGAAGCTCGGCCCGGAGACACGGCCGCTCGCGATCGGCGAATGGAGCGCGGCCTTCGACGCCATCGCCTCCGCATTGACCAAAACCGGCGAAGAATTGCGCGGCGCCCACGTCAAGGCGAAGGAGCTCGACGACGAGATCCATGCGCTCGAGGCGGGAACCGGCGCGCGCGCGACGCGGCGCCCGTCGCGCGAGATCGCCATAGCGGTCGAATCGGCGAGCGGCGGCAAGCTGCAATTGACCCTCTCCTATCTCGTCTCCGGCGCCTATTGGCGGCCCGCCTATGACGCGCGACTCGAGACCGGCGGCGCGGAGGGCAAGCCGCAGCTCGAATTCATCCGTCGCGCCGCGGTGACGCAGAACACGGGCGAGGATTGGGGCGATGTCGCGCTCTCCGTCTCGACGACGCGCGCGCATCGCGGCGCAGCGGCGCCCGATGTGCAGCCGCAGCGGGTGAGCTTTTATGAGCCGCCGATTCTCTATTCGGAGAAGCTCGCCGCTCCGGCGGCTGCGGCGCCCGAGCGCCCGATGCGCAAAGCGGAAATCTCCAGGATGCCGGCGCCCGAGCCGGCGCCGGCGCCGGTCGCGCAGCAGACAGCCGCGCTGGAATCCAACGCTTTTCAAGCGAGCTTCAAAATCTCCGGCCGCGTCGGCGTGCCGGGCGACGGAACGACGAAGAGCTTTATTCTCACCGCGCGCCGCATGACGCCGACGCTCGCCGCGCGCATCGCGCCGGCGCTCGATCCCACGGCTTTTCTCGAGGCGCGAATCCTCAATGAGGAGGACGCCCCGCTGCTGGCCGGCCCCGTCGCCGTGCAGCGCGACGGAATGCATGTGGGGCAGAGCCGCATCGCTTTCGTCGCGCCGGGCGAGGCGGTGGAGCTCGGCTTCGGCGCCGACGACAAGATCAAGGTCGCGCGCGCGCCGGTCAAGCGCGTCGAGAATGAGCCGAGCTGGTTCGGCCAGACCAAATATGAGACGCGCGACTTCAAGACCACGGTCACGAATCTGCACGATTTCATCGTTCCGGTGACGGTCGTCGATCAGATTCCGTTTTCGGAGAATACAGCGATCACAGTGGAGACGCTGCCGCAAACGACGGCTCCCACGACGAAGCAGATCGCCGACAAGCGCGGCGTGATGGGCTGGAGCTTCGACGCCAAGCCGCGCGAGACGAAAGAGCTGCGCCTCGCCTATCGCGTCAAATGGCCGGCGGAGCGCGACATTGTGACACAACCGGCGCCGATTGCCCAAAGGTGACGGACTTGAAAGGGACTTCGGCGTAGCCATTTGTGTCGTGTCGCAGCGCTCGCGCGACGAGGAGACTCTCTGATGCATGTCAATATCGCCGCGGCGGAAGCCGCCATCACCGCTGCACGCAAGCGCGCCTCCGAGCTCGGCACGAAAATGTGCATCGCCGTCGTCGATTCCGGCGCCGATCTGAAAGCCTTCTATCGCATGGACGATGCCTGGGTCGGCAGCATCGACATTGCGATCAAGAAAGCGAAGACGGCCGTCTTCTTCGGCATGCCGACGGGCGACATCGGCAAGCTGTCGCAGCCGGGCGGCCCGCTCTTCGGCATCGAGCATTCCAATGACGGGCTCATCACCTTCCCCGGCGGCCTGCCCATCGTCGATGAGGATGGCGTGCTGGTCGGCGCGATAGGCGTCAGCGGCAGCTCGGTCGAGAATGACCATGCCGTCGCGCTCGCCGGCGTCGCCGTCGTCGGCGTCAGCGATCTGCCGGCGCATCCTTGGCGGACGTGAGCCCGCGGTCGAGCCATGCGCGCCATTGCGGCGCCGCGCCGATGAAATCGGCCAGCGCCGCATAGCCGCCGCTATTGGGGTGGGCGCCGTCGCCGGCGGCCGCCTCCTGCAAAAGCACGCCGCAGCTCGCGGCGAAGCCGCGCATCTCGATATAGGGAATGCGCAGCTCGGCGCAGAGCTTTTGCAATTGCGGGCACAGACGATCGATGCGCGCGGCGCCGGGCAGAAACGGCCCGACCATCAATACGGGCGCGAGCGTCGCGGCCTCGCGCAGCATTTGCTCTGCATGGGCCAGCGTCTCCTCGAGCGGCACGCGCGCACGGCCCGCTTCCTCCTCCACGCAATCATTGGCGCCGAAGGAAAACAGCAAGCGCGCGTCGGAGCCCGCCGGCAGACGGCGCCGCGCCTCCTCGCGCCAGCGCGCGGCGATATCGGCGCTGGTGTCGCGGCGGATGCCGAGATTATAGGCGGTGACATCTCGCCCACCGTGGCGCTCCCGCGAGACCAGCCGGCCCACCCAGCCGAGACCATCGTCGTCGCCGGTTCCATTGACGAAGCTGTCGCCGAAAAAACAGATGCGAACCGGCGTGGTCATGCGCGCCCCCGGATAGATTTGCGCGGCCTTCGCCGCCTTCCTTCTCCCCGCTCGCGGGGAGAAGGTGAGGATGAGGGCCAGGGCATGAGCCACAAACGGAAAACGCCCCGAGCCCCTCACCCAGGCCCTCTCCCCGCTCGCGCGGGGAGAGGGAGAAATATCATTCCGCCTCCGCGCTCCATCCGCAGAGCGCCAGCGCCTCGCGCATATGCGCGGGCGCCGGGGCGCGCACGACGATGCGCTCCTTGTTCTCGCGCATCGGAATGTCGATCTCGCGCGCGTGAAGATGCAGCGGCGGCGCGCCTTCGCGCTTGCCATGGCCATAGACGGGATCGCCGAGCATGGGCCAGCCCATGGCCTGGCAATGAACGCGCAGCTGATGCGTGCGGCCGGTCTGCGGCCTCAGCTCGAGGAAGGCGAGATCATTGCCCTGCGCGTCGCGGGCGCGGCCGAGCACGCGCCAATCCGTCTGCGCCGGCTGGCCCAGCGGATCGGGCCGCATCCACCAGCCGCGCGTCGAATCGAGCCGGCCGAGCGCCATGTCGATATGGCCCTCCTCCTCCGAAGGCGCGCCTTCGACGATCGCCCAATAGGTCTTTTTGATGCGCCCGTCGTGAAACAGCTTGCCGAGCCGCTCCAGCGCCTTGCGGTGGCGGCCGAGCACGAGGCAGCCCGAGGTGTCGCGATCGAGCCGATGCGCGAGCGCCGGCGCGCGCGGCAAGCCGAAGCGCAGCGCGTCGAAATGATCCTCCAGATTCTCGCCGCCCTTGGGGCCGCGATGCACAGGCAGGCCGGCGGGCTTGTCGACGACGAGCATCAGCCCGTCCCGATAGAGGAGGCGCGAGACGAGATCATCCGGTGTCATGGGCGTCATCCTAATCGAATCGGCGATTTCGCGTGAGGCTTCCGCGGCCCGCCCTTGCCGCCGTACGGCGCGCGCTAGCTAGAGACATGCGGAGCCAGCCCTTCGTCCGAGGGCCAGCAAGAGAGAACAACGGAGAGTACCATGGCCGAAGAAGACCAAGTCGACCGTCTGATGTCGCGGAACGCCTATATTTTCGCGGGGGTCGGGGCCGTGCTCGGCGCTGTGATGGGCGCTGGCGTCGTCGGCTTTCCCGCCGCGATCGGGACCGTGATCATCGGCGCGCTGCTCGGCGGCATTCTCGGGTCCTTCATCGTCACCAAGTGACCCGGCCGAGCGACGCCCATTCGACGGAGCGCGGCTGCGCGAAGCCGCCGCGCTCCCGCCGCTCAGACCGAATGGCCAAAATGGGCGAGCACGAAGTCCAGCGCGCCGACGCGCTCCAGCAGCCAATAGGCGCCGAGCAGCGCGATCACCGCCGAGAGCGCATAGACGAGCTGCGGGCTGCGCTTGCCGCCGGTCTGCTTGTCGATGAAGAGCAGCGCCGGCACGAAGACCAGCACGATCGCCACCTGTCCGAGCTCGACGCCTATGTTGAAGGAGGCGAGCGCGGGTAGAACCGCATCCGCCGGCACGCCCAGCTCCTTCAGCCCGCTGGCGAAGCCGAAGCCATGGACGAAGCCGAAGAGAAACGTGTCGCGCCAGCGTCCATCGACGCGGCGCGAGAAGAAATTCTCGACCGCGACATAGATGATCGAGGCGGCGATCGCCGCCTCCACCCATTGCGAGGGCAGCGTGACGATATCGAGCGCCGCCAGCGACAGAGTGACCGAATGCGAGACGGTGAAGGCGGTGACGATCTTCACTACCGGCCAAACGCGCGTCGCCCAGAGAAGAATGGCGATGAGGAAGGAAATGTGGTCGTAGCCGGTGAGAATATGCTCGACGCCGGCCTGCACGAATTTCCACATCAGCTGCCACACCGTCTCCAGCGGCTTCGAAAGATCGAGCGGCGCATCGGTGGGATAGAGCATGGTCTCGCCGGCGTTGGGGCCGGTCAGCGTGACGAGATGCTTGGCCTTGGAGCCCGCGGCCGCCAGAAGCTCTTTCGCGTCGTAGAAAATCTGGCCGGAAACGCTGGCGCAGTCGAACGTCAGCGTCACCAATGCGCTGTCCGCATTGGTGGGGTCCTCTCCGGAATAGTCCACGCGGCCGGAACAGGCGTGGCCATCGGCGTCATGCATGGAGACCCGGCGCTGAATCAGCTTGCCGATCTCGGCCTCCAGCACACCGGGCTGCGATAGCTCGACGCCGGAGCGCTCCGCCATGGTCTGCGAGAAGATGCGCTCGAGATCGGTCGCCAGAAAGCCGACGTCTACCCGATAGGAATGATCCTTCTCGGGCGTGATCTTGACGGTGGAAATATCCGCCGTATGGGCGAAGGCCGGCGCGATCGATGCGAGCAATGCGGCGACGACGAGCGGCAAGCATTTCAACGACCAGCTCATTTTCGAAGGACTCCGGGCAAGCCTGACGGGCGGGGCCGCGACAATGCCCGACGCCGCGAAAATGGACAAGACCGCGCGCCGCTCGGCCCGCGCGCGATTGCGGGGCCGCGCCCGGACGGGTAAAAACAACGACATGCGGCCGGAGCTTTTCATTGGAATCCGGGACCGCCGCGAGGGGAGCGTCCGATATGCAGCGTGTCACCATGACCATCGACGACGATCTCATGGCCGCTCTCGACCAGTATATGGAGGCCGGCGGGCATCAGAATCGCTCGGAGGCGGTGCGCGATCTCGTGCGCGCCGGCCTCATGAAGCAGCCCAAGGTCGATGACAGCGACCGCCCTTGCATCGGCGCGCTCGTCTATCTCTACGATCACGAGACGCGGCAATTGTCGAAGCGGCTGATGCACGACCATCACAGCCACGCCGATCTCTCCATCGCCGCCCTGCATGTGCATGTCGACGCCGAGACCTGCCTCGAGGTCTCGCTGCTGCGCGGCCGCAAATCCGAGGTGGAGCATTTTGCCCGACATGTGATCGGCGAGCGCGGCGTGCGCTACGGCCAGCTCGTCGTCGCGCCCGGCGAGGCGCATTCGCCGGAGAGCGCCTCCACGCAAAAGCCTCACCACGGCCATAGCCACGCCTGAGCCCTGTGACGGAAATGCAACGCTGCGGGTAAATCCGTAGGCGGTCGTTGACCCGCCCCCTCTCGTATGATCAGATTAGTAAAAAATCATACGGGGGAGCAGCGATGACCGGCCGGCGCATTGGCGAAATCTCAGCATTGGCCCTGACGGCTGCGCTTTTCGGCGGCGCCGCCCTCGCTCAGGAGGCTCTGCCGGACATAGACGTCGGCGCGCCGATCGCGGCCGCGACGCCGGCGGCGGCCGCCGCGCGCTCGGAAGACGCGCAAAAGGCGAAGGTGAGGATCGAGGCGGCCAGCGAGACCATCTTCAGCGGCCAGCAGGTCAACGCCGTGCCCTTTGCACGTCCGGGCGAGGCGCTCGAGATCGTCCCCGGCCTCTCGGTCACGCAGCACAGCGGCGAAGGCAAGGCGAACCAGTATTTTCTGCGCGGCTTCCAGCTCGACCACGGCACTGATTTCTCGCTGACGCTGGACGGCATGCCGATCAACATGCGCACGCATGGCCACGGCCAGGGCTATGCGGACGCCAATTTCCTGATCCCGGAGCTGCTCTCCTCCGTCGTCGGCCGCAAAGGCCCCTATTACGCCGACAAGGGCGACTTCTCCTCGGCCGGCGCGGTCGATATGCAATATATCGACAAGCTCGACCACGGCTTCTTCCGGGCGACGGGTGGCAGCTTCGCCTATGGCCGCCTGCTCGGCGCCAAGAGCTTCGAGGTGAATGGCGGCAATCTGCTCACCGCCATCGAGTCGAGCATATACAACGGCCCATGGACGCGGCCGGACGAGATGCGCAAGATCAATTCGGTGCTGCGCTGGTCGCGCGGCACGCAGGAGGACGGCCTCTCGATCACGGCCATGGCCTACGCCAACCGCTGGTTCTCCACCGACCAGATCCCGTCGCGCGCCGTCTATGGCGGCGTCCTTCCGCTGTGGGGCAATATCGACAGCACCGACGGCGGCGACGCTTCGCGCTTCAGCCTCTCGGCGCGCTGGAGCCAGACGGAGGGCGCGCATTCCTCGCGCGTGGAAGCCTACGCGATACGCTCGACGCTCGATCTCTACAATAATTTCACCTATTTCCTCTCGCATCCCGACGTCGGCGACCAGTTCCGCCAATTCGACCGGCGCACCGTGCTCGGCGTCAAAGCGCAGCACGCCTATAAATACGAGCTCGCCGGCCTGCCGATCGAGTCGCGCATCGGCCTCGAGAGCCGCTACGACAATATTCGTCTCGGCCTCCAGGACAGCTGGCGGCGCCAGCCCTATGACACGATCACCAACAGCCATGTGGCGGAAGGCAGCGTTAGCCTTTGGACCGACACCACTGTTCGCTTCTCGCCCTGGCTGCGCGCCACCGGCGGCGTGCGCTTCGACTATTTCGCCGCCAGCGTCGGCAGCCTCCAAGACCCGCTCTCCGCGCCCAAGGACGGGAATGGCGATCCGATCTGGACCGGCCCATGGAACAGCGGCTCCAAATCGGCGACGATGGGCAGCCCGAAGGTCGGCGTCGTCATCGGCCCCTTCGAGCAGACCGAGCTGTTCCTCAATTTCGGCGAGGGGCTGCATTCGACCGACGTGCGCGGAACCGTGACCCGGCTGAGCCCGGCCGACGGCTCCAACGTGGCGACCATTCCCCTGCTGGTGAAGCAGCGCGGCGCCGAGATCGGCGTGCGGACCACGCGCCTGCTCGACGGGCTCGAATCCTCGGTCGCCTTCTGGTGGCTGAACAATGATTCGGAGAATCAGTTCGAGGGCGATTCCGGCAGCACGGCCTTCGGCCGGCCGAGCCGGCGCTATGGCGTGGAGATCATCAATCACTACACGCCCACCTCCTGGCTGCGGATGGAGGGCAGCGTTTCCCTGTCGCATGCGCGTTTCCGCGGCGTCGACCAGCAGCAGGCGCTCACCTGGATCGATCTTCTGCAGCCCGGCTCATTCCAATATGGAACCTATGTCGGCAACGCGCCCGGCAATTACATTCCCGATTCGCCCAACATCGTCGCCATGGGCCAGATCGAGGTGGGCGAGACGACCGGCCCCTTCGCGGCGCTGCGCTATCGCTATCTCGGCGAGCGCCCGCTGACCGAGGACGGCGCCTTCAAATCGCCGGCGACCGGAACGCTCAATCTGCGCGCCGGCTATCGCTTCGACAATGGCTGGAGCATTCAGGCCGACGCGTTCAACGTCACCAATTCGCGCTCCGACATGATCACCTATGGCTACGGATCGCTGATCCCCTCCGATCCGCTCTATGGCCTGTGCAAGGCGGGCGTCGCGCCGGGCAATGTCTGCTCGGTCGGCGTGATGGGCCGTCATTTCAAGCCGATGGAACCGCCGGCCGTGCGCGTGTCGATCACCGGCCCGCTGCCCTTCTGAGTTCTGGTCGCATCAGTTTCGCGCACCGATCTGGCGCCCCGCGGAAAGCTCGGCTAGGCTGAGCGTTTCGCTGGGCGGCCATTTGCGCGCCGCAGCGATCCTTTCTACGGCGCGTGATTTTTTCGACGCGCCGAGCTCTTTGCGAAAGAGACGATTATGACCGCGACCAAGCCCAAAAAGAAGCTCGTGATCTTTTGCGACGGCACGTGGAACGAGCCGACCAAGCGCGGCACCAATGTCGTGCGAATGCTGCAGGCCACTGATTTTCTCGACGCCGACGGCAATCCGCAGCTCACCCATTACATCGCCGGAGTCGGCACACGCAAAGACGAGAAGGTCGTCGGCGGCGCATTCGGCTTCGGCATCTCCGACAATATCAAGGACGCCTACGCCTTCATCGTCAGCAATTACGAACCGGGCGACGACATCTATCTCTTCGGCTTCAGCCGCGGCGCCTATACGGCGCGCAGCATCGCCGGCCTCATTCACAATCTCGGCGTGCTGCAACGCTGGAATCTGCCGCTCGTCTCCATCGCCTATGACCATTACAAGGACAGGGCCGAGGAGTGGCGCCCGGGCGGCGCCTCCGCGCAGACATTCCGCGACGAGAATTGCCATCCCTATCCCGCCAAGGTCAAATTCCTCGGCGTGTGGGACACGGTCGGCGCGCTCGGCGCACCCTATGGCGAAATTCTCGGCCGGCTCATCGACAAATTCTTCCACACGAGCTTTCACGATGTGACGCTGAGCACGAGCGTCGATTCCGCCTATCACGCGCTGGCGGCGGACGAGCGTCGCTGGCCCTTCCGGCCGACGCCGATCGCGCTCACCGACTATCATCGCGAGCGCAATGCGAGAAACATCGCCGAGCGCGGCTTTCCCTTCTACACCGAGCGCTGGTTTCCGGGCGTGCACTCCAATGTCGGCGGCGGCTATGAGGAGCACGGCCTCTCCGACTATGCGCTGGTGTGGATGGCTGAGCGCGCCGCCGATAATGGCCTGAAGCTTTTGAACTTCGCCAATGTGAAGCTCTCCTTCACCCGGCCCTTCGGACCCGATCCGGCCGAGAAGATTCAGAACAGCCAGACATTCCTCTATCGACTGGCGACCGTGCTGCTCGTGAAGCTGCCGGCGACGCTCGGCCTGCCCTCCGTCTATCCGCTCGACGATCAGCGCCTCGCCAAATATGTGACCTGGAGCGGCGACTACATCCGCCCTATCGACTCCGGTGAGGATTTCGGCCCGGTGCGCGAAAAAGCGGAGATCGACCCCGCCTATCGGCCCAAGCAGCTGCCCGCTCGCGCCGGCGCGACGGAAACAGCGCCGGAGAAGGAGAAAGTGCGCGAGCCTGCGTGAGAGGCGCCCCTCTTCGACGGGATGATCGATTTGCCCTCGCCTAGCGCTGGTCGAAGCAATTCGTATATACGATCGTATTCCGTGTCGAACGCGCCGTAGCCCCCGTGTGGTTAGCGGGCAAAAAGCCCATTCGGCGCGCGCCGAATGCGCCGACAATGCTATTAGTGGCCTGCGTCATTCGATCCGACGATCGAAAGGCCCCCTCCCTCACCCTCCCCCGCTTCGCGGGAGAGGGAGGCGGCGCCGATTCGCGAGACATGGATGAAGCGCCGAATCTGCCCCCTCTCCCGCGAAGCGGGGGAGGGCTGGGGAGGGGGCGCGAGCAGCTTCGCTCGATCGACGAAGGCCATAAAAGACACAATGCGATACCCTCCCTCCTTCCTCGATGAAATTCGCGCCCGCGTGCCGGTCTCGGCAGTGGTGTCGAAGAAGGTCAAGCTCAAGAAGGCGGGGCCCGAATGGCGCGGGCTTTCGCCCTTCCAGGCGGAGAAGACGCCCTCTTTCTACGTCAACGACAAGAAGGGCTTCTTTCACGACTTCTCCTCCGGCAAGCATGGGGACGGCTTCACCTTTCTGATGGAGACGGAGGGCCTCACCTTTCCCGATGCGGTCGAGCGGCTCGCCGGCATGGCCGGCCTGCCCATGCCGGTGGAGACGAAAGAGGCGCAGGAGGCCGAGCAGCGGCGCGGCTCGCTGACCGAGGTGCTGGAATGGGCGGCGCAATTCTTCGAGAAGCAGCTGCGCGGCCCCGCCGGCGCCGAGGCGCGCGCCTATCTCGCCCGCCGCGAGCTCGGCGAGAAGGAGCAGGCGCAATTTCGGCTAGGCTTCGGGCCGAGCGAGCGCTATGCGCTGCGCGACCATCTCGCCGGCAAGGGCGCCGGCGTCGAGACGATGATCGAGGCCGGCCTGCTCGTCCATGGCGAGGACATCGCCGTCCCCTATGACCGTTTCCGCAATCGGATCATGTTTCCGATCGCAGACCGCTCCGGCCGCGTCATCGCCTTCGGCGGGCGGGCGATGGAGAAGGACGCCAAGGCCAAATATCTCAACTCACCGGAGACGCCGCTCTTCCACAAGGGCGCGACGCTCTACAATCTCCACAACGCCCGCAAAGCGGCGCATGAGGCGGGAAACATCATCGCCGTAGAGGGCTATGTCGACGTCATCGCCATGACCGCGGCCGGCTTTCCGCAGACGGTGGCGCCGCTGGGGACGGCGCTGACGGCCGAGCAATGCGGCCTGCTGTGGAACCACGCCGAGGAGCCCATTCTCTGCTTCGACGGCGACAAGGCCGGCCGCAACGCCGCCTTTCGGGCGATCGACACGGCTCTGCCGCTGATCGGCCCCGGCCGCAGCCTGCGTTTCGTGCTGCTGCCGGACGGGCAGGATCCGGACGAGCTCTTGCGCTCCGCCGGCCCGTCCGCCTTGGCTGCGGCCGTGGCGGCGGCGCGGCCTCTGGTCGATCTGATATGGGCGCGGGAGACGGAGGGCGTCCCGCTCGACACGCCCGAGCGGCGCGCCGCGCTCGAGCGCCGCCTCGCCGAGCTCGGCCGCGCCATCGCCGACGAGACTTTGCGCCGACATTATCAGAAAGAATTTTCCGACCGCTGCGATTCGCTGTTCGGCCGCACGCGCGGCCAATTTCAACGCCGGCCGGAGGGCCGCCGCTCCGGCCCGCCGCAGCGCTTCCGCCGCGACGCGGAGCCCATGCGCGGCCCGTTGACCATTGGCGCGGCCCTCGCCAATTCTCCGCTCTATCGCGGCACGAAGCCGGCCATCGCGCCGCGCGAGGCGCTCATTTTGCTGATTCTCTTGAATCACCCAGAGCTGCTCGCCGCCCATCTCGAGGCGGTGACGGCGCTGGACTTCGCCTCGGCGGAGGGCGAGAGGCTGCGCGCCGTGCTGGTGCGCAGCCTCGCCGACGGGGCCGGCGGGCGCGAAGAATTCGCTCGCGCCGCCGCCGCCGCCGGGCTAGAAGCATTTTGCGAGAAATTGGCTGGAATGGGCGCCCATGCGACGCTATGGAGCGTGCGCGCCGAGGCGGCCCCGGCCGACGCCGCCGAAAGCCTGCGCCAAGCTCTCGTCTTGCAACATCGCGTGCGCGCATTAGATAAAGAACTTCGGAAAATCGAGGCGAGGTTGGCGATCGCGCCCAACGACCAAGATTCCGCGCGCTTAAGCGATATTCAGGCGCAATTGAACGCGCTCGATGGAACCGAAGCCGCTCTCGACGGGTTCGGTTCCCAATCGGGCCGTTCGCTGAGAAGCCTTTGACCGGCAAGCCGATCGGACGACGAGCAAAAGCTCTACCGATTTGGTTAGGCGAAAGTTAAGCCCTGGCTACGACTGTGGGCTCGGGCGAATCGGTAGGGTCCTCTGCGGGGTCCGCCGTCTTGTCATGCGGTCGACGCTGTGGTTTTTCGTTAAAATGCGGCGAGCGGAAAAGTGAACGATCCCGGCATGGCGCAGCCTTCGGCTCGGGAAGGCGGCGTGGGGTGGGGCTTGGAGCGAAGAATGGCGAAAAAAGACGACGAGAAAGTCGAAAACGAGGGCGCAGTGGCGGTGGAAACCGCCGACGGTCCTCTGCTCGACCTCAACGACGCCGCCGTCAAGCGGATGATCAAGCTCGCCAAGAAGCGCGGCTTCGTCACTTATACCGAGCTGAACGCCGTTCTGCCGTCTGAGGAAGTGTCCTCCGACCAGATCGAGGACGTTTACGCCATGCTGCAGGAGATGGGAATCACCGTCTCCGAGGGCGAAGATCCCGACGACGCAGAGGGCGAGGAGCAGCAGGAGGAGGAGGAGGCCGAGGGCGGCGAGGTCGTCGAATCCACCCGCGCCACCGCCGTCGCGACGCGCACCTCCGAGCCCGCCGACCGCACCGACGATCCCGTCCGCATGTATCTGCGCGAGATGGGCTCGGTGGAGCTGCTGTCGCGCGAGGGCGAGATCGCCATCGCCAAGCGCATCGAGGCCGGCCGCGAGGCGATGATCGCCGGTCTCTGCGAGAGCCCGCTGACCTTCCAGGCCATCATCATCTGGCGCGAGGAGCTGGAGGCCGGCAAGGTTCTGCTGCGCGACATCATCGATCTCGAGGCCACCTACGCCGGCCCCGAGGGCAAGAACGCCGGCAAGCCTCCAGTCACGCCGTCAGATCTCGCGCCCGCCACCGCGCCGCGCTCGCCGCCAGCCGCGCTGGGCGAAGCCGGCGCGCCGCCGGAGGAGGCTTTCGAGGAAGAGGACGACCTCGAGAATTCCGTCTCGCTCTCCGCCATGGAGACCGAGCTGAAGCCGAAGGTGCTGGAGACTTTCGCCCGCGTCGCCGACGCCTATAAGAAGCTGCGCCGGCTGCAGGATCAGAATGTCGAGAACAAGCTCAAGAATGAGACGCTGACCCCGGCTCAGGACCGCAAATACAAGCAGCTCAAGAAAGAGATCGTCACGGATGTGAAGTCTCTCTCCTTGAACCAGAACCGTATCGAGGCGCTGGTCGAGCAGCTCTACGACATCAACAAGCGTCTCATCGGCTATGAGACCAAGCTGCTGCGCCTCGCCGATGCGCAGGGCGTGCAGCGCGAGGACTTCATCGACAAGTTCCAGGGCTCGGAGCTCGATCCGAAATGGATCATGCGCGTCTCCAAGCTCGGCTCGCGCGGCTGGAAGGAATTCGTCGCCAACGAGAAAGACCGGATCAAGGAGCTGCGCGGCGAGATTCACGCGCTGGCCACCGAGACCGGCCTCGAGATCGCCGAGTTCCGCAAGATCGTCCATATGGTTCAAAAGGGCGAGCGCGAGGCCCGGCAGGCGAAGAAGGAGATGGTCGAGGCCAATCTGCGCCTCGTGATCTCCATCGCCAAGAAATACACCAATCGCGGCCTGCAGTTCCTGGACCTCATCCAGGAAGGCAATATCGGCCTGATGAAGGCGGTCGATAAGTTCGAATATCGCCGCGGCTATAAATTCTCGACCTACGCCACCTGGTGGATTCGTCAGGCGATCACCCGCTCCATCGCGGATCAGGCGCGTACGATCCGCATTCCGGTGCATATGATCGAGACGATCAACAAGATCGTGCGCACCTCGCGCCAGATGCTGCACGAGATCGGCCGCGAGCCGACGCCGGAGGAATTGTCCGAGAAGCTCGCCATGCCACTGGAAAAAGTGCGCAAGGTGCTGAAGATCGCCAAGGAGCCGATCAGCCTGGAGACGCCGATCGGCGACGAGGAGGATTCGCATCTCGGCGATTTCATCGAGGACAAGAACGCCATTCTCCCGATCGAGGCGGCGATTCAGTCCAACCTCCGCGAGACGACGACGCGCGTTCTGGCCTCCCTCACCCCGCGTGAGGAGCGCGTGCTGCGCATGCGCTTCGGCATCGGCATGAACACCGACCATACACTCGAGGAAGTCGGCCAGCAATTCTCGGTGACGCGCGAGCGCATCCGCCAGATCGAGGCGAAGGCGCTGAGGAAGCTGAAGCATCCGAGCCGCTCGCGGAAGCTGCGGAGCTTCTTGGACAATTGATATCGAATGGCCGGCCTCGCGCCGGCCATTTTGTTTCAAGTCGCCAATTGTTCGTATCGAGCCGAAGCCTTCCACCTTGGATGAACGCGCCTCCAACGCCTCGCGCCGAGCCGAGCGCAAGCGCCGCGGCGTCGTCTACACGCCCGCTCCAATCGCCCGTTTTCTCGTCGCCCGCACCATCGCGCTATCGCTCGACGAGCGGCGCGCCGCTCTCGTCGCGCAGCATGGCGGATGCGAGACGCCCGCCTTCTGGCGCGCATGGCTCGACGCTCTGCGATCCTTCAAGATCATCGATCCCGCCTGCGGCGATGGCGCGCTTCTCGACGCCGCCTTCGACGAAATGGAGCGACACTATGAGGAGACTGCGCTCGGCGCGATGATCGCGCTCGATGCGGCGCGCGAGACGATCGCCAATAATCTCTTCGGCGTCGACATAGATGCGCGCGCGGTGGAAGCTGCGCGCCGCGCGCTTTGGAGCCGATGCCCGCAGATCGCCGCGACGAGCGAGCCCGAAGGCTCGCGGTCCGAGGCGGCGACCGGACCGCTAGCCTTCAGGCTCGCTCTCGATCCAAACGGTCCGCACGACAATTTGCGCGCCGGCGATAGCCTCATCGACGATATTGCGGTGCGCGAAGGCGGCTTCGATATCGTCCTCGGCAATCCGCCCTATGTGCGGATGGAATATCTGAAAGCGGCGAAGCCCTATCTTGCGAAACATTACGCCGTCGCCGCGGAGCGCGCTGATCTCTACGCCTATTTCTTCGAAAAAGGCGTGCGATTGCTGAAAGACGGCGGACGGCTGGGCTTCATCTCCTCGTCGAGCTTCTTTCGCACCGGCGCCGGCGAGAGCTTGCGCCGCTTCCTCGCCGAAAATGCGACGATCGAAAGCGTCGTCGATTTCGGCGATCTGCGCGTCTTCGACGATGTCGTCACCTATCCGGCGATCGTGACGCTGAGGAAGAGCGCCGAGCGCGACGATGTGTCCTTTCTGCTGTTGAAGGATCGCGCGCCGAAGGACCTCGAAACGGATTTTGCCGAGCGCGCGCGGCGCATGCCGCAGGCGCGGCTCGGCGCCGCCTCCTGGCGCTTCGAGGAGGAGGCGCTGGCGCGTCTGCGCGACAAGATCGCGCGGGGCCGCAAGACGCTGCGCGAGGTCTATGGATCGCCGCTCTGGGGGATCAAGACGGGGCTCAACGACGCTTTCGTGCTCGATCGGGCGGCACGCGACGCGCTCGTCGCCGCCGATCCGCGCAGCGCCGAGATTTTGAAGCCCTATGCTCGCGGTGGAAGCATCGGCCGCTGGCGCGCGGCGAGCGAGGACTGGCTCGTCGATGCGCCGAAAGGCGCTTTCGACATTGCGGAATATCCCGCCGTGGAGGTGTGGCTCGCGCCGCTGCGCTCACGGCTCGAGGGCCGCGCCACGCGACAAAAATGGTTCGAGCTGCAACAGGCGCAGCTCGCCTATCGCGCCGGCTTCGCGGCGCCGAAGATCGTCTTTCCGGATATTTCCCAAGGGCCGAAATTCGCGCTCGACGACAGCGGCGGCCTCATCGACGCCACCTGCTTCTGCCTGCCCTGCGCCGATCTCGCGCTGCTCGCCTTTCTCAATTCGCGCCTCTGCTGGTTCGTGCTGCATTCCGTGTCCAATCCGCTGCGCGGCGGCAAATGGCGGCTGCGGCTGAAGACGCAATATTTGGAGCCGCTGCCGCTGCCCGATCTCGATCCGCAGGCCGCGGAACGGCTCGCAGCCCTGGCGAGCGCCAATGGCGAGGCCGCCCGCCGGCGCAGCGAGACGGGCGACCCCGACGAGGCAGCGCGCCTCTCCGCCGAGATCGAGAGCCGGGAAAGGGAGATCGACGCGATCGTCTATGATCTCTTCGATCTTTCGACCGAGGAGGCCACGCTTCTCGAAGCCACGCTCGCCGGCCAATATTGACACGCGAAATCCCGCCCGGATTGCGCTATATTGCGCTGCATGAACCCGCATCTGCGCCCGATCGGCCTTCCGCTCGAGACTCAGGCCGCCGAGGGACTCCCCCGGCGTTGCTGGAGCGTGGCGGAAATCGAGGAAATGCTCCGCGCCGGAATTATCGATGAAGACGAGCGGTTCGAGCTGATCGGCGGGGAGGTCGTGCCAATGTCGCCGAAGGGCGCCCGACACGAATGGGTGAAGATCGCGGTTAATCGGTTTTTGCAGCGCGCGGCTCCGCAGCATTTGGAAGTCGCCCAGGAGACCACGCTGCGCCTAGACGCACGCACTTTCGTCGAGCCGGATTTCTGCGTCTTTCCGCGCGATCTGCCCCTCTCCGCCCTCGATGGGCCGGCGGTGCTGCTGGCGATCGAGATCGCCGATTCGAGCCTCGCCTATGACAAGGGCCGCAAGATCGGCGTCTATGCCGCTTTCGGCGTGCGCGAGGTCTGGGTCGTCGACGCTGTGCGGGCCGTGACCTTCATTCATCGCCGGCTGGGCGCGGCGGGCTATGCCGAGATCGTCGAGTTCGCCAGCGCAGCGCGCCTCGAGCCCACGCTCGCGCCCGAGTTCTCCTTCAGCCTCGCCGAGCTCGGCGTGACGCCCGGCGCGGAGAAGCAGTAATCCCATGACGCCGACGACAATTGCCCGGCCATCGACGACGACCGCGCTGCTGCGCGGCTTTCTGCGCAAATGCCCGCGCTGTGGGAATGGCGCGCTCTTCGACGGCTATCTGAAGCGCGCGGACGCCTGCCCGCATTGCGCGGAGAGCTTCATCGGCGTCGACGCCGACGATGGCCCGGCCTGGCTCACCATCGGCGTCGTCGCTCATATCATCGTTCCGCTGCTGATCTTTCTGGAGACGCGCGCAACTCTGTCCTATGGCGCCGAGGCGGCGCTGGTGCTGTCCGCGACTATCGTCTCCACCCTGCTGCTGCTGCCTCTCTGCAAGGGATTCTTCATCGCGGCGGTTTGGTCGCTGTCGAAGAAGACGGACTGACGCGCGGCTCAGCGCTCGCCGCGGGGCTCAGGCTCGCGCGGCTCCAGCGGATGGCCGGCGGCGGCCCAGCCATCCGTGCCCTGCGAGAACCAGGACACGTTGGAATAGCCGAGCGCGAGCGCGCGCTTGGCGGCGTTCCACGACATCCAGCAATCGGCGAGGCAGTAGAAGACCAGCGGGCGGCTCTTTTCTTCCACGGTCACGCGCGCGAGGCCGCTTTCGAAATAGCGGAGCGAGGCCTCCGGCAGTTCGCCATAGCCGGTCTCGGGAAGCCAGACGCTGCCCGGAATGTCGAAACGCGGCTTGTCGCGCCAGACGGCCTCGGGCGGCAGGCCCGCGGGCCTCGGCGGGCGCGGCAGGACATCGATGAAGACAGCGGCCTTGTCGCGCCATAGGGCGAAGGCCTGCTGCGTGTCGATCACGCGGGCGCCGCGCAGAGTGGCGGGCACGGCGGCGCGAAAATCGGAGAGCCGATAGCCCTCCGGCTCGGGAACGGTCTCGGCGGCGGCGGGCGCCGCGACGAGAGCAACGAGGCCGAGCGCGACGCCGAGCCAGCGCCTCATGGCGTGGACGCGATGGGCGCGGGCGCGATCGGCGCGTCGGATTCGTCGATCAGCGGCACGCCGAAATCGACGAGCAATCGGTCGATCTCGCTCTGATTCTGGGCGATGAGCCGATTGAGCTCGCGCTTCCACTCCTGATCGGAATGGCGAACCCCCATGGCGATGCGAAAGCTCATGCGCGCGCCCTTGTCCCCGCTGAGCAGGGCCAGCTTCAGCCGGCCGCCGGATTTTTTCGCATGATAGCCGGCGAATGGCCCCCAGAGAATAGCGACGTCGATCGCGCCACTCTCGAGATCATGGATCATATCGGCGCCCGGCGCGTCGACACGCGTATCGACGACGAGCGGATAGGGCTTCACCGCCGCGAGCAGCCGATAGCGGGCCAGGAGATTGCCGGGTGGCGTGTTGGCGACGAGGCCGATGCGCTTATTCTGGGCGAGGCGCGGATCGGCGAGCGACGTCAGCCCCTCGAGATCGGAGCCGGCGCGATAGACCACCGCATAGGAGGTCCGATAATAGGGATTGGTGGGCTGAACGAGATCGTCGCCCTGCGGCATTCCCATCACCACATCGCACAAATGCGCATTGAGCGTGTTGCGGATGAAGCCGGTCGCGCCCGGATAATAGGAATAGGCGATATCCTTGCCGAGCTTCTTGGCCAGAAACTCCGCGAGCTTGTTCTCGAACCCCTCTCCGGCGCTGTTGGAAAAGGGAAGATTGCTCGGATCGGCGCAGACGCGCAGAATCTTGGGGTCGATCAGCTCGATCGAGCCGCGCGCGTCATCGACGCCCCCTTGAGGACGCGCCACGAGACCGGGCGATTGAGACTGTGCCGGGGCCGTCGCGAGCAAGCCCGCGACGGCGACCAGGGAAAATGTGAGACGACGCGACATGACGAGCCCTCGGCCGGTTCCGCCGCCAGCCGGCGCGCGAAGCCTCGACTGACGCTCGATCACTATTTGGCGCTCATGCACTTCGCTTCGGCCTCGGCGAAAGCCGGCGGCTTCTCTGCCTTCTTCTCCGGACGGCCGCGGCCGACCGCCTCGGTCGAACGGGCGCGGAGATAGATGTAGAGGTCGTCGATATAGCACATGGCGTTCTTATTGTCGGCGAAAGCCGGCATGACGCTGTCATTGCCCGCCTGCTTGTTCTCGCGGCCGCCGACGACGATGCCGTAGAACTCCTCGTAATTGAAGTTCTTGACCGAATTCTTCAGCGCCGGCGCATAGGTCGAGCCCTCGGCGTTGGGGCCGTGGCAGACGTGGCATTCGGCGTGATAGCGGCGATAGCCGGAGAAAGTGTACCAATCGACCGTGCCGTCGGCCTGCACCTTATAGGTCGGCTTGCTCTGCGCGTCGAACCACTTGCCGTCCACTTCCTTGACCGCGGTCGGGTCTCCCGGCGCTTCGGCGCGCACGGTCGTTCCAACACCCATGAAGACGCTCAGGGCAAGTGCCCCGACGAGCGGCAGTCTCATCACGCCATCCTCCAGCAGTTTCCATCCACACAAACAAGGCGCTCGGCGCGCGCCAGGAGCGTTCGCCGAGCGCTGATCTTTTTATTGGCCGTATCAGTTCGCCGGAGCGACGATCGGCAGAGCGTAGTCGGGCAGAGAGAAGACGGTCAGCACGCCGCCGAGAGCGGTGTAGTCGGACAGCGCCTTATAGCCGCCGACCGCGCCGAGGCCTTCGTTGCTCTTGGACAGGCCGGCCGCGAGGCCGATGCCGGCCCAGCCGCCGACGCCGGACAGAACCGCGACATACTGCTTGCCCTTGTGCTCATAGGTCATCACATTGCCGATGATGCCCGACGGAGTCTTGTACTTGTAGAGCTCCTTGCCGGTCTTGACATCGACGGCCTTCAGATAGCCCTCGAGCGTGCCGTAGAAGGCGAGACCGCCGGAGGTCGTGACCGTGCCGGACCAGACCGAGAACTGCTCCTTATTGGACCAGACGATCTTGCCGACGCGGGCGTCCCAAGCGATGAAATTGCCCATGTGGCTGTCGCCGGGCGGCGGGAACATCTCCAGCGTCGCGCCGACATAGGGCTGACCCGCGGTGTAGCTGACGCGGAAGGGCTCATAGTCCATGCAGACGTGGTTGGTCGGCACGTAGAACAGGCCCGTGTCCGGATCGAAGGACGCCGGCTGCATGTCCTTGGAGCCGAGAGCCGCCGGGCAGACGCCCTTGGTGTTGACGTCCTCGCCGTTCTGCTGCGTCGAATATTTCGAGACGACGAGCGGACGGCCATAGGTCGGCGAGTTCTTGTCCTGATCGACCTTGGTCGCCCAGTTGACGGCCGGATCATACTTCTCGGCGACGAGCAGCTCGCCGGTGACGCGATCGAGCGTGTAGCCGAAGCCGTTACGATCGAAGTGGACGGCGGTCTTGCGAGCCACGCCGCCGATCGTCTGATCGGCGAGGATCACCTCGTTGATGCCGTCATAGTCCCACTCGTCGTGGGGAGTCATCTGATAGACCCACTTGGCGACGCCGGTGTTGAGGTCGCGCGCCCACAGGGTCATGGACCAGCGATTGTCGCCGGGACGCTGCGCGGGGTTCCAGGTCGAGGGGTTGCCCGAGCCGTAGTAGATCAGGTTCAGCTCGGGGTCATAGGAATACCAGCCCCAGGTGGTGCCGCCGCCGATCTGCCACTGATCGCCTTCCCAGGTCTTCAGAGACGAATCCTTGCCGACCGGCTTGCCGAGGAAGGTGGTCTTCTCGGGGTCGAGCAGAACCTCGGAGTCCGGGCCTTCCGAATAGCCGCGCCAAGCGAGCTTGCCATCCTTGACGTCATAGGCGGTGATGCTGCCGCGCACGCCGAACTCGCCGCCGGCGATGCCGACGAGGACCTTGTCCTTGAAGACGTGCGGAGCGGCGGTCGAGGTGGCGCCCTTGGACGGATCGCCGTTCTTCACCGACCAGACGAGCTTGCCGGTCTTGGCGTCGAGAGCGACGAGGGTGGTGTCGGCCTGGGCCAGGAAGATCTTGCCGTCGCCATAGGCGAGACCGCGATTCACGGTGTCGCAGCACATGACCGGAACGACGCTCGGATCCTGCTTGGGCTCATACTTCCAGAGGATCTTGCCTTCGTTGTTGAGATCGAGGGCGTAGACGATGTTGGGGAACGGCGTATGCAGATACATCACGTCGCCGATAACGAGCGGCGCGCCTTCGTGGCCGCGCAGCACGCCGGTCGAGAAGCTCCAAGCGGGAGCCAGCTTGCCGACGTTCTCGGTGGTGATCTGCTTCAGCTTCGAGTAACGCAGATTGGCGTAGTCGCCCGTCGGCAACGCCCACTGCTTCGGGTTCTTCTGGAGATCGAGCAGCTCGTCGGCGCTCGCCACGCCGGCCCCGAACAGCGCGAGGATCCCCACCGAAGTCGACAACAACAGCTTATGCATGAGCTTTTCCTCCTGACGACATCACCGTGCAAAAGGCCCGGCCACGCCGCCGACATCGCGCCTTTCCGACGCCCTAAGGCTTTGGGAAGCCGTTTCCTCGTTTTTGCCACGGCGATCGGGCGGAAACGCCGCGCCCGCAGCCCCGCCCGTATCTCCGTCGAGACGCTTTCCGGTTCCCGGCCGGAAAGCCTCTTTTAGGTCGGAAACGGCGGGATAATATGTCGCACGGAATTGAAGCGCAATCCCCAAATCCTGTTCCCGACTTTCCTGATTTCGCGCGTGAAACGGGCGAAAAACGAGGCTGAAAAACCGATGCTGCAACGCACTATTCGAGGGCTCGCGATTGCGTTTCTCTGCCTCGTCGCGAACGGCGCGAAAAGCTTCGAGCTGACCGAGATCGCGCCGGGAGTCTTCGTCCATCAGGGCGTGACCGCCTTGATGTCTCGCGATAACCTCGGCGGCATCGCCAATCTCGGCGCCATCGTCGGCGCGGAGGCGGTCGCGGTCATCGACACGGGCGGCAGCCGCGCGGAGGGCGAGGCTTTCCTCGCTGCATTGCAGCAGCGCACGACCAAGCCGATCCGTTATGTCATCGACACTCACGTCCATCCGGATCATATTTTCGGGAATATTGCCTTTCGAGACACGGGAGCCGTCTTCGTCGGGCACAAGAATCTCCCGCGCGCCATGGCGACGCGCGGCCCGCACTATCTCTCTTCTTTCCGCGAGACGATGGGCGCCCTGCTCGACGATGTGATTCTGGTTCCGCCGACCCTCACCGTCGAACGCGAGACGATTCTCGATCTCGGCGGCCGCAAGATCGCGCTGAAGGCCTGGCGCACCGCTCACAGCGATTCCGATCTCACCGTGCTCGATCCGCAGAGCGGCACGCTCTTTACCGGCGATCTCTTGTTCCTGCAGCATGTCCCGATCATCGACGGCAGCCTTTTGGGCTTTCTGTCCGTCATCGAGGAATTGCGGAAGATCGAGGCGGTCCGCGTCGTGCCGGGCCATGGGCCGGCGGTCGCTCCCTGGCCGCAGGCGCTGGAGGCGCAAAAAGCCTATCTCGACCATCTCACCCGCGATTTGCGCGCCGATATCGCCAGAGGGGAGACGCTCGCGCGCGCGGTGACGACAGCCGGCCGCGGCGAAAAGCCCAATTGGCTGCTGTTCGAGGATTATCACACGCGCAACGCCACGGCCGGCTTCGCCGAGCTGGAATGGGAGGCCCCTTGAGCCGGCCGCGCCCACAGCGCTATGATTCCAAAAAATACCGGAGGAACGCAGATGAGCCCTTGGACCGCGAGCCTTCACGCTCGCAAATCGCCGAATGAGAGCGAGCCTGAAGGCTCGCGGTCCCTCCTGCGCCCCATCGCAGCGGCCGCAGCCCTCTGCCTTTGGGCCGCCGCCGCCTCGGCCCAGGAGCCGAAGATCGATCCCTGGCCGGGCCTCGTCACCGATATTTTCCACGATCGCGCGATCACCTCGCATGAGGGCGTGGTGGCGCTCGACGCGCCGAAGCGGGCCGAGGACGCCGCCATCGTGCCGATGACCATCTCGCTGCTCGAGCCGGGCCTGCGCGCGGCGACGCTGGTGATCGACGAGAATCCCATGCCCATGGCGGCGGCCTTCTCCTTCGGCGAGGGCGCCGGCGTCGCGAAGATAGAAACGCGCGTGCGCGTGAACTCCTACACCAATGTGCATGTCGTCGGCCAAACGGGCGATGGCGCGCTGCATTCGGTGGTGAAATTCGTGAAGGCCTCGGGCGGCTGCTCGGCCCCGGCGATCAAGGATCAGGACGAGGCCAGCGCCAATCTCGGCAAAATGAAATATCGGGAGTTCGCCAGCGAGAATCCCGCCCTGCGCGAGGCGCAGATCATGATTCGCCATCCCAATAATTCGGGATTGCAGATGGACCCGATCACCCGCGCCTATATTCCGGCTCATTATGTCGACAAGGTCGAGGTGCGGCAGGGCGAGGCGCTGATCTTCTCCATGGAGGGCGGAATTTCCCTGTCGGAGGATCCGAGCTTCCGCTTCGCCTACAAGCCCAATGGCGCCAAGGTGATGCGCGTCGAGGCGCGCGACAATCAAGGCAATGTGTTCAAAGGGGAGTGGCCGATCGGCGGAGCGTCGTGAGACGCTTTTCGTCCGTCGCCGCCACCCACTCGCGGGCGCGCGCCTCCGGCTCCGCGGCGCGCAATATATCGGTGACGACGCAGGCGCTGTCCGCCCCCGCCGCCAGCGCCGCGCTGGCGCGCTCCGGCGTCAGCCCGCCTATGGCGACGAGCGGAATCTCGCCGATGCGGCGTTTCCAGACGCCGATTTTATCGAGCCCCTGCGGGGCGAAGGCCATTTGCTTCAGCAGAGTCGGATAGATCGGCCCCAGCGCGATATAATCGGGGGAGAGCGCCAGCGCCCGCTCCAGCTCGGCCTCGTCATGCGTGCTGACGCCGAGCCTTATTCCATGGGCGCGGATCGCGGCGATATCGGCCGTGTCGAGATCGCCTTGGCCAAGATGCACGAAATCGCAGGAAAGATCGATGGCGAACCGCCAATAATCATTGACGACGAGCAGCGCGCCATGGGCCGCGCAAAGATCGCGGGCGCGGGCGGTCTCCTCGCGCAGCGCCGCCTCCTCGCGATCCTTGACGCGCAATTGCACGAGCCGCACGCCGCAAGGCAACAGCCGGGGCAGCCAATCGGCGGAATCGACGATGAGATAGAAGGGATCGAGCAAAATCGCGCTCATGACGGGATGACGCTCGAATGAGAGGCGACGCGCCCCACCCTCCCCTTCAGGGGGAGGGTCGGCCTGCGCAGCAGGACGGGGTGGGGTTCGCCGCCCGAGACTCGGGGGCTCACCCCCTCCCGAGCGCCTTCGGCGCTCGACCTCCCCCCTCCAGGGGGAGGTGGGAACGAAAGCGCGCTCATGCCTCGAGTCCGTCGTCGAAGGCGCGGCCGAGCACGGGCGTCGAAGGCGCCGCCATGTCGCGCGGCTCCATCAGGCCGGAGAGATAGGCCGCCCGGCCAGCCTCTATGGCGAGCGAAAAGGCCCGCGCCATGGCCACCGGATCGCCGGCGCGCGCCACCGCCGTGTTGAGCAGAGCGGCGTCGAATCCCAGTTCCATGACCGCGGCCGCCTGCGAAGGCGCGCCGAGGCCGGCGTCCACGATGAGCGGCGTATTGGGAAAATGCGCGCGCAGCGCTCTGAGGCCGAAGAGATTATTGATCCCGCGGCCGGAGCCGATCGGCGCCGCCCAGGGCATCAGCACGCGGCAGCCGGCGTCCAGCAGCTTCTCCGCGACGACGAGATCCTCGGTCGTATAGGGAAAGACGCAAAAGCCGTCATCGCTGAGGATGCGCGCCGCCTCGACCAGGCCGAAGACGTCCGGTTGCAGCGTGTCCTCCTCGCCGATCACCTCGAGCTTGATCCAGCTGGTTCCGAACAGCTCGCGCGCCATTTGCGCGGTGGCGACGGCCTCCTTGGCCGTGCGGCAGCCTGCGGTGTTGGGCAGCACGCGCACGCCGAGCTCGCGAATGAGCCGCCAAAAGCTCTCGCCCGCGCGCGAGCCCCCGGCCTCCCGCCGCAGCGAGACGGTGACGATCTCCGCCCCCGCCGCGCGGATCGCCTCGGCGAGAATGGCGGGCGAAGGATAGCGCGCCGTGCCCAGCAGGAAGCGGGAGGATAGTCTCGCATCATAGACGACGAGGTCGTCGGGCATGCTCATTAAACCTTCACCCTCCCTGCCGCGGCGTGACGATCTCGATCGTATCGTCCTCGACCAGCAGCGTCTCGCCGCGATCCTTGCTGCGCACGAATTCCTGATTCACCGCCGTCGCGACGGTCTGCTCGCTAAAGCCCAATTCCTCGATGAGGCGTTCCAATGTGGGCGCCTCGATCTCAAGCGTCTGCCCATTCACCCTGATTCGCATTCATGACCTCCGGGAAGATATCGCCCGTGAAGAGAAAACGCGCGACGCGGCGCGCCAGCGCCGGCGCCAGAAGAAATCCATGCCGATAGAGCCCGTTCACATAGAGCGTCCGGCCCTGGCGCGAAATGCGCGGCAGATTGTCCGGGAAGGCCGGCCGCACATCCGAGCCCGTCTCGACGATCTCCGCCTCGGCGAAAGCGGGATGAATCGCGAAAGCCGAATTGACCAGCTCGACGATGGAGCGCGCCGTGACGCGGGAGCGCTCCTCATTCTCGATCATTGTCGCGCCGACCATGAACACGCCCTCCCCGCGCGGCACCACATAGACCGGATGGCGCGGATGCAACATGCGGACGGGGCGGGACAATTCGATCTCCTCGCTGCGCAGCACGAGCATCTCGCCCTTGACGCCGCGCAGCTCCGCCAGCTCGCCGCGCGCGGCAAAGCCGCGGCAATCGACGATCCAATCCGCCCGTGGAACGGAATCGGCGCAGAGCCGGATGCGGACATTGTCCATTGTCTGCAAATGTTCGAACAGCGCCGCCATCGCCGCGCGCGGCTCGAGATGCGCCTCCTGAGGAAAATAGAGCCCGCCCGAGAAACGCCCGGCCAGCGCCGGCTCGAGCGCCGCGAGGCCATCCGCGTCCAGCCGCTCGAACCGCCGGGTGCGGCGGGAGAATTCGATCAGCTCGGCGCGGTCGCGCGGCGGCGCGACGACGAGGCTGCCGGCGACTTTCGCGACAGGAATGTCCTTGGTCCAGAAGGCGAGCGCCTCCTCGCCGAGCGTCGCGACGATGGGCTCGGCGCTCTCCAATTCGCACCAGGGCGCGATCATGCCGCCGGCGTAATGCGAGCAGCCGCGGCCCGGCTCCGCCGCTTTCTCGATCAGCTCGACCTCAGCGCCATGCGGCGCGCCGGCGCGGGCGATCTCGAAAGCCGCGGTCAGGCCGGCGACGCCGGCGCCGATCACGCCGATCAGCATCGATGCGGCCCGATAGGGCCGAGGAATATCAGGAACATGCGGCCTCCCTACGCCAGCGCGAACTGGATCAGGTTCGAAGGGTCGCCGAGCCGCTTTTTAAAAAAGCTATTCGGCCTCTCAGCCTCTTGCCACGCGCAAAGCGCGCCAGCGGCGAGGCTCCCCTGGGCGAGACCGAGATTTGCGCAGGAACGGCGGCGCGTCAAGCGGGGCCGCGATGGCTTTGCAGTAAGGAGGCCGGCCGTCGTCATTGCGAGCGAAGCGAAACAATCCAGAGCCGGGGGCGGCCCCTGGATCGCTTCGTCGCTGCGCTCCTCGCGATGACAGCGCTACTCCTGCGGGGCGCGGGCGGTGATCGTCAGAGCATGAACGCGCGTCGCCAGCTCCTCGGCGAGCAGCGTGTTGACGATGCGATGCCGCTCGACGAGCCTCTTGCCCGCGAAAGCCTCGCTCACCACCTCGACTCGAAAATGGCTTTCGCCATCCTGGTGGTGGCCGCCATGCCCGGCGTGCTTGTCAGACTCGTCGATCACCTTCAAGGTGACGGGCGCGAGCCCTTCGGTCAGCTTCGAACGGATACGGGCCTGGACGGCGCCGATATTGCCTTGCTCGGCCATAGTGGAATCCTCCTCGTCGCCTCGGTCCAAGCAAAATTCCCGCCGATTGAAATTGACGTCGGGTTCCGCTTGCAGCCTGCGGCCAGTCTACCATAATGCAGCGCCATGGATTTGAATTCGCCCCTCTTCGATCGTATCCGCGTGAAGCCCGAGCAGAGGCAGGAGCGCCGCGAGACTCGTTTTCGCTGCGACGCCCCCGGCTGCGAGGCCGAGGGAGCCCATCGCGCGCCCATGGGACGGCTGCGCGAGGGGCAATATTTCTGCTTCTGCCTGGAGCACGTGCGGGAATATAATAATTCATACAATTACTTCAACGGAATGAGCGACGAGGACGTCGCCCGTTACCTGAAGGACGACGCCACCACCGGCCATCGCCCCACCTGGTCCATGGGCGTGAAGCGCGGACAGGCCTCCTTCCGCGAGGACCCGCTGCGGCCCGACAATTTCGCCGATCCTATGGGCCTCTACCGGCAGCGGGCGCATCGCGCCCGGCCGCAGGCGGAGGCCAGCCCGCGCTATTCGGCAGTGACGATCAAGGCGCTGAATGCTCTCGGTCTCGATGAGACCGCCGGTGCGGAGGCGATAAAGACGCGCTATAAGGAGCTCGTCAAACGTCACCATCCGGACGCCAATGGCGGAGATCGCTCCTGCGAGGAAAGACTGCGGGAGATCATTCACGCATATAAGACGTTGCGGGCCGCCAAGCTCGTTTGAACAAGCGTTTGACCAGGCCTTGCCGGCGCGAATGTCGCGAGCGCGCGTCGGCGAAACGGAGGATCAATGTCAACCCCAAGCGACAAAGCGGCCGGGTCCGCGCCCCTGCCGGACCTCAAAGTCTCCGTGCGCCAGCTGTTCGGCATCGACTCCGATCTCGAGGTTCCCGCCTATTCCGAGCGGACCGAGCATGTCCCGGACAAGGATCCCGACTATCTCTTCGACCGCGAGACGACGCTCGCCATTCTCGCCGGTTTCGCCCGCAACCGCCGCGTCATGGTCACGGGCTATCACGGCACCGGCAAATCGACGCATATCGAGCAGGTGGCCGCGCGGCTCAACTGGCCTTGCGTGCGCGTCAATCTCGACAGCCATGTCTCGCGCATCGATCTCGTCGGCAAGGACGCGATCGTGCTGAAGGACGGCAAGCAGGTCACGGAGTTCCGCGACGGCATTCTGCCCTGGGCGCTCCAGCACAATATCGCGCTCTGCTTCGACGAATATGACGCCGGCCGTCCGGATGTGATGTTCGTCATTCAGCGCGTGCTGGAAGTCTCCGGCCGGCTGACGCTGCTCGATCAGAACCGCGTCATTCGTCCGCATCCCGCCTTCCGCCTGTTCGCCACCGCCAATACGGTGGGCCTCGGCGACACATCCGGCCTCTATCACGGCACGCAGCAGATCAATCAGGGCCAGATGGACCGCTGGTCCATCGTCTCGACGCTCAATTATCTGCCGCATGACGCGGAGACCAATATCGTGCTCGCCAAGGTGAAGAGCTTCAATGCGACCAAGGAAGGCCGCGACGCCATCAATAAGATGGTGCGCGTCGCCGACCTCTCGCGCAACGCCTTCATGTCCGGCGATCTCTCCACGGTGATGAGCCCGCGCACGGTCATCACCTGGGCGGAGAATTCCGAGATATTCGGCGATGTGGGCTTCGCCTTCCGGCTCACCTTCCTGAACAAATGCGACGAGCTCGAGCGTCCGCTCGTCGCAGAGTTCTACCAGCGCTGCTTCGGCAAGGAATTGCCCGAGAGCGCGGTGAATGTGGTGATGTCCTGAACAGCGCTTTTCCGTCATTGCGAGGAGCGTAGCGACGAAGCAATCCAGGGCCGCCCCATGGCTCTGGATTGCTTCGCTTCGCTCGCAATGACGGAAAAAGCATCGCGCCTGATTGCAGTCAGCGCTTCTTTCCATCCCGCGCCAGCAAATCTGGCCGCCTCGCGCGCGTCAGCTCGAGCGCGCGCTCATGGCGCCAGCGCGCGATCTTGGCGTGATCGCCGCAGAGCAGAATGTCGGGAATGGCGCGGCCCTCGAAATCGCGTGGCCGCGTATATTGTGGATATTCGAGCAGACCACTCTCGAAGCTCTCTTCCTCGCCCGAGGCCGACTCGCCCATTATGCCCGGCAACAGGCGCACGCAGGCGTCGACGAGCGCCATGGCCGCGATCTCGCCGCCCGAAAGCACATAATCGCCGATCGAGATTTCCTCCAGCGCGCGCGCCTCGATGATGCGCTCGTCCACGCCCTCGAAGCGTCCGCAGAGGATGATCGCGCCCTCGCCTTCGACCAGCGCGCGCACGCGGCTCTGCGTCAGCGGCGCGCCGCGCGGGCTCATCAGCAAGCGCGGTCTCGCATCGCCTTCCGGCGCGGCCGCGTCGATCGCCGCGGCGAGAACATCGGCGCGCATCACCATGCCGGGACCGCCGCCGGCGGGCGTGTCGTCGACAGCGCGATGACGGCCGAGGCCATGCTCGCGAATATTGCGAGCCTCGAGCGACCAGAGCCCGCGCGACAGCCCGTCGCCCGCGAGCGACAGGCCGAGCGGACCGGGGAACATTTCCGGGAAGAGAGTGAGTATCGTCGCGCGCCACATGGGGCGGGTTATGGCATGGGGGCGCGGGACGGGAAAGGCGGCGCGCTTTCGCCCGCGATGGTTGCGAGCTAGAGTTTCTCTCGCGGGCGCTCACCGCCACGAAAGGCCGATATGTCGCCGACGCTGTTTCGCCAAAGAGGATATCGGTTCTATTTCCTCTCGCGTGAGGAGCCGAGGGCGCATGTTCATGTCTACCATCCAGACGTCGAAGCCAAGTTCTGGATGGATTCGGAAATCGCGTTGGCGCGCAATCAGGGGCTGTCGGCTCAGGCCTTGCTGGAAATCGAGATCATGATACGAGAGCATGAAAAGGAGATCAGGGATGCCTGGCGTCGACACTTCCCCGGTTGAAGTCTCGGGTGTGACGAAGCTCGGCGTCTGGCTGCGGCTGGACGATGAGCAGCTCTTCATGCCTTTCGACCAGTTTCCGTGGTTCCGCACGGCCGCGGTCTCGCAGATATTCGAAGTGGAACGGCTAAATCCGCAACATCTCTATTGGCCCGAGCTGGATGTCGATCTGCATGTCGACTCCATTCGCCACCCCGAAAATTTTCCGCTGGTGGCGCAGCCGCCGCGATGAGGACGGCTATCCCTCTTCCCCTGAAGGCGCATCGCCCTCGATCTCGAGCGGCGGCTCCACCACCACGCGGCCGCCGGCCAGATCGACGATCGGAACCACGGCCTTGGTGAAGGGGAAGAGCAGCGTCTCGCCGCCGGCGGGCGGACGCACTTCCAACAGATCGCTCGCGCCGAAATTGCGCACGGCGATCACCACGCCGAGCGTCTCGCCGGCGGGCGTTTCCGCGCGCAGACCTTCGAGATCGGCGAGATAGAATTCGTCTTCCTCCGGCTCCGGCAGCGCCGCGCGCGGAAGATAGAGCTCGACGCCGGTCAAAGCCGTCGCAGCCTCGCGGTCACGCACGCCCTCGAGACGCGCGACGAACATGTCCTTGCCGATCGGCCGCAGCGAGGCGATGACGAAACGGCGCGCGCCGCCGGCGTCGAACAAGGGACCGTATGTGGAGATCGCCGAAGGATCGGCGGTGAAGCTCTGCAGGCGGATTTCGCCGCGCACGCCATGCGCGGCGCCGAGCCGGCCGAGGAGTACGGCGTTTTTCATGGGAAAGCGAGCCCGAAGGCTCGCGGTCCAAAACACGCAAAGCATCGCTGCACGAGCGAAGCGCTCCAGAGGCCGCCGCGCGGCCCAGGGTCGCTTCGCTTCGCTCGCAAGGACGGCGTCATCAGGCCGAGGCGGCCTCGGCGGCGGCGGCCGCAGCGGCGGCGCGCTCCTGCGCCTTCTTCTTCGGCTGGGCCTTCTGCGGATTGCTGCGCGCCTCGCGCTTGCCGACGCCGACGCTCTCGAGCAGACGGGCGACGCGATCGGTCGCCTGCGCGCCCTTGGCGATCCACTCCTGCGCCTTCTCGGCGTCGAGCACGAGACGATCGGCGGCGTCCTTCGGCTTCAGCGGATCGAACGTGCCGAGACGCTCGATGAAGCGGCCATCGCGGGGCGAGCGCGAATCGGCGACGACGACGCGATAGAAGGGACGCTTCTTGGCGCCGCCGCGGGAGAGTCTGATCTTCAGGGACATTTGGTTCTTCCTTTGTGAGCGAGTAGCGAATAGCGAATAGCGAATAGCGAGTAGCGAGTAGCGTGAGCGAACTATTCGCTACTCGCTATTCGCTACTCGCCCCTTCATTTCTTCTTCCCGAACGGATTCAATCCGCTCAGAAAACCTCCGCCGCCGCCGAGCCCGGGCAGGGTCGGCTTGGCGGAGAATGCGGAAGCCGGCGGCGCAGCGGGAATGCTGGGGCCGGCGCCGGGCGGCAGGCCGCCGCCCATTTTCTTCTGCAATTGCGCGAGCTGCTCGGGCGAAGGCGCCTGCATCCCGCCCATGCCCATCATCTGCGCGGCCTTGGCCATCATGCCGCCGCCCTTGCCGCCGCCCATGGCTTTCATCATGTCGGCCATCTGGCGGTGCTGCTTCAGCAGCTTATTGACCTCCTCCACCTTCGCGCCGGAGCCCGCCGCGATGCGGCGCTTGCGCGAGGCTTTGAGAATGTCGGGATTGCGCCGCTCCTTGGGCGTCATCGACAGAATGATCGCGCGTTGGCGCTTGAACATCTTGTCGTCGATGTTCGCGGAGGCGATCTGCTCCTTCATCTTGGCGACGCCGGGGAGCAGCCCCATTATGCCGCCGAAGCCGCCGACCTTCTCCATCATGGCGAGCTGATCGGCCAAATCCTGCAGATCGAACTTGCCTTTCGCCATGCGCTCGGCGGCGCGCTGCGCTTGCTCCTGATCGACGGCGGCGGCGGCTTTCTCCACCAGCGCGACGATATCGCCCATGCCGAGAATGCGATTGGCGATGCGCTGCGGCGAGAATTCGTCGAGCGCATCCATCTTCTCGCCGGTGGCGATCAGCTTGATCGGCTTGCCGGTGACGGCGCGCATGGAGAGCGCCGCGCCGCCGCGGCCATCGCCATCGACGCGCGTCAGCACAATGCCGGTGAGCCCGACGCGATCGTCGAAATTCTTGGCGAGATTGACCGCGTCCTGACCGGTCAGCGCATCGACGACGAGCAGAATTTCATGCGGCTTGGAGACGGCCTTGATCTGCGCCATCTCCTCCATCAGCGGCTCGTCAATGTGCGTGCGGCCCGCTGTGTCGAGCATCACCACATCATAGCCTTCGCGCCGCGCCGTCTCCTCGGCGCGCTTGGCGATCTTCACCGGGTCCTGGCCGGGAACGATCGACAGAGTGTCGACCTCCACCTGCCGGCCGAGAATGGCGAGCTGCTCCTGCGCGGCCGGGCGCTTGACGTCCAGCGAGGCCATCAGCACGCGCTTGCCGTGGCGCTCTTTCAGGCGCTTGGCGATCTTGGCGGCGGTCGTCGTCTTGCCGGCGCCCTGCAGGCCGACCAGCATGATGGCGACGGGCGGGGCGGCGTCGAGGTCGATCGGCTGCGCGGTGGAGCCGAGAGTCTCGACCATGACGTCATTGACGATCTTGACGACCATCTGGCCGGGCGAGACCGACTTCACCACATTGGCGCCGACGGCCTTGGCCTGCACGCTGTCGGTGAATGTGCGCACGACATCGAGCGCGACATCCGCCTCGAGCAGAGCGCGGCGGACCTCGCGCAGAGCCTCGGCGACATCGGCGTCCGAAAGGGCGCCGCGCCGCGTGAGCTTGTCGAATATGCCGGAGAGCTTGTCGGAAAGGCCCTCGAACATGCGGTTCTCCCAGGGAGCGAGTAGCGAATAGGAAGTAGCGAGTAGAGCCGAAGCTCGATCTCTTCGCTACTGCCTATTCGCCACGCGCCCGTCCAAAGCAAAGCGCGCCCGGGGGCGCTCAGCGCTGCCGGACGTTGGCCCTACGCCTCTTGGGCGAATGGGCGGGTCATAGGTCATCTCTGACGAGATTGGCGCGTTTTTAGGCGCTGGGGGCCGGGAAGTCAACGCGGCGCGTGGCGGGCGTTCCACCCTCCCCTTCAGGGGGAGGGTCGGCCGGCCATAGCCCGGCGCTCGCGACGGGCGTTCTTTCAGAACGCCCTACGGCCGGACGGGGTGGGGTGCAACGCCCCAGACTCGGGGGTTCACCCCCTCCCGATCGCCTTCGGCGCTCGACCTCCCCCCTCGAGGGGGAGGTGGAAACGCCCTTCCCGTTTATCTCGTGCGCGAGGGCTACGAATTAGGATTATCATCCCCCCACGCCGAAGCGCCCGGCGCCTCGCGGCGGCGGGGGAGGAAGGGCGGTTCGGGACGCTCCGGCCCCTTTCGGCCGCAGCGCGAAGAGATATTCATCGGTTCCGGAGCGTCCCGAAACGCGGCTTCGCCTTCTCGTCGACGTCCCGAGGCGTTTTCGGACCCGCGAATCCTGGGTTTTCACATTCAGGACCCGATCGCTTCCGAATGCCTGGGATCACGGAACGGCTCTCGCTCTCCCTATGGACGGGAGAGAAACGCCGGTCCGGCGACGCGCCGCCTGTCCAGGGACGGGGGTCGCCGTCCCGGATGGAGCCGGCCCCCGCCCGCGTTCCACGACCCGAGGAACGCGCCCTTGCGTCGGCGGGAGCGAGTGGGGTATAGGAATATTTTCAGGATATGTCAAGAGCCCGACAACGGGGAGATTCGGCTTCTGGACCCGATGCAGACTTCTGCACTTGCTTGACCACTGGGGTTGTGTTGGTTATCGGCATACATACTGAGCGGCTTACAACATATGGTTGAGACAAAACCTGATGGGACGGTCAAGGGATAGCGAGCCTACAAAGCCCAATGAGCCTGATAGGTCATCGGCAAAATTGTCATCGCCGTTTAGACTGGAGGCGATATACGAAGATCTTTCTTTAATATTCACATCGAGCCGTGTTAAAGATGCCTCATCGGCTGATGTCGTCATAGCAGTTGATACAAATGTATTACTTCTTCCCTACACGATCAGAAAAGAAGGCCTACCAACTCTTCAGGAATTCTATATAAAGCTTAGAGCTGAAAAGCGCTTATTCCTACCAGCTCGCGTTGCCCGAGAGTTTATCGGAAACCGAGATAAAAAGCTCGCAGAGCTCCTAAAAACCCTAAGCGACATCAAGTCACGCATCAATATCGGCGAAACAAAACTGTCACCTATACTTGAAGGCGTTGAAGGAAGCGAGCAGCTAGCGATTGCTAGCAAAGCCTTATCGAGCGCCAAGGAGCAGTACACCGCAGCAATTGGACTTCTTGAGGACAAAGTTAGATCGTGGAACGGCGACGACCCCGTTACAAATATCTACTCAATGGTTTTCGATTCCGAAAATATTATTGTATCATCTCAAGATAATGAAGAGATTCTCAAAGAATGGGAGTTTAGACTAACTGAACAAATCCCGCCCGGTTATAAAGACAGCGCCAAGTCGGATACAGGTATAGGTGACTTCCTTATCTGGAAGTCACTACTCTACCTCGCGGGGAAAGAAAAAAAAGACCTTATCTTCGTGACAGGCGAAGAGAAGGCCGATTGGTTTGTTCGAGTGAACGGCGGCGGCGCTTATCCGAGGCCAGAGCTCATTGCCGAGTATCGGAAATTCTCGGGCGGCAAGAATATACGCTTGGCTAGCTTTCATGACGTCCTTCGAGAGATGGCAGTCTCACAAGAACTCGTGTCTGAGGTTGAGCATGCTGAAAACACCGCAAATAACGCTATTCGCAGCGAAACGAACGAAAATGCTAGTATTATGGCGCGTAATACATTTACATTTATTGGTTTTAATATTCGATACGGCGGCGACAATATAACATTTATTGATGATTGTTTAGTATTTACTTTCAACGTATCTGAACGTAGCGTAGGTTCACTATGGGTTTATCCGAACAATACGATTTCGTTCCGCGAAATTTGCGCTGGAAATGTGAGCGAATCAATTTCGATCGATGGGCTGCAGCCTATTCAGGGAAATTTCGCTGTAAAGATGGGTGAGATAATTTGTGCTCAAGATGCTCACGGTAATACTCTCATTGCAAAATTGATCAGCGCGAACCTGCCCAAGCCTAACGAGCAGTTCCTGATATCGTTTGCCTATGCAATTTATCGGAACGGTAGCGACATTTTTGTCCTATGAGCAGGAAAATAGCGGCTCTTGGCCCATCGGCGAAATTCAAGCCGACGCGCTACCCGCCATCGGATAGAGATATAGCGAGACCTTTCCGCTGGCGCGCCGGGACCAGCCCGGCCATGACGGCGCGGGGGCGAGGAGAATGACGGCGTGGGGGATGACGTCGCCGGGGCGAGGAGGATAGGCGCATTCGATGCGCTGTCGCGGGCCGCGGGGCGAAAAACTTGCCCCGAATCCATGGCCCGGGGGTTTCCTCTTTCGAAAAAACATGAAATCGCTCTCATTCTAAAATTCGCCGACGCGAGGGCCTTCCCCTTGCGTCTCGAACTGCGCCCGAAAGGGACCGCGCCCGGAAGTGGGAAAGACGATGGCTGAGACAGAAGAATTGCCCCCGCGCGAAGCTATGGATTACGACGTCGTGATCGTCGGAGCCGGCCCGGCCGGCCTCTCCGCCGCGATCCGCCTCAAGCAGATTTCGCCCGATCTCTCGGTCGTCGTCATCGAGAAGGGCTCGGAGCCCGGCGCGCATATTCTCTCCGGCGCGGTCATCGATCCGATCGGCCTCGACCGCCTGCTGCCGGACTGGCGCAGCCGCGACGACGCGCCGCTGAAGACGAAAGTGACCAGCGACGACATGCTCTGGCTGACCTCGACCAGCGCCGTCACCATCCCGCATGTCGTCAATCCCAAGCTCATGAGCAATGAGGGCAAGTTCATCGGCTCACTCGCCAGCGTCGTGCGCTTTCTGGCGCAGGAGGCGGAGGGGCTCGGCGTCGAGATTTATCCGGGCTTCGCCGGCGCCGAGCTGCTCTATGGCGAAAAGGGCGAGGTGCTCGGCGTCGCCACGGGCGATATGGGCGTCGGCCGCGACGGCGCGCCCAAGGACAGCTTCACCCGCGGCATGGAGCTGCGCGGCAAATATACGCTGATCGCGGAAGGCGCGCGCGGCTCGCTGGCCAAGGAGCTCTTGAAGAAATACGCGCTCGACGCCAATAGCGAGCCGCAGAAATTCAGCATCGGCCTCAAGGAGCTGTGGCGCATCCCCAAGGAGAAGCACCGCCCCGGCCATATGCAGCATTCGGTCGGCTGGCCGCTCGCCGACGACACGGGCGGCGGCTCCTTCCTCTATCATTTCGACGAGGATCTCGTTTCGGTCGGCTTCGTCGTCTATCTCAACTATTCCAATCCGACGCTCTCGCCCTTCGACGAGTTCCAGCGCTTCAAGGCGCATCCGTCCATCGCCCCGGTGCTGGAAGGCGGGCAGCGCCTCGCCTATGGCGCGCGCGCGCTGACCTCGGGCGGCTGGCAGAGCGTGCCGAAGCTGACCTTCCCCGGCGGCGCGCTGATCGGCTGCTCGGCCGGCTTCATGAATGTCCCGCGCATAAAGGGCTCGCACAACGCCGTGCTGTCCGGCATTCTCGCCGCCGATCATGTGGCGGCGGCGCTGGCGGAAGGCCGCGCGCATGACGAGGTTTCGGCCTATGACGCCGCCTGGCGCACCAGCGACATCGGCAAGGATTTGAAGCCGGTCCGCAATGTGAAGCCGCTGCTCTCGAAATTCGGCACCAAGCTCGGCATTGCGCTCGGCGGCTTCGACATGTGGACGAATGAGCTGTTCGGCTTCTCGATCTTCGGCACGCTGAAGCATGGCAAGCCGGATTACGCCTGCCTGAAGCCGCTCTCGCAGGTGACGCCGATCGTCTATCCGAAGCTCACCAGCAAAGTGGTCTTCGACAAGCTCTCCTCTGTGTTCGTCTCCAACACGAACCATGAGGAGGATCAGCCCTGCCATCTGACGCTTCGCGATCCGTCGGTCCCGATCGAGAAGAATCTGCCGATCTATGGCGAGCCGGCGCGGCTCTATTGCCCGGCGGGCGTCTATGAGGTGGTCTATGCGGAGGAGGCGACGAAGAGCGATCCGCGCTTCGTCATCAACGCGCAGAATTGCGTGCACTGCAAGACTTGCGACATCAAGGACCCGGCGCAGAATATCAATTGGGTTCCGCCGGAGGGCGGCGGCGGCCCGAATTATCCGAATATGTGAGCGGGCGCCTCACGATTGTGACCCTTATCGCTTATCGCTGCGCGCGTGACGGCTGAAATCGTCGCGCGCGCGACGCGGCGCGCCGTTTCCTCCAGACAATTCGAGCGACAATGTTTTTCATCCTGTCCAAGATCGGCGAATTCTTCCTCGCGCCTTTGCATGTCGGCGTTTTCCTCGCCGCCGTCGGCGTGGCGCTCTCCTTCACGCGCTTCGCCGCCAAGGGGCGCATTGTGGCGGCGCTCGGCGTGGCGACTCTGCTGCTGCTGTGCTTCACCTCGCTCGGCGATCTGATGCTCTATCCGCTGGAGAACCGCTTTCCGCAGGTCGCCGATGACGCGCCGGCGCCGGATGGAATCGTCGTTCTCGGCGGCGCGATCGACGAGAATCTGAGCCGCCTGCGCGGCGGCGCGGCGATGACCGAGGCGGGCGAGCGCGTGACGGCGATGGTCGAGCTCGCGCGCCGCTATCCGGCGGCCAAGCTGCTCTTCGCCGGCGGCTCCGGCAGGCTGTTCGGCGCCGCCGGCTCGGAGGCCGAGATCGTCGGGCGGCTGCTTCCGCGGCTCGGCGTCGAGCCGGGGCGCATCATCCTCGAGGACAGCTCGCGCAATACATGGGAAAACGCCGTCAATGCGCTGGCGCTGGCGCGGCCCGCGCCCGGCGAGCGCTGGCTGCTCGTCACCTCGGCGAGCCATATGCCGCGCTCCATGGGGATTTTCCGCCGCGTCGGCTTCCCGGTCGTCGCCTATCCGGTCAATTATCACACGGGCCTGCGCCTGCCGCTCGGCCTGCGCTCGCACGCCTCCGACCAGCTGAAGCTCGTCGACACAGCGACGCATGAATGGGTGGGCCTCGTCGCCTATCGGCTGACCGGCAAGACGGACGCGCTGTTTCCGCAGCCTCGAGAGTAACGGGGCCTAATCGCGTGAGGCTTTCTTGCCGCGGGCGCCCGCCGACTCGGCGCGGCCGCCCGGCGTCGCCGCCGTCCAGGAGCCGTGCTTCATCTCGAGGAAGAGCGCGATGGCCTGGGCGCGATTGCGCACCTCGAGCTTCTCGAACAAATTGCGCAAGTGGAATTTGATCGTGTTGATCGAGACGCCGAAATCCTTGGCGAGCTGATTATTGGTGTGGCCGGAGCCGAGCGCCGACAGCAGGCTGCGCTCCCGCAGAGTGAGATTCTCCAGCGGATCGGCGCGCATCTTGCGGATATCGACAAAGGGAAACACCATGTCGCCGGCCGCCACGGAGGCGAGCACGTCGAGCAGACGCTCCGGCGGGGCGCGCTTGCTGACGAAGCCGGCGCCGCCCAATTGCAGCGTCTCGGCCGGCGCGGCCGGGTCGTTGGTGCCGCTATAGACGACGATCTTGGGCGCGGAGGGCTGGCGCGACAGAGCGCGCAACACTTCCCGCGCATGCAGCGTCGGCAATTGCCAGCCGATGATGGCGATCTGGAAGCGCTGCAGCTTGGCGGCGTCGAGAAATTCCTCGCCGTCCGTGACCTTCAGCACGAGATTGAAGCGGCGGTCGTCGGCGAGCAGCGCCTCGAGCCCGGCGAGGATCAGCGGGCTCTTGTCGGCGATGGCGACGTCGATCGGAAAGGTCGCGCCATTCTCGTCGCGGTCGTCGCTGGAGCGCTCGGCCTTATGGCGCAGAGCGGAGGGCGCGCCCTCGGCCGCGGCCTGCATGGCGGAGGCGCGGATCGGAACGGGACGCCCGACGGCGCGCGGTCGCTCATCTCCGAGCTTTGTCGAAGATGTCGAGGCCATGGACCACTGCAAGTGACCACTCCAAGTGAAACGCTGCCGACGCAGCCGGGACGGGCTCGGACGGCGAAGCCCCCCGAGTGGGTAGGCCGGACTATATAACCTGCGGCTTCCATTGGAAAGCCTCGGCGCGCGTTTCGCGCTGCGTCAGAGACGCGGAATTCGCAAGCGCAAAAAAAAGAAGCGGCGCATCGGACCCGCCGATGCGCCGCATCATATCCGTAGCGGTTCTGAAGCGTCAGTCGCTCAGGACCCAGCGCGCAGCGAAATAAGCGGCGGCGCCGAGCGCGATGATCGCGATCATGCCCACCGGGGTCGCCGCATAGCTCGTAAGCTCGAGAATTGCTCCCATAACGCTTCCTCCTCCTTTAACGCCCGACTTCGTTCAGGCTGCCAGCAAAGCCACGATATCACCCATGGTTGGCGAAGTCTCGCCTCTACGTGCGATACGTTTTGGTGGATATCGTCGCCGGCTCGAATTCCGAGAACGTCTCGAGTGCTGGCTGCATTTCGAGACGCGCCGACGTTATTCGCGCCCGGCGCTGTTCTCCTCAGAACGGCCGAACGAAGCCGCGATCCACGCTCGCAGCATGACGGTCGCAATTATTGTAGCCTTAGAGGCTTGTCAAGATGCGGCGCCGCCCCCACGCCGACGGATGGGGCTTGCGGAGACGCGCGCGGCGCGGTTAATGAAGCTGCGGCTCGACGAAGAAAAAAGAAAACCGACGCCATGGCTCGCCCCTCCTTCGCCTTCATCGCCGTCGCCGGCATTGCGACGCTCGCCGGCGCCGTCTGGTTCTTCGGCTACCGCCGCACGCCCGCCTGCATGGGCGACGGCCAATACATGGCGACCGTCCAGCAATGCCGCGCCTATGGGCTGGGCGCCGACCTCTGCGCCAGCGCGGTGGAGAAAGCCCGCGAGCTGGTGGCGAAGGTCGCGCCGCGCACGGACGCGTCCTTCGATTGCGAGGTGCGCTTCTCGGAATGTTTCGCGGGAGCGGATGGGCGCTTTACGCCCGCGCCCTCCTTCTGCCTCGCGCCGGGATCGGCCGAGCCGAAGGAAGTGCGCTATCTCGAATATGAATCCGACCGGCTGAACCGCAAGAAGACGCGCGAGATCCGCATCGACTGAGCGCTCTAGATTCTTTCGTTGGAAGCGAATTCTGATCGATCGAACGATTCCGTTCGATCGGAAAGCGCTCTATTGATCGGCCGCCGACCGCTCCGGGGCCGATCGCTCTGGGGACGATCTCTCCGCGGCTTGGCGACGTCCGCCGAGGTGGAATTCCGCCGGCTCGACGGTCAGCATGCCGACATTGGTGCGCAGCGCCATGCGATAGGGCACCACCGCATGCGCCGTCTGCAGAGGCGCGAGCCAGACGGTGATGTCGCTGTTCTCCGCCATGAAGCGCGTCGAGACGCTGTCCGGCCGATGGCCGGCGATCGGACGGTAGCGCGCCGCGCAGACCGACACCGGGCCGGAATAGCCGTGCGTCTCCACATTGCGCATCTCGACGAAGGAGAGCGTCACATCGAAGCGGGTGACGCCGTCGAAGACCGGAATGGTGCGATTGCAGGCGGAGGGGCCGACCAGCGGCTCGCTCGCCGGAACGCTCATGATGAGCGCGCTCACCGGATCGGTGATGTGGGACTTGTTGCTCTCCGTCACCGGAATGCGGACCGGCAGGTCCCAAGGCGTCGGATCGACATGCACGGCGCGCACGGAATTGCCGGCGAGCGACATGCGGACGGTGCGCGTCTCATAGGTGTTGGAGGTGGTGTTGGCGTAGCTCGTCGGCGTCAGCCCCTCGCTCGACAGCGCGCCGGAGGCGGTGGCGGCGCCGCGTGTGTCATTGACGAGAGAGGCGAGGCCGGTGGTGCGCATCGAAATGTCGATGCGGTAATTGCGGCCCTCGATGACGCCATTGGCCGAGGCGTGGCCGATCGAGAGGCCGAGCAGGCTCAGCGCGAAATTCGCCTTGAGCGTCTCCGCCCCGCAGGGCGCAGCGGCTGCGAGCGCGGCGAGCGTCACGAGCCCCGGAAAGGCGAGCGCTACGGCCCTGCCGCGCCCGGCTCCGCCCTGAACGGATGAGAGAAACGCCATTCGAAGACCTGCGATCGATCGAATCATCCTGGCCACGATGGGCCAGGCGCGGGCGCTTGTCGATGCTCGGGCCGCGCCGGAGGACCAAGGGCTCGTCTCAAGCCCATTCCTGCCAGCTGCCGTCGGCGAATATGCGCCATGCGCGCAGACCCGCCTTGGCGACCACGATGCGACCGGACTTCGCCTCGCTCACAAGATGCTTGAATACGAGAGGATTGCGCCAGGAAAACGGCTTTTCGGGGTCGCAGACCGCATGATATTCGTCGCTGTCCGGGTCATCCATCAGCAGCGTGCCGACCTTGTCCGGCCGCAGCTGCGCGCCCAGCGAGCGCTCCTCCTTCCAGAGGCAATGATAGTCGCGGCACACGTCCGGTCGCGTGGCGTAGACGGCGCAGCCTTTGGTCTGCGTGCAGTGCTCGCACCAGACGCCGGCCTTCTTGGGGAACTCCTCGATCTCCAGCACCTTGCAGCAGAAGGCGCAGGGACCGCAGGCCTTGCCTGGAATCTCGAGCATGGTCTCGATTTTGGCCTTTTCGGCGATTTTGGAAGCGAATCGATTCTGATACATTGCTACAACGATCGCCGCGCCGACGCTATCGCGGGCGCAGCCGCGGATCGACGGGAGAATCGCAATGACGACAGCCGCTCCGAACATCGATCCCGAGACGCTGCTCGTCTCCACGCAATGGCTCGCCGACCATCTCCACGCGCCGGACGTCATCATCTTCGACGCCTCCTGGCACATGCCCGCCGCCGGCCGCGACCCGCACGCCGAATTTATCGACGCCCATATTCCCGGCGCCGTCTTCTTCGACATAGACGCCATCGCCGACCATTCGACCGATCTGCCGCATATGCTGCCGGATCCGGTCGCCTTCTCCTCGGCGGTGCGCAAGCTCGGCCTCGGCGACGGCATGCGCGCCGTGGTCTATGACAGCCTCGGCCTGTTCTCGGCGCCGCGCCTGTGGTGGACCTTGCGCGTCTTCGGCCTCACCGACGTCTCCATCCTCGACGGCGGCCTGCCGGCCTGGAAGGCGGAAGGCCGTCCGCTGGAGCAGGGCGAGAGCCATCGGCCGCAGCGACATTTCACCGCACGCATGGACCACGCCCTCGTCGCCGACGCCGACGATGTGTCGCGCGCGCTGGCGGACGGCTCGGCGCAGGTCGTCGACGTGCGCTCGGCGGAGCGTTTCGCGGGGAGCGTTCCCGAGCCGCGCCCTGGCCTGCGCTCCGGCCATATGCCGGGCGCGCTCAACCTGCCCTTCGGCAATCTCATCGCCGAGGGGCGGCTGAAAGACGCCGCCGCCCTCGCGGAGATTTTCACGGCGGCGAAGATCGACCTCGAGCGGCCGGTGATCGCGAGCTGCGGCTCCGGCCTCACCGCCTCGATCTTGAGCCTGGCGCTGGCCGCGGCGGGACGCCGGCCCGCCACCGTCTATGACGGCTCCTGGTCCGAATGGGGCGCCCGCGCGGAGCTGCCGGTCGTCGGCGCCGCCGGCTGAAGCGGCGCCTGCCAAAAAACAAGGCGGCAAAATGCGTTAGACGGCGGCGCCTCGGCCATGGCGGGCCGCCGCGCCGAGTCTCGCGGAGATCATCCGAGGCCACGCCGGCGAATGACGATCGTTCCTCAAAACAATAAATTGTAAGGAAAAGCGCGGCGCGGCCGCGCATCCCTCCTCCCACGGCGCCTGCGATTTAGGCGGGGCTCGGCTTTGGCATGAGCCGTGCTGAGCATGCGGGGCCGTCGACGGTTTCGGCTCGGCCGCCGACGACGTCGAACGGCGCCGCGTCGAGCGTCGATCAAGGGTAAGGAGGCGAATAAAAATGCCCAAGTACAAGCTCGAATATCTCTGGCTCGACGGCTACACGCCCGTGCCTAATCTCCGTGGCAAGACCCAGATCAAAGAATTCGAGAGCTTCCCGACATTGGAGCAGCTCCCGCTGTGGGGCTTCGACGGCAGCTCGACCAAGCAGGCGGAAGGAAGAAGCTCGGACTGCGTTCTGAAGCCGGTCTCCGTTTTCCCCGACATCACCCGCACCAATGGCGCGCTGGTGATGTGCGAGGTGATGATGCCGGACGGCGTGACCCCGCATGCGTCCAACGCCCGCGCCACCATCCTCGACGATCCGGGCGCCTGGTTCGGCTTCGAGCAGGAGTATTTCTTCTATAAGAACGGCCGTCCCCTCGGCTTCCCCGAGGCGGGCTTCCCGGCTCCGCAGGGTCCCTATTACACCGGCGTCGGCTTCAAGAATGTCGGCGACATCGCGCGTCAGATCGTCGAGGAGCATCTCGATATCTGCCTCGCCGCCGGCATCAACCACGAAGGCATCAACGCCGAGGTGGCCAAGGGCCAGTGGGAATTCCAGATTTTCGGCAAGGGCTCCCGCAAGGCGGCCGACGAGATGTGGGTGGCGCGCTACATTCTGCTGCGTCTCGCCGAGAAATACGGCATCGACATCGAGTTCCACTGCAAGCCGCTCGGCGCCACCGATTGGAACGGCTCGGGCATGCACGCCAATTTCTCGACGACCTATCTGCGCGAAGTGGGCGGCAAGGCCTATTTCGAGCAGCTGATGGGCGCGTTCGAGAAGGCCAAGGACGATCACATCGCCGTCTATGGCCCGGACAATCATATGCGTCTGACCGGCCTGCACGAGACGGCGTCGATCCACACCTTCAGCTGGGGCGTGGCGGATCGCGGCGCGTCGATCCGCGTGCCGCACAGCTTCGTCAAGAACGAATATAAGGGCTATCTGGAAGATCGCCGCCCGAACTCGCAAGGCGACCCCTACCAGATCGCCTCGCAAATCCTCAAGACCATCTCCACTGTCCCCACACGCTGAGGACAGGGCGCTCGGCTTTGTAATATCGACAAAGCCGACGCTACGAGACAGCAGAAGACGTCGCCACGAAGCATGAGCTTCGTCCGAGACTTCCGCTGCGAGAGTGGATGACGCCAATGCGCCGATCGCAGGCTCCGCCCATAATTTGGGCGTGGTCTGCGGTTGGCCGCATAAATTTTATTCGTGGAACATTTTGACAGCAAATGCTATGAGCCCCATCGGTTCCTCGGCTGGATCGGACTTGAGTTTCGGCGCGAGGGGCATGAGCGATGCGGGGAAAGGTGAATGAAGAAAATCGAGGCGATCATCAAACCCTTCAAGCTCGATGAAGTAAAAGAAGCGCTGCAAGGCGCCGGCCTGCAAGGCATTACTGTCACCGAGGCGAAAGGTTTTGGTCGCCAGAAGGGGCATACGGAGCTCTACCGCGGCGCGGAATATGTGGTCGATTTTCTTCCCAAGGTGAAAATCGAGATCGTGCTCGCCGACGATGCGGTGGACCGCGCCGTCGAGGCCATCCGCAAAGCCGCGCAAACCGGACGCATCGGCGACGGAAAAATCTTCGTTTCGAATGTCGAAGGCGCCGTCCGCATCCGCACGGGAGAGACCGGCGCGGACGCCATCTGATCCGCGCGGCTCTCACTTAAAAGCCCCTCCGCTCTGCGGCTTCATTCTCGTCTCCCGCGCTGGACTCGATTGTCCACTTCGAACAGAGGCTCCACGACATGACCACGGCCAAGGACGTTCTCAAGCAGATCGCCGATAACGACGTAAAATATGTGGATTTCCGCTTCACGGATCCGCGCGGCAAGTGGCAGCACGTCACCTTCGACGTGTCGATCGTCGATGAGGACGCGCTGAACGAAGGCATCATGTTCGACGGCTCCTCGATCGCCGGCTGGAAGGCGATCAACGAGTCGGACATGACTCTCCTGCCCGATCTCTCGACCGTCACGCACGACCCCTTCTTCGCCGCCTCCACGCTGTCCATCGTCTGCGACGTCGTCGAGCCCACCACCGGCCAGCCCTACAACCGCGACCCGCGCGGCATCGCCAAAAAGGCGCAGGCCTATCTGCAGTCGACCGGCGTCGGCGACACCTCCTTCTTCGGTCCGGAAGCCGAATTCTTCGTCTTCGACGACGTGCGCTTCTCGACCGATCCCTACAACACCGGCTTCACCGTCGACTCCGTCGAGCTGCCCACCAATTCCGACACCGCCTATGAGGGCGGCAATCTCGGCCATCGCGTGCGCACCAAGGGCGGCTATTTCCCGGTTCCGCCGATCGACTCCGCCCAGGACATGCGCGGCGAGATGCTGGCGGCCATGGCGTCCATGGGCGTCGCCGTCGAGAAGCACCATCACGAGGTCGCTTCCGCGCAGCACGAGCTCGGCCTGAAGTTCGCGACGCTGGTCCAGGTCGCCGACCATCTGCAGATCTACAAATACGCCATTCATCAGGTGGCGCATTCCTACGGCAAGACGGCGACCTTCATGCCGAAGCCGGTCTATGGCGACAATGGCTCGGGCATGCACGTCCACCAGTCGATCTGGAAGGAAGGCAAGCCGGTGTTCGCGGGCGACAAATACGCCGGCCTCTCCCAGGAGTGCCTGTGGTATATCGGCGGCATCATCAAGCACGCCAAGGCGCTGAACGCCTTCACCAACCCGTCGACGAACTCCTATAAGCGCCTGGTTCCGGGCTTCGAGGCTCCGGTGCTGCTCGCCTATTCGTCGCGCAACCGCTCGGCCTCCTGCCGCATCCCCTTCGCGACCAGCCCGAAGGCGAAGCGCGTCGAGGTTCGCTTCCCCGATCCGACGGCCAATCCCTATCTCGCCTTCTCGGCCATGCTGATGGCCGGCCTCGACGGCATCGCCAACAAGATCGATCCGGGCGCGCCGTCCGACAAGGACCTCTACGATCTGCCGCCGGAGGAGCTGAAGGCGATCCCGACGGTCTGCGGCTCGCTCCGCGAGGCCCTCGACAGCCTGAAGGCCGACCACGCCTTCCTGACGGCCGGCGGCGTCTTCAACGAGGACTTCATCCTCTCCTACATCGACCTCAAGTATCAGGACGTCTATCGCTTCGAGATGACGCCTCACCCGGTCGAATACGACATGTATTATTCCTACTGATCGCTCCGCGATCCTGTAGAAACGAAAGGGCGGCCGAGAGGCCGCCCTTTTTGTTTGTCCTCAGCGATTGGGCGAGGACGAAACCTCGCCCACGCGCCGAAAGATTACTCCACGTCGTCGACCTTCTCCGGCCCGCCGCCGAGCACGCGCTGGGCGAGCGAGGCCTGCATGAAATCGTCGAGCTCGCCGTCCAGCACCTCGCTCGGCGTGCCGGAGGTGTGGCCGGTGCGCAAATCCTTCACCAGCTGATAGGGCTGCAGCACATAGCTGCGAATCTGATGGCCCCAGCCGATTTCGGACTTCGACGCTTCGACCGCATTGGCCTCCGCCTCGCGCCTTTCCAGCTCCATCTCATAGAGGCGAGCGCGCAGCATGTTCCAGGCGGTGGCGCGGTTCTTGTGCTGCGAGCGCTCCGCCTGACAGGCGACGACGATGCCGGACGGAATATGGGTGATGCGAATGGCCGAGTCCGTCGTGTTGACGTGCTGGCCGCCCGCGCCCGACGAGCGATACGTGTCGATGCGGCAATCGGATTCGTTGATCTGAATGTCGATCTTGTCGTCGATGACCGGATAGACCCAGACCGAGGCGAAGCTCGTGTGCCGCCGCGCATTGGAGTCGAAGGGCGAGATGCGGACGAGGCGATGCACGCCCGATTCGGTCTTGGCCCAGCCATGGGCGTTCATGCCCTTGACCAGCAGCGTCGCCGATTTGATGCCGGCCTCGTCGCCGGCGGTCTCCTCGATCACCTCGACCTTGAACTTCTTGCGCTCCGCCCAGCGCGCGTACATGCGGAACAGCATGCGCGCCCAGTCGCAGCTCTCGGTGCCGCCGGCGCCCGAATGCACCTCGATGAAAGTGTCATTGCCGTCGGCCTCGCCCGAGAACAGCGCCTCGATCTGGCGCTCGCGCGATTCCTTCAGCAGCGCCACGAGCTGCGCTATGCCTTCTTTCTCAGTGTCGGCGTCATTCTCGGCCTCGCCGAGCTCGACGAGGGTGATGGCGTCCTCGAGGTCGCGGTCGAGCCGCGCGATAGAGCCGAGCTGATCCTCGAGCTGGGTGCGTTCGCGCATGATCTTCTGCGCGGCTTCGGCGTCGTTCCAGAGATCGGGATCTTCGACCCTGGCGTTCAGCTCGGCGAGACGGCGCGTTGAAGTCTCGACGTCAAAGATGCCTCCTCAGCAGTCCCATGGACTGCTCGATCTGTTCTTTCAGCGCAAGCGGCTCGGCGCGCATGTGTCTCTTCCCTTTTGGGCTCAGGGCCGGCGGCCCGAGGCCGGAGGTATTAGAGCAAGACGCGCAAAAGATGAAGCCCCGACGCCGCGCGCTCCGAAGCTCTAGTGGTCTGCGTAACCCGCAAGAGCGAGCCTGAAGGCTCGCTCTCGATAATGACGCAGACCACTAGTATTTCGCGACCACCGGCGGCGGATCGACCCAGCCGAAATGATAATCGACGCCGAATCGCGCTATGGCGCCGTCATATTTCACGCGCGTCGTCGCAATGTTCAGAATGGCGATCGAACCCGGCGCGGCGGGATTGATGACAGCGCTCGGCGATGTGGAGAGCGTCGCCTCGCCGAGATCGTAATAGAGCCCTTCCACCTTCAAGCTCCAGCGCGGCGCGAACATCCATTCGAGGCCGCCGCCCGCGATCCAGCCGGTGCGCGTGTCGCTGTAATTGCCCCAATTGGGCGTCACCGGATTGTCGGGATGGTCGATCGGGTCCTGCGGATGCCAATGCGCGCCATAGGTGAAGACATTGGCGAAGCCGCCGCCATAGGCGAGGCCGCCCGTCCCATAGACGAGCAGGCTGGGGGCGACGATATAGCCGAGCCTGCCGCGCAGCGAGCCGAGCCAGGAGAGCCCGGCGCGCGTGCTGGCGACGCCCGTCTGCAGATGCAGCAGGCCGTGCTCGTCCACCGCGCCGGCGAAGCCCTGGGAGGAGCCGGAGCCGCGGATGATGGCGCCGTCTATGTCGGTCTCGACGCCGAGCAATATATTGGGCGACCAGAGATGATTGTAGCCGAGCTGCGCGCCGCCGAGAAAGCCGCTCTGCTCGAGGCGCGCGAGACCGGTGACATAGGGCGAGGAAAAGCCGAAGGGCATGCCGAGCGCGCCCGCGGCCCAATCAAAGATCGAGGTTCCGAATGTCGGAACCTCATTGGAGCCGCCGAAGCCCCAGCCCGCGTTGAGCCCCACATAGGCGCCGCCCCACAGCGGCGGCGGCGGAAGCGGAACGACGACAGCGGGCGCGACGATCTTCGCGAGAGCGATATCCTGCGCATGCGCCGCGCCGAGGCCGAACAAAACGCAGACGATGGTCGCCGCGAGCCTCTTCATCGACAATCCCCTTGAAGGCGCGAGCCGATTCGCGCGTCATGGGGATTGTGCTCAGCCGACGAGACTCGAACAATTTGCGGGGGTCACGGAGAGGGTGAAGGAGTTCTTCGGCCAGAAAGCGATTCGGGTCCGACAGTGAGGAAGGCGAAGAGCGCAATCTGCAGCCAAATGAACGGAACGAAGGCCGGAGGAGGCTCGAACAGCAAGGTCGCGGGCAGCGCGAGCCAGGTGAGGGCGAATTCGCGCCCATAGAGCGGCGAGAAGCTCAACTGCGCCAGTGTCACCGGCGGCCTGGCGGGCTCGGGCGCCGGGAGGATGCGCGCCGTCACGATCGCCGAGAAGCGCGCCGCGCTCATATCCATCTCGCCGATCCGAAACAGAAGGGGCGCGCGTCGTCCGCGCTGCGTGAGCCGCATCCAGCGATCGACTCCACGCCAAGCCAAGCGATCGGCAGCCTCCCGCCGCAACATGAAATATGGGAAAGACGCTCCGAGGAGCGAGACCTCCCCGACCTGCGCGACATCGTCCCATGCGAGACGTCCGTCGAACCAGCCGGGACAGGAAAAGCCGTCGCGCGTCAGCACGATCTTGGGCCGTCGGTCGATCATGCGCGCCAAAGCGACGAGCCCTTGGAACAGAGCGGCGAACCAGAAAGGGGTCAGGAACCGGAGGCCCGGCTCGGCGAAACCCGTCCAAAATGCCCAAATCGCGAGTGGCGGCAGCAACATCGCCGCCGCGCCGTGATGCGCGAAACGCCAGCGTATCTCGATCGGCTCGTTCAAATCATCGGTCATGAAAATCGGCTCCGCCGCAATGAGCGGGGCCGATCCTATCGCGCAGCCCGCTTTCGTCAATCCAGCGAGAGCGCCTTCCCCGCGCAGGCGAGCGCGAAGGCCCATTCCAGCGCGACTTCCTCCAGCCGCTCGAAACGGCCCGAGGCGCCGGCGTGGCCGGCCTCCATATTGGTGCGCAGCAGAACGGGACCGCCGCCGGCCATGCGCTCCCGCAGGCGCGCCACCCATTTCAGCGGCTCCCAATAGGTCACGCGCGGATCGGTGAGGCCGGCGAGGGCGAGAATCGCCGGATAGGCCTTCGCGCCCACATTGTCGTAAGGCGAGTAGGAGGCGAGCCGATCGTACGCCGTGACGTCGGCGATCGGATTGCCCCATTCCTCCCATTCGGGCGGCGTCAGCGGCAGGTCGTCGCGCAGCATTGTGCTCAGCACATCGACGAAAGGAACGCCGGCGATGATTCCCGAAAACAGCTCCGGGGCCTGATTGGCGATGGCGCCCATCAGCATGCCGCCGGCGCTGGCGCCTTGCGCGACGATTCCGCCTCGGCTCGCATAGCCCGTCGCGACGAGATGGCGCGCCACAGTGATGAAGTCGGAGAATGTGTTGGGCTTGTGCTCGAGCTTGCCCTTCTCATACCAGCTCCAGCCCTTGTCCGTGCCGCCGCGCGTATGGGCGAGCGCATAGACGAAGCCGCGATCGACCAGCGACAGCGCATGAGGATCGAAGCTCGCCGAGAGCGGATGCCCATAGGCGCCATAGCCGTAGAGCAGAGTCGGCGCGCCGGCGCCGGGCGTAAAATCGGCGCGATGCAGCAGAGTGACGGGAACCTCCGCGCCATCCGCCGCTTTGGCGAAGAAGCGGCGCGTCACATAATTTTTCGGATCATGACCGGAAGGAATTTCCTCGCGCTTCAGCAGCGTGCGGGCGCGCGTGCGCATGTCGTAATCATAGGTCTCCTCCGGAGTCGTCATGGAGGAATAGGTGAAGCGCAGAGTGTCCGTGTCGAATTCGAGGCCGGGCAGAAGATAGAGCGCGTAAGCTTCCTCATCGAAGGCGATGGCGTGCTCCTCGCCGCCCTCCAGCGCGCGAATTAGAATGCGCGGCAGGCCATTGGCGCGCTCCACCCAAACGAGATGACGCGCATAGACAGTGCCGATGACGATGAGCCGTCCCGCGACATGCGGAACCACCTCGCGCCAATCGGCGCGCGTCATGGTGGTCAGAGGCGCGCGAAAAATCGCGAAATCCTCGGCGCCGTCGGCGTTGGAGCGAATATAGAGATCGTCGCCATGCGGCTCGACGTCATAGCGCAATTTGGGCTCGCGCTCGGCAACGAGACGAGGCTTTGCGCTTTTGTCGCGCAGATCGACGAGATGGCATTCGCTGGCGTCATGGCCGCGAATGGAGACAATGGCGAAGCGTCCGCAACGGCTGCGATCGAGCGAGACGAACCAGGCCGGATCGAGCTCCTCGACGATCAGCGTATCGGTCACGGGATCGGAGCCGACGTCGTGGCGGAAGACTTGCGCCGTGCGGTGATTGTCGTCGACGCGCACATAATAGAAGCTGTTGGAATCGGCGCTCCAGACGAGCGAGCCGTCCGTATGGGGGACGACATCCGCGCGGTCCTTTCCGTCGGAGAGCGCGCGCGTGCGGATCGAATAATATTCCGAGCCCTTGTCGTCGACGCTCCAGGCGAGCTGCGCATGGTCGGGCGAATGATCGATCTCGCCTATGTCGAAGAAATGCTCCTCGCCGGCTTCTTCATCGCCGTCGAAGAGGATCGTCTCCGCGCCGCCGTCGCGCTTCGTGCGGCAATAGAGCGCATGCTCGCCGCCCTCGCGATAGCGCTCGAAATAGGCGAAAGCGCCGTCCGGCCACGGCGGCTCGCTGTCGTCCTCCTTTATGCGGCCGCGCAGCTCCGCCTGCAGCGTCTCGCGGAGCTTGGCCAGCGGGGCGAGGACTTGCCCGCAATAGGCGTTCTCGGCCCGCACCAGCGCGGCTATGTCCTCCGGCAGCGTCGCGGGGTCGCTCAGCACGTCGCGCCAATTCTCGGCCGCGAGCCAGGCGTATGGGTCGTCGAGGACGCGGCCATGGGTCACGCGCCGGCTCTCCCGCTTCTCGGCGGTCGGCGGCGTCGCGCCGGAAAGTGCGAAGGCGGTGGGCCGGTCGGCGGATGCCGCCATTTTGTGTCTCCTCGCTGGTGGCGCGCCCGAAGGCTCGCAAAGCCTCGGGAGCCGGAGAATAGAATTGGGGCGCTTCGATGTCTCGACTTCCTGCGCCGTGGCTGATAGGCATAGCGCGCGACGCAGGCTCCGGCGAGGGGCCGCGCCGCTCTTGCCTTCGCTTTCGGCCGTCGCGCCGGGAGCGGACAAAAAATGCCTGGGCGCAAACCCGGGCGTGGTGGAAACATCGGTTGGGGCAATGAGCAACGCGACGCTCGACGGCAAATCCATTTCTTCCGAAGACGCCTACGAAAAAGCGGCCGAAATCCTGCAAGCCGCGAATTTCCCCCTCGTCGCCGGTCTCGGCGCCGATGTGGCGGGAGCCCAGGCCGCGATCCTGCTGGCCGAGCGGCTGAGAGGCGCTTTCGATCATCTCGCCTCGCGCGATTCGCTGGCCGACCTCGAGGTCGTGCGCTCCGCGGGGATTTTCGTGACAACGCCCAATGAGGCCCGCGTGCGCGCCGACCTCGTGCTGCTGGTCGGCCCCGGACTGACGGGCTACTGGCCGGCGATCTTCGATCGCCTCGCGCTCGACAAGGAGACTGTCCACGGCGGCAAGACCAAGCGCCGCGTGCTCTGGGTCGGCGCCAAGCGGGGCGAGGCCAAGATCGAGGGCGTCGAGGTCGAGACCATTCCGGCGACCGAGGCGGAGCTTCCCGGCGTGCTGGCGGCGCTGCGGGCGCGCGTCGGCGGACGGCCCGTGACGCTTCCGGCGGCCGCGGCCAAGAAGCTCGACGCTGCGGCCGAGGCGCTGAAATCGGCGCGATTCGGCGTCGCCGTCTGGTCGGCGGCCGGGCTCGATTCGCTGATGGTGGAAATGCTGCAGGGCATGATCACCGAGCTCAACGCCACGACGCGCTTCACCGGCGTGCCGATCGGCGGAAGGGGGAACGCCACCGGCGTGCTGCAGACCTCCGCCTGGATGACCGGCTTTCCGCCGCGCACGGGCTTCGGCCGCGGCTATCCCGAGCACGACACTTGGCGCTTCGAGGCGAGCCGGCTCGTCGAGAGCGGCGAGGCCGACGCCGCGCTGTGGATTTCCGCCTATAGCGGCGAGGCGCCGCCGTGGGAGGATGTCGATATTCCGCTGATAACGCTGGGACCGCCGGGCTCGGCCCCCAAGCATGGCCTGTTCATCGCCGTCGGCAAGCCGGGCGAGAATTACGACGCGGTGGAATTCGCGCAGGAGACCAGCTCGATGGTGCTGCGGCGGGCGAGCGCGCCGGCCGGGCTGCCGACGGTCGCCGAGGCGATCGCCGCCATCAGCGCCAAATTTTCGGAGGATTTGCCGTGCTGATCCGTCTGCGCGGCGGTCATGTCGTCGATCCCGCGACGGGCGTCGACGGCGTCGCCGACGTCTATTTCGAGGATGGGCGGATCGTCGCTCCGCCGCAGGGCCGCGAGCCGGACGAGGATTATGACGTCTCCGGCCATATCGTCATGGCCGGCGCGATCGACATCCACTCCCATATCGCCGGCGGCAATGTGAATTCGGCGCGGCTGCTGCTGCCCGAGATGCACCGCTCGATCCGCGCGCGCCTCGACGGAACGCCGCTCGCGACCGCCAAATGGTCGACCTTCGAGACCGGCCGCCTCTATGCGCAAATGGGCTTCACCACTGTGGTCGAGCCCGCCGTCGCGCCGCACCACGCGCTGCATTCGCATTTGGAGCTCGGCGACGTTCCGATCATCGACAAGGGCGCGCTGACGGTGCTCGGCAATGACGACTTCCTGCTCGCCGCGCTGCGCGAGCGGGAGAGCGAGACCGCCATCGCCGATTATGTCGCGCAGACCGTCGAGGCGACGGGCACGCTCGGCCTCAAATGCATCAATCCCGGCGGCGCCGACGCCTTCAAGCAGAATATGCGCGCCTTCGGCCTCGACGAGATCGTGCCCTTCTATGGCGTGACCTCGCGGCAGATCTTCAAATCGCTGCAAAAGGCGACGCAGACGGTCGGCATTCCGCATCCGCTGCATCTGCACATGAACAATCTCGGCATCGCCGGCAATATCGACACGGCGCTCGCGACGATCGACGCCGCCGAGGGCCTGCCGATGCATCTCGCCCATGTGCAATTCTACGCCTATGGCCTCGAGGGCAAGAACGCCTTCTCCTCCGCGGCCCCCGCGCTCGCGGCCAAGATCAACGCCAATAAGAACATCACCGTCGACGTCGGCGCTGTGATGTTCGGCGACACGGTGACCATCTCCTCCGACGTGCTGCGCCAGTTCAACAGCCTGTCGGGCGCGATCCCGAAGAAGGGCGTCATCTTCGACGGCGACGCCAATGGCGGCGGCGTCGTGCCCTACGCCTATCGTATCTCCAATTATTACAACGCCATACAATGGGCGGCGGGCCTCGAGCTGTTCCTGCTGATCGAGGATCCGCTGCAGGTCTTCTTCACCACCGACCATCCCAATGGCGGGCCGTTCACCACCTATCCGGAGCTGTTCGCGCTGCTGATGAGCGCGGAGCTGCGCGCGCAATGGATGGAGCGCCTGCCGGCCGATGTGCTGGAGATGACGTCTCTCCCGTCGATCAAGCGCGAATATACGCTCCATGAGATCGCGCTGATGAGCCGGGCCGGGCCGGCGCGCCTCTATGGCTTTACCGATCGCGGCCGTCTCGGCGAAGGCGCCGTCGCCGATATCGCCGTCTATAAGCCGCAAAAAGATAAGGCGGGAATGTTCCGCAACGCCGCCTATGTGTTCAAGGACGGCGAAAACGTCGTGCGCGACGGCGTCGTGACGCGCTACACCAAGGGCAAGACGCTGCGCGTGCGCCCTGGCTACGACCGCGCGATCGAGAAGCGTCTCGACGCCTATTACGACGAGCTCTATGGCCTCTCGCGCTCGATCTTCGACGTGCCCGAGGCGGCGCTCGCCGGCCGAAGCGTCTATGCGGAGGTCGCATGTCGCAATTGATTCGCCCTTGGGAGCACGCGTCATGCTGACCCGTCTCTACGGCGGCCATGTCGTCGACCCGGTCAATGGCGTCGATGGCGTCGGCGACCTCTATTTCGAGGACGGCCGCATCGTCGCGCCGCCCGAGGGACGGTCGGCGGACGTCGAGCATGACGTCTCCGGCCATATCGTCATGGCCGGCGCCATAGACATCCACTCCCATATCGCCGGCGGCGGCGTGAACACCGCGCGCCTGCTGCTGCCGGAGGCGCATCGCGCCCATCGGCCGCGGCCCGCCAACACCCCGCTGTCGACGGCCGGCTGGTCCACCTTCGAGACCGGCCGCCTCTATGCGCAAATGGGCTACACGACGGTCATAGAGCCGGCCGTGTCGCCCCATCACGCGCTGCACGCCCATCTCGAGCTCGCCGATATTCCGATCATCGACAAGGGCTTCCTGACGGTGCTCGGCAATGAGGATTTCCTCCTCTCCGCCTTCCGCGACGGCGCGACTCAGGATTCGGTGGTCGATTACATCGGCGCCACGCTCGAGGCGACGCGCGCGATCGGCGTCAAATGCGTGAACGCCGGCGGCGTCGACGCCTTCAAGCAGAATATCCGCCATTTCTCGCTCGACGATGTGGTGCCGGAATATGGCCTCTCCTCGCGCGAGATTTTCCAGACCTTGCAGCGGGCGGTGAACGCCACCAAGATCCGCCATCCGCTGCATCTGCACATGAATAATCTCGGCCTGCCCGGCAATGTCGAGACGGCGCTGGCGACGATCGACTCCGCGCAGGGCCTGCCGCTGCATCTCGCCCATGTGCAATTCTACGCCTATGGCACAGAGGGCAAGAACGGCTTCTCCTCGGCGGCGGCGAGATTCGCCGAGAAGATCAACGCCAATAAGAATGTCACCGTCGACGTCGGTCAGGTGATGTTCGCCGATATCGTCACCATCTCTTCCGATGTGATGAAGCAGTTCAACAGCCTGCCCGGCGGGCGGCCGAAGAAGGGCGTCATCTTCGACGGCGACTCCAACGGCCTCGGCGTCGTGCCTTATTCCTACCGCGTGTCGGACTTCTTCAACGCGGTGCAATGGGCGGCGGGCCTCGAGCTGTTCCTGCTGGTCGATGATCCGATGCAGGTGTTCTTCACCACCGATCATCCCAATGGCGCGCCCTTCACCACCTATCCGGAAGTCTTCGCTCTGCTGATGAGCGCCGACAAGCGCGCGCAATATTGCTCGCGCCTGCCGGCCGATGTGCTGGAGCTGACCAATCTTCCGGCGCTGAAGCGCGAATATTCCTTCTATGAGATCGCGACCATGACCCGCGCGGCGCCACGCAAGCTCTATGGCTTCGAGGATCGCGGCCAATTGGGCGCGGGCTCGGTCGCCGATATTGCGGTCTATAAGCCGCAGAAGGACAAAGCGGCGATGTTTCGTAGCGCCGCCTATGTCTTCAAGGATGGCAATCTCGTCGTGCGCGACGGCAAAGTCTCGCATTACACCAAGGGAAGGACGCTGCGCGTGCGGCCCGAATACGATCGCAAGATCAACAGTCGCCTCGACAAATATTACGACGGCCTCTATGGCCTGCCGCGCTCCATGTTCGAGGTGCAGGATGCGGCGCTCCCCAATGCGGACGCCTTCGCGGAGGTCCCATGCCGCAGCTGATCCGCAAGGGAATTCGCATCGACGAGAGCTTCGCCGAGGCCTTTCCGATGACCGGCTCCGGCGTGGTCGTCACCGCGCCGACCCGCAAATGGGCCATGCAGGCCGCGACCACAATGACCGGCTACGCGACGTCGGTCATCGGCTGCGACTGCGAGGCCGGCATAGACCGCGAGCTTTCGACGCGCGAGACGCCGGACGGACGTCCGGGCGTGCGCGTCCTGCTCTTCGGCTTCTCGCCCAAGAGCGTCGAGAAGGCGCTGGTCAATCGCATCGGCCAATGCGTGCTGACCTGTCCCGGCTCAGCCGTCTTCTCCGCCTTCGACGGCGAGGCGAAGATCAAGGTCGGCGACTCCATGCGCCAATTCGGCGACAAATGGCAGATTTCCAAGGCGATCGACGGCCGCCGCTATTGGCGCGTGCCGGTGATGGACGGCGAGTTCCTGGCGGAATCTTCCGTCGGCCTCACCAAGAAATCGGTCGGCGGCGGCAATCTGCTCATCATGGGCGAGGATTGGGCCAGCACGATGCGCGCGACCGAGGCCGCCGTGGAGGCCGTCCATGCGACGCCCGACGCCATCGCCCCCTTCCCCGGCGGCGTGGTGCGCTCCGGCTCCAAGGTCGGCTCGAAATATAAGGGCATGGGCGCCTCGACCAATGACGCCTATTGTCCGACGCTGCGCGGCGCGACCAATAGCGCGCTCGACGCCGACATCGGCTGCGTGCTGGAGATCGTCATCGACGGCCTCACCAGCGAGGCAGTCGCGGCGGGGATGCGCGCCGGCTTGAAGGCGATCATCGCGCTCGGCCCCAAGCAGGGCGCCAAGCGCGTCGGCGCCGGCAATTACGGCGGGAAACTCGGCCCCTTCCACTATCATTTGAAGGATCTCGTGTAAGTGAAGCCGCTTCTCTTCACGCTGAAAGCCGAGCCCGACCAGCGGCTCGACCTCTCGCCCCTGACGCCCGATCGGCTCGTCGGCCGCTCGGCGAAGGAAATCGAGTCCCTCTCCATCGGCACGACGCGCGAGAGCGTGACGGTCGGCGACATCTTCAAGGTCAAGCTCGGCGACGTGACCTCGGTGCGCTTCGACGGCGGCTCCGATCGTTTCGATCTTCTGGGCGCCAAGCTGCTGCCGGGCTTCGCCATTCATGTCGAAGGCGATGTCGGCGCGCAGCTCGGCCGCGCGGCCAAGGGCGGGACCATCACGGTCGCCGGCGACGCCGGCCCCTATGTCGCCTCGCAATCCGCGGGCGCGAATATCGATATTTACGGCGACGCCGGGGATTTCCTGGGCGCGCCGCTCGCGGGCGAGATCCCCGGCATGTCCGGCGGCCGCGTCATCGTGCGCGGCAGCGTCGGCGCGCGTTGCGGAGATCGCCTGCGCCGCGGCATCATCATCGTCGAGGGCGATGCGGGCGAGGATTTGGGCGCTAGAGCCATCGCCGGCACGATCATCGTGCTGGGGACCGCCGAGGGCGAGCGCATCGGCTATCTCAACAAGCGCGCATCCATCGTGCTCTCCGAGCAGCGCGAGCTCGGACCGACCTATGTCGATTGCGGCGCGCATAATCTCGGCTTCGCCAAGCTCTTCGCCAAATCGCTGGCGGGAGAGAGTCGCGGCGCCTCGCGCCTGCTCTCCGGCCGTCTGCAGCGCTTCGCCGGCGACACGGCGGTGTTCGGCAAGGGCGAGGTGCTGCTGCCGGCGTGAGCGGCCGAAGGGCGTTCAGAGGGATAGAGATTCGATCGAGGCGAGCAGCGCGGCGCTCACGCGCAACTCGCCTGCGGCAATGCTCATCATTTCGAAGAATGATTCATCGAACCCATCGGCCTCTCCCTTTGTCGCGAGCACGACCTGGCGACCCGCTATTCTATGAATGAGCTCATTGAAACGCCGCAGCCGCGCCGGATCGGCGATCTCCTCTGAGCCGACGACATAGGTGTCACGAGCGAAAATCGTGCAGAGATGAATCGCCCGGCCGTACCAAGCGATGCGCTGCTCCAAAGTCAGCCGCGTGAAGACGTCGAGCTGCGCGCGCCATTCAGGTGACATTCGCCCCTCCTCTGCCTAACGTTAGGCTCCAGAACCCCACCGCACTACGGGAAACTTGCCCGAATCCCGGCCCAGATAGGCGCGATGTTCGAGATCGACGCCGGGGATTTCCTGGGCGCGGCTCGCAGGCGAGATTCCCGGCATGTCCGGCGGGCGTGTCGTGGCGCCGGCGACGTCGGCGCGCGCGCCGGCGATCGGCTGCGCCGGAGCATCATCATCGTCGAAAGCGCGGCGGGCGAGGAGCACGATCATCGTGCCGGGACGGCCGAGGGCGTGAGCCATGCGCAGCAGCGCTCGAGACACCGACGCCGAACCATCAACCGCTCGACGCGCGCTCGCGCCCTTCTGCTGCATGTTGCGTTCGGCCTTCTTCCAGCCCGGACGCGAGCGTCGCGAGCAGCGCCCGCGCCGCGGCGATGTTCTCGACCTGCATTTTCGCCGATAGAGCGTCCATCCACTCGGCTTGCAGCTTCATCACCTCTCGATACGCGGCCGCGCCCTGCGGCGTAGGGCCGAGCAGCTTGGCGCGCGCGTGCTTCGGATTGGAGCTGTAGAGCGCAAAACCCTCCCGCGCCAACTCATCGCCCAAGCGCTGGACGCCCTGCCGGCTTTGCGACAGGCGGCGGCCGATTTCCGCTATGGTCGCCGCTCGGTGGACGATGACGCCCATGACCTGCCAACGGGCGGCGGTCAAGCCAAAGGGCGCGGTGAGCCTATTGCCGAACTCCGTCAATCGGCCCGCGGTCAGCAATATCTCCCATACGAGCCCGCTCAGGGCTTCGCCGCGCGGCGTAGGCATGACGGATCTCCCTGAACAGCCGAGATATTGACAATATATTGTCAATATGGCAAAAGACAACATATTGTCAATGGAGGGTGCGTCATGACGCCGGCGGAGCTCGTCGAGGGCCTCTATGCGGATTGTCTGAACAAACGTCAGCTGGACCGGCTGGACGAATATCTGGCGCCGGGTTTCGTCGGCGCGAATGGCGAAAACGGCCCCGAAGGCTTCAGGCGGACGATCGAACGCATGGTCACTGCGTTTCCCGACCTCCAATTCGAGATCGAGGATTTGTTCGCGGCGGACGACAAAGTGTGCCTGCGCTGGCGATTCCGGGCGGCGCAGCTCGGACCGCTGGCCAACGTCGCTGCGACAGGCAAGATGGCCGTTCAAGAGGGCATCGCCATCTATCACGCCTCCGACGGCAAGCTCTCCCGAGCATGGCTACAAGTCGATCGATTGGGTGTCTTGCAGCAGATCGGAGCGGTGACGCTTTGACCGCGGCCGCGAGGCGAGACGCCTGATCCGAAATCTCATTCGTCAGCGAGCCGCCGGCCTCATATGGGAGGATTGCCCGATCACAGCCGCGCGGGGCCGCCGCGGCGAACGTCGTTCCTCTCGCAACTTCCATAGGTTGCTACGACGTCGGGAAGATTTGAAAACACGCCGTCTCAAATTGCCGAATTGCGTGGGGCAGAGCTTCATGCTAGTCAATCGCCTAGCTCAAACCTGCCGGCTCATGCGGCCAAGCGCAAAGCAGCGAGAAGCGGGATGAGACATTCGCCTCGAAAGGGCGATTTCTTCGAACGGAGGAGATGAACATGGCCTGGACCACCCCGGTGATCGTCGAAGTCTGCGTCGGCATGGAAATCACCAGCTACGAATCCGCCGAGATCTGAACGGATTTCGCGCTCGCCGCTTCTGTCATGAAGCGGCCGAATTCAGCGAGCCGGTAGGAAGCCCGCTCTCCTCACGGAGGCGACCTTCTTACCGGCTCGTAATTTTTTGCGCGCCAGCGCCTGCCGCGGCAGGGCGCTCCTCGTCCCTGCCTACGCCATAATGCGCGAACGCTCGCGTCGGCCCCTCTCGCGCGACGTCCCCATTGACGTCTTCTAATGCGACGTCCCCTCATGCGCGATCTCGACAATCGCACGGAGCCGGCGTTACGCTCCCAATGAGACGGCCGAGCTTTTCATCGGCGAGCCATCGCATCGAAGTAAGAAAAGACACGACCGGCCCGCGGCGGGCGCCGGCGTCGTCGAGGAGGCCAAATATGAATATGATCGTCCGCAATCTCGTCGGATCGCAGGATGCATCCGTCCGTTCCGCGGCCTATCGCACCATCTGGCGCTGGCATTTCTATGCGGGGCTGTTCTGCCTGCCCTTCGTCGTCGTGCTGTCGCTCAGCGGCGCGGTCTATCTCTTCAAGCCGCAAATCGACGCCTGGCTCGACCGGCCCTACGACCATATGGCGCTGAATGGCGCGCCGCAATCGCTCGACGCGCAAGTGGCGGCGGCGCAGGCGGCCCTGCCCGACGCGCGGTTGACCGCGCTCGAGCTACGCGCCGATCCAGCCGACGCCGCCCGCGTGACCTTCATGACCGGGCGCCGCGGCTCCGAAGATTTCGCGATCCAGCGCGTGCTGGTGCGTCCCGACACGCTGGAAATTCTCGCGGTTCAGGACGACAAATACCGCCCGTCACGGCTCGCCGGCGCCATTCATGGCGATCTGCTGCTGGGGACGCCCGGCCATGTGCTGCTGGAGCTCGCCGGCGCCTGGGCCATCGTCATGATCGTCAGCGGCCTCTATCTCTGGTGGCCGCGCGACGCGAAAGGCCTGGCCGGCGTCGCCTATCCGCGCCTCGCCGAGGGCGGCCGAATTTTCTGGCGCGACCTCCACGCCGTCACCGGTCTGTGGGTGTCGTTTTTCGCTCTGTTCCTGCTCGTCACGGCGCTGCCCTGGACATTGGTCTGGGGCGAGAGCTTCCGCTATGTGCGCAATATCGGCGAGACGATGCTCGTCCATCCCGATTGGACGACGGGGCCAGCCGACGCACGGGAGCAGCGCAAGGAACAATTCCAGCAAGCCGCGCCCGCGCCGAGCGAACATGCGGAGCACCATGCGCATCACGCCGCCGCCGGCGCCATGACCGCGACGCGCGTCGGTTTCGATCGAATCGCGCCGATCGCGGCCGGGCTCGGCCTCGCCGAGCCGGTGACGATCTCGCCGCCCGGACCGGAAGGCGCCGCTTGGAAGGTCCAATCGCGAACGCAGAACCGCCCGCTGCGCAGGACGATCGAATTCGACCCGGCGAGCTTCGAGCAATTGCGCGAGACGGGCTTCGCCACGTCTCCGCTCATCGACCGCATCTTCGGAATCGGCGTCGCCGCGCATGAGGGGCAGCTGTTCGGCTGGCTCAATCAGCTGCTCGGCCTGCTGACTGTCGTCGCCTATCTGCTGCTCGTGGTCTCTTCCGTCGTTTTATGGTGGCGGCGGCGCCCGCGCGGCGCCCTGGGCGCGCCGCCGGCCTTCTCGCCCGAGCCGCGCCTCGCGCCTTTCATGCTGAGCCTCATCCTCGCCCTCGGCCTCTTTCTGCCGACGCTCGGCCTATCTCTCCTCGCAGTGATCGCGGCGGAAACGGTCATCCGCCGCGCTTTTCCGAGCGCGAGCCGCTGGCTCGGATTGCGCCCGATCGGCGCCGCGCGCCAACCCTAGCTGCGAAGTATGATTTTATGAGAGCCGGGCTTGCCGGCTCTCATAAATCGATACAGGATGCGCCCGCCGGAGCCCCAGCTCCGACTACGAGAAACGGCGGACCATCATGACTTCCTACGTAAAAATTTCCGCGCTGGTCGGATTTGCGGCTGCGGGATTGTGCCTCGCCGCGACCGCTGTCGCGGCCGGCGCCGACGCCGCGCTCCTTTCCGACGCCAAGCGCGTTTTCGCGCCTCTGCCAGCCTCGCCGAGCGCCATAACGAATCAAGCCGAGCTGGGCCGGCGGCTGTTCTTCGAAAATCGCGTTTCCGCCGACGGCAATATCAGCTGCTCGCATTGCCATTTGCCGGACAAGCAGGGCGCCGATGGGCTGCCGAAATCCTTCGGCGTGCTCGGCAAGCTCAATCCGCGCAACGCGCCGACGATTTTCAACGCCGCGCTTCAGTTCAAGGCGCATTGGCGCGGCGATCGCGAGACGATCGAGGAGCAGGCCGAGAAATCGCCGACCGGCGCGGTGAGCTTCGGCAATCCCGATTTCGCGACGGTGATCGCCAAGCTGAAATCCATCCCTGGCTATACGGAGGCCTTCGCCAAGGCCTTCCCCGGCGAGGCCGACCCGGTGACGCAGAAAAACTGGGGCAAGGCGCTGGGCGTCTATGAGCGCACGCTGCCGCAGCCGACGCGCTTCGACGCTTATCTGAACGGCGACGCCAAGGCGCTGACCCCGGCCGAGCAGGCGGGCCTGCGCAAATTCGTCGATATCGGCTGCGCCGGCTGTCACGACGGCGTCGGCCTCGGCGGAACCGCTTTCTCCAAATTCGGCGTCGTCGAGGACTATTGGAAGCAGACCGGCTCCAAGGACCCGGACAAGGGCCGCGCCGATGTGACCAAGAATGACGCGGACCTCTATGTCTTCAAGGTCCCGAGCCTGCGCAATGTCGCCAAGACCGGCCCCTATTTCCATGACGGCTCGGTGGCCGAGCTGCCGCAGGCGGTGCGCGTGATGGCCAAGGTCCAATTGGGCGCCGATCTCTCCGACAAGGATGTCGCGGCGATCACCGCTTTCCTCGGCGCGCTGACGCAGCCCGTGCCGGCCAACTACTCCGCGCTCACGCCTTTCCCGGACGAGCCGGCGAAAAAATAATTCTGAAAACAATCGCGCTCGAGAAAAAGCGGCGGCCCCGAAGCTCGGGGCCGCCGTTTTCGTCTCAACCTTCTTCATCCGTGTCGATGTCGCCGTCGATGAGGCCGGCGACGTCGTCGTCCTCCTCCTCCTCATTCTCGAGGAAGGTGTCGTCCTCCTCGGCCGCATCGTCGATCTCGACGTCCTCATCCACCTCGATCGATTCGGCCTTGTTCTCGGCGGCTTCCACCTCGTCGAGGGAGACGATCTCCGCGTCCTTCTCGCCCTCGGCCGCTTCGTCCGGATCGACATTGCGGGAGGCGATTCGCGACGTCACGATATGGAAAATCGCTCCGCACTTCGGGCAGACGACCGGATCCTTGTTCAGATCGAAAAATTTGACGCCACAAGACTGACATTGGCGCTTGGCGCCGAGTTCGGGTTTGGCCACGGTCCTTGCATCCTCGAGATAGAGCGGTGTGGGACCGCCCGTGGAGACTTTGGTCGGGCGCTCGGTTAGTTTGCCCTTGCCCGGCTGTCAAATGAGAAATCGAACGCGAGCCTGTCAAGCCGCACGCGCCGAAAAGCCCCGGTTTACACGCGAATCGCCGAAAATCGCGCCTTTGGCGCGGCGCCGGCCGCGCGAGGGCCATTGCCAAGCGCGGCGCGACTTGGCATATCTCCGTCACCGCGGGTGTAGCTCAATGGTAGAGCAGCAGCCTTCCAAGCTGAATACGAGGGTTCGATTCCCTTCACCCGCTCCAATGCTCACATTCCATCATAGGGGAGGCGGTCATGAAGTATGACAGCGATTTCGACGCCCCGGCGTGCTTTCGAGCCCACATCCAAGCGCCGCAAGGGCTTTAATTCGGAAGCCAACGTCAAGCGCGGCCTGCGCTTTGTCCACGGCGACAAGGAGCTCGTCGAAAAGCTGGGCCGCGCGGACCCCTGCCCCTGCGGCTCCGGCCGTAGCTTTCAAGCGCTGCTGCATGAAGACGGGCCGGTATGACGGCGCGACGAGACATCACTACTTTCCGCGACTAGGCTAGAGTTTTTCCGGTTCAGATCGAACCGGAAAAACTCTAGGATTCCTTTATTCCGCCCGTGTTTTCGAGCGAAGCCGCTCCCGCTTCGCTCGAAACTCTAGCTAGCGGCCCTTCTGCGGCGTGCGCATCGCCGCCAGCAGCGCCTCGCCCAGCGCGCCTGCGCCCTTTTGCGGCTCCGGCTGGCGCATCTGGCGTGGGCTCGCGCCGTCGCGGCGCTGGCCGCCTGACGGGGCCTGGCGCTGATCGGGCGTGTCGTCGAGCCGCATGGTGAGCGAGATGCGCTTACGCGGCGCGTCGATCTCCAGCACCTTCACCTTGACGATATCGCCGGGCTTGGCCGCCTGCCGCGGGTCCTTGATGAAGGTCTTGGACATTGCGGAAATATGGACGAGCCCGTCCTGATGCACGCCCACATCCACAAAGGCGCCGAAGGCGGCGACATTGGTGACGACGCCCTCGAGAATCATGCCGGGCTTCAGATCGGAAATCTTCTCGACGCCCTCCTGGAAGGTCGCGGTTTTGAAGGCGGGGCGCGGATCGCGGCCGGGCTTCTCCAGCTCGGCGAAAATGTCGGTGACGGTCGGCAGGCCGAAGCTCTCGTCGACGAATTGCTTAGGGCTCAGCTTGCGCAGTTCCGTCGCATTGCCGATGAGCTGCTTTATGTCGGTCTTGGCGGCGGCGAGAATGCGCCGCACCACCGGATAGGCCTCCGGATGCACGCCGGAGCGATCGAGCGGATCCTCGCCATCGACGATGCGCAGGAAGCCCGCGCTCTGCTCGAAGGCCTTCGGGCCGAGGCGCGGCACTTTCTTCAGCGCGTCGCGCGTGCGGAACGGACCATTTGCGTCGCGATGCGCGACGATGTTGGAGGCCAGCAACTCGCCGACGCCCGACACGCGCGCCAGCAGCGGCGCAGAGGCGGTGTTGACGTCGACGCCGACGGCGTTCACGCAATCCTCGACGACGGCGTCGAGCGAGTGGGAGAGCTTCACCTCGGAGAGGTCGTGCTGATATTGGCCGACGCCGATCGCCTTGGGCTCGATCTTCACCAGCTCGGCGAGCGGGTCTTGCAGGCGGCGCGCGATCGACGCCGCGCCGCGCAGCGACACATCGAGATCGGGCAATTCGCGCGATGCGTATTCCGAGGCGGAATAGACAGACGCGCCCGCCTCCGACACGACGATTTTGGTGAGCTTCAGCTCCGGGAATTTCGACATCAGATCGCCGGCGAGCTTGTCGGTCTCGCGCGAGGCCGTGCCATTGCCGATGGCGATGAGCTCTATGGCGTGCTCGCGCGCGAGCTTTGCGAGAATGGAGAGCGATTCGTCCCAGCGCCGTTGCGGCTCATGCGGATAAATCGCCGTCGTCGCGACGATCTTGCCGGTCTTGTCGATGACGGCGACCTTGACGCCGGTACGAAAGCCCGGATCGAGGCCGAGCGTCGCGCGCGCGCCGGCGGGCGCCGCGAGCAGAAGATCGCGCAAATTGGCGGCGAAGACGCGAATCGCCTCATCCTCCGCGAGACGCCACAGACGCGTGCGCAGATCGACGGAAAGATGCAGCTCGATCTTGGTGCGCCACGCCCAGCGCACAGTGTCCAAGAGCCAGCGATCTCCCGGACGGCCGCGATCGGCGATGACGAAACGCTGCGCGATCTGGCCCTCATAGCCGACGGCGCCTTCGCTCGGCTCGGGGAGCATCTCGAGATCGAGCATCTCCTCCTTCTCGCCGCGGAACATCGCCAATATGCGATGCGACGGAAGCTTGGTGAGCGGCTCGGAGAAATCGAAATAATCGGAGAATTTCGCGCCTGCAGCCTCCTTGCCGGCGCGCAGTTTCGATTTCATCAGGCCCTGCGTCCAGAAGGTCTCGCGCAGGCGGCCGATGAGATCCGCGTCTTCCGCGAATCTCTCGACGAGAATGGCGCGCGCGCCCTCGAGCGCGGCGGTGGCGTCGGCGACATTCTTCTCGGCGTTCACGAAAGGCTCGGCCTGCGCTTTCGGCTCGCGCTCGGGATGGCCGAGCAGAGCTTCGGCGAGCGGCGCGAGACCGGCCTCGATCGCGATCTGCGCCTTGGTGCGGCGCTTGGGCTTATAGGGAAGATAAATATCCTCGAGCCGCGCTTTATTGTCGGCGTCCATGATCGTCGCGCGCAGCGCGTCGTCCAGCTTTCCCTGCGCTTCGATGGAATCGAGAATCGCTTTGCGGCGGTCTTCCAATTCGCGCAAATAGCGCAGGCGCTCTTCCAGATGACGCAGCTGGATGTCGTCGAGCTGGCCCGTCGCCTCCTTGCGGTAGCGGGCGATGAAGGGCACGGTCGAACCTTGATCGAGCAGAGCGACCGCCGCCTCCACCTGCCAAGGTTTCGCGGAGAGCTCCGTGCTGATTCGTTCGACGATCGACGCCATGCGCTATCCCTATCGGCTGTTCAAAGAGGCGCGTTTTTAGCGTTCGGCGCGGCGCCAAGTCAAAAGCCAAATGTGATGAGCGAAATTCTGTGGACATCCCAGGCGCGCCGCGCCGCAGCCTCATTTGCGCGAATCGGGCAGATGCGGATGCGCCGGCCAGCAGCTTCGCCGCTCGATCTCGAGCCGCGCTTCGCTCGCCGCGCCGAGCCAGGCCGGAAGCTTCTCGAGACGCGCGAGATAATTGGTCGGGAAGATGGAAGGATCGGTCTTGCGCCAGCTGGTCAAAAGATCGCAATCCGATATTGCGAAAGCGGGAGAGACCAGCGCGCGCTTGATCTCCATCGCCGGCGTCGCGGCGGCGACGATGACGATCGCCGATATTAGGGAAGCGAGACGGCCGCCGTCGCGCGGCGTCGACACAGCGACTCCCGCAAAGGCGAATGCGAGCAGGAAGAGCGCCGGCATGGAGGCGCGCATCGCGAGATCATTATTGGGGCCGAAGTAATAGAAGGGCAGCGCCAGCAGAACGACGACGGATGCGCCGATCAAAGCGCGATCGCTTTTCGCGATTGCGTCGCGTGCCGCGAGGAGGATCGCCGCCTGTGGAATTTCGACGAGAATGAAGGCGAGATAGAGGAGCGCGAATCCCGGCGTCGCGGCGAGCCAGCCGTGCTTGACCGATTCCGCGTCGACCGTCAGATAGAGCGCGATCGGCAGAAAGCAGAGGCCCGCTGCGGCCGCCGCTATATTGCGCCATGAGAAGAGCGCGTGGCGCAGACGCAGCGCGCAAAAGCCGATGAGCGGCGCGGCGCCGACCGCGGCGAGCGGCGACCACAGCAGCGACGCTGCGAAGAGAATGGCGAGAAGCGCGAGATCGATCTCCTCGCGCGCCAGCAGCAGCAGCAGCAGCGCCGCCCACCAGCCCGGCAGCGCATGATTGGGAACCCAGAACAATTGCGTGACATGTGAGGAATATTGGATCGACGAATTCCACCATTCGAGATGGTCCGGCAATTCGAGCCCTTCGTGCAAGAGCTGCGGGAGAATGTCGAGCCCGCTGAACAGAATGAAGAGCGCGAGAAAGGGCGCCGCGCGCGCGCCGGCGAGCTTCGCGATGAAGTAGAGGCAAAGACCGAGCAGCAGCGCATTTTGCGCCAGCATGGCGATATGCGCGCCGACGAGCCCCGCATAATGTCCGATCGTCGCGGGAATGAGATACATGCCGAGCGGCGCGCGCAGCAGATAATCCTGCCCCTCATAGCGATAGAAGAGCGGAAAGCCCTGCCGCGTCAGATCGGAGAGAACGGCGTCGCGCACCAGCCAATCGAGATTGGCGTAGAAAAGATGCGTCTCGCCGCCGAGCAGCAGCAGAGCGACGGCGAGCGCGAGACAGGCGGTGAGAGTCTTCGTATCGATCGGCGCGGCGAGCAGGCCGTTCTGCTTCGGCCGAAAGGAGAAGAGGAGGAATGCCGCGAGCGCGCAGCCCGCGAGAATGGGCGTGGCGGCGATGGCGCGAAAGCCGAAGGCGAGCGCGGCGTTGGAGAGGAGAAAGACGAGAACGCCGAGCTGCAGCAGCAGCAGATTGCGCAGAGGCGCGCGCGTCCGCGCTGAGGCTTCGTCTTTCGCTAGCAGCGTCGTCGCGGTCATGTCGGCTCAGAAGTTGATGCGCTCGCGCTCGAACACCACCGGCTTGCGCCGCACCTGCGAATGTATGGCGAGAATATATTCGGCGAGCACGCCTATGGAGAAGAGCTGCACGCCGCCGAAGAAGAAGACGGCGACGATGATCGTCATCACGCCGGGCGGCGCCAGCTGGCGAAAGAAGACGAGCCCGAGCGCCAGGCTGACGAAAGCATAGGCGAGCGCCAGCCCCGCTATGCCGAAGCCGAGAAACAGCAGCAGGCGCAAAGGCGCCGGCGTGAAGGTGACGAGCCCGTTGAGGCCCTGATCGACGAGGCGCGGCAGATTATTGGAGGTGACGCCACGGCGACGCTCGACCCAGCGATAGGGAACGCCGACGGCGGTGAAGCCGCATTCGAATGTCATCATGCGCATGAAGGGATAGGAATCGTCTATGCTGCGCATCGCCTCCACGACCTTGCGATCGACGAGCTGAAAATCGCCGACGCCGGGCGGCAGCGTGAATTCCGAGAGGCCGGTGAGCATGCGGTAATAGAGGCCGCGCGCCATGCGCATGACGGCGCCCTCCTCGCGAATCTTGCGAATGCCATAGACGATCTCGTTTCCCGCCTCCCAGAGCTTCACGAATTGCGGCAGCAGCTCCGGCGGGTCTTGCAGATCGGCAGGCAGAAACAAGAGAACCACATCGCCGCTCGCGGCCATCACGCCATTGAAGTTGGAGCGCATCGGCCCGAAATTGCGCGCGTTGAAAATGACCTTCACGCAAGGATCGCTCGCGGCCAGATCGCGCAATATTTCGGCGCTGCGATCTTTGGAGGCGTTGTCGCAGAACACATGCTCGCGGCGATAATCTTTCAGCTCGCCCGCAAAGAGCGCGGCGACGCGCGCATGGCATTCGCGAATGTTCAGCTCTTCATTGTAGCAGGGCGTGACGATGGAGATGGTTTTCATGCGTCGCCCGCTCCCGTGCGGAAAACGAAGTCGCGATTGAGGAGATAGGACAGCGTCGCGAGCACGGGCGTCAGCGCCGCCTGCGCGAGCGCCGCCTCGGCGCCCAAATGCTCGAGCGCGCGCAAGGCCAGCGCGTCGACGATGAAGAGCGCGGCATAGACGGCGATGAAGCGGCCGAGAAAGCGCGGATCGGCGGAGCCGAAGACGAGGCGGCCGATCGAGAGAAAATTGAACAGAGCGCCGATCGCGGTGGAGACGCCGGCCGCGACAGTCGAATCCTGCGTGGCGCGCCAGACGAAATAGAAGATCGCATAGCCGAAGGCCGTGTTGAGGAGGCCGACGGCGAAGAATCGCAGCGCCCGCGGGCTCGGCGCGAGAACGAGCGCGGCCACGCTCGATCGGAAGTCACGCTTATTCTCTGCCAATGCTCTGTCCGTCCGCTGGGCCTCGCTGTCGCGGCGGATCATGGCTTACGAAAGGTTAACGCTCGGCTTACGCCGCAGCGCGTCGCGCGCTCGCGCGGCGTATCGCGTTAACCCTGCCGACGCCGCGCGAATCGCATTGGGGCGGCGCGCGAGCGCGCGACAGGCCGGGCGAGAAGCGCTCCGAGCGCTGCGAGCGCGCGCCGAAACGTCCGATTTCGAGACGAGGAGGTAAATGCGTCGCCGCGCTCGGCGCGCCGGCGAGGCGCGGAAGCGGCGCGAAATAGCGCGACGGCCGGGCGAAAGCCTCGAGTTCTCGAGGGAACGACGCGGCAACGCGGCGAGATCGCCGATTCGTGCCGGCTCCGTTCCGGCAAGATTCCAAAGCTTAACGCCGGCGTCGTCGGGCCGTCGCAATTCGCATGTTGACAGGGAGCCGCGGCGGAGTCCGCGCGCAGTCATGCGAGGCGCGTCGCGCAAGACTGCTGCAAAAGGCGAGATTTGGAAGCCATAGCGTTCGCAGGCGTGAGGACCAACCATATCTCGAGCGAACAGAGCGTGATTCGAAAAGCGTCGGCGATTCGGCCGCGATTCGTTCGACGCCTGTTCGAAGCGTAAAATAGCGCGATCTTCGCCGTTCCATTCCGGGACGATCGCCGCTATCGATTCGGGGAGCCGGGCTCGCGTCGGGGCTCGAGGTGAAATATAAAGAAAAATCATGAGCCCCATGCTCACCGCCAAAAAGCCGGCCGCGCCGGGCGTGCGACCGTCGACCGCCGGCGTCGCCGCCGTTCTGGGGCCGACCAACACCGGCAAGACGCACCACGCCATAGAGCGAATGCTCTCCTTTTCGACGGGCATGATCGGCCTGCCGCTGCGTCTTCTCGCGCGGGAGGTCTACACGCGCGTCGCCGAGCGGGTGGGGACGGAGAATGTCGCGCTCGTCACCGGCGAGGAGAAGATCAAGCCGCGCGCGCCCAGCTATTGGATCTCGACCGTCGAGGCCATGCCGCGCGATCTCGATGTGGATTTTGTCGCCGTGGACGAAATTCAGCTCGCCGCCGACCTCGACCGCGGCCATGTCTTCACCGATCGCCTGCTGCATTGGCGCGGGCGGCAGGAGACGCTGCTGATCGGCGCGGAAACCATGCGCTCCTTGATCGAGCGGCTGCTGCCGGGCGTTCCCATCTTCACGCGGCCGCGGCTGTCGCATCTCGCCTTCGCCGGCGAGCGCAAGCTGGCGCGGCTGCCGCCGCGCAGCGCCATCGTCGCCTTCTCGGCCGAGGACGTCTACGCCATCGCCGAATGGATCAAGCGTCAGCGCGGCGGCGCGGCGGTGGTGCTGGGCGCGCTCTCGCCGCGCACGCGCAACGCCCAGGTCGATCTGTTCCAGAATGGCGACGTCGATTACATCATCGCCACCGACGCCATAGGCATGGGCCTCAATCTCGATGTCGACCACATCGCCTTCGCCGCCGACCGCAAGTTCGACGGCTGGCGCCATCGCCGATTGACCGCGGCGGAAATGGGGCAGATCGCCGGCCGCGCCGGCCGCAACATGAATGACGGGACCTTCGGCAGCACCGGCCGCTGCCCGCCCTTCGACGAGCAGACGGTCGAGGCGCTGGAGAATCATTGGTTCGATCCGCTGGTCGCGCTGCAATGGCGCAATGGCGATCTCGATTTCGATTCGATCGAGGCGCTGGTCGAATCGCTGGAGCGCGCCTCACCCGACGAATGCCTGCTGCGGGCGCGGACCGCCGAGGATCAGATGGTGCTCGAGGTCGCCGCGCGCGACGAGACTGTGCAGCGCAACACAAAAACAATCGCAGATATTATGAGACTCTGGGATGTGTGCCAAATTCCAGATTATCGCAAGACCTCGCCGGCCGCTCATGCGGAGCTGGCGCTCGCCGTCCATGGCTTTGTGGTGCGCCGCGGATTGATCCCAGGCGATTGGTTCGCAAAGCAAATCTCCGCCGTGGACCGCATCGACGGCGACATTCACACACTGTCCGCAAGGCTCGCCCAGGTGCGCACCTGGACCTTCATCGCCAATCGTTCTGGCTGGCTCGAGAATCCAGAGCATTGGCAGAGCGTCGCGCGTCAGGTAGAGGACAGTCTGTCCGACGCGCTGCACGAACGCCTCACGCAGCGTTTCGTCGATCGCCGCACCAGTGTGCTGATGCGCCGCCTGAGAGAGAACGCGATGCTCGAAGCCGAAATCACTACTGCCGGCGACGTTATGGTCGAAGGTCAGCATGTCGGACAGTTGCAGGGATTTCGTTTCACGGCCGACCCACAGGCCACGGGCGAAGCGGCGAAGGCGCTGAACGCCGCCGCGCAGCGAGCGCTCGCCGGCGAGATAGAGGCGCGCGCCGCCCGCGTGTTCGACGCGGTGGACGACGCTTTTCTGCTCGGCAATGACGGGACCATCCGCTGGCTCGGCGAGCCTGTCGGCAAGATCGCGCCCGGCGCCGCCGTGCTGACCCCGGTGGTCCGCCTGCTCGCCGACGAGCAATTGACCGGCGCGGCGCTGGAGAAAGTGCAGCAACGGCTCGATCTGTGGCTGGCCCAGCATATAAAGAAGCTGCTCGGCGCGCTGGAGGAGCTGGAGAAGGGCGAGGGGCTCGAGGGCGTTTCCCGCGGCATCGCCTTTCAGCTGGCCGAGGAGCTCGGCGTGTTGGAGCGCAGCCGCGTCGCGCGCGATATCAAGGCGCTCTCCCAGGAGGACCGCGCCGCCCTGCGCAAGAAGGGCGTGCGTTTCGGCGCCTATCACCTCTATCTGCCGCAGCTGCTGAAGCCGGCGCCGCGCTCGCTCGCCGCCCTGCTGTGGGGCCTGAAGCATGGCGGGCTCGACAATCTCAAGGGCCTCGAGGAGGTGCCGCATCTCGCCGCCTCCGGCCGCACCTCCTTCGCCGCCGATCCGGCGATCTCCAAGGGCTTCTATCGCGCCGCCGGCTTCCGCGTCTGCGGCGAGCGCGTGGTGCGCGTCGATATATTGGAGCGCCTCGCCGATCTCATCCGCCCGGCGAGCGCCTATCGTCCGGGCGTGACTGCCGGCGATCCGCCCCCCGGCGCCGCCGATGGCGAGGGTTTCATCGTCACAGTGGCGATGACCTCGCTCACCGGCTGCGCGGGCGAGGCCTTCGCCTCCATTCTGCGCTCGCTCGGCTATCAATCGGCCGAGCGTCAGGGACCGGCGATCACCGTGCCGCTGCTGGCCAAGGCGGCGACCGAGCCGCTCGCGCCGGTTCTGGCTGTGGCCGAGGAAAGCAGCGAATCGGCCGCCGAGCCGGCTGAGGCGCTCGAGCCTGTCGCGGAGGCAGAGGAGGTTCCGTCGCCGGTCGTCGAAGAGACGGCCGTAGAGGAGGCGCCCATCGAAGCGGGTCCCGCGCCGCAAGAGCCGGACGCTGTCGCGGCCGAGACGGAAGCGACTGAGACAGAAGCGACTGAGGCGAGCGCCGAGCCGGTTGCGACCGAGCCGGCGCCGATCGAGATTTGGACCTTGCAGCGCCATGCGCCCCAGGCGCCGCGCCGGCGTCACGGCGGCGGCGCTCCGGGCCAGGAGGAAGGCCGCGCCGCGCGGCCGGCCGGCGAGCGCCCCCGTGGCCCGCGACCGGGCCAAGGGCCAGGTCAGGGCCATGGCCAGGGCGGTGGCCGGCGGCCCGAGCAAGGCGAAGGCGAGCATTCCGAGCATCGGCCGCGGCCCGACGCCCGCAAGGAGAGCGGCTTCCGCTCCGGCGGCAAGCCGCGGAGCGACGGACCGCGCGGCGACAGTCGCCCGCCGCGGGACGACCGCCGCCGCGGCAATGGGAGCTTTTCCACGCCGGAAAGACGGGAGAAAGAGCGCCTGCCCGATCCTGATTCGCCCTTCGCCAAGCTGCTGGCGCTGAAGGCCGAGCTCGAAAAAAAGGGCAAGAGCTGAATTTCGCCTCAAATAGCTGGTGACGTCCGAACCGTTCCGAAGCGACCGCCGAATCGCTCGAAACGATTGCGGCGGCTTGCCAAATCCAGGTCGTTCGGCCTATTGCTGACGTGATCTTTGGCGCATTGGCGCAGCCTATGCTATCGGGCCTCGTCGACCCCGACATGCGGGCCGTGGGCGAGATCCGGTCCACGCCGTCGTCTCGTAAGGAGCGCGGCGTTGGACGACGGCCTTCCACCGAAAGGCGATACATGACGAAGATACTTCCTGTCATAATGTGCGGCGGGGCAGGCACGCGCGTATGGCCCGAATCGCGGGAGACGCTCCCGAAACAATTCATTCCGCTCGTCGGCGAGCTGTCGACCTTCCAGACGACTATTCAGACGCTGTCGGACGAGGCGTTCGACAAGCCCGTCATCATCTCCAACGCCGATTATCGCTTCCTCGTCACCGATCAGCTGCGCGCCATCGGCGCCTCGGCCGATGTCGTCCTCGAGCCCACCCGGCGTGATTCGGCCGCAGCGGTCGCCGTCGCCGCCGGCGTCGCCGCGCGCCGCTCGCCGCAGACCATCGTCGTCGTGCTCGCCGCCGATCATGTGGTGCGCGACCCCAAAGGCCTCGTCGCTCTGTGCAAGAAGGCGGCGGCCGCCGCCACGGACGGCTATATCGTCACGCTCGGCGTCAAGCCCGACAATCCGGCCACCGGCTATGGCTATATTCGCACCGGCGAGCGCATCGCCGGCGACGTTTTCAACCTCGAGGCCTTCGTCGAGAAGCCCGATCGCGAGACCGCGCAGCGCTATATCGACGCCGGCTATTTGTGGAACAGCGGCAATTTCATCTTCCGCGCCGATGTGATGCAGGCGGAGATCGCGCAATTCGAGCCGGCGATCGCCGATGCGGCGGAGAAGGCGATCGACGCAGGCCGCAGCGATCTCGATTTTCTGGTGCTGGACGCCGAATCTTTCGCCCGCGCGCCCAAGACCTCCATCGATTACGCCGTGATGGAGAAGACGCGCAAGGCCGCGGTGATCGAGGCCGACATAGGCTGGTCGGACGTCGGCAATTGGCGCGCCGTGTGGGAGCTGACCGAGCGCGACGCGCAGGGCAATTCGGTGCGCGGCAATGGCGTCGTGCGCGATTCGCGCAATGTTCATGTGCGCTCGGACGAGACGCTGACGACCGTCGTCGGCGTCGACGATGTCATTGTGGTGACGACGCCGGATGCGGTGCTGGTGCTGGGTCACGAGCATGGCGACAATGTCAAGCAGCTCGTCGATCAATTAAAACGCGAGAATCGCCGCGAGGCGGGCGAGCACAAGCGCATCTTCCGCCCCTGGGGCTTTTATCAATCGGTCGATTCCGGCGATCGGCATCAGGTGAAGCGCATTGTGGTGAAGCCGGGCGCGCGCCTGTCGCTGCAGAAGCATTTTCATCGCGCCGAGCATTGGATCGTCGTCAAGGGCACGGCGGAAGTCGGCCGCGACGAGGAGACGCTGCTCGTGCATGAGAACGAGTCGGTCTATCTGCCGATCGGCTGCATTCATCGCCTGAGCAATCCGGGCAAGATCGACCTCGAGATCATCGAGGTGCAGACCGGCTCATACCTCGGCGAGGACGATATCGTGCGTCTGCAGGACGTCTACAACCGCGGCTGACGCGGTTCGCCAATAGGCGAGCCTTTTCGAGGCTCGCCTATCTATTGTCCCCGCTTCTGCACGCTATAGCGCTCCGACAAATCGGCGAACGCCGATTCCCGCGTCGCGCCCTGCTTGCGCAGATTGAAATAATGCTGGCAGAGATCGCCGAAGGTCTGCTTGCTTCCCGTCGCCGCCGCGACGCGCGCGAGACTCTCGATCGATTGCGCCTCGTCTTCCGCCGCGCCGATCTCGGAAAGCATATCGTCGAGCTGCGCGGCGCGATTGGCGAGCATGCGCGGCGCTTCCAGAAAATGCGCGCCGCCGATATCCAGCGCCGCTTGCAATCGCGCCACCCTGCCCTCGTCCACCGGCCCGCCGCCGCTCTTGCGCGCCGCCAGCCAATAGGCGGGATCGACGCGATCGATCGGCGTCAGCCATTTCGGCAGCTCGTCCTTGCGCTTCACCTCCACGGCCGTGCGCTGCTGCGGAGCCGTGTCCCCGCAGGCGTAGAGCAGCGCCGCGAGCGTCGCACAGAGGGCGGCGAGACGCGGCGCTCTCATGCCGTCACTTGCCTTGCAGCTTTTTGGCGAGACCCTGCAGCCCATCCTTCAGGAAGGCGGTCATCGCCTCGCGCGCGGCGTCGTCATTGAGATTGTCCGGCGGCTCATTGCTGGTGTCGCCGCGATAGAGGCGACCATACCATTGCACCTCGCTGCCGCCGCCCGCCGCCGGCTTCACCGCCAAAGTCGCCGAATAGGAGCTGATCGGCAGAGCGTCGAGATTGGCGTCCGACATGCGATAGCTGAGCTTCATCTGCTGCGGATCAAATTCGTCGAGGCTCTCGGTGACGACGCCGCCCTTGCGCAGCGTGATCTCGCGCACCGCGCCATTGGCGTCGCCGCCGGTCGCCTTCACGCTGGCGACATCGGGATGCCAGTCGAGCGCGCCGAAATGGCCGACGAGCGCCCAGACCGCCTTGGGATCGGCGGCGACGGTGATCTTCTCATCGACCTTGATCGGCGTCGGGCCATGCGCCAGCGCCGGCGCGATAGACAAAAGCAAGGCCAAGAGGGCGATTTTCGGTTTCACTCTATTCTCCTCGAGCGTGTGGTTGCGAGACGGGAATGGCGTCGCCGCGTGAAAATCTCCGCGAGCGGGACGATGAGATAGAGGCTGGCGAAGCCGACGAGCGCGGCCGCGGCGAAAGCGGGGCGCAGATCGAAAGGCGCGAGGCTCGGCCGCGGCCGCGCGACGGCGAGCAGCGCGCTCGCGAGCCCATCCGGCTTCTCCAAATGGGCGTAACCGAGGCCCGTGGTCTCGGCGAGCTGGCGCAGATAGGGCTCGCGCACGCTGGAGAGATGCTCCGTGCCGGCGCGCATCTCTCCGCCGAATGGCGCATTGCGCGGATTATAGCCCTCGCGCTGCTCGGCGTCCGGCGGCGGCAGGCCGAAGCGGCTCTCATGCGGCACCTCGTCCACGCCGAAAAAACCGGTCTCGCGGCCCCGATCGTCGAATTTCGGAATGGGCGCGGGCTCATAGCCGCCGGCGCCGAGGATGAGCCCCGATATCTCGCCGCGCTGGCCATCGAAAACCGGCGCGCCATAGGCCGGCAGCGGCGGCGCCTCCTGGCCATCGGTGATGAAGAGGAGATCGGCGCCGGTGCGTCGCGCCATCTCGACCGCGCGGAACAGGCCGGCGGAGATGCGGCTGTCGCCCTCCCAGGCCATGCGCCAGTCGAGCGTGCCGATCGCGGCGTCGAGGGCGGCGAAATTCTCGCAGACGTCTATGGGCTCGAACAGAAGAAAGGGCTCGCGCTCGGTGAAGATGGCGAGGCCGACGCGCGAGGGACAGGGAAGATCGGCGACGAGCCGCCGCAAGGCCTGCTTGGCGAATTCGATGCGGCTGGCCGGCGCGCCGTCCAGAGAATAATCGCGCGTGTTCATGCTGCCGGTGATGTCGAGCGTCGCCAGCACATCGGCGCCATTGCGAACCACCTCGGCGCGCGGAAACGCAAAGGCGGCCACCAGCATCGCCAGAGCGAAGGCGAGCGAGAGAAAGCGCGCATCGCGCAAGCGGGCGATCATCATCGTCGGCCTGTCATGGCAGCCCCTTGGGCGCGCCGGGAATATCGGTCCAGATTTTCTTGGGGTCCGCGGGCAGCTCGTCGCCGCCTGAATGCTCGAGCTGCGGATTGTCGCGCACCAGGCGCGCGGCGACGTCGAGATTATATTTCGCGTCCCAGAACTCCGGCCGATATTGCAATGCGCGACGATATTCGCGACGCGCCAGCTCGACGAAGGGACCCGCCGGCTCGAGCTGGCCGCGCTCCAGGAGATCGAAGGCGTGGCGCAGCAAGGCGTTGCCGAGATCATAATGGGCGGTGGCGGAAAGCTCGTCGCGGCCGGCGGCGCCCAGCGGCTCCAGCAGCGCGCGCGCCTTGTCGAATTCCTCGCGCTCGGCCAGAAATTCGATGCGCGCAGCGATGAGCTCGGGCGCAGAAGCAGAATCGGTCTCTATATCTCGCCCCGCGGCGAGCGCGCCGATCGCGGCATTGTCGACGCGCACGCGCCATGCGGCGATGGCGTTTTGCAGCGCCCCGGCGAGCGCCGCGGCGAGCAAAGCGAGAAGAAGCGTCGAACGCCAGCGCGCCAAGAAGCGCGCGAGCGTCTGCAAAAATTGCGCGCGGAGGGCTTCGCTCATGCGGCCCTCTTCGCGAATTGCGGCGACGCGCCTGCGCGCGCCGTCTGCTTCAGACGCGTCTCGGCGAATTTGGCGACGACCAGCACGGAGGTCGCGAAGGCGGCGACGATGAGACTATGGTCCGTCAGGTCCTTGCGCGGAATGCGCTCGACATAGCGAAACGGGCGACGTTCGAGCCGGTCGATCTCCGCTATGGCGTCGGCCACAGCGGCGGGGCCTTCCGCCTCGAAAGCGCGATAGCCGATGCCGAGCGATTTGAAGAAGAGATCGAGATGGCGCTCCGGCAAGGCCTGCGGCGTGTCCAGCTCGCCGGCGTCCGGCTGGTCGCTTATCCCTTTGGCGCCGCTCGTGCGCAGAAACAGCCAATAGAGATTGGGCCTGATCTTGCGAAAATCGGCGCGTAGCTGATCTTGAATGCGTGGGTCGATGACGGCTGCGCCGTCCGAGACGAGCAATATCACGCGCGATTCGATCTCGCCGCCCGCGGGAAATTGCGAGAGCGCCATTGCGAGGCCGCGACCGATATTCGTGTAGCCGAGGCCCGGCCGGTCGATCGCCTGAATCGCGGCGCGCACCGCCGCGCGATGATTGGTCATCGGCATGACCATAATCGGCGAGGTGGAGAAGGCGGTGACGCCGAAGAGATCATGCGCCCGCCGGTCGACGAAATCCGTCATGAATCGCTTGGCGGCGGAAGCTTTCGACTCCTCGCCGCCGGCCGGCGTGCGGCCGGCGAATGTCTCGTTCATGCTCGCGCTGCGATCGATCAGGATCGAGATTTCCGCGCCTTCGCCATAGCGCTGGATGGCGCGGCCTTCACGAAAAGGCCCGGCGACGGCGAGCGTGCTCGCGCCGATGGCGAGACTGGCCAAGAGGCGCAGCGCCCATGCGACGAGGGTCGAGAGCGCATCCTGCGGCGCGGCGGAGACGGAAGATATGGGCGATAGCCGCAATGGCGAGAAGAGCAGCGGCGCGAGCGCCAGCGGCAGCAGGAAAAGCGCGAGCGGAGAGGCGAGGCCGAAGCTCATCCCACGCTCCTCTCCAACGCCGCCAATGTTTTCGCCAGCGCGAGCAGCTCTGTCGCCGCAAGATCGCCGCCCGCATCGGCGACGCCGAAGAAAAGCGCGCGCGAGCTGTTGAAGAAGCGGCCGAGCGCCTCTTTCACCGATGCGAATTCCGCATGGCTGGACAGAAAGGCGTCGAGGTCCTCGGCGAAGATGCGGCGGCCGGCGGCTTCGTCGATCGCGCGATGCAATGCGAGCATCGCCGCGCGGCGCGACGCCTCGCCATCGCCCTTCGTCAGAGCGGCGATGCGACGCGCGGCGGCCGCGAAGACGCGCGCGCGGCGACGATGAAACGGCGGCCAGCCACGATCATGCGCGACCAGCGCCAACGCGCCGAATGCGAGCGCGGCGAATATGCCTGCGCGCGCCGCCGGAGTCGTTGCGTCGCCTTGCTCGACGCCGCGGTCCGCGCGCATGTAATCGGTGGGATTGTCGCGGCGCGCCGGCAGCACCTCGCGCAAGGGCGAGACGCCGATCGTCCAGGCGGGCGCGCGCGCGATCTCGCTCTCGCCCTCGCGCAGAAAGCGCAGAGGAAAAGGCGGGATTTGCAGATTGCGCACATCTAGCGCGACATAGAAGAGCTGATAGACGAGCTCTATGTCCCAGCGTGTGAGCCCGTCGCCGATGGGCTGCTCGCGAACATGGACGTCGCGCAGATCGAGCCAATAATCGAGCGCGCCGGGGCGTGGCAGCGACGCCGTCTGCAAGCGGGAGGCGGAATCGGCGATGATCTCGAGCCGCGCATTCACCAGATCGCCGACGAAGAAGCCGAAGCTGCGATCGGCGTAGAGACGCACGGATTTCACTTCCGCCGCAGCGGGCGCGGCCAGCGCGAGAAGAAGCGAAAGAGCGAAGAGCGCTGCGCGCATGTCACAGCCCGAGCAGATGACGCGACAGCGCGTCGGCGTCGAAAGAGTCGCTCATGACGAAAGGCGGACGCCCATGCGCGAGCGCGAGGCGACGCAGCGCGTCGCGCCGCTCGGCCTCGCGCGCGAGCCAGCGACCACGCAGGCTCGGGCGCATGAAGACGAGCCGCCGCGCGCCGCTCTCGAGATCGTCGAGCTCGACGAGACCGAAGTGTGGAAGATCGCGCTCTTCGGTGGAATCCGCGATGAGAATGGGCGCGAGATCATGCTGCGCGAGCAGGCCGAAAAGACGCGTCGCAAAGTCGCGCGGCCAGTGGAAATCGGAGATGAGCAGGACGAGCTTGCGTCGCCCGGCGATGAGGCCGGCGGCTTCCGTCAGCGCCTTCGCCGAGGCGCCGCGCGGCGCGGCGTCGCGCAAGCGCTCGGCGGCTGCGACCGCGGCGCCCCGCGCGCGCGTCGCCGGCAGCAGAAGATCATTGCGCAATGACTCGTCGCAGGCGATGACGCCGAAGCGGTCGCCGATGCGCGTCGCCGAAAAGGCGAGCGCCGCGCAGAGATCGGCGACGATATCGAGACGGCGCGCCGCGCCGTGAAAGCCCATGGACGCGGAAAGATCGACCAGCGCATAGACGTCGATGGCGTTGCGCTGCTCGAAGCGGCGCACATGAGTCTCGCCGGTCGGGTCGCGCATGGTCGCGCGAATGTCGATGCGGCGGGCGTCTGGAAATTGAATGAAGCGCGCGTGATCGCGAAACACGCCTATGCCGCCGACATCGACGCCGCCATGCGCGCCGACCGAGCCGTTGGAGACGCGGCCGCGTGGACGATAGGCGAGGTCGAAGCGCTGCATCGTCACGCCTCGCGTCTCAAGGCGCCGGGACCGTCGCGAAAGCGGCGCGGCACAGATCGCGGACGATATCGTCGCCGCGCATCGCATAGATCGGATCGACGAAGATGCGATGCGCCATCGTCTCGAGGAAGATTTCGCGAATATCCTCCGGCGTCAGCGCGTCGCGTCCTTCGAGCCAGGCGCGCACGCGCGCCGCGCGCACGAGAAAGGCGACGCCACGCGGGCTCGCGCCGCCGCGCACCAGGCCGCGCATCTCGACATCCGGCAGAACGACGCCCGCGGCGTAGGGATCGAGCAGCGCATCCCAGAGCTTGGCGACATAGGCTTCTAGCGTCTCGCTGGCGTGGACGCGGTTCTGGATGAGCTCGGCGACAGAGGCGAGCGCGCGATAATCGAAGACGGGCTCGCCGATTTCATCGAGCAGGCGATCGACGTCGTGAAAGCGAGGATCGAAGATCAGCGCGCGCCGCGCGGCCGCGTCGCTCGGCGTCTTCATGGATATCTCCATGAGAAAGCGGTCGCGCGCCGCGGCGGGCAGCTCGAATGTCTCCTCCCGCTCGACGAGATTGCGATCGGCGAACACTTGCAGCGCGGGAAAGAAATAGTCGCGATCGAAGGCCGTGACGCTGCGCTCCGCCATCAGCCGCAGCAGCAGCGAATGCACCTGCGGACGCGCGCGATTGATCTCGTTGAAGAAGAAGATGGAGAGGTCTTCCGCATGCCGCAGCACCGGGCCGGGCTCGACGCGCGGGCGGCCGTCGTCGGCGAGATAGGTGTGATAGAGGAGGTCGCTCGGCATGAGATCGACCGTGCCCTCTATGCGCGAGAAGGCGCCGCCGAGCACGCGCGCGACCGCGCGCAAAAGCGTCGTCTTGCCGACGCCTACATCGCCTTCCAGCAGCACATGGCCGCGTGCGAAAATGGCGATGGTCACCAAGCGGATGACGCGATTCTGGCCGAGGACGACGCGCGCGACGCGCGTCTCGAATTCCTGCGCCTTGGCGCGCCAATCGGCCAAGACGGCGTCGGTTTCGGCGGTGTCTGTCACGCTGAACAGGTCCAACAATCTCGTCGGAAGAGAGGACGTTGCGGCCACGATCCCGGGAAGGGGTCCGACGCGTTGTTGTCGAATAACGCCGGACCCGGATCGTGGCCGCATGACGACCGTCCCCGGGGGCGCGGGGACGGCATTCTCGCGCGTGCGCTTACGGAATTTTGGTCACGTCGTAGACGAACGCGCCCGTCTTCTTGAAGTGCTCGGCGCGCTTCTTGTTGCGCTCTTCCATGGCCGCTACGGCGGACTGGTTCTTGGCGAGCTCCTTCGGATCGTGCTTGGGATCGTATTTGGAGCCGGCGACCTTATCCGGAAAGCCGGGCTTGGGCTCCCAGCAATCGCCGGGGGCCTTGCATTTGGTGCCGTCATAGGCCGAGGCCGCGCCGATAGCAGCCGCGTTCATGACGAACGCAACGCCGACGGCCGCCGCAATCTTCAAAACTCCCATCGTGCCTTCCTCCAATTTATGCGCGGCTCTCGCCGCGGCCGCCGCGCCGCTCACGCGTGCGCGACTTTCATTTTCCCGACGTCTTTCATTTTCCCGAGGTCTTGCACTGACCGGGCGGATCGTCGGGGAATGTCTCGTGTCCGGGATAGGGCTTGTATTTCGCGCGCTGCTCCGGCGTCAGCCAGGTCGCTCCGGCAACGGGATCTTTATAGAGATGGCGGACCCAGGCCATGACCTTCAGCATTTCGTCGAGCTGAAGATTGGCGTATTGCGGCCCCATGGACGCCTGAGCGCCGCCGAAGATCGTCGAGAAAAATCCTTCGTCGGTCGCGTTCTGCGGATAGGTCCAATAGGAGTCGTTGAGGCCGGGGCCGATCTTGCCTTCGCCCAAATGGCCGTGGCAACCAGAGCAGGCGGAGAGAAAGAGCTGCTCTCCCTGCTTCAGACAGCTCACATCCTCATTGTAAGGATTGACGCCCGTCTGCATGAATTTCTTCACGCCGGGCGTATCCTTGCCCTCGGGAAGCGCGTCGTCGAAGTTCAGCACTTCGCCGGTGATCGTGTTGCGAAAGGTGATGCCCGCATTCTGCGCGATCGCCGAGAGGGCGATCAGGCTGGCGAAGGCGCCGCCGATCAGGACACAGGCCTTTTTCTTGCTCGATTTCATTTTTGTCGGTCTCTTCGATATTCGCCAAGCGTCAGTGCGCTGCGACCGGATTGACGATAGGCAGAAGCGGAACGCCTTCCGCCGTGAGGATTTGGTCGATCTTCGGCTTGGCGCGATCGAGGCCCGCATTCACTTGCGCGAGCAGTTCCTTGTCCGAAAGGCGCACGCCGACCGATTGGTCATAGTGCTGCCCGATCTTCTGTCCGTCGCTGCGCTTGGAATCGTCGTCGATCAGCGTCATGCGCAGAGGCGTCGGCGAGGATTTGACGAAACGCGCCACATCGGGCGCAAAGGCGGACGCCAGCTCGGCGTTGCCGCTCGCCACCTCGCCGATCATGCGCGCAGGGTCGATCTGCGTATATTGATTGCGCGGCGAACGAAAATTCACCAGCGAATAGAGATAGGCCATGTCGTTCTCATATTCGCCGATCTCCTTCAGCATCACCTCGGCCGGAGAGCCGAATGGCACGGCGATGTGCTTGAAGGTTTTGATGCGCGGATCGGACCAGGATTTGAGATCGAGATTCTTCTCGGCCTTGGTCACGAACACATAGCCGGTGCGGAAATAGGGCTTGCTCGTCGCGACGCGCGGATCGCCCGTGTCCAGTCCGATGACGACGTCGCACTGATTCTTGTCGAGATAATCCCTCACGAGATAAATCGCCGGCTTCGACGACCAGACGAATTCCGCCTTGCGGCCCATCGCCTCGGCGAGCGCGACGGCGATGCGGTTCTCGAGGCCGGATTCGTCCTTGAGGGAGAGCGGCGACTGCGCTTCCGAAGCGCAGATGCGCAATGTGTCGGCCTTGCTCGCAGAAGCGGCGGCCGAAGGCTTCGTCTCTTGCGCGAGAGCGCCGGCGACGCCGGTCAGCAGCGCCAGAGCGAGTCCGGAGGCGACGAGACGCGGAGAGGTGATACGCGACATGGGAGCGATCCGATCAGTTTGCATGTGTGGCGATGCCGCCCGGACGCGCTTCATGCATCCGGGCGGCGCGCTGTGTCGGTCGCGAACAGGGGAGGACGCGGCCGACGACTGCCGATGGATCAATGGGCCTTATATTCGCCGAGGTTCACGTCGTCGTAAGGACCCTTGCCGTTCAGCGAGAAGACCATCACGCCGCCGCCCATCTGCGTGTAATTGGCGAGCTGCTTGAACGCGCCCACCGCGCCGAGGCCGGCGGTCGGGTCCTGCAGATCGAACACGAGGCCCACTCCCGGCCAACCGCCGACGCCGTAGAGAATGGCGACGTATTCGGTGCCCTTGTGGTTGTAGACGATCGGATAGCCGAGCACGCCGGAGGGAAGCTTGAACTTCCAGAGCAGCTCGCCATTATCGCTGTTGCGGGCCTTGATGAAGCCGTCCAGCGTTCCGTAGAACACAATGTTGCCGGCCGTCGCCGTGGTGCCGCCCCAAACCGCGAAGCGCTCGAACTTCTCCCATTTGAACTGGCCGGTGATCGAGTTGTAGGCCTTGATCTGGCCGAGGCCTTCGCCCTTCTGACGATCGCCCTTCGGGCCGGGATACATGTTCAGCGTCGCGCCGACGAAGAACTGACCCGCGCGATAGGGAAGCATGAAGGGCTCCCAATCCATGCAGATGTGGTTCACGCCGAGGAAGAACAGCTGCTTGGTCGGATCGTAGGAATCATGGCCCTGATTGTGATAGCCCATGGCGGAAGGACAAATATCCTTGCCGAGATGGTCCATGCGCGTGCCATACTCCGGATCGCGAACCGGCAGGCCGCTCTTCAGATCGACCGTCTTGAAGACATTGACCGTGTCGTCGATCTTATCCGCGGAGATGAGATCGCCATTGGTGCGGTCGAGCGTGTAGACGATGCCGTTGCGGTCCGGATGCGTCAGGAGCTTGCGCTCCTTGCCTTCCTTGTCCTTCTGCTCGGTGAGCAGCATGAAGTTCACGCCGGCGAAGTCCCACTCGTCATGCGGGGTCTTCTGATAGCCGAACTTCGCTTCGCCCGTGTCGATGTCGCGGCCGAAGATGGTCATCGTCCATTTATTATCGCCCGGACGCATCGTCTCGTTCCACGGCGCCGGATTGCCCGAGCCGTAGTAGAAGAGATTCGTGCCCGGATCATAAGCGTACCAGCCCCAATTGGTGCCGCCGCCGATCTTCCAGGCGTCGCCTTCCCAGGTCGAAGTGCCGAGGCCCTTCTGGCCGTAATGGGGGTTCTTGCTGTTGAAGTCCTTGCCCAGCAGCACGTCCTCGTCCGGACCGGTCGCGTAAGCGCGCCAGGACTGCTCGCCCGTGTGGACGTCATAGGCCGTCACATAGCCGCGCACGCCGAGCTCGGCGCCGGAGGAGCCGACGAGAACCTTGTCCTTCACGACATAGGGAGCGATGGTGAGCGTGGAGCCGACCTTATAGTCGGAATTCTCCATCTTCCACAGGAGCTCGCCGGTCTTGGCGTTGAGCGCCTCGATATGACCATCGAGCAGCGTCTTCAGGATGAGCGGCGGGGTCTTGGAGTCGCCCGGCCAATAGGCCAGACCGCGGTTGACGAGATCGCAGCAGGCCACCGCGCGGGCGGCCGCATTCTGCTTCGGCTTGTCCTGCCAGAGGATGCGGGTCGGATCGTCCAGATCGAGCGCGAAAGTGTTGTTCGGGAAAGACGTGTGAATATACATCTTGCCGTCGACGACGAGCGGCGCGCCCTCGTGGCCGTTGAGCAGGCCGGTCGAGAAGGTCCAGGCGACCTTCAGATCCTTGACGTTGCTCGTGTTGATCTGCGTCAGCGTGCTGTAATTGTCCGAATGATAGTTCTTACCGGGCATCACCCAGTTGTCTTCGCTCTTGGAGAGCTGGTCGAGCTTGTCGTTGGCCGAAGCGACGCCGATCGGCGCCACCGTCAGCACGGCGAGCAGCGATACCGAATTCAGTAGTTTCCTCATCGACGAGTCCTCCTGCAACAGCCATCGCCCGGCGGATCGCAGAGCGGAATGGAGATGTCGCCTCGTGAAGCATCGGCTCGCGATCTCTCGAGCCATGTCTTTGTTTGTCGGCCATCGTCCTCGACGTCGTCGCAACGTTATCGGCGCGAAAAAGCGGAGAGCGGGGCCGGCGAGATATAGGTTTTCGGCCGCGCCTCTGTCTGTATGATTTGTCGGTAATCTGACACGGGAAGAATCGGCATGAGCGCCGAGCCTTCCTCACGACCCCTCGGGTGAGACGTCCTGCTCACGCCGCAGTCGCGCCGTGATGTCGCCAAACTGGCGTCGCCTCAATCGAAGCCGTAGCAGCGGCCGCCGCCCGGCGGCTCGGGATGGCGAGCGGGTCACGGGAAGGGTCGAAATGGAAAGCCTCGTCTGGCTGACGGATATCGATCGAGCGGACGAGCCGCTGCAGGTGGCCATCGAGGCTAGCTCGCCGACGACGCTGCGCGTCCTGGTTCCGAACACGGTGGTCCGTTTCGAATTGCGACGCCACGGCGACGGCCGGCCTTATGAGGGCGCGCTGGGCGGGCGCTATTTTCTCTTCGACCCCGCGCCTGCGACGCCCAAATAGGGCTCGCGGACCTTCGGGAAAAATTGCCGGATAGGCGCGAGCTTCGCGGGCGGCGAAAAAAACATCGCGCGCGGCCCTGCGCTGAAGCTCGTGATCTATCTCCTTCTGCGCATGCAGGCTCGCGTGCGGATTGACAATGATGTGACGTTCGCGGCGCGCGCTGCAATCGAAACGTCGTTCATGTGTCACGAAACGGCAGCACGCGGCGCCTAGCTTTCTCGCCATGCTGCTCGCTTCGAACCGCCGCCTCTCACTCGAACGTCTCGTTCTCGCCGAGACGCTGCTCCTCTGGCGCGAGCGCCTGCTGCGCGCCGATCTCGCCGGCGTGCATTTCGTCGCGCGCTCCACGCAATTCACGCTGGGCCGAATGCTCGCGATCACGATCAGCAAGCTCGGCAATGGCTGGATCTATCCGATCCTCGCCGCGGCGATCTTCTGGCTCGTCGGGCGCGACGCCTGGCCGGTGATCGCGCTCGGCGGACTCAACGCCGCGCTTTTGCACACGCTGTTTCCGATCATCAAGAAGCGCATCGGACGCAAGCGTCCGTTTCACGTCGATCCGCGGCTGACGTCGCTTCTGAAGATACTCGACGAACATTCCTTTCCGAGCGGCCATATGATGACGCTCAGCGGCGTGCTGGCGCCGATCGTTCTCGCCTGGCCTTCGGCCGCCGCTTCCGCCGCTGCGCTCGCGCTCTCCATGGCGTGGTCGCGCATCGCCACCGCGCATCACTATCCCAGCGATGTGCTCGGCGGCGTGACGCTCGGCCTCGCCATGGGCTATCCGCTATCGGCCTGCATTCTCGGCCATTGGTGATCGCTGCCCGAGCGCGGCGAGCGCGCGCTCCAGCGAGCTTTTCTCCTCATGCGCATAAATCGCCATCTCATCGGCGACCTTCGTTCCGAGCGCATGCTCGAACGCTTCGCGATTGGCCGAGGCCGATAGCTCGCGGCGTCCGCCCTCTCCGAGATTGGACTGGAAGATTCCCGCCGCGCTCACCGGCAGAAAATCTTCATAGGTGATCGGCTCCGCGATGAGCGCGCCGTCGCGCAGCAACGTCTCGACATCGCCTCGGGCGCCCCGATTCTCACCCGGCGCATAGCGGAAGAAGGCGAGTCCCTGCGCACGCAATGTCGCGGCGTCGTCCGGGAAGGCGGCGAAGCGGCGCTCCAGCTCGGCTCTGTAATCGCTCGTCGCGCCATCGCGCGGCGGATTGGCGGCGAGCGTCTCGGCGAGCAATCTGTCATAGAGCGCGCGGCCCTTTGCGGTGAGCGCGGCGCCGCGCTGCTCGATCTCGCCGAAGCGCGCGCGATGCTCGCCGCGCGCCTCATCGCGTCCCGCAAAGCGCACAGGCTCGGCGATGGCCTTGAAGCTCGTCTGGCGCAGCAATATCGGGAACTGCCGTTGCGGCGGGCCTTCGACGATGGATTTCGGATCGAGCCCGCGCTCGGCGAGCGCCTGTTGCGCGGCGTCTATGTCGAGCGTCGGCAGCGTCAGATGATTGATATGCGGGCCGTGGAAGCAGACGACATCGGCGACGAGCGGATGCGCCTTGCGATAGGCCTCGTAGACGCCGGCGGTGACGGTGGCCTCGCCGCGCCAGCGGAAGGTGTGCAGCGCCTCATGCACGAACTCGATCGCCAGCGCCTCGCCGAGCCCGCCATTGGCCTCGAAGATCTCGATGAGATGCAGGCAGCGCGGCGTGAAGATGCGCCGACGCGCGAGAATCTCCTGCGCCTCGCGACGCAGGTCCTCGCCCTCTATGAGTTCCGGACGCAGCAGCGAGGTGAAGATGCGGAAAGGGCAACGCCTGATCGACGCCGCTTCGACAGGCCGGAAGCAGGTCGAATGCACCGGCACGCCGGCGGGCGTGAGATCGTAATAGCCGACCGGATACATGCCCATGACGGCGAAGAGCCGCCGCAGCCCCGCGAGCTCCTCCGGCCGTCCGACGCGAATGGCGCCATGGCGCTCGACGCCGATGAGATCGAAAGCGCCGGAGCGGCGCAGCCGCGCCTCCAGCGCAGGATCGCGCGCCAGCGCTTCGCCATCGATCTCGCCGACGATGCGCGTCATCTCCTGATAGCGCGGCACCTCGTCGCGATACATTTGCGTCATCGCCGCAGAGAAGATCGAGCGGATCGTATCGGCGGAAACATGGGTCTCGGTCATGTCGGACTCCTCGAGATCGATCGGCCTAAGGATCACACGTCGAAGACGACGCCTTGCGCGAGCGGCAGAGCGCTCGAATAATTGATCGTGTTGGTGGCGCGGCGCATATAGGCCTTCCAAGAATCGGAGCCGGCCTCGCGGCCGCCGCCGGTCTCCTTCTCGCCGCCGAATGCGCCGCCGATCTCGGCGCCGGAAGGGCCGATATTCACATTGGCGATGCCGCAATCGGAGCCTTCCGCCGAGAGGAAACGCTCCGCCTCGCGCAGATCGGTCGTGAAGATCGATGACGCCAAGCCATGGCTCACATCGTTCTGCATATGCAGCGCCTCGCCGAGATCGCGATATTTCATCGCATAGAGAATAGGCGCGAAAGTCTCGCGGCGCGAGACCGGCGCCGGCTCGGCCAGCTCCACCAGCGCCGGCCGCGCGTAATACGCGTCCGGCCGCTCCTGCGCGAACAGGCGTTGGCCGCCGTAGATTTTGCCGCCGATCGTCGCCGCCTCGTCCAGCGCGTGTCGCATGGCGCGATAGGAATCGCCGTCGATGAGCGGGCCGATGAGCGTCTTGCCCTCGCGCGGATCGCCGACCGGCGCCGAGGCGTAGGCGAGCGAGAGCCGGCCGATGAGCTGGTCATAGACGGACTCGTGCACGATGAGGCGGCGCAGCGTGGTGCAGCGTTGGCCGGCCGTGCCCATGGCCGCGAAGGCGATCGCGCGCACAGCGAGATCGAGCGGCGCCGACGGACAGACGATAGCGGCGTTATTGCCGCCGAGCTCGAGAATGGAACGCGCGAAGCGCTGCGCGAGCCGCGGCCCGACGGCGCGGCCCATGGCGGTGGAGCCGGTCGCCGAGACGAGCGCGACGCGGCGATCGTCGACGAGCCGCTCGCCGAGCTCGCGCCCGCCGATGACGAGAGCGGAGAGTCCTTTCGGCGCCTCGCCGAAACGCGCCAGCGCGCGCTCGAACAGCGCATGTGTGGCGAGCGCGGTCAGCGGCGTCTTTTCGGACGGCTTCCACACCAGCGCGTCGCCGCAGACGAGCGCTATGGCGGCGTTCCAGGCCCAGACGGCGACCGGGAAATTGAAGCTGGAGATGATGCCGACGACGCCGAGCGGATGCCATGTCTCCATCATGCGATGGCCGGGACGCTCGGTCGCTATTGTGAGACCGTAGAGCTGGCGCGACAGGCCGACGGCATAGTCGCAAATATCGATCATCTCCTGCACTTCGCCGCGCGCTTCGGAGACGATCTTGCCGGCTTCTATGGTGATGAGCTCGGCGAGCTCATTCTTGGCCGAGCGCAATTCATCGCCGAAGAGGCGCACCAATTCGCCACGCCGCGGCGCCGGAATATTGCGCCATTCGCGATAGGCGGCGTCGGCCTCGCTGATCGCCAAATCTAAAGCATCGCTGTCTTTTGTTTTTGCTCTGGCGATGACTTCGCCGGTAATCGGCGTTCGCACTTGCAAATTCCCATCGCGGAATAGCGCAGACGGAACAGTAATACGAAAGAGCAGCTCCTCAGCTCTCGCTGCGATATCGTTGGTTGCTGCACATGATTCCATAGCTGTGCTTCCCATCTCGTCGTTTTGCTGCTTTATTTGTCTCGCAAATACCCCGTGTTCGATGTATTTGCAACGCGAACGTCGGAGCGGCGTAACGACGCGCTCCACGAGAGAATGGCTCGCAGAGGCGTCGTGTCCCGTGAGCCGCCGATCGCCCGCACTGATGCAAATCGTCGAGGCGACGCCCACATAACGAACCAGCGAGGTCATTCGTTCATGAACGCCAACGTCAAGTCCGTCGATAATCCGCATCGCGCTCGCAATTATGCGCCGCTTCCGGTCACGCTCTCGCGCGGCGAAGGCGCCTTTCTGTTCGATGTGAACGGTCGACGCTATGTCGATATGATGAGCGCCTATTCCGCGGTGAGCCACGGTCATGCGCATCCGCGCATTCTGAAAGTCCTCACCGAGCAGGCGCAGCGTCTCGCGGTTCCGTCGCGCGCTTATTACGACGATCGCCTCGATGCTTTCCTCACGGAGCTGTGCAATCTCACCGGCCTCGATGTCGCGCTGCCGATGAACACCGGCGCCGAGGCGGTGGAGACGGCGATCAAGGCGGCGCGCCGCTATGGCCGCCGCGTGCGCGGGCTGAAAAACCCCGAGATCATCGTGGCCAAGGGCAATTTCCACGGCCGCACGACGACCATCGTCGGCTTTTCTTCGGAGCCGTCCTATCGCGACGATTTCGGTCCCTATGGCGGCGGCTTCCGCGCGGTTCCCTATGGCGATCTCGCGGCGACGGAAGCGGCGGTCGGTCCCGATACCGTCGCCATAATGGTCGAGCCCGTGCAGGGCGAGGCGGGCGTCATCGTTCCGCCGGTCGGCTGGCTCGCCGGCCTGCGTAAGCTCTGCGACGAGCGCGGCCTGCTGCTCATTGTGGACGAGGTGCAGGCGGGGCTCGGGCGCACCGGCGCCTGGTTCGCGTTTCAGCACGAGAACATCAAGCCGGATGGCGTGATGCTCGGCAAGGCGCTCGGCGGCGGCGTGCTGCCGGTTTCGGCTTTCGTCGGCACGCGCGCGCTGATGGATATGTTCACGCCCGGCTCGCATGGCTCGACCTTCGGCGGCAACACGCTCGCCGCGGCGGTGGGGCTCGAGGCGCTGCATGTGATGCGCGACGAGAAGCTCGTCGAGCGCAGCCAGACGTTAGGCGAGCATATGCTGCGCCGTTTGCGCAACATGGACAGTCCCGCGCTGCGCGACGTGCGCGGCAAGGGCCTGTGGGCGGGCGCCGAGATCGATCCGCGCTACGCTACTGGCCGCGAGGTCTGCGAGATGCTGTGCGACAAGGGCGTGCTCTCCACGGTGACGCATCACAGCGTCGTGCGCCTGTCGCCGCCGCTCGTCATTGCGCGCGAGGATTTGGATTGGGCGCTCGATCGCTTCGAGGAGACGCTCGCCGAATTGGTCGAGCGCGCGCGTCCGGCCAAGCGCGCTCTGGCGAGCTGATCGCCGCCTGTCATCGTTGCGGCGCCGAGACGGAGCAGTCTCGGCGCCGTCTTCATGCCAGGAAACGAAAGGACTCGAGATGACGCAGCGGCATTCCATGTTCGAGCCCGCGCGCGCGCCGCGCGAGGAGCGGCGCCAGCGCGTGCTGATGTGCGCGCCGGATGATTTCGACGTGCGCTATGTCATCAATCCCTGGATGGAGCATCAGATCGGCCGCACCACGCGCACGCTCGCGCGGGAGCAATGGCAAAATCTGCGCGCGCTCGTCGCAGAGAACGCCGAGGTGGAGCTGGTTACGCCGGCGGCGGGCCTGCCGGATATGGTGTTCACCGCCAACGCCGGCTTCGTGCTCGGAAACATCGCCGTCGTCAGCCGCTTTCGCGCCGAGGAGCGGCGGCCGGAGGAGCCCTTGTTTCGCGCCTTCTTCGAGGCGCGCGGCTTTCGCGTCGCGGCTTGGCCAGAGCATCTCCCCTTCGAGGGCGCGGGCGACGCGCTCATCGATCGCGGCGCCGAGGTTGTCTGGTGCGGCCATGGCATGCGCTCGGCCGATGAGGCGCCGACGGCGCTGGAGCGCATCATCGGGCGGCGCGTGATCGGGCTCAGGCTCGTCGATCCGCGCTTCTATCATCTCGATACATGCTGCTGCCCGCTGGCCGGCGGCTATCTTCTCTATTATCCGCCGGCGTTCGACGCCGCCTCGCGCGCTGCGATCGAGGCGATCGTTCCGCCCGAGAAGCGCATAGAGATCGACGAAGCGGATGCGATGCGCTTTGCCTGCAACGCCGTCGATCTCGATGGCGGCCTCGCGATGAACGACGCATCGCCGCAGCTGCAGCAGCGCTTGCGCGAGGCGGGCTTCGCGCCCGTCGTCACGCCGCTCTCGGAATTCATGAAGGCCGGCGGCGCCGCCAAATGCCTCACGCTGAAGCTTTCAGAGGACTAACCTTCTCGCCGCGCGGAATGGTCATGGTGAAAGTCGCGCCGGCGCCGAGCTGCGAATCGGCCTCTATGCGCCAGCCGTGGCGCTCGCATGTGGATTTGCACAGAGCGAGGCCGACGCCCGTTCCGGGATATTGCGTGAAGCTGTGGAGACGGCGCAGCGGCTCGAATATGGCCTCGGCATATTTCGGCTCGAAGCCTATTCCGTCATCGGCGACCGAAAGGGCGAGCTCCGGCTCGCGCTGAAGGAAGAAGCGAATATTCGGCGCGCGGCCGGGCTTGCGATATTTGATCGCATTGGAGAGCAGGCTCGAGAGGCAGCGCTCGAATTGCAGCTTGTCGGCCTCGATCAGCACGCCGGGCGGAACCGTTACGGCGATTTGCGCCTGCGTCTGACGGATCAGCTCGGAGAAATCGGAGACGACGGCCTCGATCTCGCGGCGAAGGTCCAACGTCTCCAGCCGCGGCGGCGTCGAGACCTGCCGCGAGAAGGCGAGCAGCCCGTCGACCAGCTGGCGCGCGCGCAGCGCCGAGGCGCGCGCCACCTCGCTCGCATGCGCGGCCTCCGCGAGATCGCCCTTGGCGATCGAAGCTGTGACGATATCCGCGAAGGCGGCGATCTTGCGCAGCGGCTCCTGCAGATCATGCGAGGCGATATAGGCGAAGCGCGCCAAACGCTCATTGGCGAGCTGAAGCTCATCGGCGCGCTCGACGAGCTGCCGCTCGATCTCCTTGTGATGCGAGATGTCGAACACCGTCACGGCGACGTATAAGCGTCCGTCCTCGCGGATCGGCGCGAGGCCGAGATGAATGGGAAATTCGACGCCCGATTTCTTGCGCGCGCGAAGATCCTTGTCGACGCCGAGCAGAATGCGGCGCGGCGCCTTGTAATACTCCTCACGCAGGCCGGCGTCGCGGGCGCGCGCCGCATCCGGCAGCAGCATATCGACGGTGCGGCCGACGAGCTCCTCGGCCGAATAGCCGAACATGTCCTCGGTCGCGCGATTGACATAGAGAATGCGATCGTCGGCGATCAGAAATCGCGCGGCGAAGGCCGATTCGACGATCATCTTCAGCTGCTCGGGCGTCGCGTTCATTGGCGCTGACCATAGGCGATGGTCCTTCGGCGCCTCTATATGGGGAGCGCCTCACGTCGCACGAGAGGGGTGCGGCTTTTGGCCGTCGATCAGCGTCTTCAGCGTGTCGAGATCGATCGGCTTGACGAGATGGAGATCGAATCCCGCATCCTCGCAGAGACGCCGCACCTCGTCTCCGCCGGAGCCGGTGGAGGCGATGAGGAGAAGGTCGCGCCCTTCCGGCGTGGCGCGCAGCTTACGCGCCGTCTCATAGCCGTCCATGATGGGAAGGCCGAGATCGAGCAGAGCGACGTCGGGCTTGAAGCTCTGCGTCAGCTCGAGCGCGCGCATCCCGTCGCTGGCGACGCCGACGTCGTAATTCTCGAGGCGCAGCAGCTCCGCCATGGCCTCGCACACGGCGGCGTCATCGTCGACGATCATGACCTTGCGCCGCGACGTCTTTGTCTCCGGGGGAGCGGCGCGCGCGCCGTCCAGCACATCGCGCACCTTGCGCGCCAGCCGATCGATCGAATAGGGCTTCACGATCAGCTCGACGCCGGGGTCCAGCACGCCATTATGGACGACGGCGTTGGGCGTGTAACCGGTGGTGAAGAGAATCTTCAGATCGGGCCGGCGCTTCCACGCCTCCTCGGCGAGCTTGCGGCCATTGGTGTCGGGCATCACCACATCGGTGAACAGCAGCGAAATATTCGGGTTCACCTCGAGCTGGCGCAGCGCGGCGGCGGCGCTCTCGGCGGCGAGCACATTATAGCCGAGCTCGGCGAGCGTGTCGGCGGTGAGATCGCGCACGCGCACATCGTCCTCGACGATGAGGATCGTCTCACTCTTCTCGCTGCGCGGCGCGGTGCGCGCAGGCGTCGCGGATGTGGTCGTCGCGCTGGCCGGGCCATGATGGCGCGGCAGATAGAGCTTGACCGTCGTGCCGAGCCCCTGCTCCGAATAGATGCGGACATGCCCGCCCGACTGACGCACGAAGCCATAGACCTGGCTGAGGCCGAGCCCGGTGCCGCGCCCGGCGGGCTTGGTGGTGAAGAAAGGATCGAAAGCGCGTGCGACCGTCTCGCGGCTCATGCCGGTTCCGGTGTCGGTGACGGCGATCAGCACATATTGGCCGGGCGGTATGCCCACCTCGCGCGCGGCATATTCCTCGTCGAGATAGGCGTTGCTCGTCTCTATGGTGAGCTTGCCGCCCTGGGGCATGGCGTCGCGCGCATTGAGCGCGAGATTGAGGATCGTCGTCTCGAGCTGGCTGGTATCCGCATAGGCGCGCCATAGGCCGCCGGCGAAGACCGCCTCGAGCCGCACATCCTCTCCCAGCGTGCGGCGCAGCATCTCGGCCATGGACGAGACCATTTTATTAGGGTCGATCGGCTCGGGCGCGAGCGGCTGGCGGCGCGAGAAGGCGAGCAGCCGATGCGTCAACGTCGCCGCATGCTCGGCGCCTTCCAGCGCGCTGTCGAGATAGCGCAGCGTCTCCGCCGGATCGGTCGCGAGCCGCCGCTTGGCGAGATTGACGCTGCCGATGACGACGGCGAGCATATTGTTGAAATCATGCGCGAGGCCGCCAGTGAGCTGGCCGATCGCCTCCATCTTCTGCGATTGGCGCAATTGCTCGGCGAGCTGCTCGCGCTGCGCCGCCTCGGTGGAGAGCGCGGCGTTGACATCGCGCAGCTCCGATTGCGCCGACGCGATCTCGTCGAGCCGGCCGCGCAGCAGAGCGATGGTCGCCGCGCCGATGAGAATGGTGATGGAAATGGCGAGCGCCGCGCCTGCGCGCAGCAGCGAGCCGTTCGTCTCCACGGCGCGCGATTGCGCGTCGATAAGCTGCTGCTGGCGAGCGGTCTTGTCGTCGAGGCCGACGCGCAGCCGCTCCATGAAGGCCTTGCCGGAGCCGGCGCGCACGATCGCCACCGCGTCCTCATGCCGTCCGGCCGCCTGCAGCTCCACGGTCTTGGCCATTTCGGCGAGCTTCTCATTGGCCAGCGCCCGCTGCGCTTCCAGCGTATTACGCTCCTCGCCCGGCTCGCTCACCCGCAGCAGAGCGTCGAAATCCGCGCCTATGCGCGCCTTGGCGGCGTCGAAGGGCGCGAGATAGGCCGCGTCATTGGTCAGCAAATAGCCGCGCTCCGCGGATTCGGCCTCTTGGAGCCGATCGAGTATGTTGTGATGGATCCGCTTTTCGCCGATGAGCTGCCGCACGTCGCGATAGTCGGTCGCCTGCTTGCCGACGAAAGCGAAGGCCGCGAACAAGGACGCCGCGAGAATGGCGAAGCCGGCATAGAGAAACGACGACGTGTCGATGAATTTGCTGCGCATGAACATCCTCTCGGCGCAATGGCGGATCGTCCGCTCGCCGTGAGCGGCCGCCTCCCGTCCGGCCCGAAATGTGGCTGAAGCCGCCGCGCGCTTGTCGCGGCGCCGCGAAATTCCCAAATCTCATGGTTGGCGCGCGACCCGATCGCCGCTAGCCTGAACTCTCCACGGGGCTCTCTCCTCTCCTCAAGGCCATGCATCTGTCGCACCTTTTTCATCCGGCGGTTACGGCATGGTTCGCCGATCATTTCCGCAATGCGACGCCCGCGCAAGCGGAAGCTTGGCCCCAAATCAAATCCGGCCGAAATATCCTGATCGCGGCGCCCACCGGCTCCGGCAAGACGCTGGCGGCTTTTCTGGCGGCGATCGACGATCTCATCCGCCAGGGCCTCGCCGGGACGCTGCCCGACGAAACCCGCATCGTCTATGTTTCGCCGCTCAAGGCGCTGTCCAATGACGTCAGCCGCAACCTCGAGGCTCCCCTCGCCGGCGTGCGTGAAAAGCTGAGACAGGCCGAGCTGCCGGACGTGGATATTCGCGTGCTGGTGCGCACCGGCGACACGCCCTCGGCCGAGCGCGAGCGAATGCGCAAGCGCCCGCCCCATATTCTCGTGACCACGCCCGAATCGCTCTATGTGCTGCTCGGCTCCGAATCGGGCCGCAAGGCGCTCTCGACGACGCGCGCGATCATCGTGGACGAGATCCACGCCGTCGCGCCCAATAAGCGGGGGGCGCATCTTTCGCTCTCGCTGGAACGGCTCGCCGCGCTCTGCGGCGACGGACTGCAGCGCATCGGCCTTTCCGCCACGCAGAACCCCATTTCCGCGGTGGCGCATTTTCTGGTCGGCGCGGGATCGGATGCGACGCCGGCGCGCGAGCCCGCTATCGTCGATTCCGGCCATCACCGCGCCCGCGATCTCGCCATAGAGGTTCCCGGCGCGCCGCTCGAGGCGGTGATGTCGGCGGAGGTCTGGACGCAAGTTTACGACCGGCTCGCCGAGCTGATCGCCGAGCATCGCACCACTCTGGTCTTCGTGAACACGCGCCGCCTCGCCGAGCGCATCGCGCGGGAATTGTCGGATCGTCTCGGCGAGGAGGCCGTCACCTCGCATCATGGCAGCATGGCGAAGGAGCATCGCCTGCTCGCCGAGCAAAGGCTGAAGCGCGGCGAGCTGAAAGCGCTCGTCGCGACCGCCTCATTGGAGCTCGGCATCGATATCGGCGATGTGACGCTGGTCTGCCAGATCGCCTCGCCGCGCTCCATTGCGAGCTTTCTGCAGCGCGTGGGCCGCTCCGGCCATGTCGTCGGCGGCCTGCCCAAGGGGCGGCTGTTTCCCCTCTCGCGCGACGATCTCGTCGAATGCGCGGCGCTGCTCGACAGCGTGCGGCGTGGCGAATTGGACCGGCTCACAATTCCGCATCGCCCGCTCGACGTGCTCGCCCAGCAGATCGTCGCCGAGGTTGCGGCGAAAGAATGGGGCGAAGCCGAGCTCTATGAGCGTTTCAAGCGCGCCTGGCCCTATCGCGCATTGGAGCGCGCCGAATTCGACGATGTGGTGAAGATGCTCGCCGAGGGCTATGCGACCCGGCGTGGACGGCGCGGCGCGCTGCTGCATCATGATGCGGTGAATCACATTCTGCGCGAGCGGCGCGGCGCGCGCATGACGGCGCTCACCTCCGGCGGCGCCATCCCCGAGACCGCCGATTATCAAGTGCTGCTGGAGCCGGAGAATCACATCGTCGGCACGGTGCATGAGGATTTCGCCGTCGAGAGCATGGCCGGCGACATTTTCCAGCTCGGCAACGCCTCCTATCGCGTGCAGCGCGTCGAGCGCGGGACCTTGCGCGTCGAGGATGCGCAGGGCCAGCCGCCGACGATTCCCTTCTGGCTCGGCGAGGCGCCGGCGCGCGCCGACGAGCTGTCCCTCTCCGTCTCGCGCCTGCGCGGCGAGATCGCCGAGCGTCTGCGCCGGGACTCCAGCGGCGGCGAGGCGCAGCGCTGGCTGATGGAGGAGGTCGGCGTCGCGCCGCCCGCCGCGGAGCAGCTGGTCGAATATCTCGCCGGGGCGCTCGGCGCTTTCGGCGGCGTGCTGCCGACGCAGGACATTCTGGTGCTGGAGCGCTTCTTCGACGAGGCCGGCGGCATGCAGCTCGTCGTGCATTCGCCCTTCGGCGGGCGCATCAATCGCGCTTTCGGCCTCGCGCTGCGCAAGCGTTTTTGCCGCAAGTTCAACTTCGAGTTGCAGGCAGCGGCCACAGAGGACAATATCCTGCTCTCGCTCACCACGGCGCACAGCTTCGAGCTCGCCGAGGTGGCGAAATATCTCCACTCCAACAGCGTGCGCGGCGTGCTGGTGCAGGCGATGCTCGCCGCGCCAATGTTCATGACGCGCTGGCGCTGGACGGCGGGAATCTCGCTCGCTCTGCCGCGCTTCCAGGGCGGCAAGAAAACGCCGCCGCAATTTCTGCGCATGCAGGCCGAGGACCTCGTCGCCGCCGTCTTTCCCGATCAGATCGCCTGCGCCGAAAATCTCGCCGGCGAGCGCGAGGTTCCCGACCATCCGCTGACGAACCAGACCATATGGGACTGTCTGCATGAGGCGATGGACATCGAAGGGCTCGAGCGCTTGCTGCGGCGCATGGAGTCTGGCGAGGTGCGCGTCGTCGCCTGCGATCTCACCCAACCTTCGCCGCTGGCGCTGGAGGTGCTGTCGGCGCGGCCTTACGCTTTCCTCGACGACGCCCCGCTCGAGGAGCGCCGCGCGCAGGCGGTGATGGCGCGCCGCTGGCAGGACCCGCAGAGCGCCTCCGATCTCGGCCGGCTGGACGAGGAGGCGATCGAGCGTGTGAAGTCGGAAGCCTGGCCCGAGCCCATCGACCCGGAGGAGCTGCATGACGCGCTGCTGTGGATCGGTTGCCTCACAGAGGCGGAGGTCGCCGCCGCGCCGGATTGGGCGGGCTGGCTCGAGGCGCTGGCCCGCCAAAAGCGCGCGACGCGTTTCGAGACCGGGCAGGCGGCGTTCTGGGTCGCGGCCGAGCGGCTGACGCAATTTCACGCCCTCTGGCCCAAGGCGCGGCTGGCGCCGAAGATTTTGCCGCCCGAGAGTGAGTCGCCGGCGCTATGGTCGGCCGAGCAGGCGCTGATCGAGATTTTGCGCGGTCGGCTCGAGGGGCTGGGGCCGGTCACGCAAACGGGGCTCGCCGCAGCGCTCGGCCTCGAGCCCGCGAGCCTCGCGACGGCGCTCGTCGCGCTGGAGGCCGAGGGCACGATCATGCGCGGGCGTTTCCTGCCCGGCGCCAATGACGAGCAATGGTGCGACCGCCGCCTGCTGGCGCGCATCCACCATTACACGATCAAGCGTCTGCGCGCGGAGATCGAGCCGGTGGCGGCGCGCGACTTCCTGCGCTTCCTCTTCGATTGGCAGCATGTCGCCGAGGACGCTCGGCTGAAGGGGCCGGAGGCGCTGCCTGCCGCACTCTCCGGGCTCGAGGGATATGAAGCGCCGGCGGGCGCGTGGGAGACGGAAATTCTCCCGGCCCGCCTCTCCGATTACGAGACCGGATATCTCGATTCGCTCTGCCTCTCCGGCCGCATCGCCTGGGCGCGGCTGACGCCGCCCGCCGCCGCCAAGGGCGCCCGAGCCGTCTCGCCGATCAAAAGCTCGCCGGTCGCCCTTTTGGAGCGGCGACGGCTCGGCGATTGGACCTCTATCGCCACCCCCACCGAGCCGCCGGCGCTGAGCGGCCGCGCGCAATTGGCGCTCGAAACGCTGCGCGCCGAGGGGGCGCTGTTCTTCGAGGAGCTGGTCGACGCCTCGCGGCTGTTGCGCTCGGAGCTGGAGACGGCGCTGGGCGAGCTGGCCGCGCTCGGCCTCGTCACTTCGGATAGTTTCGGCGGGCTGCGCGCGCTGCTCGTGCCTTCCGAGAAGCGCAAGCCTTTCGACGGCGCGCGGCGGCGCGGCAAAGTGCTTTCCTTCGGCATGGAGAGCGCCGGGCGCTGGTCGCTCATTCGCCGCGCCTATGCGCCGCCGGGCTCGCAAGCGCGTCATGCTTGCGTGGAGCACATCGCGCAGGCGCTGCTGCGCCGTTATGGCGTCGTCTTCTGGCGCCTTTTGGCGCGCGAAGGCGGCTGGCTGCCGCCCTGGCGCGATCTCTTGCGCGTCTATCGACGGCTCGAGGCGCGCGGCGAAATTCGCGGCGGGCGTTTCGTCGCCGGCTTTTCCGGCGAGCAATATGCGCTGCCGGACGCCGTCGGCCTGCTGCGCGAGATTCGCCGCCGGCCGGCCGACGGGCAATATGTGTCGCTGTCGGCGGCCGATCCGCTCAATCTCATCGGCGTGCTGACCCCGGGCGGCAAGCTCGCCGCGCTCACCGGCAATCGCCTGCTGTTTCGCGACGGATTGCCGATCGCCGCGCTCGCGGGCGGCAAGATCGAATTTCTGACGAGCGTCGATGAGGCGACGCGATGGGAGGCGGAGAAGCGCCTCATCCGCTCGGCGGCGCGGGGGCAGCTCGCCGATCTGGCGTGATCACGTCTTCTCGCCATAGCGCATCACGCGCACTTTCTCGAGCGTGACCAGCCCGCCGCTCATCATCGAGTCGAGCGTCGGCAGAAAGGCGTCGATCTTGTCCTCTTCGTCGACGATCTCTATGACAATGGGGAGATCTTCCGAGAGGCTCAATATCTTCGTCGTGCGCAGCCGGCTGTTATGGCCGAATCCTACAGGGCCGCGCAGCACGGTGGCGCCGGCGAGGTGCAGCGCGCGCGCCGTCCGCACGATCGCCTCATGCAGCGGTCGCCCTTCGAATTTCTCGTCCTCGCCAATGAAGATGCGCAGCAGAGTCGCGTCTCGAGGCAATTGCATCGTCAGGCTCCTTTCAGCGCGTTGAGATGAGCGGCGGCGAGATGTCCGAGCCAGACGGCGAAAAGACAGAGCCCGAACGACAGGCCGATATTGGCGAGCGCAGCGAAGGCCTCGCCGCCGCGCGCCAGATTGAGCGTCTGCAGGCCGAAGGAGGAGAAGGTCGTATAGCCCCCGCATAGGCCGATCATCACGAATTGGCGCGTCTGCGTATCGACGAAGAGACGGCCGTCCCCCGGCGACGTGAGCGTCGCGAAAAAGCCGATCGCGAAACAGCCGGAGACATTCACGATCAGCGTGCCCCAGGGAAAGGCCTCGCCGAAGCAGCGGGAGACGACTCCCGAGAGCCAATAGCGCGCGACGCCGCCGATCGCGCTGCCGATCATGATGAGAACATAGATCATCTCGAGCCTTTGCCGGTGGGAGCTTCGCGCGAGGCCGATCGCGGCCTCGCGCGTCGCAGAGCTTTATTGGGCGGTCTCTTTGCTCGCTTCCTCGAGATGCGAGAGCGCTTCCTTCGCCTGCTTGGTCGCGGCTTCGGTGTGATTCGCCTGCCCCTCCTCTATCGCCGCCTTTATATGGACGATCGCCTCGGCCATGTGCGGATTGGGCTTGAACTTCTGAAGGCCCTCGGCTTTCTCGAGCGCGAGATCGGCGTGATAGGAGAGCAGGCCGGCGTCATGCAGCTTGCCGCCCTGGGTGATCGCTTCATTGACGTGATAGATCGCCTGGTCCAGCCGGTCGTCGGCGCGAGCGAGCGTCGGCCCGATGAGCGCCGCGAGGCCGAGGCTGGCGGCGAGCCCGAATTTGCGAATTTTCATTTCACTCTCCTCATTTCGACCGTTGCGGTCGGCGTTTCGGATTCGATTTTTCGTCGCCGGCCGCGCCGACGCGGCGCAGCCGGTGAACGCGGTCATTCGAATCTCATTGGATTGGCCGTGACCGCCCGGCCGAGGGCGCGCGCCTCTGCGCGACGAAGCTCGATCGAAAGCGCGGCGACGATGCGCGCGCATTCGACGGATCGGACTTTACGAAACGGAAAAACCGCGGCGATCGGACTCATGACGGACTCCTGCCGAGCGAATAGATCGCTCTCTCCGACGATCGGTCGATCATCGGACATCAGCAGGAGTCATCAGCCTTTGCGGCGGTTGAAGGGGGACCCCATCCCCCGGCCGCACGCGCGAGCGGCGGCCTTGGCGAAATTGGTATCTGAGCGATGAGACAGCGTCAAGAACGGGCTGAAGCCGAGCCGTTCTCGCGCTCGTCGATCGAAGCGCCGCCGCCGGCGGCAATGTCGAAAGCGCTTGCGCGGACGGGTTCTCATGGCTGAAAAGAATTCATGCGTCTCCGATCCGACTTTTTCGTCTCCGCCCTCATCCGCCGCGCCGAGACGGCCGGCTCCGTCGCCATGCTGCGCCGCCGCGGCTCCGAGGAAGCGGGCGCGATCTTCGTGAAGATCGACCGCCTGGATGGACGCGCGGCGCTGCTCGGGCCGGCGCCGCAGAGCGTGGATTTGCCGGAAGGCGTCGATCGCCTTTTCGCGCGTCTGCACGCGGATGAATGGGTGACGCCGCTGGAGGCCGAGGAGCGCGCCCGCAAGGAGATCGCCTTCGATCCGGATTTATGGCTAGTCGAGATCGAGGATCGCGAGGGCAAGAGCTTCGTCGATATCGCGGCTCGAACGGCCTGAGCCGCTCGATCGAGGACGACCCATGCGCATTCGCCCCGCTCGAAACAGCGACGCGCCGGCGATCTGGCGCGTCATCGGCCCGACCATCCGCGCCGGCGAGACCTATGCGCTCGATCGCGACATGAGCGAGGCCGACGCCCTCGCCTATTGGCTGGGCGCGGATCGCGAGACCTTCGTCGCGGAAGACGACGAGGGGAGGATCATCGGCTCCTATTACCTGCGCGCCAATCAGGCCGGCGGCGGAGCCCATATCTGCAATTGCGGCTATATGACCAGCGCCGAAGCGGCCGGTCGCGGCGTCGCCCGCGCAATGTGCGCGCATTCGCTGGATCATGCGCGCGAGCGCGGCTTTCGCGGCATGCAGTTCAACTTCGTCGTCGAGACGAACATCCGCGCCATCCGCCTATGGCGCTCTTTCGATTTCGAGATCGTCGGCCGGCAGCCGCGCGCCTTCCAGCATCCGACGCTGGGCTTGGTCGACGCCTTGGTGATGTTTCGTCAGCTCGGCGCGCCGGAAGGCTGAGCCGCGCGATATTTCTCCCAGCCGGCGGCGCGCAGGCGGCAGGCGGGACATTCGCCGCAGCCATGGCCCCAGTCGTAACGCTTGCCGCGTTCGCCGAGATAGCAGGTGTGGCTCTCCTCGACGATGAGCCGCACCAGCGGCTCGCCGCCCAGCTCCTCGGCGAGCTTCCAGGTCGCGGCCTTGTCGATCCACATCAGCGGCGTGAGGATTGCGAGCTTCCGGTCCATGCCCAAAGTCAGCGCTGTCTCCACCGCGCGGATCGTCGCGTCGCGGCAATCGGGATAGCCGGAAAAATCCGTCTCGCACATGCCGCCGACGAGACTGCCGATCCCGCGCCGATAGGCGAGCGCCGCCGCGAAGGTGAGGAAGAGGATGTTCCGCCCCGGCACGAAAGTATTGGGGAGACCAGAGGCGTCGAAGGCGATCTCGGCCTCGCGCGTCAGCGCCGTGTCGGAGATGGCGCCGAGCGCTTCTATGGAGATGGTGTGGTCCTCGCCGAGCCGCTCCGCCCACAGCGGCGAGATGCGCTTCATCCCCTCCCGCAGCACGCCGCGTTGCTCGAGCTCGACGCGATGACGCTGGCCATAGTCGAAGCCGACGGTCTCGACGCGCGCGAAGCGTGAGAGCGCGAAAGCGAGGCAGGTGGCGGAGTCCTGCCCGCCGGAGAAGAGGACGAGGGCGGAGTCTGACGTCAACACAATGCCTCTATATGGTTCGCCGCCGGCGGAAGCGTCAGGAACGCAGCGCCGAGAGCTTGCGAGTCAGCGCTTGGATATCGTCGACGAACCATATGGATCGCCCAAGATTCGCTTCATAGACGAAATCGCGCGTCGATCGGCTTCGATCCGTATGAGCGGATATATCCCCGACGATCGCCAACCGAAGACTGTAGTTGACGAATTTCTGAATCGTTTCGCCCGCGATGCGCGTTTCGAGGCGAAAGAAGTCTTCCGTTAGACGGGCGACCGGTATGGCCATCAAATTCGCCTGATGTTCCCAGGCCGCGCTCACGAAAGCATTGGCGTCGCGCTCCGTCTCGAGCTTTGCGCCCTCTGCGCAGCAGAGCAGCGTGCGAACGCCATGGATGTCACGCGCGATATCCGTCATATCGCCTGCCTTCTCTAGCTTTGGGAGGCAATTTTAGCTCAAATCGCGTCTGGCGTCCTCACGCCGCCGCATTCCTCCGCCGCTCGAGGCTGGCGAATTGCGGGGCGTCGTCGTCGAATTTCGGCAGCGCGTTCATCACGCGCTCCGGCGGGAAGACGACGATCGCTTCCGTGCCTTCGCGCACTCTCGACTTCAGCTTGAACAGACCGCCGTGCAGATCGACGAGGCCCTTGACGATGGGCAGGCCGAGGCCGGTGCCTTCCTCCGCATTCTTCTGGGCCAGCGTGCCGCGGCCGAAGGAGGACATGACGACGGCGATCTCCTCCTCTGGAATGCCCGGACCCGTGTCGCGAATCGCCACATATTGCCCGCCGGCGCTGGTCCAGCCGATCTTGAGCGTCACCTGGCCGCCCTGCGGCGTGAATTTGATGGCGTTAGTCAGGAGGTTCAGCACGATCTGCCGCACCGCGCGCTCATCCGCCCAAATGCGCGGGAGATCGGGCTCCTTGGCCTCGATCATCTCTATGCCGCGCTTTTGCGCGCGAATGGTCAGCAGATGGCGGCAATCCTCGACGACGCCGGCGAGCGACACGCTCTCTTCCTTCAGCTCGTAGCGGCCCGCCTCGACGCGCGAGAGATCGAGAATCTCATTGATGAGCATCAGGAGATGCTGGCCGCTCGAGTGAATGTCCTGCGAGTAATCCTTATAGGCCGCCACGGCGTGGACGCCGAAAAGCTCGTTCTTCAGCACTTCCGAGAAGCCGAGAATGGCGTTGAGCGGCGTGCGCAGCTCATGGCTCATTGTGGCGAGGAAGCGCGATTTGGCGAGATTGGCCTCCTCTGCGCGGCGGCGCGCCTCGTCGGAATTGGCCTTGGCGTGCTCGAGCTCGCCGATGAGATCGTCCTTCTCGATACGGAAGAACAGGCTCTCGCGCGTCACATGGTGAAAGCGCTTGGCCAGCACGACGAAGAAGACCTGCGCCGCGCCCACCAGCGCCAGCAGCGAGAGGCTCGTATCCTCTATCCCGTCTATGCGCAGGCAGACGACGATGGCGAGCGACATGGGCGTGATCGTCGCATAGACGGCGAAGGGTATGGTCGCCGTCACCATAGTATTGAAGGCCGCCGCCAGCATCAGCATGGCGGTGACGAAAGCCTTGGCGTTGGGGTCGCTCGCCTGCAGCAGCAGCAGCGCCATCGCCGCCCAGACGAGGCCGTGCAGAAATTCCGCGGCGACGAATTTGCTGCGCCAGCCGACGACATTGATCTCGTCGTCGGAAAGACGCTCGAGCTTCTTGGCGAGGCCGTAGCACAGCAGCAGGCTGGAGAAGGCGAGCACGGTCCAGATGACGTCGAGCTCGCCCTCCATCCAATAGCGGGTGAGCGCCGCCACCATGGCGATGAGCGCCGTGGCCGGCACGGCGGAATGGATGCGGGCGGAAGCGTAGGCGCGCAAGAGGCCGACGTCGCAGCCGCGATGGCCGGTGTCCGAGGTGGTGAGCTTCTCACGCGCCGCGCGCACCTCGGCGCTGCGGCGACGGCGCTCGGCGACGATGCGCGGATCCTTGCCCCGGCCTCGCTCGATCATCTCGGCGGTGATGTCATTCATGATACGCTGGACCCGCAAGCAACGAAATTCTCGCCTTCGAACGGCGACCCCGAAAAGGGAAACGCCGTCACGACCTTTCCAGAAGCCGAAATAAATCTCCGCAATCTAGGCGTCAGGTCGAGCGTCGCCGATAATGGGACGGAAACGTTAACGGGGGACTCACGACATTTGTCGAATTTGATGGAATGGTCCCGCGAGGGAACGCAAAAGTGACCTTTTCCACCGAAAGCGAAACCGTTCTGGCCGCGCTCGTCGCCGATGTCGGCGCCTGCCGCATCTGCGTCGAGCGGCCGCAGGGCGCGCCTCTGCCGCATGAGCCGCGGCCGGTGCTGCGCGTCTCGCCGCGAGCGCGGCTGCTGATCGCCGGTCAGGCCCCCGGAATGCGCGTGCATCGCTCCGGCCTTCCCTTCGACGACCCGTCCGGCGATCGGCTGCGCGATTGGATGGGCGTCGACCGCGAGACTTTCTACGATGTCTCGCGCATCGGCGTGGCCGCGATGAGCTTCTGCTTTCCGGGCTATGACGCCCATGGCGGCGATCTGCCGCCACGCCGGGAATGCGCGCCACATTGGCGCGACGCGCTGTTTTCAGCGCTGCCGCGGGTGGAGACGATTTTGGCGGTCGGCAAATATGCGCAGGCCTATCATCTGCGCCGTCTCGGCGTCGCGCTGCGAGCGAGCGTGAGCGTCACTGAAACGGTCGGCCGCTGGCGGGAGTTTTCGGCGCTCACCCCGAAGATCATCCCGCTGCCGCATCCGTCCTGGCGCAACACGGGCTGGCTGAAGCGCAATCCCTGGTTCGCGGCGGAGCTCCTGCCAGTGGTGCGGGCGGAGGTCGCCCGGCTGGCCGGAGCGGACGGCCCGGGCGAGAGCGGAAGCTGCGCCGCTTTCGGCGGCGATATTGCTTCGCAGCGCGAAAGCTGATTAGTCCTGTCCCACTTACGAAGCTCCCGGGGATGAAGCGGGAATGAACCACTCACAACGGCCGCCGAAGCCGATCGGCGCGGCCGTCCCGGCGCCCGCCGACGCCTCGCCCGCGGATCTCGATCCCACGGATTGGGAGGCGTTCCGCGCCGAGAGCCATCGCGCGCTCGACGCCATGATCGACCATCTCGCCACTCTGCGCGAGCGGCCGGTCTGGCGCGAGCCTTCAGCGGAGGCGCGCGAGCGCTTCCGGCGCCCGCTGCCGGCCGAGGGCCATGGCCTCTCCGCCGCGCTGGAAGATTTCGAGCGCTTCATCCAGCCCTACGCCAATGGCAATATCCATCCGCTGTTCATGGGCTGGGCGCAGGGCGCCGGCACGCCCGTGGGCATGATCGCGGAAATGCTCGCGGCCGGGCTCAACTCCAATTGCGGCGGCCGCAATCATATCGCGCTCGACGTCGAGCGGCAGATCGCCGCCTGGATGGCGGAGGCCTTCGGCTTCCCCCTGGATGCGTCCGGCGTCTTCGTCACCGGCACGTCGATCGCCAATTTCCTGTCGCTGCTGGTCGCGCGCGAGCATGCGCTCGGCGAAAAGAATGTGCGCAAGAACGGGCTGAAGGCGCTCGAGGAACAGCTCGTCGCCTACGCCTCGCGCGAGGCGCACAACTGCGTGCGGCAGGCGATGGAGCTGGCCGGCCTCGGCGCGCGCCATTTGCGGCTCATCGAGTCGGACGGCTCTCATTCGCTGCGCATCGACGAGCTGAAGCGCGCCATTGCCGAGGATCGCGCCGCGGGCTTGCATCCGTTTCTCGTCGTCGGCACGGCGGGCTCGGTCGACACGGGCGCGATCGACGATCTCGACGCGCTCGCCGACATAGCGAAGGCGGAAGATCTCTGGTTCCACATCGACGGCGCCTTCGGCGCGCTGGCCGTTCTCTCGCCGGCGCTGAAGCCTTTGGTGAAGGGTCTCGAGCGCGCCGATTCCATCGCCTTCGATTTCCACAAATGGCTGCATGTGCCCTATGACGCGGGCTTCTTCCTCGTCCGCGACCCGGAGGCGCATCGCCGCGCCTTCGCCGCCAACGCCGCCTATCTGACGCGCGCGCCGCGCGGGCTCGCGGCCGGTGAGATTTGGCCCTGCGATCTCGGCGCCGATCTCTCGCGCGGCTTTCGCGCGCTGAAGACCTGGTTCACCATAGAAGTCTTCGGCGCGCAGCAGCTCGGCGCCTGCATCGAAAAAAGCTGCGCATTGGCGCAGCGGCTGCGCGGCCATATCGAAGCCTCGCAGACTTTCGAGATGCGCGCGCCCGTGGCGCTCAATGTCGTCTGCTTCGGCGTGAAGGACGACGACGAGAGCGGCCAGCTCAATCGCGAGATCGTGATGGAGCTGCATGAGAGCGGCGAGGCGGCGCCGTCGCTCACTCTGCTCGACGGACATCCGACGATCCGCGCGGCGATCTTCAATCACCGCACGCGCGAGACGGACATAGACGACTTCATGCAGATGCTGGAGCGCGCCGCGCAACGCGCCCGCGGCGAGCCGCCGCTGGCGCCGCTGCCGACGCCGCGCGAGGAAGGCGAGCCGCTCTCGCAGGATTGAGCGAGCGAGCGACGCTGGCGTATCGCTTGCTTTTGCCTCGTGAGGAAGGCCGCCGCGGGCGGCCGCTCACGAAAGGCGGCGTTCATGAACGTCCTCGCCATCATCTCCGCCGCGACGACGCAGGACGGCCAAGCGACCGGCGTGCTGGCGCCGCTCGCCGGCGCGCCGCTGCTGGGGCGGCTGCTCGATCGTCTCGCCCATGCGGAAAAGCTCGCCGGAATCGTCGTCACCACCAGCGACGAGCCGGACGATGCGCCGATCCGCGAATTTTGCGCCGCGCGCGGAACGCCATGCCAGACGGGCGCGCGCGACGATCTCATCGGCCGCCAGCTCGCGGCGATGGCGGCGGCCGGCGCCAAGGGCGGCGTCTCGCTCGATGCGCGCAATCCGCTCATCGATCCGGCGCTCGTCACCCAGGTCGCCGATCTGCTGCAAATGACCGATGGAATGCTGGATTGGATCGGCAACACTCTGGCGCCGGCCTATCCGCGCGGCATGGAGATCGACGGCTTCACCGCCGCCGCGCTGACCGAGGCCGAGAAACGCTGCGGCGAGCCGGAGCAGCGTCGCCGCGGCCCCGCTTTTCTGCGCGAGCACGGCCGAATCTATCGCCCGTTGAGCCTGAAGGCTCCGCCGGAGGTCGCGCGGCCGGATGTGCGGCTCGGCGTCGAGAGCCTCGCCGATCTGCCGCGCATAGAGGCGATTTTTCAGAGCTTCGAGGGCCGCACAGATTTCACGCTGGCGGAAATATTGGCCGCCGCCGATCGGCTGGCGGCGCAATAGAGTGTTTTCGAGCGAAGTGGGAACCGGTTCGCGTGAAGAAAACACTACAGAACCAAGACTCTAGAGTCTTTTCGGTTCGATCCGAACCGGAAAGGCTCTAGCGCGTTTCCGAGCGGCGCGGCGCGCCGTCACTCCACGCCGGCGACATGGGTTCCATGGGTGACGGCGGCGCCGGCGCGCAGCGCCGCGGCGATGAAGACCGTCTCGGCGAGCTCCGTCTCGGTCGCGCCGGCGGCGATGGCCTGCTTGCGATGGATCTCGAGGCAATAGGCGCATTGCGTCGTCATGGCTACGGCGAGCGCGATCAGCTCCTTGTATTTCTTTGGAATAGCGCCATCGGCCATGGCCGCGGCGTCGAATTGCTTGAAGGCCTCCCAGGCGGCCGGCGCGGAGTCGCCGATCTTTTTCAGCCGCTTCACATTCTGCATATCGTACATGGCCTTCCCTCCTTGTGAACAGAGCCTACCTATCAGAAGATAGGTTAACACCATGCGCCATTGACGAAGAGCCTGTCAATGGCGCTACTCCCCCGGCGGAAGGACGGAGCAGAATGACGACTGCGCGACGCGGCGAGGCGACGGCCGCGAGGATTCTGGACAGCGCGGAGGAGCGGCTCTGCCGCTACGGCTATAATGGCGTGAGCTTTCGCGACATCGCCGCGGATGTCGGGGTGAAGAGCGCCAGCGTCCATTATTTTTTCCCCACCAAGCCGGCGCTGGTCGCCGCCGTGGCGCGGCGCTACGCCGATCTCTGCCTCGCGGAGCTGGGCGATCCGCAGGCGCGAACGCCGGCCGAGGCCGTGGCTCTGGTGGCGGAAATGTTCCGCCGCACGGTGGCGGAAAAGAAACGCATGTGCCTCTTCGGCATGTTGGCGGCGGAAGTGGGCGGCCTGCCTTCCGATGTCGGCGCGGAAGCGCGGCGTTTCTTCGCCGAGACGCTGGCCTGGCTCCGCCTCGCCCTGCGCGGCGAGGCGGCCGAGGCGGAGGCTATGCTCGCGGCTTTCGAGGGCGGCGTGCTGCTCGCCCGCGCCATGGATGATCCGGGCGTGCTGGAGAAGGTGACCGAGCGCCTGACTGCCCGTCACTTCACCGTGAGCGGATAACCGGCGACGACGAGATAGAGCCTCCCCGCCGCTGTGGCGACAGCCTGATGCAGCTCGCCGGCGGCGTCGCGAAAGCGCCGCGCCAACGCATTCTCCGGCACGATGGAGAGGCCGACCTCGGAGGAGACCAGCACCGTCGGCGCCCGCCGCTCGGCGAGCGCTTCGAGCAGCGCCGCGCGATCGGCGCGCAAATCCGCTTCGGCGAGCAAGCGATTGGTCAGCCACAGCGTGAGGCAATCGACCAGCAGCGGAAGCTCCGCGGGGGCCTCGCCAATGGCCGCGGCGAGCGCCTGCGGCGCCTCGACCGTGCGCCAATCCCCGGGGCGCCGCTCTCTATGCGCGGCGATGCGGCTCTGCATCTCCTCGTCGAAAGCCTGCGCCGTGGCGATATAGGTCCACGGGCCGGGCTCGGCGGTCACGAGCCGCTCTGCGAAGGCGCTCTTGCCGGAGCGAGCGCCGCCGAGGACGAAGGTCACATTTGGATTTTCGGTCATGCCCGACGGCGCCGAGCGGAATGCGCGCGGCGCCGGCCCCTATTTGCGCGTTCGATTGCGAAAATCGCTTCGCACTTTTCGGGACGATGCGCCAGAGGCCGTGCCCCTCGCGCGCTTCGCGAGGGGGCCGCGAGCCGCTAGAGCCTCACGCCGCGAGAGCGGCGCGCGCCTCGTTCTTGATGCGCTCGACCATGGAGCGGACGCCATTGCTGCGCTGGGGCGTCAGATGCTGGGCGAGGCCGAGCTCGGTGAACAGCGGCATGGCGTCGAGACCGATGATCTCATCGGCCGGACGGCCGGAATAGAGCGCCAGAATCAGCGCGACCAGGCCGCGCACGATATGAGCGTCGCTGTCGCCGCGCAGCGACAGGATCGGCGCGCCGCGGCCCTCGCGAATCACCTTGCTGTCGAGCCAGACCTGGCTCGCGCAGCCGCGCACCTTGTTCTCCTCGGTGTGGGCTTCGTCCGGCAGCGGCTCCAGAGTGCGGCCGAGCTCGATGAGATATCGATACCGATCTTCCCACTCGTCGAGCATTTCGAAATTGCCGATGATCTCGTCTATCACCATTGTTCGCTCGCCCGCTCGAGACGCCTTTCCGACAGTTATATGGCTACTGTCCGTTTTGGCGCAATCGCCAGCGATGATGCAATCACGGCGCCGCGCCGAGACCGGCGGGCCGGCGCGGCGGCTCGACCGCCGCCGTCGCGCGGCCGATTCGCTCCGCCGCCTGCAGGCAATCCATCGGATGCGCCATGCAATGGTCACGCGCGACTGCGACGATTCGGCTGGACGCCTCCTCGGCGAGATCGGCGAGCGCATCGCGCGCCAAGCCGACGGGCGAGGGCTCGGATTTCGAGGGCTCGGATTTGGCGGAAGCCCGAGGTCTGGCGGGAGGAATGACCGAGGCCGCAGCGGGGACCCGCGCCGCCACGGCGGGGTCGCGCGGCGCGGGCCGCCGCTCGGCGTCACGCAGAATGACGAGACAGATAACCCCGAAGAAAAACAGACTCTTGAAGAGAAATCCCACGGCCGCCGCCTCGCTTCGCCGGCGGGGAGCCGCCGCGCGCGAGAGAAACGATGGCGCGCCGCCGTTACCGCTTCGTAAATGCGGCGCGGGGCTAAGAAGTCGCAAACCATATGCGCCGTTCAGCGCCCGTAAAAACCGAAATCTTCCATTTCTGTGGTCGGTTTAGCAGTCACTTAAGACCGATTTGTCACATTGCCCTCAATCGGGAGCGTGTGATTTTGCGTAAGCCAGCTGCACCTTGGGCGACCGTGTCGAATGAATGGATCGAGCGTCTGGCGCAATCCGGGCGCGCGATCGATTCGATGGAGCGCGCGCGTCGCGAAGCCTTCCTCCTGTCTCATCTCGTTCTGGCCGCCGGCGTGCTGATCGCGGCTCCGCTGTGGATCGTCGTCAATGGCGCGCCGACGCTGGGCGAGAGCGCGATCTTCGCTCTGGCGCAATTGCCGCTGCTGTCGGTGGTCGCCCTGCTGCGCCTCGACAATTTGAAGACCGCGCAATCAATTGCCGCCTTCGGCTGGCTGGCGCTCGCCGCGGCCTGCCTCTTCACCGGCGCGCATGTCGGCGCGGCGGCGCCCTTCGGCGCGCTCGCTCTCATAGAGGCGACATTCGCCTGCGATCTCACCCTCGTTTCGGCGACGGCCTCGGCCGCTCTCGCCATGCTCGCCGTCGCGGCCCTCACGGCGGCGACCGGCGGCGGATTTTTCGAGACGCTGCTGGCGGCGCCTCTGGTCCTCTATGTCGTGCTGCTCGCCCGCAGCGCGGGGAAGGTCGAGACGGTCCGCTCCGAGGCCGAGGCGCGCAATCGTCGCGATCTGCGGCTCGTCTCCGAGGCGGCGGGCGATCTCGTCATCGGCTTCGACGAGGGCGGCGCGGTCGCCTCTGTCGTCGGAGAGGCCGCCAAGGCCTATGGGCTCGACGCGCGCGAATTGATGGGGCGCGGCTTTTTCCAGCGCGTCCATGTCGGCGATCGTCCAGCCTTCCTCAAGCTCGTCTCCGACGCCATCGCCACCGGCGAGGCGATGCGCGCCACGCTGCGGCTGCGCATCGGCCATGCGCGCAACGAGCGCGGCGAGTTCGTCGAGCCGGTGTTTCATTTCTTCGAGGCGCGCAGCAGCCTGGTGGAGGCCGCCGACGGCGAGCGCGCGGCCGGCGTCGTCTGCATTCTTCGCGATGTGACGGCCCAGCGTCACGCCGCCGAGACGATAGAGGCGGCGCGCCGCGAGAGCGAGATGGCCGCCGCCGGCAAGACGCGCTTCCTCGCCAATGTCAGCCATGAGCTGCGCACGCCGCTCAACGCCATCATCGGCTTCTCGGAAATGCTGGCGAGCGAGCAGCTCGCGCCGGCCGATCCGGCCAAGCGCCGCGAATATGCCGAGATCATCCGCAATTCGGGCCAGCATCTGCTCGCCGTCGTCAACACCATCCTCGACATGTCGAAGATCGAATCGGGCTCCATGCAGCTTTCGCCCGAGCCCTTCTCTTTGCCCGAGCTCGTCGATCAATGCGTGAGCATGATGCAGCTGAAGGCCGAGCAAGGCCAGGTGACGCTCTCGCGGGATTATTCCGAGCGGCTCGAGGAGATCGTCGGCGATAAGCGCGCCTGCAAGCAGATCATCATCAATCTCCTCTCCAACGCCGTGAAGTTCACGCCCGCCAATGGCCGCGTGCGCATCCGCCTCGCTCCGGACGGCAATTGCCTCGCGCTCTCCGTCACAGACAGCGGCATCGGCATTTCCGCCTCCGATCTCGGCCGGCTCGGCGATCCTTTCTTCCAGGCCAGCGCCAGCCATGATCGCGCCTATGAAGGCACCGGCCTCGGCCTCTCCGTGGTGCGCGGCCTGGTCGGACTGCATGGCGGAACCATTGCGGTGGAAAGCGCGCCGCGCAGCGGCACCAGCGTCACCGTGCGCCTGCCCCTCGATTGCCGTCCCTTTCAGAACAAGGCCCCCGCTCTCGCCAGGATCGAGACGATCGCCCGCCGCGGCGTCATCCGTCCCGCCGAGGAGCTCGAGACCGCCGAAGACAGGGTGAAGAAAATTGCGTGAAGCTCTCGCCGCCACAAATCATGATTTTTTGCTCCGCGACGAGGATCGCGGCGAGACGCAGCGGCGCGGCCGCGGCGCCAAGGACAAGGCGAAGGCCAATAAGAAAGGCGCGCTGACCAGGCTGTTCGGCGGACGCCGGCGCGGCGTCGTGTTTCTCTGCCTCGCCGGCGCGACGGCGATCGGCGTGCCGCTGAATGCGCTGTATTTCCAGGACGGCCGCCATCCGGCCCCGCTGTTCCGCGCCTTTGCGCCCGAACCCCGCGCGCCGGAATCCCGCGCTGCGGTCGAGGCGCCGGCGCCGCTGCCGCCCGCGCGCCCGCAGACCGCGACAGCGCCCGCCGCCCAGCCGCAATCCATCCAGCCCGCGCTCGTACCCCATGCGGCGGCGCCCAAGCCCGCGGCGAAGCCGGAGCAGGCGCGCGGCGAGAAGCGCGACGCGATCGGCGCGCTGCTCGGGCATAAGGCCGCGCCCAAGGCCGACGAGGCCGACAAGAATGTGCAGGCCGCGCAGCGCGCGCTCGCCAAGCTCGGCTATGCGCTGCATGCGGATGGCAAGATGGGCGGCGCGACGAAGCAGGCGATCGAGAAATATGAGCGCGACAATCATCTTCCCGTCACCGGCGAGGTGACGCAAAAGCTGCTGCGCAAGCTGCAAGGCCAGGCGAGCGTCGCCGCGCACTGACGAAAAGGAAAGAGCGGCGGACCTCCAGCGTCCGCCGCTTTCGCGTCAGGGCTTCTGCATCTCGTCGAAGAGCGCGCCATCGACGAAGAATTTCTTCTGCGCCGCCGGCCAGCCGCCGAAAGTCTTGTCGATCGTCACAAGATCGAGCTCGTGGAAGCGCTTCAAATCTTCCGGCGCGGCGAATTCCGGCTTCGACGGGCGATAGCCTTGCTTGGCGATGAGCGCCTGACCGGCCGGCGTGTAGAGGAAGCCGAGATAGGCTTCCGCGGCCTTGCGCGTTCCCTTGGCGTCCACATTGCCGTCGACGATCGACACCGCCGGCTCGGCGAGAATGGACAGCGACGGAACCACGATCTCGAATTTGTTCTTGCCGAACTCGTCGATGGCGAGAAAGGCCTCGTTCTCCCAGGCGATGAGAACGTCGCCGAAGCCGCGCTGCGCGAAGGTGGTGGTGGAGCCGCGCGCGCCGGAGTCGAGCACGGGCGCGTTCTTGTAGATCGCCTTCACCAGCTCTTTCGTCTTGGCCTCGTCGCCGTCGAACTTCTTCAAACCATAGGCCCAGGCGGCGAGAAAGTTCCAGCGCGCGCCGCCGCCGGTCTTGGGATTGGGCGCGACGACGACGACGCCGGGCTTGGCGAGATCGTCCCAATCCTTGATCCCCTTGGGATTGCCCTTGCGCACGAGCAGCACGATCGTCGATGTGTAGGGCGAGGAATTATTGGGGAGGCGCTTCTGCCAATCGGCCGGAATCTTGCCGGTCTTGCTGGCGATGGCGTCTATGTCATTGGCGAGAGCGAGCGTCACCACATCGGCGGCGAGCCCCTCTATGACCGAGCGCGCCTGCGCGCCGGAGCCGCCATGCGAGGCCTGGATCTGCACATCCTGGCCGGTCTTCTTCTTCCAATCGGCGACGAAGGCCTTGTCGATAGCCTTGAACAGCTCCCGCGTCGGATCATAGGAGACGTTGAGCAGCGTCTCGCCGGAGGCCGCAGTCGCGAGGCTCAACGAAAGCGCGAGGCCGATCGCGCGCAAAAACCCGCGAGACGGGAAAAGACCGAAATTCGTCTGCATGTCGCTCCTCGAGAAGCTCCGCATCATTCAATTCGCATGGCGTCGAGAGCGAGCCTGAAGGCTCGCTCTTTAGCGCCGTCGATCCGGCTGACGCAGACTATTAGTCTATGAGATTGATGTTCATATCGGCAATCACGCGTCCCGCGCAACCCGCGCGGGCGGATCAGCGCGCGCGGGGGCGGATGCTGGAGGTGACGTCCCAATCCTTCGGCCCGCTTTCGGGCGAGAGCGCCGAGGGCTTCGGCCGCACGGGCGGCATGGGCGCGGCGAGGATGAGGCTGTCATTGACGCCGCCGCGCGAGGCCTGCGCCTGAAAAGCGGCGAGCGGCGGCTGGGCGCCGGGCGTGTCGACATCGTCGTCGTCCGGCCCATGGGCGATGAGCTGCGGGTCCTGGCCCGGCGGCGGCGCGACGTCGCGCGGGACCGGCTTGCAGATATGCCGATCGCCATTGCGGCCATGCATGGCGAGATCGACATGAATATGATTGTAATGAAAGGCGTTGGAGCCGGGCGACAGCACGGTGGTGAAATGCCGGCAGGAGCCGCCGTGCACCTCGGCGAGAAAATCCTTCACCTGCTGCTCGCCATGCGTCCAATCGCGCACGATGGAAATCTCGCGCCCGTCGGCGAGCACGAAGCCGCCGATATCGAGCGCATTGCCGAAGGAATGTTCCGAGAGCGGCGCGCCCGCCTGCGCATTCATGCCGCGGCAGGAATAGGAGCCCATGGAATTGATCTGCGCCACCGGCTGGCCGAAGCGCGCCATGGCCGAGGGCTGCACCACATCGGCGAGCCATTGGTCGAGCTCGGCCACCATGGAGCAGTCGAGCGTCGCCCGCGCGTTGAACGCGACGGCGCCGCCCTGCAGCGCCGTGACCCTCAGCGGCTTGGTGAGGCCGCAAATGCCCGGCCCGTCGATCTCGGGCGCGAATTGCACATAGGCGGTGGGCTGCACGCGCTTTTCGGCGAGGCAGGCGTTCTCGGCGGTGGCGCGCCAGGCCGGGCGCTGCGGCTTGGCCATGAATCCGCAACCCGACAGCCCCGCCGCGGCGAGCGGCGCGAGGGAGAGCAGCAGCAATGGCGTTATACGGCGAGCCATGCCGCGACAATGACGGCGGAAGCGTTAACGCGGCGTCGAGAAGTTTGGTTAACGCCAGCGTTTCTCGAACGTTAGCCGGAATGGCGCGGCGAGCGCGAGATACGGTTCGACGAATCTCTCCGTATCATCGCCGATCGCCCGGAACGTCGGCCGCAACGAGCGACATCCCACCGTCACGCGCGCGTCGTAATCGGGCCAGCTGAAACCAGAGCGCATCTTCGCGCTCGGCCGAGCTGGGGGATTTTCATGCGCGCAAGACGATTTTCGATAGCGCTTTTGGCGGCTGTTCTCGCGAGCGGCGTTTCCGCGGGCGCTGATGAGCGCGGCCTGGAGCGGCGGCTGGAGCCGCGCCACGAGCACAAGACCACGATCGCCGTTTTCGGCGACTGGCCCTATAATCTCAATCTTCTGAACAACGCCAATCTGCTGCTCGACTCGGTCAATTCCGATCCCGAGGTGAGCCTGGTGATGCATGTCGGCGACATTCATTCCGGCAGCATGCCCTGCACCAGCGCCGGAACGCTGCCGCCGATCGCGGCGTCGAATCCCGGCTGGAATCAGCAGATTTTCGCGGCCTTCCAGAAGTTCAAATCGCCGGTCGTCTACACGCCGGGCGACAATGAATGGACCGACTGCCACAAGTCGAAAGAATCCGCTTCCGGCAAGCCGCTGCAGGAGCTGGCCGCCGTGCGCAGCCTGTTCTTCGCGCGGCCGGGCTGGACGCTCGGCCTCCGTGATATGGAGGTCTACAGCCAGGCGAAATATTTCTCGCCCTCCTATCCGGCCGATGCGCAATTCGTCGAGAATGTGATCTGGATGGATGCGCGGACCGTCTTCGTGACGGTGAACATGCCGGGCTCGGACAATGACGGCCTGCCCTGGAGCAGCCTGGAGGACAAGACCGCGCGCGAGGCGGAGATCGCCGCCCGCACCGACGCCGATATTCGCTGGCTGCAAGCCGCCTTCAATCTCGCCGAGCGCGAGCATGCGGCCGCTGTGGTGATCGGCCTGCAGGCGGATATGTGGGATCCGTCCGCGCTCGCGGCGGGCGGCGACGGGCTCGATCGCTACACCGGTTTCGTTCGCGAGCTGGCGAACCAGGCCGTGCGCTTTCGTCGTCCGGTGCTGCTCATCAATGGCGATTCGCATCTCTATGGATCGGATCACCCGCTCGCCGATCCGTCGAGCACGACCGGCAAGATTCATAATGCGGCGGCGGCGGCCAATCTCACGCGCGTCACCGTCCAGGGCTCGACCAATGCGCCGGGCGAATGGCTGCGATTGACCATCGACGCGCGCACGCCCAGCGTCTTCAGCTGGAAGAATGTCGCTTATTGCGTCGATCCGCTGACGAGCTGCAAATAAGCTAAAAAAAAGGGCGCGTCCCGCGGGACGCGCCCATCTCGCAAATGGGTCAGCTCTGCGGCTCGCCGCGATCGCGGCGCGCGCGCATGAAGGATTCGAATTCCTCGCGGTCCCGAGCGCGGCGCAGCTCGTCTATATGCTCGGAGAACTCGCGCTCGGCCTCGGCGAGCTTGCGGCGCTCCTCCTCGAGGCGGGCGAGCTCGCTCTCGCGCCAATCGTCGAAGGCGACATTGCCCGAGGAGCGCATGAAGCCCGGACCACGCCAGCCGCCGGTCGGGCCGGGCTGGCCGGTCGCCTCTTTCCAGCGGGCCTGGACATCGGCCGCGCGCTCCTGCGCGAAGGCGAAGAGATCGCCCTCATAGCCCATCTTCCGCTGCCACACCTTGAAGAGCACGATGGCGAGGCCGATCGGCCAGAAGACGATAAAGCCCAGAACCATCGCCAGAAGCTCGAGCGGCTTCCATGGCCGTCCGCCGTCTCCGAAGCGATAGTGAGATTCGTGGCCCATGCGGGAGTGACGATGACAGCCCATGTTCGGACTCTCCAGTTCCTTCGCTCATCGCGGGCGCGCGCGGACGATCCGTGCGCCGCCGTCGCAATGTGAATGTAACATACATTAACATTGTTGTTTCGCAAGGGGTCCGCCAAAGATTCCGCCCCATGCGCATCCCAGCCGATTTCGTCTCCCGCGCTGCGGCGCGCTATCCTGCGCGCGGCCTCTCTCGCGAATCGTTTCCATGACCGGTTTTTCCGACGAGGACGCAAGCGCTCTCCTCGCTCTGGCGACGCTCATCGGCGCCGCGGCGCTGCCTTTTCTGTTCCGCCTCGCCTTCGGCCGCCGCAGGCGCAAGGGCCGCGCGCGCGCCGCCTCGGTCGCGCTGGCGCTCGGCCGCTCGCGCCGCCTGGCGCTGGTCGCCGCCGCGGGGACGGAGCGCCTGCTTCTGCTCGGCGAGACGAGCGATGTGGTGGTCGAATCCCATATAGCCGACGCCGCCCCGGCCGTGGAGACGCCCTCACCGCCGTCCGAGCTGCGCGGCCTTTTTTCGCTCGGCGCCGTCTCGCTGCTGGCCGGGGTCGCCGTCGGCGCGCTCTGCGGAAGCTTCCGCCTCATCCTCGACGCCGCCGGGCGGATGCGCATGGCCATTCCCGATTGGTTCGCGGAGCGTCCGCTGCTCGGCCTCGCGATCATGGTCGCCGGCGCAGCGCTCGCCACTGGGCTCGCGGCCTATCTCGTGCGCCGGTTCGTCCCGGCGGCGGTGGGAAGCGGCATTCCGCATGTCGAATCGGTGATCGACGGCGACGAGCCGCCCTCCCCGCCGCTGCTGCTGCCGGTGAAATTCATCGGCGGCGTGCTGGCGATGGGCGCCGGCCTCGCGCTCGGCCGCGAAGGGCCGTCGGTGCAGATGGGCGCGACACTCGCGCATCAGTTCGGCCGCTATTTGCGCTATGATTGGCGCGATCAGCAATCGCTGCTGGCCGCCGGCGCCGGAGCCGGGCTCGCCGCCGCCTTCAATGCGCCGCTCGCCGGCGCGGCCTTCGTGCTCGAGGAATTGCTGCGCCGCTTCGACATGCGCCATGCGACCATAGCGCTCGGCGCTTCGGTCGGCGCCATATCGGTCGTGCGCCTTCTGCTCGGGCCGGAGCCGGAATTGCGCGTCGCGACGCATTATCCCGTTGGGCCGCTCGATGTTCCGCTCGGCCTCGCGCTCGGCGCCGCGACGGGGCTCGCCAGCCTCGCCTATAATCGCGCCATTCTCCGCGCGCTGGACATAGCCGATCGCTCGCCCTGGCCGGCGGAGGCGAAGGCCGCTCTGGTCGGCGCCGGCGTCGGCGCCATCGGCTTTCTCGCGCCCGATCTCGTCGGCGGCGGCGATAATCTCACGCAAAAAACTCTGGACGGCGCCTATGCGCTCGACGCCCTGCCGCTGGTCTTCGCGCTGCGTTTCGCGCTCGGCGTCGTCTCCTATGCGGCGGGGACGCCGGGCGGATTGTTCGCGCCGCTGCTGGCGCTCGGAGCCGAGATCGGGCTCTTTTTCGGCCTCATGATCCCGGGCGAGGATGGGCCGACCATGGGAATGAAATTCGCGCTCATCGGCATGGCCTCGTTTTTCGCCGCCGTGGTGCGCGCGCCGCTCACAGGCATGATCCTCATTACCGAGATGACCGATAATTCCCAGCTTCTGCTGCCCATGCTGGCGGCCTGCTTCGCGGCCATGGCCATCGCCGCCGTCTGCCGCAACGAGCCCATCTACGACGCGTTGAAGGATCGCTCCGCCCGTCTCGCCCGGCGGGCGGAGACTTAAACGGAAGGGGTCTCCACGCGGCGGACGGCGGATTCCATGAGATTGCGCGCGGCGGAGTCGAGCACGGGGACGGGATCGAGCCCCTTGGCGGCGTCGAGATGGCCGGAGATGGTCAGCATGGCGACGCCATGGGCGAGCGCCCAGAGCTGCAACGCCAGCTTGCGCGCGCCCTGCGCAGGGACGCTGCGCTGTTGGAGAAAAGCCACCACAGAGCGCCACAGAATATCCAGCGCATGATCGGCGGCGTCGGCTGAGGGCTCGCTCGCCAGCGTCGCCGCCGAGCCGAACATTGCGGCATAGAGGCCCGGCTCCGCGCGGGCGAAGGAGAGATAGGCCGCGCACATGCGCCACATGGCCGCCGCCGCCTCCGGCCGCCCTTCATCCCAGGCTTTTTCCAACGCCGAGCCGAAGGAGAGAAAGCCGCGCCGGGCGACCTCGTTCAGCAGATCCTCGCGACTGGCGAAATGGCGATAGGGCGCGGCCGCCGTGACGCCGACGCGCTTGGCCGCCTCGCCAAGGCTGAGATTAGCCGGCCCGCCTTCCGCCAGCAGCTCGAGCGCAGCCTCGACCAGCGCCTCCTTGAGGGCGCCATGGTGATATTTGCGCTTGATGGTCATTCGGGGCGGCGTGCGTGAGGCGAAGCGTTCGCGCAGCCGTCGCACAGATGGGCGTCGAAGGGAAGTGGGCGCGCCACTGCGGAACCATAAGAGGCCGCGCGCTTCGAGACGCGGCCTATCGGCCGCTCCTCAGCATGAGGGAGATTGTAGAGCCCGAATCCCCCTCACCCCGCCTCCGGCCGCACCATATGCTCTTTCAGCACCTGCTCCGTGCCGGCGTCGATCTCCTGCAGCAGCACCTCATAGCCCCAGAGATTGGCGAGATGGCCGAGCACCATTGCGGCGTTGGTCAGCTCCAGCATCTTGCCGTCACGCACGCGATGATGCAGCACGAGCTTGCGATTGCCGGCGAGATCGACATCGACGATCTGAATGTCCGGCGCATAGCCCCCCACGTCATATTGCGCGGAGAGGCTGCGGCGCAGATCGCGATAGCCGCGCTCATTATGGATCGCCGACACCTCGAGATTCGGCTGCTCGCGATCGTCGACGACATGGAACAGGCGCCAATTGCGGATGAGCCGCGGGCTCATGAACTGCGCGATGAAGCTGTCGTCGCGATAATTCGCCCAGACATGGCGCAGCACCTCCATCTCGTCGCCGGTTCCGGCGATCTCGGGGAACCAATAGCGATCCTCCTCGGTCGGCTCGCGCACGATGCGTTCTATGTCGCGCATCATGTCGAAGCCGAGCGCATAAGGGTTGATGCCATTATAGGACGGGCTGTCGTAGAAAGGCTGCCGCGTCGCATTGGTGTGCGAGGTGAGGAACTCGAGGAAGCTGCCGTCGCCGATCTGCCCCGTCTCGTGCAGGCGGCCCAGCAGACGATAATGGCAATAGGTGGCGCAGCCCTCGTTCATCACCTTGGTCTGCTGCTGCGGATAGAAATATTGCGCGATGAGCCGCACGATGCGCAGCACCTCGCGCTGCCAAGGTTTTAGACGCGGCGCGGCCTTCTCGAGAAAATAGAGGATATTCTCTTGCGGCAGGCCGAGCAGGGCGCGGCGCTTGTCGCCGGCCAATTGCATTGCGCCGCGCGCGCGGCCGGGCACAGTGCGCCACAGATCGTCATAGACGCGCTCGCGCTCCTCCTTGCGATCCTGCTCGCGCTTCTCCTCCATATGGAGATTGAGCGGACGCTTGCGCGGATAGCGGTCTATGCCTTGCGGCATCAGCGCATGGGCGGCGTCGAGAAGGCGCTCCACCTCCGCATGGCCGTAGCGCTCCTCGCAATTGGCGATATAGGCCTTGGCGAAGGAGAGATAATCCAGAATGCCTTCTGGATCGGTCCATTGCCGGAACTGGTAATTATGCTTGAAGAAATGATTGTGGCCAAAGGCGGCGTGCGCGATCACCAGCGTCTGCATAGTGGCGGAATTCTCCTCCATTATGTAGCTGATGCAGGGATCGGCGTTGATGACGATCTCATAGGCGAGGCCCTGCAGCCCCATGCGATAAATGCCCTCGTGCTGGGCGAAGCGCTTGCCGAACGACCAATGCTTGTAGAAGAGCGGCATTCCGGTCGAGGCGTAGGCGTCGAGCATCTGCTCGGCGGTGATGATCTCGATCTGATTGGCGAATGTGTCGAGCCCGAGCTCCTTATGCGCAATGTCCGCGACCGCGTCGTGGATGCGCTGGATCGTGCCGAAATCCCAATCCTTGCCTTCATAGAGCAGCTCGCCGCGCATCAGCCGACCTCCGCCGTCTTGGCCGCGCGCCGTTGGAACAATTGCCGGAACACGGAATAGATATGCTCGCGCCGGGAGACGCGACGCATCTGGAATTTCTCGCTTTCCTTTTGCAGCGCGGCATAGGTGAGCCATAGCGAGCTCTGCCCGTGATGCGGCACATAGCCATGCGTCTCGGTATTCGGCCCGCTCACTTCCACATAGGCGAAATATTGGCACAGCGGCAGAATTTGGTTCTGCAGCAGGTCGCGCGTCTGCGGATTGTCGCTGGAGAGATTGTCGCCGTCCGAGGCCTGCGCGGCGTAAATATTCCACACGCCCGGATCATAGCGCTCGCGAATGACCTTCAGCATCTCCTGCAGAGCGGAGGAGACCATGGTGCCGCCGGTCTCGGCGGAGCGGAAGAATGTGTCCTCGTCCACCTCGCCGGCGCGATCCGTATGGCGGATGAAGACGATCTCCACGCGCTTGTAGCGGCGCGTCAAAAACACATGCAGCAGCATGAAGAAGCGCTTGGCGAGATCCTTCATATGCTCGGTCATGGAGCCGGAGACGTCCATGAGGCAGAACATCACCGCCTGCGTCACGGGCTTGGGAAAACGCTCGAAGCGGCGATAGCGCAGATCGATCGGATCGAGATAGGAGATGCGCGACCGCTTGTTGCGCAGCGTCTCGAGCTCGGCGGCGAGGCGCTCGGAGTCGGCGTCGTCGCGGCTCTGCGCCTCCACGAGGCGGCTCTCGAGATCGTCGATCGTCGATTGCTTGGGACGCTTCAGCGCGATGCGCCGCGAGAGCGAGGTTTGCAGCGTGCGGTGCAGCGCGAGATTGGCCGGCGTGCCCGTGGTGGTGTAGCCGGCGCGGCGCAGCCCTTCCTTCTCTGTTTGCGCGACGCGCCTTTTGGCGAGATCGGGCAGCTCGAGATCATCGAGGAAGATGCTCAAAAACTCGTCACGCGAGAGGATGAAGCGAAAGGCGTCCTCCTGCCCGTCGCCGCGGCCGACCTGACCGCCGCCGCCTTCGCCCTCGCCTTCGCCGCGCGGGCGCTCGATGAGATCGCCCTCGACATAATCCTTATTGCCGGGCAGCACGAGATCGCGCCGCGAGCCCTGCGTGTGGCGGAATGTGGGCTCGCGCGTGCCCTCGGAGGGAATGGAAATCTCTCCGGGGCTCTCGAGATCGCCGATCGCGCGGTCCTTGCTCGCCTCGCGAACCGCCTTCTCCACCATATCCTTGGCGCGGCGGAGAAAGCGCTGGCGGTTCGCGAAGCTCTTGCTTCCGGGGTTCAACCGACGATCGACGATGTGCATCGTTTCATCACCCGTTTCTTCGCCGGCCGCCTTTCGGTCAACCGGCTTGTTTTACGCGCATGTACCACTCGACCAGACGGCGCACCTGGCGCTCCGTGTAGCCGCGGGCCATCATGCGGCTTACGAATTCTGCATGTTTTTTTTCTGTCTGCGTGTCTTTTTTCGATCCGAATGAAATGATCGGCAGCAGCTCTTCCACCTGGGAGAACATGCGCCGCTCGATAACGTCGCGGATCTTCTCATAGCTCGCCCAGGAGGGATTGCGCCCCTCGTTCGCCGCGCGCCAGCGCAGCGCGAACTTCACCACCTCATTGCGGAAGTCCTTGGGATTGGCGATGCCCGCGGGCTTCTCGATCTTGGTCAGCTCCTGGTTCAAAAGGTCGCGGTCCAGCAGCTGTCCCGTGTCCGGGTCCTTGAAATCCTGATCCTCGATCCAGGCGTCGGCATAGTCGATATAACGGTCGAAGAGATTCTGTCCGTAATCCTGATAGGACTCTAGATAGGCCTTCTGAATCTCATGGCCGATGAATTCTGCGTAGCGCGGCGCGAGCTCGGCCTTGATGAACTCGAGATAGCGCTTCTCGATTTCCGGCGGCATCTGCTCGCGGCGCAGCGACTGCTCCAGCACATACATGAGATGCACGGGATCGGCCGCGACCTCGACCGTGTCATGGTTGAAGGTCGCCGCCAGCACCTTGAAGGCGAAGCGCGTCGAGCAGCCGTCCATGCCCTCGTCGACGCCGGCGGCGTCCTTATACTCGAGCATGCTGCGCGCCCGCGGGTCCACCTCGCGCAGGCTCTCGCCGTCATAGACGCGCATCTTGGAGAAGAGATTGGAGTTCTCATGCGGCTTCAGGCGCGAGAGCACGATGAAGCGGGCGAGCATCTCCAGCGTGCTCGGGGCGCAGCTCGCCTCGGCGAGCTCAGAGCCGCGCAGCAGCTTCTCGTAGATATGCTGCTCTTCCGTCACCCGCAGGCAATAAGGCACTTTGATCACATAGATGCGATCGATGAAGGCCTCATTGTTGCGGTTGTTCTTGAAGCTCTGCCATTCCGCCTCGTTGGAATGGGCCATGACGATGCCGGAGAAGGGAATTGCGCCAATATTCTCGGTGCCGATGTAATTTCCCTCCTGCGTCGCCGTCAGCAGAGGATGCAGCATCTTGATCGGGGCCTTGAACATCTCGACGAATTCGAGCAGGCCCTGATTGGCGCGATTGAGGCCGCCGGAATAGCTGTAGGCGTCCGGGTCCGCCTGCGCGAGATTCTCGAGCTTGCGAATGTCCACCTTGCCGACGAGCGAGGAGATGTCCTGATTATTCTCGTCGCCCGGCTCGGTCTTGGCTATGCCGATCTGGCGCAGACGCGAGGGCGTGATCTTCACCACGCTGAATTGGGTGATGTCGCCGCCATATTCGTCGAGACGCTTCAGGCACCAGGGGCTCATCAGCCCATTGAGGCGCCGGCGCGGAATGCCGTAGCTCTGCTCGAGCATGTCGCCCGCCGTCGCCGGATCGAAGAGGCCGAGCGGGCTCTCGAAGACGGGCGAGAGCTCCTCGCCGGCCTTGAGCACATAGATGGGATCGATCTCCATCAGCGCCTTCAGACGCTCGGCGAGGGAGGATTTGCCGCCGCCGACCGGGCCGAGCAGATAGAGGATCTGCTTGCGCTCCTCGAGCCCCTGCGCCGCATGGCGGAAGAAGCTGACGATCCGCTCGATCGTCTCCTCCATGCCGAAGAATTCGGCGAAGGCCGGATAGACGCGGATGGTGCGGTTCATGAAGATCCGGCCGAGCCTCGGGTCGCGCGATGTGTCGATCAGCTCCGGCTCGCCGATCGCGTCGAGAATGCGCTCCGCTGCGGTCGCATAAGTCTTCGGATTCTCGCGGCATAGATCGAGGTATTCGGAGAGCGTCATCTCGACGGCTCTTCTGCCTCTGTAGGACCTCGCAAAATCCGCAAAAACGTCGGAGTTCGTCATGGGGCACCTGTCGCTGGAGCGTTATGGCTCACGATTCCCGAGACGGCTCGAAATCGATCGGCCGCCCTCTCGTCTTCGCTGTCGACCGCCCCACCCCTGTCGACTGGCCATAGACCGAGTTCAGGGCATTCGAGGCAAGGTTTGTGCCGGTCGCAGCGGAAAGCTCGTCTCCTGTCATATGAGCATCGATGTCTGCTCAGGGTAGACGTAACAGTTGCGATTCCCTCGTCGCCGAGAGCGTCCGCATCACTCGCGCGCCGATATCGCTCCACGCGGGCCGTCGATATCAACTGGGGCGCGATCGCAGATATTGACGAAGATCGGCGGTCTCGTCGACACCAATCCTTTTCCCGATGGTAAAGTTCTCGAGCAGGAGGAGCTCAGCTCGCTTTTCCCTCCGCCGTGGCGCAGCGCCCGCACAGGCCCGCGATCTCGACGACGCGCGTGCGCGGCTGGAAGCCGGCCGCCGCAGTGAGGCCGGCGAGGCCGCGCGTCAGCTCCGGGCTCGTCGCCTCGCTCACCTCGCCGCATTCGTCGCAGATCAGAAAGATCACCGGCTCGCCGGCCTCATGCGCATGGCCGCAGACGACGAAAGCGTTGCGGGAGGCCAGCCGATGCGCGAGTCCCTGGTCCAGCAGATAGCCGAGCGCCCGATAGACCGAGATCGGAGCCGGGCGCTTGCCGCTCTCGCCGGCGAGAAGATCGATCATCTCATAGGCGCCGACCGGCCGGTTCGCCTTGGTGAGAATATCCAGCGCGGCGCGCCGCGCCGGCGTGAGGCCCCGCGCCGTCGTCCCCGGCGCCGCTCGCTTGGTGGTCATGCGCCATTGTAGCGCGCCGCGGCCGCGATGACGAGAGCGCCCGCTCACGGCGCGCTCCGGCTTGCGCGAGCGCGGCGCGCCTCTATAGTCGCGGCGCGATGCGCGCCCGCGCGAGGCGGCGCCGAAAGAAGAATCTCGAATGACCCGCTCCAAGAAAGACATCAAACGCGTCGTTCTCGCCTATTCCGGCGGCCTCGACACCTCGATCATCCTCAAATGGCTGCAGACGACCTATGGCTGCGAGGTGGTGACCTTCACCGCCGATCTCGGCCAGGGCGAGGAATTGGAGCCCGCCCGCGCCAAGGCCGAGCTGCTGGGCGTCAAGCCCGAGCACATATTCATCGAGGATCTGCGCGAGGAGTTCGTCCGCGACTTCGTCTTCCCCATGTTCCGCGCCAACGCCCAATATGAGGGGCTCTATCTGCTCGGAACCTCGATCGCCCGCCCGCTCATCGCCAAGAAGCAGATCGAGATCGCCCGCAAGCTCGGCGCCGACGCCGTCTGCCACGGCGCCACCGGCAAGGGCAATGATCAGGTCCGCTTCGAGCTCGGCTATTACGCGCTGGAGCCGGACATCACCGTCATCGCCCCCTGGCGCGAATGGGATTTGACCTCCCGCACCGCGCTCATCGATTTCGCGGAAAAGAACCAGATTCCGATCGCCAAGGACAAGCGCGGCGACGCCCCCTTCTCGGTCGACGCCAATCTTCTGCACACCTCTTCCGAGGGCAAGGTGCTCGAGGATCCGGCGGAGGAAGTGCCGGATTATGTCTATTCCCGCACCATCGATCCGGAGAAGGCCCCGGACGTCCCGCAATATGTCACCGTCGATTTCGAGAAGGGCGACGCCGTCGCCGTCGATGGCGTGACGCTCTCTCCGGCGGCGCTGCTGACCAAGCTCAACGAACTCGGCCGCGCCCATGGCATAGGCCGGCTCGACCTCGTCGAGAACCGCTTCGTCGGCATCAAGTCGCGCGGCATGTACGAGACTCCCGGCGGCGCTATTCTGCTGATCGCCCATCGCGGCATAGAGAGCGTGACGCTGGACCGCGGCGCGGCGCATCTGAAAGACGAGATCATGCCGAAATACGCCGAGCTGATCTACAATGGCTTCTGGTTCGCGCCGGAGCGCGAGATGCTGCAGGCCTTGATCGACAAGAGCCAGGAGCTCGTCACCGGCCGCGTGCGGCTGAAGCTCTACAAGGGCTCTGTCCATGTCGTCGGCCGCGAGAGCCCCTATTCGCTCTACGACAAGGAGCTCGTCACCTTCGAGGAGGGCGCGGTGGCCTATGACCATCGCGACGCCGAGGGCTTCATCAAGCTCAACGCGCTGCGCCTGCGCACCTTGGCCAAGCGGAGCGCCCGCGGCGCGAAGGAAAAGCCCTAGCCCCTGGCTTCCGCCGGAAGGGAGCGTTTCCGATCAGACATGGACCGGAAACGCTCTGGACCGGAAACGCTCCCGCCTCCACGACTTCGCCTTCGATAAATCGAGAAACGGTCGCACTATATGAGGAAGTTCGGCTTCGCACCCGAGGCTGATCCCATGCTGCGAACCATTCTCGTGGCGCTGATCGTCTGCCTCGCCCTCGTCGGCGGGGCGGCGACTGCGCTGTATCTGTATAACCGCCCGACGGAGCTGCGGGTCGCTGTCGCCCAGGGTGCGCAGGACTACCGCCTGCTCACAGCGGCGGCGCAGGCCTTCTCGCATCAGCACGAGCCGGTGCGGCTGAAGGTCGTGCCGGTCGTCGATTCCGCCGCCGCAGCGGCCGCGCTCGAGCAGGGCTCGGCCGATCTCGCAGTGGCGCGCAGCGACGCGCTGCCGCCCTCGGCGCAGGCCATCGTCGTCCTGCATCGCAACGCCGCGGTGCTGGTCGCGCCGGGCGGCTCCAAGATCAAGCGCGTCGCCGATCTGCGCGGCAAGAGAATCGGCGTCGTCCAGGAGATCGTCGGCGGGCATGGCAATGTCCGGCTGCTCGGGACAATCCTGGCTCAATATGACATTCCCGAGCAAGGCTTTGCGACAGTCACGCTACAGCCGGGGGAGGTCGAGGCGGCGCTGCGGGCGCGCAAGGTGGACGCCATATTTCTGGTCGCCGTTCCGCAGATCGGCCCGGCGAGCGAGATCATCCACCAGATCGTCGCCGGCGCCGGCAAGCCGCCGGTCTTTCTTCCCGTGGCGGAAGCTCAGGCCATCGCCAAGCGCTATCCGACGCTCGAATCGACCGAAATCGTCCATGGGGCCTTCGGCGGCGACCCGCCCCGCCCGGAGAAGGCGCTGGAGACGACCAGCGTCGCCGTCCTGCTCGTCGGGCGCGCGTCGATTCCGGCGAGCGTCGCCGGCGAGGCGACGCGCCAGTTCCTGACCCATAGATCGACCATCGCCGCGCTCGCGCCGCTCGCCAATAATATCGAGGCGCCCTCCACCGACAAGGATGCGGCGGTCCCCGCGCATCAGGGCGCGATCGACTTCATCGACGGCAACGAACGCGGATTCTTCGACAAATACAGCGACTTCTTCTATCTCGGCGCGATGCTCGCCTCGCTCTTGGGCTCCGCCGCGGCGGCGCTCGCCAGCCGCATGCGGACGAAAACGCATCAGCGCTCCGAGCAGCTGATCGAGCGCCTGCTCGAGATTCTGCCCGCCGCCCGCGCCGCCCAGGATGTCGCCGAGCTCGACAGCTATGAGCGCGAGCTCGACCAGGCGCTGGTCAGCTCCGTCGCGGATCTGCGCCTGCGCAATATGGACGGAACCGCGCTGCATGTGGTCTCGCTGGCGCTGGACCAGGCGCGGCTCGCGATCCAGGACCGCCGCCGCACGCTCTGCGAGGCGAAGGGCGCGGCCACAGTGACGCCGCTCAAAAATATCCGCATCGCAGAATAGGGTGGCGACTGTGCGCCAGCGCACAGTCTGGCCGGGCGACGCACGCATAATTCGACCGTGGCGCGGAGCTTTTCCCGCGCAAATCTTTTTTCACGATCGAATGGAGCGCGCGATGTTTCGACCCACGGGGCCTGGCAAGGTCGAAATCGACCAGAATTTCAGCGGCGCCGGCATGTTGAAGGCCCTGCTCTATAATTTCGACTTCGACGACTTCGACAAGCGCAAGTTTCGTCCGCTGAAGACGGAGCACCAGAAATTTCTGGCCGAGCGCGTCGTGCCGCTTCTCGAGCATAATCAAGGATTCGTCTGGATGACCGGCTCGGCGAGCCGCATCGGGACGAACGGCTGGAACATGGAGACCTCCATGGTCCGGGTGGGGACAGTCCAGGCCTATCTCCTCGATCACGGCGTCGATGCGAGCCAGATCGAGCCCAACGCCGTCGGCGAGGAAGAGGCCCAGGCTCACGCGCTGGACGACGATCGCGACCGCGCCGTGCGACTCTGGATCATGCCCAAGCTCAAAACCGATCCGAGGCCGCCGAAAAAAGTCCCGCCGCGACCCAAGCTCAGCCAGAAATTCCGGATCGCCATGGTGACCGCGATCTCCGCCGCCCATGCCTCCCGGCTTGCCAAATTCGCGCGGCTCAAGCTCGGCGGCGGCCCATTGGTCGATTTCGCCGTTTTCACCGTCTGGGACACGACCAACAACATCGCCTGCATGTACGTCTATGTCGGCCTCGGCCTCGGCGTCGGGCTTCCGTCCCTACCCTCGGGGTCCGTCACCACCCATGGCCCGTGGAATGATTTCACCACCGAAAAGCCGATGGCGGTGTGGCAGTTCGGCCGCTGGTCCCGTTTCACCACCGCGGGCGCCGGCAGCCATTCCGTCAATTGGATCACCATCGAGACCCCGAGAGGGATCGACAATGTCTATGAGCGGATCGAGACGGGCGTGACCTATGGCGTCGGAATGTCCTCGTCTATCGGGGATTTCATCCGGGCGACGCCGCCGGAACGCTTCTCCGGCCCCTGATGAGGCGGCTCCCTCCTCCAGCCTCGGGCGGGGCCGGCCTGCAGCGAGAGTCCGACGACCCTTGCCGCCACGCTTCCCATTCGCGCCGCGCTCCTGTATGAGATGCCGCACTGCAAAAAGCCGCGGTCCGCCTCGCGCCCCGAAAGGTGCGCCGGGCCGCGCTTCGCCCGCGAACCGATCGGCCCTACCCCATGAAGCTGCGTAACATCGCCATCATCGCCCACGTCGACCACGGCAAGACGACGCTCGTCGACCAGCTGCTCCGGCAATCGGGCGCCTTCCGCGAGAATCAACGGGTCGCCGAGCGGGTGATGGACAGCAACGATCTCGAGAAAGAGCGTGGCATCACCATCATGGCCAAGGCGACCTCCATCGCCTGGAAGGACACGCGCATCAATATCGTCGACACCCCCGGCCACGCCGATTTCGGCGGCGAGGTGGAGCGCATCCTCTCGATGGTGGACGGCGCCATCGTGCTGGTGGACGCGGCCGAAGGCCCGATGCCGCAGACCAAATTTGTCGTCGGCAAGGCGCTGAAGATCGGCCTTCGCCCGATCGTCGCGATCAACAAGGTCGACAAGCCGGACGCCCGCATCAGCGAGGTCGTCAATGAGGTGTTCGACCTCTTCGCCGCGCTGGACGCCACCGACGAGCAGCTCGACTTCCCGATCATCTACGGCTCCGCCAAGCAGGGCTGGATGGCGGAGGAGCCGACCGGTCCTCAGGACGGCATGGGGCCGCTGTTCGATCTCGTCATCAAGCATGTGCCGGAGCCCAAGATCGAAGAGGGCGGCTTCCGCATGCTCGGCACGCTGCTCGAGGCCAATCCCTATCTCGGCCGCATCGTCACCGGCCGCGTCTTCGCCGGCAGCGTGAAGCCCAATCAGGCGGTGAAGGTGCTCGACCGCACCGGCAAGGTCGTCGAGCAAGGCCGCGTCTCCAAGATTCTCGCCTTCCGCGGCATCGAGCGCCAGCCGATCGACGAGGCGGAGGCGGGCGACATCGTCGCCATCGCCGGCCTCGAGAAATATAACGTCGCCGACACGCTCTGCGCGCTCGAGGTGAACGAGCCATTGCAGGCGCAGCCGATCGATCCGCCGACGCTCTCCATGACCTTCCTCGTCAACGACTCGCCGCTGGCGGGAACGGAGGGCGACAAGGTCACGAGCCGCATGATCCGCGCCCGCCTGTTCAAGGAAGCCGAGGGCAATGTCGCGCTGCGCGTCGAAGATTCGCCCGGCGGCGAGAGCTTCATCGTCTCCGGCCGCGGCGAATTGCAGCTCTCCATTCTGATCGAGACCATGCGCCGCGAGGGTTTCGAGATCGGCGTCTCGCGTCCGAAGGTCGTGTTCCAGAAGGACGAGGACGGCGAGATTTTGGAGCCGATCGAGGAGGTCGTGATCGACGTCGACGAGGAGCATTCCGGCGTCGTCGTGCAGAAAATGTCCGAGCGCAAGGCCGAGATGATCGAGATGCGCCCCTCGGGCGGCAATCGCCTGCGTCTCGTGTTCCATGCGCCGACGCGCGGTCTCATCGGCTATCAGGGCGAATTGCTGACCGACACGCGCGGCACGGCGATCATGAACCGCCTGTTCCACTCCTATTCGCACCACAAGGGCGAGATCGTCGGCCGTCGCAATGGCGTGCTGATCTCCAATGAGCAGGGCGAGGCCGTCGCCTACGCCATGTGGAAGCTCGAGGATCGCGGTCCGATGATGATCGAGCCGGGCTGGAAGGTCTATCGCGGCATGATCGTCGGCGAGCATACGCGCGACAACGACCTCGAGATCAACGTCCTCAAGGGCAAGCAGCTCACCAACATCCGCGCCGCGGGCAAGGACGAGGCCGTGCGCCTCACCCCGCCGATCAAGATGACGCTGGAGAAGGCGCTGGCCTATATCGAGGACGACGAGCTGGTCGAGGTGACGCCGAAGTCGATCCGCCTGCGCAAGACCTATCTCGACCCCAATGAGCGCAAGCGCGCGCGCGGCAAATCGGCCGCGGTGGCGTAAAAACGCAATGTTCGGCGGCCGCGAAATCGAGATCATCGAGATTGCGCCGTCGGACGATGCGGCCGGCGTGCTTCCCGGCTCCGATTTCATCGACGCTTATAGCGTGTCGATCGGCCTCTCGGCCGCGCCGGACGCGCGCACGGCGGCGCTCCGAATGGTGTCGGATCGACCGGCGTGGATCGGCGCTCTGATGACGCTCCGCAATATCCTCGTCGCGCCCTTTGGCCTCGTGACCGACACTTCCGAGGCGCGCGATCGCGTGGGGATTTTTCCGGTCCTCGAGCAATCGGCCGATCGCATCGTCCTAGGGCTCGACGACAAGCATCTCGACTTCCGCGTCATCGTCGAGCTTCGCAAAACGAGCGTGGAATGCAGCGTCGTCGCGACCACGCTGGTGGCTACCCACAATCTGCTCGGCCGCGTCTATCTGGCCACGATCCTGCCTTTTCATCGCGTGATCGTCAAAGCCATGCTGGCGCGCGTTCCCTGACGCCGTGCGGATTCCGAACGCATATGTGATGCTATGCGGCCCGCCCACGCGAATATTCTCTTATTCTCTGCATCGCCGGCGTCGCGCGCCAGCGGCGGCTGACAGACCGGGTGTTCACGCCGCCAGCGGCATGCGGCAAGCGCTGAGCGCGCGCAAATATCCATCCATCCAATTGAAGGAATCATGCTTGCGCACGCGCGCGAGCAGCGCCGCGTGACGCTGTCGGCGTTCGGCGAGCGGCATCACGATCGCCCTCTGCATCGCATTCGCGACCTCGTCGGCGTCGTACGGATTGACGATCAGCGCTTCCTGCAGCTCCTCCGCCGCGCCGGCGAAGCGCGACAGCACCAGCACGCCGGGGTTCTCGGCGTCCTGCGCGACGACATATTCCTTGGCGACGAGATTCATGCCGTCGCGCAGAGGCGTGACCAGCCCCACTTGTGAGCCGCGATAGAGCGCCGCCAAAGTGTCGCGGTCGACGCGGCGATGCAGATAGCGCACCGGCGTCCAATCGAAATCGCCGAACTGCCCGTTGATCTCGCCGGACAGCGCCTCCAGCTCATGACGTATGTCGGCATAGGCCTGCACATCCTCGCGCGTCGGCGGCGCGATCTGCATCAGCGTCACCGCCTTGCAATTCTGCGGATAGATTTCGAGCAGCCGCTTGAAGGAGCGCAAGCGATCCGGCAGGCCTTTGGTGTAATCCAGCCGATCGACGCCAATGACATTTATGCGCGGCTCGCCGGCGCGATGCAGGCGCTCGATGCGCTTCGCCGCGCTCGGGCTCTCGGCCATGGCGGCAAAAGAATCGACGTCTATGCCGACAGGGAAGACAGACGCCGTCACCGTCTTGCCGCCGACGCGCACGAGATCGGGCGTCAGCATCTCGCCCTGCATGAAGTCGCACATGAAGCGCAAGAAATTGGCTTGATCGGTCTTCGTCTGAAAGCCCACGAGATCATATTCGACGAGCGCCTTCATCAGCCATTCGTGCTCCGGCATGGCGCAGAGCACATCCGGCGGCGGAAACGGAATATGCAGAAAGAAGCCGATGCGATTGGAGACGCCACGCTCGCGCAACGCCGCGCCGAGCGGAATGAAATGATAATCATGCACCCAGACGAGATCATTGCTCTTCAGCATGGGCGCAAGCTTTTCCGCGAAACGATCATTGACGCGGCGATAGCCGTCGGTCGCCTCTTGCGTGAAGCGCGCGAGATCGAGCCGGTAATGATGCACGGGCCAAAGCGCCGCATTGGCGAAGCCGAGATAATAATCGCGATAGTCGCGCTCGCTGAGCGGCATGGTGGCGAGCGTCAGCTCGTCGAATTTCACACGGGATACGTCGATCTCCGCGTCATCGGCCACGATCTCGCCATTCCAGCCGAACCATAAGCCGCCGCGCTTGCGCAGAGCGTCGAGAATGCACACCGCGAGCCCGCCGGCGGCCTGGCTGCAGCCGGGATCGGCGACGCGATTGGAGACGACGACCAGGCGTTTCATATGGCTTTCTCCCAAGAACGCGACAGCCTCATGGCGCAGTTGATGATACCGACCATGGAATAGGTCTGCGGATAGTTTCCCCAGGCTTCGCCGGTTTTGACGTCTATGTCCTCGGACATGATGCCGAGCCGATTGCGCTGTGCGAGCAGCGCCTCGAAATAGTCGCGCGCCTCCTCGCGCCGACCCATGCGGGCGAGCGCGTCGATGCGCCAGAAGGAGCAGGTGGTGAAGGCGGTCGTCGGCTCGCCGAAATCATCGGCCGCCTCATAGCGCATCATATGAGCGCCGCGGCCGAGCGCAGATTCGATCTGCTCGAGCGTCGAGACCATGCGCGGATCATTGGGATCGATGAAGCCGACCTCCGTCATCAGCAGCACGCCCGCGTCGAGATGCTCGCCGTCGAACGATTCGACGAAGGCCTGGCGCTTCTGCGACCAGGCACGCTCGAGAATCACCTGCTTGATGCGCTCCGCCTCGATGCGCCAATCGCGCGCGCGCTCCGGCTCGCCGATGTAATCGGCGATGCGCGCGAGCCGATCCGCGGCCGCCCAGCACATGAGGCTCGACGTCGTATGGATGCGGGCGCGCGAGCGCAGCTCCCACATGCCGGCGTCGGGCTTGTCGTAGCAGGCGAGCGCCTGCCGGCCCATATCCTCGAGCCGCAGAAAATCCATGCGCGTCGGCGGCGACAACAGGCGCCGATCGAGAAAGGCCTGCGCGACGCCGAGTATCACATTGCCGTAGGAATCATGCTGAAAATGCTGATAGGCCTGATTGCCGACGCGCACCGGCCCCATGCCGCGATAGCCGGGAAGATTGGGAATGATGCGCTCGGTGAGCTCCGATTCGAGACCGAGCCCATAGACAGGCTGAATATGCGAGCCCGCCGCCGAGGCGACGACATTCATCAACCAATCGAAGTAATTCTCCATCTTGCGCATCGCCGCCATGCGATTGAGCGCCCGCACGACGAAATAAGCGTCGCGCACCCAGCAATAGCGATAATCCCAATTGCGCTGCGTTCCCGGCGCCTCGGGAATGCTCGTCGTCAGCGCGGCGACGATGGCGCCCGTTCCTTCATAGGTGCAGAGCTTCAGCGTGATCGCGGCGCGCAGCACCGCGCTCTGCCATTCGAAGGGAATCGCCAGCCGATGCACCCAGCGGCGCCAATAGTCGCGCGTGCGCTCCTCGAAATTGCGCGCCGTATGCGCAATGCCCTCGTGCAATGTCTCGTCCGGACCGAGCACGAGATCGACAGGGCTGCTCAGATTGAACAGCGTCTCCTCGCGCACATAATCGAGCGGCGCATTGGTGGTGAGCCGCAGAACCGAATGCGGGCCGACATAACGAATGTGATGCGAGCCGAAGGTGAGGCTGGGAAGAGCCGCGCCATAATCGTAGCGCGGACGCAGCCGAATGCGAATGCGCGGCGTGCCGGATACCGGCGTCAGCCGACGGATCAGCATGTTCGGATGATAGAGACGATCGCGCCAGAAGAAGCGCGGCGCGAAATCAGTGACGCGAACCGAGCCCTGCTTGCCATGTAGCACAGTCTCGAGCACCGCCGTGTTGCCGCAATAATCCTGCTCGCTGTGCACGCGATCCTCGAGATCTATCGCGAAAAAGCCGCCATCCTCCATGTCCGGCGGCGAGCCGAGCAAGCTGTGGAACACGGGATCGCCGTCGAAACGCGGCAGGCAGCACCAAACGACGCTGGCGTCGCGATCGATCAGCGCGGCGAAGGAGCAATTTCCGACCACGCCGAGCTCGAGATCGCTGATCTTGCGTTCGTTCTGCTGCGCGTCGCTCATCTCGCGCGCTCCGCTTGCGATGTGCGCGCGAGATCGGCGAGCCAGCGATGCAACTCGCGCAGATCGGCCGCTCTATAGCGCGCCAGAGTGGCGCTTCTCCCCACTTTGATGGAGAGGCCGCCGAGCGCGTTGACGGCGCCGAAGGCGACCTCATCGGTCACATCGTCGCCCGCGAAAATCGGCATGCGGCCGCGAAACGGCTCCTCCTTCAAAAAGGCCTCGATGACGTCTCCCTTGTCGGCCCCCTGCAGGCGAATCTCGAAAACCTTCTTTCCCGGCAGAATCTCGAGATCGGGACGCTCGCGCGTCGCGCGCTCGGCGACGCCGCGGCATTTCTCCTCGAGCTCCGGCCGAAGGCGATAATGCAGCGCGACCGCGCCCGTCTTGCGCTCCACGACCACGCCCTCCTCGCCATCGAGGCCTTGCGTGATCGTACGTATGACAGAGTCGAGATCGCCGCCGGCTTCAGCGGCGCCATGCATACGGCCGGCGGCGTCGCGACGCTGCAATCCATGCACGCCGGCGACCGGCAGCCGCAGCGGGCTGAGAAGCGCGTCGATGACGGCGATGTCGCGGCCCGAGACAACAGCGAGAGCATCGCCCGCCGTGCGCCGCAACGCATCGAGCAGCGCGATCGTGGCCGCCTCCACCCGCACAGCCTCCGGCCGCTCGGCGATTTCTGCGACTGTGCCGTCGAGATCGAGAAACAGCGCGAAGCGACCGATATCGTCGACATTGGGCAACATTATTCGAGCGTCTCCCTCTGGCCGCATCTTGCCGCAACGACTTGTCGTGCTCATGTCGAATGGTAGGAACGGCGACGTTCGCGCCGGCTCGCCCTCTCGCGAACGGCGTGTTCCCGCCTTCGCTTGTGAAACAACTATGGACGACTTCCACCTTTTCAATGACGATGTGCGACCATCACGACAGCAGAGCTCGCGTCTCTTCTCCGCGAGCTTCGCCGGTGGCGCGCCATCGTTCGGGACGAATGATATGCCGCCTGTCGAGCCGTTTCATGCGCCTTGGTTTCCCGCCGATGAAGAGATCGCGGCGAAACTCTTGTCGCAGCCAGGCGACGCCGAGCGGAGCGCCCGCGTCGAGCCGCTCGCGCGACGCCTGCTCGCCGCCATGCGCACGCCGAAGCGCATCGGCAATGTGGAGAAGCTGCTGCAGGAATATTCGCTGTCGACGCGCGAAGGGCTCGCGCTCATGGCGCTCGCCGAATCGCTGCTTCGCGTGCCCGACGATTCCACTCTCGATCTTCTCATAGCCGACAAGCTCGCCGCCGGCGCCTTCGATCGCCATGCGCCAGCTTCCGATGCGCTGCTCGTGCAAGCCGCCGCCTTCGCGCTCGGATTGTCGACCAAGATTTTCGCCACAGAAGAGACTCCGCGCGGACTCGTCGCGCAAGCGGCGCGGCGTCTCGGCATGCCCGCGCTGCGCGGCGCCGCGCGGCAGGCGATGAAGCTGATGGGCGGTCATTTCGTGCTCGGCCAGACGATCGACGAGGCGCTCGCGCGTGCGTCCGCCGATGAGCGCTGGCGCTATTCTTTCGACATGCTCGGCGAAGGCGCGCGCAGCGCCGCGGACGCCGAGCGCTATTTTGCAGCCTATGCGGCGGCGATCGACGCCATAGGCGCAAAGGCCGGCGCGCGCACGCTTCCACAGCGGCCAGGCGTCTCCGTCAAGCTCTCCGCGCTGCATCCGCGCTTCGAACCCTTGTCGCGCGCGCGCGTGCTGCGCGAGCTGGCGCCGCGGCTGCTAGAGCTCGCGCGCCTCGCCCGCAGTCACGATCTCGTCTTCACCATCGACGCCGAAGAGGCGGATCGTCTCGAACTGTCGCTCGACGTCATAGACGCCGTCGTCGCCGATTCGTCGCTCGCCGACTGGGACGGATTCGGCCTCGCGATTCAAGCCTATCAGAAGCGCGCCGCCGCGGTGATCGACCATATAGAGGCGCTCGCGCAAGCGCATGATCGGCGCTTCATGGTCCGCCTCGTCAAAGGCGCCTATTGGGATACGGAAATCAAGCGCGCGCAGGAGCGCGGCCTCGCCGACTATCCTGTCTTCACGCGCAAGGCGATGACGGATTTGAATTACATCGCCTGCGCTGATCGTCTGCTCGCCGCGCCGCGCATATTCCCGCAATTCGCGACACATAACGCCGCCACAGTGGCGACGATCGTGGAGCGCGCGGGCGATCCCGCGCAATATGAGTTCCAACGTCTGCATGGAATGGGCGAAGAACTGTTCGGCGCGTTGCTCGAAGAGCAGAGGAACTCTAGCTGCCGCGTCTACGCGCCGGTCGGCCCGCACCGCGATCTCCTCGCCTATCTCGTCCGGCGCCTCATCGAGAATGGCGCCAATTCATCCTTCATCGCGCGCGCCGCCGACTCCGCAACGCCGGAGAGCGAATTGCTCGCCTCCCCCGGCGCGATCATCGCCGACGCCTCGCGCGCGCGCCATTCGCGCTTGCCGCTCCCGGCCGATCTCTATCGGCCCCTGCGCGCGAATTCCAAAGGCGTCGAATTCGGCGACCGTGACGCGCTCGCTGCATTGCTCGCCGAGAGAGACGCGGCGCCCGCCATTCTGACCGCCACGCCATCGTCTGGACGCAGCGCGCTGGCGCCGCGCGAATTGCGTTCCCCGATCGATTCTTCGCTCATCGGCTCCATCGTCGAGACCGATGTCGAAACCGCGCGCGCCGCAATGGCGATGGCATCCCGCGCCTTTCCGGCATGGGAGGCGACGCCTGTAGAAGCGCGCGCCGCCATTCTCGAGCGCGCCGCCGATCTCGTCGAGGCGCACAGCGGCCCTCTCATCGCATTGCTGCAACGAGAGGGTGGCAAAACACTCGACGATGCGCTCGCGGAAATACGCGAGGCTGCCGACCTCAGCCGGTATTACGCGGAGCAGGCCCGACGGCTCTGCGCTGAAGAGAATCTTCCCGGTCCGACGGGCGAAGACAATCGCCTGCGTCGGCGCGGGCGTGGCGTTTTCGTCTGCATCTCGCCCTGGAATTTTCCTTTGGCGATTTTTCTCGGCCAAGTCGCGGCTGCGCTCGTGAGCGGCAATAGCGTCATAGCAAAGCCCGCGGAGCAGACCCCGCTCGTCGCGCGCGAGGCCGTCGCGCTTCTGCATGAAGCGGGCGTCCCGCGCGACGCTCTTCATTATATGCCGGGCGACGGCGCGCTCGGCGCAGCGCTCGTGGCGGATGAGCATGTCGCCGGTGTCGTCTTCACCGGCTCGAGCGAAGCCGCGCAATCCATCAACCGCGCGCTCGCGGCGTCGAATGGGCCGATCGTTCCGCTCATTGCCGAGACCGGCGGCGTCAACACGATGATCGTCGATTCGACGGCCCTGCTCGAGCAAGTGGTCGACGATGTGCTCGCCTCGGCATTTCGTTCCGCAGGCCAGCGCTGCTCGGCGCTACGGCTTCTCTGCCTGCAGGAGGATATCGCAGAGGACGCGCTCGCCATGCTGATCGGCGCAACGAAGGAGCTGCGCCTAGGCGACCCGCGCGATCCCTGCACACACATCGGCCCCGTAATCGATAGCGCGGCGAAAACGCGGCTTTGCGATTATCTGGCGCAGCGCCGCGCGCAAGGGCGCGTGCTCTACGCCGGCGAGGCGCCACAGAGCGGCAGCTTCGTCGCGCCGCACATCGTGAAGCTCGATCGCGCAGGCGATCTGCGCGAGGAGATTTTCGGTCCCGTCCTCCATATCGCAACCTGGCGCGCAGCGGATGAAAAGGATTTGTCGACTCTCATCGATGAAATTTCGGCGAATGGATTCGGCCTCACCATGGGTCTGCACACGCGCATAGAGGCGCGCATGCGCCTGTGCGCCGAGGCGACGCCTGCCGGCAATCTCTATGTCAATCGCAACATGATCGGCGCCGTGGTCGGCAGCCAGCCTTTCGGCGGATCGCGCATGAGCGGCACCGGGCCGAAGGCCGGCGGCCCCGACTATCTGCGCCGCTTCCTGCGCGAGGAGACGGTGACGATCAACACCGCCTCCTTCGGCGGCGACGCGCGGCTGTTGGCGATGAAGGAGTGACGCAAAAGAGGGTCCGCCCGCGTTCTCGGTCTTGAAACGCCGCGCGCCCGCCAAATATACGCTTCTATCGCGTCCGGAGGCACGGGACCGATGCGTCACTGGATTCCCTCGCTCGATTTCGCGCTCGGCGAAACCGCCGACATGCTGCGTGACCAGGTCGAATCTTTCGCCGCGCGAGAGATCGCGCCGCGCGCCGCGACGATCGATCGCGAGAATGACTTCCCTTCCGATCTCTGGCTCAAGATGGGCGCGCTCGGCCTGCTCGGCGTCACGGTCGAGGAAGATTATGGCGGCGCCGGGCTCGGCTATCTCGAGCATGTCGTCATTATGGAGGAGCTGAGCCGCGCCTCCGCTTCCGTCGGCCTCTCCTATGGCGCGCATTCCAATCTCTGCGTCAACCAGCTTCGCCGCAACGGCACATGCGAGCAGAAGCGGCGCTATTTGCCCAAGCTCGTTTCCGGCGAGCACATCGGCGCCCTCGCCATGTCCGAGCCGGACGCCGGCTCCGATGTGGTCAACATGTCGATGCGCGCGGAAAAGCGCGGTGACCGCTATGTGCTGAATGGCGATAAGATGTGGGTGACGAATGGTCCCAACGCCGATGTCGTCATCGTCTATGGCAAGACCGAACCCGCCGCCGGGGCGCATGGCATTACTGCTTTTATCATAGAGAAAGGCTTCAAAGGCTTCACGCCCGCGCAAAAGCTCGACAAGCTCGGAATGCGCGGCTCCAACACTTGCGAATTGCTGTTCTGCGATTGCGAGGTTCCGGATGAGAATGTGCTCGGCCTGCCGGAGCGGGGCGTGAACGTGCTGATGAGCGGGCTCGATTACGAACGCGCCGTTCTCGCCGGAGGCCCCATCGGCATCATGCGCGCCTGCATGGATATTGTCGTGCCCTATGTGCATGATCGCAAGCAGTTCGGCCAGCCGATCGGCGAGTTCCAGATCATGCAGGCCAAGCTCGCCGACATGTATACGGCGCAAAATGCAGCGCGCGCCTATGTCTATGCCGTCGCGCGCGCCTGCGACCGTGGCCGCACGACGCGCAAGGACGCCGCCGGCGCCATTCTCTTCGCCGCCGAAAGCGCGACGCGCATGGCGCTCGAAGCCATCCAATGCCTCGGCGGCAATGGCTATATCAATGATTATCCGACCGGCCGGCTGCTACGCGACGCCAAGCTCTATGAGATCGGCGCCGGCACCAGCGAGATTCGTCGCATGCTGATCGGCCGTGAGCTTTACAGCGAAACTGCGTGACGGTCGCGGCGAGCTGCCGCGACGAAAGAATTGGCCAAGAGAGAATTTGGCAATGACAGTTCTGGAGACGAGCTTGGATACGAGCTCTGCGCAATTCGCGGCCAATGCGCGGGCGATGCGCGGCCTCGTCGCCGATCTGCGCGCAACGGCTGCGCGCATCGCCGAAGGCGGCGGCGCCGCGGCGCGCGAGAAGCATGTCGCCCGCGGCAAGATGACGGCGCGCGAGCGCATAGACGCGCTCATCGATCCCATGTCGCCTTTTCTCGAGATCGGCCAATTCGCAGCTTATGATCTCTATGACGGCGAGGCGCCTTGCGCCGGCGTCGTTGCCGGCGTCGGACGTATCTGCGGCCGCGCCTGCATGATCCTCGCCAATGATGCGACCGTGAAGGGCGGCGCCTATTTTCCGCTGACGGTGAAGAAGCATTTGCGCGCGCAAGAGATTGCCGCGCAGAACCGCCTGCCGTGCCTTTATCTCGTCGATAGCGGCGGCGCCAATCTTCCGCGTCAAGACGAGGTGTTTCCCGATCGCGATCACTTCGGCCGCATTTTCTATAATCAGGCGCACATGTCCGCTGCGGGCATAGCGCAGATCGCGGTCGTCATGGGCTCTTGCACGGCCGGCGGCGCCTATGTGCCCGCCATGTCGGACGAGTCCATCATCGTGCGCGATACCGGCACGATTTTTCTCGCCGGGCCGCCGCTGGTGCGCGCCGCGACAGGTGAGATCGTCACGGCGGAAGAATTGGGCGGCGCCACAGTACATGCGCGCAGCTCCGGCGTCGTCGATCATTATGCGGAGAATGACGGCCATGCGCTCGGCATCGCGCGTGACATCGTCGCGACGCTAGGCGCGGCGCCGCCGCCCTCATTGCACAAGCGCGAGGCGCGCGAGCCGCTCTATGATCCGATGGAGATCTATGGTCTGGTTCCGACCGATCGCCGCCGCCAATATGACGCGCGCGAGCTGATCGCGCGGCTCGTCGATGCGAGCGATTTCGACGAGTTCAAGAAGCTCTATGGCGAGACGCTCGTCGCCGGCTTCGCGCATATTTGCGGCTATCGCATCGGCGTGCTCGCGAATAATGGCGTGCTGTTCGGCGAAAGCGCGCTCAAAGGCGCGCATTTCATCGAGCTCTGCGCGCAGCGCGGGATTCCCTTGCTGTTTCTGCAGAACGTCACCGGCTTTATGGTCGGTCGCGATTATGAGGCGCGCGGCATCGCCAAGGATGGCGCAAAAATGGTGACGGCGGTGGCGACCGCCGCTGTGCCGAAATTTACCGTCGTCGTCGGCGGCAGCTTCGGCGCCGGCAATTATGCGATGTGCGGCCGCGCCTATGGTCCGCGCTTCTTGTGGAGCTGGCCCAATGCGCGCATTTCCGTGATGGGCGGAGAGCAGGCGGCCGAGGTTCTCTCCCGCGTGCGCGGCGAGAGCTACGCCGCCAGAGGCCGCGATTGGCCGCAAGCCGACCATGACGCCTATCAGGCGCAAATCCGCGCGCAATATGAGCGGCAAGGCCATCCCTATTATGCGAGCGCGCGTCTTTGGGACGACGGCGTCATCGACCCGGCGGATACGCGCCGCGTGCTTGCGCTCTCTCTCGCCACGGCGTCCAATGCGCCCCTCGAGGCGACGCGCTTCGGTGTGTTCCGCATGTGAGGCGCAAATGTCCCTTATTCGCTCGTCCCTCGATTCCAGCGGCTTGGCCACTCTCACGCTCGCGCGACCGGAGCGTCGCAATGCGCTGGACCAAGCAATGGTCGTCGAGCTCATCGCGGCTCTGGAAAGCGCCGCGAACGATTCGCAGACGCGCATTCTCTTGCTCGCCGGCGAGGGCCCCGCCTTTTGCGCCGGCGGCGACATAGAATGGATGAAGCGCGTCGCCGCCGACACGCCACGCGCCAATGAGGAGGATGCGCTTCTACTCGCGCGTGCGATGCGCGCGCTCGACACGCTGCCCAAGCCGACGCTCGCGCGCGTCCATGGCGCGGCCTATGGCGGCGGCGTCGGCCTCGTCGCCTGCTGCGACATCGCCGTCGCGAGCGATGCAGCGAGCTTCTGCTTGAGCGAGGCGAGGATCGGCCTCACGCCCTCGGTGATCGGTCCTTATGTTCAGCGCGCTATCGGCGCGCGCCAGGCGCGGCGCTATTTTCTCAGCGCCGAGACGATCTCCGCGATGCAGGCGCGCGCGCTCGGCCTCGTTCACGAGATCGCTCCCGCGGCAGAGCTGGACGCGCGGCTGGCGCGCATCGTGGACGCGCTGCTCGCCGGCGCGCCCAGCGCGCAAGCAGAGGCGAAAGCCTCCATGGCGCTCTTTGCCGAGCATCCAATCGACGAAGCGCTGATGCGCGAGACAGCGCAGCGGATCGCCGCACGGCGCGCGTCTGCGGAAGGAAAGGAGGGTCTCGCGGCCTTCCTCGAGAAGCGCGCCCCCTATTGGAGACGAGATCGCGACGATGTTTCGTAAGATTCTCATCGCCAATCGCGGGGAGATCGCGTGCCGCGTGATCGCGACGGCGCGGCGCATGAGCATCATCGCCGCCGCCGTCTATTCCGACGTCGATGCGCATGCGCGTCATGTGGCGCTCGCCGACGAAGCCTATCCGCTGGGCGCAGCGCCTGCGCGTGAGAGCTATCTCGCAATCGACAAGATCATCGCCGTCGCGCGCCGCGCGGGCGCGCAAGCCGTGCATCCCGGCTATGGCTTTCTCTCCGAGAACGCAGCTTTCGCCGAGCGTTGCGCCGAGGCCGGCCTCGTCTTCATCGGACCGACGCCGCAAGCCATGCGTCTCATGGGCTCCAAGACGCACGCACGCGCATTGATGGAAAGCGCCGGCGTGCCGATCGTGCCGGGCTTTCACGGCGCGCAAGATACGGAGAGCCTCGTCACGGCGGCGACGCGCATCGGCTTTCCCGTGCTCGTCAAGGCTTCCGCGGGCGGCGGCGGCAAAGGCATGCGCCACGTCGCGACGCAGGGCGAGCTGCGCGGCGCGATCGAGAGCGCGCGGCGAGAGGCGGCGTCCGCATTCGGCGACGATTCGCTGCTGATCGAGAAGGCGCTCGATGGCGCGCGGCATATAGAAGCGCAGATTTTCGGCGACACGCATGGCGCCCTCGTCGCTTTCCCAGAACGTGACTGCTCGATCCAGCGCCGTCATCAGAAGATCATCGAGGAGACGCCCGCACCGGGCCTTTCGACGGAGCTGAGGTGCGCCTTGCGCGAGGCCGCGCTCGCCGCCGGGCGCGCGGTCTCCTATATCGGCGCCGGGACCGTCGAATTTCTCGTGACGGGCGACAGCTTCTATTTTCTCGAGATGAACACGCGGCTCCAAGTGGAGCATCCGGTCACCGAAATGATATCGGGCGTCGATCTCGTCGAATGGCAGCTGCGCGTCGCAGCCGGCGAGCCGCTGCCTGCGCAGCAGGACGAGATCGCGCGGCATGGACATGCGATCGAGGCGCGGCTCTATGCGGAAGCGCCGGCGCGCGATTTTCTACCTTGCGTCGGCCGGCTCGAGCACTGGCGCACGCCGCGCGAGGATGGCGCTATTCGTGTCGAAACCGGCGTGCGTGAAGGCGATGCGGTAACGCCTTTCTACGATCCGCTGCTCGCCAAGATCGTCGCGCATGGCGAAGACCGAGAGACCGCGCGCGCAAAGCTCGCCGCGGCGCTGCGCGATTGCGAGATCGTCGGCGTGGAGACGAATCTGCTTTTGCTGCGCGCAATTCTCGACAGCGAAGCGCATGCTGCGGGCGAGATCGACACGGGATTTCTTCCGCGTCATCTCGAGCTTATCCTCGCGGGATCGGAAGCGCTGGACGAGGACGCCGAGACGATCGTGCTCGCTGCGGGCGCCGCCGCTTGGCTGCGCCGTCTTCGCGCCGAGCGCAATGAGGAATCGCCTTGGAACGCGTGCGACGCTTGGCGCCTCAATGGCGCGGCGCGGCAGAAGCTGCTCGTCCGCCTCGAGGATCGCGACATTCCCTTGACGCTCGCGCCTCTGCCCAAGGGCGCCTTTCGCTTGCAAACGCCGAAGTCGCTGCATTGCGTCGCGCTCGAGAGCGACGCAGGTCGCATGAGCCTACGCGTGGACGGTGTCGCGCGAAAGCTTTCGATCGTCGAGCGCGCGAATGGCTTCGTCATCATATGGAATGGACGCACCCACGAGCTTTCGCTCGTCGATCCGCTCGCGCCGCCGCGCGCGGAGCGCGACGATGAGGCGGCGCTCGCGGCGCCGCTGCCGGCGCGCGTCACCGGACTCTTCGCCAGCGTCGGCGAGAGCGTGAAGAAAGGCGCGCCGCTCGTCATGCTCGAGGCCATGAAGATGGAAATCGCATTGTCCGCGCCGCGCGACGGACGCATATCGGAGATTCGGACGACGATCGGCGATATGGTGCGGCAGGGCGAGCGGCTGATCGTCTTCGCCGAGGGAGAAGCGGCATGATGAGCATTCCGCAGCGCGTGCGAATCGTCGAGGTCGGCCCGCGCGACGGCCTGCAGAACGAGAGCGCAATGGTGTTAGTGGAGACCAAGGTCGCGCTGATCGAAAAGCTGGCCGCGGCGGGGCTGCGCGACATAGAAGCGGGAAGCTTCGTCTCGGCGAGGCGCGTTCCGCAAATGGCGGATACGAAGCGCGTGCTCGCACATCTTCGTTTGCCGCCGCATGTTCATCTCTCCGTCCTCATTCCCAACATGCGCGGGCTCGAGGAAGCGCTCGCTTGCGGCGTGCGCGGCGTCGCCATTTTCGCCGCGGCGAGCGAGAGCTTCTCCGAAGAAAATATCGGCTGCTCGATCACGGAGAGCCTGACGCGTTATGCGCCCGTCGTCGAAGCGGCGGTCGGCGCTGGGCTCGCGGTGCGCGGCTATATTTCCTGCGCGCTCGGCTGTCCCTATGAAGGCGAGGTCGCGCCACGCGCCGTCGCGACGCTGGCCCGCGATCTCGCCGCGCTCGGCTGCCACGAGATTTCGCTCGGCGACACGATCGGCGTCGGCGCGCCTTTGCAAGCGCGGCGGCTCGTGGAAGAGGTCGGACGCGACATTCCATTGGCGCAGATCGCGGTTCATTTTCATGACAGCTATGGCCAGGCGCTCGCCAATATATTCGCTTGCGTCGAGATGGGCGTCGGCATCGTCGACGCATCCGTCGCCGGCCTCGGCGGCTGTCCCTTCGCGCCGGGCGCGAGCGGCAATGTCGCAACGGAGGATGTCGTCTATATGCTCGAGCGTTCGGGAATCGAGACGCGCGTCGATCTCGCCGCGCTGATCGAGGCCGGAGCGTTCATTTGCGAAAATCTGGGACGCGAGAGTCAGAGCCGCGCCGCGCGCGCATCGCTTCTCCAACGAGAGAGAAGGCGCGTCGCATGAGCGATATTCTCGTCTCCCGCACGCGCAATGTCGGGCGCCTATCTTTGAACCGGCCGAAGGCGCTGAACAGCCTGACGCTGGATATGGTGCGCGATTTTTCCAGCGCGCTCGACTGCTTCGGCGCCGATCGGGAGATCGTCGCCGTCGTCGTGACGGGCGAAGGTCAGCGCGGCTTTTGCGCCGGCGGCGACATTCGCGCGCTCTATGAGCTGCGCAATGGCGAGCGCAGCCTCTATGAGACTTTCTGGCGCGAGGAATATCGGTTGAACGCGCGCATCGCCGCCTTTCCGAAACCCTATGTCGCGGTGATGGACGGAATCGTCATGGGCGGCGGCGTTGGGCTTTCCGCGCATGGCAATTTTCGCATCGTCACCGAGCGCACGCGCTTCGCAATGCCGGAGACGGGAATCGGCTTCATTCCAGATGTCGGCGGCTCCTGGCTGCTCACACGCAATGGCGGCGTCGGACGCTTCATGGCGCTCTCCGGCGCGACCGTCGGTCCGCATGACGCGATCTTCGCCGGGCTCGCCGATGTGCTCGTGGATTCGGCCTCGCTTCCCGAGCTGCTCGCCCTTCTATGCGACATTGGCGAGGCGGAAGAGGTGCGGTCGCTGCTGGCGCGCTTCGCGAAATCATCCGGCCTCGGCGCTTTGTCGCGGCACGAGACTTTGCTGCGGCGCGTGATGGCGCATTCGAGCGTCGAGCGCATCATCGCCGCGCTCGAGGCCGATGGTTCGGAATTCGCACGGGAGGCGGCGGCGACGCTCGCCATGCGCTCGCCGACAAGCCTGAAGGTGACGCTGCAGCTGCTGCGCCGCGCCGCCGATGCGGAAAATCTCGAGGCCTGCCTGCGTCAGGAGTTGCGCACGGCTTGCAATCTTCTTTCGACGCATGATCTCTACGAGGGCATTCGCGCCGCCGTCATCGACAAGGATCGCGATCCGCATTGGTCGCCGGCGACGCTCGCGGAAGTGGACGACGCCTCGGTGAAAGCGCTGCTCGACGGCGGCGCGGCGCCGGACCTCGAATTTCGGGCGTGGACATGAGCGAGACATTCGATCCCGTCGTCATCATCGGCGCCGCGCGCACGCCGATCGGGGCGATGCTCGGCGAGCTGAAGAGTGTTTCGGCGCCGGGGCTCGGCGCAGCGGCGATTCGCGCCGCGGTGGCGCGCGCCGATGCGCCGACAGATCAGATCGACGATGTGCTCATGGGCTGCGTGCTCTCGGCGGGATTGGGCCAAGCGCCGGCGCGGCAGGCGTCGCTCGCCGCCGGTCTGCCGGAGGCCGCGGGCTGCGTGACGATCAACAAAATGTGCGGCTCTGGCATGAAGGCGATCCAGCTCGCGCATGATCAATTGCTCGCCGGCAGCTCGCACGCCATCGTCGCCGGCGGCATGGAGAGCATGAGCAATGCGCCCTATCTGCTGGAGCGCGCGCGCGAAGGCTATCGCATGGGCCATAAGAGGCTCCTCGATCATATGTTTCTCGACGGGCTCGAGGACGCCTATGACAAAGGCCGGCTGATGGGCGATTTCGCCGAGGATTGCGCGACGACTCATCAATTCACGCGGCAAATGCAGGATGATTATGCGACGCTCTCGCTCGAGCGCGCGCGGCGTGCGGCGCAGCAGGGCGACTTCGACTGGGAGATCGCGCCGCTCGAAACGCAGGGCCGTGACTCGACGACGATTGCGCGTGACGAATTGCCGGCGAAAGCGAAGATCGAGGCGATCGCGAAATTGAAGCCTGCGTTTCGTGACGGCGGCACGGTGACGGCGGCCAATTCCAGCGCCATTTCCGACGGCGCCGCGGCGCTGACCTTGATGCGGCGGGATCGCGCCGAGCGCGCCGGCCTCACGCCACTCGCAATCATTCGCGCGCATGCGACGCATGCGGGGCCGCCCAATCTGTTTCCGACGGCGCCGATCTCGGCCATGCGCAAGCTCGCCGAGCGCCTGGGCTGGCCGCTGTCGAGCGTCGATCTCTTCGAGATCAACGAGGCGTTCGCCGTCGTCGTCATGGCAGCGATGCGCGAGCTCGATCTGCCGCGCGACAGAGTGAATGTGCATGGCGGCGCCTGTGCGCTCGGTCATCCGATCGGCGCCTCGGGCGCGCGCATCGTCGTTACTCTGCTCGCGGCGCTGCGCAAATATGGGCTGCGACGCGGCGTCGCCGCGCTCTGCATCGGCGGCGGCGAGGCGGCGGCAGTGGCGATAGAGACCGTGAATTAGAGTGTTTTCGAGCGAAGTGGGAACCGGTTCGCGTGAAGAAAACGCGATAGAATAGAACTCTAGCGCCAGCGCTGCGTCGCCATCATCTTACGCAGACGCTCCTGCACCAGCGCGGTGGCGGCGTCGCGCAGCGAGACACGCATTGCGGAGGCGCGCGCGATGATCTCTCGCATGTTGCGGGAGATTTTTTCTTCGATCGCCGCAAAGGCGGCCTTCTCGTCGCCGCCGGCATATTCCACGGAAGCGCAAATCACGCCGCCGGCATTGGCGATAAAATCTGGTACAACGACGATTCCACGCTCGAACATGATGCGCTCCGCCTCGGCTGTCGCGGGAATATTGGCGCCCTGCACCACGAGCTTGCAGTGCAAGCCGCCGACATTGTCGGCGCGCAGCACATCAGGCCGCGCGGCGGGGATGAAAATATCGCAAGGCGCGGCGAGCAGCGCATCGGGCGCCAGCGCTTCGCCGCGCGGATAACTGGCGACGCTGCGGCCTTCGCTGCGAATTTGCGCCAATGCTTCTATGTCGAGTCCCGCCGCGTCATAGATCGCGCCGCGGCTATCGGAAGCGCCCACCAATTTCGCGCCTCTGCGTGAAAGGAATCGCGCCGCATGTCGTCCGACGGCGCCGAAGCCTTCGACGACGACGCGCGCGCCTTGGAGCTTCAGCCCGGCGGATGGCGCAGCGGCCTCGGCGGCTATTGCGACGCCATAGCCTGTCGCGCCGATCTCATCGAGCGGAACGCCGCCGAGCTCGGCGGGCAATCCCACGGCGCGGCCGATCTCGTCATGCACATAGGCCATGCATGTCTCATTCGTGCCCATGTCCGGGCCGGGAATGTAATCCGTCAAAGGCTCGATCGCCTTGGCGAAGGCGCGGATGAGCTGCTCCTTCTCCTGCGGCGGCATCGCAGGATCGCCGAAGATGACGGATTTGCCGCCGCCATGGCGCAGGCCGCAGGCGGCGTTCTTCAACGTCATCGCGCGCGCGAGGCGGAAGCATTCCTCGACGCCGACATCCGGCGCCATGCGCACGCCGCCTATGGCGGGGCCGGCGGCGATATTGTCGATGACGACGATCGCCTCGAGGCCGACGCCCGGCGTGCTCACATAGACGATCTTCGCCGGGCCGAACTCGTCGACGAAGGGGAAAGCGTCTGATTTGAACGACGCGGACAGGGACGACGCGGACATGGATCATGAACTGGGCGCGAGCGCGCGCGAATCAAGCGCTCTTCGGCGTATGCAGCAAAAAATTCCTTAGAGCGGATGAAAAGCACGCGGCGGCGCCTTACGTCACTCTGACGAAGCTCGAGGCAGGCCCGATGACCATTGGCGTCTCCTTCCAGATCGACTTTCTTCGTTTCCTCTCCGCGTCGGGCGAGCTCGACCCCGCGACGCCGCGCGAAGCGATAGACCCCGAGCTTTTGCTCGGCCTCTATCGCGCCATGACGCGCACGCGCGCTTATGACGGAAAAGCGATCGCTCTGCAGCGCACCGGCAAGCTCGGCACTTTCGCCTCCGCTCTGGGGCAGGAGGCGATCGGCGTCGGCATAGGCGCGGCCATGCGCAGCGAGGATGTGCTCGCACCATCCTATCGCGATCATGGCGCGCAATTGCTGCGCGGCATGACCATGGTGGAAAATCTCGTCTATTGGGGCGGCGACGAGCGCGGCAGCGATTACGCTGTGCCTCGAAGCGACTTTCCCATTTGCGTTCCCGTCGGCACGCAGGTGGCGCATGCGGCCGGCGCCGCTTACGCCTTCAAGCTGCGTAATGAGAAGCGCGTCGCGGTGACGATCCTCGGCGATGGCGGCGCCTCGACAGGCGATTTCTATTCCGCCTTGAACATGGCCGCCGTCTGGCGCGTTCCGCTCGTCGTGGTCATCAATAATAATCAATGGGCGATCTCGACTCCGCGCGAAATGGAATCGGCGACGGCGACTCTCGCGCAAAAGGCCGTCGCCGCCGGCGTCGAAGGACGTCAGGTCGATGGCAATGATGTGATCGCCATGCGCCATGTCGCGCATGCGGCGATAGCGAAAGCGCGCGACGGCGGCGGGCCAACGCTCATAGAGGCGCTGAGCTACAGGCTCGGCGATCATACGACCGCCGATGACGCGTCGCGCTATCGCGACGTCGAGGTCGTACGGCGCGAGGCGGAGAAGGAGCCGATCGCGCGGCTGCGCAAATATCTCGCGGCGCGCGGATTGTGGAGCGAGGAGCAGGAGAGGCGCCTCGCGAAAGATTGCGCGGAGGAGGTGGAGCGCGCCGTCGCCGCCTATCTCGCGACACCGCCGCAGGCGTTCTCGGCAATGTTCGATCATCTCTTCGCGCAGCTGCCGGAGTCGATGCGCGATCAATATGAGGAGGCGCGGCGCTTCGCGCCGGAGGATGGCGGCCATGGCTGAGCTCACTCTCGTCGAGGCCGTCAATCGCGCGCTCGCGCATGCGCTGGAGCATGATCCCACCGTGCTGCTTCTCGGCGAGGATATCGGCGTCAATGGCGGCGTGTTTCGCGCGACGCTCGGCCTGCAGCAGCGCTTCGGCTCGGCGCGCGTTCTCGATACGCCGCTCGCCGAGGCGGCGATCGCGGGCGTCGCCGTCGGCATGGCGGCGATGGGGCTGAAGCCGGTGATGGAGATTCAATTCAGCGGCTTCATCTATCCGGCGCTGGATCAGCTCATCAATCACGCCTCGCGCCTGCGCAATCGCACGCGCGGACGGCTCAGCTGTCCCATGGTCTTGCGCGCGCCCAATGGCGGCGGCATTCATGCGCCGGAGCATCATTCGGAAAGCCCCGAGGCCATGCTCGCGCATACGCCCGGCCTGCGCGTCGTCATTCCGTCTTCGCCCGCGCGCGCCTATGGCCTGCTGCTCGCCGCCATTCGCGATCCCGATCCGGTCGTCTTCCTCGAGCCGACGCGGCTCTATCGTCTGTTCAAGCAGGAGGTGATCGATGATGGCGAGAGCCTGCCGCTCGACACATGCTTCGTCTCGCGCGAGGGACGCGACGTCACGCTGATCGCCTGGGGCGGCATGCTGCACGAGGCGCTTGCGGCGGCGGAAACCCTCGCGAGCGAAGGCGTCGATTGCGAGGTCATCGACATTGCGACGCTGAAGCCGCTCGACGCCGAGACCATTTTGCGATCCGTCGAGAAAACCGGCCGCTGCGTCATCGTGCAGGAGGCCGCGCGCACCGCGGGCTTCGGCGCGGAGATCGCCGCCGTCATCGTCGAGCGCGGGCTGTATTTTCTGCAAGCGCCGGTGCGACGCGTCACCGGCTATGACGTCGTGATGCCGCTGGCGCGGCTCGAGGGACAATATTTGCCGAGCGTCGCGCGCATCGCCGACGCCGTGCGCAAAACGATGGAGGCGGCATGAGCGTCTTCAAGCTTCCCGATCTCGGCGAGGGACTGCAAGAGGCCGAGCTGGTGCAATGGCATGTCGCGCCCGGCGAGGAGGTCGCGATCGATCAGCCGCTCGTCTCCGTGGAGACGGCGAAGGCGGTCGTCGAGATTCCTTCGCCGCAAGCCGGACGCATCGAAAAGCTGTTCGCGCAGGCGGGCGAGATCATCCGCATCGGCGGCCCGCTCATCGCCTTTGCGGGCGATGCGGAAGCGGCGCCTCTCGCGACGCGAGAGGACAAGGGAACCGTCGTCGGCGCGATGGAGACGAGCGGCCGCGTGCTGCAGGAAGGCGCGGCGCCGCTCGGGCGCAATGGCGCCGGCCTTCGCGCGACGCCGGCAGTGCGCGCGCTGGCGCGGCGGCTCGATGTCGATCTCGCAATGGTGACGCCTTCCGGCGCCGATGGCGTCATCACCGCGAGCGATGTGCAGCGCGTGGCGCGCATATTGGCGGAGACGGCGCCGCCCGAGCCTCTGCGCGGCTTTCGTCGCGCCATGGCGCAGAATATGGCGTTGGCGCAAGCCGAGGTGGCGGCGGCGACAGTGGTGGACGACGCTGACATAGACGCTTGGCCGCAGGGCGAAGATACGACATTGCGGCTCATTCGCGCGCTCGTCGCCGGCTGCCGCGTCGAGCCGGGGCTCAACGCCTGGTTCGAATCCCATGCGCTGGCGCGACGCGTGCTCACCGCCATCGATCTCGGCATCGCCGTCGATTCGGCGGAAGGCGGATTATTCGTGCCCGTGCTGCGCAATGTCGCCCAGCGCGATCCTTCCGATCTGCGCGCCGGTCTGAACAAAATGCGCGCCGATATAGAGGCGCGGCGCATTCCGCCGGAGGAATTGCGCGGCGCCACCATCACTCTCTCCAATTTCGGCATGATCGCCGGGCGCTACGCCGCGCCGATCGTGCTGCCGCCGACCGTCGCCATTCTCGGCGCCGGGCGCATCCGCCGCGCGATCGTCGCCGATGACGAAGGCCGTCCCGTCGCGCGGCGCATGCTGCCGCTGAGCCTCACCTTCGACCATCGGGTCGTCACCGGCGGCGAGGCCGCGCGCTTTCTCGGCGCGGTGATCGCCGATCTTAGCCGCGCCGCGTGAAAGAGCGAGGCGGCGCCTTCGGGCAAAACGCATAGAATTTGAATATATTTGTAGTATATTCGCTCGATAAATGAATAGAATTTTCTATTCTTTCACAGACGATCGTAAAAATCCCGCGTCCAACCCCATGCCGGCTTATATCATAATATATTGATATAGAACGATTTTTGCGACGACCCGCGGCGCCGATGCGTCGCATAAGTACATGTCCTAATTTTGGAATTGGCCGCCAACAAGTATTGACGGATCAGCGCGGCCCGCTGCAATCTCGCCGCCCAGGGAGAATTGGCGCTGATGACATCCATGGATCAATTTGATCTCCGCACGCAATCGATCAATTTGAAGCGTTTCTTTCGGCTTCTCGTCTTTGCCGAGCCGCTTTGCCCATTCGCCGACAGCCGCGGCCCATTTGCCGCCTGCTGATCGCCCTTCAATCGAACTGTAACGAGTTTGCGTAACGCGTAAGGAGCTTCTCATGATCACCGTGTCGCAATGCGCGGCCCAGGCGGGCCTGGCCTCCAACGAGCTGGTTCTCGGCGCCATCCCCTCTTGCGAGCATGACGCGCTGCTCGAGAGCTATCTGCTCAACGGCCATCGTGGGCTCGAGGCCGTGCGTGAGATGATTGTCGCCGATCTGCGCGGCTTTCTCGATCTCGGCGTGACGGGCCGCGCCGCCGATCTGCTGATCGTGCTGCGCCTGCTGCTCACCGCCCATCCACAGGCGGGCCGCGCCCAACGTCCGCATCACGCCGAGAGCGAGGCGGCTTTCGAGACCGCGCTGCTCGGCCATTATTTCGACGCCCGCCGCGGTGGGGCCAAGGGCGCGCCTCTGCGCGAGCCGGGCGTGGTGCTGTCCTTCTTTCGCGAGGGGCGCCGGACCGAGCGGCGCGCCGCGCGCGGCGAGCCGCCGGAGTCCCTTTGTGGCGGCGATCCGATCATCGCGCGCTTCGGCGCGCGGGCGTCCTATCTGCGCGGCGAGCGTTAGAGTTTTTTCGCGCGGAGCGGGAGCCGGCTCGCGCAGAGCAGAGCAATAGCGTCCAGAGTCCTTCCCATTCGAACGAGCCGGAAGGACTCTGGAACGGCGCCGAAGCGGAACGCCTCATTCGCCGGAGGTCACGTGGGCGTCACGCGGGCTATTGCCAATCGACGCGCAGCATAGGATCATCCCGGCCCGACGCGCCTGTCGAGGCGCAAAACGCTCGGGTGGTCGGACCCGCTTCTCTATGCAATCGGTAGACTATTTCGATTTCGGCTTTTCTGACGAGCACGCCCTGGAGCCTCGGCTCGGCGGAGCGCTCGAATGAGCGCCCTCGCCCATACTCCGGTCGTTCATGTCATCGACGATGACGCCGCCGTCCGCGACTCGCTGAGGCTCCTCCTGAAGATGGAGGCTTTCGACGTTCGCGCCCATGCCTCGGCGCGCGAGTTTTTCGCCAGCCTCGGCCCCGGCGACGGCGGCTGCGTCGTCACCGATGTGCGCATGCCGGGCGAGAGCGGCCTGGAGCTGCTCGCCGAGATCAAAGCGCGCGGGCTCGATTTGCCGGTGATCGTCATCACCGCCCATGCCGATGTGTCGCTCGCGGTTCAAGCGATGAAATCCGGCGCCGTCGATCTTCTCGAAAAGCCCTTCGGCGAGGAGACGCTGCTCCGCTCTGTCCGCCAGGCGCTCGGTCTTCGCGGCGCGGGCGATGGCCATAGCTCGGAGGCGGCGATAGCGCGCGACCGTCTGGCCAGCCTCACGGCGCGAGAGCGCGAGGTGCTGGTCGGCGTGCTCGAAGGCCGCCCCAACAAGATCATCGCCCATGAGCTCGGCATCAGCGTCCGCACAGTGGAGGCGCATCGCGCCCGGCTGATGGTGAAGATGCAGGTCAAGAGCCTGTCCGAGCTGGTGCGCATATCCGTGCTCGTCCCGCGCGCCGCATCCTTCTGAGCCATTGCGCCGCTCGCCCGCCGATATGGAAGAGGCGCGGCGCATCCTGCGCACGCGCTTCGGGCATGAGGATTTTCTGCCGGGACAGGCGGCCGTGGTCGCGGCTCTGCTCGAGGGGCGCGACGCGCTCGCGGTGATGCCCACCGGGGCCGGCAAATCCCTGCTCTACCAATTGCCGGCGGCCCTGGGCGTGGCGCCGGTCGTGGTCGTCTCGCCGCTCATTTCGCTGATGCGCGATCAATTGCGCGGCCTCGCGCGCTCGGGCGTCGCCGCCGTCGCGCTCCATTCGGGCCAGAGCGAGGAAGAGCATGGCGCTGCGCTCGCCGCCATCGCCGGCGGACGGGCGAAGCTCGTCTATCTCGCGCCGGAACGCCTCGCCGGAGACGGAACCATCGCGCTCTTGCGCGCCGCCGGCGTGGCGCTGCTCGCCGTGGACGAGGCGCATTGCGTCTCCCATTGGGGGCATGAGTTTCGCCCGGATTACGCCCGGCTGGGGGAGATCGCCGCGCGGCTCGGCGCGCCGGTGCTGGCGGTGACGGCGACGGCCGGCCCGCGCACGCGCGCCGACATCATCGCCAGCCTGTTCACGCGCGCGCCGGAGGTTTTCGTCTCCTCCTTCGCGCGGCCCAATCTGCGCCTTTCTTTCCGTCCCCGCGGCGATGCGGCGGGGCGGCTGACGCGCTTCCTGCGCCGGCGGGAGGGAGAGAGCGGCGTCGTCTATGTGAATTCGCGCCGCAAGGCCGACGCTATGGCGGCCACGCTGCGCGGGCTCGGCTTCGACGCGCTCGCCTATCACGCCGGCCTCGATGCGGCGACGCGCGCGGCCCATCAGGACGCTTTCTTCGAACGCGCCGGCGTGGCGATGATCGCGACCATCGCCTTCGGCATGGGCGTCGACAAAAAGGACGTGCGCTTCGTCGTCCACGCCGATCCGCCCGATTCGATCGAGGCCTATTATCAGGAGATCGGCCGCGCCGGCCGCGACGGACTGCCGGCCGATGCGCTCGCCCTCTTCGATCCGCGCGAGCTCGCCGGCCGCTTCGGCTTCGCGCCGCCGGCGGACGATCCGGTCGCGCTCGGCGAGACGGAGCGGCGACGCGCCATGGCGCGCCTCTGCCTCACCCCCGCCTGCCGCTTCCAGACGCTGCTCGCCGCTTTCGGCGAGGAGAGCGGCCGCTGCGGGCGCTGCGACAATTGCCGCGGCGGCCTGATGGCGCTGCCGCGCCGCGCGGGCCTCGTCGCGCTCGGCTGGCGCGTGGCGCTGCTCGCCCGCTTCTCCGGCGCCGGCGCCGAGAGGCTCGACGAGCCGGAGGAGGCGTCTATCCCCGCTGTGGCGCCGGGCCTCTCCATCGCGCCGACTGAGGAACGGCTCAGCGTGGCCGAGGAGCGGCTCTATCGGCGGTTGCTGCATTTGCGGCTCGATATTGCGAGGCGCGGCCGTCTCTCCCCCCGCGCGGTGGCCAGCGACATGATGCTGCGTCGGCTCGCGATCACGCGGCCGAGCATGATCGGCGATTTTCCGCCCGGCGAGATCGTCGACGCGCCGGCCTTTCTGCGCGAAATCGAAGCGTATGACGAATGAAGGTCGAATCGAAAACTTTCGTCCCGAGAAGCCGTCCGCCATTCGCGTTCCGTCAAAAAAGCGTCTTCGTAAGGAGATATTCGGTACTTTTTATCGTCGGCACGACGCAGAGCGTGGCATGAAACATTTTCGCGCGATTTTCGCGTTACGTCTTTTCGTCGCTTTTTGGACGACGAGCTCTGCCAGCGCGCAAGTCGCATCCGATGCTCCTTCGCCGGAGCTTCCGGCGAATGCCGCTGACCTGAATGGTCTTCTCTATATGAAAGATTGGAACGGTCTCGGAGCCGCGCTGAAGGACGCCGATCAGACCCCGGTCACCCGCGTGAAAGCGATGAACTGGCTACAGCGCCGGGTCTTGCGCGGCGCGGAATATTTCGTCGTTTACGCCTATATGCGCGAGCTATGGACTGTCGGAACCGTGTCGCAGTCGGAGGGAATGCGCCAAACGGCGGGCGCGATGGCGCTCTACGCCTATGCGCTCATCGCGATCGACGGCGCCAAATGCCAGGACCTGACGGCGCCGGGCAATCGCATGACCCAATTGTTGGGCCTCAATCCCTCGACCTTTTCGTTTGTGAAGAGTCAGCCGGCAGAGACGAAAGCAAAAATGATCGATTTGGCGATCACGATCGAAAACCGCACCTCGTCCGCTCGCCGTGATGACGACTTGCTCTGCCGTGGCGGCTTGGAGGAATACAAAGCAGCTTTCGAGGGAGGGACGCAAACCGAAGTTCCAAACTCGACAGGGCATTTCGGCAAGACATTTCAAGTCGAGCCTCCTGCCGATTGGAAACCGAAATTCGCGCCGCCGGAGGTCTACCGCCCCAAGCAGGAGATCGCGCGCAACGCCATGCGCGAAGCCCTGCTCAAATTGATCCAGTAGTTAGCGCCCAAAACCGCCGTTCCTACTCGTCTTCCAGCCCCTGCGTCGGACGGGCGCGCCTTTTCTTCAGCTCGCGCAGCCGCGTCGAAGCGCGCGCGGCGCGTTGGCGCGCCGCCTCGCCGGTCGGCTGCAGCAGCTTGCGATATTCGTCGCGCTTCTCATGGATGGAAGCGATCACATAGCCCATGGGCACGCCGACATCGACGAGCACCGTCTCGGCGAGCTGCAGGCTCGACTCGATCGTCTCTGGTATCGCGTCGCTGGCGCCGAGCTCGTAGAGATGCGTGGCGTGCCAGGCGTCGCGGGCGCGCGCAACAATGGTCATATCGGCGCGCTGCTGATGCGCGAGGCGCACGATCTCCTGCGCCGCTTGCGGATTCTCCACCGTCACCACCAGCGCGCGCGCCTGGGCGACGCCGAGGCGCATCAAAAACTCGCGCCGCATGCAATTGCCCCAATAAATATCGACGCCCTTGTCGCGCGTCTGCGCGACGAGCTTCACGTCATTGTCGACGGCGACAAAGGGAATCTCGTGACGGCTCAGCATGGCGCCGATGAGCGCGCCGACGCGCCCATAGCCGACAATGACGACACGGCCGGCGGCGATCTCGCGCTCCGGCGCGAGATGGCCGAACTCGGCCTCGTCGTCTTGCAGGCGGCGGCCCGGATTGACCCATTCGCCGAGGCGCGCCAGCGCCGGCAGCACGAAGAGGCCGAGCGTCACCGCCAGCATGGCGTCGGCGCCGAGATTTTTCGGCAGCACGCCGGAGGCGATGGCGGCGCCGACGAGAATGAAGGCGAACTCGCCGCCGGGCGCGAGCAGCAGCGCCACTTCCGCCGCTATGCGCGGGCGCAGGCGAAAGGCGCGGCCGAGCAGGAAGACGATGAGGGTCTTGGTCACGATGAGGCCGATGGCGATGACCAGCACCTGACGCAGATCCTCGATCACGCGGTCGAAATCGAGCCCGGCGCCCACCGACACGAAGAAGAGGCCGAGCAGCAGGCCTTTGAACGGCTCGATCGTCACCTCGATCTCGCGGCGAAATTCGGTCTCGGCGAGCAGCAGGCCGGCGATGAAGGCGCCGAGCCCCATCGAAAAGCCCGCCGCCGCGCTGGCGACGCCGGCGCCGATGATGACCAGCAGGCTCGCCGCGGTGAACAGCTCGATGGATTGCGCCGCCGCCACCAGATGGAACAGCGGCCGCAGCAGCAGCCGTCCGGCGATGATCAGTCCGCCCATGGCGGCGAGCGCCGGCAGAAAGGCGAGCAGCGCTTTCAGCCCTTCGCTCTCCACTTGCGGATCGGAGAGGAAGGAGATGAGGAAGAGCAGCGGCGCCACCATCAGATCCTGCAGCAGCAGCACCGAGAAGGCGGCGCGGCCGGCGGCGCGATTGAGGCGCCGGCGCTCGGCGAGCAGCGGAATGACGATCGCCGTGGAGGACATTGCGAGCGCCGCGCCGAGCAGCGCCGCCGGCGCGGGCCGAGCCCGGCCCAGAACACGCCCGCCGCCGTCAGCGCCCCGCCGCAGAGAAGAACCTGCGAGAGGCCGAGCCCGAAGACGAGCGTGCGCATGCGCGCGAGGCGCTCCCAGGAGAGCTCGAGGCCGATCATGAACAAGAGGAAGACGAGGCCGAATTCGGCGATCTTGGCGACGCCCTCGAGATCGCTCAGCGCGATCGCCGAGAGAAGCGCATGGCGCTCGGCGAGCTTGCCGAGGCCGAAAGGGCCGAGCGCCGCGCCGGCGAGCAGAAAGCCGAGAATGGGGCTGATGCGCAGCCGATGAAACAAAGGCGCGACGACTCCCGCCGTGCCCAGAAACAGCAGCGCCTCACGATATTCGCCCCACTGAAACGCCGCAGCCCCCGACATCGCCGTCCTTTCCCGTCACCGATTCGGGCTTCAGCATAAGGGAGCGGGCAGCCGGTCACGAAGCCGTTTCTGGGGCTCCGCCTTCTCCTGCCGGCGGAGAAGGCGACGCGCCCGTCTCACATTCCCTTGCGCGGATCGTAGGGCTTGGCCGTGCGGCATTTTTGAGCGAAGGCCTCGAGCTCGGCGTCGGCGCCTTCGGGCAACAGCACGCGCAGCGTCACATAGAGATCGCCAGCCGGCTTGCCCTCCGCGGCGGGCAGTCCCTTGCCGCGCAGGCGCAGCACGCGGCCGCCGTTGGAGCCGGCGGGGATGGTCAGCTCCACCTTGCCGGAGAGCGTCGGCGCCGCGACCTTGGCGCCCAGAACCGCCTCGTAGAAGGCGATCGGCAGATCGAGCTTCAAATCGCGGCCGGAGATGGCGAACAGCGGGTCCGGCGCGACATGGATGGTGACGATGGCGTCGCCGGGCTCGCCGCCGGGTGGGGCGGCGTGGCCCTGGCCGCGCAGGCGGATCTGCTTGCCGTCCTCTATGCCGATCGGAATATTCACATCGAGCGTGCGGCCGGTGGGCAGAAAGACGCGCGTGCTGCCGCCCGTCACCGCCTCGGCCAGCGAGATGGTCACTTGCAGCGCGACATCCTCGCCGCGGCGCGGCGCGCGGCCTCCGCGGCGTCCGCCCGCCCCGGCGCCGAAGAGATCGGCGAAAAGATCAGAAGGGTCGAAGCCGGCGCGGCCGCCGCCGCCCGGAGCGTCGCCGCCGAAATGGAACTCGAAATGCTCGGCACCGCCAGGGCCGCCAGGGCCGCGCTGTCCGCGATAGCCGCCGCCCGGTCCCGCGCCGAATCCCTCGAAGCCGGTGAAGCGCGGCTTGCCCTCGGCGTCGATCTCGCCGCGGTCGAATTGCGCCTTTTTCTTCTCGTCGCCGAGAATCTCATAGGCGGAATTGGCCTCGGCGAATTTCTCCTTGGCCTTGGGGTCGTTCTTGTTCTGATCCGGGTGGTATTTTTTCGCGAGATTGCGAAACGCCTTCTTGATCTCGGCGGCGCTCGCCGTCTTGGCGACGCCCAGGACATCATATGGATCGCGCATTTTCTTCAAAAGCCCATAGTGGCGCCCGCCTCATGCGGCGCGGACGCGCATGTCTGACATGTCTATTTGGGAGAAGAGGCGGCCGCGCGCAAGGATGCGGCGAAGGTCGGAGGACGAGACCGCTGATTTTTCAGGCCGGATTTCTCAGGCCTTGCGCCAGGGCCGCACATCGATCAGCGCCCAATCGGCGGATTTGTCGCGGCAGGCCGTGCCCTGCAATTGCTCGTGGCTCTCTTTCGTCCCGACTTCCGCCAGAAAGGCGCGGCAGACCTTGCCCTCCGAAGGATAGGGCTGGCCGACCGGCGTGAAGGAGCCGCGCGCATGGCTTTCGGGATTGTCCCAATTGACCGTCGCGCCGGCGCCCTGAGGATCGAGCGCGACGCCAAGGGCCGCATTGGCGCGCCGCCAATCCTCCTGGTCGAGCGAATGGGAGAGAGTCGGCGTGGTCTTATGCGGAATGGAGCCGGTCACATCGTCGCTGACATTCTTCCAGGCCGGGGCCGGCTCGCCGCCGGGAATGGCGAAAGAACAGCCGCCGAGCGCCGCCGCCATCAGCGTGGCTGCGAGAAGACGCGCGGCGGCGAGACCGATTTGAGAAGCGGCTGCGGCGGCGTTATGTGTGTCTCGCGGGTCGTGCAATGCGCTGCCTTACCACCATGACCACCGCCCTCGTTTCGGCGGCAGCTGAGGATTTTCCCGTGAAGGGGTTAAAACAGAGTGACTTCTGCGAGGCCTCCGAACCTTACGCATTATTCGGCGAGTGGTTCGAGGAGGCGAGGACGAGCGAGCCCGACGTTCCCGAAGCGATGGCGCTCTCCACCGTGGACGAAACCGGCTTGCCGGATTCCCGCATGGTTTTGATGAAGGATTGGGGCGAATCCGGCTTCACCTTCTATACCAACGCCGAGAGCGCCAAGGGCCGCGAGCTCGCGGCCACGATGAAGGCGGCGGCGCTTTTCCACTGGAAATCGCTGCGCCGCCAGGTGCGGCTGCGCGGTCCGGTGGAGCCCGTATCGGACGCCGAGGCCGACGCTTATTTCGCCAGCCGCCCGCGCGACAGCCGCATCGGCGCCTGGGCGAGCCGCCAGTCGCAACCGCTGGAGAGCCGATTCGCGCTCGAGAAAGCGGTCGCTTATCAGGCCGCGCGCTTCGGGCTCGGCGAGGTGCCGCGGCCGCCGCATTGGCGCGGCTATCGGATCCTTCCGGTCGCGATCGAGTTCTGGGCGGATCGGCCCTTCCGCCTGCATGATCGCGTGCAATTTTCCCGCGAGGGCGCGGGCTGGACCAAGGCGCGGCTCTATCCTTGACGCGTTCGCGAGGCGTCGGCGCCTTCTCCCCACATGCGGGGAGAAGGCGCCGATGAGGGGCTCGGGGCGTTTCCCGTCTGTGGCCAACGCCCCGAGCCCCTCACCCCGACCCTCTCCCCGCGCGCGGGGAGAGGGAGATACGTCGAAGCTCGAAAGAAAGCGGCGAAGCGATGCCATTCTCGTCAAACAGAACGATCGCGACGAAGAGCGAGCCTGAAGGCTCGCGGTCCTGGCCGCGCTCTGGACCGCGAGCCATCGGGCTCGCCGGCGCCCTCGCGCTTTCTTGCGCCTTGTTCGCGCAGCCGGCGCGCGCGCAGGATTTTCTGCAGAACCTGTTCGGCTGGGGCCAGCAGCATTCGGCGCCGCGCGTGATCGAGCGGGCGCCGCCGCAGGGCAAGGCCAAGCCGAAGAAGAAGAACGCCGCGAAAACGCCGCCGGGAGGCAAGCAGCAGGCGCAGCCCAACGGCGCCGCGCAGCAGCCCGCCGCCGAAGGGCCGCCGCCGCCCTACGAGCCGCAATTGCTGCGACTCTCCGAGATACTCGGCGCGCTCTCCTACCTGCGCGATCTCTGCGGCTCCGAAGATGGCGAGGATTGGCGCGGCAAGATGAGCTCGCTGCTGGAGGCGGAAGCCAAGACGGGCCAGCGCCGGCTGAAGCTGACGGGCGCCTTCAACCGCGGCTTTCGCGGCTATGAGACCACCTATCGCTCCTGCACGCCCAATGCGCGCCTGGCCATCTCGCGCTATCTGGACGAAGGCGGCCGCATCGCGCACGACATCGCGTATCGTTACGGGAATTCCTGACGTCGCAAACGCGGATGTGCGTTAACCCTCCGGCAAGGACCCGTCTCGCGCGGCGCGCCGCCGTTGATTAGAGTGATCGCATGACGGGCTTTCCTTCCTCCACATTGGACGACGCCGCCGGCTCCGAGCAGCGGCGAGTCGCGCTCGCTTATCTCGCCGAGGCTTTCGCGGAAGCCGCGCTCGCCGGGATCGAAGGGGATTCCTTCGCCCATGTCGCGCTCTCGGCGGCGCTGCACGAGCTCGTCGCCACTTATGGCGAGGAGGAGGTCGCGGCTTTCGTGGAACGTTTGCCGCGGCGCTTGCGCGACGGCGAATTCTCGAGCGGCCTGCGCCATTGAGCGCGCTTTTCCGCTTACGCGCGTGAAAAAGCCGATAAAACCAGTTGTCGAGACGATCTCCGAGCCGCTGCGCGATCTCGCCGCTCTGCCCGCGCCGGTGCGCGCGCTGCGCGAGAAGATCCTCGCCGCTTGCGAGACGGGCGACATAGAAGCGCTGCGCATTCCGATCGACTGGAACGAGGTGCGCCCCTTGTTCGAGCGCGGCGCGCGGCGGCCGGCGGGCGCCGATCCGATCGAGACCTTGAAATCGCTCTCATTCGATCGCGCGGGACGCGAGATGCTCTCACTCGCGCGCGCCGTATTGTCGCAGCCTTTTCTGCGCATCACGCGCGGGCCGTTCGAGAGCTATGAATGGCCGGCTTTCGCGCGACGTCCCGCGCCGCCGGCGAGCGAGGAAGAGACGCGCGCGCTCTGGGCCTGCGTGCGCTTCGCCGATCTCGCCGCATCCAATGCCGACGGCCGCCCGAAAGTGATGCGGATCGGCGTCGGCGCGGATGGCGTCTGGCACTATTTCTGGAACGCGGAGTAAGCTCGCCGTAATGATCTCGGGACGCTCGGCGCCCGAGACGAACGCGTCTCAGGCGAGACGCGCGGCGGAGCGAAGCTGATCGCGCGCGCGGCGACGATCCTGCACAGGCTGATAGGCGATCTGCGAATGATAGCCGCAATAAGGGCTGCCGCCGCCGCCCGGCGAGCGCGCGCCGCAGAAGCGAAACTCGGCCGATGTCGGATCGCCGATCGGCCAACGGCACATCGACTCTCTGAGCTCCATCAGCGTGACGCGTTCGGACATTGGAATGACGACTTCCTCTTGCGGGCGGGCGTCCGGCATCACCAGCGCGCGCGGCGCGAATGCCAACGCGACATTGCCGACGACAGCGGGCGCATGTCCGTGATGCACACGCGGCGCAGCGGCCTGCGGGCGTTGTGGTTTCGCGACGCGCGGACGCGCCGCTATGGGCGTCTTGGCGCGCTGCGCGAGTCCGAGACGATGAATCTTACCAATAACGGCGTTGCGCGTGATGCCTGCGCCGATCTCGGCAGCCACCTGACTGGCGCTGAGGCCGTCGTTCCAGAGCTTGCGTAGCATCTCGACGCGCTCGTCGGTCCAGGACATTAAGGTCCTCCTCGATTAAGCCGGCTTCAGCCGAGAGAATCGGCGAACGCTCGCGCAACCGGCGACGCCGGAGTCGACAAGACGCGCACACACTCGAATGAAGGCGCCACACGAGATGTCGTGGGCGATGACGCGAACGCTACTCTACCAGTTGAATCACGCGCAAGAGTCCCTGGCAAGCGAAACAGCGTTCCCCACAAGGTAATGCCGCTCATTCCCCGCGGGTGTTGCGCGAAAGACTCACTATGGGCGTCGAAACGCATGGGATTTCACGCATGGCGGCGCATCTGGCGGCGCATTTCGCCGCGCACGAACGTCTCTATATGCGTCATCGGCGCGCGGCGGCTTTGTCGCGCGGTCGATCGCGGCGGCGCCGGCGCCGTCGTTTCGCCGCAGTCCCGGCGCCGCGTCGCCATGGAGAATGAGGCGGGGGAATGGGATTTGACCCGCGCAAGGGGAGGACCTAGAATGTTTCCACGAGAAAGATGCCGCCCCAGAAGGGCGGCACTTTGATTTTCAGACCCTCGCTGCATGGCGGCCGCTGCATGGCGGCGGGACCCGACGGGCGCCGGCGAGCTAAGGTCTCTCCGAAGGAGTCGCCAAGTGGTTTCGGCGCTGTTTCCGACCTATGCGCGGGCCGATCTCGCCTTCGAGCGGGGCGAGGGCGCCTGGCTCACCGCCAGCGATGGCGAGCGCTATCTCGACTTCGGCGCCGGCGTCGCGGTCAATTCGCTCGGCCATGGCCATCCGCATCTCGTCGGCGCGCTGACGGCCGCCGCGGCGAAGCCCTGGCACGTCTCCAATCTCTTTCAGATTCCAGAGGCCGAGCGCCTCGCCCGCAGGCTCGCGCAGGCGACATTCGCGGATCTGGTCTTCTTCACCAATTCGGGCGCCGAGGCGGTCGAATGCGCGATCAAGACCGCGCGCAAGTTCCATGCTGTGGAAGGTCGGCCGGAGCGCTATCGGCTCATCACTTTCGAGGGCGCCTTCCACGGCCGCACGCTGGCGACCATCGCCGCCGGCGGCAATCCCAAATATCTCGACGGCTTCGGCCCGCCGACCGACGGCTTCGACCAGGCTCCCTATGGCGATCTCGAGGCCGTGCGCGCGCTCGTCGGCCCGCAGACGGCCGGCGTGCTGCTGGAGCCTATTCAAGGCGAAGGCGGCGTGCGCGCGGCTCCGCCGCGCTTCCTGGCCGGCCTGCGCGAGCTCTGCGATGCCCATGGGCTGCTGCTCATCGTCGACGAGGTGCAGACGGGCATTGGCCGCACCGGGCGTTTCCTCGCGGTCGAGCATTCCGGCGTGACGCCGGACATCGCCGCTCTGGCCAAAGGCATAGGCGGCGGCTTTCCGCTCGGCGCCTGTCTCGCCACGGCGGAGGCCGGCAAGGGCATGACCGTCGGCGCGCATGGCTCCACCTATGGCGGCAATCCGCTCGCCACCGCTGTGGGCAACGCCGTGCTCGATGTGGTGCTGGAGCCCGGCTTCGTGGAGCGCGTCGCCGGCCTCGGCGTGCTGTTCCGCCAAAAGCTCGCCGAGCTCGAGGATCGTCATTCGTCGATCATCGAGAGCGTGCGCGGCGAGGGCCTGATGTTCGGCCTGAAGACGCGCGTGCCCAATGGCGACTTCGCCGCCGCGGCGCGCGAGGCCAAGCTGCTGACCATTCCTGCGAGCGACAATGTGGTGCGGCTGCTGCCGCCGCTGATCGTCGGCGAGAATGAGCTGGCCGAAGCCGCGCGGCGGCTCGACGCCGCCTGTGTGAAGCTGGAGAGCGCCGGAGCCGCGCGATGACCGCCCATACGCCGCTGACGGGCGTCCGTCACTTCCTCGATATTTCCGAGCTTCCGCCGACGGAGCTGCGACGCATTCTCGATATCGCCGCGGCGATAAAGGCCGCGCGCGTGCGCGGCGCGCGCTCGAGCTACCAGCCTCTGGCCGGCAAGACGCTGGCGATGATCTTCGACAAGCCGTCGACCCGCACGCGCGTCTCCTTCGATCTCGGCATGCGCGAGCTCGGCGGCGAGACGATCATGCTGACGGGCCATGAGATGCAGCTCGGCCGCGGCGAGACGATTGCGGACACAGCCCGCGTGCTGTCGCGCTTCGTCGACGCCATCGTCATCCGCATTCTCTCGCATGACGATCTCACCGAGCTCGCTCGCTACGCCAGCGTGCCTGTGGTGAACGGACTCACCAAGCTCTCGCATCCCTGCCAGGTGATGGCGGACGTGCTCACCTTCGAGGAGCATCGCGGCCCGATAAAGGGCCGCACCGTGGCCTGGACCGGCGACGCCAATAATGTGCTGGCGAGCTGGGTCCATGCGGCGAAGCCCTTCGACTTCACGATCAATGTCGCGACGCCGCCGGAGCTCGCGCCCGGCGACGAGCTGGTCGAATGGGCGCGCGCCAATGGCGTGCGGCTCAATCTCACCGCCGATCCTTTCGCGGCCGTCGCCGGCGCCGACGCCGTCATCTCCGACTGCTGGGTGTCCATGGGCGACGAGCAGGAGGAGGCGCGCCGCCATGCGCTGCTCTCGCCCTTCCAGGTGAACGCCAAGCTGATGGCCGCGGCCAATAAGGACGCGATCTTCATGCATTGCCTGCCGGCGCATCGCGGCGAGGAAGTGACCGACGAGGTGATCGACGGCCCGCAATCGGTGGTCTTCGACGAGGCGGAAAACCGCCTTCACGCGCAAAAGGGCGTGCTCGCCTGGGTTTTCGGAGCGAACGGGCCATGACGCGACAGGCGAGCAAATGACGCGGCGGGCGCGCAAATGACGCGACGGGCGGATGAGGCCATCGCCCGGCCGGCGTCGCCCTTCGCCGAGGACGACAGCCTGCTGCCCTTCGCGGTCGAGCCGCTCGATCTGCGCGGACGTCTGACGCGGCTCGGGCCGGCGGCGCATTCCATCCTCACCCATTACGATTATCCGCCGGCCGTCGCGCGCCTGCTCGGCGAGGCCGCCGCGCTGACGACGCTGCTCGGCTCGCTGATCGAGTCGCACGGCCGCTTTCAATTGCAGACGCGCAGCGACGGTCCGGTCGATATGATCGTCGTCGATTTCGACGCGCCCGGAAAGCTGCGCGGCTTCGCGCGCTATGACGAGAGCCGCATCGTCGCCGGCATGGCTCCGGGCGATCTGCTCGGCCGCGGCCATCTGGCGCTGACGATGGAGCACGACCGCGACGCCGCGCGCTATCAGGGCGTGGTGCCGCTGGAGGGCGACGGCTTCGCCGAGGCGGCGCATCGCTATTTCCGCCAGTCCGAGCAGATTCCGAGCTATGTGCGCCTCGCCGTGGCCGAGAGCGTGACGCCCGCCGGGCGCAGCTGGCGCGTCGGCGGCCTGCTGCTGCAATATCTGCCGGGGACGCCCCTGCGCCCGCGCGATCTCGATCCCGGCGACGCGCCCGCCAGCTCCGCTCTTTCGAACGATAGCGAAGAGGACGCCTGGGTCGAAGGCCTGTCGCTGGCGGCGACGACACAGGATCACGAGCTGGTCGATCCGGGGCTCTCGGGCGAGCGGCTGCTCTATTCGCTGTTCCACGAGCGCGGCGTCACCGTCTATCCGACGCGCAGAATCGTCGAATCCTGCCGCTGCTCGACGGAGCGCATCGCCAATCTCCTGCGCAGCTTCGCGCCGCAGGACCGCAGCGACATGATCGGCGACAATGGCCGCATCGGCGTGACCTGCGAATTCTGCCGCACGCTGCGCGAATTCGCCCCGGCGGATTTCGAGTAGCGCGGGCGCTCGGGAGGGGGTGATCTTCGAGTCTCGGGGAGTTTCACCCCACCCCGTCCTGCTTCGCAGGCCGACCCTCCCCCTGAAGGGGAGGGTGAGGGCTGCAGTTTCATTCATTGAATTTTCGATAGCCGGCGGAGAGACGTCATGACGAAGACAATGGAGAAAATCCCGAGCGTCCCGCACGACGCCGCGCTCACCGCCGGAACGCGGCTCCTCTCCGTCGATCGCCTGCGCGGGCTCGTCATCATCGTCATGGCGCTGGACCATGTACGCGATTTCTTCGACGCCGATGCGCTGCGCTTCGATCCGACCGATCTCGAACGCACCTATCCCGCTTTGTTCCTCACGCGCTTCGTCACCCATTTCTGCGCGCCGACCTTCACCTTTCTCGCAGGCGTCTCGGCCTATCTGCACGGGCTCTCGCTCGAGGATCGCGGCGCGCTCTCTCGCTTCCTGCGGACGCGCGGGCTGTGGCTGATCCTGCTCGACATTTTCATCATCAGCCCGGTGTGGACGGTGGGCTCGGGCGCGATCGAGCTGGGGACGCTCTGGGCGATCGGCTGCGGCATGATCGCGCTTTCGGCGCTCATCCATCTGCCGACGCGCGTCGTGCTGGCGATCGGCGCGGCGATCCTGCTTTCGCACAATCTCTTCGACGGCGTTCACGCGGCGCAATTGGGCGGCTTCGCGCCCTTGTGGAATGTGCTGCACGAGAAAGGGCCGCTGCCCTTCGGCCTGCGCGGCCAGGTCTATTATCCCGTGCTGCCCTGGATCGGCGTCATCGCGCTCGGCTATGGGCTCGCGCCGATCTTCCTATGGCCGCATGAACGTCGGATGCGGGCGCTCGTCACGCTCGGCCTCGCCTTTCTCGCGGGATTTGTCGTGTTGCGCTTCGCTGGCGTCTATGGCGACGTGCGGCTCTGGCTGACTTATCCGGAAGGCGTCAGAACGGCGCTGTCCTTCCTCAACGTCACCAAATATCCGCCCTCGCTGCATTACGTGCTGGTGACGCTCGGCGTCGGGCTTCTGCTGCTGCCGGCGCTGGAGCGGGCGGGCGGCGCCGTGGGGCGCGTGCTCGCCACATTCGGGCGGGTTCCGCTCTTCGCCTATGTGCTGCATCTCTACGCCATTCTGGCGGCGGCCGTGCTCGTCGCCATAGCGAAGGGCGTCGATATCAAAGGCCTCGAGAGCGGCGGGCCGCCGCCAGAGAATTACGGGCTCGGCCTCGCCGGCGCCTATGTCATTTGGATTTTGGTCATGGCCGCCATCTATCCGGCCTGCGCCTGGTTCGCACGCGTCAAGCGGCGGCGGCGCGATTGGTGGCTGAGCTATTTGTAAAGGAACGGCGGCGTCGTCCGCCGCCGTCCGTCATGCATCTCAATTGGCGTTGAGCCAGCGCAGCCCGCGGCACGCGGAGTCATGGCCATAGAGGCCTTTGACCAGACATTTCGCCGCATCGGGGTCGGTTTTCAGCGCCCATAGCGAGCGCGCCGTCACCGCCGTATCGGCGAAGTCGCTGAACAATCCATCGACGCCGAGCTTGTAGAAGGTCAGATATTCATTGACCGGAACGCCTTTGTAATCGCTGGCGAGACGGCGCTGCTCATTGCGGAACGTATAGGGATGCACGAGCAGGCCGGCCGCATGGGCGTCGGCGACGACGGAGGTCGGCGCCAGCAGCTTGCGATCCGCCTCATCGACAGAGCCGTCGCCATTGGCGTCGGCGCAGGCGTTGTTGACGATCTTTATGCAGGCGGAACTGATGAGATAGGTCTTCCACGGCCCGACGCCATCGGCATAGGTGCGGACCTCGGCGAGGCCGGCGGGCTTCAAGAGATCGGCGAATTTGCCCTGGCGGCCGGCGACGGTCCAATCATAAGGACGATCATAGGGCGGCGTGAAATCCAGCGAGCCGTCGGGATTGACGTCATTGGCGTCGATGAGCTGGATGAGCCGCACCGTCGTCTTCTTGCGCAGATATTTCAGATTGGCCTGCTCGAAGCTCTGGATGAAGACCGGAGCGCTATGATGGTTCCAGCCATGGCGCGTCAGCACGGCGAGCAGGCGATCCTCGAGCGGGAGGTTGATCATTTGATGATAGGTCGGATGCTTGGTCTCGGGATAGACGCCGATGACGCGGCCCTCTTCGCGGCCCTTGCGCTTGGCGAGCTCGATGATCTCGTCGAAGCTCGGAATGTGGAAGCGGCCGTTGAAGTCCGGGTCGCGCTCGGCGAAGGCCTGCACGGCGCCGATCTGCTTGATCTCGCTCCAGGTGAAGTCGCTGACGAAATAGCCTTCCTGCTCGACGCCGTCGACGACGGCCTTGCGCTTGCGGTTGGCGAATTGCGGCAGGCTCTTCACATTTGTGGTGGCGATGATGTTCGGCTCGTGACGGGCGATCAGCACGCCGTCCTTGGTGGAGACGAGATCGGGCTCGATGAAATCGGCGCCGAGCTCGATCGCGAGAGCGTAGGATTCGAGCGTATGCTCGGGGACATAGCCGCCGGCGCCGCGATGGCCGATGACGATGGGACGTTGGGGACCTTCTTCGGAGGCGACGGCGGACAGCGGCGCGAGAAGAGCGGCGCAAATCAGCGCGCGTGATGCGCGGGACAGAAGCTCGATCATGAAATAACCTCGAAACGATGTGCTTTTGACATCGCTCCGATAGATGGTCAGTCTCTCGAGCGCATGACGGCGGCGCGACATTCGCGCTGCCGCCGCCCTTGTTCCGCGCAGAAACGAGAGGTTTCGCAGTGAGCGCATTTTTGTTTCCGCCGCCGGAACCGGCCGCGCTCGCCATTGCCGGCGAGACCCGGCGCTTTCCCGTGCGGCGCATCTTCTGCGTCGGGCAGAATTACGCCGCCCATGCGCGCGAGATGGGCAAGGACCCGAGCCGCGAGCAGCCCTGCTTCTTCTCCAAGCCCGCCGACGCCGTGGTCGCCAGCGGCGCGACCATCCCCTACCCGCCCCGCACCACGGACCTGCACCACGAGATCGAGCTGGTGGCGGCGATCGGAAGCGGCGGAGCGGATATCGCCCGCGCCGACGCGCTCGCGCATGTGTTCGGCTATGGCGCCGGGATCGACCTCACCCGCCGCGACCTGCAGAGCGAGGCGCGCAAGGCCGGGCGGCCTTGGGACCTCTCCAAGGGCTTCGACAATTCCGCGCCGCTGGGGGCGCTGGCGCCGGCGACGCGCGTCGGCCATCCGGGCAAGGGACGCATCAGCCTCGCCGTCAATGGCGCGATACGGCAGGACGCCGATCTCTCCGACATGATCTGGAGCGTCGCGGAGATCGTGGCGATCCTGTCGCAATTCGTGCGGCTGGAGGCGGGCGATCTCATCTTCACCGGCACGCCGGCCGGCGTCGGGCCGATCGTTTCCGGGGACCATGTGACGGGCGAGATCGAGGGCGTGGGCGGCGTCGCGCTGACGGTTGGGTAGCGATTCGCGCGACGGCGGAAAGACCGCTCTTTCCGCCGATTCCCCGCGGGCCGAAAATGCTCTATGGTCCGCCGGTTCCGCGACCCTATGGAGCGTCCATGCCCAGCTTCGACCTTCGATTTTCCCGTCGCGCCGCGCTCGCCGCGGCGGCTTTCGCCGTCTTTGGCCTCGCCGCGCCCGCCCTCGCCCAGAAGGCGCCGAGCGGCAAGATCCCGGTCGAGGAGCTGATGGGGCCAAACGCCCTGCCGGATATCGTCGAGGGCAAGGCCGACGCGCCGATCACCATCGTCGAATACGCCTCCATGACCTGCAGCCATTGCGCGGCCTTCCACAAGGACGTCTATCCGACGCTGAAGAAGAATTTCATCGACACCGGCAGGGTGAAGTTCATCCTGCGCGAGTTCCCGCTCGATCCGCTGGCCACGGCGGCCTTCATGCTGGCGCGCAACGCCGGCGACAAGCGCGACGCGGTGGTCGATCTGCTCTTCGCCCAGCAGAAGAACTGGGCCTTCGTCGACAAGCCGCTGGACGGCCTCGCCGGCGTGCTGAAGCAGACCGGGCTCGGCCAGGAGAAATTCGAGGCGACGCTGAAGGATCAGCAGCTCTTCGAGAATGTGAGCAAGGTGCGCGACCGCGCGGCGGAGAAATTCGGCATTAATTCGACGCCGACCTTCTTCATCAATGGCGACAAATACAGCGGCGAGATTTCCGAGGCCGACCTCGAGAGGATTCTGACCGAGAAGACGAAGTCGTAAAGCGCATCGGCGCGAGGCTTCACGAGGCGAGCCTGAAGGCTCGCGGTCCGATCCCGCCCTTGGACCGCGAGCCTTCAGGCTCGCATCTTCTCACACCGCCCCCTCGCCGCCGACCAGGCCGGCGCCGATGGCGAGCCAGACGAGATGCGCATCCGTGCGGGCGCCCATCTTGGATTTGATCTGATAGTGGTAATTCTGCACCGTCTTGGCGCTGAGGTTGAGCGCCCCGGCGATCTCGTCCGTGGTGCGGCCGGAGGCGACGAGGCGGAGAATCTCCGTCTCGCGCGGCCCGAGATCGTCAATGGGCGAACGCCCCTCGGCGAGGCGCTCCGCCGCGATCTCCCGCGCTATGTCGTCGCCGAGCGCGCGGCCGCCATGGGCGACCGTCTCCACCGCGCGGACCAGTTCCGCCGCCTCGCCGCCCTTTGTGACGAAGCCGCTGGCGCCGGCCTCGAACGCCTTCAACGCATAGGCCGCGGCGTCATGCATGGTGACGACGAGAATGCGCGCCCTTTTGTCCCATTGCCTTATATGGCGCACCGCCTCCAGCCCGCCGGCGCCGCCGGTGAGCTGGAGATCCATCACCACCACATCGGGCGAGAATTTGCGATAGGCCTGATAGGCCGCGGCGGCGCTGTCCGCCTCGCCGACGACGCGAAAGCCCGGCTGGCGCTCGAGCAGGCGGCGATAGCCCTCCCGCACGATCGGATGATCGTCGACGAGCAGCACCGAGACGCCGCTCACGCCGCCCGCCCGAATGCGCCGGCGGCGTTGGAATTGGCCGGCGCCAGCGGAATGCGCGCCGCGACGCAGACGCCGCGCGCGGCGCGATCGATGGAGAGGCTGCCGCCGAAGGCGGAAACGCGCTCGCGCATGCCGAGCAGGCCATGGCCGGCGGAAAAGTCGATGCGCGTTGGATCGCCCTCGCCATCGTCCTCCACGGTGAGGGCGACGAAACCATCATTGGAGGCGAGCCGCTCCACGCGGAGAAAAACCTCGCTCGGCCGGCCGTGGCGCATGGCGTTGGTGAGGCATTCCTGCGCGATGCGGAAGACGCTGGTGGAGACCGCGGGCGGCACGCCGGCGAGATCGCCCATCAGATCGAGATGCACGACTGCACGAGGCGCCGTCTGCGCGTTCCAGCCGGCGACGAGCTGAACGAGGCAGGCCTCGAGGCCCAGCTCGTCGAGATCCTGCGAGCGCAGCCGCGCCAGCGCCTCGCGCAGGGTCATCGTCATGCGCCGCGCCACCTTGCCGATGGAGCGCGCGTCGGCCGCGAGATCGGGCCGGTCGGACGCCCCCGCCTCTATCGCCGCAGCGAAGGCGCTGGTCGCCGTCAGGCATTGGCCGAACTCGTCATGGAGATCGCGCGCCAGAGCGCGGCGCTCCTCCTCCTGCACCTCGAACAGCCGCTTGGTCAGCGCGACCCGCTCCGCCGTCGTTTGCGCCAATCGCTCGGCGAGGTCGTTGACGGCGCGGGCGATGAGGCCGAACTCGCCGCTGGTGAAGGATTTGATGCGATGGCGGTAATTGCCATTCTCGAGCCGGCGCAGCCCATCGACGATGATCTGCGTCGGCGCCAGCGCGTGGAAGATGGCGAGCGCCGCCAGCAGGCAGACGCCGACCGCCATGGATGCGGCGACGCCGGCGACGATGGAGATTTCGCGCCAGGCCTGCCGCACGGCGGCGCCCTGATCGGCGCGCGCCACCACGGCGCCCGTCTCCGGCTGGCGCACGGTGAGCGGCCGCGACACCGGCGCCGGCGCGCCGAACAGAAGATCGAAAGCGCGGGTGAACCATTGCGGCGCCTCGACGCCGACGCCATCCATCTGGCTGCACAGAACGCGCGGCTCCTCCGTCCCCGGCGCGAAAGTGATGCAGACGCCGGGGGAGACCAGCTTCAAAGTCGCCAGCGATTCCCAATTGGGAATGGGCAATATGTTGTCGCGCCGCATGGAGCCGCGCCAGAGAATCTCGCGCCAGAAGAGATGCTCGAGCTCATGGGCGACGCGCTCGGCAGAGCCTCGCGTTTCCGCGCGAATGGAGCGATTGGCGTCGTCCATCACCCAGCCGATGGCGAGCGCCAGGCAAAAGCCCACAATGGCGACGAGTCGCATGATGAGGCGAATGATCAATTGCATCGGGCTTCGCTCCGGCTTTCTCCCAGCATCGCCGAGTAAAGCAGGAATCGCCTTGACCGCCAATGCGATCCGGCCGCCGCTCTGCTTTACCTCGGGAAGATCGGGCAAAATGCCCGGGCGACGCGGGTCCGGGCGCCCTAGGACGAGAGGCGGCGAGCAGGCAGGATCGCCCCTCTCCCCTGTCGGGGTTTTCGGAGATTTACGATGAGACAGCGATCGATCGCGGCGCGCCTGCCGTCGCGCAACGCCTTTCTGCTCGCCTTTGCGACGCTGCTGCTGGGCATGGCGCTCGCCATCGCCTGGATCTTGGGCGTCACTCTGTTCTACCCGGACAGCGCGCTCGCCCAGGCCATTCCCCGGCGCGACGATCTCATCCGCGCCCATATCGATTATCTGATGATGGCGCAGTTCGTCTTTGTCTTCGCGCTGCTGTTCCGCCAATACGCCCTACGGCCGCCGATCTGGATGATCGTCTCTATCTGCTTCGGAACCTTCAACAATCCGCTGTCCTTCGCGCTGCGCGCGCTGACGCCGAAGATCGATCCGGCGACGCTGCCGCCGGTCGAGCCGCATTTTCCCCTGATTGCGGGCGTGAGCTTCACTCTGACGACGGTGGGATTTCTGACGGCGGCCTTCCTCGCGGCGCGCGCGGCTTGGCGCGCCGGCGAAGCCGCGGCGCCGACGATCGCTCGGAGCCTCGAGCGAGCGGAGTAACTCCGAGCGCGAGCGAGCCTGACGGCTCGCGGTCCAGGATGCGCTTTGGACCGCGAGCCTTCAGGCTCGCTCGCGCCTATGCTTTGTCAGACCAGCCGGCTCTGCGCCTTCGCCGCCTCGATGAAGCTGGCGAAGAGCGGATGCGGCTCGAAGGGGCGGGACTTCAGCTCCGGGTGATATTGCACCCCGATGAACCAGGGATGGTCGGGAATTTCGACCGTCTCCGGCAGCACGCCATCCGGCGAGGAGCCGGCGAAGGAGAGGCCATGCGCCTCCAGCCGCTCGCGATAGGCGTCGTTCACCTCATAGCGGTGGCGATGGCGCTCCGATATATCGCAGCGGCCGTAGATGGCGGCGATGCGCGAGCCGGGCTTCAGATGGGCGGGATAGGCGCCGAGGCGCATCGTGCCGCCGAGATCGCCGCTCGCGGAGCGCTGCTCCAGCGCATTGCCGCGCAGCCACTCGGTCATCAGGCCGACGACGGGCTCCTCGCAGGGGCCGAATTCGGTCGAATTGGCCTTGTCTATGCCGGCGAGGGCGCGCGCCGCCTCTATGACCGCCATCTGCATGCCGAAGCAAATGCCGAAATAGGGAACGCCGCGCTCGCGGGCGAAGCGGGCCGCGAGAATCTTGCCCTCCGCGCCGCGCTGGCCGAAGCCGCCCGGCACGAGAATGCCGTTCACATGCTCGAGATGGGCGGCCGGATCGGAGCTCTCGAACACCTCCGATTCGATCCAGTCGAGATTGACCTTCACGCGATTGGCGATGCCGCCATGCGCCAGAGCCTCGATGAGGCTCTTATAGGCGTCCTTCATGCCGGTATATTTGCCGACGACGGCGATCGTGACCTCGCCCTCGGGATTGTTCACGCGCTGCGTCACCGCATTCCAGCGGCTCATATCCGGCTTGGGCGCGGGGTCTATGCCGAAGGCGGCGAGCACCTGCGCGTCGAGCCCTGCCGCGTGATAGGCGCGCGGCACGTCATAGATATGGGCGGCGTCGCGCGCCTCGATCACCGCATTCTCGCGGACATTGCAGAAGAGGCCGAGCTTGCGGCGCTCCTCGCGCGGGATCTCGCGATCGGTGCGGCAGAGCAGAATATCCGGCTGAATGCCGATCGAGCGCAGCTCCTTCACCGAATGCTGCGTCGGCTTGGTCTTCAGCTCGCCGGCGCTGGGGATGAAGGGCAGCAGCGTCAGATGGATATAGATGCAATGCTTCTCCGGCAGCTCATTGCCGAGCTGGCGGATCGCCTCGAAGAAAGGCTGGCCCTCTATGTCGCCCACCGTGCCGCCGATCTCGATCAGGACGAAATCGACGTGGTCATTGCCCTCGAGGGCAAATTCCTTGATGGCGTTGGTGACATGAGGAATCACCTGGATCGTCGCGCCGAGATAGTCGCCGCGCCGCTCCTTGGCGATAATGTCCTGATAGATGCGCCCGGTCGTCACATTGTCTTGGCGACAAGCGGGACGTCCGGTGAAACGCTCATAGTGGCCGAGATCGAGATCGGTCTCGGCGCCGTCGTCGGTCACGAAGACCTCGCCGTGCTGGTACGGACTCATCGTGCCAGGATCGACGTTGAGATAGGGATCGAGCTTGCGCAGCCTCACGGTGTAGCCGCGCGCCTGAAGCAATGCTCCGAGCACCGCCGACGCCAAGCCCTTGCCGAGTGAGGAGACCACGCCGCCGGTGATGAAGATGTACCGCGCCATGGGGCCTTACGCTTATCGCCTCTGGATCGATTCGGAAAAGACTTTTTTCGTCGGCCGGCGGAATTCCACCGGCCGTTCGCTGGCCGAAGCTGCGAAGGGCGGCCCTCGCGAGCCGCCCGCGCCTCACTTCTGCTCGGCCGGAGCCTTGTCTGCGTCTGCGCCCTCGGGGGCTTTCGCCTCGGGCTCCTTCGCGCCTTCCGTCGCCGGAGCGGCGGCAGCAGGCGGCTCGGCCGCCGGCGGCGTCGCGCCCTGGCGCTGCTGCTGGACGCGCTGCAGCTGGTCGAAGATGCTTTCTTTCTTGTCCGTCGGAGCCGGCGTCGAGGCGCCCGTCGCCGGCGCGCCGGCCGGCGGGATCTCCTTGAGCTCCAGCTTGCCGGGATCGACCCCCTCGCTACCGCGCTCCCAGGCCGGGAGAACAGTGAGCACGATGCTCGTCAGAAAGAAGATGGCGCCGAGAATGCCGGTGGCGCGGGTGACGGCGTTGGCCTGGCCGCGGCCCGTGAACAGGCCGCCGCCGCCGCCGATGCCGAGCGCGCCGCCCTCCGACTTCTGATAGAGAATCAGAACGACGAGAGCGACCACCACCATCAGGTGGATGACGATGATAACCTGCTGCATGAACCGCTGTCTCCCGACGCCCGGTTTCCGCCCGCCCCGCGGCCCGCGCATGTTCTTGTCGCGGGCCTTCTACACCAATTGCGCGGGCCTAGGGAAGGGGCGGCGCCGATCGCCCGATCAATAGGACTTGCCGTCCTGGCCCTTCCAGCCGCTCGGGGCTTGATCGAAGCGCGTCTCGTCCTTGAATTCGATCGTGGCGCCCGGCTCGATATATTGCCGGCCCTTGATCTCCTGATTGGAGACAGTCGTCGAATAATATTTGCTGGCCGAGCAGCCCTCCTTCACGGCCCCGGCCTCATCCGGCTTGCAATCGAGATTGGCGCCCTTGGGGAACTCCGCCGTGCCGGTGAAGTAGAATTCGACGGCCTTATGGCCCGCGCCCTCGACATCCAGCTGCCAGAAACGCGACACCTCGAATTTGACCACCTTGACGTCCGGATCGAACTTCTGCTTCAGCCGATTCTCGAAAACCGAGCGGGCGTTGTCTGTGGTCGGATCGCAGGAGAACAGGCAGAAGGCCTCGGCGCGGCCGGCGGTGAGCGCGGTCGCGAGCAGGGCGGCCGCCACGATCTTCGATTTCGACATGAAACGCGTCTCCTCTTTTCGTTTTTATCCTTCACGCCCGCCAAATGGGACGGGCGCGAAGCGGGGCTCCTTATGGGGCTCGGAACGCAGGCTGCACGGCCGTCGCGATCCCGGCAAGCCGGCCGCCGCGGACAGATTGTCGCATCACGATGGATTTCTCCGCGATGTTGCCTTGCGGCAGCGCGCGCCTTATTGACGGCGCAACCCCGAGAACCAGAGATAGAGAGGATTTCATGGCCGCCTACAAGCTCCTTCTCCTGCCGGGCGACGGCATCGGCCCGGAAATCATGGCCGAGGCCGAAAAGCTCATCGCGTTTCTGAGCGCCTCCGGCGTCGCCTCTTTCGAGACGGAGAAGGGCCTCGTCGGCGGCTCCGCCTATGACGCCCACGGTCAGGCGATCAGCGAATCCGACATGGCCATGGCCCAGAGCGCCGACGCCGTGCTGCTGGCCGCCGTCGGCGGGCCGAAATGGGACGGCGTTCCCTATGACGTGCGCCCCGAGGCCGGCCTGTTGCGGCTGCGCAAGGATCTCGGCCTCTTCGCCAATCTGCGCCCCGCCATCTGCTATCCGGCGCTGGTGGACGCCTCCTCGCTGAAGCCCGATCTCGTCGACGGCCTCGACATTATGATCGTGCGCGAATTGACCGGCGGCGTCTATTTCGGCGAGCCCAAGGAAATCACCGATCTCGGCAATGGCCAGAAGCGCGGCGTCGATACGCAGGTCTATGAGACCTATGAGATCGAGCGCATCGCCCGCATCGCCTTCGAGCTCGCCCGCAAGCGCACCAACAAGGTCACATCGTCCGAGAAGGCCAATGTGATGAAGTCCGGCCTTTTGTGGCGCGAGGTGGTGACGGCCCTGCACGCCCGCGAATATGCCGATGTGCAGCTCGAGCATATGCTCGCCGATGCGCTGGGCATGCAGCTGGTGCGCCGGCCCAAGCAGTTCGACGTCATCGTCACCGACAATCTCTTCGGCGATCTTTTGTCGGACGTCGCCTCCATGCTGACCGGCTCGCTCGGCATGCTGCCCTCCGCCTCGCTCGGCGGGGAAGACGCGGCGACCGGCAAGCGCAAGGCGCTCTATGAGCCCTGCCACGGCTCCGCGCCGGATATCGCCGGCAAGGCGCTCGCCAATCCGATCGCCATGATCGGCTCTTTGGTGATGGCGCTGCGCTATTCCTTCGGCCTGACCCCGGTCGCCGATGCGATCGACAAGGCGATCGCCGACGTGCTGGCCGCCGGCCTGCGCACGGCCGACATCGCCGGGCCGACCGACAAGCCGGTCTCGACGAGCCAGATGGGCGACGCGATTCTGGCGGAGCTGAAGAAGACGCTGGGGTGAGGCCATCCGGCCCGGCGGCTCCGTTCGCGGAGCCGTCGGGCGTCGGCCGCGCCGCTCCTCGTCTCGCTCGCCTCGTCCCGCATGGCAATATGAATGAAATGCGCTATGATTGCTCGTCTATGAGAACGAGCGTCGCATGAAACCCTATATCGCCATCATCCACCAGGAAGGCGACAGCGCCTATGGCGTGAGCTTTCCCGACGCGCCCGGCTGCTTCTCGGCCGCCGACGAGCTCGACGATCTGTTCGCCATGGCGACGGAGGCGTTGGAAGGCTGGACCGAGGGGATGATCGAGGAAGGTCTTCCGATCCCGCCGACCCGCGATTTGTCCGAGATAATGAGCGACCCGGAATGGGCGGAGAGCTTCGCCGACGCCGTTCTCGTCATAGCCCTGCCGCCGCCGCGCGCCCGATCGACGCAACAGGCGGCCTGATTACTCCTTTGCCCAGCCAGCCTGCTTATAGATATTCCGCGCCGTGCCGAGCGGAATATCGGACCTAGGATGCGGAACCGTCACGAGATTGCGTCGGCCGTCCTTCGCAAAGTGATGATGCGATCCATTGATGCGCACGAGTCGCCAGCCTTCACGCTCCAGGCGGCGGATAATATCGCGACTGTTGGTGAGCATGAGGCGCCTTCAGGATTCGGTGACGCCTATCTATCTACACGGCTACGGAGAAACGCGCCCATCCGTCGATGCGTTGGCGGCGCCGATATTCTTCATATCCCCAATATCCCCGATATCCCCGATATCCCCGTATTTCTTCCTCGCTATTGTGATCTTTAAAGCGAGTCGCGGGTCGCCCCTCGACCACATGCGGGAAAAAGCGCGCGGACGGGCGGCGCAGCTATCAACCGCCACTCGTCGCGGAATGCGAGCCTGAAGGCTCGGCGTTCGGCGCGCTCCCTGGACCGCGAGCCTTCAGGCTCGCCTCCACCTCCGCGCGGATCGGCTCCAGCTCCTCCTCTGTGAACGTCTCCTTATCGAGCAGCCGCTTCGCCGTCTCCTCGTGAATGCTCGCGCAGGCTTTCAAAATCCCAGTGGCGCGGATGAAAGCGTCGTTCACCAGCTCCCGCACGGCGCGGTCGATGCGCGCGCTGGTCTCCTCGCTCGCCTGCGAGCGCTGGCCGAGATCGCCGATGTCGAGATAGCGCGGCCGCTCGGCGATATAGGAGGCTTGGCCGACCGCAGGCTCCATGCCATAGCGCGTCGCCATGGAGCGGGCCATTTCGGTGGCGCGTTGCAGATCGTCGGCGGCGCCGGTGGTCGCCTCATGGAACACGTTCATCTCCGCCGCGCGGCCGCCGAGCAGAACCGTCATGCGATTCATCAGCTCGGTGCGCGTCATCAGATAGCGGTCCTCGGTCGGCATTTGCATCGTATAGCCGAGCGCGCCCATGCCGCGCGGAATGATCGAGACCTTCTTGATCGGATCCATATCCGGCAGCGCCATGGCGACGATCGCATGGCCCATCTCGTGATAGGCGACGATGCGCCGCTCGCGCGGATGCAGCAGGCGATTGCGCTTCTCCGGCCCGGCGATCACACGCTCGATCGCGGAAGTGAAATCATCCAACGTCACCGAGACCGCGCGCCGGCGCGTCGCCAATGTCGCGGCCTCATTGACGAGATTGGCGAGATCGGCGCCGGTGAAGCCCGGCGTCATCGCCGCAATCTGCGCGGGATCGATATCGGCGCCGAGCTTGATCTTGCGCAAATGCACCTGGAGAATCGCGGCGCGGCCGATCTTGTCCGGCCGATCGACCGAAATCTGCCGATCGAAGCGCCCGGCGCGCAGCAGCGCCGGATCGAGCACCTCGGGCCGATTGGTGGCGGCGAGCAGCACGACGCCGGCGCTCGGATCGAATCCGTCCAATTCGGCGAGCAATTGATTGAGCGTCTGCTCCTTCTCGTCATGGCCGCCGGAAAGGCCCGAGATTCCGCGCGCGCGGCCGAGCGCATCCAATTCGTCGATGAAGATGATACAGGGCGCCGAGGCGCGCGCCTGCGTGAACAGATCGCGCACGCGCGCGGCGCCGACGCCGACGAACATCTCCACGAACTCCGAGCCGGTGATGGAGAAGAAGGGCACGCCCGCCTCGCCCGCCACCGCGCGGGCGAGCAGAGTCTTGCCGGTGCCGGGCGGGCCGACGAGAAGAATGCCTTTGGGAACGCGCGCGCCGAGGCGCCCATAGGTCTTGGGGTCCTTCAGAAAGGCGACGATCTCCTGCAATTCCTCTTTGGCCTCGTCGACTCCGGCGACATCGGCGAAGCCGACCTTCACATCCGTCTCGACGAAAATCTTGGCGCGGCTCTGTCCGATCTGCATGACCGAGCCCAAGCCCTGCGTCATGCGGCGCGACAAAAAGCTCCAGACGAGGAAGAACAGGGCGATCGGCACGACCCAGGAGAGCAGCGTCGAGACCCAGGTGTTTTCGACGATTCCGGAATATTTGACCTTGGCCGCCTCGAGCTCGGCGGCGACATCGGTCGGCACGCGCACTGCGACGAGCTGCTTGCGCCCATCCTTCATCGGCTCCTTGAGCGTCGCGCGCATCACATCGGCGCCGACCTCGACCGAGGCGATCTTGTTGTCGCGCAGGAGGTTCTGAAACTCGCTATAGGGAACGACCTCGGTCTGACGATAGACCGTCCACATCTGCTGCAGTATGAGCACGCCGATCAGCGCCAGCAGAAAATAGGCGAGATGAAAAGACCAGGCCTTGTCCTTCGGGGGCTGCTCCATGAGTCGCGCCTCATCGTCGCTAGAGTGATTCCGGTTCAGATCGAACCGGAATGACCCTCGATCTCCTTGTTCTGCCGGTTTTCTTCACGCGAACCGGTTCCCACTTCGCTCGAAAACACTCTAATGGTAAGCCGAGCGTCCGCGCGCACTCGAGAGACGAGTCGCGCTGGTGGAATATAGGCGCCGCCGCGAGCTTATCCATCGGCGCGCATGTCGCAGGCCGATGGGCCGGCGCGGCTCGCTCGCGGCTACTTGCGCTCGGCGGGGCGTTTTCGCGCCGCTCTTGCCGCCGTCTTTTTTTTGGGGCGAGCTTCGGCTCGGCGCGCTTCGAGCGCCGGCGGGACGCTCACTGTCTCCGCCACGCCTTCCGCGACTGCGCCTTCTGGCGCGAGGCAGGCGGCGAGCAGGCGCTCGATCAGAGGACGCATCGTCGCTTCATTGGCGTCCTGGAGCGTCTCCACGCCGAGGACTTGGCGCAATATCGAGATTCCGAAGAGGCAGGCGTTGAAGAGAGTGGCCCGCTCCAGCGCCGCCGGCCCCTCGAGCGTCGCGGCGATAGGGCCGATGAATTCCGGGACGCTGCGCATACGCAACAGCTCGCGCGCTTGCGGATTGGTCATGGAGCGCACGACGATCTGCAACGTCTCATTCTCGCGCTCGCCGAACAGGCCCTCGGCATATTGCGCGCTGAGGCTGCGCCCTTCCGAGACGACCGGCCGCTCCTTCGCCCGCGAGGCCGTCAGCGCCGCCGCATAGAGCTGCTCCTTGGAGCCGAAAGCGCGGTGGACGAGCGCGACATCCACGCCGACATCCGCCGCTATGTCGCGAAGCTTGACGTCCTCATAGGAGGCCGAGCCGAAACGCGCGAGCGCCGCCGCGAGAATACGCCCGCGCGTTTTCTCGCCGCCGCGGCTTTCTTTCGGCTTCGCCTGCATCTCGATATCCCTCCCGCCTGTGCGCGGGCAAGATATGCGCCCGCCCGCGGCGGTCAATCGGACATGCGGACAGCAGACTCAACGTCGTTGACTTTTTCTGAGACTCACGTATTTTCGGTCTCAGGCGCTGCTGGAACGAGCGCGAAGACATTTCGATAGGCCGTCATTTCCGAGAGCCGTCATTGCAGCACGCCAGATGAGAGCGCAGCCGATTCCGCAAGGCTTCGGCGCAGCCGCTATCGTCTGGACCATCGATTTTTCTGTCGAGCGTCGATACGAAGAAGAAGGATGAGATGAAAGGACGCATTCACCTTCTCGACCCCGATCGACCGGACGAGGCGCTCGAGGTCGACATCATCACCCATGACGAATCTGTGCTTTCGGTCGGCGTGCCGAACACTTACGTCAGCTTCGATCTCATGCGCTACGACACGAGCGCGCCCTATCGCGGCGTGCTCGGCGGACGCAGCTTCGTTTTCACTCCCCCTCCCGCGCGTCGCCGTTCGCCGGCGCAGCCGCGCGAAGCGCCGACAGGCGTCGTCGCCAAAAAGCGAACGCTCCAGAAGATTTGAGCCGGCGAAATCGGCTGTAGCCGGCGCGGTCCTTCAACCGCCGCGCACGGCCGTCTCGAGAAAATCCTCGAGCGCGCGAATATAATCCATATCCTCGAAGGCTCTGTGCTTCTCGGCGGCGACGCGAGCGGCGAGCCCGGCGCGAAAAGCGCGGTCGCGCCCCAGCCGCACGGCGATCTCGACATAATGATCGAGCGAGGAGGCGATCGTCTCCTCGCAGCCGATGCGGCGCAGAATCGCGGCGGTATGGCGCCCGCGCATGAACGCGCCCGGCAAGGTCACGATCGGACGATCGGCGCCGAGCAGATCGAGCGTCGAGCGGCCGCCGGACCAGCCGGGCGTGTCGAGAATGACATCCGACGCGGCCGCGGTGGCGATGAACAGCTCTTGCGGCATTTGCGGCAGGATCACGCAATGATCTTCAGCGGAGAGTCCCGCGGCGGCGAAGACGCGCTGCATCCGCGCGCGGAAGACAGCAGTCACCTCCTCGCTCTTGGCGAAGGCGATGAAGAGGAATTTGCACGGCCCGATCGTCGCGGCGATGCGCGGAAAGACGGAATCATAGCAGGGCAGATATTTGTAGAGCGCTTGTCCCGAGAAGAAGATCGGCGCGTGCGGCTCGGCGTCGAAGAGCGAGCGATCGAGCTTTTGCAGCGCGAGCGTCTCCGCTGTGTAATGCAGGCCGAGATTGGGCAGAAGCGCGAGACGCTCGGTATAGAAGCGCTCGGCGCCTTCGGGCTCCATCAGCTCGCTCGACAGAAAATGGTCGATCGTCGGCATGCCGCTCGTCTCTGGCTGGCCCCAGGCCATGCATTGCACGGGCGCGAGACGCTGCGCCGCGAGCCAGCCGGACACGGGATCCATGCCGATCTCTGGATAGAGCAGAACATGCGGCGCCGCGGCGACAATGGCCTCGCGCCAACCTTCCGGCGTCGAAGGCTCGCGCGGAAATTGGTCGCAGGCCTGCGCGGCGCGAATCGTCTCGGCGTCCTCGATCTTGCCCGTATGGAAGCCGATGATCTCGAAACGCGCGCGATCGAGCTTCTCGATCCAGCTCTCGAGAAAAAGACGGAACACGGTATGGCGGCAGAAGAAGCCGCTGACGATTCCAACGCGTATGCGCTCGCTCGCCGCCGGCGGCGGCGCGAGCGGCGCGGCGGGATGCGCCTGCGCGAGAGTGCGGCAGGCGAATTCGCCATAAAGCGTCTGCAATTGGCGATCGTCCTCGCCCTGATAGGGAAGGAAGAAGGGCTGCGTCGCGGAGATCGCCGGCGCGAGCGCGGCGGCGATCTCCGCATCCTGCGCGGAAGCGGCGAGCGCTGCGAGCGCCTGCGCATAGCGCGCGCGGCGAATGGCGATCTCCTCCTGCGTGTCATAGAGGATCGGCAGCTCCGCCATGCAGAGCGCGATGCGCGCGCCGCCCTGGCCGGGATCGGCCGCGATGGCCGCGCGATGGCGCGCCACCGCGTCATCGGTGCGTCCCTCGAGATGCAGCAGGCAGCCGAGATTATAATGCGCGTCGGAGAGATCGGGCTTCAGCGCCAGCGCGCTCTCATAGCAGACGATCGCCTCGGCGTGGCGGCCGAGCTCTTGCAGCACGACGGCGAGATTGTTCCAATAATTGGCGTCGCCGGGCGCGAGACGCACGGCGATGGTGAGACGCGCGGCGGCCTCGCTCCAGCGGCCGCGCCGCATCAGCCAGCGGCCGAAATTGCCCTGCGCCTCGACGAGCCGCGGCTCGAGCTCTATGGCGCGCAGAAAGGCCGCCTCCGCCTGTGCGGCGGGGCCGATCTCGGCCAGCGCATTGGCGAGATTGTACCAGATCGCCGGCTGATCCGGCGCGCATTGCGCGGCCTCGGCGTAATGGGCGGCGGCGGCGGCGCCATGGCCGAGATCCATCAGCGCGCTGGCGAGATTGCAATGCAGCGCGCCGGAGCCGGGCCGCAGCGCGACGGCGGCGCGATAATCCTCGACCGCCTCCTCGAGCCGCCCCAGCGCGCGCAGAGCGAGCGCGCGGCTGTTGTGATGGATCGCCTGTCCGGGCGCGATGGCCATCGCCTTGGCGATCAGCGCGAGGCCCGTCTCCGGCGCGCCGCGCTCCGCCTCGAGCAGGCCGAGAAGATGCAGGCTGTCGGCATGCTCCGGCCAGCAATCGAGAACGCCGCGATAGAGCGCCGCGGCCTCGTCGATCTCTCCCGCCTCATGGCGCGCGCGCGCCTGTCGAAAAGCCGAATCCGGCGTGATGTCGTTCATGCTTCGCGAGTGATCCACGAATCGGGCCGAGCCACAACTGTGCTCTATCTCGGACGCCGATGTTGCGCCATCTTATTCGCCGTGTTTCTGAACGGCGAACGATCGCGCCATCCTCTCCGGCCGCCGCCGCGCTAAATGTCGTGTCGATGCGTCTTTCGTCACGACGCCGATTGCAAGCCTCGGTAGGCTGCATGCCAGCGGCGCTCGCCGTGAGAGTGAGAGGTCCCATGGACGCGCTCCAGCCGAATGCGACGCCACGTTGGGAATGGCGCATCTTCGGCGCCGATCTCGCGGCGCTGGAGGCCAAGCTCGGCTCGCCAACGAGCCTGCCGCGCCGCAGCGACGAGATCTATCTGCTGAACGCGCTGACGCCGCACTCCGCGAAGATCCGCGACGAAGCGCTGGAGGTGAAGCGTCTGCTGCGCGTCGATGATGGGCTGGAATTATGGGAGCCCGCCTTTCGGGCGCCCTTTCCGGTGACGGCGGAGCGTCTCGCCGCCGCCGCCGCGGCCCTGGCGCTGCCGCTGAGCCGGCTCGATCGCGCCGCCTATGACGAGGCGCGTTTTCTTGCGGAGATCGTCGCGCCCTGCCCCGCGCTGCGCGGCGTCGCGGTGCGAAAGTCGCGGCTGCGCTTCTCCTTTCGCGGCTGCGCGGCGGAATTCGTTCGGCTGCAGATCGGCCCCGCGCCAATGGAGAGCGTCGCTCTGGAGAGCGAGGACGAGCGCCGCCTCGCCGAGGCGCTCGACGCGCTCGACGCCGATCCGCGGCTCAATGTTAATTTTCCCAAAGGCGTCGAGCGCGCCGCCGCTCTGGCGATCTGAGCAGGAGGAGGAAGGAATGGGCGTGGAGATCGAGCGGAAGTTTCTGGTCACGCGTGAGCTGTGGCGGCCGCGCAACGACGGCGTGGCCTTTCGCCAGGGCTATCTCTCGCGCGCCGAGGATCGCGTGGTGCGCGTGCGCATCGCCGGCGGCGCCGCCTTTCTGACGATCAAGGGCCGAACCTCCAACGTCACCCGCTCGGAGTTCGAATATCCCATTCCCGTCGAGGATGCGCAGATCATGCTCGATCGCCTGTGCGAGCGGCCGCTGATCGAGAAGACGCGCTATGAGGAGGTGTTCGGCGGCCATTTCTGGACCGTCGACGTGTTCCTGGGCGAGAATGACGGGCTGATTATCGCCGAGATCGAGCTCGGCTCCGAGGAGGAGAGCTTCGACCGTCCGGGCTGGCTCGGCCGCGAGGTCTCGGGCGATCCGCGCTATTTCAACTCTGAATTGTCGAAGCGGCCCTTCGGCTATTGGAACACGCCATAGCGGTTCCGAGCCCCGCTTCGACAAAGCCCCCGGAAATCGGCTAAAGATCGCTCTCCCTCGAGAAAGCGAATCAAAAGCCCATGACCATCCGCCTGCATACGGGCGACCTGCCGGACGGCGCCGATCTCGGCCCCGTCGTCGCCATCGACACGGAAACGCTCGGCCTCAATCCGCATCGCGACCGGCTCTGCCTCGTCCAGCTCTCCGGCGGCAATGGCGACGCCGATCTCGTGCGCATCGCGCCGGGCCAGACCGCGGCGCCCAATCTGACGCGCATGCTCGCCGATCCGAAGGTGCTGAAGCTCTTCCATTTCGCGCGCTTCGACATCGCCATTCTGGCGAAGACCTTCGGCGTGATGGCGGAGCCCGTCTATTGCACCAAGATCGCCTCCAAGCTCATCCGCACCTACACGGATCGCCATGGGCTGAAGGATCTCGTGCGCGAATTGCTCGGCGTGGAAATCTCCAAGCAGCAGCAATCCTCCGACTGGGGCGCGGCGACACTCTCGGACGCGCAGCTCGCCTATGCGGCCTCGGACGTGCTCTATCTCCACGCGCTGCGCGAGAAGCTCGACGCCATGCTGGCGCGCGAGGGCCGCGCCGATCTCGCGGCTCCCTGCTTCGAGTTTCTGCCGACGCGCGCGCGGCTCGATCTCGCTGGCTGGCCGGAGACCGATATTTTCTCGCATGAATGACGCCTCGAATTCGCCATGCGGCCGGCGTTATCTCGCGGCGGCGCTAGAGTGTTTTCGAGCGAAATGGGAACCGGTTCGCGTGAAGAAAACACGACCGAACAAGGTGATCTAGATTCGCTCCGGCTCGATCTGAACCGGAATGACGCTAGAACAAGGATGACGAGCAGAATTGGCGGGCAGAATCAGAATGAACGACGCCTCGCCGCCGAGCGACAGACGCGATCGGCTCGCCTCCATCGTCGCGCCGCGCCGCGACGCCATTCCGCAGGCGCGGCGCCATTCCCAGCGCGTCGCCCGGCTGCGACGCTGGCTGCTGTGGGGCAGCGGCGCGATCGTCGCCGCCGTGGCCGTGGGCGTGGCGCTTCATTCGCTGCGCTTTCTGCCGGCGGATCTGCGCTTCTCCCGCATCGCCATGCAGGGCACGCGCATCACCATAGAGAGCCCCAAGCTCGTCGGCTATCGCAAGGATGGCCGCCCCTATGAGCTACGCGCCCGCACCGGCATTCAGGATATCGCCAAGCCCGATGTGTTCGAGCTGGAGCAGCTCGAGGTGCATATTCAGAGCGACAATGAATCGAATGTCGTGCTGACGGCGGAACATGGCCTCTATGACGCCAAGAACGACCGCGCCGATCTCTCCCGCGGCGCCCGCGTCTTCGACGGCAAGCATTATGATTTGCGCACCGAAGCGGCCATCATCGATTTTCGCGGCAATATCGTCACCTCCGACCATCCGACCAGGCTGACGCTGGACAGATCGGTGGTGACGTCGCAATCGGTCGAATTCTCGCAGAACGAGCGCCGCGCGACATTCTCCGGCGCAGTGCATACGACGCTGCCCGGCGACGACGACGACGCTGGCGCGGCGGAAGGATCGTCTCCATGAAAATGATCACGATGAAAATGATCACGACGAAAATCATTGCTTTCCTGACCATTCCCGTCTTCACGGCCGCGCTTATGACCGCCGCGCCGCTCGCCGCCAAAGGCCGCTCCAGCGGCATTCTCCCCGGCGCCAGCGCCAAGGACCCGGTCGACATAGACGCGGGCAAGCTCGACTATTTCGACAAGGAGCAGAAGCTCGTCTATTCGGGCGGCGTCATCGTCGTGAACGGCCCCTCCACGCTGAAGGCCTCGCGCCTCATCATCTTCCTCGACAAGGCGCAGCCGGGCCAGGAGAGCAACGGCGGCAGCGACCGCGTTCGCCACATAGACGCGGAAGGCCCGGTGACGCTCGTTTCCAAGGATCAGATCGGCACCGGCGATCACGGCAGCTATGAGCGCGGCGAGAACAAGGTCTATCTCATCGGCAATGTGACCCTGACCAAAGACAATGGAGTCGTGAGGGGAGAGAAGCTTACCTACGACACGGCGACGGGCCAAGCGACCGTGATCGAGAAGCCCGGCCAGCGCGTGCGCAGCATTTTCACGCCCGGCGAGGTCAAGGGAGACAATAAGGAGAAGAAGGAGCCCGCTCCCGCCGCGGAACGCCGCGCCGACTGAGGGCGCTCAGCGCTGATAGACGCCGACCAGCGCCGTCTCCTCGAGCAGGACCTCATTGGCGGCGCGCTCCACCTCGAGACAGCTCGGCTCCTTGCGCGCCACGGCGAGCGAGGCTGTGGAAAGCGCCATCAGCCGGAAACGATAGCGATGCGCGCCATGGCGCGGCGGCGGACATGGCCCGCCATAGCCGGAGCCCTCGAAATCATTGATCCCCTGCGAGAAGCCGCGCTGCGGCCCCGGACGCCCGGCGCCTTCCGGCAATCCCGTGGCGTCGCGCGATAGATCATAGACCGCCCAATGGCGCCAGACGCCGGCCGGCGCGTCTGGATCGTCGCAGAGCAGCACGAAGCTCTTCGTCTGCGCAGGCGCGTCGCTCCAGCGCAGCGGCGGCGAGACATTGGCGCCGTCGCATGTGTATTTGCGCGGTATCTCCTCCCCATGGGCGAAGGCCGACGATAGCAGCCGCATATTACGCTCCTGTCGTGAATTTCTCCGCCGCCGCGACAGCGAGACCGAGCGCCGCGGCGACGGCTGCGTTGACGATCTCGCCGCGGGCCACTGAGAGGCCGGCGGAAAGATGCGGATCCTCACGCAAGGCGCCGAGCCCTTTGTCGGCGAGCGCCAGCACGAAAGGCAAGGTCGCGCTGGCGAGCGCGAATGTGGAGGTGCGCGGCACGGCGCCCGGCATGTTGGTGACGCAATAATGCACGACGCCATCGACGACATAGGTGGGATCGGAATGAGTCGTCGGCCGCGAGGTCTCGCAGCAGCCGCCTTGATCGATCGCGACATCGACGATGACCGCGCCCGCCTTCATGCCCGCGACCATGCCGCGGCTGACGAGCTTGGGCGCCGCCGCGCCCGGAACCAGCGCCGCGCCTATGACGAGATCGGCGCGCCGCACCAGCTCCGCTATCGCCGTCGGCGTCGAGAAAATGGTGCGCGGCGCATTGCCGAAGCGCGCGGAGAGGCGCCGCAGCGGCTCGGCGCCGCGATCGGCGACGATGACGCTCGCGCCCATGCCGAGCGCGATCATCGTCGCCTGCGTTCCGACTGTCCCGGCGCCGAGAATCATCACCTCGGCCGGCGGCGCCCCCGGCGCGCCAGCGAGCAGAACGCCGCGCCCGCCCATGGATTTCTCGAGACAGCGCGCGCCCGCCTGCGGCGCGAGCCGCCCAGCGATCTCCGACATGGGCGTCAGCAGCGGCAGACCGCCGAAGGGCGAAGTCACGGTCTCGTAAGCGATGCAGATCGCGCCGGAGCGCATGAGATCGAGCGCCAGCGCACGATCGGCGGCGAGATGCAGATAGGCGAACAGCAGCTGCCCCGGCCGCAATCGCGCGCGCTCCTGCGCGAGCGGCTCCTTCACCTTCACGATGAGATCGGCGGAGGCGAAGATCGCTTCCGGCCCTTCCACCAGCGCGGCGCCCGCCGTCTGAAAATCGCCGTCCGAAATCCCCGCGCCGACGCCGGCGCCGCTCTCCACCATGACGAAATGCCCGCGCTGCACGAGCTCGTAGACTCCGGCCGGCGTCAGCGCGACGCGAAACTCATTGTCCTTGATTTCCTTGGGCGCGCCGACGCGCATCATGCTCTCCGATCACGCGAGCGGCGAGAAGCGATCGAGAATCTCGATCACCTCCGCATCCTCGATCTGGCGAAAATTCTCGTAGAAGAAGCCGATCGCGCCGAAGCTCCGATAATCCTCGAGGCAGACGATCTCATCGGCCTCGTGGCGAAGCGCTGCGAGCGCATCGGTGGGCGCGACGGGAATAGCGAGAATGAGCTTGCGCGGATGCAGCGCACGAACCGCGCGCAGCGCCGCGCGCGTCGTCGCGCCGGTCGCGACGCCGTCATCGACGACGACAGCGAGCTTGCCGCCGACATCGGGCCGCGTCCTGCCGCGCAGATAGGCCCCGCGTCGTCTCTCTAGCTCCGCCCGCTCGCGCGCACAGACGGAATCGAAAACGGACTCCGTCACCTCCGCCGCATCGATCACATCCTCATTGCGCACAATGATCGGCGCGCCGCCATTGGCGATCGCGCCCATGGCCAGCTCCGGCTGATAGGGAACGCCGATCTTGCGCACCAGCACGAGATCGAGAGGCGCCTTCAGCCTCTCGGCGATATGCGCGGCGACGGGAACGCCGCCGCGCGGCAATGCATAGACGACACAAGCTTGGCCGGCATGCGCGGCGAGCGCATCGGCGAGGCGGCGACCTGCGTCGTCACGGTCTCGAAACGGCATGGCGATCCAGCTCCGGCGCGGATGCGCGACGCCATCGATATAGTCGGGAGCCGCCGCGATGCGAGAGGCCGCTCACGAAGGCGCCCGCTCGCCGAGCGGCCGCACCGCGCTGGCCTGAGGGCCATCCTCGGCGTCTTCAGGCACATAGCGCACACGATCGCCGCGCTCGAGCGCATCGAAACCCGCGCCTTCGACGCTATTACGGTGAAAATAGAGTTCCTGCCCATCCTCGCCTTCTAGGAATCCATAGCCGTCCTCGCGCATCAGCCGGCGCACGACGCCGAGCGCGGGCTCGGCATGCTGCTTCACATGACCCTCGAGGCGACGCACCTGATCCTGCAGCCGGCGGCGCGCGCGTTTGAAAGCGTCGTTCAGCGCGAAATCGAAATCCTGATAGCGCTCGTCCTGCGGCGGCGTGCGCTCGACGATCGCCTCGCGCCCATCCGGCAGAGCGAGCCGTATGTTGATCTCATATTGCCCGCCCGTGTGATGACGCGCGCTCGGCGCCTTGACCACGATGCGGCAAGCGGTGACGCGGCCGAAGCGAGTCTCGAGCTCGTCGATCTGACGCGCGATGCGCGCCTGCGCCTGCGGCGAAGCCTCCATGCCTTGAAAATCGATTTCCGGCGTCGTCTGCATGGCCGAGCCTCCGTTTTCGTGACGCGAATTTCGCCGCCGCTCGTGCGAGCAGCGCGATAGATAGATAGGGCGTGCGGAGGAAGTCGCGCCGCCGGCGGAAGGATGCGCATCATGATGACGACGCCGATCGCCGAGTTCGAGGTTGCCGTCGGGCCGCGCCGGCTCGGCGGCTCGCTCGCAGTTCCAGAAGATGCGCAGGGCTCGATAATCTTCGCGCATGGCTCGGGCTCGTCGCGCTTCAGCCCACGCAATCGCTTCGTCGCGGCCGCGCTGCGCGAGAGGCGCCTCGCGACATTGCTGATGGATCTGCTGAGCGAGGAAGAAGCCGAGGACCGCCGCAATGTCTTCGACATTCCCTTGCTGGCCAGCCGCGTCGTCGAGGCGATCGACTGGGCCGCGATCGAGCCTCTGCTCCGCAATCTGCCGATCGGCCTCTTCGGCGCCAGCACGGGCGCGGCCGCAGCTCTCGTCGCGGCGGTGGAACGGCCGCAAAAGGTGAAAGCGATCGTCTCGCGCGGCGGACGCCCCGATCTCGCGGGCCATGCGCTAGAGCATGTGCGCGCGCCGACTCTGCTCATCGTCGGCGGACTCGATTTCGAAGTTCTTAATCTCAATCGCATCGCGGCGAGACGCTTGGCCGACGCACGGCTCGACGTCGTGCCAGGCGCGACACATTTGTTCGAGGAGACTGGAACTCTGGAGCAGGCGGCCGCGCTCGCGGCGGAATGGCTGGCCGAGAAATTGGCGCGGCGCGATCGAAGCGAGAGATTCGCATGACCACGCTGGCCCAGACGCAACCTTATCTGAAGCGTCTCTTCGAGCGCATCGATCTCGCGCCGCGGCCGATCGGCGTCGAGACGAGCCGCGCGCTCGAGCATTGGCGCGCCTCACGCCGCGGCGTTGCGCCGACTTTCGCCGATGTCGTCGCCGATCTGCGTCATGGCGGCTTCGCCTTTCGCGCCGTGCCGGAAGCGCGCGATTATGAGATCGTGATCGGCGCCAAAGCGGTGGCGCCGCTGCTCGGCGCCGTCGCGGAAGGCGCGCGCTTGAGCGAGGCGCCCAACCGCCGCGGCGCCGTGCGCCTGCGCCGCCTCTTCGATGAAGCCTTGCGCGCCGGCGAGCCTGCGCTCGTGGAGTTCACCCTGGTCGAGAAAGGCCGCGACCGCGCCGGCGTCGAGCTGCTCGCTGCTCCGCTCGCGCTCGCCGATGGCGCGCTCGGCGCCGTGCTCGGCGCGCTGAACATTCAGCGCTATGAGGCGCCGGCGCCGGCGCATGAGCCGCCGCCGGCGACGGACGAGCCGATCGCGCTGTTCGCGCTCGGCTCCAGCCGCGCGCTCGGCGAGCGCGTCGCGCGCGAGCTCGCGATCACGCTTTCGCCGCATGAGGAGCGCCGCTTCGAGGATGAGGAGCGCAAGACGCGGCCGCTCGTCGGCGTGCGCGACAAGGATGTCTATGTCCTCGCGAGCCTCGAGGGCGAGACGGGCGACAGCGGCGCCGACAAGCTTTTGCGCCTTCTCTTCTTCATCGGCGCGCTGCGCGACGCCGGCGCCGCGCGCGTCACCGCCGTCACGCCCTATCTCTGCTACGCGCGCAAGGATCGCCGCACCAAGCCGCTGGACCCTGTGGCCACGCGCTATGTCGCGCAATTGCTGGAGGCGATCGGCGCCGATCGCATCGTCGCCATAGACGCGCATAATATCGCGGCCTTCGAGAACGCCTTTCGTATAGAGGCCGTCGCGCTCGACGCGCAGGCGCTGTTCGCGCGCTATTTCGCGCATCGGCTCGGCGCCGAGCCTGCAGCGATCGTCTCTCCCGATCTCGGCGGCGAGAAGCGCGCCGAGCTGTTCCGCCAGCGCCTCGAGACCATCCTCGCGCATCCGGTGGCGAAGGGCTTCATGGACAAGCATCGCAGCATGGGCGAGATCGCCGGCGAGATTTTCGCCGGCGATGTGGCTGGCCGCGCGGTCGTCATTCTCGACGATCTCATCAGCAGCGGCGGCACGATGGCGCGCGCCGCGCGCGCCTGCCGCGCCAATGGCGCGACGCGCATCTTCCTCGCCGCGACGCATGGACTCTTCGCGCGCGACGCCGACAGCGCGCTGCGCGAGGCGCCGATCGAGGAGATCGTCGTCACCGACACGGTCGCGCTGAGCGAAGCCGTCGCGCAACGCTTGCGCGGGCGCCTGGTGACGCTCGGCGTCGCGCCGCTGCTCGCCGAGGCGATCGCGCGCCTCCACAGCGGCGGCTCCATCGACGAATTGCTCGACACAGGTCCGAAAGGCGCCCCATGACCGCAAATGCTCTCTTCGTCGATCTCTATGAGATCGCCATGCTCCGCGCCTATTTCGAGCTCGGCATGGCGGAGCGCCGCGCCACATTCGGCCTCTTCGTGCGGCGTCTGCCGCCAGCGCGCAATTTCCTGCTCGCCTGCGGCCTCGCCGATGTGCTGAGAGAGCTGCACGAGCTGCGCTTTTCGGAAGACGATTTGCGCTATCTCTCCTCGCTCGGCTTCGGGCGCGAGTTTCTCGACTGGCTCGCGCGATTTCGCTTCACCGGCGACATTCGCGCGCTGCCGGAGGGCACGCCCTTCTTCGCCAATGAGCCCATTCTCGAAGTGACGGCGCCGATCGGCGAGGCGCAGATCGTCGAGACGCTGATCCTCAATCAGATCGGCCTGCAGACCATGCTCGCCTCCAAGGCGGCGCGCATGGTCTTCGCCGCGCGCGGACGCGCCATCGTCGATTTCGGCGCGCGCCGCGCGCAAGGCTTCGACGCCGCGCTGAAAGGCGCGCGCGCTTTTCATATCGCCGGCGTCGCCGCCACCTCCGATCTCGCCGCGGGCAGAGCGCATGACATCGCCGTCGCCGGAACCATGGCGCACAGCTTCATCGAGGCCTGCCCTTCGGAGGCCGCCGCCTTCGAGGCCTATGCGCGCATGTTTCCCGGCGCGACGCTGCTGGTCGACACCTATGATACGCTGGAAGGCGTGCGCAAGATCGTCGCGCTGGCGCAGGAGATGGGCGCCGATTTCGACGTGCATGCGATAAGGCTCGACTCCGGCGACCTCGATGCGCTGTCGCGGCAGGCGCGGCGCATATTGGACGAAGGCGGGCTCACGCGCGTCGAGATCGTCGCGAGCGGCGGGCTCGACGAAACGCTCATCGATCGCCTCGCCGCCTCGCATGCGCCGATCGACGCATTCGGCGTCGGCACGGAAATGGCGGCTTCCACCGATGCGCCGGCGCTCGATATCGCCTATAAGCTCGTGGAATTCGCTGGCGAGGGGCGCATGAAGCTGTCGCCCGGCAAGCGCAATCTACCGGGCCGCAAGCAGATCTTCCGCCAATTCCACGATGGCGTCGCGCTGCGCGACGTCATCGCGCGCGAGGACGAGCGCTACTCCGGCGTTCCATTGCTCGAGCCGGTGATGCGCGACGGCGAGCTGGTGAAGCCGCATCCGAGCCTGCCCGACATTCGCGAGCATGCGCGCGCGGCGATGGCGGCGCTGCCGTCCGACGCCCGCGGCCTTTCGCCTTGCGCCGGTCCCTATCCGGTGACGATCAGCGTGAGCCTCGCCGAATATGAGCGCGAGGTGGAAGCGTCTCTCACGCGCAAGGCTCCGCGGACGCGACAGCCGCATCTCACCCGATGCGCGTGAGGCGCTCACGCGCGAGCGCGAGATAGCGGCGCGCGAGCGGCTCCCATTTGTCCTTGTGACGCGGCGCGGGATCGAGCAGATGAGCGAGCGAGAGACGCACACGCAGCAGCGCGCGACAAGCGCCATAGAGCGCAAAGAGCGCGGGCGGCGGCGGAGTTGGCAAACGCCGCGCCGTGGCCTCGACAATGGCCGCGCCGATTTGCGGCGCGCCGAGCAGAGCGCATTCGAGATCGAGAAAAGCGAGCTCGTCGAAAGGATCGACCTGCCGCAATTCATCATTGAACTCGAGACAATCGAAAATCGCCAGCGGCTCGCAAAAGCAGATATGCTCGGGTCGCAAATCGCCATGTCCATCGACGATGCGCCCTTCGCGCACGCGCGCCTCCAGCGCCGGCGTCTGCGCTACCAGCAGGCGATCGACGCGATCGAGCAGAGCCACGGCGTCGTAATGATCGAGCGCGAAATCGCGCAGGGTGATGATGCGTCGATTTTCCGCCTGCTCGCGAAAGAAGCGCGCGACATATTCGGACGCGGAGATGGTGGAGCGATCGGCGCCCGCATAAAAGGCGGCAAGACGCATTGCGAGCGCCTCGATCCGGCGCGCGTCGACAGCGCCGGCAGCCAGCAGACGATCGAGCATCAGCTCGGCCGGCAAACGCTTCATCTCGACGAGCCAATCGACGATCTCGCCCGCGCCGCCGATCGCCAATCGTCCATCGGCGAACGTGACCGGAACCACATCGAGATAGACATTCGGCGCGAGGCGACGATTGAGCCGAAGCTCTGCGCGACAATCGGCCTCACGCGCGCGCGGCGTCGAAAAATCCAGGAAGGCGAAGCGCACGGGCTTCTTCAATTTATAGACGCGGTCTCCCGCAAGGAACAGGCGAGACATATGTGTCTCGACGACATCGACGCCGGCGGGCGCGCGCGCGAGGCGACGCTTCAGCTCCTCGGCGAGGCGATCGGATGGCGCTCGGTCTTGCGGCGAAGACATAGGCGGCTTCATTGGAGGAGGTCGCGATGACGAGAAAGAAGATAGGGCTGCGCTCGACCGACGCTCTCCTGATCGTCGATCTTCAGCTCGACTTTTTTTCGGGCGGCAAGCTCGCTGTTCCAAAGGCCGAGGAGATTCTCCCGGTCGTCAATGAGGTCATCGACGAGGCGCGCCGCTCCGGGACTCAGATCATCGTCTCGCGCGACTGGCATCCGCCGGACCATGTGAGCTTTGCCGCGCAGGGCGGAGAATGGCCGCAGCATTGCGTGCGCGGCAGCAGAGGCGCGGAGTTTCACCCTGAGCTGCGCCTGCCGCCGGGCGCTTTGTTCGTCTCCAAGGCCAAGCGCGCGGAGCGCGAGCAATATTCCGATTTCGACGGCACCAGCCTCGCGGAGGAGCTGCGCCGGCGCGCCATAGATCGCATTTTCGTCGTCGGTCTCGCCGAAGATTTCTGCGTGAAATGCAGCGCGATCGACGCTGCGCGTCTCGGCTTCGAGACTCATGTGCTGCGCGCGGCCACGCGCCCAGTGACACGCGAGGGCGGCGAGAAGGCGCGCGCGGAAATGCGCGCCGCTGGCGTGACGGTGATCGAGCCGTCCCGCGCCCCATATGACGTCGATCACATCTCGAGGACGTGAGCCATGCCGGAAATCAATACGGATAAAGTCTGCTTCGTCATCGTCAAGGCGCGCGAGCTGGAGGCCGAGGACGAAGGCATGCGGCCCGACGCCTCCAATCCTTCCGACGATAAATTCGTGAGCGTGCTGACGGAGGAGGGATGGTCGCCAAATCGCCGCGAGCTCGTCGAGTTCATCGAAGCGATGGACGATGATGAGCAGGCGGAACTGGTCGCGCTCGTCTGGGTCGGACGCGGCGATTTCATCGCCGATGATTGGGATTCCGCCGTCATTCAGGCGAAGGAGCGACGCAAAGGGCCGACCTCGAAATATCTGCTCGGCATTCCGCTGCTGGCGAGCTATCTGGAGGCGGGGCTCGACGAGTTCGACGAGAGCTGCGAAGGCTTCGAGGACGATCGGCAATAATCTCAAAGACGAAAGCGCGCGACGAGCGGCGCATGGAGCGAGCCGAGAATCGGATCTTGCGCCGTCGCCTCGTCTGCGAGGCCGTCATTCGATATCACGACCTCCTCGCATCGCGACGCGAGAGCGGGCGACGCCAATATCTGGTCGATGAGCGTCTTGCGGCCGGCGTGAATCACTGTGAAACGCTCTCGCTCCGCAATGCGCAGCGCGAGCGGGGCGAGACTGCGCGGCCCCGCCGCGGCCTCTTCCGCGCCCCAGAGAATGCGCGCGGGCGCATCATAGGCGTCGCAATTGAGATCGCCGCAGACGGCGATGAGCGGCGCATTCTCCACATCGAAGATGCGATCGACGAAGAGCCGCGCCTCCAGCGCCTGGCCTTCGCGCTTTTGCGCGGCGAGCCATTGGCCTTCCGCGAAGGCGCGGCTCGATTTGCGATCCGCCTCGCCCGGCAGCGGCACGGCGCGCGGCGCGCGTAAATGCAAGTTCAGCACATGTAGCGTTGCGCCATCGGGGAGCATGATGCGCGCATAGAGGATGGGCCGCTCGAATAGAATGTCGATCGGCTGCGGGGCGCTCGTTTCCGGCGGCGGAATCCAGCGCCAGGGCGCGATTATGTCGTGATAGAGCTGGCGGCGCTCGACGATCGGCCAGCGCGAGAGCAGCGCGAGATTGTGGATATCGGCGGGCGCGTCGGCGCCTGGACGCGAAGTCGTCGCGCGGAAGAAATTCGCATAGCCGCCGCCTTCGACGAGACGATCGAGCGCGATGAAGCGTCGCGGCGCATGCGCGGTCTCGCGCTGCGCATCGACCTCCTGAAGGCAGAGAATATCGGCGTCGATCGCCGCGAGCTGCGGACGCAGCACGGCGAGGCGCCGATCGAATTCGTCCTGCGCCGATGGCGACCAGTCCAAATTCTCTATGTTGAAGGTCGCGAGGCGAAAATGGCCCGCCATTCGTCGAAAATCCGTCTCGCGCCCTCTCCCGCGCGCGGCGGGAGAGGGAGATTGCCGTCGCCGCTCACGCTGCCTTTATATCGATATTCTTCTCGGATTTCTGCGCCTGCGCCGATTTGGGCAGATGCACGGTCAGCACGCCTTTGGCGAAGGTCGCGTCGATCTTGTCAGCCTCGACATTCTCCGGCACGCGAAAGGCGCGACGGAAGGAGCCATAGCGACGCTCGGAGAGGAAATAGCCCTTGTCCTTCTCCTCGCGCTGCTCCTTCTTCTCGCCGCAGATGATGAGCGAGCCGTTGGAGAGCTTCACCTCGACATTCTTCTCGTCTATGCCGGGAAGCTCCGCGGTGATCTGATATTCCTTGTCCTTCTCGACGAGATCGACCGCGGGCGTCGCCGCCCAGCCGATGCCGAAGCGTCCGAAAGGCTCGAGATCTGGCGTCGCGCCTTTTTGGAAGGGCGCATCCTCGAACAAGCGATCGATCTGCCGCCGCAGCGTCTCCAGAGGATGCCAGTCGAACAATCCAGAGTTCGGCAGCGTCTCCTTCGATTCTTTCACCGGAACTCTCGTCTGCGCTTCCGCCATTTCCGCCTCCTCTATCAAAATGGACGATCGGCGTGGCACGCGCGTCGGCGCGCTCGCACGACGCCTGTGACGTAGGAGCGCCGCGCGAAAAGACAATCGGCGCATTGCGTCGGCGAAGGGCGGATAGGATGAGAAGCGATCGAAAGCGAAGGCTTTCGCTGCGGGGCGACGCCATAGGCAAAGTGTCGCGGCCGGTTATATTGCTCTTTAATGGAGCGCTGCGACATGTCCAACGAGCCGACGCTGACCGAGGACGACATCATGCGCGCGCTGGAGGCGCGGCTCGGACGACTGCATGCGCGCCAGAGGCTCGGCATAGAGCGCGACCATGAGGCGCAGATCTTTGGCCAGGGCCTCAATTTCTTTCACCCGGAGAATCTCGCCGCCTCGCCGCTGCTGATCCGCGCCGCGCTCACCGCCATCGGACTCTACCGCCGCGGTCTCGCCAATGCGGAGAAGCTTCTGCTGCGCGAGAATGAGATCGTCAGCGCGCGGCTGCCGCGCGCCTTCGACGGCTTCGCCATTCTCCATTTGAGCGATCTGCACGTCGATATGTGTCCGCGCGCTATGGCGCGGCTGCGCGAGATGGTCGCCGATCTCGCCTATGATCTCTGCGTGCTCACCGGCGATTATCGTGGCGCGACGCATGGGTCCCACGCGGCGGCGCTGGACGGCATGGCGGAGCTGCGCGAGGCTTTGCGCGCGCCGATCCTCGCCGTGCTCGGCAATCACGACACGATATTGATGACGCCGGGCCTCGAGCAGATGGGAATGCGCGTTCTGCTCAATGAGTGCGAGACATTCGTCCGTGACGGCGCGCGCATTCATGTCGCCGGAGTCGATGATGCGCATTATTTTCGCGTCGACAATATCGCCAAGGCCGGCGAGGGGATTCCGCAAGGCGAATTCTCTCTGCTGCTTTCGCATACGCCGGAGATTTTCCGTCAGGCGGCGCATGCGGGCTTCAATGTTCTGCTCGCCGGCCATACGCATGGCGGCCAGATCTGCCTGCCGGGCGGCGTCGCGCTCACGCTCGACTCCGTGCTGCCGCGCGCCTATGGCGCCGGCGCTTGGCGATATCACGACATGCAAGGCTATACGTCGGTCGGCGCCGGCTCCTCCGTGCTGCCGGTGCGCTTCAATTGTCCGCCGGAGATCACCTTGCATCGGCTGCGGGCCGCCTGAGCGGTGAAATCGCCCGCGCATCTGGTCGAGCTTCGCGTCCGCCGCTAGAATATGACGGAGACGTGAAGGAAAGGGCGTGGGATGCAGGGCGGCTGGCGAATTGCGGGCGCGGGCCTTCGAGGCTTTCGGACGACGATCGGCGCGGCCCTGCTGCTCGCGGCCAGCGCCGCCGCGGCCTTGGCGGCGCTCTATCCGCGGGAGGCGCGGCGCTTCATGGCGGAGGAGGATTTTCGCCGCTATCCGGGCGCCGGCGTGCTGACGTGTCGCACGGAGGAGGGCGTGCCGGAGCGCGCGGCCGCCGCCTGGCTGATCGGCGACCGCGGCCTCGTCGTGCTCAACGCGCATAATTTCGTCGATCGCAAGCTGCGGCCGACGCATCCCATAGACGATTGCGCTTTCTCCATCGGCGAGAAGGAATACGCCTTCGACACGGACAGCCTGCGCTTCGGCTTCGCCCGCGACGCCAAATCGCTGAACATCACCGATGATTGGGCGCTGGTGCGCCTGCGCGATCCCGTGGACGCCGATATAACGCCGCAGCCGATCCCCGACGGGCCGGCGCTGCCGACCGGCGTCGAGAAGCTGCGCGTGGTGATGGTGTCGCCTGCCGGCCACTCCAATTTCCGCCGCGCGACCAGCATAGAAGAGTGCCAGATTCATCAGATCGACGCGCCGACGGAGGCGGGAATTCGCCGCGCTCGGCATGATTGCAACGACGGCTATGGCGGCTCGGGCTCGGGGATTTTCGGCGACGATGGACGGCTCATCGCCATGCACAGCGCCTCGCTGGACATGAATTCGCGCCGAGATTTCGACATGGAACGCCATTTCGGCATGGCGCTGCTGTTCGAGGGCGAATTGCTGGACGCTATTCGGGCCAATCTTCGGGCAGACGCGCGCTAGAGCGCTTCGGGAAAAGGCTCACGGCCCCGCGCGTGGCGGAATCGTGCGCAGCCAGAGGATGAGCGCATCGAGATCGCGTGGCGTCATCTTCGAGAAATGCGCCTTGGAGAGATTGGCCATGGTCGGCTTGAGCGGCTTGGCGTCGCGGCCGACGCCGGCGACAATGGCGGCCTTGATCTCCTCGTCGCTCCAGGCGCCGATCCCGGCCGTCGGATGCTGGGTGATATTGGCGCCGACCGCCGTTCCCGCCGGCGTGCGGAACAGCTTGCCGCCGGCGCCGAGCTTTTCCTTATGGTCGAGCGCGCCATTTGTCTCGCCGCTGTGGCATTCCATGCAGCGCGCCAGGGTCGCGACATAAAATCCGCGCCGCAGCGGATTGTCGAGCGCGCTCTCCTCGAATGGCGCCTCGGCGCCGGGAAAGGTGTCGGCCTTCTGCTCGCCGTCGCGGCGCTGCGCCGGCCGCGCGGACTCCACCGGCGCCGATGTGCGCAGAAAGGCGACGACCGCCTCGAGATCCCGCGCGGTCAATATGCGATAATATTCCGACGGCATGGCCGGCGCGAGACGCCCCTCCGGCCCGACGCCGGCGACGATCGCCGCCGTCAGCCGCTCATCGCTCCAGGACCCGATTCCGGTCGCGGCGTCCGATGAAATATTCGGGCCGCGCACGCTGTAAGTCTCGCCATTGAAAGTCTGCGAGCCGCCGGAAAAGCGCTTGTCGAGCCGATAGCCGTCGGGGCCGCGCGGCGTATGGCAATTGTCGCAGGCGGTCAGCGCCTCGACGAGATAACGGCCGCGATCGATATCCGCGGCGGCGGCCGGGGCGGCGAGGCAGAGCGGCAGCAAGGCGCGGCACGCCAGAGAACGCGCCCATGCGAGAGCAGAATTGGAGAGCACAGCCTATCCGATAGCTCGAGAATGTCTCGCCAACATAGGCGGCGCCGAGGCGCGCTTCATTTCAAAAAAGTCTCGATTGCGCGGGCGATTTGTCCCGTCGTCAGAACGGCCGCTCGCGGACGCGCAGATCGAACATGAGCCGCGAGAGCGCCTGCGAGCCGAAGAAGAACAGGCCGGTGACGATGACGATCTCCCCTGCCCCGAGGCGCGCCGGGGCGGCGATGGCGAGCAGCGGGAGCAGCGCTTCCGGAATTTGATCGAGCCCCGGCGCGCGGCTGCTGGAGGGAAGGCCGAGCCGGCGCTTGACGAAGCTCGAGAAAAGATCGCCCGCCATGGCGAAAGCGCCGAGCAATGCGCCGAGATGAACGGGAAAGCCGACGAGCGGCGCGCAGCAAGCGGCGGCGAGCACGGCGAGAAGCAGCCCGCGCCAAGTCTTGGCGGGGCCGAGCAGCGGCCGTCCGTCGAAGAAGCGGGCGCCGCCGTCCACAGGGCGGGCGAAGAGGTCGCCGAGCAGCCTTTTGCCGAGCACCGGCGCGCCATTGGCGACGATCAGCAGAAGCAGCAAGCGGAGAATCAGGGCTCCATCCATCCCATCCTCACCATGTCTCATCCTCGCCATGTCCCTTCCTCGCCGAACACGCCAGGGCTCAGGGCTCCCTCGGCAATATAGCGGAGGCGGACGCGGCGTCATGCGGCCCAATATTCGACTAATCTTGTTGACTTATGGACTTGTACTCCTAGCATTCACGCTACAGGATTCGCTCAGAAGGCTCTCGAGGACGCCCATGCCGAGCAATGTCGATTTCGTCTTCGTCGATCAGATCGCCGTCGGGCTTTTGGTGACCGAGGGCGAATGCAAGAGATTTTGCGGCGCCTCATGGGCGCTGGCCGCGCTCGAGGGCGCCGTATTCGCTGATCTCGAGGAGGCCGAAAAGATCGTCGCGCGGCATTTGCGCAGCCGCGGCGAGCACAGCTGCGCCGGTTAGTTTCGCGCGGCGCATCCTTGTCGGAGCAGGCGCGCCTCTCTACATGAGCTGCGATATCCCGCCGCGCGGGAGCCTGTATTCCTCGAGGCCGGTCATGGGCGAGGGCGCAGCAGCGGCCGATGGCCCCGATTTCTCGCTCGGCGTCAGCGTCGCCGATATGGCCGACGGCGCCATTCTCTCCGGTCGCGTCGGCGCCGAGCCGGCGTTGCTCATCCGCCGCGGCGACGAATTCTCCATCATCGGCTCCGCCTGCACCCATTATCAGGGTCCGCTCGGCGAGGGGCTGGTGGTCGCCGACACGATCCGCTGCCCCTGGCATCACGCCTGCTTCAGCCTGCGCGACGGACGAGCGCTGCGCGCCCCGGCCCTCGACCCCATTCCCTGCTGGCGCGCCGAAAAGCGCGGCGATCTCCTCTTCGCCATGGAGAAGATCGACCCCTCGACGCGCGAGCGCGCGCCCGCGCCGCCGACGCTCGGGCGCGTCGTCATCATCGGCGGCGGAGCGGCCGGGCTCGCCGCCGCCCATGAGCTGCGCGAGGAAGGCTATTCCGGCTCGCTGGTCATGGTCAGCGCCGACGCCGCCGCCCCCTATGACCGCCCCAATCTGTCGAAAGATTATCTCGCCGGCTCAGCGCCGGAAGACTGGCTGCCGCTGCGCCCACGCGCTTATTACGAGGAGCGGCGCATCGAGCTGCTGCTGGCGACAAACGTCCGCGCGATCGACCCCAGGGCGCGGCTGGTCTGCCTCGAGCATGGCGAGCCGCTACGCTATGACGCGCTGCTGCTGGCGACCGGCGCCGAGCCGGTGCGCCTGACAATTCCCGGCGCCGAGCTGCCGCATGTGCATTATCTGCGCAGCCTCGCCGACAGCCGCGCGCTCATCGCCGCGGCGGCGCGCGCCTCGCGCGTCGCAGTGATCGGCGCGAGCTTCATCGGCCTCGAGACCGCCGCCGCGCTGCGCGAGCGCGGGCTCGAGGTCCATGTCGTGGCGCCGGATTCGACGCCGATGCAGAAGACGCTGGGCGAGGACATAGGCCGGCTGGTGCGCGCGACGCATGAGGCGCATGGCGTCGTCTTTCATCTTTGCGAGAGCGTCGTCGCCATCGGCGAGGATCATGTCGCTCTGGCGAGTGGCGCGCGCGTTCCGGCCGATCTCGTCGTCGTCGGCGTCGGCGTGCGCCCGCTCACGACGCTCGCCGAGGAGGCCGGCCTCGCCGTCGATCACGGCGTCCTCGTCGATGAATATCTCGAAACCAGCGCTCCGCGCGTCTTCGCCGCCGGCGATATCGCGCGCTGGCCGGATCGCCACAGCGGCGAGCGGATCAGGATCGAGCATTTCGTCACCGCCGAACGCCAAGGGCAGACGGCGGCGCGCAATATACTCGGCGCAAAGGAGCCCTTCGAGGCGCCGCCCTTCTTCTGGAGCCGTCATTACGACATGACCATCGCCTATGTCGGACACGCCGGCGCCTGGGATCGCGTCGAGATCGCCGGCGACCTCGAGAAAAGGGATTGCATCGTCACCTATTTCTGCCGCGATCACAGAATGGCGACAGCCACGATCGGCCGCGATCTGGACAATCTACGCGTGGAAGCCGAGCTGGAAGCGTCGACCGGCGGTTGAGCGAGCATAGTCTGCGCGCGGACGACACATTCGACTTCGATTCGAGATATGGGCTCGGCCCATTCTTCTAGCGGGCCATAGCCGGTTCTTTCGTGGACGCGCCCACAGCCTGGCCGAGCAAGTCAAACGGCGACGTCGATGGCCGCTCGATTTTCGAGCGTAGTTCTACGTAGCAGTCGCGCCAAATATTTATGCCCAGATTTAGTGATGCTTGGTTAGGAATTAGTTGCGAGGGGTAGAGCATTGATGTATACCCGCAAATGTCTTTGCGGTCGAAACGGCGCTGACTTGCCCGCCCCGAGCTTGCTGGGCTTTGCCCCGTCGACCGCGCCGTGTCAGGACTTCCGGCGCCGAAACGAGAAAGTGAAGAGTGAAGAGATGACATCGACGAACAACATCGAACTCGCGGCCGACATCGTTTCCGCCTATGTGAGCAATAATTCGGTTCCGGCCGGCGATCTCCCGGGCCTCATCAACGAAGTCTATGGCGCGCTCATGCGGGTCGGCTCCGGCGTCGTCGTCGAGCCGGCGGAAGCGCCCAAGCCCGCCATTTCGGTGCGCAAGTCGGTGACCAACGACTTCATCATCTGCCTGGAAGACGGCAAGAAGTTCAAGTCTCTCAAGCGCCATCTGCGCACGCAATACGGTCTTTCGCCGGAAGAATATCGCGAGAAGTGGGGTCTCGCCGCCGATTATCCGATGGTCGCTCCGAATTACGCCAAAGCGCGCTCAACCCTCGCCAAGCAGATGGGCCTCGGCCAGCAGCGCCGCCGCCGCGGCAGCCGCTGATCCCGAACGACCGACGAAGGCGCGCCGCGAGCTCGGCGCGCCCATAGGTTGCAGGCCACGCCGCAGCCGCTTCGTCACATCGTATTTTTTTAAATTCTTTCCGCCCGCTTTCGCCTAGAGCGAGGGTGTGCGAGGAAACGACGCCGGACCCGCGTCCGGCTCGCAACACGGTCGCTTCGGCGGCCGTGGCCGCTCGATTGTTGTCACTTGAGGCGAATGGGGGAAGCTCATGCGGCGTATCGCAGTTGCTCTGTGCATTTCATTCATGGGTTGCTCGGCCGGGTCTGCGTACGAAACAGGGGGCTTGGCCGGATTGTTCGATTTGAGTCCGCGTGGACAGCAGCAGCCGGCCGACGGCCGGCCGCAGGCGACCGCAGTCGCCCGCGAGATCGTGTCCTATCCCGGCGGCTACTCGCCCGGCACCATCGTCGTCTCGACCAATGAGCGGCGGCTCTATTATGTTCTCGGCAATAATCAGGCGATCCGCTATGGCGTCGGCGTCGGCCGGCCGGGCTTCGAATGGACCGGCACGCGCGTCGTCTCCAGCAAGCGCGAATGGCCGGATTGGACGCCGCCCACGCAAATGCTGCGCCGCCGCCCCGATCTGCCGCGCCATATGCAGGGCGGGCTCACCAATCCGCTCGGCGCGCGGGCCATGTATCTCGGCGGCTCGCTCTACCGCATCCACGGCTCCAACGAGCCCGAGACCATCGGCCAGGCGGTTTCCTCCGGCTGCATCCGCATGACCAATGAGGATGTCGTCGACCTCTACGAGCGTGTGCGCGTCGGCGCGCGGGTCATCGTCAACCGCTGATCTCCAAATCCGCGACAACGCGCGCCGAGCGCCCGAAAGGGTTCGGCGCGCTTTTTTTATCGCTCGCCCGGACGGTCCCGATCCAGGCCCTTTTCCGCGAGCTCCTGCTCATAGGCGGCGAAATCCGCCGCGCCGCCGGCGCCGAGCTCATGGAGATAGCCCCAGGTGTAGATGCCGGTGTTGTGGAGATCGTCGAAATCCAACCGCACGGCGTAATGGCCGACCGGCGCGACGCCGATTATGGCGACATTGCGCTTGCCGCCCACGGTCTTGCGCTCCTCCGGCGAATGGCCCTGCACCTCGGCCGAGGGGCTGCGCACCCGCAAATGCTCGGCCGAAAGATCATAGCTCGCCCCATTCTCGAAGCTCACTTTGAGCTTCCGCCCCTCTTCCATCAGGCGTATTTCGCTCGGCCAAATATCCGCGTCGGCCATGGTCTTCTCCCGATCGTCTGGTCGGCCGTCCGCCCCGGCGCACCCATTGCTTGGGGCTTCACGCGCGGCCATTCCGTCAATATATAGGAACCTCCTTTGGAGCCTATACGCAGGACGGGACGCCGCAAACGGTCGACTATATGAATCCGCATCCGAAAATCGCCTATGATCCCACGGCCCCCGCGCCGCTCGTCGACCCGTTCGGACGGGCCGTTTCCTACCTGCGCGTCTCGGTGACGGATCGTTGCGATTTCCGCTGCGTCTACTGCATGTCCGAGCACATGCAATTTTTGCCCCGCCGCGATCTGCTGACGCTGGAGGAGCTCGACCGGCTCTGCACGGCCTTCATCGAGCGGGGCACGCGCAAGCTGCGCATCACCGGCGGTGAGCCCTTGATGCGCCGCGATATTCTCTCGCTGTTCGAGCGTCTCTCGCGTCATCTGATTTCCGGCCGGCTGGAGGAGCTGACGCTCACCACGAATGGCTCGCAGCTCGAGCGCTTCGCGCAGGCGCTGGTCGATTGCGGCGTCAAGCGCGTCAATGTCTCGCTCGACACGCTGGATCGGGAGCGTTTCCGACAATTGACGCGCACCGGCGACCATGAGCGCGTTCTCGCCGGCGTCGACGCGGCGCTACGCGCCGGCCTCGAGGTGAAGCTCAACGCCGTGGCGCTGAAAGGCGTCAATGAGGACGAGTTCGTCGCGCTGACGCGCTTCGCCCATGAGCGCGGCATGGATATGACCTTCATCGAGGTGATGCCGCTCGGCGAGATCGACGGCGGCGAGCGCGTCGATCAATATATCCCGCTGACTTTGGTCCGCGAGCGTCTGGCCGAGCGCTTCACGCTCGAGGAGATCGACTATCGCAGCGGCGGGCCTGCCCGCTACATGCGCGTCGCCGAGACCGGCGGGCGTGTCGGCTTCATCACGCCGCTCTCGCATAATTTCTGCGAATCCTGCAATCGCGTGCGCGTCACCTGCACCGGCACTCTGTTCATGTGCCTCGGCCAGGAGGACGCCGCCGATCTGCGCGCGCCGCTGCGCGCCGATCCGACCGACGCCTCGCTCAACGCCGCTATAGACGAGGCGATCGCCCGTAAGCCCAAGGGCCATGATTTCATCATCGACCGCTCGACGCGAGCGCCGGCCGTCGCGCGGCATATGAGCACGACCGGGGGATGATCCGGCGCCTCGCCACCGTCGCGGCGACCATCGCCCTTCTTCTCTGCCCGGCCGCCGCCGAGCCACGCCATTTGCGCATCGCCAGCGAAGGCGCGCGGCCGCCCTTCAACTATCTCGACGCCAATAATCAGCTCGCCGGATTCGAGATCGATCTGACGCGCGAGATATGCCGCCGCATCGAGGCCGATTGCGTCTTCATCACCCAGGAATGGGAGAGCCTCGTCTTCGGGCTCGAGAATCGGCAATATGATCTCGTCGTCTCGGCCATGGAGATAAACGAGGAGCGGCTGCGCAAAATCGACTTCTCCAAGCCCTATGCGCATACGCCCTCAGCGCTGATCGCACAGCGGCAATCGGCGCTCGCGAACGCCGATCCGAAAACGCTGCAGGGCGCGCGCATCGGCGTCGTCGCGGATGGGCCGCAGCAGGCCTATGCGGAGGACAAGCTCAAGGAGAGCGAAGTGCAGCGCTATGCGACGCTCGAGGCCGCCATGCTGGACCTCGCCGAGGGCCGCGTGGACGTCGTCGCGGAGGAAAAGCTCGCGGCCATGGATTTTCTGCGCGAGCGCAAGGAAGGGCGCTGCTGCCGCATCATCGCCGATCTGCCGCAGGACGCGGCCTATTTCGGCGGCGGCTTCGGCTATGGCCTGCGCAAAGGCGCCACGGCGCTGAAGAGCGCGATCGACGCGGCGATCGACGCGATCGTCGCCGACGGAACCTATCGCACGATCCGCAGCAAATATTTCGATTTTGACATACGCTGAAACGGGGACGGCCGGCCTCGGCCTTGCTTCCTCGCTCTCGCATCTCACCCGCAGAGGACCGACCAATGACCGAGCTGACCGTCGCCTTCATCGGATTGGGCGTGATGGGCTATCCGATGGCCGGCCATCTCGTCACGCGCGGCGCGCACAAAGTCGTCGTCTACAATCGCACGCCGGAGAAAGCCGAGCGCTTCGCCGCGCAATTTTCCGCGAAGACGGCGCCGACGCCGCGCCTCGCCGCCGAAGGCGCGGATTTCGTCTTCTCCTGCGTCGGCAATGACGATGATCTGCGCCAGGTGACGATCGGCGAGGACGGCGCCTTTCGCGCGCTGAAAGCCGGCGCGGTCTTCGTCGATCACACCACCGCCTCGGCGGAGGTCGCGCGCGAGCTCTACGCGCATGCGAAAAAGGGCGGCTTCGGCTTTCTCGACGCGCCGATCTCCGGCGGCCAGTCCGGCGCCGAGAATGGCGCGCTCACGGTGATGTGCGGCGGCGACGCGGAGGATTTCGCCCGCGTCGAGCCCGTGCTCGCGGCCTATGCGCGCGCCAGCCGGCTGATGGGGCCGTCCGGCGCCGGGCAGCTCACCAAAATGGTCAATCAGATCTGCATCGCCGGCCTCGTCCAGGGCCTCGCCGAGGCGCTGGATTTCGCCAGCCGCGCCGGGCTGGACGGCGCCGCGGTCGTCGATCTCATCAAGAATGGCGCGGCGCAATCCTGGCAGATGGAGAATCGCCACAAGACCATGCTCGCCGGCGAATATGATTTCGGCTTCGCGGTCGAATGGATGCGCAAGGACCTCGGCATATGCTTCGCCGAGGCCCGCCGCAATGGCGCGAGCCTGCCGGTCGCCGCGCTGGTCGATCAATTCTACGCCGAGGTGGAGAATATGGGAGGCCGACGCTGGGACACGTCGAGCCTCATGGCGCGCCTGCGCAGATAGGGCGCAGACGGCGAGAATGGAAAGCGCGAGCGCGGCTGCCAACCGGAGGCGGATGCGCGAATCGGAGCGCGCTTTCAAATCGTTCGGTGAGTGTTATGGTCGCGCCGGGCCTGGGGAGGTCCAGGTCGCGCTCTTTAGTCCCCTGGGGCGGAGAGCGATGATGGGAGAAAAAAATGAAAGCCAAGATCGTTTCGGGCTCGACCATCGCCGCGGCGGCGATCGCTCTGGCGCTCGCGGGCGGCGTTTCGACGCAGGCCTCCGCCAAGCATTCCAAACATGTCTGCAATATGGAAAAAGGCCAGTGCGGCGGCAAGACGAAGTGCATGACCAAAAAGGGCGTCTGCAAGCATCATAAGGGGCATAAGGCCTCCTGCAGCGCCAAGGGTTCCTGCGCCGGCCGCTGAGCCGATCGAAGCCGTCGATCGCGCGCCATTCGGGGCGCGATCGATTCTCGCGGCGGGGGCGACGCGAAAGAGCATTTGGAGCGCGAGAGATGAGCAGACCCGCCCCATTGGGACACGGCCTCGGACTGAGGCCGATCTATTATGATGAAATTCTCTCGACGCGCCCTGCCGTCGACTGGTTCGAGATCATCTCGGAAAATTACATGACCGGCGGCGGCCGACCCACCGCCATGCTGGAGCGCGTGCGCGCCGATTATCCGATCGTGATGCATGGCGTCGCAATGTCGCTCGCCTCCACCGATCCGCTCGACTTCGATTATCTGCGCGAGCTGAAGACGCTGGCCGAGCGCGTGGAGCCGGCCTTCGTCTCCGACCATCTCGCCTGGACCGGCGTGCATGGCGTGACGCTGCACGATCTCTTGCCGATTCCCTATACGGAGGAAGCGCTCGCCCATGTCGCCGAGCGCGTGATGCGTGTGCAGGATTTTCTCGGCCGGCGCCTCGTCGTCGAGAACGCCTCCACCTATGTCGCCTTTCGCGAATCTGAGATGAGCGAATGGGCCTTCGTCAATGAGCTGGCGCGGCGCGCCGACTGCCTGCTGCTGCTCGACGTCAACAATGTCTTCGTCTCCAGCTTCAATCACGGCTTCGACGCCAATGCGTTCATCGACGCCATAGACCCGGATCGCGTGGCGCAATTCCATATGGCCGGCCATACCGACAATGGCACGCATCGCATCGACACGCATGACCAGCCGGTCTGCGACGAGGTGTGGGCGCTCTATGAGCGCGCGCGGCGGCGCTTCGGCGCGGTCTCGACCATGATCGAGCGCGACGATAATTTCCCGCCCTTCGAGGAATTGCTCGCCGAGCTCGGCCATATGCGCGAGATCGCCGCGCACATAGACGCCGAGAGCGCACGGAGCGCCGCATGAGGCTCGCAGAGCTGCAGGCCATGTTCCAGGCCGGCGTGCTCGCCGGCGCCGAGGATGGCGCGCAAATTCTCGAATCGGTGAAGAATTCGCGCCAAGCCGACCGCACCACGCTCTTCGGCGTCTATGTGAACGCCTATCACGCGCGGCTCGCGGAGTTCCTGGCGGCGGACTTCCCCGCCCTGCGCGCGCTCATCGGCGAGGAAGCCTTCGACGCGCTCGCCGACGCCTATATCGGCGCGCAGCCCTCGCGCGAGCGCAACGCCCGCTGGTACACGACGCGCCTGCCGGATTTTCTGCGCGAGAGCGAAGCGTGGCGCGACGATGCGCGCGCGATCGACCTCGCGCTGTTCGAGCGCGCGCTCACCGACGCTTTCGACGCGCCCGACGCCGAAGCTCTGCCGATCGAGGAGCTGGCCGCCTTCGCGCCCGAGCAATGGCCGCGCCTCTCCTTCGCCTTTCACCCGAGCCTCATATTGCTGGAGCTCGAGACCGGCACGATCGCGACGCATGAGGCGGCGATGGAGCAGCAAGAGCTGCCGCCGCGCGGCGAAGGCCGCGGCCATGTCGCCCTATGGCGCGCCGATCTCGACTCCGTTCATTGCGAATTGGAGGCGGACGAGTTCATGGCGCTGTCTCTGGCGATGGAGGGTCACGCTTTCGGCGACATTTGCCAAATGGCCGCCTTCCGCGATCACTCCGACGCCTCGCCCGAGCGCCTGGCGCAAATGCTCACCGGCTGGTTCCAGGAAGGGCTGGTGGTGGGCGCGGAGGCAGGCGAGGACGGCTGAGCAGCTTTCTCCGCCGCCATTCGCGCCGAGCCTCTCACCCCGGCCCTCTCCCCGCTGACGCAGGGAGAGGGAGCGCACGGCGTCCGCACGCAGTAACGACGCACAAGCGCTCGAGGCGTGGTGGTCGCGCCCTCGCGGTCCCCACATTTGGGGGCATATCGCGAATCGGGCGGTGATTCGCTTTCCGTTCTCCTATATTCTCCGCCCTTCGAAGGAGAATCGCCTTGTCACGTCAAGCGCCGCCGGAAGACTTCACGCCGCTCGAGGGAGGCGTCGCCGCGCGCGCCGCGGCGCTCGCCGGACGGGGGCGCTTTCTCGAGGCGCTCAACCCCGAGCAGCGCGCCGCCGTCGAGACCATCGACGGCCCGCTGCTGGTGCTCGCCGGCGCCGGCACAGGCAAGACGCGCGTGCTGACGACGCGCATCGCGCACATACTCTCGAGCGGACGGGCGCGGCCTTGGGAAATCCTCGCCGTCACCTTCACCAACAAGGCCGCGCGCGAGATGCGCGAGCGCATCGAGAACTTGGCCGGCCCCGGCGCCGAGGCGCTGCAGTGGCTCGGCACATTTCACGCGATCAGCGCGAAAATCCTGCGCCGCCATGCAGAGCTGGCGGGGCTCAAATCCAATTTCACCATTCTCGACACCGACGATCAGATCCGCCTGCTCAAGCAAGTGTTGCAAGCCGAGAACATAGACGACAAGCGCTGGCCGCCGCGCGGCCTCGCGCATCAGATCGACGCCTGGAAGAACCGCGGCCTCTCGCCGGATCAGGTCCCCCTCGGCGAGGCGCAGAGCTTCGGCGACGGCAAGGGCAAGAAGCTCTATGCGCTCTATCAGGAGCGCTTGAAGGTGCTGAACGCCGTCGATTTCGGCGATCTTCTGCTCGAGACTCTGCGGCTCTTTCGCGAGAACGCCGATGTGCTCGACGAATATCGGCAGCGCTTCAAATATATTCTCGTCGACGAATATCAGGACACCAACACAGCGCAATATCTCTGGCTGCGCCTCATCGCGCAGGGGCGGCACAATGTCTGCTGCGTCGGTGACGACGATCAGAGCGTGTACGGTTGGCGCGGCGCCGAGGTGGAGAATATTCTGCGCTTCGAGAAGGATTTTCCCGGCGCGAAAATCGTGCGGCTCGAGCGCAATTATCGCTCCACGGGGCATATTCTCGCAGCGGCCTCGCATCTCATCGCGCGCAATGAGGGACGGCTCGGCAAGACGCTTTTCACCGAAGGCGCCGATGGCGAGAAGCCCAGCGTCACCGGCGTCTGGGACAGCGAGGAGGAAGCGCGCGCGATCGGCGAAGATATCGAGCAATTGCAGCGCAAGGGGCATAATCTCGAGGAGATCGCCATACTCGTGCGCGCGTCTTTCCAGATGCGCGAGTTCGAGGAGCGCTTCATCACGCTCGGCCTGCCCTATCGCGTGATCGGCGGCCCGCGCTTCTATGAGCGGCTGGAGATACGCGACGCGCTCGCCTATCTGCGCTGCGTCGCGCAGCCTTTCGACGATCTCGCCTTCGAGCGCATCGTCAACACGCCAAAGCGCGGATTGGGCGACGCCACGCTGCAAGTGCTGCACGAATATTCCCGCCGCGAGAGCACGCCTCTGATGCAGGCGGCGCGCATCATCGTCGAGACGGAGGAGCTGAAGCCCAAGCCGCGCGCGACATTGCGCGCGCTGATCGCCGATTTCGATCGCTGGCGCAGCCTCATCGAGACGACGCCTCAGAACGAGCTCGCCGAAACAGTGCTGGACGAATCCGGCTATACGCAAATGTGGCGCGACGACAAGACGCCGGAGGCGGCGGGCCGGCTCGAGAATTTGAAAGAGCTGGTGCGCGCCATGGAGGAGTTCCCCGATCTCGCGGGATTTCTCGAGCATGTGTCGCTGGTGATGGAGACGGATGAATCCGCCGATCAGCAGCGCGTGTCGATCATGACGCTGCATGGCGCCAAGGGGCTCGAATTCGAGACCGTCTATCTCCCCGGCTGGGAGGAAGGGCTGTTCCCACATCAGCGCTCGCTGGACGACAATGGCCGCGCGGGATTGGAGGAGGAGCGCCGTCTCGCCTATGTGGGAATTACGCGCGCCAAGCGGCGGCTGAAAATTTTCTTCGCGACAAATCGCCGTATCCACGGCCTGTGGCAGACGACTCTGCCCTCGCGTTTTCTCGATGATCTGCCGGCCGCCAATGTCGAGGTGAAGGAAGCCTCCGGCGGCTCGCGATATGGCTCTTACGGCGTGTCGCGCTTCGCCAATATGGATAGCTATGGCTCGAGCTATACGACGCCGGGCTGGAAGCGCGCGCAAACCGCGCGCGAAAGCGCCGCGAGCAAGCCAGCCTCACGCCGCGCGCCGCTGACCATAGAAGGGGAAGTGCTGGCGAAATCCTCCGCGAGCGCGCGCTTTACGATCGGCGCACGCGTGTTTCACCAGAAGTTCGGGCCGGGCACAGTGGCCAATGTCGACGGCAATAAGCTGCAGGTCGATTTCGACAAGGCCGGACGTAAGATGGTGCTCGAGAGCTTTGTCGAGCGCGGATAATCACGCAGGCTCGGCGCGCCGTCCACAAGGCGGCGGGCGTTTACAATTTATTACCGGGCCGTATATGATCGCCGCATTACGTCAACAGAAAGCGGATTGATCATGATGTTTGTCGAGCCGCCGCTCGTGAAGAGCGCCTGACCTTCCGACGCGAAGCCGCATAGACACCTCCTCGTCCTATGACGAGCGAGAACGTCATCGTGTTTCGTCGCGCCTTTTAGATTTTAGACGCTCACAGAATCCGGCGTGACCTCCGCGTCGGCCGATGATCTTTGTCTTTGTCTCATTTCGAGGTTCCTCATGGCGTCGTATCAAAATTCGGATCATGTCGTCGAAGGCGTTTCCAACCGCCGCGCGCACGGCTGGGCGGTGGTGAGCACGCAGGCTCACCAAGAGCGTCTCGCTCTCGAAAATCTGATGCGTCAGCAATTCCACGTCTATTGCCCCTTCGTGCTCAAGCGCGTCCGCCATGCGCGTCGCACGCGAGAGGTCTCACGGCCGTTGTTTCCGGGCTATATTTTTGTGGAGTTGGCGCCAGAAACGCGCTGGAGTCCGATCTGCTCGACCTTCGGGGTGAGAGCGCTGGTTCGCTCCGGCGAGAAGCCGAGCTTTCTTCCCGGCGATTTCATCGATGATTTGAAAATAAGGGAGATCGACGGCGTGATCGTCGCGCCGTCACGCCCCTTCGAGATCGGCCAGAAGGTGCGCATCACCGGCGGCGCGTTCCACGATTTCATCGCCACGATCATCGACATGGACGAGCGTGATCGCATCGTCGTGCTGATGGAATTGCTCAGCCGTCCGGTCAAGGTCAAATTGACGTCGGAGCAGGTCGACGCCTGCTAGAGTGTTTTCGAGTCGCGACAAGCGGATACGCCCATGGCGATGAGCGCTTCGCCGGACAGCATCTTGGCCCTGTCGAAATCCGTGTTGTCGAGCGCGCCGGATCGCATGACCCACTCGCGCACGCGCGGGGGGTAGAAGGCGAGCATCTCGAGCGAGCCGAGACTGTCGGGGCGCGGATCATCGGGCAGATGCGCGGCGTGGAACCAGAATTGCGCGCCGGGCTCCACGCAGACATTGCGCAGGCCGAGAAAGATCGTGCAGGCGGAAGCGCAAACGCCGCGAATGGCTTTCGGCGCGCCGCGCGCGTCGAGCCGGCGCGCCTCATCGATATAGGCGCGCAGATTGCCGCCGGCGTCACGCGGCGTCGCCAGCGGCGCGCCCTGACATCCGGCGAGCATGAGAGCGAGCGCCACAGATCCGCGCCGCGCGCTCATAGCTCGTGGACGAGCTCCGTTCGCCGCGACGCATGCTCGTCGCGGCGCGCGGCGCGGCTCGACTTTTTGCAGATGACGGCGCAGCACATCGCGAAGACGGCGGCGAGCGCCGAGGTTCGCATTGGATAGTCGATCGTCGAATGCGCGAATAGCAGCCCGACGACGATGAGAGCGGCGAAACGCTCTTTTCTCAGCGTCGCATCACTCTCGCGGAAATTGCGCAAAGCGGCGATCAGCGTCGCGGCAAGCCAGCAGAGGACGAGCAGAATGCCGACGAGCCCGAGCTCCATCGCCAATTCGAGAATGTCGTTGTGCGCGTGATTGACGATCGCCGGGACGATCATGCTCGTCGGCTCGAACAGCGGATAGACGCGATCGAATGTGCCGAGGCCGGAGCCGAGCGGGAAGAACGCCTGCATCGTCTCGAAGGAGACGCGAAACACCTTCCAGCGCGCATCGGCGGCGATATCCGCGCCCATGAAGCGATCGATGATTTGCGTGAGCCCGAAATAGGGCGCCAGCAGGCCGGTGACGATGAGCGCCGGCGCGATGACGAAATAGATCGCCGCCTTGCCGGCCCGCGCGCCGCCGAGCCGGTCGCCGAGAATGAGCGCATAGGTGAGCGCGGCCGAGACGAGGCCGAATAGCAGAGCCGAGCGCGAGCCCGTCATCATGAGGCCGAGCGTGAAAAGCATGAGCAGCGCGAACACCGCCAGCACGCCATAGGCGGAACGCCGCGACAAATATCGCTCCAGCGCATAGGCGGCGAGCGGCGTCAGCGAATAGAGAAAGGCCGCCGTGTGATTTCTGTTGACGAAAAGGCCGACGTCGACGCCGCTGTGGAATCGAAGCGCGCTTTTTTGGCCCTGCACGATCTGCATCACCTCGAGCAGGACGGTCGCGACGCCGATGCATGTGGCGAGCAGCATCAGGCGCCGCCGCTCATCGGCGTGGCAGGACAAGACGCCGAGAAAAATGGCGATCGGCGCGGTCAGAGCGAGAAGGCTGATCGACGTCGCCCATGGCGCGACGGAAAGGCCGAGCCATGGCGGAGAAAGCTCGGCGATGCGATAGGTGTCGGCGACGGCGTCACGCCCCGGCAGCATGTTCCAAACCGAGGGCGCGAGCGGAATGAGCTGCAGCAGCGGAACGGCGACGATGACGCCGAGCAGGGCCGCGATCCAACCGCGGCCCGCGAGGCTCCTGCCTATGTCCGGCAAGACCAGCGCCAGCAGCGGAAGCGCCGCGAGCTGCACCACGACATCCGAGACGCCGCCCTTTTGCGTCGCGCCGCCGAAGATCAGCGACGCCGCTATGGCGGCGCCGCAGAGCATCTCGGTCTTGCGCATGAGCGACCCGCGCTCGCGTCAATTGCTCAAGGCTTGCAGCAGCAGAAGCGCGGCGTTGCGCTGCTGCTCGTCGTTGTTGTTGCCCGTGTTGGAGACGCCGACTCCGACGCCCACGCCCACGATGATCGCGGCGAAGCCGCCGGCGACATAAGGCCCCGGATCGAAAGATCTCTCCTGGCCGACGGTCTCGGGATTGGACGAGACGCGCTTCGCGCAAATCGCGCCGTCGTTTTCGGCGATCGTCACCATCGCGCCCGCGTCGGCGCGCACCGCCAGCTTATCGCCGAGCATTATGCTCGCGGAGCCTTCGCGCACGAGAATGCGATCGCCGGGCGACAATGACGCAGCGTCGCGCAGCTCCGTGAACGAGCCGCCGCGCGACAGAAGCACGCCGCCCTTCACATTCGTCAGGCGCGCTTCGCCGACGGCGCAGACGTTGCGGCGCTGATTCGGCTGTGAGCCGACGGCCGCGCTCTCGGCGTAAGCCATTTGCGCGCAGCAGCCGAAAATGGCGATCGTCGCTAAAATTCTCTTCATTGAAACCCCCGATAAGCCAAATCGCCCGAGCGGAGCGTGATTCGACGCTAGCATTCGCGCTATCGTCGGTCTATTTGCGGTCATGCACGATGGCGCCTGCCGAATTGCTCGATCTAGACGCGCTCGCGAGACTTTCGACTGCGAGATTCACGTAGTCGGCGCTGCCGCTGACATCGGCGTCGGAGGCGATTCGCACCGGAATCTCGAGCTTGAGCCATTGCGCATCGCAGCCTTCGCTCGGCACGGTGAACTCGACGCGAAACGCGCGCAGCGGAGTAGTCTTCTTCAATAGCCGCGTCGTCGCCAGCGTCTGCGACGTATTCGCCGCGCAATAGATTCGCCAGCGCAGCCCCAGCTCATTGTCGAGATCGTCGGTTCTGGCGGCGCCGGAGAAGGCGTATCTTCCGGGCGCGAGCATGAGCATATGCGCCACATTGGAGAAAGCCACGCGCGCGCCGTAGAATTCGACGCTCAGCGTCTTGCGCCCCTCCTCCTCCGCCACTGCGATCGTCGCGCCGCTCGTCGGCGCGAATGTCCAATCGAAGGGGAGATTGGAGACCGGATATTGAAAGCGCTCATTGTAGAGCAGGCCGAGCTTGGCGAGCCGCTCCTGCGGCAGATGCGCGAGCCAGGCCGCATAGGCTTCGTCATAGAGACCGTCGCGCAGCAGCCGTGCGAGAAGCACGCTCATCTCCGCATCGGAAGGGCGCGCTTTTGACGTCTGCAGCCGGCCGAAGAGACGAAGCATCACATTCGGATCTTTGATGAGGGGCGCCAGCTCGGCGACAATGACGGCGCGCCAGGGCGGAGCCGCCGCCAGCTGCCGAAAGAAACGGTCCTCTACCGCCGCGCCGGAGCTCAGCATCGCCTGCAAGGACGGCGCGAGCTGTTGCGCCAGCGACGGACGCGCACGCAGCAACGTGTCCAGCTCGTCCAGCGCCTCGAGCAGCCGTCCATTGGCGAGCGCGCTGTCATAGAGCCAGGCGTGCGCGACGAGATCGATCGGCAGATGCGCGGCGGCGAGGCGCAGAATTCGCTCGGCGCGCTCCGCATCGCCGAGCTGCGCCACCGCTTTGCCATAGAGCGACAAGGCGCCGGGCGCGAGTGGATCGACGGCCAGCAGCCGCGCAGCGATCGACCGCGCCGTCTCGGCGCGCCGATCATCGTTCGGCGCCAGCTCGCGCTGAGCGAGCTGGGTGAGCGTTGTCGGATCGGCCGCGTCGAAGGCGAGCGCTGCGCGCGGATCATGCGGCGCCAGCAGGGCGGAGAGCCCATGGCAGACGATGCGCCAGGCGAGAAAGGCGATCACGAGATAGGCGAGGACGTGTCGCGGCTCCAGCCGGCCGAGGCCGCGGGCGACGCTCTCCGCGCCGAAGATGATCGATCGCTTCATCGAAGGCGGCGCTCTCGCTGCGCCTGCGGCGCATCGCAGGCGTCGCCGACATAGCGCGCAGAAGGCCGAGCGATCTATCCGGTCTTGTCCGTAGTGGCGGGACTCAGCGCTTCGTCGCGAGCCCGGCCGTGGCCTTGGGCGCCTGCGCCGCGGCGTGGCCGCGCTCCAGCGGAACGAGCCTGTAGCCCTCCTGCTGCGTGAGCCAAGAGAGATAGGCGACGCCCTTGCTCTCGACGAGCAGCGGGTGGTCCGACGCTTCCGCCGTTTGCGCCAGCGCGCGCGGCGCGTCGAAGCTCTTGCCGCCGTCGCGCGAGCTCTGCGCGAGGATCGTCGTCAGCGTTCCGTCGAACTCCTTCCAGGCGCGGTAGAGCTTGCCGCCATTGGCGAGCAGCTGCGGACGCTGCGGCGCGCGCTCGGCGTCGCCGATGCGCTCGGGCTCGGAGAAGCTCTTTCCGCCATCCTCGCTGCGCGCATAGAACAGGCCCTGACGCGTCTTGCCGCGCGTGAACCATGCGATGTGCCAGCGCCCGGCGGCGTCGATCGCCATCGCCGGCCCTTGATGCGGGCAGGTGGTCGCCCAATCGTCGAGGCTGACGCGCGAGCCGGTGAGCGTCTTGCCGTCGGCGGAGAGCTTGGCGGCGATATGGTCGCGGCGATTATTCTCGAACACATGCCGCCACATGAAGACGGGCTGGCCGTCGCGATCGAGCGCGGCGCCGATGCGGCAGCATTCGCAGCTGTGATCGAGCAGAATGCTCTTGCCGGAAAAGCTCTTGCCGCCATCGTCGGACCAGGCGACCGCTATGCCGCTGCCCTCGAAGCTCTCGCCGGCGGCCTTCGCTTTGGCGGCGTCGCGCTTGTCGAGCCAAGCGGCGTAGAGGCGCCCTTTGGGGCCGACGATGAAGGTCTCGAAGCGCTGGCCCTTGTCGTCGACGAGCGGCTGCGGCGGCGCGAAGCTCTTGCCCTCGTCGGTCGAGCGCGTGACGAAGACCGTGCCCTCATAGCTCTTCTCGGGCCGCGTGGTGAAGCTCGCCACCAGAGTCCCATCGGCGAGAGCGACGATCTTGGGCCGCGCCTCGCCATTGTCGTCCAGCGTTCCCGCCGGCGCCGCGATGACGAAGGGCGGCGCGAAGCTCTTGCCATTGTCGCTGGAAACCGCGCCATAGACCTTGCCGGCGACAGCGTAGGTCAGCCACAGCCGTCCATCGGCGCCGAAGGAGGGCGTCGCGCTGACCGCGCATTTGGGCAGCGGATCGGCGCAGGCCGGCGGCGCGGCATGGGCCATCTGGCCCATTTTCTCGCCGCGGCCGGCTTTTTCCTCTGCGGCTCCCTTCTCCTGCGCGAGAGCGCTCGAAGCGGCGACCAAGGCGAAAAGGGCGAGCGCGGCGCGTTTCATGGCGGTGTCTTTCTCAGCGGAAGTGGAATGTCTCTCGACGGACGGAAAGCCCGCCATCCCCGCGTCAGTGGAAGTTGAATCTCTGCGAGCCCTCGAAGGAGCCGCCGGGCGGCGGCGGGGCGATCAGGCCGGAGAGAATCTTGCGGACGATCTCCGCATGTTTCGGGCTGCTCGACTGGGCGATCGTCACCTGATCCACCTTGCCGGCGGCGTCGATGTGGAAGCTCGCCGTCGCCGAACCGGGACCGGCGGGACTCGCCGTCGGCGTGCGCTTGGCGATCTCGCTATAGAGCAGGCCGAGGAACTTGCTCTGCGAGAGGCCGGAAGCGGCCGTCGTCGCCGGGGCGGTGGCGGCAGGCGCCGCCAGGGCGCCGGGCTTGCCCGCCTCCGTCGCCAGAGCGCCGACGGCGGGAAGAGCGAGGAGAAGAACGAGCGTCGCGCGTTTCATCATGGGTCCGCATTTGGTTTTGCGCGGCGGCGGCAGGGCCGCCGCGCGGGGTCCGCATCAGTGGAAGTTGAATTCCTGCACCGCGGAGAAGGAGCCGCCGGGCGGCGACACGGTGTGAACCGCGGCGAGGATTTGATTGACGACGGGCTCGAGCGCCGGATTGGAGGCGCTCTGCACCTTGTGTGACACGATGCGGCCGCCGGCGCCGACCGTGAAGGCGACATGGATCGAGCCGGTCTGCGCGTCGGAGGCCTTCGGCGTGTGGCGCTTGATCTCGGCGGCGAGCAGCTTGACATAGGCCTGCTTGGAGAGGGCGGGCTTCGCCTTCTCGGCCTGCTTCTTGTCCTTGCTCTTGTCCGCGTCCTTGCTCTTTTCCTTGTCGGCGGCCTTTTGCGGCTTGGCCTTGTGCTCGGCTTCCGTGGCCTTGTGCTCGGCCACTGCGGGAGCGGGAGCCGCGGCGGGAGCAGGCGCGGCGGCGGCTTCGGCCGCGGCGGGAGCCGCCGCTTCGCCCTCGACCGCGAGAGCGGAGCCGGAGACGAGCCCGGCGATCATCAATATCGCGATTCTTTTCATTGAACGTCCCTCGATCTTTTTTTGCGCTCAGTTGAAGTGAAAACTCTGGGAGGCGACAAAGGCCCCGTTGGGCGGCGGCGGCGCGCGGAGCGATTCGATGATGCGCCGCGCCAGGGTCGCGTGAGCGGGCGATGAGCCCGAGGCGGCCATGATCGTAATGCCGCCGCTTTTCCCGACGAGGAATTTACAAAACGCACCGCCGCGGCCGATGGTCGCTCGATGCGGCGTGTGACGACGGATCGCCTGCGCCAGCAGCGATTTGTACATGTGATCCGCCGCCGAAACCGACGCATTCGCCGCCGACTCCACGGGAGCGCGCGGCTTTGCGGCGGCGTCTGCTGCGGCGAGGACGGAGACGGAAATCAGACCGGCGATCGTCAGCGACGACAATCTCATTTCGCGTCTCTCGATCTTTTCGTCGCGTCAGTGGAAATGGAAGCTCTGACTTGCGAAGAAGGCTCCGCCCGGAGGCGGCGGCGCATGGACCGAGCCCAATATGCGCCGCGCGAGAGCTGCATGAGCGGGCGACGAGCCGGAGGCCGAGACGCTGGTGATGCCGCCGCCGGCGGTCACATGGAAGGAGCAATGCGCCGTGCCCTCGCCGAGCGCGGAGGCGCCGGGCGTGTGGCTGCGGATCGCCGCCGCGAGCAGCGCCTTATAGGCGCTCTGCGACATTCCATCGCTCTGCGACTGACCTTCCGGCGCGCCCATCCGGCGCTGGGCGACGGCCTCGCGCTTCTTGTCGCGGTCGACGTCCTTCTTCTTCTCGACGACCTTCTTCTTTTTCTCGACGATCTCCTTCTGCTGCGGCAGCGGCGGCGCATCGGGCGCCATCACTTGCGGCGGCGGAATGGCGAGATCGGGCTGCTCGATCTCCTCGGGCGGCGGCGGCTCTTCCTCCGCGGCGGTCACTTCCTGCGACTCGAAATATTCGCCCTGCGGGATGAGCTCCATGCTGACCGAGTCGAGGCTGGCGATGCTCGGCACCGCCAGTTTCAGCAGAAGCCAGCCGATCGCCGCATGGGCAACGATGACGCCTGCGAAGCTCGCCGGCCGCAGCCAGGCGGGCGTGACGGGCGGCGGGGCGCCCAGGGACGTCCCGTCATGCTCGAAAGAGGAGAGGATCGCATCCGTCATTTCGCCGCCCCTCCCGCGGGAACCGCCGCCGCGGGAACCGCCGCCGCAGGAACCGGGCTCGTTGCGGCGGGCTTCGCTCCAGCCGCCGTCGCGGCTGCGGCCGGCGTCGCCGCGCCCTTGGGCCGCGAGTCGGTGAGTATGGCGATGTGGGTGATGCCATTGGTCGCCAATTTGTCCATCACGGCGATCACCTCGCCGTAATTGGCCTCCTTGTCGCCACGAACATGAACGATGCGGCTCGTGTCGGAGCCCATCATCGCCTTGATGCCGTCGACGAGCGCCTCGGGGGAGACCTCATCGGCGCCGAGCGCCACCTTGCCGTCCTTGGAGACGGCGACGACGATCGGCTCCTTGGGATTGAGCGGCTGCGCCGCCTTGGACTGCGGGAGATTGACCTTCATGCCCTTGGCGAGCAGAGGCGCCGTCACCATGAAGATGATGAGCAGCACCAGCATGACGTCGACGAGCGGCGTCACATTTATCTCGGCGAGCGGCTGATAGAGGCTGTCGCCATTCTTGAAGCGCGTCGGAAGTCCGGCCATCACGCGGCCTCCCGCTTTCTGGCCGTGACGATGTGGCCGCTGGTGGCGTCGAGCGCCTTATCCTCGACATAATGGGCGACCTGCTGGCCGGCGCGCGCGAAAGCCGCGCCGATGCGGTTATAGCCGACCGAGGCGGGGATGGCGGCCGCGAGGCCATAGGCGGTGGCGGCCAGCGCCTCGGCGATGCCCGGCGCGACCACCGCGAGGCTGGTGTCCTGCGATTGGGCGATGCCAGCGAAGCTGGTCATAATGCCCCACACCGTGCCGAACAGGCCGACGAAGGGCGCGACAGAGGAGATGACGGCGAGATTGGGCAGACCGCCTTCCGCCTTGGTCATCAGCTCGCGGCCGACGCGGCTCATGATCTCGGCGACGCGCTCGCGCTTCTCGCCGATGGACTCGCCGGGAAGATCGAAGGAGGCGGCGTGCTCGCCCGCGACCTCGATCGGCGCGAGCAGGCCGGCCGGCCCACCCGAGCGCGCAGCGCGCGCCGATTTGCCGATGCGCACGACGGCGACGACGCCCTCGACGATCAGCACCCAGGTCCAGACCGACGCCAGCAGCAGGACGGCCATGACCACCTTGCCCACAGGGCCGGCGTTCAGGAACATGGTGACAGGAGAAATTGAGCCGTAATCCATAGGACGCACTCGCGCTTGGGGTTCCTCGATCTCGCGACGCCGCCGCGGATCAGCAGATTGTTGTTGCTTATGATTTTGTTCGTCCGACGGCGATGTCCCGCTCTCTCGATTGGAGAGGAGGCGCCATCGAAGCCCTACTTCCTCGATCCTGCGGCGCTCGCCGCGGCATCGGCCTGTCGTCAGATGAGAGCGACGAGATCGGCGGGCGGCGCGCGCGCGCCATTGACCGCCTGCGATAGGGCGAAAGACGGCTGCGCGGCGGCATAGGCTCGATAGACGGCGGGCCGCGCCGCGGTCTCACGGCGCAAGGCGCCAAAAATACGGCCGGGAAGAACCGCCGGACCAGAATGCGCGGCGAGGCAACAGGGGCAGTTCGCCCCTTTCTTGATCGGCCTGTCCGGCGTTCCGACATCCGCGTCGACGAGCGCGTCATGACACATGGCGCGAGCGGCCTGATCGCCCGCGTGGACGGCGGCGCTCGAAAGACGATGCGGCGCGCCAGAAACGAGGAGGGCGAAAACGAGCGCGCAAACAGCGGCGATCGCGCAGATCGCGCGCATTTCTCTGCGCTGTCCCCCCGTGTGTGACATAAATGTCTCTTAACGGATTTTTTAACTTCTGACAATCTGCGGGGTCTTGGATTTATTTGGCGAAGCGCGCTAATTCGCAGCTGGTTTATCGATAGAGTTAACGCGCGCGATGGCGGCGGTCGCAAAGCTCCTCTTCCTTCTCGCCCTGCTGGGCCAGGCGCTGACAGCGCCTCTCGGCGGCATGCGCGCGCATGGCGAGTCGGCCCGCCTCTGCCTCGTCGCCCATGTCGAGGGGAACGACGCGGCCGAGGAGTTCGGCAAGCAGGCTCCCAAGAGCGACCAATCCCATCGGCATGGCGCCTGCGCCTTCTGCGAGCTCGGCGCCGGCGCGCCGCCGCTTCTGACCACTATAGCGTGGGTGGCGACGCAGCCTCCTCGCGCGCACGCCGCCGGCGCCTTCGTCGCCTTCGCCGGCGCGCCTTTCTCGCGCGATGACGACAATGCGCCGACCCGCGCGCCGCCTCCCTTCTCCTGACGCGACAAAACCGCGGCGCAAAAAGCGCCGCAATTCGACGCGCGCCCTCCGAAGAGAGGGCGTCAGGGAAGGACATCACAAATGTATCGCCACCATCTGCTGCGCGGCGTTTCCGCCGGCGCGCTCTTCATCGTCTGCTCCGCCGCCATTCTCCCGGCCCGCGCCCAGGAGGCGCTGCCGACGATCGACATCAGCGGCGAAGGACAGCCCACGCAATCGCGGCGGCCGGCGCCGACCTCCGTGTGGTCGCCGACTCTGCCCGACGGCAAGCCCGCCTTCGTGCAGAAGTTCGCTCTGCCGAACACTGTCGCCAGCGTCACCCGCAAGCAGATCGACGAGACGATCAACGTCATCGACACGGAAGACGTGGTCAAATATCTGCCGAGCCTGTTCGTCCGCAAACGCAACAGTGGCGACACGCAGGCCGTGCTGCAGACGCGCACCTGGGGCGTCTCGTCGAGCGCCCGCAGCCTCGTCTATGCCGACGATCTGCTGCTCACCGCTCTCATCGGCAATGACAACAGCATCGGCGCCCCGCGCTGGGGCCTCGTCGCGCCGGAGGAGATCGAGCGCGTCGACATGCTCTATGGGCCGTTCTCGGCGCAATATCCGGGCAATTCGATGGGCGGCGTGCTGCAGATCACCACGCGCATGCCCGACAGACTGGAAGTCACCGCCAAGCAGACCGTCTCGCTGCAGGACTTCTCGCTCTATGGAACGAGCAAGCTGTTCCACACCGAGGTGACGAGCGCCACCGTCGGCGACAAGATCGGCGATTTCTCCTGGTTCCTCACCGGCAATTACGCTCACGGCACCACGCAGCCGCTGACTTATGTGACGTCCAGCAGCCTCTATGGCTGGCCGGGCGCCTTTTTCGGCAACACCAAATTCGGCGGGCCGGCCACCGTTCTCGGCTCCTCCGGCAATCTCGAGAACGATCAGGTCAACGCCAAGCTGAAATTGGCCTATGACTTCACGCCGACTCTGCGCGCGACCTACACGCTCGGCTTCTGGAGCAATGACGGAACCTCGATTCCGCAATCCTATGTCTCCGGCGGGCTGCAGGCCTTCGGCGCGGCGAGTGGAACGGGCAGCATCGGCTCCTCGGCGATGCAGAGCTTCGGCAGCGGCTATTACCGCGTGCAGGAGAAGATGCTCACCAATGCTCTGGCGGTGAAATCCAACACGGGCGGACCCTTCGATTTCGAAGTCTCCGCCTCGCATTTCACCTATCTGCAATCCGATCAGCGCTCGCCCTATACGGCGGCGCCGGTCGGCTATTCCTCGACCGGCAAGGATGTCCGTTACAACGGCACCTATTGGACGCTGCTCGACCTCAAGGGCATTCTGCGGCCGGACGGCGTGCTCGCCGGGCACGACATCAGCTTCGGCCTGCATGGGGATCAGTTCCATCTGAACAATCCCACCTGGCTCACAACCAATTGGACGAGCGGCATGGCCTCGTCCTATGGCGTCGCGGCCTCGATCGGCAATGGCACGACGCGCACTCAGGCTCTGTGGGCGCAGGACGCGTGGAGGATCTCGAAAGAGTTCAAATTCACCGTCGGCGGCCGCTGGGAGCATTGGGTCGCGTCGGACGGCTATAATCAGTCGCTCGGCTCCATCAACGCCAATGGCTTCGGGTCGACGGCGACGGCGGCGAGCATGCTGCCGATCTATCAGCCGACGCTCTATCACACGCGCTTCTCTCCCAAAGGCTCGCTGCAATGGACGCCGGACGAGGATTGGACGGTCACCGGCTCGATCGGCCTCGCCAATCGCTTCCCGACCGCCAAGGAGCTCTATAATCTGACGACCATCCCCGGCGCGACGGGAACGGTGGTCAATCCCAACCCCAATCTGCGGCCGGAAGTGGCGCTCAGCAAGGAGCTCGCGGTCGAGCGCAAGATCGGCGCGGACGGCTCGGTGCGCGTGTCGCTGTTCGACGAGGAAGTGCGCGACGCGATCATCTCGCAGAGCACTTTCGTCACCGGGCAGAACTTCACGGCCTCGCAGACGACCAATGTCGATCGCGTCCGCAACAGCGGCGTCGAGCTCGCGGCGCGCAAGGACAATGTCGTCGTCAGAGGGCTCGAGCTCGTCGGCAGCGTGACCTATCTCAACGCCCGCGTCATTTCCGACAGCAAATGGGCGCCTTCGGGCGGCACGAACTACGACAATTGGGCGCTCTCGGTCGCCGGCAAGCGCGTGCCCAATGTGCCGGATTGGCGGGCGACTATGCAGGCGACCTATCGGCCGGACGATCATTGGGCCTTTACGGTCGCGGCGCGCTATCAGGGCCAGATGTGGACGACGCTCGCCAATAACGACATCGCTCATGGCGTCTATCAGAGCTTCGACCGCTTCTTCGTCGTCGACACGAAGATCCACTACAAGTGGAACAAGCACATCAGCTTCGACTTCGGCATCGACAACATCGGCAATTACAAATACTTCCTGTTCCATCCCTTCCCGCAGCGCACCTACACGATGTCGGCCAAATATGAGTTCGGGCGCGACAAGGGCGAGCGCGGAATATTCTTCGAGGGAGACGAGCCGCCGCTGTTCGACGTGTCGTTTGTGAGATGATCGGACGAGGCGATCCGGGTTCTTCTCGGATCGCCTCGCGACGCAGCGAGCCCTCGGGCTCGCTTTTTTATTCGACGACGCGGCTCGGCGTGCGCATCGTCACCAGCTCTTCGGCGAGCGTCGGATGCAGCGCCATTGTCGCGTCGAAATCGGCCTTGCGCGCGCCGAGCCGCAGCGCGATGGCGAGCAGCTGCGCCATCTCACCCGCCTCCGGTCCCAGTATATGCACGCCGACGACGAGATCGCTGGCGGCGTCGACCAAAATCTTCATGAAGACTTTTTCCGCGCGCTTCGACAGCGTCGCGCGCATCGGCCGAAAGCTCGTCTCGAAGACATTCAGCCGACCGTATTTCGCATGCGCCTCGGCCTCGCCGAGGCCGACGGTTCCGATCTCCGGCGTGGTGAACACGGCCGTCGGCACCAGATCGTGACTGACGCGGACATCCTTGCCGCCGAACACAGTGTCCGCGAAAGCATGGCCCTCGCGAATGGCGACGGGCGTCAGATTAATGCGATCCGTCACATCGCCGACGGCGTAAATGGACGCAATATTGGTGCGCGAATAATCATCGACGATGATCGCGCCGCTCTCCTTCATCGCGACGCCCACCGCCTCGAGCCCCAAGCCCTGCGTCAGCGGCGCGCGGCCGGTCGCCAGCAGAGCGGCGTCTATGTCGAGACGCGCGCCATTCTGCAGCGTCGCGACGAGTCCCCCGACCGTCTTCTCGAGCTTGGTGGGCAGAGCGCCGCGGTGAATCTCTATGCCCGCATTGACGAGCCCCTCGTCGAGCAGACGTCGCAAATTCTCGTCGAAGCCGCGCAAGGGCAGATCGGCGCGCAGCGACAAATGGACCTTGGAGCCGAGCCGCGCGAAAACGCTGGCGAATTCCACGGCGATATAGCCGCCGCCGACGACGAGCAGGCTCTTCGGCAGTTCCGGCAGATCGAAAATCTCATTGGATGAGATAGCCAGCTCAAGGCCCGGAATGTCCGGCCGCAGCGTCGGCGCGCCGCCGGTGGCGACCAGAATATAACGCGTCGAGACGCGCTTGCCGCCGGCGAAGGCGACTTCATTCGGCGAGGCGATCACGCCGCGCTCGCGAATGACCTCGACGCCGGCCTTCTCGAGATTTTGCGCATAGAGGCCGGAGAGGCGGGTGATCTCCGCCTCCTTGGCGGCGACCAGCGCCTTCCAGTCGAACGCCACTTCGCCGACGCGCCAGCCGAATCCGGCGGCGTCCTCGAAATCATCGTGGAAGCGGCTCGCCATCACATAGAGCTTTTTCGGCACGCAGCCGCGGATCACGCAGGTTCCGCCGATGCGAAACTCCTCGCATATCGCGACTTTCGCGCCATAGCCGGCGGCGATGCGCGCCGCGCGAACGCCGCCCGAGCCTGCGCCGATGACGACGAGATCATAATCATGCTCTGCCATTTCGAACCCCGGAATCTGTGACCCGAGGGCGAAAGGCCCGCACGGGTCCCGCCAGAGCTCGCCCGCTCCAGATTTCTCCGTTCATGGGGCGGCTAGAGCTCGTGGCCCTTCTTGCGCATCTCTTCGCGCACGCGCGTCATCATGTCGACGGAAATCTTCTGCGACCACGCCTGCATGGCGACGAACATGTCGCTCATCAGCACCGGCTGCATGCCGACATATTTGCGGCCCGAGGCGCTTTTGAAGAAAGCGGCGACGTCCTCGAGCTCCTTGGGCGAGAAACGCTGCGTGTAGAGCTGCGCGGCGCTGTCGACCATCTCCTCGACCTTTTTGTCGAACTCCGGCCGCACGGCGGCGAGCACGAGATTGAGGTCCGGCACCATTTCGGGCCGCGTGCGCGTCACCGAAAGGGCGATCTGCTCGAGATATTGCGGAATGATGAGCCGGAAAGACGAGGCGACGCCAGATTCGACGAGAACCGCTCGCGCCAGCGCCAGCTGCGCCGGCGTGGCCGCGACCGTAGGAGCCGAGGCAATGGGCGGCGAGACGGCCGCCGCAGGGGCGGCGCCCGGCCGCTGCTCGGCGGCGATGGCGGCGGTCGCCAGAATGAGCGCGGCGAAACCGATCGTCAGGCGAAAAATCACTCGGGACATCTCCTCGTGAAACCAATTCGGCGGCTTTGCGTCGCTCGGTTACGCCGGACCCAGCCGGCCGAGCGTCGAGACGCCGTCGCGGCCGGCGACGACCACCGCCGTGGCGAGGCCGATGAACAATCCATGCTCGACGACGCCGGGAATGGCGGAGAGGCGATCCGCCAGCGCGTCGGGATCGGAAATCGCGCCGAATGCGCAATCGAGGATCAAATGGCCGCCGTCGGTGACGAAAACATGGCCGTCAGGCTTCAGCCGCGGGCCGACGGTCCCGGCGAGGCCGAGATCGCGCGCGACCCGCTCGACATGCAACCGCGTCGCCTTCGCGCCGAAAGGATCGATCTCGACCGGCAGCGGGAAGGCGCCGAGCGTCTCGACCCGCTTCGATTCGTCGGTGATGACGATGAAGCGTTTCGACGCCGCAGCGACGATTTTTTCACGCAGCAGCGCGCCGCCGCCGCCCTTGATGAGGCGCATTTTCGCGTCGAACTCATCGGCGCCGTCGACTGTGAGGTCCAGCTCCGGCGCCTCATCCAGCGTCGCCAGCGGCACGCCCAGCGCGGCGGCCTGCGCGCGCGTGCGCTCGGACGTGGGAACGCAGAGCACATCGAGCCCCGCTTTCACCTTTGCCCCGAGCAGATCGACGAAATGCGCCGCTGTGGAGCCCGTGCCGAGCCCGAGCCGCATTCCCGGCGCGACGGCCTCGAGGGCCACGGCGGCCGCCTGTCGTTTCAGCTCATCGGCGGAAGGGGCGGGCATGGGCGGCGTCCTCTGTCGGTCGATAGGGAGAAAAGGCCGGATAGTCGTTTCGTCGGCCGAAAGCAACGGCGGGGCGGCCGGCTATTCCTCAAAGGCGGAGGGTGAGGCGCCTCACCCGCCAATCTCCTCCCGCTTGATCTCCAGCTCCAGCCAGCTCTCCTCGGCGGCGGCGAGCTCTTCCTCCACTTTCGCGAGGAGCTTGCCGGCTTCGGCGAATTTCGCGGGATCGCGCGCATAGAGGCCGGGATCGTCGAGAAACTTCTGCAGCTTCTCCCTCTTGCCGCGCAATTCCTCCATTTTCGCCGGCAGCGTCGTCAGCGCATGCTGCTCGGCGAAGGAGAGGCGCGGCTTGGCGGCGGATTTCGGCCTCGGCGCGCCGGCTGCTTTCGGCTTCTCCTCGCGCGGGCCGCGGCGGCGCTTCTGGCCTGAACGCCCTCGCCGCGCTGCGTCACCATGTCGGAATAGCCGCCGGCATATTCGAGCCAGCGGCCATTGCCCTCCGACATCAGCACCGAAGTGGCGACGCGATCGAGAAAATCGCGATCATGGCTGACGACGATCAGCGTGCCCGGATAATCGGCGAGCATCTCCTCCAAGAGATCGAGCGTCTCGAGATCGAGATCATTGGTCGGCTCGTCCAGCACCAGAAGATTGGAAGGCTGCGCCAGCGCGCGGGCGAGCAGCAGCCGCCCGCGCTCGCCGCCCGAGAGACGGCCGATCGGCGTCCGCGCCTGCTCCGGGCCGAACAAGAAGTCCCTCATATAGCCGATGATATGCTTGCGCTGGCCGTTGATCTCGACGAAATCCGAGCCGCCGCCGGTCAGCGCATCCTTCAATGTCGTCTGCGGATCGAGACTGGCGCGGCTCTGGTCCAGCGTCGCCATCTCGACCGAAGCGCCGATCCGCACATGGCCGCCGTCGGGCGCCAGCGTCCCCGTCACCAGCTTGACCAGCGTGGTCTTGCCGGCGCCATTGGCGCCCACTATTCCGAGCCGATCGCCGCGCATCACCCGCGTCGAGAAATTGTCGACGATCACGCGCTCGCCGAAAGACTTGGAAATTCCGCGCGCTTCGACGACCAGCGCGCCGGAGGCCTGCGCCTCGGCGACATCGAGCTTGATATCGCCCACCGGCCCGACGTGCCGGCGCCGCGTCGCGCGCATCTCGTGGAGGTCCGACAACCGCTTCTGATTGCGCTTGCGCCGGCCGGTCACGCCATAGCGCACCCAATGCTCCTCGGCGACGATCTTGCGGTCGATCTTGTGCTGCTGCTTTTCCTCTTCCTCGAACTCGCGGTCGCGCCAGGCCTCGAAATCCTTGAAGCCGCGCGACAAATACCGCGTCCGCCCGCGGTCGAGCCAGACCGTGGAGCGCGTCAGATCCTGCAGGAAGCGGCGATCATGGCTGATGACGACAATCGCCGAGCGCAGCCCGGCGAGCCGCTCCTCGAGCCAGAGAATCGCCGGCAGATCGAGATGGTTGGTCGGCTCGTCCAGCAGCAGCACGTCCGGCTCCGGAGCGAGCGCGCGGGCGAGCGCCGCCCGCCTCCCCTCGCCGCCCGAGATGCTGCGCGGATTTTCCTCGCCGGTGAGGCCGAGCTCGAGCAGCAGCGCCTTGGCGATATAGGGATCGTCGGTCGGGCCGAGGCCGGCGACCACATAATCGAGCGTCGTCTCGAATTTCGAGAGATCGGGCTCCTGCGGCAGATAGCGCAGGCTCGCGCCCGGCTGCAGGAAGCGCGCGCCAGAATCCGCCTCCACCTCGCCGGCGGCGATGCGCAGCAGGGTCGATTTGCCCGAGCCATTGCGGCCGACGAGGCACAGCCGCTCGCCGGGCGAGACGGAAAGATCGGCCGATTCGAAAAGCGGCTTGCCGCCGAGCGTCAGCCCGACATTCTGGAGCGTCAAAAGGGGTGGCGGGGCCATGGGGTCCGATATGTCCGCGCCGGCGGGACGAGGCCGGCCCCGCGTCTTTTATCGCACTCGCCCCATAACGCCAGCCCGGCTCAATGGCTCTCCGCCAATGTCGATGCCGCGCGCAGGAAGCGCGAGGGGTCGACCGGCTCGCCATCCACCCGCACCTCGTAGTGCAGATGCGGCCCGGTGGAGCGGCCCGTCGAGCCCAGCCGCCCGACCGTCTCGCCCGGAGCGACCTCCTGGCCGACGGAAACGGTGATGGCCGAGAGATGCGCATAGCGCGTTGCGAGGCCGGAGCCATGGTCGATCTCGACCATCTGCCCATAGCCGCCGCTCGGCCCGGCGTTGACGACGACGCCGCCCGCCGTGGCGCGCACGGGCGAGCCGTAATCATCGCGCAGATCGACGCCCGTATGCAGCGCCGCCCGTCCGAAGAAAGGATCGGTGCGATAGCCGAAGTTGGAGGTGGTTTCCGGCGCGCCGGCGAGCGGCTTGCGCAGCGGCACGCTGGGCAGCGCGCTGCGCAGCCCCTCGAGCGTGGTGGCGGCGGTCTCGGCGGCGCCGAGCTCGCGCTCGAAGAGATCGCTGCGCTCGGCCGGCACGAAAGGACCGCCGGCAAAGGTCTCGGCCTGCGCCTTGGAGGCGCGGCCCTTGGGAAGAAAGCGCTCGATCGGCAGGCCGGCGACATCGAAAGCGCGCCGTAGCCGCGCCGTAGCCGCCCGAATCGGCTCGACCAGCCGACCGAGCCGTTGGGTCTGCTCGCGCTCGGCCTGATTGAGCGAGGCCTCCAAATGCTCGAGGCGCGACTGCATCGGCAGGCCGGCTTCCGCCGCGAGCCGGGGTGATTCGCTCGGGGGCGAAAGCTGGGCGGAGGCGCCGCTGCGCTCGGCCGCCGGCTTGGCCGGCGCGTCCTCCTCGCGTCGCAGCCGCAGCTCGAGACCCTCCGGCTGCGGCTTGTCGAAACCGGCGAAAGGCTCCGGCCGCTCCTCGGGCGCGGGCGCATAGGCGCTGGCGCCGGAGGGCAGTCCCACAGCCGGCGCGGCGACAGGAGGCGCGCGCCTTTGCGCGGTCACGGCAGGAGACGCGACGTCCTTGGAGGCGACGCCTTCGACGAGCCGCGCCACCAGCGCCGCCCGCGTCTCCAGCTTGGCCTGGCGGGCGACCAAAGTCTGCACCTTGCTCTCGACATCGCCCTGAGCGAGGAACTGCCGGCTCGTCGCCTGATCGAGCCGCAGCCGCATCGCGGCCAGGCGATCCTCATAGACGTAACGCATCTGCGTCTGGCGATCGACCAGCTCGGCGAGCATGTCGTCGCGAAAAGCGAGATAAGCGGCCGCGCAAGGGGCGAGCAGCCCCGCCCCGAGCAGAACGAGACCCGCCACGACGAGCGTCGGGGTCGACAGCTCCAGCCGCCGCCGCCGCGCGGCGAGCGAGAATTCGACGACGAAGGGAAGCCGCTTTTGACGCGGTCTGTGATCGTTGGCTTTCGGCATGCGCATGTTCCAGAGGGCCGCCCCGGCGCGCGAGCCGCGAGCGCGCGAAAGGGAGGCCGGCGGCCTGTTACACCTCATTAAGGTTAACGATCGGCAAATCTGCTCCGTCTGCCGATCGTTAACCTTCGCGCCTCGAGCGAGGCTGGGCGAAAGGATCGCGTTTCGAGCCTTGATCGCCGAGGCGAACGCGTGCTATTGGGCGCTTCGCCGCGAGCGGGGCAAGTCCCCGCTTTCGCCTCCGGAGAGGTGGCTGAGTGGTTGAAAGCACCGCACTCGAAATGCGGCATACGGGCAACCGTATCGGGGGTTCAAATCCCTCCCTCTCCGCCAATCTCTGGCTTTAAATGCGCGTTAACAGAGAATTGCTCAGAACTCGGGGCTTTGCCACCGTCCGCTTCTCTACAGCGGCGCCATAGAATGGCGCCCAGAATGATGGCGTCGAGGTCGGGTGCGGGCACGTATCGGAGCGGTGATAAGGGCGCGGAGCAGGCTGCCGGCGGGGGGCGGCGGCAAGCGGTTGAAACCGGCTCGCTTTCGCCGAAACCGCAAAGAATCTTTGATGTATATCTCAACTGTATCGCGCGCGCCCATAAGTTTTTGAAGTCGTTGAATGCGCACGAGAGAATCTCTGCGTTCAATCCTCTCTTGCGGCGCCATTTCGACGCTCGGCCATGCCGAAGAGCGTCGATCCACATGCGCAATCCCTAGCGAAGCGCCGCTTGCGCGAGATAGGCCTTCCAGCTCGCTGGGGTGACGACCTCTTCATAACGGCGCGCCTGGCCGGGATCCATGAATTCGATCATGAAGCAGCCGTCGACCCAGACTTCGACGAGCTGAAACAACCCATTGCCGCGGTCGCAACGACGCGCCGGCCAGCCTGCCGCCTGCGCGATGGCGAGGACCTCCTCGGCCGATTTCGCCACCGCAATCGCCAAATGCACCTCGGAAAGCCGGCTCGAGACAGAGGACGGACGCCAGTTTCCCTGCTCGTCGTCAAAGTGGAGCGTGCGGCCGCGCGGCACGATCTCGAGCTCGATCGCGCCGTCTTTCGACCACGCCATGAAGGCGTCGGCGCCGGCGGGCGGAAAGGGCAGAGCCTCGCCGCCCATGATGTCGGCGAGGACCTCGGCGGCGGTCTTGGGATCATCGGCCGGAATGCTGGCGTGAACGAGCTTCATGTCTCACTCCTCTCTTCTTCGATTGGAAACGGCGCATCGTCGGACGGACCGCGTCGACCGAGCAGCACGGCCAGCGCCTCGCCGGCCGCGCGTCCGGCCTCGACGCCGTCGAGCCCCCAAAAATCCCTGAGCGCCGCCCAGGCATAGGCGCTGTCGATCAGCTGCGCCACGGCGGCGCGGCGGCGCATCGCCTGCGGCTCCATCCCGGGAAGAGCGTCGGCGACGCAGGCGAGCATCGCTTCCTGCCGCTCCGCGTTGGAGCGCAGGCGGACCTCGAGGCCCGCCTCGGAAAAGGCGGAAGCGCGCACCAGCTGCGCGTTTTCGTCGAAGCGTGGAAACAAGCGGCCGGGCGTCGCGACCAGATCGTCCGCGGTTCGCGGAAAGCCCTTCGACAACACCCGCTGCTGCAGCCGCGGCCACACCGCCTCGATCAGATCATCGCGCGTCTTGAAGTGGCGGTAGACGGTGCGGTGGGTCACCCCGGCGCCTGCGGCGACGGCGGCGATGGTCACCGGCTCCGCGCCAGTCTTCGCCATCAGCTCGATCGCCGCGTCGAGAATGCGCTCTCGCGTCATCGCCTTATAGGCGTCGCGAACGGGAGTCATAGCTTGTGCTGTCATGTCATACTGTGTGACACATCAGTCGCCGCCAGTCAATCCCGGCGCGCGACTTCGGCGGCGCCCGTCTCTCGACAGCGCGCCTACTCGCCTTCCGACGGAGTTCGGAGGCCCAAGATGACCCGGGAAGAATCCGAAGCTCCGCTCGGGGCCGCGACGCCACCGGCCCTCGACCCCGCGCCTACCCCAAGAATCCCGTGCACAAATCATGGAAGGCGCTGGCCGCCGAGAGCTGGAGCAGCTTTACAGGGGTGCTATACAGGCCCCAAGGACGGCGTGCGTAAGTATTTTATATTATTTGCATAGCGCAATGCGCGATATCGCGTCTATCGTGAAAGAAGGGTTCGCATTTCCCGCTTCGACGCGCCCAGAAATTCAGCGCCGCTGGCGGCCCGGCCTCTGAAAATGGAACGCCCATGCTTCATTCGTCGATTCGCGCGCTCGCTGTCGCTCTTCTCTTCTGCCTCTCTTGCGGCGTCGCCGCGGCGCGTGCGCCGCTGGTGCTGTTCACGGATTTCGGAACGGCGGACGGCGCCGTCGCCGCGATGAAAGGCGTCGCCTATTCCATCTCGCAGGATCTTCTGGTCGCCGATCTCAGCCATGAGGATCCTGGAAGCGTATTCGCCGGCGCCTATCGTCTCTATCAGGCGGAGCCCTATTGGCCGAAAGGCTCCGTGTTCGTCGCCGTCGTCGATCCCGGCGTCGGAACGGGACGGCTGGCCATTGCGCTCGAGACGCTGAGCGGCCGCTTTTTCCTCGCGCCCAACAATGGGCTGCTGACATTGGTCGCCGAGCGCGAGGGCGTGAAGGAAGTGCGCGAGATCGACGAGAGCGTGAACCGCAGGCCCGGCTCCGAGCAATCCCACACATTTCACGGCCGCGATATTTTCGCCTATGCCGGCGCGCGTCTGGCGGCGGGCGCGCAGAGCTTCGAGCAGATCGGGCGCAAGCTGCCGCCGGAAGCGCTGGTCACGATTCCCTATCGCGCGGCGGAACGCAAAGGCGATGCGGTCAGCGGAATCATTCCCGTGCTCGACGCGCATTTCGGCAATGTATGGTCGAACATTCCGAAAACCCTGTTCGACGAATTGAAAATCTCGCTGGGTGAGACGGTGCGTCTGCGCATTCGCCATGGCGATCGGCTCGTCGCCGATCTCGACGCGCCCTATGAGCGCACATTCGGCGACGTTCCGCAGGGACGCCCGCTCGTTTACGTCAACAGCCTCTTCGACATGGCCGTCGCGCTCAATCTCGGCGATTTCGCCAAGAGCTATGGCGTCGACTCCGGCCTCGACTGGACGATCGAGCTTTCGCGCGCCGAGCTCGCACAAGCGCCCCGAGACGCAGCTGTTGTCAACAGGCGCAGCCCGTAACGCCGCCGGCGCATGATTGCGCGCCTTCGGTGGCGTAGCCGTCGCGCTTCCACCAGTCGAGACCGCCGATCAGCTCTTTGACGCGAAACCCCAGTCGGGCGAGATTCAAAGCGCCTTTGGTGGATGCGTTGCAGCCGACGCCGTCGCAATAGGTCACATAGAGGATATCGCGACGAAGATGCATCGTCGTCTCCGCGGTCATCGTCCGATGCGGAAAGCCGATGCCGCCGGGAATGTGCTCTTTTTCATAGGCCTCGGGCGAGCGCGCGTCGATGATGACGACCTCCTCCTCACATGCGCGAAGGTCCCAGGAGTCGATCTCATATTCGAGCTTCGCCGCATAATGGGCGATCCGCGCCGCGTCGATTTTCGATTCCTCGGCCATTCGAGTCGCTTCTCTGCTCTGGTGACGGCAATTCATTTTCGATCGAGGAAAATTCGTATCGCCGAAGGGGCGGGGCTCTCACCCCGCCCGCTCGATCGCCTCTTCCAGCGAGTCGCCGGCGCCGACCTGCGTGTCGAACAGGCGCCGATAGACGCCGCCCGAAAGGCGCAGCAGCTCCTCATGCGAGCCGTCCTCGACGATGCGGCCATGGTCGAACACCAATATGCGGTCGAGCCGCTGCACCGTCGATAGGCGATGCGCGACGACGATCGTCGTGCGTCCCGCCGACAATTGCTCGATCGCCGCGCGAATATGGAATTCGGACACGGAATCGAGCGAGGAGGTCGCCTCGTCCAGCACCAATATGGGCGTCGCCGCGAGAATGGCGCGCGCGATCGCCACACGCTGGCGCTCGCCGCCCGAGAGCTTCACGCCGCGCTCGCCCACCAGAGTCTCATAAGCGTCGGGCAGACGCTCGATGAAAATATCCGCATGGGCGAGACGCGCAGCTTCCGCGACCTCATATTGCGCCGCATCGGGTCTGCCATAGGCGATATTCTCGCCGAGCGGCCGATGGAACAGGATCGGCTCCTGCGCGACGATGCCGATCGCCTCCCGCAGCGAGGCTTGAGTCGCGAAGGCTATGTCCTGTCCGTCGATGAGAATGCGGCCCGCATCGAGATCGAACTGGCGCTGCAGCAGCTTGACGAAGGTCGTCTTGCCGGCGCCCGAGGCGCCGACGAGGCCGACGCGCTGGCCCGGACGGATCGTCAGCGAGAAATTCTCATAGAGATTCCTGCGCGCATTCGGATAGCCGAAGGTCACATTGTCGAAGACGATCTCGCCGCGCTTCACCACCAGCGGCGTCGCGCCCTGCGCGTCGACCACATCGGGCTCCTGCGCGTCGAACGCGACGACATCCTCCATCTCATTGACGGCGCGCTGCAGATTGCGGACGTGCTCGCCAATGTCGCGCAAATAGCCGTTGATGAGCCCCTGTATGCCGATGAGGCTCACCACATCGCCCGTCGTCATGCCGCCCTGCGACCACAGCATCAGCCCGCAGCCGAGCAAGGTCGCCTGCATGGCGATCATCACCACGGCCTGCAGCAGCCCGACCGTCGTGCCGCGATACCAGGAGATCAGCGTGCGCTTGCGCCATTCGGCGACCAGCGCCGTGAAGCTCGCATCCTCGCGCGTCTCGGCGGCGAAGCCTTTGACGATCTGATTGCCGGTGATCGAATCGGCGAGCCGCGCGCTCACAGCGGAATCGAGCGCCTGCGACACTTGCGCCGCAGGGCTGATCCAGCCGAGCGATAGGCCGACGCCAATCGCCAGAAACAGCGATATGCCGATCGCCACGACGAGGCCGAGCAGCGGCCAGCGCCAGGACAGGAGACAGGTGATCGCCACGATCACCGTCGCCGCCGGCAGCATGCCGAAGATCAGCGTGTCGCTGAGCGAATCGAAGGCCCAGACGCCGCGCGTGATCTTGCGCACCGTCGCGCCGGCGAAGGCGTTGGCGTGCCAATCGGCAGAGAAGCGCTGCACGCGCGCAAAAGCGTCGCGCACCAGCGCCGCCATGGCGTGAGCCGCGACATGGCAGACGGAGAAGGCGACGAAATTGCGCAGGCAATGAAACAGCAGCACCGTGCCGAGAAACACGGCGAGCGCCGAAAGCGCCGGAGCGAGCTCGCGGCTCTCGCCGGCGACGACATCGGCGAGATGGCCGGAGGCGACGGGCACGAAGACATCGACGACATTGGAGATGAGGCGAGCGACGAGCATCGCCGCGAGCAGGCGCGGCGAGAGAAGCCAATAGCGGAGCGCGAAGCGCAGCGTGGTCAAATAGGCGGACATGAATCCTGCGGGACGCGAGATGTCCCGATCCCTTTTTCGTGAATGGGCGCGAGGCGACGCGAGACGAGGCTGCGTCGCGGCTGTTTCCGGAATGTCTTTCGTGAGAAAGTCGTCAGCGCCGACAGGATCGGCGGAGCGACATGCGCGAGAGAGCAGCCCGGTATTTCGAACCGGGCTCATTGCCTGAACTCTCTAGGCGCGGCCCGGGGAACGATGAGACATGACGAATTTCATCATGGCGACTCCCCGATAGAGATGACGAGCGTCGCTGATGCGACGCGCCATATTGCAGTGCAATATGGCGAGATTCTTGCGCCCAAAGCTCCGCTCTGTCAACTGCGCCGCCGGGGCTCGGCGCATCAGAGGGTAGGACGATAATCCTCAACGCCCCAATGCAGCAAATGGCGCGCGCGCTCCGGCCCCTGCGCCGCACTGGCCAATCCATAGTGCAGAGCGAGCCGCTCGAGCGCGATTTTCAGCACCACTTTGGCGGAACGCTGCGGCCAGCCTCGCTCGCTCTCGATGAGCTCGAGGCCTTTCAAATAGCCGCAGACATCGGTGAGCAATCCGCAGAGCTCCGGCCCCACCGCATCGAAGGCGTGAGAGAGTCGCCGGCGCGCATCGATCGCCACATTGGCGATATCGGCGCCCGCGCCGCCGCCGCGCGCGGAGCCGATCGCCGCCTCCCAATCGGCGGTGACGCGCTGGAGAATGGCGGCCTGCGTCACATCGCGACGGAAGCGCTCGCCGGCCTCGATCTGCTCCGGCGCGAGAAAGGGACGACCGTCGCGATCCTTGCGGCGCGCGAGCCAGGCCAGCGGGCTCTCGCCCTCATTGACCAGCGTCGGGCGCGCGCCTTTCTCCACCACGCGCGGCGCGAGCGCGCTGTGCTGCGCGAAAAAGGGGTTCGCCTCGGCCGGCGCCGCGAGGCGTCTCAGATGAGCGCGCCCCTCATCTGTCAGATGCAGACGGCGCGCCTCGCCGGCGCCGTCCCAGCGCGCCAAACCGCGCGCAGCCGCTATATCGGCGATGCTTTGGGCGAGACGCGCCCGCGCGACCGTGACGCCCTTGCGCGGCGCGGCGACGATGATCGACCGGGCGCCGAGCGGATCGGCCATCGCCTGCGCGCCAGGCTCGCTCATCGCCTCCAGCAGACGGCGCAGCGCGCGCGCCTCGGTCTCGTCACTATGCCGCTGAGTGGTGCTCATGAATCGTCTCCGGTCGGATGCGAGGTGAAGGAAAAAGCGATCGTCTCGATGAGGCGCCGCTGCGCGCGCAGCGCTTGTTCCAGCGCGGCCACGGCGCGATCGAAATCCTCTTCGTCCCGGCGATCCTCTATGCGCGCGCAGGCGTGGCGAACGCTGGCGCGATCACGCGCGAAAGCGCGCCCGCAGGCCGAGAGGCTCGCGCCGAAAGCGACATGATCGAGATAGACCGCGAGATGGCGCGCATCGGCGACATTGGCGCGCCCACGGCTCGCGCTGAGCAGAGCGTCCGGCGCGACGCCGCAGGCCGCGGAAACGGCGGCGAGGCAGAGCGCGGATGAAGGAAAATGAGCGTGTCGTCGGGGCGGCATTCTGTCTCGCCTGTGCGGGCGTCGCGGCGCTGAGCCGGCGACCTCTCTGACGCTATCATGAATTTAATCCTATACAACGGATAAAAAACTTATCCCCATCCCCCGCCCCTCGCCCATGCTTCGGCGCGGGAGGACCCTCATGCGAAATCCGCCATCACCCGATCGCCTGCGCGCCGCCGCGCGGGAAAGCCTGCAGAGCGCGCTGCGCGCAAAAGCCGACGCCTATCGCCGCGAGGAATTTCTGCGCTCGTTTCATCGCCTGTCGCGCAGCGTCATCGCCGCCGAAACGCCGCAGGCCGCCGCCGTGGTGCTGAAGGAGCTGGAGCGCGCGCTGCGGGCCGAACGCGCCCGCGCCGGCCATTGGACCTATGATCTCTCGCGCCATATCGCGCTTCTCGTGGCGCATCGCGCCGAGCAGGCGCGCGCGCTGCGTCTCGCCCGCGCGGCGCTAAGAGACGCTCGCGCGCATCCATGAGGCCGACCGAGCCGGCCCGCCCTTTGTCGGCCGCCGGGATTGAGCTAGAAAAGCCTTTCCATTGGTATTTGCGTTCGAAGCTCCATTCCCCGAGCGGGCATATCGAAAGACCGACCATGTTCTTGGAAAGGCTGCTCGCTCTGGCGACGGGCGCGATCGTCGCGCTCTGTCTCGGCCTCGGACTGGTGATGATGGCGCTAGGCCCCGGCCGCAAAATCGCCGAGCCGGCCCATATCGCTGAGCCGACTCATATCGCCGAGACCCGAGAGGCGCCGCTCGCCGAAGCCGCGTCGGAGCCCGCGCCCGAGCCGGCCGACCCGCGCCCTTCCGCCCGCGCCCCCGCCTCGCCGCCCGCGAGCGCATAGAGCAGGCGATCGCCGCCACAGAGGAATACAGATCGTTTTTTCAGCGCATGCGCCAGGCCTTTCCGACCGATTACGCCGCCGCCATAGAGACTTTCGCGCAGGAGCGGAGCGTCGGCGCGGACACGGCGAGCGTCGATTTCTATCTCGCCGAATCCGTGCGCCGGCTGCGTCAGTCGCGCGGCGTGCTCGCCGCCAGGGCGGAGCCGCTGGTCCTCGCCCGCGTCTTCGATCTGCAGCTCGATGTGCTGCGCGCCATCTCCGCCGAGAACAAGAAGCTCTGCGCGGCCTTTCTCTATGGCGGCGTCGATCAGGATTTCCACAGCTTCGCGGCGCGGCGGCGCGCGCTGGTCGCGGAGATGGCGGTGGTCGGCCTCGAGGCCATCGCCAGCGGCCAAGCCAAGCAGCTGGAGCGCTCGGCGCCCAGCGAGGAGGATTTTCGCGCCTTGGAAAAGGCGCTGGCCTCGCGCGGCCTGCGCAAGCCGGAGATCGACTCGCTGCTGGACGGCAAGACTCCCGACCCGCCCTTCGACGACAAGAAGACTTGCGCCCTCGGCCAGACCTATCTCGAAGCGCTGCGCGCTCTACCCGAGCCGATCCGCCTGCGCATCTACGGCCTCGCCGTGGAGCTGATGGCGCGGTCCTGATCTTCCCGCGCGCGATCTCCGCTCTCGACGGCCTCGCAGACGAGCGGGCGCCGCCACGCCCCATAGCGCCAGGGCGCGAGCGAATGCGCCGCCGCCGGCGCCGACAGCGGAACCGGATCATAGCCATCGCCGCCGCCCGGCCGGCAGCGGCACAGACGCGCAAAGCCCATCCAGCCGCCGGCCCACAGGCCGTGGCGACGGATCGCCTCATCCGCATATTCGGAACAGCTCGGCAAATAGCGGCACTCGCGCCCGATAAAGGCCGAGAGGCTGAGCCGATAGAGCTGGATGAGCGCGCGAGCGGCCCGCGCGGGAAGCAATCCGATCATGCCCCATCCTATCACGGCAAGTATTGCGCGACAGAATCGATCGCGGCGAGCCCGACGCGGCTGGACTAAAAGCCACGCGCCTCCTAAGCCGAGGCGGTCTCCGCGAGCGACAATTCCCCGGACGACGGCTTGACACTTTTGAGGAGGGTCGACTATATCCGCCGACGCTCGTCCGAGAGGACGCGGGGCGGAGTAGCTCAGTCGGCTAGAGCAGAGGAATCATAATCCTTGTGTCGGGGGTTCGAATCCCTCCTCCGCTACCACTCGCCGTAACGCTGGAATAATCCAATCTGCACAATGGTTTAACCGGCAGCCGGTAGTCGGCTCTACGTGACCCTTCCGCGTCGAAGGACCACGTTCATGGCGACGCCGAACAGCGGTGGAATGCGCATGGCGCGGGCGAGCTTTTTGACGCGGCGCGACGGTCGCTATTGGTTCCAGATCCGGTTTGACCCTTTCGCGAATCCCGGCGCCCCTAAAAAACATGTCCAATTCGCATTGCGGACCGCCTCCTACGCGGTGGCGCTCCGAATGTTGTCGCGTATCATGCCGATTATCGCCGAGTTCAGGATCGGCACCGATCACCGCTCCCGGGCGGTGAGCTATTTTTGGCCAGATCGTCGAAGCCATGCGTTTCCTGGTCCCGATACCGAGGACCAGAGGGTCGAATGGGAGATGCTCGGGCGCGCCGGGCTGCGCCTCATCGCCGCCGCTCGGGCGGTCGACCATCCGATCGGCGTGCATTCGCCGCTTCACCGGAACGATTAAGCGATTATTGATACGGCCGAGCGTCGCGGGGCGGCGGATGTCAATTGGAAGCGCTTCGGCGCGTCGACCTTTGCGCGTGCTCATATCGTCACAGCGCCGATGCTCGTATCGACCTTGTGCCGCGCGCCGCGCGCCTCCACGGCGCGCTTGTCGATGGCGACGCGGCCGAGACGCCGTCCATGCGGGCGTCGAAACGATCCTGCTCTGGCGCAGAGACGACGAGCCTGTCTTTCGCGAGATCGGCGAGGACGAGCGTCTCGCGCTCATGGAGGCGCGAGCGGGCAAGAGCTACGCTGCTCGAGTTTCAGAGCAATGACGAGACACTGTTGCAGCGCGCCGCCGGCTTCCTCGCGCAATGGTTCGCGGACGGTCTGGTGACGAGGATTTCGCTGTCCGCGTGACGCGCCCGCTCTCACATGCGCGCGCACCGGCGCGGCAGCAGGCGATCGATCGAAATGACGCCGGGTCCGCGCGCAACGACGAGCAGCAGGCAGGTCGCCCAGACGCCATGCGTCGGCCAGGCGTCGGGATAGACGAAGATTTCGATCACCAGCGTCATGGCGAGCAGCGCCGCCGCAGCGAGCCGGCTCGCGAGACCGAACGCGAGCAGAACCGGAAATATATGCTCCATGATCGTGGCGGCATGCGCCGCGACGACGGGATCGAGCAGCGGCAGCTTATAATCTTCCTTGAAGAGATAAATTGCGTTTTCCGAGACGCGCCAACCCTCGAGCTTCGTCTGTCCAGACTGCCAGAAGACCGCTGCCGGGAAAATGCGGGCGCCGAGCGCGATGAGGGAATAGGGAATGCGTTCGAGCGTCCCGATCACGCGCTGCGTGAGGACGCAGAGCGACGCTCCCGACGCGGGCCGCGTCGCTTCATGAGCGGAATCATTCATGTGTCACCTCCGAATGCAGTGAAAAATCCTGCCGTGAGCGCCTCGACGAGCGCCATCGATAGATCGAATGTCGGCTCCTCGGCGATCGCGGCGCGAACGGCGTCGCCGAATTGCGCGCCCGCGGCGAGGCGCTGAAGGAACGCCGCTCCGCCGGGCGCGAGGCGATGTGTCTCGACGCGCATTCGCGGACGGGTCACGAGAGCGTCCTCGCCGTCCCAATGCCCGAGCGGCGCCGCCTCGGCTTCGCCCGCATTCATCGCCCATATCGTCACCATCGGATGATCGGATCGCAGGACGAAGGCCGATGGGTGAATTTCGAAGGTGAGCTCCGCCAGACGATCGGGAGCGACCGAGGCCAGCGATAGCGGCGACAGCGGCTCTATGTCGGCGGCGTGATAGGCGCGCACGCGCGCATCCTCGAGCCGCGCGACATCGGCGAGATAGGGCAGCTCCGAAGCGGGCGCGAAGCCCGCGACGAAATCGGCGAAATCCTCGCCATATTCGAGCAGCACAGCGGATGTCGGCGGCCGCAGGAGCACGAACTCGCGCGCCATTGCGGCGAAAAACTCTTCGCCCACGAGACGCTCTACGGCTGGAAAGCGGGTGGCCAGCGCCCGGATGAGCCCGCCGATGACGCTATTGCGATAGACCTCGAAACGATCGGCGGCCGCGCCCCTCTCGGAAACCAGAGAAGCAGGCGCCGCGAGGCGCGCGTCGCGCAGAGCGGCGGCGAATTGCGCCTGCGTTCTCTCCCACATATGAGCGGCCTCTCTCATGCGACGCGCCGTGATGCGTTGTCGAGAATGGATTGGGCGCGCTGCGCCTCCTGAGCGAGCGCCGCCCATTCGGGCGTTTCATTGTCCCATTCGACGAGGGTCGCGACAGGACCTGTCTGCGCGAGCGCCTGAGCGAAAAGCGCCCATACGGCCTCGGCGACAGGCGCGCAATGGGCGTCGAGCGCAAAAGGTTCGCCACTCGCGCCGCACGACTCGAAATGGCCGGCGAGATGGATCTCGCGCACATGAGCGAAAGCGAATCTGGACAAATAGGCGGCCGCGTCGAAGCCCTTGTTCGTCGCCGTCACATAGATGTTCTCGACGTCGAGAAGCAATCCGCAGCCGCTGCGATCGGCGATCTCGGCGAGAAACTCGGGCTCGGAAATCTCCGTTTCCATGAAAGAAAGATAGGTTGCTGGATTTTCCAGCAAGATCTGCCGCCCGAGACAGCTCTGGATCTCGTCGATCTTCTCGATCGCGCGCTCCAGCGTTTCGCGCGTGTAGGGCAGCGGCAGGAGATCGTTGAAAAAGACGCCGCCATGCGTCGACCAGGCCAGATGCTCGGAAAAGCTCTCGGGGCGATAGCGGTCGCAAAGGATGCGCGCCCTCTCCAAATGTCGACGATCGATCGGCTCGCCGGAGCCGATCGAAAGTCCGACGCCATGAATCGACAGCGGATAATCCTGGCGAAGACGCGAGAGCTGGCGATGCGGCGGGCCGCCATCGCCCATATAATTTTCCGCGTGAATCTCGAAAAATCCCACAGAAGGCGCGCCAGAGAGGATCGTATCGAAATGCGCCGGCTTGAAGCCGACCCCAGCGCGAGCGGGAAGCCGGGACGAAAAGGTCGAAACAACTTCGTCCATGCTTCTCTCCACGCGCCTCTGTCTCTCCACGCGCGCCTCTGTTACGGAACGTTGCGAAAATCAGACTGGCCGCTTGAGCGCTTCCAGCGAGCCATTGCCGAACGGCGTCTTGATCGAGGCGCAGGTTCCGCGCGGAACATATTTCCAAGCGTTGCCTTGATAATCGATCTTGGACGATCCGGCGCAGGTCGTCCCCGGGCCGGCGGCGCAATCATTCTGACCCTTGAGGGCCACTCCGAAGCATTTTTCCTTACCCTCTTCCTCCGCGGGAGCGGCGGAAGCCAAGAGGGTGAGAGCCGTGGTGAGCGATCCCGCCAGCGCGAGATTGAAAGTACGACGATCCATCCGATGCCTCCTCTTATGCGCCGAAACCGGCGTGCAAGCTAAGTTCGCGCAACTGCGAAAATTGTTACGGACTCTCGATTTTCCGCGCAAGCGGCGAAGACCGCAAACGCAGTAGGAGGCCCCCGTGACCGAGCCGACGCCCCAGCCGGTCGGCGTCGCGCCGCAATAGGCGACCGAAGCGGCCACGAGCTGCGAGACGCCCCGGACATTACCGACTTTGGCGCGAGGCGAGCGCCGCGCAGCAAAGCTCTTGCTTGCCAATCGAGCCGTGTGACGGCAATTTCAGCTCGACGAAGAGGTTCGGTGGATTCACGCAGGAGCATTCTCCGGCCGGACGAAAGGACATGGGAAAATCCGAAATCATGATCACGGATGATGGGATTGCCGACGCTGGCGAAAGAAATGAAGGATCTCTGCTCGGGCTCGGGACGGGGCGCCTCGACCGCCGGTCGTTTCTGTTCGGCTCCGCCGCCGGTCTCGGCGCGCTGGGACTCGCCGGTTGCGCGACCTCCGACCGCGTGATCCCGGCCGAGGTGGCGAAGCTCTACGGGCCGCTGCCCCATGAGAAGTTCCCGATTCCCGCGGTCGATCTTCGCAAGGTCGATCCCAAATTCTATCGCCAGACGGTGCGCTACGACACCAAGGAAGCGCCCGGCACGATTATCGTCGATCCCGGCAATTACTTTGTCTACCGTATCGAAGGCGACGGAAACGCCACCCGCTACGGCGCCAATGTCGGCCGCGCCGGCTTCCTGTGGAGCGGCGAAACCTATGTCGGACGCAAGGCCGAATGGCCTGTCTGGACGCCGCCCAAGGAGATGATCCAGCGCCAGCCGGAGGCGCGCAAATATGCCAGCGGCATGCCGGGAGGTCTGGACAATCCGCTCGGCTCCCGCGCGCTCTATCTCTATCGGAACGGCGTCTATACGGTCTACACGATCTACAGCACCAGCGACCCAGAGACGATCGGGACCGGCGTTACGAGCGGCTGCACCGGCCTCCTCAGTCAGGACATGATCGACCTCTATTCACGAACGCCGATCAAGACGAAAGTGGTGATCCTGCCGGCATAGCCTGCGATCGCTCATTCCAGCGCCGCAGCGCGCCGATTTAGCGCGCCTCGCCGTGATTTCTCTGCGTTTCCGACACTTCGGCGCAGAGGCCGGCGCCCATGATGATCTGCGCAATTCATTTGTTTCTATTTATTTCGAATATATTTCTGATCGAGCCATTTTATTTCTGATCCGTGTGGCTCGTGTGAATCTCGCCTCCGTCGCCTCGCCTCGCCTCGAGGCCGCGTTCGAGCACATGGCCCCCCGAAACGACTGAAATAACAGAATGAAACGATAGCATCGGCGCGCCGGAATATTGCGCGCGACGGCATGCCGCCTCTGTCGCGGCGCCATGAGTGAACACTTGGACAGCCATGAGTGAACTCTTGGGCAACCATAGCAAATTTGTCGCACCCAGAGTGATTTCGATCGAATTCAAAGAAACGTTGCGAGACTGTCATGTCGGCTCCTTAACGGCTCGTCCCCAGCCGAAAGCGAAAGCGCAGGCGAAAGCGTTTCCAGCCGAATGTGGAGGCCGGCTCGGCGTTGGAATCGCGTTGAAACAATGACTCGGCCTTTTCCTGCATTGCCGCGAGCAGCGGGACGAGTCTGGGGTCGAGAGCTGGGGTTATGGGATGTCCAAACATAGGCTGAATACGCAGGCTTCTGCGTTCGTGCTCGGTTTCATCGTAGCGGCGGCCCCACCGCTTCAAGCTATTGCGCAGACGGATATCGGCGCCTTGACGGTCGTGTCGCGCCAGGCGAAGCCGAAAAAGGCGAAAGCCGTCGCAAAGGCGCATATGCGCCATGTTCCGGCCGTCGCCCGGACGAGCGGCGGCAATGCAGGCGCTGCTCATGGCGCCGCGCAAGTCGCCGCTGCGGCGCCGGTGGCGGCTGCAGGCGCTTCGAAGCTTCCCGTGTTCGCCTCCAGCGCCGTCGGCTCCAAGGCGCCTCCCGGCTCGGCTCCCGCGCTCGCGCCTTCGCAGGCGCCGCTCGACGCGATCGAGCCGACTTCGATCGTGAGCGACAAAGTCATTCGCGACATGATCCAGCCGAGCGCGGATCTGAACGAGATCATCAAATATACGCCCGGCGCCGTCGCCACCGCCAACAATGGCCTCATCGGCGACACCAATAAGGGCGGCTGGCGCGGCTTCACCGACGGCCAGTACAATGTCACCTTCGACGGAATTCCGTTCGGCGACGAGAACAATCCCTCGCACCACTCGGCCTCTTATTTCCCGAGCGGCTTCATCGGCGGCGCGACCGTCGATCGCGGTCCCGGCCCGGCCTCCCAGACGGGCTATGCGACCTTCGGCGGCACGCTGGCGCTGCGCTCGCTCGAGCTTTCCGACAAATTCGGCGGCAGCATCGAAAATTCCTACGGCAGCTACAGCACTTTCGTGACCACCGAGACCTTGCAGTCAGGCCTCGACAAGACGACGGGCGTGCGCGCGCTGGTGCAATATTCGCACTCCGACACCGCCGGCGCGCAGCAGTATGGAACGGTCGAGCAGAATGGCTGGCTGATGAAGGCCGATCGCGATTTCGGCTTCGTCAATGTGACATTGTTCGGCAATTACAGCCGAGAGCACTATCGCAATGTCAGCAGCATCACCTATCCGCAGTATTTCGCCGCGGGCTCGCATTACGGCGCCGTCGGCTCCGATCCGACGTCGCAGCAATATTTCGGCAACAACGTGTCCGAGAAGCAGACGGACATGGAGTATGTGAATCTGAAGTGGGACGCCTTCGGCATAAGCTTCAACAACAAATCCTACACCTACTCCTATTGGTATCCCTGGTATCAGCGCAATTCCGCCGATCAGACCGTGGAAGGCTCCGCACTCTATGGCGTGCAGCCCAAGGCGACGGGCATCAATCTGCCCAAGCAGCATGATCTCGGCTTCCTGCAGATCAATAATTATCGCGCCTGGGGCAATATGTTCGACGCGAAATATGATGTCGCGGCGGGCTATGCGAGCGGCGAGCTGCGCACTGGCGTCTGGTGGGAGCGCGGCGACAATTGGCGCCGGCAGTTCTACACGGACTATACGAATGGCGTCGATTTTCCGTCGATCGCCACCTCGGTCTCGCAATATCAGAGCTCCTATAAGCTCGATCTCGCCTCGCATTATCAGAATGTGCAGCCCTGGCTCGAATATGAGTGGCGCCCGATCGACGGCCTCTCCATCACGCCCGGCTATAAATTCGTGTCCTTCGATCGCAATCATACGGCGCGCATCAATCAGACGACGCTCACGCCGCTCTATTACGACCATACCTATCGCGCTGGTCTGCCCTTCCTCTCCGTGCGCTATAAGGTTCTGCCGGAGCTGGCCGTCTATGGACAGGCGTCGCGCGGCTTTCTGGTTCCGACGGTCTCGGCCTATTATGTCGTCAATCCGGATTCGAACAATATCCAGCCGCAGACGACGACCAACTTCCAGCTCGGCGCCGTCTACAAGACCGAGAAGCTCGCCGCCGATATCGCCATCTATCAGGTCACGGCGAACAACTTCCCGATCGTCATCACCAACGCCGACAAGACGCAGAACTATCAGAACGGCGGAACGGCGCGCTATCGCGGCGTCGAGATGGAGCTCACCTATCAGCTGATGGAGGGCCTCGCGCTCACCGCCAATGGCTCCATCTCGGACGCGCGCTTCCTCGAGGGCCAATATGCCGGGCTCTATGTCGGCGCCGCGCCGCGCTACACGGCCGTCGGCGGCGTCGTCTATGACGACGGGCAGTTCTTCGGCTCGCTGCTGCACAAGCAGGTCGGCGACCAATGGGGCGCCGTCGGCCAACGCTCATGGGCGTCGATCTACGCTTCCGGCCTCACCAATCCGACGCTCAACTATATCCCGGCCTACGCCTCGACCGATCTCGTCGTCGGCGCGCGTGGCCAATGGCTGAAGGAATGGGGCCATGACAATAAGATCGAGGTGAAGCTCGGCGTCAATAATATCGCCGACAATCGCTCGGTCACGGCCATATCCGGCGATCCGACCGGCCTTCTCTCGGTCGCCAACACCAAGCTGACCTATTCCTTCCAGGCGGGTCGGCTGTTCTATGGCGCGCTGAAGGTCGATTTCTGATCGTCATGCACAGATTTCCGCCCGGCCACGCGAGCGGCCGGGCGTTTCGTAATCGAAACGTTGCGTAGAGGCGCCATGCGAGTTCTTCCAGAAAGGGAGCCTCGGGCGCCCGCTGGAGATGAGCTCAGATGGAAGCCATATCGATTTCGCCGGTCTCGCTGTTCATGCAGGCGGGAGTTGTCGGCAAATTCGTGATGATCGCGCTCGGCGTCGCCTCGCTCTGGGGCTGGGCGATCATCATCGAGGTCGCCGTGCTGGCGACGCGCCTGCGCAAGGCGATCCGCGAGGCGCAGAACGGAGGCCATCCGCCGCTGCTCGCGCCTGTGATGGCCGAGGCGGCGCGCGCCGCCCGCGTCATGGTGCCGGGGGAAAGCGTCGGCGAGCGCCGGGCGCGCATCGTCGAGACCACGGGCCGCGCCGCGCGCAAGCTGCTCGTCGCCACGGAAGCGGGCCTGCCCAATCTCGCCGTCATCTCTTCTGTCGCGCCCTTCGTCGGCCTGTTCGGCACGGTGTGGGGCATTATGACGAGCTTCGTCGGCATCGCCGACTCGCAGGACACCAGCCTCGCCGTCGTCGCGCCGGGCATAGCCGAGGCGCTCGCCGCCACCGCCTATGGCCTAGCCGCCGCCATTCCTGCGGCCATCGGCTTCAACCGCCTCGGCGGCACGCTGGCGCATACGGGCGAAGCGCTCAGCGATCATGTGGAGGAGCACGCCATCACGCTCGTCGGCGGCGTCGAGAGCGATGGCGCGCGCCGCATCGCGGAGGCCGCTTAAATGGCTTTTTCCGCCAAGCGCGGCTCCGGCGGCTTCCAGCCCCTCGCCGACATCAATGTGACGCCGCTCGTCGATGTGATGCTGGTGCTGCTCGTCATCTTCATGATCACCGCGCCGATGATGGCGCAGGGCATGAAGGTCGACCTTCCCCAGGCGCGCTCCGCCAAGCCCGTCAATCCCAAGGAGCCCGTGGTCATCACCGTCGCCAAGGACGGACGGCTGATGCTGGGGCCGGACGAGATTCCGCTCGACCGCATCGTCGAAGCGGTGCGCGCCAAGATCAATGGCGATCTCTCTCATGTCATCCATCTGCGCGGCGACAAGGAGTCCTCGCTCGGCGATCTGGTGACGCTGATGGACGCTCTTTCGTCCAATGGCATGACCCATATCGCCATTCTGTCGATGCAGGCGAAGCACGCGAAAGCCGAAGCGAAAGGCGCCGCGAAATGACCTATGTCGCCGAGCCCGAGCAATTTCCGCAATTGCGTCCGCGCTGGCTGCGGCCGGTCGCGGGCGCCGCGCCGCCGCTCGTCTATCTCGCCATCTTCGGCCTTCTCGCCATGACGACGGTGGAGCCGCCGAGCTCGACGGCGGACAGTTTCGATCTCGCCTATGTGCAGGACGGCGACGCCGCGCAGCAGGCCAGCGCCGACACCGCGCCCGACGAGCTGGCGCACAACATGGACAGCACGATCGCTCAGGAGGCCGCCGAGGCGCAAATGGCGGAAGCGCCGAAGGCTTCGGCGCCCGACGCGCCGACCGCGCTCGCCATGGCCGCGCCGAAAATTCGCGCCCCCGACGCTCTGGAGCTGCCCGAGGACGAGCCGCGCGAGGAAGAGCGCAAGCCGACGCTCGAGCAGCGGCGCGAGCATTCCAGCGAGCAGACGCCCGCTCCGACGGCGGACGGCAAGGTGCAGCGCGAGGCGACAGCGGCCGCGCAGGCGTCGGAAGCCTCCTCCTCCTCGGCCGATCGCGTCGGCGCGCTGGACGGGCGCAAGACGCCGAGCGGCGCGACGCGCGCCCGCTATGGCGCGCGGGTCCTCGCCGAAATTCAAAAGCACATGTTCTATCCGCCGCAGGCGCGTCGCAGCGGCGTCAAGGGCGACGCCGTCGTCACTTTCACCGTGGGCGCCGACGGCCATATGATCGAGCGCAAAATCGTCAAATCCGCTGGCGACGAGGCGCTCGACCACGCCGCTCTCGCCATGGTCGAGGCGACTGTCGCGCCGCCGCCGCCCGCTGGCCGCTTCCAGGGCAAGACGACGATCCGTTTCGATATTCGTCACGACCGCTGAGAATAGGGGCGCATCTCGTACGCCGGCGTTTCACGACAGAGAATGCGGTCCCGCGCCGGAGCTCCGCGCGGCCGCGAAAGCGCTGCTGGACGCCGAGCGCTTTGCGACTGCGGTTCGGTCCGAACCGCAGTCGCTTTTCGATTCGACGGCGCGCCTCTGGAATAGAGACGATTTGCATTTCAACGCTATAAAGCCCGCCCGCCGAAACGCCGGGCCTGGAGCCGCCTCGGCTTCGATCGCCGGATCGACGAAGCGTCGCGCCCGTTCTCGCCGCTCGAAGACGCCGTAGCAGGCGCAGGCGCTTGCCATGCGGCCCGTGACCGAGGAAGACTTCGGCCTCGCTCTCGCTTTGCGGGAGCATGTCCGGTCGATACGCAGGGAGCGGCGCCCATGCGAATTCTCTTGGTGGAAGATCAGAGCGAGCTCGCGGGAGAGATCCGGCGACGAATGCGGCGCGATGGTTTCGCGGTGGATCATGTCGGCTCGGTGGGCGACGCGCTGGAGGCCTTGCGGGCGCATTCTTACGCCGTCGCCATGCTGGATCGGCGACTGCCGGATGGGGATGGTCTCGCCATCGTCCCGGAGATCAGACGGCGCCAGCCCGGCAGCCGCGTGCTGGTCCTCTCCGCGCTGGATGCGGTGGACGAGCGGATCAACGGCCTCGACGCCGGCGCCGACGATTATCTCACCAAGCCCTTCGATCTCGACGAGATGATGGCGCGCATTCGCGCGGCCTTGCGCCGTCCGGGCGCCGACTCCGCCCCGCCGATCCGCGTCGGCGCGCTGGAGTTCGACCCCGGAACGCGCGCCGTCGCCATCGACGGCCGGCCCGCCGTGTTCCATCATCGCGAGCTGGCTCTGCTCGAGGGGCTCGTGCGCCGCGCGGGCCGTGTCGCGGAGCGCGAGGCTCTGGCCTCGGAGATTTGGGGCTTCGACGAGCCTGTGCAGTCGCATGCGCTGACGATCATCGTCTCCCGCGTGCGTGCGCGCCTGCAAAAGCTCGAGGCGCGGGTGGACATTCATATGGTGCGCGGCGTCGGCTATTTTCTCTGCGAGACGGAGGAATGAGGCCGCCGCCCTCGCTCACGCGCCGATTGATCGTCGATCTGTCCTATATGCAGCTCATCGCCATCGTCGTCGCATGGCTCGGAACGACGGCGCTCGGCGGGCTCGGCATCGTCGGCGCCAATGATTATTGGCTCGATGAATTCTACAGCTATTACTATATTCGCGATCTGGTCTTGCAATCGATCGTGCGGGATGCGGACGGAACGCTCCATATCGAGCCCAATGAGACGCTCCGCGACGAGATGCGCCGAACCCCGACATTGCGTTACGCCGCTCTGGAGTCGATGCGCGGACCGGCTCTCCGCGGCTCCTCCGAGGACATTTCCGCGGCGCTCATCGGGATCACCTCGGTAGAGACGCGCGGGCTCGACTTTTTCTTCATCTCCGATGCGGGCCGTCGCACGGCGGCCTCCGCCTGGCGCTGGAAGGCTCCGACCGGGCCTTTGTTCATCGCCTCCGGCGGCATGACCTTCAACTGGAAGGATGTCGTCTACGCTTTTCGAAACGAGCTCGTCTCCCAGAGCCTCTATCTCGCGGTGGTGTTCTCCGTTTCGGCGGCGGTCGCCTGGCTCGCCGTGCGACGCAGCCTCGCTCCTTTGCGGCGCGCGGCGGAAGCGGCCGAGCGCATCGATCTCGAATCGCTCGGCCAGGGCCTATGCGTCGATGATGCGCCGAGCGAGATCCGCCCGCTCGTCGATGCGGTGAATCGAACGCTGAAGCGTCTCGACGCCAGCGTCGCGCGCATGCGGCGCTATACCGCCAACGCCGCGCATCAATTGCGCACGCCGGTCGCGATCCTGCGCGCGCGCCTCGAAAACCCGGAGGAGCGCGGCTTTCGCGTCGATCTCCAGCGCGACACGCGCCGCATTCAACTGATCGTCGAGCAGATGCTCGTCGCCGCACGCTTGACCGAAGGCCAAGCGTCGCCGGATCGAGATCTCGATCTCAGCGCCGTTGCGCGCGGCATCGTCGCCGATTATTCGCCGCTGATCTTCAAGGCCCGCCGTCGCATCGCATTCGAGGCGCCCACGGCGCCCGTCGCTCTGCGCAGCAATCGCGTCGCGATCGAATGCGCCCTCGCCAATCTCATCGACAATGCGTTGCGCGCCGAGCCGGAGGGCGGGACTGTGCTCGTGCGGGTCGGCGCCGATCGCACGATTCGCGTGATCGATCATGGAGAGGGCATCGATGAAAAGCATAGGGAGCTCATCTTCGAGCCCTTCTGGCGGCGCAGCGACGAAGCGCCGGGAAACGGTCTCGGCCTCGCCATCGTCCAGGAGCTGATCGAAATGCTCGGCGGCCGCATCGGCGTTGCGACCACGCCGGGGGGCGGGGCGACATTCGTGATGTCCTTCCCGACGCGTCTGCGCGACGCTCTCGACGAGGACGCTCACGCGCAGCTCTGAGCGGCAAACAAAGCAACTGGCCTGCGACGCGACGATCGGTTTCTGAGGCGAGCGCCGCGGACGGAAACGGGGCTCGGGGCGTTTCCGCCGCCGGCCCCGTCCTTCATCTCGCGATTCAGGCTTCCTTCACATCCGGCGGCGTCGCCTCGGCGGCGAGCGCGGCCAGCGCATCGGCAAGGCTCGCGGAGCTCTGCGCTTGCGAGCCGAGACGGCGGATGGAGACCGTGCGCTCGGCCGCCTCCTTCTTGCCGACGACGAGCAGCGCCGGAACCTTCGCCAGCGAATGCTCGCGCACCTTATAGGTGATCTTCTCATTGCGCAGATCGAGATCGACCGCGAGGCCGAGCTTGCGCGCCTCCGCCGCGACCTCGAGCGCGTAGTCGTCGGCGTCCTGCGTGATCGTGCATACGACGATCTGCAGCGGCGAGAGCCATAGCGGCAGATGACCGGCGTAATGCTCGATCAATATGCCGGTGAAACGCTCCAGCGAGCCGAACATGGCGCGGTGGATCATCACCGGCGTCTTCTTCTCGCTGTCCGCGCCGATATAGAAGGCGCCGAAACGCCCCGGCAGATTGAAGTCCACCTGCGTCGTGCCGCATTGCCATTCACGGCCGATGGCGTCGCGCAGCGTATATTCGAGCTTCGGCCCATAGAAGGCGCCCTCGCCCGGATTGACGCCGGTCTTCAGACCGCGCGCGGCGAGCTCCTCCAGCACCTTGTGGAGCGCCGCCTCGGCCTTGGCCCAGGCTTCATCGGAGCCGACATGCTTCTCCGGCCGCGTGGAGAGCTTCACCACCACATCATCGAAGCCGAAGTCCCTGTAGATCGTCAGGATGAGGTCGTTGATCTTCAACGCCTCCTCCATGATCTGATCTTCGTTGCAGAAGATATGCGCATCGTCCTGCGTGAAGGCGCGCACGCGCATCATGCCGTGCAGCGCGCCCGACGGCTCATAGCGATGGACAATGCCGAATTCGGCGATCTTCACCGGCAGGTCGCGATAGGACTTCAAGCCGTTCTTGAATATCTGCACATGGCCGGGGCAGTTCATCGGCTTCAGCGCGAAAATGCGTTCGTCCTCTGTCTTGGTGAGGAACATGTTCTCGCGATAGGTCTGCCAATGGCCGGAGGTCTCCCACAAAGCGCGATCGAGCACCTGCGGCGTGTTCACCTCTTTGTAGCCGACGGCCTTCTGGCGTCGGCGCATATAGGAGACGAGGCTCTGGAACAGAGCCCAGCCCTTCTCATGCCAGAAGATCGTGCCCGGCCCCTCCTCCTGGAAATGGAAGAGGTCCATCTCGCGGCCCAAACGCCGATGATCGCGGCGCTCGGCCTCCTCGAGGCGATGCAGATAGGCGTCGAGGTCCTCCTGCTTGGCGAAGGCGGTTCCATAGATGCGCGAGAGCATCGGGTTGTTGTGGTCGCCGCGCCAATAGGCGCCCGCCACCTTCATCAGCTTGAAGGCGGTTCCGACCTTGCCGATCGACGGCAGATGCGGGCCACGGCACAGATCGAGCCAATGGCCCTGGCGATAGATCTTCAAATCCTCGCCGCCGGGAATGCTCTCGATCAGCTCGCGCTTGAAGGCCTCGCCCTTCGCCGTGAAATAGGTCTTGGCCTGATCGCGGCTCCAGACTTCCTTGGTGATGGCGGCGTCGCGCGCGACGATCTCGCGCATCTTCTTCTCGATGGCGGGAAGATCGTCCGGAGTGAACGGCTCGGACCGATAGAAATCGTAATAGAAGCCGTTCTCGATCACCGGGCCGATGGTGACCTGCGTGCCGGGAAACAGCTCCTGCACCGCTTCCGCCAGAAGATGCGCGCAATCATGGCGGATCAGCTCCAGCGCGCGCGGGTCCTCGCGGCCGACGAACTCGATTTTCGCGTCACGGTCGATCGTATCGACGAGGTCGCGCAGCTCTCCATCGAGAGCCATGGCGACGGTTCGCTTGGCGAGGGAAGGGGAAATGCTCTTGGCGATATCGAGGCCGGACACGCCGGGCTCGAATTGACGGGACGCCCCGTCGGGGAAGGTTACGGCGATCATATGCTCTCCTCATGCGCCCACTCGCCGATACAAGTCGGCGTAAGTCGCTTGCGGCCCGAGATGGGCCGGGGGCATTGATAAGGCAAGGGCGCGCTGATTGGCAACTTGCCCGCTAGGCAAGCAAAAATGTTTTCAGCGAAAACCTAGCTACACCTATTGCCCATGACTATTCTAGAATTACTGGGTAAGCGCTAAAAGATATGAATCCTCTTCGTGTACGACGCCAGTACTTTCCAGTGACCTTCATTCGCTGACCACGATTCATATAACCTGCATCGTCGAGCTGCTGAAATAAATCCCCCTGCGGATTGCAAGTCGTTGTGGAATATGAATTATCTCTTATCAAAAACGTCCCGCTTTCCCCATTTACCTCCGTAATAACACCCTCGATTGAGAGCACCTGCCCATCGAGGTCACTGTGATCTTTAACAAATTTTTCCCCGATAATACGGTCAATGGCCACAATCTCGGTCCGAGCGCCTGCACGGAACGTGATCTCAATTTTTGAAAAATCGTTGCTTTCCGTCGGCATCAAGTCGACTATATTGTCTAAAAACTCTCGATGCTCGACAGCATTAAATTTCGTGACGGAGCTGCCAGTGTACGACCTCACAGCGTCTTGTATCACCGACCAAGTTTCACGACCGCGTTCTATCGAAGCGCTCTCCAACTCGGCCACCGACAGGTTTTGAGTGCGCTTATTTTCGCGCAGCCCCACTGCATCAACGCTTGGTGCGTCAATAGAGATTAACAAGCTCGCAAAAACAGGCTCATTCACACGAACGTCGAAGAAGCGACCATCTCTCCCTTCAAGCAGCGCAGACGGCGTCAGAACACCCTTGACGAATTTTGAAACGCCCTCGACTGTCTCGGTAAGCAAGCGCAAAGGCATAGATTTATCATGCATTGAATCGGAATAGAATTTGAACGCCATCAAAGAGTTTGCCTGAATTAGGGAATCGGGAACATTTCCAAACTTTGCGTACAACGCCAACCCAGGCGCAGGTAGCAGGGCTACAAAAACATCATGACTCTGCTCCTGGAACCGTATGACGCTTCCTTTTGGACAAATCTCGACAAGCCACCCGATTCGCTTGTTCATGGCGCCTCGGATCGACAAACGGCCTTCCTTTAAGGCTTCGATTTCGTCCGACTCTGCAATACATACCAAATATAAATCGCTTTCTTCGAGCTCTCTCTTTTTAAAGAAAAAATAGTTGGACAACCCTATCGATGTGATAAAAAAGGCGGGTCCTTCGACCTCGTACAAAACTTCAGTGGGCTTCACGGAATCCGTCGGCCAATCGGTCCTGACGGGGTGAGCATCGGTCCACATCATTTTTCTACATCAATTGGGGGTAGCGCGAGTTCGGCACTGATAAGCAGATTGAAATCGTGACATGGCCAGAACGTATAGTGGGACGGACGACCAGTTTGTAACAAGCGACCGCTAGCGGTGGAAATTTTGGTACTAAAGATGAATTTTGGTTTAAGCCAATCAAAAACTGCTTGAGCATGTTTGGCCTCTTCGTGTGAAATCCAGCCGGATAGCCCCCAATGTGCGCAGTTCGCGGAATCCGCCCGATTTCTCTTGCGGGGAAGCAATGACTCCGCGTGTGATATAAAATCCTCCTCGGTAGGAGGATTCGAGTCACACGCACGGAAAAATACCGCTTCCGTCTGTTCAGCATTAGAGGGCGGGCAATTGGGGAGCCTGCCAACCGAGAATACCACCATCGTTTCTCGCTCGCTATAATTGTAACGGCGCCCGCTTCCTATGATCCCCCGTTTCAAATAGCAATGGCTGAGTTTCCGTTCCGTATCGGATACGATCCGGCATAGCGACGCTCGCCGAGAGCGCACCGCTCCGGCGAGCATCTTCAAGCGCCATTATTTCAACGCAAAGCCCAGCGCGCGCAGCGCCTCCTTCAGCCGGTCGCGGCCGCTGAGGCTCTCGGGGCCGCGAACGCGGGAGAGCGCCTGACGAATCCAGCCCTGCTCGGGAAGGCCCGCCTCCTTCTGGAAATCGCGGAACTTCTCGTCATAGGTCTTTACCGCCTCGCGCTGCGCCTCGTTCCAGGCATAGTGCTCGCGATGCAGAACGGCGCCTTGGCCGAGGCGCGGGCGAACGCCGCCGGCCTTGGCCGGATCGGGACGGCCGACCGCCATGCCGAAGACCGCGAAAACGCCCGGCGGCAGGTCCAGCTCCTTGGCCACCTCCTCCGGCTTGTTGCGGATGCCGCCTATATAGACCCCGCCATAGCCGAGCGATTCCAGCGCGATCAGCGCATTTTGCGCGGCGAGGCCGGCGTCGATCGCGGCGGTGAGGAACATTTCGAGATAGGGCAGCGCCGCCCCGTCGCGGCCCTGCTCCTTGCCGATATTCTCGAGCCGCGAGAGATCGGCGAGCCACAGAAGGAACAAAGGCGCGTCGCGAATATGCTGCTGATTGCCGGCGAGATCGGCGAGGCGGCTCTTGCGCGCCTCGTCTTCCACGGCGACGAGGCTCCACACCTGGAGATTGGAGGAGGTGGCGGCCGATTGCGCGGCGGCGACGACGGTCGCCAAAGTCTCGGCGGGAATTTTTTCCGGCAGATAGGCGCGAATGGACCGATGCGCGAGCAGAAGGTCCAGCGTCTCGTTCCAAACGGGCGGGGTCGGCGAATCGTCGCGGCGATAGCGGGCGCGGATCGCCTCCGCGCCATCGGCCGCGCTCAATTCCCCTTTGGTGATCGGCTTGTTCATATCGTCTCCAGAAAACGCCGCGTGACGCGCGCCCGAGATGCGCGCTCGCGCGCTTTGCGGCATGGTGACGAAAGCCGCCGCAAAAATCCACCCTGGCCCCGCGGGAAAACCGGAAGCCGGCGGGGCGAGCCCGACCCCTCGGCTTATACGGAGAGCGGCGTCGTCCGAGCTGCTCCTTGTGGACAACGCCGGGCAGTTCTGTTAATTCCCCGCGCACGGGTCAGGCGCTCCGTCAGCGCCCGACCGACTATTCTCACCCGCAGCAACGTCTCCAACCGGGGCGCGCGCCGCCTCTAGAAACAGGATCGCTTCGTGCAAGTTCTCGTCCGCGACAATAATGTCGACCAGGCTCTCAAGGCGCTGAAGAAGAAGATGCAGCGCGAAGGTATTTTCCGTGAGATGAAGCTCCGCGGCCATTATGAGAAGCCCTCGGAGAAGCGCGCCCGCGAGAAGGCCGAGGCCGTGCGCCGCGCCCGCAAGCTCGCCCGCAAGAAGCTGCAGCGCGAAGGCCTGCTGCCGATGAAGCCGAAGCCCGCCGTCGGCGGCCGCTGAGCAGAAAGACGCGGGCGCGTCGAAATCTCGCCGAATTGCCCGCTATGATTCGTCTTCGTCGCGCATTCGAAGCGCTTTCAGGGCTTGTCTGAGGAGGTCGGACGGAATGGAATTGCCGCTCGGATCGGCGGTTCGCCGGACGTCCCCCGCATTTTGTCGCCACGCGCCTTTGCGCGCGGGCGTCGTGATCCTGACTCTGCTCGCCCTCTCGGGCTGTGAGACCGCCGGCGTGCTGCGGCCGCCGGGCCGCGGCTTCGCCGAGACCGACGCCGCCGATCCAAGGGCCGCCAACGCCAATATAGAGTCGCTGTCCGAGGTCGTGCGCCGCAATCCCAGCGCCGAGGCCTTCAACACGCGCGGCGTGGCGCTGGCCAAGATCGGCCAGTTCCAGGAGGCGATCGCCGATTTCTCCCAGGCGATCAAGATCGAGCCCAGCAGCGCCGCCGCCTTCACCAATCGCGCCCTCGCCTTCCGCCAGACGGGCCGCAACGATCAGGCGCGGCTCGACTTCGACCGCGCGATCGACGTCAACCCCAATCACGCCCCGGCCTATATCGGCCGCGCCAATCTCTTGCGCGCGCAGGGCAATCTGGAGCAGGCGCTCTCTGACCTCGACCAGGCGATCCGGCTCAACCCCGAGAGCGCACAGGCGTTTCACGCACGCGGGCTGATCCATCAGAAGCGCGGCGACAATCAGCGCGCCGTCACCGATTTCGACAACGCCATCGATCGCGATCCTTTCGCGGCGGCGCCCTATCAGGCGCGCGGCGAGAGCCTCGTGACGATGGGCAATTACGACAAGGCGATCGAGGATTTCAACGCGGCGCTCAATGTCGACAATAAGAGCGCGCCGGCCTGGGCCTGGCTCGGCCTCGCCTATGAGCGCAAGGGCAATCGCCAGAAGGCGAGCGAATCCTATCAGCGCGCTCTGGCGCTCGATCCGCAGCAGCCGATCGCGAAACAGGGCTCCTCGCGCGGCTGAGCCTCAATCGCTCGCCTCTCGAGACGCCGCGGCTCGACGAGCGCAACGTGGACCCCAAGCGCTTCGTCTGGAACAAGCCCGCCAGCGACATCCTCACCAAGATCAAGCGCCTGCCTGTACCCTCGGAATGAAGTCCGTGCACTAGATTCTCAACGCCCGTGGAATTTCCTCAGAGCCGCCAGCACGCGCTCGTGCACCGATGGCGCGGGTGGCGGGGGCTCGAACGCCCGTCCGGTGATCCGCTCGTAAGCCTCGACGTAGGTCAGCGCAGTCTTCCAGATCAGTTCTGGGGGGATTTCCGGGACATCATTCCCGTACGGATCATATCGCGCGGCGACCCATTCGCGGATCACGTCCTTGTCGAAGCTGTCCGGGCGCTCCCCGGCGGCCAGGCGCTGAGGATAGGTGTCCGCCCGCCAGTAGCGGCTGGAATCGGGGGTATGAATCTCGTCTGCGAGGCGGAGGGTTCCCTGGGCGTCGAGCCCGAACTCATACTTGGTGTCGGCGAGGATCAGGCCGCGTTCTGCGGCCAGAGCTTGACCTCGGGCGAACAGGGCGAGGGCGGCTTCGCTCACCTGCCGCCACAGGCCTTCGCTGAGCAACCCACTCGCGAGAATCGCGCCTTCGGTCAGCGGCTCGTCATGAGCGCCGTCGGTGGCCTTGCTGGTGGGAGTGATGAGCGGCGTCTCGAGCGCCTGGTTGTCGGCGAGGCCGTCGGGCAGCAGTTGTCCGTACATCTGCCGGCGACCGGCCCGGTACATGGTCAGGATCGAGGTGCTGGTCGTGCCCGCCAAGTAGCCTCGCACGACGATCTCCACTGGCAGGATCTCGAGGCGCCGGCCAACGACGATGTTCGGGTCGGGGTAGTCCAGCACGTGGTTGGGGCAGAGGTCGGCGGTATGCTCAAAGGCCCAGCGGGCGATACCATTCAGCACTTGGCCCTTGAACGGGATACAGCACAGGATCCGGTCGAAGGCCGACAAACGGTCGGACGTGACCAGGATACGCCGCCCGTCAGGTAGGTCGTAGTTGTCGCGCACCTTGCCGCGGTAGAGGCCGGGCAGGCGCGTATCGATCGCCTCCCTCATCACTTGGTGGCGGCTGGCCGCCAGTCTGGTTTCGTCGATGGTGGACATGGGGTTTCCCTAACGAGCTCAATGAATTTGTCCAGTGAGCCCCGGTTCTCACACGCGACCTTCGGGCGGGGATGCAACCGCGCTATCTCGTTTGGGCGATGACCGCCTCGAGCCGCGATGGTTAATGTCCGCTGGCCGTCTTATTGGACATTATCGTTTCACGATCGAGGTCTCGAGCGCGGCGTCCACCCAGCGGGCGACGCGCGGAAACACATCGGGCAAACCCAGCACCAAATGCTGCCCGCCGGGCACGAGCACGAAGCGCTTCGGCTCATTGGCGAGATCGAAGAGCTTGCGGCCGAGCGCGATCGGCACCACGCCGTCCTTGTCGCCATGCACGATCAGCACGGGAACATGCACGTCGCGAATGGCGAGATCGGAGCGGAACTGATCCAGCATCAGCCAGCGCACCGGCAGAAAGCCATAGCGCGTCTCGGCGACATCGGCCGCCGAGGAGAAGGGCGAGTCGAGCGCCAACGCCGCCGCCTCCCGCCGCGCGGCGAGTTGCGTCGCGACGCCCGAGCCCAATGATTCGCCGACGATGACGATCCGCTCCGGCCCATAGCCGCGCGCGCGGGCCTCCGCATAGGCGGCCTCGGCGTCGCGTATCAGGCCCTCTTGCGTCGGCGTTCCGCTGGAGCCCGCATAGCCGCGATAGGCGATGGCGAGAAAGCCATAGCCTTCGCCCATGAAAAATCGAAAGCGCGCGACGCGATCGACGAGCCCGCCGGCATTGCCGTGGAAATAGAGCAGCACAGGCCGCCCCTCGCGCGGCGGCGCATGCCAGGCGACGATCGTCTCGCCGTCCGCGGTCGCGAGCTTCAGCTCCTCGACGCCGGAGAGCCCCGCCTGCTGCGGCGAGATTTGGCGCGTGTCCGGCAAATATTGCAGGCGCCGCTGAAACAGGCCGAGCCCCGCCGCCGCCAGAACATAGGCTCCGACGACGACGAGCGCCGCCCATTTCAGCAGCGCGAGCGCCATGGACGATCAGCCTCCGCCTTCGGCCTTGCGCCGCGCCTCGGCGCGCTCCTCGAGCTTCACCGCGATGAAGCCCGCGACGAGCACGAGAACGGCGCCGGCGACAGAGGCGGCAAATTCGAAATGCGCCGGCGCGGTCCAGCCGAATTTCTCCCAGATCGGATCGCTGGCGATGAGCTCGCCCGAAATCCAGCCGAGCAGGCCCGCGCCCGCCCAGACCAGAATGGGAAAGCGCGACAGCGCCTGCATCAGCAGGCCGGCGCCGAAGACCACGATCGGCACCGACACGGCGAGGCCGAAGATGATGAGCGGCATGGAGCCTTCCGCCGCGCCGGCGATGGCGATGACATTGTCGAGCGACATCACCGCATCGGCCATGATGATGGCCGCCACCGCGCCCCAGAGGTCCTCTTTGGCCTCCATATGATGCTCGGTCTCGTCGACGAGCAGCTTGGTGGCGACGCCGAGCAGCATCAGGCCGCCGAGCGCCTTGAGCGCCGGAATCGCCATGAGCTGAATGACCACGAAGGCGAAGGCGATACGCAGCAGCACGCCGCCGCCCGCGCCCAGCAAAATGCCCCATCGTCGCTGCTGTTTCGGGAGCTTGTGACAGGCGAGAGCGATGAGAATCGCATTGTCGCCGGAGAGAAGCAGATCGATCCAGATGATCTCTAAGACTTGGAAGCCGACGGAAAGCTCGTCGCCGTTCATTGACTTGGGTGTCCAACCCTGCCCGAGGGCAGTATGCGCGCGATCATATCGCGCTTCATGGGGCCAACGCCAGCGAGATCGGCAGCGCTTCGCGCTATCGCCGCGTCTTGGCCGCGATATTGGCCGGCGCCGGCGCGCAAGGCGGCATGAATTCGGCGAGCTTCTTCTCATCCGCGCCGGGCGCGTGGGCGTCATGGCCGAGCAGCAGAGGCAGCCAGCCGAGCGCGTCATCCGCATGGGCGTAGACGTCCAGGAGCAGAGGCCCGCTCGGGAGTTCCGCGCGGCGGCAGAACAGCCCGCCCTCGAGATCGAGCGAGCCATGGGCTTTCGCGCCGCTCTCGCGCCAGCGCTTTCCCTCCTCCTGCGCGGCGCGAATGGCGGCGAGATCGCGCCTGTCGGCCTCGAAAACCATCAGCCCGCCGTTCGTCGCCGAGTCGAGTCCGGCGAGAATGGGCCGGTCTTCCGCATGCGCGGCGGCGACGAGGCGAATTGTCAGCACCCGCTTCGCCGTCTCCTCGTCCTCGCGCCAATAGGTCACGACGACGCGCGCGCTCGTCGGCGTCGGCTCGAGCCAATCGGGCGCGCGCAAGGCGACGCGGAGCGGCGCGACATCGGCGGTCGAGAGATCGAAGGAGCGCAGCTTCCACTGCGTGGAGAGCGGAACGCCGTTGCAGGCCGAAAGAAAAAGAGCAGAGGCGAGCGCGAGAGACGGGAGGCCGCGGGTCATGGATCGCTTCCTGTTGTTCGATGATATTTTCATATTTGACATTAAAAATAATATGCGTCAAATTGTTTTCATCGCGCATGTCGGCAATTTTTGCCGACGCGGCCGAAAAGGCGAAAAGGATAGAATCCATGACCGACGCCACCGCTTTCCAAGACCCGCGTCTTTCCGCGCTGCGGGCGCGCATCGGCTGGATCTGCCAGACGATTCGCGCGCTCGTCATTTTCTTCGCGGCGGCCGATCTGCTCGCTATGCTGACCTTCTGGGCCGATCCCGGAAAGGTCGGCCGCCATTATCGCGAGCTGTTGCAGATCGACGTTTCGGGCGCTTCGCAAGGCCAATATGCGGCGGCGACGGCGCTGAGCCTCGTCGTCTGGGTCTTCGCCGCCGTCATCTGCTTTTGCCTGTGGCGCGTGTTCAGCCTCTATCTCGAGGGCGGCGTCTTCTCCGCGGAGGCGGCGTTATGGCTGCGGCGCGCGGGCGTCATCGGACTGTTCACAGTCCTTCTGGACGTGGCGATGCGCTCCGCGATCATTCTGGCCATCGCCGCGCATCTTCCCTACGCGCAGAGCCATCACGGCTACATAAGGCTCGAGGATCTGCTGAACGTCATCTTTCTGCTGATGCTGATCGCCATAGCCCATATCTTCAAGACCGCCGCCGACATCGCCGGCGAGCACGCGCAATTCGTGTGAGCGCCATGACGATCGTGGTCAATCTCGACGTGATGCTCGCGCGGCGCAAAATGCGCTCGCGCGATCTCGCGCAACGCATCGGCATCGCCGAGCAGAATGTGAGCCTTTTGAAATCCGGCAAGGTGAAAGGAATTCGCTTCGATACGCTGGAGAAGATCTGCGAGGTCTTGGACTGCCAGCCGGGCGACATTCTGGAATATCGGCCGGAGGCGGAGGGAAAGGGAGGTTGATTTGTTCACATTGGCGCGCGTAGCAGTTTCCTGCTACCGCGGCTACTTACGGACGGAACTCGTTTGGCTCACGTTAGCTTGGAAATAGCATTGCGCCGAATTGTGTAGAGGAAAGCGAATGGAATATCTCGGAAGCCACCTGGAATATTTTGCGGCGAGGTGGTTCGGCACTCTCGCAGTCACGGGGATTATTTGGGGTGTCGCGACGTACCGCTTTGGGTGGAGGCCAACCCTGTGCATGTCGGTTACGGCCTTTCCTGGCTTCTTGCTGCAAACCGCCATGATCTTTTTGATATTCGACGCCTTCGTTATCAGAACATTCTACGATATGCCATTCCTTGCAGCGCTCATACGCGCTCTGCCTCTGCTCTTATTAGGACTATCAGCAACCCTCATTTATGGATTCCTCTTCAACTGGATTCCTTTTCTCGTGTTCGTTTACCTGCTCATCGGTTGGGCGCGGAGAACAGGACGATGGGATCGATGGAGCGCTTCCTCGATCCTCACTTATTCGACGATGCTTTTGAGCTATGTGATGACGCAAGCTTTCTTGAATGCAGAACATTGAGAGCACAATGATGGCCAGAAGCGAACGAGACGATCAATTATCCGCCATACATAATTAGGCCGACTTTCGGAGACGTCATGAGCGCGGACAATGAGCGAACGGCGAGGCTGGAAGCGCGTCTCGGATCGGAGGCGCTGGCCATGATCGAACGCGCCGCCGAAATTCAAGGCCGCAGCGTCGGTGATTTCGTGGTCGTCGCCGCGCTGGAAGCGGCGCTGCGCACGATCGCGGAAACACAGATCATCCGTCTCTCGTTGGAAGATCAGCGAATTTTCGCTGATGCCGTCCTCGACCCGCCGACGCCGGCGCCGGGGCTGCTGCGCGCCGCCGACGCCTATCGCCGTCTCGTCGAGGCTCCGAAGTGACCGCGGATTACCGCTCTCACTTCAAGAACACGTAGATATCCACCTCGAGCCCATCGTCATCGCTGGTCTTCAATTCGGTGAGATATTCCTCGACGAACAGATTTTTCGTGTCGAGGCCCTTCTCGTCCAGAAAGGCGGTGATCGCCTCATAGGTCGAGTCGATCTCCTCATAAGGCCCGCGATGCTGGAATTTCAGCGCCTTGCCGGCGGGCGAGGCGCCGGCCTCGACGCCATGCTCGAACTTAGTCTTGGCCTCGGGCGGACGCGTCAGCGGCAGCATGGCCTCGAAATGAAAGCCATTGTCATCCGTCTCGGTGAAGGCGACCAGCGGGCGGCCGTCCACGGTGAGGCCGGTCTTGGAGGCGGCGATGCGCAGATTGGCGATGGCCTCGGAAAGCGTCTTGAGCCCGTCCGCCCATGTGCCCTGCCCGCGCAATTTGAGGACGGGCCGGGCGATGATATCGGTCGCCTGACCGGCGATGGCGTCGGCTTGCGCCTGCGCCTCCGCCTCGGCCTGAGAGGGCTCGTTGAGGTCCAGCGTCGGCTTCGGCGCGACGGGGCTGTCCGGCGCGGATTTTTGCGGCGCTTCCGCCGCGACCTGCGCGCTCGGCGCCGGAACGACGGCGGAGGGGGTGGGCGAAGTGGATGTCGCGCCGAAAAAGGCTCCCGCGACGACGGCGAGAACGGCCAGACCCGCGACAAAGGGCCAAGCGCGCTTCAATCTCTGCGTGAAGCCCTCATCGCTCGAATTGCTCATGGGTCTCGTCCTCTTGAAAGCGCGGGCGCCGGCCATAGCGTCGCGATTCGATTCTCTATATACGCCTGTAACAGGAAATGAACGGCATGATGACCAGCCCGCTCGCCGGACTCCCGATCTTTCGCATGAACGGGATCGGCAATGAAATTCTCGTTCTCGACTTGCGCAGCGCGGGCCTCGAGGTCGCGCCCGCCGAGGCGCGCGCCATCGCCCACGCCCCTGGCCTGCGCTTCGACCAGCTGATGGTCCTGCATGCGCCGCGCCATGCGGACGCGAACGCCTATATGCGCATCTACAATACCGACGGCTCGCTCTCCGCCGCCTGCGGCAATGGCACGCGCTGCGTCGCCTATGTGCTCGGCCGCGCCGGGGAAGGCGAGGCGCTGACGCTGGAGACCGACGCCGGCCCGGTGCGCACATGGCGCGCGGGCGAGACGCGCTTTACCGTCGATATGGGCGCGCCTCGACTCGGCTGGCGGGACATACCGCTCGCCGCCGAAGCCCCCGATACGAGAAATGTGCCGCTCGCGCCTGAAGTCCAGGGGGCGCCCGCCGCCTTTTCGGCTGTCAACATGGGCAATCCGCATGCGGTCTTCTTCGTCGCGGACCCACTGTCCATGGATCTCGCGACGCTCGGGCCGCAGCTCGAGCATCACAAGCTCTTTCCCGAGCGCGCCAATATCTCCTTCGCCAAGATCATCGCGCCGGACGAGATTTTGCTGCGCGTCTGGGAGCGCGGCACGGGCGAGACGCGCGCCTGCGGCTCGGCCGCCTGCGCGACGCTGGTGGCGGCCGCCCGCGCCGGCCTCTCCGCCCGCGAGGCCCGCATTCGCCTGCCGGGGGGCGAGCTCGTCATCGCTTGGGGGACGGACGATCATGTGATGATGACCGGCGACGTCGAGCTCGAATTCGAGACGGCGCTGGAAGCCGGCTACTTCGCCGAGCTGGACGCGTGACCGCCGCGGTCGACATCGTCACCTTCGGCTGCCGCCTCAATTACGTCGATTCCGAGCGGCTGCTGCGCGAGGCGCGCGCCGGCGCGCAAAACGAGCGCGTCATCGTCAATACTTGCGCCGTGACGGCCGAGGCGACGCGCCAAGCGCGCCAGACGATCCGCCGCCTGAAGCGCGAGCGGCCGACGGCGGAGATCGTGGTCGCCGGCTGCGCGGCGCGCATCGACCCGCAGAGCTTCGCCGCAATGGATGGCGTCACGCGCGTGCTCACTGAGCCGGGCGAGCCGCGCGCCGAAAGCGCCGCCGAAGGGCAGACGCGCGCCTTTCTCGCCGTGCAGAACGGCTGCGATCATAGCTGCACTTTCTGCATCATTCCGCTCGGCCGCGGCCCCTCGCGCTCCATCGCGCCGAGCGAGGTCGTCGCCGAGGCGCGGCGGCTGGTCGAGAGCGGCAAGCGCGAGATCGTGCTGACCGGCGTCGATCTCACCAGCTATTCCGCCGAGGGCGTTACGCTCGGCGGCCTCGCGCGCGCGCTGTTGCGGGAATTGCCGCAGCTCGAGCGGCTGCGGCTCTCCTCCATCGACTGCATAGAGGCGGACGCCGCGCTTTTCGATTGCATGGCCGCCGAGCCGCGCCTGATGCCGCATCTGCATCTCTCGCTGCAATCGGGCGACGATCTGATCCTGAAGCGCATGAAGCGCCGCCATTCGCGCGCCGACGCCATTCGCTTTTGCAGCGAGCTGCGCGCGGCGCGGCCGGATATCGTCTTCGGCGCCGATTTCATCACCGGCTTTCCCACCGAGACGGAAGACATGTTCGCCCGCACGCTCGCTCTCGTCGAGGAATGCGGGCTGACGCATCTGCATGTCTTCCCCTATTCGCCGCGTCCGGGGACGCCGGCGGCGCTGATGCCGCAAGTGAATGGCGCATTGGCGAAGGAGCGCGCCGCCCGCCTGCGCGCGGCCGGAGAAGCGGCGCTCGGGCGCCATCTCGACGCGCAGATCGGCAAGACGTTGCGCGTGCTGACAGAAAAAGGCGGCATGGCCCGCGCCGAAGATTTCACAGCCCTGCGCACGCCCGGCGCGGAGGCGGGGCGCATGCTGGAAATGCGCGTGACGGGGCATGACGGGAAGGCGTTGAGCGGCGTCTTCGTCGCCTGAGCGTCATCGCGCAGAACAACGAAACCTCTTGCTTTTCGTAAATGACAGGCGTATCGCGCCGCGCATGAGCGATATGCGCAATTTTGCCCGCATTCAGAAAAACGCCCCGCGTTGCGGTGGCGGCATGGGCCTGCGCGCGCTCGGCAACCTCCTTTTCACATGATTTGTTAGTCCGGTCTTCTTCAGCGTTCGGCTCGCTGCGGCGGCCGGGCGCGGAGAGTGACCCATGAAATACGCTTTTCCTCTCATTCGACATCTCGACGATATCGACCGGCATCGCGACGCCGGCCTCATGCATGAGGCGTTCAAGCGCGGCGAACGTCACAATGGCACGATCGTCTATGACTACGCCTATATGGACAATCAGGTTTTTCCGCCGATCGGCGCGACGCAATTCGCGGCGCTGGCGCGCGAGCTGCGCGGCCTGACCTTCGACGCGAAAAACGGCGCGCTGCTATCACGTCCCTATCAAAAGTTTTTCAACGCTGGCGAACGCGAGGAGACGCTGGCGGCGAATCTGCCACTCGCCGATCGCCATCTCGTGCTGGAAAAGCTCGACGGCTCGATGATTCACGCCTTTGCGGCGCCCGATGGCGCGCTCGCCTTCGCGACGCGTTGGGGCGTGAGCGACATAGCGCGCCAAGCGCTCGCCTGGTACGAAACGCAAGATGGCGACGGCGCCGGGCGCGCGGCGCTGCGCGATCTCGTCGCCGCCGGGCTGACGCCGATTTTCGAATGGACGTCGCCGGAAAACATTGTCGTCGTTCGCCACTCGGCGCCGGCTCTGACGCTGACCGGTCTGCGCGAGCGCGAGAGCGGCGTTCATGTCGCTTACGCGCAGCTCGCCGATCATGCGCGACGGCTGCGCGTTCCGCTCGTGCGCGCATTCGATTCGATCGCGGATTGGGAGAGCTTTTCTGCGCGCGCTTTCGCGGAGACCGAGGGCGAAGGCTATGTCGTGCGCTTCGACGACGGCCATATGCTGAAGGTGAAGAACACGCTCTATGCGCGCGTTCACAAATTCAAGGCGCATCTCGCGCAGCCCAAGGACGCGGCAGAAATCATCGTCTCCGGCGCGCTGGACGATATGCTGCCGCATCTTTCCGCTGCCGAGCGGAGCAAGATCGAAGCCTATCGCGATTGCCTGCGTGCGCGTCTCTCCGCCACGGCGAGCCGATTGGCGGACACGATCGCGCGAGCGCGCGAGGAAATCACCACGCAGGACCCGCGCGAACGTCAGAAGCTGTTTTGGACCGGCTACGCCGCGCCGCTGGGCGCGACATTGTCGGGAAGCGCCGTGGACGTCTGGCTGGAGCGCCGCGATGCATTCGCAGCGATCGATCTGCTGGTGCTGAAGAATACGAGCGCCAATGCGCGTTTCCAGCAGATTGTGGCCGCGCTCGATCTTCCCGAGCTCGCCTTCGGCTTCGACGGCGATCAATGAGAAACGCGCTCGTGGCCGTATCGGCCGCGAGCATCGTCACGGCGCCTTATAGACAATCCGATACACCGCCCCATTCTGGTCATCCGTCACCAGCAGCGATCCGTCCGGCAGCTCCGCCACATCCACGGGCCGGCCGAGATATTGCGGATCGCCATCGTTCCAGCCTTCCGCGAAAGGCTCGCTGACGCCGCGCTTTCCCTCCGGGCCGACGCGGGTGAACATCATGCGCGCGCCGACCGGCATGGTGCGGTCCCAGGAGCCGTGCTGCGCCGAGAAAATCCCGCCGCGATAATAAGGCGGGAAAGCCGAGCCGCGATAGAAGGTCATGCCGAGATCGGCGGCGTGCGGCGCCTCCTCCACTTGCGGAAAGACGACGCCCTCCGGCGGCGTATCGCGCGAATATTCGTCAGTTCGCACATGGCCGCCGCCATACCAGGGAAAGCCGAAATGCAGCCCCGCCAGCGGCGCGCGATTCAGCTCGCCGGGCGGCGTGTCGTCGCCCATGCGATCCACCTGATTGTCGGTGAACCAGAGCGTCCCATCCGAAGGATCGAAATCCATGCCCACCGAATTGCGAATGCCGCGCGCAAAAACCTCGCGGCCGGAGCCGTCGCGATTCATGCGGATTATGCCGCCCATGCCGATGCGTTCGAACAGCTCGAGCTTGTCGCGCGGCGTGACGTTATAGGGCTGGCCCAGCGAGACATAGAGCTTGCCGTCCGGCCCGATGCGGCAGACGCGCGTCGTGTGATTGGCGCTCTGCTCGGCGACGGGGATGAGCCCGCCTTGCGGCGCGAGGCTGCGCGCATCCTTCCAGGCGAGCCGGCGCCAGTCCTTCTCGGCTGAAGCGAAGCTCGAAACGCGATTCTGCTCGACAACGAACAATGTTCCCTCCGCGTCGAAGCAGAGCCCATGCGGAATCACGAAAGGCGCGTCCGCGGCGAAAGTCTCGACAGAGGCGGCGCGCTCGCCGCCCGGCGTCAGCACATGAATGCGGCTCGCATCCGTGCCCACGAAAATCGCCTCGCCGCGCGGACCGATGGCGAGCGTGCGCGCATGCGGAACCAGCGCATAGAGGGAAATGGAAAACCCCTCCGGCAGTTGAATGCGGCGCAGGTCCTTTTCGATTTGCTTGGCCTCGGCCTCCGCCGAAGGCACGGCATGGGCGGCGAGCGAGGTCGTCGCGCACAGAAAGAGGCAAAGAAAGAATCGGGCGATCATGGAGGAATCTCCGGGGCGGCCGCGCCTCTTAAGAAAGATAGGGGAGCAGCCCGCCGCCGGCGCGCCGATTATTTAGCCCGGGTATTATTGACTCGATAAATTTATCATGGGTATAAATAGCGCATGGAAAAACAAGCTCTCTCCCGCCTGTCGCGGCCCTGCGCCGCTTTCGCCGATGGCCGCATGCTCGCCTCCGGCCCCCTGGTCGAGGTCGCCTTGGCGGTGAAGAACGCCGATGCGGCCGATGGCTATATCCTCACTTTCGACGACGCCACCGGCGAGGTGGTCGATCTCGATCTGCGCGGCGCCAAGCCGGAGATCATCGCGCGCCTCGCCGCCGCCTCGCCGGCCGGGCAGCGCAGCGACGCCGCGCCGGAGGAAGGCGCGGAGGAAGGCGCGCGCGGTCGCGGACGGCCCAAGCTCGGCGTGGTGGCGCGTGAGGTCACGCTGCTGCCGCGCCATTGGGACTGGCTCGCCGCGCAGCCGGGCGGCGCTTCGGCGACGCTGCGCCGCCTCGTCGAGACTGCGCGCCGCGAGGGCGGCGCCGAGAGCCAAAAGCGCGAGGCGCGCGAGGCCGCCTATCGATTTCTCTCCGCCGTCGCCGGAAATCTCCCCGGCTATGAGGAGGCGCTGCGCGCGCTCTTCGCCGGCGACGCGGCGCGATTCGAATCGCTCATGGCCGATTGGCCGCAGGATGTGCGCGCCTATGCGCTACGCCTCGCCGAAGGGGGCAGCGCCTGAACGGAACAACGACGACATTGCGCCGCGGCTTGCAATGGCGCGATCGGGAGCGCATGTAACGCGCGACACCCGTTTCCGGCGACGAGGATTTAAATGCCGCTCTACGCCTATAGCTGCAATTCCTGCGACAATGAATTCGAGACATTGGTTCGCTCGGACGATATTCCCGCCTGTCCGGCCTGCGGCGGCGTCGAATTGACACGCCAGCTCTCGCTGATCGCCAAGCCGGCGAGCGGCGGCGAGACCGAGGCCTCCTGCGCCTCCATGGGCGGAGGGGGCGGCTGCGGAGCCTCCTGCCCCGCTTTCGCCGACTGCGGGTGAGCGCGAATTTCAGGCGTTCGCCGCGAATAGTTCTATATCGACGGTTGACTTCGTCGAGGAGAGTGAGATTCTTTCGGCGTCGGCCCTCCGCCGGGTAGCCCCGGGGGAAATGACGGCTTACGCCGCTTTCTCTCGCGCATCGGATCGGATCGGAAGACGATCGAATTCATCCTGAAGGGAGAACATCCATTCGCCGTCCAATGAAGAGCACCGCGGCCCCACAGAAAGAGGGTCCGCGCATCAACCGGGAGATTCGCGCGCGCGAGGTGCAACTGATCGACTCGGAAGGCAAGAACCACGGCGTGGTTCCGTTTGTCGACGCCCTCTCTCTGGCGGAAACGGCTGCGCTCGATCTCGTCGAGATCGCGCCCAATTCCGAGCCGCCGGTCTGCAAAATTCTCGATTACGGCAGATTTCGATTTCTCGAGCAGAAAAAGGCCGCCGAGGCCCGCAAGAAGCAGAAGATCGTCGAGGTCAAGGAGATCAAGCTCCGTCCCGGCATCGACGAGCACGACTATGATGTGAAGATGAAAGCCGTGCAGCGCTTCTTCGAGGAGGGCGACAAGGTCAAAGTCACATTGCGTTTTCGTGGTCGCGAGATCGCGCATCAGGATATCGGCTACCGTCTGATGACTCGCGTCAAGGCGGAGACGGCGACCATCGCCAAGGTCGAGCTCGAGCCGTCCATGGAAGGCCGGCAGATGATCATGGTGCTGGCGCCGCGCTGACGCGGCTTCGGGCGGGGCCTCGATCCGCACTTGCCGAGGCCGCGTCTTTCAGTCTTTGTTGTCTTTCATGTCCAACGTCTCCCTCCGCGCGATTCTCTCCGGCGCGGCGCTTCTTTCGGCGCTCCCCGCCACGACCGGCGCCATCGCTCAGATGGCGCTGCCGGGCGCGGTCGCGCCGGCGCCGGCGGGTTCTGTCGCGGCCCCCGTCGAGCCCGGCGCCAAGCCCAAGCCCCGCGCCGCCGTGACGCCCGTCGCGCCCAAGCTGCCGAGCGAGGAGACGATCGTCGGACGCATCCTCTATCAAGATGGCGAGGCGCGCGGCTCGATCGAGCTGCAACGGCGTGGCGGCGCGCTCGAGGTCGCGCGGCTGTCGCTTGTGGGCGATCGGCTGACGCGCTCCGGGGAAACCTGCCGCATCGAGGTGTCCGAGCCCTTGCGCCTGACGCCGCGGCAGACGACCAGCGGGCTTCTTCGCTATGAGGTGGAATTTCCCGCCTGCCCCTTCGGCTTCGACGCGCTCGACGGCGCAATTCTGGTCAGCTCCGAGGGCAGGGCATGCGAGCTGAAGCAGGCCGATTGCCGCGCCGACCCCAATGGACTCTGGGGCATGGGGGCCGGCGAGTTCGACCCCAAGCGCGCCGACGAGATGCTGACGATGCGCGCCCGCATCGAACAGACCGTGCGCAATGATTACAAAGCGCTCTACGACAAGATGAAATCCGAAAAGGGCCAGCGCAAGGAGCTCGTCCGCGAGCAGGCCGGCTTTTCCGCGCGCCGCGAGGAAATTTGCCGCTCCTATGTGCAGGAGGCGGATTTCGGCTATTGCGCGCTGCGCGTGACAGAGGCGCGCGCCCTCACGCTCGGCACGCAGCTGGCGAGCGGCTTCAAAAAGACGGCGGAAGCCGAGGGGAAGAAGAAGAAGCGCTGAGGCTCGGATTTGCGCTGGCACAAAAGACTCGGCGCGAATCCTTCTCCCACGCGTGGGAGAAGGTGGCCCGGCGTAGCCGGGTCGGATGAGGGCGCCGGCCATTTTCCGAGCATGACGCAGCTTCGAATCCGCTCGAAACAGCTTTGATACGGAATAAAAAAAGGCCGCCAATCGCTGGCGGCCTTTTTCATTCTGCGCGGGCCTCTCCCCCTCCTCTGTAGAGGAGAGGGACAAAACCCCTCGCCTCACTCCGCCGCGGCGGGCGGCAGGCGCGGCGTTGTCGGGCGCGCTTCGGCTTCGGCGGCGCGCTGCGTGATGATGAGATCGTCGCGGCCCGTTGCGATGCCACGGAATTTCGCCATGGCAGCGCCCGTGCCCGCCGGGATCAGCCGGCCGACGATGACATTCTCCTTGAGACCGACCAGCGGATCGACCTTGCCATTGACCGCCGCCTCGGTGAGCACGCGCGTGGTCTCCTGGAAGGAGGCCGCCGAGAAGAAGGAGCGCGTCTGCAGCGAGGCCTTGGTGATGCCGAGCAGGACCGGCGTGCCATGGGCCGGCTTGCCGCCCTCCTCGAGCGCCTTGGCGTTGGCCTCCTCGAGCTCGGTGAGATCGACCTGCTCGCCATCGAGGAAGCCGGTGTCGCCCGCATCGACGATATCGACCTTCTGCAACATCTGACGCACGATCACCTCGATGTGCTTGTCGTTGATGTTGACGCCCTGCAGCCGGTAGACCTCCTGAATCTCATTGACGAGGTAAGCCGCCAGCTCCTCCACGCCCTTGATCGCCAGAATGTCGTGCGGCGCCGGATTGCCGTCGACGATATAGTCGCCCTTCTCCACGACGTCGCCGTCCTGGAGATGGATGTGCTTGCCCTTGGGGATCAGATATTCGACCGGATCCGCGCCTTCCTCATGCGGGACGATCGAGAGGCGCTGCTTGTTCTTATAGTCGCGGCCGAATTGCACCGTGCCGGAGATCTCCGCGATGATCGCGTGATCCTTGGGACGGCGCGCCTCGAACAGCTCGGCGACGCGCGGCAGACCGCCGGTGATGTCGCGGGTCTTGGCGCTCTCGAGCGAGATACGCGCGACAATGTCGCCGGCCTTGATGTGCCCACCCGGCTCGACCGCAATGATCGAGTCGACCGGCAGCGTGTAGCGGGCGTCGCCGCCGCGCTGCAGCTTGATCACCTTTCCGTCGGCGCCCTTGATGACGATCGCCGGCTTGAGGCTCGCCGAGCGCGTGTTGAGACGCCAATCCATGACGACGCGCTTGGTTATGCCGGTCGATTCGTCGGCCGTCTCGGTCACGGATTGGCCTTCGACCAGATCCTCGAAGCCGATCGCGCCATCGACCTCGCTGACGATGGGACGCGTATAGGGGTCCCATTCCGCGATACGGTCGCCGCGCTTGATCTTGTCGCCTTCGTCCACCTTCAGCCGCGCGCCATATTGGATGCGGTTGACGGCGCGCTCGACGCCGTCCGGCCCGACGATCACCGCCGCGACGTTACGCGCCATGACGATGAGATCGCCGTCCGAGTTGCGCGCGACATGGCGGTTGCGGATATGCACCGTGCCTTCGAAGTTCGACTCGACGAAGGACTGGTCCGCGAGCTGCGCCGCGCCGCCGATGTGGAAGGTGCGCATGGTGAGCTGCGTGCCCGGCTCGCCGATCGACTGCGCCGCGATGACGCCGACCGCCTCGCCCATGTTGACGGGCGTGCCGCGGGCGAGATCGCGCCCGTAGCATTTGCCGCAGACGCCGTTCTTCGACTCGCAGGTCAGCACCGAGCGGATCTTCACCTCCTGAAGACCGGCGACGTTGATCGGCTCGATATGCCATTCCTGGATCATCTCGCCATTGGGGACGATCACCTTGCCCTGCTGGTCGCGCAGATCCTCCGCCGCGGTGCGGCCGAGAATGCGCGAGGTGAGCGAGGCGACGACCTGACCGGCGTCGATGATCGCCCGCATGCGGATGCCCTTCTCGGTGCCGCAATCGACCGTGGTGATGATCGAATCCTGCGCCACGTCGACGAGACGACGCGTGAGATAGCCCGAGTTCGCGGTCTTCAACGCCGTATCCGACAGGCCCTTGCGCGAGCCGTGGGTGGAGTTGAAGTATTCGAGAACGGTGAGGCCCTCTTTGAAGTTCGAGATGATCGGGGTCTCGATGATCTCGCCCGAGGGCTTGGTCATGAGGCCGCGCATCGCCGCGAGCTGCTTCATCTGCGCGGGCGAGCCGCGGGCGCCCGAGTGGGACATCATATAGATCGAGTTGATCGGCAGATCGCGGCCATGCTCGTCCTTGCGGACGGTGGAGATGCGGATCATCATCTCCTCGGCGAGCTTCTCCGAGCACTTCATCCAGGCGTCGACGACCTTATTGTATTTCTCGCCCTGGGTGATGAGGCCGTCATTATACTGCTGCTCATATTCCTTGGTCGCGCCGCGCGTCTCGGTGATGATGCGCTCCTTCGTCTCCGGAATGACCATGTCATCCTTGCCGAAGGAGATGCCCGCCTTGAACGCCTCGCGGAAGCCGAGAGACATGATGCGATCGCAGAAGATGACCGTCTCCTTCTGACCGCAGTTGCGGTAGACGGTGTCGATCATGTTGGAGATTTCCTTCTTCGTCATCAGCTTATTGGCTGCGTCGAAGGGAATCTTGGGGTTGCGCGGCAGCAGCTGGCCGAGGATCAGACGTCCGGGCGTCGTGTCGAAGATTTTCGACACGCGCTCACCCTTCTCATTGTAGGTCCAGGCGCGGCCCTTGATCTTGGTCTGCAGCGTGATCGCCTTGGCGGCCAGCGCATGCTCGATCTCGCCCTGATCGGCGAACATCATCCCCTGGCCGGGCTCGCCGTCGCGCTCCAGCGACAGATAATAGAGACCGAGAACAATGTCCTGCGACGGCACGATGATCGGCTGACCATTGGCCGGATGCAGGATGTTGTTCGTCGACATCATCAGCACGCGCGCCTCGAGCTGCGCTTCCAGCGACAAGGGCACATGCACGGCCATCTGGTCGCCGTCGAAGTCGGCGTTGAACGCCGCGCAGACGAGCGGATGCAGCTGGATCGCCTTGCCCTCGATCAGCACCGGCTCGAAGGCCTGAATGCCGAGGCGATGGAGCGTCGGCGCGCGATTGAGCAGCACCGGATGCTCGCGGATCACCTCGTCGAGGATGTCCCAAACCTCCGGCTTCTCTTTCTCCACCAGCTTCTTGGCCTGCTTCACCGTGGCCGAATGGCCCTTCGCGTCGAGGCGCGAATAGATGAAGGGCTTGAACAGCTCGAGCGCCATCTTCTTCGGCAGGCCGCATTGATGGAGCTTGAGCTCCGGACCCACGACGATGACCGAGCGGCCGGAATAGTCGACGCGCTTGCCGAGCAGATTCTGACGGAAGCGGCCTTGCTTGCCCTTCAGCATGTCGGCGAGCGACTTCAGCGGACGCTTATTGGCGCCGGTGATGACGCGGCCACGGCGGCCATTGTCGAACAGAGCGTCGACGGCCTCCTGCAGCATGCGCTTCTCGTTGCGGATGATGATATCCGGCGCGCGCAGCTCGATCAGCCGCTTCAGACGATTGTTGCGGTTGATGACGCGGCGATAGAGATCATTGAGGTCCGAGGTCGCGAAGCGGCCGCCGTCGAGCGGGACCAGCGGACGCAGGTCCGGCGGAATGACCGGGACTTCCTTCAGGATCATCCACTCCGGCTTATTGCCGGACTGAATGAAAGCCTCGATGATCTTCAGGCGCTTGGCGAGCTTCTTGGGCTTGAGCTCGGTGGTCGCCTCGGCGATCTCTTGGCGCAGGCGCGCGGCGATGCCCTCGAGGTCCATCGATTCGAGAATCTTGCGGATCGCCTCGGCGCCGATCATGGCGGTGAAGTGATCCTGCCCATATTCGTCCTGGGCGCGCAGATATTCGTCCTCGGTGAGGAGCTGGCGCTCCTTCAAGGGCGTCAGGCCCGCATCGATGACGATATAGGACTCGAAATAGAGGATGCGCTCGAGGTCCTTCAGCGTCATGTCGAGCAGAAGGCCGATGCGCGAGGGCAGCGACTTCAAGAACCAGATATGCGCGACCGGGGCGGCGAGCGAGATATGGCCCATGCGGTCGCGGCGCACGCGCGCCAGCGTGACCTCGACGCCGCATTTCTCGCAGATGACGCCCTTGTATTTCATGCGCTTGTACTTGCCGCACAAGCACTCGTAATCCTTGATCGGGCCGAAGATGCGGGCGCAGAACAGGCCGTCGCGCTCCGGCTTGAAGGTCCGGTAGTTGATCGTCTCCGGCTTCTTGATCTCGCCGAACGACCAGGAGAGGATTTTCTCCGGGCTCGCGATCGAAATCTGAATCTGATCGAACGCCTGCGGCTGGACGACCGGATTGAAGAGATTCATGACCTCTTGCTGATTCATGGTCTTCTCCTAGAGACGCGGAACGGATGAAGCGCGCTCGCCTCGCGATGTCTCTCCGCTACGTCCATAAATCTTATGTGCGCATCCCCTCTCCCACTTGTGGGAGAGGGTGGCCCGACGTCAGTCGGGTCGGGTGAGGGTTCCAAGGGCTCGCGCGATCCGCGGCGGCCCTCATCCGACCCCGCTTCGCGGGGCCACCTTCTCCCGCCCTGCGGGAGAAGGAAGAGCGGCGGCCTTATTCGGCCGCCTCGGCCGTCGTCTCGCCAGGCGGCGGCTCCTCGCCCTCCTCGGGCTCGGCGGAGGTGAGCTCGACGTTGAGCGCCAGCGAGCGCATTTCCTTGATGAGCACGTTGAAGCTCTCGGGAATGCCCGACTCGAAAGTGTCGTCGCCACGCACGATCGACTCATAGACCTTGGTGCGGCCGGCGACGTCATCGGACTTCACCGTCAGCATCTCCTGCAGCGTATAGGCTGCGCCATAGGCCTCGAGCGCCCAGACCTCCATCTCGCCGAAACGCTGTCCGCCGAACTGGGCCTTGCCGCCCAGCGGCTGCTGCGTGACCAGCGAATAGGGGCCGATCGAGCGCGCATGGATCTTGTCGTCGACGAGATGATGCAGCTTCAGCATATAGATGTAGCCGACCGTCACCTTGCGATCGAAGGCCTCGCCCGAGCGGCCGTCGAAGAGCGTCACCTGACCAGAGGAGGAGAGCCCCGCCCGCGTCAGCATCTCGACGATGTCCTTCTCGCGCGCGCCGTCGAAGACCGGCGTCGCGATCGGCACGCCGCGGCGCAGATTCTTGCCGACCTCCACCACCGTCGTGTCGTCGAGTCCCTCGAGCGACTCGTTCGGCCCATAGATGTCGGAGAGCTTCTCCCGAAGCGGCTTCGTATCCTTGCTGCGCATATAGGCGTCGACAGCGGCGCCCACCTGCTTGCCGAGGCCGGCGCAGGCCCAGCCGAGATGCGTCTCGAGAATCTGCCCGACATTCATGCGGCTCGGCACGCCGAGCGGGTTCAGCACGATATCGACCGGCTGACCATCCTCGAGGAAGGGCATGTCCTCCTGCGGCACGATGCGCGAGACCACGCCCTTATTGCCGTGGCGTCCGGCCATTTTGTCGCCGGGCTGGATCTTGCGCTTCACCGCGACGAAGACCTTGACCATCTTCATCACGCCGGGCGGCAGCTCGTCGCCGCGCTGCAGCTTCTCGACCTTGTCGAGGAAGCGGTTCTCGAGACCCTTCTTCGACTCGTCATATTGCTTGCGCACGGCCTCGATGCCGCTCATCAGATTGTCGTCCTCGACGACGAAGGTCCACCACTGCGAGCGGGGATATTCGTCGAGGATCGCCTGGTTGAGCGGCTGGTCCTTCTTGAAGGTCTTCGGCCCCGCGATCGCGACCTTGCCGACCAGCATCTCGAAGAGACGGGCGTAGGTGTTGCGGTCGAGAATGGCGAGCTCGTCGTCGCGGTCCTTGGCGAGACGCTCGATCTCCTCGCGCTCGATCGCCTGGGCGCGCTCGTCCTTCTCGACGCCGTGGCGGTTGAACACGCGCACCTCGACGATCGTGCCCTGAACGCCCGGCGGCACGCGCAGAGACGTGTCGCGAACGTCGGACGCCTTCTCGCCGAAGATGGCGCGGAGCAGCTTCTCCTCCGGCGTCATCGGGCTCTCGCCCTTGGGCGTGATCTTGCCGACGAGAATGTCGCCCGCCTGCACTTCCGCGCCGATATAGACGATGCCGGCCTCGTCGAGATTCTTCAGCGTCTCTTCCGAGACGTTGGGAATATCGCGCGTGATCTCCTCCGGGCCGAGCTTGGTGTCGCGCGCCATCACCTCGAATTCGTCGATATGGATCGAGGTGAAGACGTCGTCCTTGACGATGCGCTCGTTGAGAAGGATCGAGTCCTCGAAGTTGTAGCCGTTCCACGGCATGAAGGCGACGAGCACATTGCGGCCGAGCGCCAGATCGCCGAGATCGGTCGAGGGACCGTCGGCGATGATGTCGCCCTTCTTCACATAGTCGCCGACCTTCACCAGCGGCTTCTGATTGATGCAGGTCGACTGGTTCGAGCGCTGGAACTTCATCAGACGATAGATGTCGACGCCCGGCTTGGTCGGGTCCTGCTCTTCCGTCGCGCGGACGACGATACGCGTCGCGTCGATCTGATCGACCACGCCGGCGCGGCGCGAGGCGATGGCGGCGCCGGAGTCGGCGGCGACCACCGGCTCCATGCCGGTGCCGACCAGCGGCGCGTCGGCCTTCACCAGCGGCACGGCCTGGCGCTGCATGTTGGAGCCCATCAGCGCGCGATTGGCGTCGTCATTCTCCAAGAAGGGAATGAGCGCCGCGGCGACCGAGACGAGCTGCTTGGGCGACACGTCCATGGCGTCGACGCGCTCGCGCGGGACGAGCACCACATCGCCGGCGTGACGGCACAGCACCAGATCCTCGAGCAGATTGCCCTCTGCGTCGATCGGCGCATTGGCCTGGGCGACGTGGTATTTCTGCTCCTCCATGGCGGAGAGATAGGCGACCTCGCTCGTCACCTTGCCGTCGCGCACGCGGCGGTAGGGACCTTCGATGAAGCCGTATTTGTTCACGCGCGCGAAGGTCGCGAGCGAGTTGATGAGGCCGATGTTCGGACCTTCCGGCGTCTCGATCGGGCAGATGCGGCCGTAATGCGTCGGATGCACGTCGCGCACCTCGAAGCCGGCGCGCTCGCGCGTCAGACCGCCCGGACCCAGCGCCGAGAGGCGGCGCTTATGGGTGATCTCCGACAGCGGATTGGTCTGGTCCATGAATTGCGAGAGCTGCGACGAGCCGAAGAACTCGCGCACAGCCGCCGCCGCCGGCTTGGCGTTGATGAGGTCCTGCGGCATCACCGTGTCGATGTCGACCGAGGACATGCGTTCCTTGATCGCGCGCTCCATGCGCAGGAGGCCGAGACGATACTGGTTTTCCATCAGCTCGCCGACGCTGCGCACGCGGCGATTGCCGAGATGGTCGATATCGTCGATCTCGCCGCGTCCGTCGCGCAGATCGACGAGCGCGCGCACGACGGCGACGATGTCCTCCTTGCGGAGAACGCGCATCGTATCGGGCGCGTCGAGGTCGAGACGCATGTTCATCTTCACGCGGCCGACGGCCGAGAGGTCGTAGCGCTCGGGATCGAAGAACAGCGAATAGAACATCGCCTCCGCCGTATCCATCGTCGGCGGCTCGCCCGGACGCATGACGCGGTAGATGTCGAACAGCGCTTCCTCACGCGAGGAGTTCTTGTCGACCGCCAGCGTGTTGCGGATGTAGGGACCGATGTTGATATGGTCGATATCGAGCACCGGCAGCTCGTCGAAGCCCTTCTCGACCAGCAGCGGCAGCGACTTCACCGTGATCTCGTCGCCGGCCTCGGCGAAGATCTCGCCCGTCGACGGATCATAGAGATCCTGGGCGAGGAACTGGCCGTAGAGATCCTCGGACTGGATCTTGATCGCCTTCACGCCCTTCTCGGCGAGCTGGCGCGCGGCGCGCGCGGTGAGCTTCTTGCCCGCCTCGACGATCACCTCGCCGGTGTCGGCGTCGACGATGTCGTTGACGGCCTTCAGCCCCTTCAGCCGCTCCGGGTCGAAGGGCTGGCGCCAGCTGTCGCCGGAGGCCTTGAAGGTGATGGTGTTGTAGAAGGTGGAGAGAATCTCCTCGCCGTCCATGCCGAGCGCGAACAGCAGCGATGACGCCGGAATCTTTCGGCGACGATCGATGCGCGCATAGACGATGTCCTTGGCGTCGAACTCTATGTCGAGCCAGGAGCCGCGATAGGGAATGATGCGCGCGGCGAACAGGAGCTTGCCGGAGGAATGGCTCTTGCCCTTGTCATGGTCGAAGAAGACGCCCGGCGAGCGGTGCATCTGCGAGACGATGACGCGCTCCGTGCCATTGACGATGAAGGTGCCGTTCGCCGTCATGAAGGGCATGTCGCCCATATAGACGTCCTGCTCCTTGATGTCCTTGACGGACTTCGCCTGCGTGTCGGGATCGACATCGAACACGATGAGGCGCAGCGTCACCTTCAGCGGCGCGGCGAAGGTCATGCCGCGCTGGCGGCACTCGTCGACGTCGTATTTCGGCGGCTCGAACTCGTAGCGGACGAATTCGAGCAAAGCGACCTGCGAGAAATCGGAGATCGGGAAAACGGATTTGAAGACCGACTGCAGACCCTCGTCGGGACGCCCGCCCGCAGGCTCGTCGACGAGCAGGAACTGGTCGTAGGAAGCTTTCTGAACTTCGATCAGATTGGGCATTTCCGCGGCTTCGCGGATATGGCCGAAGAATTTGCGGACACGCTTGCGACCGGAGAAAGTTTGCGCCGAAGTCTGAGCCATGTCGCCTCTCGATCCTCTTATTGAAAGCGAATAGCGAGTTGCGAATAGCGAATAGAGGATCCTGTCTATTCGCTATTCGCTATTCGCCATTCGCTCCTGGTCATCCGTGCCGAAAACCCTCTCCCGCCATAAAGCGGGAGAGGGGAATTTTCGTCTTACTTGAGCTCGACCTTGGCGCCGACCTTCTCGAGAGCGGCCTTGATCTTCTCGGCCTCGTCCTTGGAAGCGCCTTCCTTGACCGGCTTGGGAGCGCCTTCGACCAGATCCTTGGCCTCCTTGAGGCCGAGGCCGGTGATCGCGCGGACCTCCTTGATGACCTCGATCTTCTTGTCGCCGGCCGCGGCCAGAATGACGTTGAACTCGGTCTTCTCCTCGACCGGAGCCGCGGCGGCGGCCGCGCCCGGAGCGGCGGCGACGGCGACGGCCGCGGCGGCCGAAACGCCCCACTTCTCCTCGAGGAGCTTCGCCAGCTCGGCGGCCTCGAGCACGGTCAGGCTCGACAGGTCTTCGACGATCTTTTCGAGATTAGCCATCTTGCTTCAGTCCTTCGAATTCGGTTCTGCTTGGTTGGATATGCGCCGCCTATCAGGCCGCGTTCGCGTCTTTGTCGGCATAGGCCTGGACCACGCGCGCCAGCTTTGCAGCCGGAGCGGTCGTGAGCTGCGCGATCTTGGTCGCCGGAGCCTGGATGAGGCCCACGAGCTTTGCGCGCAGTTCGTCGAGCGACGGGAGAGTCGCGAGCGACTTCACACCGTCGGGGTCGAGGGCTTGGGCGCCGAGCGCGCCGCCGAGGATGACGAATTTGTCGTGATCCTTGGCGAAGGCTGCGGCCACCTTGGGCGCCGCCACCGGATCGTCCGAATAGGCGATCAGGGTCGGCCCCTTCAGAAGGGGGCCGATGGAGGCGACGCTCGTGCCGTCGAGAGCGATTTTGGCGAGGCGGTTCTTGGCGACCTGAACGGAAGCGCCAGATTCACGAGCCTGCTTGCGCAGCTTCTGCATCTGGGCGACGGTCAGGCCGGAGTAATGCGCCACGACGACGACCGGGGTCTTCGCAAAGACCTCGTTCAGCGCCGCGACGGCTTGCTTTTTCTCCGCTCTGTCCACGGTTGCTCTCTCCTCGAGCGGGGACGAGCCCCGCCGTTGCGATGAGCCGTCGCATCGCCGCGGGAGCGGCGGGCGCGACGGCGCCGTAGATCCTGTCCCCTCGGCTGAGGGCCGAAACGGCCTCGCCTCGGATCAGAGGGGCGCCAACCAAATTCGAAAGACCGCGCGCGAGCTTTGAAAAGCGCCGCGCCGGCCCTACAATTCCGGTCTTCCCCGTCTATGCAGGCCGCTCGTCGGGGGCGGAGGGCTCCGCCGTCCAGCGAGCCGATTGAGCCGTCCTCGGGGTGAGCCTCGGACAGGCGCCGGCAGTCTCGGACAGGACATGGCCGGACGGGACGCGAGGAATCTCCCCCGGGTCCGCCGGCCTATCCACCGTCTCGCCCTGTCCCCGTATCGGGAATCGAGCTCGACGGAAGCTGATATCTGAAAATGGGGTCGCGAACGCTGGCCGACCCCGAGGGGCCTTATTTAACGACGGCCAACGCTCTTGCCAAGTGGAATCTTCGCTGCGCCCCGGCGCGGCCGAAGGCGACCGCTCGGCCCGCCTGCGTGCTGCGCTCAGGCTCGCGCTCCGCGGCGGCCGCGCCTCACCGCCTCGCCGGCCTCGACATAGGCCAGCTTGACGAAGCCGCCAGCGACGATGAGGGCGATCAGCGTATGGCCGAGGGCCTTGCACATGCGGTCGGAGATGAGATGGAAAGCGCCTTCGTCGCCAGAATTCAGGCGATAGCCGGCGTTGCGTCCTGCGCTTTGCTCAGTGAACATCCACACGACTTTCTTAAAAATCGGCGATCTACGCAAATTTTCCGAAACGCGCCCGCCGATCTTCACGACCTCGAGCAATAACGGAAGCTGCACTGAGCTTAGCATGGAATTCACAGTTAACAATTGATTAATAGAAAGGCGCAAAAACATCGTTAATCTCTCGCCGGAGAGAGGGGCCGCGCCCCGCCCCGCCGGGGAGAAAACGGCGGCCCAGCGGCCGCCGCCTCGCATCACGCCTGCGTCGCGCCGAGCGTCGCCACATCCACCTTGACGCCAGGCCCCTGGGTGGAGCTGAGCGCCACGCGCTGGATATAGGTGCCCTTGGAGCCGGCAGGCTTGGCCTTGGCCACCGCATCCACAAAGGCGCGGATGTTCTCGGCGAGCTTGCCCTCCTCGAAGGAGGTCTTGCCCACCGTGCCCTGCACGATGCCGGCCTTCTCGACGCGGAACTCGACGGCGCCGCCCTTGGAGGCCTTCACCGCTCCGGCGACGTCCATCGTCACCGTGCCGACCTTGGGGTTCGGCATCAGGCCGCGCGGGCCGAGCACCTTGCCGAGGCGACCGACGAGCGGCATCAGCTCCGGGGTGGCGATGCAGCGATCGAACTCGATCGTGCCGCCCTGGACGATGGTGACGAGATCCTCGGCGCCGACGATATCCGCGCCGGCGGCCTTGGCCTCATCGGCCTTGGGGCCGCGGGCGAAGACCGCGACGCGCAGCGTGCGGCCGGTGCCATTCGGCAGGTTGACGACGCCGCGCACCATCTGGTCCGCATGCTTGGGGTCGACGCCGAGATTCATCGCGATCTCGATCGACTCGTCGAATTTGGCGGTGGCGTTGGCGCGAACCAGCTTGATCGCCTCGTCGACCGGGTAGAGCTTGGTGCGCTCGACGGCCTGGCGCGCCTTGGCGATGCGTTTTCCGATATGGGCCATGATCTCACCCCACCACTTCGAGGCCGATGGAACGGGCGGAGCCCTCGATCATCGACGCGGCCGACTCGACCGACGTCGTGTTGAGGTCCTGCATCTTCTTCGCGGCGATCTCGCGAATCTGCGCCCGTGTGACCTGGCCGACGAAACCGCGTCCAGTCGTCTTCGAGCCCGATTTGACGCCCGCCGCCTGCTTCAGGAAGTAGGAGACCGGCGGCTGCTTCAGCTCGAAGGTGAAGGAGCGATCCTGAAAGGCCGTGATGATGACGGGGATGGGCGTCCCCTTCTCCATCTGCGCCGTCTTGGCGTTGAAGGCCTTGCAGAATTCCATGATGTTGAGGCCGCGCTGACCGAGCGCGGGACCGATCGGCGGCGACGGATTGGCCGCGCCCGCCGGCACTTGCAGCTTGATGTAGCCGGCGATTTTCTTCGCCATGTCTCATCTCCAACATTGAGCGGCCGGACACGCTTCCGCGTCCCGAGCCGCCGGTTGCAGTTCGTGGTCCGACGCGTGATCCCCCTGGCGACAGGGGCGCGCCCGCCACGGCTTTTTCCTTCTCCCGCTCGCGAGAGAAGGCGTCGCGCGAATGCGCGACGGTGAGGACTTTCGAAGCGCCCTCACCCGACCCGGCTTACGTCGGGCCACCCCCTCCCGCGAGCGGGAGAGGGAATTCGTGGAATCGTCAAACCTTCTCCACCTGCGCGAATTCCAGCTCCACCGGAGTCGGCCGGCCGAAGATGGACACGGCCACCTTGAGCCGCGAGCGGGCGTCGTCGACCTCTTCCACCACGCCGTTGAAGGAGGCGAAGGGGCCGTCGGCCACGCGGACCGTCTCGCCGATCTCGAAGGAGATGGAGGGCTTGGGGCGCTCGACGCCATCGGCCACCTGGCCCTTGATGCGCATCGCCTCCGCCTCGCTGATCGGCATCGGCTTATTGTCTGCGCCGAGGAAGCCGGTCACTTTCGGCGTGTTCTTGATGAGCGAGAACACTTGGTCGGAGAGGTCGCATTTCACCAGCACATAGCCGGGGAAGAACTTGCGCTCCGAGCTGACCTTGCGGCCGCGGCGCACCTCGATGACCTGCTCGGTCGGCACGAGAATCTCCTCGAACTGATCGGAGAGATTGCGCTGCGCGGCGCCCTCGCGAATGGAGTCGGCGACCTTCTTCTCGAAGTTCGAATAGGCGTGGACGATATACCAGCGCATGCTCACGGCGCGACAAGCTCCAAAATTTCGCTCTCGACGATCGGCGCGCCGGCGGGTTCCTCGGCCTTACTGGCCGATCCGCAGCAGCATGCCCACGGCGAGTCGCAGCCCCTGATCGACGACGACGAAGAAAATGCTCGCGGCCAGCACCATGAGGACCACCAGGCCGGAGGTGATGAGGGTCTCGCGGCGGGTCGGCCACGCGACCTTGCTCGCTTCCGAGCGCACTTCTTGCAGGAACTGAAACGGATTGGCCATGCTTCACCGAGCCGAGATGTTTCACCGAGCCGAGGACCGCGGCCACGGGACTCATCGGGACCGCCACAAAACAGTCGCGGCGCGAGACCCCAGGCCGCGCGCCACGCATCTGGTGCTTATAATCGAGTAAGGCGGGGCCGCCAAGCGGAAATTCAGGCCCCCGGGAAAACGCGGTTCCGAGCCCGGAGCCGCCCGCCTGCTCACCCAGCCGCCGACGCGCCATTATGCTTGGCGAACCAGGCGCGCGCCTCGTCGCGCGTGCGCTCCAGCTCGCGCAGAGCGCCGTCCAGCTTCGCCTCATAATCGGCGAAGCTCTCGCTCGGATCGAAGACATCCGCCGCCAGCGAATAAGGGGTTGCGATCTTGAGCTCGGCGCGCAGGCCTTCCTCGGTCTCCACCGCCGCAAAATAGAATTTCGCCATTACTGCCGCTCCTCGAAGATAGGCGCCGCAGAGTCAAGATAGGACAGCCAGAGCCTGCGCCAATGCGACGAATCCGCCGATGTCGATCTCCTCGGCGCGGCGCGTCTCCTCTATGCCCGCCCGCGCCAGCAGCGCGGTCACGTCCAGGCCCGGCTTCGGCAGAGATTTCAGGCTCTGGCGCAGCATTTTGCGGCGCTGGCCGAAGGCGGCGCGCGTCACCTGCGACAATAGCTTCGGATCGCAAGGCAGCGGCGACGCATTGGGAATGAGCTCCACCACGGATGACGTCACCTTGGGCGGCGGCGTGAAGGCCGAGGGCGAGAGGTCGAACAATATGCGCGAGCGCGTCCGCCATCCGCAGAGCACGGCGAGGCGGCCATAATCGGCGCGCTGCGCCGGCGTCGCGACGATGCGCTCGGCGACCTCGCGCTGGAACATCAGCACATAGCGGTCGAAGACGGAAGGCCAAGGCTCCGCCTCGATCCAGCGCGCCAGCAGCTCGGTGGCGATATTGTAGGGAAGGTTCGCGCAAATCCGCGCCGGCCCGCCGAGCCCGTGCAGCCGCGCCAGCTCCGCCGGATCGAGCGCCAGCGCATCGCCCTCGACGATGACCAGCCGCCCAGGATAGCGCGCCTCTATCTCGCGCAGCGCCGGAATGCAGCGCGAATCGCGCTCCACGGCGATGACGCGCCCCGCCCCCTCGGCGAGCAGCGCGCGGGTGAGGCCGCCGGGACCGGGGCCGATCTCGACGATGGTCGCGCCCGCGAGCGGGCCGGCGGCGCGAGCGATGCGGGCGGTGAGGTTGAGGTCGAAAAGAAAATTCTGGCCGAGCGCCTTGCTGGCCATCAGCCCATGGCGCGCGACCACCTCGCGCAATGGCGGCAGATCGTCGATCATCGCGCCGTCATTCGGTCGGCGAGGCGGATCGCCTCTATGACGCTCGTCGCCTCGGCGACTCCCTTCCCGGCTATGTCGAAAGCCGTGCCATGGTCCGGCGATGTGCGCACGAAGGGCAGGCCGAGCGTGACATTGACGCCGCGATCGAAGGCCAACGTCTTTATGGGGATCAGCGCCTGATCATGCGTCGGACAGATGGCGACGTCATAGCGCGCGCGGGCGGCGGCGTGGAACATGGTGTCGGCCGGATGCGGGCCGGTGGCGTCTATCCCGCGCGCGCGCAGCTCGGCCACGGCGGGGGCGATCACGTCGATCTCCTCGCGGCCCATGGCGCCGCTCTCGCCGGCGTGCGGATTGAGCCCGGCGAAGGCGAGGCGCGGCGAAGCGAGGCCGAAGCGGGACGAAAGATCGGCGGCGACGATCACCCCGGTTTCCACCAGCAGCTCGCGGGTGAGCAGGCGCGGAACCTCGGCGAGCGCGACATGGATCGTCGCCGGAACGACGGCGAGCTCCTCGGCGTAGAGCATCATCACCGGGCGGAAGGGGCGCCCGAACCGCCGCTCCGCCAGCGCCGCGAGAAACTCCGTATGGCCCGGATGCGCGAAGCCGGCGGCGTAGAGCACGTTTTTGGCGATCGGATTGGTGACGAGCGCGCGCGCTTTTCCCTCCGCGACCAGCTCGACGGCCCGCTCTATGGAGAGGATCGTCGCCGCCGCGTCGGCGGGCTCGGGCGCGCCGGGAACTCCTCGAACCGAAAGCCCGAGCGGCACGACCGGCAGAGCCGCGTCGAAAACCGCCGCCGCCCCCTCCGGCGCGACCTCGCGCAGCGCGATCTCGAGCCCGAGCGCCGCCGCCGTCCGCGCGAGCTGCGCCGGATCGGCGAGCACGAAGAAAGGCGGCAGAGCCCGCGCCTTGCGCGCGGCATAGGCCTTCAGCGTCAGCTCCGGGCCGATGCCGGAAGGGTCGCCCTGGGTGAGAGCGAGGGGGAGTCTGGTCAATCTGTCGTCCCGAGCTTGCGCGGGCGAAACCTTCCCGCGGTCACGAAGTCCTAGCCTTCGAGATACCGATAGATCACGACGAAAGGCGAAACCACCCCTATCCACTCAATGCGGTTCTGCGTCGCGGGATGGTCGGCGATCCGCCGGTAGAGGGTTCAAAGACGCCGCGGTGTTTGCCGACAGTCGGAGGTCCGGCGACGCCATCGAGATAGGCGAGAACTCTCGCCAGATCGACATTGGCCTTTCGCGCAACCTCGAGCCTTTCACGCGACAAAGAGACGCGCCTTCAGCACGCCTCGGCGCGGACCAGAGCGTCGAGTTGCGAGAGATGCTCGTCCAGCGTCATTGCTCCACCGGCCGCGACCTCCTCCACCGCCACATCGACGAGAAGTTTCGCCCAAGCCAGACGAGCGACAACGAGATCCACGAGGGCAAGAACGACCATCTCACAATCAAAATTGACTCGGAAAAGGACCTGTTACTGGCCACGCACAGAATACGGATCGGTCGTCGAGGCAGACACCCGAATCGTCATGCCAAGATTAACATTCGGCGGCAGTTGTTCCGCTGGAATCTGAATTCGCTGCAAATAGTTTTTTCCGTCGGCGGGCGACACGTAATCGACGAACATTACAAAATATCTCTTGACCGGAAATTCGGATGTTCGATCAAGTTCGCGCTCACTGGCCAAGTCGCAGGGGATCGAGCCCGGCGGCACGGGTTTGTGATCCCGCTCTTGTGGCCAGCCATTCGTAATTTTCGGGCGGTAGTAGTCGCAAAGCTGTTCCGCCTTCGTGATGCGAGCGTCAATGGTTCGATACGGATCGAACAGACCGATAAGCGCGTTGAAAACGACCAAGCCCACGGCGGCGAGCAAGAATCTGCCAACGCCGCGCATATGATCGTCGTGCGTCAGAGACACTAATAAGCGTCTGCCCTTCTGTCCTGCTGGATCGCCGTCCATCATCCACCCGAAACTGACACACGTCGGCGCGCGCTGTGGCAAGTTTAGAGCTCTTGAGTTTCCTACCAGCCAGCGCCGTCGGCGCTCGACAAGATAGCTATTAAGTGGCGCTGTTGAAAGGGTTGCTCCTGGCGCATTGGCGAACTTCAGATCGACCCGCTACCCGCCCTCGGCATGTTGATGTCGCGGTCGAAAAATCCTGCGTCGAACGCCTCTTCACTCGCTCCCCGGCGGCCGATAGGTCAATATATCATCCGCCTTCAGCCAGCCTTGCGTGCCTTCCTTGAACTGCGCCTGGGCGCGCGTCGCTTGCGTGCGCGCCTCGACATATTTGCCGGCGACGAAGAGGCCCTCGGCCGCCGCGAGCTGCGCCTTGGCGTTCTCGCCCTTGCGGAAATAGGCCATGGACAGAAACTCCCAGGCGTCGGCGCTGTCCTCGTCGCGCTGCGTGGCGTTGGCGAGCACGCTCACCGCCTCGTTCAGCAGCTTGGGATCGTCGGCCGAGACCAGCGCATGGCCGAGCAGCACGCGGATCGGCGTCGCCGCCGGCCCGGCGATGGCCGCCGCCTTGCGCAAAGGCGCGATGGCCTGATTGGCGCGGCCGGCCTCGAGCAAAATCTGCCCCTTCAGCTCCCAAAAGTAAGGGTTCTTCGGATCGGCCGCGACGAGCGCGTCGGCGCCGCGCAACGCATCCTCCAGCCGGCCGAAGCGATTGTCGGCGATGACGCGGGCGTAGCGCGCCGGCAACGAAAGATCGGAGATCGGATAGCGCCGCGCCGCCTCGCCGGAATTACCCATGAAGCCGACGAGCTTGGCGCGCATCAGATCGTGACGCGCCTGCAGCGCCGGCGAATCCGGGACGTCGAAATAGGGCGACTGCTTGGCGGCCTGATCGAGATTGGAGATGCGCTCATTGGGCAGCGGATGCGATTGCAGATATGGGTCGATCGCCGTGGTCTTGAACAAGGATTCGCTGGCGAAGCGGTTGAACACTTCCAGCATGCCCTTGGCGGATTGATGCGTCGCCGTGAGGAAGCGCACCGCCATGCGATCGGCGGCCTGCTCCTCGCCGCGCTGATAGGCGAGCAGCGAGCGCTTCACCGCCTCCTGCGGGCCGAGCAAAATTCCGACGGCGCCGGCCGAATCCATGCCCACCTGCCCGTCGCGACGATTGAAGGCGCCGCGCGCCGCGACCATGGCGCCGGCGCTGGCCAGCATTCCGGCGACGGAGAGGATGGTGGCCTTGGCAAGCTCTTGCCGCCCGCGCGCGAGATGGCCGCCGGCGATATGGCCGGTCTCATGCGCGAGTACGCCGATGATCTCATTGGGCGTCTTCGCCTCCATCAGCGCGCCCGTGTTGACGAAGATTTTCTGCCCGTCGGCAACGAAGGCGTTGAAGGAGCGGTCGCCGACCAGAATGATCTTGGCCGCCTCGCTGTGAATCCCCGCCGCCTTCAGCACAGGCGCGGTGTAGTCCCGCAATAATTGCTCGATCTCCGCGTCGCGGATGATCGACACGCGCGGGCCGTCTTCCTCCGCGCGCGCGGGCGCGCAGAGCGCGAAGATCAGGAGACCGGTGAGAAGCGTCCGCCGCTTGCCGCTTTTGCGATCCATGGGCGGAGAGTGGCGTAAGCCAGGACGGAAGGCAAACCGCGTCACGAGGCGGAAGGCTCTCCTTCCGCCTCGTGCGAGAAAAGGCGCGGCCGCTCAGAAGCGATAGGACACGCCGCCATTGAGCGCGGCGCCGGTCAGCTTCTCGCCGGTGCGATAATCGCCGCGCACAAAGCCGACCCAGCCGGTGTCGATGATCTGCGCCGAGACGCCGAGGCCGAATTGCGCGAAAGCGCCGGAGCGCGACACGGAGATCGGCACATAGGTGACGTTCTGCTGGAAGCTCTCCTTCAGATTGGTCTCGAACTCGTTCCAGCCGCTGACCGAGGCGAAGGGCTGGAAGGCGTATTTATTGTCGAGGACGAAGGAGGTTCCCGCCCGCAATCCGACGCGGCCGAGAGTCGAGCGCACCGTGTCGAGGACGAGATAGGCCGGCGTCGTGCCCGCCGCCACCTGCAGCCGATCGAAATCGACGCTGGTGACATTGATCGCGGCCGAGGGCTCGATGAACCAATCATTGGGCAGATCCCAATGATAGCCGAGCGAGGCGGAGCCCGCCCAGCCGCGGCCCTCCAGCGGCTTCTCGTTGAGGCCGGCGCGATAATTGGTGATGTCCGCGTTCCAGAAGTCGTGACGGAACTGCACATCGGCGAAGAAGCCGAAGCCGGTCGCCACCGCATAGACGCCGACGAAAGGCACGTCGAAACGCGTCCTCGTGCCGGAGCCGAGGAGATCATAGGAATTGGAGAGATATTGGCCGGCCATCACGCCGCCGTGCAGGTTGATCTGCGTGTTCTCTATGTTGGAGAGCGAGGCGTCGAGGCCGACCTGATAGCCGCTGTAGAGCGTGCGCGTCTTCTCATTGGTGATGGCGGTCCCGCCTGCGGCCGTCGGCGCGCTGGAGGAGCTCGCGAGATCGGAACGGCCGACGGCGGCGCGCGTCCAAATTCCGAAATCGACGGCGTTGGGCTTGGCGTCGGGATGCGATTGCACGAAGGCCGAGGCGCTCTGGAAGAAGCCGGTGGTCGCGGAAGCGACCGCCGAGGCGACGCTGCCGCCGATCGCCGACAGCGATCCGGTGTCGAGATTGGGGACGAGATACCATTGGCCGGGGGTGAGCTGCTGCAGGTTGAAGCTCACGAGGCCCGTGTTGAGCGCCTGCGCGGCGCCTATGCTGGTGGTGGCGTTGCCGAGCTGGAATGTCGAGGTCGAGCCGGGGTTGGTCTTGGCGATCAGAATCGGGCTGGCGAAAAAGCCGGTCTGATTCTGGAACGGATTGACGATCACCGTGGTGACATTGCCGGCGCCGGCGCCGTTCACCAGCAGCTCGCCGGCCCGCTGTCCGCCGAGATCGGCGAAGCGCGCCGCCACATTCAGCACGCCGCCGCCCGTGTAATTGCCGTTGACGGTGAGCGAATTGGCGAGCGCCGCCGCTGTCGCGCCATTGGCGACCACCTGATTGGCCGCGGCGAGATCGAGCGTTCCATTATTGGTGAGATTGCCGGCGATGATGGAATTGACCGTCGAATTGGTCGTGCGGTCGCCGAGCGCGATCGTCGCATTATTGACGACGCTCGTCGCGCCGAGCGTGCGGCCATGGCCGAGGGAGACGCCGATCCCCTGGAACTGCGCGCCCGCTGTCGCGTCGCCGACGGAGCTGTTCGTCAGCACGCCGATATTGGTGTAGTCGCCGGCCCCGACGATGAGCGCGCCATTGCCGTTATTGTCGAACTTGCCGCCATTATTGGCGAGCGCCGCGGTGACATTGAATGTCCCCGTATTGGTCACGCCGCCGCCGATGGTTCCGGCGGCGTTGACCTTGCCCTGATTGACGAAGCCATTGGTCGTCAGCAGCGCGCCGCCGAAAATCGCGATCGTCGAGCCGGCGCTATTCGTCGCGCTGGTCGCCGAGAGCGTGCGGCCGGAGGCGATCGTCACGCCGGTCGCGGCGGTGGAGCTGTTGGTCAGCGCGCCGACGCCCGTGTAATCGCCGCCGGAGACGGCGAGCGTTCCCGCGCCGCCATTTGCGAAATCGCCGCCGCCATTGGCGAGCGCGCCGGTCACGGTGAATGTTCCCGTGTTGGCGACGCCGCCGGCGATCGAGCCCGCCGCATTGGCGAGATTCGTGTTGTTCAAGCCGCCGGTGAGCGCGCCCGTCGAGGTCAGCGTTCCGGCATTCTGGATCGCCGCGCCGGTGGAGGCCAGCGTTCCCGCATTGACGATCGTCGCGCCGGCGCTGTTGGTCACGCCTGTCGCGCTCAGCGTGCGGCCGGCCGCGATGGAAACGCCCGTGGCCGCCGTGGAGCTGTTCACGAAGGCGCCGACATTCGTGTAGTCACCGCCGGTGACGAACAGCGTCCCGGCGCCATTATTCGCGAAGCTGCCCGCGCCGTTGACGAGCGCGCCCGTGACGGTGAAGGAGCCCGTATTGGTCACGCCGCCGGCGAGCGAGCCGGCGACATTGGCCGTTCCGCTATTGGTCAGCCCGCCGGACAGCGAGCCGGCGAGCTGATTAAAGGCGCCGGCATTATTCAGGCCGCCGGTGACGGCGCCGGAATTATTGAGCGTTCCAGCGTTCTGAATCACATTTGCGGAAGCGAGCGCGCCGAAATTAGCGATGGTCGCGCCAGCGGCGTTGGTCACATTGCTCGCCGAGAGCGTGCGGCCCGCCGACACCGACACGCCGGTCGCGGCGGTCGAGCTATTCGTCAGAGTGGCGATATTGGCGTAGTCACCGCCGGTGACAAAGAGCGTTCCCGCGCCATTATTGGCGAAATTGCCCGCGCCATTGGCGAGCGCGCCGGTAACGGTGAAGGAGCCCGTATTGGTCACGCCGCCGGCGATGGAGCCAGCCGCTTTCGTCACGCCCGCCGCGGCGTTGACCAGCCCGCCAGTGACGGCGCCCGTCGTCGTGAAGGAGCCGCTATTGGCGACGCCGCCATTGACGCTTCCACCATTGGTCGCCGTCGCGCTATTGGTCAGCCCGCCATTGAGGATGGCGCCGGCATTATTGTTGAGCGTCCCCGTATTGACGAGGCCGCCGTTCAGCGTTCCGCCATTATTATTGTTGACGAGGCCGGCGTTCTGGATCGCGGCGGCCGAGGTGATCGTCGCATTATTGTTGATCGTCCCGCCGGCGCCCACGGTGAGCGCCGCGGCCGTCACCACGCCGCCGGCGTTATTCGTCAGAACGCCGCCATTGACCGCGAAGGTCGTCGTCGCGCCGATGGTCCCGCTATTGGTGATGAGGCCGCCGGTCTCGTTGATCGCATTGGCGGCGATCGCGCCGCCGATATTCTGAATCGAGCCCGCGGCCTGCGTGAGCGTTCCATTCACCGCGAGACTGCCGCCGGCGATGGTGATCGCGCCATTATTGTTCAGCGCGCCGATGTTGGTGAAGCTTCTCGAATTGACGTCGAGCGTCGCGCCGGCATTGTTGTTGACGGTCGAGCCATTATTGGCGAGCGCGCCCGTCAGCGTGAATTTGCCGCTATTGTCGATCTGCCCATTGATCGCGCCCGCGGCGAAGACCGTGCCGGCGACGCCATTGCTGAGGCCGCCATTGACAGTTCCGCTCGTCGTCAGCGTTCCGCCGGTGACGGTCGCGCCATTGTTGATCGTGCCCGTCGAGGTCAGCGTTCCGGCGAGGACGAGCGCGCCGCCGTCCAGCACGCCGGCGTTGGTCGCCGTTCCCGAGGTCGTCAGCAGCCCTGTGAGCGTGGAGGAAGCGAACAAATTCTGAAAGGTTCCGGCGACGTCATTGGTCAGCGCGCCAACCCATACGCCGCCATTGGCGATGGTTCCGCTCGAATTGACGGCGTTTCCGATCCAGGTCGACGCACTGGTGATCGAGCCACCCGTGTTGGAGACGCTACCGAACCACGCGCCCTGATTGACGATCTTTGCACCGGCCGAGTTCGACAGCACATTTCCGGTCCACTGGCCTGTCGTTAGGTTGGTCACCGTCGCTGCAGCGCCGGAATTGATGAGATCGCCGTTGTAGATGCCGGAATTGAAAACCGAGCCGGTATTGGTGAGCGCGTCATTGACCTTGCCGCCGACCAAGACCGAGATCGCGCCTGAGTTGGTCACACCGCCGAGCGCGGTGAGCGTCGCCGAAGCTCTGACGATGATCAAGCCGGCGTTGTCCACGGTCAGGGAGCTTGAAGCGCCGGAGACCGTTCCCTTTGAAATATCGACGGTCGCGCCGGCCGAGTTCTGCACCGAATCGGTCTTCAGATCGCCAGTGACGTTGAACGATCCAGCGAGATTTTTCACAATCCCATTGATCGCGCCCTGCGCCTGGGTCGTTCCCGAATTGGTCAGCCCGCCATTGACCACGCCCTTGGTGGTGAATGTCCCGGCCGTCACAGCGACGCCGCCGCTGATCGTCGCGCCGACGGCGTTGGTCGCCGTTCCCGAGGTCTTCAGCCCGCCGGTGACATTGCCGCCGGCGTAGTTGTTGAAGGTCGCGGAATTGTCGACCGAGCCGGAGATCGTCGCATTATTGTCGAGCCGGCCGCCGGTGACCGCGACGGCGCCGATGATCTGATTATTATTGGTCAGCAGGCCGCCGGTCACTGAAGCGCCGCCATCGAGCGCGCCCGCATTGGTCGTCGTTCCGGCGGCCTGAGTCAGCAGGCCGGAGACAACGCCGCCCGAAAGATTGTCGAACGCGCCGGAATTGGCGACTGTTCCGGTGATCGTTCCGCCGTTCTTCAGCTGGCCGAGATTATTGCCGACATTGCCGGTCCAGGCGCCGCGATTGTCGATGGAGCCGGTATTGGCGCCGGCGTTGACATTGCCGATCCAATTGGCGCCCGCCTCATTGACGATCGTACCCTTATTGGCGACGACATTGCCCTGCCAGACGCCGGTCGGGGCTTTGTTGGTCACCGTGCCGGCCGCATTGTTCTGCAGATTCGCCGCCACCAAGCCGCTGTTGTTGACGACTCCATTGTTGACGAGATCATCAGTGAGGCGGCCGCCGGCTTCTATGGTGACGGTTCCCTGATTGGTGAGGTTGTTGGTCCCCGCATCGACCGTGCCGCCGGTCTTGATCAGCAGCGCTCCATCGACATTGATGGCGCCGGCGTGATTGGCGGCCGTGCCGATTGCGCCGCCAGCGGCGACGGCGAGGCCGGAACCGGCGTCGATCTGAGTCGTTCCCGAATAGATGTTCTGCCCCGTGACGGTCAGCGTCTTGCCGCCCGAGACCTGCGCCGACAATTGGCCGGCGCCGTCGCGCATCTGGCCCACGAAGGTCGAATCCGCGCCGAGGCCGAAGGTCAGCTTCGAGGCGGCGCCATTGGTGGTGACGGTTCCCTGCCCGCCGACGCCGGAGACAGTGGCGTTGAATCCGTTGAGATCGAAGGTCCCGCCCCAATTGACGGTGAGCGCGCTATTGGCGCTGAGGCCCTTCGCGCTGTTCAACCGCAATGTGGCACCGTCGACCAATGTGGCGCCGGAATAAGTATTAGCGCCCTCGAGATTGGTCGTGCCCGCGGTCAGCCTCAAGCCCGTGGAGCCAGAGATGCTTTCGACTGCGCCGCCAACCGAGATAATTCCACCGAAAGATGAGACAGCTATATCGGTGCTGGTCAGCGTCCCATTGCGAATGCGGCCGCCAGCGAGATAGATGGTGTCTATCGTCTGGTTGAAGCCGTTGAGGTCGAGTTTTCCAAGAACACTGGTCGTACTTTTTTGGCTGAAGGCGTTGGCGGTGCCGGCTTTCAATGTCGCAGCGGAGTCGATAATCGTTGGGCCGCCGTAGGTATTCGCGCCCGCCAGCGTCAGCACGCCGCCCGATGTCTTCACATTGATCCCGACCTGACCGGCGACGCCGTCCTGGATCACGCCTGAATAAGTCGTATCGACGGAATTGTTGGTCGTGACCGTGGCGAGGCCGCCGCCATTATTGGTGATGACGCCCTTGGATGAGCCCGTCAGATTATTGGCGGTGAAACTGAAGCTATAGGTGTCGAGCGTCGCCGCGGTCGTCGCGTCCTTGCCGACATTGAGTCCGCCCTGCAGGCCCGAGACTGCGCCCGCGCTCTGCGCATTGCCGAGCCGCAGCGTCCCTCCGTCCACCGAAGCGGCGCCCGCACTGGCGACCGTCGCGAGAGTGGGCGCGAGAACCACGGTTCCGGTGTTGGTCGCCGATCCGAAATGCGCCGTCGTCCCGGCCCCGCCCTGCAAGGACAGCTGCTTGCCCGCGCCGGGCGCGATGGTCAGTGTCGAGCCGGCGCCGGCGCCGATGGTTCCGGAGACGCCGGGATCGATCTTGACGTTCTGGGTCAAAAACTGCGCGCTGGCGCCGGCGGCGAGTTGGAAGGCCGGCGCCGCCACGCCGCCGGCGACGAGCGAGAGATCGCCGCCGCCGAGCGCCCCCGCATTGGCGACCGAGAGCGTCCCGCTCTTCACCTGCGTCTGGAATTGATTATTTGCGGCGTTGCTCAGCGTGACCGCATTCGCGCCGGCGTCGACGACGACGTTGAGATTGCCCGCCGTATCCACGATCTTATTCGCATAAGCGGCGTTGCCGGCGCCCGCGACGGTCTGATCGAGCGTCAGCGTTCCGCCATTGGCGCGAATGTCGCCCGAGAGCGCGCCAGCGCCCAGAGTGATAAGCCGATTGGTCCCGGACAGATCGAGCGCGACGCCGGCCGAGCCGCCCGCCCCGCCGGCTGCGCCGCCGGCGATCGCGCCGGAATTGGTGATTGTGAGACCGGAGCCGACGATCGCGGCGCCCCCATTGCCCGAGGCCGAGCCGCTGGCGCCGAGCCCGCCCGCGCCGCCCTTTATGGCTCCCGAGTTGACGATCGTCCCGCCGGCGATCGCCGAAAGGCCCGCTCCTCCGGCCCCGCCCGTCCCGCCGACGCCGGTGGCGGTCACCCCGCCGACGCCGCCGGCGCCGCCCACGATCGAGCCGACATTGGTCACGGTTCCGAGCGCCCCGACAGCGGAAATAGCCGCGCCGCCCGTGCCGCCGGCGCCGCCATTGCCGAAGAGAGAGGCGCTCTTTCCGCCGGCGCCGCCGGCCCCGCCGACAGCCGCGCCATTGATATTCACATCAGACCCGGAGCCGGTGAACAGAAATGCCGAGCCGCCGCCGCCGCCCGCGCCGCCATTGCCGGCGGCTCCTGTCGCCGAGCCGCCGTTGCCGCCGGCCCCGCCCGTCGTCGTCGCGCCGACGGCGACACCGCTGAACACGCCCGCGCCGCCGGTCATAACGGCGAGATTGCCGCCCGCGCCGCCGCCGCCGCCGGAGCCCGTTCCCGAGCCGCCGGCCCCGCCCGCGCCGCCGGGGTTGCCCACGAGGTTGGCGACGGCTGTCGCGCCGACAAAGGTAAAGGCGGTCGCGGCGCCCGCGCCGCCGCCGCCGCCTTGATCGGCAGGCCCATTCGCCCCAGCGCCGGCCGGGGCGGTTCCGCCTGGCGCACCGCCGCCGCCCGCGCCGCCTTTGGCGTTGACGCCACCGCCACCGCCGCCGCCCGCGGCGTTGGTCGCATTGCCGCCCGCCGTTCCGACTCCGGCGCTATTCGTCGTTCCCGCCGTTCCGCCGCCCGGATTGCCGCCGGCCCCGCCCGCCTGCTGCGCTTGCGCCGGCGAAAGGCCCATGGAAAGCGCGATGCTGAGCGCCGAGACGCCGAGCAGGAGCCCGCCTCTATGAGAACTGCCGATCGAAAGGCCCGAGGACGGGGAACGCACGCTATTGCCGTGACGGCCGGACAAACGGGTCATTCGATAGTCTCCAGAACTCGTCAAAATTCAAACGACAAAATCACGTCGAGCGAGGCCGACGCGGGCCGACTCGCGCATTTCCAGTTGTGCGATTTCTATTTTCGATCCGGGAGCGCAGCAAGGCCACAGCTGCGCGTCCAGCGAGCGGCGGGGCTGCGGAGCGGGCGGAAACGCCTACTAAGTGAATTACTTAAGTGTTTCTATGAATTTCTGTTTTTTGTCTCGCGCTCGGCGAATTTCAACGGCTGTGGCAATTATGCCACAGATCGTCAATGCTCCCGCGCAAGCGCATCCAGCGCCGGCGCGAGGCCGCGAAACGAGACAGGCAGCGCCGCATCCTGCCCGGCCGCGCTCTTGAAGGCGATGCGTCCCATCCCGTCGTGGGCGCGCCAGCGGGCGAGAATCGGCTCGGCGAGAGAAACGCTGGCGAAACATCCCGCTGCGGATCGGCGTCGCTCACCGTCACGCGCGGCGCCGCATGAAAGGCGACATCGACCGGCACGACGATCGTCATGGAGAGCCCTTGCGCGCCATCCGGCTTGCCGAAGGCGATTTCCGCGATCGTCGCGCTCTTGTCCTTGACGAGGACGGATTGCAAAATCTCGCAGCTACGATGCGCCGTCTGCCCGCCTCCGGCCGCCAGGCAACGCAGCCGCCAATCGCCGAACACGCGCGGCGCCTCTCCTGCGGGAGAAGCGGCGGGCGCCTTTGCCGGCGCCGCCGCACGCGCGCTCGGCCGGTCCAGCGCATGGGCGACGGAAATCTGCAGAAGCAGGACGAGAGCCGATGCGATAGGACGTGCCATGACGAGCCTCGACGCGCGAAGACGATCGGATAGGCGATTGGGTCTTTGGTAGCCTAGGCGCGGCTGTCGCTCAAGGTAGCGCAGCGCTCGAGCTTGCCAACATGGCGCGGCGGCAAAGGTAATTGACTAGGAAATTGCCTCGAGATAGTTTCCAAGGAAAGTAACTGAGAGCCTTCTCGTCATGCCGTCCCGCATCCCTGATCTCACCGATCATCTCGGCTACTGGCTGCGCCAAGTCTCCAATCACGTCTCGCTCGGCTTCGCCCGAAAGCTCGCCGACAAGGATGTGACGGTCGCCGAATGGGGACTGATGCGAAGTCTCTACGAGCGGGAGCCGACCTCGCCCAGCCGGCTCGCCAGCGAGATGAGCCTGACGCGGGGAGCGGTCACCAAGCTGGCCGACCGCCTCATCGCCAAGGCGCTCGTCATGCGTGAAGCGAGCGAAGTGGACGGACGCGCGCAAACGCTGCGGCTCACCAGCAAAGGCGCCGGCTTCGTGCCCGAGCTGGCGGCCCTGGCCGACGAGAATGAGATCGCGTGCTTCGGGAGCCTCTCCGCCGAAGACCGACGCGTCCTCGAGCGGATTTTGCGCGAAACGGTCGCGCGACTGGGCCTGACGAAAATGCCCCTCGATTGAACGCCCTCCCCCCCAATAGCCGAAGGAGCAACCATGGACGCTGGAATATCCGAAGTCGCCGAATACTGTCTGCGGGCGGCCAAGAGCAATAGTCTGAGCTTTCCAGAAATTGTCGGGAAGCTGATGCAGGCGGGATTCGAAAGCTATTCGATCGATTTTCGCCGCGCGACGGCGACCTATTATCTGCCCGACGGCGAAAGCGTCGTCCTTGCGACGCATCGCCATCACACGCCGATCGCCGCCGCGCTGAACGGCGCGGCTCTGCGAGCAGCGATCGAGGAAGCGCAGCATTCGGCTTCGGGCTACACCTATCTCGGTTTCTGCGAGAAGGTCATGACAGGCGGTTGCGCAGGCTATCTGGTGTCGTTCTCCGGGCGCCGCGCCGTCTATTTCGGCCGCACGGCGGAAACGCATGTCGAGCCCTTCCCTCAGCGCTGATGCGATTCGGGAGCCTGCCCTCCGGCGGGCTTTTCGTTTCCCGCGCGTCTCACCTAAGCGTGCTTGATTTCACTTCATATTTTCTGCGACCGGCACGCTCCCGTGTTAAAGATGTTGGAAGCTTCCGAGCCGGCCTTGTGATTCCGCAGTATGAAGAAAATGCCGCTGATCGATTATAGGGAGCGGGGAGTCTCGATGTACCAATGTTACAAGGCGGCACGCTCGTCAATTTCGCTGACTATATGGTGCTCGCTATGAGAGAACGCGCAAGACAAAAAGGAAATACCCTGTTTTCAATCTTATATTTAAATACAGCTATTCTTTGCGCGTTATTATTTATGATGAGGCTCGTCGAACAGGCGACAAACATCGACGTGTCTTATATTAAGATAACTATATTTATATATTATATATCAACATTTATATTTTATTTATATGAAATAGTGTGCAATTTTAGATCCTATTTTTATGCATACGCGCAAGTCGTGCGCAAGCGTTCTTTATTTGGTCCTAGCCTATGGTTTTTTGTCGTCGGCTGCGTGTGCCTTTTATTTTTACTAGCGACTTTGATCATGATCGCGGCGTTTGATGAAAAGTTCAAATCATATATTACTGATGGGTCCATTAGATGGTTAATAACATTAAATATTGCAGCAGGAGCAGATATCATTTTTTTTGGAATTTATGCGTGTTGCGTGCTAGGAGCATATAGAAATATGCGAAGATCGGTGTTTAGCAGATACCCGTGATATCTCAATATAGACAGCACGAACGGAGACATTTTGATGTAAACTTCGCTTTTTTCTCAACAACACGAGTCTGTTTGGATCCGATCAGTCGGACTAGTATGATATATACTACTACGAAATAAATGTAAGTAGTCGATTTCGTGGGGTTCGACATAACATTTACGACACGGGAATAGGCGCCGCGGCTTACTATGCTGAACGAAGTGGAGCTGTTGGCGCTTTTGCTTCGTGTAAAACAGCGGTCTGAACCCGTGTCCGTCACGTCGCTGGGGTAGCACAATTTGCTACGATCATAAGCGCGCGCGATTTTCATACGTCCACATCGGCGATCTCCGCGAGAATCGGGCCGCCTCTATTGGACTCACAGCCCATTCATCCGATTCAACTTGTCCTCGGACCGACACTAAGCGGAAGGCGCCGCGCGTCCGCTCCTCAAAACCCATCGCCGCCGGCGCTGGCCACCGGTGCGATCGAGGTGAGCGCGGCGAGGGCGATGGCGACGACGAGCAGCAATGTCGCCGCCAGCGGCAGGCGAGAGCTGGCGATCTCGTCCTTCGGATGCACGGTTTCGGCGCGCTTATAGCCCGTGACCATTGCGCGCACGAGATTCTCGCGCTTCACCAGCACATAGGCGATCACCGCCGCGACATGAATGAAAACGGCCGCCGCCAGCACATAGAATCCCTTCCTGTGCAGCGAGGTGAGCAGCAGGCTCGTCTCCTTGCTCACCGCGCCGGCGAAGGGGCCGACATTGAAAATCTCGTCATTGGCGAAAAGGCCCATGGTCGCTTGCGCCAATAGGCCGAGCAGCAGCGCGACGACCATCAGCGCGCCGAGCGGATTATGCCCGGCGTAGAGCGGCGCGCGGCCGCGCAGCAGGCCTCGCCCATAGAGCCACGCCTCCCGCGGATGCCGCAGGAAGCTGGCGAAGCGCGCGTGCTTGGCGCCGAAAAGGCCCCAGAGCACGCGAAACGCGACGAGCGTGAGAACGGCGTAGCCGAAGCGGACATGCCAATCGAACCAGGCGACGCCGAGCCTGTTGGTCACATAGGCGCCGATGAAAGAAACGACGAGCGACCAGTGGAACAGCCGCACCGGCAAGTCCCACACCAGACGCTCTTCTTTCGATTGCGCGTCCGCCGCCTTTGTTTCGGGCGGCCTGTCGATCACCGTCATCTTACGTCTCGTCGCGCTCGTTGGGCCTGACTATTTCGCCTTGTAGGAGTCGTGGCAGCCCTTGCAATCCTGGCCGAGATTGGCGACCGCGGTCTTGAAGGCTTCCGTCGCGCCCTTCTCCTTGCCGATCGCCTCGGCGAAGACATGGGCGTCCTCCTTGAACTTGGCGAGCTTCTTGTCGAACTCCGCCTTCTCTTTCCAGATTTCGGCTTTCGCCTTGCTGTCCGGCTCGCCGACGTTGGAGACGTCGGGGAAGGATTCGTCGAGCAGGCCGGCGATATAGGCGATGCGCTCGGAGCGCTTCTTGGCCTCCGCCTCGTCATAGGGGGCGTTGCCTCTGGCGACGCCGCCGAACCAGCGGAAGAAATTGCCGATCAGCACGAATTCCGCCTTGCGATTCTCCACCGCGATTTTCGCCGGCGTGGGGCCGGGCGCCTGCGCGGAGGCGGAATTCAGAGCGACGCAACCGGCGATGAGCGCGCCGCCGAGGAGAGCGAGCGAGCGCTTCGAATACAGACTCATGATCGTCCCTTTTATGCTGAGGTTGAACGCTAGGCTCAAATCTTGCCGGGTTTGTGGCTCTCCTGCCACTGCCGCACGAATTGGAGCGTCTCCGAGACATGCTTGATCGGGTCCGAGCTGACATAGGTCAAGCCGATTTTGCCGTCCGGCGTCACGACGTAAGAGATGCGGTCGGAAACCGTGTCGCCATTCTGCGTCGGACGGTCGCGCTTGGCGTCATAGGCGTTGATGACGGAAAAATTCGCGTCCGCCGCAATGGGGAACTTGTCGCGGCACTCTTTGGTGGAGAAATCGCGCTGCGTCTCGATCGTATCGGCGGAGACGCCGATCAGCGAAGCGCCGGCCGCGGCGAAATTGTCGTAATTCTCGGCGAACTCATGCGCCTCGATCGTGCAGCCGCGCGTGAAGGATTTGGGGTAGAAGTAGAGGACCACGGGGCCTTTCTTCAACGCCTCGGCCAGAGAGAAGACGAAGTCCTTTCCGCCTATGGCGGCGGGGGCGCTGAAATCGGGCGCCGAGGCGCCCGTCTTCAACGCAGCGGAGGCCGGGGCGGCCGCGAGAGCGACCGAGAGAGCTGTGAAAATCGCGAGCTTACGCATCTTGGCCTCACTTGGCGCCAGAGTTGGGAGCCGCCGCGGCGGCAGGGGCGGCGGCGGGAGCAGCAACCGCAGCCGTCGCGGCGGGAGCCGGCGGCGCGATCTTGGTCAGAGTTCCGCCCTCGTCCTGATAATCGAGCACGCCGATCGCGCCGACGACATGAAAGCCGAGGCCGGCGAGAATATCGCCGACGGCGCCGGCGCGATGCGCGCGATTGGAAACGGTGACGATGAGACGGTCACGCGGAATATAGGAGAGATATTTCTGAACCTCTTTGGTCTGGATGCTCAGATAAACCGGGAAGCCGCCGACCTTGGTCAGCTCGTCGGGCCGGCGAATGTCCAGAACCAGAAGATCCTCCGGCTTCGCCAGCAGAGCGTCGAAGGCGGCGCGATTGAGGCGCAGGGTCTTGTAGGTATAGGCCGGATCATTCTGCGGCGTGACGGGCGCCGCGGCGGGGGCGGCGGGCGCAGTGGCTTGCTGCGCATCGGCGCCGGCGACGAAAAACGCCACGCCGAGCGCCAGGCCGAGGAAGAGCGTCGAGGCTCTCATGGTATTTCCTTTTCTCTCTCTCAGGCGCGCAGACGCGCATTGAAGAAATCGACGGTGCGCTTCCAGGCGAGCTCGGCGGCCGCGGCGTCATAGCGCGGCGTCGTGTCATTATTGAAACCGTGCTGCACGCCCGGATAGACGAAAGCCTGATAATCGACATGCGCGGCTTTCAGCGCGGTCTCATAGGCCGGCCAGCCGGAGTTGATGCGATCGTCGACGCCCGCATATTGAATGAGCAGCGGGGATTTGATCTTGGCGACCTCCTCGGCCGGCGGCTGGGCGCCATAGAAGGGAACGCCGGCCGCGAGATCGGGCAGCTTGGTGGCGAGGAAATTGACGACGCCGCCGCCATAGCAGAAGCCGACCGCGCCGACCTTGCCATTGCCGATCGGGCAGGTCTTCAGCGCGCCATAGGCGGCGATGAAATCATTGCGCGTCTTGGCCTGATCGAGCTTGGTGAAGAGCTCGCGGGCCTTGTCCTCGTCGCCCGGATAGCCGCCGAGCGGCGCCAGCGCGTCCGGCGCGAAGACGACGAAATTGGCCAGCGCGAGGCGGCGGGCGATGTCCTCGATATGCGGATTGAGGCCGCGATTCTCGTGGATGACGAGGACGGTCGGCAGCTTGCCTTCCACCTTGGTGGGCTGGACGAAATAGCCCTTCACCGTTCCAGTTCCGTCTGGCGAAGGAACCTCGAGCGTCTTGCCGACGATGCGCGGATCGTCCTTCTTGACGACCTCCGCCTCGGCGAAGCGCGGCAGCAGCTCGTCGAGGAAGGCGGTCGCGGCGGCGGCGCCGATGGCGATCTTCTTGGCGCCCTCGACAAAGCCGCGACGGTCGATGTCGCCATGCACGAAAAGATCGAAGAGCTTCAATATTCCGGGCGGGAACTCGTTTGCGGTCTTACGCGTCATGGGTCTGTTCCTCGGGTCTCTCAACGTGCGAGTCGGGGCTTGTAAATTTCGTGGCAGGTTTTGCAGACTTGCGTCGCTTCGCGCGCGGAAGCGGCGGCGGCGTCGAACTCACCTTTGTCGACCTTGGCGACGACATCGGCGATGAGGCGCGATCCGTCACGGGAGATCGCCACCGCGTCGTCCTTGCCGCGCTTGGCGAAATAATCTTCCGTATAGCGGAATCCGTCGAGCAGCACTTCCGCATCCTCTTTCGCGGCCTGCGAATTTTGCGCGGTGATGTCCGGCTCGAAATATTTGATCGTCTTTTCGAGATCGCGCATCAGATCGTCGTCGTAATCGCGCAGGTCCAAGGCGGCCAGCGCCGGCGTGGCGATCAGGATCGCGCAGAGGGCGAGACGCGCATAAGAATTTCGATAAGCGGAGATGCGGCTCATGGCGCTTTCTTACAATCCTGCCTCGAGGTTTCGTCTGTGCCGAGGACGCGCCGCTGCGATCTCGCGACGCGCGCCGCCGCGCCGCGAGCTCGATCGGCGTGCCGCGCCGGAGCCTCGAGGGCTCCGGCGAGTCTGATCAGGCAAGAATGTCGTTCACGACCTTGCCGTAGACGACCGTCGGACGCTCGGCGCGGCCGGCGCGCAGATAGATCGTCTTGAGGTGATCGAGCCCGAGGAGCTGCAGCACGGTCGCATGCAGGTCATAGGTGTCGACCGGATTCGCGACGGTCTTGAGGCCGATCTCGTCGGTGTGGCCATAGGTGAGGCCATGCTTCAGGCCGCCGCCGGCGAGCCATTGCGTATAGCCCCAGGGATTATGGTCGCGACCGTCGCCGCTCTGGCCGTAAGGCGTGCGCCCGAACTCCGACGTCCAAACGATGAGCGTGTCGTCGAGAAGGCCGCGCGACTGGAGATCGGCGAGCAGGCCGGCGACCGGCTTGTCGATCGCGCGCGCATGGGCGCTGTGATTGCTCTCGAGCTGACGATGCGCGTCCCAGCTGGCGTCGTCGCCCTGGCCGAGACCCGCGATCGGACCCGACACGACATGCACGAAGCGCACGTTGCGCTCGACGAGACGACGGGCGCGCAGCAGCACCGTGCCCATGTCGCGCGTCGCCTCGTCGTCGAGGCCGTAGAGCGCCTTGGTGGCGGCGGTCTCTTTGGAGAGATCGACGGCCTCGGGCGCGGTCGCTTCCATGCGATAGGCGAGATCATAAGAATTGGTGCGCGCGGCGAGCTCGCTGTCCTGCGGCCGCGCAGCGGAGCGAATATCGTTCAGCTGATGCAGCAGGTCGAGGCTCTCGCGCTGCTGCTGCGGGCCGATCAGCTCCGGCGGCGCCTGATGCAGGATCGGCTGCGCGCCCGGACGGAAGGCCGTGCCCTGGTAGACCGCCGGCAGGAATCCCGAGCTCCAATTGACCGAGCCCGCGCGCGGCTCGCGCTGGCCGCCATAGAGCACGACATAGGGCGGCAGATCTGGATTGGCCGAGCCGAGCGCATAAGCGACCCAGGCGCCGAGCGACGGCCGGCCGGGGGAAAGATCGCCGGTGTTGAGCTTCAGGATCGAGATGTCATGCGTGGCGCCGACGGTGACGCTCGATTTGACGAAGGTCAGCTTGTCGGCCTGTTGCGCGAGATTCGGCAGCAGGTCGGAGAACCAGGCGCCGCTCTGGCCATATTGCTTCCAGCTGCGCTTGTTGGAGACGAAGAGCTTGCCGACGCCGCCCTGTGTCGAGGTCTTGATGCCCTCGAGGAAGGAGGCTGGAATGTCCTGGCCGGCGAGGCGCTCGAGCTCGGGCTTATAGTCATAGAGATCGAGCGTGCTGGGCGCGCCGTCCATATGCAGCCAGATGACCGATTTCACCTTGGCCGGAAAATGCGGCTGCTTGGACGCCAGCGGATCGACGAAAGTCGCCGCATTGGCCTGCGGAACGCCGAGCCAGCCGCCGCCCGGCATCATGCCGCCGACGGCGAAACCACCCACTCCATAGGCTGCGCTGCGCAGCCATTCGCGACGCGATGTCTTGATGAGCATTTGTCTGCTCCCCTCGGTTCAGATTGCTGTGGTGTCTTTTAGAAGCGGTAGACGAAGTCGTTGCTGTTCACGACCGTGTGCACGAGATCGACGAAGGCCGAAGCGCGCAGCGGATCGACGAAATGCGCTTTCGTCGTCACCGGCACAGCAATCGAGAGCTTGCCGTTCTCGGCCTTCTCGGCGATCGTCTTCTGATGCTGATCGAGGAAGGCGTGCAGCGCCTTCACCTCCGGCTCGCTCGGCTTGCGGCCGAACAGCACGAGATAGAGCCGATCGAGCTGCGCGGCCTCATTGTCGCCGGCCTCCTCGATCACGCGACCCGCCAGCGCCTGCGACCATTGGAAGATGAGATCGCTGTTGTAGAGCGTCAGCGCCTGCAGCGGCGTCGTCGTCACGTCACGCTTGCTGTGGATCTGCTGCGGATTCGCCATGTCGAAGGTTTCGAGCAGCGGATAGGGCAGGCTGCGCCGCGTGAAGATATAGAGGCTGCGGCGCGTGTAGTCCTGCGGGTCTTTCGACGTCGCCCAGGCGGGATCGGTGTTGTTGAAATTGCCGCCGCCGATGAGATTGGCGGGAATGGGCGGAAACACGCTCGGTCCGCCGATATGCTCGTTCAGGCTGCCGGACGCCAGCAGGATCGAATCACGAATCTCCTCCGCCTCGAGGCGCTTGCGCGGAAAGACGGCGAGCAGCTTGTTCTCGGGATCGGCCTTGGCGACATCCTCGCGATAGTCAGAGGACTGGCGATAGGTCGCCGAGAGCAGAATGGAGCGATGCAGCCGCTTCACGCTCCAGCCGTCCTTCACGAAAGTGAAGGCGAGATGGTCGAGCAGCTCCTGATTGGTCGGCTTGTCGCCGGCCTTGCCGAAATCGCTGACCGTGCCGACGATGCCCTTGCCGAAATATTGGTTCCACACACGATTGACGAAGACGCGCGCGGTGAGCGGATTCTTTTCGCTCACCAGCCAGTCGGCGAGCGCGGTGCGGCGGCCGGAGGAGGTCGCCGTCGGCTTGATGTCGGGAAGCTCGCTCGTGATGCCCTCCGGGAAGGCGGGCTGCACCTCGTCGAGCGGCTTCTCGTGATTGCCGACAAAGAGAATATGCGTGGGCGGCGCGTCGCTATGGCCGAGCTCGGTGGCGGCGGTGTAGGTCAGCGAGCCTTTGTTCGAGCGCAGATTCTGGAACTTGCGCAGCTCCTGCGTGAGCTTCTGATATTCGTCCGCCTTTTTGACGATCTCCTCGCTGTGCTCCGGCGCGCTCTTGTCGTCGGCGGCGTAGCGCAGGAAGCCGGCGAGCGCGGCGTCGTTTGTCACCTCGTCGAGCCGGTGATTGACCCAGCGGTCGAGCGCGTTCCACTGATCCTTCGCCTTGAAGATCGATTCGCGGCTGTCGGTCAGATAACGCTCCTTGTGATATTTGAGCGCCGCCTCGCGAACCGAATCGATGATCTCCTTCTGCCGCGCGCGAATGTTCTTGGTCGCCTCGTTATAGACAGCCTGCTCCTTCAGGAACTCGGCCTCCACCTCGCCCTTATTGGCGGGCGCCTTCTCGTCGAAGGCGGTGTTGGCGAAGAAGGCCTGCAGCGAATAATAATCCTTCTGCGTGAATTTATCGGTCTTGTGATTGTGGCAGCGCGCGCAGCCGACCGTCGTGCCGAGGATCGCCTGGCCGACCGTGTCGACCATATCCGTGGTGATCTGATATTTGCGCTGCACCAGATCGCGCGAATTGCTGTTGTCCGGATAGCCGGCGAGGAAGCCGGTCGCGACCAGCAGCTCCTGATTGCCGGGCGCAATCTCGTCCGCCGCGATCTGCTCGCGGATGAACTGCGAATAGGACTTGTCCTCGTTGAACGACTTGATCACGTAATCGCGATAGCGAAACATGTTCGGCCGGTTATTGTCGTTCTGGAAGCCGGTGCTGTCGGCGTAGCGCGCGAGGTCGAGCCAGAAGCGAGCCTGGCGCTCGCCATAGCGCGGCGAGGCGAGCAGGCGGTCGATGAGCTTCTCATAGGCGTCAGGGCTCGCATCGCTCTCGAAGGCCGCGACCTCGGCAGGAGTGGGGATGAGACCCCAGGCGTCCAACGTCGCACGGCGGATGAAGGTGGCGCGATCGGCGTCCGGCGAGGGAGCCAGGCCGCGCGCCTCGATCTTGGAGAGCACGAAAGCGTCGAAGGAGGAATGCGACCAATCCTTCTTCTGCACATTCGGCGCGAAGGGCTGGTAGGCCGGCTGCCACGCCCAATGCGGCTTGCTCGCGCGCGGCGACTCGGTCGTGGCGGCGGCCGGCGCCTTCTGCTCTTCGGCGATCGCGAGGGCCGCCGCGGAGGCGCTCAACATCATTGCGATCACGGATCGTTTCAAGGTCTTCGTCATGTGCCCGCAACCTCGTCTTTTCTCTATTGCCTATCGGCGTCATATGCTTACGTGACGACCGCGTTCCGTCGGCGCACCATTGCGCGCTCGCATCTTCGTGGCTCGAGGGGGACTTTAGGCGACTATATCCATTAAGTCTACAAAGAAGATCGACTTCTCATCGAGAAAAGCAACGTTTCGCAGGTCGTCGCGCGCATGCGGCGACTGTCGGCGCGCGCATGGCGTGGCGCGCGCCGAGGCGCCTTACGCGAAATTCCGAAGCGATTGGAAGATCAGATCTCGTAGCAGAGCGCGACCTCATCGGCGAGGTCGCGAACATGGGCGAGCGTGCAATTGTCGAGCACGCCGGACAGAGCCCGTTGCGCATCCTGCATCACCAGCCGGACGGCGCATTTTTCGACATCGACGCAATCGTCGCAGGGCTGGTAGCGCGTCTTGCTGGCGCAAGGCAGCGGCGCCAGCGGACCGTCGAGCGCGCGGATGATATTGCCGACGGTGATCGTCTCGGCCGGGCGGGCCAGCGTGTAGCCGCCGCCCTTGCCCATTTTGGAGCTGACATAGCCGAGATTGCGGAGCTCGCAGAGAATGGCGTCCAGAAATTTTTTAGGGATGCGCTGCGTCGTCGCGATCTCTTGCACCGGCACGGTTCGGCCCGGCTCGAAACGCGCGAGATAGCTCATGGCTTTGATGCCGTATTTGCCCTTTTTCGTCAGCACCTGGCCACCTCGTCTATAAAAACAGTAGACTATTAGTGGCGAGTCAAGAAGTCAATAAAGACGATAGACCTTTCGTCAAAACGTTCGGAGGAAGATCGGGACGATGCGCTCCGGCGTCACGAAAGAAGGTTTTTCTCGCCGCGCGAGCGCGATCCGATCGAACGGAATCGTTCGATCGATCAGAATTCGCTCAGGGATTGGAATCGAGATGCGTGATCCGAGCCGATTGGATCGGATCACTCTCCAGGAGCGATGAGCGGCGTCCCTCAGAGAAAGCCCGCGCGTCCGCTCTGCAGGCGCAAGAGCGCGGCGACCAGCGCATCGACATCGGCGCATGTATTGTAGAAGGCGAGCGACGGCCGCACGGTCGCCTCGAGGCCGAAGCGGCGCAGAATAGGCTGCGCGCAATGATGGCCGGCGCGCACCGCTATCCCCTCGCGGTCCAGCGCCTTGCCGACCTCCTCGGTGCGATGGCCGTCGAGCACGAAGGAGAGCACGCTCGCCTTCTCCGCCGCCGTGCCGATGAAAGTGAGGCCGGGCACCATGCGCATCTTCTCTGTCGCATAGACGAGGAGATCGTGCTCGTAGCGGGCGATGATCTCCATGCCGATCGATTCGACATAGTCGAGCGCGGCGCCGAGCCCCACGGCGTCGGCGATATTGCCGGTGCCGGCCTCGAAACGCTCCGGCGGACCTTGATAGATGGTCTTCTCGAAGGTCACGTCGGCGATCATATTGCCGCCGCCCTGCCAGGGCGGCATGTCGGCGAGAACCTCGTCCGTGCCATAGACGACGCCGATTCCGGTCGGGCCGAACACTTTATGACCGGAGAAGACGAAGAAGTCGCAGCCGATCGACTGCACGTCCACCGGCATATGCGAGACCGATTGCGCGCCGTCGATGAGCACGCGCGCGCCATGGCGATGCGCCATGGCGGTGATCTCGCGCACCGGAGTCACCGTGCCGAGCGCATTGGAGACCTGCGTCACCGAGACGATTCGCGTCTTGGGGTTCAGCAGCTTCTCGTATTCCTCGAGGATGATCTGGCCGCGATCATCCACCGGCGCGACGCGCAGCCGCGCGCCCTTCTCGGCGCAGAGCTGCTGCCAGGGCACGATATTGGCGTGATGCTCGAGCCAGGAGACGACGATCTCGTCGCCCGCCTGCACATTGCGCCGGCCCCAGGCCTGGGCGACGAGATTGATCGCCTCGGTCGCGCCGCGCACGAAGATGATGTCCTTGACCGAAGGCGCCTTCAAGAAGCGGCGCACCTTCTCGCGCGCGGCCTCATAGGCGTCGGTCGAGCGCGCCGCCAGCGCATGGGCCGCGCGATGAATGTTGGAATTCTCATATTCGTAGAAATGCGCGAGCCGATCGATGACGGCCTGCGGCTTTTGCGTCGTCGCCGCATTGTCGAGCCAGACCAGCGGCTTGCCATGCACCTGCTGCTGCAGAATGGGGAAGTCGCGCTTCACCGCATAGGGGTCGAAAGCGGCTCTGCTCGCCGGCGCGCTGGCGGAGAGCTGCGGCGCATAGCCCTGCGGCTCCTGCGGCGCCGTCTTCGGCGTGGCGGGAACGGCGCCGGCGCGATCGAGGAAATAGAGTGAATCGGTCGCGGCGGGGCCGGCGGCGCCGGGCGCGAAGCTGCGCTCCTGGCCGGAGATTTCCGGCATTGCGACATTGGGCGTCCCCAGCGCGAAAGCGTCCGACACGCGATGCGGATCGGCCTCCGAGGGGCCGGAATAGGCGAAGCTCTCCGGCGCCGCATCGGGCGTGGCGGGCGCCGGCGCGACATCGGCGTCATAGCGGTCGACGAGCGAGAGCGACGGGTCCGCGGGAACGGAGCCCGGCGCGACCGCGGGCGCGCGCTCATGCAGGAAATAGAGATTGTCCACCGGCGCGGCCTTCACGCCGCCCGGAACGGAGTCGGGATCATAACCGCCATAGGGCGCCGGCGCCTGCACGGGCGCGGCGCCGCCATATTGCGCCAGCGTGTTGGGAATGGCGGAATAATCGATCGCCGCCGCCGAAGGGCTTCCCGGCTCGAAGGCCCCGGCGGAAGCGCCCGGCTGGGGAACATCCGAGAGCCCATAGGGCGGGACCGCCGGCTGCAAGCCGACCGGCGCCGAGGGCGCGGAGAGATTGGGCGTCGGCGCGATGGAGGGAATCGTCGTCGGCGGAACGTCCGGCGGCCCCACGGGCGCCCGCGCCGGGGCATAGGGCGCGACGCTGGTGACGATGGAGGGCGCCGGCGCCTCGGGCTGCATCGGCGGCACAATGGGCGCGCCGGGAGAGAGCGTCGCCGGAGACTCGCTGGACGAAGCCTGCGGCGAGGCCTGGAAAAAAGCATTGGCGAGGCGAGCGATCATGGCCGGATCTGGAAAGGCCGGCGCTCCATGGCGCGTCAGCGTCTCCTCGGAGGGCGCATCCGGCGCGGTGGCGCCGAAGGCCGCGGAATTGGACGGCGCAGAAGACATGATCATTCCTCGTCTCTGTCGAAAGCTCTTCCGTCGCAAGAAGCCGCAAGAGCGTCACCCGCGAGCGCCAGAAGATGGCGAATGAAGCATTCCTCGTCCTTCGAGACGGCGGCTATGCCGCCTCCTCAGGATGAGGAAAGCTTCAGCCGATCACTCGGGTTCCGCCGAAGCGGGACCCGATGCGCTCAGACGTATTTGTCGCCGTAATCGTGGAACTTGCCCACCTCGACGCCCTCGAGCACGCCGAGCGCGTCATGCGTCAGCACGGCGGCCGAGCAATAGAGCGAGATGAGATAGGAGGCGATGGCCTTGCGGTTGATGCCCATGAAGCGCACCGAGAGGCTCGGCGCGACCTCGCCGGGAATGCCCGGCTGGAACAGGCCGATCACGCCCTGCTTCTTCTCGCCCGTGCGCAGCAGCAGAATATTGGTCTTGCCGGACTCGTCGATGAAGAGCTTGTCGCTCGGCACCAAGGGCAGGCCGCGCCAGGTGATGAAGGGCGAGCCGAACAGGGTGACGGTCGGCGGCGGCACGCCGCGGCGGGTGCATTCGCGACCGAAGGCCGCGATGGCGCGCGGATGCGCGAGGAAGAAGGCCGGCTCCTTCCAGACCTTGGTGATGAGCTCGTCGAGATCGTCCGGCGTCGGCGCGCCCGTCCGCGTCCTGATTTTCATGGACGGATGCACGTTGGCGAGCAGGCCGTATTCGGCATTGTTGATGAGCTCGCTCTCCTGCCGCTCCTTGACCTTCTCCGTGAGCAGCCGGACCTGCTCCTGGATCTGATCGTAAGGATGGCTGTAGAGGTCGGAGACGCGGGTCTGCACGTCGAGCACGGTCGTGACCGCATTCATCGAATATTCGCGCGGATGATCCTCGTAATCGACGAAGGTCTCCGGCAGATCGGCGTCGCGGTCGCGGGCCGGGCTGCAGGTCACGTCGGCGTCGGTGAGGGCGCCCTCCTCCTTGACGCGGTTCAGCCGGTAGATGCCGGCCTCGACGGGCGTCCAAGGCAGAAAGGACACGAGCCAGCGCGGCGTAATGCCCGACCACTGCGCTCTCGTCTTGGTCGCATTGGCGAGCTGGCGGGCCGCAGATTCGCTCAGCGTCCGCCGGACTTCTGGTTCCGTGGTCATGGGTTCATTCCTCGAACGATGCGCCCGGCGTCGACGCGAGCTTTAGCTCGCGCGGACGCCGATAAACGTCGGCCGTCATCGAAAAAGCGCGGCGGGACGAATCCGAACCGCGAGCGATAACTACAGTCGTCCCCCAGGCAAATCAATAGTATTCAAAGTAGAAAATTTTACTACTTTCAAATACTTATCCTTTTATATTCACTTACTATACGTCTACAAGAACGATATGGTGTGTGAGCTTCGCCTTCACGCCTCGCCCGCCTCGGCCGGGGCATAGGACATGACGAGAAAGAAGCTCGCCGGCGTCTCGCCGAGATTGCGATAGCTGTGCGGCACATCGGCGAGAAAATCGACGGCGTCGCCCGTGGCGAGCGTCACCGGCGGCTCGCGGCCAGCGATGATCTCGATCTCGCCCTGCGCGACGACCAGCGTCTCCTTCGCGCCGGGAGCATGGGCCTCGGCGCGCTCCTGATGCAGCGGCGCGATCGTCACCTCATAGAATTCCACCGGCCGGGCGCTGTCATAGGGAAACAAGGGCCGCGAGAGAAAATTGCCGTCCTGAGAGCCGATCAGCCGCGGGCTGGCCTTGCGCATGACGAGCACGCCGCTGCGCTCCTGCGAGGCGACGAGGCTGCCGAAGGGAACGCCGATCGCATTGGCGATGCGCCATAAATGGGCGATCGTCGGCGCCTTGGCCCCGGACTCGATCGACCGCAGCTCGTCCAGCTCGACGCCGCTCAGCTCGGCGAGCCGCTCGAGCGTGCGGCCTTTGCGCGCGATCAGCCGCCCGAGGCGCTGCGCCACCGTATCGGCGAGGCGCTCGGAGCCTTCGTTGCGGGTTGGATCGGAGTCGGACGAACGACGGAATCTACTCATCGACAACTCCTATTTTCTAAATATTTTTTAATCTGCCATTCCAGCCCTGGTCAAGAATTATGACGGGCTCGCGGCTTTTCTTCGGCGAGCGCGACCTATTCGACACACTGCGGATTTTTCGTTCTTTTCTTTGCATTTTAGGAGAATGCTCACTGCGCCTGGCGGCGTGTTCGCGACCGAGATCATGCCGTCACCTGCTCAGGAGCGTGGCCTTGACGGCTAATTAATTCTATAACATTGATAGGCTTATCATCCCCATCGGGATGCGGAGCAGAATTTCCTCTTCCCCGGAGAGCCCATGCCGTCGAAACTCCTCGCCTCTTTCGTCGCTCTCGGCGCCGTCGCCGCGACTGCGGCGCCCGCCAACGCCGAGCTGCTCACACAGAAGATCTTGCCGACCCCGACCGCGCTGGTCATTGCGCAGACCGCCTATGACGTCTGCTATCAGCAGGGCTATCGCATCTCGGTCACCGTCGTCGGCGAGCAGGGCCAGATCCTCATCGCCATTCGCGGCGACGGCTCCTCGCCGCATACTTTCGAGAACAGCCATCGCAAGGCCTACACCTCGCGCACCTTCCGCACGCCGTCGGGTGAATTCGCGCAGCGCGTGAAGGACAATCCGACGCTGAGCGCCGTGCATCTCGCCAATGTGATCGCGGCGCAGGGCGCTCTGCCGATCAAGGCGGGCGATGTGGTCATAGGCGCCGTCGGCGTCTCCGGCGCGCCGGGCGGCGACAAGGACGAGGCCTGCGCCAAGGCCGGCATCGACAAGGTCGCCGACCAGCTCAAATAGAGCAACAGCTCGGAGAGCCGCTCGACCGAGCGGCTCTCTCGCCTCGAGAGAGCTTTCCGTTCGATCGGAAAGCGCTCGATCAATCCACCGGCAGACGCAGACGAATCTCGTCGACGAAAGCCGCGAGACAGCGCTTCACCGTGTCGAATTGCGAGGTGGTGGGCGCCATCGCTATGCCATGCACGCCGAACTCCTCGTTCAGGCTGTTCACCCGATCCGCGACCTCCTTGAAGCTGCCGACCAGCGACATGGACAAAAGCGCCTGCGGATCGAGCGCCGCCTCGCCCTCGGCGCGCGCGGCGTTGGCCTTGGCGCAGAAATCCTCGAGATAGGGGGTCGCGATCGACACCGCCTCGGCGCGTTCCTGTGTCGCAAAGCCGAAGCGCGCGAGCACCAGACGCGGGTCGCCGTCGGGCGCCTCGTCTTTGTAGACGCCGAGAATGCGATGCAGCTCGTCATTCGTGCAGGTCGCCGACGCCATGAGCCCATAGCCCTTGCGCGCAGCGAGGCGGATCGTGCTCTCCGTCGTCGTCGCGATCCAGGTCGGAACCTTCTGCTCCGGCCGCGGCGAGAGGCTCAGCTTCTCCACCTGGAAATATTTGCCCTTATGCGTGACCTCGCTCTCCAGCAGCAGGCGCTCGACGAGCTCCAACGCCTCCAGGCCGCGCTCGTTGGCGTCTTCCGGCGCGACGCCGAAATTGACCGTCTGCTTGGGAAAATCGGCGCCGCTGGCGACGCCGAAGCTGAACCGGCCCTTGGTCAAGAGATCGATGCTGGCGACATCTTCGGCGAGCTGGATCGGATCGCGCAGCGCCGGCAGAAAGGACGCCGAGCCGATGCGCGCCCGCATCGTGACGCCTGCCGCATAGCCGAGCATGACAGAGTTGGCGCCGCTCGGAAAATAATCGTCGAAATGACGTTCGGCGAACCAGATATCGTCGAAGCGCATGCGCTCGGCTTCGCGCACCAATATGAGCTGGCGCGTCAATGCGCGGCCCGCCTCCAAGGTCGGATTGTCGAACAGGCACAGGTAACCAAAACGCGGATTCATCGCGCCGCTCCAGCTGGCCCGGCCACGCGCCGGGGAAATTGAACGTAAGTCCTGCAACAACCGAGCCGCCCGTGCGAAAACCTCGATTTTTATGCGCAGAACTGCGAGCTTCCGCCGCGCGAGCCGTTTCGCCCACGCCTTCGACGCGAGGCCCGCGTCGGAAATGCGACAACGCCCGGGACGACGCCCACGATGACGCCCGCTCGAGCCTGCGCCTCTTGTAACCTTTTCACAGCGCAACCATAATCCCGCCCCGATCAGGGGCCGCGCGCTTTCGCGCGAACGCCATTCGCTGAGAAGGGGTCTTCTCGTGGTGCAAGACACGACGACCGGCGCATCCGCGCCGACGCGCAATTTTTTCGCCCGCAAGAGCGTAGACGAAATTCTCGCTGAAAATCACCTCGAGGAAGGCGCCAATTTCGCGCGCGCGCTCGGGCCGGTCTCGCTCACCGCGCTCGGCATAGGCGGCATCATCGGCGCCGGCATATTCGTGCTCACCGGCACTGTGGCGGCGAAATTCGCCGGGCCGGGCGTCGTCATCTCCTTCGCGCTCGCGGGACTCGCCTGCGCTTTCGTGGCGCTCTGCTATTCGGAGCTCGCCGCGCTCATTCCCGTCTCGGGCAGCGCCTACACCTATACTTACGCCACGCTCGGCGAGATCTTCGCCTGGATCATCGGCTGGGATCTCGTGCTCGAATATGGGCTCGGCGCCGCGACGGTGGCGGTCGGCTGGGCAGGCTATTTCAACCGCGTGCTGCATGGAATCGGCATAAATTTGCCGCCACAATGGACCACCGCCTATTTCTCCGAGGCCGGCCATGGAGTCTTCAACCTGCCGGCCGCGCTGGTGATATTGGCGCTCTCGCTGCTCTTGGCGCGCGGCACGCGCGAATCCTCCATGTTCAATAATTTCATCGTCTTCCTGAAGCTCGGCGTGGTGCTGATCGTCATCTTCTTCGGCGTCTCCTATATCGACACGGCGCATTGGACGCCTTTCGTGCCCGAGAACACCGGGGAATTCGGCCATTTCGGCTGGAGCGGCGTGCTGCGCGGCGCCTCCGTCGTCTTCTTCTCCTATATCGGCTTCGACGCCGTCTCGACGGCGGCGCAGGAGGCGAAGCTGCCGCAGCGCGACGTGCCGATCGGCATCATCGGCTCGCTCGCCATCTGCACCGTGCTGTTCATCGGCGTCGCCGGCGTGGCGACGGGCGTCGTCTCCTACACGGCGCTCAATGTGCCGGACCCGATCGCCGTGGCGATGGACGCCACCGGCGCCCCCTGGATGGCCTGGACCGTCAAGATCGGCGCGCTCGCCGGCCTCACCACCGTCATTCTGGCGCTGCTCTTCGGCCAGACGCGCGTCTTCTACTCCATGGCGCATGACGGCATGCTGCCGCCCGTCTTCGCCAGGCTGCACCCGGTCTATAAAACGCCGGCGATCAGCCAGATCGTCGTCGGCATGCTGGTGGCGATCGCCGCCGGCCTCTTCCCCATAGAGATTCTCGACGAGATGGTGTCGATCGGCACGCTCTCCGCTTTCGCGCTCGTCTGCGGCGCGGTGCTCTATCTGCGTCGCAACCGGCCGGAACTGCATCGCCCCTTCCGCGCTCCTGGCATTCCATGGGTGCCGATTTGCGGCATTTTCTCCTGCCTCGCGCTGATGGGCGCGCTGCCGATCGAAACCTGGATCCGCCTCTTCGTCTGGATGGCGGCCGGGCTCGCGCTCTATTATTTCTACGGCAGCCTGCGCACCCGCCGCAGGTGAGGCGTTGAGCGCGCCGGCCATAGTCTGGTTTCGGCGCGATCTTCGGCTCGCCGATAATTCCGCCCTGAGCGCCGCCGCCGCCTCCGGCGCGCCGCTCATCGCCGCCTTCATTCTGGACGAGGACGAAGGCGGCGAATGGCGGCTCGGCGGCGCCTCGCGCTGGTGGCTGCGCGAGAGCCTCGCCGCCCTCTCGCGCGATCTCGAAAAGCGCGGCGCGCCGCTGACGCTGCGGCGCGGCGACGCGCAGGCGGAATTGCTGCGTCTCGCCGCGGAGACCGGCGCCGCCGCCGTCTATTGCAACCGAATCTATGAGCCCTGGGCAATAGCGCGCGACGCGCAGCTCCAGGCAAAGTTGCGCGAGAAGGGCGTCACCGCGCAAAGCTTCCCCGGCGCGCTGCTCGCAGAGCCGGGCTCGGTCTGCAATGCGCAAGGGAAGCCCTTCCGCGTCTTCACGCCCTTCTGGCGCGCGCTCGCCGAGCTTCTGCAGCCGGCGCCGCCTCTCCCCGCGCCGAAGAAGCTCCACGCAGCGCCCGCGCCCGCGAGCGATCGGCTCGACGATTGGCGGCTGCAGCCGAAAAAGCCGGATTGGGCGCAAGGCCTGCGCGAGAGCTGGCGGCCGGGCGAGGCCGGCGCGCATCGCCGCCTCGCCGCTTTTCTGCGCGATGGCATAGACGCCTATGCTCTGCTGCGGGATTTTCCGGCGAGGGACGGCGCCTCCCGCCTCTCGCCGCATCTCCATTGGGGCGAGATTACGCCATTGCAGATATGGAGCGCGACTATCGACGCTCCGCAAGAAGGCCGCCTCGCCTTTCTGCGCGAGCTCGGCTGGCGGGAATTTTGCCACCATCTGCTCGCCGCCCATCCCGATATGCCGGAGGCGCCGCTCGACAAATCCTTCGCGCGCTTCCCCTGGGCGAATGACGCAGGCGCCCTCGCCGCCTGGCGAAAAGGCGAGACCGGCTATCCGCTGGTCGACGCCGCCATGCGCCAGCTGTGGCGCACGGGCTTCATGCACAATCGCCTGCGCATGGTCGCCGCCTCCTTTCTGGTGAAGCATCTGCTGCTTCCCTGGCGGGAGGGCGAAAGCTGGTTCTGGGACACGCTGGTCGACGCCGATCTCGCCAATAATTCCGGCAATTGGCAATGGGTCGCCGGCTGCGGCGCCGACGCCGCGCCTTATTTCCGCATCTTCAATCCCGTGCTGCAGGGCGAGAAATTCGATCCCGACGGCGCTTTCATCCGCCGCTTCGTCCCGGAGCTGGCGCAGCTCGGCGCCAAATACATCCACAAGCCCTGGGCCGCGCCGGAGCGCATTCTGCGCGAGGCCGGCGTCACGCTCGGCGAGACCTATCCGCACCCTATCGTCGATCACGCCGCCGCGCGCCAAAGAGCGCTCGAAGCTTTCGCCACGCTCCGCTCGCGATGACGTGCGGAAATTCTATCTCCCTTCCCTCTTAGTCGGATTCCCTCTAAACAGCCGGGCCATGATCTGGCTTCTCTTCGCTCTACTGACCGGCGCCGCAGTCATGAGCGTGCTATGGCCGCTCGCCCGCAAAAGCGACGCCGCCGACGCCGCCGCCCCCGACATCGCCTTTTTCGAGGAGCAGATCGCTGAGATCGGGCGCGAGAGCGCCGAGGGGCGCCTTTCCGCCGCCGACGCCGAGACCGCGCGGACCGAGGCCGCCCGCCGCCTGCTGCGCGCCCGCGGCGTGAGCTCTGGCGCCGCCGCCTCCTCCCGCCGCAACGCCATTGTGGCGGCGGCGAGCGCGATCATTCTGATCCCCGCTCTCACTCTGCTGCTCTATGGCAAGCTCGGCCGTCCCGATCTGCCGGACGCCTCGCTCGAGGCGCGGCTGGAGGCCAAGCCCGGCCACACCGACATAGCGAGCGCCGTGGCGCGCATCGAGGCGCATCTCGCCGAACATCCCGAGGATGGACGCGGCTATGAGGTGATTGCGCCCTTCTATCTGCGCAATGGCCGCCCGGCCGAGGCCGCCGCCGCCTATGAGAAAGCGCTGCGCCTGCTGGGGCCGACGCCGCATCGCCACAATGCGCTGGGCGAAGCGCGCGTGCTGGCCTCGGAAGGCCGCGTGACGGCGGAGGCCATGAGCGAGTTCGATGCGGCGCTGGCGCTCGACCCGAAATCCGCCATGGCGCGCTTCTACAAGGGCCTCGAGGCGGCGCAGACGGGCGCGCGCGAAAAGGCCGAGCAGGTCTGGTCCGAGCTGCTCGCCGACGGTCCAGCCGACGCCCCCTGGCGTCCGCGCGTCGAAACGCTGCTCGCGCAATTGCGCGGCGCGCCTGCGCCCGAATCCGCGCCGGCGAGCGAGGAAGGCGCGAAGATCGCAGCAATGCCCGAGGCGCAGCGAACGGACGCCATTCGCACAATGGTGGAGCGGCTGCGCGGCAAGCTCGAGCAGGACGGCGCCGATGTCGAGGGCTGGCTACGGCTCATTCGCGCCTATAGCGTGCTGGCCGAGACGGAAAAGGCCAAGACCGCGCTCGACGGCGCCCACAAGGCGCTCGCGCAGGACAAGGACGGGCTCGCCCGCGTCGATGCGCTGGCGCGCGAATTGGGCGTTGGAGGTTGACATGACTCGCAAGGGCAAGAGGCTCGCGCTCATCTCCGGCGCGCTCGCGGTTCTCGCTATCGCCGTCGGGCTGGTGCTGTTCGCGCTGCGCGACAATATCGTGTTCTTCTATTCGCCGGCCGAGCTCGCGCAAAAGCATGTCGCGCCGGGAACGCGGCTGCGCATCGGCGGGCTGGTGAAGGAAGGCTCGGTGCAGCGCGGCGATGATCGCAATGTCGCCTTCACCGTCACCGACAGAACCGCCGATCTCGGCGTCACCTATAAGGGCCTGCTGCCGGACCTCTTCCGCGAGGGACAGGGCGTCGTCGTCGATGGGACGCTCGGCGCCGACGGCGCCTTTCGCGCCGACAGCGTGCTGGCCAAGCACGACGAGCGCTACATGCCGCGCGAAGTCGCCGACTCGCTGAAAAAGCAGGGCGTGTGGCAGGGAGAGAAGAAGTGAGTCACGGAACGCCCCGCGGCCCTGGATTGCTTCGCTTCGCTCGCAATGACGAAGCCGTCATTGCGAGCGAAGCGACGAAGCAATCCAGAGCCGCGCCCGCGCTCTCGCATCGCTTCGTTCGCCATCACGCCTCGGGAGGGGTGAAGATATGATCGTCGAGACCGGCCATTTCGCGCTCGTTCTGGCGCTGGCTCTCGCGCTGGCGCAGGCCATTCTTCCCTTCGTCGGCGCGCGGCTTCGCGATGTGTCGCTGATGCGCGTCGCGCGCCCTGTGGCGGTGGCGCAATTTCTCCTCGTCGCCACGGCCTATGGCGCGCTGACCTATGCGCATGTCGTCTCGGATTTCTCGCTCGTCAATGTGATCGAGAACTCCCATTCCTTAAAGCCGATGATCTATAAAATCTCCGGCGTGTGGGGAAATCACGAAGGCTCCATGCTGCTGTGGGTGCTCGTGCTCTCCTCCTGCGGCGCGGCCATCGCTCTGCTCTCGCGCGCCATGCCGGATTTGCTGCGCGCCGACACGCTCGCCGTGCAGGGATTGATGGGCGCGGCCTTTCTCGCCTTCATCCTGCTCACCTCCAATCCCTTCGCGCGCGTCGCCGATCCGCCGTGGCAGGGGCGCGACCTCAACCCGATTCTGCAAGACCCTGGCCTCGCCATTCATCCGCCGCTGCTCTATCTCGGCTATGTCGGCTTCTCGATCGTCTTCTCCTTCGCCGCTGCGGCTCTGATCGGCGGACGCATAGACGCCGCCTGGGCGCGCTTCGTGCGGCCATGGACGCTCGCCGCCTGGATATTCCTGACGCTCGGCATCGCAATGGGCTCCTACTGGGCCTATTACACGCTCGGCTGGGGCGGCTTCTGGTTCTGGGATCCGGTCGAGAACGCCTCGCTCATGCCCTGGCTCGCCGGCACGGCGCTGCTGCATTGCGCGGCGGTGATGGAGAAGCGCGAGGCGCTGAAGGTGTGGACGATCTTCCTCTCCATTCTCGCCTTCTCGCTGTCGCTGCTCGGCACATTCCTCGTGCGCTCCGGCGTGCTCACCTCGGTGCACGCTTTCGCCAGCGATCCGCAGCGCGGCGTGTTCATTCTCGCCATACTCGTCGCCTTCATCGGCGGCGCGCTGGCGCTGTTCGCTTTTCGGGCCAGCGCTCTGCCGACGGGCGGCCTCTTCGCGCCGATCTCGCGCGAGGGCGCGCTGGTCGTCAATAATCTGCTGCTGACCGTCGCCTGCGCGACGGTCGTCATCGGCACGCTCTATCCGCTGGCGCTGGAGGCGCTGACCGGCGACAAAATTTCCGTCGGCGCGCCTTTCTTCGACACGGTGCTGATCCCGATCGCTCTGCCGCTCGTGCTGCTGATGCCGATCGGCCAAATGCTCGCCTGGAAGCGCGGCGATCTCCTCGCCGCCTTGCAACGGCTGCGCGCGGCCTTTGCGGCGGGCGTCGTCGCGCTGGCCGCTTTCGGCGCGCTCTATGGCGCGCCGGTTCTCTCCATTGTGAGCGCCGGGCTCGCCGTCTATCTCGTCATTGGCGCCTTCACCGACATTGCGCAGCGCGTCGCGCAAGGAAATGCGCTCGCACGTTTGCGCGGGCTACCGCTCTCGGCCTGGGGAACGTCGATCGCCCATGCGGGAATGGGCCTGTCGCTGCTCGGCCTCGCCGCGACCGGCTGGGGCGTCGAGCAGATCGTCGCCATGAAGCCGGGCGTCGCCCAAGAGGTCGGCCCCTACCAAATCACGATCGAGGACATCGCCTCGCGCGCCGGCCCCAATTATGCGGAAACTTACGCCGTCATGGCGCTGCGCAAGGGTGGCGAGACCATCGCGCGCATAGAGCCGGCGAAGCGCTTCTATCAGGCGCGGCGCATGGCGCGCACGGAGGCGGGCATCGTCACGCTCGGCCTCGGGCAGGTCTATGCGGCGCTCGGCGAGCAGCATGAGGACGGCACGCTGGACGCGCGGCTCTATTACAAGCCGCTGGTGTTGCTGATCTGGCTCGGCGCGGTGGTGATGGCGCTCGGCGGCGGCCTGTCGCTCGCCGATCGCCGCCTGCGCATCGGCGTCGCCAGCCGCGCCCGCACGGCTGCGCAGCCACAGGCCGCGGAGTGATGGGAATGGCGCGGAATCTCTCCCTTCTTCCTTCTCCCACTCGTGGGAGAAGGTGGCCCCGCGAAGCGGGGTCGGATGAGGGTCCCGCAGGCCCTCACCCGACTCGACTTCGTCGAGCCACCCTCTCCCGCAAGCGGGAGAGGGGAATCGCGCACATTGTTTCCGCGTTTCTGTTGAGCACGGCGCTCCTGTCTCCCGCCCTCGCGGTGGAGCCGTCCGAAAAGCTCGCCGATCCCAAGCTCGAGGCGCGCGCGCGCGCCATCGCCAGCGAATTGCGCTGCCTCGTCTGCCAAAACCAATCCATCGACGATTCCGACGCGCCGCTCGCCAAGGACCTGCGCGTCATCGTGCGCGAGCGGCTGAAGGACGGCGCGAGCGACGCCGAGGTGCGCGATTATGTTGTGGCGCGCTACGGCGATTTCATGCTGCTGCGCCCGCCGGTGAAGCGGGAGACTCTGCTGCTCTGGGCCGCTCCGGCGCTGGCGCTGATCGGCGGCGTCTGGGCGATCTTCGCCGCCGTGCGCCGCGGGCGTCGGCGCATCGATCCAGCGATGCTCACTGCGGAAGAACGCGCGCAATTGCAGGCGCTAGGCGTGGAGCCCCCTCCCTCTCGAAGTGACCCCGGAGAGGGAAGCGGCAAAGGCGACGCGCAACCTTCATGAAGCGCCGAGTCCGCCCTCTCTCCCGCATAGCGGGGGAGGGCTGGGGAGGGGGCATGTCGCGGCCTCTCGAATCGCGCTAGACTCGCCGCATGGACAGACCGAGCTATTACGAATTCTTCGCTGGCGGCGGCATGGCGCGCGCCGGACTCGGCGCCGGCTGGCGATGCCTCTTCGCCAATGATTTCGACCTGAAGAAATGCGGGACCTATCGCGCCAATTGGGGCGGCGAGGAACTCTTCCCCGGCGATGTGCGCAAGGTGACGACCGCCGATCTGCCCGGCCGCGCCGATCTCGTCTGGGCCTCCTTCCCCTGTCAGGACCTCTCGCTCGCCGGCGCCGGCGCTGGGCTGAAGGGCGAGCGCTCGGGAACCTTCTGGCCCTTTTTCGAGATCGTCAAAGCGCTGCGCAAGGAAGGACGGCATCCGCCGCTGCTGGTGCTGGAGAATGTCTGCGGCGCGCTGACATCGCATGGGGGGAAGGATTTCGAATCGCTCTGCGGCGCGCTCGCCGGCGAAGGCTATCGCTTCGGCGCGCTGGTCATAGACGCCGCGCTGTTCGTGCCGCAATCGCGGCCACGCTTGTTCATCGTCGCGCTGCATGGCGATTTCGTCGCTCCCGCCGAGCTGACGACGGCGGAGCCCTCGCCGCTCTGGCATACGCGCGCGCTGCTCACGGCGCAGGAGCGCCTGCCGCGCGCGCTACGCGAGAACTGGATTTGGTGGCGCCTCGCCGCGCCCGCCGCGCGCAACACGCGCCTCGCCGATATTATCGACGACAGGCCGGAAGGCGTCGCCTGGCATGATCGCGAGGAGACGCAAGCGCTGCTCGCCAAGATGAGCGATCTCAATCGCGCCAAGGTGGAGGCGGCGAAGCGCGCCGGGCGGCGCATGGTGGGAACGCTCTATCGCCGCACGCGCTATGGCGCCGATGGCGAGAAGATGCAGCGCGCCGAGGCGCGTTTCGACGATCTCGCCGGCTGCCTGCGCACGCCCGCCGGCGGCTCCAGCCGACAAATCGTGCTGATCGTCGAGAAAGGCCGCGTGCGCTCGCGATTGATTTCCGCGCGCGAGACGGCGCGGCTGATGGGCCTGCCCGAGGATTACCAGCTGCCGCGCAATTACAATGAGGCCTATCACCTCACCGGCGACGGCGTCGTCGCGCCCGTGGCGCGCCATATAGCGGCGCAAATTCTCGAGCCGCTGCTCATCGCGCTGCGCGGCCTCTCGAGAGCCGCCGCCTGACGGCGATGGCGGAAGACCCCGCCAAACGCTCCGCCATCATGCGCGCGGTGAAATCGCGCGACACCTCTCCCGAAAAAGCGGTGCGCGCGCTGCTACGCGGCTTCGCGCCGCATTATCGGCTGCATCGCAAGGATGTGCCGGGCAATCCCGATATCGCCTATGTCGGGAGAAAGCGCGCCATATTCGTGCATGGCTGCTTCTGGCACGGACATGATTGCGCGCGCGGCGCGCGAATGCCGAAAACCAACGCCGACTATTGGCGCGCCAAGATCGCGCGCAATCGCGCGCGCGACATTGCGCATCAGGAAAAGCTCGCGAGCCTCGGCTGGCGCGCGCTCATCGTGTGGGAATGCGAGCTGAAGGACCGCGCGGCGCTGGAAGCGAAGCTGCGGGAGTTCTTAGCGAATAGCGAATAGCGAATAGAAGGAAGCTCTATTCGCTACTCCCTACTCGCTATTCGCTCGAATCAATCCTTCGCGCGCTCGACGTAAGAGCCGTCTTCCGTCTGGATGACGATGCGCGTGCCGGCCTGAATATGCGGCGGCACCATCACGCGGGCGCCATTGGAGGCGATGGCGGGCTTGTAGGAAGAGGAGGCCGTCTGGCCCTTCATCGCCGGCTCGGTCTCGGTGATCTCGAGCGTGACGCGCGCCGGGAGCTGGATTCCAACCGCCACGCCATTGAACAGCGACAGAATGCAGACCATGCCTTCCTGCAGCCATTGCGCCTGATCGCCGAGCACATCCTTGGGCACGATGACCTGATCATAGGTCGCGGTGTTCATGAAGGTGAAGCCATCGTCGTCGCCGAAGAGATAGCTGAAATCCTGATCCTCGACGAAGGCCCGCTCGACCTGCTCGGTGGTCTTGTAGCGGTCGGCGACCTTCACCCCGTCGGAAAGGCGGCGCATGTCGATCTGCGTCGTGGGCGTGCCCTTGCCGGGGAAGAAGCTCTCGGCCTTCAGAACGACATAGAGATGGCCGTCCTCCTTCTCGATGATATTGCCCTTTCGGATCGAGCTGGCGATGACTTTCACGTGTTTTATCCTCGATTGCTGGCCGCGTTCGGCCGGTCTATGAACGGCTCGGACCCTTTTCTGATCCGGTCGGATCAAAAAAGGGTCCGATTCGCATTGGAGCGATCAGATCGCTCGAAAAAGGCTCGTCCGCGCCTCTCGCGCGGGACCCGGCCGCCGCCCTCGAACCCATGATGGCCCGACGAATGACGCGAGTGTCGCCCTGGTGGGCCAGGGATGTTTACGCCGATCGCAAGCCATTTCTCAAGGCTCGCGCGCGGATCGCCGCCGCCCTGCGGCAGTTTTTCTCTACCCAAGGCTTTGCCGAGGTGGAGACGGCGGCCCTTCAGCTCTCGCCCGGCAATGAGACCCATATTTCGGCTTTCGGCGTCGATCTCGTCTCCGACGCAGGTGAGGCGAGCCGGCTCTATCTCCATACGTCGCCGGAATTTTCCTGCAAAAAGCTGCTGGCGGCGGGGGAGGAGCGCATCTTCACCTTCGCCCGCGTGTTCCGCAACCGCGAGCGCAGCGCCCTCCACCATCCCGAATTCACCATGCTGGAATGGTATAGGGCGAATGAGCCGCCGGAGCGGCTGATGGAGGATTGCGCCGGCCTGCTCGCCGCCGCGGCCGAGGCGCTGGGCGTCGAGCGATTCGCCTATAGAGGCGCGAGCGTCGACCCTTATGAGGAGCCGGAGGCGATCTCCTGCCGCGAGGCCTTCGACCGCTACGCCGGCATGGACCTCGCCACGCTGCTCGGCGACCGCGACGGCCTCGCCCGCGCCGCCGCGCTGGACGGGATACGCGTCGCCGAGGACGATGATTGGTCCGACCTCTTCAGCAAGATTCTCTCCGAGAAAGTGGAGCCGCAGCTCGGCCGGGCGCGCGCGACCCTGCTCTGCGACTATCCGGCGAGCGAGGCGGCGCTGGCCCGGCCCAAGGCCGACGACCCGCGCTTCGCCGAACGCTTCGAGCTTTTCGCCTGCGGGGTGGAGCTCGCCAATGGCTTCGGTGAGCTGACCGACCCGGCCGAGCAGCGCCGCCGTTTCGAGGAGCAGATGGAAAAGCGCGCCCGCATCTATGGCGACCGCTATCCGGTGGATGAGGATTTCCTCGAAGCGCTGGCCCATATGCCGCCGGCGAGCGGCATAGCGCTCGGCTTCGATCGGCTGGTCATGCTGGCCAGCGGGGCGGAGCGCATCGAGCAGGTTTTATGGACGCCGGTGGCGGAAAAGGGGACGTAGCCGCCGCGCCTTTCGCGCTGCCGATCGATGGCGTGGAATGCGAGCAGCGCCGTCGCCAGCGCGAGAGCCAGCAGCGCCTCCGGCGCGCGAAGGCCGAAGATCGCATAGCCCATGATCATCGCCGGAAAATGGAAAAGATAGAGCGGATAGGAGAAGGCCCCGAGATAGGCGGCCACTCCGCGCAGCCGCTGCGGAAAGGCGATCCTGCCGCGAAGGAGAAGCGCGGCGAGCGGCGCGAGAAAAGTGACGACGGCCAAGGGCTCCGGCGTCATCGGCCCGAAGCGCACCGCCGCCGCGCCGAGGACGGCGAAGCCGAGCGTCGCGACGGACCGCTCCCACCACAAAAGAAAGCCGAGCAGCCAGCACCAGAGAAAATCCAGCGCATTGGATTTGAGCAGCGCCCGATAGGCGAGGCCGAAATCGGCGCTACGCGGCAGCAGAAAGCAGAAGAGGGACAGAGCCATCAGCGCGAGCAGGCGCTTTTGCTCGAGGCGCCGGAAGAAGGGCGCGAGCAGATAATAGAAGACCTCTATCGCCAGCGACCACAGCGGCCCGTCGAATTGCAGAGGCCGCACGAAAAAAGCCTGCAGGAAAAACAGATTGCCGAGCGCGGCCGAATACTTCTCGCCCTCGATCGAGAAGGCGCCGATCTGGACATGGCCGTTCGTGGCGGCCTCGACCAGCAGCGACAGCGCCACCGCCCCGAGATAGAGCGGATAGATGCGCAGCAAGCGCCTCAGATAGAAGCCTTTTTCCTCGCGCTCCAGCGAGGCGGCGATGGAAAAGCCGGACATCAGCAAAAAGCCGAGCACCGCGGCCTTGCCGCCGAAATCGTCGAATGTCTCGACAAAGCCGCCGGAGGCCGCCGGATACCAGCTCAAATGCCCGGACAGGACCACGAAGGCGAGGAAGAAGCGCAGCAGCGCCAGAATCTCCCATGGCGCGTTTTGGGTGGTGACCGGCATAGGGGCTCGAGAACGAGGGGACGTGCTGCGACACTATAAGCGAATATCCCTCGTCACGGCGAACCGCCCGGGATAGCATCGCCGCCATGCGCGTCATCGACATCCACGAAGCGAAACGACGCCTCTCACAGCTCGTCGACGAGGCGGCTCGCGGAGAATCCTTCGTCGTTGCAAAAGACGGCGAGCCCCTCGTCGAGGTCTCGGCGTTCGCGGCGACGCCGTCTGGCCGAGTCGAAAGGCTCGGCTTCATGGCCGGCCATTTTCAGACGCCCGACGATTCCGATCGCATGGGCGCGCCGGAGATCGAGCGGCTCTTCGGCTCGCGCTCGCGAAATTGAGCGCGTCACGCCGCCGAAAGTCCCGTTGCCACGCGTGAATTCGGCCGTATAAGCGGCCCGATGACCGAGGACAGCGCCCGTTATCGCCTGGAGCGGAGCGACGAGACGATTCTGGTGCCGCAGGGCTCCGGCTCGCCGCGCGCCGCGACCGCGACCTCCGTGGCCGAGCTCGCCGCCGCCGGGCTGGTGGAGCCGGCGCGAGCGGCGACGCTGGCGGCCGTCGAGGCGCGCTATAGCGTCGCCGTGACGCCGGAAATCGCCGCGCTGATCGACAGCGCCGATCCTGCGGACCCGATCGCCCGGCAATTTCTGCCCGACCTCCGCGAGCTGGAGACGCGCCAGGAGGAGCGGGCCGATCCGATCGGCGACGACGCCTTCAGCCCGGTGGAAGGGCTGGTGCATCGCTATCCCGATCGCGTGCTGCTGAAGCTGCTCTCGGTCTGCCCGGTCTATTGCCGCTTCTGCTTTCGCCGCGAGACCGTCGGTCTCGGCAAGGGCGCCATGCTCTCCGACGAGGCCGTGGACAAAGCGCTCGCCTATGTCGCTGAGCGGCCGCAGATTTTCGAGGTCATTCTCACCGGCGGCGATCCGCTGGCGCTCTCGGCCCGGCGGCTGCGCATGGTCGCCGAAAAGCTCGCCGCCATTCCGCATGTCGCCGTGCTGCGCGTCCACACGCGCGTTCCGATCGCCGCGCCGCGCCTCGTCACGCAGGAGCGGCTGGCGGCGCTGAAGGCGAGCGGCAAGGCCGTCTATATGGTGCTGCACGTCAATCACGCCCGCGAGCTGTCGGCCGCGGCGCGCGAGGCCGTGGCCGGCATCCAGAGCGCGGGCGTTTCGACTCTGGCGCAGACCGTGCTGCTCGCCGGCGTCAACGACGCGGCCGACACGCTCGAGCAGCTGATGCGCGCTCTGGTGACGGCGCAGATCAAGCCCTACTATTTGCACCATCCCGATCTCGCGCCGGGCACCGGCCATTTCCGCCTCTCGCTGGAGCGCGGGCAGGCGCTCTATGCGGAGCTGGCGCGACGGGTCTCGGGCGTCGCGCTTCCCTCTTACGTTCTCGACATTCCCGGCGGCTACGGTAAGGTTCCGCTTCAGCAATCTCATCTCGAGCGCGATGCAGACGGCGGCTGGCTCGTCCGCGACCGCGCCGGAGAGCGAAGGCCCTATCCGGCGGGAGATCGCGGCCAATAGATGGCGCCCCGCCGTCGGCGTCGCCGCAAGATTGGCAAATTGTTCGTCTCATTGCGCGTATATGGCTCGTCTCATCAACGAAAGCTTCGCCTTGCGCCGTTTTCTCGCCCTCTGCCTCATCCTCTTCTTCGCCGGCGCCGCTGTCGCCGCGGAGCCCTCTTCCACGCTCGAGCAGTTCAACACGCGGCTCGACGCCGCCCGCGCGACGCTCGAGGAAGTGGAGACCGCCCTCGCCGATCCCTCGCTCAATGACGCCACGCTCAGGAGCCTGCGCGATCGGGTCGATGCGCTGCCGGCCGAGCTGCAGGATGTGATCGACCGGCTGACGCCGCGCCTCGCCGCCTTGCAGGCGCGGCTCGACGAGCTGTCCGGCCCGGCCAAGCCCGCCGGCGAGACGAAGGAGGCGCCCGCGGCCGCCCGCCGCCGGCTCCGGCCGAGGCGCCGCCCAAGAAGGAGGAGCCCGCCCCCGGCAAAGGCGCGCGCGCGCCCGGCAATGGCAGAGCCATCATCGCCAGAGCCTCGGCCGAGACGCGCTCTCTGCCCACGGCCGTCCCCGCGCCCGCGCCTGCCCCCGCTCCGGCGGTGGATAGCGGCTCGCTGGCGACGGCGAGCGTCAACGCCGAATTCGCCGAGCAGAAAAAGCTCTATGAAGAGGTGGACGCGACGCTGAAGCGCGCGAGGGCGCTGTCGATCGAGACGCGGCAGACCGCTCTGGTGATCCGCGCGCGGCAGCGGTCGCTCTTCGCCAAGACGCTGTTCCTGCGCACCAGCGGTCTGTTCTCGCCCGCACTGTGGAGCGCCGCTCTGCAGGAGCTTCCCTATGACGCCAAGGTCTTCGGCCTGCTGCTGGAACAGCGCGGAGAGGCCGTCTCGGCGCGGCTGCGCAATGGGCAGATCGAGACTTTTCTGGCGACGATATTTTTCACGCTGCTGCTCGGCGTCCCGGCGATTCTCTTCGCCCGCCGCTTCTCGAAGCGCGAGGCGGCGGTCGAGGCGCCGGATCGGTTCCACAAGGCAGCGGCGGCGTTGACGACGACCATTGTGACCGCAGCGCTGCCGATCGCCATCGTCGCGGCCATCGCTTTGGCGCTCGACGGCTTTCAGCTCGAGGACGCCGTTCTCGCGCCCCTCGGCCGGCGACTGTCCGAATCCGTGACTTTCGTCGCCGTTTCCTATGGCCTCGCGCGCGGACTGCTGGCGCCGGGCCTGCCACAATGGCGGCTCGTCGGCTTAGGCGATCGGCTCTCGCGGCGGATGCTCTATCTCGCGGTTCTCATCGGCTTCGTCGCCGCGGCGACGCGCGTTCTGGAGCAGATCGCCGAATTCGTGCAGGCGAGCCTTCCGGTGATCGTGCTGACGCGCGGCGCCGGCGCCTTGTTCATCGCCATCGTCTTTCTCATCGTCACCGTCGCCACGCGCCATGAGACATGCGAGGGCGACCCCGGCGCCGATCTCGAGGGGCGCGACCGGATCTACGCCCTTCGTCTGCTCGCCTGGGTGGAGATCGTCGTCATCACGGGCGCGCTCGCGGCGGGCTATGTCGCCTTCGCCAACTTTCTGGTGTTGCAGCTCGCCTGGCTCGCGGCGGTCGGCACGGCGCTCTTTCTCCTGCTCGCCTTCGTCGAGACCGGCCTTCAGCGCCTCTTCCAGCCGGAGACGCCGCTCGGGCGGACCCTCGTCTCCGGTTTCGGCGCGAGGCAAGAATCGCTCTGCCAGCTCGCTGTGGTGTTGACCGGCGTCGCGACGCTCGGCCTCTACGCCTTCGCGCTCTTCGTCGCGCTGGTGCCATATGGATTCCAATCCGGCGATTTCTTCGGCAATCTGCAGACAGCCTATGCCGGCTTCAAGATCGGCGAAGTCACCATCTCGCCGGCCGGCATGGCGACGGCGCTCGCCCTCTTCGCGCTCACCTACGGGGCGACCAAGGCGCTGCGCCGCTGGCTCGATCAGCGCCTGCTGCCGCTGACGCGGCTCGACATGGGCCTGCGCCATTCCATCGGCGCCAGCCTCGGCTATGCCGGATTCATTCTCGCCGTCTCTGTGGCGCTGGCCGAGCTCGGCCTCAGCCTCGAGCGGCTCGCCATCGTCGCGGGCGCGCTGTCGGTCGGCATCGGCTTCGGCCTGCAGTCGATCGTCAATAATTTCGTCTCCGGCCTCATCCTGCTGTGGGAGCGGGCGATCCGCGTCGGCGATTGGGTCGTGCTCGGCGACGAGCAGGGCTATGTGAAGCGCATCAATGTGCGCTCCACCGAGATCGAGACATTCGATCGCGCGACGATGATCGTGCCCAATTCCAATCTCGTTTCCGGCGTGGTTAAGAATTGGTTGCGCAACGATCGCATCGGCCGCATCAAAATCGCCATCGCCCCGCATTCGGGCGTCGATCCCGAGCAGATTCGGGAGCTATTGCTCGCCGCCGCCAAGGCGCAGGACGGGCTGCTGCGCATTCCGGCGCCGCAAGTGATGTTCCTCTCCATGGAGCAGACGGCCTTCCGTTTCGAGCTGTGGTGCTATGTCGAGGATGTCGAGCAGGCGACGCGGGTGAAGAGCGATCTGCTCTTCGACATTTATCGCCGCTTCGCCGAGGCGGAAGTGAAGATTTCCGCCCCCGCGCCGGCGCCGGCGGTGGTGCAGGTGATGGGGCTGGAGCCTTTCGCGCCATCGCCGCGCGCGCTGGAGACCACACGTGAGCGGGACTATGCGGTCGCCGGCGAATGAGTGTAGAAGGCGCGCGCGTTCCGCTTCCTTCCGCTCACAGACGAAAGCGCATGTCTCACTCCCTTCGCTTCCTCGCGCCGGCCGCGGCGCTGCTCGCGCTCGCATCCTGCACGAGCGAGAGCCGTCTGCCGAAAGAGCCCGAGCAGCCGAGCTTCTATCGCTCGCTCGCCGCGCCGAACGCGCGCGTCGACGCCGAGGCGGCGCGGGACATGATCTCGCTCTATCGCAGCAACAATGGGCTCTCGGCGCTGGCGCTGGACGCCTCGCTGCAAGAGGCCGCGCAGGCGCAGGCGAGCGCCATGGCCTCCGCCAATTCGCTGAGCCATGAGGTGCGCGGAACGCTGAACATGCGCCTCACCGCGCGCGGAATGCGCAGCGTCAGCGCGGCGGAGAATGTCTCGGCCGGCTATCACACGCTCGCCGAGGCGTTCTCGGGATGGCGGCAGTCGCCGCCGCACAATAAGAATTTGCTGATGAAGAAAGCGACGCGCATGGGCATTGCGACCGCCTATGCGCCCAATGCGAAATACAAGGTCTATTGGGCGCTGATCCTCGCCGACTAGAGCGTTTTATCCGATCCAATCGGATCGGATGACGCTCTCATTTCTCTATTGGGAGCGAATTCTGATCGATCGAACGATTCCGTTCGATCAGAAAGCGCTCTAAAGGATCACGCCCGGCGCTTGCGCTTGCGGCCGCCGCCCGTCGCCTTGCCGCCGCCGCCCGGCGTTTTGGTCGCCGCATCCTCCGGCCGCACATAGCGCACGCCCAGAAAGAAAAGAATTTGCGCCTCGCCGACGATGGGCGGCGCGACGGCCGCCGACCTCGCGCGAGAGGAGAAGGCTATGAGCTCGCCCATTTCATCGCCCCCGCAATGAACCGGCCCCCGAAATGAACCGCGCAAATCGCGCGATCGGTCGATTAGGGGCCGCCGAGGGTTAATGTTGCGTCAATGTCCACGCGCTAAAATCGCTGTTCGTGTATTAAGTTTGCGATTGGTGCGTATATGCCACGAGGCGAAAGCGAAAATCGGAAGGCCGAGGCGGCTCTGTTCCGCGAGATCGTCGACCAGTTCGTCGCGCGTCCGCTGCATCCGGCGGCCGATATAGAGCAGTTCGAGACGCTCGTCGGAGGCTTCATCGATGTGCTCGACGCCGATGTGGTCGCCGAGCGGGCTTTGGAGTTGTGCCGCCATCCGGACACGCCGCGCGGAATCGTCGCGCGGCTGCTGGACAAAGGCGGGCGCGTCTCGCGCATCGCCATAGAATATGCGCCGGTCATTCACGCCGGCCTCGTGCGCGCGCTCGCCGAGCATGGCTCCGCGGAGCTCGCCGTCGCCATCGCCCGCCGCTCCTCGCTGGAGCGCAAGATCGTCGCCGGCCTCGCCTCGCGCGGCGAGAGCGAGGTGCTCTGCGCGCTCGCCGCCAACCGGCGCCTGCATCTCGATCAGGCGGCGCGGCGCTCGCTGCTGCAGGCGGCGCGCGACGATCTGCGGCTCGCCCGCATATTGCTGGACCGCGCCGATCTCGCGGTGGACCCGGAAGCGCTGTTCCTCGCCGCCGATTCCGGCGAGCGCTCGCGCATCTTGCTGGAGGCGGCGACGCAGGCTCTCGTCTCGAATGGGCCGGAATATGTCGCGCGGCCCGCGCCGGCGCTGGCCGAGGAGATCGACGCCTGCGCCGTCGCGCGCGATTTCGAGGGTCTGGCCGAGGCGCTGGCGGAAGCGCTCGACTGCCGCAAGTCGCGCGCGCGCGCCATTCTCATGGACAAGAGCGGCGAGGCGCTGGCGCTCGCCCTGCTCGCGCTCGGCGTATGCGAGGACACGGCGATCCGCATTTTCCTCGGCTCCGAGCGCGCCTCGCCGGATGTGGAGCGCATACGCTCTCTCATCGCGCTGATGCGCTCGACGCCGCCGCGCGCCGCGCAAAGGCTCGTCGCCGCCATGACCGGCTCGCTGCGCCAGGAGAAGGAGCGCGCCGCCGCCGCTTCCGCGCGCCCCGGCGCCGTAGAGCAGAAGCGCAGGCGCAGGCAGAAGAGCCAGGCCGCCAAAGCGCAGGCGTGACAGCTGCTCGAGATGCGAGCCTCTAAGGCTCGCTCTCGTCTGGCGCGCCCCTAAGGCCGCATCATGCCGCAGCGGCAATTCGTCCTTTATTGACGCTCATCAACGACGTGCGGCGACGCGCCCTTTACGCGACTCTTCGTTCGGTCGCGGCGCGCCTCGATCGAACCAATCATTCGATGGAGGAAAAGGCATGTCGCTCATCACCTGGACGCCCGAGCAATTCGCCACCAACGTCTCCAAGCATGACATAGAGCATCAGGAAATTTTCCGTCTGCTGAATGTTCTCGGCGATGCGGTCGCGAGCGGCGACCGCGACGCCGTTGGCCGCGATCTCGACGCGCTCATCGCTTATGTGGCCGAGCATTTCGCCTCGGAAGAAGCGAATTTCGAAGCCTATGGCTATCCGGCCTTTCCGGGCCACAAGGCCGAGCACGACAAGCTGGTCGCCGCAGCGCTCGATCTGCAGAAGAAGTTCCACGCCGGCGAGGCGGAAGTGACCGCCGATACGGCGGCCTTTCTCGTCGGCTGGCTGACCGATCATATTCCGAAAATCGACAAGCTCTACGGCTCCTTCCTCAATGAGAAGGGCGTCGCGTAAGACGCGCGCGGTTTTCCTCTCCCCGCGCCAGCGGGGAGAGGACGAGATCGACCGAGACGGCCCGGTTTCTGGAATCCGCCTCGCTATGTCATAAGACCCGCGCAATTCACAGATAAGCGCGCGGACATGATACGCCTCGAGAACATCAGCAAGCAGAACGGCCAGCAGCTCCTCTTCATCGAAACGTCGGCGGCGCTGCTTCCCGGCGAGAAGGTCGGACTGGTCGGCCCCAATGGCGCCGGCAAGACGACGCTCTTCCGCATGATCGCGGGCCAGGAGCGGCCGGATGAGGGCCAGGTGTCGGTCGATCGCGGCGTCACCATCGGCTATTTCAACCAGGATGTCGGCGAAATGGCCGGCCGCAGCGCCGTCGCCGAGGTGATGGACGGCGCAGGCCCGGTGAGCGCCGTCGCCGCCGAGCTGGCCGAGCTCGAGGCCGCCATGGCCGATCCCGACGCCGCAGAGAATTTCGACGCGATCCTCGAGCGCTATGGCGAGGTCCAGGCGCGTTTCGAGGAGCTGGACGGCTATGCGCTGGACGGTCGCGCGCGCGAGGTGCTGGCGGGTCTCGGCTTCAGCCAAGAGATGATGGACGGCGACGTCGGCGCGCTCTCCGGCGGCTGGAAGATGCGCGTCGCGCTGGCGCGCATTCTGCTGATGCGCCCGGACGCCATGCTGCTCGACGAGCCGAGCAACCATCTCGATATCGAGAGCCTGATCTGGCTCGAAGGATTTTTGAAAGGCTACCCCGGCGCGCTGCTGATGACCTCGCATGATCGCGAGTTCATGAATCGCATCGTCGGCAAGATCATCGAGATCGACGGCGGCTCGCTCAACTCCTATTCCGGCGATTATGAATTCTACGAGCGCCAGCGCGCGCAGAATGAATTGCAGCAGCAGGCGCAATTCGAGCGGCAGCAGGCCATGCTCGCCAAGGAGATCAAATTCATCGAGCGCTTCAAGGCGCGCGCCTCGCATGCCGCGCAGGTGCAGAGCCGCGTGAAGAAGCTCGACAAGATCGAGCGCGTCGAGCCGCCGCGCCGGCGCCAATCGGTCGCTTTCGAATTCGCGCCGGCGCCGCGCTCCGGCGAGGAGGTGGCGACGCTCTCGCGCGTCTCCAAGCGCTATGGCTCGCGCAGCATTTACGAGGGCCTCGATTTTCAGGTGCGGCGCAGGGAGCGCTGGTGCGTGATGGGCGTCAATGGCGCCGGAAAATCCACGCTATTGAAGCTCATCGCCGGCGCCGCCCAGCCGGACGAAGGCGCGGCGGCGCTCGGCGCCAATGTGAAGATGGGCTATTTCGCCCAGCACGCCATGGAACTGCTGAACGGCGAGCACAGCGTCTTCGAGGCGCTGGAGGACGCATTTCCGCAAGCGGGACAAGGCGCGCTGCGCACGCTCGCCGGCTGCTTCGGCTTTTCCGGCGATGATGTGGAGAAGAAATGCCGCGTGCTCTCCGGCGGCGAGAAGGCGCGGCTGGTGATGGCGAAAATGCTCTATGACCCGCCGAATTTCCTGGTGCTGGACGAGCCGACGAACCATCTCGATCTCGGCACCAAGGAGATGCTGGTCGAGGCGCTCGCGGCCTATGAGGGCGCCATGCTGTTCGTCTCGCACGACCGGCGCTTTCTGGCGTCGCTCTCCAATCGCGTGCTGGAGGTGACGCCGGAGGGCGTGCATCAGTTCGGCGGCGGCTATACGGAATATGTCGCCCGCACCGGGCGCGAGGCGCCGGGCGTGCACGGGTGAGCGTGGCCTCGCTCAGCGCGCGAGATGCCGGTCGAAAAAGGCTTTCATCTTGGCGACGGCGAGGCGCGATTCCGGCGCGTTCGGAATCTGCCCCTGGAACACATGCGGCATGCCTTCATAGACGTCGAGCTTGGCGGTTCCCCCCGCCGCTTCGATCGCCTGATACAGTCGCACCGAATCGCTGAGCAGAATTTCCCGCGTGCCCACCTGAATGAGAGCGGGCGGAAAGCCTTTCTCGAAATCGCCATGGACCGGCGAGACATGAGGATGCGCCCAATCCTTCTCATCCGCATAGGCGAGCATGGCGTTTTTGATCTGGCGCTCATAGGACATGATCGGATCGGCGTCGCGCAGCGTGACGCGCGTGTCGGCGGCGTTGCGAAAATCGGCCGTCAGCGACCATGTCGCCACGGCGCCCGGCAGGCCGAGGCCTTCGTCGCGCATCTTCAGCGTCGTCGCGACAGCGAGATTGCCGCCGGCGGAATCGCCGAACATGGCGATGCGCCGCATTTGCGCGCCGCCGGCGAGCAGGCGCTTGACGACGGCGACCACATCTCCCGTGATCTGCGGCCATTTCGCCGCCGGCGCGAGTCGATAATCGACGACGACGATGCGACGGCCGAAGACGCGCGCGAGCTTCGCCATTCCCTCGAGCGCGCCACGCGCGTCGAAATACACGAAGGCGCCGCCATGGAGATAGACGACGACCGATCCGTCATCGACGAGCCCGTTTGGCGCAATGTCGAAATAGGAGACGCCGTCGGTCTCGATTCGCGACACGGCGACGCCCTTTGCCCGCAAGGCGGCGAGATCGACCTCGCGCGCCGCAGCGGCCGCCGCCTGCAGCCGCGCCCAGCCATCATGATCGCCGGGCTCCGGCAAAGTGGGGATGATGGCGTGATCGCCGCCGATTTTCGCCAGCAGCCGCTTGCCGTCCGTCGAAATCGTTTCGGGAACCCAAGCATAGGCGGAAGTGTGGGCCGGATCGGCCGCCGACGTCGGCCGCAGCAGCGCGACCAGCAGCAATCCCGCCACAGCGCAATGCGCGAGCGATTCCTTCAAGCTTTCACCCCGATCGCAAGACGGGCGGCGCCACGTCTCGAGCGGAGCAGAATGCGCGAGACGCTTTTCTAATGCTTTGCTCGATCGCGATGACTGTTTCTATCCGATGACTCGTCGGCGCCGAAAGGGAGGCGCTCGCTCTCCCTGCGAGGAAACGCGCGGCGAGAGACCCCCGCCGCGCGCCGAATTGCGGAAAGATCACATCCGCCGCAGCACATCTTTCTCGAAGCACTCGCGGATCGTCTCTTCCTTCAGCTTGCGGCCGATGAAGACGAGGCGCGCGCTGCGTTTCTCGTCGGGGCGCCAGTCGCGCTGCAGATCGCCGTCCAGAATCATATGCACGCCCTGGAAGACGAAGCGCTTGGGCTCGTTGGTGAAGGCGACGATGCCCTTGCAGCGCAGAATATCCGCGCCCTCGCGCTGAACGAACTCATTGAGCCAGGGCACGAAGACATTGGGATCGAGCTCGCCCTCGTGGAGGATGGAGACCGAGCCCATCTCCTCATCGTGATAATGCTTCAGCCCATGGCCGTGATCGTCGTGATGCGCGTGCTCATGATGGTCATGATGCTCGTGCTCGTGATGATCGTGGCCGCAATCCGGCCCGCACTCATGGTCATGGCCATGCTCTTGATGGCCGTGATCATGATCGTGATGATCGTGATTCTCCGCCTCGAGGAAGCGCGGCTCTATCTCCAATATGCGATCGAGATCGAAAGCATTGCGCTCCAGCACCGCCTCGATCGGCACTTGCGCCTTCACCGCATGATGCAGCGTCGCATAAGGATTGATGGCGCGAATGCGGCCCTCGACCTCGGCCAGCTCCTCGCGCGTGACGAGATCGGTCTTGTTCAGCACGATCACATCGGCGAAGGCGATCTGATTCTTCGCCTCCGGCGCATCGGCGAGGCGCTGGGCCAGAAATTTGGCGTCGGCGAGCGTCACCACCGCGTCGAGCCGCGCCGCCGCCTTCACATCCGCATCGACAAAGAAGGTCTGCGCGACCGGCGCCGGATCGGCGACGCCGGTCGTCTCCACGATAATGGCGTCGAACTTGCCGCGGCGCTTCAGCAGACCTTCGATGATGCGGATGAGATCGCCGCGCACGGTGCAGCAGATGCAGCCATTGTTCATCTCGAAGATTTCTTCGTCGGCGCCGACGACGAGGTCATTGTCTATGCCGATCTCGCCGAACTCATTGACGATGACGGCGTAGCGCCGTCCGTGCTGCTCGGTGAGGATGCGGTTCAGCAGAGTCGTCTTGCCGGCGCCGAGATAGCCGGTGAGGACGGTGACGGGAATCTTGTCGGTCAAGGCGGTTCTCCTATTGCGCGTTCTTGCGAAGCTGATCGCGCTTCTTCATGAGTTCCTGCATGTTCATTTGTCCGCCCTGCAGCCCCGGCATCACGATGTCGCCCGGCTTCTGGCCCGGCTTGCACGGACCGAGCCACTTCGCCTCGAGCACCATATCCGCGGAGGCGAGGTTATGGATCGGCGGCGTATAAGTGATGTGAAGCTCGCCGCGATAGGCGGAGTCGAAGCTCCCGGTGAAAACGCCTTCCGTCTTCGTCACCGACTTGTCGAGCTTGCAGACCGAGCTGACGCGATATTTATCGCCGTCGCGGGTGAAGCTCAGCTTCTCACATTTCGGCCCGTTTTCGCCGATGTTCTGGCGCAGAATGTCGTCCGTCTTCTCGTCGATGCACATTTCCACCTCGCCGCTCGGCGAGGGCGCGCCCTGCATGACATGCTCCATGCGCCAAAGGCCGGGCTTGCGGCGCGGCGTCTCATCCGCGGCGGCCGGAAGGACAGGCGAAAAGACAGGAAGACAGAGCACGCAAAAAGCGGCGCCGAGAGACAGGTGAAATCGCATGGGACAGGCTCCAGGGCGCGGGATCGCCAGCGCGCCTGAGAATAGTATAAACGAAAATCCGGCCGAAAATCGTCGGGCGACCGTGAGCCTCAGGACGCGAGCGCCTCGGTCAACTGCTTCACATTGAAGCGCATCAGCCGGAGATAGCTCGGCGCCGGGCCGTCCGGCGGGGAGAGCGCGTCCGAATAGAGCGTGCCGCCGACCTTGGCCCCCGTCTCCGCGGCGATGCGCTTGGCGAAGCGCGGATCGACGATATTCTCGAGGAACACGGCCGCGACCTTATGCGCCTTCACCGCATCGACGATGCGGGCGATGTCCCGCGCGCTCGCCTCGGCGTCGGTGGAGACGCCCTGCGGCGCGATGAACTCCACGCCATAGCGCGCCGCGAAATAGCCGAAAGCGTCATGGGTGGAGACGACGCGGCGGCGCGCCCGCGGAATGGCGCCGATCGCCGCGACGATCTCGGCGTCGAGCCCGCCGAGCGCATGGAGATATTCCGCGGCATTGGCCTTGTAACGCTCGGCGCCGTCCGGATCGGCCTCGACCAGCGCGTCTCTTATGTTGGCGACATAGATTTTGACATTGGCCACATCCTGCCAGGCGTGCGGGTCGATACCCTCCCCTTCCTTGCGCGGCGTGACGGCGCGGCTCGCGGTGACGATGCGGGCTTTGGTCTTGGAGGCGGCGACGAGCCGGTCGATCCAGCCTTCGAAGCCGAGGCCGTTGACGAAAACGAGCTTGGCCGCGGCGAGGCGACGTCCGTCCTGCGGGCTCGGCTGATAGACATGGGCGTCGCCGTTCGGTCCGACGATGGTCGTGACGTCGATGCGGTCGCCGCCGACGATGCGGACGAGATCGCCGAGAATGGAAAAGCTGGCGACGACAGGCAGCCTCGGCGGCGGCGGCGGCGCAGGCTGGGCGCGCAGCGGCGAGGCGAGGAGCGCGAGCGTCGCCAGCACGGCGCGACGCGACAAAAGGCAAAAATGCGAGGACGTCGCGCGCGATGATTCCATGCGTCACCCCTCCAAATGTCGCTTGGGCCTCCGCAAGCGAATCACGCCGCCGGTCTTTCCGAAAATCAAAGAGAGGAAATAAGCGCCGCCCGCCATGAGGATGATCACGGGTCCCGCGGCGAGGCCCGTGCGGAAGGACAGGACGAGGCCGAAATAAGAAGAGGCCGCGCCGATCGCCGCCGCCAACGGCAGCGCCCCGGTGAGATCGCGCGTCCACAGACGCGCCGAGGCGGCCGGCAGCATGATGATTCCGACCGCCATCAGCGTGCCGAGCGCATGGAAGCCGGCCACCAGATTGAGCACCACCAGCGCCAGAAAGGCGAAGGGAATCCATTCCCCCAGCGGGCTGACGCGGCGGGCGAAGAGCGGATCGAAAGTGTCCAGCGCCAGCGCCCGATAGGCGAGCGCGAGCGCCGACAGAGTGAAGCTCGCAATGGCGGCGAGGAAGATCAGCGTGGCGTCGTCGAGCGCCAGCACCGAGCCGAACAGCACATGCAGGAGATCGACATTCGAGCCCTTGAGCGAGACGAGCGCGACGCCGAGCGCCAGCGAGACGAGATAGAAAGCCGCGAGCGAGGCGTCCTCGCGCAGGGCCGTCCAGCGCGCCGCCGCGCTCGACGCCACCGCGACGGCGAGGCCGGCGAGCAGGCCGCCGAAGGTCATGGCCGGCAGCGACAGGCCGCAGGCGAGATAGCCGAGCGCCGCGCCGGGCAGAATGGCGTGCGAGAGCGCGTCGCCGGCCAGCGACATGCGGCGCAGAATCAGGAAGACGCCGAGCGGGCAGCCGGAGATCGACAAAGCAATTGCGCCGACCAGCGCGCGGCGCATGAATTCGTAATCGACGAAAGGCGCGATGAAGAGCTCATGCAGCATGGGGAGTCTCGTCGCGCCGGCATTCCTCGGCCTCGCGATCGTACGCTTCGACCATGTGGCTCGCCTGCGCGAGATGCGCCTCGGACAGCGCCTCTCGCGTCGCGCCCCAGAAGATCGGCTCGCGCGCCAGCAGCAGCGCCTGCGGAAAGGCGCGGCGGGCGAGATCGAGCTCGTGCAGAACCGCGATGACGGTGCGGCCCTCCTCCCGCCAGCGGGCGATGATCTTCACCAGATCGTCGATGGTTCGGGCGTCTATGGCGCCGAAAGGCTCGTCGAGCAGAATGACCGGGCAATCCTCGACCAGCAGCCGCGCGAACAGCACGCGCTGCATCTGGCCGCCGGAGAGCGTGCCGATCGCGCGGTCCTCGAAACCCTCGAGGCCGACCGCGGCGAGCGCCGATGCGATGCGGGCGCGCTCCGCCGCGCCGACGCGGCCGAAAAGCCCGATGCGGCGCATCGCGCCCATGGAGACGAAATCCAGCACATCTATCGGAAAGGCGTGATCGATCTCGGCGGATTGCGGCAGATAGGCGATATCGCGCAATGCGAGGCCGTCATAGACGATGCGACCGCCGAGCGGCGTCAACAGGCCGGCGAGCGCTTTGAGCAGAGTGGATTTGCCGGCGCCGTTCGGCCCACAGACGGCGAGCCCCGCGCCGGCCTCGACGACGCCGGAAATATGATGCACGGCCGGGCGACGCTCATAGCCGAGCGTCACATTCTCCAGCCGGATCGCGCCAGCGCTCATTCGTCGCGCCTTCAGCTCAGCGCCCAATAGACGGCGGCCCAGAGCAACGCCAGCACGGCGGCGGCGGCGAGAAGCCGCTCGCCCGCCGAAAGGCGCAGCAGCGAGACGCGGCCGTCGGCGCGCTCGCCATGCGCATGAGCGGCGGGCGCGTCCTTTTGAAAAATCGCCGATTGCGGTCGGTTCATTTTCAAATGTTATATTATAACAGATGCGGCCGGCAAGCTCGGAATGCGCTCAACTCGCCCGACCGGGTACGAGAATGACGCGGAAGTCGTTCACATTGGTGCGCGTCGGGCCGGTGACGAGGAGATCGCCGAGCTTCTCGAAAGCCGTATAGGCGTCGTTATTGGCGAAGAACGCCTTGAGATCGACGCCCTGCGCCGCCGCCCGCGCGAAGGAATCGGCGGTCATGATCGCGCCGGCGTTGTCCTCGCTGCCGTCGATTCCATCCGTATCGCAGGCGATGGCGGAAATGCCGCCGAAGCCTTCGAGCGCCAGCGTCAGCGCCAGCAGGAACTCCGCGTCGCGGCCGCCCTTGCCATTGCCGCGCACGGTGACGGTGGTCTCGCCGCCGGAGATGATGGCGACGGGCGGCGCGATCGGCTGCGCATGGCGGGCGATCTGCCGGGCGATGCCGGCATGCACCAGCGCGACGTCGCGCGATTCGCCCTCGAGATCGCCGAGGATGAGCGGCGTGAAGCCCGCCTTGCTCGCCACTGCGGCGGCGGCGTCCAGCGAGCCTTGCGGCGTCGCGATGAGAATGTTCTCGACGCGATCGAAAATCTTGTCGCCGGGCTTGGGCGTCTCGCAGGCGTCGGTCGACAGATAGGCGAGCACGGCGGCCGGCGCGTCGATCTTATATTTGGCGATGACGGCGAGCGCGTCCTGGCGCGTCGTCGGGTCCGGCACGGTGGGGCCGGAGGCGATGACGGAGAGATCGTCATTCGGCACGTCGGAGATCATCAGCGCGACGACCTTGGCCGGCGCGGCGGCGCGGGCGAGACGTCCGCCCTTGATCGCCGAGAGGTGCTTGCGCACGCAATTCATCTCGGAAATGGTCGCGCCGCTCTTCAGCAGCGCCTTGTTGACGGCCTGCTTCTCCTCGAGGCTGACGCCGTCCGCGGGCAGCGCCATCAGCGCCGAGCCGCCGCCGGAAATCAGCGCGAGCACGAGATCGTCCTCAGTGAGGCCTTGGACCTTCGCGAGGATGCGTCCCGCGGCGGCGCGGCCGGCGGCGTCCGGCACCGGATGCGAGGCCTCGATCACCTCGATCTTGGAAGTGGGGGCGCCATGCTCGTAACGGGTGACGACGAGGCCCTCGATCGGATGCGGCCAATGCGCTTCGACCGCCGCGGCCATGGAGGCGGCCGCCTTGCCCGCGCCGACGACGATGGTGCGGCCCTTGGGCGGCGCGATCTTCTCGAGGAAGGCCGGCAGGCAGACGGACGGATGCGCCGCGCCGACAGCGGCGTCGAACATGGCGCGGAGAAGCGTGCGGTAGTCGTCAGACATAGACCAAATCCCTGAATCTCGACGTTCTCCCTTCTCCCGCTTGAGGGAGAAGGGAGAGAGCGCTACGACCGTCGTGTTCTCCCTTCTCCCACTTGTGGGAGAAGGATGCGCGCCCGACGATTTGGCTACTGCTTACGCAGCGCCGATCTGATCCGCCTTGTCGATCAGCGCCTGGGCCATGCGGATGCTGGCGATGTCGATCAGGCGGCCGTCGAGAGACACGGCGCCGCGGCCTTCCTTGGCCGCCTGCTCCATCGCCTCGAGAATGCGGCGGGCCTTCTTCACTTCCGCCTCGGAAGGCGTGAAGACCTGATTGGCCAAATCGATCTGCGAGGGATGAATCGCCCACTTGCCCTCGAAGCCGAGGACCGCGGCGCGCTTGGCGGCGGCGATATAGCCATCCGGATCGCCGAAGTCGCCGAACGGGCCGTCGATCGGACGCAGGCCATAGGCGCGCGCGGCGACGAGGAAGCGCGTCTGCGCCGCATGCCACTGGTCGGCCCAGAAATACTGGCGATTGCCCTCGGCGTCCTTGTCCGAGAGAACGCCATAATCCGGGTTCACGCCGCCGATGACGGTGGTGCGGGCGCGGGTCGAAGCGGCATAGTCGGCGACGCCGAAGGAGAGCGCCTCATTGCGCTTCGAAGCCTGAGCGATCGCCTCGACATTGGCCATGCCGAGCGCGGTCTCGATCAGCAGCTCGAAGCCGATGCGCTTGGTGCGCTTCTTGTAGCTCTCGATCTGCGTGACCAACATGTCGATGGCGTAGACGTCCTGCGGAACGCCGACCTTCGGAATGAGGATCACGTCGAGACGCGGGCAGGCCTCGACGACATCGACCACATCGCGATAGCAGAAATGCGTGTCGAGGCCGTTGATGCGCAGCGTCATGGTCTTGGAGCCCCAATCGATCTCATTGAGGCCCTGGATGATGTTCTTGCGCGCCTGCTCCTTGTCGTCCGGAGCGACCGCGTCCTCGAGGTCCAGGAAGACCTGGTCGGACTTGGAGGTCGCGGCCTTCTCGAACATGCCCGGGGCAGAGCCCGGAACGGCCAGCTCGGAGCGATGGAGACGCGGCGTCGCCTGCTCGATCAAAGTGAAACTCATGATGACTCCCTTTCCCTGTGTAAGAGCTTATCCGGTGGCGCCGAGGCCGGCGGCGATGCAGCTGATCGACAGCAGCAAAGCCGACTTGTATTCCTCCTTCAGCGCTTCCTCTTCGGTGGTGCGGAACAGGCGCAGCAATTCCACCTGCTCGCGGTTGACCTCGTTGATGGTGGCGAGGCGATGCGCGAGCCGCGCCTGATAGTCGGTGAAGCGCGCGCCGATCTCGCCGCCGCCGGTGATGCGCAGCACGCTCTCGCAAGTGAGGTGATATTCGGCCTCGATCGCCGAAAAGATTTTCTTGCGCACGGCTTCGTCGGCGACCAGCGAAGCGTATTGCCGGGCAATGCCGAGATCGACCATCGCCAGCGTTTTCTCCACCTCGTCGAGGATGAGGCGGAAGAGGCGCGAATCCTCGAACATGCGATGCAGCAGCTGCAGGCCGCGCTCGCCGCGCACCTCGATGAAGCTGGTGAGGCCGGAGCCGACGCCATACCAGCCGGTGATGGCGTGACGGTTCTGCGCCCAGGCGAAGACCCAAGGGATAGCGCGCAGATCCGCGAGGCTGCGCGCGCCGAAGCGACGCGCCGGCCGCGAGCCGATATTGAGCAGCGAGATTTCCTCGAGCGGGCTCGCCGCCTGGAAATAGGCGACGAGATCGGGATCGGCGATGAATTTGCCATAGGCCGCGAGCGAGGCGCCGGAGAGCGCCTCCAGCGCATCGTCGAACTCCGCGCGGGGAACGAGCGCATCCTCGCGCTCGGACTTCAGCGCATGGGCGAAGACGCTGCTCGCCAGCAGCTCCAGCTGATAGGAGGCCGTGCCGCGATTGGCGTATTTGAAGGAGACGACCTCGCCCTGCTCCGTCACGCGGAAGCGGCCGCGAATGGAGCCCGCCGGCTGCGCGGCGATGGCGTGTCCGGTCGGCGCGCCGCCGCGGCTGACCGAGCCGCCGCGGCCGTGGAAGAAGGCGATGGCGACGCCCAGCTCCTCGCCGAGGCGCGTCAGCTTGGATTGCGCTTTCGCCAGCTCCCAGTTCGACGACATGAAGCCGCCGTCCTTGTTGGAGTCGGAATAGCCGATCATCACCTCTTGCACATTGCCCTGCCAGCGCGTGCTGCGGCGCACGACGGGCACGCGCAGCAGCTCGCGCATGATGACGGGCGCGGCGCGCAGATCGGGAATCGTCTCGAACAATGGCACGATCGGCAGGGTGCACAGCTCGAGGCCGGCGTCATCGAGATAGAGCCCGCCATGCTTGGCCAGCACATAGGCGCCGAGAACATCGGCGACCGAATGCGTCATGGAGAGGATGAAGCTGCCGAAGGCCTCGCGATCGAGGCGCGAGCGCATGTCCGCGACCAGCGCGAACATGTCGAGCGTATCTTGCGACTCCGGCGCGAGGCCTGTGAGCGGAACGCCATTGCGCGGCTGCGCCAGCTCGGCGATGAGCCAGGCCTGCCACTCGGGCGAGTCGACGTCCGGCGCATCCTTGCCGGTCTTGATGCGATGAATGTCGCGCAGCGCATTATTGGTGCGCGTCGTGTTCTCGCGCAGATCGAGACGCACGGTGCTGAAGCGGAAAATCTCCACCGCGCGCCGCGCCGGCCGCACCATATCGGCGGCGAGCGACGGGCTGCGGCTCTCGATCAACGCCTGCTCCAGAATGCGCAGATCGCGGATCAGCTCGTCGGCGTTGCCGTAGCGCGCCTTGCCGCGACCTTCGCCCTTGGTGGTGAGGATCGTCTCGTCGAGCTTGCGCAGCACGCAGGTGAGATATTGGCGGAAGGCCTCGCCGTGATTGCGCGTCTTGATCCTGTCGGCGTCCTCGACCTGCGCCAGCTCCGCCTCGAGCGCGGCGCGGAACTCGGCCGGGATCGTCACCGAGCCTTCGCTGATCGACAGCACGCGCGCGAGATCGAGAATGCGCTGGCGATAATATTCGAGGCTGGCGAGCGCGTTGACGGTCATCGTCTCGCGCGTCACCGCATTGGTGACGAATGGATTGCCGTCGCGGTCGCCGCCGATCCAGGAGCCGAATTGGAAGAAGGGCGTGATATCGAAGCGCTCATTGGGATAATGAGCGGCGAGCGCGCTCTCGAAGGAGGCGAGCATCTCCGGCGCGAGATCGAAAAGATTTTCGGCGAAGAAATGCAGGCCCCAGGCGACCTCGTGCTCGACGGTCGGCTTCTCGAGATGCAATTCGCCGGTGAGCCACAAAAGCTCGATCTGATCGCCGACGGCGCCGATGCGGCTGGCGCGCTCGCGATCGGTCCAGCGCGAGGATTCGAGATCCTTCAGCAGCAGATAGATCTTGCGATTCTTCTCGAGGACGGTGACGCGCTTGGCCTCGGTCGGATGGGCGGTGATGACCGGGCGAATGCGCAGCGATTTGAGCTGCGCGCGAATCTCGTCGGCGGTGACGCCGGACTTGGCGGCGTCCGCCAGAACATGGGCGAAGGAGCCGAGCAATTCGTCGCGGCCCTTGGCGCGCTCTATGGTGCGGCGGCGGCGCATGGCCGAGGCCTGCTCGGCGATGGAGAGCAGCTGAAACCATATGCCCTGCGCCTGCAGAGCCCGCGCCATCAGCGCCGGCGGCAGGCCGGCGGAGGAGCCGAAGCCGCTCAGCACGGGCGCGATCTCCGGCTGATGGCGCTTCACCACGCCCACGAGCTGGTCGAGCAGAAAAGCCGCCGCCTCTTTGACCGATCGCGTCGCCAGCGCCGAAGGGGCGGCGGACGAGGTCGATTCGGACAAGACCTTCTGGTCGGCGGTCATGCAGTCTCCCTGGCTATGGTGAGGCGGATGGGAGCCTCTCCCCGCGGCGCGGGAAGAGGCGTTTCTCGTGTCACGCGCGCTTCAGCACGGCGGCGACGGCCGAGCCGAACTCGGCCGGGCTCGGCGCCACGGCGAGGCCGTAGGACTTCATGATCTCGGTCTTCTCCGCGGCGCTGTCGCCGGTCGCCGAGATGATGGCGCCCGCATGGCCCATGCGGCGACCCTTGGGCGCCGTGAGGCCGGCGACGAAGCCGACCACCGGCTTGGAGAAATTCTCCTTGATCCAGGCCGCTGCCTCGGCCTCCTGCGGACCGCCGATCTCGCCGATGATGAGCACGGCTTCCGTCTCCGGATCCTGATCGAACAGCACGAGATGATCCAGGAAGGACGAGCCGTTGATGGGATCGCCGCCGATGCCGACCGAGGTCGAGATGCCGAGCCCGAGCTCCTTCAGCTGCGAGGCCGCCTCATAGCCGAGCGTGCCGGAGCGCGAGATGAGGCCGACATTTCCCTGCTTGTAGATATGGCCGGGCATGATGCCGAGCATGGCCTTGCCGGGGCTGATGATGCCGGCGCAGTTCGGCCCGACCATCGTCGGACGCTTCTCGCGCGGATAGCGCAGGAAGTAGCGCTTCACGCGCATCATGTCCTGCGCAGGAATGCCGTCGGTGATGGAGCAGATGAGGCGAATGCCCGCATCCGCCGCCTCCATGATCGCGTCGGCCGCATAGGGCGGCGCCACGAAGGTGATGCTGGTGGTCGCCCCGGTCTGCTTCACCGCCTCGCGCACCGTGTCGAAGATCGGCACGCCATGCACGGTCTTGCCGCCCTTGCCCGGAGTGACGCCGGCGACGACATTGGTGCCGTAGTCGATCATCTCCTTGGCGTGGAAGCTGCCCTTGTCGCCGGTGATGCCCTGAACGAGGATGGGCGTTTTTTCGTCGATGAGAATGCTCATTGTTTCCTCCCGGCCTCGCCGCTCACTTCACGGAGCGCCAAGCGGCGACGGCCTTTTGGGCGGCGTCGGCCAGCGAATCGGCGGTGATGACATTGATGCCGCTCTCGTCGAGCAGCTTGCGGCCGGCCTCGACATTGGTGCCGGCGAGACGCACGACGAGCGGCGCCGTGATGTTGGTCGCCTTCACCGCGTCGATGACGCCCTGCGCGACCCAGTCGCAGCGATTGATGCCGGCGAAGATGTTGACGAGCACCACCTTCACATTGGCGTCGGAGAGCACGAGACGAAACGCCGTCGCGACGCGCTCGGCCGAGGCGCCGCCGCCGACATCGAGGAAGTTCGCCGGATTGCCGCCCGCGTGCTTGATCATGTCCATCGTCGCCATCGCGAGGCCCGCGCCATTGACGATGCAGCCGATCTCGCCGTCGAGACCGATGTAGTTCAGCGCATGCTCGAGCGCCTGCGCCTCGCGCGGGTCGGACTGCGAGGGATCATTCATGTCGACGATGTTGCGGCGACGGAACAGGGCGTTGTCGTCGAAGGACATTTTCGCGTCGAGCGCGAGAACCTTGTCGTCCTTGGTGACGACCAGCGGATTGATCTCCAGCATGGTCGCATCATTGTCGCGGAAGGCGCGATAGGCGCCGAGGATCGACTGAACCGCGCGCGACACCTGCTTGAGATTCAGGCCGAGCTGAAAGGCCAGCTCGCGCGCCTGGAAGGGCAGCAGGCCGACGGCCGGCTCGACGATGACCTGAAGAATAGCGTCGGGATCGGTCTTGGCGATCTCCTCGATCTCCATGCCGCCATGCTTGGAGGCGATGACGCGCACGCGCTCGAGCTTACGGTCGAGGACGAAGCCGAGATAGAGCTCGCGCTCGTAAGGGTCGGCGAGCTCGACATAGACGCGCTGCACCGGCTTGCCTTCCGGCCCGGTCTGCTTGGTGACGAGACGCTTGCCGAGCAATTCGCGCGCGGCCTGCTGAACCTCGTGATAGGTGCGGCACAGCTTGATGCCGCCCGCCTTGCCGCGCGCGCCGGCGTGAATCTGCGCCTTCACCACCCAATGCGAGCCGCCGAGCTCGGTCGCCGCGTAAACGGCCTGATCGGGGCTGAAAGCGACGGTGCCGGGGGGCACGGCGACGCCGCAGCTCGCCAATAATTCCTTGGCTTGATACTCATGGACGTCCATGTTTCCTCTCCCCTTGCAGTTTTATCGCCGGCTCGAGAGTGAAATTACGAGCCGATCTTGTCTCTCACGACCTTGTAGACGGCTTCGGTCTTCTCGGCGGCGGCGGCCAGCAGAGCCTCGACCTCGCCGATCTGTTTCTCTGCGAACTCGCGATCCTTGATCGCTTTTGCATTGATGTAGACGTTGAGCGCGGCGCTCCGCAATCCGGCATTGGCCGCGAGAACGGCGACGCCGGCGTCGCTGATAACGTTGAGATTGCCTTTGTCGGCGGCGGCCTCGGAGAGGACGATCACCTCGAAGCAGGCCTTCACCGCGCGCAGCGGCGCGAGCGTGGCCTCCTTCAGCGCGGCCTGAATGGCGGCCGAGCGCGCGGCCTTGTCCTCATCGGTGGCGCGCGGCAGGCCATAGGCGCCCATCACCGAATTGAAGGCGACGACATCTTCGTCGATCGCGGCGGTCAGCTCGGCGCGAACGCGCTCGGCCTCGGCCCGCGCGGCTTTGAGATCTTCCTCGACGGATTCGTAATTCTTCTTGCCGATGGTGAGATTGGCGACCATCGACACTAGCGCCGCGCCGATGGCGCCCATCACCGCAGCGGCGCCGCCGCCGCCCGGCGTCGGACGCTCGCTGGCGAGATCGTCGAGAAATTTGCCGATCGTTTCGTCCTTGGTCATTCTCGTCGATCCCTCGAAAGTCAGGCGTTCGCCTTGGCCTGCACGTAGATTTCCTCGGCGTCGAGCACCTTGTCGGCGCTCTCGAACAATTGCGCGATGCAGGCGCGATGCAGCTTCAGCTTCAGGCCGCCGACGCCGAGCGCGCCAATGACGATCTTGCCATGACGCTCCTTCGCCTTGTCGATCGCCTCGACGCCGCCGATGCCGAGCGGCGGCTGCGCATTGACGTCCGCGAGCAGCTCGATCGTCGGATCATTCTGCCAATCCTGCTCTTCCAGCAGTTGCACGCCGATGGCGCCGGCCGCGAAGACGATATTGGTTCCCTTCACCGCCGCGGCGCGGGCGGCGTTATCGACCGCCTCGATCGCGGTGGGCGTGAAGCCGAAACGCTCCTGCAGCGCGGCGGCCGCCGCGTCGGCGCGCGACTTCTGGCGCGAGGTGATGGCGACCTCGGCGCCCTCCGAATGCAGGAAGGCCGCGGCGCGCAGGCCGACCGGGCCGGTGCCGGCGAGCACGATGGCCTTCTTGCCGGCGAGCGGCTTGGCCTTGGCGAGCAGCGCCACGCCCGCGGCGGCCGTCGTGTTGGAGCCGTTGGAGTCGAGCATCACGGAGACGCGGAAATTCGAGAAGAAGCGCTTGCGCACCGCTTTGAACAAGGTCTCGCCGGCGACCATATCGCCGCCGCCCACGAAGAGCGCGGTGAACTGCTTCTCCTTCGGACCGCGCGTGTATATCGCGCCATCGACCAGCGCGCCGACATTCGCAGGCGTCACATTGGCGTAGCCGATGACATGATCTGCGCCGCCGTCATAGGCGACGACCGTGTCGAACACGCTCGGGACCGCATCGGTGTCGAGAAGGAAGAGCAGCTTTTGAGTCATAGCAGTTCCTGTGAAAGGCTGTCCGTCATGGCCGGGCTCGTCCCGGCCATCCACGCCACGCAAGGCGCCCGACATGCGCCGAGTCATTCCTGTTTCGTCTCGACCGCTCCACCGCCGTTCGGCGTGGATGGCCGGGACGAGCCCGGCCATGACGCCTGGTCGGGCGCGAGACTGCAACTGCGCTTACGCCGTCACCAGATTGCGCGGCGCGCCGGCGACGAAGGCGTCGACATTGTCGATCAGCTGATCGGCCAGCACCTGCATCGCCTCCTTGGAGGCCCAGGCGACATGCGGCGTGACGATGAGATTGGGAATCGTCGGATCGAGCAGAATATTGCCCTGCTTGGGCGGCTCGACGGTCAGCACGTCGAAGCCCGCGCCGGCGATGACGCCATTGCGCAGCGCATCGGCGAGCGCCTGCTCATCGACGATGCCGCCGCGCGCGGTGTTGATGATGATCGACGTCTTCTTCATCGAGGCGAGCTCTTTCGCGCCGATGAGATTCTTGGTCTGCGGCGTCAGGGGCAGATTGAGCGTGACGACATCGGCCTCGCGCAGAATGGTCGGAATGTCGACGATGCCGGGGCCGGGAACGACGTCATTGATGAGCAGCTTCATGCCCAGCGCCTCGGCGCGCGTCGCGATCGACTTGCCGAGCGCGCCATAGCCGATGATCCCGAGCGTCGAGCCGGCGATGTCATAGATCGGATAGTCGAAATAGCAGAACTGGTTCGACTCCTGCCAACGGCCGCGGCGCACCGAATCCACATAGTTCACGAGATTGCGGCGCAGCGCGAAGATCAGCGCGATCACATGCTCGGGAAGCGTGTTGAAGGCGTAATTGCGGATGTTGGAGACGGTGATTCCATTGGCCGTCGTATAGGCCTTGTCGATCACGTCGGTGCCGGTGGCGGCGACGGCGATCAGCTTGAGATCGGGAAGCTGCTTCAGCGCTTCCTCGCGCAGCGGAACCTTATTGGTGATGGCGATGGTCGCGCCCTTGAGGCGCTCGACCACATCGGCCGGAGAGGTCTGCGCATATTCCGTATAGTCGTGCGGGAAATTCGGCTTGCGCAAATTGGCGTCGAGCGTCTCGCGATCGAGAAAGACGATTTTGTGCGACATGTTTGCTGCTTCCCCCGAAGTCGCTCGGCCGTTTCGGCTCGACATTTTGCGACGTCGAAACGTCGCGTCTCGTTTTGAAGAAGCGGCCTCGCCCGCAAAGGGGCGAGGCCGCGAATCATCAGGCCTGGAGGATCGGATTGGCGCGATAGACGGCCTGGGCCGCCGCGACGCCGCTGCCGGCCGTGACCGGAATGCCGACGTCGAGCATCGCCATTTCCGCGCCCGCGATGGCGCCGAGCAGCATCAGCTCGTTGAGATCGCCGAGATGGCCGATGCGGAACACCTTGCCGGCGACCTTGTTGAGGCCGGCGCCGAGCGCGAGATTGTAGCGCTTATAGGCGATCTCGATGACCTTGGCTGCGTCGAAGCCTTCCGGCACCACGATCGCGGTCACAGTGTCGGAGTTCCACTTGGCTTCCTTGGCGCAGGGCTTGAGGCCCCAGGCCGCGACCGCGGCGCGCACGCCCTCGGCGAGATGGTGATGACGCGCATAGACCTGATCGAGGCCTTCCTCGAACAGAACATTGAGCGACTCGCGCAGGCCGTAGAGCAGCGGCAGCGCCGGCGTGTAGGGGAAGTAGCCGGTGGCGTTCGCCTTCACATGATCCTGGAAGTCGAAATAGGCGCGATGCAGCTTGGCGGTCTCGCCGGCCTTCAGCGCCTTCTGGCTGACGCTCATGATGGCGAGGCCGGCCGGCAGCATGAAGCCTTTCTGCGAGCCGGAGACGGCGACGTCGACGCCCCACTCGTCCTGCTTGAAGTCCAGCGAGCCGACGGAGGACACGCCATCGACGAAGAGCATGGCGGGATGCTTGGCGTTGTCGATCGCCTTGCGCACGGCGCCGATGTCCGAGGTCACGCCCGTGGCTGTCTCGTTATGCGTGGCGAAGACGGCCTTGATCTCGTGATTCTTGTCGGCCTTCAGCGTCTCTTCGATGCGGTCGGGATTGTTGCCGACGCCCCACTCCTCGTCCTGCTCGATCACATCGAGACCGATGCGCTTGGCAAGGTCGATCCACAGATGGGTGAACTGGCCGAAGCGCTGCGCGATGACCTTGTCGCCGGGCGACAGAGTGTTGGTGATCGCCGCTTCCCAGCCGCCGGTGCCCGAAGCCGGGAAGATGAAGGCCTGAGCGCTCTCGGTCTTGAAGACCTTCTTGAGCTGGGTGAACAGCGGCAGCGTCAACTCGGGGAACTTCGGCGAACGATGGTCCTCGGAAACGACATTCATCGCGCGCAGGATACGGTCCGGAATATTGGTCGGGCCGGGAACGAACAGAAAATTGCGGCCCGGAATTCTGGAATTCGACATGTCTTGGGCTCCCTTCGAGCTCATCGGTTCGAGTTTGTTTTCGTCGGACGCGGGGAACGAGGCCCGGCGCCCGTTGCTTCTTCCCGCGGCGGCCGCGCTCAGAGCGGGCTCTGATCGCTCGAACGAGATCGTTCGAGCGAAGAGCGCTCTAGAACAGGCCGGCGATCCGCCCGTCCGCGCCGACCTCGATATTGTTGGCGGCGGGAACCTTGGGCAGGCCCGGCATGGTCATGATGTCGCCGCAGACGACGACGACGAATTCCGCGCCCGCCGACAGCCGGAGCTCGCGCACCGGGATCACATGACCCGAGGGCGCCCCCTTGGCGTTGGCGTCGGTCGAGAAGCTGTATTGCGTCTTGGCGATGCAGACCGGCAGATGGCCGAAGCCCTCTTTCTCCAGCTCCGCGAAGCGCGTCTTCACCGACGGATCGAGCGCGATGTCCGAGGCGCCATAGAGCTCGCGCGCGATGGTGCGCACCTTCTCCACCAGCGGCAGATCATCGGCGTAGAGCGGCTTGAACTGCGTGGGCTTGGCCTCGATCGTCGAGACGACCTTATGGGCGAGCTCCGCCGCGCCCGGACCGCCCGAGCCCCAATGATCGGCGAGCACGCAATCGACGCCCTCGGCCTGGGAAAGCTTCTGCAGCAGCTCGATCTCCGCCTGCGTGTCGGTGCTGAAGCGGTTGACGGAGACGATCACCGGCACGCCGAACTTCTGCACATTGGCGATATGGCGCTTCAGATTGGCGAAGCCCTTCTCCAGCGCCGCGACATTCTCGACCTTCAGATCATCCTTGGCGACGCCGCCATGCATCTTCAGCGCGCGAATTGTCGCGACGATGACAGTGACGTCCGGCTTGATTCCGGCCTTGCGGCATTTGATGTCGAAGAACTTCTCCGCGCCGAGATCGGCGCCGAAGCCGGCTTCCGTCACCACATAATCGGCGAGCTTCAACGCCGCCTTGGTGGCGATGACCGAATTGCAGCCATGCGCGATATTGGCGAAAGGCCCGCCATGGATGAAGGCCGGATTATTCTCGAGCGTCTGCACCAGATTGGGGGCGATGGCGTCCTTCAGCAGCGCGGCCATGGAGCCCTGCGCCTTCAGCTCGGAGGCGCGGATGTTCTTCTTGTCGCGCGTCTGCGCGACGATGATGTCGCCGAGCCGGCGCTGAAGATCCTCGAGGCTGGTGGCGAGGCAGAAGATCGCCATCACCTCGGAGGCGACGGTGATGTCGAAGCCGTCCTCACGCGGGAAGCCATTGGCGACGCCGCCGAGCGAGGAGACGATCGAGCGCAGCGAGCGGTCGTTCATGTCCACAGCGCGGCGCCAGGAGATGCGGCGCGGATCGATGCCGAGCGAATTGCCCCAATAGACGTGATTGTCGATGAGCGCGGAGAGCAGATTATTGGCCGCGCCGATGGCGTGGAAGTCGCCGGTGAAATGGAGGTTGATGTCCTCCATCGGCACGACTTGTGCATAACCGCCACCGGCGGCGCCGCCCTTCACGCCGAAGCAGGGGCCGAGGCTCGGCTCGCGAAGGCACATGATGGCCTTCTTGCCGATGTGATTGAGCGCATCGCCCAGGCCGACCGTGGTGGTCGTCTTGCCTTCGCCGGCGGGCGTCGGCGTGATGGCGGTGACGAGGATCAGCTTGCCGTCCGGGCGGTCCTGCAGGGAGCTGAGATAGTCGAGGGAGATTTTCGCCTTGTAATGTCCGTAAGGCAACACATGTTCGGCGGGGATGCCGAGCTTCTCGCGGGCGACGTCGACGATCGGACGCATGGACGCCGCTTGAGAGATCTCGATATCGGATTTGGGAGAAAGATGCTGGTTGCCTTTCCCGCTGGCCGGGATGGACGTATCGGACATTACAATTTCTCTCCCCTCGCAGAAAGCGTTTCGCCCGCCCTCGAAGATTTATCCGGGCCGAGTGGCCATGCCCCGCGCAGTGGAAATCCCTGCGCGCGCCGCCAACGACCGTCGGGCCAAGACCGAGAAACCCGGTCTTCGCCGTCATTGTTCCGCGAAACTAGAACCTTCCGATAGTTTCATCAAGAACCACGGCTGGCGGACATTCGGCCCTGCGACATCGTCTCCTGCCCGCAAGACGCCGATCGATATCCGCGGCCCCGTGGCTATGGAGAGATCGAAATTCCTCGTCAAGCGAAAATATCAGGCGATATAGCCCACAGTTTCCGCGGAAATCGAGCGATTGCGACGCTCTCCTCTTCGTTCGGAGTCGCGTCCCGCTCTCTTCGCACATTCGAACAGCCGGGGCCGTCCGCCCACCCTTTACCTATCCGATCAGAGCGTTCGTGATCGACTGGCATGGCGCGCGCGCCGCGGCCGGCTCGTCCCGTATAGGTTTGAAAATCAATATCCAGAGTGGGAAATATAGTCCCGTGCGCCCGCGCTCCCGATCGAAAGGAGCGTATAAGCTCGCGCCAGAGCGTCGTCGCGGCCCACCCGTACCCCTTCGAGCGGGGGAGGGGAGGGTCGCTCGACGAATGGGGTAGCGCCTACCCGCCCGTCACTCGGGAAAAAAAGTCAGGGCGAGGCCATTGATGCAATAGCGAAGACCGGTGGGCGGCGGGCCGTCGGGAAACACATGGCCGAGATGCGAGCCGCAGCGGCTGCAATGCACCTCGGTGCGGGTCATGCCATGGGTGTGATCGACGGAGGTGGCGATGGCGCCGTCGAGCGGATCGAAGAAGCTGGGCCAGCCCGTGCCGCTCGAGAATTTCTGGCGCGTAGCGAAGAGCGGCTGATCGCAGCCGGCGCAGGAGAACACGCCAGGGCGCTTCTCCTGGTCGAGCGCGCAGCTGCCCGGCGGCTCGGTGCCATGGCGGCGCATTATGACATATTGATCGGGAGTGAGGCGCGCGCGCCACTCCTCCTCGGTACGGGTGACGGGGAATTGATCTCCGCTGGTCATGGCGTCCTCCTCGAGAGCGTTCGGTTCGCCGCCGGCGACATGACGAAGCTTATCGGGACCGGGCGTCACGGAGAAGATCGTTTCCGCGCCAGTGGGGAGATTCCATGCGGAAAAGCGCGGCGCCCCGCGGGCCGCCTCCTATGAGCATGATGTTTCGCGCGTGGCGCGAGAGAAGCATGCTCGGGCGCGGAGGCCGCGAAGCTCGCGGCCTTCGACCTCGCGAGCGACGCGTCTTTAGTAGAAGGGCGAGTAGATCGCCTTGCTGGCCTCGGCGACGACATCGCCATTGTAGAGCCGCACCGTCAGCGAGCCGCCGAGCTGCTGCGCCGCCTCGGCGAGATAGCCGGTGGCGTAGGCCTTGGCGTTCTCGAGCGAGTCGAATTCGTAGAAGCCGCCGATTGTGTTGGTGTTGATCCCGCTGAGCCAAGTCTTGCTCTTTATGCCGGGATTTTTCTTCATCGCGACATCGATCTCTTTCCAGGGGATTTGCTCGAAAGGAATCGACACCTGAATTTCAGCGTAGAGAAATATCTTCTCACCCATGCCGGCCTCCGCGAATCTCTCGCGCCTCACGCGCATTCGGCGGCAATTAAAATCATAATCCCACTAGTCTAACAACGCTAATTTTCGTCGTAGCGGCAGCATGGCAATATGACAGTTTTGTTTTATATGCGACAATTCGCCTGCCCAATTTTTATCTCTTGATATTTTCGATATGATTTAGCAGCATCTGCGCGAACCGACGCGGAGGCATTCGTGACCGAGGCTTACTACTCGCAGAAGACCCACGGCCCTTTCGAGACGCAGGCGCTCGGCGATTTCGATCTCGTGAGCGGAGAGAAGATACGCGACCTCGAGATCGCCTACGCCACTTTCGGAAAGCTCTCGCCGGCGCGCGACAACGCCGTGCTGTTTCCGAGCTGGTATTCCGGCTCGTCGAAAATTCTCGAGCTCGCCTATGTCGGCCCCGGCCGCGCGCTCGATCCAGAAAAATATTTCATCATCCTGGTCAATCAGATCGGCGCCGGCCTCTCCAGCTCGCCGAGCAACACGCGCGCACCCTTCGGCGCCGCGCGCTTTCCCAAGGTCGAGATCGCCGACGACGTGCGCGCGCAGCATCGTCTGGTGACGGAGACATTCGGAATCGAGCGCCTCGCTCTCGTGCTCGGCGGCTCCATGGGCGCGCAGCAGACCTATGAATGGGCCGTGCGTTTTCCCGAGGCGGTGCGCCGCGCCGCGCCCATCGCCGGCCTCGCGCGCGGCACGCCGCATAATCGCCTGCTGGTGCAGACATTCATCGACGCGATCACCTCCGATCCCGCCTTCGAGGAGGGCTGGTACGAGCGCGCCTCTCGCGTCCATCGCGGCTTGCGCCGACATTCGCGCGTCTTTGCTGCCTCCGGCTTCTCTCCGGCGCTCTACAACACGCGCGGCTTTGCGGAGCTGGGCTTCACGACGACGGATGATTTCGTCACCGGCTTCGTCGAGAATCACTTCCTGCCGCAGGACCCCAACAATCTTCTTCTGCTGCTGCGCAAGTGGCGCGACGCCGATGTCTCGCGAAACGCCGATGGCGATCTCGCGACGGCGCTCGGCCGAATTCGCGCAGAGACCTCCGTCATCGCCATCGACGAGGACGGATTCTTCCCGCTCGCCGACATAGAGGCCGAGCAGAAGCTCATCCCCAAGAGCCGATTGCGCCGCGTTTCGTCGACTTGGGGCCATCTCGCTCTCTTTGGAGCGGACGCCGCCTATAATTCGGCGATCGATCGCCATCTCGCCGAGCTGCTCGCCGCCTGACGGCGCGCGAATTCCCTGTGCAAGCGTAAAGGAGGAGCAAGCAATGTCGAACGTCACCGCCGAGGCCGTCGTCATTCCCGCCGACCGTCCGCCGATCGATCCCTATCCGCTCAGCCCCTATGTCGCTTGGGCGGGCAATCGCAATCGCGATCCGATCCTCGACGTGTTCAAGGAAATTTTTCCAAAGAGCGGCAATGTGCTCGAGCTGGCCAGCGGCGCCGGCAATCACATCAATTATTTCGCGCCGCACTTCAAGGAGCTGTTCCTGCAGCCTTCTGATTACGACGCCGATGTCTTCGAGACGATCAAAGCCAAGCGCGCGGAAGCCGGCGCCGCCAATGTCGCCGATCCACTGAAGATCGATCTCACCAACTCCGAGACCTGGCCCGATGCGAAAGATCGCCTCTATGACGTGATCTTCGTCGTCAATCTGTTCCAGGTCGCGCCCGTCGCCATCGCCGACGGCATCGCGCAGCTCGCGGCGAAGCTGCTGGCCAAGGACGGATTCGTCGCCATCTATGGCCCGTTCAAGGTGGAGGGCGGATATACGACCGCCTCCAATGAAGCCTTCGATAAGGAAATCCTCGCCGCCCAGGTCTCCGAATGGGGGCTGAAGGATGTGCGGGACCTCGAGAAGGCGGCCACGCCGCATGGAATCGCGCTGAAGAAGATCGTCGATCTTCCGGCCAATAATTTCATCCTGATCTTCGGCCGCGCCTGACGATTTCGAGGCTTCTCCCCGCCGCGAAGCGCGCGGGGAGAAGCGCGCGCCGCTCAGCTGGAATAAGTCTCCACCCGCGTGAAGAAATCGCGGATGCGCGGTACGATGTCGCGGCGGAAGCGCGAGCCGTTGAAGACGCCGTAATGGCCGACGCCCTCTTGCAGATAATGCTGCTTGCGGACTTCCGGAATATTGGCGCACAGCTCTTGCGCGGCGTAGGTCTGGCCGACGCCGGAGATATCGTCCTTCTCGCCTTCCACCGTCAGCAGCGCGGTGCGCTGTATGGCGGAAAGATCGATGATCTCGCCGCGGTGGCGCAGCAGGCCCTGCGGAATCTCATGGCGGATGAACACTTTCTCGACCGTCTCGAGATAGAACTCGGCGGCGAGATCCATGACCGCGAGATATTCGTCGTAGAAGTCGCGATGCTTCTCGGCGGAATCGCCGTCGCCCTCGACGAGATGGTTGAACATATCGAAATGCGCGGCGACATGGCGCTCGAGATTCATCGCCATGAAGCCCGAGAGCTGCAGAAAGCCCGGATAGACCTTGCGCCCGAACCCGGCATGGGGAAAGGGCACGCTGTGGATGCAATTGCGATGGAACCAGTCGACGCCGCGCTCCACGGCGAGGCGATTGACCGCCGTCGGGCTGCGGCGCGGATCGATCGGTCCGCCCATCAGCACCATGGATTCCGGCGCATCGACGCCGCCCTCGCCATCCAGCGCCGCAATGGCGCAGATGAGCGGCACGGACGCCTGGCAGACGCCGAGCGTATGCAGCGGAACGCCATCGTCGCGCTTCGACAAGAGGCGCAGCGCATCGACGAGATAATCGACATAATCGTCGAGACTGAAGACGCCTTTCTCGGTCGGCACGGAACGCGCGTCGCACCAATCGGTGATGTAGACGTCATGGCTCGGCAAAAAGGCCTCGACCGTGCCGCGCAGCAGCGTGGCGTAATGGCCGGACATTGGCGCGACGATCAGCAGCTTGGATTGGCGCGGCGCCTCGCCCTGGAAGATTCGCTGGAAATGCAGCAGCCGACAGAAAGGCCGCTCCCACACCACCTCCTCGACGATGGGCGTCGCCACGCCATCGACGAGCGTCTCGGGAAGATCGAAGACCGGCTTGCCATAGCGGCGCGTCATGCGCTCGAACAATTCCGCCGCCGCCGCGACGCTGCGCCCTACCGACGTATGCGCGAAGGGATTGAACGGGCTCTTGAAGGTCGTGAGAGTCGCGTCCGACATCGCCCGCGCCGGGGCGAAAGCCAGATGCATCATCTCATAGAACTGGTACGATATCCGGTCCATCTCTCCACGCTCCCTTCATGCGCGGCCGCCGCTCATTCGAGCTGTGCTGCGACGCACAAAAAAGAAATTATAGCATAGTCAATGTCTCCTGAAATGAAATCTGGTGATGTTTTGCGCTAGGCGCCAAAAATTTTTCACTTCGCCCGCTCGAGCACCAGCTAATCTGCTCAATTACTGAGCAACACCAGAGCGGCGCCTGCGAAAGCGCAGATCGCCGTCGCCGCGGCGCAGCTGAAAATCCGCAAGGCGCGGCGAATATCCGCCGGCGTCGCCTCTGCGCGGCCCGAGCCGAGCCAGACGCCCGCGACCTCATGGGCGCCATAGGCGCGCGGGCCGCCGAGCCGCAAATCCAGGGCGCCGGCCATCGCCGCCTCCGGCCAGCCGGCGTTGGGCGAGGCATGCGCGCCCGCATCGCGCAGGCAGGTCGAAATCGCGGCCCGGAAGGAGGTCCCCGTCAGCGCGGCGCCTATCGCGATGAGAGCCGCCGAGAGGCGCGCGGCGGGAAGATTGAGGAGATCGTCCAATCGGGCGCTCGCCCAACCGAACGCTTCGTGTCGCATCGTCCTGTGGCCTATCATGCTGTCGGCCGTATTCACGCCTTTGTATATGAGTGCCCCGGGCAGTCCGAACAAGACGGTGGCGAGGGCCGGGCCGATGACCCCATCCGAGAAATTCTCGGCGAGGCTTTCGATCGCCGCCCTGCTCACGCCCGCCTCATTCAGCCGCGAGACGTCGCGTCCGACGATTTTTGCGACGCTGGCGCGGCCGCGCTCGAGCGAACGGTCGAGCTCCTCGGCCACATCCTTCACATGCGAATAGAGGCTGCGCTGGGCGTAGAGGCTCGAGGTCAGCACGGCCAGCGGGACAATCCCGAAAGGCAGAGCGAGGCAGGCCGCCTGCAGCAGAAGGCCGATCCCGCAAGCGATGGCGACGACGATGAGGATCGCGCCGACGCCGGCGAGACGACGCAGCAGCGGCGGCGCGCCACCCCGATTGAGCCGGCGATCGAGCGCGGCGATCAGCGCGCCGATCCAAGTGACCGGATGGCCGATGGCGGCGAAGAGCCATTGCGGATAGCCGATCGCCGCCTCGATCGAAAGACCGAGCGCGGCGAGCGCCAAATTATCCGCGAGAGCAGCGAGCAAAGCTCAGCGGCCGTAGAGGCCGGTGAGGCTCGCCTTGGCGAGGACATTCTGATTGACGATGAAGCCGACGAGCGAGGCCGTCGCGCCCTCCGGCGCCTCCACCGTCTCGATGCTCAGCGCATAGATGGTGAAGACATAGCGATGCGGCGGATCGCCGACCGGCGGGCAAGGACCGCCCCAATGGGAAAAGCCATAGTCGTTGCGGATCGGCTTCGCGCCCGCCGGGAGACCAGCGTCGCCCACCGCTCCGGCGCCTTGCGCCAGCGCGCGCGTGGAGGCGGGAATATCGACGACGAGCCAGTGCCAGAAGCCGGCGCCGCCGGTCGGCGCGTCGGGATCATGACAGAAGAGCGCGAAGCTCTTGGTTCCCGCCGGCGGCTCGCTCCAATTCAGCTGTGGCGAGACATTGTCGCCCGTGCCGCCGAAATCGTTGAAAACGAATTTGCGATCGATGGTCGCGCCCTCGGCGATATCCGGGCTGGACAGCGAAAAGCCGCCGCCCGCGGCCTCCGCCGGCGCGAGGAGAATATGGAAATCGAGGAGATTGCGCGTCATTTCGGCCCCCTGTCTCGCTGCTCTGGACGAGGACATTCTTCTAGTCCAACTCGCGCGCAGTGTCGCGCGGAGAGAATGCGGTTTATGTGTCGCCCATGACAGACGCGGACCCGACAAAACCCCCGCTGCGCCGCGGCTGGACCACCGGCGCCTGCGCCACTGCGGCGGCGCGGGCGGCCTTCGTCGCGCTCGTCTCCGGGCGCGAGCCGCCCGATCCGGTGGAGATCGGCCTGCCGGGCGGAAGGCGCGTCGCCTTCGCGCTCGCGCAATTCACCCGCGGCGAGGACTATGCCGAGGCCGGCGTGGTGAAGGATGCCGGCGACGATCCCGACGTCACCCATGGCGCGCTGATCCGCGCGAAGGTGCGGCGCGCGCCGGCTGGCGCGGGGGTGAGCTTTGCGGCCGGCCCCGGCGTCGGCGTGGTGACGCGCCCCGGCCTGCCGCTGCCGCCGGGCGAGCCGGCCATAAACCCCGTTCCCCGCGCCATGATGCGGCAGGCGATAGCGGAAGCCGCCGCCGAGCTCGGCGCAGCGCCGGACGCGCAAATCGAGATTTCCGTCGAGAATGGCGAGGAGCTCGCCCGCTCGACCCTCAACGGAAGGCTCGGCATAATCGGCGGGCTCTCCATTCTCGGCACGACGGGAATCGTCGTGCCCTATTCCTGCTCCGCCTGGATCGACAGCATCCATCGCGGCGTCGACGTCGCCCTCGCCTGCGGCCTCGACCATATCGCCGCGACCACCGGCTCCACCTCGGAAGACGCCGTGCGCAAGCTCTACGGCCTGCCGGAGGAGGCGCTGATCGAAATGGGCGACTTCGCCGGCGGCCTGCTGAAATATTTGCGCAGGCATACGGTTCCGCGCGTGACCCTCGCCGGCGGTTTCGCCAAGCTGACCAAGCTGGCGCAGGGCCGGCTCGACCTTCACTCCAGCCGCTCCTCGGTCGATCTACCCGATCTCGCGGCGACCGCCCGCGCGGCCGGCGCCGGCGAGGCGCTCTGCGCGGCGATCGAAAAAGCCAATAGCGCGCTGGAGGCGCAGGCGACCGCCCGTGGAGCCGGGCTGGACCTCGCTGCGCCGATCGCGCATCGCGCATGGGACACGGCCGCAGCGGCGCTCGCCAATCCGGCGACCGCGCTCGAGATCATCGTCGTCGGCCGCGACGGCGCCATACTCGCAAGCTCAGGCTTTCGCCCAGCGATTCGCGGAGAGGACCCCCAAAAGTGAACAAGCCCGCCGCCGGCTTCTCGCACGCCGATCTGAGTAGAGGCGAGATGCTGCAGATCATGATCGGGCTCGGCCTCGCCATGCTGCTCTCGGCGCTGGACCAGACCATTGTCGCCACCGCTCTGCCGACGATCGGCCAGGACCTCGGCGATTTCGAGCATCTGCCCTGGATCGTCACCGCCTATCTCGTGGCCGCGACCGCGCTGACGCCGCTCTATGGCAAGCTCGCCGATATTCATGGCGTGCGCGTGATGCTGCTGATCGGCATCTTCACCTTCGTGCTCGGCTCGCTCGCCTGCGCCGTGTCGCCGACTCTCACCTTGCTCGCCATCGCGCGCGCGGTGCAGGGCGCGGGCGGCGGCGCGCTCATCGCGCTGGCGCAGACGATCATCGCCGATCTCGTCAGCGTGCGCGAGCGCGGCCGCGCGCTCACCTATTTTTCGGTCGTCTTCGCCGGCGCCAGCGTCGGCGGGCCGATCCTCGGCGGCGTCTTCGCGGAATATCTGCATTGGTCGCTGATCTTTTGGATCAATCTGCCGCTCGGCCTCGCGGCTTTCTTCATGACCTATTTCAAGCTGGCGCGGCTGCCGCTGCGCCGCCATCCGCATCGCGTCGATGTCGGCGGCGCCGCGCTGCTCGTCATCGCGTCGGTCGCCTCGCTGCTCGCGCTCTCCTGGGGCGGCGTGCGCTATCCCTGGGGCTCGGCGCCCATTCTCGCCATGCTGGCCACGGCGCTCGCCGGCTGGGCGATCTTCGCCTGGCGCACCAAGACGGCGGAGGAGCCTCTGATCCCGCTCGCCGTGCTGGCCGACGACGTCATTCGCAACGCCATTCTCGCGGGCGGATTCGGGCTCGGAACCTTCGTCGCGCTGACCATGTATATGCCGATTTATTTCGAGGGCGCGCTGCGCCTCTCAGCCGACCAATCCGGCCTCGCGCTGATCCCGCTGACCGTGGCGACAGTCACCGGCGCCACCATCTCTGGACGGCTGCTCGGCCGTGTGCGCCATTACAAGGCGGCGCCGCTGACGGCGCTCGTTCTCGCTTTCGTCGCTCTGCTCGCCGCGCGGCAATTTCTCGCCGATCTGCCGCTCGCCGCGCTGGATGCGCTGCTGGCGATCGTCGGCCTCGGCGTCGGAGCCATGCTGCCGGTGACGACGGTCTGCGTGCAGAGCGCGGCGCCGGGGCATAATCTCGGCACGGCGACAGCGGTGATGCAATTCTCGCGGCAGCTGGGCGCGGCGCTGATCGTGGCGATCATGGGCGCGATCGTCATCGGCGCCGGCCATGGCGCTCTCGTGGCCGAAGCCGCCACCCGCGCCGATGTGGAAGCGCTGCGCGAGACCTTCCGCACGGCTTTTCTGGTGGGGGCGATGTTCATCGCTCTGTGCTTCTTCTTCCTCGCGCGCATGGAGGAGAGGAATTTGCACGGGGAGGGGTGAGCGTCGCCTCGCCCATCATGCGTATATCTCGCGCCATCGAAAATCGACGGCGCGAGATGTCGGTCTTGCTTTCGTCAGCTGTTCCGGCGCGCGGCCGTGTGGATGATCGTGCCCACATGCTCGCCGCGCAGAGCGGCAGTGAGGCGGCCGGGGACGAGGCCGTTCACGATCTGCACATGATCGATATGGCGCGCGGTCGCCATCACCTCGAGCAAGGCGCGGTCGAAGGGCAGCGTGCCCTTGTGATCGGCGAGCTCGGAGAAGCTCGTCTCGCGGATGAGCTGCGCCTTCTCGCCGTCCGGACCGTTGGGATCGCTCGTGTAGAGACCGTCCACATCCTCCACTATCGTGAGGCCGGCGGCGCCATAGGCGTCGGCGAGCAGGAAGGCGCCCGTGTCGGCCCGATGCGGCGGGATGCGCGAGCCCGGGAACTCATGATGGTGATAGGGCGGAAAGCCGCTGCCCACCACGGCGCGGGTCGCGCTGAGATGAATCGCCAGCTGATTGGCGATGGTCGGATGCTCGATATAGGAGACGCCTTCCGGCGCGAGCAGCGACGCGAGTATGTGGCCGTTCTGGCCGGCCTCGCTCGCGGCGAGCGGGGCCAGCGAGCCGACCGGCAGGCCGAGATCGAGCCCGACGCCATAGAGGTGACGCGCGCGCACGCCGGCGCCGGTGAGGAAGAGCAGCCGATGCTCGGGCATGAGCTTTCGGATCTCCTCCACCAGCGGCAGGATCGCCTCGGCGCCGCGATCCATGATGGCGCGGCCGCCGATCTTCACCACCTGCAGCCAGGGCAGCACGCGGATCGGCCGCTTGCCGGCGACGGGGCGCGTCAGCTCGGAGTCGAGAAGGGTCTGCCGCGCGAGCGGAGAGGCGACATGCTTGATGTTGTAAGTGTGGGTCATGGTCTGTCTCAGCTCGCGGTGATGATGGTGCCGACATGCTCGCCGGAAAGAGCGCGGGTCATATTGCCGGGCACGAGGCCGTTGACGATCTGCACCTCGCGGATGTGACGCGCGGACTTCAGCAGATCGAGCAGCGGAAATTCGAGGATCGAATCCTGCAGGCCCTGCTCCTTCATCTCGTCGACCGTGATCTTGGGGATGAATTTCGCATTCTTGTCGGTCTTGGGATTGGCGGTGAACAGGCCCTGCTCGTCCTTGACGAAGATCATGGCCTTGCAGCCGAATTGCTCCGCGATGAGGAAGCAGCCCGCGTCGGTGCGATAGGGCGGAATGACGCCCTCGGCCGCCGGACGCATCCAAAGATTATAAGGCGGCATGCCGCTGAACACGACGGCGTTGACCTCCTGCAGATAGAGCGGCACAGCCGAGAGGCCGGCGCCTTCCACCGCGGAAATGCCGTGCTTGGCGAGCAGCTGTCCGAGCATCGCGGCGTTCTGATCGGCGACCGAGGCGCCGAGCTGCGAGAGCACGCCCGCCGGCAGGCCGACGCCCGCCGCTATGGAATAGAGATGACGCGCGCGCGTGCCGGCGCCCGTGCCGATCAGCATCTGATGCGTCTTGCGCGCGGTGACGATCTCATCGACGAGCGGATAGACCGCCGAGCGGCCGCGATCGATGATGCTCTGCCCCCCGATCTTGATCACCGACGCGTCCGGCAGGATGCGAAAATCCTCGGCCTTGTCCGCCGCCGCGAGAAGTTCCACGTCGGTGAGCGAGCGCTGCATGAGGATCGCCTCGAGCTCCGCTGTCGTATGTGCCATCAGTGACGCCTTTCGTCATTGTTGCTGCTGTCGTCGACTACATGCGTGTAGGTAGAACGCGTTGAAGAGTCTCGCAATATGCGAAAACGATGCGCGATTGGCGGGAAAGCCGCAAATTTCCGGCTTCTTCTACTTTGTCGGAAAAAACAACGAAAAACGCGCATTTCTAGACAGTCAGCTAGTCGCGGAGCGGGGCGCGTCAAGCATGCGGCAAAGTCGCACGTCGCCTCGGCGCTCGCGCCCGATAGCGCCACCGCAGTCACGAGAGCTTCATTGCGCAGCCATCGCGCTGAGATCGGGCGTCGCTAGCTTGGCCTGCCGCGACGCTCACGGCGAGCGCCGGCCTCGAGATTGGAAAAGTGCTTTTCCTCTGAAAATGCGAGGGCCACATGAACATACGTCTGCTTTTGAAGAGCGCCTGTCTCGCGACGACGGCGCTCACCGCGACGTCGATCACGATCTCCGCCAAGGCCGATCCGTCCACACGGACGCCGATCAAGCATGTCATCATCGTCGTCGGCGAGAATCGCACATTCGACAATCTCTTCGGCGGCTATCGTCCCGCCGCCGGTCAGAGCGTCGACAATCTGCTGAGCAAGGGCATCATCAAGGCCGATGGAACGCCCGGCCCGCATTTCTCCGAGGCGGCGCAGAACATCGGCTCCGATCTCCATCATTATGAGGTGGTGACGCCTTCGACCGGCGCCTACGCCACGCTGCCGCAGCCCTACACCACTTATGCGGCCGGCGTTCCCCAGGGCGTGCCGGATACGCGCTTCCCGACCGATCTGCCCAACGGGCCTTATCAGATCAGCAAATATGTCTCCTACGCCGCTTACACCGGCGACCCCGTGCATCGCTTCTTCCAGATGTGGCAGCAGTGGGACGGCGGCAAGCTCGACAAATTCGTCTGGGTGGAGAAGACGATCGGCACCGGCTCCAACGGCAAGCCCCCCGCCGGCTTCGATCCCAAGGAGGGCGCGATCTCCATGGGCTTCTTCAACATGAACGCCTATACGGACGCGCATGGCGTCGCGCAGACCGGCGACGCGCCCTATTTCAAATCGCTCGCCGATTCTTATGCGATCAGCGACAATTTTCATCAGGCGGTGATGGGCGGCACGGGCGCCAATTTCCAGGCGATCGTCACCGGCCATGCGGCCTTCTATACCGATCCCGCGCGTCTCGACGGCTCGCCCGCGACGCCGCCCGTCAATCAGATCGAGAATCCCGATCCGGTCAGCGGCACGAATAATTACTACACGCAGGACGGCTATAGCGGCGGCTCCTATGTGAACTGCCATGATCTCTCGCAGCCGGGCGTCGCCGCTGTCGATCAGCAGCTGCGCAGAAACGGGACCTATGAGCGCAAATGCGCGCCGGGGCATTACTACCTCGTCAACAATTACAACATGTATTGGAACGAGAAGCCCTCGGTGACGCGCGCGCTCGGCGCGACGAACTTCACCCTGCCGCCGCAGAAGGCCTCGACCATCGTCGATGTGCTGACCGCGCATGGCGTGTCGTGGAAATATTACAGCGCCGATCGCGGCGACGATCCCACCGTCTTCGCCAATTCCGTCGATGGCGTGAATTTCCCCGTGGCGGGCGGGGCGCCCTTCCACGCCTATTGCGGCATTTGCGATCCGCTCACCGGCTATCTGCAGGTGATGACGACGAGCGAATACGCCAAGCTGCAGAACTATGGCGCTTTCCTGACCGATCTGACCGATGGCGCGCTGCCGGCCGTCTCCTTCGTGCGTCCCTTCGAGGCCTTCGCCGCGCATCCTGCCGATTCGACCAGCCATCTCTATGAGCAATTCCTGAAGACGCTGATCGCGCGCGTGCAGGGCTCCTCCGCCTGGGACTCCACGGCGATCTTCATCACCACGGACGAAGGCGGCGGCTATTACGACTCGGGCTATATTCAGCCGGTGGACTTCTTCGGCGACGGCACGCGCATTCCGCTCATCGTGGTCTCGCCCTACGCCAAGAAGGGCTATGTCGACCATACTTATTACGACCATATCTCGCTGCTGAAATTCATCGAGCGGAACTGGAAGCTGCCGACAGTCTCGCATCTCAGCCGCGACAATCTGCCGAACCCGATTCCCTCGCGCGAGAATCCCTATATTCCCGCCAATCGGCCGGCCATCGGCGATCTCGTCGATCTCTTCGTCTTTGCCGATCGAGATCACGATCACGACGACGATCATGATCACGACCATCACGGCCATCACGATCACCGCCGTGACCGCTGAAGCATGAGTGGAGGCCGCGTCCGCAGCGACGCGGCCTCATGAAACGAAAAAGGCCGCGCCTCTTCGGCGCGGCCGCGTCATTTCGTGAGATCGGTTCTCTTCAGAAGCCGACGCCGACGAGCACGAAGCGAGGGCAGGCGATGGTGTCGCAACGCCGCGGGGCGGGGCGCAGCGCCTCCGCTACAGGCGTCGGAAGGAGGGGCGCGCGCGCCTCTATGCGGCGGCGCGGCGGCGCCGAATGATGCGCGAGCGCGCCGGGCCGCCGGGCGATGCGCCTGACCTTGCGATGCGCGGCGGCCGGCGCCGGCCGCGCGACGACCGAGCGCTCGATCACGGGCGGGAGAGGCGCGACATCGACGACCGGAGCGGTCTCGGGGACGCGGACGTCGAGCTGGGCGACGGCGGCGGGGGCCATATCCGCCGGGGATGCGGCGGGCAATTCGAGCGCCAGCGCGGAAAAAGATACGCAAGTGGCGAAGATCGCCGCAGCAAGCCGCATGGCCTCATCCTTTCGTCTCAGAAGGCGTCGCCTCGGACGTTCCCCGTCCGGGCCTTTGGAAAATTCGTTAAACGGCGCACACGCTCGAAACCGCGTCGATATTACGACGCCGAGAATCCTTCAAAAGCGTTGATGCTCTCGAATGTTCCGGCACACTAGACGATTTCGCCCGCCTTGGCCAGCGATTGGGCAAGGGGGCGGCAGAGTGGCGGTGGGCATGCCGAATTTCGCCGAGGCGCCAAACGCATCGCTTCGAATATCGAGAATGAATCGGCACGCCGTTCAACGATACAGAAGCGCTAGATCTCAAGCATATGGGTTAGTTGCCGGCGTCCCTGCGCCGTCGGTCCAGATGTCGTCGGGAAGGGAGCGATCTCGATGGCAGACCCGATCATGATCCGGATATGTGATTTTATCGATAGGCGCACGCGCGCCCATAACCAGGCAGCGAGTTGGTTGTTCGCTGCGGTTGTGCAGATGGTGGCCAATCGCGACGCCAGCTTTGAAAGCGGCTGCATCGCCAGCGCGGAGAATCGTTTCGGTAGCGCCCTCGATCAGCGTTACTTCGCCTTCCAGGACATAGAGCAACTCGTCCTCAGCGCTGTGCCAATGCTCGAGGGAGGACAGTGACCCGGGCTCGAGGATCTCGATGAGGGCGCCGAACTGCGTCAGCCCCGCCGCTTCACTGATCCAGAGCGTACTCGCTGGTCCGCAGACATCGCCGGGCTTTCGATCCTCGGTCACGAATTGCGTTGGTCTGATAGCGGGCATTGCACACGCTCTTTTTTGCTTCCCATGGGGAAGCGCTCGACCTTGGAGGACGGACGCCAAACTACGCCAATATCCTGTTGGAAGCAGCATAATCCCAAAAGTCTGAAGAGCGAAGGTAGGTATGCGAATTAGACCGCCTCGACAACGCAACGCGCCCAAATCGGAAAGCCGTGACGCGGCCACTGTTTGACCTCGAACACGTTCTGATCCTCGAGGAGCCTGCACGAAATTCTTGTCGATATCGAATGACCGCTCAGGGGCAAAATGCGAATTTCAAAACGGCCCGGATTTCGCTCGAGCGCAGCTCCGGGCGCGCTCAGCGGCCGCCGCGCGGCCGCGAATAGACGCCGGTTCGGCCGCCCTCGAACCGGCGCGACAGGCCGCCGCGCGGCGTGACGGTCAGAGCGAGCCGATCGAATTTCATCGGATCGTCCATGCTCGCCTGAAATTTCGAGACGGCGAGCGTCACCACATCGCCCTGGCGCGACCAGCAGCCGGAGGCGATCTCGTCCAGCGCGCCATAGGCGAGCATATAGTCGAAGCGCCCGTCCGGCCGCAACAGCAGCTCGGAGCCGGTCTCCATCACGCCGCTGAGATAATAATGGCCGGCGAGCGAAGGATCGCCGGTCTCGCAGCCGGCCGCTTCGGCCGCGGGCAGCGTCGCCGCGAGGGCGAGCCAAAAGGCTCGCACGCGCGCCGCCCGGCGGGGGATCACTGCGCGTTCTTCATCGCGGAGGGCAGCATCGCCGGATCCTCCTCGATCAGCTTTTCTATGCTGCGATCGTCGATCGGCTTGGCGGCCGCCGTGGCGACCGGCTGCGCCTTCAGCCCGGTCTGATCGGCGAGCCATTCCCGCCATTGCGCATGGCTGCCGTTGAATGTGTTCTGATCCACGGCGACGGAGATTCCGGGCACATGCCCGTCGGAGCGATATTGCCAGAAGGTCCATTTGCGGTCGCCATAGCGCACCGCCGGATGATATTTGGTCGAGCGCACCCAGATCGGATATTCCGCCAGCGCGCCGGAATGCAGGATCGCCTGATAGAAATCCACCGAGCTGTAGATGATCGGCTTCTTGCCGTAATGGCGCTCCATATCCTGGAGCATGACGCGCATGTCGCGCAGCACTTCCTCGCGATAGAGCGTGCGCTTGCAGCTGCGCGAGGTGGGCGTCGCCTCCACGTCCAGCACCGGCGGCAGCGCGTCCGGCTCCACCGGCACGACCGATTTGAAAAAGCCGGTCTCCTCATGCGGGGGCCGGCACCAATAGACGAAATGATAAGCGCCGCGCGGCACGCCGGCCGCCTTGGCCGCCGCCCAATTGCGCTGGAACTTGGAGTCGAGCGCGTCGCCGCCCTCGGTCGCCTTGATGAAGGCGAAGCCGACGCCGGACTCCTTCACCGCCTGCCAGTCGATATCGCCCTGATATTTGGAGACATCGACGCCATGCACGGAGAATTCGGCGCTGCGCGTCGCCGGATAGGCGTGCAGCTGCGACTCCGGCACCGCATAGGCGAGATAGGTCGGGTCCTTGCGCGTGTTGACCAGCGGCGCGCTGGTCGCAAAGCGCGGGCGCGCGCTATAGGACGGATCCACGGCGCTGCCGCAGCCGGAGAGGGCCGTGGAAAGGAGGACGGCGGCCGCAGCCGCGAAAATCTCGTTCGATCGCATTGCGCGAAAATATCCCGCAAGCCGGTAACGAAGCGTTAATTCCCCAAAGCCGGCGCGATTCGCCACAGTCTCGGCCGCGCGACTCAACCCAGGCGGAACCATAACGTGGCTATGCCCAGAAAGGAACCATAGCCGACGACATCGGTGACAGTGGTGACAAAGGCGCTGGAGGCGACGGCCGGATCGACCTTCCAGCGCTCGAGCAGCATGGGCACCAGAATGCCGCCCAGCGCGCCGGCGGCGAGATTGGTGAACATGGCCATGGCCATCACCGGGCCGAGGCCGATCGTCTGGAACCAATTGGCCGCGACGAGCCCCGTGATCACGCCGAAAGCCGCGCCATTGAAGGCCCCCGTCGCCAGCTCGCGCATTATGATGCGAAGCGCGTTGGAGCGCGAGAGCTCGCGCGTCGCCAGCGCCCGCACCGTCACCGTCATCGTCTGCGTCGCCGAATTGCCGCCCTGGCTGGCGACGATGGGCGCGAGCACGGCCAGCGCCACCATTTGCTGCAGCTGCGATTCGAAGGTCTTCAGCACGCTCGCCGAGATGAAGGCGGTGCCGAGATTGATGAGGAGCCAGAGAAAGCGGCTCTTGACGATCCACCAGAAGCTGTCGGTCAGCTCCTCGTCCGGGCTGACGCCGCCGAGCGCCTTGATCTCCTCGGAGGCCGCCTCCTGAATGACGTCCACGACGTCGTCGATGGTGATGACGCCGACGAGCCGCTCCGCCTCGTCCACCACGGGAACGGACACAAGATTATAGCGCTCGAAGAGGCGCGCCACTTCCTCGGTGTCCTCGTCGAATTGCACGCGGCGGCGGTCCGCCTGCATGATCTCCTCGACGCGCGTCTTGGGATGGGCGCGCACCAGCGCGTCGAGAAAAACCGTGCCGAGCAGCCGATAGGCCGGATCGACGACGAAGACCTCGAAGAAATTGTCCGGCAGCTCGTCCGGCTCGGTGGCGCGGAAGAAATCCAGCACCTCGCCCGCCGACCAGAAGGGCGGCACGGCGATCAGCGTGGTCTGCATCAGGCGCCCGGCCGTGCCCTCGGCGGCCTCCAGCGAGCGGCGCAAAATGATGCGCTCCTGCGCCGGCAGCGCCTCGAGGACCTCGGCCTGCTCCTTGGGCTCCAGCGTCTCCAGAATAGCGACAGCGTCGTCGCTCTCGAGCTCGCGCATCGCCTCGGCGAGCGTCGCGACCGGCAGCTCCTCGAGGATATCTTCTCTCGTCGACTCCCCGATCTCGGTCAGAGCGGCGAAATCGAACTCGTCGCCCATCAGCTCGACGAGGCGCGGGCGTTCCTCGTGATCGAGCAATTCGATCAGCGCGCCGACATCCGCCTCGTGGAGCGGGGAGACCAGCTCCTTCACATGGCTGGAATCGCCTTCGGCGATGGCCTCTTCCACCGCGGCGACGAAATCGGCGCGCGGCTCGCCGGTTTCCTCGTCACGAAAATTTCCTTCCGCAGGCGCCGATTTTTCATGGTCTTGCGACATATGGGGGCCTGATCGATGCGCGAGGGGAGCCAACCGGCCGGCGAGACCGGGACAGGGCTCCCATAACGCGCCGCGCCGGGAAAGCAAACCGCCTATGCATGTTCTTTCGACTCTCTTTCGTCTTACTGCGGCTCTGCTCGCCCTCATGCCCGCCGCCGCCGGCGCGGCCGAATGCGGCGCGCAGGCGCTGGGCGTCTCGCGGACGATCGCGATCGACGGAAGCGAGGGATTGGCGCTCGGCCTGCAGACCTATCCGCGCACGCTGGCCCTCGCCGATCACGAGGTCGTCCTCACCTTCGACGACGGCCCGGCCCATGGCGCGACCGAGCGCGTGCTGGATGCGCTGAAGGCGGAATGCGCGCGGGCGACCTTCTTTCTCGTCGGCTCCCATGCGGCGGAATCGCCGGCGCTGGTCCGTCGCATCGTCGCCGAAGGGCATAACGCCGGACATCATTCCTATAGCCACCCCGCCCGCACGCTGCGGCTGATGAGCGAGGATACGGCGCAGGCCGACATAGAAAAAGGCTTCCGCGCCGTCGACGCCGCCGCTGGCTTTCCCACCGGCGAGCCCTCGCCGCATTTCCCCTTCTTCCGCTTTCCCGGCTTCGCCGACACGCCGCAGCTGGTGCGCTGGCTGGAAGACCGCGACGTCTCGGTCTTCGGCGCCGATCTCTGGGCCTCGGACTGGCAGGAAATGTCGCCGCGCGCCGAGCTGGAGCTGGTGATGTCGCGGCTGCAGGCGGCCGGCAAGGGCATCGTGCTGTTCCACGATCCGCGGCCCTCGACGGCGGCGATGATGCCGGATTTTCTACGCGAGCTGAAAGCGCGCGGCTTCCGCCTCGTTCACATCGTCCCCGGCGAAGGGCCGACGCCCATCGCCCATGCGAAGCCCGGCTGGACGTCGGCGACCGAGGCGATCATCGCCAAGACGCTCGGCCCCAAGGGCCTGCGCAGCGAGCCGCAGGAAGAAGGCCGGGGCGTTAAATCGCAGTAAAATCAGAGCTTCCCGCGGTCGCAGGCGTAGAAACCCTTTGCGCCCCAGCAGGGGCCGGTCTGGTAGACATTGCCGAGATCGTGATCCTTGAGCCGCGCGGTCCAGACGCGGCCCTGCCGCAGCTTGATCGTCAGCGGGCCTTCGTCGATCTCGAAGATGATTTCCTTCGGCTCGCGCAGGATGCGGCACGGCTTGGCGGTCACGACGCGGCCCTGGAGCTTCACGAAGCAGCGCGCCTCATATTCGTCGAGCGCGCCTGCAGGAGCGGGAGCCGTATCGGAGGGCGGCGGCGCCGGCTCCTCGGCCTCGGCGACCGGCGCCGGCGCGGCGGCGGCCGGAGGCGGCGCGTGAGCTCGGACCGGGGCTCGGGCGGGAGCTTGGGCTGGAACTTGGACGGGAGCTTGGACGGGAGCTTGGGCAGGAGGTTGGGCGGGAGGTTGGGCGGGAGCCGTGGTCGCCGTCTGCTCCGGGTCCGCCGGCAGGACGAAAGGCGCGGCGAGCGGCGGCGCACTGTCGAAGGCGCTGCGCGGCTTGCTCGAAAATTCGCCGAGCGCCGAGGCCGGATAGCCGAGATCGCCCGCCATGGCCGTGGTGGCGGCAAGGCCGGCGGCCAATAGGGCGCCGGACAGCGTAGGTCTGACGCTCATGCCCGCGCTCATGCCCTTGTCTCCTCGCCTCATGTCCCACATTGCCGCGTGTCATCTTCTATCATGCTGGCGCCGAAGACGTTTTCTACGTGAGCGTGGCGGCGAAAAAGGGCGCGAGTTCGGCGCTGGAAGGGCCGCCCCGTGTCTGCGACGCGCAAGTCCGTGAGCGCAGGAGCCGAAGGACGAATCCTCGCCGCATTGGCGAGGGATGATGCGGCCGAGCGGCGCCGCTCGAGCGGGCTCGCAGAGGCCGCGACAGATGAATTGGCTCGATCATGGCCGACTGGAATGCGCTTCTCTATTCGACTTTCGAGACAGAACGCACGCGGCCCGCGCGCGAGCTGCTGGCTCGCATTCCGCTCGAGGCGCCCAGCTTCATCATCGATCTCGGCTGCGGGCCGGGCAATAGCGCAGAATTGCTGGCCGGGCGTTTTCCCACAGCCCGTCTGCTCGGCGTCGATTCCTCGCCCGCCATGATCGCCACCGCCCGCGCCCGCCTCCCCGCCGCCGACTTCACCTTAGCGGACATCGCCGATTTTCGTCCCGATGCGGCGCCCGATCTCCTCTTCGCCAACGCCTCGCTGCAATGGCTCCCCGATCATCGCGCGCTGCTCCCCCGCCTCGTCGCCGAGCTCGCGCCGGGCGGCGTCCTCGCCGTGCAAATGCCCGATAATCAGGACGAGCCGAGCCATCGGCTGATGCGGGAGACCGCCGTCGCCGGACCCTGGGCGCAGAAAATCGGCGACGCCTCGGCGATCCGCTCGAAAATCCTCACCGCCGAGACCTATTACGATCTGCTGCACGAAGCGGGCTGCGAGACGGATGTTTGGCGCACGACCTACGCCCATCCGCTGGCGGGGGCGGATGCGATCGTCGAATGGGTGAGAGCGACAGGGCTGCGCCCGTTTCTCGCGCCGTTGACGGAGGGGGAGGCGCGAGACTTCGTCGCCGCCTATCGAGCGGCGCTCGCCAAAGCCTATCCGCGCCGGACGGACGGAAAGATTCTGCTGCTCTTTCCGCGGCTGTTCATCGTGGCGCGCCGCAAATGAGCCGCAGCGAAGACGCCGCGGCTCAGGCGGAGGCGGCGGGCTTGGCCAATTGCGCGGCGCGGGTCGCCTGCTCGCGGCTCGGCACCATGACCCAGGCCTCGCCGTCCAGCACCACCTTGCCGTCCACCAGACATTCGCAGTGCAGGCGGGCGCGGCGGCCCTTCTCGATCAGCTCGACGATCTCGACGACGACGTGAATCACGTCGCCGATCTTCACCGGGGCGCGGAAATTCAGCGTCTGCGACAGATAGACCGCGCCCGGCCCCGGCAGATACATGCCGATGACGGTGGAGATCAGCGAGGCCGTGTAGAGACCGTGCACGATGCGCTCGCCGAAGCGCGTCTTGCTGGCGAAATGGTCCGACAGATGGATCGGATTGCGGTCGCCGGAGAGATCGGCGAAGGCGATCACGTCGTCGTCCATGACGGCCTTCATCAAGGTCTCGCGCATTCCAATGGCGAGGTCTTCGAAATAATAGGTCTTGAAGGGCGTCGACATGGATGCGGTCACCGGCCTTTGTCGCCCAGGCGGAAGAGGCCGCTGGGCCGTTTCTCCATCTACCACACCAGAAACGGCGCAAATGCAACCGGTTTGACTCCGGCCCCGGCCAGAAGCGCCCCCATTGCGGCCACGTCCAGCCGGCGGTCCGGCGGCGGGTAGAGCTCGTCGCGATGCACCCCCTCGGTCAAGAACAGCGAGTCGAGGCCGGCGCGGGAAGCCCCCAGCAAATCCGTCGCCACTCCGTCGCCGATCGCCAGAACGCGGGCGGGGGCCTCGCCGGCGAGAGCGGCGATGCGGCCGAGAGCGGCGGCGTAGATCGGAAGATAGGGCTTGCCGGCCATCACCACCTCGCCGCCCAGCGCGGCGTAACGCTCGGCCAGAGCGCCGGCGCAATAGACCAGCTCCCCGGCGATGCCGACCACAATGTCGGGATTGGCGCAGAGCATGGGCAGGCCGCGCTCGCGCATGCGCTCCAGCGTTCTCGCATAATCGTCCGGCGTCTCGCGGCGCTCGTCGATGAGCCCGGTGCAGACGACATAATCGGCGTCCTCGAGCGGGACGCGGCGGAATTTTCCGCCGAGAAGCCGATCGGCGGCCTCGAAAAGCCCATTGTCGCGCGGCGGGCCGAGGTGATGGCACGCCTCGCCGTCGCGCGCGACCATCTGCTCCAGCGTCAATTGCCCGGCGCTGACGAGATCGTCATAGGCGGCGCGCGGCAGGCCGAGCCCGTCGAGCTGCCGGCGGACCTCCTCGCTCGGCCGCGAGGCGTTGGTGACGAGCGCCACCTTGCCCCCGCGGGCGCGGAATTTCTCCAACGCCTCGGCGGCGACCGGAAAATGCGAGCGTCCGTCGATGAGCACGCCCCAGACGTCGCAGAGGATCGCGTCATAGCGATCGGCGAGCTGCGACAGGCCGTCGATCTGCGGGATCGCCATATTCAGAACCGCGGCTGGGCGAAGGCGGCGGCATGGGCCTGCGGCGCGACCTGCGAGAATTGGCCCGTGGCCTCATCCAGCGCCAGCAGCCTGCCGTCCATCACGCCGAAATAGGCGCCGTGCAGCGAGAGATAATGGCGCTGCTCCAATGTCGCGATCCAGGGGAAGCTGCGCAGATTGGCGACGCCCTGCTTGATCGATTCGAAGGCGAGCCGCTCGACATAATCGGGCGTGAGAGGGTCTGGAATGGCGCCGGCGCGCTCGGCGGCCGGGGCCAGCAGCTTGATCCAGCTGCCGATGAAATCGCCGGCCGAGAGCGGCCGCGTGTAGGGATCGGCCTGGCTCTCCGCATAGGCGCGCACGCCGCCGCATTGGGCGTGGCCGAGAATGACGAGGTGATTCACCTTCAGCGCCATCACCGCATATTCCAGCGCCGCCGAGGTGCCGTGATATTGATTGTCCGGCGCATAGGGCGGCACGAGATTGCCGACATTGCGAATGACGAACAGCTCGCCCGGCCCGGCGTCGAAGATCGCCTCCGGCGCGACGCGCGAATCGCAGCAGCCGATCACCATCGTCCGCGGCTTCTGGCCTTCCGCCGCCAGCTCGTGGAATCTCTGCTGCTCGCTGCGAAACCGCCCGGCGAGAAAGGTCTCGTAGCCTTTCTCGAGATGGGCGGGGAGAATGTCGCCGGGCTGCTCTGTCGGGCCGGCTTCGGTCATATTCGCTCCTCGTGACGGCCGGCGATGGCGCGCCGGCGGCGGCTCCTTTATTGTGGAGCGCGACCGACGAGGCAAGGGGAGAAAAAGAGAGCCATGATTTCGCGACCGCGACGCAGCGTGCTGGCCATGCCGGGTTCCAACGCCAGAGCGCTGGAGAAGGGCAAGACGCTCGCAGCCGATGTGCTGATGTTCGAGCTCGAGGACGGGGTCGCCGAGGCCGCCAAGGAGGCGGCGCGCGAGCAGGTCGTCGCCGCGGTGAAGGGCGGCGGCTATGGCTCCCGCGAGATCATCGTGCGCGTCAATGTCTTCGAATCGCCCTGGTATGCCGCCGATATCGCCGCCGTCGCCGCGGCGGGGCCGGACGCCATCGTCGTCCCCAAGGCCAATAGCCGGGACGATATTCTGCGCGCCGCGCGCGATATGAAGGCCGCCGGCGCGCCCGCCCACACCACGCTCTGGGCGATGATCGAGACGCCGCGCGCGCTTTTCGACATTGAAAAGATCGCCAGCGCCGCGCAGGAGGCGCCGCTCTCGGCCATGATGCTGGGGCCGAACGACATCGCCAAATCGACGCGCGCAAGGCTGACGCCGGGCCGGCCGGCGCTGGTCTCCTGGCTCTCTGCCTCAGTGCTGGCGGCGCGTCTGCACGATGTCGATATCATCGACGGTATCTACAATGATTTCAACGATCTCGATGGGCTGCGCCGCGAGGCCGAGCAGGGCCGCGATCTCGGCATGGACGGCAAGATGCTGATCCATCCGGGCCAGATCGCCACGGTCAACGAGGTCTTCGCGCCCTCGCCGGCCGAGATCGAATTCGCGCGCAAGATCGTCGAGCTGTTCGACGCGCCGGAGAATGCGTCGATCGGCGTCGCGCAGATCGACGGCCGCATGGTGGAGCGCCTGCATCTCGACGGCGCGCGGCGCACGCTGGCGCTCTCCGGCGCGGCCTGAGCGGCTCATCAAAGGGGCGGGGGCGACGAGCCCTCGCCTTCCCCTGTTTCGCTTGCCCGCGTTTCGCTTGCCCGCGTTTTGCCGTCCAGCAGGCAGCTCACCGTCACATCGCCCATCACATTGATCGCCGTGCGGCAGCGATCCAGCAGCCAGTCGATCGTCAGCAGCAGCGCGATGTAATCCGTCGGCAGCGCGACGGCGCGGAACACCATGGTCATGGTCACGAGGCCGGCCTCTGGAATGCCGGCAGCGCCCACAGAGGCGACGACGGAAGTCAGCGCCACCAAAAATTGCTGCCCCAACGTCAAATGCAGCCCCAGCAATTGCGCGACGAAGAGCGCCGCCATCGCCTCATAGAGCGCCGTGCCGTCATTGTTGAAATTGGAGCCGACCAGCGCGCCCATGCTCGCCGATTGCTCGCGCAATCCGACGCGCTCGCGCAAGAGCTCATAGGTGAGCGGCATGGTCGCCGTGGAGCTGCCGGTCGAAAAAGCCATCAGCAGCGCGTCGCGCACGCCGGCGACCACATGCAGCGGGCTCGCCCATGAGCCGAGCCTTATGCGCAGCGCGTAATAGACGAATTGCAGCGCCAGCGCCGTCAGCACAGCGATGAAGAATCCGCCGAGCGCGAGAAAATCGCGAAAGCCGCTCACCCCGACGATGCTGGCGATGAGGCCGAAGACGGCGAGCGGCACCACATCGATGATCCAATGCAGAATGGTGATGAGGCTCGTCAGCGCCACATGCACGAGGTCCTCCACCGTGCGCACCTCATGCGTGCGCAGCCCGCGCAGCGCGATTCCGAAAGCGACGGCGATGAAGATGACGCCCATCACCGCGCCATTGTCGCCGAAAGGCCCCAGAATGCTCTTCGGCACGCTGTCGAGAAATTGCATCAGCGGATCGGCCGCGCCGCCCGCAGATTTCGCCGGGGCGCCGGGGGCTGCCGTCGTCCAGGCGCCCGGCTGCAGCACATTGGCCACCGCGAGTCCGATGAAGATCGCCACCAGAGTATTGGTGAGGAGCAGAGCGACGAGGCGCAGCGCCTGCCCGCCAGCGAGATGCGCGCGCATGAGCGCCTGCACGATGGCGAGCAGGATCAGCGGCGGCGCCAGCGCGCCCAGCAGGCGCAGGACGAGCTTGGCCGGCGTCCCGAGGATATGCGCCGAATCGCCGAGCGCGAGGCCGGCGACGACGCCGAGCGCCACGGCGACGATGATGCGCGCATAGAGCGGAATGGCGCGCCAATGCGCGATGAGGCCGGCCGACGTCTCTGTCTCCTTCGATCGCAATCTTTCGTCCTCCAATGATCGCCGACATGAAAATGACGCGAATTGTCAACCTTATAGGTCTATTCCCGGCGTCTCGGGAGTCCCATGCTCGGCGCGTCCTACGCTCTCATCGTCAATGTCATGATCGCAGCGCTGTTCGCTGCGAGCTTCGCCTTCGTCGCTCTGGCCAATCCGGCCGACCGCCGGGCGTTGTGGTTCGCTGCGAGCTACATGCTCGGAATGTCGGCTCCGCTGTGCCTTTTCGTCGTTCACTTGGGAGTCTGGCCCGATATCTTCGGCGCGCTGAACTATGTGGGCTTTTGCGCGGGCCTGTTTCTGATGTCGGCCTCTCTCGCCCGCTTCTATGGTCGCGGCCCGCGCTGGAGCGCCGTCGCGGGGCTCTATGGCGCGGCGCTGCTCAGCGGCGCGGCGATCGGCGAATGGCCGCAAGACAGTCTCGCCTTCAACCTCGTCTATCAGACGCCCTATGCTCTGGCGACAGCCTGCTGCGGCTGGATCATCCTGCTCGCGGGCCGACGCGCGGCGCTCGAAATAGCGCTCGCCGGCCTCTATGGGGTGATCGCGGCGCATTTCATCATAAAGCCGTTTTTCGCGACCGCCTTCGGCGTCGGCCGCACGCCGAGCGAATATGTCGCGAGCTCCTATGCGATCGCCTCGCAATCGGCGACGGGCGTTCTGCTGATCGCGGCGGGGCTGCTCACCTTGCTCATCGTCGCGCAGGAGGCGATCCGCGAGGCGCGCCGCGCGGCGGAGATCGATCAATTGACCGGGCTCTTGAACCGGCGCGGCTTCGACCTCGCTTGCGCGCCTCGGCTCGCGAGCGCGCAGGCCGAGCGCGATCCGACGACGGTCGTTCTCCTCGATCTCGATCACTTCAAACGGGTCAATGATCGATTCGGCCATGCGGTCGGCGACGAGGTTCTGCAATATTTCGCCGCGCTGCTGCGGCTGACGACCCCCGAAGGCGCGCTCGCCGGCCGCCTGGGCGGAGAGGAGTTCGTCATTTTCCTGGCAGGCGCGCCGCTCGCTCGAGGACGGCGCGTCGCCGAGATGATCCGGCAGGCGGCGGCGCTGCATGTCACGCCGCGCCTGCCCCCGATCACCGTCAGCATAGGCGTCGCCGAAATCGCCGCGGACGAGAGCTTCTCCCACGCCATGCGCCGCGCGGACGAAGCGCTCTACCGCGCCAAGACGCTGGGCCGCGATCGCGTCTGCGTCGCCCGCGGGGCGAGACTGAAGGAGATCCAGGGCTGAGCAGCGCCGATCATCGCTTCGCCCTTCGTCGGTCGCTATATAGTCGCCGCCCCCGTCGCATCGAAAGGCCGAGCCGGCATGATCCGCGGAATAGCCCTTTCTCTTCTCGCCTTCACCTCCCACGCCTTCACCTGCCACGCCTGCGCCGCTCCCGCCGCGGAGCCGAAATCGCAATATAGCTCTCTCCAGAACTGCCCCGCGACGGATCGCCTGAAGCTCGCGAACCGCACGCTGGAGAGGAGCGGCAGGACCGCGATTTTCCACTGCGCCGGCGTCGGCGGCTTTTCCGTCTATGTCGTGGACGATGATCCGCGCAGCTTCCTCGTGCTGGAGCGCGGCAAAACGCTCTATTCACTGGAACGGCCCATGGCCTCGGCCTTCTCGCTCGGCAATTTTCCCAATGTCACGGGCGCGAAACTGGCCGAATGGCGGCTCGATCCCGCCGGCGCGCCGGCCGGGCTGATCGTGCGCGTCGCCTATCAGCGCGCCGACGGCGCCGCGGCCTCAACGCTCATGGTCTTCGATCTGCGCGGCGAGCCCATGATCATCGGCGCGGCGAAGACGAATGAGGAGGCGCGCGACCTGATCGACGGCCTGCTCATCGCCAGAACGCTGGAGGAAAAACTCTCGCGCGAATGCAATGCGATCTATGTCTCGCTCTGCAAGGGATTTCCGCCCGGCCCGGAAATGCTCGGCGGCTGCTTCGACGCGCGGCCCGAGATCGCCGACGAGGTTCCGCAAGAATGCGTCGCCGATTTCCAGACCAATGTGGAGAATTATCACGAGGCCAAGGGCGGCCACTGACCGAGGCCGTCGGGCTCGTCGCGCATGAGCGCGACGAGATCACGCCGCTTTCTTCTTCTCCGCGATCGACACCAGCGTGCGCAATATGCGGCGCGCGCCCTCGAGACGGCTTTTCATATCGGCGAAATCGCGGATGAAGACGATCTTCATATCTGGGCGCACCTTTGCCTGAGTGCCCGGCTCCATGACGAAGCGCGCAAGGCCGGCTGGATCGGCGAAATTGCCGTCGCGGAAGGCGACGATGACGCCCTTGGGGCCCGCCTCCAGCTTCTCCACATGCGCCCGGCGGCAGAGCGCTTTGATGGCGACGATCTTCAAGAGCAGCTCCACCTCCGGCGGCGTCGGGCCGAAACGGTCGATCAGTTCCGCTGCGAAGGATTCGATGTCCTGATCTGTCTCCAGCGTCGACAGACGGCGATAGAGCTGCAGGCGCAGAGTGAGGTCCTGCACATAATCTTCCGGTATCGTCACCGGCGCGCCGATGGCGATGGTCGGCGACCAGGCCTCCTCCTCCGGCTCCTCTATGCCGGCCTTCAGCAGCGTGATCGCATCGCCCAGCATCTGCTGGTAGAGCTCGTAGCCGACCTCCTTGATATGGCCGGACTGCTCCTCGCCCAGGAGATTGCCGGCGCCGCGAATGTCGAGATCATGGCTCGCGAGCTGGAAGCCAGCGCCGAGCGTGTCGAGGCTCTGCAACACTTCGAGACGCTTTTGCGCTTGCGGCGTGATGGTCTTATTGGCGGGCGTGGTGAACAGCGCATAGGCGCGCGTCTTGGCGCGGCCGACGCGCCCGCGTAGCTGATAGAGCTGCGCGAGGCCGAACATATCGGCGCGCCAGACGATGAGCGTGTTGGCCGTCGGAATGTCGAGGCCCGATTCGACGATGGTGGTCGAGAGGAGAATGTCGAATTTCCCCTCGTAGAAAGCCGTCATGCGCTCTTCGAGATCGCCGGCCGCCATTTGCCCATGCGCCATGACGAATTTCGCCTCCGGCACAGCCTCGCGCAAAAAGGCGGCGGCGTCTTCCAGATCTTCGATGCGCGGGCAGACGAAGAAAGCCTGGCCGCCGCGATAACGCTCGCGCAGCAGCGCCTCGCGCACGATGAGCGGATCGAAGGGCGAAACGAAGCTGCGCACGGCGAGACGATCGACCGGCGCCGTGGCGATGAGCGACAATTCGCGCACGCCCGTCATGGCGAGCTGCAAAGTGCGCGGAATGGGCGTCGCCGAGAGCGTCAGCACATGCACCTCGGCGCGCAGCTCTTTCAGCCGCTCCTTATGGCCGACGCCGAAATGCTGCTCCTCATCGATGATGACGAGGCCGAGATCCTTGAAGGAGATCGCCTTGCCGAGCACGGCGTGCGTGCCGACGGCGATGTCGACTGTACCGTCCGCAATGCCGGCCTTGGCGAGGCGCATGTCGGAGGCGTGCGTCATGCGTGACAATTGCGCGACGCGAATCGGCAGGCCGGAGAAGCGCGTCGAGAAAGTCTTGTAATGCTGGCGCGCGAGCAATGTCGTCGGCACGACGACAGCCACTTGGCGGCCATTGATCGCCGCGCAAAAGGCGGCGCGCAACGCCACTTCCGTCTTGCCGAAGCCGACATCGCCGCAGACGAGCCGATCCATCGGCCGTCCCGAGCCGAGATCGTCCAGCACCGCCTCGATCGCCGCGGCCTGATCCTCCGTCTCGTCGTAAGGGAAGCGCGCGCAAAATTCGTCGTAGAGCCCTTCCGGCGGGACGAGCTTGGTCGCCTGCCGCAGGCTGCGCTGTGCAGCGATCGCGATGAGGCCCTTGGCCATTTCGCGAATGCGGTTCTTCAGCCGCGCCTTGCGCGTCTGCCAGCCGACGCCGCCGAGCTTGTCGAGAACCGCCTCCGTATCCTCGGAGCCGTAGCGGGTCAGCAGCTCGATATTCTCGACCGGCAGATAGAGCTTGTCGCCGCCGGCATAGTGAATCTCGAGGCAGTCGTGCGGCGCGCCGGCGGCGGTGATCGTCTCCAGGCCGATGAAGCGGCCGATGCCGTGATCGACATGCACGACGAGATCGCCGGCCGAGAGCGCGGCGACTTCGCCGAGCAGATTTTCCGTATGCTTGGTCTTGCGCCGGCGTCGCACGAGGCGGTCGCCGAGAATGTCCTGCTCGCCGAGAATGGCGAGGCCTTCCGTCTCGAAGCCATGCTCCACGCCGAGCACGGCCAGCGCCGCCGCGCCCTTGCCGAGCGCCAGAGCCGCCGGCAGAGAGGACACCGTCTTCAGATCGCGCAGCCCATGCTCGGCGAGCACGCTGCCGAGACGCTCGCAGGAGCCGTCCGACCAGCCGGCGACGACGACGGTTCTGCCGGCGCCGCGCAGCGCCTTCACATGCTCGACGGCGACCTCGAAGACATTGGTGTCCTCATTATTGCGCTCGGGCGCGAAATCGCGGCCGGCGCGGGCGGCGCAATCGATCGTCTCCTTGCCGGCGCCGTCGGGCGCGGCGAAGGGCGAGAATGTCGCGAGGCTGCGCCCCTCGAGCTTGCCGCGCCATTCCTCTATGGTGAGATAGAGCTGATCCGGCGGCAGCGGCTTGTAGTTGGAGTCGGCCGGCGCCGCGTCATAGGCGAATTTGCGCGCGTCGTAATAATCGGCGATCTGCGTCAGCCGCTCGCCGGCGGCTTCCTCGACCAGCGGATCGAGCAGCAGCGGCGCCTCGCCCACATAATCGAAAACACTGCCCATGCGCGCATAAAAGAGCGGCAGCCAATGTTCCGCGCCCTGATGGCGGCGGCCCTCGCTGATCGCCTCATAGAGCGCGTCGCCGCGCGTCTGTCCGCCGAAGCGCGTGGTGTAGGCCTGGCGAAAGCGCCGCATCGTGTCGCTGGTGAGCCGCAGCTCGCTCATCGGCACGAGATCGAGCGAGCGCAATTGCCCAATGGTGCGCTGGCTCTCGGGATCGAAGCTGCGAATCGATTCGAGCGTGTCGCCGAAGAAATCGAGGCGGATCGGCCCCGGCATTCCCGGCGCATAGAGATCGACGATGCCGCCGCGCTGGGCGTATTCGCCGGTCTCACGCACGGTGGAGGAGCGCAGAAAGCCATTGGTCTCCAGCCACAGCGCCAGCTCGTCGAGATGCACGACATTGCCGGGCGCGGCGGAAAAAGTATCGGCGGCGACATTCTCCAGCGGCGGCACGCGCTGCAGCAGGCAGTCCACCGTGGTCATGACGACTCGCGGCCGCTCGGCCGAGGATTTGGAGCGGGCGAGACGCGCCAGCGCCGTCATGCGGCGGGCGGAAATGGCGGCGTTGGGCGAGACGCGATCATAGGGCTGGCAATCCCAGCCGGGAAAATCCAGCGCCTCCACCTCGGGCGCGGCGAATCGCAACGCCTCGCGAAAAGCCGCCGAGCGCTGCGCATCGCGCGCCACATGGACGAAGACGGCCGGCCGCCCCTCCGCGACGCGGGCCAGCGCGCGGGTGAGATCGGCGGCGACGAAAGCGTCGAAACCGTCCGGGACATTCACGAAGCGGAGCTTGTCGCCCTTTTCCAGGCGGGCGACGGCGGATTTGAGATCGGTCATCGGAACGTCGGGGCCGTTTGGAGCTGTTTGAACTCGCATATTCTCTTCCGAAAACCGCTTCGCGCCTTTCGGGAACATGCTCTAAAGATCGATCGGCTTCTCATGCGTGTGGAAAGCTGCGATCCGGCGGAAGAGGGGCGTGTCGTAGCGCGGGGGAACCGGCTCGGCGCGCGACAGCCAGCGGAAAACCACGTCATCCTCGGCGTCCAGCAGCGCTTCGAGATCGTCGAGCTCGGCCTCGGGCAGAGAATCGACCGTGGCGTCGACGAAACGGCCCATCAATATGTCCATCTCGCGCATGCCGCGGCGCCAGGCGCGAATTTTTATGCGCTTGCGGCGGATGTCGGAATCGTCTGGCGTCGAGTGGCTCAAGGGCGGAAATCCGCGGGCGGACAGGGGCCGAGTACAAGAATTCGCGCGCCGGGCCGCCATTTCGGGCGCCGGCGCGAGACCGCAGGGATTAGCGCAGCCGGCGGCGAAAAGATAGATCATCCACAGCCTGTGCGAAGCCGTTCGAGACTGTCGCCGAGACAGTTGCAATCACGCTTCGATTACGGCATAAGGACCCCCGTCGCGTCGCCGCGACACGGATGCGGGTGTAGCTCAGGGGTAGAGCACAACCTTGCCAAGGTTGGGGTCGAGGGTTCGAATCCCTTCGCCCGCTCCAAAGATCATCGCTTCAGATGATAGGCGACTTGCTTACGGGCGCCGTCCCGTTGTCCGCGGCCTAGGCCCGCGGCCCTCCTCACCCACAGGACAAAAATCCCCGACGCTCTACGCAGCGTTTTGCCGCGCCGACCGCGCGGCGCCCGATTCGGCGGGCTCGAGCCGGAAGGACCGCGGCCTCTCGAACAAAAAGCGGAATCGCCCCCGCTCGGTCACGCGATGCAGCAGCAGCGGGAAGGTGACGCCGGCCATAGTGACGATGAGCGAGGCCAAGCCCACGCTATCCACGAGATCATGATCGACGATCAGCTTGCGGGCGGCCGCCATCGGCAGAAAGAATCCGAGATAGATGGCCAGCGAATTGGCGCCGCAGTAGCGGAGCCATTCCATCGACGGAAGATCGGCGAGCAGAGCGGCCCCGGCGATGACCGCCGCAGCGCCGGCGAAGCCCGTGACGAGGCTGACCAGCGGCAGCGAGGCGAGATTCGGATAATCCGCCGAGGGCGAGGGCGAGAAAGCCAGAGCCGTGTCGGCCATAGCCCAGCCGAGCAGCCAGCAGAGCGCCTCGCGCGGATGCCGCCGCGCCGATTCGGCCAGAGCGAAGACCTGCGGCGCGAACAGATAGCCGGACAGGAAGTAGACATAGCGGGCGGCGAATTCGTCGGGAACCGCCCAGCCGGTCTCGATCGGCGCCATCTCCAGCAGAGCGGCCGCCAGCAGCATGATCGGCGTCGGAACGAGGCGCAGCAGCTTGGTGGCGACGAAAAAGATCGGCAGCAGATAGATGAACCACAAGGTTCCGAACGGCTCGACCAGGGCGAGCGCCAATTGCCCGAGCGCGGTCAGCGGATCGGCGCCGGGCCGCAGCGCGCTCTTGAACAGCCATTGGATGAACAGCCACAGGCAATAGAAATAGGCGAAATGCGCGACCTTTTTGTCGAGATAGCTCCGCCAGTCCTGATCGATGGCGCGCGACAGAAAGAGCCCGGCGATGAAGAAGAAGCCGGGAATGCGAAACGGCTTGGCGAAAGCCACCAGCCAATGCAGCAGCCCCTCGCCCCCCATGGCCTCCCCGACGCCGAGCGCGGAGTGCATCATGACGACGAGGATGACGCTTATCCCTTTCGCATTATCGATCCATGCGATCCGAGCTTCTCTCATCGGCGCCCACCTCCACGCGTCTGGCAGGCGCAGCAGAAATGCGCGCGCTTCGCGGAGTGAAGTCGCTCAATAGCCGAGGAAAGTTACGGAAGTCTCCGCATAAGGCGCAGCTCGCCCGCGGGCGTCGCGCTCATTCGGCGAAGGGCGAATCGGTGGCGGCGAGAGCTTGGGTCGCGTCCGACGAAGATAAGAACTGCAACTGCACTTATAGTCCTATGATGCCACTTGGCTTCGTCCGACCGCCGCGTTCATCCATCCAGGGAGGCCAGCACGAAATCGGCACGCGCCACCGTAGTGCTCTTCGGCAGGTGCACCACCTCATACTCCAGCGCCGGATAGGTCTCCATGAGGCGGCGATACTCGACCACCGCCGCATCGAACCCGTGCTTGCGATCCATATCGGTCACATAGATGTCGGGCCAAGGCGGCGCCATGAACATGCGGCGATGATAGCGATGCGTCATGCATAACGGACGCAGGACCGGTTCGCCGATCAAAGCTTCCAATGCCGACGCCGCGTCGACAAGGCCGCGATCGAAGAACACCCAGCCCTTTTGCTCCACCGCCGCCACGTGGTCCGCCAGCGCCATGTCGATTGCGCGACGCAGAAACATCGCGAGATCGCCCCACGGCAATGCGTTGCCACCGCAGGCCGTTTCCTCGGCGATGATGCGGCGACCGGGTTCTTCCACGACGACATGGCCGCGAGCCTTCAACTCGGCCAGGAGGGTCGACTTTCCTGCGCCCGAACTGCCGGAAATCATGACAAGTCGATTCTTCAAGAGGCATTATCCTTTCACCGGAATGGCCACATAGTATGGAAACCACATGTCTTCTCCGATCCTGACCCGTCGTACCGCGATCGCCTCGATGACAATGGCTGTCGCAGCGCCGCTGTCGACCTCTTCCAAAACCCTGAGCAGCCCTCGAGGCATCGAAGCCGAGCTCGAGGAGCTCGAAGCGCGCAGCGGTGGGCGGCTGGGTGTGGCCATGCTGGATTGCGCGACGGGTCAGATCATAGGTAACCGAATCGACGAGCGCTTTGCCATGTGCAGCACAATGAAGGCGCTGGCCGTCGCCCATGTCCTGGCCCGTGTCGACCTCGGACAGGAAAGGCTCGACCGGCGCATGGTCTTTACCGAGCGTGACCTGGTGATCCCTTACAAGGCGACCCAACCTCATGTCGGCCCTGAAGGCATGTCGATCGAGGCGCTTTGCGAGGCGGCTATCACCGTCAGCGACAGCACCGCCGCCAATCTGTTGCTGACCAGCTTTGGCGGTCCGACCGCTCTTACCGCCTATTTGCGATCCCTCGGCGATCATGTCACGCGGTCCGATTTCTTTGAATTGACGCTCAATGTCGTAAAGCCGGGCGAAACGCACGATACGACGACGCCCCGCGCCATGGTCGGGACATTGCGCCGGCTGCTATTGGGCGACGCCCTTTCCGAAGCGTCGCGTGCAAGGTTGACGAGTTGGATGGTCGAGGCCAAGGACGCGGCCACGCGACGCTTGCGCGTCGGACTGCCTGCCGGATGGCGCATTGCGAACAAGCCCGGCACTTGGGAGGGAATTTCCACCAACGATATTGGTGTGATCTGGCCGCCCGGCCGTGAGCCGATCGTAGTCGCCGCCTATCTCGGAAACGCGCCAGGCTCCACTGCGGCGCAGGAAAGCGTTTTGGCGAGTGTCGCCAGAATAATGGCTGAACGAGCGTAGCGTAACCCTACCGCCGGACGGCGATCGGCCGTTTTAGGCTGCAACAACGTCAGGCGATGGAATGGAAACGGCGGTTCGCCACGCCGCTTGCGGTCTTGCGGCAAGAATACCGGACCGAAGAGGAAAATCGGCCGAACTGGCGGACCACGACCGATAGCGATGATCACTACGTCTTCGCTGTGGCACTATGAGGCGTCTATTCTGAGCGGAACGCATCGCCCTTTTGGGCGCGCGCCAATGACAGCTCGACGATTCTGCCCGCAACCCTTTCCACGTCCTTCCACTTCATCACGAGCTTGCCGTGGTCCATCCCATAGTCGGCAACAATGTCCCTTAGTTGGTCCAGCGACAGAGCGGAAAGCCGCGACCGAAGCGTAGCTTCACCCTCCCGCGCCAATGCAATCGGATCCAGCACTGCTGCCGGGCGACGATTTTTCGGGCGCTCCGCATCGGCGGCGCGCTTGGGTGCTGGGCTTTCGCCGTGCTTATCGCTGAGGCCGAGCGCGACGGCAATCTGCTCAGCGAACACGGGATCGCGCTCGGCCTGATCGGCTACGACGCGGGCAAGATCGAGAAGAACCTTCCTCACTTTCATGGTCAGCCCTCTAGCTTGGCAAGTACCTCTCCGGCGAGGCTCCTATATGAATCAGCTAGGCCGCGAGGATATTTCCCCTTCAAGGTTCTTTGGTGCTCCAAATGTTCAGCCGCAGCGGCAACGGCGTCCGTTTCAGGAATCACCGTGTCAAAGACATGAGGCCCTTTTCCAGCATCTTCCTCCCCTTTCAAGCGACGTAACCCGTTGATGTGCGTTGTGGATTGAGCGCGATATTTAGTAATGGCGATGCCCAGCGGCTCAATAGGTTCCGCTATCTCCTGCGAGAACTCGCGGACTCGCGTAACAATCTGCGGGATACCGTATGTCGAGAGAATGTCGGGGATAGTCGGAATGATGTAGCCCTGCGAGATGCGCAGGCCGTTCAGGGTGATGATGCCAAGATTCGGGGGGCAGTCCACAATGACAACGTCATAGTCGTCCAGCTTGGACTTCACAGCCCGCCACAGAAGCTCAATCGGATTGACAGAGTAGAACTTGCCGCTGGGCGTGGATGCCAGTTGATCCTGCACGTCGATCAGATCGAGGCTGGACGGCAAAAGGTCGATAGTGTGAGCAGCCGATACATCGGAGACACCCTTCTGCAAGGCGGCGTCAAAATCGAACTGCTTATTGTTCGGCTCCAGCGCATCCTTGAACAGCCGGGCCAGCGTGCGGCCGCTGTCGTTTAGCTTGCGCCACTTCTCCTCACCGATCAGCATAGTGGTGGCGTTCGTCTGCGGGTCCAGGTCGATCACAAGCACCCGCTTGTGGAACCCGCCCGATAGCGTCTCCGCTAGGGCGACAGTGGTAGTCGTCTTGCCAACACCGCCCTTCAAATTGATTGTAGAAATAACATGCGCCATTGGAACCTTCCTTCTCCGTAGCCAAGCTTTCACTTGAGAACGGCGAAACACAGGCCCTGACGCGAGCGCGGCGATAGGCTGCGGGAAGTCGGTTGACCGTGAGCGCCAATTGGCCACGACCTGCCGCGACACGCGCGCAATCTCAGCGATCTCGTTGATGCCAACGAGTTCGTAGTCTATCGCCACCGAATCAACTTTCCTGTGAACGTCGTAAACGATTTTTGTTTACGACGTTCACAGACTGGCGTCAAGAGGCTCTGCCGCTGTGCCGACAAAGGGTCCGAGATGATGTCTCTGTCGGGTCTCGGGACGTACTGTGCGCCGCTATCAGGTAATAGTTCTATAGCCATATTCCGCACATCTTCATGGTCGGCGCTTGCCAATCTGTCCGCGAGTTCAGTGGGCCAAAGGGGCGCAGCCGCATCCTCGGCGCCGAAGGCGAGATAAAAGCGCATGCACAGCGGCGTCTTAAGCTATTGTGTCAGCTCGCCTTTCCGTGTGCAGGTCCGGTGGCGCATGTCCCGCGTGGAACGTTTTCTTCAATGATTTCAAAGCAGTTTTATGCTCAGAGTGGGTTTTCAACCTCTGGCGCAGGCTCGCCTGGATCATCCGCTTCCCATGCCGAGTGTCGCGTGCTAGGTTACATGTAACCATATTGGAGAACTGAGTCATGGCATCGGCGAGGGACGCGAAGCCCACCAAGGTGAAAGTACAGGAGCATCGCGAGCGGCTGCGCGCGCAGGGCCTGCGGCCGATCCAGATTTGGGTGCCGGACGTACGTGCCTCGTCCTTCCGGGCGGAGGCGCATCGGCAATCGGCGGCGGTAGCGGCGAGCGCCCACGCGGCCGAGGATCAGGCGTTCATCAGCGCGGCGTTCGACTGGGATGATGAATGAGGCGGGGAGAGATCTGGACCGTCTCCGGCGGCAAGGACTATGCGGGCAAGCCGCGCCCCGTCGTCATCGTGCAGGACGACGCCTTCGACGGGACGGACTCGATCACGATCTGCGCCTTCACCACCGATCCGACCGAAGCGCCCCTGTTCCGGCTGCCGATAGAGCCGAACGAGCGCAACGGGCTGCGTTCCCCCTCCCGGCTGATGGTGGACAAGATCACCACTGTCCCAAAGTTCAAGGTGGGCGAGCGAATCGGACGGCTGGACGACGAAGACTTGGTCCGACTCAACCAGGCCGTGATGGTGTTCCTGGGCTTGGCGGTGTCGCCGAGGACGGGCCGGAAAGGGGAATGATGGGAAGCGCCGCGACCAAGGTGAAGCCGGGCGCGGTGTGGCGCAATCATGGGCCATTCAGCCCGGCCCGGGCCTCGGCGATACTGCGGGGATGTCCCGGCCGTCACACAAGCCTGTCGTCACCGTCTCCGAGCAGCTTGAATCGCTGCTTGGCTACCCTTGGCCGTTCCCCGGCCGGCCGGCAAAGCATGACCTTGCGACCTGGACCGTCACCGACGACTGGCCGGAGCGCGTGCCCGTCACCGAGGCGGAAGTGGAGGTGTTCGAGCGATGGTTCGCCGACCTGCTCGATGAACTGTTCGGGTCGGCCCCATGATTTGACCGGGAGACATGCACCATGACCGTGCCGTTGCGCGCCGCCCTCTATCTGCGCGTCTCGACGGCGCGGCAGGCCGAGCACGATGTCTCCATCCCCGACCAGAAGCGCCAGGGCGAAGCCTATTGTGCCTCACGCAGTTACCAGCTCGTCGAGACCTATGTGGAGCCGGGCGCATCGGCGACCAACGATCGCCGCCCCGAGTTCCAGCGCATGATCGAAGCGGGCACATCCAAGCCCGTGCCCTTCGACGTGGTGATCGTCCATTCATTCAGCCGCTTTTTCCGCGACCATTTCGAGCTGGAGTTCTACGTTCGTAAGCTGGCGAAGAACGGGGTCAAGCTCGTCTCCATCACGCAGGAGATGGGCGACGATCCCATGCACGTCATGATGCGACAAATCATGGCGCTGTTCGACGAATATCAGTCGAAGGAAAACGCCAAGCACGTCATGCGGGCATTGAAGGAGAACGCCCGGCAGGCTTCTGGAACGGTTCGCTGCCGCCAATCGGCTACCGTGTCGTCGCGACCGAGCAGCGTGGTGCCAAGGTCAAGAAAAAGCTGGAGATCGACCCGCTGCACGCCGAGACGGTGCGACTGATCTACCGGCTCGCCCTCCACGGCGACGGCGCGAAGGGCCAGATGGGCGTCAAGAACATTGTCAGCTATCTGAACCGCAACCGAATCTTCACCCGCGACGGTGGTCGTTGGGGCATCGGCCAGGTCCACCGCATCCTGACCCGCCGCACCTATGTCGGTGAGCACGAGTTCAATAAGCGGTCCAAGTCCAAGGAATTGAAGCCGGTCAGCGAGATCGTGATCGTGCCGGTCCCGCCGCTCATCGACCGTGAGACCTTCGACGCGGTGCAGGCGCTGCTCAAGGCCCGACATCCTACGGTGACGCCAGCCGCTGTCATCAGCGGCCCGACGATGCTCACCGGCTTGATTCACTGCGCCAAGTGTGGCGGCGCCATGACCATCCGCACCGGCAAGGGCGGGCGCTACCGTTACTATGCCTGCTCGACCAAGGCCCGGCAGGGACCGACCGCTTGCAAGGGGATGGCGGTGCCGATGGAGAAGCTGGACGATCTTGTCGCCAGTCATCTCGAAGACCGTCTGCTCCAGACCGAACGGCTGGAAACGATCCTCGCTACCGTGCTCGACCGGCGGCAGGAACGCAGCGAGCGCCAGCGCGAGCACATTGCCGAACTGAACAGGCGTGCGGCGGAGTCCGAAGCGCGCCTTAAGCGCCTCTACGACGCCATCGAGGTGGGCCTCGCCGATCTGGACGACCCGGCGCTCAAGGACCGCATCGACGGCCTCAAGGCCATCCGCGATCAGGCCAAGGCCGACGCCGAGCGCGCCCAGGCGATGCTTCAGAACTCAGGGAGCCGGGCGGTTACACCGGAGATGCTCAGTAAGTTCGCCCACACCGCGCGGATGCGTATCCGGCTTGAAGGCGGCGGCTATCGCCGCGACCATCTTCGTGCGCTAGCCCAGCGCGTCGAGGTCGCGGACGGTGAGGTTCGGATCATGGGATCGAAGTCCCGACTGCTCCAGACGCTCGTAGCGAACGGCGGTGCAAACGCAGTGCCCACTCAAGGACTGAAATGGCGGAGGGGGCGGGATTCGAACCCGCGATACGGTTTCCCGTATACACACTTTCCAGGCGTGCGCCTTCAACCACTCGGCCACCCCTCCATCGACCCTGGCCGGCTCAGATTCGGCCCCGGATCGGCGCGCACTATATTCACAAGCCGCCAGAGTGCAAATCTTTCCGTAGGGAAATCCACGCCGAAGCGACATTCTCTCGCCTCGTGGCGGCCCGGCGTGGACAGACGGCCCGGCGCATTCTATTCATCAGCCTCCCCTTGGGGCTCGAAACCGCCATGCTGAGATTGATTGTCCGTTTTCTCGGTCTCCTCCTTTTGGCCGGGGGATTTGCGGCCCTCATCGTCGACGGCACGCGCTCGCTGGCCGGGGACGGGCTGCATGTCACCCCGCTCAGCGAAGGCGCGGCCGATCTTTTTCCGGCGCAGATGAAGGCCTTTCGCATCGCGCTGGAGCAGAAGGCCCCGCAAATCTGGGGCTCCATCGTCTTCGCTCTGCTGCTCGCGCCTTTGAGCCTCACGCTCACCGGCCTCGGCGGCCTGCTCATTGCATTGAGCCGCAAGCGCCGCCGGCCGATCGACTATCCCTTACGCTGACCGCCCTTTCGCTGACCGCCCTTTCGCCGCCGGCGCCGCGGGGCCATATCGGGGGCTCGGCGCATATCGAGCGAAAGGTCGATAAAAATGACCGATCACTTCGTCAATCATCATCCTATCGAAGCCCCCTTTCCGCCGGGGCTGGAACAGGCCGTCTTCGGGCTCGGCTGCTTCTGGGGCGCGGAGCGCCGCTTCTGGAAGCTCGGCGAGAGCGTCTATACGACGGCCGTCGGCTACGCCGGCGGGACCACGGAGAACCCCACATATAAAGAAGTGTGCACGGGCCGCACCTTCCATGCGGAAGTGGTGCTCGTCGTCTTCGACCCCGCGAAAATCTCCTATGAGGAGCTGCTGCGCGTCTTTTGGGAGAGCCACGACCCGACGCAGGGCAATCGGCAGGGCAATGACGTCGGCACGCAATATCGCTCGGCGATCTTCTGCTATTCGGACGACCAGCTGCGGATCGCCGAGGCGTCCAAGCGCGCCTATGGCGAGGCACTAACGGGCCGAGGCTTCGGGCCGATCACGACGCAGATATCCCCGGCCCCGCGCTTCTATTATGCCGAGGAGTATCACCAGCAATATCTGGCCAAAAACCCCGACGGCTATTGCGGCCTGGGCGGCACGGGCGTCGCCTGCCCCGTAGGGCTCAGCGTCGATCCGGGCGTCGATCCGAGCTGAATTCGATTCATCTATCGCGCCTTCAACACCTCACGGCATTCGCCGGGCAGCTTGGCCATCGTCATGGGCGGCCAGGTCTTGGTCGATTTCTTGGGGTGCAGCGCCTCGTCGGTGAACCACCAGGCCAGGGATGAATCGCAGCCGTCGCCCGCCGGCACGGGGTCCTGATCCTTGCAGCTCTCCGCATCCTTCGGGCAATAGAGCCGGATGTGGAAGTGGTAATTGTGCCCGAACATGGGGCGCACCTTGGCGAGCCAGGAGCGGTCGCCCGTCGCCTGCCGGCACAGCGCCCTTTTGATGGCCGCGTTGACGAAGATGCGCTGCACCTCCGGCGCGCGCGCCGCCGTGCGCAGAACGGCGAGATGGCCCTCGGTCCACACGCTCGGATCGATATCGAGCCGATCCTCGCGCACCATATCGGTGGCGGACATCTCCTCCCGCTCGGCGCGGGACAATTCGCGCTGCGGCATGGGGGTGAGCCAAATATCGGCGTCGAGGCCGATCTGATGCGAGGCGTGGCCGGTCAGCATAGGCCCGCCGCGCGGCTGCGAGATATCGCCGACCAGCAGGCCCGGCCAGCCGGAGGCCTGCGACGCCGCCGGCGCGAGGCGCTGCAGAAAGCCGATGAGCGCCGGATGGCCCCAGAAGCGATTGCGCGACAGGCGCATGATCTGCCAATTCGGGCCGTTCACGGGTAGCGCCTCGGCGCCGGCGAGGCAGCCATGCGAATAAAAGCCGATCGGATCGGGATCGAGCGGGGCGGGACTGGTGGCGCGGCCGAAGAGCTCCTTGGCGGGCGTCGACGGATCGTCTGGATGGGCGAGCGGCGGCAAGGGCTTAGGGTCCAACGTGCCCCTGTCCTGCGCGACGGCCGGGGCGATCGCGGCGAGCCAGAGAACGAGTGCGGCCGATCTCGATTGGATCATTTCTGCGGCTTTCGTGGCGAAGTGAGGGAGCGGAAGCGTGAATCAGTCAGATTCTGGGCGCTTTTCGGTCTTTTTGCCAGTCCGCGCAGCATCGGAAAGAGAAGGCGAATCGATTCGCCTCGTTTTTTGGCTTTCGCGTCAACCTTACCCTCGGATATAGATTGCCCCTACGTAGGCGGCGCCTTTTTATGCCGCCCTAACTGTGCGGCGTGTGTCTCGTGTTCGTCGGGGAGTGTTGTGATGCGTTGTTTCAAAGCCCTCGGGCTCGTTCTCGTTGCGATGTTCGCATCGATCGGCGCGGCGCAGGCGACCGTGCAAATCCATATCGATCTTTCCACCCAGAGAATGCAGGTCGAGTCCTCCAAGGGCTCGTATAGCTGGCCGGTCTCGACCGCCCGCGCGGGCTATGTGACGCCGCGCGGCACCTATGCGCCCACCGGCCTGCAGAAAATGCATTATTCGCGCAAATATCACATGTCGCCCATGCCGCATTCCATCTTCTTCAGCGGCGGCTACGCGATCCACGGCACCAATGCGACCGGCGCGCTGGGCCGTCCCGCCTCGCATGGCTGCGTGCGCGTCTCGCCGGCCAACGCCGCGACGCTCTACAAGCTGGTGCAGGAGGAGGGCGCGCAAATCTCCATCACCGGCTCCTCGCCGGCGACGCGCTACGCCGCCCATAAGCCGCATCGGACCCATGTCGCGGGCCTGCATCATCGGCCGCATCGCTCTCACGCGCTCGCCTATGGACCGGGACAGCGCTATCGCTCCGTCACCAGCGTGAAGAGCTGGCAGTCGGCGCCGATGACGAGCCCCTTCGGCAACTGACCGCGCTTCGCGGCTGTTTTCAGCCGCGCGGAAGACTGCACGGCTCGGCGGCGAATTCGGCGACGACCCAATCCTTCAGCGCGGCGACCGCCGGCCGGTCTTCGGCGCCGAGGGGATGGACGAAGTCATATTGCAAGCCGTCGAGCACCGGGCCGAAGGGCTGCACCAAAGCGCCGGAGGCGAGCTCGGAGGCGACCAGCGACAGGCTGGCCAGCGCCACGCCCTGACCGGCGACGGCGGCGCGTATGGCGCTCTCCTCGTCCGCGACGACGGTTCCGACCTCCGGGTCGAAGCTCTTGGAGCCGCGCTCGTCGGCCCAGCGGCGCCAGCTCGGCAGGCGCGGGCCATTGGCGTGCGGCCCCCATTCGCGGTGAATGAGCGTCGCCCCGGCGAGATGCTTGGGGCGGCGTATGTCGAGGCGCGGACTGCACACGGGCGCGTAGCGGTCTGTGAACAGCGGCGTCGCCACCTGGCCGGAATATTGGCCGACGCCGCAGCGGATCGCCGCATCCGCCTCGCCGGCGCGCAGATTGGCCGGGCGGTCGGAGGCGTGCAGCCGCAGATCCCAGCCCGGATTCTGGCCGCGGAAGGATTCGGCGCGCGGCGCCAGCGCCCGCGAGGTGAAGGCGACAGTGGCGGAGAGGGTCGCCGCCTGCTTGCGCTCGCTCGGCCGGCGCGCGCGATCCACCGCCTCGGCCATGGAATCGAAGGCGACGCGCAAATCGAGATAGAGCGCAAGACCTTGCGGCGTCAGCGCGACCTCGCGCGCCTTGCGCGTGAAGAGACGCAGGCCGAGCTCGGTTTCGAGACCCCGGATCTGATGGCTGATCGCCGTCGGCGTGACGCCGAGTTCCGCAGCGGCGAGCTTGAAGCTCTCGCGCCGCGCCGCCGCCTCGAACGCGCGCAAGGACACAAGCGAGGGCAGAGCCCGCATCGCCGCCTCCTATGGATGAGAATTATTCATCTCATGGAGCCGATCAGGCGGCTTGTCAAAAGCTTTGCCGTAAGATGATGAATGAATTCAGCTCATCTATCAGGAAGGGCGCTCCCTTCTCCCGTTCACGGGAGAAGGTGGCCCCGCGAAGCGGGGTCGGATGAGGGTCCCCGCAGCATTCGCGCTTTTCCGCAGCGCGCGGCAGTCCCTCGAGCCTTCATCCGACCCTCGCTGACGCGAGGGGCGCCTTCTCCCACAAGTGGGAGAAGGAGAGAGCCCGCCCTTCTTCAGCCGGCGAGCTGGCGCAGAACGTAGGGCAGAATGCCGCCATTCTTGAAATATTCGAGCTCGTCCAGCGTATCGATGCGCGCCAGCAGCGGGACGCTCACGATTTTTCCGTCGGGATAGGCGATCTCGGCATGCAGCGTCTGGCGCGGGGTCAGCGTGTCGCCGGCGAGACCGTGGATCGTCACCTTCTCCGCCCCGGTGAGGCCGAGCGAGGCCCAGCTCGTCCCCGCCTCGAAGGTCAAAGGCAGAATGCCCATTCCGACGAGATTGGAGCGGTGGATTCGCTCGAAGCTCTGCGCGATGACGGCGCGCACGCCGAGCAGCATGGTCCCCTTTGCCGCCCAGTCGCGCGAGGAGCCATTGCCATATTCGGCGCCGGCGAAGACGACCAGCGGCGCGCCCTCCTCGGCATATTTCGCCGCGGCGTCGTAGATGGAGAGCGTCTCGCCATCGGGGAAATGCTTGGTGGCGCCCCCCTCCGGCGTATTGCCCGCCTCATCGCGCAGAATATGGTTCTTGATGCGGATGTTGGCGAAAGTGCCGCGCATCATCACCTCGTGATTGCCGCGGCGCGTGCCATATTGGTTGAAATCCGCCGGCGAGACTTGGCGCTCGGTGAGCCAGTGTCCCGCGGGCGAGGCGGCTTTGATCGAGCCCGCTGGCGAGATGTGGTCGGTGGTGATCTTATCGCCGAACAGCGCCAGAATGCGCGCGTCGACAATGTCCTGGATCGGCTTGGGCTCTTTGGTCAGCCCCTCGAAATAGGGCGGATTGCGCACATAGGTGGAGCCGCCCGACCATTTATAGGTCTCGCCCGAGGGGGCGTCGACCTTGCGCCAATGCTTGTCGCCCTCGAAGACATCCGCATAAGTGTCGCGGAACAGCGAGCGCGTCACATTCTTGCGGATGTATTTCTGAATGTCGGCGTTGCTCGGCCAGATGTCGCGCAGGAAGACCGGCTCGCCCTTCTTGTCATGGCCGAGCGGCTCCTTGGTCAGATCCTTGGCCACAGAGCCCGCCAGCGCGAAGGCGACGACGAGCGGCGGCGAGGCGAGATAGTTCGCCTGCACATCCGGATTGACGCGACCCTCGAAATTGCGATTGCCGGACAGCACCGCCGCCGCGACAATGTCATGATCGTTGATCGTCTTGGAGACGGGCGCCGGCAGCGGACCGGAATTGCCGATGCAGGTGGTGCAGCCGAAGCCGACGAGATTGAAGCCGAGCTTGTCGAGATCCTTCTGCAGGCCAGCCTTATCGAGATATTCGGCGACGACGCGGCTTCCCGGCGCGAGCGAGGTCTTCACCCAAGGCTTTACCTTGAGGCCGCGCTCATGGGCGGCGGCGGCGAGCAGGCCGGCGCCGATCAGCACGCTCGGATTTGAGGTGTTGGTGCAGGAGGTGATCGCCGCGATGACGACGTCGCCATGGCCGAGATCGTAATTCGTCCCCTCGACCGAGAAGCGCTGCGTCACATCGCCGGGCTTCTTATATTCACTCGCGAGCGCGCTCGCGAAAGCGGTTCCCACATCCTCGAGCGCGACGCGGCCCTCCGGGCGCTTCGGCCCGGCGAGGGACGGAACAACGGTCGAAAGATCGAGCGAGATCGTGTCGGTGAATTCCGGATCGGGCGTGTCGGCCTCGCGGAAGAGCCCTTGCGCCTTGGCGTAGGCCTCGACGAGATCGATGCGTGAATTGGAGCGGCCGGACATTTTCAAATAGTCCAGCGTCTCCTCGTCCACGGGGAAGAAGCCGCAGGTCGCGCCATATTCCGGCGCCATATTGGCGATGGTCGCGCGATCGGCGAGCGAGAGATGCGGCAACCCCTTGCCGAAAAACTCGACGAATTTGCCGACAACGCCCTTCTTACGCAGCATTTGCGTGACGGTGAGCACGATATCGGTGGCGGTGACGCCCTCTTTCGGCTCGCCTGTCAGCTCGAAGCCGACGACCTCCGGAATGAGCATCGAAAGCGGCTGGCCCAGCATGGCGGCCTCCGCTTCGATGCCGCCGACTCCCCAGCCGAGGACGGCGAGACCGTTCACCATTGTGGTGTGCGAATCGGTGCCGACCAGAGTGTCGGGATAGGCGTATTCGATCGTCTCCTTCTTGCCGTCGACGTTGCGGCTCTTCTCCTTCTTCGTCCAGACGGTCTGGGCGAGATATTCGAGATTGACCTGATGACAAATGCCCGTGCCCGGCGGCACGACGCGGAAATTGTCGAAGGAAGATTGGCCCCATTTCAAAAAGCGATAGCGCTCGCCATTGCGCTCATATTCGAGCTCGACATTGGCCTCGAGCGCTTTTCTAGTGCCGAATTCGTCGACGATAACGGAGTGATCGATGACGAGATCGACCGGCACCAGCGGATTGATCTTCTGCGGATCGCCGCCGAGCGCGACGAAAGCGTCGCGCATCGCCGCGAGATCGACGACGGCGGGAACGCCGGTGAAATCCTGCATCAGCACGCGGGCCGGGCGGAAGGCGATCTCACGTTCGGCCTTGCCCTTCTCGGTCAGCCATTTGGAGAAGCCTTCGATATTCTCCTTGGTGACGGAGCGGCCGTCCTCGTTGCGCAGCAGATTCTCGAGCAGCACGCGCAGGGAATAGGGCAGTCGCGAGACGCCCTCGAGGCCATTGGCCTCGGCCGCCTTCAGCGAGAAAAAGTGATAGGTGTCGTCTCCGACCTTTAGCGTCTCTAGGGCTTTGAAACTGTCGAGTGACGGCATTTCGCGCTTCCTTCGCTTGGAGTCGATGACAGGCGCGGACAGAAGTCATTGCGAACGAAGCGAAGCAATCCAGAGCCGTGGGCCGCGGCTCTGGATTGCTTCGTCGCTTCGCTCCTCGCAATGACGGGACGTCGCGCCATCCGCGAACCTTGTAGAGAATTTCGGGCCAGCCGGCAAAACGAAACAAGGGACGCGTCGCCGCGTCCCTCGAATAATATGAATAGGCGAAAGCCTCAGCCCGCTCTCATCGCCTCGGGCTTGGTCTTATTGCGCTTGACCATCAGCTTGTTGAGCGCCGCCACGTAAGCGCGCGCCGAGGCGACCAGCGTATCCGGATCGGCGCCGCGGCCCGTCACCGATTTTCCGTCCTCCGACAGACGCACGGAGACTTCCGCTTGGGCATCGGTGCCTTCGGTGACAGCATGGACCTGGAACAATTCGAGCGAGGCCTCATGCGGCGCCAGCGCTTTGATGGCGTTGAAGATCGCATCGACAGGACCATTGCCGGTCGCCTGATGCGTCTTCTTCTCGCCGTCTATGTCCAAGGTCAGCGCGGCCGTCTGCGGCCCGGCCGTGCCGGCGATGACGGTGAGCGCCGCGACCTTTATATGGTCATTGGCGGTCACGATCTCGTCGTCCACCAGCGCGACGATATCCTCGTCATAGACGAGCTTCTTGCGGTCGGCCAAATCCTTGAAGCGCTTGAAGGCGTCCTCCAGCGCATTCTCGCCCAGCTCATAGCCCAGCTCTTTGAGCTTCTCCTTGAAGGCGTGACGGCCGGAATGCTTGCCCATGACCAGCGAGGTCTTGGACACGCCGACGCTCTCCGGCGTCATGATCTCGTACGTATGCGCGTTTTTGAGCATGCCGTCCTGATGGATGCCGCTCTCATGCGCGAAGGCGTTCCGGCCGACGATGGCCTTATTATATTGCACCGGGAATGACGTCACCGCCGAGACGAGTTTTGACGCGCGAGTCAGGAGTTTCGCGTCGATATTGGTGCGGAAGGGCAGCGCATCGGGGCGCGTGCGCATCGCCATCACCACTTCTTCCAGCGCTGCGTTGCCGGCGCGCTCGCCTATGCCGTTGATGGTGCATTCGATCTGCCGCGCGCCGCCGCGCACGCCGGCCAGCGAATTGGCGACCGCGAGGCCGAGATCGTCGTGGCAATGGACCGAGAAGATCGCCTTGTCGGCATTGGGCACGCGCTCGCGCACCATGCGGAACAGCGCCTCATATTCCTGCGGCGTCGAATAGCCGACCGTGTCTGGAATATTGATCGTCGTCGCGCCGGCGTCGATCGCCGTCTCCACGCAGCGGCACAGGAAATCATGTTCCGTGCGCGTGCCGTCCTCGGCCGACCATTCGACATCGGCGACATGATTGCGCGCCCGCGAGACGGAAGACGCGATCATCTCCAATACTTTTTCCGGCTCCATCTGGAGCTTGTATTTCATATGGACCGGCGAGGTGGAGATGAAGGTGTGGATGCGCGGATTGCGGGCGTGGCGCAGCGCCTCGGCGCAGCGGTCGATATCCTTGGCGGCGGCGCGGGCGAGTCCGGCGATGGTCGCGTTCTTCACGCGCTTGGCGATCTCGAGCACCGATTCGAAATCGCCCTGGCTGGCGACGGGGAAACCGGCCTCGATGATATCGACGCCCAGCTCGTCCAATATGTCGGCGACCTCGAGCTTCTCCTCGAAGTTCATGGAGGCGCCGGGCGACTGCTCGCCGTCGCGCAGAGTGGTGTCGAAAATGACGACGCGATCGGCGTCGCGGGCGGCGGAAGGATTATTGTCGGTCATGGCTTCGTCCTGAACTGCTCGGCCCGCTCTGCAGGCGCTCTCGTTTCGTCTTAGCTCGGCAGTCCCCTGAATGCCTGGGCCGGGCGGCCCTGGGGGCGTTCAGGGGCGACTAAGAAGCAGCAGGCTCGAAAGAAGACGCGCGGTCTCGAGCGCCGAGGAGCGCGCCGCGTCAATCGTGATGGTGGCCATTGCCGCCAAAGCTCAGTTCCTCGGTCTCATCGGCGCTGCGCCGATCCGATGATGAAAATACGCGCCTTCGCCTCGGGTTGCAAGCATGAGCGCGCGAGCGGGACGAAACCCGCGTCAGCCCGCCAGCTTCGCCAGCGCCTCGGCCAATATGCGGGTCTGCGTCCAGTCCAGAAATATTTCCGGCCCTTCCGTGGCCTTCACCGTGACGCCATCGTCCTGGACCTGCGCCTCGAACTCGTGATCGCTGGCGATCGGGCTCATGAAGATGGTCTTTTCCGCGCTGGAGCCATTGGCGACCGCCGCCAGCGCGCGGGAGAGAATGCCCGCCTCGTTCGGGGTCAGCCGCCGCAGCGGCTGCTCGCCCACGCGAATCGTCACCAATGCGCCAAAATGCCGATGCTCGGCGGCTGCGACTTCGACAATTTGCGACATCGGTAGGCTCCTTTTGTTTGAGCCGTTCCCAAACCGACACGGCTGCATTTAACTATCAGACTGATTTTGCTGGCGCCGATCATTTTTTTGCGGCGCAGCGAACAAGGCACGATCCTTGAATCCCCCTAGGCTGCCTGTCGGGATCCGATCGAGTGGCCGACAATCAAAATCCATACCTTCCCCGTCTCTGCGGCGGGGAGCGGGAGCGCTTATGAGCTTCGATGATCGCGATACCATGCCGACGGAAATTCGCGGCTACCATCGGCGCACCAAGCATGCGCCGAACCGCTATGCGATGGGTCCGGGCTTTCTCGATTGGACGTCGCAGCCCTCGCCCTTCCGCCTCTTCGAGGGCGTGCGGCAGACGCCGCTGCCCATCATCGAGGAGACGCCGTCCTTCCCCGGCCCTGCGCAGCAGCCGGCGGCGCTCGATCTTCGGGCGCTCGGCCTGTTCCTCGAGCTTTCCTTCGGCATAAGCGCCTGGAAGAGCTATGAAGGCTCGACCTGGGCGCTGCGCAACAATCCCTCCTCCGGCAATCTGCATCCCACCGAAAGCTATGTGCTGCTGGATGCGGTGGAGGGGCTCGGCGCCGGCGCCGCACTCTATCATTATGCGCCGCTGCTGCATGCGCTCGAGGAGCGCGCGACCTATACGGCGCCGCGCGTGCTGCCCAAGGGCGGCTTTCTGCTCGCCCTCTCCTCCATTCCCTGGCGCGAGGCGTGGAAATATGGCGAGCGCGCCTTTCGCTATTGTCAGCTCGACGCCGGCCATGCGATCGGCGCCGTCGCTCAGGCCGCCGCCGCGCTCGGCTGGCGGGCGCAGGCGCTGGCCGATCCATCCGACGGCGAGATCGCCGCGCTCATCGGCCTCGATCGCGACGACGCCTGGCACAAGCGCGAGCCGGAGCATCCCGATCTGCTGATGTGGATCGCGACCGAGCCGGGACCGGCGACGCCGCTCGACCTTTTCGCGCTGATCGACGCGCCGCGCGAGTTTCGCGGCCAGGCCAATCGGCTGAGCGAGGATCACGACGGCTGGCCGATCATCGATCTCGCTGGCCAATTCTGCCGCAAGCCGCGCCAGCCCAAGCCCCCGGCGCCGACGCGCGCGCAATGGCCGGCGCCCGGTTTCGAAGGCGTCTCCATCGGCGACGCCGTGCGCAAGCGCCGCAGCGCGCAGAAGATGGACGGAACCACCTCCATCTCGCGCGAGGCCTTCGCCGCGCTCATCGCCTCGACGCTGCCGAGCGAATCCACTTTGCTCTCGGCCTTCCCCTGGGGCGCGGCGATCACGCTCATCCTCTTCGTGCATCGCGTCGATGGCCTGGAGCCCGGCCTCTATGCGCTGCAGCGCGACTCGGATGTCGCCGCGCGGCTGCGCGACGCCTCGCGCAAGGATTTCGAATGGGCGCTGGTCGAGCTAGAAGGTCTGCCGCTCTATCGGCTCTATGCGGGCTCGGTGGAAAAAGAGGCGACCAAGCTCGCTTGTCTGCAGCCCATTTCCGGCAAGGGCTGCTTCAGCGTCGCGATGATCGCCGAATTCGACCGCGCGCTCGAGGCGGACGGCGCCTTCGCCTATCGGCGCCTGCATTTCGAGGCCGGCCTCATCGGCCAGGCTCTCTATCTCTGGGCCACCGCGGCGGGCATCGCCGGCACCGGCATCGGCTGCTTCTTCGACGACACGGTCCATGAGCTTCTGGGCCTGACGCCGGGCGATATGCAGTTCCAGGACGTCTACCACTTCACCGTCGGAGGGCCTGTCGAAGACACGCGCATTCTGACGCTTCCCCCCTATCCCGATGACAGGCGAGAGCGGCGATGAATATTCAAATCGAACGCCAATATGTCGAATCGCTGATGGCGCGATTCCCGGCCCGTGCAGGGTTCGCGGAACAATTGCGCTTCAGCGACAGAGTCGAGGTCGAGTTCTCTCATCTCTCCGACGAGGAGCTGACCTTCCTCGAGGATCTCTATCGCGCGGCCGGCCCGGACATGCGCGCCCGCGCTGCGCAGCTCGCGACGCTGCGCGGCGCGCTGAAGGCCGGCGGCAAGCGCTTCGAGGCCACCGAGCTCGAGCTGGTTCTGCCGGCGATGGTGCGCTATCTGACCGCCGACGCCATTCGCGGCTGGCTGTTCACGGCGAGCGTCGCCTCCAAGCCTCTGCCTTACGTCATCACCCGCTTCGATTATGTGCCGGCCTCCAACGACGAGGCCGGCAAGGTGATGATCGAGCTGAAATCCAACGCCAAGGGCGTGCTGACCACCAACGCCATTCGCATCATGGCGGCGGAGATCGCGGGCCGCACGATCAACGAGATTCTCGCGGTCAAAGGCTTTATCCGCGAGACGCCCGAGCTGATCGCGGCCTTCGACACGGCGACCGAGACCTATTTCGACTGGCGCGGCCGCTATGGCCAGCAGTTCACCGGTCGCGGCACCGGCTTCCACGCCGAGGACCCCAACGCCTCGCATCGCGACACGGATTGGTCGCGCAAGGATGTCGTGGTGCTGTCGACCAGCGGCGGCGACGCCCGCCTCGTCAATGACGAGGCCATTCTCTCGGCCCGCAGCCTGACGCTGGAATCGCCCGGCGACGTGCTCGGCAATTTCATCCGCAAAGCGTCGAAGAGCAATAAGTTCACCGTCGAGGACGAGCTCGCGGTGATGCAGCAGCAGATTCCGGAACATCTCTTCAAGCGCATTCCGGTGCATCCCTATATTCTGATGTTCCATCTCGATCTGCATCACCATGTGTGGGTGCATGTCGACGAGATGAAGCTCTATGAATATAAGCCCGCGCTGAAGCAGAAGCTGGTGCTGCCCGCCGAGCAGACCGATCTCATCGACATTCTGACCGCCGAGATGGACGTGCTGATGGACGATATCGTCGCCGGCAAGTCGGGCGGCACCACAGTGCTCTGCGCCGGCCCGCCCGGCGTCGGCAAGACGCTCACTGCGGAAGTCTATTCGGAGATTATTCAGCGGCCGCTCTATCGCGTGCATTCCGGCCAGCTCGGCCTCAATGTCGCGACGATGGAGACCGCGCTGAAGGAAATCCTCACCCGCGCGCAACGCTGGGGCGCGGTGATGCTGATCGACGAGGCCGACGTCTACATCAAGCGGCGCGACGATAATATCGCCATGAACGCCGTGGTCGGCGTGTTCCTGCGCGTGCTGGAATATTTCAACGGCCTGCTGTTCCTGACGACCAATCGCGTCGATGATATCGACGAGGCGATCGTCTCCCGCTGCATCGCGCTCATCAAATACAGCCCGCCGGACGATGACGCGAAGCGCCGCATCTGGCGCGTGATGTCGGATCAGTTCGAGCTGAAGCTCGCCGATGCGCTGATCGACGATCTCGTCACCGTCTTCCCCTATGCGACGGGCCGCGACATCAAGGGCCTCGCCAAGCTGACGGCGAAATTCTGCCATCAGAAGCAGGTCAAGCCGGATATCGCCGTATTCCAGCGCTGCGCGATCTTCCGCGGATTGGATGTGGTGCGCGCGGAGGAATTGAAGACCGCCGCGGAGTGAACGGCGCGTCATTGCGAGCCGAAGGCGAAGCAATCCAGGAGCCGCCCCGCGACTCTGGATCGCTTCGCTCCGCTCGCGATGACGGCGAGGAATCGAAACCAAAGAGCCGCGTGATGCCTCCCTCGTGCTGAGCCCCGCGCAAGCGGGGCGTCTCGAAGCGCGAACAGGTCCAGAAGGCGGCGCATGACGGCTTCAAAAAAGAAAACGCCCGCTCTCTGAAAGAGAGCGGGCGCTGAGAACAGAAGGAGGGAAAGCGGCTTTCCCTCGATCGTCGTCTTACTTCTTCGGCGCTTCCTCGCGGGCCTTGAGGGCCGCGCCGAGAATGTCGCCCAGCGAGGCGCCCGAATCGGCGGAGCCGTATTGGGCGATCGCCTCCTTCTCCTCGGCCATTTCCAGCGCCTTGATCGACACGGCGACCTTGCGCGCCTTGCGATCGAAGAGGGTGATGCGGACATCCACCTTCTCGCCGACGGCGAAACGCTCGGGACGCTGGTCGGCGCGGTCGCGCGCCAGCTCGTTGCGCTTGATGAAGGTGGTGAGGTCGGTGCCGAGGATCTTCACCTCGAGACCGGCTTCCTTCACCTCGAGCACCTCGGTGGTGACGACAGCGCCCTTCTTCACCTCGCCACCCGCGCCTTCTTCGGCGACCGAGGCGAAAGGATCATTGGCGAGCTGCTTCACGCCGAGCGAGATGCGCTCCTTCTCGATGTCGACGTCGAGCACCTGAGCGGTGATGACATCGCCCTTCTTATACTCTTCGATGACCTGCTCGCCGGGGCGATTCCAGTCGAGATCGGAGAGATGGACCATGCCGTCCACATCGCCATCGAGGCCGATGAACAGGCCGAACTCGGTCTTGTTCTTGACCTCGCCGGAGACGGTGGAGCCCTGCGGGTGCTTCTCGGCGAAGGCCTCCCACGGATTCTGCAGCGTCTGCTTGAGGCCGAGCGAGATGCGGCGCTTGACCGGATCGACCTCGAGCACCTGAACGTCGACTTCCTGGCTCGTCGCGACGATCTTGCCGGGATGCACGTTCTTCTTCGTCCAGGACATTTCCGAGACGTGGACGAGGCCCTCGATCCCCGGCTCCAGCTCCACGAAGGCGCCGTAGTCGGTGATGTTGGTGACGCGGCCGTGGAACTTGGCGCCGATCGGATATTTCGCCTCGATGCCCTGCCACGGATCCTCGAGCAGCTGCTTCATGCCCAGCGAGATACGATGCGTCTCGTGATTGATCTTGATGATCTTCACGCGCACGGTCTGGCCGATGGTGAGCACTTCGCTCGGATGATTGACGCGGCGCCAGGCCACGTCGGTGACATGCAGCAGGCCGTCGATGCCGCCGAGATCGACGAAGGCGCCGTAATCGGTGATGTTCTTGACGACGCCCTCGATGACCTGCCCCTCTTCGAGGTTGGCCACGATCTCGTGACGCTGCTCGGCGCGGCTCTCCTCGAGCACGGTGCGGCGCGAAACGACGATATTGCCGCGGCGGCGGTCCATTTTCAGAATATGGAAGGGCTGCGGCACGTTCAGCAACGGGCCGACGTCGCGGATCGGACGAATGTCCACCTGCGAACGCGGCAGGAAGGCCACGGCGCCGTCGAGATCGACGGTGAAGCCGCCCTTGACCTGATTGAAGATGACGCCTTCGACCTTCTCATTGCTTTCGAAGGCCTTCTCGAGCTTGACCCAGCTCTCCTCGCGGCGCGCCTTGTCGCGCGAGATGACGGCCTCGCCGAGCGCGTTCTCGATGCGCTCGAGATAGACCTCGACCTCTTCGCCCACCTTGGGAGCCGGGTCGCGGCCGAAGCCGGTGAATTCCTTGAGGGCGACGCGGCCCTCGGTCTTGAGGCCCACATCGATGACGGCGACGTCCTTCTCGATGGCGACCACGCGGCCCTTGATGACGGAACCCTCGAAAGCTTCGTTTTCTCCGTAGCTTTCTTCGAGCAGGGCGGCAAAGTCCTCGCGCGACGGGGCGCGCTCAGTAGCAGTTGACATGAGTTCTCCTGGAATGCCCTTTCGGGCGCGGCGCCGGCATGGGGTTGGCGTTGCGGATCGGGCCTCCTCGATCGGAAGTCCCCTCCCGCCGCCGAAGCGAGGCCTGGAGGAAACGAGAGTTCTGCTCAGAGAACTGGCCGGCGCGGCCCGATCGAAAATGCCCGTGTTTTCAAAAACGGAGAGGCTGGAAGGGAAACCCCGCCAGCCATCCACGCCCTATCTAGCAATTCGCCGCGCCGCGAGCAAGCCGCGCGAACGCGTCTCGATCACCGCGACGGCAGATCGAAATGATAATTCACGCCGACGCGGACGGTGTGAAAATTCGCGCCGCGCGCCGCGCCCGGATCGCCGCCGCCGTTCTCGCCGAGATCGGTGAAGAGATATTCGGTCTTGACCGACCAGCGCGGCGCGAAGGCCCATTCGACGCCGCCGCCCGCGGTCCAGCCTTCGCGGACCGATCCGCCGACGTCGCCATAGGCGAAGCCGCCCGTGCCGTAGAACAGCACGCGGGAATCGAAGCCGGTGACGCCGAAGCGCCCGCGCAGCGTCCCGAACCAGGGCAGCGAGCGCGCCCCCTCGGGTCCGCGCAGGCCCAGCGGATCAGGTCCGCGACCACCGCCGGAGAGGCTGGTCCCCGAAAAATCAGTCTCGAGGCCCACGACGAAGAGCGGGCCGATCCGATGATTATAGCCGACGAGCCCGCCGCCCGAGACACCGGCGTCGGACTTGCCGGAGGCGAACGCGCCGGCGCCGATATCGAGACCCGCATAGACGCCGGTCCATGCGAAAGCCGGCGGCGTCGGGGGCGGCTGGAAGACCCGCTCGCGCGACGGCAGATCCGCCGCCTGCGCGCCAGCGGAGAAAGCTGCGGCCAGAACCAGAGCCGTGATGACTGGCTTCATGAAAAATCCTCGTTTCGACGACGCCCCCGCTTCGGCTTCGTCGATAGGGATTTCCTCCGTTTGTCCGAGAGGTTCGAGATGTTTCCGGCTCGCGGCGAAGTCGCGCCGAATTTTTGGCGCGCCGCCGCAAACGGAATGCAAACGGAACCCTGGCCATTGTGAACAAAGCGCTTTCACGCTAGAACGCGCCGTCGCTCACCAATGGATTGCCGACCATGAGTTTTGCACGCATCGCTTTATTGGCGGCCGCTCTCGGCCTTTCCGCCTGCAATACCGGCCCGCGCGCCTATATTTACGCTGGCGGCAGCCAAGCCTCCGTGCAGAGGACGATTTCTGTCCCGCGCGGCTCCACCGCCTCGCTCGGCTTTGCCGCCAAGATCAATCCAGACTGCTCGCGCGCCGACAGTCCCGATCGCGTCACGCTCACCCAAGCCCCCTCACAGGGCCGGGTCGAGATTCGGCGCGAGGCCGGCTATGCCTATTTCCGTCCCGGCAATCCGCGGTCGCGCTGCAACACCCAGCGCGTGCCCGGCACCAAGCTCTTCTACCACGCCGGCCCCAACGCCTCGGGAACCGACACATTCTCCTATGACTGGTATTCGGGCTCGGGCGGGATCGCGCATATCACCGTGACGGTGAATATTCTCTGACGCTTTTGCCAAAAGCGGTTTCCGCTTCCTGCGCGGAAGCCGCTTTTCGCCGGATCAGAAATAGCCGAACTTCATCCCCTGCATGTTCAGCATCAGGCTGGAATCGAGCCCGAAGCTCGATCCGGAGCCGGACGTATCGAACAGCGTCGAGAGCAGGGAGCTCTGCGAATTGGCGTCGCCGCCATTGTTGTAATCATATTGGGCGGCGAAGCGGGCGATGAACTGCTGCAGCTTCTTCGGGTCCTTGAAGTCGTCGACATTCACCTTCGACGACAGCAGCCGATATTGCGTGTCGATCGACTGCGACGAGGTGCTCGACGAAATGCCGAGCGCCGTCTGCACGACCGTCAAAATATTGCTGTCCGCGAGAATGCCGTAGGCGCTCGTCAAATCCGGCGCATGCTGCTGGAAATAGAGCGCGAGCTGCACGCCCGGATTCTGCTCGCCCTGGCTCGTTTCCAGCGCCTGCTCCGTGTAGCGGCTCACCACATTGTCGACGAGCGTCGAGGAAGTGGTCGTGGTCTCGCCATTGGCGGCGAAGTCGAATGCCTGCGCGAAGGCCTTGATATTGGCGCTGCTGATGGTGTTGGCGAGCGCCGAGTTGCTGGAGACGCCGCCTTCGAGCACTTTCTGCATCAGGCCCTTGGCGTAGGTCATGCTGCCGAGGCCGAACGCGGTCATCGCATAATTGAAGAGCCGCGAGTTCTTCATGAATTCGTCGATCGACGTCACCTTGCCGATATTATCCTCGAAATATTGCGTCTGAGTCGCGACGTCCGGCGATTTGGCGGTCATCGCCTGCCATTTCGACTGATTATTGGCGATCTGCAGATAGGTGGCGAGCGTCGTCATGAAGATATTCCAAGGGACTGGCCCGCGATCATGCGCTCGAGGTTGTTGACGCAATGTTAAGTTTCAGCCGACCTCATTGCCCTCTATCGTGAGCCGCGGATATTTGGCCGCGGCGCCCGGCCGCGCGACGTCTCCCGGCAGAATGTCCTGACCCGCTATCGCCGCTATCGCCGCCTTTTTGGCGCCGATGATCTTATTGCGCGCGATGACCGCCGGCCCGACGCCCTCGCCGATCTGGAAGGTCACGCCATAATCATTATCGACGAGCTCATTGCCCTCGACGCGGATGTTCTGCCGATAGCCGCCGCAGCGCACGCCCATCCAGCCGCCGACCACAATATTGCCGGCGATCTCCACATTGCTCTCCGCCTCTATGCCCGTGAGCCAGCTCATAATCGGGCCGAACTCGTCATCGGGATGCGTCTCATGCAGGCCGGTGATCCGATTGCCGATCACGAAGCCGATATCCGTGCCCCGCTCGGCGTTGGCGAGCGCTATTCCGGCGCCGGCGTCGTCGATCTTATTGTCGCGGAAGCTCGCGCGCTTGGCGCCGAACTCCGCATACATGGCGCGCTCGCCAAAGCCCGCGCAATCATTGCCGACCACCTCGACATCATGGCCGGCGTTGTTGCGCACCGCCGTATAGGCGCAGCGGCGAATGACATTCTTCTCCACCCGCACGAAGCCGGAGCCCCAAATGCTCACGCCATTGCCATAGGCGCCGTCGCCGCCGGAGAGATTGCGAATATCGACAATCTCATTATTGCGGATGCGCGAGCCCTCGTAACGGCCGGCCGAAGTCGTCCACACTTGCACGCCATTGTCGCCGCAGCGGCGCAGCTTGTTATTGTCTATGTCGACGCCAAGCCCATCGAGCGAGAAATAGCCGGCGTCGCGCACATCCTCGACGATATTCTGCGCGAAACGCCCGCCGCAGCGCAGGAGATTTATTCCCCTGCCGCCCGAGCGGCGGATCGTGCAGCCATGCACGGCGAGCTTTGGAATATCGGTGAGATCGAGGAGGCCTTGGCGGCGATCGGCAAAACGTGCGCCGCCTCCATCGAAGCTCACATTCTCCAGCGTCAGCGCCGGTATATTGACGGCGCGCAGCAACGGGCCGGCGCCGCTCGCCTGCAGCACGGAGCCGCCCGCGGCGCCGATGATCGTGATTTTGTCCTCGATAAAGAGGGAGCGGATGCGCAGAACGCCGGCCGGCAACCGCAGGGCGCCTCCGGCGCGGGCAGCCTCGCGGAGGCGCCGCTGCAGCCATTCGGTCCCGTCCGGGGCTGCGGCGTTAGCGCGCGCGGCGCCGCCGAGAGCGGCGAAAGCGCCCGCTCCAAAGCCTAAAATCTCTCGTCGAGTCGGTCTGGTCACGGCCCGGATCAGCTGGAGGGCGAAGATGCGTCGAGCGCGAATTGCCGGTTGTTTATGCATAGCGGCCGCGCCAAATCGGGCATTGCGCCCAATTTATGTAGTTGCATTACATAACGAGCCGAGGCATAAAGAGAACGCCCAAACGGGCAATCGTCTTGCAAAGAACAAGTCAAGGTCCCGCCTCCACAGCTCTGCGACTTGCGACATCGCTTGGTTCGTTGAGGCGGTTCTCCTTGCTGCGACGCTCTACCCCTCCGGAGCGCGGCCTCATCCGTCGAGGTCGGTCCTTTGCGGTTCAGGTTCTCACGGTGTTGTCCAACTCCCCGTTTCGCGTACGCGCGGAACGGGGAGCCCCTTTTTATGCCGAAGCCCGTCGCACGGGAAGAGAGAAGAGTGCTCAGCGCCAGTCTCTCGCCGAGACCATCGTGACGCCCGGGCTTCGCGGTCGCTTCGTCGTTTTTGAAGAACCGGAGTCTTCCTATGCCTCTCGCGGTCGACGATCTCTTGCGTCGCTGGGTCGAGGAGCGCGCCGCGAGCCTCGAGCCGGGCGACGGCGAATATGCGCAATTCATCGCCGATTGGCTGCCGCTCGCCTCCAGCGACGACTGGCACAGAATGATGCTCGGCTATAATCGCGAGCTCGGCGACGCTCCCTTGTTCTGGATCATGCGCCAGCCGCGCTGCGAGAAGGCGACCGCGCTCGGCATTTTCTACCTCGCCCGGCCGGGCCTGCTGCTCGCCTATGGAATAGATCGCGCCAGAGTCCCCGAGCCGATGCGGCGCGCCTATGATTTGATCGGCGAGATCAGAATGCGCTATGTCAACGGCTTCTATCGGACGTCCACGCTGCGCTTCGACACGGTGGAGGCCTTGGCGCGCGAGGCCCGCCTGCCCGCGCGTTTCGACCAGAAGGCGCTCGACCTCCTCATTCCGCCGGAAATGCGCGTCTCGATTCCCGGACGAAAGCTCGGCCTGCAATATGGCGTCAGAAACCACTTCCGCCTCGATGCGCCGCTCGGCGCGCGCTGAGCCCGACCAATCGTTTTCCGCGCTCGCTTTCATTCGCGCCGCATCTGAAGCCCCGGCCACGCCCGGCGCATATGCGCTGCTCATCGCGCTATCACATCCGCTCGAGGCCAGCGCAGGACGCCGCGCGGCGACGCTCGCGCCGGGGCTCTATCTCTATTGCGGCTCGGCCAAAGGGCCGGGCGGGCTGCGCGCACGGCTCGGCCGGCATATGCGGCAAGGCAAGCGGCGCCGCTGGCATATCGACCAGCTGACCGAGGCCGGCGAATCGCTCGGCGCCTGGATCAGCCTAGAAAAGGGCGAATGCGATCTCGTCGCCGCGCTCTCCGCGCTGCCGGTTCCGCTCGAGGGATTCGGCAGCTCGGACTGTCCGCGCTGCCGCAGCCATCTGCTGTTCTGGCCGAGGGGCGACGCCCCGGCTTTCCTCGCCGCGCAAAAATGCTAGGAAGAGCGCCGAAAAGGCGCACCCAATGTCAGACCAGAAGAAATCCAAGATAGAGGCCCGCTCCCCGCGCGGCCTCGCCGACCGCGACGCCGCAGAGCTGGCCGCCACCGGCCGCATGCTCGACGTGATTCGCTCCGTCTATGAGCTCTATGGCTTCGAGGCGCTGGAGACCCCGGCGATCGAATATACCGACGCGCTCGGCAAATTCCTGCCGGACCAGGACCGCCCCAATGAGGGCGTCTTCTCCTTCCAGGACGACGACGAGCAATGGCTGTCGCTGCGCTATGACCTCACCGCGCCGCTGGCCCGCTATGTCGCGCAGAATTTCGACCGGCTTCCGAAGCCGTTCCGCAGCTATCGCTTCGGCAATGTCTATCGAAACGAAAAGCCGGGGCCGGGGCGCTTCCGCCAATTCATGCAATTCGACGCCGATACGGTGGGCGCGGCCTCGCCGGCCGCCGACGCCGAAATCTGCATGATGGCCGCCGACACGCTGGAAAAGCTCGGTATTCCGCGCGGCGATTACGTCATCAAGATCAACAGCCGCAAGGTGCTGGACGGGGTGATGAAGGCCATCGGCCTCGAGGGCGACGAGAACGCCGGCCGCCGCCTCACCGTGCTGCGCGCCATAGACAAGATGGACCGGCTCGGCCCCGAGGGCGTGCGCCAGCTGCTCGGCCCCGGCCGCAAGGATGACAGCGGCGACTTCACCAAAGGCGCCGGCCTCGCCGATGACGCGGTGGCGACGATCCTCTCCTTCACGCTCGGCGGGCAATATAAGGACGGCGAGCCGCGCTTCGGACTGTTCGAGCTGCTCGGCCGTAGCAATGTCGGCGCGGAAGGCGCCGAGGAACTGCTGGAGATCGAGGATCTGGTGCGTGACGCCGGCTTCGGCCCGGAGCGCATCCGCATCGACCCCTCCATCGTGCGCGGGCTCGAATATTACACGGGGCCGGTCTTCGAGGCCGATCTCACCTTCGAGACCAAGGACGAGAAGGGCCATCCAGTGCGCTTCGGCTCGGTCGGCGGCGGCGGGCGCTATGACGGGCTCATCGGCCGTTTTCGCTCGGACAACACGCCGGCGACTGGATTTTCGATCGGCGTCTCGCGTCTCTATGCGGCGCTGAAGCTGGTCGGCAGCCCGGTCGTTTCGGCGGCAGCGCGGCTCGGCCCGGTCGTCGTGCTGGCGCTCGACCGCGACCATATCGCCGATTATCAGCGCATGGTCGCCGCTCTGCGCAACGCCGGCGTTTCGGCGGAGCTCTATCTCGGCTCCTCCGGCATGAAGGCGCAGATGAAATATGCCGATAAGCGCAACAGCCCGGCCGTGGTGATCCAAGGCTCGGACGAGCGCGCCAAGGGCGAGGTGCAGATCAAGGACCTCATCGAGGGCGCGCGAGCGAGCGCCGCCATCTCCACCAATGAGGAATGGAAATCCGCCCGGCCCGCGCAATTCTCCGCGCCGGAGAGCGAGCTGGTCGAGCATATCAAGGCGCTGCTCGCCCGCCAGGGATGAGCGCCGCCGCCGCCCGCGCCGGAAATTCCCGTCGCGGCGTGGCTCGAACGAAGCGGCGGATGTTTCGCGGAATGTCCGCCTCGTCTATAAGGGGCTGCGGCGAGGAGCCCCTAGCACATGGCGCAGCACGACAAAGACCCCGCAGCGGATAGCCACGCGGCCGGCGAATCATCGGCGAACGACGCTTGGACGGCGACGAGCGTCGACCATCCGGCCGAGGCCGAGCGCATGGTGAGCGAAGCAATTTCGGCGCCCGCGAGCGGGGCCGCGCCGGCGCAAAAGCCGCGCCGCAAAAATTGGCATCGCTTCACGCTGCTGGCGGCGACGCTCGGCCTGCTGGCGACCGCGGGGTCGATCGCCGCCTATCGTTTCCGCGACAAGAATGAGAAGCTCGCGGCCTTCGCCACTGTCGTGGACGAGACTTTCGCGCGGCCGGAAAAGCTGATCGCCACGCTGCGCGAGACGATCGTGAAAGCGACCGGCAAGCCGGAGAAGCCGGCAGACAAGCCCGGCCCGGCCAAGCTCGCCGAGCCCCTCCAAAAATCGACGCCCGCCCCTGTCGAGACGAAGCCGGCCGAGCCCGCCGTTCCGCCGCGCTCCGGCGGCGATCACATCACCTGGAACGCGCCCAGCGCGACGCCCGCGGCGTCACCCGCGCCCGTCCCGGCCCCTGCGGCGCCGGTCGTTGCAGCTCCTCCCCCGGCGCCGCCCGCTCCCGCCAAGCCGGCGTCGGCGGAGGCCAATCCGGTTTCCATCGCCCAAATCGAGGCGCTGACGCGCCGTCTGGACGAGCTGGAGCGAATCGCTCGCTCGGCCTTGGCGCTGGCGGACCAGGCCCGCAATGGCGCAGAACCCGCCGCCGCCCCCCGCGCAGAGGCGAAGGTCCCGGACCAGAAGGTGCAGGACGTCGAGGATAATGTCAGCGGCCTCGAGGGCCGGATCGACTGGCTATCCGATGAGGTGAAGGCGCTGCGCGACAAGCTCGACGCGGCCAAGGACGAGACCCGCGCCCCGCGCGAGGTGGAGCCGGCCCCGCCGCCGCCCGCGCCCGTGGCCGCCGCGCCGGAGGAGAAAGGCCCCAATCCGGCGACCGTCGCCGTGGTGGCGCATTCGCTGCAACGGGCGCTGGACCGGGGAGCCCCCTTCCCGTCCGAATACGCCATTCTCTCGGCCCAGGGCGCCGATTCGCAAGCGCTGGCCGCGCTCGCGCCTCTGGCCGAAAAGGGCGCTCCCGATGCGCGCGCGCTGCGCGCCTCCTTCCATCCGCTGGTGCGCAAGCTCGAGGCCTCCGCCGATCTGAAGCCCGACGCCCCCCTGGCCGACCGGCTGCTGCAAGGCGCCTCCAGACTGGTGAAGGTGCGCAGCGCCGCGGAGAAAGAAAAAGCCACGATCGGCGACATCGCCGACAAATTGGAGGCGGCGCTCGACCGCGGCGAGATCGAGACGGCGCTGGCCGCTTTCGCCGAATTTCCCGACGCCGCCAAGGCCGTCGCGCGCGAGTGGGAGACACAAGCCCGCCAGCGCGTCGAGGCCGAAAAGGCGGCGGCCTCCATTCTCGCGGGCGCGCTGGATGCGCTCGCAAAACCCAAGAACTGAGCAGGGCCAGACAATAATCCTGCTGAAACAAAAAATCTAAGCAGGCGCGCTTAGAGCCGAGGCGAGGATCGACGACCCATGATTCTGCTGCTCTTCTTCATTGCGGCGCTGGCCGCTCTGTCCATCGGCCTCCACTGGCTCATCGAGCAGCCCGGTTCGATCACGCTCGACTGGGGCGGCTATCACATTGAGACGACGCTCGTCGTCGGCGCGGCGGCGCTGATCGCGACGATCGCGGCGATCCTCATCGCCTGGGCGATCATCGCCTATTTCTTTCAGGCGCCCGCGCGCTTGAAGCAGAACTCCCGCGCCAAGCGCCGCGAGCGGGGCTTTCAGGCCCTCTCGCGCGGCATTGTGGCGGCCGGCGCCGGCCATGTCGCCGAGGCCAAGCGCGCCGCCAAGGAGGCGGTGAAAAATCTCGACAAGGAGCCGCTCACCTATCTGCTGCGCGCGCAGGTCGCCCAGCTCGAGGGCGATCGCGTCGGCGCCGAGACCGCCTTTCACGAGATGACGCAGCTCTCGGAGACGCGCCTTCTCGGCCTGCGCGGCCTGCACATAGAGGCCAAGCGCCGCAAGGACGACGAGGCGGCGCATCATTTCGCCGATCAGGCGCATCAGCTCACGCCGCTGCCCTGGGCCGGCCATGCGCTGCTCGAGCATCACGGCGCCCAGGCCAATTGGGAAGAGGCGCGCATCGCCGTCGAGGCCAATCTGAAGGCCAAGGCCATCGATCTGCCGACCGCGCAGCGCCTGCGCGCCGTGGTGGAGACCGCCCTGGCGCTGGAGAAGCAGGCCGAGCATCCGAGCGAGGCGCTGCATCTCGCCCGCCAGGCGGTGAAGCGCGCGCCCGATCTGGTTCCGGCGATCGCGCTGATCGGACGTCTGCTCGCCCGCCATGGCGACAGCGCCAAAGCGCTGAAGCTGCTCGAGAAAGCCTATGCCGAGCATCCGCATCCCGATATCGCCGAAGCCTTTCTCGAGATCGCGCCGAGCGAATCCAACGCCGAGCGTCTGGCGCGTGTGAAGAAATTCGCCTCCTCCGTTTCCCATTCGCCGGAGGCGGGAATTCTCGTCGCGCGCGTGGCGCTCGCGGCGCGCGATTTCGGCGCCGCGCGCAAGGCGCTGGCTCCGCTGGTCGCCGAGGGCAAGACGCCGACCGCCCAAATCTGCCTGCTGATGGCCGAGCTCGAGGACGCCGAGAACGGCCCCAGCGGGCCGGTGCGCGAATGGCTCGCCCGCGGCTCGCGCGCGCCGCGCGATCCGGCCTGGATCGCCGATGGCGTCATTTCGCGGCGCTGGGCGCCGGCCTCCCCGTCACCGGCAAGCTCGACGCTTTCGTCTGGGCGACCCCGCCCGAGCCCGTCCGCGGCCCGACCGAGGACGCCCGCGCCGATATTCCGGCGGCGTTCCTGACGCGGCCGGAGCGGCTGCTGGAAGCCAAGATCGAGGAAGAGAGCGCGACCGCCTGAAAACGTGATCGCCCTACCCGCCGATCAGCACGGTCGGCAGGCCCATGACGATCTTGTTCGGCGGGCCGACCGCCTCGACGATTGTGTCGCCCTGCCGGCAGGCGGGCAAGCCGTTGATGAAGACGCTGGTGGAACCGTCCACCACCACGCCCGGCCCATGGGGCGGGATCGGCAGCGGCGTCGCGCACATGTGAATATCCGCTCCGCCGGCGGCGCCGCTGATCATCGATCCCATGCTGGCGGCCGCCGCGGCCTTGGTCGCCTGCTCGGCCGCCAGAGCGGCGGGCGCGCCCGGCGTGCCGGCGGCGGCGAGCGTCGCCGCCTCGGCGGCCTGGATCGTCGCATCGGAGGCCGATTTCGCGGATTGAATGGCCGCAGCCGCCGCGCCGCCGACGCCGCGCCAGGCCGGCAATTGGCCGATGAACACATTGAAGCTGCCGGGGCCAGGCGTCAGCACCGGAGGCAGAGGATGGGCCACAGGATCGCTCACGCGCGCAGCCGGCCGTCCCATGATCCGCTCCCTCTATGATCTCGAGCAATGCATATCAGCCTATTCGATAGGCCATCGCCGTCAATCGCGCTGTGCGCCCGCCCATATCGCTTTCGCGCCGGAGACGATATTCTCGCGCGCATTCGCAATGAAAGGCGGCTTTCGATGAATTTTCTTTTCCCCCGGAGCGCCGGATTGGCGGCGGCGGTTCTGGCGCTCGGCGTTTGGGGGGCGCGGGCGGAAGAGACTCTTCAGGAGCTGGTCCATCGCGGGCCGGAGCTCGCCGGGCTCGAGGCGGCGGGGCTCGTCGTCGAGCAGATGGAGCTGACGCTCGGAGCGCAGAACAGCTCGCTGAAATATCGCATCGTCAATCCGACCGCAGCGCCGGCGCGGACCACTGTGACCTTCCCTCTGCCCGAGATCGATTTTTCCGATCCCGATGCGGCCTGGTCCATTCCGGGCGCCGACCCTGTCAATTACATCGGCCTCGCCGCGACCATCGATCAAAAGCCGGCGCCGCTCGCGGTCACGCAGAGCGCCTTCGTCGACGGCAAGGATGTGACCGCTGCGCTGCGTCGCAGCGGCCTGCCGCTGGTTCCGATCGGCTTTTTTCACGACAAGCTCGCCGCTCTGACGCCGGACGCCCGCGCGCGGCTCGTCAAGGACGGGCTCATCGCCGAGAATGGCGTCGATCAGGCGGGACATCCGATCTACGCGCCGCGCTGGTCGGTGCTCGGCGCGGCGACGCGCATGCTCGATCTCGCGCCCGGACAGAGCGCGCTGCTCGATTTTCGCTTTCGCTCGAGCGTCGGCGTCGCGCGCGACAGCGTGCTGCGCGAGCCCTTGCGCTCCTCCAAGGAGCTGGCGGCGGAGGTGGAGCGCCGCCGCGCCGATTATTGCCTCGATCGCGCCTTTCTCGCGGGCGTCGACAAAATGGTCTCCGCCGCTGCGGCGCGGCGCTCGGCGGCGCAGGAAGCCGCCGCGCTTCCGCCGGACGAGGCTATAGCGGCGGATGCGCCGAAAAAGCCGCAGCCCGTGGCGCGGATCTTCCCCGAGGCCAATGTCGCCGAGCTGCAGGAGCGCCGCATCTCCTTCGATCTCGGCGCCGGCGCGCCGGCCGCGCCGGTTCGGCAATTCCGCCTCGTGGTGGACAAGGGCAAGCCGACGCGCCTCGTTAGCTTCTGCCTCGCCGATCTGAAGAAAATCTCGCCCACCGCCTTCGAGATGCGCGCCGCCGATTTCCGGCCGACCGGCCTGCTGCGCGTGCTGCTCCTCGGCCCCAAGGACTGAGCGGGAGCGACGCCGCAAGGCGATCGGGTGAAGGTTTCCTCATCCTGAGGAGCCGCGAAGCGGCGTCTCGAAGGACGAGGAAACCTTCATGCGCAGCCATCTGGAGCTCCCCCTCGTGCTTCGAGACGCCCGCTTCGCGGGCTCCTCAGCATGAGGGGGAGGATTGTTGCCCGCCTATTGACGCGCGCCGCCCCTCTCGCCACATCGGAGCGGGGCCTCGAGGGGCGGCCTGCTGAAACTGGTCGGAGCCGATGCGCATCTTTTCCCTCGTCTGTCTCGCCGTGCTTTTTTCCGCCGCCGCGCGGGCCGAAGCCCCCGCCGCCGACCCCTCCCAGAGCGAGGCCGGCCGCTTCGCCATGAGCCCGGCCGAGGGCGGCCTGCTGCGGCTCGACAAGCAGACCGGCGCGGTCTCCTTCTGCACGGTGGACGGCGGGCTCTCCGTCTGCCGCGTCGCCGCAGAGGAACGCGCCGCGCTGCAGGGAGAGATCGAGCGCCTCGCCCGCGAGAACGCCGAATTGCGCGCCAAGCTCCCCGGCGCCGCGCCCGAGGCGGCCGCCCCCCGCAAGGGCCTGCCCGGAGAGGAAGAGTTCGAGCGCGCGCTCTCCTTTACCGAGCGATTCCTGCGGCGCATGATGAGGCTCTTCCGCGAGGAGGCTCCCAAGGGCGACAGCCTCTGATAGAATTTCGCGTGATCGTTTCGCGGCGCGCCTTCTCCCTCTCCCCGCGAGGGGGAGAGGGAGAGCGCGAAGCGAGGCGATCGGCAGGGACCGCAATCGAGAGCGAAGGACGCATGGCCTCCAATAGTCGACTCCATGATTTTCTCGGCGGCTCGCCGCTGCAAGTGCTCGTCAAGCTGCTGTTCGTCTCGCTGGTCGTCGGCGCGCTGCTGATGTGGCTGGAGATCGAGCCCATGGATCTCGTCCATGGCGCGCGGCGCTTCTTCGACCGCATCTCCTCGCTCGGCTTCGGCGCGGTGCATACAGTCATCGGCTATGTGATCACCGGCGCGGTCATCGTCGTGCCGATCTGGTTCGTGCTGCGGCTCTTCAATTCCGGGCGGCGCTAGAGAAAATTCTTGCGCGAGGCGGCGCGCGCGAGGATGACGGCGCGAGCGCCCGGGCGAATCGCCCGCTGGCTATTCGAGGGGTCACAATGTCCGCAACTCTAGGCAAGAGATCGACCGTCTATCGCTATCTGACCGGTCCCGACGATGTGGAGTTCTGCAAGCGCGTCACCGAGGCGCTGAGTCTCGGCTGGTCGCTCTACGGCTCGCCGACGCTGACCTTCGACGCCACGAAAGGCAAGGTGATCTGCGGTCAGGCGATCACCAAGGACGTCTATGATTTCAAATACACGCCGGACGTGAAACTCTCCGAGCTGTGACAGGATAGATGGATTGGCGGGACGAAGGGCTCGTCATCGGCGTCAAGCGCCACGGCGAGTCCGCGGTCATATTGGAGCTGATGACGCGCGCGCATGGCCGTCACGCCGGCATGGTGCGCGGCGGCGCCGGCCGCGCGCTGCGCTCCGTGCTGCAGCCGGGCAATAGCGTCGAGGTCGCCTGGCGGGCGCGGCTCGAGCAGCATCTCGGCGCTTTCGCCGTCGAGCCTCTGCGCTCGCGGGCGGCGCGGCTCATCGACCGCGCCTTCGCCCTGCATGGCGTCGGCCATCTCTGCGCGCTGCTGCGGCTGCTGCCGGAGCGCGATCCGCATGGCGAATTGTTCGATATGGCCGAGGTCATCGCCGATCGGCTCGATTCGCTCGAGCTCGCCCCGGCGCTGATGGCGCGCTTCGAGCTGGCGCTGCTGGCGGCCTTGGGCTTCGGCCTCGATCTCGAGCGTTGCGCCTTGACGGGGGAGGCCGCCGATCTCGCCTATGTGTCGCCCAAAACGGGCCGCGCCGTCGCTCGCGCGGCGGGCGCCCCATGGCGCGATCGACTGCTGCCTTTCCCGGAATTTCTGCGCCAGCCGGCGCCCGCCGGGGCGAACGCCGGGGAGCTGGCGGCGGCCTTCCGCCTCACCGGGCATTTTCTGCAGCGCGACGTCTTCGGCCCGCGCGGGCTCACGACGCCGCAGGCGCGCGCGCTCTATGTGGCCGCCGCGGCGGCGTCGTGATGCGAGCCTTCCGGCTCGCTCGAGGCGCGTCACTCTTGCTCGCACACCACCCGGCGCTCATGACGGCTGACGCCATAGCCTTCGTCGATGGGCACTTCCACTTCCTTGCACAGCGCCTGCGGCGAGCCGTGACGCGCGTCTTTCTTCTCCGCCGCATCCTCGTGCAGGAAGGGCAGCCAATCGAGCAGCGAGGCTTCCAGCGCCATGGAGCGGGCGCTGGCCCCCGCGAGGGCGGCGGCGACAAAAAATGCGAACAGGAGAGGCTTCTTCATGAGATGCTGCTCGAAAAGACGGCGCTGCGACGGGACGCCGAAAGCTCGGCTGTCTTAGTGGAAGCACGCAGCGACGGCAATGGTTCACGCCAGAGTCGCGACGGGATATAAGCGCACGCAGTAAACGCCGAAAGGGCGGGAGTCGGCGATATGGCGAAAAGCGGAACGACGACGACGGAAGACGGCGGCGGAGATGCGCTGCCGGTCGAATTGCGCACGGCGCTCGAGGAGCGATACCTCACTTATGCGCTCTCGACGATCACCGGACGCGCGCTGCCGGATGCGCGCGACGGCTTGAAGCCGGTGCATCGCCGCATTCTCTACGGAATGCAGATGCTGCGGCTGGACCCGAACACGCCGTTCAAGAAATGCGCGAAGATCGTCGGCGATGTGATGGGCTCCTTCCATCCGCATGGCGATCAGGCGATCTACGATGCGCTGGTGCGCCTCGCGCAGGATTTCTCCTCGCGCTATCCGCTCGTCGATGGGCAAGGCAATTTCGGCAATGTCGATGGCGACGCCGCCGCCGCCTATCGCTACACGGAAGCGCGCATGACCGCGGTCGCGCGTCTGCTGCTCGAGGGCATAAACGAGGACGCCATCGATTTTCGCCCCAATTATTCGGGCGAGGAGCAGGAGCCGGTGGTGCTGCCGGCGGCCTTTCCCAATCTTCTCGCCAATGGCGCGCAGGGCATCGCCGTCGGCATGGCGACCTCCATTCCGCCGCACAATCTCAATGAGCTGTGCGACGCGGCGCTCTATCTGATCGCCCATCGCGACGCCAATGCCGAGCAATTGCTCACCTTCGTGCAGGGACCGGATTTTCCGACCGGCGGCATCGTCGTCGATCCGCGCCCGCAGATCGTCGAGACCTATCGCACCGGGCGCGGGTCCTTCCGCCTGCGCGCGCGCTGGCACAAGGAGGAAACCGCGCGCGGGCAATGGGTCGCGGTCGTCACCGAGGTCCCTTATGGCGTGCAGAAATCACGCCTCATCGAGAAGCTCGCCGAGCTGATCGTCGAGAAGAAAGCGCCGCTCGCCGGCGATGTGCGCGACGAATCGGCGGAAGATGTGCGCGTCGTCATCGAGCCGCGCACGCGCGCCGTCGATCCGGCGCTGATGATGGAGACATTGTTCAAGCTCTCCGAGCTGGAGGTGCGTTTCCCGGTCAATATGAATGTGCTCGTCGATGGCGCCGTGCCGCGCGTCGTCTCGCTGGACGAGGCTCTACGCCAATGGCTCGATCATCGCCGCGAGGTGCTGGAGCGCCGCTCGCGTCATCGTTTGGCGGAAATCGTGCGCCGGCTCGAGGTGCTCGAGGGCATGATCATCGTCTTCCTCAATCTCGACGAGGTGATTCGCATCATCCGCGAGGAGGACGAGCCCAAGCAGGCGTTGAAGGCGGCTTTCGAGCTGACCGACGTGCAGGTCGATTACATTCTCGACACGCGCCTGCGCGCCTTGCGCAAGCTGGAAGAGATGGAGCTGCGCAAAGAGCATGCGAAGCTGCTCGAGGAGAAGACGGAGGTCGAATCGCTGCTCGCCGACGAGGGCAAGCAGTGGAAGACGATCACCACGCAGATTCGCGAGCTGAAGAAAACGATCAGCGCCGACGCCAAGCTGGCCAAGCGCCGCACCACTTTCGAGGATGCGCCGGAGGCGACCGATATCGATCTCGCCGAGGCGCTGATCGAGCGCGAGCCCATCACCATCGTCGTGACGCAAAAGGGCTGGATACGCGCGCTGAAAGGCCATGTGGCCGATCTGACGCAATTGCAGTTCAAGGGCGACGATGCGCTGGAGACGTCCTTCTTCGCGCAGACGACATCGAAGATTCTGGCGCTCGCCTCCAATGGCAAGGCCTATACGCTGGACGCCGCCAAGCTGCCGGGCGGGCGCGGCCATGGCGAGCCGATGCGGCTGATGGCCGATATCGACGAGGATGCGGCAATTGTGAAAGTGCTGCCGCAGACGCCGGACGCGCTGCTGCTGCTGATCGCCGACGACGGACGCGGCTTCGTCGTCTCGCAGAACGATCTCGTCGCGACGACGCGCAAGGGCCGCGCGGTCTTCAATGTCGAGCCGCCGTCCAAGCTGAGGATCGTGACGCCGGCGGAGGGCGACCATGTCGCCATCATCGGCGAGAATCGCAAGCTGCTGGTGTTCCCGCTCGCCGAGGCGCCGCAAATGGCGCGCGGCAAAGGCGTGCGGCTGCAACGCTACAAGGATGGCGGCGTCGCCGACGCCAAGGTCTTCGCGCTCGCCGACGGACTGACCTGGGTCGATTCGTCCGGCCGCACCTTCACTGTGGACAAGCGCGAGCTGAGCGAGTGGATCGCCCATAGGGCGGAAGCGGGGCGGCTGCCGCCGCGGGGGTTCCCGAAGAGCAATCGATTCGGGGGGTGAGCGCGTGATTTCAGTCTCGCCCTCATGCTGAGGAAGTGGCGAAGCCGCTGTCTCGAAGTGAGGGTGAGCCGCGAGACTCCGGCCGCTCCTCATGAGGAAAAGTTGTGGAAGTCGACTCTTCTACAACCCCGGATCGTGCGACTCGTCGATGATCTGATCCATCGTCAGCGCTGGCTCCGCCGCGCCCACATCGCCGATGACGCGGGCCGGCACGCCGGCGACCGTCTTATGCGCAGGCACAGATTCCAGCACCACGGAGCCCGCCGCCACGCGGGCGCGCTCGCCGATCTCTATGTCGCCGAGCAGCTTTGCCCCCGCGCCGATCAGCACGCCATGGCGCACCTTGGGATGGCGCGCGCCGCCGGCGGTGCCGGAGCCGCCGAGCGTCACCCCATGCAGCATGGACACGTCATGCTCTATGACGCTGGTGGCGCCGATCACCACGCCGGTCGCGTGATCGAGAAAGAAGCCGGCGCCGATTCGCGCCTGCGGGTGGATGTCGGTCTGAAAGCGCGCCGAGGCGAGGCTCTGGAGCCAGAGCGCGAGATCGCTGCGGCCGGAGCGCCACAGCCCATGCGCCAGCCGATAGGTCTGAATGGCGTGGAAGCCCTTGAAATAGAGCGCCGCCTCGAGCAGGCGCGTGCAGGCCGGATCGCGGTCGAAAACGGCCATCAGATCGGCCCGCAACGCCGCGCCCAGCGCCGAATCGCGCGCCATCTGATCGCGGCAGAGCCGCTCTATGACGGTCGCCGGCAGCTCCGGCGCCGCGAGACGCTGCGCGATACGATGCGCGACCACGGCCTCGAGGCTGTCTTGCGCCAGAACCGCCGCATAGAGAAAGGCCGCCATATTGGGCTCGCGGCCAGCGGCGGCCTCGGCCTCCGCCGAGAGGCGGGTGAAAAGCGGATCGACGCCGGAGAAGGCGACGAGCCGAGCGGGGCCGCTGTCGGTCATGGCTTGGCTCCGCGGCCTATTCCCGCTGCGCGAGGAAATCGAGCACCGCCTGCTTGAAGACGCGATCGCCGACGGCGCGATTGTGATCGCGGCCGGGAATATCGACGATATGGGCGTCCGGGAACAGCGGCTCGAGCGGATGCGGATCGCCGGCCACCTCGTCGCGCGTGCCGACGCAGATCAGCACGGGAACCGTGATCGCGGCGAGCCGGGCGCGGTCGACGGTCTGATTCGGGCCACGCGCGCAGGCGGCGAGAGAGGGAAGATCGGCGCGCGTCGCCTCGGCGAAGCCGCGGAACATTTTCAGCAGCGGATCGTCGATATCCTCTATGCGCTCGGCCTCCATGGCCTCGGCCAGGCCGCGCGGCAGGCCCGTGGTCACGAGATTGGCGCCGATGCCGCCGAGCACGAGGGAGCGGACGACCTCGGGATGGTCCAGCGCCAGCGTGACGGCGATTCGCGCGCCCATGGAATAGCCCATCACATCGGCGCGCGCGACGCCGAGGCTCGCGAGCAGATTGGCGACGTCCCCGGCCATCATCGAGAGATCATAGGCCGTAGGATCGTGAATTTTCTCCGAGCGGCCATGGCCGCGATTGTCCAGCACGATGACGCGCCGTCCATCCTCGGTCAAAGTCTTGACCCATTGGGGAAAGAGCCAATTCACGGCATGCGTCGAGGCAAAGCCATGAATGAGAACGATCGGCTCCTCGCGATCCTCCGTCAGCGGCGGAAAATCGATATAGGCGATCTGCACGCCATTCGACCCGAACTCGTCCATCATCAATCCTATTTTATTACATTCAAGGAGCGTCGGCATCAGGATCGTCGGTAATTATCGCAGCCGTAGGGCAGCGCAAGCGTCTTGGCGGGGGAAATATCTTCCTATTGCCAAGCGGCCTCGTAGCCGCTAAACGACCTCTCCACCGGTTCGACGCATCTTCGTGACGCGGAACGGACCGTAAGGCGCCCGTAGCTCAGCTGGATAGAGCACCAGACTACGAATCTGGGGGTCAGGAGTTCGAATCTCTTCGGGCGCGCCATTTTTCGATAGATCGGGACGACATCGCCGGCCGCTGACGCTTCGGCGCGGGCTCTAGAGCTGTTCACAGCGGTTGCCAGCGCCGAATCGGCATCCGCTTCGGCTGGAGAGGGCGCTTTGCGATCGAACGGAATCGTTCGATCGAATCAGAATTCGTCCCCGAGAAAGTCCTGAGAGCATCGACTGGTCAGCGACGCAGCAAACGGCGGCGGCGCGCGAGCGCCGGCGTGAACTGGAGGCTTCGGCCACCGAAGGCGGCCCGTCACGGATAAGAGAAGTCGAAGGTCTGCGTGAAGCCGTTCGGCAGGCTGAAGAATGAATTGGACGATGTCGGCGCCGGCTCGAGCACGATGCCGGCGGCGTTCACGAAACTCAGCGTGTCGCTGCCGCTGACGGTGAATGAGGTCGGCGCGCCATTCGCCGAGACCGTGCCGGACCAGCTCAGATTCTCGTTGATCGCGAAATTATAGGTGTTCGTCTGCACCGCGGCGCCGCTCTCGGGATGATAGGCGATGGTGGCGCCGAACACGCCGCTGAAGGACGCCGAGGTCTGGCCCACGACATAATTGATGCTCGCCGCATCCACCGAGAGGGCGATCAGGAAATAGCCATATCCTGGAAAGGTCGCCTGCAGCGTGATGGTGGTCGTCGTTCCCGAGACGCTCTGCGAGACGAAAGTCGGCGTCACGCAGCCCCACACGCAAAATCCACCCGCGAATAGCGCGCCCACCGCGCCGCTGGTGGGATTGCCGGGATCGATCGTCACGCCGGAGGAACCCGTCCCGCCGCCCGTGACCGCGTGCGCGGCGTTTTGCGCCGCGACGATGGCGACGAGCGCCTGGTGCGTCTGCGTCGCGACCGTCTGATTATTCGTCTGCGCGCGGCTCTGCGCTATGCCGGCGCCGCCCCAATGCGCGCCGATCGCCCCGAGCCCGGCCCAAGGCGTGCGATCGGGCTCCCGAAGAGCCCCAAGATGCGCGAGCGCCTGCGCGCCCGTCGGCAGCGAGCCGAGGCTCGCGCCGCCGGTCTGGCCGGGCAGGCTGGCGAATTGCTGGTCGAAGCCGTCGATCGAGGCCTCGCCGGCGGGCGCCGGATCGGACATCTCTTCGCCACCCGAGCCGATGACCACGCCATAGCCGGGACGGGTCAGACGGATGCGACGACCTTTCGCAGTGACAATGGTGGCGACGCCATTCAGCAGCACGATCTCGTCGCATCCGCCCGCTCGAGCGAACTCGCGGCAATCAGCGCCGCCGACGCGCACCAGCACCATGCCGCCGCGCACGGCGATCGTCGCCGAGGGCGTCTTGATCTCCATGCCGACGCCATGGCTCACCTCGCCGCCGATGAAACGCAGCGCGCCCTTGGTGATGGACAGGCTCTGCTTGCCGGCGCCGGCGGCCGAATCGTAGACGAAACGATCGATCGTCACCGAGCTGTTCGCTCCGACGCCGAGCGTCGATTTGTCGAGAAAGACGATCTGCGCGCGGCCGTCGGTCTTGGTGTCGATGCGCTCGCGATCGACGACCCCATAGCCGAGCGTCAATCCTTTGGCGGATCCGCCGGGCGGCGTTCCTTGCGCTGCCGGATTGACGGCGCCGACATTGCCGACGACATCCGCGCGGACATTCGTCGCGCAAAGACCAAAGAGCGCGAGGAGCGCCGCGCCGGGCAGATTTCGCATCGCCTCCCCCTTGTCAGAATTTCGCCGTCGGCCCGAAGGTCAAGGAGACATTCTGCATCTTGAAGCTCGATATGTTCGAATCGTTGCGCAGAAACTCGAGATGGCCGGAGACGCCCAATTCCGCAGTGATCGGCGCGTCCAACGCGAGGCCATAGGTCCAGGCGTCGTCACGTCGCACGCGGAACGGATCGAGCGCGGGATTGGCGATGTCGAAGGCGATCTGCGTGAAGCGCGCGTAAGGCGCGATGGTCCATCGCCGCGGCATCTCCGCGAGCGGCGGATCGACCTCCACGCGCAACATCGCCTGCAGATCGAATTGATCGGAGGCCTGCATCGCGACATAGGCCGCCGCTCGCGAGAAGGCGCCGCGTCCCTCGAGACGCACATTGTCGAAAATGCGCAGGCTGACGCCGAGCGAGCCGGTGAACACATCGCCGCTCGCGATCGTCGCCACCGTCTGCGCGCCACTTCCCGACGCGGCGCCCGAATTGACCCAGAGCCGCGACCATTCGAAGCCCGGCTCCAGCGACAGCCGATCGCCGAAGATCTGACGCAGGCTGACGCCGGCGCCGCCCGTGTTGAGATAATTCAGATTGCCGACGAGCGAGGCCGAGCCCGAGACATGGGGCCTTACCGAGAGGCCCGGCGCGATGTCCGATAGGCCGAAGCGAGGACCCGTGGAGAGCGAGAACAAGGCGACGTTATATTGCGACAGAGCGAATTGCTGCGTCGCATAGGCCAGCCCGCGCGTCTCCAGCGTGTCGCCGCGCTGATTCTGGAAATCATAGTCGTGCGTCAGCTGCGCCTGCTCGAAAGTGTTGGCGTCGGATTGTCGTCCGGTGACGCCGCCCGGCGTCTGCACGCCGCCGACGTCATAGAGGCCGCTCGACGGCAGATAGGCGGCGTTGGACTGCGTGCGAACGCCGATCTGCAGATTTCCCGAGAGGCGGCTCGCCTGCGTGCGTCTCTCGATATCGGGAAGCTGCGCTTCGATCTGCGCTTTCTGCGCGGAATCGAGATCGGCCGATTTCAACGCCGCACGCAGATTGTAGAGCGCGCTCTGATAGGCGCCGATGCGCGCATAGAGAAAGCCGAGCTCCTTGCGCGCGCGGCCGAGCGCGGGATTATACATCAGCAGGCGCTCGAGCGCGCCGATCGCGGCCTCGTCGTGCAGCTCCGTCGCGAGCCGAATATAGGCGTAGGTCTGCTCGTAATCGGTCGGATGCGTGCGGACGTGAGCCGCCAGACGCTCCAATTCCGATTGCTCGGGCGCCGGCTCCGAATGCGCGGAAGCGTCGAAGCAAGCAACGCACGCGGCAACGACGAGAGCGCCGATTTTAGTCTTTTTCACGAACGCTCGCCCCGACGCGCATTACGCACAAATGTCTATTCTGTTGCTAAAGCTTTGCTCAAATGCGACATTTTTGGGGCTGCGTCAAGAGCCGCGGCCTTGGCCATGAGGGCGCTCGGGTGTAGGACGATAATCCTCCTCCTCATGCTGAGGAGCCCGCGAAGCGGGCGTCTCGAAGCACGAGGGGGAGCTCCAGATGGCAGCGCATGAAGGTTTCCTCGTCCTTCGAGACGCCGCTTCGCGGCTCCTCAGGATGAGGAAACCTTCACCCGAGCGCCCTGCCTCGGCCACAAGCCCGCCGAGGCGATCCGGAGGTCGGCTCTCACCGAGAATTATCGCGTCCGCTCGGGCGGACGCTCATCTCCATTCGAAGCCGAACGCCCCCGCGCTCACCGTCACCCGCGCCTCGCGCAGCTCCTCCTTCGCCAGCGAGCGCTTCAGGAATTCGCGCGAGAGCGACGGCAGCAGCGTGTTGGTGATGATGTTGTCGATGATGCGCCCGCCGGAATCGGGATCGTTGCATTGCGCGACGATGTGATCGACCACGGCGTCGTCATAGACGAAGGCCGCCTTGTGATTCTCCTCGATGCGCTTGCCGATGCGGTTCAATTGCAGCCGCACTATGCCGGACAACATATCCGGCGACAGCGGGAAATAGGGAATGGTGACGATGCGCCCGAGCAGCGCCGGCGGGAAGACGCGTTGCAGCTCCGGCCGCAGCGCGGCGGCGAGCGCTTCCGGATCGTCGTGATAAGCGGGATCGGCGCCGAGCTCCATGATGAGATCGGTTCCGACATTGGAGGTGAGGATGATGAGCGTGTTCTTGAAATCGATGCGCCGCCCCGAGCCATCCTCCATCTGCCCCTTGTCGAAGACCTGGAAGAAAATCTCATGCACGTCGGGATGCGCTTTCTCGATCTCGTCGAGCAGCACGACGCTATAGGGCTTGCGCCGCACCGCCTCGGTGAGCCGGCCGCCCTCGCCATAGCCGACATAGCCGGGAGGCGCGCCTTTCAGCGTCGAGACCGTGTGCGCCTCCTGAAACTCCGACATGTTGATGGTGATGATGTTCTGCTCGCCGCCATAGATCGCCTCGGCGAGCGCCAGCGCCGTCTCGGTCTTGCCGACGCCGGAGGGGCCGCACAGCATGAAGACGCCGATCGGCTTATTGGGATTGTCGAGCCGCGCGCGATTGGTCTCGATGCGCTTTGAAATCATCGCGAGGCCATGGCTCTGGCCGACGACGCGCTTGTTCAATATCTCCGGCAGGCGAAGGATGTTCTCGATCTCGTCCTTCACCATGCGCCCGACCGGAATGCCGGTCCAGTCCGACACGACGGCGGCAACCGCCTGCTCATCGACATGCGGATAAATGACGCGCGTCTCGGGATCGAGCGCGGCCAATGCGCCGAGCTTTTCCGTCAGCTTCGCGCGCTCGTTCTCCTGCGCGGCTTCGTCTTCCGTCTGGCCGAGAATCTCGCGCAGCGAGCGCACGTCTTCGACGATGGATTTCTCGTGGTCCCATGCGCTCTCGAGCAGGCCGAGCCTGTCCTTCGCCGCCGCTATCGCATCGTCGATCTCATTGACCCGCGCGCGCGTGTCGGCGCCGAGATCGCGATCGGCGAGCAGCGACGCCTTCTCCTGCGCGAGATGGTCGATCTCGACGCGCTTGTCGGCGATGGCGGCGGGCGTCGTCGATTGGCTGATGGCGACGCGCGCGCTCGCCGTGTCGAGCAGGCTCACCGCCTTGTCCGGCAATTGCCGCGCGGGGATGTAGCGCTGCGACAGAGCGACGGCTGCCGTGATCGCGGCGTCGGAAATGCGCACGCCGTGATGCTTTTCCATAGGCGCGAGAATGCCGCGCAGCATCGCCGCCGCGCGCGCGGCGTCCGGCTCGTCGATCTGGATCGGCTGGAAACGCCGCGTCAGCGCCGGGTCCTTCTCGAAATATTGGCGATATTCGCTCCAGGTCGTCGCGGCGATGGTGCGCAGAGTTCCGCGCGCGAGGGCCGGCTTCAGCAGATTGGCGGCGTCGCCCGTGCCGGCCGCGCCGCCGGCGCCGATCAGCGTATGCGCCTCGTCGATGAAGAGAATGATCGGCTTCGGCGATTTCTGCACCTCGTCGATGACGGAGCGCAGCCGCTGCTCGAACTCGCCCTTCATCGACGCGCCGGCCTGCAGCAGCCCGACATCGAGCGCGCGCAAAGTGACGTCGCGCAGCGGCGGCGGCACGTCGCCGGAGACGATCGCCTGCGCGAATCCTTCTACCACCGCCGTCTTGCCGACGCCGGCCTCGCCGGTGAGGATCGGATTATTCTGCCGCCGACGCATCAGCACATCGACGATTTTTCGGATCTCCTCGTCGCGGCCCAATATGCGATCCATCTCGCCGGAGCGCGCTCTCGCGGTCAAATCCTGCGAGAAGCGATCGAGCGCCGTCTGGCCGCGCGTATCGCCCGCCGCGCCGCCGCCGCCGCCGCTCGCCGGCGCGAGGCCGCTCCCGTCTATGGGGCGAAGATTCTCTTCGTCCGAGCGCGCGAGAATCTTCTTATGCTCGTCGAGCAGCGCATCGACGGCGATCTTGCCGAATTCGCGCGAGACGGCGAGCAGCGCGGCGCGCAGCCGATCCGTCTTCAGCACGCCGACGAGCACATGGCCGGTGCGAATCTGCGCCTCGGCGAAGAAGAGCGTGGAATAGTGCCAGCCGCGGTCGAGCGCCTCGATCACCGCGCCGGAATAATAGGGCGTCTCCGTCTGGCTCGGCGTCAGCGCGCCGATCGCGCGCTCCACGTCGAGGAGCAGCTTGGCGCGATCGAGGTTGAAATGATCGGCGATCACATCGACGTCGGAGCCGGTCTTCTCCAGCATATGCAGCAGCCAATGGGCGAGTTCGACATAGCGATTGCCGAGGCTTTTCGCTTGGCGATGCGCTTTGGCGATCGTCTCGAAGCCGACGAGATTGAGCTTGCCGGTGACTGTCTCGAGTCCAATGTCGGTCATGGTTTCATCGCCTCCGCTTCGCGTCTGGCTTTTTCGCGCTCATGCCTCTTGCGCTCCGCAGGCTGGAAACGCGCATCGGCCCGATAGCCGTCTTTCCTCGATGCATTTTCGTCGACGAGCCAGCTCGTCCAGCCGAGCCGCGCGCCGCCCGCAGGCCCCGCGGCGGAATCGGATGTGAGCCGAATGGGCTCGACGCAGCGCGCCGGCACGGCGAGCTCGACATCCCAATCGATCTCGTCGCCGACGTAAAAAAACAAAATATCGACGAGCCGATCGCAATCGTCGCCGACCGGCAGGAATTTGCGATATTGCGCCATATCGGCGACGAACAGCCGCACGCGAATCTTGTCCTGCACGCTGAAGGACGCGGCGCCGACGAGGAAATCCACGCCGAGCGTGCTGTTGCGGCCTCCGAGATGCGAACGCTCGCGCGCGTCGAACTCCAGCCAGGAGCCGATGAATTCATCGATCTCCATCTCGACGTGCAGCATCCCGCGAATCGCTTGGCGCAGACGCGAGGCCGATTTCACCTGTGGGCCGAGCAAGCCCGCATAGAGCCCGACGCCCTCCGGTATGAAGCTCTCGCGGCGCGCGCCATCATGCTTCGCCGGCGTGGTGTCGAAGGCCTGCGAGCCGACGCCGATCATGGAGGTCACATAGGCGCCGAAGCGATCATATTCCGGCCGGTCCGCCTGCACGATGGGACGCGAATCGGCCCAGGCGCGGAAGAACAATTGGATGAAGCGATTGTTGAAGAGATCGAGGAAATGGACGAAGGACGTATCCTCCGCCTGCACATAGGCGAAGGCTTCCTCTGTCAGATGATAAGGCAGCGGCCCCTGCGGGCCGAGCAGGCCGAGAAAGGCTGAGACGATATGCACGCGCTCGGCGGGCGTCTCCGCCCGCGCAATGACGTCGGCGGGCGGCAGCGGCCGGTTCCAGCGCGGCGCGATCTCGCGCAGCGTCGAGCCTGGAAACGCCATCCAGGCCTCCTGCCCGAAGGAGACGGCGACCTCGCGCGCAAATTGCTCCGAGCCGAGCCGCACGACCTCGTCGCGGCGCGTGGCGCTGTCGCCGATGCGCGGACGCGGCTGCGCGAACACGCTGTCGCCCTCGAGCCGCTGGCCGAGGCTGCGTTCGACGCGGCGCATCATGTCGAGAAAATCATAGCGCCAGGGCTCGCGCCGCATTTTTTCGAAATAGCTCAAAGCGCCCTCCGCGCGCCGAGCCGCGCCGGCCAGCGCATGATCTCGCCACGCTCGGTCGTTCGCAGAACGAGCTGGGTGAAATGATTGAAGGCGGCATATTCGCAATAGAAGCGATCGAGGATCGCGCCGAGCAGAAAGGCGCCGGTTCCTTCGAAGGCCTTCTCGTCCAGCGTGACGCTGACTTCCGTGCCGCGCGCCGGACCGACGCCGCCGCCGCAACGAATGCGCCGCACGACCGGCCGGCTGTCCACCGACAGCACGCCGCGCACGCGCCTCTCGCCAGCGGCGTCATTGGGCTCTGTGAATGTGGTCAATATCTCGCGCAGCGCGCGCGCATTATCGCCCGCCTCGCGTTCCGTGAGGCCGAGATGATTGAGGCTCAGCATATTGATGAGCCGCCAGGAGACGGTCCCCATATGCGCGGTCTCGGCGCGGCGGCGCTGATAGGAGACGAGCGGCTCGCCCGGCCGCGTCGGACCGGCGACGCAGACGAGATCGAGCTCGACGTCATCGGTGAGGCGAAAGTCGACGCGGTTCTGGCCGATCGGCAAATGCTCGGGCAAATGACGGTTGGAGCAGAGCGCGCGAATGCTCAGCTCCGCGACGCCGATAGTCTCGTCCAGCGCGCCGGTGTCGCTCAGCGAGATGAAGAGATCCGTGCCGAAATAATCGCCCGCCGGTCCGTAGCGCTTCTCCTCGATCGTGCGCCGGCGCGGCGTGCGGCGAATGGTGTATTGCAGCGCATTCTTCTCGCGCAGATCGGTCGATGAGGCGTAGAGCGGCCGCACGGGACGCTTCTCGACGCTGCCGGGAAAATGCGCGAAGACGTCGATGAGCCGATGCGGCTCATAATCGAGATAGCGGCTCTTGTCGGGCACGACATGATATTCGTGCTGATTGGCTTTGATGGAGACGCGATCGGTCGCCATCTCGAAGAGATTGACCGCCGGCGCCGCATAGAGCGCGAACATGTCCTTCTGCACGCTGGCGGCGAGCGCGCTATTGACCTCGTCGAATCCGAAGATGATGTCGATCACGCGCGAGGGTAGGCGGCTCGTCACTTTCTCGCGATCGAGCGCGAGCTCGAAGCCGAGAAACTTGCGCGAGAACATGAAATATTCATGCAGCAGATCGAAGCCGCGGAAGATGCGATCGTCGCGCGGCAGCAGCGATTCCTGCTCATCCATGCCGAGCTGCCGGAGACAGTCCTTCGGCGCCTCTATGACGGTGGCGTCATTATTGGCGTCGACGTAGCGGAACCACACGCCCGTGCAATGGCCGAAGATCTGCTCATAGATCGCATTGGCGTGCGCCTCGGCGCCGGCGAGATAGAAGGGCAGCTCCGTCGCCTTATTGTCGCTGAACAGCGACCAAGGCTGCGGCGGCGCAGCCTTTTCGCGCGCATCGTCCATCGGGTCCGATGTCGCGGCGACGACGAGCGTGATGCGCATGCCGGCGACCGTCTCGCGGCGCACATTGATCTTGAGCGGCTGCAGCGCGGCGGCGCTGGTAAAATATTCGGCGGATTTTATGTAGAAGGGCCAGAGGCGGATCGGCGCCGTCAGCGTGTAGCGGCAGGCGATCTCCTTATCGGCCTCGAGATAGGTGGCGTCGATCTGCGAGCCGCGCGGAAACAGGCGACCGTCGGCGAGCGCGGAGTCGCCATATTTCGGCAACGCCTTCACCAGCATGGCGGAGGGCGTCGGCGCGAGATAATGCGGAACCAGCTGCTCCAAGAGATTATTGGCGAATTCGGGAAACTCGTGCTTGATCTTCAATTGCACGCGCGCAGCGAGAAAGGCCGCGCCTTCCAGAAGGCCGGCGGCCATGGGATCGGTGCGGTCGCGAATGAGCCCGCCGAGACGCTTGGCGATCTCTGGATATTCTTCCGCGAATTCGGCGGCGTGCTCGTAGAAGAGATCGAGCTCGCGATTATAGAGATCGAGGAATTCGCGATTCATCGCTCAGCGCCGCGTGAGATGCAGCTTGCCCGTCGTTTCCTCGAATTTGGCGACGAACTCGATGGGAACGTTCAGCGGCTGGCAGAGGAGATGGCCGTCGACGATATAGCGAATCTCCTGCAGCGCCTCCGGCGAGCGGTCGCGCGTGACGCGCACCGAGCCGGGAATGAGGCGCGGCTCATATTGCTTCAGCACGGCAATGATCTCGCCATGGAGATCGCGCGCCTCCAGCTCGTCCATGGTGCGATTGGCGAGATCGGGGAATCCGTAGTTGAGGATGGAGCCGCGCACGCGCGCGAAGGACGAAAGATCGATCGTCGAATCCATCGAGACATGATTCATCAGCGCGGCGACGTCGTGCTCGACCTCCGCCTTCAGCTCCTGCTCGTTGATGGGGGCGCGTTGCGGCCGCGTCTTGCGCTCCGCCTCCGGCGTTCCGCCCTCGCGGGCGAGCGTCTGGCGTCTTGCCGTCTCGCGCGCCTGCTCGCGGCGGTCGCGATGCGCGGCGCGAAACACATGCATGAGAGGCGGGCTGAGCCGGTCCGCCGGGCGAACGCTCGTCGTCGTCGAGGAGGTCATTGAGCTTTTCCCGCGCGGCGTCGCGTAGCGGCGAGCGATGCGACATACGGTCGGCGGCCCCGTCGCGCGAGCGCCGCCGACACGTCATTCATTGTCAGAACGACTTGTTCTCTTTCACATTGTAGCCGCCGCTGATGCTTGGCTCCAGCGAGCCGTCGGCCTTCTGCGGGCTGTATTCCAGCTTCACCTTGGTGAAGTTGAGCGTGAAGCTCTCCGACGGCACCGCGCCGCTGTGGCCGTCGCTGTGATAGGAGGTGATGAACACGTCGTTGAGCGTGATCTTGAGATATTCCTGCTGGCCGCCGCCGGCCTTGCGGACGGTGATCAGCGCCTCCTCGAAATGCTTGCCCTCGGCGGTGAATTTGAGAAGGTTCGGCGTGGATTTGTCGACGGATTTGGTGAAATGCAGATCCTGGAAATCCGCCTTGCCGGCGCCGGCGCCGCCGCCGTGACCAGAGGTGCCCTGGTTGGTCACGCCGAATCCATAGCTCGAGATCTCGATCTCGCCCTTGTGCTTGCTGTCGGAGGATTCGCCTTCGACCTTGGAAGTGAACTTGAGGAAAATATCGGTAGCCATTGTCTATATCCTTTGATCGCGTTCGAAAGATCGATGCATGAAATCGCGTTTCGTGATCCTCGCCGTCTTCCTATTTGATCGGGAGACGGGAAACGAGGCGCATTCCGATATTCATGCCTTCCAGCTGATAATGGGGCCGCAACTCGAATGTCGCGGAATAATATCCTGGATTTTCCTCATTCGGGACGATGGTGATCTTCGCTCCGGCGAGAGGCTTCTTGCGCTTCACCTCGTCGGACGAGTTCGTCGGGTCGCCATCGACATATTGGACGATCCAGTTCTGCAACCATCTCTGCAGCTCCTCCTTCTCCTTGGTGGAGCCAATCTTATCGCGCACCATGACCTTCAGATAATGTGCGAAGCGGCACACTGCGAACATATAAGGAAGGCGCGCCGCGAGATTGCTGGAGGCGGTGGCGTCCGCGTCATTATTGTATTCCTTCGGACGCGCCAGCGATTGCGCGCCGATGAACACCGCGCGATCGGTGTTCTTGCGATGGATGAGCGGCATCAGGCCGGCCTTGGCCAGCTCCGCCTCGCGGCGGTCGCTGATGGCGATCTCCGTCGGGCATTTGAGATCGACGCCGCCATCGTCGGTCGGGAAAGTATGCGTCGGCAGATCCTCGACCTCGCCGCCCGATTCGACGCCGCGAATGCGCGAGCACCAGCCATGGTCCTTGAAGGCGCGGGTGATGTTCGCCGCCATCGCATAGGCGGAGTTCATCCAGGCGTAATTCTCGCCCTTATGGCCGTCCGTGTCTTCCTCGAAGCCGAACTCCTCGACCGGCTCGGACGCGGAGCCATAGGGCAGGCGCGCCAGCACGCGCGGCAAAGTGAGGCCGAGATATTTGGCGTCCTCCGAATCGCGCAGGCTCTTCCAGGCGGCATATTCCGGCGTGTCGAAAACCTTGCCGATGTCGCGCGGATTGGACAGCTCGTTCCAGCTGTCCATGCGCATCAGGCTCGGATCGGCGGCGGTGATGAAGGGCGCATGGGCGGCCGCGGCGATCTTGCTGAGATCGCGCAGCAGCTGCACATCGGTCGGATGATGGCTGAAATAATAGTCGCCGACGAGCGCGCCATAGGGCTGGCCGCCGAGCTGGCCATATTCTTCCTCATAGACCTTCTTGAACAGCTCGCTCTGATCCCATTTCGCCTTGGGATAGTCTTTCAGATGCTGATAGAGCTCGGTCTTGGAGATGTTCAGCACGCGAATCTTCAGCGTCGCGTCCGTCTCCGAGCTGTAGACGAGATGATGCAGCCCGCGCCAGGCGCTCTCGATCTTCTGAAACTCCTCGGCGTGGATGATCTCGTTGAGCTGCGCGGTCAGCTTCTCGTCGATGGAAGCGATCAGCCGCTCGATCGTGTCGAGCACATCGTCCTTGATGACGGCGTCCGTGTTGGACAACGCCTGATTGACGAAGATGGAGATTGCGTCCTGAACGCGCGCATTCTGCTCCTTGGCGGCCGATTCGTCCTTCGGCGGCTTGAAGCTCTGCTTCAGCGATTGCAGAAACTCGTCGAGTTCGCCGCCGGTCGTGGTGACTGCGGCTTCGGTCTGGGTGAGCTCTGTGGTCACTTGCGCCTCGCTCATTTGTCGCCCGATTGCGTCGCCGAGAGGAATTCCTTGAGCGCTTCCATCTTTTGCGGGTCCTTCAGCAGAGCCCGCAATTGCTGGTTGGCGGCGTCCTTGCCGTCCATATAGACGCGCAGATTGGCGAGCTTTTGCCGCGCCTCGAGCAGCTCGGCGAGCACCGGCACCTGCTTGGCGACGGCGGCGGGGCTGAAATCGGCCATGCTCTTGAAATCGAGCTTCACGCTCAGCTTCTCGCCCGATTGCTCGGAAAGCTTGTTGTCGACGTGAAAGCTGACGCCCGGACGAACGCCATGCTCGGAGCTCATGCGCTCGTCGAAATTATCCATGTCGAACTCGACGAACTTGCGGGTCGCCGCTGTTCCCTTGTCGAAGTCTTCCTTGCCGTGGCCGGGCGAGTTGCCGGAGAGATCCGCCAGCACGCCCATCACGAAGGGAAGCTCGACCTTCTCGTCGGCGGTCGGATCGACATATTCGATTTGAACTCGCGGAGGGCGGTTGCGCGCGATGAATTTCTGCCCACTCATCTTCGCCATATACAATTATCCTTTATGAATTCGCGATAGAGAAGCCGAGCATCGCGAATCTGTCAAGCCGTGGACGCGCCGAGTCGGCTCGTGTTCGCGCTGCCCTCCGTATACTCATCGAACCACTTAAAATCGCTGTGTGATGGCGCACACTCATGTCAATCTTGCGACGGCCGTCAGCTCTCCTCGCGTTCGAGCACGGCGCCGAGCACGGCGATGAAGTCCTTGTCGGCGAGCGCGCGGGCGCGATCGATGAGGCAAGGAATCGGGCTCGACGGCTCGGCGATGCGGAAGTAGCGCGCTATGTCGTCCAGCAGCAGCAAGGCCTGCGTACGCGTCGTCGCCGAGAAGCTCGGAGCGTCGATCTCATAATCCTCGGCATAGTCGATCGGCTCCGGCCGCGGCTCGACCTGCTCCGGCTCGACGACGATCGAAGCCGGCGCCTCGATCTCGCGCGTCTCCGCGAGACCATCCTGCGGGGCGTCGCTCATCGCCGCGTCCGGCTCCTCCGCGCTCGCCTGCGCCTCTTGCTCTATGCTCTCTGGCTCCGATCTCTCTTCCTCGAACGGCGCCGGCTCCTCTACGGACGGCGCCTCGATCAGCAGCGGCGCGGGCGGCGCCACGCGGCGGCGCGTCTTGCGCGGCGTCTGGCGTTCGTCGAAATATTCGGCGCGCGTCGGCGTCATGTCGCCGAGCGGCGCGATGGCCAGCTTGAAGGCGTTCTCGCCGCCGATCGAAAATTGCGCATAGGAATGGCGGTCGGGCAGCAGAGCCGCGAGAACCTCGATGAATGTCTTGCCCTGCAGCGCAATCGCCTGCGCGACCAGCGGCAGGGCCGGATTGGACGGCTCGAAGAGGCAGAAATAATCCTTCGCCGCATCGAGCGCGCGGCGCGCGTCCGCGGCGCAGCCGATGGCGCCGCGCGGCGCCTCCCCGCCTGCTTCCTCTCCGTCTTCCGGCTCCGGCGCCGTCGGATCGGGAAACGCCAAGGAAAAGAACGTCAGCACGCCGCCGACGACCTTCAGCAGCGCGCCGAATTCCGGCGTCTCCGCGCCGCTCGTATGCTCGGCGAAACGCGCGCGAATATTTTTCAGCGCCGCCTCGAGCCGCTGGAAGCTGGCGCGCGTCGCCGCGACGGCCTCCTCGCCGGCGTCGGCGAGGGTGCGCACGATCTGCTCCTGCGTCATCGCCGCTATGCGGCCGCCCGCGGGCTTCTCGCCGCCCTCTGCGCCTTCGGCCGCCTTCTCCTGCTCGGCAAGCACGGTTGAGCGAAAGGCGACAATGCCCTTGCGCCGATCCGTGTGGAGCGTGACGAATTGCAGCGAGATCGTCACGACGGAGACGTCGAGCTCATCGAGAATATCGGCGCGCGCCTTCACCGATCCGTCGCGGGGACGCGGATGCACGCCGTCCCAATAGCGCTCCAGCAAGGTCGCCATGGCTGCGATCGTGTCGACGAACTCGTCGAGGTTGCGCTTGAGTATGGCGAGACGCGCCAGAAAAACCATGAGGCGCAGATCGCGTGTGCGCTTCATCACATCCGCGAGCATCGCCGGTATGTATTCTATGGCTTCTCGGAATTCATTGTCGGTCGGGTCGAAGGGCCGGCCGTCGGTAAAGAAGGTCTCGGGAAGTTGAAACGGCGCAAAGGCGAAGAAATTCATGAAAGCGGCGTCGCCGTTCTCGTCGAGATCGGGACCGCAAGGGTCCGCCTCGGTGACGGGCGACGACAGAAAGGCCGGATCGACGATCGCCATGGCGGCTCAATCCTCCGCGCGGGTTTCGACGCGGCGATTGGCCGGGTCGAGCGGATCGCGCGCCTTCGGCCGCGTGCGGCCATAGCCCTGCGCGTTGAGCCGCGCGCCGTCGATCCCCGCCGAAACCAGATAGTTGCGCACCGCTTCGGCGCGACGTTGCGACAGCCGCAGATTGGTCTCGTCGCGGCCGCGCGCATCCGTATGTCCGTCGACATGGAAATGTCGCACGGCGAGCGCCGGATCGCGCAGCGCCTTGGCGAATTCGTCGAGATTCTTGCGCGCTGGCGCCGTCAGCCGATCGGAGCCGAGCTCGAATGTCACCTCGAGGTCGAAGCTCTCGCTCCGCGTGGCTTTCTCTGCATCGCCGGGGCAATCCGCCGCTGCGCCGATGCACAGCGAGCGCGACGCTCCGAAGGACGGCTCCGCGGCGAAATGTCGAACGATATCCGATGCGGAATAGGCCGGCGCGTCATCGGCGCGGCTGAGAGTCGACGGCGCGCACGCCGCGGCCGTCGACAATGCGAGAGCGAGAAGAAGCTTGCGTCCCAATATGTCGTCCTCGGCGCAAAAATACTTCTCGACACTATTTTTGCCGTTACGTATCGTCAAGGGCTTACCCGTTTCGCTTTCCTGGACCGTTTCGAGCTTCGGATGCACCATGTCTGACATATTGATTCAAGACGGCCGCATCGCAATCCTGTCCACTCCATTGGGGAAGGACAAGCTCGCGATCACGGCGCTCGACGCGACGGAAGGATTGAGCGAGCTGTTCGAGATTCGCATCGAGACGGTGAGTCCCGATGCGAATGTCGATTTCGATCAGCTGCTCGGCCGCGACTGCACAGTGGCTCTGACGCTGCTCGATCGTCCGAAACGTCATTTCAACGGAATCGTCGCGGAAGCGCAGGCGATCGGCGCCTTCGAGGATCTCTATGTCTATCGTTTCGTGCTGCGGCCGGCCTTATGGCTGCTGACGCGCACGACCAATTGCCGGATCTTTCATCACAAGTCCGCGCTCGCCATTGTCTCCGACGTGCTCGGCGAGCGCAACATAACGATCGAGAACGCGACCAAGGGCAACTATCCGAAGCTCGACTATTGCGTGCAATATCGCGAGACCGATTTCGATTTCGTCTCGCGGCTCATGGAGCAGCACGGAATCTATTATTACTTCAAGCATGAGCAAGGCGCGCACACGCTGGTTCTGTCCGACTCGCGCTCCTCGCATCAGGCGATAGAGGGCGGCGCCTCCATCATCTTCGCCAATGCGCTGGCCGGCCTCACGCAGCAGGAGCAGGCGCTGTTCTCCTGGTCGTCGGAGCGGCGCTTCCGCACCGGCAAGATAGAGCTGCGCGATTATGCGTTTCGCGAGCCCGGCTCCAATCTCAAGGCCACGACGCAGGGCTCCGAGCGCTACGCGCGCGCGACGACCTACGAATATTACGATTATCCCGGCAAATATCAGAATGCGAGCGACGGGCGCCTCTATGCGGACGCAAGGCTCGGCGCCGAGCAGGCGATCGATTATCGCCGCTACGCATCCGGCCAGGCGGCCAATCTCTTTCCAGGCGGGCTCGCCACGCTCGAGCGCCATCCGACCGGCGCGGAGAACAAGCAATATCTCATCGTCCGCTGCTCGCATCATTTCGCCGATGAGGCGTTTCGCTCCGCAGGCGGGCTCGACGGGCGTCAGCCCTATCACGGCAATTACGAGCTTCAGCCGGTCGATCGCGTGTTTCGCGCGCCCTTGGTGACGCCACGGCCGCTCGTCCATGGGCCGCAGACGGCGAAGGTGGTCGCACGCGACAAGGACGCCGACAGCGAGGAGATCGACACCGATCCCGACGGCCATGGGATGATCAAGGTGCGCTTCCATTGGGACCGCGAGGACAAGCGCTCCTGCTGGATGCGCGTCGCGCAATTGTGGTCCGGCCCCGGCTGGGGCGCGCAATTCATTCCGCGCATCGGCATGGAGGTGGTCGTCGAGTTTCTGGAGGGCGATCCCGACAAGCCGATCGTCGTCGGCGCCGTCTACAATGGCGGCAATAAATTTCCTTATCGGCTGCCGGACAACAACACGCAGTCGGGATTGAGATCCGACTCCTCGAAGGGCCATGGCGGCTACAATGAATTCATGTTCGAGGACAAGGCGAGCTCGGAGAAGATCCGCATGCACGCCGAGAAGGATCACGAGGTGGTGATTCGCAATTCCGAGACGACCGAGATCGGCGAGGCGTTCTCCGGCGGCGGCGCCTCGCGCAAGACGACGCTGAAGCAGGGCGGCGACGAGCTGACGCTGGAGTCCGGCTCGCGCAAGACGACGATTCATGGCGGCAAGGATGCGACGACCGTCGATCAGAGCATAACGATCGAATCGCTCGGCGACACGATCACGCTGAAGACGGGCGCGAGCTCGATCAAGCTGACGCCGAGCAAGATCGAGATCAGCTCGACGGCGATCGCTTTGTCCGCCGCCAAGATCGATCTGAACTGAGGGGGAGAGGGTGAGCACGCCGAGCAAGATACGCTTCGCCACCGTGCGCGACCTCTACGCCGCTTTTCCCACGGCGGAGGTCGACGTCGGAATCGAGAGCTGCGAGGAGCCTTCCGCAGGTTTCGTCTCCCGTCTCGCCAAGGAGGGCGATCGTCGCGCGGCCTTGTCCTATTGCGCCTATCTTCTGGCGCGGCGCGAGGCGGTGTGGTGGGCGGCGCGCTGCGTGCGGCAGACGGAGCCGGCGGACGCCGTGTCGCTGCGCTGCCTGCAGGCGGCGGAGGAATGGGTGAGCGAGCCGAGCGAGGCGCGGCGCCGGCGCGCGCTGGAGGAGGCCGCGCAGGCGCGAAAATCGCTGGCCGCGGCCTGGGTCGCGCAAGCGGCGGGATGGTCGGGCGGCAATGTCTCGCCCGATCCCGCCTTTTATCTGGAGCCGCCGCCGCAGGCCACGGCGCAGGCGGCGCGCGGAGCGGTGCTGATCACGCTCGGCGCCATTGCGGGGGATCGCCGTGAGGCCGTCGAGACCGGATGGATAGAGGCGGCGCTGCGTTGCGCGCTCGGCGATCTTCAACGGTCGTGACGCTATGAGGCGCGGGCTCGCGGCCCGCTGAGGGAGCCATCGGGGAATGCGCCTGACATTGACGATCGAGAATTTCAGCCGAAGGCCGGACGGCGGCCCGCTGACCTATGTCGCGGAAGGCCGCCGCAGCATCGACATCGGCCGCAATCAGCATCTCGACTGGTGCCTGCCGGACGAGAATCATTTCATCTCCGGCCGCCATTGCGAGATCGCGCCGCGCGACGGCAGCTATTATCTCACCGATGTCTCGATGAACGGCACTTTCGTCAATCACCCGGACAATCGCGTGCAATCGCCCTATCGGCTACGCGATGGCGATCGTCTCTATATCGGCGAATATGTCGTGGTGGCGCATGTGGAGGGCGACGCGCCCGCCCTCGAGCCCGCCGCCGTCTCGTCGACGCAGCCGGTTCCGGCCTACGACGATTTCTGGAGCTCCTCGGAGCCGGCGCCGCCGCCCATCGATCCACGCTCGCTCGATCCGCGCCGGCTCGATCCGGGACCGCAGACCGATTGGATCGACCATGTCGCCGATGTGGCGACGCCGATAGCGCCGACCCCGCGCCGACCTTCCGCCGACCCCGCGCCCGCCTCCTTTTGGGGCGAGCCGCCACAGCCGGCCGCCGCTGTTCCAGTCGCCGCGCCGAACGACATTTGGGGCGCGCCGTCGCCGGCTGCGTCGACTCCCGCGCCCGTTGTCGACTGGGGCTCGCCCCCGCCCGCTCCGGCGCCTTCCGTCGCGCCTCTCGCCGCCCCTGCGCCTCTCGCTGCGCCTGGGCCGATCGCCGCCGCGCCCGTTCCGCCGCCGACCCCTGCCGCCGCTGCGCCGGGGACGGAGGGCGCCTATGCCGAATTTCTGACGAGCTTTGCGCGCGCGCTGAACCTGCCGGAGCAGACCTTCGCCGGCGCGACGCCGGCGCAGCTCGGCGAGCAGCTCGGAGCGCTGACGCGCCTCATCGCCGAGGAGACGCGGCAATTGCTGCGCGCTCGCGCCGAGGCCAAGCGGCTGACGCGCAGCGCCAGCCATACGATCATCGAGGCGCAGGGCAACAACCCGCTGAAATTCGCGCCGACGACAGAAGAGGCGATGCGCATCGTGCTCGGTCCGCCGCGTCCGGGCTATCTCTCCGCCGGCCCCGCCTTCGCTCAGGCCTTCGTCGATGTGAAGGCGCATGAGCTGCGCACCTACGCCGCCATGCAGGAGGCGGTGCGCATGCTGAGCGACAGCCTCGATCCCGCGAGCCTCGAGAAAGCGCAGGGCAAGGACAGCGGCATCGCCTCGCTGGTCGGCTCCCGCAAGGCGCGGCTGTGGGACCGCTATGTCGAGCGCTGGACGGCGATGAGCCCGCGCTCGGGCGACAAGCTCGCCGACGCCTTCATGCGCAATTTCGCCGACTGCTACGACCGGGCCGACGCCCAGAAATAAAAATACACAGGGGGAGCAAATGTCTTGGCGCAGCAAGGTCGTGTGGAGCGAAGGATTATTCCTGCGCCCGCACCACTTCCAGCAGGGCGACCGCTATCTGGAATGGGCGACGACCGCCCGCACGCGCAATCTCGCGCCCTTCTCCTGGGGCTTCTCGCGCCTCGACATCGACCATGGTCTCGCGCAGCGCGGCAAGTTCGGGCTGGAGGCCGCATGGGGCGTGATGCAGGACGGCACGCCCTTTCAGCTCGAGGGTAAGGAGGAGCTGCCGGAGCCTCTGCCGATCGACGACAAGATCGCCAATCGCATCGTCTGGCTCGCCTTCCCGGAAGCCTCGCCCAACACGCGCGAGGTGGCGCGGCGCGACAGCGTTTCCGCGAGCCGCTATTTCCATGCCTCCGAGACCTTCATCGACTCCACATCCGAGCTGCGCGTGGAGGAGGAGATAGAGGTCGCGCATCCGCGCATGGAGCTGCATCTCGAGAGCGAGCGCAAGCGCGGCTACAATAATCTACCCATCGCGCGCATCGTGAAGATCGAGAACGGAGCCGTGCTGCTCGATCCCGAATTCGCGCCGACCGTGCTGATCTGCCGCGCGCATGATGTCGTCACCGGCTGGCTCAATCGCGTCATCGGCGGGATCGAGAACAAGCTCGAATCCATCGCGCGCTACGCCGCCGATCCCACCGCCGGCGGCGGCCTGCAAAATCGCGACTATCTGCTGCTGCAGACGCTCAATCGCGCTATACCGGCGCTCCAGCATTTCGAGCATACGGCCAATCATCTGCATCCAGAGCGGCTCTATGTGTTCCTCGTCTCGCTCGCCGGCGAGCTCGCCACTTTCTGCGCCGCCGATCGCCGCGCGCCGAGCTATCGCGCCTATGACCACGACAATCTGAAGAACACATTCGAGCCCGTGCTGCGCGATCTGCAGGATTTCCTCAGCAAGGACGCCGATCATCGCGCCATTCGCCTCGAGCTGCAGCAGCTCGCGCCCAATGCGTTCAAATCGCCGATCAAGGATCGCTCGCTGTTTCAGAACGCGTCCTTCTATCTTGAGGTCGCCTCGCGTCGTCCGCTCAGCGAGATTCAGATGCAGTTTCCCAATCTGCTGAAGATCGGTCCCGACACGCGCATGAACGAGATCGTTCACTATAATCTTCCCGGCGTGCCGATCGTGCATCGGCCCTCGCCGCCGCCGCAGATTCGGCTGCTCGGCGACCATGTGTATTTCTACATCGACAAGAAGAGTCCGCTCTGGGCCGATTTCAGCGTCGCCGCCGCGATCGGCCTGCATTTCTCCGGCGATTGGCCGGACCTCGAGCTCGAGCTCTGGGCCATTCGGGAGGATAAGAGATGAGCGACAAGGACAATCCTTTCGGTCCTCCGGGCGGCGATCGCACTGTCTTTCAGCCCAATCCCGGCGGGCGCCGTCCGCCGCCGCGTCCCGCTGCGCCGCCGCCGCCTCCGGCGCCCACGCCCGGATACACGCCGCAGACGGCGCCGGCCTATGCGCCGCAACAAGATTTCGGCGCGCCGCGCCCGGCCGAGAACCCTTACGGCCAATTCGCGCCCTCGCCTTTCGAGACCGCCAGCGCGCCGCGCGCTCCCGCGCCTGACGCCTGGGTGACGGGCCGCGGGCAGCAGCAGCAGACGGCTGCGTCCTTGCAGCGCGCCGAGGATTTGGATTTCGACGCGCTCGTCGCGCAGCATCCCAATCCGATCCTGCGCGCCGCCGGCCCGCTGCTGCATCTGCTCGGGCGTCTGCGCGTCGCCGCGCTCAGCGCCGATCTCGAGAGCCTGCTCGAGCAGGTCGCCGCCGCCGTCGCCTTTTTCGACAAGGATATTCGCAGCGCCGGCGTGACGCCGGAGCAGGCCAACGTCGCCAAATATCTCATTTGCGCGACGGCCGACGACATTGTGCAGAACATACCGACCGACGACCGCCATTTGTGGACGCGCTACAGCATGACCTCGCGCTTCTTCGGCGAGCGGCTCGGCGGCGTGAATTTCTTCAAGCAGCTCGAATGGCTGCAGCGCGATCCGGGCGCCAATTTCGACGTGCTGGAATTGCAGCATGTCTGCCTCGCGCTCGGCTTTCAGGGTCAGTATCGCGCCGCCGAGGGCGGCCCCAATCAGTTGCAATATATTCAGCGCAACCTCTATGAGCTGCTGCGCCGCGTGCGGCCGCGGCAGGCGCTCGATCTCTCGCCGCGCTGGAAGGGCCAGGCGTTGCCGCTCCGACGCAAGGGCTTCGCGCCGCCGGTCTGGGTCGCGGCGGCGGTCGCGGCGCTGCTGCTCTTCGGCGCATTCATCGGCCTGCGCGCCAAGCTCGGCGGAATCGGCGAAGCGGTCGCCGCGGAGATCGAGACGCTGCATCCCGCGACTAAGATCGCGTTGCAGGAGCGGCTGAATCTGCCGCGCGTGGAGCCGCCGCCCAAACCTTCCGTGCAATGCAAGCGCATCGGCGAGCAGGTCGGCGATGGCGTCAGCGTCACCTGCAATGGCAAATGGGTGCAGATCAAGGTCGGCGACGCCGTGCTTTTCCAATCCGGCAAGGCGGCGGTGCTGCCGCAATTCGCGCCCATCGCCGAGCGTATCGCGCGCGCCATAGACGGCGAGACCGGGCCGATCAAGGTGATCGGCCACACCGACAATCAACCGCTGAGCCCGCTCAATCCGTTCCGCGACAATCAGCGTCTGTCGGAGGAGCGGGCGCACGCCGTCGCTTCTCTGCTGAAGCCGCTGCTCAAGGATGCGTCGCGCGTCGCGGAGGCCGGCCGCGGCCCTTCCGAGCCGATCGCCGACAACGCCAATGAAGCCGGACGTCGCCTCAACCGGCGCGTCGAAGTGCTGATCGGCCGCATAGACTGAGGATTTTCGTCAATGTCCGACAAGACCGGCGTCAAGGGCGACATCGTCCGCATCATTCTGCTCGGCCTCGGCCTCGCGTCGATCTCGAGCATCGTCTATCTCGCCGGGCCGTTCATCGCCTTCGGCGGCTGGCGTCCGCTCGAGAATGAGATCGTCCGCGAGATCGTCATCGTCGTCATCGTCGCGCTGGCGGCGGCGGTCGCCGGCTTCTCCTTCTGGCGGCGGCGCAAGAACGCCAAATCACTGGCCGATGGCGTCGCCGACGCCGAGGCCGACGAGGACGATTCCATCGTGCTCGGCGAGCGCATGAAGGACGCGCTCGCCACTTTGAAGAAATCCGCCAAGGGCGGCTCCACCTATCTCTATGATCTGCCCTGGTATGTCATCATCGGCCCGCCCGGCGCCGGCAAGACGACGGCGCTGGTCAATTCGGGCCTGCGCTTTCCGCTGTCCGGCGGCGCGACGCCGGAGGCGATCGCCGGCGCCGGCGGCACGCGCTATTGCGACTGGTGGTTCGCCGAGGACGCCGTCTTCATCGACACGGCGGGCCGCTATACGACGCAGGATTCGGATGCGACGCTCGACAAGCGCAGCTGGTTCGCTTTTCTCGATCTCATGAAAAAGCAGCGCCCACGCCAGCCCATCAATGGCGTGCTGGTGGCGATCAGCGTTCAAGATCTGCTGCTCTGCTCGCGCGAGGAGCGCGCCGCCCATGCGCGCGCCATTCGCGCCCGCCTGCTAGAGCTGCACGAACGATTGAAGGTGGATTTTCCCGTCTACGCCGTCTTCACCAAAGCCGATCTCGTCGCCGGCTTCACCGAATTCTTCGCCAATCTCGACAATGACAAATTGCAGAGCGTCTTCGGCGCGACCTTCCAGACGGCGGACAAGAAGCTCAATCTCGTCGCCGATATTCCGCGCGAGTTCGATGCGCTGATCGAGCGTCTGAATCAGAACATGCTCGACCGTTTGCAGGAGGAGCCCAATCCCGCCAATCGCGTGGCGCTCTACGGCTTCCCCGCGCAAATGGCGGCGCTCAAGCGTCCCGTGCATGATTTCCTCAACGCCATATTCGAGCCGACGCGCTATCACTCCAACGCCAATCTGCGCGGCTTCTATTTCACCTCCGGCACGCAGGAGGGCACACCGATCGATCAGCTCATCAATGCGCTGGTCAAGAATTTCGGCGCGCATGATGTCGGCGGCATCGGCTTCCGCGGCTTCGGCAAGAGCTTCTTTCTCTATGATCTCGTCGAGAAGGTCATTATCGGCGAGGCCGCCTGGGTGTCGACCGATCCGCGCGCGGTGCGGCGCGGCTTCGTCCTGAAGACGGCCGCCTTCGCGCTCATCGCGCTCATCAGCACGGGCGCGGGCTTCGCGATGTGGAAGAGTTACGCCGCCAATGCCGAATTGACGGCGACCGCGCAGACTTTGGCGCGCGAATATGCGGCGGACGCCGCCTATCCGTTGACGCGGCAAATGGTCGTCGAGGATCGCGACTATGGCAAGATTCTCGGCCTGTTGCAGAAGCTGCGCGACGCGCCGACCGGCTACGCCCATCGGGGCGATCCCGAATCCTTCTTCGAAGGATTGGGCTTCGGCCAGCGGCCGCGTCTCGTCGAGGCTTCCGTCGCTTCCTATCGCCTCGCGCTCGAGCGTCTGTTGCGGCCGCGTCTCTTGTTCCGCCTCGAGGAGTTGCTCGAGGAGCATCGCGACGATCCGGGCTTCATCTATGAGGCGCTGAAGGTCTATCTGATGCTCGGCCATGCGCGCACGCCCGTCGATCGCGAGGCGATCCTCGCATGGGAGCGGCGCGACTGGCGCGACAATCTCTTCCGCGGTCCGCTCGCCGACAACGCCAAGGCGCTGGAGCAGCATCTCGACGCCATGCTCGAGCTCGACAATGGTGAGCTGCTCGTCCATCCCAATCAGACGCTCATCGACGAGAGCCAGAAGACTCTCGCGCGCTTGAAGCTCTCCGAGCGCGCCTATCAGCTGCTGAAGTCCGAAGCGCGCACGCTCGACATCGCCGATTGGACCGCGCCGGGCGCCGGCGGTCTTCTGTTCGATCAATTGTTCGAGGAGACGAGCGGCAAGGATCTCGACTCGATCCGCGTGCCGGGCTTCTACACTTACGAGGGTTTCCGGCGCGCCTTTCTGCGCGGGCTGCCGGGCATCTCGGACCGCGTGCGCAAGGAGCGCTGGGTGCTCGGGCGCCCGGGGGAGGAGGAGACGCTCGGCGACGAATATCGTTCGCTCGGCAATGATCTGCTCGCGCTCTACGGCCGCGATTTCGACGCCGGCTGGCGCAGCGCGCTCTCCCGGCTGAAGATGAAGCGCCTCAACGCCGACAAGCCGCAATATCGCGCGCTCGGCGCCGCGACCGCCTCCAACTCGCCATTGAAGGCGCTGTTCGAATCTGTCGTCGAGGAGACGTCTCTCACCAAGGAGCGCAAGCTGCGCAAGGAAGCGCCGGCCAAGGAAGGCGCCGCCGCGCCGCAGATCGCTTTGAGCGACCTCTTCCCTGGTCGCGGCGACCGTCCGCCGGGCGAGGAGATCGAGAAGCGCTTCGTCCCCTTCCAGATTTGGCTGGATGGCTCGGGACCGCGCAAGCCGATCGACGAATTGCTCGCCGAGCTGAACGACATAAAGGACAATCTCGTCGTCGGCGCGACTCTGCCGGAGAATTCGCCGCAGGCGAATGCGGCGCTCGCCATGCAGCTGAAGAAATTCCGCGGCACGGCGGATCGGCTGCCCGAACCCTTCCGCCCCATGCTCACCGGCGCGGCCTCCGATTTCGATCGCGCCGTGCTCGATTCGGAGCTGATCCGGCTGACCGGCGCCTTTCGCGAGCAGGTCGCGACCTCCTGCCAGCAGCTGACGCCGGGGCGCTATCCTTTCGTCAAGGGCGCGGCCAGCGAGATCGGCCTCGCCGAATTCGGCCGGCTGTTCGGGCCGAGTGGCATACTCGACAGCTTCTTCAAGCAGTCGCTCGCCAAATATGTCGACACGGCGAAGACGCCCTGGAGTTTCCGGCCGGAATATCCGCTGACCGCACGGCTCTCGGCGGCGAGCCTGCGCGAGTTTCAGCGCGCCGCGCAGATCCGCGACGCCTTCTTCCCGTCGGGCGGCAACATGCCCAATCTCGCGCTCACCGTCTTTCCGCCGCCGCTGAGCGGCGCGGGCCGCACGGCGAAATTCGAGGTGAACGGCCAAGAGGCGACCTCCGTCGCCGGAACCTCGGTGACGCCGCGCGCGATCCAATGGCCCGGCGCCGGCGGCGGCCGCGCGGCCGTGAGCCTCGCCACCGAGCTCGCGCCGAGCCAGACCGCCGCGGCGGACGGCTCGGCGCCGGCGGCGGCGCCCATCGTGCTCGAGCGCTTCGGCGGCTGGGCGCTGTTCCGCCTGCTCGACGCCGCCGGCCGCTCCTATGCCGGCGAGCGGCTCAACGCGACCTTCTCGCTCGGCAAGCAGACGCTGAGCTTCGGCTTTCAGGCGGGCTCCACATTGAAGCCGCTCACTCTGCCGGCGCTCGCCGAATTCCATTGCCCGACGCAATTGTGAGGGACGTGGAATGCGGCGCGGATTGTTCGGCAAGCTGCAGGCGAAGCGGGATTTCGTGTCCCAGGGCGCGGCGCGCGGCTTTCTCTCGGCCTTCGAGCCGTGGATTCAAAGCGGCGTCGCCTCCAGCCGCGCGCAGCTCGGCGGCGATTGGCAGGCGGCCTATCTCACCGCGCCCATCTGGCGCTTCTGGCTCGGCCCGCAGCTCTGCGGCGGCGTGACGACGCTCGGCGCCTTCATGCCGTCGGTGGATGGCGTCGGTCGCTATTTCCCGCTCAGCGTCGCGTTTTTCGCCGAGGCGGGCGAGGCGCTGCCGCCGCCCGAGGCCGATCCGCAGGACCTCTGGTTCGCGACGCTCGAGGATTTCCTGCTCTCGACATTGGAGCAGGGCGTCGCCTTCGAATCGGTGCTGGAATCGCTGGAGACTCTGCCCGCGCCGGCGCTGGAGCAGCCGCAGGCGCGTCTCGTCACGCCGAGGGCGGCCGCGGCTCGCGTCGGCGAGGCGGGCTTCGGCGAAGCCTGCCGCTCCGCCCGCGAGGCGCTCGCCCGCGCCCGCACCGTCGCCGATCAGAGCTTCTGGTGGACGCAAGGCGGCGAGGGTTTCGAGCCTTACGCGCTGGCTTCGACCGGCATGCCCGATCCGGCGATCTTCTCCGCCATGATCACCGGCCGCTTCACGCCCGCGGCGAGCGAGCAATGAGCGGCATGGCCGATCTTCGCCCGATGCGCGCCTTCGCGCTCTCCGACAAGGGCCGGGTGCGCGCGGAGAATGAGGATAATTTCCTGTCCAAGCCGCATATGGGCCTTTTCGCCGTGGCGGACGGCATGGGCGGCCACGCCGCTGGCGCGACGGCGAGCGCTGTGGTCGTCGACAGTCTGAGCCGCGTCGCGCCACAGGGCGCGGCGGCGGAGCTGCGCCGGCAATGCGAGGCGGCATTGCAAGGCGCGCATCGCGATATCCAGCGCCAGGCGGCGTTGCGCGGGGTCGGCACGATGGGCTCCACCGTCGTCATGCTGCTGACTTTCGACCGCTATTACGCGTGTCTGTGGGCCGGCGACAGCCGCGCCTATCTTCTGCGCGGCGGCGATATCGTTCAGATCACCATCGACCACACAGAGGCCGAGCAGCTGCTCGCCGATGGCGTGCTCACGCCCGAGGAGGCGCGCAACTGGCCGCGCCGCAATGTCATCACCCGCGCGGTCGGCGCCGGCGAGACGCTGGCGCTCGATTTCGTCAATGGCGAGCTGTTCGAGGGCGATATGTTCGTGCTCTGCTCGGACGGGCTCACCGGCCATGTGACGGCGGCGGAGATCGCCGGCCTCGCCAGCGGCCGCGCGCCGGAGGAGGCCTGCCGCGCGCTGATCGATCTGGCGCTGGCGCGTGGCGGGACCGACAATGTCACCGTGCTCGTCGCCGCCTATCGGCAGCAGGAGGAGGAGCCGACCCGCTTGCGTCCGGGACGGGAGGAGTCCAGAGAAACGACGAGGCCGCGTTGAAGACATTCACGCGGACCACCTATCATTCATGCTCATGCGAGAGCCGGAATTTCAGAGCGATCACATGTCTTACTCGCCGGATGTCCAATCGATCCACGGCGCCCTGCCGCCGGGCGCGCGGCTCAACGCCAATTACGAGATCGACGCCTTTCTGAAGGCGGGCGGCATGGGCGATGTCTATCGCGGCCATGAGATAGAGACCGGCGACACGGTCGCCATAAAGCTCATTCGCGATCAGCTCGCCGGCGACGAGGCCGTGCTGGCCATGTTCCGCAATGAGGCGCTGGCGCTGCGCCGCATCCATCACGAAGCGATCGTGCGCTATTTCGGCTTCACGCTGGAGCCGCAGCTCCGTCGGCATTATCTCGCCATGGAGTTCGTCGAGGGCCAGCCGCTCTCCGATATTCTCGACCGCGGTCCGCTGCCGGCGGCGCAGGTTCTCGCGCTGATGCGCCGCATCGCCGCCGGCCTGCAGGCCGCGCATGAGCAAAATCTCGTCCATCGCGACGTTTCGCCGGATAATATCATCGTGCCGGAGACAGGCATCGCCCGCTCGCGCATCATCGATTTCGGCATCGCCCGTTCGCTGCGGGTCGGCGACAGCACGGTGATCGGCTCTGGATTCGCCGGCAAATACAAATATGTCTCGCCGGAGCAGCTCGGCCTCTTCGGCGGCGATGTGCGCGCGGCCTCCGATATCTACAGTCTCGGCTTGGTGCTCGCGGCCTGCCTCCTCGGCAAGCCGCTGCCGATGGACGGTACGCAGGTGGAGGTGATCGAGCGCCGCCGCGTCCTTCCCGATCTTTCCGCCATCGATCCGATGATGCGGCCGATCATCGCCGCAATGCTGCAGCCGGACCCCGAGGCGCGGCCACGCAGCATGGCCGAGCTCGCCGCCTGGACCCCGGACGCAGACGAGCGCGGCTCCACCGTCTTCGCGCCGCGTGGGGCACGGGCGACTCCCATATCTTCGGCTCCTCCGCCGATCCCGATTCCGCTCGGCGCCGCGCCGCTTCCACCGCCGGCGAGGCCTGCTGAGACCGCCGCGGAGAAGAAGCCGCGGCGCGCCGGCGTCCTTATCGGCTCTCTCGTCGCGATCATCGCGCTCGCCGCCGCAGGCTTCGGCAGCTGGCGCTATCTTCATCGCGAGGAACCGGCCGCGACCACGCAGGCCGAAACGCCTCTGACGACCGACGTTACCGCCGCCGAACCTCCGCCGCCCGTCGTCGAGCCACAAAAGCCGGTCGAGACTCGGCCCGATCCTTTCGTGCGGCTGCGCGAATATGCGCGTGATTTCGACGGCGGCGATTGCTTCCTCGCGGTCGTCGGCGACATCGCCGCCGGCGAGGTGCAGATCGACGGCTATGGCCGCGGCCGCGAGCCCTTCGACGCGCTCGATAAATCCTTCAAGGACGCGATGGGCGTCCCGGCCGCGATCGGCATCCGCAAGGTGACGGCGCCGCAATGTCCCGCGCTCGGCTTCGCCAAGAAATTTCTCGCCACGCGCGAGCCACTGCGTTTCGACGTCGCGCGCACGCAACTGCAGCGCAGCGGCGACAAGCTCGAGGGCGCGATCGAGACGCGCGCCGAACATGTGCGTTTTCTCATAGTCGACGACGACGGACTGGTGAATGATCTCAGCGCTCGGCTCGGACAGGAGCCCGGACGGCGCGACTTCGCGATGGAGCTGCGCGCCACAAGGCCCGGCCCTGTGCTGCTGGTGGCGATCGCCGGCGCGACGCCCATTTCCCTGGCCGGCGCCGCCCGCGCGGCGACCGCCAAAGAAGTGTTCGCGAAGCTCGCCGAGGAGCTCGCCAATGCGTCGCCGCCGCCGGCGGTGGCGCTGAAATATGTGTCGCTGGTCTCGGGACGCTGAGCGCCGCCGGGGCCGGCGAAAAATAGCCCCGAGACTTTTCGACCTCGGAGTTTCGAATTCGCATTTTCCGGCGCTGCGCCGGGCGGAGGATAGTCATGACGCGATCGATGATAGGGATTTTCGATCGATCGTTTCGCGCGGCCCTCGCCGCCTTCCTTCTCGCCGCAAGCGGGGAGAAGGTGAGGATGAGGGGCCGGGGCGTTTTCCGCTGGGCCTCACGCCCTGAGCCCCTCACCCCACCCCTCTCCCCGCTCGCGGGGAGAGGGGGACATGCGCCGGCCGATCAATCGTGCGACGACCATTCCTCGAAGAGGCGTTTCCACCTCCCCCTCGCCCCCGCGACGTCATGGCCGGGCTTGTCCCGGCCATCCACGCCAGGACGCCGAGGCGTCTTGAAAGCTTGGCGTGACGCCGAAGCTCCGGTGGGGCGTCCGTGGGATGAATCCGTTGATAGCGGGCGCTTTCCCACGATTTCTCAGCTGCTTGGCGTGGATGGCCGGGACAAGCCCGGCCATGACGGCTGCAGCGTTTCGCGATGTGCGAATCCGATAGCCCTCGAGGGGGGAGGTCGAGCGCCGAAGGCGCTCGGGAGGGGGTGCTTCCCCAGTCTCGGGGTCTCACCCCACCCCGGACCGCTTCGCGGTCCGACCCTCCCCCTTAAGGGGAGGGTGAGCTCGCCCCTTCTGGCATTGGCGACGCTCGCTCTGCTGCACGGAAGCGCGCTCGCGGACGATCAGCTCGTCCGCAGCTTCCGCCACGGCGGCGACGTCGCCTCCGTCGGCGTCGTCGAGGCCGGCGCGGATACGGAGATCGAAGGTCCGCAGGCGATCTATTCCGGCGCCGAAGGCGAGATCTATCTGCTCGATCAGGTCAATGGCCGCGTCTTGCGCTTCGATCCGCATAAGCCCGCCGAGGCGACGCGCTCGCTCGAATTGCCGAACGATCTGCGGCCGACCGACATCGTCGTCGCAAAGGACACGATTTATGTGTGGGACGAAGGCCCGCGCGCCTTGCAGGCGACCGGGCCGACAGATGCGCAGACGCGCAGCCTCGCGGTGACGCGCTCGGTCGCCGCGCCGGACGAGGCGACGCTCTCCGCCTTCGCGCAGACCGGCTCGCAGGAGATCGACGACGAGGCCGCGACACGCAGCCTCGGCGACGGAAAGCCCGCGCGCTCGCGGCAGACCATCGCCTCGCATGGACGCGGGCAGGTGGTGGCCGATGTGAACGCCCTCGACAAAAAGGGCGTCTCCATCTCCTTGCAGATCAAGGATGGAGCCGCGCTAGCCAAGCTCAAAATGCAGGTGCGCAGCCGCATCGGCTCGGTGGAGCTGCTGGATGTCGATCAGCGCGGCCGCATTTTCGTGCTGGGCGAGAATATTCCGACCGACGCGACCGACCAACCCTCGACCTTCGTCGCCCGCTACGCCTCCAACGGCGCGCTCGAGGGCGTGTATGAGCTGCCGCTGGACAAGCAGGTCGCCCTGTCGCGACGCTTCGTCACCGTCTCGGCGGAGGGTGACGTCTATTTCCTGCGGACGCGCAAAGGCGCGGTCGATCTGCTCGGCGTCGGCTTCCGCCCGATGAAGAATGGGCAGGTCATCGATCTCGCGCCGCCGGCGCCGGCGATTCCCTCTTACGCGCTGACCGATTTCGGCAAGCGCAAGGGCGCGACGGCGGCGATGCGTCCGCTCGATCGCACGCAGGTCGTGCAGACCGCGCTGCAATTCGCCAATGTGCGCTGGCGCGTCAACGCGGGCTCTTATGGCGCAGACCCGGACCGCTCTTGCAGCGGCTTCGCGCGCATCCGCCGGCCGGGCTATCTGCATGGCAAGCTGGGGCAGGAGGTCATCGGCATTCCCTATTGCTGGGGCTGCCATGGCGCGCTGCCGCGCATAGCGGCGGCGATCGGCGCCGGCCGTCTCGCCGGCAATGTCTGCACCCGCAACGATCCGCGGCCGGATGTCGCCGGCGTCGATTGCTCGGCTTTCGTCAGCGCCTGCTGGGGGCTCTCGACGCATTTCACCACAATGGCCATTCCGGCCATTTCGCGCGAATTGAGCAATCCTTGGGACCTGCTGCCGGGCGATGCGCTCAACAAGCCGGGCTCGCATGTGATGCTGTTCATGCGCTTCACGCCGGACCGCCGCGCCGAGGTGATCGAATCCTCGACCGGCGGCTGCAATGGCAAAGTGTGCCGCAACATCTATCCGCTCGCTTCCTTGCTGGCGCGCGGATATCGGCCGGTGCGCTTTCGCGGCCTCGCCAATGATATGAGCGCGCCGTCGCCGGTCGCCGCCGTCGCCACGGCGACGCCCATGGGCAAGACAAAACCCGAGACGCTGGATCAGAACGGCGCCGAGAAGCCCGCCAAGGGCGCGGTCAAGACGCGGACGCGGTGAGAGCGGCATGATCCTGCGCCTGCGCACCGGCTCGGAGACGCTGATCCTCGGCCCGCGCTCCGCTTTCGCGGGCCTCGCCGGCCGCGACCGCCGCGCGCTGGTCAGCGAATATGAGGTGCGTCGCCGGCTGCGCCTCGCGCTCGCCGATCCCGAGGGCGCCGATGCGCTGCGCCGCGCCTTCGCGCTTTGGCGGGAGGAGGGCGCGCGCATTCGCGAGGCCGACGATCACGCTTTGATCGATCGCGTCGCGCGCATGAGCCGCAATGGCGCGCTGGCGGCTTTCGTCGTCCAGGATCGCGCCAAGGGCCTCGGCGTCTCCACGGCCGCCGCGCCGCCGGGCGGCGCGAATCTCGTGGGCGCGAATGTCACGGGAATGAATTTGCAGGAACGCTTGGCGGCGACGCTCCGCCTCGTTCCGAACCATTTGAGCGGAACGACGAAGCAGGCCTTCGCAGAGCTCATCGAACCCAAAGCGCTGGCGACCACGGTCGAGGTGCTGGCGCTCTGGGCGATCTCCCATGCTTTCGGCGCGGGCGAGGCGATCGACGCGGTGCTGCTCGCCGCCGGCCTCTATTTCGGCGGCGCGCAGGTCTGGGGTGGGCTGCACGCGCTGTTCCATGCGCTCGATCTGATCCGCATGGCGCAGAGCGTGACGCAGCTCGACGAGGCTGCGGCGATTTTCGCGGAAGGCGTGACGAAGCTCGGAATCGCCGTTCTGATCGCCGCGCTGACCCATGGCGCCGCGAAAAAAGCCGGGCGCTGGACCGAGAAAAAGCCGAGCCTGCGCAACACGCCGCAGGAGAGGGCGCCAAAGGCGGAGAGATATGAGCCCAAGCCGAGCAAGCCGGCCGGGCCGCCGAATGAGCAGAAGCTGTTGCAGCCCGGACTGACGGAGCAGCTCGCGAAAATCTATGAGAAGGCCCCGGCGGCGAAGCAGGAGATAGACGCCATCGCCGCGGAGATCGCCGAGAAGACCGGCGGCGCGGTGGCGAAGGCGCCGCTCAAGGACATCGACCGGGCGCGCGCGAAGATCATCGCGGATTATCAAGGCGACGCATCCCGCATCCGCGACATAGCCCGCAACACGATCGTCGTCGAAAAGGAGAATTTCGACGCCGCCGTCGCGCTGCTGAAGGAGAAAGGCGCCAAATGCAAGATAATCGACGCGGGATCGGACGCGCTCGGTTATAGCGGCGCCAATACGGTCTTGAAGACGGAAGCCGGGATCATGGCGGAAATTCAAGTCAACACGCCGCAGATGATCTTCGCCAAGGAGACGCCCGAGGTCGCGAAGCTGATCTTGGGCGAGGAGAAATATGCGGAGATCGCCGAAGCCGCGAATCTCGAGGGCGGACGCGGGCATGCGCTCTATGAGGCGTATCGCGATCTTCCGGCCGGCGATCCGCGGGCCGCGGAGATCGAGGCCGAGAGCCGCGCCTATTACGACGCCATTCGGCGCGCGGGAGGAAAGTGATGGGACTATCGAAAGCCGATTTTCGCGACCGCGACGTCTATGTCGACTATCCTTTCGAGGATGTGATGTTCCGCTTCGACAGCAAGACTGGCGGCTTCTTCCAAAAATTCTACGGCGCCGCCCATGAGGCGGCGGTGCCGCATGACAATAGGCTGCTCACCGAGGCGATCCTCCAGGGCGAGGAGATCGACGCCGCCGCCTATCACGCCGGAAAAAAATGATCGGCGCGCCGCCGGGATGTGCGTCATCTCACATCGCCGGCCTTCCCGCCTCTGATATCGGTTGCGACGACGACAAGGGCGATGATAGCGTGAGCCATTGGGATCGCGTCTATTCATCAGACAATGGCCATCGGCGAAATGACGAAGCATTGGAAAAATTTCGTCCTTGCCCTCGCGAGCTTCGCTCTCGCGGCCGTCGTCGCGTCTCCCGCTTTCGCAGAGCGCCGCGTCGCTCTCGTGCTCGGCAACGCCGAATATGACCACATCGCCAGGCTGAAAAATCCGGTCAACGACGCCAAGGACGTCGCCGAGACTCTGGCGAGGGACCTCGGCTTCGAGGTCATCTCGCTCGTCAACGCCCGCAAGGAGCAGCTGGACGGCGCGCTCGCCGATTTCTCGCGCAAGGCCGCCGGCGCCGATGTCGCGCTGTTCTATTACGCCGGCCATGGCGTGCAGAACGAGGGCAAGAATTATCTGCTGCCGACCGACATCGCCGTGAAGGACGTCGCCGATGTCGAGTTCAAGGCGCTGGACATGGACCGCGTGCGTCTCGCGCTGTCGAAATCCGCGGGCGTCAATATTCTCATCCTCGACGCCTGCCGCAACAATCCCTTCGACAGTCTCGTCACCGCCTCGCGCTCGGTCGACGGCGGAATGCTGCCGCGCGGCCTCGAGCGGATGAGCGTCGCAGTGAACAAAGGCGCCAAGGGCATTCTCGTCGCCTATGCCGCCGCGCCGCATGAGGTGGCGCTGGACGGCTCCGGCCGCAACAGCCCCTTCGCCGAGGCGTTGCTCAAGAATCTGAAAGCGCCGGAGGTGGAGATCCGCCGGCTGTTCAACCTCGTCAGCGACGATGTCGCGCGCACGACCAAGGGCAAGCAGTCGCCGGAAATCTCCAGCCGCATCTATGGCGACTTTTATTTCCTCAGCCCGGATGAGATGGCCGAGCGCGCCTGGCAGAAGGCCTCCAAGACGCAGGACCCCGCCGATTTCCGCAGCGTGCTGACGCTCTATCCGACCTCGCCCCGCGCCCGCGACGCGCAGCTGCGGCTCGATCTCTTCGAGAGCGTGCAGCGCTGCAACGCCGAGCAAAAGGAGCTGGAGGCGATCGCCCCCGCTGATCTTTCGCGCCTGCGCGCCGCCGCCGGGCGCTTCTCCTGCGACGCCGCGCGCAAGGGCGCCGAAACGCTCGTCGCCAAGGCCGAGGAGAAAGAGCGTCGCGAGCTGGCGAGCTGCGAGGCCGACAATAAATCGCTCGGCGCGCTGCGCGAGGACGACCTCGCCGGCCTGCGCGCCGCCGCCGCGAGAATGACCTGCCCCGACGCGCGTCGGCGCGCCGGCGATCGCGTCGCTTCTCTCGAGGAGAAGGAGCGTCGCGAGCGCGACATCTGCAACGCCGATCTCGCGTCGCTGCGCTCCGTGGCGCGCGACGATCTTCCGGGCCTGCGCGCGGTGGCCGGACGGCTCGCCTGCCGCGCGGCGATCGAGGAGGCGAGGCCCCTCGTCGCGGCGCTGGAGGCGAAGGAGCGCCGCGAGCGCGAGACCTGCGACGCCGAGCGCAAGGCTTTCGCCGCGGTCGATCCGAGCGATCTTCCCGGCCTGCGCGCCGCCGTCGGCCGCATGAGCTGCGCCGCCGCGCTGGAAGGCGCGCGCTTCGTGCTCGCCCGCCTCGAGGAGAAGGAGCGCCGCGAGCGCGATATTTGCGATACCGATCGCAAGGCGCTGGGCGCCGCCGGCGTGAGCGACATAAGCGCGCTGAAATCCGCCGCCGCCAAAATGCGCTGCGAGGCGGTGCGCAATGACGCCAATCTTCTGGTCGCCGAGCTGGAGAGCAAGGCGATCCGCATCGAAGGGCAGAGCTGCGACGCCGAGCGCAAGAGCGTCGCCGGAATGGGCGGCGACCTCGCCCGGCTGCGCGCCGCTTCGCTGGGCATGAGATGCGACGCCGCGCGCGACGATGCAAAAGCCCGCCTCGCCAAGCTCGAGGAGCAGGAGACGCTGGCCCGCCAGACCTGCGACGCCGAGCGCAAGACGCTGCAATCCAAGGCGGACGACCTCATCGCTCTGCGCGCCGCCGTGCTGGCGACCACTTGCGAGGATGTGCGCAAGGACGGCAAGGCGCTCGCTGCCGAGCTCGAGAAAAAGCAGCGCCTCGCCAAGGAGAGCTGCGACGCGGATCGTAAGGCGCTGGACGGCAAGTCCGGCGATCTCTCAGGCCTGCGCGCCGCGCTCGACGGCATGAGCTGCGAAACGGCGCGCGCCGAGGCCCGCCGCAAGATCGCCGAGCTGGAAGGCGCCTGCGCCGCCGATCGCAAGAGCGTCGCCGACGTCGATGCGACGAGCTTCGACGCGCAGCAGAAATTGGGCGCGCTGCGCGGCCGCAAATTCTCCTGCGCCGATGCGCGCGGCGATCTCGACAAGGCCGTCGCCGCGACCGAGACGCGCGTGCGCGCCGCGCAGACGCAGCTGAAGACGCTCGGCTGCTATGCGGCCGCCGCCAATGGCAAGCTTGACGAGCCGACCAAATCCGCCCTCGCCGCCTATGCGAGCAAGAAGGGCGAGGCCGCGCCGACGCGCCTCACCGACGAGCTGGTCGCGCAGCTGCAGGGCCAGACCGAGATCGTCTGCCCGCATCAGGCCGCGCCCGTCGCCGCCAAGCCCGTGGAAGCGCCGGTCAAGGACGCCGCCCGCGAGGAGGCGGCTCCGGCCGCCAAGCCGGCCAAGCACAATGCGCGTCGTCATGAGGAAGAGGACGACGAGCCGGCGCGTCCGGCGCGGGCCGGCAAGCGCAATCAGATCGCCGCGCCGGTCGTCGCCCCGCGTCATATGCGCGAGCGCGCCCCCGTCGAGCGCCCGGTCGTCGCCCGCCCAGCGCGTCCGGCGGCCCCGGCCGTGGTCGCCGCCCCCGTCGCCGCGACGCCGAAGCCGCTCTCATGGTCGCATAATCCGGGCTTCTGATTTTTAGATTCGTCGCTCAGGCGTGAGGATCGCGCGTCAGGCCCCACATCGCGAAAGTCGCGAGCGCCGCCTCCACCTGCGCGCGCGTGCGGCTCTCCTCCGCCTCGCCAGACATTGCGCGGGTGAGATCGTCGACCGTTCGCGTTCCGTCGAGCAGCGCCAGAAAACGGCGCGTGTCATCACCCTCGAGCGCGACTTGCGAATGCCGATAGCTCGTCACCGAGCCGAGGCCGAGCCGCGCCTGCACGCGCGCCAGCGGATTGGCGAAAGGCTTTTCGCCCGGCTTGCGCCCGACAGGAAAAGGCTCCGTCGCCAAGCGCGCCATATTGCCCGCAAAGAGCCGCAGCAGCGCCGAGCGCGCCGCGGGCTCGGCCGCGATCTCGTCGATCGCGAGCGCGCGCGGATAGGCCTCGCCGAGCCGGCGCATGGCCGCTCCGAAAGCCTGATCGCGCGTCGAGACCTCACCCTTTCCGGCCGTTTTGAAAGCGTATTCGCCCTCGGAGACGCTGGCGTCCACGAAGGGCTCGAGCGGCGCCTCGAGATAGAGACCGGAAAGACGCTCCGGCGCGAAGCGCCGTTCCAGCGGCGCGCCGGCGCGGCAGAACAGGCTGCGACGAAAAAACCGCGTCTCGACGAAATCGAGCGCCTGCTCATAGGCGATCTGATCGCCGCCGGTGAGCGGCAAGGATTGGCTCCACAGCTCGCTCTCCCATAGCGCATGTCCCACCAGCGAGGGGTCATTGTCGCAAAGATAATCGAGCCCATGCGCCCGCGCTGCGGCGACGACAGTGGACAAGAGCTGCGGATCATAGATCTCGCCGAGCTCGTCGTGGAAGATGAGCCCATCCGGCCGGCCGAGAAAATCGCGCGCCTCCAGCGCCAGCGCCTTGCGAAAGGCGTTGTCGCTCGTCGACCATTGCTCGGCGTAGAAGCTCGCCGTCGCGCGCGCGGCGGCGATTCTGCGCTCTGGCTCCACTATTCCCGCGACGGCGCTGAGAAGCATGTCGCGCAGGCCCTGGCGCAAGCGGCATCCCGGCAGCGCATTATAGCTGATCATGGCGACGCCACGCTGCGACAGCAGCCGCCCGCACAGCGCCATCACCGCATCCTGAACGACCTTCGGCGCCCAGGCGTAGACGCCATGCGCGATGATGTAATCGAAGGATTGCGGCTCGGCCGTAAAATCACGCAGATCGGCGCAAACGAGCCGCAGATTAGAGACGCCCGCCGCCGCCGTCAGCTCACGCCCCGCGGCGACGGCGCGCTCGGAGAGATCGACGCCGATAAATTCCGCGCACGGCGCGCCGATCGCCATGCTGGCGAGATTGACGCCATCGCCGGCGCCGATCTCCAGCACGCGGCAGTCCTGAAAGGGCGCCGCGGGCCGCCCCATCAATTGCGAAAGAGCGCCGAGCTGCGTGGGATGCGTCCAATGGCGGACAGCGTAAGGATAGTCCTGCTCGTCATAGACATTCGTCATGGGAATGGGCTCGCAATATCGACGATCGATCCTCGGTGAATTCACCACGTCATGCAAGGCGCGGCTGCGGGACGATCAGGCGAGAGCGAGCGACGCCGGCCGAAACGAATCCGCGCGCGCGCTGCGCCAGGCGGCGGCGAAGCGCGCGTCCATCTCTCCACGGAGAAACGCGCCCGGCGCCGGCGCCGGATAGAGCTCGGCGAAAGTCGCCGCCTCATGCGGGGAGATGCGGCGACAAAAATGCTCCGGCGTGAAATCGCTCGGATGATCGAGCCCGGCGGCGGCGGCAAGCTCGGCGAGAGCTGCGAGCGTCGCATGATGAAAATTGCGCACGCGCTCCGCCTTGTCCGAGACGACGAGCGCGCGGCCGCGCGAGGCGTCCTGCGTGGCGACGCCGGTCGGGCAGCGATCGGTATGGCAGGACAGAGATTGAATGCAGCCGAGCGCGAACATGAATCCGCGCGCGCTATTGCACCAATCGGCGCCGAGCGCGAGCGCCCGCGCCATGTCGAAGCCCGTCGCGATCTTGCCAGCGGCGCCGATGCGAATCGCATCCCGCAGGCCGACGCCGATCAGCGCGTGATGCGCGAAGGCGAGTCCGTCGCGCATCGGCATGCCGATGTGATCCATGAATTCCAGCGGCGCCGAGCCGGTCCCGCCTTCCTTGCCATCGACGACGATGAAATCGGGATGCAGGCCCGTCTCCAGCATCGCCTTGCAAATGGCGAGAAACTCCCATGGCTGGCCGAGGCAGAGCTTGAAGCCGACCGGCTTGCCGCCGGAGAGCGCGCGCAGCTGCGCCAGAAATTGCAGCAATTCGATCGGCGTCGAAAAGGCCGAATGCGCCGCCGGCGAAATGCAATCCTCGCCCATGGGCACGCCGCGAATACGCGCGATCTCCTCGCTCACCTTGGCGGCCGGCAGCACGCCGCCATGGCCGGGCTTCGCCCCTTGGCTCAGCTTCACCTCGATCATCTTGATCTGATCTCGCGTGGCGATCTCGGCGAATTTCTCTGCGTCGAATGCGCCATCGCGCGTGCGGCAGCCGAAATAGCCGGAGGCGATCTGCCAAATGACGTCGCCGCCAGCCTCCTGATGATAGGGGCTGAAGCCGCCCTCGCCCGTATCCTGCGCGAACTCGCCCTTGCGCGCGCCGAGATTTAGCGCGCGAATGGCGTTGCGGCTCAAGGCGCCGAAGCTCATCGCGGAAATATTCAAGAGCGAGATGTCATAAGGCTGCGCGCATGCGGCGCCGATGCGCGTGCGAAAATGCGCGTGCGAGACCGGCTGCGCCGCGATCGAATGGCGCAACCATTCGAAGCCTTCCTCATAGACGTCGATTTCCGTGCCGAAAGGCCTTTTGTCTATGTTCATCTTGGCGCGTTGATAGACGATGGCGCGCTTGTCGCGGCTGAACGGACGGCCGTCCTTATTGTCCTCGAAGAAATATTGCCGTAGCTCCGGCCGCACATGCTCGAGCAGAAAACGCAAATGCGCGGAAATGGGATAGGCGCGCAAAATCGCATGCTCGCGCTGCAGCAGATCATGCGCGCCGAGCGCGCAGAGCGCGGCGCAGGCGAGCGCCGCCGGAAAGAAGGCGCTCGATAGATCGCCCTTCGTCGCTATGGCGCAGGCGAGAAAGCCCGCGATGCTGAGAGTGAGCGCGACGAAGCGGGGCGTGAGGGGGAGAAAGAGCAAGCGGAGCATGTTCGAAATCTCCTTCCCAAATGTGACGCGGCCGCTGCGGCGCGCGGGCGGATCGGCGGCTTTTCCGAGGCGAATGCGCCGAAAGCTCTCACGAGACGGCTGCATTCGCGCGACGATCACGCTCGCGAGCGCTTTTTTCCCGCGCTTGCCGGCGCGGAGGCGCGAATGATAGTCTCGCCTCGCTTGTTCGGGCCTTTTGCGTCATTCGAGATCCCTCGCGCGCATGATCGCTTTTCCTGATTTTTCCTGCGCTGTGCAGCTGATCGCGTCGCGCCGCCTTCGCCGCCTTCCTTCTCCCCGTGAACGGGGAGAAGGTGAGGATGAGGGGCTCGGGGCGTTTTGCGTTTTTGGCCAACGCCCCGAGCCCCTCACCCCGCAGGCGGGGAGAGGGAGAGGGCGGCGCGAAACCCTATCGTCCGCTCTGCGGCGAGGCGCGCTCGCGATCTCTTGCGCTATGCTCGGTCTTTTCGCGAACGCCGCATCGGCCGAGACGCGCGCCATTGTCATCGGCGTTGATCGCTATACGCATGCGCCGCCCTTGCGCGGCGCCGCGGCCGATGCGCGCGATCTCGAGGCGAGCCTGCGCGGACGCGGGGCGCGCGACATTGTGACATTCATCGACAAAGCGGAGCGCGCCGCGGTGATGCGCGCGCTCGACGCCATGCTGACGCGCACGCAAAAGGGCGACGCCATCTTCCTGACCTTCGCCGGCTATGGCGCGCAGCAGGACGGCCCCGTTCTGCTGCTGCCGAAATTCGATCCGAGACATGCGCGCGACCGTGGCGAGAAGATCGCGCGCGCCGAGCTCGATTCGATGATCGACGCTTTCGAGAAGAAAGGCGCGCGCGTCTTTCTCGTCGCCGACGCTTCCTTCGGCGACGGCCTCGCGCGCGAGGTCGATCCACGCGCGGCGAAGCTCGTCTATCGCTCGCTGAGTGAAGGCGCTTCCGCCGCCACGACGAAGATCGCGCCACGGGATTTCGCACGCTCCGTCGTTCTCATGGCGGCGGATGCGCAGTCCAAAGCGCCCGAGCTGGAGATTCCCGGCGTCGGCCAGCGCGGCGCGCTGAGCTACGCCGTGGCGCGCGCGCTGGAGGGCGCGGCGGACGCCAATGGCGACGGCGCCGTCACGACGGAGGAGCTCATCGCCTATGTCAGGGGGCTCGCCTATCAGCTCAGCGATCAGCGTCAGAACATCGCCGTCATCGCGCCGCGAGGGCTCGACGCCTCGAGGGATGTGATCGCGCAGCTCGGGCGCGGCGTCGGCGTGCAGGCGGTGGGCGGATCGCCGGCGGAGGAGGAGGAGGCCGCGGCTTCCTCCGGCGGCGGCGGGCTGACGATCACGCCGCTGACGCCCAAATCCATGGCCATCGGGCCGGGCCAGAGCCTGCCGCCGGCAAAGCCCGCCGCTCTGCCGCCGCGGCCCAAGGAGCCGATCCGCCTCGCTCTGCGCGGCGCCGCTGCGGAGCGCGGAACCGGCGCCGGCGCGCATGCGCCTTTCGTGCTCGTCGGCGCCGATGCCGCGCCCGATATCGTCTGGGACGCGGCGAGCCGCGACGCGCTGGCCGGCGGCGATGTGCTGGCCCATAATGTCGATGCGCATGAGCTCGACGTACTGATCGATCGCGCCGCGACGGTGCGCTGGCTGAAGCTCGTCGCCGGCAAAGGGCCGCTGCCCATGCGCGTCGCGCCCGAGGGGCTGCGGCGCAAGGGCGAGCGCGTCGAGATCACCATAGGCGGAGTCGCCGGCCGCAATCTGCTGCTGTTCGACCTCACCGGGGACGGCGTGCTGCAATTGCTCTATCCGCTCGCCTCGGACCCGCCCGTCGTGCAATCTTCCGATTACCGGCTGAGCGTGGTCGCGGGCGAGCCCTTCGGCGCCGATCAGATCGTCGCCATCGCCTCGACGCGGCCCATGCCACAGCTCGAGCAGGCGCTGCGGCAGCTCGATCGGCTGCGCAATCCGGCCAAGGTCATCGAGATCGTCTCGCAATTTTCGAACGGCGAGGCGCAGCTCGGCACAGTCGGCATTTTCACCGCGCGTTGAAAAGAAGGAGAGAATGATGCGGCGTCTTTGTCTCCCGCTTCTCTGCTGCGTCTCGAGCGTCGCGCTCGCCGAGCCGCAGGACGCCACGCGCTCTGTGCGCATCATCGACGATCCGCCCGCGGAGGCCGCGCCGGCGCCGCAGACGCAAGCGCCGGCGATCCCCAAGGAGCCGGCCAAGGCCGCCGGCGTCGGCGTGCGGATCGAGGTGCTGCCACAGGAGGAGTTCGCGCTCGGCGCGCCGATGAGCTTTCGCGTGACGGCGGAAAAGCCCGGCTATGTGATACTGGTCGATGTCGATGCGCAGGGAAAGCTGGCGCAGATTTTCCCCAATATGGTGACTTTGGCCGATCCCGCCGGCGTCGATGAGAAGGCCAATTTTCTGAAGGCCGGCCAGTCGATGACGCTGCCGGACGCCGGCGGCAAAGCCGCCTATCGCTTCGTCGCCTCGCCGCCGACGGGCGTCGGCATGGTGGTGGCCATATTGAGCGACGCGCCCTTGCAGATCGTCGATCTGCCGGATGTGCCGGCCGCCATTGCCGGGCAGGCCAAGGCCGCGGATTTCGTGAAGGATTCGACGCGGATGCTGCAGATCCTGCCCGCCGAAGGCGAGCACCCGACGCGCGCGCCCAAATGGTCCTTCGCGACGAAATTCTATGGAATCAAGTGAACGGCTATTTCGCGCCGCGCGGGCGCCTGATCTGCACATAGAGCGCGCCTTCCCCGCCGTGATTGCGCGCCGCCTCACCGAAGCCGACCACGAGATCGCGCATGGCCGGGGCGCTCAGCCATAAAGGTACGACGCGGCGCAGCACACCGCCCTCCTCGCTGCGCACGCCCTTGCCCGTCACCACGATCGCCATGCGGGCGCCGGCCGCCTGGGCGTGGCGCAGAAAATCATAGAGCGCCGTCTGCGCCTCGGCTTGGCGCAGGCCGTGGAGATCGAGCTTGGCCTCCACCTCGAGCCGGCCGCGACGCAATTTCATGCGCGTGCGGTGATCGATCTCCGCCGGCGGCGCGGCCGGATGGGGCCGCGGCTTTTTTTCCGCCGGAGCGGGCGGAGGAAGAGGCGAAGCGGCGGCGCCTTTCTTCGGCTCGCTGGCCTCGGTCGGCTGCTCCTCTAGCGGGCGACGACGACGCCCTCGCGACGGCCGCACATCGGCCGTCACCTTGTTCCAGAGCTCGATCTCTTCGCGGGACAGAAAACGCGAGCGACGCGATTCGCGCGGCGGATCACTCATCGCCGACCGCTCCTCGCGGCAGCAGCACGGTGAAATCCGCATTGTGGCGCACGAGCCCGGCGAGCGCGCCGGCCTCGTCCCCGGCGCCGAAGAAGAGATCTGCGCGCGCAGGTCCGAGGATCGCCGAGCCCGTGTCCTGCGCGATCATCAGCCGGGCGAAGGGCTCCGCCGCCGCGCTGCGCCAGGGCAGCGTCGCAGTGATGAAGAAGGGTAGGCCGTAGCTCCACAGCGAGCGATCAACGGCGATGGAGCGAAGCGGAGCCAGCGCGCAGCCCTCGCCGCCTATGGGGCCGTCGCGCCGCTCCGGCGAGGAATCGGCGCGGAAGAAGACATAGGAGCGGTTCTCCTGCATCAGCCGGGCGCCGGGCGCGCCATCCTCCTGGCCGAGGGCGCGGATTTCCGTCTTCAAGCGCTCGAGCGACATCTCATTTTGCGGCACCAGCCCGCGCTCGATGAGCAGGCGACCGATCGAGGTATAGGGACGTCCATTGCGGCCGTCATAGGTGAGCGGCAAATCGCGCCCGCCCGGATAGCGCAGCCGCGCTGAGCCCTGCACCTGAATGAGAAACAGCTCGACCCTGTCGCGAACATAGGCGATCGGCCTCGGCCGCAGCTCGGGCGGGCCTTCCTCCAAGGCGCGGCGATCGGGATAGGGCTCGAGGCCGCCATCGTCCCGCCGCCGGGCCGAGGTGAGCGCCTCGCCCGCCTCGCCGCGGATAGGCCTCTCGTTCAAGGTGACGAGATCGGCAGGACGAGCGGGAACGGGGGTGCGGAACCCCGCCTCCGGCGCCTCCCGCGCCTCGATCACAGGCTCGTAATAGGCGGTGACGAATCCCGGCCCACGCAGCCGAAAAGGGCGGAAATTGGCGGCGAAAAAATCGAGCGCCGCATCTTGGGAGAGCCTCGCCGCATCCATGCCCGCGGCGATGCGGCAGACGCGAGCCAGCGCTTCATCGGCCGGCAAAGCCGCGCGGAGCGGCTGCGCAGCGGAGAGAATGATTTCAGCTGAGCGGCGAAAGACGCGAAAGGCCGCGCCGAGATCGTCCCGAAAAATGGCGTCGATCGAATCGAAACCGACTGGATCGAGATCGACGGACGCCACGCAAGTTCCGCCTAATGAACCGTTTCGGTGGCCACGAGCTTCCAATTCGGATCACGCGACGCGACATCGCGCGCGAAAGTCCAGAGGTCGACGATCTCGAGCGGCCGATCGGAATCGCCCTCGATCGCGGCGCCGGCGCTGTCGCGGCGGACCGATTGGAGCTTGGCGACGAAACGAATGGTGATCTGCGCCTTGCGGAGCTCGACCTTGGCGTCCTCCACCGTAGCGGAATCTATGGAGACGACATGGGCCTCGGCCGTCTCGCCGCGCTGCTCCCGCCCGGCGATCTCGCCGGAGAAGCTGTCGAACACCTCGGTCGAGAGGAGATTGCGCAGCGTGTCGCGGTCGCCCCTGGCGAAGGCCTGGACGATCATCTCATAGGCTTTCTTGGCGCCCTCGACGAAGGCCGGGCCGGAGAAGCTGCGATCGGAGGCGGCGATCTGGTCCAGACCGCGCCAGCCATTGCTGCCCGATTCGGCGAGGCCTTTCCAGCGGTCGGCGTCCAGCGCCCCATTGGCGGGCGAAGGCGCAAAAGCGGAGCCCTGCGGCGCCGGAGCCGGGCCGATCCGCTGGGCGGGGCCGGCTCGATCGGAGGCGGGGCCTTCGCGATCGACGCGCACGCCGAGGACCGACCACAATTTCCAGACGACGAAAGCCGCGAGCGCGGCGAAGACCAAGATGGATGGGTCGAAATCGGATCCCGACAAAGGGCGTCTCCCGGTCGCAGGGATTGTCCGGTATCATGTCGCGTCCCAGATGTCACGAATCAACCCCTCGCAGGGGTCTCTCGTGACGGGAACGGAGGGCGCGCCGAGGTGAACAAGTCGAAACTCGTCGCCTATGTGCTGACAGGCTGGCTCTTCGTCGAGATCGTGGCCTTCGTGCTCGTCGTGCAATTTCTCGGCGTGATGGCGGCCGTGGCGCTCGGCGTCGGCACGACGCTGCTCGGCCTCGCCGACGTCAAGCGGCTGTTCGTCTATCTGCGCAGCCGCGTCGGGCAGCCGCGCGAGGAGCTGAAATCCGGCGTCGCTCTGCTCGAGGGCGGCCTCGAGGCGGTGGGCTCGCTGCTGCTGATCCTGCCCGGCTTCGCCTCCGATCTCGTCGGCCTGGCGCTGAAGTCGCCGTCGATCCGCGCGCAGGTCGCCGATCGCATTCGCGGCAAGACCGAGCGGCAGGGTCCGCAGACCATCGATCTTTCGCCTGGCGAGTGGAAAGCCATTGTCGATGAAGGTCCCAAGCGCCGCGTGCGCGCGCGCCGCGCCCCTCCCGCCAAAGTTGTCTGACCACCGTCAAATCCGTTGTCGCAGGCAAGGGGACGTGTTAGGCGGGCGCCGTGATAGGCGCCGCCATACCGTCGCGCCTGTCAGGAGCCGAAATCGGCAGGGAGTTCGACGATGACCGATACGAATGGAAGCGGCTCCGGCCCGACCGGCGCCCCGGCGCTCAACGTGCTCGTGCAATATGTGAAGGATCTCTCCTTCGAGAATCCCAATGCGCCGCGCTCGCTGCAGCCGCGCCAGAATCCGCCGGAGATCGGCATTCAGGTCAATGTCAACGCCCGCCAGATGTCACCTGAGGATTTCGAGGTCTCGGTGACGTTGGAAGCCTCGGCCACCGAAGGCGGCGAGGTGCTGTTCAAGCTCGAGGTCGATTACGGCGGTGTGTTCCGCCTGCTGAACATTCCGGCCGAGCAGATTCATCCGATCGTGATGATCGAATGCCCGCGCCTGCTGTTCCCCTTCCTGCGCCAGGTCGTCGCCGACGCCACGCGCAATGGCGGCTTCCCGCCTCTCTATATCGATCCCATCGACTTTTTCGCGCTCTATCAGCAGCGCGCGGCTCAGGAGCAGCAAGCTCCGGCCAACGCCAACTGAACTATCCCCGGTCGTCATTAAGCGACGAAGCAATCCAGCGACCGCCCCACGGCTCTGGATTGCTTCGCTGCGCTCGCAATGACGGCGAATCGATCATTCGGAAACCGTACGAAATCGCAGAGGCGAGCCGTCAGGCTCGCTTCTCCATCACGGTTTCGATGGCTGGCTCGGCCGTCTCTGGCTGCGCGAGATAGCGCAGCCACATCGGCTCCTTGCCCAGCTTGGCGATAAAGGCCTCATGCGCGGCGCGTTCCGCCTCGGTGAGCAGCGGCGCCAGCTTTTGCGGGCGGCTACGCAAAAATTCGCCGCCATTCTCCTCCGCCAGAGTCGCCGCATCCGCTTGCAGAATGAGCGCCGATTGGCGGCCGCCCATCAGCTCCGCATAGACTTCCGCGAGCAGGCCTGCGTCGAGCAGAGCGCCATGCTTGTCGCGTCGCGTGAGATCGACGCCATAGCGCTGGCAGAGCGCATCCAGAGTATTGGAGGCGCCGGGATGCCGACGGCGGGCGATGGTCAGCGTGTCGACGACGCGATCGAAAGGGATCGCCGCTTTTCCCAGCTGGCCGAGCTCGAAATTGACGAAGCGCATGTCGAATTCGGCGTTATGCGCGACGAGATTGGCGTCCTCGACGAATTCCAGAAAGCTGTCGGCGATCTCGCGGAATTTCTTTTGGCCCGTGAGAAAGGCCGAGGAGAGGCCATGCACGCGAAACGCCTCTTCCGGCATGTCGCGTTCTGGATCGAGATAGAAATGGAAAGTGCGGCCGGTGGGGATGAGATTGGAAATCTCCACCGCGCCGATCTCGACGATGCGATGGCCCTTGGTCGGGTCGAGACCGGTCGTCTCCGTGTCGAAGACGATCTCACGCATCGGCAGCCTCTCTCGATCGGATCAGCGCGACGGCTTTCGTCGCGCCAGCTCCTCGAGGATTAGCCGAACTTCCTGCCGAGCGGAATCCAGGCCGCGCTCGCTATGCACCACGAAATCGGCGCCGGCGCGCTTTTGCGCGTCTGGAACCTGCTTGGCGAGTATGGCGGCGAATTTTTCCTCCGTCATGCCGGGACGCGCCAGCACGCGCGCGCGCTGAATTTCCGGCGGGGCGGAGACGACGACGACGGCGTCGACATCCTTTTGGGCGCCGATCTCGAAGAGAAGCGGAATGTCGAAGACGACGAAACGCTCGCCCGCGCGGCGACAATTCTCGAGAAATTCGTCGCGGCCGATGGCGACGAGCGGATGCACCAGCGCCTCGAGACGGCGCAACGCCTCGCCGTCGCCGAGCACGTGGGCGGCGAGGCGGGCGCGATCGACGACGCCATCCACCGTCGCGCCAGGGAACATCTCTTCTATCTGCGCCGCCGCGGGGCCACGGTAGAGCTCATGCACGGCGCGATCGGAATCATAGACGGGGACGCCCTCGGCGCGAAAGAGATCGGCCGTCGTCGATTTGCCCATGCCGATCGAGCCGGTGAGGCCGATGACCAGAGGACGGGGCGCGGCGTCGCCGCTCATGACAGAATCGCTCCCTCGCGGCGAAGCGCATCGAGCACCGGCAGCAGCGGCATTCCGATAATGGTCCAATGATCGCCGATTATGCGCTCGAAGAGATGAACGCCGAGTCCTTCTATCTGATAGGCGCCGGCGCTGGTCGTCGCCTCCTCGGCCACGATCTCGAGATAGCGGGCGAGAAAATCATCCGAAAAAGCGCGCATTGTCAGATCGGCATGGGCGACGGTCTCGAAGATTATGGCGCCGTCGCGGGCGAGGGCCACCGCCGAATGCAGACGGTGGGTCCGCCCGGAGAGAAAGCGCAGCTGCTCGCCGGCGGCGGCGACGGTCGGCGGCTTGCCGAATCTCCGCCCCTCGCAGCTCGCAACCTGATCCGCGCCGAGGACGAGAGCGCCCGGCCGCGCCAGTGAGACGAGCTTCGCCTTGTCGCCGGCCAATCGCGCCGCGACAGCGTCGGCGTCGCCGCCAAGGGCGACGACCTGCGCTTCCGCAGAGCGCTCGTCGATCTCTGCTGGCTCGACGAGAAAAGGCGCGCCAGTCTGCTCCAGCGCCATGCGCCGGCCTTTGCTCTTGGAGGCGAGAATCAGCGGCTCGGCGAGAAGCCAGAAGGCGCCGGGGCGATCCTGCGGCAGTCGAACCTCCTCCGATCGATTCCCACAGGCCGGACGTGGTCGTGGGCATTATGGGGACAAATGAGCGCCGTCGGGCCGGGCATGTGCACAGCTGCGCATAACCAGGGGCAGCGATCAACAGGCGACGGAACGGGTGGGGATAAACAGGAGCTTTGGCATTGCAGCGTGGGATTCTCCGCCGTCAACCGCGAGGCTTGTGGGTAGACGCCCACAAGCCATTGTTAATGTTTCGTTTACGATTGTGTCCACAGCGGGCTGGCAAAACTCTCTACAGCATGGTTCTAGCTACGTAAGATGTGGACAAAAGGTTGACGGAAATTAACCTTCGTTAATGAACCGTCAATAAAATCAAAAAAATCTCTTAAAGATTGAATTTTCTTTTTGTGTCGTTTTGGGCTAGCTCCAATGACGGAAGGAGCGCTGGACGTCGCCTTCCATTCCCGATCCTGCCGGAGCAATAAGCGAAATGGGTGATCTCAAGCCTCTCCTCGCCGTTCTGGGCGGAGAAGCACGCGCCGTGCCGCCGATCTGGCTGATGCGACAGGCCGGCCGCTATCTGCCGGAATATCAGGAGCTGCGCGCCAAAGCCGGCAGCTTTCTCGACACTTGCTACAATCCGCAGACGGCGGCGCGGATCACTTTGCAGCCGATCGAGCGTTTCGGCTTCGATGCCGCGATCCTGTTCAGCGACATTCTGGTCGTGCCGGATGCGCTGGGGCAGAAGGTCTGGTTCGAGACGGGGCATGGGCCGCGGCTGATTCCGCTGGAGAGCGATCAGGACATCGAGGCGCTCGCCGAGAATTTCGACCTGGGCAAGCTCTCGCCTGTCTTCGAGACGATCGACCGGGTGAAGGGTGAGCTGCCGAAGTCAGTGACTTTCATCGGCTTTTGCGGCGCGCCCTGGACGGTGGCGAGCTATATGATCGCCGGCCGCGGCACGCCGGATCAGGCGCCGGCTCGGCTCTTCGCCTATCGACGGCCGCAGGCTTTCGCACGGCTCATCGATATTCTGGTCGAGGCCTCCATCGCCTATCTCATTCGGCAGATCGACGCCGGCGTCGAGGTTTTGCAGCTCTTCGACAGCTGGGCCGGCGTGCTGCCTGCTCACGAGTTCGAGCGTTGGGTCGCGGAGCCGCTTAAGAAGATCATAGACGCGGTGAAGGCCGCCCGGCCCGGCGTGCCGATCATCGCCTTCCCGCGTGGCGGCGCGACGCATCTCCCCCGTCTCGCCGGGACGCTCGGCGCCGATGCGCTGGGACTCGACACGGCGATCGATCCCGCCTGGGCGGTGAAGGAAATCCCCGCAGGCCCGGCGCTACAGGGAAATCTCGATCCTCTGGCTCTGCTGGCCGGTGGGGCGGCGCTCGATCGCGAGATCGACGCCATTTTGCGGTGCTTTGCCGGACGGCCGCATATTTTCAATCTCGGCCATGGCGTCCTGCCGGAGACGCCGCTCGAGCATGTCTCGCAATTGATCGAGCGTATTCGCGGAACAGGGAATTGAAGTCATGTATCTCTGGATCAAAGCTCTGCATGTGATCGCAGTTATCTCCTGGATGGCCGGGCTGCTCTATCTGCCGCGGCTGTTCGTCTACCATACGGAAGTGGGGCAGGGCGCGCCCTCCGCATTGTTCAAGAAGATGGAACGCCGGCTGGCGCTCTACATCATGGCGCCGGCGATGATCGTCTCCTGGCTGGCCGGTCTGGCGCTGATCTATTTCGGCTCCTTCCATGGCGCCGGATGGCTGCACGCCAAATTGGCGCTGGTGGTCCTTCTGACTGGCGTCCACTTCTATTTCGGCGTCACGCAAAAGGCTTTCGAGCGCGACGAGAATCACCGGCCGGCGAAATTCTTCCGATTCATCAATGAGGTTCCGACTCTGCTGATGATCGGCATCGTCATTCTGGTGATCGTCAAGCCATTCTGACGACTGGGGATTTTCCCCGCCTTTCACGGAATTGTCATGAGTTTCGGGCGGATGGCTTGCGTTTCCGCCCGAAAAGGATTAATTGCTGACTTGCTCACCTAAAGGCAGATCGTCGTTTCGCACGACAGCCGGATCCAGACCGGCTCACCGGGGCATCGTGTCCCGCTTCCTTATCTGCCCTACCCCGCCGCCCTAGGCCAAGTTTCATCCGAATATCGTCGAGGATTGTCCCAAATGGGGGAAATCAAGCTTCAGGACCTGAAGTCCAAATCGGCCGCCGAGCTTCTCGCCTTCGCTGAGGAGCATGAGGTCGAGGGCGCGTCGCTCATGCGGCGTCAGGAACTGCTCTTCGCAATATTGAAGCAATTCGCCGGTCGCGACGTCGAGATCGTCGGCGAAGGCGTCGTCGAAGTGCTGCAGGACGGCTTCGGCTTCCTGCGCTCGCCGGACGCCAATTATCTCGCCGGCCCCGACGACATTTACGTGTCACCCTCGCAGATCAGGCGCTTCGGCCTGCGCACCGGCGATACTGTCGAAGGCATGATCCGCAGCCCCAAAGAGGGCGAACGCTATTTCGCGCTGCTCAAGGTCAATTCGATCAATTTCGAAGACCCGGAGAAGGTGCGGCACAAGGTCCCCTTCGACAATCTGACGCCGCTCTATCCAGATGAGCGCTTGAAGCTCGAGATCGACGATCCGACGCGCAAGGACCTTTCCGCACGCGTCATCGATCTCGTCGCGCCGATCGGCAAGGGCCAGCGCGCTCTGGTCGTCGCGCCGCCGCGCACCGGCAAGACCGTGCTGCTGCAGAATATCGCGCAGTCGATCACCACCAATCATCCCGAGTGCTATCTGATCGTCCTGCTGATCGACGAGCGCCCGGAGGAAGTGACCGACATGCAGCGCTCTGTGAAGGGCGAGGTCGTGTCCTCCACCTTCGACGAGCCGGCCGTGCGTCACGTCCAGGTCGCGGAGATGGTCATCGAGAAGGCCAAGCGCCTGGTCGAGCATCACCGCGATGTCGTGATCCTGCTCGATTCGATCACGCGTCTCGGCCGCGCCTACAACACTGTGGTGCCGTCCTCCGGCAAGGTGTTGACCGGCGGCGTGGACGCCAATGCTCTGCAGCGTCCTAAGCGTTTCTTCGGCGCCGCGCGCAATATCGAGGAGGGCGGCTCGCTGACAATCATCGCCACGGCGCTGATCGACACCGGCTCCCGCATGGACGAGGTGATTTTCGAGGAATTCAAGGGCACGGGCAATTCGGAGATCATTCTCGACCGCAAGGTCTCCGACAAGCGCGTCTTCCCTGGAATCGACATTACCCGCTCCGGCACCCGCAAAGAAGAGCTGCTGGTGCCCGCGGACGTGCTCAAAAAGATGTATGTGCTGCGCCGCATCCTCAATCCGATGGGCACGGTGGACGCGATCGAGTTCCTGCTCGGCAAGCTGCGCGAGACGCCCAAGGGCAACGCCAGCTTCTTCGATTCGATGAACACCTGAGTTGGCGCCCTCGGACGCGCCGGCGATGTGAATTCGCGGGGAGAGCGTGTTCGAGGGTTTCGCCAATGTCTGGACGATCGTCGGCCTCGCACGCGAGCTGAAGGCCGACGCGCCTCTGCCGCTCACTGTGGCCGGCGAAAAAATCGTGCTGTTCCGCGGCCTCGATGGCGCGCCGGCTGCGCTGATCGACCAATGCCTGCATCGTGGCGTCGCCCTTTCGCTTGGCTGTGTCGAGCAGGGCGACATTCGCTGCCCCTTCCATGGCTGGCGCTTCGGCGCGGATGGAAGCCTTCGTCACATTCCCTGGAACCCGGAGGCGAAGCGCGACACGATTCGCGCGACGCGGCTTCCTGTGCGTGAAATCGATGGCGTCATCTGGTTGCGCACGGCGCCGGGCGAGACGGCCGACGAGCCGCCGCCGATCGAATCGCTGACGTGCGGCCTGCGGCTCTGCGCGCAAAGCTTCGTCTGGCGCGTGCATTGGACGCGCGTCATGGAGAATATGCTCGATTCGCCCCATGTCGCTTTCGTGCATCGCCGGACCTTCGGCGGAGCCATGGCGCGCGCGCTCGACGAAAATTCCCTGGCGCGGATGGATGTGAGCTTCGAGCCGCATGAATATGGCGGCAAGATCGCGGCCTCCGTGGTGGGGAGGCGACGCCCGGCGGCGCTGGATTATGTGTTTCCCAATCTGATGGAGCTGTCGCTCGATTTTCGCGGCCGCGTCTTTCGCATCTTCGCGATCTGCATTCCTGTCGGGGAACGGGAGACACGTCTTCTCTTGCTCACCGCCCGCGGCTTTTTGCGCGCTGGTCTCTTCGATGCGCTGTTTCTCTGGTCCAATCGCCGGATCGCGGAAGAAGATCGCGCGATCGTCGAATCCTCGACGCCGCCATTCTCGCCGCTAGGTGGGGAGGAGGCATCCATGCCGACGGATGCGGCCACTCTGGCCTTTCGCCGGCTCTATCGTCAGCGCCTCTTCGGCTCCAGCGCCTGATTTCCTTCGGCAAAGCTCCGCGGCCCTTTGCCGACGCCACGCGCTGCGATTTGGGAAAGACCAAAAGTTAACGAATTCTCAATTCACCTCTAAAGTCATTCCTTCAGATTGAAAAAGCCGTATTCTTTCTCGGCGAGAGAAATTCGAGTAGAGCATCAGGATCATGTCCAGCGACACGATCTTCGCCTCGGCCTCTGGCGCCGGCCGCGCCGCAATCGCGGTAATTCGCCTGTCCGGTCCGTCGGTCGGGCGTGTGCTCGAGGTTTTGGCCGGGCTCACGCCTCAGCCACGCTTCGCCCATTATGTGACGCTGCGCGCGCCGGGCGCGGTCGAGCCGCTCGATCGCGGTCTCGCGCTCTATTTTCCAGCGCCGAATTCGCCGACCGGGGAAGATTACGCCGAGCTGCAAATTCATGGCGGCCGCGCTGTGGCGCGCGCGCTGCTCGGCGTTCTGAACGGCCTTCCCGGCTTGCGCGAGGCGGAGCCGGGGGAATTTGCGCGGCGCAGCCTCGCCAATGGCAAAATGGATTTGTCGCAGGTCGAAGGGCTCGCCGATCTCATCGATGCGGAGACAGAGTTTCAGCGCCGTCAGGCGATACGGGCGCTCGGCGGGGCTCTGCGCAAAAGAGTCGAAGGCTGGCGCGAACGGCTGATTCGGGCTCTGGCGCTGGTCGAGGCGGAGCTGGATTTTTCCGATGAGGGGGATGTCTTCGAGCCGGCGACGGCGCTTCGTCCCTTGCTCGAGCCCGGGATCGCCGAAATGGCCGGGGCGCTGGCGGCGAGCGAAGCCAGCGAGCGGCTCCGCGACGGCTTCGTGGCGCTGCTGCTCGGCCCGCCCAATTCCGGCAAATCGACGCTGCTCAATGCTCTGGCGCGGCGCGAGGTGGCGATCGTCTCCGCCATCCCGGGAACAACGCGCGATATGATCGAGGTTCATCTCGATCTCGGCGGCATGCCGATCACATTGGTCGACACGGCGGGTCTTCGCGAGGCGGAGGATGAGATCGAGCGCATCGGCGTCGCGCGGACGCGGGCGAGGATCGGGGAGGCCGATCTGCTGCTGTGGCTCTCGGAAGGGGGCCGTGAGACGCCGCAATTGGAGCCTTTGGGCGACGCCGAGCTGATCCGTGTCGCAACCAAGGCGGATTTTCTAGATTGCACATCAGATAATCTTGCAATTTCCGCTCGAACAGGGTTTGGAATAGACCGACTTCTGGAGGAAATTGCGGGTCGCGCGAAGCGACGTCTGGGCGACGGCTCGACGGCGCTTCTCACGCGTGAACGGCATAGGCGGCTCATTCAGGGGGCGAAAATGGCGATCGAGGCGAGTCTCGATTCTGGCAAGCCGCTCGAATTCGTCGCGGACGATCTTCGTGTCGCAGGCCGGGCGCTCGGCCGCATCGTCGGCGCTGTCGATGTGGAGGAGGTGCTGGATGCGATTTTCTCGCAATTCTGCATCGGCAAATAGTTTCACGTGAAACAGGATCGAGGATAGGAAATTGAGCCGACCGGCCTATGACGTGATCGTGATCGGCGGCGGCCATGCTGGCTGCGAGGCCGCCGCCGCCGCTGCGCGACGTGGCGCGCGCACGGCGCTCGTCACCCATTCGCTCGCGACGATCGGCGCAATGTCGTGCAATCCGGCGATCGGCGGGCTCGGCAAGGGCCAGCTGGTCCGCGAGATCGACGCGCTCGACGGGCTCATGGGCCGTGTCGCCGACGCCGCCGGCATTCAATTTCGGCTGCTCAATCGCTCCAAAGGCCCGGCCGTGCGTGGTCCGCGCGCGCAGGCGGATCGCAAGCTCTATCGCGAGGCGATGCAGGCGGCGATTGCGGCGACGCCGAATCTCGAGGTCGTAGAGGGCTCGGCGGAAGGTCTCGTGCTGGAGCAGGGCCGCGTGATCGGCGTGACTCTGGACGGCGAGACGCTCGCCGCGAGCGCGGTGGTTCTGACCACCGGCACCTTCCTCAATGGCGTGATTCACATTGGCGCGACGCGCTATTCTGCCGGACGCATGGGCGAAAATCCATCGATCGGCCTCGCCGAGGATTTGCGCCGCATCGGCTTTGCCACGCGGCGTCTGAAGACCGGCACGCCACCTCGGCTCGATGGCCGCACGATCGATTGGGCGCGGCTCGAGGAGCAGCGCGGCGATGAGATCCCCGAGCCCTTTTCCTATCTCACTCGTTCGATCGTCAATCCGCAGATCAATTGCCACATCACCCGCACCAATACCGCCGCGCATAGGGTCATTCTCGATAATCTCGAGCACTCGCCCATGCGCAGCGGCGCCATCTCGGGGCCGGGTCCGCGCTATTGCCCCTCGATCGAGGATAAGGTCACGCGCTTCGGCGATCGCGACGCACATCAGATTTTCCTCGAACCGGAAGGTCTCGACGACGACACGGTCTATCCCAATGGCGTCTCGACCTCGTTGCCCGAGGAGGTTCAGCGCGCTTTCATCCAGAAGATCGAAGGATTGGAAAAGGCGCAGATACTTCGCCCCGGCTATGCGATCGAATATGACTTCGTCGATCCGCGCGAGCTCGACGCCACGCTGGAGACGAAAAGTGTCGTGGGACTCTTTTTCGCCGGCCAGATCAATGGAACGACCGGCTATGAGGAGGCGGCGGCCCAGGGCCTCGTCGCCGGGCTCAACGCCGCGGCGCGGGCAGGCGGCTGGACGGCGAGCGTTTTCGATCGCGCCGAGGCCTATCTCGGCGTGATGATCGACGATCTCGTCACGCGAGGCGTCAGCGAGCCTTATCGCATGTTCACCTCGCGCGCCGAATATCGTCTGTCGCTGCGCTCCGACAATGCCGATGAGCGCTTGACCGGCAAGGGGCTGGAGATCGGCTGCGTCGGGCGCGAGCGTGAGCTGGCGCATCGGGACAGAATGGACAAGCTCGCCCGCGCCCGCGCGCTGCTGCAGCAATTGTCCTTGACCTCTGCCGCCGCGGCGCGGGTCGGCCTCCCCATTAATCAGGATGGGCAACGACGCAGCGCCTATGCTCTGCTGTCCTTCCCGGAGATCGATCTGCGGCGGCTCGCGGCGATCTGGCCAGAGCTCGCCGAGATCGATGCGGAGACGGCGGCGCGTGTCGAGACCGACGCCCGTTATGCGGTCTATCTCGATCGGCAGAGCGCTGATATCGAATCCTATCGGCGGGATGAGCAGCTCGCTCTGCCTTCGACGCTCGACTATCGCGAGATCGGCGGACTCTCGGCGGAGCTCTGCGCCAAGCTGTCGGTGTTGCGTCCGCGCACGCTCGGCCAAGCCCAGCGCATAGAGGGCGTCACTCCAGCTGCGCTGACCCTTTTGGCGGCGCGGGCGCGGCGCGGGTGAACGGTAAAATGGGCGGGAAGGGGAAGGATCGCGTCAGCGATCGGGACAGAGCTCTGCAGATCGCGCCGTCGCTGCAGCCCTATATTCGCGAGCTGGAGATATACGAATCACTGCTGCGCAAATGGCAGAAGTCCATCAATCTCGTCGCCGAGAGCACATTGGACGAGCTATGGACGCGGCATTTTGCCGATTCGGCGCAAATCCGCGAATTTTTTCCGAGCCTCGAGAGCTGGATCGATCTCGGATCCGGCGCGGGGTTTCCCGGCATGGTTCTGGCGATCTGCCTGAAGGACCATGCGGGCGCGAAGGTTCATCTCATCGAGAGCGATCAACGGAAGGCGGCGTTTCTGCGCGCTGTTTCACGTGAAACAGGAGCCGCCGCAGAAATCCACGTCGGCCGAATCGAAAATGTGCTGCCGCTGATCGCCGATCCCGTGGCCGGCGTGACCGCCCGCGCGCTCGCGCCAATGCCGCAACTGATCGAATGGTCGCACGAACTTCTGTTGAAAAACGTCAAAGGCGTGTTTTTAAAGGGTGAAGACTGGGCCGCTGAATTGACCGGCTCGAGCGCCGCGGATAGTTTCCAGATCTGGACATTGCAGAGCCGCACTCATTCGTCCGGCCGCATTATCGCCCTTGCGCGAGATTTTGGAGCTTGACGTGACCGACGTTCCTCAGCCCCGAATCCTCGTTCTCGCCAATCAAAAGGGCGGCGTCGGCAAGACGACGACGGCCATTAATCTCGGCACCGCGCTCGCCGCTGTGGGTGAGACGGTGCTCGTCATCGATCTCGATCCGCAGGGCAACGCCTCGACTGGCCTGGGCGTCGATCGCAAGGCGCGACGCATCTCCACCTATGACGTGCTGCTCGCCGAGAGCAGCCTCGCCGACGCGATCATCGCGACCGCCGTGCCGCGGCTCTCGATCGCGCCATCCACGCTCGATCTGCTCGGCGTCGAGCTGGAGATCGCCGGCGATAAGGACCGCGCCTTTCGTCTGAAGCGCGCCGTCGCCGAGCTGATCGCAGCCGAGCGCCATGGTGAGGCTCCGGCCTTCACCTATGTGCTGATCGACTGCCCGCCGTCGCTCAATCTGCTGACCATCAACGCCCTCGCTTGCGCCGACGCCGTGCTGGTTCCTCTGCAATGCGAGTTCTTCGCCCTCGAGGGTCTGTCGCAGCTGCTGTCGACGGTCGATCAGGTCAGGCGCTCGCTCAATCCGCGGCTGTCGATCCATGGCATTGTGCTGACCATGTTCGATCCGCGCAATAATCTCGCGACCCAGGTCGTCGCCGATGTGCGGCGCTTCATGGGCGACAAGGTCTATGAGACGGTGATCCCGCGCAATGTGCGCGTGTCGGAGGCGCCGTCGCATGGCAAGCCCGTGCTGCTCTATGATCTCAAATGCAGCGGCAGCCAAGCCTATCTGAAGCTCGCGACGGAAGTCATCCAGCGCGAGAAGCGGCTGCGGGCCGCTTGATCCAGGGTTTCTCGGCGCGCGAATGGCGCGCTTCTCGATCGAAGGACCTATCCAGAAATGGCCGAAGAAGCGACGCGCAGAAGATTGGGGCGGGGGCTGGCGGCTCTGATCGGAGACGCCGGCGAGGAAGCGCCGGCCGTGGAGCGCGCGCGCGGCCAGCGCCGGGCGCCGATCGAGTTTCTGCGGCCCAATCCGCGCAATCCGCGCGTCGCCTTCCACGAGGATGATCTCGCCGATCTCGCCGCCTCCATTCGCGAGAAGGGCATTATTCAGCCCATAGTCGTGCGCACGGTTCCGGGTGTCGCCGACGCCTATGAGATCATCGCCGGCGAGCGCCGCTGGCGCGCCGCCCAGCTCGCCAGTCTCGCCGATGTGCCGATCATCGTGCATGAGGCGGATGATCGCGAGGCGCTCGAGCTGGCCATTATCGAGAATGTCCAGCGCGCCGACCTCAATGCGATCGAGGAAGCGCGGGGCTATGAGCGGCTCGGCAAGGAGTTCGGCTATTCGCAGTCCGATCTCGCCAAGATCATCGGCAAGAGCCGGTCCCATGTCGCCAACACGCTACGTCTGCTCAATCTTCCCGAGGCGAGCCGGCGTCTGGTGACGGAAGGCGCGATCTCGGCCGGCCATGCGCGCGCGCTGCTCGCCCTCGACAATCCCGATTCGGTGGCGCGACGTGTCGTCGAGGAGGGCCTCACCGTGCGCGACGTCGAGCGGCTCGCGCAGGAGGATTCCGGCGCCAAGCTGGAGACGAAGGCGCGCAAGCCGCGTGTCGAGAAAGACGCCGATACGGTGGCGATGGAAAAATTGCTGACCGATGCGCTGGGGCTCTATGTGTCGATCCATCATAGCGGTGAGAGCGGCGAATTGCGCATCCGCTACACGACGCTGGAGCAGCTCGATGGGCTGTGCCGGCGGCTGACGGGGTGAATGTGGGGCGCTGTTTTTATCGCCTCGACGTCGACCGAGAATCGGGACGCGCGCTTTCTTTTAGATTCTTCGAATCACTCGGCGGTTCTACGCGCCCTTCGCCGCTTCACTCGCTCGTCTGCGCTGTCCAGCTCGCATGCTCGACACCGGGGATCTTCTCGAGATCAGCGGCGACGGCGTCCAGCTCTTTCGGGTCGACGCTGGTCGAGGTCAATATTGCGACGAGCTCGGCCTCGTCCTCGCCGCGCTCCAATTCCTCAATTTCGCGCACTGGATAATCGGCCGCCTCGAGCTTCTCGACCATGAGATCGCGCAATTCGTCGCGCCGTGTCTGGGAGACGGTGACATGCACGCGGTAGATCGCCTCTGTGGCGCGCTCGTCGATCGGCGCGCGCTCGATGAGATGGACCAGCGGCCGCAGCAGCATGTTTCCGGCGAGGGTGAAGATCGCCATCAATATGGCCTCGGCGGCATGATCCGCGCCAGCGAAGGCGCCGGTCACGGCCGAGCACCAGATTGTGGCGGCGGTGTTGAGGCCGGTGATATTGGCCCCGTCTTTTATGATGACGCCGGCGCCGAGAAAGCCGACGCCTGAGGCGATATAGGCGAGCACTTGCGTCGCGCCGACATTGCCATTGAGGCGCATGCCGAGATCGACGAAGGCCGCCGCGCCCAGCGCCACCAGCGCATTGGTGCGCAGCCCGGCGGTGCGCTGGCGATATTGTCGCTCCGCTCCGATCAGCGTGCCGAGCAGCAGCGCAACGAGCAGAGATATCAGGGAATTGAAAAATTCCGGCGCGTTGAAGTTGGTAATGAACGCCATCTTTCCTGTCCGTGTCTTCGTGCGGTCTCGCGCCGTCGCCGAATCATTGTAACCGATTGGTCACATTGGCAGAGCTTCGCGACGTTTTTTACTCGCGGAGCGGTCGTTATGATTGAATCTTGCTCCAAAAAGCTTAAAGCTGAAATTGTTGTTGTTCCTAAAACTCAGGGGGAGATTCATGGAACGTCGGCAATTTGTGACTGCAATGGGCGCATTGGCCGCCGCAACCGCCGCCACGGGGACATTGGCGGCCGAAGATCCGCACGCTCACCATCATGGCGGCGGCGCCAAATATAAGGCTTTGTTCGAGTCGACCAGCAAATGCGTTGCCGCTGGCGAGGAATGCCTGCGTCACTGTTTCGAGATGCTCGCGGCCAATGACGCCAGCATGGGCGCCTGCACCAAGTCCACCTTCGAGGTCGTCGCCGCCTGCAAGGCGCTGGCGTCGCTCTCTGGCGTCGGCTCTGCCCTCACCCCGGCCTTCGCCAAGGTCGTGGCCGAGGCCTGCCTCGCCTGCAAGAAGGAATGCGACAAGTTCCCGAATATCGCGGAATGCAAGGCTTGCGGCGATGCGTGCAAGGCCTGCGCCGACGATTGCCAGAAGGTCGCGGCCTAAAGGCCGATCGATTTTGCGGGACGCGCTTTGGCGCGTCTCGTCTTTGCTGAAGCGACGATTATATTCAGTTTCGCGCCCCGGGGCGGCCGATGCGCGATTTGAGACGATATCAGGAATTTTCCAGGAGCCGCCGGCCATTCTCTCCCCGTGTCGCAGGATGCGGGTCGAAACGGAGCCTTCACAGTGAGCCACCGAGCGCCGGAAATCCTTTCTGCCGAGACGCATCATCACGGCGTCGCCTCCTTCTTCCTGCGGCAGTGGCCCTATTTTGTCATGCTCCTGCTGGCGCTGTTCGGCGTCGCTTATACGAGCGTGACGCGCCAGGGCATGACGACCTATTGGATCGCGCTGGCCCCGATCTTCGGGCTCATCAGCATCGCCGGCGGCTGGCAGGAGGCGGAGACCGCAGAGGAAAAATGGCGTCTGGTGCGCACCCAGGTCCTGCATTGGGGCGCGGTCCTCGCCGCAATGTGCCTCATCTTCATCGGCGATGTGAAGCAGATGATGAATTCCGATAGCAGCGCGCTCACAGTGCTCACCGTGCTGGCGCTCGGCTCCTTCACAGCGGGCATTCACGCGGACGCTTGGCGCGTGTCGCTCGTCGGCCTGCTGCTCGGCCTCGCCGTTCCGGCGATAGCCTGGCTCGAGGAATCGACGCTGCTGATCCTGCTGATCGTTGCTGTGATCGCGGCTTTGGGCGCCTTTATCTTCCTGCGCGATCGCAGGCCGGCCTGAAGCTGACATAAAGACTTGTTTATATCTTTATTGCATCTGCTCCCCCGCCTTGCTATAGGCGGCCAGCCCGTCCCGCTCGCCTTCCCGAGGCGAGACAACGCCTGAAGGGAGCGTCATGACCACCCATTTCAACGATTATGTCGTCGCCGACATCGGTCTCGCCGATTGGGGCCGCAAGGAGCTCAACATCGCCGAGACCGAAATGCCCGGCCTCATGGCGACCCGCGCCGAATATGGCCCGTCGCAGCCGCTGAAAGGCGCGCGCGTCGCCGGGTCTCTGCATATGACCATTCAGACGGCCGTGCTGATCGAGACGCTGAAGGCGCTCGGCGCGGATGTGCGCTGGGCGTCCTGCAATATTTATTCGACGCAGGATCACGCCGCCGCCGCCATCGCCGCCGCCGGCACGCCGGTCTTCGCCATCAAGGGCGAGAGCCTCGAGGATTATTGGGACTACACCCATCGCATCTTCGAATGGGGCGACGGCGGCACGCCGAACATGATTCTCGACGATGGCGGCGACGCCACGCTGCTCATCCACCTGGGCCTCCGCGCCGAGAATGGCGACACCGCCTTTCTCGACAAGGCCACCAATGAGGAAGAGGAAGTCCTCTTCGCCGCGATCAAGAAGCGCCTCAAGGCCAATCCCGGCTTCTACAAGCGCAACGCCGAGGCCATCAAGGGCGTGACCGAGGAGACCACCACCGGCGTGCATCGCCTCTATGTGATGCACAAGGAGGGCAAGCTGCTGTGGCCGGCGATCAACGTCAATGATTCGGTCACCAAGTCGAAGTTCGACAATCTCTATGGCTGCCGCGAATCGCTGGTCGACGGCATTCGCCGCGCGACCGATGTGATGATGGCCGGCAAGGTCGCGTGCATCGCGGGCTATGGCGATGTGGGCAAGGGCTCGGCCGCTTCGCTGCGCAACGCCGGCTGCCGCGTGCTCGTCACCGAGATCGATCCGATTTGCGCCCTGCAGGCGGCGATGGAAGGCTATGAGGTCACGACGATGGAAGACGCCGCGTCGCGCGCGGATATCTTCTGCACCGCGACCGGCAATGTCGACGTCATCACGACCGAGCACATGCGCGTCATGAAGGACCGCGCCATCGTCTGCAACATCGGCCACTTCGACTCTGAGATTCAGGTCTCCGGCCTGCGCAATCTCAAATGGCACAATGTGAAGCCGCAGGTCGACGAGGTCGAGTTCGCCGACGGCAAGCGCATCATTCTGCTCGCCGAAGGCCGCCTGGTGAATCTCGGCTGCGCGACCGGCCATCCGTCCTTCGTGATGTCCGCCTCCTTCACCAATCAGACGCTGGCGCAGATCGAGCTGTTCACTAAGCAGGGCCAGTATCCGGTCGGCGTCTACACGCTGCCCAAGCATCTCGACGAGAAGGTCGCCTCGCTGCATCTCGACAAGATCGGCGTGAAGCTCACCAAAATGACCGAGCAGCAGTCCGCCTATCTCAACGTGCCGCAGAACGGCCCGTTCAAGCCGGACCACTACCGCTACTGATTTCTCTCGCCTCGCGAGAGCGAGACGGCGGAGCGATTCTCTCGCTCCGCCGTTTTTTTTGCGCGACGCCAGTTCGGCGAAATCCTTAGGCGCCATTCTCCCGGTCACGATCCGCGTTTCACTTTTCGACGGCGCGCTTTAGATTAGACGCGATTCGAGACGGCGCCTCGGTGGCGCGCGGACGGCTTACGGCGTTTGTTTGCGATGAGCCTTTGCAAATCGAACGTGGAGACCGGTTCGCATGTTTCACGATACGGCCTTCGGGCCGAAAGCGTTGCCGCCTGCGCGACGTCGGGGAGCGTCCTCGACGCTCGTTCGCAACGTCACGCGCGGGTTCGCGACGGCCAGTCTGCTGCCATTCGGCGGACCGGCGCGGGCGGAAGCGCTCGCCAATCTTCTCGCCACCACTGACAACGCCGAATTCGTCAATCTCGCGCTGACCGGCGGTCTCGCGCTCTTCGCCGTCGTCGTCGCCTTTACTCATCTCGGCGAGCGCAAGGTGTGGAGCCGGCGAGAGGCGGGGCTCGCGGCGGAGCTGGAAGCGACGCGCCAACGGCTCGATCGCGCCGAGATTTTTCTCTCCAGCGAGCCGCAGCTCTTCGTCTCCTGGGACAACGCCGCCGGCGAGCCCGACATTGAGAACGGACTCAATGATCCGGCCTTCGCGCGCCGCGTGCTCGCCTTCGGCTCCTGGCTCGGACCGGACGAGGCGGCTGCGCTGCAGGAGCGCGTCGATCGGTTGCGCCAGAATGGCGAAGGCTTTCATCTCTCGCTCGCCAGCCTGCAAGGACGCCGTTTCGATGCGGAAGGCCGCGCCGTCGCCGGCCGCGCCGTGCTGCGCATTCGCGAGGTCTCCGGCGAGCGGCTCGAGCTTCTGTCCTTGCGCGAGCGCCATACGCGCAGCGTCACCGAGGTGGACGGGCTGCGCGCGCTGCTCGAGGCGCTGCCGACGCCCGTGTGGATGCGCGACGTCGAGGGCCGGCTCATCTTCGTCAATTCCGCCTATGCGCAGGCGGTGGAGGCGGAAAGCTCGGCCGACGCGCTGCGCCGCCAGATCGAGCTGCTGGACAATGACGCGCGCATGGAGGCGCAGACGGCGCGCGGGCGCGACGAGGTTTGGCGCGCGCGTGTGACGGCGGTCGTCGCCGGCGAGCGGCATCGTCTCGATATCGTCGAGGCGCCCTGCCACGGCGCCGCCGCGGCGCTCGCCATCGACCGCCAAGAGATCGACACGACGCGCGCCGATCTCGAGCAGCAGATGCAGGCGCATTCGCGCACGCTTGATCAATTGCCGATCGCCGTCGCCATTTTTGATCGCGCCAAGCGCCTCACCTATCGCAACGCCGCCTATGAGAGTCTCTGGCCGCTCGATCGCGCCTATCTCGACCAGGGGCCGAGCGACAGCGAGATCCTCGATCGCCTGCGCGCCGAGCAGCGCCTTCCCGTCGAAGCCGATTACAAGGCCTGGAAGGCGCGTCTGCTGGAGGCCTATCAGGCGTCCGAAGAGCATCACGTGCATGTCTGGCACATGCCGAACGGGCGCACGCTGCGCGTCGTGGTGAACGCCAATCCGCAAGGCGGCGTCACCTATCTCTATGACGATGTGAGCGAGCGCTATTTCCTCGAATCGCGTTTCCATGCGCTCGATCGCATGCAGAACGAGACGCTGGAGAATTTGCGCGAGGGCGTCGCCGTCTTCGGTGCCGACGGACGCTTGCGCTTCTGCAATCCCGCTTTTCTCGCGCTATGGGCGCTCGAGAAGAGCATTCTCGACGAGAAGCCGCGCTTCGACGCTGTCGCCAATCTCTGCCGGCCGCTGCATCTCAATGAGGAGACCTGGAGCGAGCTGCGCGGCTTCGTCACCGGCCTGCAGGATATGCGGCAGGGCTTCACGCGGCGCATCGAGCGTTCCGACGGCGTGGTGCTCGACTGCACCGCGCAGCCGCTGCCGGAAGGCGCGGCGCTGCTCACCTTCGTCGATGTGACGGCGGGCGTGAATGTCGAGCGCGCGCTCACCGAGCGCAATCAGGCGCTGATCGCGGCGGAGAAGATCCGCAATGATTTCGTCCATCATGTTTCTTACGAGCTGCGTTCGCCGCTCAACAACATCATCGGCTTCATTCACCTGCTCGGCGAGAAGACGACCGGCGAGCTGAACGCCAAGCAGCTCGAATATCTCGGCTATGTCGGCAAGTCGTCGGCGGCGCTGCTGGCCATCATCAACGATATTCTCGATCTCGCCACCATCGACAGCGACGCCATGGAGCTGGAGCTCGAGGAAGTGAACGCCGCCGACGCCATGCGCGCCGCGGCCGAGGGCGTTCAGGACCGGCTCGCGGAAAACGACATAGAGCTGCAGATCGTCGCCACTGGCGAGGTCGGGCGCTTTCGCGGCGACGCCAAGCGCATCCGCCAGATCCTGTTCAATCTGCTCGCCAATGCGATCGGCTTTTCTCGGCCGGGACAAACCATTACCCTCGCGGCGATGCGTCGGGAGGGGGAAATCGTGTTCAAGGTCGCCGATCGGGGGCGGGGCATCGCCCCGGAGGTCCTCGAGAAAGTCTTCGACCGTTTCGAGTCGCACACCTCGGGCTCGCGCCACAGGGGCGTCGGGCTCGGCCTCTCCATCGTGCGCGCCTTCACCGAGCTGCATGGCGGGCGCGTGCTCATCGACTCCGCGCTCGGCGAAGGCACGACGGTCACTTGCATCTTCCCGGCGCAAGAGAGCGGCGGACAGCAGGACCTCACCACGCGTGAAAAAGGACAGGCCTCATGAGCGAAGAGGCCGAATGGCTGATCGACGTCGCCGATGAAGCGCAGACCGCAGAGCTCGCCGCCCGCCTCGCCCCGCTCATTCGCGACACGGTGAAGCTCGTCACCCTCTCCGGCGATCTCGGCGCGGGCAAGACGGCCTTTGCGCGGGCGCTGATCCGCGCGCTGGCGCAGGATCCGACGCTGGAGGCGCCGAGCCCCACCTTCACGCTGATGCAGCTCTATGAGACGCCCTCCTGCCGCATATTGCACGCCGATCTCTATCGCATCGCCGGCGGCGAGGCGGAGCTCGAGGCCATGGGCTTCGAGGAGGAGGCCGAGGATGCGCTGGTGCTGGTCGAATGGCCGGAACGCGCGCCGAGCCTCTTTGCCGGCGAGCGTATGGAGGTGCGGCTCGCCTTCGCCGCGCCCGAGACGCCCGATGCGCGCCGCATCGGCATAAGCGCCCATGGCAAGGCGGCGGGCGGCTCAAAGCCTTCCGCACCATGCGGGAGTTTCTGGAGCGCGCCGGCTGGAGCGACGCCGCCCGCGAATATTTGCAGGGCGACGCCTCCTCGCGCGTCTATGAGGTGCTGCGGCGCGGGGACGGCGCGCAGGCCATATTGATGATCTCGCCGGCGCGGCCGGACGGCCCGCCGATCCGCTATGGCAAGCCCTATAGCGCCATCGCGCGCCTCGCCGAGACGGTGAAGCCCTTCGTCGCCATGGCGGATGCGTTGCGCGGGCAGGGCCTGTCCGCGCCGCAGATCTACGCCTATGATCTCTCCGCCGGCTTCGTGCTGCTGGAGGATCTCGGCCGCGACGGCGTCGTCGCCGGCGGCGCGCCCATCGCCGATCGCTATTTGGAGGCGCTGGCGGCGCTCGCGCCGCTGCATGCGCGCCGCCTGCCGGATGTCCTGCCGGTCGAAGGCTCGACGCCCTATCACATACCGCCCTATGATCTCGACGCGCTGCTGATCGAGGTCGAGCTGCTGCTGGAATGGTATGCGGCGCGGGTCGGCGGCGGCGGCATATCGTCGGGCTCCAAGGCGACCTTCGTCAATCTCTGGCGCCAGGCGCTGATCGAGATCGTGATGTCGGCGCCGACCTGGACCTTGCGCGACTTCCACTCGCCCAATCTCATTTGGCTGCCGGGCCGTCAGGGAACGGCGCGCGTCGGCGTCATCGATTTCCAGGACACTGTGCTCGGCCATCCGGCCTATGACGTCGTGTCGCTGACGCAGGACGCGCGCGTCGACGTGCCGGACGAATTGGAGATGCGGCTGCTCGGCCATTATGCGCGCAAGCGCCGCGAGGCCGATCCGCTGTTCGACATGGCGGCTTTCGCGCGCGCCTACGCCATACTCGGCGCTCAGCGCGCGACCAAAATCCTCGGCATTTTCGCGCGGCTCGATCAGCGCGACCACAAGCCGCAATATCTCGTGCATCTGCCGCGCGTGGAAAGCTATCTGCGCAAGGGCCTGCGCCATCCCGCGCTCGCCGATCTCGAGGCCTGGTATGTCGCCAACCTCCCCGCGCTCTTCCATGCCTGAGGCGGCTTTCGTCTTCGCCGCTGGGCTCGGCACGCGCATGCGGCCGCTGACCGACCGGCTGCCCAAGCCGCTCGTCGCGATCGACGGCGTCGCTCTGCTCGACCGTTCGCTGGACGCTTTCGCGCAAGCGGGCGTCGGCATGGCGATCGTCAATGTCCATCATCTCGCCGATCAGATCGAGACGCATCTCGAGGGCCGCCAAACGCCGCGCATAATCCTCTCCGACGAGCGCGAGAAGCTGCTCGATCAAGGCGGCGGCATAAAGAAGGTCTTGGACCGTTTCGCGGGACGGCCCTTCTTCATCTGCAATACCGATGCGTTCTGGATCGGCGCGCGCGCAGACAATCTGCGCCGCCTCGCCGAAATCTGGAATCCGGAGATCATGGATATCGCTCTGCTGCTGGCTCCGCGCCTCAGCAGCGTCGGCGTCGATTGGGACGGCGATTTCCATCGGGCGGCGGATGGCCGGCTGACGAAGCGCGCCGCCGGCGAGACGGCGGATTTTGTCTATGCCGGGATCGGCATAGTGAAACCGCAGCTCTTCGAGACAGTCGAGCAGGATGTGTTTCCGCTCGCGCCGTTCTTTTTTCGCGCGGCGGAGCAGGGGCGGCTCTTCGGCGTCGCGCTCGACGGCAAATGGCTGCATGTCGGCACGATGGGCGCGATCGAGGAGGCCGAAAGCGCCGTCGCCGAGGAGAAAGACCGGCTGCGACAAGTCGCAGGGGAAGGATAGAGCAAAGGCTCCAGGATTTTTTTACCCTTGCGACGTCTTGTCCGGCCGCGACGCGGTTGCGCTGCTGTTTATGACTTTCAGACCATGGCATATTCGATGCTACGCTTGCGCTCCAGGAGCGGAAACACTCGGCATTCGTGCAATTTGCAACTCATAGGACCGTGAACGGCGATGATCGCATTGGCGCCGACCCTGTATTTATTCGGCGCCTTCATGCTGTCGCTGCTCGGCGTTTTCCTCTACGCGATCTGGCGCGGCGACGAAGAAGCCGAAGAATTATGGTGGTGGGCCGCGGTCTTCGCGACGGCGGGCGCCTCGGCGCTCTGCTACGCTTTCCGCAATGAGGTCGAATGGCTGTCGATCATTTTCGGAAACGCGCTCACTTTATGGGCATGCGGTCTGCTGTGGACGGGCATTCTCGTTTTTGTCGGCGAGCCGGTTCGGCCGCTGCTGGCCCTACTCGGCGGCGTGATTTGGGCCGCCGGCCTGTGGCGCGCCGACATTCACTTTCGAATTTCAGAAATCTCCGCGATCTCGGCGATCTATGAAATCGCCGCCGCCGTCGAATTGTTCCGCTACAATCGCATAGGCGGCCAGCGTCTCGTCGTGTCCCGCGTCACGGCCTGGATCATCGCGCTGCAAGCGGGGATCGAATTCACGCTCGCGATCGCCGCGCCGTTTATCGCGGTCGACGAAGCGAGCTTCCTCACCAGCCCATATCAGAAATACCGCTTCCTCGAGCTCTCCGGCTTTATCGCCGTTCTCGGCTTTCTATTGGCGACGCTCTCCAAAGAGCGCCTCGCCAAGCGACGAGAAGTCGCGGCGATGATCGATCCGCTGACCGGCCTTCCCAATCGGCGGGCCTTCGACCGGGCGGTCGAGCGCTCGAAGCGATCGGCCCCTGCGCCGTCGACGGCGGTGCTCGTCTTCGATCTCGACAATTTCAAATATATCAACGACCGCTTCGGCCATGCCGAGGGAGACCGCGTGCTGGCCGCCTTCGGCGCGACCGCGACGCGAAACACTCGAGCGAACGACATGCTGGCGCGCATCGGCGGCGAAGAATTCATCGCCATCCTCTCTCCGGCCGATCGGACGAGCGCATTGGTGATCGCGGAGCGCATTCGCTCGGCTTTCATCCGCGACGCCGCGCATCTCGCGGACGGCGCGGCGACCGTCAGCGTGGGCGTCACCGTGCTCGAGAATGCGCAGCCGGATCTCGCCGTCATGACGCGCGTCGCCGATGATGCGCTCTATCGCGCGAAGGCGGAGGGACGCAACCGCGTCATTTTCGCCAGCGTGCAGCATGAGCCGAAGACCCTCGCATCCTGAGCGTAACAGCACGTTAACCAAAGCGCATCCATACTGCCCCTACGTGCCGTGAGCCTCGCCGCGTGACGCGGGCGGCCGGCGCACGCCACGCTTGTCTCAGGGCCGTCATGGGCGAGATCATCGAATCGATAGTGATCGGCGCGGGGCCTGCGGGCCTCACCGCCGCTTATGTTCTGGCGAAGAACGGCCGCGAGGTTCTCGTCCTCGAGCAGGACCGATCCTATGTCGGCGGCATCAGCCGCACCGCGAGCTACAAGGGCTTTCTCTTCGACATAGGCGGACACCGCTTTTTCTCGAAATCGAAAGAGATCGTCGATCTGTGGGACGAGATTCTCCCGCATGATTTCATCGAGCGGCCGCGTCTGTCGCGCATCTTCTATCGCGAAAAATTCTACGCCTATCCGCTGAAAGCCTTCGAGGCGCTGAAGAATCTCGGGCTCTTCGAGAGCGCGCTGTGCATGGCGTCCTTCGCTTTCGCCAAGGCCTTTCCGGTGAAGGAGCCGCGCTCCTTCCATCAATGGGTGCGCAATCAATTCGGCGAGCGGCTGTTCGGCATCTTCTTCAAGACCTATACGGAAAAGGTCTGGGGCATGAGCTGCGACGATATCTCCGCCGATTGGGCGGCGCAGCGCATCAAGGGGCTCAGCCTCGGCGCGGCGATCATCGACGGGCTGCGCCGCTCTCTGAAGCTCCGCAAATCCAGCGGCGCGGCGAAGACGCTGATCGAATCCTTCCGCTATCCGCGTCGCGGTCCCGGCATGATGTGGGAAGCCGCCGCGCGCAAGATGCAGAAGCTCGGCGGCCGTCTGCGAATGGGCTGCAAGGTCGAGCAGCTCGCCTTCGATGAAGCGAGCGGAATTTGGACCGTCACGACACGCGATTCGCAGGGCGCTGTCGAGACTCATCGCGCGCGCAATGTGCTCTCCTCCGCGCCGCTGCGCGAGGTGATGAATGCGCTGACGCCGACGCCGCTCAGCCTGTTCAACGCGCGCGCGCTGGCCTATCGCGATTTTCTCACCGTCGTGCTGATCGGACGGCCGCAGGAGGAATTCCCCGACAATTGGATCTATATTCATGATCCGTCGGTGAAGGTCGGCCGCGTGCAGAATTTCAAATCCTGGTCGCCGGAGATGATCGCCGATGGCGTCTCAACCTGTCTCGGCCTCGAATATTTCTGCTTCGAGGGCGATGGATTGTGGAACGCGGCGGACGCCGATCTCATCGCGCTCGCCAAAGACGAGATCGCGAAGATCGGCCTCATGACGGCGGAGGATGTGCGCGACGCCTGCGTCGTGCGTCAGGCCAAGGCCTATCCGGTCTATGACGATTCCTACGCCGCCAATGTGCAGGCGATTCGTCTCGAGCTCGCGGCGCGCTATCCCGGCCTGCATCTCGTCGGCCGCAACGGCATGCACAAATACAACAACCAAGATCATGCGATGATGACCGGCATGTTGACGGCGCTCAACATCATCGCCGGCCGCGCGATCTATGACGTCTGGGGCGTGAACGAGGACGCAGAATATACGGAGGCCGGCGTCTCCGGGGCCGAGCAGGCGCTGGCGAGCGAGCGTCTCGTGCCGAAGCGGGTCGCTTGACGTGTCGACTCATCGCGTCTTCGCCGCGACGCGCGTGCTGTGCGATCTCATCGCCTATGGGCTGGCGAGCGGCGCGGCGCTGGCGCTCGATTATGGCCTCATGCTGCTCTGTCTCGAGACGCTCGGCATGCCCTATCTCGTCGCGGCGGCGATCGGCTTTTGCGGCGGGCTCGCGCTCGTCTATGCGCTCAGCATAGCGGTGGTGTTCCGCGATCGGCGCAGCGTGCGGCCGGCGTCGGAATTCTCGCTCTTCTGCGCCATCGGCCTCGCCGGCTTGCTCGTCACCGAGGCGTTGATGTTCCTCCTCGTCGGCCGTTTCGGCTTCGATCCCGCCTTTGCGAAAATACCGACGGCGGGCGTCGTCTTCCTGTTCAATTTCACCGCGCGCCGCGCGCTTCTGTTCTCGGCGCCGGCCGCGAAGGCCGCTGCGTGAGCGCGCTCGCCGGCGAGGCGGCGGATCTCCGCACGCGCGCGAGTGGTGACATTCCGCTTCTCGCCGCCATCATACCCGCGCTCGCCGGCGCCGCGCTATTGACGCTGCCTCGCGCGCGCGCCGTGTGGACAGCCGGCGAATTCTACGATTCCGACGACGCCATGCGCGCCGTGCAGCTTCGCGATCTCGTCGCCGGCCAAGCCTGGTTCGATATGACGGCGCGAAGGCTCGATCCGCCGGACGGCCTCTTCATGCATTGGTCGCGCATCGTCGATACGCCGCTCGCCGCGCTCGATCTGTTATTCGGACTGTTTCTCGCGCCGGAGATGGCGGAGCGCGCGACGCGGCTCACCTTTCCCTTTCTCTGCCTAGCTCTGCTCTTCGCGCTCGCGGCCTTTGCGGCGCGCGTCATGGCGGATCGCGCGGCGCGCATGCTCGCCGTCTGGCTGGTCTTTCTCTCGGCGCCGATGTTCATGCAATTCACGCCGGGCCGCATCGATCATCACGCGCCGCAGATCGCGTTGCTGATGGCGACATTCGGCCTCGTTGCGCTCGGCCTCGACGCCAAGCGTCCTCTGGCGCTCGCGGCAGCCGCGGCGCCGCTCGCTCTCTCGCTCGCCATCAGCCTCGAGAATCTTCCCTTCTTCGTCGTGCTGCTGGCGGCGCCGGCGATCCTCTTTCTCGTCGAAGGCGCAGCGGCGTCACGCCGCCTTCTCTCATTCGCTGTCGGCCTGCTCGTCTTCGCGCCGCTCGCCTATGCGGCGACTGTCGCGCCAGCGCGTTACGACCTCTCGGCTTGCGACGCCTATTCGGCCGTCCATATTCGCGCCATCCTCATCGGCGCGCTCGGCTTCGCGGCGCTGGCCGCCGCCGCGCCGCGCCTCGAGACACTCCTGCGCCGCATCGCCGGGCTCGGCCTCGTCGGCGCCGCGGCGCTCGGGACTTTCGTCGCCAGCGCGCCGCAATGTCTCGGCGATCCGCTGGTCGGGCTCGATCCGCTGCTGCGCGATCTCTGGCTCTCCCATGTCACCGAGGCCAAGCCGCTGAAGGCGTTCGTCTCCGATCCGGCCCTGCTGGTCTCCACCGCTGCGCCAGTGCTGCTCGGCCTACTCGCCGCCGCCGTCCTCGCCTGGCGGGAAGGTGGCCTCGCGCGCGGCCGCTGGGCCATGCTCGCCGCGGCGATCCTCATCGGCTTTGCCGCGGCGCTCTGGCAGATTCGCGTCTTCTCCTCGGTCACGCCGCTGGCCATGGTCGCGCTCGCCGGCGCAGCCGCCGCTCTATCGGCGCGCCTGGCCGGCGTCACGCCGCTGCTGCGCTGGCTCACGATCGGCCTGCTCTGTCTTTTCGTCTCTCCCATGGGCCTCGCTCTGGCGCTGCAATCGGACGGCGAGGCCGCGCCGCGCGAGACTCGCCGCGCCTGCCTCGAGGCGAGCGCCTTTTCGGGCCTCGCGGCGCTGCCGCCGGCGCGCATCGTCGCGCCGGTCGATATGGGCGCGCATATTCTCGCCTTCACGCCGCATTATGTCTTCGCCGCGCCCTATCATCGCGACAATCGCGGCAATCGCCTCGCGGTCGAGACATTTTTGGCCGCGCCCGCGGAGGCCGAGCGCCTTATGCGCGCCGCCGGCGCCGAGCTGCTGCTCTGGTGCGACGGCGGCGAGACCGGAAACGCCCTCATCGAACGCGCGCCCCATGGGCTGGCGGCGGCCCTCGCGCGCGGCGAGAGCGCCCCGTTCCTCGAGAAAATCCCACTCGAGCGCTCCCCTTTCCATGTTTTCGCCCTGCGTCCTGCGCAATAATATCCGGCGCATCGCCACTCCCGCCGTAACAGGAAACCCATACCGCCCATGTCCGCATCGCTGATCGATCGCCGCCGGCTTCTCCTCGCCGCTTCCAGCCTGCCCTTCGCCCGGCCGTCCTTCGCGCAGCAGCCGCAGGAGGCGGAGGAGGATCTGCAAGTGCGGATCGAGAACAGATCCGCGCCCGAGCTCTGCGCCGAGAAGGACAATATCGAGCTGGATTTCGTCTCGCCTCTGGTGCGGCGCATGCGCGTGCAGGCGGTTCATCCCTCCTATATCGGCATGATCGGCTCGGATCGCTGGGCGCCGGATTGGACGAGCTGCGATCTCTCGCATGATTCCAAATTCGCCGCCGACGCGCGCCGCCTCACCTTTTGGGAGACGCCGGAATTCTGGCTGGTCGGCTACACTTTCCCTTCCTTCTGGCGGCCGAACGACGTGCCCGTGCGCGTCGGCGATCGGGTGGAGAAGGGCTTTCATCTCGTGCAGCTGTGGATGACCTATCGCGAGCGCGCGGAAGAAATTCTGGTCTTCTACCCGCCGGACGGATATTGGCGCGCCCGCCCGCTGCCTTTCGAGGATATGCGCTGGACGGCCTATGGCTCCTCCTTCCTCATCGGCCCGGTGGAGGTGCAGGAGCGCCCCATTGTCGCGCTGAAGGAGATCGTCTTCGATCCGCAGACGCGCAGCTTCACCCTGCGCTTCCGCCGCGGCGGCGAGGCGAAGATTCGTCTCGCCTCCATCGATCAGGACCGCATCGTGCTCGATGTCTCCTATAGCGACGCAATGCCGGACGGCCTGCCCTTCGCCTCGCTGCGGTCCATGTACACCACGCAATCGATGAGCGACGCGGCGCTGGTCGCCTGGCGCGCCAAGCGCGGCATAGGCTGGCAGGAGGCGCCGGTCATCGGCTTTCCCGGCGCGCCGGCGACGGAAATCTGGCTCGGCCGACATATGCCGTCGCGGCACAATCTCTCGGCGCCGGATATGGTGTTCGGCAAGTTTCAATCGACGGCGACGACGGCGGTCAAATGACCGCGCGGCTCTTGTGGCTGGATGTTGCGCGCGGCCTCGCCGTGCTGGCGATGTTCGCCTTTCACTTCGGCTGGGACCTCGGCCATTTCGGCCATATCGATCCCGACATTCCCTATACGGACGCCTATAAGGCGTTCGGCCATGCGATTGCGGCGAGCTTTCTGTTCATCGCGGGCTTGTCGCTGACTCTCGCGCATGGGACGATGTTTCGCGCGCGCGCCTATTGGCGTCGGCTCGCTCTGCTCGTGGGCGCTGCGCTGCTGGTGAGCGCTGGGACCTATATCGCCTTCCCGTCGAGCTTCGTCTTTTTCGGCATTCTGCATTGCATAGCGGCGGCGAGCCTGCTCGCGCTGCCGTGTCTGCGGCTCCCCTGGCCGGCGGCTTTCGCCGCGGGCTTTGCGCTGGTCGCGGCGTCCTTCTTCGCGCGCGCCTCTTTCTTCGATGCGCCTTGGTTCTGGTGGACGGGGCTTTCGACCTTCGAGCCGATGACCAATGATTATCGCCCGCTCGCGCCTTGGGCGGGCGCGCTGCTTTTCGGCGTCGGCGCGGCGAAGCTGGCGCGTCTAGGCCCAGCGGCCGTCACGGATTCGCATGGCAATGTGATGACGCGCGGCGTCGCCTTGCTCGGGCGGCACAGCCTCGCGCTCTATCTCCTGCATCAGCCTTTGTTCTTCGCCGGCTTCACCGCCGTCGCCATGCTGCTCGCGCCGATGCAGAATGCGCGTTTCGAGGAAGCCTGCCGCGCGCAATGCGTCGCCTCTGGCGCCAACGCTCAAAAATGCAAGACGGCCTGCGATTGCGCGGCGCGCGAGGCGGCGCGGGAGGATGCGCTGCCCGACGCTGCGACCGACGAAGGGCGCGCACGCCTCGAGCGCATCGCGCGCGCTTGCGTGGTGAAATGAACTATGAGGCTTCGTGTTCGGAGGCGCTCGGCGTCAGCGCGCCGGCGCGAAGCGTTCGGTCGAGAGAACGGAGCAGTTCGCCGACGCGTCCTCCGCCGGACGGCGCCGCCGGAAAGCGGCGCAGCACGTCGACGACCTGTGGAGTCGCGCAACGGGCGGCGCGCCGTATTCGATCGGCTCCGAGATCGACAGTCTCGCCCGCCGTCAATTCGACGGCTCTAGCCGCGTGAGCGGCGGCTCCGAGAATATGCCTGACCTGAGTCGAACGCGCCAAGGGATGAAGATAAGCCGCCGATGACGCGCACATAGCGGCCCGCGCTGCGTGGCTGGCGGCGGGGTCATCGGATGCGAGCGCCGCCTTCAGCGCGGCGAGCGCCGCGTCCCGTAGCGCCTTCCCCCTTTTACCGCCGTGCGCGAACGTCCGCGCAGCTTCGATCGCATTTCGCGGACGGGAATCCGTGGGAGAGAATCGTTCGAAAATATCGAGCGTGGCCGCAGCGCATTCGACGGAATATCCGGCGATGGCGCGAAGCTCCTCCATGTCGAGAGGAATCTCGTCCGCCTTCGCCGGCTTATCGCGCGCGGGCGGACCTTCAATCATTCGGCGCGAGCATATTCTCCGGCCGCACCAGCGCGTCGAATTCTGCGTCCGTCACCTTGCCGGACTTCAGCGCCTCCTCGCGCAAAGTCGTGCCATTGTGATGGGCGGCGCGGGCGATCTTGGAGGCGGCGTCATAGCCGATCTTGGGCGCGAGCGCCGTCACCAGCATCAGCGAGCGCTCCAGGAAATTCTTGATATTCGCCTCGTCCGGCTCGATCCCGTCGATGCAGCGGGTGATGAAACTGTCGATGCCGTCGGCGAGCAGAATAGTCGATTCGAGCAGCGCTGCGGCGATCACCGGCTTCAGCACATTCAGCTCGAGATGGCCCTGCGAGGCGGCGAAGGTGATGGTGGCGTTATTGCCGAAGACTCGCGTGCAGACCATGGTCAGGGCTTCGACCTGGGTCGGATTGACCTTGCCCGGCATGATGGAGGAGCCGGGCTCGTTCTCCGGCAGCTTCAGCTCCGCGAGGCCGGCGCGAGGGCCGCAGCCGAGCAGGCGAATGTCGCAGCCGATCTTATAGAGCCCGGCGGCGAGCGCGTTCAGCGCGCCATGAGCGAAGACGGCGGCGTCATGGGCGGCGAGCGCCTCGAATTTATTCGGCGCCGTTTTGAACGGCAGGCTGGTCTGCGCCGCGATCTTGGCCGCGACGGCCTCGGCGAAGCCTTTGTAAGTGTTGACGCCCGTGCCGACGGCGGTGCCGCCCTGGGCGAGCAGGAACAAATCCTCGAGCCCCTGGCGAATGCGCTTTGCGCCGAACTCCGCCTGAGCGGCGTAGCCGGAAAACTCCTGGCCGAGCGTCACCGGCGTCGCATCCTGCAAATGGGTGCGGCCGATCTTGACGATATGCTCGAAGGCCTTGGACTTGGCGGCGAGCGCCGCGTGCAGCCGCTCCACCGCCGGCAGCAGGCGCTGCGAGATCGCGATCGCCGCGGCGACGTGAATGGCGGTGGGGAAGCTGTCGTTGGAGGATTGGCCGAGATTGACGTGGTCGTTGGGGTGAACCGGCTCCTTGGCCCCGCGGCCGGCGCCCAGCGCCTCATTGGCGCGATTGGCGATCACCTCATTGACGTTCATATTGGACTGCGTGCCGGAGCCCGTCTGCCAGACGACGAGCGGGAAATGCTCGTCGAGCTTGCCCTCGATCACGTCGCGGGCGGCGGTGGAGATGGCGGCGGCGACCTCGCCCTTCAGCAGGCCTTTCTCGAGATTGGCCTCGGCGGCCGCGAGCTTCACCCGCGCCAGCGCATGGACGATCTCGATCGGCATGCGGCCGACGCCAATGGGGAAATTCTGCCGCGACCGCTCCGTCTGCGCGCCCCAATAGGCGGAGGCGGGAACCTCTATGTCGCCAAAGGAATCGCGCTCGGTTCGGAATTCGGTCGTCTTGTCGGTCATCGGTCTCGCTCGCGGAAAATTATCGGGCTCGAGCTTCCCTATGGGGCATTTCGGCCCGTCTATCAATCATTGCCCGTGCGCGGCAGAATCGACTGCTCGCCGATGAAATAGGAATCGCCGATATCGCTGGTCGAGCGCAGCGCGAGAACCTCGGCGAGGCGATTGCGCGCGCGATTGACGCGGCTCTTCATCGTGCCGGGCGCGCAATTGCAGATTGCGGCGGCCTCCTCATAGGAAAGGCCCGAGGCGGCGACCAGGATCAGCGCCTCGCGCTGGTCCAGCGGCAGCTTTTGCAGCGCGCTGCGAAAATCGAGAAAATCCATATGCGCGTTCTGCGCCGGCAGCGACACCAGCCGCGCGGCTATGGCGCCGTCCGGGTCGGGCGCCTCGCGGCGCCGCTTGCGATAGTCGCTATAGTGGATGTTGCGCAGAATGGTGAACAGCCAGGCCGTGAGATTGGTCCCTTCGGTGAAGGAGGCCAAGCTGCTCCAGGCCTTGACCAAGGTCTCCTGGACCAGATCATCGGCGCGATCGGCGTTGCCGCAGAGCGAAACCGCGAATGCGCGCAGATTGGGAATCGCCGCGACGAGGTCGGCCTTCGTCCCCTTTCCTTGGGCTTTCGCCGCTTCGGATGTCGACACTATCCCTCCCCGGGCGCCTTCGACCGCTGCGGGGATATCGGGTCGCTCTCGAGCCGGTTCAAGAGCTCTAGGAAACGATCCGGAATCGGCTGGTTGAGGACGTCCTCATAGAGTCCGCGCAGCTGCTCGCCGATTTGCTCGCCGAGGTCATTGGGTTCCGCCTCGGCGCGCGCGTAGCGCGCCGGACGATGGGAATTCAAGACCATGAGCCCTACATTGTCCTGCGATGGCGCTGCGACGACGGCGCCGTCCTCCATGCTCGGGTTTTCGCTTGTGCTCAAGGCGGCGGCAGTGGACTTCCGGCTGCTTTTTACCATCTGCTCCTCGAGAATTCCCGTGAGGCCCGACTCTGGCGAGCGGACGCGGCTGCGCTATATTGCGATGCGTCGACCCACTCACAACGCTAATTTTACCAAATAGTTCCCATATATACGGCGGCGATTTGACGCAGCACGGCGCGCCATGATGGCGCGACTTTCGCAACGCGAAACGAGGGACATGATGTCCATTTCTCAGGCTATTCTAAGGCATGTGCCTTATTTGCGGCGTTTCGCCCGCGCTCTCTCGGGCAGCCGCGAAGGGGGCGACGCCTATGTGCTGGCGACGCTCGAGACTGCGGTCGCCGACCCCACCCGCCTCGTCGCCGACGAGGATCTGAAAATCTCCCTCTATCGCCTGTTTCTGGAAATCTGGACGTCGAGCCCGATCAACGCCCACACCGACCATTCCGGCCTCGCGGGCGACGATGAGACGGGCGCGCGGCGCAATCTCGACGCTATCTCGCTGCAGCCGCGCATCGCTTTTCTGCTGCATGCGCTGGAGGGCTTCTCGCTGGGCGAGATCGCGCGGGCGCTCGCCGTCACCGAGGCGCGGGCGGCGGCGCTGATCGACACGGCGAGCGCCGAGATCGCCGGCCAATTGGCGACCGATGTGCTCATCATAGAGGACGAGCCGCTGATCGCGCTCGATCTGCGCGGGCTGGTCGAGGAGCTCGGCCATAGAGTCGTCGCCGTGGCGCGCACGCATAGGGAGGCGGTCGAGGCCATATCCAAGACTCCTCCGGGCCTCATTCTGGCCGATATTCAGCTGGCGGACGGCAGCTCCGGCCTCGAGGCGGTCAATGAAATACTCGGCTCGCTGTCCACTCCGGTGATCTTCGTCACCGCCTATCCAGAGCGCTTTCTGACCGGAGAGCCGCCGGAGCCGGCGTTTCTCATCGCCAAGCCTTTCAGTGTCGACAGCTTGAAAGCGATTATCAGCCAAGCTTTGTTTTTCGACAGACGGTCCCATCTCAAACACAATGATAAGCATAAGTGAGCAATTAGGCCATAGCGTAGGTAATAGCTGATTTTCGTACGTATAGACCACAGGCCCAATTGCGGCAAAAAAAACTTCTATCGGAACCGAATAGAGCGCAACCTTGTCTTGACTCGGGCGTTGACTCCCGGGGGACAAGAGAAGGTAAAAGATATGACGGCGATCCAGGAAACGAAAAAGTCGAACCGTGGCTTTGCTTCGATGGACCCCGAGAAGCAGCGGGCGATCGCGCGCAAGGGCGGCCAGAACGTTCCCGATGAAAAGCGCAGCTTCTCGCAGAACCCCGAGCTGGCGGCCAAGGCCGGACGCAAGGGTGGCCAGAGCGTCGATCCGACCAAGCGGAGCTTCTCCCGCGATCACCAGCTCGCGTCCGAGGCCGGACGCAAGGGCGGCCACGCCTCCCACAGCAAGCCGAGAACAGCCGCGGAGTAATCCGCGGCCATTCTCTTTCGCCGTATCGCGGCCGGCTGACGTCAGCGGCGCGAAGGCCTCAGGCGGCGTGGGGCGTGGAGGTTTGCGCGATGATGGAATAGAGGGCCGAAGGGTCCCGCGTCGCGCGAATCGTCGCGACGATCGAAGGGTCGCGCAGCACGCGCGCCGCGCAGGCCAGCGCCTTGAGGTGATCGGCGCCGGAAGCCTCCGGCGTCACAAGAAGAAAAACGAGATCGACCGGCGCGCCGTCGAGCGCTTCGAAGTCGATCGGCCGCTCGAGCCGCGCGAAAATTCCGAAGATCGTTTTGACGCGGGCCAGCTTGCCATGCGGAATGGCGACGCCGTCGCCTATGCCGGTGGAGCCGAGGCGTTCGCGCTGCAGCAGCGCGTCGAAGATCTCGCGGGCCGGCAGGCCGGAAATCTCGGCCGCCTTCTCGCTCAGCTCCTGAAGCGCCTGCTTCTTGTTGTTCGCCTTGAGCGAGGGAATGACCGCTTCTGTGGAGAGCAAATCCGCGAGCCGCATGTGGCGTCTATCCCATTCGAGGCCGTGTCGGGGCCGAGCTCCGCCGTCGCGCGTGTTGCGCGCGAGATCGCTGTTCATCAAAGGATGCTCCGCGTCGCGCCATTGCGACGCGACCCTCGGCGGCGGGGGCCGCTCTCATTCGGGTCGCAGGGCGAATTCCATTGGTGCGAAATAAGCATGGCCGCCCTCACAGCTGCATCCAATCAAAAGGCAAGATATATGCCGTCTATTCGCCGCCCGGCGCATCGATCCAACCGATATGGTCGTCGTTGCGTCGGTAGACAACATTGAGCCGACCGGTGTCGGCGTTGCGGAAAACGACGACCGGCGCGCCGGTCAGATCGAGGTCCAAAACCGCAGCCGAGACCGTCAGCCGAGGCAGCCGCGACGTCGCCTCGGCGACGATCGTCGGCGCGAATTCCTTGGGCGCATCCTGCTCCTGATCGGGCGCCTCGAGCACATAGCTCTGCGCCACCTCGCCGTCCTCGCGCGGGGCGTGATGATCCTTCAGCCGGCTCTTATAGCGGCGCAGGCGCTTCTCGATGCGATCGGCGGCCTGATCGAAGGAGGCGTACGGCTCCTGCGCGCGGCCGTCGGCCTGAACGTCGATTCCGGCGAGATGCAGGCTGCAATCGGCGCGAAAGCCAGAGCCTTCCGGCGAAATCGTCACATGGCCGCTGAGCTCGCCGTCGAAATATTTGCCGGCGGCCGCCTTCAGCCGGTCGCCGACGTGAATCCGCAAAGCCTCGCCGATGTTGATGTTCTTGCCGGACACGCGCAGCGACATATCGGATTCGCCTCGTCCATTGGAGGGCTCGCGCCGGGCGCGGAGCCGCCTTCCTTGAAAAAATCTCGCGATGGTCTCGTGAGCGTCGGTTTCGACCGTCCCCCCACGGTCCTCGCCGCGACGCCGGCGAATATCCCGGCCCAGCGTCCGAGCGTCATTCTTGCCGTTCGAACGTGGCGGAAGACGGGCCGAGCTCGCATTTGCGCCCTGCCCGCTTCGGCGACAGGCTCTAAGTGCCTCGGCTCGGGAAGTCAATGGGCGAGCGTTTTGCTCATTCCCGCGGCGCCCAGGCGCCTAGGAGTTGTTACGGAGCCAATGAATTGCATCGACTGGACAAAAGGGGCGCCGTCATTCGCGGCAGGGCGTCCCCCGCCGGGTCGGCTCACAGCGCCGGCGCATGCTCCCGCGCCATCGCCTGCTTGGCGCGGCGGCGATCGACCGAAGAGGGGATGCGCAGGCTGTCGCGATATTTGGCGACGGTGCGGCGGGCGATGTCGATGTCGATCTCCTTGAGCCGCGCCACGATGGCGTCGTCGGAGAGCACGTCGAAAGGGCTCTCCTTGTCGATCATCTGCTTGATCTTGTAGCGCACCGCCTCGGCCGAATGGGCTTCGCCGCCGCTGGTGGTGGCGATGGAGGCGGAGAAGAAATATTTGAGCTCGAATATGCCGCGCGGCGTCATCATATATTTGTTGGAGGTAACGCGGGAGACGGTCGATTCGTGCATGCCGATGGCGTCGGCGATGGTGCGCAGATTGAGCGGCCGCAAATGCTCCACGCCCTTGGCGAGGAAGGCGTCCTGCAGTCGCACGATCTCCGAGGCGACCTTCAAAATGGTGCGCGAGCGCTGCTCGAGGCTCTTGGTCAGCCAATTGGCGTTCTGCAGGCAGCTCGAGATGAAGGTCTTGTCGCCGTCGCGTTTGGCGCCGGCGCTCACCTTCGCGGCATAGGAGTGGTTCACCAGCACGCGCGGCAGAGCGTCGGAGTTCAGCTCCACCATCCAGCTGCCGTCGGTCGCCGGGCGCACGATGACATCGGCGACCAGCGGCTGGATCGGCGCGCCGCCGAAGGCGCGGCCGGGCTTGGGATCGAGACGGCGAACCTCCGCCGCCATATCCGCCACATCGTCCTCGTCCACGCCGCACAGCCGCGCCAGAGCGGGGAAATCGCGCTTGGCGAGCAGCGGCAGATTGGCGACGAAGATTTGCATCGCCGGATCGAAGCGGTCGCGCTCGCGCAGCTGAATGGCGAGACACTCCTGCAGGTCGCGTGCGCCGATGCCCGATGGGTCGAAGCTCTGGATCGTCGCCAGCACGGCCGCTGCGCGCACGGGATCGGCGTCGAGCCGCAGCGCGATCTCGTCTATGTCCTCGCGCAGATAGCCGGTCTCGTCGATCGCATCGATGATGGCGTGGCCGATCAGCCGATCACGCGGGTCGGCGGAAGCGAGGGCGAGCTGCTCGGCGAGATGATCGTGCAGATTGGCGTCCGCGGCGACATAGGCCTCGAGATTGGGCGTCTCGCCATCGCCGCCGCCGCCGCTGGCGCCGGTCCAGGAATTGGCCGAGAGGCCCGCGCCCTCGAGCGAGCCGGAGGTGTCGGCGCCGGGGCGCTGGCCCTCGAGCTCGAAGGCGTTGCCGATCTCCGTGCCGAGCTCGGCCGCGAGCTGGCCGGCGTCCACCGCAAGACTTTCCTGCGCCCAATCGCCTTCGCGCGGCTCGCCGACCCCGTCGAAGCCGGCGTCGCCGCGGTCGTCGCCATCGCTGCTACGCTCCTGATGCGTGTCGGGGAAGTCGTCGGACTCGACCGCCTCGAGCAGCGGATTTCGTTCGAGCTCCTCATGCAGGAAAGCGGAAAGTTCGAGATTGGAGAATTGCAGCAGCTTGATCGCTTGCAGCAATTGGGGCGTCATCACCAGGGCTTGGCCCTGACGCATCATCAGCTTGGTGGAAATAGCCATTTTCCGCCTACTCGAAACTTTCCGCCATTACGTACGGCATTGGGCCGCCACAACGGCTGTTCTCGGCCTGTTTCTTGCTTATAGCACGGGGTCGGATTGGGCGCAGGACCATTTATTCGGCGCCCACCGGAAATTCCGCCTAGCAGTTAATCGCCGCGACGCTTCCGGTCGAAATCACGTTCCAAAAATCACACAATCCGAAATCACATGCGGAAATCTTCGCCGAGATAGATGCGCCGCACATCCTGATGCGCGACGATCTCCTCGGGCGTTCCTTCCGTCAAAACATGGCCGTTGTAGATGATGTAGGCGCGGTCGGTGAGGCCCAGCGTCTCGCGCACGCTATGGTCCGTTATCAGCACGCCTATGCCGCGCGCCTTCAAATGCCGCACGAGATCCTGAATGCCGCCGACGGCTATGGGGTCGATGCCTGCGAAAGGCTCGTCCAGCAGCATGAAGGCGGGGCGACCGGCGAGGGCGCGGGCGATCTCGCAGCGCCGCCGCTCGCCGCCCGAGAGCGCCACCGCCGGCGTGCGGCGCAGGCGCTCGAGCTTGAACTCCTCCAGCAGCGCATCCAGCTCCTGCTCGCGCAGGCGCTTGTCGGGCTGGGTGATCTCCAGCACGGCGCGGATATTGTCCTCGACCGTCAGGCCGCGGAAAATCGACGCCTCTTGCGGCAGATAGCCGATGCCGAGCCGCGCGCGCCGATACATGGGCAGGCCGGTGACGTCATAGCCGTCGAGCGCGATGACGCCGCGATCGGGCTTCACTAGCCCGGTAATCATATAGAAGACCGTGGTCTTGCCGGCGCCATTGGGGCCGAGCAGGCCCACCGCCTCGCCGCGCGCCACATGCAGGCTCACATCCTCGACGACGCGTCGGGTCTTATAGGCTTTGGCGAGATGCTGGATCGACAGCACGCCCTTATGCGCGGCGGCCTCCTCCTCCGAATAGGCCGCTGGGCCGGAGGCGCTGAATTCGGGCGTCTCATCGGCGCCTAAATTATCGGCGCCATTTTCCATGCGAGCGTCGATTTCGGTCGAAAACCGCGCCTCAGCCTCCGCTCGGGAGGGGCGGCGCAGGCGCAGCCGTTCCCCGATCCGGCTCAACAGGCCGGGTCGGGCGTCGCTCGTGGATGGGTAGGATCGAAAGCTCAAGTCTCAGCGCCCTGCACGAGAGAGACGGACCGCGTAGTTCGCGCGCGGCTCGCGGCGATCCTAAGCTTTCTCGACCAAAAACCCTCGTTACTTTTTTGCAATCCGGGAAACCGCGATCAGGCCCAGGGTCGAGCGGCGGCCGATTTGGCCTCGAAAGCGTCGATCGCGCCGGCCTTTTGCAGCGTGAGGCCGATATCGTCGAGCCCCTCGAGCAGGCAGTGCTTACGGAAAGGATCGATGTCGAATTTGACGACGCCGCCGTCCGGACCGCGAATTTCCTGAGCCGGCAGGTCGATCGTCAGTGTGGCGTTGGCGCCGCGCGCCGCGTCGTCCATCAGCTTCTCGAGCTCGGCCTGGGAGACCTTGATCGGCAGAATGCCGTTCTTGAAGCAGTTATTGTAGAAGATGTCGGCGAAGCTGGTGGAGATCACCGCCTTCACGCCATAGTCGAGCAGCGCCCAGGGGGCGTGCTCGCGCGACGAGCCGCAGCCGAAATTATCGCCCGCCACCAGAATCTTGACGTCGCGATAGGCCGGCTTGTTGAGCACGAAATCGGGATTGTCCGATCCGTCGTCCTTATAGCGCAGCTCCGAGAAGAGACCCTTGCCGAGGCCGGTGCGCGCAATCGTCTTCAGATATTGCTTCGGGATGATCATGTCCGTGTCGATGTTCATGATCGGCAGCGGCGCGGCGACGCCGGTGAGGGTGACGAATTTTTCCATTTCGGAGTGTCCTGGAGCCTCGGGCGCGCGGTGCGCTCTCCGGCGCCCTTTAGCAAATCGTCGCAAAAGGCGCAAAGCAGGCGATCCTGTGGCGATGGAGCACGCCCCGGCCAGTCTCTTGCCGTTTGAGACGATCGGTCGTATAAGAGCGCCATGAGCAGACGGGACGTGAACGATATTCGGCGCAAGCTCCTGGACCAGGGCGTCGCTTTGCTGATGGAGCAGGGCTACCACGGCACCGGCCTGCACGAGCTGGTGCAGAGCGTCGGCGTGCCCAAGGGCTCGTTCTACAATTACTTCCCCAGCAAGGAAGCGTTCAGCGCCGAGGTGGTGAAGCATTATATCGACCCTTTCATCGCCCAGCTCGACGCGCATCTCGCGCGCACCGACGTCGGCGCAGATGCGGCGCTCCGCGCCTATTTCGACGAGCTGATCGCCGATACGGAGCGCCGGGAGTTCAAAGGCGGCTGCCTGCTCGGCAATCTGATCGGCGAGATCGGCGACACCAGCGATCTGTGCCAGACCTCGCTGCGAGAGGCGGTGCGGCGCTATAGAGACAAGCTGCGGGATGGCGTCGCGCGCGGCCAGGCGGAGGGCTGCTTCCGCCGTGATCTCGACGCCAAGGAAATGGCCGACTTTCTCGTGGACGCGTGGCAGGGCTCGCTTCTGCGCATGAAGATCGAGCGCTCGGTCCGCCCGCTGACCCAGTTCCGCGACATGCTGCTGAACGGCTATTTCCGCGCCTGATTTTTTGCCCCGATTTGAGACGACCGGTCATTTTAAACAGAGGCCGAGCCCGAGGCGAGTGACTGCCCCGGAGGAGCCGCCGCGCCCAGAGCGCGTCGAAAAAACCGCGGGCGCAAAAGCCCCGCGGAAAAAAGGGAGGAAGCAGTGGCCAAGCGCATACTCGTCGTCGGCGGCGGCATAGGCGGAACGATGACCGCCAACAGCATCGTCGCAAAGCTCTACCCCGAGATATCGGAAGGCTCGGTCCAGGTGACCATGCTCTCCGACTCGCCCTGGCACTATTACAAGCCGGCTTTCATGTATGTCGCCTTCGACATGTTCTTCGAGGGCGAGCTGCGCCGCAAGCAGAGCTCCCTGCTGCGGCCCGAGATCGAGTTCATCGTCGACAAGGTGGAGCGATTCGATTTCCCCGGCTCCGGCGTGACGACGAAGAGCGGCCGGCGAATCGGCTATGACTATATCGTCGTGTCGACGGGCTGCCTGCCGGCGCCCGAGCGCATACAGGGCCTGAAAGAGGCGGGAGACTATTTCTATCAATATGAGCCGGCGCGCCGCCTCGCCGACAAGCTCCGCGGCTTCGAAAAGGGCCGCATCTTCATCACCGTCAATTTTCCCAAGACGCCCAATGTCCCGCATCAATGCGGCATAGCGCCGATCGAGACGACGCTGATGCTCGACGAATATCTGCGCCGCAAAGGCGTGCGCGACCAGGTCGAGATCGTCTACACCTATCCGACCGTCGCGCAGCTGCTGCGCAACTGCCTCTTCCTCCAGCAGGAGGTCTGCGAGGTGCTGCCCTCTGTTTTCGAGAGCAAGGGAATCAAATTCCAGCGCGGATTCACGCTGGATTCGGTCGATCCCGATCGCAAGGTCGCGCGCTCCGCGGAAGGACAAGAGGAAAATTTCGATCTGCTGATGTGCACGCCGCCGATTCGCGCGGTCGATGCGGTGGTCGAAAGCGGCGTCTCGCAGGCGATGAACAATGAAGGCTGGCTGCCTACCGACCGCCGAACCTTGCAGATCGAAGGCTACGCCAACGCCTATGTGATGGGCGACACCGTCGATCTGCCGATCAGCAAGGCCGGCGGCTCCTGTCACAACCAATGCCCGGTCATCGCGAATAATATTGCCGGCGACATTCGAATCGGCCGCACGGTCGACGCCTATGACGGCAAGGTCCAGGCCGTGGCGCAAATGGGCCTCGAGCTCGGAATGCCGCTCTGGTACGATTATGACGAGGATGTTCATCCGACGCCGCCCACCAAGCTCGGCGGTCTTCTCCGCAAGGCTTTCAACCGCGGAATCTATTGGTCCGTCGCGCGCGGCGTGATCTGAAAAAGCGAGGGATGAGCGATGAACACGACCGAACTCGACATGCGCCATGAAAGCGCCTCGCCAACGCTCGACGAGGCGACGCGAAAGGGAATCGCCGATCTTCTCGAGAAAGCCTCGCCTTTGCTTCAGGGCCGGCGCTTTCACAATATCGTCGATCTTCTCTCTCTCGCTTCCGACGCTGTGGACATGGCCGACGACGCGATGATCCAAAAGCTGATGAAAGCCTATGAGGAGTCGATCGGCGCGGCATGGACGCTCGGCAACGCCGCCCGCTTCGCCGCCAATGAGGCGTCGCGCAAGCCGACGCCGTCCCTGCTCGGCCTGCTGCGCGCGGCGGGCGACGAGGATGTGCGGCGCGGGCTGCATTTCGCGCTGCTGTTCCTGGCCGTGCTGGGGCGGCAGACGCGCGACGAGCCGGCATGACCGACACAGCGCTCGCCGCGCTCTATGAGCGGCGCGTGCGCGACTGGGCGCGGCGAGCGCGCGACGACTTGCGCCTCGCCGACGCCGACGTCTCCGTCACGCGGACGAGCCCGATCTGCGGCAGCCGGCTGACGCTCGATCTGCGATGCGAGAACGGCCGCATCGTTGCTCTCGGCCATCGCGCGCGGGCCTGCACGCTCTGCATGGCCGCGACCGCAATCGTTGTCGCGGGGGCGATCGGCGAGACTTTCGCCGATGTCCTCACGGCCGGCGAAGCGCTGGCGCAGCTTCTGGACGGCGCCGAGGTCGGCTTTCCCGAGCGGTGGCGGGAGCTGGAGATATTCGCCGCGGCGCGCGCCTTCCCGATGCGGCGCGGGTCCATTCTGCTGCCCTTCGACGCGCTCGCCGAGGCCTCGTCGCGGCTCACTCCGTGAGCGGGAGCAGAATATCCGCGTACCAGGCGCAGTTGAGGCCCAGCGCCTCGTCCTGCTGGAGGTCGCGGCCGACGTCCAGCCGGGCCGAATGGACGCCGAGCAGCGTCCAGGGAAGATCGCCCTGGCGCGCCTCCAGCGCCGGCACGCGGGCCACCACGGGCGCGCCGCTCGCGCCTCTGTGGGTGCGCGCGTCGGTGAGAAAATAGCCCTGGCCCTGAAAGCGCAGGCCGAAGGAGGAGGCGACGACGCCCTGCCGCGCCACCGGCATGTGATGCAGCGTGTCGTGGAAGCCCAAGGGAAAGCCGAGAATCAGCAGCGAGGAGCCGACCTCCACCGTGTCGAACTCGCCGCACAGATGCGCCGGGGTGAAGGCCCGATAGACGGTCGACTCCGGCAGAGCCCGCCGCTCGATCTCTATGACGGCCACATCGATCTCGCCGCCGGCGTCGAGGCCCTGGCGCCAGACGCTCTTGCCGTCCTCGTAGAGCAGCATCGAGAAGCCGGTCGATTGGGTCATATTCTCGGCGTCTATATGCAGCTCGATCTCGATACGGTCGGGGCAATGCCCGGTCGCCGCGTCGCTCAGCACATGGCGGCTCGTCACCAGGAAAAGCCGCTCGTCGCGCGCGAAGAAGAAGCCGCTGGCGTTGGTCAGCGGGGCGTCGCCTATGAAGGTGCCCACGCGCGCCGTGGTGAGAAGCAGAGGTTCGATCGTCATCGGCCGGCCTTTCTCCTCCATGGGAGATTCTCCCCCAACGGCGACATGGCCGCTCGGTTCCGCCCCGGCAAGTCGGGTCCGCCGCTCAGGGGCCGTGATAATCGGGGTCCGGCTTCGCCAGCAGAATGCTGGCGACGATCGGCATGGGATTGCTCAGCAGGCGGAAGCGGCTAAAGCCCGCCTTTTTGGCGAGCTTCTGCAGCTCGGCGAGGGTGCGCGGCTCGCCGCGGCCCATGGCCAGCGTGTAGAATCCGTAATAGGCGTCGAGCGGCTCCGCGCCCTCGACGCCCGACATGGCCTCTATTATCAGCAGCGTCCCGTCGCGCGGCAGGGCGCGGCGCACATTGCGCAGCAGCTCCAGCGCGGAGGCGTCGTCGTGATCATGGACGATGCGAATCAGCGTTATCACATCCGCGCCCTTGGGCAGCGGATCGGTGAGGAAATTTCCCGAAAAGAAGGTCGTGCGCTTGGCGAGCCCCGCTTCCTCGAGCCGGGCGCTGGCGCGCTCCACCACGGCCGGCAGATCGAAGAGCATCAGCTGCAGCCGCGGCGCCCGCGCCGCCGCGGCGATGAGAAAGGCGCCCTCGCCGCCGCCGACGTCGAGCAGCGCTCTGTGCCGGCGGATGGGGTAGATGTCGAGCAGCTCCTGCGCCACCAGCGGCTGCGAGGCGGCCATCAGCGCGCTATAGGGCGCGACCTCCTCGGCGGAGAGGGCGGCGGGATTTTCCGCCGCCGAATAGGGCCAATAATCGGCGAGCCGCGGCTCGGCCGATTCGTCGCCGCGCAGCAGGCCGACGGGATCGGCGAGATCGGCGTAGAGCATCGGCTGATGCGCGACGAGCGAGAGCGCCGCCTTGTTGCCGATGAGCGCCGCGCCCAGCTCGCCGAGGCCGAAGCGCTCCTTGCCGCGCCGCTCGACGAGGCCGAGCGAAGCCGCGGCGTCCAGCAGCCGCGCGGCGGCGTCCTGCGACAGCTCCAGCTTTTCGGCGACCTGCTCCACAGAGCGCGGCTGCTCCAGCAGCAGCTCGAGCAGCTTCAGCCGCACGCAGGCCAGCAGCACCTGCGAATAGACGAAGCCGGCGCAGAGATCGAGCATGGAGCGCGCGCGCTTGCGCGCCGCGGCGCGTGTCAGCGGATGCGCGGCGGCGAGCCGCTGAAAGCGCGGGCTCGACACCAGCCGATCCCGCAGCCGCCGCAGCCTGTCCCGAAAGAACTGCCCCATATGCCGCCCCTCCGTCCCAGAATAATCCGCTCCTAGCCCAAAAGCGCCGGCTCGGAAACGTCGATTATCCCCTGTCCGGGCGTTTGGCCCCTGCGGCGCCGCCAGATCCGATCGGATCAGGCGGCGCTCTACTTTCGTCCTTTGGGAGCGAATTCTGATCGATCGAACGATACCGTTCGATCGGAAAGCGCTCGCCAGCGACCTCACGGGGACCATCGCCGTCATGCGCTTCGACGCTCTCGATCGGCTCAATTTCTTCCTCGCCGACGTGCGTGGCGGGCTCGGGCCTTTCGTCGGGGTTTTCCTGTTCACGCAGGCGCATTGGAGCCAGGCCGAGATCGGCGCCGTGCTCACGGTCAGCGGGCTCGTCGGCATTGCAGCGCATCCGGCGGTCGGCGCCTTTATCGATCGCACGCGCGCCAAGCGCGAGCTTCTGGTGCTCGCGAGCTTCGTGCTCTGCGCCTGCGGCCTCGCCATCATTCATGCGCCGAGCATTCCGGTGGTCGTCGCGGCCGATATCGTCATGGCGACGCTCGGCGCCGTCTTCGCGCCGACGGTGGCGGCGATCACGCTCGGCCTCTATGGCCGCGAGCGTCTCGCCGAGCGGCTCGGCCGCAACGCCGCTTTCGATCGCGCGGGAAATATTTTCATCGCCGGAATCATCGGCTTTGTCGGCGTGCTCGCGTCGCAGACGGCGCCTTTCTATCTGGCGCCGGTCTTCGCTGCGCTCGCGGCGCGGGCGGCCTTCTCCATTCCGGCCGAGACCATAGATCACGATCGCGCGCGCGGTCTCGAGGATGTCGATCTCGCGCATCCGCCGCAGCCGGGCCGGCTGCGCGATTTGCTGCATTACCGCACGCTGCTCGTCTATGCGGCGGCGGCGGCGCTGTTCAATTTCGCCAACGCGCCGACATTGTCATTGATCGCGCAGAAGCTCGCCTCGGAAAATCCGGGCCTCGAGAGCGGCGTGACCTCGGCCGCGATCATTCTCGCGCAGCTCTCGACGATCGGCATGGCGCTCCTCGTCGAGCGCGCCGATCTCATCGGGCGCAAGCCGCTCATCGTCCTCGCCTTCGTCGCGCTCTTTGCGCGCGATCTCGCCTGCGTCTTCGCGCAGACGCCGCTGCATTTGCTCGCTGCGCAATTGCTGGACGGCGTCGGCGGCGGCCTCTTCGATGCGCTGCTGCCGCTGGTGTTGGCGGACATCATGCGCGGCACGGGGCATTACAGCCTCGCGCGCGGCGGGCTCGGATTCGTGCAGGGCGTGGGCGGCGCGACGAGCCTCTCCATCGCGGGCTTCATCGTCACATCCAGCGGCTATGCGGCGGGCTTTCTGGCGCTGGCCGCGGTCGCGCTCGCCGGACTTGCGCTGGTCCTCGTCGCCATGCCGGAGACAGGACCAAAGCGCTAGAAGATCGCCTCGAGAAGCCAGAGCTCAGGCGGCGCCCGGCGCGAAGCCTTCCTCGAGGCCGAGACGCTCGAGCAGAGACTTGCGGCGCTTGCGGTCGCGCTTCTGCGGCGGCTTGCGATTGTAATAATCGAACAGCACCTCGCGATAGAGCTTGAGCACGGCCTTCTCATTGAGGCCGAACAGCATGTCGGCGGCGATGCGCAGCAGCAGATAGACCGTGCATTCGAAGAAGAAGGCGCTCGGATGCGAGAACATGACCGGCAGCGCCGAGGCGATGACAGCGCCATAGAGCGAGGCGATAGCGTAACGCGGATTCACGGTCGCCCACAGGAAGAGGCGCAGCAATTCGCGATAGCCGATGTAATTGACGAGCGCGGCGTAGAGCTCGGCGCTGAACGCGCCCTCCTGGAAATCCACGATCGCGCGGGCGAGGGCGATGATCGCGACGAGGGAATAGAAAATCGTGTCGCAGCGGCGAAGGCACAGTTCGCGAATATCGTCGAGCAATGGGGTCTTCCTCATCTGGGCTCCTCGAGGCGTAGGGGTGGCGCCGTTTAAAAGAGCCGCAAATCCGGCGCCGACCAGTCTGGCGCCGTCGTGAATTTCAGCTCGCAGCATGCGCATCGCTCCTGTAATACGTAGCACTTCGAAGCGATCTGCGACCTGATGTCGCGCCCCGCGCGGCGCCTCGTCGCAGCGCGCCGCGCAGCAGGGCGGCGCCGAAAAGCGGGGCGCCCCCGCGGACTCGACGCCATAGCCTCAGGCGCGAAATAAGGTCATATTCACGACAAAGCCGATGGCGCGCTACAACGCGCCGCGATTATCCGAGGGAACGCTCGAAATGTCCGACAAGACCTATGCAGTGCCGGAAGCGTGGCGGAACGAGGCGCGCGTGAACGCCGAGAAATATGACGAGCTCTACCGGCGCTCTGTCGCCGACCCCGACGGTTTTTGGGGAGAGCAGGCGCAGCGCATAGAATGGATCGCCCCTTTCACCCGCGTGAAGGAGGTGAGCTTCGACACGCATAATGTCGCGATCGAATGGTTCGGCGACGGCTCCACCAATATCGCGATGAATTGCATCGATCGGCATCTTCCGCATCGCGCGGATCAAGTCGCGATCATATGGGAGGGCGATGATCCCTCGCTCTCGCGCCACATCACCTATCGCGAATTGCACGAGCAGGTCTGCCGCTTCGCCAATGTGCTGAAGGCGCATGGCGTGCGCAAAGGCGATCGCGTGACGATCTATCTGCCGATGATTCCGGAGGCCGCCTACGCCATGCTCGCCTGCGCGCGCATCGGCGCCGTGCATTCGGTGGTGTTCGGCGGCTTCTCGCCGGATGCGCTGGCCGGCCGCATCGAAGACGCGCAATCGGATGTCGTCATCACGGCGGATGAGGGCGTGCGCGGCGGCCGCAAATCGCCGCTCAAGGACAATGTCGACGCCGCGCTGGAGAAGGTCTCCGCCAAGACCGTCATCGTCGTCACGCGCACCGGCGCCAAAGTGGATATGAAGCCCGGCCGCGATTTCCGTTACGAGGACGAGGCGAAGAAGGTTCCCGAGGATTGCCCTTACGCCGAGGTCGGCGCCGAGGACCCTCTGTTCATCCTCTACACATCGGGCTCGACCGGAAAGCCCAAAGGCGTGCTGCACACGACCGGCGGCTATCTCGTCCACGCCGCGCTGACGCATGAGCTGGTCTTCGATTATCGCGAGGGCGATGTCTATTGGTGCACGGCGGATGTCGGCTGGGTGACGGGCCACAGCTATATCGTCTATGGCCCGCTCGCCAATGGCGCGACGACGCTGATGTTCGAAGGCGTGCCGAATTATCCGACCGTCTCGCGCTTCTGGGAAGTGATCGACAAGCACAAGGTCGATATTTTCTACACCGCGCCGACGGCGATCCGCGCTTTGATGGGCGCCGGCGAGGAGCCGGTGAAGAAGACGAGCCGCAAATCGCTGCGCCTGCTCGGCTCGGTCGGCGAGCCGATCAATCCAGAAGCCTGGGAATGGTATCACCGGGTCGTCGGCGAGGGCCGCTGCCCGATCGTCGACACATGGTGGCAGACGGAGACGGGCGGCATTCTGATCGCGCCGCTGCCGGGCGCGACGGCGCTGAAGCCGGGCTCGGCGACCAAGCCCTTCTTCGGCGTGCAGCCGGAGATCGTCGACGCAAACGGCAATGTGCTGGATGGCGCCTGCGAGGGCAATCTCGTCATCGCCGATAGCTGGCCGGGACAGGCGCGCACCGTGTTCGGCGATCACGAGCGTTTCGTGCAGACCTATTTCACCGCCTATCCGGGCAAATATTTCACCGGCGACGGCTGCCGGCGCGATTCCGACGGCTATTATTGGATCACCGGCCGCGTCGACGACGTCATCAATGTCTCCGGCCATCGCCTCGGCACGGCGGAGATAGAGAGCGCGCTCGTCGCTCATGAGAAGGTCGCCGAGGCGGCGGTCGTCGGCTTCCCGCACGCCATCAAGGGCCAGGGCATCTACGCCTATGTGACATTGATGGGCGGAGTCGAGGCTTCCGAGCGTCTGCGCAAGGAGCTGGTCGATTTCGTGCGCAAGGAGATTTCCGCCATCGCCTCGCCGGATGTGATCCAATTCGCGCCCGGCCTGCCGAAGACGCGCTCCGGCAAGATCATGCGCCGCATATTGCGCAAGATCGCCGAGAACGAGTTCGGCGCGCTGGGGGATACGTCGACGCTCGCCGATCCGAGCGTGGTGGATGATCTGATCAAGAACCGGCCGGCGGTATGAGCGGGGGTGAGTGATCGGGCGCGGCGCGCGCCGGCGAATCCCGCCCCTCGCGCGCCGACCCTATTCGCGCTATGTTTTACGAGGCGCCGACCGTAAAAGCGGCTTTTGGCGACAGGGACCCGACATGAGCATCATGATTTCCGAGGTCTATGACGCCTTCGTCTCGGCCGGAGCGCCGGAGGAGAAGGCACGTCGGGCGGCCGAGGCGCTGACTGTGTACGAAAGCCGATTTTCCAAGCTCGAGAACGACATGGCCGTCATCAAATGGATGCTCGGCTTTGTCATTGCTCTCCTTTTCGCTGTGGCGCTGAAGCTCTTCCTCCATTGAACGATCGCGTTCGTCGCCGTCAGGCTTGACACCCGTCCGCGCCTGCGTCACTCGGCGCTCGTCAATCCAAAATGAGGGGACGAGCAGCGCATGGCGAAGGCATTCGTGTTTCCGGGGCAGGGGTCGCAGGCGGTCGGCATGGGCAAGGCGCTCGGCGAGGCCTTTCCTCAGGCGCGCGCCGTCTATGAGGAAGTGGACGCCGCGCTCGACGCGCCGCTCTCCAAGATCATGTTCGAAGGCCCGGAAGCCGAGCTGACGCTCACCGCCAACGCCCAGCCGGCGCTGATGGCGGTCTCCCTCGCCGCCATTCGCGTGCTCGAGGCCGAGGCCGGGCTCGATCTCTCCCGCGACGCCAAATTCGTCGCCGGCCATTCGCTCGGCGAATATTCGGCGCTCGCCGCCGCCGGGGCGCTCTCCATTGCCGACACTGCGCGGCTGTTGCGGCTGCGCGGCCAGGCCATGCAGGCCGCGGTTCCGGTCGGCGCGGGCGCGATGGCCGCGCTCATCGGCGTTGATTTCGACGCCGCCCGCGCGATCGCCGAGGCGGCCGCCGAGGCCGAAGGGGTGGTCTGCCAGGTCGCCAATGACAATGGCGGCGGCCAGATCGTCGTCTCCGGCGCCAAGGCCGCGGTCGAGAAGGCGATTCTCATCGCCAAGGAGCGGGGCGTGAAGCGCGCCGTGTCGCTGCCCGTCTCCGCCCCCTTCCATTGCGCGCTGATGCAGCCCGCCGCCGACGCCATGCGCGAGGCGCTGGCGACGACCACGATTCTCGCGCCCAAGGTCCCCGTCGTCGCCAATGTGACCGCGAGCCCGATCATTTCGCCGGACGATATCCGTCGCCTTCTGGTGGAGCAGGTGACCGGCACGGTGCGCTGGCGGGAATGCGTCGCCCATATGGCGAGCGCGGGCGTCGACAAATTCGTCGAATGCGGCGCCGGCAAGGTGCTGACCGGCCTGCTGAAGCGAATCGCCTCCGAGGCGAAGGGCCTCAATGTGGGCGCGCCGGAAGATCTCGACGCCTATCGCGCCTTCGTCTGACGTAAAAAAAGCCCGGCCGCGAGGGCCGGGCTCTTCGTCCCGAGAGGAGGAGGGGGACGCTTCAGTATCTCGCCACCACGGGAGCGGGGGTGAAGAGATTGAAGTGATAGTTGATGCCGGCGCGCACAGTGTTGATGCGCGTGTGGCGGTTCCAATTGGAGCCCCAGGTCGTGGCGGGGAGCTGCGGGAACAGAACTGGACCCAGCACGCCCCAATTATTGTTGTTATTGTTGTCGTTGAGCTCCGTGTAGAGATATTCGATCTTGGCCGACCAATTGGGCAGGAAGGCCCATTCGACGCCGCCGCCGGCCGTCCAGCCGCCGCGCACGTCATTGTTATTGTTGTTGCCCCACCAGAAGCCGCCGTTGAACGGATGTCTCACCTCGCCATAGGCGAAGCCGCCGGTGCCGTAGATCAGCAGGCGCGAATCGAGCAGCGCCAGGCCGAGGCGGCCGCGCACCGTGCCGAACCACGGAACTTTGGCGCGATCGACGCCGCCCCAGCCGCCCCACCAATTGTTGTTGTTGTTGCCGCTGCCGATGCTGGTGCCCTGAATATCGCTCTCGAGACCGACGACGAAGAGCGGCGAAATCTGATAGTTCCAGCCGATCTGGCCGCCGCCGACAACGCCGCCGCTGGTGTTGTTGCTGTTGTTGTTCCAGCCCCAATTATTGTTGTTGTTGCCGCGATCGAGCCAGCCGCCGCCGAGGTTCAAACCAACATAGGGGCCGGTCCAGGAGAAAGCCGGCGGCGGGACGAAGGCGACGGCGACTTCCTTGCGAGAGGGCAGATCAGCGGCGCTGGCCGATCCGGCGAGCAGAGCCGAAAAGACCGCGAGAAGGGAAATCCTGGTTTTCATTAGATGGCTCCTCAATCCTCTATAAAGCGGCGCAAGCACGCCAAACACGCCGTTCGACCCCACCAACGCAAGCATTCGAACCGCTGCGGGCGAAGATTTCGTAAATCCCTGACACTGTAAACGCCGAAAAAGGCTATAAACGATCCCGCCGGCCATTTCTTTTGTCGGTGTGATAAAAAAGCACCCCTAAGTAATTTTGGATACATTATTTTTATACTATAACTGAGGCCGACCCGCTCTCCGCAAAACTACCTAATGCGAAATAGAGGCCGGCGGGGCGACGAGATTGCGCGCTGCGCGCGCGGCGCCCTATAGAGGCGCATAGAGTTTCGCGAAGCCGCGCGAGCACAGCGGCGGCGAGGGGGAGAGAGATGTTCGATCTGAGCGGCAAGACGGCGCTGGTCACCGGCGCGAGTGGCGGCATCGGCCGGGACATCGCGCGCGCCCTGCACAAGAGCGGCGCGGTCGTGGCGCTTTCGGGCACGCGCGAGGAAGCGCTCGCGACGCTGGCTTCCGAGCTCGGCGAGCGAGTCCATATTCTCCCCTGCGACCTTTCCGACAAGGCGCAGGCCGAGGCGCTGGTCCCGGCGGCGGAAAAGGCCATGGGCGGGCTCGACATTCTGGTCAACAACGCAGGCATTACCCGCGACATGCTGTTCATGCGCCTCAAGGACGAGGATTGGGACGCGGTGCTGAACGTCAATCTCACCTCGGCCTTCCGCCTGTCGCGAGCGGCGCTGCGCGGCATGATGCGCAAGCGCTTCGGTCGCATCATCGGCATCACCTCGGTCGTCGGCGTCACCGGCAACGCGGGCCAGGGGAATTACGCCGCCGCCAAGGCCGGCATGATCGGCATGACCAAATCATTGGCGGCCGAGGTCGCCTCGCGCGGCATAACCGTCAATTGCGTGGCGCCCGGCTTTATCGAGAGCCCGATGACCGACGCGCTGAACGAGACGCAGAAACAGACGATTCTGCGCGCCGTGCCGGCCGGGAGGCTGGGGACGGGCGCGGATGTCGCGGCCGCCGTCGTCTATCTCTCGAGCGACGAATCGGCTTATGTCACTGGCCAGACGCTGCATGTGAACGGCGGCATGGCGATGATCTGAAAGCTTAGGATTTGCTGCGGGGCGCCTCTCGCCACGGCGAATTAATTATGCTACCAGACGCGTCGCTGGCCGGGGGCGACGCCGCAAAGAGCAATTCGGGCTGGCGAAAAAGCTCGCCTCCTGATGGCGACGTTTCCGCGGGTCGCGCGAGCGAAACCGCAGAAATGTGACGTAGTTTACCCCTGAAACGATCGAGCGCGGTCCGAGCCGGACTCTGGATCCGCCAAATCGGTGTCAGCAGATCGATCGAACGAGGATCAGAGCAGATGAGCGATATCGCCCCGCGCGTTAAGAGTATCGTTGTCGAACATCTCGGCGTCAAAGAAGAAGAGGTGAAGCCGGAGGCGTCTTTCGTCGACGATCTCGGGGCCGATTCTCTCGATACCGTCGAGCTGGTCATGGCCTTCGAGGAGGAGTTCGGCGTCGAGATCCCGGACGAAGAGGCCGAGAAGATCAACACGGTCGGCGACGCGATCAACTATCTCGAAAAAGCCAAAGCGGCTTGAGGCCACTGGCCGACGCGACGCGGATCGTCGAACGATCCGCGCTTCCGCGTTTTCGAGATTTTCAATGAACTGCAAGGCATAGCTCTCGAGAGAATCCATGCGCAGGGTGGTGGTCACCGGACTCGGCATCGTTTCGCCGTTGGGCTGTGGCGTGGACGTCAATTGGCGGCGGCTGATCGCCGGAGAACACGGCTTTCGCCGCATCGACACCTTCGAGGCGTCGGATCTCCCGTGTCAGATAGCAGGTTTCGTGCCGCGCGGCGACGGTTCCAATGGAACCTTCGATCCGGACGCCTGGTTCGAGCCGAAGGAGCAGCGCAAGGTCGACGACTTCATCATCTATGGAGTCGCTGCGGCCACTCAGGCGCTGGCCGACGCCGGATGGAAGGCGGACACGTCGGAGAAGCAGAATACGACCGGCGTGCTGATCGGCTCCGGCATCGGCGGGCTCGGCGGCATTTATGAGACGTCCATCACGTTGAAGGAGAAAGGCCCGCGACGCGTGTCGCCTTTCTTCATCTCGGGCCGCATCATCAATCTGGCTTCCGGCTATGTGTCGATCATGCACGGCCTCAAAGGGCCGAATCACGCGGTCGTCACCGCCTGCTCCACCGGCGCGCACGCCATTGGCGACGCGGGCCGGCTGATCGCCCTCGGCGAGGCGGAGGTGATGGTGGCGGGCGGCGCCGAATCGCCGGTCAATCGCATCGGCGTCGCGGGCTTTGCGGCCTGCAAGGCGCTGTCGACCGGCTTCAACGACCGTCCCGAGGCCGGCTCGCGCCCCTATGATCGCGATCGCGACGGCTTCGTCATGGGCGAGGGCGCCGGCTGCGTCGTGCTCGAATCCTATGAGCACGCCGTGGCGCGCGGCGCGCGAATTTACGCCGAGCTGATCGGCTATGGCATGTCCGGCGACGCCTATCACATAACGGCCCCCGCGCCGGATGGCGACGGCGCCTATCGCTGCATGGAGATCGCGCTGAAGCGCGCCGGCCTGCGCGTGTCGGATGTCGATTATGTGAACTCCCACGGCACCTCGACGCCGCTCGGCGACGAGATCGAGCTGCAGGCCGTGCATCGCCTCATCGGCAATGAGGCTCCCAGCCTGTCCATGTCCTCGACCAAATCGGCGATCGGGCATCTGCTCGGCGCGGCGGGCGCCGTGGAGGCGATCTATTCCATTCTGGCGCTCACCCATGGCGTCGCGCCGCCCACGCGCAATCTGGACAATCCCTCGGTCGCGACCGAAATAGACCTCGTGCCGCACAAGGCGCGTGAGCGTAAGATCGATATCGTCTTGTCCAACTCCTTTGGTTTCGGCGGCACAAACGCGTCCCTCGTCTTCCGGCGTCCGCAGTAGCGGGGCCGCCGCGCCTTCGGTCGTGGCTGTGGACGTGGGAGCGTTCCTGATTTCGCCACAAAGAACGATAGGGTAACGGACGCGCGAGCGCCGTAGAGTCGTCGCAATCCTCCTCGGCGAGCCGCCGAGGCGGCGTTTTGTTTGTCGGTCCGTCGCGTTTTTCTGGTCGGTGTGATCCGAATCACGACACGGCCCGGAACCAAAGAGACGGAGTTTCCCGATGAGCGATGCTCCTAACGATTCGTCCGAGACGCCGAAGGACGGCGCATCCGAGGCCAAGGGGCCGGACGCGAAGGGTCCGGAGGCCGAGGGCCAACAGTCTCAGAGCCGCGAATCCTCCTCTTTCTTTCGCCGCCGCGCCAGCCTGCGCAGTTCCGGCGGCGCGGACTCTCCGCCGCCGCCCCCGCCGCGCCGCAAGCGCGAGGGAACGCTCTCTGCGCTCAGCAGCCTGCTCTCGCTGCTGCTGGTCGTCGCCGTCGCCGGCGTCTTCGGCCTCATCGCCGTGCTGCACAAGCTGCGCGAGCCCGGCCCGCTCGCCGCCGAGAAGATCGTCTATATCGCCCCGCATAGCGATGTTCCCGAGATTATGGCGCAGCTCGAGCGCGATGGCGTCATCGACAATCCCATGCTGATGAACATCGCTCTGCTGATCGAGGGCGTGCGCGGCAAGCTGAAGCCCGGCGAATACGCCTTCAAGCAGAACGCCAGCCTGCGCGAGGTGATGGACGAGCTCATCAACGGCCGCCAGATTCTGCATGGCGTGACCATTCCCGAGGGGCTGACGACGGATCAGATCGTCTCGCGCCTGCGCGAGAGCGATGTGCTCGCCGGCGACATGGCGGAACTGCCCAAGGAGGGCGCGCTGCTGCCGGAGACCTATAAGGTCGCGCGCGGCTATCCGCGCGCCAAGCTGCTGCTGAAAATGCAGGAGGATCAGCGCAAGCTGCTCGATCAGATCTGGGCGCGCCGCAATCCCGACCTTCCCGTCAAGACGCCCTTCGAGCTGGTGACGCTCGCCTCCATCGTCGAGAAGGAGACCGGCAAGGCCGATGAGCGGCCGCGCGTCGCCGCCGTCTTCGTCAATCGCCTGCGCAAGGGCATGCGGCTGCAGTCGGACCCCACCATCGTCTACGGCCTCGTCGGCGGCCGCGCGACGCTCGGTCGCGGGATTTTGAAGTCCGAGGTCGAGAAGTGGACGCCCTATAACACCTATGCGATCGAGGGCCTGCCGCCGGGGCCGATCGCCAATCCGGGCCGCGCGGCGCTGGAGGCCGTCGCCAATCCCTCGCGCACGCAGGAGCTCTATTTCGTCGCCGACGGAACCGGTGGCCATGTCTTCGCCGAGACGCTCGAGCAGCATTCGCGCAACGTCCAGCGTTGGCGGCAGATCGAGAAGGATCGCGCCTTGGGCGTCGATCGTCTGGAGCCCGGCGCCGTCGTCGGGCCGACGCAGCCCGCCCCGCGGGAAAAGCGCGGCGACGCGGCTTTCGGCCGGCTCGTGGCGCTGGCCGATGCGCAGATGGAGACTGTGACGGCGGCCGATCCGCGCCATGGCGCGCTGAAGCGAATCGGCGCCGCTCTGCCGTCCATCCCGTTCGAATATGCGGGCGACAATGAGGAGAGCCTGCGGCTCACGGCCGAGCGCGCCGCTGTGGCGCTCGTCGCGCCGCCGCTGTTCACCACGCATTTCGCCCAGCGCGCCCAGCCCGAGGCGCGCGCCGCCGTCACGATGATCGCCGCCGCGGCGGACGACTCACAGGCCGGCTCCGACGAGCTGGCCGAGGACGATGGTCTCGATTCGGCGAGCTATCCGGTTTCCGCCGCTCTGCGCGCCGAGCAGCGCGCCCGCGCCGCGCGGCTGGGCTTGGCGGTCGAGGAGCGGCCCGTGGAGCGCCCCTTGCCGCTCTCCGCTTCGGCCGACGCCGGTCAGCCGCCGCGCGCCGCCCGCGCGCGCGCCTTCGACGCTTCGGAAGGCACGGCGCTCGATCCGTTGCGGGATCGCGGCTGGGATTTGAACTCCGCCAAGACCGTGCCGGATGTGGCGAAGTTTCGGTGATGGAAGCGCGTAGAGAGATCGCCGACCCGCTGCTCGCAATTCGCCCTACCTAGGATCGCAATGTCTCTCGCCAGCATGACCGGCTTCGCCCGCGCTCACGACAGTCTCGGACCGTGGCGCTACGCTTGGGAAATCAAGACCGTCAATTCCAAAGGGCTGGATCTGCGGCTGCGCGTCCCGCCCAATTTCGATGCGGTGGAGGTGAAGGCGCGCGCGCTCATCTCCGGCCGCATCGCTCGCGGCTCCTGCTTCGCCAATCTCACCGCGCGTCGCGACGACGCTGTGGTCGAGACGCGCATCAATCGCCCCGCGCTCGAGCGTCTGCTCAAGGCGCTGGACGATGTGCCGCTGCACGCATCCTTGCGGCCGGCTTCTCTCGACGGCCTGCTCGCCGTGCGCGGCATTGTCGAGGTCGTAGAGCTGGAGGACGATGAGGAGCAGCGCAACGCCCTCGACGTGTGCGTGCTGGCGACTTTGGCGGAGGCGCTCGAGGCTTTGACCGCCTCGCGCGCTTCCGAAGGCGCGGCCATTGGCGATGTGCTGACCGCGCGTCTCGCGCGCATCGGCGAATTGACCGCGCAGGCGGAGGCGCTGCCCGGCCGCTCGGCCGAGGCGGTGCGCGCGCGGCTCGCCAGCCAGATCGCGGCTCTGCTGGAGACGGGCCATTCCTTCGACGCGCAGCGTCTGCATCAGGAGGCGGTGCTGCTCGCGGTGAAGGCCGACATTCGCGAGGAGCTGGACCGGCTGAAGGCCCATGTGGTCAGCGCCGGCGAGCTGATCGAAAAGGGCGGCCCGATCGGCCGCCGCCTCGATTTCCTCGCCCAGGAATTGTCGCGCGAGACCAATACGCTCTGCGCCAAATCCAACGATGGCGCGCTCACCGCGCTCGGCCTCGAGCTCAAGATCGAGGTGGAGCAATGGCGGGAGCAGGTGCAGAACATTGAGTGAGGAGAAAATAGCGAATAGGGAGTAGCGCGAAAGACGCGCTCCATTCGCCACTCGCCACTCGCCATTCGCCATTCGCTGGACCTGAGATGCCCACAACGCCAGACCGCCGCGGAATCGTCCTCATTCTCTCTTCGCCCTCCGGCGCGGGGAAGACGACGCTGACGCGCATGCTGCTGCAGAACCGCGAGCTCGACCTCACCCTCTCGATCTCGGTGACGACGCGGCCGCGCCGCTCGAGCGAGGTCGACGGCATCCATTATTCCTTCATCTCCAAGAGCCGCTTCGAGTCGATGCGCGACAATGGGGAATTGCTGGAATGGGCCGAGGTGCATGGCAATTATTACGGCACGCCGCGCGGGCCGGTGGATGAGATTTTGCGCGACGGCCGCGATGCGCTTTTCGATATCGATTATCAGGGCACGCAGCAGGTGCGCGACAAGATGGCCGCGGACACTGTCACCGTGTTCATTCTGCCGCCGTCGATGAAAGAGCTGCGCGCGCGTCTCGAGCGCCGCGCGGAAGATTCGCGCGAGGCGATCGAGCGCCGTCTCGAGAATGCGCGCAATGAGATTCAGCGCTGGAAGCAGTACGATTATGTGCTGGTCAACGACGATCTGCAGCGCAGCTTCGACGATCTTCTCGCAATATTGCGCGCCGAGCGTCAGCGCCGGCCGCGGCGCCTGCCGGGCATAGAGGCCTTCGTCGCGCGCCTTTTGAGTGAGTGAGGCCCGATGCTTTATCGCGCCGTCATCTCCTCGATGCGCGTGATGTTTTGTATACTCGCCGTTTCGATCTTCGTCTTTTGCGTCGCTTTTGCCAAAGATTTGCTCGATACCGCCGTCGAATATCGGTGGGGATGCGCTTCGGGAAAAGAAGAAGTGGCCAGCGATGAGAGCGCAATTCGCCAAGTGAAGGATAATTATATTATTCAAGCATTCATGAAAAAACACCAGGGCGCGCTTAATTCAGAGGAATATGCTCGAGGATTGAATATTTCGTATGATCGCTCGAAAGACCATCGCGGCGGATGGATTATCCAACGCCGATGGGTGGGTTTTGGAAGAGAAATTCTCGACGTCGGCTTTCTATATGGATCGCCCGCTTCGGAGATCGAAATAGAGTGCACCATGATGCGGTGCGGTCCACGTCCTCGATGTCGCTCTATTGCGAATTGATTCCCACGGAGCCGTCGCCACTGCCGATCTGATCGGTTCTGGAGAGAGTGTCCGAGCCATTGCGAGCTTCACAGCGGCTTGCTTTCACAAAATTCGCCCGCGCGGTGAGAGGGTGGGAAATTTCGACTTGCTCGGCGCGTCGCCGACAGTCAATCATCCGCAGTCAGTCCGATAATGCGAGGAATTTCGGTTTCGCCATGACATCCGCAAAGCTCTTCGTCCCGATCATCGCGGCGCTGTGCCTCGCCGCCTGCAACTCCGCGCAGCCCGTCGCCGTTGCCGAGGCGCCGGCGCTCGCGACGCGCAACACGACGCCGGCGGGAATCGAGCTTCCCGAGGGCTCCGGCTGCTCCGGCGCGATCCGCCGCTATCGCGCGATCATGGACAATGATCTCGCCATGGGTCACGTGACTCAGGGCGTCTATGCGACGATCCAAAATGAGATCGCCGCCGCCGCCTCGGCCTGCTCGGCGGGTCGCGACGCTCAGGCCGTCGCTCTGGTGCATGCGAGCAAAGCGCGCCACGGCTATCCGGGCTGAGCGAGGCCGCGGCGTTTCGCCGAGTCCAGATTGGAAGCAATCTCAACTCGCGCCGTTGTGGCGCGGCGGCCCTTTAATTACCTTGATATTCAAGCTGTAGCGCATTCATGGGCGGGCCTCGCGACGTCCGCCTCGCGCATGACGGTGGGCCGGTTCTTGCTTCGCATCACGCGGGGCGTGGGCGAAGGCGTCGAAACGATTCATCGAAAGGCGTGAAATGACATCCTCCCGTATTCTTCTCGTCGCCGCCGCTCTCGCGGCGGGCGTCGGCGCCGCCGTCGCGGCCGACGAGACCTCTCTCGAAATCTCCATCAAGGATCATCGCTTCTCGACCGCCGAGCTGCATGCGCCCGCCGACAAGCCGATCACCATCGTCGTGAAGAATCTCGATTCGACGCCGGAGGAGTTCGAGAGCAAGGCGCTCAAGATCGAGAAAGTGGTCGCCGGCAAGGCCGAGATCACCGTGCGGGTGCGCCCGCTGAAGCCCGGCCGCTATCATTTCGTCGGCGAATATCACGAGGATACGGCCAAGGGCGAGCTCGTCGTCGAGTAAGGATCAAACCATGCTGGGCGCACTCATCATCGTCTTTCGCGAGGTCATAGAGGCGGGTCTCGTCATCGGCATCGTGCTCGCCGTCACGCGCGGGGCGCGCGGCTCGCGGGCCTATGTCTTCGGCGGCGTGGCCGCGGGCGCGCTCGGCGCCGGCGTCGTCGCGCTGTTCGCCGATGCGCTGTCGCAGGCCGTCGCGGGCCGCGGGCAGGAGCTGTTCAACGCCGGCGTCCTCGCAGTGGCGGTGGTGATGCTCGCCTCGCACAACATTTGGATGGCGCGCCACGGCCGCGAGCTCGCCAGCGAGCTGGCGGCCGCCGGCCGCGCCGCCGTCTCCGGCGACAAATCCTTCCTCGCTCTGGCGCTCGTCGTCGCGCTCGCCGTGCTGCGCGAGGGCTCGGAGGTGGCGCTGTTCCTCTACGGAATTCTGGCTTCGGGAGAGACTGTGGCGGATCTCTTGGCGGGCGGCCTCGCCGGCCTCGTGCTCGGCGCCGGCGTCAGCGCGCTCACCTATTTCGGTCTCGTCACCATTCCGGCGCGGCATTTGTTCGCCGTGACGACGGCGATGATCACGCTGTTGGCGGCCGGTCTCGCGGCGCAATGCGCGGGCTTTCTGCAACAGGCCTGGATCGTCACCGCGCTCTCGCAGACGGTGTGGGACACATCCGGCGTGCTGCCGGATTCGAGCCTCTTCGGCCGCGTGCTGCATACGCTGATCGGCTATGTCGACCAGCCGACGGCATTGCAGGTCGTCGTTTATGTGGCGACGTTGGCGGCCATAGTCATCGCCACCCGCCTCGCCGCTCCGCGGCCGGGCGCCGCCAATGTCCACGCCGCGGCGGAGTGATACGGCTTCCGGCTGATTTGCTTCGTGCGGCATTCGCCGTCTTCCTTCTCCCCGCATTGCGGGGAGAAGGAAAAATTCTCTACTCCGCCGCCGCGTCCTGCTCCTGCGCGCCGCGCGCCAGCCGCTCGGCCTTCAGCAATTCTGCGACGAGGAAGGCCACCTCTATCGCCTGCTCGGCGTTGAGACGCGGATCGCAGGTCGTGTCATAGCGCACGCCCAGCTCCTGCTCGGAAATATCGCGCGCGCCGCCCATGCATTCGGTGACATTCTGCCCCGTCATCTCGAGGTGAATGCCGCCGGCGTAGGTGCCTTCGGCGCGGTGAACCTCGAAGAAATTGCGGATTTCCGCCATCACGCGATCGAAGGGCCGAGTCTTGCGGCCGCCGGCGCTGATCGTGTTGCCATGCATCGGGTCGCAGCACCACACGACATTGCGCCCCTCGCGGGCGACCGCGCGCAGGATCGGCGGCAGCGCCTCGGCGGCCTTGTCGGAGCCGAAACGGCAGATGAGCGTCAGCCGCCCCGGCTCGTTTTGCGGATCGAGCTTGTCGATGAGGCGCAGCAGCGCGTCCGGCTTCAGGCTCGGCCCGCATTTGAGGCCGATGGGGTTCTGCACGCCGCGGAGATATTCGATATGGGCGCCGTCCTCCTGGCGCGTGCGGTCGCCGATCCAGAGGAAATGGCCGGATGTGGCGAAATAGCCGCCCTCGAGCGAATCGACGCGGGTCAGCGCCTGCTCATAGCCGAGCAGCAACGCCTCGTGAGAGGTGTAGAAATCCGTCTGCCGCAGCTCTGGATGATGCTCGGGATCGAGGCCGATGGCGCGCATGAAGCCCAAGGTCTCGCTGATGTGATCGGCGAGCTGCGAATAGCGATCCGAGAGCGGGCTGTTGCGCACGAAGCCCAGCATCCAGCGATGCGCATTGACGAGATTGGCGAAGCCGCCGGTGGCGAAGGCGCGGATGAGGTTGAGCGTCGCCGCCGATTGCCGATAGGCCATCAGCTGCCGCTGCGGATCGGGCGTGCGGGCGGCGGCGGTGAATTCAATGTCGTTGATGATGTCGCCGCGATAGCTCGGCAGCTCCAGCGCGCCCTGCTTCTCGGTGGGGGCGGAGCGCGGCTTGGCGAATTGGCCGGCGATGCGGCCGACCTTCACCACGGGCGAGGCCGCGGCATAGGTCAGCACCACCGCCATTTGCAGGAAGACGCGGAAGAAATCGCGGATATTGTCGGCCGAATGCTCGCTGAAGCTCTCGGCGCAATCGCCGCCCTGCAGCAGAAAGGCGCGGCCGCCGGCGACCTCGGCGAGCGAGCGCTTGAGGCTGCGCGCCTCGCCGGCGAAGACGAGGGGCGGAAATCCGGCCAGCTGCCGCTCGACATCGGCGAGCGCCGCCTGATCCTGATAGATCGGCGTCTGCTCGATCGGTCTCGCTCTCCAGCTTCCGGGCGTCCAATTCTCCACTAGCCTGGCTCCTGCTTGCCGCTCCACTGCGCCGCACAGCTATACAGGAGCAAGCCGGTAGAGGCGAGCTTTTGCCCCCTGCCGCGAGCGTCGCCTTATCCCTTCGGCCTACCCTCGGCTTTTCCGCAGGGTGACACGGCGCGCGGTTTCCCTTATCCTAGCCAGCGCCATTTTCGTACGAGCGCTTTTTTCATGCCTGTCTTTTTGTCGGATTTCGTTCACGCGGCCCGTTGGCTCGCCGCTCTCGCCGTTCTTCTCGCCCACGCCAATGTGCTCATTTCCTTGAGCGACATAATGGTCGCGCCGCATGGGCCCCTCGTCTATCTCTGGTGGTTCCTCACGGCCTTCTCGCATCAGGCGGTGACAGTCTTCTTCGTGCTGTCGGGCTTTCTCGTCGGCGGCCGCGTCTTTGCGGCCATGGAGCGGCGGACGCCCTTCCTGCGCGCCTATCTCATCGATCGCTTCGCCCGCATCTATCTCGTGCTGATACCGGCGCTGGCGCTGACCTTCGCTCTCGACGCGCTCGGCCGCGCCCTCTTCGCCGGCGCGGGCATCTATGAGCTCCCCGGCCTCGAGGGCGCCTACGAGCCCTCGCGCATTCTCTCGGCGCTGGCCATGCAGCAGAATATCTGGGCGGGCCAGGCCGGCACCGATGGGCCTCTGTGGTCGCTGGCCTGCGAGTTCTGGTACTATCTGCTGTTCCCGCTGCTGCTGCTTCCGTGGGCGCGCGCCTATTCGGAGCCCGCGCGCCTCGCCGCCTTCGCCCTCGGCGCGCTGCTGCTGCTCCTTCTCTCGATTCCCTCCTCGCGCGTGCCTTTCGGCTTCGTGCTATGGGCCATGGGCGCGCTGGCGGCGCGCGCGAAGCGCCCGCTCCTCTCCGCCAAATATCTGTCGCTGGGGCTTTTTCTCGCGGCGCTCGTCGTCGGCCGTCTCGCCGCGCGCGGGCCTCTCTTCGAGGCGCATCCGGTTCTGCACGACATCGCCGATGCGCTCACCGCGGCGACGCTCGCCAATCTGCTGACGACGCTGCGCTTCGCGGAAAGCGGCTTTGCGCTCGGAGATTCGGCGCTGCATCGCCGGCTCGCGGATTTCTCCTTCTCGCTCTACGCCACGCATATGCCGATCGTTTTCTTCTTCTGGGCCGGAGCCGGCCATATTTTCGGCGTGGACTGGCACAAGCTTCTGCCGACGCCGACACATTGGCTCGCGGCGGCGGCGCTGCTCCTCGTCGCCGTCGCGGCGGCCTTCGTCTTTTCGCGTGTGACCGAGGCGCATACGCCGGCGCTGCGGCGGCTTCTGCATGCGGCTGTCGCCGCGCTGGACCGGCGCGCGCGGCTCGGCGAGCGCGCCCGCTGGGTTGGCCAAGGTCGAGCCGAGGGGCTATAATTCGGCCCCGTCCAGCTTTTTTTCATTTGGAGCGATCCGTTCGCTCCAAAGCCTTCGGAGACACATGCCCGTCCTTCTGTCGCAATTCATCGAGGCATGTCGTTGGGTGGGCGCGTTGCTGGTGCTCGCCGTCCATTCCACCAATATGTTCGTCAATCTCGCGGACATAATGAGCGCGCCCCATGCGGCGAGCGTCCATGCCTGGTGGTTCTTCGTCAGCTTCGAGCTCGGACATCAGGCCGTCGTCGGCTTCTTCGCCATCTCGGGCTATCTGGTCGGCGGCGCGGTGCTGGCGCAGCTGCGCAAGGACAAGCCCTTTCTGCGCGATTATCTCATTCATCGTTTCGCGCGCATCTATGTCGTGCTCGCGCCGGCGCTGCTCGTCACAGTGGCGGCGGATTGGATCGGCCGCAGCTGGTTCGGCGACAGCGGCGTCTATGACTGGCCGGTCTTCAAGGACCATGATCGCGTCGATCTCTTCCTCGGCTCGCTGGCCAATCTCTCGGCGATCTATTGCGATTTCTTCGGCACCAATGGGCCGCTCTGGTCGCTCGCCTGCGAGTTTTGGTATTACATCTCCTTCCCGCTGCTGCTGCTGCCCTTCGCCCGCGCCTATTCGCTGCGGACGCGCGCCATGGGCTTCGCGCTCGGCCTCGCCATTCTGGTGGCGATGTCCATCCCCGCTGGCGGCTGGTTTCGTTTCGGCTATCTGCTCTGGGGCCTCGGCGCGCTGGCGACTCTGGCGCGGCGCCCGCTGGTCGAATCGCGCTGGATCGCGCTCGCGCTCTATGTCGTGGCCGTCATCCCGATCCGCCTTCTGGTGCGCGGCCCCAATCTCGAGGCTCATCCCTATCTCGCCGATCTCGCCGATACGCTGTCGGCCGTCCTCTTCCTCAATCTCGTGGTGACGCTACGCTTCGGGCCGCAGCAGGGCTGGGCGCTGTTCCAGCCGCAGCTGCATCGGCGGCTCGCCGATTTCTCCTTCTCGCTCTACAGCGTCCATATGCCCGTGCTGATTCTGGCGCGCGCCATGGCCGATCGGCATTTCGGCGCGCTATGGGCGCGCGAGCTGGCGACGCCTGCCCATTGGCTGGTGATGGCGGCGGTGATGACGGCGGCGGTCGTCTTCGGCTTCCTCTTCTCGCGCGTCACCGAAGCGCACACCAACGCCGTGCGGCGCGCGCTGCGCAAAGCCTTCGAGGCGGCGGAGGAGCGGCGGCGCCGGCGCCTCCCGCAGCCGATCGAGGAGCTTGAGCGCGAACCGCAAAAAGCCGACGCATGAGCCTGAAGGTCATCCGTGCCGCCCTCTGTCGACGAAACGTCGCAACCCTCCTCTAATGGCGAGGACCCGAGGCGGGCCGCCGAAGGCGCGCGCCCGCGGGGACGCATGAAAATGAAGACGATGCCGCCGGCCGGCGCGATCGTGGGCGATTCGCCCTTTCTCTGGGTCATGCGCTTCGATGCGGACGGCGCGGCGACGCTCGTCGCCGACCACGACTCCGCGCAGCTCGATTCGGACGCCGACGGCTATTTCTGGGTCCATCTCAACGTCGCGGATCTGCGCTATCGCGATTGGGTCGCCGGCCGCCAGCAAATGCCGGCGGAGGCGCGCGCGCTGCTCATCGATCAGGACGGGCATCAGCGGCTCGACGCCGACGAGCAGGCGCTGTGGGGCGTGATCGCCGATTACGGCCGCGATCTCGAGCGCGAGGAAGATGTGCTGCGTCCGCTGCGCGTCGTCGTCACCGAGCGCTGCATCGTCACCGCCCGCCGCTACGCCGTCGAATCGACCGCCGTCATTCGGCAGGCGGCGCTGGAGGGCCAGCGCCTGCGCACGCCGCTCGATCTCTTCGAGGCGCTGGTGACGCGCAGCCTCGTCTCCATGGATATCGGGCTCGAGAAGCTTCTCGCCAAATTCAACAAGATCGAGGATCGTGTGCTGGACGACGAGGCGCATGACGACCGTCGCGATCTCGGCGCGCTGCGCCGGCAGACGATCCGCCTGCGCCGCGAGCTCGCCGATGGGCAGCGCGTTTTTTCCCGCACGGCTTTCTCGCCGCGCGTCGCGCCGCCGACCCATGCGGCGCTGCGGAGGCTGACGCAGCGTTTCGATTCGTTGCAGCAGGAGCTGCAGGCGGTGGAGGAGCGCGCGCGCCTGCTGCAGGACGAGATCGTCTCCAATTTCACGGCGGAGACCAATCGCCAGCTCTATGTGCTGACCATTCTCGGCACGCTCTTGATGCCGCCGACTCTCGTCTCCGGCATATTCGGCATGAACACGAAGAATCTGTTCTTCGCCGATAATGAGCAGGGGACGCTCTATGCGGCGGCGCTCTGCCTCGCCTCGGCCGCGGCGGCCTTTTTCGCGCTGATGTGGATCAAGCGCCGCGAGGGATGACTACCGGAGTGAACAAGCCTTTGACGCATGTAGTTTTCAACATGTCCGCTGCTGCGAGCATTCGGCAGGCATTGAGCCGGATCGGTCGCCACGAACTCGTCCTCGGCTTTCCTGACAATCTCAGCTTCGGACCGATCGATCCGCCGAGCGCGCGTTTGCGGCATGTGTGGATCGAGAATGAACTCGGTGTGGACTTTGGGCAGGTCGTCCAATCGGCCGATAAATTTTGGGCCGAGGCCGCTTCTTCAGCCGCTCTTCCAGTTGCCTGGATGTCCCTTCTCGATGCGGCAGAATATTGCGGCTTTCTCGAATTCGTCCGGCGAAGGGGCGATGCGCCCTTCCGGGTCGTTATTTTTACGGGTTTCGAATACGCCGAAGACGGCGAGACGATCATCGCCGCAGCGTCTCTCGGTCTCGTTCCGCCGGATCAGATCGTCGAGGCTCGATTATTCGATCATGAGAAGGAACTGCGGCCGGACGAAATCGAGGCCTTTCTCGAGATGTGGCGCCGGCTCAGGCAGGAGAATGCTCCGCTACGGGTCGTTGACGGGATCGGGCTCGTGTCCGCGCCAATCACTCATTTCGACGACGCTATCGTTTCTTGCGCGAGCGGTGATTGGCAGAAAGGAACGAGCCTTGTCGCAACCACGATGTCACAGCTGAGCGCTTGCCCGCTTGACCGAGCACCCAGCGATCTCTTGCTGTGGGCGCGCGTCCGGGCGCTCGGAGAGGCAGGTATCCTGGAAACCACGGGAGACGGAATTGAGATGCGGAGCACGCTTGTCCGTCGCAGTCAGGAGCCGCCACGCTAAAAGGGCGGATCGGGAATCCCCGCTCGGGCCTTCCGCCTGCGCGCTATCGATCGCCCGCGCCGTTCCCCTCACGCCGCCGCGAGGCTCTCGAACAATCCCCGGCCGTCGATTCCGCCGACCAGCGGATCGATGAGATTTTCCGGATGCGGCATCAGGCCGAGCACATTGCGGCGCTCGGAGAAGATTCCGGCGATATCGTTGCGTGAGCCGTTGGGATTGGCCTCGCCGCCGACGCGCCCCAGCGCATCGCAATAGCGGAAGGCGACCAGCCCCTCGCCCTCGAGCCGCGCGATCGTCTCGTCATCGGCCTCGTAATTGCCCTCGCCATGGGCGATGGCGACCTCGATCGTCTGGCCCTGTCGATAATGCCTGGTGAAGGCGGTGTCGGCGCGCTCGACGCGCAAATGCTGCATGCGGCAGACGAAGCGCAGATTGGCGTTGCGCATCAGCACGCCCGGCAGCAGCCCGCCCTCGCACAAAATCTGGAAGCCGTTGCAGACGCCGAGCGTCAGCCCGCCGCGCGCGGCATGGGCGCGCACCGCGTCCATAATGGCGGCGCGGCCGGCGATGGCGCCGCAGCGCAGATAATCGCCATAGGAGAAGCCGCCCGGCAGCACGACGAGATCCGTGCCCGCGGGCAGCTCGGTCTGCGAGTGCCAGACCATTGCGGGCTCGTGGCCGGTGGCTTGGGCAAGCGCGCGCGCCATATCGCCTTCGCGATTGGAGCCGGGAAAGACGAGGACGGCGGCTTTCATGGGATCAGATCTCGATCTGGAAATTCTCGATGACGGTGTTGGCGAGCAGCTTCTCGCAAGCTGCGCGCAGCCGCGCCTCGGCGAGGGCGCGGTCGGAGCCCTCGAGCTCTATGTCGAACACCTTGCCCTGCCGCACGCCGCCGACGCCCTCGACGCCGAGCGAAGCGAGCGCGCCTTCTATGGCCTTACCCTGCGGATCGAGCACGCCGTTCTTCAAGGTGACGATGACGCGGGCTTTCATGCGGCGGCTTCCCTGTTTGGGCTTCGGAGGCTGGCCGCAGGGTTAGCGGGGGACGCGTCGGAGCGCAAGAATTTCTGGGGGAGAGAATTTCTGACCGAGAGAATTTCCAGCCGTGACGCTTCAGGCCGAGCGCGAGCGAAGCGTGTAGACGAAGCCCATGGCGCCGAGCAGCGCGATCGTGGCGGCGAACGCCGGCTGGCCGGCGGCGAGCGTCAGCATGACGGCGACGAAGGTCGCGACGCCGATGACCGTGGTGACGACGATAGAGCCGACCGGCGAAGTTCCGCCGCCGCTCGCAGCGCTGCGCCGGCGTGGCGGGCTGGCGACGGCCGAGACCACGGCCTGATAGGCGGGATCGAAATTGATGCGATCGATGAAGAGCGGCGGCGCGGCATAGGGAAAGCCGCCGGAGGGCGAAGCGAAATCGCGGTCATAGGCGGCGGCCTCGAAGGCGCCCGGGCCGGTCTTGGTCACATAGAGGTCGATGGTCGCCGTGTCGCGCTCGCCGTCGCGGACCAGAAGGGCGGCGCGAATCGTCGGCGTGGCCTCGGCTGAATTGCGCGAAGGCAGGCGCGCGCGCGGAACGGTCTCCGCGGCGTCGAGAAATTCCCGGACCGTCTCGCCGCGCGCCTCCGCCGCCGCGCGCAGGGCGGTTTGCGCCTCGCGAATGACGATGCGCAGTGGAATGCGCTCGCCGATGAGGCGCGGCAGGCCGGAGAGCGCCGCCGCGCTCGGCCCATAGGCCGACCGCAGGGGCGCATCCTCTCCGGCGAGCGGCTCGTCGGATTCGGCGCCGAGCGGCATGGCGAAATTGCGATAGCCGGCGGGCAGCGCATCGCGCAGGCCGGGACCGGGCGGGGGCGGCGGCTTGGCGGCCGTCGCGGTCGCGACGTTCGCCTCCTCCACCGGCTCGGCTCTCGCCGTGACCTGCGAGACGCGCGACAGCGCGCGCACGCTGGGCGCTCGGGATGTGAGGGCGGAAATCGGCGAAACCATGATTCGTGACCATCCATGGCGCGTCGGACGCGCATCCAGTTTCCGGCGTCCGCCTTGCGCGAGGCTGATCTTTAGCGCGAGCGCAGCGATTATCGATCGCCCCTGTCGATGACGGGTTACAGAAAAGAGTCGAATGCCGCCGACCTCGCTCTATCTGCCCCGAGAGCGAGGGAGGGGCTCCCAATGCATGCGGTCTCCAATTATCCGGGACGTCGCCGCGCCACGCAGGAGGCGGCGCGGCGGGAGGTTTTCGCCGTCGTCGATTCGCTCGCCCGCGAGATGCATCCGCGGCGCGGCGCGCCGACCGAGATTTTGCTGTCCAGCCGGCTCGAGCAGGATCTCGGCGTCGACAGCCTGGCGCGCGCCGAATTGAACATGCGGCTGGAGCGCGCCTTCCACGCCCCTCTGCCGCTCGAGGAGCTGGGCCGCGCCGATACGGTCGGCGATCTGCTGACCGCGCTCGAGAAAGCCCCCGGCGCCGAGCCGCCGCCCTTCGCCGAGCCCGCGCCCGGCGAGGCGCTGCCGCATATTCGCGCCGCCTTCGAGGCGAAGACGCTGACCGAGGCGCTGGACTGGCACGCTGCGCAAAATCCCGAGCGGCTGCATCTCACCTTTCTGCGGGACGCCGCGACGCCCGGCGGCGCGCTCACCTATTGGCGGCTCGCCGATGAGGCGCGGCGCGCGGCGGAGGGGCTCATCGCCCGCGATATCGCGCCGGGCGACCGCATCGCACTGATGCTGCCCACGGGAATCGATTTCTTCGTCGGCTTTTTCGGCGTGCTCTACGCCGGCGCCATTCCCGTGCCGATCTATCCGCCGATGCGCATGGCGCAGATCGAGGAGCATCTCACGCGGCAGATCGGCATTTTGCGCAATGCGGGGGTGCGGCTGCTCGTCACCACGCCGGAGGGTCTGCGCCTCGCCGGCCTCGCCCGCGGGCGTGTGGAGAGCTTGGAGGCGATCGTCTGCGTCGCCGATCTCACCAGCGGCGCCAATGGCGCGCCGTTGCCGCCGACGCGCGAGGCGGGCGCGACCGCCATGCTGCAATATACCTCCGGCAGCACGGGCGATCCCAAAGGCGTGGTGCTGAGCCACGCCAATCTTCTCGCCAATGTGCGCGCCATGGGCCTCGCCATCGGCGCCAGCTCGGCGGACAGCTTCGTCAGCTGGCTGCCGCTCTATCACGATATGGGGCTGATCGGCGCCTGGCTCGGCTGCCTGCATTTCGGCGCGCCGCTCTATGTCATGTCGCCGCTGACTTTTCTGTCGCGGCCGGCGAGCTGGCTCGAGGCGATCGACCGCCATCGCGGGACGCTGAGCGCCGCGCCCAATTTCGCCTTCGAGCTCTGCCTCGACAAGATCGATCCGGCGCAGATCGAGGGGCTCGATCTTTGCTCGCTGCGCATGATCGCCAATGGCGCGGAGCCCATCTCCCCGCGCACCATCCAGCGATTCGCCGAGAAATTCGCCAAATACGGCTTTCGAGCGGAGGCCATGGCGCCGGTCTATGGGCTCGCGGAAAATGCGGTCGGCCTCGCCTTTCCGCCGCCCGGCCGCGCGCCGGTCATCGACCGCATCTCCCGCGAGGCGCTGGCGACCGACGGCCGCGCCGAGCCGGCGGCGGAAGGCGCCGGCTCGCTGGAGATCGTCGGCTGCGGCGCCCCGCTGCCGGGCCATGAGATTCGCATCGTCGACGCCGCCGGCCGCGAGCTGTCGGAGCGCCGCGAGGGGCGGCTGGAGTTTCGCGGCCCCTCGGCCACGAAGGGCTATTTCCGCAATGAGGAGAAGACCAAATCGCTGATTCGAGGCGGCTGGCTCGACAGCGGCGATCGCGCCTATATGGCCGGCGGCGAGATCTTTGTGACCGGGCGGGTCAAGGACATTGTGATTCGCGCCGGGCGGCATCTCTATCCGCAGGAGATAGAGGAGGCCGTCGCCGCGCTTCCCGGCATTCGCAAGGGCTGCGTCGCCGCTTTCGGCGCGCCCGATGTGGAGACCGGCACGGAACGGCTGATCGTCGTCGCCGAGACCTATGAGACCGTGCCGGAAGCGCTGGGCGCGCTGGAGACCAAGGTTCAGACGGCGGTCGCCGCCGTTTGCGGCGCGCCGGCCGACGAGGTTCGCTTCCTTCCGCCGCGCTCCACGCCCAAAACCTCGAGCGGCAAGATTCGCCGCAGCGCCGCCAAGGCGCTGTTCGAGGAGGGTCGGCTCGGCGAGCCGCGCGGTCCGGTCTGGCTGCAGATCGGCCGGCTGGCGCTGCTCGGCCTATGGCCGGCGATCCGTGGCGCGGCGGGGCGGGCGGGCGAGCTCGCCTACGCCAGCTGGTGGTGGCTCGTCGTCTGCGCCGGCTATTTCGCCGTCTGGTGGGCGGTGATGATACTGCCCCGCCGCTCGCGCTGGCCCGCCGTGCGGAAGATCGCCGGCTCCATGCTCGGCGCCATTGGCGCGAAGGTCACGACAGAAGGGCTCGAGCGTCTACAGACGGGTGGCGCCGTGCTCGCCTTCAACCATTCGAGCTATGTCGATGTCATGCTGCTCGCGGCCCGCCTGCCGGGCGAGCCGGCCTTCGTCGCCAAGAAGGAGCTGGCCGCGCAGATTTTCGCCGGGCCGTTCCTGCGCCGGCTCGGGGCGCTTTTCGTCGAGCGTTACGATATTGCCGCGAGCGTCGCCGATGCGGAAAGCCTCGTCGCGGCGGCGCGCGAGGGGCGCAATCTCGTATTCTTCCCCGAGGGGACGTTCACGCGCCGCGCCGGGCTCTGCGGCTTCTATCTCGGCGCGTTCAAGATCGCCGCCGAGGCGGAGCTGCCGGTCTTTCCGGGCGTCTTGCGCGGAACCCGCGGCATGTTGCGCGGCGGCCAATGGTTCCCGCGCCGCTCGGCGCTGTCGCTCGCCATTTTGCCGCCGATACGGGCGGGCGGGAGCGACTTCATCTGCGCGCTGCGGCTGCGGGATCATGTCCGCGCCGCCATCCTCGCGCGCTGCGGGGAGCCGGATTTGAGCGAGCTGTCCAAGCCGAGACGGGGGGATGCGTAGCGAAGGCCCAACCACGCGTGCCGGAAGAGGCGTTTCCACCTCCCCCTCGAGGGGGGAGGTCGAGCGCCGTAGGCGCTCGGGAGGGGGTGACGCCCCGAGTCTCTGCCGGTGGACCCCACCCCGTCCGGCTATCGCCGGCCGACCCTCCCCCTGAAGGGAAGGGTGGGGCGCCGCGACCCTACTCGTCCTCGCCGAAGCGGTTGCCGACCAGCGCCGCCAGCGCCTCTATCGCTTGAAAGGCCTGCGGGCCGGCGGCGGTCACGGTGATGGTGGAGCCTTGGGCCGCGCCCAGCGTCAATATGCCCATGATGGAGCTGCCGCCGACCGTATCCCCGCATTTGGAGACGGTGATCTCGGCCTCATAAGCCTCGCAGCATTGGACGAATTTGGCCGTGGCCCGCGCGTGCAGGCCCTTGCGGTTGACGATGGTGAGATCGCGGACGATGCGGCCGCCATCGGCGGCGGCGGAAACGGATTGGTCGGTCATTTGGCGTTGAGGACTCGGCTGGCGATATAGACATATTTGCGCCCGGCGTCCTGGGCTTGCAACACCGCCTGCTCGAGCGGAGTCGATTCGCGCACCGAGGCCAGCTTGATCAGCATGGGCAGGTTGATGCCCGCCAGCACCTCCACCTTGCCGCCATTCATCACGGAAATCGCCAGATTGGAGGGGGTGCCGCCGAACATGTCGGTCAGCACGACGACGCCGTCGCCGCTGTCCGCCTCGGCGATGGCGTCGATAATGTCCCGGCGCCGACGCTCCATATCGTCCTCGGGGCCGATCGAGATCGACACGAGCTGCTTCTGCGGGCCAACGACATGCTCGAGGGCCGCGCGAAACTCCGTGGCGAGGTGGCCATGGGTCACCAGGACCATTCCGATCATTCGCAGCTACCGCTCATGAAGACCGTCTCGCAGGAGAACGAGATCGTCGAAACCGGAGAACCGAAGCAGACCGGCATTGCGGCTCACCAATTTACTAACGCGAATGTCGCCCCGACGTTCGCAGCGTTTCGGGCGCCATTTTGTGCGTTGCGGCGAAATTGGCAAGCGAAAACCTCCGGTCATCGTTAAAATGCTTCAAACTGATGAATAAACGACAAAATCTTCCTCGCCGCCCCCGCCTCTCGGGCGTCCGCGGCGAGCCGCGGCAGCGTCACGCCGCACAGTTTGGCCTCCGCGCCCCCCTCCGGCGGATAGCGGGGCGGCGCCTCGTCTCTCGGTCCACATAGATCGACGAGACAGCGCAGCACCCCCGCGGGCTCGAATTCGGCCGGCAGAACGCCCCTGCCGCGCTCCTCTATCGCCCCGGCTATGGCCGGATGCGGGCGCGCCAGCAGGCGGCCGTGACGGCGGACGAGCGCGATCCGATCATCGCCGATGAGCCGCGCGAAAAACCCCCGCCCCTCCGCGAGATGGATCAGCTCGAGGCAGAGCCCGCTCTTGCCGGAGCCCGAAGGCCCCCGCAGCAGCACGCCGGCCGCGCCGATGAGCAGAGCATTGGCGTGAATCATGATCCGCTCCTCGACCTGCTCCGCTTCGGGAGGCGCGTCTCGGAGAGGCGCGTCTTGGAGAGGCGCGCCGGTCATTTCGCCGCCGGAAGCCAGAGCACGAAGCGCGCGCCCAGCACGACATCTTCCGGCGCGATCTCGTCGGTTCCCTCCGGCTCCGCCCGCGTGCGGTTCATCGCGCGGATGCGGCCATTGTGCGCCTCGACGATCTGGCGGGAGATCGACAGGCCGAGCCCAGAATTCTGGCCGAAGCCCTGCTCCGGCCGATCCGTGTAGAAACGCTCGAAAATGCGCTCGAAGGCATGGGCCGGAATGCCCGGCCCGTCGTCGTCGACGATGATCTCATAGCCGTCGATCGGCTGCCCGCCCGGCCCCATCGCCTGCTCCGGCCGCAGATAGACGCGCACATTGCCGCCCTCCGCCGAGAAGGAGCGGGCGTTGCCGATGAGATTGTCGAACACTTGCGCGAGGCGCGAATCATGGCCGAGGATGCGCCAGCGCCGCCGCGGATCGGCGGGCTGAATGTCGAGCGTGATGGCGACTCCATCGCCGCGATCGAGGTCATGCGCCATGCCGACGACGGTCTTCAGCACGCCGGCGACATCGACAATGTCCATGTCGGCGCGGGCCAGCTCGGCGTCGAGACGCGAGGCGTCGGAAATATCGCTGATGAGACGGTCGAGCCGTCCGACATCGTGCTTGATGATGGTCAGCAGACGCGAGCGCGCGTTCTCGTCCTTGACGATGGGCAGAGTCTCCACCGCGCTGCGCAGCGAGGTGAGCGGATTCTTCAGCTCATGCGCGACGTCGGCGGCGAAATGCTCGATCGCCTCAATGCGATTGTAGAGCGCGCGCGTCATGTCGCGCAGCGCGCCGGAGAGATGGCCGATCTCGTCCTGACGTTGCGAGAAGTCGGGAATCTCCTGGCGCGATTTGACGCCGCGGCGCACGCGATCGGCCGCCTCGGCGAGACGGCGCATGGGCTCGGCTATGGTGCCGGCGAAGAACAGCGACAGCAGCAGCATCACGCCGGCCGAGACCAGGAAGATGCGGATGATGCCCCAGCGCTCCTGCGCCAGAATGGCGTCAATGTCGCCGCCGAGCGTGGAGAGCAGCAGCGCGCCGCGCACCGAGCGGAAGCGTTGCACCGGCACGGCGACGGAGATGATGGTCTCGCCCTTGGCGTTGGCCCGCACCACGGAGAGCGCGCCGCCGGTGAGCGCGGCGGCGACCTCTGGATAGGCTTTGCCATTGCCGGCGCCGATATCCTCATAGAGCGGCAGCTCCGGCCGGCGCGTCCAACGGCGCAGCGCATTTATGCCCTGCTCGAGATAGCCGGACGATTCGCTCGCGCCGCCCGGCGGGCCGAGATCGAAGCGCAGAATGTTGGAGCGGCCGGTGACGGAGCGCGAATCGAGCAAGAGATAGCCGTCGCGATCATAGATGCGCGCGCGCGTGCGCGTCGGCGAGACGAGGCGGCGCAGCAGCGGGCCGATGCGCTCGGGATTGAGCGAGAACTCCATAGAGGGCTGGCTGCCCTCCGCGAGGCTGTAGCTCTCGCCCGGCGCGAGGCGCAGCAGCTTCTCGGGATCGATGGTGATCGCGTCCGTATCGACGGTCGCCGAGGCGGCGATGGCCGCGGCGATGATCTCGCCCTGCGTCTGCAGGCTCTGCACGCGCGCGTCGATCAGGCCTTCGCGAAATTGGTTGAGATAGAGAAAGCCGCCGAGCAGCGCCACGAGGCCGCCAAGATTGAGCACGACGATGCGGCGTGTGAGCGAGGACGACAGGCGCGACTGAATCGCGCGCGTGAGCCGCGCGAAGCGAACCGAGGCGGCGCGGCCAATTCGCTTCTGCCGCGCCTGCGTCTCGACGCCATGTTCATTGTCGGTCGTGACTGTCATGAGCCGTTATGGGGCTTCCTTGAACCGATAGCCGACGCCATAGAGCGTCTCGATCATCTCGAACTCATTGTCCACGACCTTGAACTTCTTGCGCAGCCGCTTGATGTGGCTGTCGATGGTGCGATCGTCGACATAGACCTGATCGTCATAGGCGGCGTCCATCAGCGCATTGCGGCTCTTCACCACGCCGGGGCGTTGCGCCAGCGCTTGCAGGATGAGGAATTCCGTCACCGTCAGCACGACGGGATCGCCGCGCCAGGTGCAGGTGTGGCGCTCCGGGTCCATGACCAGCGCGCCGCGCTCCAGCACCTTGGCTTCCGATTCCTTCTGCGCGGCGGCTTCCTTGGGATTGGCGCGGCGCAGAATCGCCTTCACGCGCTCCACCAGCAGGCGCTGCGAGAACGGCTTGTGAATGAAATCGTCGGCGCCCATTTTGAGGCCGAACAATTCGTCGATCTCCTCGTCCTTGGAGGTGAGGAAGATCACCGGAAGGTCGGATTTCTGCCGCAGACGGCGCAGCAGCTCCATTCCGTCCATGCGCGGCATCTTTATGTCGAAAATGGCGAGGTCCGGCGGATTGGCGCGCAGCCCGTCGAGCGCAGCGGCGCCGTCGGTATAGGTTTGAACGCGGTAGCCCTCGCCTTCCAGCGCGATCGAGACGGAAGTGAGAATATTGCGGTCGTCGTCGACGAGAGCGATTGTCGGCATCTTCAACCTTTACTGTTAACGTCCGATATCGGGCTCGATGTTCGATTCGGGGCGCGAGCTTAGACTCTTGCGCCCGCGCGACTCGTCGTCTCGGCGGCTCGCCTCGCCGCTTTGGAACATCGCCGTTCGGGCGCCACGTTCCAAGGCGTTGGCGGCCGAAATGTGGCTAGCCTCGGCCATTCGCATGACGCTGGCCGAAAGAGGGCCGACGTTCCGCTTCGTGTCGCCTTATATACATAATCGCGACACAAATCACCTACCGCTGTCACAGGGACGAATCGCCGCGGAAACAGGCGGCGAAGCCTTCGCTCGCAAGGCTTCCGCAAAGCGTCGAAAATTTCAATAAAAAGCAAGATGTTGCCGGCGGGTCCGCAGCCGTGCGGGCGCAGCGCGCGGCGCTCGCGCTCCCGCATGCGCGCGGCCCACGCCAAAAGCGACGCTCGCGCATCGACGGTAGCGTGATTCGCCGACGCTTTCGATTCGCGCTGCGCGGGTCGAGCTCACGTCGCCTTCAGCGCATGTGATTGTCGGAGAGCGGCGCGAGGCGAGGATTCCCTCGGTCGTCGATTCGTCATAGCCTGCGCGTAGCGTTCCGACGCCGAGCGAGTCGGCGCCGCGCCGGCATGGCCGCGCGCTCTCGTGTCGCGAGTCGCGTGCGATTTCATCACCTCTTCGTTTTCGACAGTGATCGGCGTCGCGCCGCACAGCGTTTCGGCCGCTCCTCGCGCGCTCGTTTGACGACGCGCGCGGGCGCGCTCTCTTCATCGGCGTGGCGCCGTCCAAAGGGATCGGCGCAATGAATCGTTTTCACACTCATCGTGCGGAGCTGCTGCGCGGCTCGCTCGCGTTCGCGCTCCTCCTCGCGTCGCCGACATGTGCTCACGCGAGCGAAGAGGAGCTGCGTGCGGAGGTTCGAACGCTCATGGAGCGCTTGCACAAGCTCGAGGCGAGATTGGACAAGTCGCAAAAGACCACGCAGGCCGATAAGAAAAAGGAGAAGGAAGAAAAGCAGAAAGAGAAGGAAAAAAAGGAGGAGGCCGAAAAGAACGGGCCGGATAATTTCCGCTTTCGGGGAATCACGATCACGCCCGGCGGCTTCATCGCGCTCGAAAGCGTCTGGCGAAGCCGCTGGGTCGGCGCCGACGTCAACACGCCGTTTCAGAATATTCCCTATAATTTCTTCGCGACCGGACATTCGAGCGAGTTCCGCTTCAGCGCGCGACAGAGCCGTCTGTCCATGCTGGTGAAAGGCGACATCGATCCTTTCACCAAGATCACCGGCTATGTCGAAACCGATTTTCTCGGCGCGGCGCAAACCGCCAATTCCAATGAGAGCAATTCCTACAATCTGCGCCTGCGGCAGATGTACACGAATATCGATTGGGATTCGTTCGGCGCGCATTTCATGGCGGGGCAGGCGTGGTCGCTGGTGACGTTGAACAAGGTCGGCATAAAGCCGGACACGACGATTCAGCCGCTCACCATCGATGCGCAATATGTTCCGGGCTATGTCTGGGCGCGGCAGCCCGGCATGCGCCTCACCGTGGATTTCAACAAGGAATTCTGGCTCGCCTTCGCCGCCGAGGGCGCCGCCACCACCTTCGCCGGCTATGGCTCCCTACCTCCGGGCTTCTTCGGCACGACCGCTCTGCCGCTGCAAAATCCGATATTGTTCGGACAAGCGGCGGGCGGCGGCCTCTTCAACATTGTGAACAGCTATTCGCTCAATCGCGCGCCCGATCTCATCGGCAAAGCCGCATGGGACGCCAATCTCGGCGACCGCATCGTGCATTTGGAGGGCTTCGGCCTGGCGCGCAATTTCACCACGCGCGCCTATTGGGGCAATCGCAACGCCTGGGGCGGCGGTTTCGGAGCCGGCATATTCGCGCCGGTTCTCCCCGGTCTCCTCGATTTCCAAGTCTCCGGCGCGATCGGCCATGGAATCGGCCGCTATGGCGCCGGGCAGCTCGCGGACGCGACATGGTCGGCCGTCGACGGCGGCCCGCTGCCGATCAACGAGCGCATGATTCTCATCGGCGGCGTGCTGCATCCGCGGCCCGATCTCGACATATACGCCTACGCCGGCGGCGAGTTCACGCAACGCAATCCGCAATATGTCGCCATACCGGGCAATGTCATTTTCGGCGGCTTCGCCAATCCCTATTTCAACAATCTGGGATGCAACATAGAGAATGAAGCGCTGACCACGACGGCCTTCCTCTCCGGCGGCACGGCGGCCAATGTTCCATTGGGCGGCGCTTTGGCCTGCGCCGGAATCATCAAAGACATTCGGCAAGTCACAGGCGGCTTCTGGCACACTTTGTACGAAGGGCAGTTCGGCAAGGTGCGCGGCGGCGTGCAATATTCCTATACGATCAAGGACGGCTTTTCCGGCATTGGCGGCGCGCCGCAGGCGCGCGACAGCATGGTCTTCACCAGCTTTCGCTATTATCCGTTCGAGGGCGCCGCGCCGACCATTCCCGTGCTCGCCAAATTCTGACGAAGCGCTGCGCGTCAGTCCGTCCAATCGAAGGAGCGCGTCACCGCCTTCGCCCATTTGCCGATGCGGCGCTCGCGCTCTTCCTTCGACATCGTCGGGCTCCATCGTTTCTCGGCGCGCCAATGCGCGGCGATCTCGCGCTTATCTTTCCAAAAGCCGCTGGCCAGTCCTGCGGCATAGGCGGCGCCGAGCGCCGTCGTCTCTATGCAGCGCGGCCGCACGACGGGAGCGCCGAGAATATCGGCCTGAAACTGCATCAGCAGCGCATTCACCGCCATGCCGCCGTCGACGCGCAGCTCCTCCAGCGCGACGCCGGAATCCTCCGCCATCGCTGCGACGATGTCGCGCGTCTGGAACGCCACAGCTTCCAGCGCGGAGCGCGCGATATGCGCTTTCGTCGAGAAACGCGTGAGGCCGGCGATGATCCCGCGCGCGCTCTCGCGCCAATAGGGCGCATAGAGGCCGGAGAATGCGGGCGTGAAATAGACGTCGCCATTGTCGGGAACGCTCGCCGCCAGCGCTTCTATATCCGCGCTCTTCTCGATAATTCCGAGATTGTCGCGCAGCCATTGCACCAACGCGCCGGCGATGGCGACAGAGCCCTCGAGCGCATAAACGGGCTTCTCCTCGCCGAGCTTATAGGCGAGCGTGGTGAGCAGGCCCTTGGTGGAGAGCCGCGGCGTCTCGCCTATGTTCATCAGCAGAAAACATCCTGTGCCATAGGTGTTTTTCGCGTCTCCCGGCGCAAAGCAGGCCTGGCCGATCAGCGCCGCATGCTGATCGCCGAGCGCGCCCGAAAGCGGTACGCCTGCGAGCGGCGCGCGGCAGGCTCCATAGATTTCGCTCGAGGAGAGAATCTGCGGCAGGCAGGCGCGCGGAATGTCGAAGAGCGCGAGCAGCTCGTCGTCCCATTGCAGCGTCTCGAGATTCATCAGCTGCGTGCGCGCGGCGTTGGTGGCGTCGGTGAAATGGCGACCAGTCAGATTCCAGGCGATCCACGAATCCATCGTGCCGAACAGCGCTTCGCCGGCTTGCGCTTTCGCGCGCGCGCCGGGAATGGTCTCGAAGAGCCAGAGCAGCTTGAGGCTGGAGAAATAGGTGGAGAGCGGCAGGCCCGTCTTCGCGCGCAAGCGATCCTTGCCGCCCTGCGCGGAAAAGCGCACGACCAGCGCATCGGTGCGCGTGTCCATCCAGACGATGGCGTTGTGCAGCGGCGCGCCCGTGCGGCGATCCCACAGCAGAGTCGTCTCGCGCTGATTGGTGAGGCCGACGCAGGCGAGATCGGCCGGCGTCAGCCCCGCCTTCGCCAATGCGCCGGCGATGACGCTCTGCGTGTTGCGCCAGATTTCGGCCGCGTCATGCTCCACCCAGCCGGGACGCGGATAGATTTGCGCATGCTCGCGCTGGTCGAGCGCGACGATCTCGCCCTCATGATCGAAGAGGATGAAGCGCGAGCTCGTCGTGCCCTGGTCGATCGCGCCGACATATTTCGTCATGACCGTCTCCGCTTCTGTCCTTTCGTGTCGCGAAGACACGAGATGCGCTAAATGTTATGAGAGCGAAAACTCGAGGAACGGGTCCGAAATGACGAACCAGCCTACCGACGCATTCTTCGCCGCCTGGCGGACCTATCGCAAGATCGTCGACACGAATTACATGTTCCATCGCGAGATCGGCGAGCGCGTCGAGGAGATGCTGCGCACGGCCTTCGGCGACGAGGGTTTTTCCATTCTCGACCTCGGCTGCGGCGACGCCTCGGTCTTCGCGCCACGGCTCGCGCGGCTGAAGCCGAAGCGCTATGTCGGCGTCGATCTCTCCGAGACCGCGCTCGGCCTCGCCGCCGAGAATCTGAAAATTCTCGCCTGCACGGCGGAACTGCGCCGCGAGGATATGCTCGCCGCGATCGGCGCCGGCGAGGAGCGCTTCGACGTCATTCATACGAGCTTCGCCGTGCATCATCTTGTCACAGAGCAGAAGGCCGAATTCTTCCGCCGCGCGGCCGCGCGCCTTTCGGAGCGCGGGCTGCTGCTGATGACCGATGTGATGCGCGAGGAGGACGAAACGCTGCCCCTCTATCACGCCCATTATGTGGAATGGCTGCGCCGCGACTGGAGCGAGCTGACGATCGAGGAGCGTGAGACGACCTGCGCGCATCTCGTCGAGAACGATATGCCGGAGAGCTTCTCCATCCTGCAGACGCAGGCGCGCGCGGCGGGCCTCGAGGCGGCGCCGATCGCCGCCTTTCGCTGGCACAAGGTGGTGCGCTTCACGCCCCGCGCGGGGTGAGCGCGCGCGTCAGCCTCTCCGTCTGCGCGGCGTCGAAATGCAGGCCGAGCTTGGAGCGCCGCCACAGCACATCCTCGGCCGTGCGCGCCCATTCCTGCGCGCGCAGATAATCGAGCTCGGCCTCGGTGAGGCCGCAGCCCAAATCCGCGCCGAGATCGGCGAGAGATTTCGCCGGCTCCAGAAAGCGCCACGCCCGAGTCCCATAGGCGCCGGCGAGCCGGCGCGCGAGGCGGGGCTCTAGAAACGGCTTGGCGCGCGCCAGCTCCGCGACAAAGGCGTCGAAGCCGGCCGCGCCTATGTCGCCGCCGGGCAGAATGGCGCCTGCCGTCCAGGCCGCGCGCATATTCGGAAAGAAGGGCGCGAGCGTTTCCAGCGCATGCTCGGCGAGGCGGCGCGCGGTGGTGATCTTGCCGCCGAAGATCGACAGCGCCGGCGCCTCTCCCGCCAGCGCGTCGAGATCGAAAGCGTAATCGCGCGTGACGACGGAGGCCTCCAGCGCGCCATCGTCATAGAGCGGACGAAGGCCCGAATAGCTCCAGACGACGTCGCTGCGCGCGATCTTCTTCTCGAAGAAATGATTCACCGCCGCGATGAGGTAATCCGTCTCCTCCTCGCTGATCGCGACCGGCCCCGCCGCGTCGGGAAAAGGAATGTCGGTGGTGCCGACGAGGGTGAAATCCTCCTCGAAGGGAATGGCGAAGATGATGCGCTTGTCCGGCCGCTGCAGCATATAGGCCTGCGCGCCCTCATAGAGCTTGCGCGTGACGATATGCGAGCCTTTCACTAGCCGCACATGCTTGCGCGAGCTGAGGCCGAGACGATGCTCCAGCGTCTCAGAGACGAAAGGGCCGGAGGCGTTGACCAGCGCGCGGGCGCGGACCTCCTCGAGCTTGCCGTCGGCGCCGGCGACGCTGGCGATCCATTGCGCGCCGTCCCGCCGTGCGCCGACGAGCCGCGCGCCGACGCGAATTTGCGCGCGGCGCTCGAAAGCGTCCAGCGCCTCCAGCGCGACGAGGCGTGAATCGTCGACGCGGCAATCGTAATAGGAGAAGCCGAGGCGATGATCAGCGGTCAGCGGCGCGCCGAATCTCGAGCCGGCGAGCGCGACCGTCGAGGAGCCGGGGATGCGCTTTCGCCGCGCCAGATGATCGTAGAGCAGCAGCCCCAGCCGCACGAGCCAGGCCGGGCGGATCGCGCGCTCATGCGGCAGGATGAATTGCAGCGGGTGGATGATATGGGGCGCAGCGGCGAGCAGCAGCTCGCGCTCGGCCAAGGCCTCGTGAACGAGGCGGAACTCATACTGCTCGAGATAGCGCAGCCCGCCATGGACCAGCTTGGTGGAGGCGGAGGAGGTTGCCGCGGCGAGGTCCTTTTGCTCGAGCAAAAGGACGTTCAGCCCACGTCCGGCGGCGTCGCGCGCTATGGCGCAGCCATTGACGCCGCCGCCCACGATAAGGAGATCGAAGATCATTGCCGGCTCCCCCCGCGATTTTGCTCGCGAGGAGAGTAGAGCCGAGAGCTGAAAGATTCACCAGCGGCCCTCTCCCGCGGACGGGGAGGGTGAGGGAGGGGGCCTGCGGGGCTCCCTTCCCGTTCTTCCGTGGAATCGCTTACTCGGAGGCGCGTGAGCGCGGCGCGGAATGGTCCGGCCGGCGTGCGGCGGCCGGCTTGGCGCGGCGGCGCTGCTGCTGTTGCGGCGGACGCCCATGCTCTGCGGGCTTGCCCGGATGGCGCGCGGCGCGGCCCGGCTCCTGATGCGTGCGGCGATGCTCGTGCGGACGGCGCGGCGAGTCGGTCTCGGCCGGGGCGGCGCCCGGCGCGCTGCGGCGCTCGGTGATCGGCAGAGTCTGGCGCGTCACGCGCTCGATCTGCTTGAGCAGCGAGCGCTCGCTATTGTCGCACAGCGAGACGGCGGCGCCCGTCGCGCCGGCGCGCGCGGTGCGGCCGATGCGGTGGACATAGGCCTCGGGCGTTTCCGGCAGCTCGAAATTCACGACATGGGAGACGCCGTCGATATCGATGCCGCGCGCGGCGATATCGGTGGCCACCAGCGCGCGGGTGCGGCCGGAGCGGAAATCCTCGAGCGCGCGCTGCCGCTGATTCTGGCTCTTATTGCCGTGGATCGCCGAGGCGCCGACGCCATTCGCGTCGAGATGCTGCGCCACGCGATCGGCGCCGCGCTTGGTGCGCGTGAAGACGATGGCGCGCGAGAAGCCCGGATCGGCGAAAAGCTCCACCAGAACGTCCCGCTTGGCCGCGCCGTCCACCATAATCACCCGCTGGTCCACACGCTCGGCCGTCGTCGCCGCCGGCGTCACCTTCACGGTGATGGGGTCGCGCAGCATGTCGTCGGCGAGCGAGGCGATCTCCTTCGGCATGGTGGCCGAGAAGAAGAGATTCTGCCGGTCCTTGGGCAGGCGCGAGACGATCTTGCGAATGGGGACGATGAAGCCGAGGTCGAGCATATGATCGGCCTCGTCCAGCACGATCGTCCGCGTCGACTCGAGCCGCAGATGATTGGAGGAGACATGATCGAGCAGGCGGCCGGGCGTCGCGACGAGAACGTCGAGCCCGCCGGCGAGCATGCGGATCTGCGGGCCATGGGCCACGCCGCCGACGATGACGCCGATGCTGATGCGGGCGAATTGCGCATAGGCGCGGAAGCTGTCGGCGATCTGCGCGGCCAGCTCGCGCGTCGGGGCGAGCACCAGAGTGCGCGTCGTGTTGGGGGCCGGGCGGCGGCGGTCCTCGAGCAGCCGTTGCAGGATCGGCAGAGCGAAGGCGGCGGTCTTGCCGGTGCCGGTCTGCGCGATGCCGAGCAGGTCGCGCCCTTGGAGGAGAGCGGGAATCGCCTGAGCCTGAATCGGCGTGGGCGTCGCATAATTTTCCTGCGCGAGCGCGCGCAGAATGACCTCGGCGAAGCCGAGATCGGCGAAATTGGTCACTGCGTAACTTTCGAAATAGGCCGCATGTGCGCGAGAATGTCTCCCGTGCGAGGCCATGCAGCGATGGATGGGAGACCTGCCCCGCGTATCGGGCCGTCATCGTGATGAGGACCCGCTCTACGGCTCCGATCCCCTGTGGGAAGCGATCCACGCGGCCGGAACGAGTCACGCTGCATTGCAGCAATAACGTAGGTAAAGAGAATTCAAGGCTCTGTCAATCGGCAATTGCGCCGTTTGCGTCATTGCCGCGGTTTGGCCGCGCTCGGCGGGCGGGGCCGCGGGCTATGCTTCGCGCGTTCGCCGCCATATAGAACGTAAGGATATTCCGAACCCTCGAAGGCCGCGATCATGCTCGAAGCCCTCCGCGCTTTTCTCGATGAGGTCGCCGCGCCGGCGCGGCCGCGGCCGCTGGAGGCGTCCGATTATCGGCTCGCTGCGGTCGCGCTTCTGGTGCATCTCGCCTCCATAGACGGGGAGTTCGACGACGGCGAGCGGGCGCTGCTGCTTAAGCTCGTCGAGAGCCGCTTCGGCCTCGACCACGCCGCCGCCCGCGCGCTGATCGAGGCCGCGGCGGAGAGCGAGCGCGAGGCCGTCGATCTCTACCGTTTCACCCAGGTGCTGAAGCGCCGGCTCGACGAGGACGGCCGCCGCGTCGTCATCGGCATGTTGTGGGAAATGGCCTATGCCGATGGCGAGGTCCATGAATTCGAGGAGAATGTGATCTGGCGCGTCGCCGAGCTGCTCGGCGTCTCCACGCGCGATCGCGTCGCGCTCCGTCAGGCTGCGAAGGACGCGGACAAGCCGGTTCCGCCCGGCCCCTGGGGAGGCTGAAGACATGAGCGACGCCGCGACCACCACCATCGTCACCGGAGCCTCGGACGGCATCGGCCTGGAGCTGGCCAAGCTCTTCGCCCGCAAGGGCCATCATGTCACTCTGGTCGCCCGCCGCCGCGAGCGGCTGGAGGCTTTGGCCGGCGAGATCGAGGCGGCCGGCGCGCCGGAGCAGCCGCTGGTCGTCGATCTCGACCTCTGCGAGACAGGCGCCTGCGAGAGTCTGGCCGAAACTTTGAGCGCGGCCGGGCGCAAGCCCGAGATTCTCGTCAATAACGCCGGCTTCGGCCTCGTCGGCCGTGTGGCCGAGCTGGACGCCGCCGAGCAATTGGCGATCGTCGATCTCAATATTCGCGTGCTGACGGCGCTGACCCTTCGCTTCCTGCCTTCGGTCATAGAGACGCGCGGCGGAATCTTGAATGTCGCCTCCGTGGCCTCCTTCATGCCGGGGCCGGGCTTCGCCGTCTATTACGCCAGCAAGGCTTATGTCCGCTCCTTCAGCGAGGCTTTGGCCGAGGAGCTGAAGCCGCATGGCGTGCGCGTCACCGCGCTCTGTCCCGGTCCGGTGCAGACCGGTTTCCAGGCCCGCGCCGGCTTCGACTACAAGGGCGAGATGAAAGCGGTGAAGCCCGCGCTATTGCCGGCCGAGGAGGTCGCGCGGCAGGGCTATGAGGCGCTGTTCTCCGGCCGGCGCGTGGTGGTGCCGGGGCTGGTGAACAAATTCTTCGTCGCGGCGGGACGCGTGGCGCCGCGCGCGATGCTGCTGCCGCTGCTGGCCAAGGCGCAGCAGGCGCGGTGAAGATTGTCGTCGCTGAAACGCCGCGAGCCCAACGGCGCTTTCGCGCGTCGGGCTCGCAAATTCCTGCCGTCTGGAAAGATCAGGCTTCCTGAGCCTTGACCTTCAGCACCTGCCGGCCGCGATAGATGCCGGTCTTGAGGTCGATGTGATGCGGACGGCGCAGCTCGCCCGAGTCCTTGTCCTCGACATAGGTCGGCGCCTTGATCGCGTCGGCGGAGCGGCGGAACCCGCGCTTCATCGGGGAGGTTTTTCGCTTCGGAACGGCCATTTGTCTCGATCTCCAACTCCCCGCATCGGGGGCGGGGTGAAAACTCGTGCGGGCCGCATACACCAAATCGGCGCGCATGGCTAGCCTGGACCCCGCGAGTCGACCGCGAGTCGGAGACGAAGCGGCCGCCTGGCGGCGCGTCCGCATCGCTCAGTCGCGAATGGCGCGCCAGCGTTTGGCGGAGAGCGGGCGTAGCGTCGCGGCCCCGCTTGATCGTGTCGAGCTTCGGCTCCATATACCGGCCGCGAGGCGCCGACTCCGGGCCTCGCAGATTTTCGCACGAGAAGCGCCGCGAGGGCTTCGTTATGGCACGACTGCCGACGCTGAATTCCCCCTTCCTCCTGGGGTTCGACGAGATCGAACGCGCGCTGGATCGCGTCACCCGCTCGGGCTCCGATGGTTATCCGCCTTATAATATCGAGAGGTTGCCGGGCGCCGATTCCAGCCCGGATCGGCTGCGGCTGACGCTGGCCGTCGCCGGCTTCACGCGCGATCAGCTGGAGATCTCGCTCGAGGAGAGCCAGCTCGTCATTCGCGGCAAGCAGGTGGATGATCGCGAGCGGCAGTTCCTGCATCGCGGCATAGCCGCGCGGCAGTTTCAGCGCGCTTTTCTGCTCGCCGAGGGGATGCAGGTGCTGGGCGCCGATCTCGTCAACGGGCTCTTGTCCATCGATCTGGCGCGACCGGAGCCGGAACGCGTCATTCGCAAGATCGACATAGCGACGCCGGAGGAGCCGGCCAAATGAAAAGGGGCGCCTCGCGGCGCCCCTTCGTCTTCGCAGGTCTTTCGAGGGGACCTCGGGGGGATGGCTCAGCCGGTCGTCTGCTCTTCCTGCTCGCGCACGGTCATGGCGTTGCCGTGCCAGACGAAATCGTCGAAGAGGCAGGCGTCCACGAACATCACCGGCAGCAGAATGTCGCGCGTCAGCAGAGCGACAGGCGTGCGCCAGGAGAGCCGCCAGCCGGCGACGCGGGCGAGGAGACATTCGGCGCCATAGAGCGCGGCGAGGATCGCGCCCGCCGTCAGCGCGACGTTGGCGTCGAGCAGATGCGCCGCATAGGCTCCGGTGATGACCGGCATGAAGCTGCCATTCATGCATTCCGGCGCGAAATAGGCGGGGAAGGTCACGCGCCGCAGACGCGCCCAGCGCACATGGCGGGAGTAGACCTCATGCGCCGTGCGATGGCCGAGCGGCTGCTCGAAGGGCATGTCGACGAGCCGCACCTTCATCTTCTGCGCGCGGATGATCTTGGTGGAGGCGGCGTCCTCGGCGATCTCGGCGCCCAGAGCGCGAATGCCGCCGGCGCGCTCCAGCACCTCGCGGTGCCACATCATGTTCTTGCCCTGCGCGAAGCCGATGCCGACCGCCTCCGCGCCATATTGCCAGCGCGCCTGGAAGGTGTTGAGAAAAGCGCATTCCACGTCCGCCCAAAAGCCCTTGGGGCGAGAGCCGATCGGCATGGAGATGGAGAGCGCCGTGTCGTCGCGGAAGGCGGCGAGCATGGTCTGAATATAGTCCGGCGGCAGCAGGGCGTTGGAGTCGGCGAGCACGACCCAGGAATGGCGCGCGGCGTCCCAGCCCTTCACGCAATTGTTGAGCTTGGGATTGACGCTCACATAATCGTCGCCGACGAGCAGCCGAGCGGAAATATGCGGATGCGCGGCGATGAGCCGCTCGACCAGCGGAATCACCGGATCATTGGCGCATTGCACGCAGAACAGCGCCTCATAGCTCGGATAGTCGAGCGCGAAGGTGGAGCCGATCGTCTCCTCGCTGAAGGTCTCGAGCCCGCGCAGCGGCCGCACGATGCTCACCGGCGGCGCATGGGCGGGAACGCGCAATGCGCGGGGGCGGGCTTTGCAGCGGAAGGCGGCGATGGCGATGCTGGCGAGGTTGAGCGAGAGCAGCGTCGCGCAGAAGGCGGCGCACACATAGGCGATGATCATGCGTGTTCCCTGCCTGTCACTTTCGGGATTCGAGACGGGCGGCGGCCTGCGCCTGCGCCAGCGGGCGGCGACGGCTGCGCAGCCCCGGAGCGGGCCAGACCGATATTCCGCCTGACAAGGAGCTCAGCTCTTGGCAAAAGGGGGGCGGCGCGAGAATCTTGTCGCGTCGCGCGGCCCTCGCACTCTCCTCCTGCCGAAGTTTGCTCATGACCACTCCGATCGTTCGCTTCGCGCCTTCGCCGACCGGCCGCATCCATATCGGCAATGCGCGTCCGGCCCTGCTGAACTATTTGTACGCCCTCTCCCACCATGGAAGATTCGTGCTGCGATTCGATGACACCGATTTGGCCCGCTCGAGCGAGGAGTTCGCGCAGGCGATCGAGGTCGATCTCGCCTGGCTCGGCGTGCGTCCGGATGTGGTGGTGCGGCAGTCGCAGCGCGTCGCGCACTACGAAGCGGCGGCGGCGCGTCTCGAGGCGGCGGGCCTGCTCTATCCCTGCTACGAGACGCCGGAGGAATTGGAGAAGCGCCGCAAATTGCAGCAGGCGCGCGGACTGCCGCCCGTCTATGACCGCGCCGCGCTGAAGCTTTCGGCGGAGGAGCGCGCGCGGCTCGCGGCGGAGGGACGCAAGCCGCATTGGCGTTTCAAGCTTCCGGCCGGCGTCGTGGAATGGCGCGATCTCGTTCGCGGCGATTGCGCGATCGACTGCGCCACATTGTCCGATCCGGTGCTGCTGCGCGAGGACGGCAGCTTTCTCTACACGCTTCCTTCAGTGGTGGACGACATAGAGCTCGGAATCACTCATGTGATTCGCGGCGAGGATCATGTGACCAATACGGCGGTGCAGATTCGCCTGTTTCAGGCGCTGGCGCCGGAACATGCGCATCCTGTTTTCGCGCATCACAATCTTCTCGTCGGCGGCGCGGGCGAGGCGCTCTCCAAGCGCACCGGCTCGCTCGCCATCGCCTCGCTGCGCGAGGAGGGCTATGAGGCGCTCGCCGTGGCGGCGCTGGCCGTGCTCACCGGCTCGTCGGACAGCGTCCATGCGGTGCGCTCGCTCGGCGATCTCGCCAAGTCCTTCGATCTCGCGCATCTCTCGCGCAACGCAGCGCGTTTCGATCCCGCCGATCTCGGCCCGCTCACCCATCGCACGCTGGCGATATTGGAATATGACGACGTGCGCGAGCGCTTAGAGGCGCATGACATCGTCGGCTTCAAGGCCGAGCCCTTCTGGCGCGCCGTGCGGGGGAATGTGACGAGCTTCGCCGATGTGCTGGACTGGTGGCGCGTCGTCGAGGGCGAGATCGAGCCGATCCGCGAGGATGCGGAATTTTTGGCGCAGGCGCAGGCGCTGCTGCCCGCCGAGCCGTGGGACGAGATCACATGGTCGGCCTGGACCAGCGCCGTCAAGGCGGGCACGGGCCGCAAGGGCAAGGCGCTGTTTCATCCATTGCGCGTCGCGCTGACCGGCGCGGAGAATGGGCCGGAACTGTCGCTGCTGCTGCCGCTGATCGGCCATGCGCGGGCGGTGGCGCGACTCTCGGGGGCGTGAGGGCGCGCGCCCTCAGAAACACCGCACCTGCGCTTCCGCCTGGGCGCGGCGCAGCTCCTCCAGCGCCTCCTTGGCGAGGCGCGAGTTGCGGAACAGCGAGCCGATCTGCCCCGCTTGCTGATCCATGCTGGCGACAGTCTCGGCCGAGACATAGCGCTCATAGGGCAATATGGAGGCGACGATGTCGATCGAGCAGGAGCATTGCTCCAGCGCCTGCCGCGAATCGCCATTGGCCTTCATGCAGCCGAACACATAATCCGCCCGCGCCGAGGTCGGATAATCATTGAGATCGGCGGCGCGCGCGGGAAGCGTGGCGGCGAAAGCGAAGAGACAAACGGCGGCGGCTCGGAGCATAGGGTCGATCCTGCGATGGGCGACGGCCCCGTTGGCCTAGCGCAAGCGCATGGCGGATCGCAAGCGCTCCTGCGCTTGACAGAAATAAATAGGAGTCCTAATAAAATTCCATGACGCTCTTCGACGCCATCACCACGCCTTTGCCGCGCCGCCTGCGCGAGGGGCTCGACCGCATCGCCGCCGCAATGCGCGCCGATGAATGGGGCGTCGCGGAGGAGGCCGGGCTCACCCCAACGCAATTGCATGCGCTCACCTTCATCGCCGGCCGCGGCGAGGCGGGCCTGCGCCTGCGCGCGGTGGCCGAGCATTTGGGCGTCACCCAACCGACGGCGACCGATTCCATAGCCGCGCTCACGCGCAAAGGCCTCGTCACCAAGCTCGCCGATCCCACCGACAAGCGCGCCATCGCTATTCGCGTGACGCCGGCCGGCTGCGATGTCGTTCGCGCCATCGGCCTCGCCATGACCTCCGCCGAAAGCGCGCTGGAGACGCTGACGCCGCAAGAGCAGCAGACGCTGCTCGATCTGGTCATCAAGACGATCCGCGCCTTGCAGCAGGCCAAGGCTATTCCGCCGCAGCGGCTCTGTGTCAGCTGCCGCCACTTCCGCCCGCACGCCCATGCCGATGCGGAGCTGCCGCATCATTGTGCGCTCGTCGATGCGGCTTTCGGCGGCCGTCATTTGCGCCTGGATTGCCCGGAGCACGATCCCGCGCCGCCCGCGGCGGGCGAGGAGGCTTGGAGCCTTTTCGCGCATCGCGACGCGCAGGAGGCCGGCGCCTGAAATGCGCAAATCTTCGAGCCGCTCGGGGCTCTGGCGCCGCCGGCCCAAGCCCGCGGCAGGTTCGCAGCAGAATGGCGCGCCGCTCCGAGTCGGCGCGCGGGAAGCAGAAGAGAGGAGGACCAAGGCCATGGCGACGAAAGCGACTTTCTATCACGCCGGATGCCCGGTTTGCGCGGATGCGGAGACCGCCTTCGCCAAAGCGCTCGACCCCAATGTCTTCGACGTCGAGATCGTGCATCTCGGCGAGGACAAGGCGCGGCTCGGCGAGGCCGAGGCGGCCGGAGTCAAATCCGTGCCCGCCTTCGTCATCGACGGGCGCGCCTATCACATTAATTTCGGCGCCGATCTCTCCGCGCTGAAATAGACCACCGACGACCCCCCGCCGTTGTCACTTCGGCGACTCCGAACTGCCTCGCCGAGCAATGCTCGCGCGAGGCCTTTTTTTAAGCGAACCCTGTCCATGAACCCTGTGATCGAAACCCTGTTCGCGGCCCCGGCGCTCATTTCTCTCGGCCCGCGCGCGGCGCCGAGCGGCATCGCCAAAAGCGCGGCGACGCCGCCATGGCGCATATTGAGCGACGGTCTCTGCGGCGATTGTCAGGGGGATTTGCGCCACCATGGCGGGCCGGAGAAGGCGCTGCATCACTATCCGCGCGATCATTACGACGCCTGGGCGAAGGAGGAGCCGGAACTCGCCGAAGCGCTCGCGGCGCCGCCGGCTTTCGGCGAGAACATCTCGACTCTGGGCGTGACCGAGCGCGACGTCTGTATCGGCGACATCTTCGCATTCGGCTCGGCGCTGCTGCAGGTGAGCCAGGGCCGCCAGCCCTGCTGGAAGCTGAATGTGCGTTTCGCGCGGACGGATATGGCGCGGCGCGTTCAGACGAGCGGTCGCACTGGCTGGTATTACCGCGTGCTGCGCGAGGGCGTCGCCGAGCCGGGGGCGTCTCTCCAGCGCGTGGAGCGGCCGCTGCCGGATTGGCCTTTGTCGCGGCTCAATGAATTGCTCTATCTGCGCATGCTCGATCGCGATGCGCTGGCGCAAATGGCGGAGCTGGCGCCGCTCGCGCGCAATTGGCGAGAGCTGGCCGCGCGTCGTCTCGCGCGCGGCGCGGTGGAGGACTGGTCCACGCGCCTCGATGGCGCGTGAGAGCCTTTCGCGGTTCTGAACGCAGGCGGCGCGTCAGGCCGGCAGCAGGCCCTTGCGCAAATTCTCGCCCGCGAGCGTGATGATGCGGCCGACGGCGGCGGGATCGGCGAGCCACGCCTCTATGCGCGGATGGGTGAGCTGCGCCGGCGTGCTGCGGCGATAGACCTTGTAACATTCGGACAGAAAATATTTCAGCGACACGAATTCGCCGACCTCGCTCGAGAGATGATAATTCTCGAGCTTGAAGGTGTAGCTGCCCTGCACGCCGAAATATTCGCCGATCGGCGGATAGATGGGGAATATCTCCGCGCGGCCGAGATCGTCGATCGCGTAATAGTCGCCATTGACGGGCGCCGGAGTCGGCAGGCCGGCATGGGCGAAAAATTTCTTGGCGAGATCGAAGAGCACGAATGGCCGCGGATGCACCAGCGAATACATGAACACACCGCGGCGCGACCAATTGGCGATCTCGCCGGAGAGATCCATGCCGTATTTGCTCTTGCCGGTCTCGACCAGCTCGTTCACCGCGTCGTTCCAGACGTCGAAATAGCCGAGCGCCTCGAACACATTGCGATTGAACAGCGCATGGGCCTCCTCCACCGAGAGGCCGCGGCGAAAGGCGAAGACGGCGAGCGCCGAATGATAGGGGCCGACGGGGCCGAGGGTCGGCGCATGGCCGCGCGTCGCGTCGAGCAGATAGACGAGATCGGGATGGAAGGCGGAGAAGGTGATCGCCGGGATCATGATCACCTTGTCCAGCAGCTCGCACAGCTCCGCCGAGCCGCCGCCGCGCACATGCCCGTGCAGAAACTCGTGGCTGAACACATAGTCGTAGGTGGCGAGCGTTTTGGCGAGCAGCTTTATGTCGGCGCGCGTCTTGGCGATCGCCGAGAAATGCGAGACGCGCGCGGAAGGGTCGAGCAGCTTCATCGCATAGGCCAGACCGAAAGCCTGGCAATTGCCGATGACGGCGATGCGCGGCCCGGTGAGGCGTGGCCCTTTCGAATAGAAGGGCGCGAGCCGCGGCTCGACGAGATGATTGTACCAGGAGCGGATGATCTGCCGGTCGATCTGAGACAACATGCGCGCGTTATGCCATTTCGTCGCGGCCCGAAATCGAAGTCGGCGCCGAAGGATGACAAGCGCCCGGTCGCCGTTTATGCTCCCGGCCGCATCGATGAGGCCGCCGCATTCATCCCATTCCGGCGCGCTGTTCTCGCCTTTGTGAGGGCGGACCGCGCGTCTTAGATGAACCCGACTCGACGAGCCATACGGCCGGCGGCTTTCCAGGAGACCGACAATTGGCGGAACATCCCTATAGCTCCCTACCCGACCATCGCTTCTGGCGCAAGGCGGTGACGCAGACGCCGCCCTTCGCGATCGACCCCATTCTCTCCACGCCGTTCAAAATCTCGCTGAAAGACAAAGTGGCGACCGGCGGGAGTTGTTTCGCGCAAGAAATAGCCCAGAAACTAAAGGCCAGCGGGTACCACTATTATCTCGCCGAGCAGCCGCCGGAGGGCATGTCCGCCGCCGAGGCGGAGCGGCGCAATTATTCGATGTACTCCTGCCGCTACGGCAATCTCTACACCACGACGGCGCTGCTCCAGCTGTTCGACCGCGCCTATGGGAAGTTCCAGCCAGAGCTCGTGCATTGGGTGCGGCAGGAGGACGGCCGCATCGTCGATCCTTTCCGCCCGAGCATAGAGCCGGACGGCTATGACACGATCGACGACATGCTGGCCGAGCGCGAGCGGCATTTTGCCGCCGTGCGCAAAATGTTCGAGACGTTGGACGTCTTCGTCTTCACCTTCGGCCATACCGAATCCTGGCGCTGCCGCAGCGATGGCGCGGTGCTGCAGCAGGCGCCCGGCGTCGCTGGCGGCGTGTGGGATCCGTCCGTCTTCGCCTTCCACAATATGACCGTCTCGGAAGTGGTGCGCGACTTCCTCGCCTCCGTCGATCGCATTCGTTCCGTCAATGCGAATGCGCGCATCATTCTCACGGTCTCGCCGGTCGGCATCATCGCCACTTATGAGGATCGCCATGTGCTCGAGGCCAATTCGGCGATCAAGGCGATTTTGCGCGCGGCGGCGGACGAGGTGGTGCGCGCGCGGCCCAATATCGCTTATTTCCCCTCCTATGACGTCGCGACGGCGCCGCCCAATGTCGCGCGTTTCTATCGGGAGGATGTGCGGCGCATAAATCCCTTCGGCATCAGCCAGACGATGCGCCTCTTCTTCGACCATTTCACCGAGCGCGAGACGCAAACGGCCAAGATCGAGCCGCTGAAATTCGACGTGGCGGCGGAGGCGGAGAGCAATTCCCGCATCGTCTGCGACGAAGAGGCGATCGAAACCGCGTGACCTCGGCGCGTTTCCCGCCGCATTGGCGGGAAACGCGATCTTCGTTTCCCGAAACTAGAGCTTATATATCCTCTGTCGCAGTTCGAACGGAGGATCGCCTCATGGTCACGGGCTCGCTCGCGCTCGCCGTCGCCGGCGCTTTCACGGGGGCGTCTCTCTACGTCAATTTCGTCGAGCAGCCCGCGCGGCTGAAGCTCGACGACAAATCGCTCATGAAGGAGTGGGAGACGTCCGATCATCGCGGCTTCGCCTTGCTCGCCGGCCTCTCGCTCCTCTCGGCCGTTCTCGGCTTCATCGACTATAAGACTTCCGACGATGCGCGCTGGCTCGCCGGCGCCGCGGTGATCGTCGCCGCCTGGCCTTTCATGTTCTATGCGGTCTCGCCGCTCGACAACCGCATTCTTGCCTTGATCTCGGCCGAGGACGGCGCCGACGCGCGCAAGTCGATCGAGCTGTGGGGCAAGGTTCAGCTCGCGCTCACAGCGCTCGGCGCGCTCGCGGTCGCGCTCTTCGTCTTCGCCAACGGCTGAGGCGTCGCGGCCGAAGATTCGACATCATGCTCGTCGATCCTCCCTCTCCAACAGAAGGAGGATCGACATGACACGCTCTTTCGCCCTCGCGCTTCTCGCGCCTTCGGCGCTGCTGGCCGCGGCCGCTCTGGCGTGCGGTCCTGCGGCCGGCGCCTCGTCCAATGATCCGCGCGGCGTCTGGCTGCGGCCGGAAGGCGGCGTGCGCTTCAGCTTCTATGATTGTGAGAACGGCAAGCTGTGCGCCAAGGTCGTCGCCGCGCAAAACGCCGAGGATCGCTCCTCCATAGGCGCGGTGATTCTTCGCGGCGCCACGCAGACCGGCCCCAATCATTGGGCCGGCCAGATCTTCAATGTCGAGGACGGCAAGACCTATGACGGCTTCGTCACTGTCGACAGCCCGACGCGATTGACGCTGAAAGGTTGCCTCTGGGGCATGTTGTGCAGCGGCGAGACATGGACGCGCGTTTCCGCTCCGCCCGCCGCCCATGCGATGGTCGATGATGATCTGAGATAGGCGCCTCTCACGCGGAGCGATCACATCTCGTTGGAATAGACGCGGATCGATCGAATCTCGAAGCGCGCCGGCAGCGCGCTCTTGTCGATCGGTCCGCCCCAGGAGCCGCCGAGCGCGAGATTGATGCGAATACGCATCGGCTGGCGCAGCGGATCGTCGGGGCCGCGCGGCGCGACGGCGAGCACTTGCCGGCCGTCTATGGAGACGGCGATGGTCTCCGCGCTCCAATCCAGCCGATAGACGTGCCATTGCGAGGACAGAGTCGGCACATTGGTCTCGGCCGACCAATTGGTCAGCTCGTCCAGCGTTGGACCGGCATGGGCGCTGGTGAAGACGATGTTCGGATGCTTGCCGACCGCCTCCACTATATCGATCTCGCGATAGGGCGGGCCGTCGTCGCCGCCGAGCATCCAGATCGCCGGCCATGTCCCGGCGCCTTTCGGCGCGCGCGCGATCACCTCCACGGCGCCATAGCGCATCGAAAAGCGCGAGAAGATGCTGCCGGATGTGTATTCCGAGGTGAGCGTCGAGCGGGTCCAATCTTTCGAGGCGCCGTCATAGCGGGCGTTCAGCACGCCTTCCGCGCGGCCTTCCAGCGCCAGCGCGCCATTGGCGACGAAGACATTCTCGGGGCGATAATATTGCGCCTCGTGATTGCGGATGAAGCCGATCTCATAGGACCAGAAATTTTGATCGAGCCCGCCGGCGCGTGAGAAATCCTCCTCATGGACGAGACGCGGGGGCGCGCGTTTCGGCTCGGCGGCGAGGCCTCGCTCGGCGAAGGCGATCGTGGCGACGCCGAGCGCGCAGAGCAGCAGCGCGGCCATGCGCCGGCCGGCGCGCGTCGTGACGAGATCGAAGGACGGCGCGGCCTCGCGCGCATCGGCGCGACGCAGCAGGCGGCGACGCAGAACGGCGAGCAAAGGCTTCTCGATGAGGAGATGCACGACGACGCCCGCGGCGATGGAGAGAGTCAGCGTCACAATGACGGCGACGACGCCGATGACCGGCCGCTCGACCGGCAGATGCAGCGCGCGCGTGGCGACGCGCGCCAGAGTCAGCACGATCGGATGCGCGAGATAGATGGAATAGGAGGCGTCGCCGAGCAGCATCAGCAGGGAGGAGCGCCCGAGCTTGCCGTGCGCTTCCGTCGCCAGCAGGCCCAGCAGCAGCCCGGCCGAGGCGAGACCCACCGTCTGCACGCGGGCGACATCATCCGCATCGAACATGGCGACGATGACGAAGAGGCCGCCGACGATGAGCGCCGCCGCCGTGGGCAGCGAGATCTTCGCTATGTTTCCGCTGACATAGAGATAGCCGACCGCGGCGCCGATGACGAATTCGAGCGCCATCGGATTGCAATAGATGTGCAGGAACGGATCGCTTGGCAGAAAGGCGAGATAGAAGGCCGTGGCCAGCGAGAAGAAGCCGGCGAGAATCGCCAGCCGCAGGCGCGGCGAGGGTATGACGAGCAGCGCCGCGAACACGAGATAGAAATAAATCTCGTAGTTCAGCGTCCAGCCCAGCTTGAAGAAGGGCGTGTAATTGCTCTCCAGCGGATTGAAATGCGGAATGAACAGCAGCGACAGCGCGACATGATCGAAGGTCACGAGATTATGCAGCATGGCCGTCGGCCAAGCCACGCAGACGGCGAGTATGGCGAGGGTGAAGATCCAATAGAGCGGCGCAACGCGAATGATGCGGCGCGCCAGAAACGCGCGCGGCGCGATCGGCCGCTCCGTGGTGACGACCATCATGATGAAGCCGCTGATGACGAAGAAGAGATCGACTCCGCCGGCGCCGAAGGCGCGCGGCGTCGGCCAATAGAATTGCTCGGTGTAGACGCCCGTATGAATGAAGACGACGAGGATCGCCGCGGCCGCCCGCAAATATTGGACGGCGCGGATTTCCGCGGTTCCGTTCACGCTGCTGCCGGACAACGCCGCTCCTTTCGAGACAATTCGACGCCGCGGCCGCGGGGGCCACGGATATGCTGTGCCAATCGGGGACGCTCCCGATAGCTCGCGAGATCGGTTGAAGGAAACATGCCAATCGGCCCCGCAGGCGATCGGCTTTTCGCGGGCTTTTAACGGCTGGCTTGGGCGGCGGCGCTTTCGGCGGCGGCGCGCGCGGTCTCGGCCGTGAGCGGGCCGATGAGGATGAAGGCGAAGCCGGCGGCGCGCCATTCCACCGCGGCGAGGCCGGGCAAGGTCTTGGGCGGAGCCGAGGGACGCTCGCCGCCGGCGCGCTCGAAATAGAGCGCCGCGCGGGCTCCGGCGGCGGACTGATAGATCAGCAGCCCCGCCGGCGAGATCACGCCCGGAACGAGCCTGCCGCCGATGAGCTCGAGGCCCACATCGGCGAGGTCCGGCAGGCGGCCGAAGCCGGCGCGCTCGCCGAGCCAGCTCGAAAGCTCGGCCTTGCGATCGGCGCCGATCTCCACCGGCCGCGAATCCTGCGCGAAGGTCAGATAGGCGAGCTGGGCGTGGGCGACGAGCCCCGGCGGCTCGATCATGGCCCGTTGCGGGGCGGAGGGCGGCGAGGCGGGGCCGGTGAAGGCCAGCAGCGCCGCTCCCGCCACCACCGCGCCGGCGAGCAGCGTCAGCAGCGACATGATGATCGCCGGCCGGCGCGGCGGCCGGCGGCTGGTGTCCGAGCGTCGCATGGCGCGCAGCGAGGCGCCCTTGCTGGGGCTGAAGCGCGCCCAATTGACGCCGGAGCCGAAGCTGCGCGTTAGGCTCGTCACCGAGGCCGTCCGCAGCCCGGCGGGCACGGGCTCCTTCACCGTCTGGGCGAAGGCCGCGCGCAGCGCCGCATTCTGCCGGCGCCAGCCCTCGACCAGCGCGGCGTCCTCGGCGTGATTGTGCAGATGGTCCTCTATGCGCCGGCGATTCTCGGCGTCGAGCTCGCCATCGACGAAAGCATGCAGATCGGACTCGTCGACATGCTCCCGGGGGCTCGTCATTTGCGGCCTGTCTATTTCACGACGCGCAGATGCGGCCCCGGCCGGCGGCCAGCGTCGGCCCCCGGCGAGGGGTGGCGGTCCAGCGCGGTCAGCGCCGAGCGCGCGCGCATCAGCCGCATCAGCGCCACTGGCCGATCGGTGCGGGTGATGCGGGCGACCTCCTCGTAAGTGAAGCCCTCCAGCACCACGAGCAGAAGCGTCTCCCGCTCCTCGAAGGGGAGATCGGCCAAGCGATGCATGATCGCCGGTTGCCGCAGGGAGGGACGATGCGGCGCGGCGGAGCGCAGCCGACGTTGCGCGGCATGGGTCAAGGATGCGTAGAGATCGACGCGAAGGTCGAGAACGGCGCCGGTCGACTCGCGCCCGGCTTCGTTGGCCGTGGTCTGCAGCGCGGTGTGGACCAGCTCGTCGGCGAGATCATTGGCGGCGCCGGAAAGCAGCGCGCGTGCATAGCGGCGCAGGCCCGGCGTGAGCCTTTCCAAGGTCTCGTCGAAATCCTCCGCCTGTCCCATCGCTCGGCCCGTTTCGCGCGGTCCTCGACGCCTCGTCCGCGCGGCGCTGGTTCGGTTTCTTTCCCCACGGATATTATGCCAGTCCGGCGCGATTGACTATCTCCGCGCCCTGAGATTTATCTGTTTTTGTATGTCGGGCCGCGAGCGACGCCAAAGGCGTCTCCGCTCGGGCGCCCCACCTCACGTCCCGAGCCCGCGCGCCCAAATGCGCGCGCTGAAGCGCCCGATGTGCGCGCGCTGAGCGCGCATGTTGCGCGTAGCCCTCCAACGGCGTTGCCGACAGGCGGCGGACCCCGCCTCTCGATCGCAGATTTATGGACCATTGCTCCCATGTCGCAACCGGAACCGACGTCGAACGGCAATATTTTCAGCGGCGTTCTCGCAGGCAAGCGGGGCCTCGTGCTCGGCGTCGCCAATAATAAATCCATCGCCTGGGGCATAGCCAAGGCCGCGGCCGACGCCGGCGCGCAGCTCGCCCTCACCTTCCAGGTCGAGGCGCTGGAAAAGCGCGTGCGCCCGCTCGCGGCGGAGATCGGCGCGACCGTCGTCGGCCGCTGCGACGTCTCCGAGCCGGAGACGATCGACGCCGTCTTCGCCGAGGTCGAGAAGCTGTGGGGCAAGATCGATTTCGTCGTCCATTGTCTCGCCTTCTCGGACAAGGATCAGCTCGACGGCCGCTATGTCGACACGACGGCGGAGAATTTCACGCAGTCGCTGATGATCTCCTGCTTTTCCTTCACGGCCGTCGCACAGCGCGCCGAGAAGCTGATGAAGGACGGCGGCTCGCTGCTCACCCTCACCTATTACGGCGCCGAGAAATGGATGCCGCATTACAATGTGATGGGCGTCGCCAAGGCCGCGCTGGAGGCCTCCGTGCGCTATCTCGCCGCCGATCTCGGCGAGAAGAACATTCGCGTCAACGCCATTTCCGCAGGGCCGATCAAGACTTTGGCGGCCTCCGGCATCGGCGACTTCCGCTATATTCTGCGCTGGAACGAATATAACGCCCCGCTGCGCCGCGTGGTGACGATCGAGGAAGTGGGCGAGACGGCGGTCTATCTGCTCTCGCCCATGGCGCGCGGCGTCACCGGCGAGGTGCTGCATGTCGACGCCGGCTATCATGTCGTCGGCATGATGAATCCGGGCGCGGCGCCGAAAATGGCCTCGCTGCTGGCGCTGCTGCCGCAGCACACGACCGAGGCGAAATAAGAGGCTCCGCGGCCTCGATCCCGACGCGCGCGGAGCGCGCCGGGATTCGAATGTTTCAGCGGAACTTCACGGTGAGATCGGTGCCGACGGCGCCGGTCTCCGAGCTCGGCCCTTGATCGGAGATGATGATCGAGCCGCCGAGCCATAGGCGATCGGCGATCTGCTGGCGCACATCGTCCGAGAGCTCGAGACGGTCGAGCGCCTCGGCGGCGCTGGAGGCCGCGCCCAGCGGGGCGGCGCTGCGCTCCTCCACCAATCCCTTCTTCTTATGCGCGGCGCGCGCCTCGGCGATGCGCGGCGGCATGGACAGAACCGACCATTTCAACGCGCCATTCTCGCCGGTCGCCGTCGCGATATAGAGATGCGAGCCGAGCGGGCGTTCCGGCTCGCGGATCGTCGCCGGCGCCTCGAAGATCGGCGTCAGCCCCTGGCGCACATAGATGCGCTGATTCTTCTTGCTCACCAGAATGGAGATCGGCGCCGTGCGCAATTGCGCGTCCTTCTCCGCCTTGGCGGCGGCGGCCGAGGCTTCCGCCGCCTCGCGGGAGCGACGGCCCGCCTCCACGACTTCCGCGTCGCTGGCGTTATAGGCGGTCTTGGCGGCCTCGAGCCGGGCCTTGGACTCGGCGAGCGCGGCGTCCGCTTTGGCCTTGGCGGCCTCGGCCGGGCTGGCGCCGTCATTGGTGGGCAGGTCCGGCTTGGCGGTGGCCACATCCTGACGCTTGGCGGCGGCGGCCTCGGCGGACTTGGCTGCGGCTTCCGCCTTGGCGCGGGCGCTCGACTCGGCGGCTTCGGCCGATCTCAGCTCGGCGGAGGCGCGGGCGGCCTCCTGCCGCTTGGCGTTGAGGGCGAGCGAGGCCTCCGTCGCCGCTTTGGAGGCGGCTGCGGCGTCGGCTGCGGATTTCGTCTTCAGCTGCTCGGCGTAGCGCCGCGGATTGAGCAGCGGCGCCGCGCCGGCGTCGGCGAAGCCGTCGCGCAATCCCGCATCGGCGAGGGTCGCGGCCGAGGCTTCCGTCGGCGAGCGCATCTTGGGCGCGGGCAGGGAGGGATGCGAGATTTCCGTGGGCGAAAGATCATAAGGCGCGATGACGACGCGCTCGCCGATGCGGGTCATGCCCCACAGCTTCTGCGCGAAGCCGCCCGGCAGGCGGATGCAGCCATGCGAGGCGGGATGGCCGGTCACATGGCCCGTATGCATGGCGACGCCCGACCAGGTGATGCGCTGCATGAAGGGCATGGGCGCGCCGGAATAGAGATTGGAGCGGTGGAAGCGCTCGCGCCCGAGAATGGTGAACATGCCTTCCGGCGTCGAATGGCCGGGCACGCCGGTGGAGACGACCGAGCGATCGACGAGGCCATTGTGATTGTAGATGGAGATGTGCTGGCCGCTGAGCGACACCACCGCGAACAGCGGCCGCGCGAGGCTCACATTCTCGGCCGGCTTGGCCTCGGAGGAGGTTCCGCGCTTTGCACGTTTGCGCGGCGCCTTGGGGGCTTCGGCTTCTGGAGATTCGGCGGAATAGCCGAGTGCGGCTGCGGGCCGCGCCTCGAGGGCGAGAACCGAGGCGGCGACGCTCGCGGCGCAGGCCGCGGAAAAGGCGCGAAGGCAGACCCTGCGGCTGCGGGCTACAGCAGCGACTTCCGACATGACGCGAAAACTCCTGACACACACGAACACATTGCTCGAGCACATAACGCTCTGGTCCGAACTGGACAGAGCCTCGCCCTCGCCTGCATTGCTCTTATTGGTTAATGTCGGCTGAAATCTATGCGCTCGCGCACGTCGAGAAGAATTGCGGGGAATTTTCCCATTCGCCGCCATAATGCCTCGAGGCCGTTCGCCGCTTTTCGGCCGCGGCGCGCGCTCTCGCTTTTCGGCCGCCTATCTCTACCGAGAAGAATCAATCGGAGAGGAAGATGGCTGCGATGTCTTTTCGTCGTGCATTGGGGCGGCTCGCGCTAGCGCCGCTCGCTCTGGCTCTCGCGCTCGCGCCGGCGGGGGCCTGCACGAGCTTTCTCTTGAAGGCCGCCGATGGCGCGCGCGTCTATGGCCGCACGCTGGAGTTCGGCTTTCCGCTCGAATCGGAGGCGATCGTCATTCCGCGCAACTACGCCGCGCGGGCGACGGGGCCGGAAGGCAAGCCCGGCTGGGGGTGGAAATCCCGCTATGCGATCGCCGGGCTCAACGCCTTCGGCCTGCCGGTCGTCGTCGACGGCATGAATGAAAAAGGCCTCGCCGGCGGCATTCTCTATTTTCCGGGCTTCGCCGGCTACGCCGATCCCAAGACCGCCGATCCCGGCCATGCGCTGGCCCCTTGGGATTTCCTCACCTGGGCGCTGGGCAATTTCGCCAGTGTCGAGGAGCTGCGCGCGGCGCTGGACACGATCGCCATCGTCGATGTCGTGCAGCCGACCCTCGGAATCGTTCCGCCTTTTCATTACACGCTGCATGACGCCAGCGGCGCCTCTCTGGTCGTCGAGCCGATCGGCGGGCGGCTGAAAATCTATGAGAATCCGCTCGGCGTCGTCACCAACGCCCCCTCCTTCGATTGGCACCTCACCAATCTGCGCAATTATGTGAAGCTCTCGCCGGTGGATGCGCCGCCGCTGAAGATCGCGGGGGAGAGCTTCGCCCCACTGGGCGCCGGCTCCGGCCTCATCGGCGTGCCGGGCGACCCCACCCCGCCGTCGCGATTCGTGCGCGCCGTGGGCATGACCCTCTCCGCCGAGCCGCAGAAGGACGCAGCCGGCACGGTGCGCCTCGCCGAGCACATCCTCAATAATTTCGACATTCCCATGGGCCTGGTGCGCGTCGCCCCGCAGGAGACCTCGCGCTTCGAGTTCACGCAATGGTCGTCGATCGCCGATCTCTCCAGCCGCGTCTATTATGTGAAGAGCTATGACAATCAGACCCTGCGCAGCATCGATCTCAACAGGTCGGAGCTCGAGGGCCGCAGCGTCCGGGCGGCCCCCTTGCGGCCCTCTTCCCGGATCGCGCCTGTCGAATTTCCAAAACATTGAGGCGAAGCGCCTTGTCATGGGGGAGGGTTTTTGTTAGACGGGCCGCCTGCCGGCGCTTTGGTTTCGATCAGCGCCCCGGCGCGGTCGTGGCGGAATTGGTAGACGCGCTAGCTTGAGGTGCTAGTTGGGCAACCAGTGGAGGTTCGAGTCCTCTCGACCGCACCAAGCCTCTCGAAGTCGAGGCTTCTGACAGATCGGCTTTCGCCGCGGCCCAGCCTCGGGCGGCCTGCCGAAAGCCCTCCCCCGATCCGAGACCGCCTCGCGCGAGCCGCCGCTTGCCGCCGCCCGAAGAGGGTAGGAGCGCGCGGCCGGCAAAAATTCGGACAATTCCTGTTTCTCGCTCGCTGCTAAGATAGAGTCTCTGGGCGTCGGCGTCGAAAGACGGCGGGCGCTCGAGCGGGCATGGAAACGAAAAATGTCGGGTCGCGGATTCGGTTTGGACAGATTGCTGAAATTATTCGAGCGCAAGGAGCGGACTTTCGATCGCTATGTCGACGCGCTCCCCTCGCATCAGAACGCCATAGACGCCATTCCCGGCTGGAGCACCGCATTTCCCGAGGCCTGCGCGGTGAAGGCTGGCATCGTGCCGACCTATTATGATTCGCGAATTTTCTGGGCCGTCGAATGTTTCGGCGCGCTCGAGGGCCGCGAGGTGCTGGAGCTCGGCCCGCTGGAGGCCGGCCACACCTATATGCTGGAGAATGCGGGCGCGGTGGTGGACGCCGTGGAGGCCAATCAGCTCGCTTTCATGCGCTGCCTCGTCGCCAAGGAGATCCTGCGGCTGCAGAAGGCGCGCTTCTGGCTCGGCGATTTCGTCAAATGGCTGGAGCAGACCGACAAGAGCTATGATCTCATCGTCGCCTCCGGCGTGCTCTATCATCAGCATGATCCGCTGCGGCTGCTGGAGCTGATCGCGCAGCGCGCCTCGGCCGTGTTCATCTGGACGCATGTCGTCTCGGACGCCATGCCGCTCTCCGATCCGCGGCGCAGCGTCATGGCGAAGGAGCCGGAAATCCTCTCCTTTCACGGCGTCGAGGTGCGCGCCTATCCGCGCAGCTATGTGAAGGCGCAGGCCAATCCGGCCTTTTGCGGCGGCATGCGCGACGATCATCGCTGGCTGGACAGGGACGATCTTCTCGCCGCGCTGCGGGCGCTCGGCTTCGACGACATTCGGACCAATCACGACGATCCGGATCATTTCTTCGGGCCGGCCATATCGATCTTCGCGCGGAAGTCATCGTAGAGGGCGGGCCATCGGCCGGAGCGGGAAGGCGATATGAGAGTTATGCTGCTCGGCGGCTCCAACGCCGGGGTCCATTTCGGCTGGGCCGCCCAATTGCAGGGGCTCATGCCGGAGCATGAGATCACCAACCGCTTTCTCGGCGCCGTCGGCTCACTCTATGGCCTCGCGCGGCTCATCGAGGCGGAGCGGCGCGGCGAGGCGGCGCCCGATCTCGTCGTTTTCGAATATGCGCTCAACGACGTCATTCTGCTGGACGCCGGCTTCACCACCGCCGCGCTGGTTCACGATGCGCTGGCCAGCGTCGCGCAGCATTGCGCGGAGCGCGGAGTCCCCTTGCTGTTCCTGTGCCTGCGTCCGCGCCCGACGGGCGGACGGCGGGTCTCCGCCTGCGTGCGGCGCATCGACCGCATCTATCGCCGCATCGCGAAGGCGCATGGCGTGGCCCCCTGCGTGACGCCTGCGACGATCTTCGGCGAGGAGCGAGCCGAGCAATTCGTCGATCCGCATCATCTCACCGCGGAAGCCTCGGTGCGGTGCGCGAAGGTCGTGGCCGATCTCATTTCCGGCGGCGCCATTCCGGTTCCGCGGGCGAGCCGGCTTCACGCGCCCATTTTCGATTATGTCGCCGCGTCGCAGGCCGAGCCGCAGGGACGCTGCCGCAGAGTGGAGATCGCATCCACGGTCTTCGCGGGGAGCTTTCTGGAGATTGCCCGGCCGGGGCCAGCCGCTGGCCCGGCCGTGGCCGTCTCGCCGGCCTGCTGCTGCGCTCGACCCATGAGAGCGGCGTCTATCGCATCACGGCGGGCGCGCGCGCTTTCGCCCGGACGGCGCAATCGAGCATGCGCGAGATCGTGCCCAATCTCATTCTCCTCCATTATTCGCGCAGGCGTCCGCGCGCCGATTTCGATCTCGAGATCGCCATGCCGGACGATGAGAGCGCCCTCGCCGCTCTGCCGCAGGAGAAAACGCTGCTGCCGGCCGAGCCGGGCGCGCCTTTCGCGGAGCAGAGGCTGCAGATCGCCGCCGTCATGTTCTGGAGCCCGTCTTTCTGGCGGCGCTGGCTGGCCCTGCTCTCGCTACGCTTTCGCCAGGAAAAGCGAAGCTTTCGCTAGAACAAGGCGCTCGAGGCGTTCGGCCAAGCCGCGACCACAATTGGGCGGCAGTGTCCGCCGCAACCGATGCGACAAACCAGAGGTTCCGCCATATCATGACCGACGAGACGAGCGATCATACGGTCGATCTGAGTGACCCTTCCGAATATGAGGACATCGTCTCTCAGCGCGCCATCGCCTTCTGCCACCTCGCCAAAGTCGCCGACTCCGTCCGCGACGAGCAGGTCAAGGAGCAGTGCCTCATCATGCTGCGCAAGCTCAACGCCAGCATAAGGGCGCCCTCGACCGCGGAGGTGCGATCGATCGATGGCGGCCAGCTCTGACGCCTCACCGACCGAGCCGGGACGCGATCGCCAGCTGCGCCTCGGCCAGCCGCGCGCCCAGCGCCCGCCGCCGCTCTGGCTCCGTCAGGGCGGACTCATAATCTTCGGCCGCGTCGCCGAGCGCGAAGGCGCCGATGGCGCGCGCCGCGCCCTTGAGCGTATGGGCGAGGTCCAGGCGCGCCTTGTCGGAGGCCGCCGCCGCCAGCCTGCCGTCGAACTCGCCCGCCTGGGTGAGGAACAGCGCCAGCAGCTCGGCTTCGAGCTCCGTGTCGCCCATCGTCTGGCGCGAGAGATACGCCCAATCGATCGCGTCGGGCGCGCCTTCGGTGTTTCCGCCATCCGTCATTCTACGTCTCCGATCGGCCCTTCGCGGAAAAGTCTCGCTTTTCCTGTGGATTGCGCCGAGAGCCTGCGCGTGGCCTCGGCGATTGCGCTCGCCGGGTCGAATCAGGCGTCGTATTCTTATTCGAATCAATCTTATGTAAGCATTGCTTCGGATTCGCGGCCAAGCTGCAGGTCGCCCCTTTTGCTCCGCTCCGGGCGGAGCGCCGAGCATCTTCCCCCAGTCGCGTTAACGACGATTTCGATTGGCGGTCCGCGCCCGTTTCATTTGCGGGCCGACGGCGGTAATATTTGGTTAATCTTTTCTGCTCGATGTGAACGGCGAAAAAGCGTGAGCGGCGTCATAAAGCGGAACTATGACCGCTCGGAGAGGTGACGATGGCGAAATCGGGCAAGCCCCAGGACGCGGCTATCGCTGCGCTGTCGGCGGTCGAAGAGGCGTTGAATCTGGGCTTGGAGCCCACCGCCGAGGCCGCGACGGAAGCTGGCGAGAAAGCCGCGTCGCCGGCCGAGGCGGGCGCCAAGCCCGCTGATAAGGCCGAGGGCAAGGGCCAGGCCAAGACGGCCCCCGGCTTCAACTTCAGCCTTCCCTCCTCGCGGCGCCAAGATGCGCGCGATGCGGCGCGGGATTCTGCGCGCCCCACGGAAGGCGCCGCGCCCGTGGCCGGCCGCTCGGCGGCCAAGCCGCAGGTGGCCCCGCCGGCGCGCCGGCCAATGACGATCGCCAGACCGTCGGCGAGCTGCGCGCCGCGCTGCAGGTCCGTCCCAACACCGCCATTCTCGGCTACACTTTCCTGTCCATCGCCGCCTGGGCGGTGCTGTGGACTCTGTTCGTCTATTTCAATCAGGGCGAGATTCTCGACCACGAGAACGGCTCCTTCCTCGCGCCCAAGCCGGTGCTGACGCTGCTGGCGCTGCTCGCCCCCATCGTCTTCATCTTCGTGACCGGCGTGATGGCGCGCCGCGCGCATGAGATGAAGCAGGTCGCCAATTCCATGGCGGAAGTGGCGATAAGGCTGATCGAGCCGGAGGCCATCGCCACCGAGCAGATGGTGACGCTCTCGCAGGCCATTCGCCGCGAGGCCGCCTCAATGGGCGACGGCATAGAGCGCGCGCTGGCGCGGGCCAGCGAGCTCGAGATCATCGTGCGCACCGAGGTCTCCAATCTCGAGCGCTCCTATTCCGAGAATGAGCGCCGCATTCGCGTGCTCATCGACGAGCTGACGCGCGAGCGCGAGGCGATCCTCGTCAACGCCGACAACGCCCGCACGGCGCTGCTCGGCGCGCGCGAGTCGCTGTCGGCGGAGCTGCAGACCAGCTCCTCCCATCTCGCCGAGACGGTGAGCGAGGCCGGCGGCCGCGTGACCGCCGCGCTCGGCTCCAAGGGCGAGGAGATTCGTCTGGCGCTGGAGCGCGTCGGCGACGGCTTCAATTCCACGCTCTCGACGCGTGGCGAAGACATGGTGCAGCGTCTCTCCGTCGCCGGGGAGACGATCGCCGTCAGCCTCACTCTGGCCTCGGAGGAGGTCACGCGGCGCTTCTCCGACGGCATAGCCGAGGCGGATCGCAAGCTTCAGGAGCGCGGCGACGCGCTGGCGACCGATTTCGAATCGCGCGGCGCCTTCGTCGTCGATCGCCTCGATTCCATCGGCGGCCATCTCGTGCAGGCGGTGGGCGAGCGCGGCGAGAGCTTCGTCGACCGTCTCGCGGAGACCAGCGGCCGCGTCGACGAGGCGATCGAGACGCATGGCGGCGCGATCGAGCGTTCGCTGCTCTCGGCTTCCGAAAATCTCGCGACGCAGCTCGCCGAGAAAGTGGCGGCGACGGAATCCGCTTTCCGCGCCGCCGGCGACCGCCTCGCCGAGCTGCTCGAGGAAACACGCGAGCGCGCCCGCAACGAGCTGGAAGCGCATGGCGGCGGCCTCAACGAACGTTTCGCGCAGACGCTCGCCGAAAGCGCCAGCGCCTTCACCGAGCAGGCCGACGCTCTGCACGAGCGTTTCGCCGCCGTGGCCGGCGAGGCCATCGCCGCCATCGCCTCGCATGGCGATCGCGTCACCGACACACTCGCCGATCGCCTCGGCGCCTTCGAAGAGAATGTCGTTGTCCAGGGCGGCGAGATCGCCTCGCGCCTCGCCGAGCAGAGCGAGCGCATCGGCGCAGCGCTGACGCAGGGCGTCGCGGAATTCGAGCAGAGCGTCGCGCAGCGTAGCGCCGAAGCGACGGCGCGCCTCGCCGAAGAGGGCGCGCGTCTCGGCCAGACGGTGGCCGAAGGACTTGTCGCCTTCGAGGAGCGTGTGACCGGCCACAGCGACGAGGTCGCGGCGCGTCTCGTTCTGCATGGCGACGCCATCGGCTCCGCCGTTGCGGAAGGTCTCGCGGCCTTCGAGGAGCGCGTCACCGGCCGTAGCGACGAAGTGGCGATACGCCTGCTGATGCAAGGCGACGAGATCGGCTCCGCCGTGGCCGCCGGCCTCGCGACTTTCGAGGAGCGCGTCGCGGGCCGCAGCGAGGCGGCGGCGGAGCGTCTTTCGGTCCAGGGCGAGACGATCGGCTCTGCGGTGGCCGCGGGTCTCGCGGCCTTCGAGGAGCGCGTCACCGGCCACAGCGAGGAAGTCGCGGCGCGTCTGGTTCTGCATGGCGACACTATCGGTTCCGCGGTGGCGGAAGGTCTCGCGGCTTTCGAGGACCGCGTCCTCGGCCACAGCGAGGAAGTGGCGACGCGTCTCGTCACCCATGGCGACGCGATCGGCTCCGCCGTGGCGGAAGGCCTCGCCGCTTTCGAGGACCGTGTCGCCGGTCGCAGCGAGGATGCGGCTGCGCGTCTTTCGACGCAGGGCGACGCCATCGGCGCCGCATTGGCGGCCAGCCTCGCGGCTTTCGAGGAGCGCGTCACCGGCCAGAGCGAGGATGTCGCGACGCGTCTCTCGGCGCATGGCGACGTCATCGGCTCGGCGGTCGCGGAAGGCCTCTCCGCCTTCGAGGAACGCGTCATCGGCCATAGCGAGGATGTCGCCAATCGTCTCGTCTCGCATGGCGACGCGATCGGCGCCGCCGTCACCGAGGGCCTCGCGGCCTTCGAGGAGCGCGTCGCCGGTCAGAGCGAGGATGTCGCGGCGCGGCTCGCAGCTCATGCCGATGCGGTCGGCGCGGCCGTCAACGAAGGGCTCGCCGCTTTCGAGGAGCGTGTCGCCGGTCAGGGCGCCGCGGCCGCCGAGCGCCTCATCGAGGAAGGCGCGCGCATCGGCCTCTCCGTGTCGGAAGGCGTCGCCGCTTTCGAGGCGCGTGTGCTCGGCCACAGCGAGGTGGTCGCCGATCGTCTCGTCGCGCAGGGCGACGCGATCGGTACCGCGGTCTCGGAAGGGCTCGCGGCCTTCGAGGAGCGCGTGACCGGCCACAGCGCCGAGGTGACGGAACGTCTCGTCGCCCATGCGGAGCAGATCGGCTCCACCGTTTCCGACAGTCTCGCCGTCTTCGAGGAGCGCGTCCTCGGCCAGAGCGAGCAGGCGGCCGAACGTCTCGTCGCCCATGGCGACACGATCGGGGTCGCGGTCGCCGAGGGCCTCGCGGCCTTCGAGGCGCGCATTGTCGGCCATGGCGAGGATGTGGCGCAGCGCCTCGTCGCCCATGGCGACACGATTGGCGGCGTCGTCACCGAAGGCCTCGCCAAATTCGAGACGCGCGTGCTCGGCCAGAGCGAGGAGGCCGCGGCGCGGCTTACCGCTCATGGCGACGCCCTCGGCCTCGCCGTGGCGGAAGGCATCGCCGCATTCGAGGATCGGCTTTCGCAGCAGCATGAGGCGACGCTGTCGAGCCTCGAGGAGCAGAGCGAGCGCGCCACGACGGCCGTCGCCGGCGGGCTCGAGGCCTTCCGCGATGCGGTCGTGCAGCAGAGCGAGGAAACCGCCTCGCGCTTCCTGCAGCAGGGCGAGCGCGTCGGCCAGGCCATCGCCGAAGGGCTCGCCTCTTTCGAGGAGCGCATCGCCGGCCGCAGCGATGAGACTGTCCTGCGTCTGGTCGAGCGCGGCGACGAGATCGGCGCCTATCTCTCCCAGGGCCTCGCGGCCTTCGAGGAGACGGTGGTGCGCCATGGCGACGAGGTGGCGACGCGCGTCACCGAGCATTCGGATCGCATCGCTTCGGTGCTCTCCGAGCGGCTCAGCGCTTTCGAGGAGCAGGTGGTGCGGCAGAGCGGCGATGTCGTCGCCCGCGTCACCGAGCAGGCGGAATGGGTCGACGGCGTGCTGGTCAATCGGCTGGACGCGCTGGAGGAGGCGACCGCGCAGGTGTCCCGCACGCTCGAGGACACGCAGAGCCGCGCCGAGCAGGCCTTCACGGTCGGCGGCGCCGCGCTCGAGGCGGGCCTCGCCGCGAGCGTCGCCGATGTCGCAGCGACCCTCGCCGAGCAATCCGCCTCGCTGCAGGAGCGCTTCGCTGTCACCGCCAGCGAGGCGGCGCTCGCCATCGCCACGCAGGGCGAGCGCATCGAGGAAGCGCTCGCCGGTCGCATCGCCGCTTTCGAGGCCATGGCGCTCGATCAGGGCGGCGCGCTGGCCTCGGCGCTGGCGGCGAGCGGCGAAGGTCTCGCGCGCGACGTCGCCGAGCGCCTCGCTTCTCTCGACGAGACTTTGCGCGGCCATTCCGCGCGTTTCGCGGCGCAGATCGACGAGCATTCGCAGCAGCTGGCGGCCGAGCTCACCGAGCGCCTCACGGCGGTCGATTCGGCCATTGTCGAGGAGGGCGCCGCGCTGGTCTCGGCCATCGCCGCCAATGGCGAAGGATTCACGCGCGAGATCGGCGATCAGCTCGCCGCTTTCGACGAGGCGCTGCGCAATCGCGGCGGCGAGCTCAACGCGCAGATCGGCGAACATTCACAACGGCTTTCGGCCGAGCTCTCCGAGCGGCTGGCGGCCGTCGATTCGACGATCGTCAACGAAGGCGCGGCGCTGGTCGCGGCCATAGCCGCCAATGGCGAAGGCTTCACCCGCGACATCGGCGAGCAGCTCGCGGCCTTCGACGAGGCGCTGCGCAATCGCGGCGACGAGCTCGGCGCCAAGATCGGCGAGCATTCCGAGCAGCTCGCGGCCGAGCTCACCCAGCGTCTGACGGCGGTCGATTCGGCCATCGTCAACGAGGGCGCGGCTCTGGTGGCGGCCATCGCCGCCAATGGCGAGGGCTTCAGCCGCGACGTCGGCGAGCAGCTCGCCGCCTTCGACGAGGCGCTGCGCAATCGCAGCAATCTCATGGCCGCGCAGATCGGCGAGCATTCCGATCAGCTCGCGGCCGCGCTCACCGAGCGGCTCGCGGCGGTCGATACGACGATCATCGACCAGGGCGGCGCGCTGGTCGCGGCTCTGGCGGCGAGCGGCGACGGCGTCGCCCGCGGCGTGGAGGAGCAGCTCGCCGCTTTCGACGAGCGCCTGCGCCATCACGGCGGCGAGCTCGCCACGCAGATCGGCGAGCGCTCGCAGCAGCTCGCCTCGGCGCTGGCCGAGGGGCTTTCGGCGGTGGATACGTCGATCGTCGATCGCGGCGGCGCGCTGGTCGCGGCGCTGGCGGCGAGCGGCGAGGGCGTCACGCGCGGCGTGGAGCAGCAGCTCGTGGCTTTCGACGAGCGGCTGCGCCATCAGGGCGGCCAGATCGCGGCGCAGATCGGCGAGCATTCGCAGCAGCTCGCGGCGACCTTGGCCGAGCGTCTGGCCGCGGTCGACGCCGCCATCGTCCAGGAGGGCGGGGCGCTGGCCGATCGTCTGGCGGAGCGCGCCGACGAGATCGCGGCGCGCATCGGCGATCAGTCGCAGCGCCTGTCGGAGGATGTCGGCCAGCGGCTGGCGGCCATAGACAAGACGATTTCCGGCGACGGCACCGCGCTGGTCGAATTGCTCGGCGCGCGCGCCGAGGAGATCGCCGCGGTCATGTCGTCGAAGATCGAGAGCTTCGAGACCGTCTCCAACGCCCGCACGCGCCAAGCGGCGGACCGCATAGACGCGCTGGTCGGGCGCGTCGATTCCGGGCTCGATTCGGCCGGCAAGGCCTTTCAGGACACGCTCGCCCGCCATGCGGTGGAGGTCGCGCGCGCCATGGGCGAGGGCGGCCGCGAGGTCATTCGCTCGCTGGACGAGAAGGTCAAGGATATCGATGCGGTGCTGCTCGCCCGCTCGACCCAGCTCACCGAGACGCTCTCCTCCAAGGCGGAGGAGATCAATTCCACGCTCGGCGGCCGCGCGGAGGAGATCGCCGGCACGCTGGACGGGCGGATCGGCGTCTTCGAGAACAATGTCGTCGGCCGCCTGGACGCGGTCTCCGGCGAGATCGGCGAGCGCAGCCGCGTCGTCGTCGAGACGATCAACGCCCGCATCGAGGAGATCAACGCCACGCTGGCCTCGGCGCGGCGCGATCTCGACACCACTCTGCACGCCCGCACCGGCGATCTCGGTCAGGCGCTGACCGAGCGCGTCGGCGAGATCAGCTCGACGCTGGAGCAGCGCCTCACGCAGATCCAGACGACGCTCGGCGATCGTGGCGGCGAGGTGACGCGCGAATTGGCCAATGTCGGCGAGCTGGTCGCCCATGCGATCGAGAGCCGCGGCTCCACCATCGTGCAGCATCTCGGCGAGAAGCGCGTCGAGCTGGCGGCGGCGATCGACCAATCGGCCGAGGAGCTGAAGAAAGCGCTCACCGAGGGCGCCGAAGGCTCCGTGCGGGCGCTGCTCGACGTCAATGAGAAGCTGCGCTCCGAGCTGCCCGAGGTGCTCGACCGGCTGGGCGAGACCAATTCCTCGCTGCAGACGATCATCTCGGCGGCGGGCGGCAATCTCTCCAATCTCGACAAGGAGCTCGGCGGCAAGCTGCGCGAGTTCCAGGGCGCGATCGAGACGGTCGGACAGCATATCGCGCAGATCGGCGAAGTGTCCGGCGGCGTGATGCGCGACGCCGGCTCGATGGTCGGCGCGATGGAGACGCATCAGCAGAGCCTGACGCAGAGCGCCGAGCGGCTGGCGCAGAGCCAGTCCGAGCTCGACGCGGCGCTCGACGCGCGCCGCCGCTCGCTGGAAAATCTCGTGCTGCTGGTCGAGGACAAGCGCAGGGATTTCGAGGACACGGTCGCCAATTTCTCCGGCCTGGTCGAGGAGAATTTCCGCCGGGTCGAGGAGCGCGCGCGCGATGTCGGCGGCTTCATCACGCAATCGACGCAGGAAACAGCGGAGCTGGTCGACGAGCGCTTCGCCGCCGTGCGCGACGCCGCCTCGCGCGAGCGTGAGGAGACCGCCGCGGCGCTGCGCGCGGCCTATGATCAGGCCAATGACGAGCTGGCCGATATCTTCGGCCGGGCGACCGAGAAATTCGCCGCCGCCGCGACCGAGATTCGCGGCATGTCGGCGGAGATTCAGAGCGAGCTGGAGCAGACCCGCGCCGAGCTGCGTCGCGGCGCCCAGGAATTGCCGCGCGAGACGGCCGAGCAGGCCGCTGCGCTCCGCCGTGTCGTCGGCGAGCAGGTGAAGGCGCTCAACGAGCTGACCGACATCGTCGCGCGCTCGGGCCGGGCCTATGATATTGCCGAGACGGTTCCGGCGGCGGCCCCGGCCGCTCCCGCGCGTCGCGGCTTCGAGGCCCAGCCGCAGCCCGCGCCTGCGCCGGTCGCGCCGCCGCCCCGCCGCCCCGCCGCCGCCGGTGGCTCCGCCCGCCCCGCGCGCGCAAGAGCCGAGCTGGACCAGCCGCGCCCCGCGCGAGGAGCCGCAGCGCGCCGCCCGGGCGATCCAGCCTGCGCCGCCCCCGCCGCCGCCGGCTCCTCCGGCGCGGCCCGTCGCCTCGGCGACGGAGGATGGCTGGCTCACCGATCTATTGGCGCGCGCCTCCCGCGATGAGGCTCCCGCCGCCGCTGCGCCGCCGCGCGCCAATACGGCGGCCGGCCGGGCCAAGGCCGCCGGGGCTCTGGATAATCTCACGCTCGATATCGCCCGCATGGTCGATCATGCCGCGGTCGGCGAGTTCTGGGATCGCTTCCAGCGCGGCGAGAAGGGCCTGTTCACCCGCCGGCTCTACAGCGCCCAGGGCCAGCAGACCTTCGAGGAGATTCGTCGCCGCTACCGCGTCGATCCGGATTTCCACGCCACGGTCGATCATTATGTTCAGGAGTTCGAGCGGCTCGTCGCCGAGACCAGCCGCAATGATCGCGAGGGCGCGCTGACGCGCGGCTATCTCACCTCCGACGCCGGCAAGGTCTACACCATGCTCGGCCATGCGGCGGGCCGTTTCGAGTGAGGCTTCCCGCCCCGGCGCCGCAAAAGCAGGCGCCGGGGCGGGCCATGGCGTCGTGATCGGTACCCCGTAACCTGTAATCCGTGTCCGCTTTCCGCCGGGTCGCCTCAGGGCCGGACAAGACGCGCCTTTTTCTTGTTCTAAATCGACAAAAGTTGTCGGTTTGCGTACTCGATTGTGACATTTTCGCCACTCTCGAAAGAGAAAAAGCGCCGAAACCCGGATTCTGCTCGAGATCTAGGCAATTGCTTCCCTGTTCCGCTTGAGTGCCTACGCGCTTTATCGCAACAATCGCGACGAGAACGATTCCAGTATCGGGGAGCCTAAGACTATGAAATCCGTCCTGTTTGCCGGCGTCGCCGCGCTCGCGCTCTTTGCGAATGGCGCCTATGCCGCCGATGATGCGAAGACCGCCAAGCCCGAGCCCGCCAAGCCGCTGGTCGCTTGGCCGGAACCGAATCTCGACGTTTTCGACGCCGGCTTCGACTACGCCTATGGCGCGAAATTCATGTCGGACTATATTGTCCGCGGCATTTCCAATAGCGCCCACCGCCCGGCTGGCAGCGTCTATGAGGAGCTGCGCTACGGCTGGTTCTACACGGGCCTCGCCGCCACCAATGTGACGCTGGCCACGAGCCCGCTCGCCGAGATCGACATCACCGCCGGCATCCGCCCCACCTGGGGTCCGCTGACGCTGGACTTCGGCGCGATCTACTACGCCTATCCGAGCAACCATCAGCAGTGGTTCATCGGCGGCGCGATCCCGGTCACGACGTTCAAGAACTCCTACACCGCCCTCCCCACCACGGCTTTCGACCCGAGCTATGTCGAGATCTACTTCAAGCCGAGCTGGGCGGTGAACGACTATCTGACGCTCGGCGGCCAGATCGCCTATGCTCCGAACTGGAACAATTATAGCGCCCACGCGCTGTATTCCGAGATCAACGCCAAGGTCGTCCCCTTCGCCAACACCGATTATTCGGGGCTGTCGCTCTCGGGCGCCTTCGGCCACTACTACATCGGCAATTCGAGCCCGGCCTATGGCGGCAGCTATATCGATCCGGACTATGCCTTCCTGGCGACCGGCGTTCTGGGCACCAAGGGCTTCAAATTCGCCAGCTACAACACCTGGAACGTCGGCGCGTCCTATAATTGGAACGTGGTGACGCTCGACCTGCGCTACTACGACTCCAATCTGACCCGCGCGGGCTGCTTCCTGAACACGTCCGACCCGGCCGGCAATTACGTGGCCTCGGTGAACACGCTCACCGGCCAGAGCTCGTCGAGCTGGTGCGGCGCGCGCTTCGTCGCCTCGCTGTCCATCGACTTCAGCTCGGCGACCTTCAAGTAAGGCCGTCGAACTCTTTCGACTTCATCCTTCGAAAGACGGACCCGCGGCCACGCGGGTCCGTTTTTTTGTCAGTCATTGCGTGAGGATTTCGACGTCGCGATCCTGCGTCGAGGTCACTTTGAACGTCGTCTGAAAGGTCTTGCCCTCGCGGCGGGCGATGGCGACATATTCGCCCTCGGCCAGCACCAGCGACGGAAAGGCGCCGATCAATTCGCGGATCACGTCGCCGCCCGGCGTCAGCACGGAGAAGGAGGTGTTGGCCAGCGCCTCGCCGCCCGGCGCCTTCACCAGCTTCAGCGTCATCGTCGCGGCGTGATGGCGCAGCGTCGCCTCCGTGACCTTGCCGGCGGGAACGCGCAAATCGGCGGTGACGACGGAATTGGTCGTATTGTTGTCGCCCTGCGACCCCTGGCTCACATCGAGCAGCGTCGAGACGATGTGATAGGCGCCCTCGGGCAGGCACAGCACCTCGCCGGATCGGGCATTGGCGAGCACCAGCTTGGCCTCGGAGTTACCTCGTTCCGGCACATAGATGGAGATGGCGAGACGCTGCGCCGGCAGCTGATTGTCGCCAAGAGTGTCGATGAGCTTCAGGCCGCCGGCGTTGAGCGCCAGCCTCTCGCTGACATTGCGGCCTTCCATGACGACCCGGCGCGTCGCACCGGCGAGGCCGAAGGCGACATGGACGATATAGGCGCCATCGGGCAATTGCTCGGAAAAGCTCGCCTCGCGCGATTCCGCGACGAGCTTGCGGGAGCCGTCCGGCTGCGCGGCGTCCTCGAAAATCCGCCAGACCAGTCCGCTGCGCAGCGCGGCGGAATCGCTCTGCGTCAGCACGGCCGAGAGGCGCAGCGTCGCGCCAGCAGCCGGCTTCTCCTCCTCCGCCGGGGTGGATGAGGGTGCGGGCGCGGCGGGCTTGGCCGAGCGGCCCTTCTGCTGGGCGGGCGGAGCGGCGGTCTGCGCGGCGGCGCAGCCGGCGCCGGCGACGAGCATCGTCGAGGCGAGCAGCAACCTCGAGGTGTGGAGGATGAGAAGCTTCATGCGCCGCAAATTGGAGGGGGCGAGACGCCCGGATTCGACGGGCTATTGTGACGTCCGCCGTCCGCCCTGTCACTCCTCACGATGATCGAGCAGGGTGGAGGCGGCGGAGGCGAGATTGGCGAGGGAAAACGGCCGAAATAGGAATTCCACCCGATGGCGTCCCTTCGCTGTCGGCACGCCGCGGAACAGAATATTCGCCTTCACGATCGGCGCCGGCGCGCCGTCCACCCGCGCCTCCCAGCCCGGATAATAGAGATCGTGGAGGACGAGCAATCCGTCCTTTTCCGATTCGACGTCGATGAGAATGCGCTCGCTCTCATAGGAGACGATGGTCGCATGGCCCTCCGGCCCGCCGGCCGCCGCCGGATCGGCGAGGGCCGGATCGAGCTTGGGGAGATCGCCCTGATCGACCAGCGCCTCGCGGGCGCCTTCGAAATCGGGAATATTGTCATCGGCGATCGCCGCATCGGAGTCGACGCCCATCACGCGGGTCGCGAAATAGGCGCGCGGCGCGGCGCGGCCGAGCTTATAGACGTAGATCTGATCGGAGACGAAGATCGGCAGAGCGTTGGGGCGCGGCATATGGCGCGGCATGCGCGCCAGCGGGCGGCCGAGCACGAGATAATCGAGGCCGAGCAGCCGCGCCAGCTTGCATCGATAGCCGCGGAACGTGCCCGGATAATGCCGCAGATTGGGGTCGACGGCATTGTCGCCCGGCCCCACGGCGCGCTCATAATCGGCGATGCGCAGCGGATTATAGCCGAGGGTGTCCTCGAGGCCGAGAATCATGGAGGCGTTCTGCCAGCCGCCCGGCAGGCCGAGAATTTCCACGCGCGGGCGCTCGCCCTTGGCGGCGCGCTCGGAAATATCCTTGCGCAGCGCGGCTATGGCGCCGCGCTCGGCGGGAGAGGCCTCGTTGAGAATGGAGTAGCGCGTCGCCGGCTCCGCGTTCAGCGGATCGGCGGCGTTTCGCCACAAGAGCTCGCCCCCGGTCGCGGCGACGAGAAGAATGGCGACGAGGCTGCGCTTGTCGAATTTGTCGCCGAGCTGCAGAGCCGCTGCCGCAGCGCCGGCGGTGGCGAGCGATGCGGCCACGGCGATGAGCGACTCGACGCCATGGCCATGGGCGAAGGAGAAGGCCAGCCCGCCGAGGATCAGCGCGAGGGTGACGCCCACCGCCGCGGCGGCGAGCCCATGGGCGAGAGCGCGCGGCATTTTCTGAAAGGGCCGCGGCGCGCCATGGGCGACATAGCGATGCAGCAGATAGGCGGCGCTGAGCGCGAAGCCGGCGTTGAGAAGAAAGGCCGCGTCCGCCGGCCGACGATACAGCGACACGCCGGGGAAGAAATCATAGATAGCGGAAAATACGGGCGTCCAGCGGCCGAGCGTGTAGATCAGCGCGGCGGCGAGCATGTAATGGAAAAAGCGCATCTCCTTGGCGAAGATGCGCCCGCCGGCGAGGCCGTGCCAGAAGCCGAGAACGACGGGCGCGGCGCCGATGAAGAGATAGTTGATGGCGCGGTCGGTCCAGTCCGGCGCGGCGATCGTGTCATAGCCGGGACCCCAATAATCATAGCTCTTGTCCAGCGATCCGAAAATATCGGGCGCGAGCAGAGTGGCGAGATTGACGGGCGCCAGCGAGCCGGCCGCCGCGACGCCGAAGGCGATGCCCGGCCGGTTGGAGGTCGCCAGAAATTGCAGCGTCAGCAGCACGGGAACGGCGAGAATCGCGCCGCCCGTCGCGCCCGCGGCCAGCAGCGCCGGCCAGCGGCCGAGCAGATAGTCCAGCGGCCGGCGGGAGACGGCGGCGGCGTAGAGCAGGCGGGCGATCAGCACGAGGCAGAAGAGATAGGCGACCTGATCGCGCCCCAGCGCCATGAGGCTGGCGAGAATTCCAAAGCCGACGCCGTTGAGAAGGCGCGGGCGCTCCAGCATGACTTCCAGCATCAGCAGCGCGAGCGGGAAGAAGCTGTAGGAGATGATCATCCCCGTATGCTGGAGCCGCGCTGCGGCGACCCCGCCCAGCATGAAGATCATTCCCGCCAGCACGGAGGCCGAGGGGACGAAGCCGCGCCGCGCGCAGAGCGCCAATATTCCGGCGCCGCCCATCAGCAGATGCGCGAGCACGAAGAGATCGAATTCCTGCATCGTCGCGGCGGGACGCAGCAGCGCCAGGAGGAAGAATGTCGGCGCGAAGATCAGCGATTGCGGATCGGCGACGGCGGGATGTCCAGCGAAATGATAGGGATTCCAGAGCGGCACGTCGCCCCGGCGCAGCGCCTCGCCGAGAAAGCGGAACATGGGATAGAAGTGATTTTTTGAGTCCCAGGGCACCACCGCACCGCTCGCCGCCCATAGGCCGGCGGCCAGCGCCATGAAGAGGGCGACGCCCGCAAAGGCGAGGAGGGCGTCTCGGCGCGTCCATATATGGGCGTGGGCGGAATCGGGTCCGGCGAGCGCCCGACGCGTCTCCATGAGCGCGAGCGGGGTGTCCTCGGCGGTCAATGCGCCGAGCGGGCGGTCGCTTATCGACATTTTCGAACCTGTCTCGACTATCGCGAGCGCTCTGGCGGCGCCGGCGGGCGGCGTCGCGCGATGGCGGCTCGCCTCTCACGCGGGACGTCCGGGCAGGCGCTCGTCGCCACGGCGACGAAGAATGCTCGGGCTCTGATGAAAAAAGCAGGATCTGTTGAAAACCCGTTCCCGCCCTTTCGAATTGGCTCAGATTGATTTCACCTTGATGAACTCGTGATGAACGTTCGGGCGCCGCCTTCTATAACGCAGGCGCGTCCGCGGCGAAAGTCTGGTTTATCGGTGGGATTTGTATGGGGTCGAGCGCCAGCTTGCCGGCAAACCCCTCCTGGCGGGCGGCGCGGCATTGGGCGGCGAGGCCGGCCGCATCCGCAAGATCGGCGAAAGGCGCGTCGATCGCCGCGACCCCGGCAGCCGCGGCGCCCAGCAGCAGCAGAGAGCGGGCGATGGCCGAGGGTCCGGCGGCCCCGTCCGGCGAAGCTCCGAGGGCGCGACGCAGCGGCTCCGTATCGAAGGCCAGCGCCTCGAGGCGGGAGGAGGAGCCGCCATAGGTCGAAAGCGCGAATATGGCGGCAGGCGTCTGCGTCGCGAGGGCGATGATGCGCGTGGCGCCGTCGGCCCGGCCGCATTCGGCCTCCGCCACGGCGAGCTTGGCGGAAAGATGCTGCACGCTCGCCCCGCCGCAGGCCTGCGGAAGAAACACGCCGTCCACGCCCGCTGCGACGAGCGCCGCGAGATCGGCGTCTATGGCGGCGCCGAGCGGCGCGATCAGCGCATAGAGGCGCAGCCCCGGCGGGCGCGGCCGCTCGATGAGCGCGGCCGCCCGCCGCCGCATCGACTCACGGGCAGGGTCCGCGGGATCGCCGAGATCGAGCGCCAGCGCATCGGCGCCGCTGGCGAGAGCGGCGGAAAAGGCCTCCTCGCGCGGCGGGACGAGAAGAAAGGACCGCATCTTCGCTGCTTCCGCCATTCGCCGCCGTGATCTTAAGCGGGCATTTACCATAAGTCGCGATTCTGCCCAGGATCGCGTCAAGTCAGGTCGAGCACCTAGGGCGTTTCCAGCCGAAGTGGACGCCGGTTCGGCGTTGGAAACGCGTCAAAACAAAAGCAGAGAGTCTTTTCAGGTTTCAGGGAAACACGAAAAGACTCTAGGGCGGAGCCCAGAGCGCCGATGATCGTGAGAAATTTTCTGCAATGGGCGCAAAGCGCGCCGACGGCCCTCAGAGTGGAAGGCGCAGCCGCCCTGGCGCGCGCCTATCTGGTGAGCGATCTCGACGCCGCGATGAAGCGCGAGGCGGAGACGGCGCTCGCCGCTCTGCTCGACGATCCCTCGCCGCTGGTGCGCCGCGCGCTCGCCAAGGCCTTCGCCGGCGCGCCCAACGCGCCGCATTCCATCGTCTCGGCGTTGGCCAATGATCAGTCGGACATTGCGGCCATGGTGCTGTCGCGCTCGCCGCTGCTCACGGAGAGCGAGCTGATCGATTGCGCCGCGATCGGCGACGTCTTCTCGCAGAGCGCCATTGCGCTGCGCGCCCATGTGCCGACCGGCCTCGCCTCGGCCATCGCCGAGATCGGCGCCTGCGAGGCGCTGATCTCGCTCGCTGTCAATCCCGGCGCAGAGCTTCCCGCCTTCGCCATGCGCCGCATGATCGAGCGTTTCGGCGATGACGCCCAGCTGCGCGAGGCGCTGCTCGGTCGGCCGTTTCTGCCGGCGGCGGTGCGCGTCGATCTCGTCGAGGCGACGGCGGCGAGCCTCGCTTCCTTCGTGCTGGATCGCGATTGGCTGTCGCCCGAGCGCACCCGCCGCATCATGCAGGAGGCGCGCGACAAGGCCAATGTCGTCATCGCCGCCTCGGCCGACGATAGCGAGGGCCGCAGAGGCGTGCGCATGCTGGTCGGCCATTTGCGCCGCAAGGCGCGGCTGACGCCGAGCCTCGCTCTGCGCGCGCTGCTCTCCGGCAATCGCGCGCTGTTCGAGGCGACGCTCGCCGAATTGTCCGGTGTGGACGAGGAGAAGGTCGCCGGCCTGACGCGGGATTACGACGGCGCCGGCTTCGCGGCGCTCTATGCGCGCGCGGGGATGCCGGCCAATCTCCTGCCGGCCTATCGCGCCGCGCTGGAGGCGCAGCGCGCCTTTGGTTACGCGGGCGTTCCTTCCGGCGCGCGTCTGTCGCTGGCGATGGTGCAGCGCGTGCTGACATCTTGCGACCATGTCAATTCCGGCGAGCTCGATCGGCTGATGGCGCTGCTGCGCCGTTTCGAGGCCGAGGCGCTGCGCGAGGACGCGCGCGAAGCGGCCGCCGCGCTGACGCAAGAGTCGCTCGTCGATATGGCGGCGCTGGAGGCGCAGCTGCTCGCAGCCTAGCGAAGTCGCGCGGGGCCTGCCCGTCACGCGCGCGAATGTCGCGGATAGCGTCGCCAGCGGGATTTCGAAGGGGCCCCGCCGATCGATCGAGCTGCCTTCCCCTATCGCCTCCGCTTCGGCCTCAAGGTCCGAAGCGATAGCTCACGCCCACCGTCGCGGCGCCGGCGCCGGCTTCGTGACGCACCAGCGTCGATGGCAGGATGCGCGACGTTTCTCGCGGGGCGCCGACGCCGCTCACGCGATATTCCAGCCGTCCGCTCCAGCGGTCGGTGAAGGCGTATTCGACGCCGACGCCGACGGTCGGCGCGGCGACGAGGAAATGACGGGAGTCGCTCGCCCAGGGCGCGCGGTAGTCGTGGCGTGCATCCGCGACATTCAATCCGCCGGTGGCGTAGATCAGCAGCCGGTCGAAAGCATAGCCGACCCGCGCGCGCAGGGAACCCTGCGCGCCGAGCTGGTCGCGAATGGCGACGCCGAAGGGCTCGAATGCGTTGCCGACGGCCCGCGCGCCCGATACATCGCCGACGAGGCCGAGGACCAGCGGACCGACGCGCCAGTCATAGCCGGCGTGAACGCCGCCGACGAAGCCGCCGCCGCGCGCCGTGACGCGCGCCAATGACACGTCGTTCGGCGCGAAAACATGGGCGCGGTCGGCGTAGCCGAGCCAGCCGGCCTGTGCGCCGACGTAAAATCCGCTGTACAGAAAGGCCGGCGGTGGAGCGAGGGCAGGCGGCGCCGAGCGGCGAGCGCCGAGATCGGCGGCGCGGGCGGTGGAAAAGGACAGCAACGCGGCGGCGAGAATGGGCAGGTATTTCATTGGGAAAAGCTCCGTTGTGGAAGCATGGGGAGGGCGTTCGACGAAGCGTCCGCTTCGACGTCGAGAGGATGGAGACGGTTCTGGGGAGCGCGTCAGCGCGGCGGCGCGCGAATGGGCTTTTGCGAGATCATCGCGCGGACGCCGCGTCGACGCGGTTGGCGAATTTCGCGCAAGGGGGCGCGAGCTCGTCCAAGCTCTTGTCCGCTCCCACAGCCGCGCGCAGATCGACGCCGTCGAGCAGAGTCAGATAGTCGCGCTCGACGCCCGCGCGGATGAAGGTGGTCATCATCACGGGACCTTCGGGGAGGTCGCCGCGCCGGCACGCTTCGGCGCCGATGCCGAGCGTTCCATGGGTCTTGCCGCCGCCTTTCGCCATTTCCGCGCGCGTTTCGGTCTGAAGGGCGCGAATCTTCTCGATATCGGCCGGATCGACGCGAAATGCGTGGATGCGCGTCCCTGCCTTTCGCTCGCCCGCGAGCGGCTCGACGTCAGCGGACGACTTGGTCTCCCGCAGGACGAATTTCACTATGCGCTTTTCGCTTTCCCGGCCGTCCCGCCACCAGCCGATCTCCAGCGTCACGCCGTCGGGGCGCGGCTCGAGCGCGTCGGGAACGCGCACCGCGGCGCGCAGCCGTTCGGGCGAGAGCGTCGAGGCATCGAGACCGCGCAGCGCCCATAGCGTCGACACGGGAATATGGCCGCAGCCGCCGAGCATGGCGAGGAGCGCCGGGGCAAGGAAAGCATTGCGCATCATCGGTCTCATCTAAATCGTCTATAATTTAATGTTTCACATTAAAAACTGAGTGTGTCAATTATATTTTATCGCGCGTTGCGATGGCGCGCCCGCGACCGCGAGACGGGCGCCGAAGATCGACCTGAGCGGCGATATCTCGATCGAGCGGTTCACGGGCGCATCGCGTGAGGCGACGCCCGCCCTTGCGCGCCGACGAATTTGCGCAATTCGTCCGGCGACCGTGGAGCGGCAAGACCGCTCGGCCCATTGACGATCTCGATGGTCGCGCGCCAGACGCGCTGGGACGAGTCGACGGAGTTCTCGCGAGTCGGCCAGGTTGCGCCGTCTTGGACTACCGCGAGGAGGCGCGGTCGAATCGCGAAGCCGCGCGTCCTCGACGCGGGAGCGTCGCGCCGTGAGTCCTCAATAGCCGAACTGCTCGCGAAGAATGCGCTCTTCCAGAGAATGCCCGGCGTCGTGCAGGAGGATGAGATCGGCGCCGTGATCCATCTCGATGTCGACTTGCAGCGCGTCGCGGAATTCGTCGTGATCGGCGACGACGGAGACGGGGCGTTTCTCCGCCTCGAGCACTTCCAGCCGCACCTTGGCGGCATCCGGCAGCAGCGCGCCGCGCCAGCGCCGCGGGCGAAAGGCGGAGATCGGCGTCAGCGCCATCAAAGGCGCGTCCAGCGGCAATATGGGGCCATTGGCGGAGAGATTATAGGCGGTGGAGCCGGCCGGCGTCGCCACCAGCACGCCATCGGTGATGAGCTCCGGCAGGCGCTCCTTGCCATTCACCAAAATGCGCAGCTTGGCGATCTGCGAGCTCTGGCGAAGCAGCGAGACCTCGTTGATCGCATGGGCGGCGAATTCGTCGCCATGCGTGTTGGTCGCGCGCATCAGCAGCGGATGGATGATCGAGGGCTTGGATTCGGCGATGCGCTTGCGCAGCCCGCTCTCGCGATATTCATTCATCAGAAAGCCGACGGAGCCGCGGTTCATTCCGTAGATCGGCTTGCCGGCGCCCATGAAGCGATGCAGCGTGCGCAGCATCAGCCCATCGCCGCCGAGCGCGACGATGCAATCGGCCTCCTCCGGCGGAACCTCGCCATATTTGGCGACGAGCCGCGCCCTCGCCTCATCGGCCTCCGGCGTGCCGGAGGAGAGAAAGGCGAGATGCTTGTGATTGTTCGGCGTTTCGCCGGACACGGACATGGGTGGACCTGGCTCGGCGGGCCGCGCTGACGGCGGCGAAGGCCGAACTCCATACACCCGGCAAGGTCGGAAGGAAACGGGACGGGAGGCCGCGCCGCAGGCGATCGCGTGAACGAGAAGTGGCGCCGGGAGAGGCGTTTCCACCTTCCCCTCGAGGGGGAGGTCGAGCGCCGTAGGCGATCGGGAGGGGGCGCCGCCGAGTCTTTGCCGGTGAACCCCACCCCGTCCGGCCATAGGGCCTTCTAAGAGAACGCCCGTCGCAAGCGCCGGGCTACCCGCCGGCCGACCCTCCCCCTAAAGGGGAGGGTAAAAGCGCAGCGCGACCTTCGCGTCAGAGCTTGCGCGTCGCCTGCGCCAGCCATTTGCGCGTCTTAGCGTCGAGATGCGGCGACAATTCCGCGCGCACCCGCGCATGATAGGCGTTGAGCCAGCGCGTCTCCTCGACGCTCAAGAGCTTCGGATCGACGAGAGCGAGATCGAAAGGCGCGAGGGTGAGCGTCTCGAAGCCGAGCATCTCGCGCTCGGCGCCGAGGATCTCGCGCTTCTCGACGACGATCAGATTCTCGAGGCGAATGCCATATTCGCCGGCGCGATAATATCCGGGCTCGTCGGAGAGGATCATGCCCGGCTGCAAGGGCGTCGTCCCGAGCTTCGAAATGCGCTGCGGCCCCTCGTGCACGGAGAGATAGGCGCCGACGCCATGGCCCGTGCCATGATCGAAATCGAGCCCCGCCTCCCATAGGCTGCGGCGCGCGAAAGCGTCGAGCTGCGCGCCGCTGACGCCCACCGGAAACACGGCGCGGGCGACGCCGATATGGCCCTGCAGCACGCGGGTGAAATGCTCGCGCAATTGCCGCGACGGCCGGCCGACGCCGATGGTGCGCGTCACATCCGTGGTGCCGTCGAGATATTGCGCGCCGGAATCGACGAGATAGCAGCCGCGCGAGATGCGCAGATCGCTCGCCTCGGTGACGCGATAATGCGGAATGGCGGCGTGCGGGCCGAAGGCGGAGATGGTGGGGAAGGAGAGATCGCGCAGCTCGCCGCTCTCGCGACGGAACGTCTCGAGCGCCTGAGCGGCGGAGATTTCCGTGAGCTTTCCTTTGGGCGCCGTCTCCGCGAACCAGGCGAGAAAGCGCGTCAGCGCCACGCCGTCGCGCAAATGCGCGGTGCGCGCGCCCTCGAGCTCTATGTCGTTTTTGATCGCCTTCAGCAGCGCGATCGGATCGTCGCCGAGCTTGGGCTTGCCGCCTTTTGCACGGAAGAGCTCGACGAGCTTCGCCGGCGCGGTGCCGGAGTCGAACAAGATCGTCAAGCCGCGCGCGCCAGCGTCAGCGAGATCCTCGACGACATCCGCAGACTCGTAAATGTCGACGAGTCCTTCGAGGCTGTTTCTCGTCTTGGCCGAGAGCTTGGCGGGGTCGACATAGAGCAGCGGCTTGCCTTCCCTAGGAAGGACGGCGAAGGCCAGCGCGATCGGCGTATAGGCGACATCGGCGCCGCGCAGATTGAATAGCCAGGCGAGCGCATGCGGATCGGAGACGAGCAGCGCATCCGCCTCGCCGAGCGCCTTGCGCACGCGCGCGATCTTCGTCTTGGCGGCGACGCCGGCGAGCCGCGGCGGATAGAGCGAGATGGCGCCCTGCGGCGGCTCCGGCCGATCGGTCCAAACAGCGTCGATCGGGTTGCTCTCGAGCGGAACGAGCGTGACGCCTCTGCCTTCCAGCGCTTTGGCGTAGCGGTCGATCTGCGCGGGCGTATGCACCCAAGGATCATAGCCGATGCGCGCGCCTTGCTTCGCCGTCTCGGCGAGCCAGCGCGAGGGCGCCGTCTTGGCGATGTCGAGAACGGCGACGCGTTTCGTGTCCACCTGCTCGGGCGCTTGCAGCGTATAGCGCCCATCGACGAACAGCGCGGCTTTGTCGGCGAGCACGACGACGACTCCGGCCGAGCCGGTGAAGCCGGTGAGCCAGGCGAGGCGCTCCGCCGATTTCGGCACATATTCGTTCTGATGCTCATCTGCGCGCGGGGCGATGAAGCCGTCGATCTCGAGGCGGGCGAGCTCGGCGCGCAGGGCCGCGAGGCGCTCCGCGCTGTCCTGCCCGCTGGCGTCGTCGGCAAAGCTCTGGAATCTGCTCTCGAACATGTCTCGAACCTATGCCCTTCCCCGCTCTGCGGCAATATCGCGGCGACTGCATGTTCCCGAAAAGCGCCAAGCGGTTTTCGGAAAGGAACATGCAATTCGATCACGGCTTCGGCATGTTCCCGAAAAGCGCCAAGCGGTTTTCGGAAAAGAACATGCAATTCAAATAGCGCTAGAGGCGAGCCGCAACGCCATCAGCGCTTCATCGAGATAGGCGCCCTCCGCCGTCTTCACAGACGCCGGCTCGACGCCATAGATCGTAAATCCCCAACGCGCGTAGAAACGCAGCGCTCTCGCATTGTCGCGCATCACGGTCAGCGTGATGATCTCATAAGTCGCGCGCGCATGTTCGATCAGCGCGGCCATCAGCGCGTCGGCGCCGCCCGCGCCTCTGTGGCGCTCGCGCAGATACATGCCCCATAGCAGCGCCTTGTGCTTCGTCTTGGCGCCGGCGAAGCCCGCGAGACCGGCGACGCCTTGCAGCGTTTCGCCCTCGAAAGCGCCGACGACGAAATCGCGCGCCAGCCGCGCCGCGACATCCTCGAGCGTGAGATGCGCCTCATCCTCCGGCGCGAAGCGAAACTCCCGCTCGTGCAGGCGAAATCCCTCCTGCCGCAGAGCGTGGAACTCGGCGGCGTCGGCAGTCGTGAGCCGGCGGATCGTCAGCGCCATGGTCGCGGTCGCATCCCTCTTTCGTCCCGTCTCGCGTAGCAAGGCGCGCGCCGATTTGTGAATCGAAGCCGCTTCCTGCGCTTCGCGCTAGAATAGTTTTTTGTGACCAAACTTCTCGACGAGGCCGTCGCGGCGGCCGCGGTGAATTCGCCACCGAGGAGCAAATCCGCGCCATCTGGTCGAAGCACGGACTGTGATGCTGCGTTTCACGCTTCGCGCCGCAGCCGAACTCGAGCGTAGACGTATCCATGGGCAATCGAACGAACGCCGGAAAATGCGCGTCCACCCTGCCCTTCAGGGGGAGGGTCGGCCGGCGATAGCCGGACGGGGTGGGGTTCAACTGCAAAGACTCGGGGCGTCACGCCCTCCCGAGCGCATTCGCGCTCGACCTCCTCCCTCGAGGGGGAGGTGAAAACGCCTCTTCCGGCGATTGCGCGCCGAAGGTCCTTCAATCCTCGTCGTCCTCGTCGTCGGGCAGGCGCCATTCCGGCCGGGGCGCGGCGCCGCCGCTGCGCAGCAGCAGGGTCGCCCAACCGTCTATGTCGCGGCGCTTCGCCAGCGAAAAGCCCTGCGCGCGATAGGCCGAGAGCACGCCCGGCACATCGCGCGCCAGCAGGCCGGAGAGCACGAGCTCGGCGCCCGGCGCGGCCACGGCGGCGATCTTGGGCGCGAGCAGGCGCAGCGGCTTGGCGAGAATATTGGCGAAGATCAGATCATATTGCGCGGGCGCCAGCGCAGGATGGCGCACGCCCACGGCGACGACAGGCCGCACCAGATCGCCGACGCCGTTGAAGCGCGCGTTGACGCCCGCCGTCTCCACCGCCACAGGATCGATATCGCCGCAGGCGATGGGCTGTCGCAGCAGGCGCGCGGCGGCGATGGCGAGCACGCCGGTGCCTGTCCCCACATCCAGCACATTCTGCGGGCGCCGCTGCTTGCAGATTTCGGCCAGCGTCAGCAGGCAGCCGAGCGTGGTGCCGTGATGGCCGGTGCCGAAGGCCAGCGCCGCCTCTATCTCTATGCCGATGTCGCTCGCTCCCACGCGGCCGCGATCATGCGAGCCATGGACGAGGAAGCGCCCGGCGCGCACCGGCCGCAGCCCCTCGAGCGAGGCGCCGACCCAATCCTTCTGCGAAATCTCGAAAAATTGCGCGGCGCCGGCCGCCTCCGCGCCCGCGGCGGCCTCGATCAGCGCGCGGATCTGCGCTTCGTCGGGCGGATCTCCGAAATAGACTTCGACGGCCCAGCTTTTTTCATCCGGCTCCTCGAAAGCCGTGGCCGCGGTCTCGGCCGGGTCGAAGGTCTCGACCACGAGATCGGCGATGGCGCGCGCGGATGTTTGGTCGCAGACGAGGCGCAGGCCGTGGCTGGCGCCATTGGGGGGAAGTCCTTCGAGCATGCGCGCGCTTAGCACGCCCACGCCGCGCCGTCACCCGGCGCGCGCCTCGACGCGCCAGCAGGCGGCGGGAAATCGCGCCTCGCCGGCTGTGACATAAGGGTCGTAGGCGCGCCGCGCCGCCTCGTAGATTTGGGCGCGCGTCGCCTCGTCGAGGTCGGGCGGCAATTGGCCGAGCTTGCCCATGCGCGTGGCGTAGACGTCGAGCTCCTGCTCTTTCAGCGTGCAGGCGACGTCGAGCGGGGCGATCTCTATCCGCTCCCATCCGGCGTCCGCGAGAATCTCGCGCACGCGCTGCGCATCGGCGAAGGCGAAGCGGCCGGGCGCTTCGGGATCGAAGGACGAAAGCTCGGGGAGAAAAGCGGAAGCCGCGCGCTCGCCGGCGAGCATGAAAGAATTATCCTGCGGCCCCCGCCAGGCGATGAAGACGAGCCGGCAACCGGGCGCCGCCGCGCGCCGCAGATTGGCGAAGGCCGCCCGCGGATCGGCGAAGAACATTACGCCGAAGCGCGAGATGATCGCGTCGAATTGCGCGGGCTTGAAATCATAGGTCTGGGCGTCGGCGACGACAAAGCCGATATTGCCGAGGCCGGCGGCCTCGGCCCGCCGCCGGGCGGCCTCGATCATGGTGGATGAGATATCGAGGCCGACGCATTGTCCGCCGTCCAGACGCTCGGCCGCCGACAGCGTCGTGGCCCCTGCGCCGCAACCTATGTCCAGCACGCGACGGGCGCCGGCGGCTTTCACCGTCTCGGCCAATAGGTCCGCAAAGGGATGAAACAGCCGGTCGAGCATGGGCTGCTGCTCGACCCATATTTCCCCGCCGCGTTTGTTCCACAATGCGGATTGCGCCTCGTTCGGCTCGCTCACGCCCGCTCTCCCCTGCCTTTTGGATCGCTCGATCTACGGCGTGAAGTCGGTCGAAGGTCAAGCGGAAGGGAAATGTCTGTTCCGCTCGACTCCTGCTAGAATGCTAGTATACTAGCATTCATGGCGGATGACGAGGTCAAGCAGTTCAACGTGTATTTGCCGCTGGGGCTGATCCGGCGGGTCAAGCACCATGCCATCGAGACGGAGCAATCCCTCTCGGCCTTGGTCGCCGCCGCGCTGCGCGCCTATCTCGACGCGCGCGAGCAGCCTGCACAGTCACCGAAGGAGGAGAGCCGAGATGACGACAAAGGGCGTTGAAGCCATTTTCCTGACCACCCACAATTGGGGCAAAGCGGCGAAATTCTTCCAGTCTCTCGGCTACACTCTGGAGTTCGAGACGGATCACAGCTCCGGCCAGCTCCACAACGGCGCCGGACCATATCTCTTCATCGCCGAAATCCCGGAGAGCGAGACGCCGCAGACGCGCCTAGTCCTGAATGTCGCCGACGAGGAGGCGTTTCGCCTCGACCCGTCGATCGACATCGTCTCGCCCTTTGCGGATACGCATTGGGGAACGCGGGAAATGACCATCCGCGATCCCGATGGGCGGATATGGAGCCTGCAGGCGCCAGCCAGACGCTGACGCCGGCGAGACGCCATGAGCGAAGAGCCGAAGGCGCGCCCGTCAGCTCTTCGGCTTCGCTTCAATTTCCTTCTTGCTGAAATTGGACAGCTCGCCCTCGGCGGCGGCCGCCTTGCGCCAGGATCTGGCAATGGCCGGATATTTGATCTCGACGCAGATCTTGGCGACCTGCTGCTGCAATTTCTCGCTTCCACAGGACGGGCAGACGGGCGTGTCCGAAGCGCTGATCAGCAGTTCGAACTCCGCATGGCAATCTTGGCATTCATAGGAGTAGAGCGGCATTCGTTCCCTCGTCCATTCCTCTCGTCGGCGGATAGGCGCCTATTTTTGAAGCAATAACCGTACCGGCGACGCGCGGACGAAAACGCCGATTGGAACATCTTTCGCTTCGCTTAGATTGTGCAGCTCTCTCCAAAACCGCGGGCGCCATGTCTTCCGATCATTCGAGGTCCTCCGATCATTCGACGTCCTCCACTCGTCTGACGGCCCGTTTCATCCCCTCGCTCGAGCAGATCGACGCCGCGGCCTGGGACGCGCTCGCCAATCCGCCCGGGCTCACCGCCGAGGAGGCCGGGGGCGAGCGACATAATCCCTTTATTTCCAGCGCCTTCCTGCTGGCGCTCGAGCGCTCGAAATCGGTCGGCGGCCGCAGCGGCTGGACGCCGCTCTACACGATATTGGAAGACGCCGAAGGCCGCCTCGTCGCGGCCGCGCCCTCCTATGTGAAGATGCACAGCATGGGCGAATATGTCTTCGATTTCGGCTGGGCTCAGGCCTATGAGAACGCCGGCGGGCGCTATTATCCCAAGGTGCAGGTGGCGGTTCCCTTCACCCCGGCGACAGGGCGGCGGCTGCTCATCGCCCGCGATGCGCCGGAGGGCGCGCTGCCGGGGCTGATCCATGCGCTGCGCGCGCTGCGTCAGGCGGCGGAGGCCTCCTCCATCCATGTCACCTTCGCGACAGAGGGCGAGGTCGGCGCGCTGGCGGCCGAGGGCTTTGCGCCGCGCGCCGGCGAGCAGTTCCATTTCTTCAACGAAGGCTACCAGAATTTCGACGATTTCCTCGCCGCGCTCTCCTCGCGCAAGCGCAAGACGATCAAGCGCGAGCGCCGCGACGCGCTGGGCGACGACGTCTCGATCGATCTTCTGACCGGGGCGGACATACAGCCCGCGCATTGGGAGAAATTCTACGCCTTCTATATGGACACGGGCGCGCGCAAATGGGGACGGCCCTATCTGACGCGCGATTTCTTCGATCGCATCGGCGAGACGATGGCGGACCGCATCCTCCTGGTGATGGCGCGGCGCGAGGGGCATTACATCGCCGGGGCGATCAATTTTCTCGGCGACGACGCGATTTACGGCCGCAATTGGGGCGCGCTGGAGGAGCGGCCCTTCCTGCATTTCGAGGTCTGCTATTATCAGGCGATCGAATACGCCATTCGCCATGGCTATAAGCGCGTGGAGGCCGGCGCGCAGGGCGAGCACAAGCTGGCGCGCGGCTATCGGCCCGTCCCCACCCATTCGGCGCATGATTTCGCCGATCCGCGGCTGCGGACCGCGATCGTCGAATTTCTGTCGCGCGAGAAAGTGGCGGTCGACGAGTCGATCGCCGATTATGAGGCGAGCCTGCCCTTCCGCCGCGACGAGGCGGGCGACGCCGAATCGTGAGGCGTCGGGTTAACGTGAATCTGGCGAAGGCGCCGTCTTCGGCGCGTGTTCGTTCTCGCCCTCGCCGGGCGATTGCGCAGCCGCCTTGCGTCGGCGCAAATTGGCCCTGAGCGCGGCGGCCAGCGCCGCGGCGTTCTTCTTGGGCGGCGGTGGCGGCTGGCGGTTTTTCTTTCCTTCCTCGGTCATAGCGGGGCTCGATCTTGCGGCTCTATGTCGGTTTCTGCCTCTTCCTCGCGCTCATGGGCGTGGCAGGCTGGGCGCGGCGGGAATGGCTCTGTCTTTAGTTCTACGCCCCGCCGCCTGCGCCGGACAGCGAAGAAATGCCGCTCGCCTTTGGATTCAGCATGCTTTTGGCGGAGCTCGCGGCGGCTCTTGGTCTCGGCGGGCTGGTCAGCGTGGCGTTGGCGCGGCTGATCCGGCGCCGGCGCTAGCCGGCACGAAACTTGCTGCCATTTTGCGCGAAGTTCAACCCAGCACGAGTGGCGACGACAATGCAAACGACTTTCATCAGAAATACCGACGATGGCCACAAAGTCGAAGTCATCGGTCCTTATGTCTGTGTGGACGGCAAGCCGGTCGCCGATCGCGTCGTCGAGGTCAAGGACCATCCCAATCGCTTGAGGATTCTGCACACGCTGCCCAACGCAGCCTTCATGGCCGGCCCGGTGGTTCTGACGGCCGAGGAGGCCTCCCTGGTGCGTGGCGCGCTGCTGCAGGCCAAGCCTTCGCCGACCGATCCGGTCGCGATCAACGAGCAGCTGCGCAACGCCATCAACATGCGCAATCGCGAGGCGGGTATCGAGTAAGTCGGAGAGGCGCTCAATAATCGACAGCGACGAGATAGAGCCCATGCGGCGGGGCGACCTGACCGCAGCGGGTTCTGTCCTTCGCCTCGAGCGCCGCGCGCAGATCGTCTGCGCTCCATCTGCCGGAGCCCACATGCTCCAGCGAGCCGGCCAGCGAGCGCACCTGATTGTGCAGGAATGACCTCGCCGAGGTGACGATCTCTATGACGTCGTCCATGCGCCGCACGTCGAGCTGCTCCAGCGTCCGCACCGGCGAGTTGGCCTGACATTCGGTCGAGCGAAACGTCGTGAAATCATGCCGGCCGACCAGCGCCTGCGCGGCCTCGTGCATGGCCTGCGCGTCCAGCGGGCGCTTCACATGCCAGGCGCGGCCGAGCTGCAGCGTCAGCGGCGCGCGGCGATTGTCGATCACATAGCGATAATGCCGGCGGATCGCCGAAAAGCGCGCCTCGAATGTCGGCGCGACGCGGCGCGTCTCCAGCACAGCGATCGGCGACGGCCGCAAATGCGCATTGAGCGCGTCCCGCAACCGATCCTCGCGCCACTCGCGCGAGAGATCGACATGGCCGACCTGCCCCAGCGCATGCACGCCGGCGTCGGTGCGCCCCGCGCCATGCAGCACGCGCCGCTTGCCGGCTTCGAGCGCCGAAACCGCCTCCTCGAGCCGCTGCTGCACGGAGACGCCATTCTCCTGCCGCTGCCAGCCGACGAAGGGCGAGCCGTCATATTCGATGGTGAGAGCGTAGCGGTATGTCGCGCGTTCACCCTCTCCTTCCGCGGGAGGTGGGGAACCCGCCTCTATTGTGGCCGTCATTGTCAGGTCGCCAGCGTCATGCCCGGCGCGAGCGGGCGGCCGCGTAGAAATTCGGCAATGGCCATCGGCGCCTTGCCGCCGCGCTGTAACTCGACGAGCCGGAGCGCGCCTTCGCCGCAGGCGATGAGGCCTTTGTCGTCGAGGGCTGCGCCGGGCGCGCCTTCGCCTGTCACGAGCTTGGTGCGCAGCACTTTCACGCGCTCGACGCCATGGCCGAGATCGCTCTCGAAGAAAGCGCCGGGAAAAGGCGAGAGCCCGCGCACGAGATTGTGAATCTCACGCGCCGGGCGCCGCCAGTCGATGCGGCTCTCGCTCTTCTCGATCTTTTGCGCGTAAGTCACGCCTTCTTCCGCCTGCGGCGTGAAGGCGAGGGCGCCCACTGAGAGATCGCGCAGCGATTTGGCCATCAGCTCGGCGCCGGCGGCGGCGAGCGCGTCGTGCAATTCGCCCGTCGTCATATCCTCGCCGATTGTGACGCGCGCCGTCGCGGCGACGGGGCCGGTGTCGAGCCCGGCCTCCATCTTCATCACCATCACGCCCGTCTCGGCGTCGCCGGCCATCACCGCGCGCTGGATCGGCGCCGCGCCGCGCCAGCGCGGCAGCAGCGAGCCATGCAGATTGAGGCAGCCGAAACGCGGCGCGTCCAGCGCCGCCTGCGGCAGGATGAGCCCATAGGCCGCGACCACCGCCACATCGGCGTGGAGATCGGCGAAGGCGCCGATGGTCTCGGCGTTCTTGAAGCTCTTGGGCGTGAAGACGGGAATGGAGAGCGTCTCGGCCAGACGATGGACGGGCGAGAGCTTCAGCTCCATGCCGCGGCCGGCCGGCGCCGGCGCGCGCGTGTAGACGGCCGCGATCTCATGGCCGTCGGCGATGATTTTTTCGAGCAGAGGCGCGGCGAAATCGGGCGTGCCCATGAAGACGACGCGCATGAGGGCGTTACGCCTCGACCTTGTCGGCGACGGGGGCGGCGCGCGCCGCGGCCTTGGCGAATTTCTTCACCACGCGCTCGCGCTTCAGCCGGGAGAGATGGTCGATGAAGAGGCCGCCCTCGAGATGGTCGATCTCGTGCTGGAGCACGGTGGCGAGCAGCCCATCGGCCTCGATCTCCTGCGTCGCGCCGGTGCGGTCGAGATAGCGCACGCGCACGCGCGCCGGGCGCTGCACATCCTCGAAATAATCGGGGACCGAGAGGCAGCCCTCCTGATAGACGAACAGCTCCTCGGAGACCCAGACGATCTCGGGATTGATGAAGAACATGGGATTCTTCGGCTCGTCGCCGCGCGTTGCGTCGGCGACCACGATGCGCTTGGGTACGGCGATCTGAATCGCCGCCAAGCCCACGCCTGGGGCCTCGTACATGGTCTCGAGCATATCGTCGAGCAGAAGCTGAAGCTCGCCGTCGAAGGTCGCGACGGGCTCGGAGACGAGCCGCAGCCGCGGATCGGGCAGGGTGATGATGGGACGAATGGCCATTGCTGTCGCGCCTGAAGGTCTCGCGGTCGAGGGTTTCTCGCTCGAAATAGGGATGCGCCCCGTCTCCGTCAAATGGACGCCGGCGCGGCTTTGTCGCAGATTATATTCCGCTTCGCTCCGCAATGTAAGATATCGGAAGCCCCGGGACGATCATCGAGGTTTCGCGCATCCCGCAGGCTCGCAGGCCTGTGCGCCCGCGCACTTTCGCGGGTCGCGAAAGCCGGATACGACTTGCGCATTCCGCCGCTGGCGTGCGGCGGGAAGATCAAGGAGCCCCAAATGACCGCTCTCGTCCTTCTCGGCGTATTGGTTCTCGCCGTCCTCTGGCTCATCGGCTCCTATAACGGCTTGGTGACTCTGCGCCAGCGCTGCCGTCAGGCTTTCTCGGACATAGACGTGCAGTTGAAGCAGCGTCACGATCTCATCCCCAATCTGGTGGAGACGGTGAAGGGCTACGCCGCCCATGAGCGCGGCACGCTCGAGGAGGTCGTCGCGGCCCGCAATAAGGCGGTGGCGGCCAATGGCCCGCAGGCGCAGGCCGCAGCCGAGAGCGCGCTGAACGGCGTGCTCGGCCGGCTGTTCGCCTTGGCGGAGAATTATCCCGATTTGAAAGCCAATCAGAATTTCCAGCAGCTGCAGAGCGAGCTGTCCGACGTGGAGAACAAGATCGCGGCGTCGCGGCGCTTCTTCAACAACGCCTCGGCCGAATACAACGCCGCCCGCGAGAGCGTTCCAGCCGCTTTCTTTGCCGGCTCCTTCGGCTTTGTCCCGCAGGAGTTCTTCAATCTCGAGGAGGGCGAGCGCAAGGCCGTCCAGGAAACCCCCAAGGTGCAGTTCTAAGGCGCGCCTCCCCCACGGCCGTTCCGCCCCGCCGCTCCCGCGCAGCGCCGGGGGGCTCGGGCCGCGGCCCGGAGCTTCGGCATATTGTCGTCGCAAACCTCTTGCTAAGTGCCCCCGGCAATCCGATGATTCGGACCGAGAGGGGGAAAAATGGCGGAAAAGCCTCCGAAGCGCGAACGTCCTGTCTTCACCGACAAGGAGGCTCTGCTCTACCACTCACGCGGGCGCCCCGGCAAAATCGCCGTCGTGCCCACGAAACCCATGGCGACGCAGCGAGATCTCTCGCTCGCCTATTCGCCCGGCGTCGCCGCCCCCGTGCTGGCGATCGCGGAAAACCCGTCCCTCGCCTATGACTATACCGTCAAGGGCAATCTGGTCGCCGTCATCACCAATGGCACGGCCATCCTCGGCCTCGGCAATCTCGGCGCGCTGGCGGCCAAGCCCGTGATGGAAGGCAAGGCGACGCTGTTCAAGCGCTTCGCCGATATCGACTCCATCGACCTCGAGATCGACACGCAGGAGGTGGAGGCCTTCATCGCCGCCGTGCGTTATCTCGGTCCCTCCTTCGGCGGCATAAATCTCGAGGATATCAAAGCGCCGGAATGCTTCATCATCGAGGAGCGCCTGCGCGAATTGATGGACATTCCCGTCTTTCACGACGATCAGCACGGCACCGCGATCATCTCCAGCGCCGGCCTGTTGAATGCGCTGCATCTCACCGGCCGCGACATCAAGAACACGCGCCTCGTCTGCAATGGCGCGGGCGCCGCGGGCATCGCCTGTCTCGATCTCGCCAAGGCGATGGGATTCGCGCCGCAGAATGTCACGCTCTGCGACACCAAGGGCGTCGTCTATCGCGGCCGCGTCGAAGGCATGAATCAATGGAAGAGCGCGCATGCGGTGGACACCGACGCGCGCACGCTCGCCGAGGCGCTGGACGGCGCCGACATATTCTTCGGTCTCTCGGTGAAAGGCGCGTTGACGCCCGACATGCTGAAAACGATGGCGCCCGATCCGATCATCTTCGCAATGGCCAATCCCGATCCCGAGATCACGCCGGAGGAGGCGCTGGCCGCGCGGCCGGACGCCATCGTCGCCACGGGGCGCTCCGACTATCCCAACCAGATCAACAATGTTCTGGGCTTTCCCTACATTTTCCGCGGCGCGCTGGACGTGCGCGCCAAGACGATCAACATGGAGATGAAGATCGCCGCGGCGAAGGCGCTCGCCGAGCTGGCGCGCGAGGATGTGCCGGACGAGGTGGCCAACGCCTATCAGGGCGCGCGGCCGCGCTTCGGCCGCGACTATCTCATCCCTGCGCCTTTCGATCCGCGCCTCATCTCCATCGTGTCGCCGGCCGTCGCCAAAGCGGCGATGGATTCCGGCGTCGCGCGCCATCCGATCGTCGATATGAACGCCTATCGCGCCGAGCTTTCGGCGCGCCGCGATCCGATCGCCGGGCTGATGCACACGATCTATGATCGCGTGCGGCGCGATCCCAAGCGCGTCGTCTTCGCCGAGGGCGAGGAGGAGCAGGTCATTCGCGCGGCGCTCTCCTTCGTCACGCAGGGATTGGGGCGCGCCATACTCGTCGGCCGCGAGGATCGCGTCGCGCAGACCGCGCGCAACGCCGGCCTCGAGCTCGGCGATCACATAGAAGTGCACAACGCCAAGCTCTCCTCGCGCAATGGCGTCTATGCGCAATTTCTGTTCGAGCGCCTGCAGCGCAAGGGATTCCTGTTCCGCGACTGTCAGCGCCTCATCAACACCGACCGCAATCATTTCGCTGCGGCCATGGTGGCGCAGGGCGACGCCGACGCCATGGTGACGGGCGTCACCCGCAATTTCTCCAATGCGCTCGAGGATGTGCGCCATGTCGTGGACCAGAAGCCGGGACACAGGCTGATCGGCGTCTCGCTGGTGCTGGCGCATGGGCGCATCGTCGTCGTCGCCGACACGGCGATCACCGAAATGCCGGAGGCCGCCGATCTCGCCGATATAGCGATAGAGGCGGCCGGGGTGGCGCGGCGCATCGGCCTCGAGCCGCGCGTCGCCATGCTCGCCTTCTCCACTTTCGGCTATCCGCCGGGCGAGCGCACGGCCCGCGTGCACGAGTCTGTGCGCGTGCTCGATTCGCGGCGCGTGGACTTCGAATATGAGGGCGAGATGGCGGCCGATGTGGCGCTCAGCCGTCACGCCATGGCGGCCTACCCGTTCTCGCGTCTCAGTGATACCGCGAACGTATTGATAATGCCGGCCTTTCACTCCGCCTCCATCGCCACCAAAATGCTGCAGGAGCTGGGCGGGGCGACGGTGCTGGGTCCGCTGATCGTCGGGCTCGACAAGCCGATCCAAATCGTTCAATTGGGCGCAACCGACGCCGATATCGTCAATATGGCCGCTCTGGCGGCTTTCGGGGTCGGGGGTTAGGGCGGCGCCTCCCCGACCGGGCGCGGCGGCCGCGCCAAAAAACGTTTTTGTCATGGCGACGAAATAATTGCGTTGCAGTGACAATCCTTTGGACCGAGCGAAAGACGAGAGACGATGAACATCACAATGATCGGATCGGGCTATGTCGGCCTCGTTTCCGGCGCCTGCTTCGCCGATTTCGGCCATGTCGTGACCTGCGTCGACAGCGACGCCTCGAAGATCGAGCGGCTGCTGCGCGGCGAGATTCCGATCTACGAGCCCGGCCTCGATGAGCTCGTCGCCAATAATGTGAAGCAGAACCGCCTGTTCTTCACCACCGATCTCACCCCCGCCGTGCGCGGCGCGGACGCCGTCTTCATCGCCGTCGGCACGCCGTCGCGCCGCGGCGACGGCCACGCGGACCTCTCCTATGTCTACGCCGCCGCCGAGACCATCGGCCGCGCGCTCGACAAATTCACCGTCATCGTCAACAAATCGACCGTCCCGGTCGGCACGGGCGACGAGGTCGAGCGCCTCATCCGCGAGGTCAATCCCGAGGCCGATTTCGCCGTGGTCTCCAATCCCGAGTTTCTGCGCGAGGGCGCGGCGATCGAGGATTTCAAGCGCCCGGACCGCGTCGTCATCGGCGTCGAGGACGATCGCGCCCGGGAGGTGATGTCGGAAATCTACCGGCCGCTGAGCCTCAACCAGCCGCCGCTGGTCTTCGTCGGCCGCCGCACCTCCGAGCTCACCAAATATGCGGCCAACGCCTTTCTGGCGACCAAGATCACCTTCATCAACGAGATCGCCGATCTCTGCGAGCGCGTGGGCGCGGATGTGCAGGAGGTCGCGCGCGGCATCGGCCTCGACAATCGCATCGGCTCGAAGTTCCTGCACGCCGGCCCGGGCTATGGCGGCTCCTGCTTCCCCAAGGACACGCTCGCCCTGCTGAAGACGGGGCAGGATTACGCCGCGCCGCTGCGCATCGTCGAGACGGTGGTGGCGGTGAACGATTCCCGCAAGCGCGCCATGGCCCGCAAGGTGATCTCGGCGCTCGGCGGCTCGGTGCGCGGCAAGAAGATCGGCCTGCTCGGCCTCGCCTTCAAGCCCAACACCGACGATATGCGCGACGCGCCTTCGCTCGCCATAGTGGCCTCGCTCGCCGGCGACGGCGCCAAGGTCTACGCCTATGATCCCGAGAGCATGGGCCAGGCGAAGCCGCTGATGCCGGAAGTGACCTTCTGCGAGGATCCCTATCAGACGGCGGAAGGCGCCGATGCGCTGGTCATCGTCACCGAATGGGACGCGTTCCGCGCGCTCGATCTCGATCGCGTCAAGACGCTGCTGAAGACGCCGGTGATCGTCGATCTGCGCAACATCTATCGCGCCGCCGACATTCGCAAACGCGGCTTCACCTATCTGAGCGTCGGTCGGGCGTAAGGAATAAAAAAAGCGCCGTCATTCCCGGCGGGCCTGAGCCCGGCCGGGAATGCGGGGCCGCCGCGTAAAACGATCGCTCAACCGCGCCCCTGCTCCGCGACGAGGGCGAGCGAGGTGAGCGCGGAGAGACGCGGCGGCGCCTCGCGCCGCAGCTCCAGCGCCGCGCTGCGCGCATTTTCCGCCGATTGGAACAGACGCCCCTCCAATGGGCGGAATGACTGTTTCGCCGCATAGAAGCGATAGCCCTTGGCGTCGCGGGCGATCACGCCGACGGCTTCCTCGCCGAGCTCGATGATATAGGCGTCGGACATTTTTTCGGCCTCCTTCTCAGCGGCGCACGGCTCCTCACGACCACTTTGGGCGCGCGGCGCGTCGCTTTGCGAGCCTATAGGCTCTAGCGAATTGTTCGTTATGTCAAATAGAATGTTCTTTTAACAGAACCGCGACGAGAGAACGAACGCATCGTCGGATCGCCGCGCGGCGAAGAATTTCTGCTCCCGGCCCGTAGAGCCCGCGTCGTCACACGCTTGTCGTGCGCAATTGTTGAATATTCTCGCCTTTCGTTGCGAGGAGAAAGTTATGACATCCGTTGCCTCGAGCGTCGATCTGCGTGAAAGCGCCGACGCTCATAGTCCGAAGCCGAAGCTCGATCACAAGCTCGACATACGTGCGATTCTCACCTTCCTCGCGGTCATCGCGCTCGGCCTCGCCTTCACGGCGTGGAGCATCTACAAGGATATTCTGGAGTCCGGCGCGCCGGTCACCAATTATCTTCCCTTCATCATGCTCGGCGTGGCGCTGCTCATCGCGCTCGGCTTCGAGTTCGTGAACGGCTTCCACGACACAGCCAACGCCGTGGCGACGGTCATCTACACCCATTCCATGCCGGCGCCGGTGGCCGTGGTGTGGTCGGGCTTCTTCAACTTCCTCGGCGTGCTGTTCTCCACGGGCGCGGTCGCCTTCGGCATCGTGTCGCTGCTGCCGGTGGAGCTCATTCTGCAAGTGGGCTCGCAGGCCGGCTTCGCCATGGTGTTCGCGCTGCTCATCGCCGCGATCGTGTGGAACCTCGGCACCTGGTGGCTCGGCCTGCCGGCCTCCTCCTCGCACACGCTGATCGGCTCCATCATCGGCGTCGGCGTCGCCAACGCTCTCATGCGCGGCCGCGATGGCACCTCCGGCGTCGATTGGGGCAAGGCCACCGATATCGGCTATTCGCTGCTGCTGTCGCCGCTCTTCGGCTTCGGCGCCGCGGCGCTGCTGCTGCTGGTGATGAAGTTCCTCGTCCGCAAGCCGGAGCTCTACACCGAGCCCAAGGGCCAGGCGGCGCCGCCGTGGTGGATTCGCGGCCTGCTGATCCTCACCTGCACGGGCGTCTCCTTCGCGCATGGCTCCAATGACGGCCAGAAGGGCATGGGCCTCATCATGCTGATCCTCATCGGCACGGTGCCCACCTCCTATGCGCTCAATCGCGCGCTTCCGGCGAGCCATCTCGCGAGCTTCTCGCAAGCCTCGCATGCGGCGTCCAAGGTCGTGGAGACGAAGGCCGCGGGCTATAACGTCCTCGGCGATCCGCGCCCGGCAGTGACGAATTACGTCGCTCAGCATCAGATCAACGAGGGAACCTATCCGTCGCTCGCCGTGCTGATCCGCGACATCTCGCATCAGATCGAGAGCTATGGCTCAATCGCGAAAATCCCCTTCGCCACCGTCGGCAACACGCGCAACGACATCTACCTCGCCTCCGAGGCGCTGCGCTTCCTCGCCAAGGACAAGGCGTCGGAGCTGACCGACTCCGACAAGAAGGTGCTGAAGGAGTATAAGGACCAGATCGATCAGGCGACGAAATTCATCCCGCTCTGGGTGAAGATCTCCGTCGCCATCGCGCTCGGCCTCGGCACCATGATCGGCTGGAAGCGCATCGTCGTCACCGTCGGCGAGAAGATCGGCAAGCAGCATCTGACCTATGGCCAGGGCGCCTCGGCCGAGCTGGTCGCCGCCGGCACTATCGCCGCCGCCGACATGTATGGCCTGCCGGTCTCGACGACGCATGTGCTGTCTTCCGGCGTCGCCGGCACGATGGCCGCCAATGGCGCCGGCGTGCAGATGGCGACGATCCAGAAGCTGCTGATGGCCTGGGTGCTCACGCTCCCCGCCGCCATATTGCTGTCGGCTTCGCTCTACTTCGTGCTGCGTCAGGTGATGTGACGCGCCAAAAAGAGAGGGGCCTTCGCTGCCCCTCTCTCTTATTCCTGCTTCCTGCTCAATCGCCCTTGCCGGCGAGGCGCGGCGACATGATCTTGCTCACCAGGCAATGGGAGCCGTCGGTCGGATCCTCGGTGCGGCGCGGGCGCTTGGCCTTGCATTCCGCCTTGTCGGCCGGATTCGTCACGCCATAGAAGGCGTTGATGATCGCCTGCTCCTGCTCGTGATCGAAAGCGTGCGTCTGGCCGAACATCACATATTGGAAGACCAGAGGCTGCGTCTTCGGCACGAAGGCGACGAAATCGGCGGCCTCTTTCAATTTGCCCGCCGCGCAGCCGCGATAGGCCGCCGGACGCTGATATTTGACCCCCGCGGGCGTGGATTTGCCGGAGAGCGCATAAGTGTAGCAGGCGCGCGGCTTGGACATTTGGCAATAATAATGGATGGTTATGTCCGACCAATTGGTCGGCGCGTAATTCGTTTTCAGGCAGTCGGCCGTATATTGATAGCCCTGATCCGTATGCTTGGGCTCGCCGGCGCGGCGGCTGCCATAGACATCGGCGCTCTGGTTCATCGCCGCGAGAATGGCCGCGCCGGGCAGCGAGAGGCCGGCCGCGGGGGCGTTGGGCAGATAATTGCTGTAGGCCTGGGCCGGATCATTCTTGCCGGCGACGAGCTTGTCGATCTCCTCCTGCGTCGGAACGGCGATCCAATCGGCGACCGCCTTGGTCGTCGAGACGCCGATCCCGAGCTTTTCGAGCGTCGCGGCGTCGAGCGCGCCGCTCTGCGGCAGGCCGGACTTCTGCTGGAAGGCGGAGATTGCGGCGGCCGTCTTGGTCCCGGCGACGCCATCCGGCACGCCTGGATCGAAGCCTTGCGCGGCGAGCTTCGACTGCGCGGCCTGGGCGACCGGATTATAGGGGCCAGCGAGGCTCGCAGAGCCGACAGATGACGCAAGAACGATTCCGAGCGCCGCGAATGCGGCGCGCATGCCTATGCGCATACCAAACTCCCTTCGAGAAAATCTCATGTCGAAACAGGCGACGACCGGGAGTCATATCACCGGCCGCAGAGCCGCCAAGGCGTTTTTCTTCCCCTCGCCGCATCCTCGCGCCGCTCAGGCGAGGAGATCGGCGCGCTTATATTGAACGGAGGGCGTATCATTGGAGGCTTTATTGACCTCCGGGCCGATCTCGAAGAATTCGAGCGCGTCGTCCGGCGCGGGCGCCAGCAGGCGCCAGGCCGCCTCGGCCGCAAATTCGTCGAGGCCGAGCCAGAGATCGAAATCCTTCGGCGCGAGGATCGCCGGCATGCGATCGTGAATGGCGACCGTCGCGCCATTGGCGGAGACGGTGAGGATGCAGGCGGTGTCGAGCTCGCTGCCGTCGCTGCCGATCCATGTCTCATAGAGGCCGGCGAGCGCCAGCGGCGTCCCATCGGCGTGGCGGAAGAGATAGGGCCGGCTCGCCCGCGCCCGGCCCTTGGCGCCGTCGCGGCGCCATTCATAATAGGCGTCGGCGATGAAGAGGCAGCGCCGACGCCGCATCGCGGCGCGAAAGCTGGGCTTCTCCGGCGCGCTTTCGGCGCGGGCGTTGATGATGAGCGGAAAGCTCGCCGGATCTTTCACGAAGCCCGGCAGAAAGCCCCAGCGGACCAGCTGAAAGCGCCGCGCCTCGCCGCCGCGCGGATCGCGTTCCTGCCGCACGATGGGGACGGGCTGCGTCGGCGCGATATTGTAGCGCGGCGGAAAATTCGGCTGATCGACATAGCCGAAATAGTCGCGCGCCGCCTGCGGCGGCAGAGTGATGGCGTATCGACCGCACATGGCTTCCCTCGATTCTCCCATTCTCGCTGCGCTGCGAAATGCCGGAAATCCCGCGCCTTCCCGGAATCGCAGCGGGAAGGCGGAAAGAGATTCTTATCAATTGGAGCCCATATTGGACCCCAGCATATCGGGATTTCCTATGACCGCTGACGCGCAATTCGCAACGCTCGATCAAGTCGACGGCAGTCGAGCGCCGAATCCTTTTTCATCCACCAAGCCGCTGATCAGCCCGGTGTCCGGTCTGGCCAACGACTATCTCAACCTGTTCAACGAGCTCGTCATGATGCTCGAGCAGCTGCCGCACATGCCGGAGCTCATCGACGATCTGCTGGTTTGGCGGCCGGTGACCTACAAAGAGTATTTCGAGCGCTCGCAGCTTCCCGGACGCCACTCGGCGCTCGCCGCCTATGAGAAGGTGAGCCCGGACTTCAAGCGTCGCTTCGAGGCCTATGTCGCCGAGCTCGACACCATCGCCGTCGCCAGCGTCGCCGCCGTGCGCCTGCAATATCGCACCGGCGCGCCGCAGAACATCGACCGCCTCGCGGGAACCTGCGCCCGCGCCGGCGAGAAGATGCGCGCCATTCTCTACAAGGCGTCGCGGCTGGTGAACTACGCCAGATTGTCCGACGACTGACCGAGCGGATCGCTGGCCGGGGCGCCGGCGAAAAACGCCTCGAGCCGCGCGCGCGTCTCGCGCATCGTCAGCGCCGCCGCGAATAGGGCGGCCTCCTCCTCGATCCGGGCGGCCACGGCCGCCGTATCGCCCCGCAGCAGGCGCCGCGTCGCCGCCAGCGCCGCACGTGGCTTGGCCGCCAGCCGGCGCGCGGCGTCGAGCGCCATCTCCTCCACCTCGTCGAAGCCGGCGACCGCATTGACGATGCCGAGGCGCAGAGCCTCGCTCGCCCCGAAGCTGTCGCAGAGCAGCAGGAACTCCGTCGCCTTGACGAGGCCGATGCGTTGCGGAACCAGCAGCGTCGAGGCCGCCTCGGGGATGACGCCGAGATCGACGAAAGGCATTTTGAAGCGCGCCCCATGCGAGGCGTAGACCAGATCGCAATGGAACAGCATGGTCACGCCGACGCCGATGGCGTCGCCCGCCACGGCGGCGACGAGAGGCGTCTGCAGCGTCGCCAGCGCGCGGACGAAACGCAGAGCCGGGAAATCCTGCGGATTGTCCAGCGGGCGGCGGAAATCCTCGAGATCATTGCCGGCGGTGAAATCACCGCCCGCGCCCGACAGCACGATGGCGCGAATCTCCTCGTCGGCGTCGGCCTTGGCGAAGGCGGAGATCATCGCCTCGTACATGGGCTTGTCGATCGCGTTGCGCTTGGCCGGCCGGTCGATGACGATCCGCAGCAGCGGGCCGTCCCGGCGGACGAGGATCTCACGATTCTGCTCGCGATTTTTCATGAGCGTCTCTCTCGTCTCCACGGGGCCGCCGCCCGATTCAATCCCGCCCGGCGGATAGCAGCGCCTGTCCGGCGATGATGGAGTCGCCGCCCTCGACGGTGGCGCGCTCCAGCCCCTCCGCCGCGACGGCGAGATTATCGGCGAAGAAACGCGCCGTGACGATTCTGTTCTGAGTCGCGGCGTCGCCGGCGCGATGCGAGGCGAGCGCCCCGGCCCCGAGCAGAGTGACGCCGCGCGCCAGCGCGAACAGCCGCAGATAGGGCGTCGCTCCGGCGAGCGCCTCGAAGCCGCGCGGGTCGGACGTCGCGGACAGAAAATCGGTCGCGCGCTCGAAAGCCTCGACAGCCGCCGCGGCGCGCCGGGCGATATTGACGAAGATTGCGTCATTGCTCGCCGTCAGCGCGTCTATGTCGTCGCGCATGTCGTCGATCTCGCGCCATACGGCCGCGCCTTTGGAGAGGCGCAGCTTGCGGGTGACGAGATCGATGGCCTGAATGCCGTTGGTCCCCTCATAGATGGGCGTGATGCGCGCGTCGCGCAGCAATTGCGCGGCGCCGGTCTCCTCTATGAAGCCCACGCCGCCATGGACCTGAATGCCGAGCGAGGCGACCTCGACGCCTATGTCGGTGGAATAGGCCTTGGCGAGCGGCGTCAGCAGGCCGGCGCGCTCCTGGGCCGCCTGCGACTCCTCGCCCTCGAGCAGGCGGGCGCGGTCCAGCGCGGCGGCGGTGAGATAGCAGATCGCCCGCGCCGCGGCGGTCTTCGCCTTCATCGTCAGCAGCATGCGCACGACATCGGGATGCTCGACGATCGGCGCCGGATCGGATGAAGCGCCGCGGCCCTGGCGGCGCTCGCGCGCATAGGCCAGCGCCGTCTGCGTCGCCCGCTCGGCGAGGCCGACGCCCTGCAGCCCCACCGACAGCCGCGCATTGTTCATCATGGTGAACATGCAGGCGAGGCCCTCATTCTCGCGGCCGACGAGAAAAGCGACGGCGCCGTCATTGTCGCCATAGGACATTGTGCAGGTCGGCGAGCCATGGATGCCGAGCTTGCGCTCTATCCCGACGCAGCGCAGATCATTGCGCGCGCCGGGGCGCCCGTCCGGCCCCGGCAGGAATTTCGGCGCCAGAAACAAGGAAATTCCGCGCGTGCCGGCGGGGGCGTCGGGCAGGCGCGCCAGCACGAGATGAACGATATTCTCGGCGAGGTCGTGCTCGCCATAAGTGATGAAAATCTTCTGCCCGAACAGACGATAGCTTCCGTCCTCGGCGCGCTCGGCGCGCATGCGCAAATGGGCGAGATCGGAGCCGGCCTGCGGCTCGGTGAGATTCATCGTCGCCGTCCATTTGCCGGAGATCATTTTCGGCAGATAGGCGGCCTTCAGCGCCTCGGTCGCGTGAATCTCCATCGCCTCTATCGCGCCCTGGCCGAGCAGCGGGCAGAGCGCGAAGGAGATATTGGCGGCGTTCCAAATCTCCGTGCAGGCGGCGCCGAGCAGCAGCGGCAGGCCCATGCCGCCATGGCCGGACGGCGCGGAAAGCGCGTTCCAGCCGCCCTCCACCCAGAGCGAATAGGCCTCGCGCCAGCCGGGCGCGGTCGCCACCTCGCCATCCGCGAGCGCCACCCCCGCGCGGTCGCCGACCCGATCGAGCGGCAGCAGCGCCGTCTCGGCGAATTTGGCGGCCTCCTCGAGCGTCGCGGCGGCGGTGGCCGCGTCCAGCTCGGCATAGAGCCCGCCCGGACCGAAGGCCGTCTCGCCCGCCGCCCGCCGCATGGCGAAGAGCAGATCATCGAGATGCGCGCGGTAGGACATGGACGGGCTCCGGGAGAGAATCGCTTTCTCATTCTAGCGCCGCCGCAGGGCTATTCCACCAATGCGCGCGACCATGAGCGCCGCCGCGAGAGGAAGCGCGGCTCGCGCCGAGGCCGCCTTCATGATAGACAGATGAGCATAGCCGAACGGCGCGAGGAGAAATCATCATGCCTCATGTTCGCATTCTGGCCGGCGTCGCATCGGCGCTGATCGCGACGAGCGCTTGCGCCGACGCGTCGCGGAAGGCGCCCGTGGAAGATGGTTATCACATTCCCTATGTCGTCGGCTCCGGCGGCGAGAAGCGCGATGTGATGAATGTCCCCGGCAGCGTGACTGTCCTATCGCGAAAATTCATGGACGATATTCAGGCGACTTCTGTTCAAGACGCGTTGCGCTACGCGCCCGGCGTGCAGGTCATGGGTAGATGAAATGATGGGCCGCCGGCCCTTGCGCCGATAATTAGGTAAAATTGGGTAGTTCTTCCGCGACCCGCGTTAAGCTCCCGCCTGTAAGACGTTTCTCGAAGCGAGAAACAAAGGAGCTTGGTTGTGTCGCTCACACTTTCCGATCTGTCGCTCTATGGCCGCCCGGCCTATGGGGCCTCATATCAGCCGGCGGCCGCCGCGCCCGCGAGCGAGACGCAGCGCGCGCAATCCGCGCAATCGGCGTCGACTCCCGCGGGCGGCGATTCCGCCGACGCCGATGGCGCGCATGATCCCTATGCGCAGATCGACTCGCTGCTCGCCAGCCTGCGCGATCTCACGCTCGGCGGCGCCAAGCTCGACAGCGCTTCGACGACCTCGCAGGCCAATGCGGCCTATGCCGCTTATGCGATGGGTTGACGCGGCGGCTCAACGGCCGCCCGCTTTCGCCTTCAGCTCATAGAGCGCGGCCAGCGCCTCGCGCGGCGTCAGCGCATCTGGATCGATCGCCCCCAGAGCCTCGCGCAATTCGTCCTTCGCCGGCGCGCTCGTCACCACATGCGCGAAGAGCGGCAGATCGTCGATGAGCTTCTCGACCGGCGCGCGCCGATCCGCGGCCTCCAGCTCGGCGAGAATCGCATGCGCCCGCGCCACCACGCTCGCCGGAAGCCCCGCCAGCTCGGCGACATGCACGCCGTAAGAGCGATCGGCGGCGCCTTTCGCGACCTCGTGCAGAAACACCACCTCGCCGGCGTGATCCTTCACTTTCATGGTGAGATTGACGAGCCGTCCCATGCGCTTCGTCAATTGCGTCAGCTCGTGGAAATGCGTCGCGAACAGCGCGCGCGCGCGATTGACCTCGTGCAGATGCTCGATCGTCGCCCAGGCGATGGAGAGGCCGTCGAATGTCGCCGTGCCGCGGCCGATCTCGTCGAGAATGACCAGCGAGCGCGGGCCGGCGCAATTCAATATGGCCGCCGTCTCCACCATCTCCACCATGAAGGTGGAGCGCCCACGCGCGAGATCATCCGCCGCGCCGACGCGCGAGAACAAGCGATCGACGGCCCCTAACCGCGCGCTCTTGGCCGGCACGAAGGAGCCCGCCTGCGCGAGAATGGCGATGAGCGCGTTTTGGCGCAGATAGGTGGATTTGCCGGCCATGTTCGGCCCGGTGACGACGGCGATCTTGCCGGCGCGCGCGTCGCCGAGATCGCAATCATTGGCGGCGAAGATTTTTCCCTGCGCCTCGAGCGAGGCTTCGACGACAGGATGACGCCCGCCGACAATCTCGAAATCGAGCGAGGAATCGACATGCGGGCGCGTCCAATCGCGCTTGACCGCCAGCTCGCCGAGCGCCGCGAAAACGTCGAGCGCGGCGAAGCCTTGCGCGAGACGTTGCAGCTCTTGCGCGCGCGCGAGAACGGCGCCCGCCAATTCCTCGAACAGCGCCAGCTCGCGCTCCTGCGCGCGATCGGCGGCGGAGGCGATTTTCGCCTCCAGCTCGGCGAGCTCGCGCGTCGAGAAGCGCATGGCGTCCTGCATCGTCTGGCGATGCGTGAACACAGCATCGAAAGGCGGACGCAGCAGCCTCTCGCCCTGCGCCTGCGGAACCTCGATGAAGAAGCCGAGAAAGTTGTTGTGCTTGATCTTGAGCTGCTTGGTCTCGGCCAGCTCGACATAGCGCTGCTGCAGCGAGGCGATGACGCGGCGGCTCTCGTCGCGCAGCGCGCGCGCTTCGTCCAGCTCGGCGTCGAAGCCTTGCGCGATGAAATTTCCCGCGCGCTTGTCGAGCGGCGGATCGTCGGCGAGGCGCGTCGCAATGGCGCGCTCCAATTCGCCGTCGCAAGCAGCGAGCTCGGCGATCTCCTGCGCGACCAGCGGCGCCGCCTCCTGCGCGGCGAAGAGCGCGACGATCTCGCGCGCGGCGGCGAGCGCCGCGCGAATATTGCCGAGATCGCGCGGGCCGCCGCGCTGCAATGACAGACGCGAGAGCGCCCGCGCCACATCCGGCGCGCGGGCGAGCGTGGCGCGCAAGCGCGCGCGCAGCTCCGGCGCGGTGACGAAGAAGGACACCGCGTCGAGCCGCTGCGCGATCAATTCCGGCTCGGTGGAGGGCGCGGCGATGCGCTCGGCGAGCAGGCGCGCGCCGGCGGGCGTCGCGCTCATGTCGATCGTCGCCAGCAGCGAGCCGTCGCGCTCGCCTTTCAGCGTGCGCGTCAGCTCGAGATTGACGCGCGTCGCCGCGTCTATCTCCAAAGTGGCGCTGCGTCGCAGGCTCGAGGGACGGCGCAGCGCCGGACGTTTTCCCTTTTGCGTGCGCTCGACATAGAGGATGGCCGCCGCCGCCGCCGCGATCTCCGCCTCGCCCAACGCGCCGAAGCCCTCTAACGTCGCGACGCCGAAGAAATCGAGCAGCCGCCGCGCAGCGCTCTCGCCGCCGACATCGCGTCCGAGCGCGGTCAGCGGCGCGTCGAGATGCGCGAGCTGCGATGTGAGCTGCGCGTCGGCGCAGATCGCTTCCGCCGCGACGATCTCGCGCGGCTCCAGCCGCGCCAATTCGCCGGCCAGCTCCGCCTCGCCGACCTCCGCGACATCGAAGGCGCCGGTGGAAATATCGACGCAGGCGAGCCCATAGCGCCAGCTTCCATCGAGCCTGTTTCCGTCGCCCCCGCGCAGCCGCGAAAGCGCCGCGAAGGCGTTGGGGCGCGCGGGATCGAGAAGCTGCTCCTCGGTGATGGTGCCGGGCGTGACGAGCCGCACGACGTCGCGTCTGACGACGGATTTATTGCCGCGCTTGCGCGCCTCGGCGGGGTCCTCCATCTGCTCGCAGACGGCGACGCGATGGCCGAGCGAGATGAGCTTTTGCAGATAATCATCAGCGCGCTCCACCGGCACGCCGCACATGGGGATGTCGGCGCCCTGATGCTTGCCGCGCTTCGTCAGCATGATGCCGAGCGCGCGCGAGGCGGTCTCGGCGTCCTCGAAGAACAGCTCGTAGAAATCGCCCATGCGATAGAAGAGCAGGCAATCGGGATTGGCCGATTTGATCTCTATATATTGCGCCATCATCGGCGTCGGCCGGGCGGCCTTGTCGTCGGATCGCGGTTTCTCGTCCATGAGACGCTTCGTGCTCTTCCTCGGTTCGAGGCGCAATAAGACACAAAGCGCATCGAGTTCAAAGGGAGCCGTGCGCCCCGTCCCCGACCCTCTCCCGGGGCCTCTTCCGCTCACGAAGATCGGAATGTGCGATTCGTCACTTGGCTAGGCTCGCCGGGCCAGCGAGAATAGCCGCATGTTTCACGCTTATGGCCTCTACACCCATATTCAGGCGAACCGGCTGCGCTCGCTGCTGCTGCTCGCGGGATTCGTCGTGCTGCTGCTGGCGCTGCTGTTCGCCGTGGCGCTGCTGTTCGAGGCGTCGCAGGACGGAACGCTGCCGCAGATCATGGCGCGCGCGCTGCGCGATCTCGAGCATGGCTGGCCCATCGCCTTCGTCGCCGCCGGGCTCTGGTTCGCCATCGCCTATTTCTTCCACCAAAGACTGATCGACGCCGCCACCGGCGCCGGCGACGTTTCGCGCGAGGACGCGCCGCGGCTCTATAATCTCCTGGAGAATCTTTGCATCTCGCGCGGCATTCCCATGCCCGCTCTCAAGATCATCGAGGATGGGGCGCTCAACGCCTACGCCTCCGGCGTGAGGGAGGGGCATTACGCCGTCACCGTCACCCGCGGGCTGCTGGAGACGTTGGACGATGTCGAGATCGAGGCGGTGATCGGCCATGAGCTGACGCATATTCGCAATCGCGACGTGCAGCTGATGGTGGTGGCCGCGATCTTCGCCGGAATATTCGCCTTCGCGGGCGATCTTCTCTTCCGCAATTGGGGCTTTCGCTTGTCGCCCAAGCGCACGGCAGAGGAAGGGCGCGACCGCGGCGGGGCGAGCGGCGCCGGCCTCGCCATAATCATCGCGCTCGCCATCATCGCGCTGAGCTGGGGGCTGTCGGTGCTGATCCGCTTCGCCATCTCGCGCTCGCGCGAATTTCTCGCCGACGCCGGCTCGGTGGAGCTCACCAAAAATCCCGATGCGATGATCTCGGCGCTGCGCAAGATCGAGTCGAACGCGATCATTCCCGATATGCCCTCGCGTATGGGCGCGTTCTTTATCGAGAGCCCGACGCGCAAGGCGCGCGCGCTGTTCTCGACGCATCCTTCCGTCGATGATCGCGTCGCCGCTCTGGTGCGCTACGCCGGCGGCCGCGACATGTCGAAGCTGGAGCCGCCGCCGCCGATCGAGGATCACGGCCCCTGGGAAGCGCAGCCGGCGCCGGTCCCTGGCGCGCCGGGCTTTCTGCCGCAGGACGGCCGCAGCCCGCTCGATCCGCCATCGCATGGGCCGTGGGGGTGAGTAGCGAGAGCCGCTCTATCGCTTCGGCAAAATCCGCTTCCGACGGACAGAGCGCTCGATGATCGGAGAGGCGTTTCCACCTCCCCCTCGAGGGGGGAGGTCGAGCGCCGAAGGCGATCGGGAGGGGGTGAACGCCCGAGTCTTCTTCGCCTAACCCCACCCCGGACCGCTTCACGGTCCGACCCTCCCCCTACAGGGGAGGGTGAGCGCGCCCGTTTGCCTTGGTCGGGGAGGGTCTACACGCGCCGCGCCAGAAACGCCGCCGCCTCGCGCAGCGACGCGCGCGCTTCCGGCATGAAGGCGGCGCCCAATTGCCAGCCATGCGGGACGAGCGGGAAAATCTTCAGCTCCACTGATGTTCCCGCCGCTGCGGCGCGCTCGGCGAGGCGGCGCGAATCGTCGAGCAGCAGCTCATCCTCGCCCACATGCAGCAGGAGCGGGGGCAGGCCGGAGAGATCGCCGAGGAGCGGCGACGCCTCCGGGTCGCGCGCGCTCGCCTCGCCGAGATATTGCCGCGCGGCGAGCCGCAAGGCGCGCCGCGTGAAGATCGGGTCCTTGCCCTCATTGTCGCGCGTCGAGGCGCCGCTCGTGGAAAGATCGGTCCAGGGCGAGAACAGCGCCGCCGCGCTGGGGAGCGGCAGGCCGCGCGCGCGCAGCCGCAGCATCAGGGCGAGCGCCAATCCGCCGCCGGCCGAATCTCCGGCGAGCGCCAAAGGTCCGCGTGCGGCGAGGCGCTCATAGGCGGCGCTCACATCGTCGAGCGCGGCGGGAAAACGATGCTCGGGCGCCAGCCGATAGGCGGGGGTGAAGACATTAAATCCGGCCTTCGCGAAAAAGCGCGCGGTCGAGCGATAGAGGCGCGGCGCGCCGGCCATATAGGCGCCGCCATGCAAATAGAGCAGCGTGGCCTTTGGCGCGCGCGCTCTGATCCATTCGCCGGGACTATCCGGGTCGGCTTCGGCGGCGCCGGCGGGCGGCCAGGGAAAGCGCAGATTCAGCGCTCGCACGGCGGCGTCTGGTTCTCCCTCGCCGCAGATGCGCGGGCGCAGGAAGCGGCGCAGATAAGCGCGCGCGAGATGCGCCGAAAGGCTCGCCATGACGGCCTATTTCGCGGCCGGCGGAGCGGCGGGCTTTTCGGCCGGAGGAATGGTCGTCTCCAGCAGCGCGTCGAGCTTTTCGTCCACGAGGCCGGCGGCCTTGGCGCGGCTGTTCCACAGCATGGCCTCGGAATGATTCTTCTCGACGCCGAGCCCTTCGGCCAGCAAGCGCGCCAGGCGGTTTTGCGCCACCACATTGCCGGCGGCGGAGGCCTGCCGCAGCAGCTTCACCGCATGGGCGCGGTCGCGCGCGACGCCGGCGCCGTTGAATTCCATGATCGCGAATTCCACCATGGCCGCGGTATGGCCGGCCTCGGAGGCCTTGCGCAGCCAATTGCCGGCCTCGGCCGGATCGGCGGCGACGCCGCGGCCGCTCTTGTAGAGAAGCGCCAGCGCATAAGCGGCGTCGGAATTGTCCAGCTCGGCGGCGCGGCGGAAATAGGCCTGCGCCTTGGCGAAGTCCGGCTCCTTGCCGTCATTCTCGAGCCAGAGCTCGCCCAAAAGCTCGAGCGCCGCCGGATGTCTCTCCGCCTTCTCGAGATAGGTTTGGGCCAGCGCGCGGTCCTTGGGGATGTCGCGGCCGGTGAGCGCCGCCGCGCCGAAGAAATAGGCGGCGTCCTTGCCGCCGGAGTCGGCGGCGCGGCGGAACCATTGCATCGCCTTGGCGCGGTCGCGCGCGACGCCCTGCCCGTCGAGATAGAGCCGACCGATCAGCGTGAGGGCGGCGGCGTCCCTGGGATTTGCGGCGAGGCGCTTTTGCGCTTCGCCCATGGCGGCGACATAATCCCCGCGCTGATAGGCGCCGAAGGCGAGATCGGCGGCCGGCGGCGCCGGCTCGGCCGCGAGGGCCGGGGAGGCGAGCAGGAGAAGAGCGAAAGCGAGGCGTTTGCTCATTTCGCCGCCTCTCGGACGAGCCGCGCCGCGTCGCGCATGGCTTCTGCCGGGCCGCGGGGATCGTCCCACACTGCGGCGTCCAGGCTCACGAATTCCGCGCCGGCGGCGGAGAGCGGGCCGACCTCGGCGAGGCTATGCGCCAGCGCCACGCAGGGCGTGTTGAAAATCTCCGCCCACCAGGCGACGCGCTCGGCGGTCCATTGGAGAGTGGGCGGCGCGCCGTCCTCGCCTATATCGCCGAAGACGAGATAATCGGCGCCCGCCTCGCCGGCGCGCATGGCCTCGTCGCGCGAGGCGAGAACGCCGACCCCGACGATGAAATCGGGCGAAAGCCGTTTGATCGCCGTGGCGAGGCGCTTCTCGTCATAGGGAAGATGCAGCCCATCCGCGCCGCAGCGCGAGACCGCCTCCGGCTCGCCCTCGATGATGAGCGCGACGCCTGCCGGCTGCGCTATGGCCGCGACCGCGCTTATCGCGCGTTCGGCCGCCGCAGGGGTCATAGTCTCGAGGCGCAGCAGCAGGCTCGCGACCTCGGCGGCCGCCAGCGCGGCGGCAAGGCTCGGCAGAAAGGGCTCGATCTCGGCGAGGCGGGGCGTCGCCAGATAGAGGCGGGCGAAATCTTCGGACTGATCTTGCGGCATCGCTTCTCGTTCGGTCGTGTTTTCTTCACGCGAACTGGTTCCCGCCGCGCTCGAAAACACTCTAGAGCCGGGCGGCGGCCGACTCAAATCGGCGCGAATCGGCGCCGTTGTATGGCGCCGCGAAGCGGATTATGCGACTGGGGCGCAAGAATCGCATGAACGGCGAAACGCATGAGCGACGAGACGGCATGAGCGGCCCGCGCATATTGATCGTCGACGATGAGCCGCAAATGCTGCGCGTGCTGCGGCCGGCGCTGGCGGCGAGCGGCTATGAGACGCTGGAGGCCGCAACCGGCCGCGAGGCGCTGAAGGCGATCGCCGCCTCTGCGCCGGACGCCGTGCTGCTCGATCTCGGCCTGCCGGACATGGACGGCAAGGAGGCGCTGCGGCAGGCGCGCGCCTTTTCGCAAGTGCCGATCCTCATTCTCTCGGCGCGCGAGCGCGAGGCGGAGAAGATCGCCGCGCTCGACGCCGGCGCCGACGATTATGTGGAAAAGCCCTTCTCGATCGGCGAATTGCTGGCGCGGCTGCGCGCGGCGCTGCGGCATGGCGCGAAGACCGTGGCCGAGGCCGCCGAGATAGAGAGCGGCGGGCTGCGCGTCGATCTCGCGCGGCGGCGGGTGACGAAGAACGGCGTCGCCGTGAAGCTGACGCCCAAGGAATATGAGCTATTGGCGACGCTCGCGCGTCACGCGGACCGGCTGCTGACTCATCGCCAGATTCTGACGGCGGTTTGGGGTCCGGCGCATGGCGAGGACACGCAATATTTGCGCGTCTTCATCGGCCAGCTGCGCGCCAAGATCGAGGATGACGCCTCGGCGCCGGCGATCCTTCTGACGGAGCCGGGGGTCGGCTATCGTTTCGTGAAGCTCTGATCGTTCAGCGCGCCTTGCGGCAGACGATGCGGAGCGCCTGGCCCTTGGCGAGGCCGGTTTCGGACTCGACTGGAACGAAGCGGCAGCGGTCCTGCGCATGCTCGGCGACGGCGAAGGCGGCGGGCTCGGCCACAGGCGCGGCGCTGCGCGAGAGGAAGGCCTTGGCGCCGGCGAGGGCGACGGTCGCGCCCAGAATGACGAAGGCGATTTTGATCGCGGAGCCGGTCTCGACGGGGCGCGAGGCGAATTCGGAAACGGCGAAGGTCATTGTCTCATCCTCGGTTCGTGTCGTGGGCGGCGCGCCCTGCGTATGAGGCGAGTTGTAAGGGAGCGGCGTCCTCGGCGTTTGTGCGCGAGGACACAGATCAATAGGCCTTGCGGCAGACCCAGCGCGTAACCTGGCCGCGCACGCCATAGCCTTCGTCGATCTCGACGACGACGGGACGGCAGACGCTCTGCGTGGCGTCGGCGGCGGCGAAGCTCGCCGGCTCGGCGATGGAGGCGACCGGCGCGGTCGGCGGCACGGGGGCGGCGACGCTCTGCGCCAGAATGGCCTTGGCGCCGGCGAGCGCGACGGTCGCGCCGAGGATCACGAAAGCCATGCGCATGGCGGCGTCGGTGCGGACAGGGCGCGAAGCGAATTCGGTAACGGCGAAAGTCATTGTTTTCTCTCCCTCAGCGCGTCGTCGGCGTCATGTCCGGCGAACAATGCTGTTGTAGGAGAGCGGCGCCCGCGTGTTTGTGCTTAGGCGCACAGGGGAGAGGCGCTCGACGGCCGCGCCGCGTCATTGACTTCTCGATCGCCGCTCGCTCAACTCGCTCGGCTTTCGAGAGACAAGGGATTGCGCCGAATGCGTTACACAAAAATCATTGCGATTTGCGTCGCCCTATCGGCGACGGCGGCGGCCGGCGAGGAGGCGATGGTCTTCGGCCCGCGGCAATTCGAGGCGGACCGCAGCGGCGCCGGAGCGGTGCTCTGCGCCTGGTCGATCTATTTGACCGTGCAGCATTATGCGAATGCGTGCGGCGTGGCTCGCAACGCGGCGGACGACGCCATCGACGAAGCGATCAAAGCGATCGACGAATTCATTCTCGCAAATTCTTCTCTTCATCCGACGCGCGCGGCGCTCGAGGCGTTCAAGCGCCGCGCCGCGCAATCGGAGGCGGCTTCGGCGCGCAAATTCTGCGAGAATCGCGATCTCGAGCCGTTCCGCAGCATCACGCCGCAGGCGTTGCGCGAATCGGTGAGCCGGCTGCTCGCGGTTCCGCGCGAGCCGGTGGTGAATCCCTGCCTGTGAGCGAAATCCGCTCGCCTTTCGTCATATCGGATCGCTGACGCCCCACACCGGCGAGCGATCGCCGTCGAAGGGCGTGAGATTGAGGCAATAGCGGGCGAGGATCACGCCGTCGCGACGGGCGGAAAGGGGCTCGCCGCGCGGAAAATCGCGATCGGGCGATGCTCGCCCGATGTGTCGCAGAGCTCGAGACGATATTCGACGCGGTCGGCGCCGCTCACCCGCCCACCACCGTGGTGATCACCTGCCCCTCACGGGCGAGCGTGATCTTCCAATAATAATGGCGGTTGATCGTCGCCCGCTCGAGGTCGCGGGTGGTGGCGATCTTCTCGTCATTGACGACGAGAATCACGTCGGCCTTTTGCAGATTGAGCTGCGCGGCGACCGATTGCGGGTCGATCTCCGCGACGACGACGCCATTGACCGCGCCCTGCACGGAGAATTCCTCCAGCACGGCCGGGGAGATGTTGACGACCGTCGCGCCGGCGAAGGGCGAGGGGCCTTTCAGCTTCACCGCATCGCGCGCCGGAACTTCGGGAGCGGCGGAGAGCTTCAAAGGCACGGCGATGGTCTTGCCGGCGCGCAGCACGCCCAGCGTCGCTTGTCCGCCGAGCGGCTTGGTGGCGAGGCGATAGCCGAGCGCCTCTGGATCGTCGGCCGATTGGCCGTCCACGGTGACGATGACGTCGCCGCGCTTCAGCCCTGCGTCGAGCGCCGGGCCTTTGGGGTAGAGATCGGCGACCAGCGCGCCGGCGGGGCGCTGGAGGCCGAGGCTGTCGGAAATCTCCTTGGAGAGATTTTGCAGCGTCGCGCCGAGCCAGGGGCGCTTGACCTGCTTGCCGCCGCCCTTGGCCGCCGCCACGACGATCTTGACCATATTGACGGGAATCGCGAAGCCGATGCCGACCGAGCCGCCCGATTTGGAGAAGATCGCCGAATTTATGCCGACGACGCGTCCGGCCATGTCGACGAGCGGGCCGCCGGAATTGCCGGGATTGATGGAGGCGTCGGTCTGGATGAAGAAGCCATAGTCGGAAATGCCGACCTGCGTGCGCGCCAGCGCCGAGACGATGCCCTGCGTCACCGTCTGCCCGACGCCGAAAGGATTGCCGATGGCGAGCGCCAGATCGCCCACCTCGAGCGCGTCCGAATCGCCGAGCTCCATGGTGGGGTAGTTCGCGGCCTCGGTCAGCTTCAGCACGGCGAGATCGGTGCGCGGATCGCGCAGCAGGATTTTCGCCGGTATCTCGCGCTTGTCGGAGAGCGAGACCTTCACATCGGTCATGCCCTCGATGACGTGATTATTGGTGACGACGAGGCCCGAGGCGTCGACGATGACGCCGGAGCCGAGCGATTGCGCCGTCGGCCCGCGCTGGCCGCCGCCTCCGCCGCCCTCGCCGAAGAAGCGGCGGAAGATCGGATCGTCGAAGAAAGGATTGGCCGGCCGCTGCTCGACGCGCGTCGCGAAGACATTGACGACGGCGGGCGTCGCCTTTTTCACGATGGGCGCGAAGGACAAGATCACATCGGCGCGCGACTGCGGCAGGGCGCGCTCCTGCTGAGGCGCGAGCAGGGCCTCCGCCAGCGCCGCCGGAGCGGCGAGCGTGAGCATGGCGAGAGCCGCAATGAATTGGCGCCGAAGAAAAATCATCGATCGTCCTCTCGGGGTGCGATTCGTGGGGCGAGATTCGTTCGCGCATATTAGCCCGAAAAGCGTCAGACTCGTGGAATTCGCATGAGCGCGTAGGGGCGGCGCTCAGCCGAGGGCGTGTGCGAGATAAATGGTGTGGCGGGGATCGCCCTCGGCGCCGCGGGCGGCGATCTCCTCGGCGCGGAAGGAGAAGCGCGTTTCCTCGAGGCGTTCTTCGAAGCGCGGCGACGGATCGGCGGACCAGACGGCCAGCACGCCCGCAGGGGCGAGGGCGCGCCGCATCTTGCGCAGGCCGCGCGCGGAGAAGAGCGCGGAATTAATGTCGCAGAGCACCGCCTCCGGGCCATTGTCTATGTCGAGGAGGATAGCGTCATAGGCGCCCGCTTCCGCCTCCATCAGCGCGGCGACGTCTCCCTCCAGCAATTGGACGCGGGCGTCGTCCAGCGGTCGGCCGGCCAGCGGCGCGAGGGGGCCGCGGTTCCAGGCGATGATCTCGGGGAGCAGCTCGGCGACGATGATTCGGGCATTTTGCGGCGCGGCGTCGAGCGCGGCGCGAAGGGTGAAGCCCATGCCGAGGCCGCCGACCAGAATGCGCGGCGCGCCTGCGCTCGGCTCGGCGAGGGCGAGCCGGGCCAGCGCCTCCTCCGAGCGATGGGCGCGGTTGGACATGAGGTCATAGCCGTTGCAGCGGATTTCATAGACGCCGCCGCGCTGGCGCAGCAGCAGCTCATCGCCCGCGCCGGTGCGGGCGCGGGAGAGCTCTTCCCAAGGCTCGAGGATCACGCTTCCGGGTCCGGCGGGCGTCCCACGCGGCCGAGATGGGTGTCGCCGAAGGCTGTTCCATATTTGAGGCCGAAGCCGAGCATCCGGTCGAAGCCGATATGCGCAATGTGAATCAGCGCGATCGAGATCATCAGCCCCTGGTCGAGATAAACGCCGGCGCCGAGCACGGCGAAGGGGATGATGGTCGTATGAGCGGTATTATAGGCGATGGCGCCGATGCGCGGGCCGGCGAGATAGAAAGCCATCGACAGATCGGGGAAGAGGAACAGCCAGGCCAAGAGGCGCCAAGGCCGAAATAAGCGAAAAGGGCGGCCGACATCAGCGCCGCCCCTTCTAATCTCAACAGGAGCTTCGGTCCGCCGAGAACGCTTCCGCTCGCGGGGCCGGAGAGCATCGGCGTTACGCCGCTTCTTCCGTCGCCGTCTGGACGGGGCCGGAATCCTGGCCCTTGGCGTCCACGTCGCGGTCGACGAACTCGATCACGGCGAGCGGGGCGTTGTCGCCATAGCGGAAGCCCGCCTTCAGCACGCGCGTGTAGCCGCCATTGCGCTCTTTGTAGCGCGGGCCGAGCACGTCGAAGAGCTTTCTGACCAGATCGACGTCGCGCAGGCGGGAGATGGCCTGACGGCGGGCGTGGAGGTCGCCGCGCTTGCCGAGCGTCACCAGCTTCTCGACGATGGGGCGAAGATCCTTGGCCTTGGGCAGAGTCGTGACGATCTGCTCATGCTTGATGAGCGCCTGGGCCATGTTGACGAACATCGCCTGACGATGCTCGTGGGTGCGGCCGAAGCGGCGCTTCTTGTTACGATGATACATTTGGCGTCTCCGTTATTTTAGCGGCCGCCGTGCCAAGGAACGGCCGTCGTAAGGAGTGATTAGCGCGTAGCGAATAGCGAGTAGAAAATTCTATTCGCTACTCGCTATTTCGCTATTCGCTCAATAATGCTCTTCGAATCTCTTGGCGAGATCGTCGATGTTCTCCGGCGGCCAGCCGGGCACTTCCATGCCGAGGTGCAGGCCCATTTGCGCCAGCACTTCCTTGATCTCGTTCAAGGACTTGCGGCCGAAGTTCGGGGTGCGGAGCATTTCCGCCTCCGACTTCTGGATGAGGTCGCCGATATAGACGATATTGTCGTTCTTCAGGCAGTTGGCCGAGCGTACCGAGAGCTCTAGCTCGTCTACCTTCTTCAGCAGCGCCGGGTTGAAGGCGAGCTGCGGGATGGACGGGGCGGCCTCCTCGCGGCGCGGCTCCTCGAAGTTCACGAACACCGACAGCTGGTCCTGCAGAATGCGCGCCGCATAGGCGAGCGAATCTTCCGGCGAGATCGCGCCATTGGTCTCGATCGTCAGCGTCAGCTTGTCCTTGTCGAGCTCCTGGCCCTCGCGGGTGTTCTCGACGCGATAGCTCACCTTCTTGACCGGCGAATAGAGGCTGTCGATCGGGATGAGGCCGATCGGCGCGTCCTCGGCGCGATTGCGGTCGGCCGGGACATAGCCCTTGCCGGTCGCGATGGTGAATTCGACGCGGAACTCGGCGCCCTCGTCCAGCGTGCAGATGACGAGATCGGGATTGAGGATCTGCAGATCGCCGGTGGCCTGGATGTCGCCGGCGGTGACCGGCCCCGGACCCTGCTTCTTCAGCGTCAGGCGCTTCACGCCCTCGCCGCTGTATTTGATGGCGATGTCCTTGATGTTGAGGACGATGTCGGTGACGTCCTCACGCACGCCGGGGATCGACGAGAATTCGTGCAGCACGCCGTCGATGTGGATCGAGGTGATCGCCGCGCCCTGCAGGGAGGAGAGCAGAATGCGACGCAGCGCATTGCCCAACGTCAAGCCGAAGCCGCGCTCGAGCGGCGAAGCGACGGCCACCGCGATGCGGCGCGGATCGTAACCCGCCGTCACCTCGAGCTTGCTGGGCTTGATGAGTTCCTGCCAGTTCTTCTGGATGCTCACTGTGGCGCCTTTCCTTCAGCTCTCGGCCGGGTCCCGCGCGCCTGCGGCGCGAGACCCCGTCGCAATTCGTCTCGATGAAATAGGTCTCGTCAGACGCGGCGGCGCTTGCGCGGGCGGCAGCCATTGTGCGGAATGGGCGTCACGTCGCGGATCGAGGTCACGGTGAAGCCCGCGGCCTGCAGCGCGCGCAGCGCCGATTCACGACCGGAGCCCGGCCCGGAAACCTCGACCTCGAGGGTGCGAACGCCATGCTCGCCAGCCTTGCGGGCCGCGTCCTCGGCGGCCATCTGCGCGGCGTAGGGCGTCGATTTGCGGGAGCCCTTGAAGCCCATCGTGCCGGCGGACGACCAGGACACAGTGTTGCCCTGCGCGTCGGTGATGGTGATCATCGTGTTGTTGAACGTCGAATTCACATGCGCGACGCCGGAAACGATGTTCTTGCGCTCCCTGCGGCGAACGCGGGTGGTCTCTTTTGCCATAGTCTCTTTCTCGTCCTTCGGACGCGCCCGTAATGCCGGGCGCTAGGGCTCGATGCGGGCGGAAGCGCTCGTCGCTCCGCGCCCAGGTGATCGTCGCGGGGCGAGCCCGCGACACGTCGTTCGGATTACTTCTTCTTGCCGGCGATCGGCTTCGCCTTGCCCTTGCGGGTGCGGGCGTTGGTGTGGGTGCGCTGGCCGCGCACCGGCAGCTGGCGACGATGGCGCAGGCCGCGATAGCAGCCGAGGTCCATCAGGCGCTTGATGTTGATCGCCACCTCGCGGCGAAGGTCGCCTTCGACCAGATAGTCGCGGTCGATCGTCTCGCGGATCTGCAGCACTTCGGCGTCGGTCAGCTGGGCGACGCGACGCTCGGCGGGGATGTTCACCTTCTCGATGATCTCCTGCGCCTTTTTCGGCCCGATTCCATGGATATACTGCAGAGCGATGACGACGCGCTTGTTGGTCGGAATGTTGACGCCGGCTATACGGGCCATTTTCTCGTCTCTCCATGTGAGGGCGAACTTTGTTCGCCGATTAGACCCGCGTCCGGTGGAGGCCGGCCCCTGCGGGCTTTTTATACGACGACGGCTCCGTTCCCGCTGAGGAACGGAGCGCGAGGCCGAAGTGGTGAAGGTGGGGTTCCTAGGCGAAAGCCGTCGACCCGTCAAGGCGCCTGGCCCGCTGGTCGGTCACTTTTCCTCACTATATTCCTCGAGCTCGAGCCACATGGCGTTGATGACGCCGAATGCGCAGGCGAGTCCGAGGCCGAGAATCCAGGAAAAATACCACATGGCGGTGTCCTTCGCGCGATAGGGGAAATTGCGGTCAGTAGGGATAATTGTCCTTGTCCCCCACGCTCGCCTCCGTCACCTGCCCGCGCAGCGCATGATAGATCCAGGCCGTGTAGGCGAGCACGATCGGCAGGAAGACGACGACGGCCCCCAGCATCAGCGTCAATGTGTGGCGGCTCGAGGAGGCGTCCCACAGGGTGAGGCTGTGATTGGGATCGAGCGAGGAGGGCAGCAGAAAGGGAAAGAGGGTGAAGCCCGCCGTGGCGATGACGCCCGCGGTGGCGAGGCTCGAGCCGATGAAGGCCACGATCGGCGCCGAGAGGGCGAGCGCCAGCACGGCGACGATGACGCCGAAATAAGTCAGGGCGGGCGCGGCCAGCGTCCAGGGGCGCGCTTCATAGGCGGCCCGCCAGGCGCCGGCCTCGCGTGCGACGGTCTTGGCCAGAGGATTGGAGGGGCCGGAGGGATCGACGGCGCTCGTCAGCACATAGCCGTCGATATTCTGCGCGCCCCAATAGCCGGCGTAGGTGAAGGCGGCGAGCAGCACGATCGCCGCCAGCCAGCCGGCCAGCTTGGCGCGAAAGGCGACCGGGCCTTGCGTCTTGGCGGCGAGCCAGGCGGCGCCCTGCAGCGTGATCATGGCGAGGCTGACGAGGCCCGCGAGCAGAGCGAAGGGCGTCAGCAGGCCGAAGAGATTGCCCTCGTAGACGACGTTCATCTCATCGTCGAAGCGGAAGGGCGCGCCGAGCAGGACATTGCCGAAGGCGACGCCGAAGAGAAGCGCCGGCACAAAGCCGGAGGCGAAGAAAATCCAGTCCCAGGCGCGCCGCCAGCCAGGCGTCTCCACCTTGCTGCGATAGACGATCGCCGCCGGCCGCAGAATGAGGCCGAGCAGGACGAGGAACATCGCCAGATAGAAGCCCGAGAAGGAGACGGCGTAGAGCGCCGGAAAGGCGGCGAAGATCGCGCCGCCGCCGAGAATCAGCCAGACCTGATTGCCTTCCCACACCGGGCCGATGACATTGAGCGTCTGCCGGCGCTCGCCGTCTCTGCGGGCGACGAAGGGATGCAGCACGGCGACGCCGAGATCGAAGCCGTCGGCGATCGCAAATCCGATGAGCAGCGTTCCGAGCAAGGCCCACCAGACGAGCCGCAGAATTCCGTAATCGATCATGTCGGGAATCTCCTCGATGAGGATTTCATGTCGAGACGATTGGAAGCCGGCGCCGTTCCCTCACTCCGTCGATGGCCCCCTCCCTCACCCTCCCCCGCTTCGCGGGAGAGGGGGCGGCGACGTTTCGCGAAGCTTCGATGAAGCGCTGGATCTGCTCCCTCTCCCGCGGAGCGGGGGAGGGCTGGGGAGGGGGCTGATCGCCTCACGCGACCAGGAAGGGCCGCTCCGGCGCCTCACGCGGGAAGGGCTCGATGGTCGGGCCGAGGCGGATATATTTCAGCATCAGCCACACTTCGACGATGGCCAGCGCGCTGTAGAACAGCACGAAGCCGCCGAGGCTCAGCAGAACATTATAGGCCGGCACATTGGACGCGCCGAGGAAGGTCGGCAGCACGCTGTCGATGATCCAGGGCTGGCGGCCATATTCGGCGACGATCCAGCCGAGCTCGGCCGCGATCCAGGGTAGAGGCAGGCTGTAGAAGGCGAGCTTCAAGAGCCAGGGATTGTCTCTGAGGCGACGCCGGCTGGCGACGAGGAAGGCCGCCGCGAACAGGAAGATGAAATAAAAGCCCAGCGCCACCATGATACGGAAGGCCCAGAACAGCACCGGCACATTGGGGATGGTGGTGAGCGCCGCCTCATGCACCTGCTCATTGGTGGCGTTTTCGATATCGGGCCGGAACCGCTTCAAGAGCAGCGAATGGCCGAGGTCCTCGAAGGCCGGCAGCAGCTCGGCGGGGATGGCGGCGTTGGGTCCGTCGGGACGCGCGGCGAGCCATTCATAGGCGGGCATTCCGGCGCGAATGCGCGTCTCCGATTTCTCGACCAGCGATTTTATGCCCTCGACCGGCGTGTCCAGCGAGCGCGTCGCGATGAGGCCGAGGAGATAGGGCACCTCGACCTTCAAATGCGTCGTCTGCTGCTTCACATCGGGAATGCCGAAGAGGGTGAAGGAGGCCGGCGCCGGCTCCGTCTCCCACATGGCCTCGATCGCCGCGATCTTCATTTTCTGGTTGAAGCTCGCCGTATAGCCGCTCTCGTCGCCGAGCACGACGACGGAGAGCGCCGAGGCGAGGCCGAAGCTCGCCGCCACATTGGCGGAGCGCCGCGCGATCTCGCGATGCTGGCGGTCATAGAGCAGATAATAGGCTGAGATGGAGAGCACGAACATCGCGCCGGTCACATAGCCGGCGCTGACGGTGTGCACGAATTTCGATTGCGCGACGGGGTTGAAGAACACTTCCGAGAAGGAGGTGAGCTCCATGCGCAAGGTCTGGGGATTGAACGCCGCCCCCACCGGATTGAGCATCCAGCTATTGGCGATGAGAATCCACAGCGCCGAAAAATTGGCGCCGAGGGCGACCAGCCAGGTGACGGTGAGATGCGCCACCGGGCTCAGCCGGTTCCAGCCGAAAAAGAAGAGGCCGACGAAGGAGGCCTCGAGGAAAAAGGCCATCAGCCCTTCGATCGCCAGCGGCGCCCCGAAAATATCGCCCACATAATGCGAGTAGTAGGACCAATTGGTTCCGAACTGGAACTCCATGGTGATGCCGGTGGCGACGCCCATCGCGAAATTGATTCCGAACAGCGTGCCCCAGAATTTGACCGCGTCGCGCCATATGGTGCGGCCGGTCATCACGAAGACGCTCTCCATTATGGCGAGGAGAATCGAAAGGCCGAGCGTCAGCGGCACGAAGAGGAAGTGGTAGAGGGCAGTCAGAGCGAATTGCAGTCTTGAAAGCGTCACCACGTCGAGTTCGAACATCATGCGCTCCTGAAAGGATTGTCAGCCGCGGTCCCGAGCGAAGAGCTTTTCCGCCATGACGGCCGGCGAGACATGCGGCCGCTCCGAGGCGGGAAAGAAGAGGAAATAGAGCAGGGCGAGGGCCGCGGTCTTGAGAGCGAGGGCGATGGCGATCTCTCGCCCGAGCCGATGCGTCGCCGAATGGGCCGACATGCGATTCTCCCCGCCCGAAGCGCCGGGCCGGGGGACACTATCCCCGAACGGCCTCGCCTTCATGACCGCGAAAGTCCTTAAAGCCCGTACGTGATCGCCGAAGGCTCCGGTCTCGCCATAAAAAGCACATGGCGGCCCCCGTAAGAAGGCTCGAAATGTCGCTGCGCGATTATGTCGCCGTCCCGCGAGGGGCGCCCCTCGAGAGAAATCCCGCAGTCGACTTCTTGACTTTGGCCGGCGCGTGCCTTATTCGGCGCCTCTCGCTAGCGCAATGCGTTGCGCCGCGCTCGCGGGGGAGTAGCTCAGTTGGTTAGAGCGCCGGCCTGTCACGCCGGAGGTCGCGGGTTCGAGCCCCGTCTCTCTCGCCATTTCGAATCCGTCGCCTTCATAGCGTCGTGGCCCTGGCCATGGACCGAAGCTCGTCGATTGATTCTGGCCGTGCCTGCGCCTATTCTATGAGCATGACCTCACCCGCGATCACCTTCGATCGTCTCGCCTATATCGACCGGCTGAAAGAGGCCGGCTTCGACGATAAGCAGGCGCGCGCTCAGGCCGATGCGCTGGACGCGGCGCTGCGCGATTCGGTCGCCACCAAGGCCGACCTCAAAGAGCTGGCCGGCGAGCTGCGCACGGAAATGGCCAATCTAAAGGTCGATATTCTCCGCTGGCTCGTCGTCACGCAGATCGCGCTCGGCGGCGTCATTCTCGCCGCTGTCAAATTCGTGAAGTGAGCGGCGGTCCCTCCCTTCAGCTCTCCAGCAGCCAGCGCGCGCAATCGTCCCAATAGGGGCGGCCGGGGTCGCGGAAAAAGCCGAAATGGCCCATGCCGCGCCCCTCGGCGCGAATCGCCAGCGGCTCTATGTGGGCGCGGCTGTAGCGCTTCAGCAGCGCCTCCACCGCCGGCTTCGGCGCCATCCAATCATCGTCGATGGTCAGCGCGCGAATCGCTCCCGTGAATTGGTCGAAGCATCCGGGGAAGGGCCGGCCCGCCGCATCGACGAAATAGGCCTCGCTGCGGCACCAGCGCGCCCATTCCAGCGCGGCGTCCTTGGGCAGATCCTCGCCGAGGCCGAGCCGCGCCGCCGGAAAATAGCCGAGCAGGGCGGCGGGGATCGGCAGCAGCGCGCGCCACATCAGCCATAGCGCATATTTGCGCGGGGCCGGCCACAGCCGCCAATCGCCGATCTGCGTGCTGACCGCCAGCATGGCGCGAATGCAGCCGTTATTGTCGGCGAGCCCGACCATCTGCCCGCCGACGCTATGAGCGACGACGCGCAAGGGCTCCGCCGGCGCGAGCTGCGCCGCATGATCGATGATTCCGGCGAGATCCCGCTCGCCCCAGGCGCGCAACCCCCCGCCGGGCGCGCCGAAGTGGCGGGAGGCGCCGACGCCGCGATAATCGAAGGTGAGAACGCGGCATCCGCGCGCGGCGAGAAAGCGCGCCAGCCGCTCGTAGAATTTCTGCTTCACCGCAATGGCGCCGGCGATGACGACGACGGGTCCTTCCCCATTCGGGGGCGAGAATAGCGTCGCCGCGAGAGACGCTCCGTCTCTCGCGGCGATGGTCATCGCTTCGACTGCGCCGTCGCCGGCTCGGGTCATGCGGTCACGCTCTCTTCGGGCAGTCTCGCGGCTTCGGCTTTGGCGAGCGGCGCCTCCGCCTCGCGGCGAATTCTGCTCTGCTGCTGATAGTGAGCGGCGAGCGGCAGGTTTTCAACCGCGGGGAACTCCTCCTCGATCTTCTTCGGCTTGAAGAGGGTGACGACGGATTTCCAGGTCGCGATCCCCCAGCCCTGCGAGCGATAGGGATAGCCGTGCTCCTCGCAGAACTGGCGCAGCATGGGCGCGAGCTGCGGATAGTGACGCGGGCTGATCCAGGGGAAGAGGTGATGCTCGATCTGGAAATCGACGCCGCCGCACAGCAGCCGGCCGATCGGACCCGTCTCGAAATTCACCGCCGTCGCCGTCTGCAGCATCAGATAATTGTCGCGCGTCGCATCCTTCGTCACCTGGATCGCTTCCTCCGGGTAATGCGCCGGAGCAAAGAGCGCGAACATGACATAGGACATCATGAACATCTGCACGACGAAGAACATTGCGACATTGGCGAAGCCGAAGAAATAGATCGGAATGATCATCCACACGATCCAATGACCGATCATGCAGGAAAGATCGACCCAGCTCTGCCAGTTGCGGCGCTCGTCGTCGCGCAGCTCGCGGATCAGGAAGCGCCAGCCCTTGAAGGCGACGCCGAAGGAATTGCCGAGCAGCACGATGGGAAAGAAATAGCCCTGATGCTCGAACCACCAGCGCGCGAGGCCGCTGGCCTTCTTCAGATCGCGATCATTGAGCGTGAACACCGGCAGCAGATCGGCGTCGTCGTCCACGCCGATGACGTTCGGATTGGGATGATGCACGACGACATGCTTGTGGCGCCAATAATTGCCCGACACGCCGAGGAAGAACGGAAAGTCGAAATACATGATGAACTCATTGACCCACGGCTTGTTGCTGATCGCATGATGCGAGGCGGTGTGGCCATTGGTCGACATGCCCATGCAGCCGTAGGCGACGAGAATCATGCCGATCGCCTTGACGATGAGCATGTCCGAGACGATGACGAGCGCGACGCCCGTCGCCGTCAAGGCGATGAACAGCAGCCATTCGGCAATGCCGATAGCGGTCAGCTTGCGGGCGTATCCTGCGCGGCGGACCTGCTCCCGCAGGCGCGCGAAATCCTGATTGGCTTCCTTAGACATATGCACCCCCGATAAAACGAAATCGCGTGTCAGACGCGCTGCAGCCGGTACGGCGCGTGATAATCCTTGGTGAAGAGGAGCTGATAGAGCGCCTGGTCCCCGGCCATGGCGGAAGCTATTCCGCAGCTGAGGTAGTATTCCCACATGCGCTTGAAGACCGTGTCGTAGCGCACAGGATCGAGCGTTCCGCTATTGGCGCGGAAGGCTTCCAGCCAGCGACGCAGAGTCACGGCGTAATGGCGCGCCATATTCTCGACGTCGAGAATGGCGAGGCTATTCTTCTCGAGCTCTGTCGTCATCGCGGAGAGCTTCGGCGTGTCGGAGCCGGGGAAAACGTATTTTTGAATGAACGGATCATGGCGATTGATCGCCGTGTTGCAGCCGATGACATGCACGAGGCCGCGGCCCTTCGGCGCGAGCAGACGCTCGATGGCGCCGAAATAGGCCGCATAATCCTTGGCGCGCACATGCTCCAGCATTCCGACGCTGACGATGCGATCGAAAGAGCCCTCGATCTCGCGATAATCGCCGAGGATGAAGCGCACGCGATCGGAGACGCCGTATTTGGCGGCGTTTTCCTGCGCGCGCGCGTGATGCGCGACGCTATTGGTGACGCCGACGCCGCGCGCGCCGAAATTCAGCGCAGCGTGAATCAGCATGCCGCCCTTGCCGCAGCCGATATCGAGCAGCGACTGGCCGGGCTCGATCTCGAGCTTCTGGCAAATGCGATCGAGCTTGCGCTGCTGCAGCAGATCGGCGTCGTCGTCCTGCGCATGCGCATAGCCGCAGGAATAGACCTGATAGCGATCGAGCAGAAAGGCGTCGAACACGTCTTCGCCGATGTCGTAGTGACGGCGCACATTGGTCGCCGGGCTCAGCAGGCGATTGCTCGCCAGCATGCCAGCGTAGCGGAAGAGGAAGCTCCAATCGGAGCGCAGCTTCTTATGCAGGCCGGCGCGGCACAGCATTGTGAGGCAATCGACGAGGCGGCCGTCCTCGACCTCGAAATCCTGCGCCATGAAGGCTTCGCCCATGCCGAGATTGCCGAAGGCGAGCACGCGGCTGAAGAATTCGTCGCGCAGCACGCGCAGCACGATCGGCGCTTCCTCGCCGGCGCCGAAGTGATGATCGACGCCATTGTGACGAACGATCAGCGTTCCCTGATGGAGATGGCGCGACAGCATCTCGAAGAAAGCGTCCTTCGGCTGACGCGCTCCCAATAGCTGCGCGAGCGAAAGCTGTCGGCGCGACGTCTTCGCGTCGAAAGCGCGCGCGGCATGTTCGGGCATATATCTCGTATCGGTCATTTGTCTCTCCCAATGCATATCGCGCGCTTTCGGCAAAGAATTTCCGCGCCTCTCGCGCTGGAAACGACGCGCGAAATCTTCCGCACGCCCGCGCTATTTGCGCCGCGCTTCTTGTTCTTCATGCAGTCCGCCGTGCTGAGCGATGGCGTCGCACGACAAGATTGTGTCAAATGTTGTCACATTATTTCTGCATGTTGACAAGCAGCTCAGCTTGCGCTCGCCTCCTCTCGTCGCGTCTTGCGATACGGCGATCGGCGCGAGCCTGATCCGAGGTGTTAAAAGGGTCGGCGAGGAATTTGTGTGTGCTGCCACACAGGGCGCGAGCGCGCGTCCGCACTATAGGATCGATAGGCGAGCGCGGTTCGCGCCGCGCCAAATGAATTTCAGCGGAGACGAGAAAAATGGACGCAATCGAAATGTCGCGCTGGTTGTGGGCGGATCGGCGCGCGCGCGCCGCTCGCAGCGAGGCGGGGCCGACGCTGAATGGCGCGAAGGGCCAATTCATCGAGACGCGCGGCGCGAGCTTGCGGACGCTGATCACGCCGCAGAAAAACGGCGCCGGCGACAAGACTTTGGTGATCGTGCCCGATCCGCCCAATGTCATCGAGCAATATCTGCCGATCATCGACGAAATGTCGAACCATGCGCGCGTCATTTGCGTGGAGACGCCCGGCTTCGGCCAATCCTTCGTGAAATCGGGATTTCGCTTCGATGTCCCGAGCTATTGCGAGGTCTTCGACGAATTCTTCGCGCAGCTGGAGATAAAGGACGCCGTGCTGGACATGGCCTGTCTCGGCGGATTCGCGGGCGTCGCCTTCTCGGCGGCGCGGCCCGATCGCGTGCGCCATCTCATGCTGCAGCAGACGGTCTCGATCTCGCAGGCGCAGAAATGGGCGGCGGGAACCGATCGCATGAATTTGATTCGGCGGCCCTATGTCGGGCAGATTTTCATGCGCGCGCTCGATCATGTGGTGGCGCGGCATTGGTACAAGGTCGCCATGCCGCCGGCGACCTCGGCTATCGCGCCGAAGCTCACGGAAGAGGCGATCGCGGGTCTCGATCGCGGCGGCTGCTTTTGTCTCTGCAACGCCTATCAGGCCTTGATGGCGACGCCGGAGAAGCCCTACGCCGCCAGCCCGCGCAAGGTGACGATCGTCTGGGGCGACAGCGATCCGACGCATAATCTCGTGGCGACGATCGGCGATTCGTTGAAGGCGTTTCTGCCGGAGGCGGAATTCGTCCTCTTCGAGAATTGCGGGCATTTTCCCATGCTGGAAAATCCGCAGCGCTATCTGCCCATGCTGCACGCCGCGCTCGACGCGGCGTGATGCGGTTTCTTTGCCCCTCTCCCCACGAGCGGCTATCGAATGCACACATTCTCCTCGCCCTCGCGACGTCCTGGCCGGGCTTGTCCCGGCCATCCACGCCAACGCGTCGAGGCGTCTTAGAAGCTTGGCGTGACGCCGAAACTGCGGCGGCGCCCGACGTGGGATGAAATCCGTCGATGGCGGGCGCTTTCCTTTGGTTGCTCAGCTGCTTGGCGTGGATGGCCGGGACAAGCCCGGCCAGGACGGCTGCAGCGTCTCGCGATGTGTGATTCGATAGCCGGGCGGCGAGCGCCGGCGCGAAGCGATCGGCCGAACGAGGCTCGCGCGTTCAGCTCGGCTGCGACAGACGGCGCATTTCGGCGAGGGCGGGGTTTCCCTCCTCCTCCAGCCGGGCGATCGTCTCTAGGCCCCATCTATAGGAGAATTCGGCGACCTCGCGGTGCTTGTCCCAGGTCATGAAGCTGGCGCCGGGACAGACCGGCGGCTGCACGGTGAGATCGAGCCCGCCGGAAAACGCCGGCTTCTCGCGAATATTGCTGAACACCGCTTGCTGAATGACGCTCGCCAGCGAAGGGCAATCGGGCAATGGCTTGCGGCGCAGCGGATTGAGCATGGAGGCGAGCAGCGCGTTGCGGCCCGGCAGCGCGCGATAGTCGAAGTCATAGAGGCGCGGATCGGAGTTGCGCAGGTCCACGACGACATTGGGGCCGTTCTTGAGCCCATGCATGGGCGCGATCGGCGCATTGTCGGAGACGGCGCCGTCGACCAGCATATGGCCGTCCTCGTCGAAGAAGGGCGGCAGCACGCCGGGAATGGCGCAAGAGGCGCGCACCGCCTGCCATGTCGGGCCGGAGCGGATCACGCGCATCGTATAGGTGGAGAGGTCGGTCGCTATGGCGAAGCTCGGCCGCCACAAATCCTCGAAGGCGATGGAGCCGTAGGACTTCGCCAGCGTCGCCTCGAGAATCGTATGGTCCAGCAGGCCGAACTTCGGCAAAGTGAGGCGCTTCAGCGCGGCGTTCTGCACGAATATCTCGTGAATCGCCGCCTCCACCTCCTCCGGGCTCTTCAATTGCGCGAAGGCCACCGCCATGCCGGAGCCGATGCTGCTGCCGCCGAACATATCGAAGACGACGCCCGCCTCCTGAAAGGCTTTCACTATGCCGATATGGGCGAGGCCGAGCGCGCCGCCGGCGCCGGCGACGAAGCCGATCGCCTGGCCCGTGATGAAACGCGCGAGACAATCGAAATCCGCGCCCGAATCCATCGCCACATGATGCAGCATGAAAACGTCGCGCTCACGCAGCCAGGGCGCGGAGGGCTCTTGCGTCTGCGGCCGATGCGGATAGAGCCTGACGATGCGCCGGCGATTGGCGGGAAACAGGGTGAAGGCGAATTCCTCGACCGGATTGAGCGCGTGGGACCCGTCGGCGACGGCCATGATCAGCAGATCGGCCGAATTGAGAACGGCGCGGGTCCATTCGTTCAATTCGCCATCGGCGACGCAGAGAACGAAGTCGTTCTCCTGCTCGAGCGCGCCGAGCCAATCGGCGACGGCGTAGCGGTCGAATGCGCCATCTGGGAAATGCGCGCGGGCGTCGGCGGAGGCGCGCGCGCAGCCATGGGCGCGCGCATTGATCGCCTGCAGCAGGCGGGCGCTGAAACCTTCGGGAATGGCGCCCCCGCCGGCGGCGATCAGCGCGATCACGCGCACGCGGCTGCTCTGGCGGAAATTGCGCCGCGTGATCTCGCCGAGACGCGCGAGGCGCCGGGCCAGCGAGCGGGTGACGGCGCGCTGCATGTCGGGGAATTGCGCGACCAGCGCCTCGAATTGCGCGCGGTCGATCTCCAGCACCTCGGAGTCGCGCATGGCGACGACGCCGGCGCCGCGCGGCTCGCCGGTGAAAAAGCCCATCTCGCCGATGAGCTGGTCCTTGCCGATCTCGGCGACGATCTCGCCATTGGCGGCGTTGACCACGCCGAACTGGCCGAAATTGACGATATAGAGAGTCTCCGACGGCGCGCCGAGCTCGATCAGCGCCTCGCCGCGCGCGATCCTGCGCAGCCGCACGCAGGATTTGATCTTGCCCCGATCCTCGTCATCGAGGTCTTGCCAGAAACTCTGATCTTCCGAAACGAGCGTCTTCGACATGGAAATACAGCCGCCCCGATGCGTTCGCGTCGCGCGCCCCCGCGCTCGCGCCGCATGATCTTCGGCCGAGCGTGAGAATGCAAGGGCGCTTTCCGCGCGCTTTCGATGCTGGTCAGGCCGGCGCGGCGGTCAGCAGGGCGTCCAGGGTCGCGCATTCCTCCGCGGTCAGGGAAAAATCGAATATCGCCAGATCATCGCGCATATGCTCTTGCGAGGACGTGCCGGTGAGGCACAGAATGCCTTGCTGCGTCAGGAAGCGGAAGAAAATCTGCGCCCGGCCGCGCTCATATTTTTCGGCGAGAGCGACGAGCTCCGGCTTCGCCAATGTTTCGGGATTGGCGGTGAGCGTCCAAAAGCTCTGGTAGAAAATTTTGTGCTTTGCGCAGAAAGCGCGAATCTCGCGGTCATAGCCGGTTTTGGCGTAGAAGCGGTTCTGGATCACGGCCGGCTTCACCCGCGCCTTCTTCCACAACATCTTCAGCCGTGACAGCTCGTAGCAATTGCTGACGCCCAATTGGCGCACGCCGCCCTGCGCCACCAGGCTCTCCATCGCGCGCCAGGCCTCGAGAGTGTCCTTGTCCTCCGGGTAGGGGGAGTGCAGCACCAATCCGTCGAGGCGATCCACGCGCAGATTGCGCAGCGAGACCTCGAAGGATTGCCGCACCTGCTCGCCTATGGCCGCCTCGGCGTCATAGGGGATGTTCTCGGGGTCCTGCCCGCCGAAGGGCGTGAATTTGGTCTGCAGATAAATATCCGCGCGGTCGAGCCCGGCGCCGAGCGCCGCCGCCAGACCTTCGCCGACGCCCGGCTCGTTGTAATGCTTGGGCTGGCAGGCGGTGTCGATCCCGCGAAAGCCGGTCCGCAGCGCCTCTTCCACCAGAGCGGCGGTGCGCTCCTTCTTCCAGGCCGTGCCATAGATGATGCGGGGCATCAAAACCCCGGAGGCGGAGACGATCCGGCCAGGATCCTCGCCGCGCGGCTCGGCGCTCATTTTGGGGCTTCCTCTTTCTCAGGCTCCGGCGAAAACCGTCAGCACGCCAGTATAGCCGTAGAGATGATGGCGGGCGATCTCGCCGCCGGCGAAAAAGCCGATCACGGGCGTCTCGCCTCCCAGCGCCTCGTGAACCATGCGGAATTCGGCGTTGGGCTCGCCGAAATGCGGGCCGCCGCGCCCCGAGCAGCTGATATAGAGCGCGCCTCTCATGCCGCCGGCGGCCTCTGCCTGGGCGCGCACCTCCGCCACGATGCGGAGGAGATCATGCTTGGCCGCCTCGGCGTTGCGCTTGCAGAAGGCGAGCCGCATGCCGTCCTTTATCTGCTCGGCGATCATCAGCAGCCCGCCCTTGCGGCCGACGCCGACAATGTGCCGCACTTCCGTGTTCGTGCCGAACTGGCCGGGCTTGGCGGAGACATCTTCGCCAGTGGCGACCAGCCCGGCCAAGGTCTGCGCCAGCTCGAGCCGCAGTTCGGCGTCGTCTATGTCGAGCGTATGCCCCATATCCTCGAGCACGCAGTCGAGGGCGCGCTTCTCGTCCAGGGTCACGAGGTAATTGCCCTGCGCGCGCGTGACCGTGCGCAGCGGCCCTATGGGCTGGCAGCCCTGGGTGACGCGCGAGAACACGGTCGCCTGCGGCCCGAAGGCGACGCCGGTGAAGCCGCCCGCCAAAACCTCATCCGCGATGCACAGCGCCTTGTTGCGCGCTGAGGAGAGGCCGCCGAACTGATAGCCGGTGGTGAGCTTGGCGCTTGCGGCCTCCAGCTTGGCCTGCAGATCGGGCGTGCCGCCGCTGGCGTGGACCAGCGCGGTGAAGGGCTCGAAGCCCTTGGGCGTCCCGTCCAGGGCCTCGAGAGAGGAAAACAGCGTAAAAGCGTCGGCGGGAAGATCGGCCAGCATGATCGCGAGGCCCGGCGCGTCGAAATATTCGACCGCCTCGGCGCCGACGCCGACCCCCACCGTTCCGACGAAATGGACGCCGGGCAGGCGCGCGCGCAGCGCCGACAAAATGTCGCTCGCCGCCTGGGTGAAATAGTCGGTGAGATAGCACCAGCCGAGATTTGGCGCAGGCGCGTCGGCCCGTTGTCGCTCGATCTGCTCCAGGCAGGAGGCCAAGGCGCTCTTCCAGTCGGCGTCGCCGGAATGGGCGTAAATGAACTTGCTCATGGTCTCTTTTCCCCGCGTCCTTGCGCGGGTAGCAACGACCGTGCCGCGGAAGAGATTCGCTACCGCGCCGCCTCGACGGAGGCGGAGAGCTCGGCGAGATCGAGCAGCACGAAGGCGCCGCGGCGGCGCTCGAGCAGTCCCGCCCGCTCCAGACGGTTCAGCTCGCGCGTGACCGCCTCGCGATGCGTGCTGACGCGGGCGGCGATCTCCGCATGGGTGGGAACGGGCGAGATCACGCCGCGATTCTCGCCGCCGCTGTCGCTGCGCGCCAGCCGCAGCAATTCCGCGTGAATGCGGCCGCGCACGTCGAGATTGGTGAACTCGTTCACCCGTGTGGTGAGGCGGCGCACCTCGCCGGTCAGCGTCTCGAGCACCTGATCGCAGACATTGGGATAATGATGAATCACCTCGCGGAAGATCGCGGGGCTCATGCGCGCGATCACCGTGTCGGTTATCGCATGGATCGCCGCCGAGCGCGGCTTGCCGTCGAGCGCCGAGAGCTCGCCGAAAAACTCGCCCTCCTTGATGACGCGCAGCATCAGATCCTTGCCGGCGACGCTCTGGATCGACACGCGCACATCGCCATAGGCGACGAAATAAATATCCGCGCTGTCGTCCTTATAATTGAGGATGCATTCCTTTTCCTGGGCGCGGCGCCACACGCATCGCGCGTCGAGCTGCGCGATCTCCTCCTTGGAAAGCGAGCGGAACAAACTAACGCGTGCAAGCGTCTGGTTTTTTCGTATCATGTCCCGCGTTCCTGAAAATTCGTCTTGTCAGCGTTTCAAAGGATGAGTCATGTCGGCTTGGAGTGTCAACTTCGATTTGGAGCGCCGCACGCGCCTCGCCACCGGGCTCACGCTCTTCACCTATGCGGCCTGTCATTTCATCTCTCACGCGACCGGCCTGTTCTTTCTCGACAATCTCCAGGCCATCGGCCATGGCGTCATTCTCGCGCCTTGGCGCACCGGCTTCGGCGTCGCTCTTCTGCTGTTCTGCTTCACCGTTCACATGTCGCTCGGCCTCTTCGCGCTCTATCGCCGGCGGCATTTGCGCATGCCGGCGATAGAGGCCTGGCAGCTCGGCCTCGGCCTCACCATACCGCTGCTGCTCGCGCCGCATGTCACCGACACGCGCGTCGCCGTGCTCGCCTTCGGCTTGGAGGATTCCTATTTTCGCATTCTCTATCATTTCTGGATCAGCGATCCCACCTTCGGCCTGCCGCGGCAATTTCTGCTCATGGTCCTCATCTGGTCGCATGGCTGCATCGGCATTCACATGTGGCTGCGCTATCGCGATTGGTATCGCCGGCGCACGATTCTGTTTCTTCTTCTCGCGCTCGCTCTGCCCGCGCTCGCCATAGCGGGCCTGCTCAACTCGGGCTGGGAGCTGATCCTGCGCGCCTATATGGACGAGGCCGTCATAGAGGCGCATGGGCCGCCGGCGAAAGGATCGCCGCATGCGCATGTGCCGGCGATGCTCGCTTCGATCATCCTCTATCTGCAGATTTCCTATCTCGCGCTGCTCGCAGTCGTGCTGCTGCTGCGCGCCTTGCGCAACATGCGCGAGCGCATGTTCGACACGGTGCGCATCGACTATCGCGACGGCCGCAGCGTTCGCGCGCCTTTCGGCTTCTCCGTGCTCGAGGCCAGCCGTTTCAAAGGCATTCCGCACGCCTCCGTCTGCGGCGGGCGCGCGCGCTGCTCCACCTGCCGCATACGCGTGCTCTATGGCGCGTCGGAGCTGCCGCCGCCCGGCCCGGCGGAGCTCGCGACATTGGCGCAGATCGGCGCGCCGGAGGGCGTGCGCCTCGCCTGCCAGACGCGGCCGCGCTGCGATATCGGCGTCTATCCCATGCTGCCGGCGGACAGCCCGCTCGACGGCCTCTGCGTTCTTCTCGACCAGGGCCGCGAGCTTTTCGTGACGGCCATGTTCGTCGATCTCCGTGATTCGACGAAGCTCGCCGCCAACCGCCTGCCCTATGACGCGATCTATATCGTCGACTCCTACATTCGCGCGACGACCAATGCGATCTTGGCGGAGGGCGGCCATGTGACCAGCGTCGCCGGCGACGGCGTCATGAGCCTGTTTCGGCTGGACGGCGACGCCGACGAGGGCGCCCGCGCGGCGCTGCGCGCGGCCAGCGGCGTCTGGCGCGCGATCCGCCGCGTCAGCCGCGATTTCGCGCATGATCTCGAAGCGCCGCTCGCCTTCGGCGTCGGGCTGCACAGCGGACTCGCCATCGTCGGCGCCGTCGGCCCGACGGATCGGCAGTCGCTGCAGTTTCTCGGCGACACCGGCAATATCGCCGCGCGGCTCGAATCGCTGACGAAGGAGATGGACTGCGTGGCGCTCGTCTCCTCGCAGACCTGCGACGCCGCGGGGCTGCGGCCGCCGCACGCCGTCGTCGAGGCGCCGATCCGCGGCCGCGAAGCCGCGCTCCCCGCCTTTCCGTTCAAGAAGCTCGGGGATTTCGAGCGCTGGGTCGCCAGCGGCGAGCCGGCGGCCCTCTGAGCCGCAGCGTCCGCCCCCGTAGGGAGACGTCTTTCGTTCAGTAGATGTCGGGGCAGGCCACCTCGTTTCCATATGCGTCGGCGCAAGTGCAGCCGCCGAGCGACAGAGCCATCGCGCCGATCGCGAAGCCGATGACCAGCGTCAGAGCTTTCGCGCGAACGCCGGCCGGGAAATGAAAATTGGAGAGATCGAGATTCATGTCATCCTCCCTGGATGGATGTTGGAACGCGGTCGCAAAACATCGTCCGCTCGCGAAATGTCGCTCGGTTCGCTCCTGAGGGATGTGGCGAACGCCACGGGTCGCGCGGAAAATGCTCCGAGTGGACGAAGCCTGTCGCGCCCGACCGCGTCTGGACCTGAAAATTGCATCGCCGCGGCGGCCCTCCCGCGCCGATCGGAGAAACGCAGCCCATGGCGGATATCGCTCGTTCCTGTCTCGCCTTTCTCTGCTTCCTGCTCATCGCCTGCGCCGTCAGCGAGGATCGGCGCCGCATTCCCTGGCGCGTCGTGCTCGGCGGGCTGGCGCTGCAATTCGTGGCGGCGCTGGTCCTCACGCATTTTCCGCCGGCGAAGCAGGCCGTGCTGCTCGCCAATGACGGGGCGGAGGCCCTGCAAAAGGCGACGGAGGCGGGCTCTGGCTTCGTCTTCGGCTATCTCGGCGGCGGCCCCGCGCCTTTCGAGGAGAAGACGCCGGGCGCCGGCTTCATTCTCGCGTTCAAGGCGCTGCCCATGGTGCTGACCATCTCGGCGCTGGCCTCACTGTTCTTTTATTGGGGCGTGATGCAGCGCATCGCGGGCGGCTTCGCCTTTCTGCTGCGACGCTCCATGGGGCTTTCCGGCGCGCTGGCGCTGGGCGCTTCCGTTCACATCTTCGTCGGCATGATCGAGGCGCCGCTGCTGATCCGCCCCTATCTCGCGCGCATGCAGCGCGGCGAGCTGTTCGCGCTGATGAGCTGCGGAATGGCCGGCGTCGCCGGCACGGTCATGGTGATCTACGCCGGCTTCGTCGCGCCTTTCCTGCCGGATGCGCTCGGCCATATTCTCATCGCCTCGGTGATCGCGACGCCGGCCGGCATAGCGGTCGCCGCGGTCATGTCGCCCTGGGATATCTATAAGGACAATGCCGAAGCGCGGCTCGCCGTGGAGAATCCGCCGGCAGGGGCGTTCGACGCCATCGTCAAAGGCGTTTCCGACGGCGTCGGCCCGCTCGTCGGTATCATCAGCATGCTGCTGACGACGATCGCGCTGGTGACGCTGGTCAATATGGCGCTCGCGCATCTGCCGCAATTTGGCGGCGAGACGCCGAGCCTGCAGCTCGCTTTCGCCTATGCCTTCCGCCCCATCGTCTGGCTGATCGGCGTGCCCTGGAGCGAGGCGCCGGCGGCCGCTGCGCTGATGGCGACGAAGACTGTGGTCAACGAGTTCGTCGCCTATCGCGACATGAGCGCGCTCGGCGCGGAGGCGCTGTCGCCGCGCAGCCGGCTGATCCTCACCTATGCGCTCTGCGGCTTCGCCAATTTCGGCAGCATGGGCATTCTCGTCGGCGGGCTGAATGTGATGCTGCCCGGCCGGCGCGCGGAGATCACGCGTCTCGGCCTGCGCTCCATTCTCTCCGGCACGCTCGCCACCTGCATGAGCGCCACGGCCGCCGGATTGCTGATCGGCGGCTGACGGTCGCTCAGAAGCAGCCCTGCGCCTTCAGCTGCACGAGCCAGGCGCCGCAATCCGAGTGGCGTCGCCGCTCGCGCGGGCCACGGCCCCACTCGTCCTCATATTCGTAGTGGCGATGACGCTCCCGCGCGCGCTCGTGGCGCACGCATTCATTGTAATTATTCTGCATCGCGAGACACAACGGCACATTCGGCCCGGCCAGCGCCGCTCTGGGGGCGAAGCCGTCGGTCAGCGAGACGATCCCGGCCAGGATCAGGGAGAGGAGAAAGATGCGCGCCATTTTCGAAGAAGCCTTTCTGTCGATGGCAGCTCTAGCAGATTCGCTCACGCTGAAACAGCGCGACGGCCACGCTGCCGGCGCCAGCGCAGGAAGCCGGTGACATAGAGAAAGGCGGGCGCGAGGCCGGCGAGCAGGATGACGGCCTGACCGGCGAGGCCGAAGGCTTCGCCCGAATGGAGCGGCAGCAGCCATTCCAGGAAGCGCTCGCCGGCGCTGAAATTGGCGCGATCCTCGGTGAACAGAATCTGGCCGCTGAACTGGTCGATCGTCACCCGATTGCGGCCATTGGCGTGATTGGGCTCGTCTTGCGCGCGCATGGAGACGACATAGACGCCCTTCTCATTGGCGGGCAGGCTGAAGCCCGTCGGCGCGGCGCCGGGAAATCGGCGCTCGGCGACGCCGAGGGCGGCGTCCAGCCCGATCGGATCGCGATCCGCGATCGGCCGCGACGCCAAGCCGCGCGGCGCCTCGCGCAGGGTCGAGACCAGGCGCACGAGGTCGCGGCCCTGCTGGCGGAACACGAAGAAGCAGCCGGTGGTCAGCGAGCAGCACAGGACGACGGCGATGAGCGCGCCGACCACGCGATGGAGGTCGAAAATCCGCCGATCGGCGCTCGCCTTGCGCTTTATGGCGAAAGCGAGCCGCCATTGGCCCGGCCGCGGCCACCACAGAACGATTCCGAGCAGCATGGAGGGCAGCAGCAGAAGCGCCGGCCCGCCGACCAGCCAGGAGCGATCCGAGCCTTGCCATAGGGTGTAATGCAGGCTGCGCACCGAATTGAAGAAGAATTGCCGGATTTCGTCATCGCCTTTCTTGATCGCCCGGTCGCCCGTCACCTTGATCGTATAGGGGTCGATGAAGAGGCGATGCGTCTCGGTGACGTCATCCGCATCCCGCAGCCGGTACGAGAGCGAGACGACGCCCTCGCGGCTACGCGGCATGGCGAGGAAGCTCGGCGTCGCGCCGCGCGGCAGATCGGCGATGGCCGCCGCATAAATCTCGTCGAGTGGGGCGAAGCGGGCCTCGGCGGAAGGCGGCGCCGAGCGCAACAGCTCGGGATGCAGCGCCGCGTCGATCTGCGGCGCGAAGGACAGAAGCGCGCCGGTGAGCCCCACGACGACGAAGATCGCGCCGAGAATCAGCCCGGTCCAGCGATGAAAGGCGAGAAACAGCCGCCGCGCACGCAGGCGCAGCGACATTTCCGCGGGCGCGCGCTCGTCGGCGGCGCGCGGCGCCGCGATCGTGTCATTGGTCATGGAATGGCCTCCTCGAAAATCTCCTCCCCCGCCGCGGGGTCGAAGAATATAGCTTCAGCCGCTCGCCGAAGTCTGAGAAACGTTACCTTGCAAATCGCGCCTGTCGAGAAAAATTCTCCTTTTCCGCGCCCGCGCGCGCTCGACGCGCAGCCTCTCACCCCGCTGTGATTTGGAAAGGCTACAAGAAACAGAGCAGAAATAGACCGGGGCCAATGAGCGCTCTCTAGACGGCGGCGAGATCGCCTCGATATATAGAAGCATGCTCCTGCGGGCCGAATATTCGACAAATTGCGACGCTGGACCGCTCATAGGCGTCACGATCTCCAGACCGGCAAGCTTTCGGCGATTCTGTGGCGGCCAATGGCGACATTTGACGTTCTCGCGGCCTGCGGCGAATATGATATTTACATATTGGTAACGCGCTATACGATGCGTCGGCTTAGAAGACGCCCAGGGCCTGCGGCGACCCAGGGCGCATAGAGGCGAAGCGGCTCCGCCGGGGAGACCGCGACAATGCTCATGAGGGCGACAGGACAGCCGATGCGTGTGTTGATCGTCGAAGATCAGGCGGAGATCGCCGCTCTGCTGGAAGAAAAGCTCGTCCATGCCGGCTTTGCCGCGGATATCGTCGGCGCCGTCGCCGAGGCGCGCGCGGCGATCGAGGCTGTCGATTACGGCGTCATGCTGCTGGATCGGCGGCTGCCGGACGGCGACGGCGTCGCCATCATCCGCTCGGTGCGCGAGGATCGGCCCAACATGCGCGTGCTGATGCTCACCGCCATGCGCGGCATAGACGAGATGGTCGACGGACTCGACGCGGGCGCTGATGATTATCTGACCAAGCCTTTCGATCCCGACGAGCTGATGGCGCGCATTCGCGCCGTTCTGCGTCGTCCCGGACCGCAAGTGGCGCCCTTGGTGCAGGTCGGCGCGCTCAGCTTCGAGCTCGACGAGCAGAGGGGATTTATCAATGGCCGGCAATTTCTGGCGCCCAAGCTGGAGCTCATCCTGCTCGGCGCGCTGATGCGCCGCGCCGGTCTCGCGGTGACGCGCGCCGATCTGCTCGAGGAGATCTATGGCGCGCAGGACGCCGATCAGGTCGACGCGCTGAAGATGCTGATCCACCGCCTGCGCCAGCGCCTGAAGAACCAAGGCGCGCGCGCCGATATCCACGCCGCGCGCGGCATAGGCTATCTTATTCGGAGCGCTGAGGAATGAAGCTCACGCAATCGCTTTCGGCGCGGCTCGTCTTCTACTGGATACTGTGCTCGCTCGTCGCCTATCTCACTCTGCCGGTGACGGTGTTTCTGCCGCTCTCGGCGCTGCATATCGGCGATAGCTCCAATTCCAGCCTCGACAGCTGGACCACCAAGCGCTCCAAGGAAATTCTATTGGGCGCGCTGCGCCGAGGGCCGGATGGCGCATTGACGGCAGAGCGAACGCCGGAGCTGCAGCGCCAGCAAGAGCGCAATCCGCGATTTCGCTTCGCCATACTCGATCGCGCCGCCGGCCGTCTCGTCGCGGGCTCGGACGAGAAGCTGTTCGACGCGCTGGGACGCGCCGGCGTCGACAGCTATAGCGGGCTCTTCCATGTCTCCGACGATTCCGATCCCAATGCGCGCGGCTATGTGCGCTCCATCGACAGCGCTTTCGGCAAGCTGACGATCGCCACCTATGGCGCGCAGTTCCATTGGGACGATACGATCTGGCAGCTGGTGAATTTCGTCTCGCTGAACAATCTCATCGCCTTTCTGCCGCTCGGCTCGGCGGCGGCGCTGGTCGCGACGCTCGTCGTGCGCCGCTCGCTCGCGCCGCTGCGCGCCGCCACGGTCGCGGCCTCGGCCATCACCGTCGACTCGCTGCGCAAGCCGATCGCCGCCACGGGTCTGCCGATCGAGATCACGCCTTTCGTCGAGGCGGTGAATGGCGCGATCGCCCGCGTCGAGGAGGGCGTCGCGGCGCAGCGACGCTTCACCGCCAACGCCGCCCATGAGCTGCGCACGCCGATCACCGTGCTGCGCGCGCGCGTCGCCAAGCTGGAAGCCTCCGATCTCAAGCGCGAGATCACGCGCGACGTGCGGCGCATTCAGACGATCGTCGATCAATTGCTGGTTCTGGCGCAGGCGCGCGAGCGCCGCCGCGACACGCGTCTTTGCGTCGATCTCGCCGCGACGGCGTTGAAGGTAGCTGCCGATTTCATGCCGATCGCCATAGACGCCAAGAAGGAGATCGAGCTGGACGCGCCGGAAGAGCCGGTGATGATCCGCGGATTCCCCTGGGCGATCGAGAGCGTGCTCGGCAATCTCGTCGAGAATGCGCTGCGCGCCGAGCCGGAGGGCGGAACCGTGATGATGCGCGTCGGCGCGGATGCGCGCGTCATCATCGTCGATCATGGCGGCGGCGTCGCGCCCGAGGATCGCAGCCTGATCTTCGAGCCTTTCTGGCGCAAGGAGGAGACGACCCCGGGCACTGGTCTCGGGCTCGCCATCGTCAAGGAGCTGGCGCGCGAGCTCGACGGCGAGCTCGAGGTCGCCGACACGCCGGGCGGCGGCGTGACTTTCATCGTCGGCTTTCGGCCCTTCGGGCCGCGGCTCGCGAGCGGCGCGCAAGTCGAGGCGGCGATCTAGCCGCGTCGAGCTTCGCTCTGCTCCCCGTCGCGCGCGCGCTGATCGGGCAGAGGGGCGCTCCTATGCTCTCTTCTCGCGCTGAGATCGGCGCATATCTTGCGCGCAGACCTATCCGAATCTTCGAATGTGATTCTCGTCACGCCGGCATGATCCGATAATCTCATATATTGCGGCAATATGCGCCGATCTGACGATAATGTTGCAATCTAGTAACACGAATAACCAATTCCAGCGACGGACGGCACGCGCTCTTGTCAAGAGCCGCGACGATTGGTAACGTTTCGGTGATGTTTTGGCGTTCGCGGCGGAATACCAAAAATGTTGGGGCGGCTTCTGGCTATCTTCGCGCTCTCATGCGCCTTGCTAATGCAAGGCGCAGGGCCGTCGGCCGCCTTTGCGGCCGGCGACGACGGCGTCGAAATGTCGGCCGGCTGTCTCGCCAGCGGCGCCGATGCGCCGGCCGGCGCTCATCACGCGAGCCATTGCGAGCATTGCGTCATTTGTTGCGCGGCGATCCTCGGCGTCGTCGCGGCCGTCCTGACTCGCCTCGCGCCTTTCCCGCCCGCGGCGATCCCGGCGCCGAGCGCCGATCCGCTCGCCTCTTTCTTCCTGGCCGGTCATAAGCCGCCCTCCCACGCGCCTCCCCGTTTTTCCTGACGCCTCATCGGCCGCTTTCGGCCGACGCCGTTGGAATCGCCGGCCGTTTGGCGGCCGCTCAGGGGGGAATTCATGTCTCGTATCGCTTTCCGTAGCGGCGCGTCCGTCGCCGCGTTGACGCTCGCCGTCCTTTCGCCCATCTGGCAAGACCGAGAACAGAGCCGTCTATGTTCAGGACGTGTGGAAGCTCGCGCCGCAATGGACGCTCACGCTCGGCGGACGCCAGGAGTGGTGGCGCGCTTTCGACGGCTTCAACGAAAATGCGCTCGGCACGGGAACGCGGCAGCCCGAGCGCACATCCTCGGCCTTCATGCCGAAAGCCTCGCTCGCCTTTCAAGCGACGCCCGATCTGCTGCTGCGCGGCTCCTATGGCAATGTCACGCGCTTTCCGGGCGTCACAGAACTCTATCAGCGCACCGTGTCGCCGAGCGGCATCGTCATCAACAGCCCCGATCTGAAAGCAGAGCAGGCCGATTCCTACGAGCTCGCCGCCGAATATCTGTTCGGCGCGCATAATGCGCATCTCGCCTTCTTCCATGAGGATCGCTGGAACGGCATCGTCTCGCAAACGGACGTCACGGTCGTTCCCAATGTCACCAATTTCTCCAACGTCGGCAAGGTTCGCTACAATGGCGTCGAGGGCGCGATCGGCCTCGAGGACATTCTCGTCGACGGCTTCGACCTCGACGCCAACGCCACCTACACGACCGACGAGATTCTCTCCAATCAGAAGAACCAGCGCTATGTCGGCAAGGACGTTCTGCAAATGCCGCGCTGGAAGGTCAAATGGGTCGCGACCTATCATGTGACCAAGGATCTGACGCTGTCCGCAGGCTTTCGCTACAAATCCGCCTCGCACGGCCAGCTCGACAATTATGATTGGAACACCGAGACCTTCGGCGCCTATGGCCGCAATATCCAGCTCGATCTGCGCGGGACGTGGAAATTCGCGCCCAATTGGACCGCCGTCGCCGGCGTCAACAACATCAATAATTATCGCAACTATCTCTTCGCGCCCTATCCGCAGCGCACCTTTTTCGCCGAGCTGAAATACGACTTCGGCGCCGAGCCTCTGTTTCGACGCGAGGAGCAGAACCGACCCTGAGAAGCCGCATCATAACGATCCCACGATCGAGGGAGACTGATCATGATAACGAGGAATTTCTGGGTTTTTCTTCATCGTTGGACCGGCCTGCTCATGGCCGGATTCCTGATCGTCGTCGGCGCGACGGGCAGTCTTCTCGCCTTTCTGCCGGAGCTCAACCATTTGCTCGCTCCGCAGATCTATCCCGGCCCGCGCGAAGGCGAGACGCTCTCGCTCGGCGCGCTCGCGCGCCGAGCGGAGACGCTGGTTCCCGCGGGCCGCGCGACGCAAGTCTCCTATGTGCAGCCGGGGACCGCGCGCGTCTCGATGACGCCGCGTCAATTGCCGCTCGTTCCCGACTATAGCGAGGTCTTGGCCGATCCTGTCGTCGGCGACGAATATGTGCTCGGAACGCGTCCCGAGCGGCCGCCGCTCGGCTTCGATCATCTCTATCTCGATCCCGTCACCGGCGAGGAGCTCGGCAGGCTGGACAAGGAGCCGCCGATCACCAGCGGCCCGGGAATCATGCCCTTCGTCGATCGGCTGCATTTCCGTCTCGCCATGGGCGAATGGGGCGGCTGGATCCTCGGAATCGTCGCCGTCGTCTGGACGATCGATTGCTTCAACGGACTCTATCTCACTCTGCCGATCTTCACCGGCAAGGGCAATCGCAAGAGTTGGCTCGCGCGCTGGAAGCCCGCATGGCTCGTCAAGCTCAGCGGCTCCTTCTATCGCGTCAATCTCGATCTGCACCGCGCCTTCGGCTTATGGATGTTCGCCGTGCTGCTGCTGTTCGGCTGGTCGAGCGTCTATTTCAACATGCGTGACGTCTATAATCCGGTGATGCGCGCCATCTCCGATTTTGACGCGCCGGCGCCGATGGCGCATGGCAAATCCATGGGCGCGAAAATGCACAAGGCGGAAAAGGAGCCGATGAGCTTCGAACGCGCTCAGGCGCTCGGCGAGATCCTCATGGCCGAGCAAGCGCGCGAGGGCGACTTCACCGTGGAGCGGCCGTTTCGCCTCACCTATCAGGAAGCGCAGAACAGCTACACCTATTCGGTGCGCTCCAGCCGCGACATCGGCCTGAAATTCGGCCGCACCAGCGTCGTCTTCGATGCGTCGAGCGGCGCGTTCCGCTCGCTGCGCGCGCCGACGGGACAGCATTCCGGCAACACATTCACCACCTGGATCGTCGAGATGCATCTCGCCAATCTGTTCGGCCTCTGGTTCCACATCTTCGTCTGCGTGCTCGGCGTCGGCATCGCCATGCTCTCCGTCACCGGCGTCTACATATGGTGGAAGAAGCGCGCCGCCCGCGTCGCCTCTGCGGCGCGCGCGCCGGCCAAGCCGGCCGCCGTTTCCATTCCCGCAATGGCCTTCGTCGAAAAATCACATTGATCCACAGCATCATCGAGTACGAGGAGAAAAATATGCGCGCCTATCACAAGACGGCCCTATTGCCCCTGCTTCTCGCCGCCATTCCGGCTCAAGCGGCGTCGCCCGCCGCGCGGCAGGAGGTCGCCATTCACTTCGCCTTGCAGGCGGGCGGCGCTCCGGTCGAATGCGGCAAGCCCATCGCCGCGCTCGGCGCGACGAAAGTCGCCGCGCAATTGCGCGACGCGCGCTTCTATGTCTCCAATCTCGCGCTCATCGACGCCGACGGCAAGGAAACGCCGGTCGCGCTCGACAGCAATGATTGGCAGAACCCTGATGTCGCGCTGATCGATTTCGAGAATCAGAAGGGCCGCTGCAAGGGCACGCGCGGCGCCAATGACGTCATCACCGGCGGCGTTCCCGCCGGCAAATACAAGGGACTCGTCTTCACCGTCGGCGTGCCGAGCCTGGCGAAGGACGCGCAGGGGAATGATGTCGCGCTCAATCATTCCAATCTCGCCACCGCTCCGGCGCCGCTGGATGTGCAGGGAATGAATTGGGGCTGGCAGGCCGGCCGTAAGTTCATCGCCATAGAGCTGGAGCCCGAAGGCGGCGTCATGCGCAAGGCGCCCCCGGCGCGTCTGCCCAGAGAGGCGCCCGCCGCGCCGAGCGCCGCCGCGGCCGCGCGGCTCGAGGCGATCGTCAAATTGGAGGCGCCCAAGGAGAAGGAACAGCCGCGCGTCAATGGCGACGGCACCATCACCGCCTCCACTTGGATGATGCATTTCGGCTCCACGGGCTGCAAAGGCGATCCGCTCACCGGCGAGATCGCGAGCTGCGCCGCGCCCAATCGCATCGCCGTGCGTTTCGATGCTTTCGATCCAGCCAAGCAGCACGTGATTCTCGATCTCGAGGCGCTGCTCGCCGGCGTCGATCTTTCGCATGACGCCGGCGGCGCCACGGGCTGCATGAGCGGCCTCGCCGATCCGGAATGCGGTCTGCTCTATGAGGTCGCGGGCCTGCGCTTCAAGGAGAGCGCGCCGGACATGAATGATATCGGCAAGCCCTCGGGCGTCCCGCAGCGCATCTTCCGCGTCGGGCCGAAGATTCTGGCGGCCAACGAACGCGAATAGGGCGTTCAGAATGCGTTTGGTCCTGAGAAAAGAGCGCGCGGCGCAGGGCGTGGACAACGCCTTCTCCGCGCAGAGTCGAAAGGCTCTCATCGGAAAAATCTTCGCGGGCCGGCGCCGCGCGACGATCGCTCTGCTGCTGACATTCGTCATCGGCGGAGCGATCGCTTGGCGCATCTTCGGCGCGGCCGAGGCGCCGGCGCGCGAGGGCGCCGCGGGCGACAAGCGGCGCGATCAAATGGCGGTGACGGTCTCGGTCGCGCTCGTCCGTCTCGCCGATGTGCCGGTGACGCTCGACGCCGTGGGCACGGTGCAGGCGCTCAACACCGTCACCGCGCGCACGCAGGTGGACGGGCGGCTGATCGAGCTCTCCTTCGCCGAGGGGCAGGAGGTGAAACGCGGCGACGTGCTCGCGCGCATCGATCCGTCGATCTACAAGGCGCAATATGATCAGGCCGTCGCCAAAATGGCGCAGGACGAGGCCAATCTCGCCAATGCGCGCGTCGATGCGCAGCGCTATCGCAAGCTGGCGGCCGCCAATTTCGGCTCGCAGCAGCAGGCGGCGACGCAGCAGGCGCTGGTGGCTCAGCTCGAGGCGCAGCTGCGCGCCGACAAGGCCGCGATCGACAATGCCGAAACGACGCTCGATTATGCGACGATCCGCTCGCCCATAGACGGGCGCACCGGCATTCGTCTCGTCGATGTCGGCAATATTCTGCACAAATCGGATCAGACCGGCATCGTCGTCGTCACGCAGCTGAAGCCGCTATGGGTGGTGTTCACCGTTCCGCAGCAATCGCTGCCGCAGCTGCAAAAGGCGCAGGCGGCGGGCCATGCGAAGGTCGCCGCGCTCGCCGCGGATAATTCCACGGTAATCGAGACCGGAGAATTGGCGGTCATCGACAATCAGATCGATGCGCAGACCGGGACGGTGCGCGTGAAGGCGGTGTTTCAAAATCCCGATCTCGCTCTCTGGCCGGGGCAGTTCGTCAATGTGCGCGTGACGGTCGATATGATCGCCAACGCCGTCACCGTGCCGAGCCCCGCCGTGCAGCGCGGCGCCAATGGCGCTTTCATCTACCTGCTCGGCGCGGATGGAACGGCGGTGCTGCGCAATGTCGTGACGCGCCGCCAGGACGAAGCCATCGCCGTGCTGGACTCCGAGCTCGGTGCGAATGAGCAGGTCATCGTCTCCGGCTTCTCGCGTCTCGCCGGCGGCTCCAAGGTGCGCGTCGCCGAGAGCGAGGCGCCGCGCGACGGCGGCGAGAAGCGCCGAAAGCGCGCGGAAGGCGAGAAGAAATGAGCCGCGCGCAATGAATATATCGGCGCCTTTCATCGAGCGGCCCGTCGCCACATCGCTGCTCGCCTTCGCTCTGCTGATCGCCGGCGCGCTCGGCTTTCTGCGCCTTTCGATCGCGCCCCTGCCGCAGATGGACTTCCCCACCATTCAGGTGACGACGCGTCTGCCCGGCGCCAATCCGGATACGATCGCCGCTCTGGTGACGGCCTCGCTCGAGCGGCAGTTCGGACAAATACCGTCGCTCTCCTCGATGTCGTCGCAGAGCTCCTTCGGCCTCTCGCAGATCACGCTGCAATTCGCGCTGGATCGCGACATAGACGCCGCCGCTCAGGATGTGCAGCAGGCGATCAATTCCGCAGCGTCGACGCTGCCGCGCAATCTTCCCTATCCGCCGATCTACGCCAAGGTGAATCCGGCGGACACGCCGGTCATGGCGCTCGCGCTGCGCTCGCCGACCGCGAGCTTGCGCGATCTCTCCGATCTCGCCGACACGGTGATCGCGCCGCGCCTGTCGCAAGTCGCGGGCGTCGGCCGCGTGTCGGTGGAAGGCGGCGTGCGTCCCGCCGTGCGCATAAGAGCCGATCTCGCGCGGCTCGCGGCCAATAATCTCAATATGGAGGATTTGCGTCAGGCGGTCGCCTCCGCCAATATTTCCGGCGCGAAAGGCGCGCTCGACGGCGCGCGGCAATCCTATACGCTCGACGTCAACGATCAGATTCTCGCCGCCGAGCAATATAAGACGCTGGTGATCGCCTGGCGCAATGGCGCGCCCTTGATGCTGGGCGACGTCGCCGATGTCATCGACGGGCTCGAGGATTCACGCGTCGGTGCCTGGTTCGACGGCGAGCAATCTGTCGTGCTCGATATCGTGCGTCAGCCCGGCGCCAATATCATCGACACTGTGGAGCTGGTGAAGCGGCAGCTGCCGTTTCTGCGCCGCGCTCTGCCGGCCGGCATGACGCTCGATATCGTCTCCGACCGCACCGACACGATTCGCGCCTCCATCGCCGACGTGGAATTCACGCTGGCGCTCTCGGCCGCGCTGGTCGTGCTTGTCGTCTATCTTTTCTTGCGCAGCGCGCGGGCGACGGTCATCGCCGGCGTCAGCCTGCCGCTCTCCATCATCGTGACCTTCGCGGTCATGTGGGCGGCGGGCTTCTCGCTCGACAATCTCTCCTTGATGGCGCTCATCATAGGCGCGGGCTTCATCGTCGATGACGCCATCGTCATGATCGAGAACATCGTGCGCGGCATGGAGGGCGGCAAGACGCCGCTGCGCGCCGCGCTCGACGGCGCGCGCGAGATCGGCTTCACCGTCGTCTCGCTCACCGTCTCGCTCATCGCCGTCTTCATTCCGCTGCTGTTCATGACCGGCGTCGTCGGTCGCATGTTCCGCGAATTCGCGCTGACGCTCACCATCGCCGTCGTCGCCTCGGCGGTGATCTCGCTCACGCTGACGCCCATGCTCTGCGCGCGACTGCTGCGCGGCGGCGGGGCCCATCGCGCGGCGGGATTCTCCGCGCGGCTCGATCGCTTATACGAGACGACGCTCGATTGGGCGATGTCGCGTCAGCGCTTCGTTCTGATGCTCACCGGCGCGACGCTCGCGCTCACCATAGCCGCCTCCGCCGATGTGATCGCCGATCGGCTCAAGAAGGCGATGGATCGCGTCCCCGGCGTCACTGCCTATGCGCAGCCGGTGCAGGACATTCAGATCACGACGCGCGCGAGCCGCTCGCAATATCAATACACGCTCACCTCGGCCAATCGCCGCGAGCTGATGGATTATGCGGCCAGGCTTCTCGCCAGGCTGCGCGACGAGCCGGCGCTGCGCAATGTCGCGGCGGAGACGCAGGACGGCGGCTTGCGCGCCTTCGTGCGCATCGATCGCGAGAAGATGGGCCGCCTCGGCATTTCGGCGCAAAATGTCGACGATATTCTCAACGACGCTTTCGGCCAGCGGCAGGTCTCCACCATTTATGGCCAGGCCAATCAATATCGTGTCGTGCTGGAGGCGGCGCCGCAATATTTGCGTGGGCCGCGCGCGCTGGAAAAGCTCTATGTCTCTGCGCCCGGCGGCGGTCCGCAGACGCCGCTCGGAAGCTTCGTGCAGATAGAGGAGACGACGGCGCCGCTCTCCGTCGCGCATCTCGATCAGTTTCCCGCGGCGACGATCAGCTTCGATCTTGCGAGCGGCGTCTCGCTGGGCGCGGCGGTGGACGCCGTCTCACGCGCGGAGCGCGAGATCGGCCTCGCCGGCGCGGTTAGCGGTGTCTTCTCCGCAGACGCAGCGGAATTCCAAAAATCGCTGGAGAGCGAGCCCTGGCTCATCCTCGCCGCCGTGCTCACCATCTATGTGGTGCTCGGGGTGCTCTATGAGAGCTTCGCGCATCCTTTCACCGTGCTCACCACATTGCCTTCGGCCGGCGTCGGCGCGCTGCTCGCGCTGATGATCTTTCGGCTCGACATGTCGATCGTCGCGCTCATCGGCGTGCTGCTGCTGATGGGTATTGTGAAGAAAAATGCGATCATGATGATCGATTTCGCGCTCGAGCTCGATCGCGACGGACTCTCGCCGCGCGAGGCGATTGTCACCGCCGCGCGGCTGCGCTTTCGCCCCATCATGATGACGACGCTCGCCGCTCTGCTCGGCGCGCTGCCGCTGGCCCTCTCGCATGGGCCGGGCTCGGAGCTGCGTATTCCGCTCGGCGTCGCCATCATCGGCGGGCTGCTGCTCTCGCAGCTGCTCACGCTCTACACGACGCCGGTCATCTATCTCGGCGTGGAGAGGCTGCGCGCGCGGCTCGGAGGTGGCGCGCCTCCGCCGGATTCGGGCCGCGTCGTCGCGCTGCGCAGGGAGGCCGCGGAATGAATATTTCGGAGCCGTTCATTCGTCGTCCCGTCGGCACGACGCTGCTGGCCATAGCGCTCTTCGTCGTCGGCTGCGTCGCCTATCTCTTCCTTCCGGTCGCGACGCTTCCCTCGCTCGAATATTCCTCCATCAGCGTCTCCGCCAATCGGCCGGGCGCCGATCCGGCGCCGATGGCGGCCTCGGTCGCCGCGCCCCTGGAGCGGCAGCTCGGCGCCATAGCGGGCGTCAATGAGATGACCTCGGCGAGCTGGACGGGAACCACCCGCATCATCGTGCAATTCGACATGAGCCGCAGCCTCGACGCCGCGGCGCGCGACGTGCAGGCGGCGATCAACGCCGCGCTCACCGATCTTCCGTCGGACATGCCGCAACGGCCCTTCTTGCGCAAATCCACCGATGCGCTGGAGCCGGTGATGATTCTGGCGCTCACCTCCGAGACGCTGCCGAGCGGCGTGATCTTCGATGCGGCCGATTCCATCATCGCGCAGCGCATCGCGCGCGTTCCCGGCGTCGCGGAGGCGCGCATCGCCGGATCGGAGCAGCCGGCGATCCGCATTCAGCTCGATCCGGCGCGCCTCGCCGCCATGGGCGTCGGCATAGACAAAGTGGCAACGGCGATCGCTACGGCCAATGTGCGCGCGCCGGTCGGCTCGCTCGACGGCGACGAGCGCAGCTGGACGATCGAGACCAATGATCAATTGACGACGCCGGAGGATTTTCGCGGCATTGTCGTCTCGGCGGAGAAGGGCGTCATCGTCAGGCTCGGCGATGTCGCCAATGTCGATCGCGGCGTGCGCAACCGCCTCGCCGCCGGCTGGTACAATGGCCGGCCGGCGGTGCTCATCAATGTCGCGCGCCAGCCCAACGCCAATGTCAATGAGGTGGTGGAGCGCATCAAGGCGTTGCTGCCGGAGATGGAGCGCTGGATTCCCGCCGGCGTCGATATCGGCTTTCTCTCTGATCGCACGCAGACGATCCGCGCTAGCGTCGGCGAGATTCAGCGCACGCTGCTGCTCTCGGTCGTGATGGTGATGGGCGTGGTCTTCGTCTTCCTGCGACGTGCGACGCCGATGATCGCGGCAGGCGTCACTCTGCCTCTGTCGCTCATCGGCGCTTGCGCGGCCATGTGGGTCGCGGGCTATTCCATCGACAATCTCTCTTTGATGGCGCTCACCGTCTCAGTCGGCTTCGTCGTCGACGATGCGATCGTGATGATCGAGAATATCGAGAGCTGGGTGGCGCGCGGCAAAAGCCGTTTCGAGGCGGCGCTGATCGGCGCGCGGCAGATCGGCTTCACCGTCGTCTCCATCTCCATGTCGCTCATCGCCGTCTTCATCCCGCTGCTGTTCATGGACGGGCTGATGGGGCGCTTTCTGCGCGAGTTCTCCTACACGCTCGCTTCCGCCATTCTCATTTCCACGATCGTCTCGCTCACGGTGACGCCCATGGTCTGCGCTTTCGCGCCATGGGGCGGGAAAGGCGGAGGCTCGCGTTTCGATCGCATCGTCGAAGGCGCGCTCGACAGAATCGTCTATTGGTATGGCCGCAGCCTGCGCCCCGTCATCGATCATCCGCGGCTGACGCTCATCGTCATCATCGGCACGATCGGCTGGACAGCCTATCTCTATCAGGCGATTCCGAAGGGCAATCTTCCGCAGGACGACAATGGCTTCATCAATGGATCGAGTGAAGCCTCGCCGGATGTCTCCTTCGCGGAGATCATGCGGCTGCAGAAGCAGGCGGAGGCGATCATCTCCGCCGATCCAGATGTCGTTGGCGTCGGCTCGTCGGTCGGCGGCGGCGCGCTCACCGCCGCGCTCAATCAAGCGCGCTTCAACATAAGGCTCAAGCCGCGCGAGGAGCGCAGCCTCTCCAGCAAGCAGGTGATCGCGCGGCTGCGCAAGGAGCTCGCCAAGGTCGCGGGGCTGCAAGTGATGCTGACGCCCTCGCAGGATGTGTTCCTTCACGCGCGCTGGAGCGCCTCGGCCTATCAGTTCACGCTGCTCGACGACGATGTCGCCGAATTGACCGAGTGGGCGCCAAAAGTGTTGGCGCGCATGCGCAAGGTTCCGCAGATCGTCGATGTGACGAGCGACCGCCAGCAGGGCGGCCTCGGCGCCAAGGTCGTCGTCGATCGCAACGCCGCCTCGCGAATGGGCGTGCCGATCTCGGCCGTGGACGCCGCGCTCAACGGCGCCTTCGGCCAGCGCCAGGATTCGGTGATCTATGGCGAGCGCAATCAATATCGCGCCGTGCTGGAGACGCCGCCGACGCGCCAGCGGGATCTGCGCGATCTTGCTGGAATCTACGTGTCCAGCGCCTCCGGCGGACAGGTTCCGTTGAGCGCCATCGCGCGCTTCGAGCGCTCGACCATGCCGATGGTCGTCAATCATCAAGGCGCCATGCCGGCCGTCACCATCACTTTCAATCTGGCGCCGGAGGAGACGCTCGAAGCGGCGAGCCAGGCCGTGGAGCGCGCCTTCGTCGAGATGAATCCGCCGAGCGGGCTGCGCGGCGAGCTCGCCGGCGAGGCGGGCGACGCACGCAGAGTGGGGCGCAGCATGACCATATTGATCGTCGTCGCTCTGCTCGCGGTCTATATCATTCTCGGCGTGCTCTATGAGAGCCTTGTGCATCCCGTCACCATCATCTCCACTCTGCCGGCGGCGGGGCTCGGCGCGCTGCTGTCGCTGCAGATGTTCGCGGTGGAATTCTCGATGATCGCCTTCATCGGCATTCTGCTGCTGATCGGCATTGTGAAGAAGAACGGCATAATGCTCGTCGATTTCGCGCTGATCGCCGAGCGCGAGGACGGGCTTTCGACGCGCGACGCGGCGCTGCTCGCCGCCAAGGAGCGCTTCCGCCCCATTCTGATGACGACGCTCGCGGCCATGTTCGGCGCGCTGCCTCTGGCGTTCGCCGGCGGCATTGGCGCGGATTTGCGACGGCCACTCGGCGTCACCATCGTCGGCGGCCTACTGCTGAGCCAGATTCTCACGCTCTACACGACGCCGGTGATCTATCTGCTGATGAGCAAGGCGCGACTGCCGTTCCGCCGCGCGGAGCCCGGCGCGCTCGCGCCAGCGCGGCCGGAGATTTCCTCGTGACCCGAGATCGCCAGCGCCTGTCTTCATGCGCGGCCTGCGTCCTCCCACGCGCCACGCGCGGCTCTATCGCTTCTTCGGCGCGATCGGGCGCCGCCCTTCCTTGGGCCTGCGTTCGCGCTTTTTTGCGCTGCTTCGCCAGAATGTCATGGCGTGATGGGATAATTTTCATCTACGTCCGATCGATCGGACGGATTGCCAAAATAAATCTTCTGGGCCAGTCTTGCGCTCGTCGCATTCGGTGATTGTCGGAATTTGCTTGTGCCGAGCATGTGGTTTTCTCGGGATGCGGCAGGCGCGCCACGACGAATGGGCGCAACTGCCGGGGCCGGGCTTCGCGCCCTCTGGAATCATATCATTCGGCGCCGTGAATTCGCCGCGCATCGGCCGGGCGGATTCGGCGTGGCGCTCGCGGCCGTCGCCTTGCTGACGTGTTTCGGCTCGCAGGCCTCGGTCGGAGAGCAGGTCGGCTCTGCGTCCTTTGATACGGCTGCGCAATTCTCGGCTCTCATCGGCGGCCTCGCCGCCGCGATGGCGGTGGCCGCGGCCTTGGCGGCGCTCGCCCTGCTTGGGCGCCTTCGCTTCCGCTCCGAGAGGAACGCCGATTTCTACGCGGGCGACGCTTGCGCGCGCATGCTGTGGGAGAATGGGCCGGTCGGCGCCTTCTGCTGGGAGGAGGGCGGCCAGGTGACGGAAGCCAACGACGAATTTCTCCGCATGACCGGCTATGAGCGCGACGATCTCGGCGCCGGCCGCATTGATTGGCGGGCCGCCACGCGGCTGCGGTCTCCGGTCGAGAACAGCGTCGAGACGGAATTCATGCGCAAGGACGGCGCGCGCGCGCGGCTGCGGCTCCGCTTCGTCGCGCTCGACGAGCGGGGCGGGCGCGGCGTGGGTTTCGCGCAGGACGCGGCCGAAGCGCAGGAGCTGCGCCGGCAGGCCGAGCGGCTGAGGGGGCTGGAGCTCCGGGCCGTCGGCTTCGCCCATGATATCAATCAGCCGCTCACCGCCGCGGCCGCCTATCTCCAGGTTGCGCGCCGGCGCGCGACGCTCGGCGGCGGCGCGCAGTCGGAGGAGCAGCTCGCCGCCATGGACCGCGCCGGCGCGCAATTGTATCGCGCCGCGCGTCTCGTCGGCGATTGGCGCGAGCTTTTCACGCATGAATCATGCGCGTCGACGGAGATCGCGCTGCATCCACTGATTCGCGAAGCATGGGAGACGCTGCGCGGCGATCTCGGCGAGACGGTTTCCGCCGAGCTACGTCTGTGCGCCGAGCGCGATCTCGTGATCGGCGATCGGGCGCAGATCGAGGAGGAGGTGAGCGATCTCCTGCGGGCGGCCGCGCAGGCGGCGATCGCCACGTCCCATCGCGAATTGATCGTCGTCACATCGACGCGGGGCGGCGAGATCGCCATCGAGATAAGCGACGCCGGCGCCGCGTCTATCGCGCCGTGTCGCGATCCGCGCGCTGCCGCAGAGCCGGCGAGATCGCGTGCGCTCGTCGAGGCCGACGGCGTGCGATTCTCGTCGCAGAAAGAGGATGGCGGAAGCTCCGCCTTTCGGCTCTCTCTCCCTTTGGCGGACTGAGCCTGTGGATAATGGGGGCGGCTGGCCGTAGCCGCTCGCCTGTCATCGGGAAATGCTCATAATCTTTCGCCCTTCGAAACAAGGGGCCGCTCACGGCTGTGCTGAAGCATATCCTAATCTCAGGGCAAGCCGCTGAAAGTAAAAGCTCTCGTCCGTGTGCTTAGTATTAGTACCAAGCAATACCACCACAAGTAATAATCCTATGGTATAAGTACTAGTGTTACCTACGAGACACAGGCGTCGTCTTTCTGCTCGCGATCTATATTAGGTTGTTTCCTTTACGATCGGAGCGCGCTAAAGAAGAAGGGTAGTCGATCAATAGTGAATCAATTATTCACCCGACGGAATTTGCAACGGCGCAGGGGTTCGGCGTCTGCCGAACCCCTTTTTCATGACGATCCGTCGGGCGCCGCAGGTTGCGGCGCCCGTTTTCTTTTGCAGAAGATCATCGTGTAATCTGGAGATAATCGCTCGCGGCGCGCCGCGAAGGCTCGCCCTGCGCTCATATGTTTTCGACAGCGCGATCCGATCATTGGACCGGATCGCGCTGTCGATACTCGCCTTGCATGCGCGTTTTGATGCGGTTTCCGGCTGAATGCTTCGGCGCGCGCCTTCCTTCTCCCCGCGAGCGGGGAGAAGGAAGGCGGCGAAGGCCGCGCCAGCCGATCCGCCGGAAACCGTATGAGCGATCGAGGAGCCCTGCGGTTCAACCCGATCAGAGGCCCTGCGGACGTCCGGCGATCGACACCAGCAGCTCGCCGTCGCCGAGCAGGCGCTTGGCCACCCGGCGGGCGTCGTCCAGCGTCACCGCGTCGATACGGCCATTGCGCTCGTCGAGATAGGAGGGTGCAAAGCCGTCGAGCTGGAGATTGACCAGCTGGCCGGCGATCTTCGTCGATGTGTCGAAGCGCAGCGCATAGGAGCCGGTCAGATATTTCTTCGCCTTGTCGAGCTCGTCCGCGCTCGGCCCCTCATTGGCGAGATCGGCGAATTGGGCCTGGATCACCTCCAGCGATTCGCGGGCGCGCTCGTTCTTCGTCGCCGCGCCGCCGACCAGCATGGCGCATTTGTCATATTCGTTGAGATGCGAATAGACCGAATAGGCGAGACCACGCTTCTCGCGCACCTCGTTGAACAGGCGCGCCGTGAAGACGCCGCCGCCGAGGATGTGGTTGACCACCACGGCGCCGAAATAATCGGGATCATGCCGCTGCATGCCCGGACGGCCGAAGCGGATCGCCGATTGCGGCACGTCGAGATCGATGATGCGGCGCTCGCCGAGCGCGTGAATGTCGATCTCGGGCACGGGGGTGAGAAGGCTCTGCGCCGGCAGGGCGCCGAAGATCGCGTCCAGCTTGGCGGCGAGCGTCGCCGCGTCTATGGCGCCGACGACGGCGATTTTCAGATCGCTGCGCGTCAGCAGGCGAATCCTCAGCGCGTCGAGATCGTCGCGCGTCAGATTTGCGAGGCTCTCGAGATCGCCGCGCACCGGCCGCCCATAGGGATGGTCGGGGAAGGCGGCCTCGCGGAAGGCTCTAGCGACCAGCGCATCGGGATCGTTGGCGTCGCGCTTCAGCCCGGCGGCGATCTGGCCGCGCACGCGGTCGATCGCCTGTTGCTCGAGCCGCGGCTCGCAGAGCGCGACGCGCAGCAGCTCGAAAGCCTCGTCGCTGTTGCGGGAGAGCGTCTGCATATGGCCGGAGATGGCGTCGCGGTCGCAGCCGAAGCCGAGCCGGATCGCCAGATCCTCTATGGCGAGGTGGAAAGCGCGGGCGTCATAGGGGCCGGCGCCCTCGTCGAGCAGACCGGCGAGCAGCGTCGCGAGACCCGCCTTGCCGGCCGGGTCCTGCGAGGCGCCGCCGCGCATGGCGAATTCGAGCGCGACGAGCGGAACCGCATAGCTCTCGACGAGCCAGGCTTCGATCCCGCCGGGCGTGACGACGCGCTGAATGGTCTCGGCGCGGCTGCGCGCAGGCGCGATGGCGTGGGCTGTCATTGATTTACGCTCCGATGTCAGGCGGCGAGCACGGCGTCTTTGGCTTCGGCGTCTTTGGCTTCGTCCTGGCCCTCGGATTCGAGGAAGCCGGTGACGGCGCGGCGCTTCTGCAGCCATTTGCGGGCCGCGGCGGCGAGGTCGGCGGCGGAGACGGCGTCGATGCGGTCCGGCCAGGCGGCGACATCCTCCACCGCGAGGCCGGTGGCCAGCGATTCGCCATACCAGCGGGCGAGCGAGACCTGGCTGTCCTGCGCATAGACCGCCTCGGCGACGAGACGATTCTTGGCGCGCTTCAGATCGGCCTCGGCGATCTCGGCGGCGGCGAATTTGTCGATCACCGCGCCGATGGCGTCGTCCAGCTGCTGCAGCGAGACGCCGGGCGCCGGCGTGGCGAACACCCAAAAGCGGGTGTCGTCCAGCGCCGAGCCCATGTAATAGGCCCCGGCGTTGACCGCGAGCTTTTGCTCCACCACGAGAGAATCATACAGCACGCTCGACGGCCCGCCGCCCAGCACATGGCCGAGAACTTCCAGCGTCTCGGCCTCGCCGGGCGCGCCGGTCGTGTAGGACGGCACGAGGAAGACGCGCTCATGCGTCGGCTGCTCGACCTTCTCGTCCGCGAGCGTCACCAGACGATGGGCGCGCGGCTCCGGCTCGCGCGGGCGCTTGCGGCTCGGCGCGTCGTCGCGCGCGGGAATGCGGCCATAGCTCGTCTCGGCGAGCGCGCGCACGGTCTCGAAATCCACGTCGCCGGCGACGATGAGTATGGCGTTCTCCGGCGTGTAGAAGCGACGATAATAATGCAGGGCGTCCTCGCGGCCGAGCGTCTCGATCTCATGGCCCCAGCCGATGATCGGCGTGCCATAGGGGTGATGCGGGAACAGCGCGGCCTGCACCGCCTCGTCGAGCTGGGCGGAAGGGTCGTTCTCGGTGCGCATGCGGCGCTCCTCGAGCACCACCTCGCGCTCCGGCCCCACAATCTCGTCGGAGAGGACCAGATTCGTCATGCGATCGGCCTCGAACTCCATCAGCGTGCCGAGATGCTCCTTGCCGATCCGCTGGAAATAGGCCGTGTAGTCATAGCTGGTGAAGGCGTTCTCCTGGCCGCCGAGCTCGGAGACGAGATTGGAGAACTCGCCCTGCGGATGGGCGTGCGTGCCCTTGAACATCAGATGCTCGAGGAAATGCGCGATTCCCGACTTGCCGAGCGGATCGTCGGCGGAGCCGTTGCGATACCAGACCATATGGGTGACGACCGGCGCGCGGCGGTCGGCGATGACGACGATCTCCATTCCATTGGCGAGGCGCGAATGGACGACCCCGGCGGCGGCGCTCTCGCTTTTGGCGGCTCCGGCGCGCGCGTCGATCTTGGCGGAGGCGGGGCTGGCGGCGTGATCGGCCGCGATCGCCTCGGCCCCCGGCTGTGTCATCGGCATGATAATCTTTCCTCGCTATAGCGCGTCCGGCGCTCGGGCGTGTGCTGAACGGCAAGAACGGTCCGACCGAACCTCGGCCCGGCCAAGAGAATTCGGCGCCAGTTCGGCCGTGGGCTTTCCCCCGGACGCTTCGACGGAAGCATTCGATCTATATAAGCGTGAATGCGAGGCATGTCAGGCGCCGCGCGCGAGAGGGCGCGGCGTTGCTGGGCCGCATCGCTTTGTCGATGAATGGCGAGCAGGCTGTACGACTATACCCGTTGTGAGGGCGTCGCCGGACGCTCCGCGCCAGCGTTGCCGCAGCTGAAGCTCTCATGGCATCATCTCCCCCTCGAATCGTCAAAATTCGACGGCGCGGCGGCCAATGCGCCGCGACCGAAGCGCCGCAAGGGGGGATCGCATGGCTTTCACACGACGTTCTTTTCTGGCCGGTCTCGCGGCCTGCCCGTTCTGCGCCGCCGCGGCCCGCGCCGAGGGGGCGCATTGGACCTATGACGATGCGCAGCATTGGGGCGCGCATGACGAGGCGGCGAAGGCCTGCACGCTGGGCGCGGAACAATCGCCGATCGACCTCGCCGATGCGGTGAAAGCCGACATTCGCCCGCCCAAGCTCGGCTGGAAGCCGCAGGCTTTCGAGATCGTCAACAATGGCCATACGATCCAGGCCAATGCCGCTGCCGGGAGCGGCGTCGCCGAGCTCGGCGGCCGCAAGTTCGAGCTGAAGCAGTTCCATTTCCACACGCCGAGCGAGCACGCCCTCGGCGGCAAGCGCCTCGCGATGGAGGCGCATTTCGTCCACGCCGGCGACAATGGCGATCTTCTGGTGGTCGGCTCCTTCCTCGTCGCCGGCGCGCCCAATAAGGCGCTATCCGCGCTGATGGCCGCCGCGCCGAAGGAGGAGGGCAAAGCTGCGCTGAAGGCTCCGGTCGACGCCTCCGCTCTGCTGCCGAAGGGAAAGAAATTCTTCCGCTACGAGGGCTCGCTGACCACGCCGCCCTGTTCGGAGGTGGTGCATTGGAATGTCTTCGCCGAGCCGGTGGCCGTGGCGAAGGCGGACATAGACGCCTTCAAGACGCTGTTCCCGATGAACGCCCGCCCGCTGCAGCCGACGCATCGCCGCATCGTGCTGAGCGGCGGCTGAGCGGTGGGGCGCTGGATCGGCGGCTCAGGAGCCGCCGAAAAGGCTGCCGATCATGCCGATCGGATTGGTCCAGCCCGGCTTTTCCTCCGCTTCCTTCACGCCTTTGCCGCCCGCCACCTTCTGGCGATAGGCCTGCGGCGGCTCGGTCAGATAGGAGCGGGTCGAGGCCTCGCCGGCGCCGCGCGTCTTCGGGCCGGTAGCGGCGCCCGGCTCGTCCGCGTCTGTGGCGATGGTGCAATGGCCGTCCGAGGCGGCGACGAGGCATTTGCGCGGGCCGTCATGCTCGCCATTCTTGGAGCCGGCGACATTGGGATTCTCGTTGAGGCCCGGCTGGCGCGCGGGAGCCGGCGCGCCTTTGCGGCGCGCGATCTCCTGATCCACCGGCCAGGAGGCGGGGCGCTCGGTCTCCGCCTGCGGCGAGGGGAGCCCCTGTCGATTGGGCGGCACGACCAGCTTGGGATGCTCGCGGAAGACGATCTTCTGGCTCTCGTCCTCGTCGGAATAGACGCCGATGAAGCCGAGCACCGAGGTGAGCGTCGATTTGTCGTCATAGGCCGCGGCCGGGACGACGCCCGTTCCGCCGAGAAACACGAGCGCGAGCCCGACGCATGCCGGCGTAAGACGCAGAGAGGCTGTCGCCCGTTTCATCGCCCAGATCTCCTCCCATGGGCGCGGCCCCGTCCGAGCGCGCGCGATTCCCAAAGAGCCGAATTGTTACGGCCAGCTTAACGGCATTTTAGAGGCGTGTGAGGCTCCGGGCCAGCCGAAATCGACGCTGTTCGCTATCCGGCGGCCGGGGTCGGCCGCGCGGCGCCGGTGCGAAAGCTCTCCAGCAGCAGCAGGACGACGCCGAGGAAAATCGCCGCGTCGGCGACATTGAACACGTAATTGGCCAGCGGTCCCACCGGCAGGGCGGTGTGGAAGAAGAAGAAATCCGCCACCGCGCCGCGCGTCAGCCGATCCGCGACATTGCCGAGCGCCCCGCCCACCACCAGGCCGAGCGCCGCCGCGGTGAGCCGCCGCGGCGCCCGCCATAGCCAGTAGCCGAGGCAGCCGACGATCGACAATTGAAAGGCGACGAGCAGCGCCCGCGTCGGCTCTGTCTGCGAGGAGAGCAGCGAATAGGAGACGCCGAAATTCCACGACAGCACGAGATCGAGAAAGGAAGTGAGCCGGATCGGTTGGCGCAGGCCGATGTCGAAGACATGCAGCATCCAGAATTTATGCGCCTGATCCAGCGCCAGAGCGAGAACCACCGCCACGAGGCCGAAGGCGCGAGGGGCGGAGAACCAGGGGCGATAGACCAAGGCGCTTCCTCTCATTTCGACGAAATGGTCACGCCCGAGGCGGCGATGAAGGGATAGACGCAATCGCCGAAATTCACGACCTCTTTCGAGACGGCGTGAATATCTTGCAGCAATTGTTGGAAATTCCCACTCACCATGGTCTCGCTCGAGGCGTGCCGCACCTCGCCGTCCTCGATATAGAACGAGTTTTTGGCGATTCCAGAAAAATCCAGATTGTCATTGGGCGCGCCGCCCGAGAAGCGGGAGAACAGAATTCCGCGCTTCACCCCGGCGATCATATCGGCGAGGCTCGTCTCTCCCGGCCGCACGCGGCTGTTGCGCACGCCCGCCGTCTGCGGCAGACCGAGCTTGCGCGAGAAGAAATAGCCGATGAGGAAATCCTTCAGCACGCCATCCTCGATGATCGGCAGATCGCGCGTCGGCACGCCGAATTCGTCGAAATCCGAGCCGTCCACGAAATCCGCGGAGCGCGGGGCGTTGTCGAGCGAGAACAAAGGGCTGGCGATGCGCTCGCCACGCTTGTCCTTGAACGGCGAGGAGCCGGCGAGCAGGGCGGGGCCGGAGAGCGCGCCCGCAATGGAGGGCAGCAGCCCGGTGAGGCAATGCGGCGTGACGATCACGTCGCCGACGAATTTTCCCGTGACCGGCCGGCGCTCCAGCGAGCGCTCGCATTCCGCCATCAGCCGCCCGACGCCGGCGGCGTCATAGAGCGAGGCGAAGGGCGTGAAGGACCTTCCCCCCGCCGCGTTGAAAGATGTGGTGAGCGCCCCGTCCTTGGCCATGAACATGGCGCGAAAGCCGTGACCACCGCGCCGCTCGCGCTGGCGCAGCCCGTTCGAATTGGCGAATTCCGTCTCATGGTCGGTGAAAGTGTAGAGGCTGTCGCGCAGCCGCAGCAGCGGATGGCGCGAGGGCAGGCTCGCCAGAAACTCATCGACCTGCGCGCGCATGGCGGCGCGGTCCGGCTCCGAAGGGCCGTGATCGCCGGGCGGCAGCGAGGGCGCCGCGGCGATGTCGTTCGCGGGATCGGCGACGCCCGCTTCGGCCGCCGTGGCCGCGGCGGCGATCGCAGCCTCGACCTCCTCCGGCCGGCGGCCGTTGAGCGTCGCGCCGCCGCGCTTGCCGTCGCGGAACACGGTGATCATCGTCGTCTCATTCTCGGTGGAGCGCACGAGATCGACGCTGCGATGATCGAATTCGATCTCGAAATAGCGCGTGCGGCTGCTCAGCGCCTGCGCGGCTGTGGCGCCGGCCGCTTTCGCTCGCGCGAGAATCTGGTCGAGAAAATCATCCGTCGGCGCGCTCATCCGCGTCCTCCCAGAGTGACGCGGCATTTGATCGACGGGCCGCCCATGCCGACGGCGATCACCTGCTTCTTGCCGCACCAGCCGCCGCCCGCCGACCAGTGGAAATCATCGCCGACATGGGTGACGCTCTTCAGCATGTCGAAGGCGACGCCGGAGATGGTGGTGTCGCGAATGGCGCGGCCGAGCTTGCCGTCGCGAATCTCATAGCCGCAATTGACGCCGAACATGAATTCGCTCGTCGCGTCCGCCTGGCCATTGGTCGAGCGCTTCAGATAATAGCCGCGCTCGATCGCGCCGATCATGTCGGAGAGCTTGTCGTTTCCCTTGGCGATGCAGGTATTGCGCATGCGCACCAGCGGCTCGTCCTGAAAGGAGAAAGCGCGCGCGTTGCCGGCGGGCTCCGCGCCCAGCATTTGCGCGGTGCGCTTATTGTGCAGAAAGTTTTTCAGCACGCCATTCTCGATGATGGCGACGTCGCGGCACGGCGTGCCTTCGTCATCGACATGAATGGCGAAGGAGGATTTGCCGTCCGGCCCGCGTCCGCCATAATCGCCGAGCGTGATCTTCTCGCTCGCCACCAGCTCGCCGAGATGGTCGCCGGCGACCGAGCCCGCGAGCACGAGATCGGCCTCGCAAGTATGGCCGATCGCCTCATGGGCGAGAATGCCGGCGAGCGCGGAATCGAGCACGACGTCGTGATCGCCGGCCTCGCATTGGCCGCCCTCGGCCTTGCGCCGCAAATTCTCGTGCAGATCCTCGAGCCAGGGCGCGAGCGTCGCCTCGTCGAAGGATTGATCCTCTATCTCGCCGAAGCCGCCGAGAATGTCATAGAGCTCGACGATTCCGTCATTGGCGGTGACGCTCATGGAGACGACGAGCGCCGCGCGCGGCACGAAGGAATAGGTCGCCGCGCCGTCGCTATTGGCGAGAATCTTCTCGCTCGCATGGCTGGACAGCGAAATATCGACATTGACGAGGCCCGGATAGCGGGCGCGGATCGCCTCGTCGAGCCGCCGCACGATATCGACGCGCTGCTCGGCCGAGAGCGGCGCGCGCGTGCTGCGATAATCATAGCTTCCGCTTCCGGCCGCGGTGGAGAGCGCGCCGCTCGCGGCGTGGCCGCCGGCGAATTCGGCATTGTCCTTGGCGGTGGCGATAACGGCGGAGAGGCTGGCCTCGTCATCGGCGGGCGCGGCGGCGAAGCCGAAGGCGCCGTTGCGATAGAGCCGAGCGGAGACGCCGCTGTCGCGCGAGCGTCCATTGGCGAGCAGCACGCCTTTGCGCATCATGATGCGGGAGGAATGATTGGCGTGCCAGCGTAATTCCCCATAGGCGGGCAATTGCGCCGCGCGCGCGACGAGCCGGTCGAGCATGTTCGCGGCCTTTCGGGTGAAATGAGCTTCTAGCGGCAATATAGCGGAACGCGGCCGCGAGTGGAATGACGGCCTATCGGCCGCGGTCTCGGACCATCATTTGCGAATAGCGGCGCCCCGTCAATATTCCCATTCGACGCCGACGCCCAAAGACGATTTGCCGTCGACCTTGGTTTCGCCCTTCACGCGGACATTCTTGGTGACGTCCACGCCGACGCTGACGGCGGTCTGCTCCGGCTTGGCGCCCGTGCGCACGCCCACGCTGATATTGTCGGAGATATAGCGCGAGGCGCCGACCGTCGGCCCGCTGGACCCGCCGGCCTCGAGATCGAGCGAGTCGACGCCGAGCGCCTTGCGCATTTTCTCGAAAGCGTCGACGCCGGTTCCGGCGCCGGAGAATTGCGCGAGAGCCGTGGCGAGCTGCACCGCCTGAAAGGCCGACAGCGAGCCCGACGCCTTGGCGAAGAGCAGGCGCGAGAGCACCTCGTCCTGCGGCAGCTCCGGCGAGGAGGAGAAGGAGAAATTCGGCAGCGAGGCGGGGCCGGAGACGCCGATCTTGGCGGTCACGTCGCTGGCCGTCGTCTCGGCGGTGAAATCGAGCTGCGGAACGAGGCCGCCCGCGAAGCTCAATTTTCCGCGCGTGAGATCGATGCGCTGGGTCAGCAATTGCAGCTTGCCGCGGCGCAGATCGAAAGCCCCATTGACGGCGGGCTTTTGGATCGTGCCATTCAGCTTCAGCTCGCCGCCGAATTCTGCGTCTATGCCGCGTCCGCGCACGAAGATGCGATTGGGCGCGGCGAGCGCGAGATCGATCGTCGCGTCGAAGGGCGAATGCTTGGCGGCGCGCGCTTTCTCCTTGGCCTCCAGCGCCAGCATCTCTTTGGCGAAAGCGCGCGGCGAAATATGCACCGCGCCGCGCGGCGCCTGAAAGGAGGCGGGCAGGCGATCGGGAACATTCACCTCCATCGTCGTCAGCGTCACGCGGCCGGAGACCTTCGGCGAACGGGCGAGCGGGCCGCCTATGTCGAGATCGAGATCGGCGGTGGCGGAGACGAGATCGCTGCTGACGAGCTGCGCATTCTTGGCCTTGATGCGAATGGCGCCGGGCATGCCAGCCTGCGGCTCGACGGCGATATTGCCGGTCGCGGCGATCTGCCCGCCATTTTTGGTCAGCGCCGTCAGGCGCGTGATGGCGATCTCGCGTCCGTGGCCGTCGAGCTTGGCGTCTATGTGATCGAGATAGACGCCGTTCAGCGGATCGGAGAAGGAGCCGTTGGCGAGCGTCACGCCGCCTTCGATCGCCGGCGCCGAGACGGAGCCGGCGATGCGCAGATCGACATTGGCCTTGCCGCGCAGGCTCTGGCCGTTGACGGAGAGCGCGGTGTCGGCGAGCTTGGCGTCGGCCTCGCCTTTGACCTTCAGATCGAGCGCGCCGGCGGCGTCGATCGGCGCCGAGCCCGTGATGGCGAAGCGCCCGCCGGCTCCGAGCGCGATCGTCGCGTCGAGGCTCGTGCGCGCGCCGGCGAGCGCGCCACGCGCGTCTATGTCCAGCGGCGGCAGGCCATTGCTGCGCAATTGCGGGGCGGAGAGCTTGGCGACCTTTATCTTCCAATCGCCGCTCGGCGATTTCTTGTCGCCGGTGATGCGCGCCTCGGCGTCCAACGCGCCCTCGAGCGCGAGGCTGGCGTCGGCGATGGAAGCGATGGAGAGCGGCACGCTCCGCGCTCTCGCGGTGAGATCGAGCCGCTCGCCGATGGTTCCGTCTATGTCGAGCCGGCCTGCGCCGACAGCGAAGGCGACGCCTTTCAGCTCCACCGCGCCGCCGCCGAGGGTGACGCTCGCCGGAGCGGCGAGGGCGATGCGCTTGCCGGCGCGTTGCGCCGACAGCGATTGAATGTCTAGCCGCGTCTTTTCGCCCGGCGTCAGCGCCGCGCGGCTCGCTATGGCGAAGCCTTCCGCATCCACTGCGAGATCGAGCGCCGTGGCGGCGCCGGCGGGCGTCGCGGTGAGACGCGCTTTGGAAATGGTCTTGCCGCCGACATGGAGCGCATCCACGGCGATGTTTCCGTCGAGCGCGGGTCGGCGCAGGAGATCATGGCCAGAGAGCTTGGCGCTGAGCTTCTCGATTGTCGTGTCGGCGGCGCGGATGCGCGCGCCCTGCGCGTCGATCGATATGTTCTGCGCGCCTTGCGCCGCGTCGAGGATGATATCGGCCTTCAGCGCGCCGGAGAGCTTGCGCAGAGCGAGCGCCGAGAGATCGTCGAGATCGGGCGCGACGAGAGAGAGGCGCCCGCTCGCGAGGCTTTGCGCATCGAGCGTGAGCGCGCCGTGGAGCGCCGCGCGGCCGACGGAAAGATCGAGATTGTCGATCGTCCATCCGGCGTCCTTGCGCGCGTTCAGCTTGCCGCGCGCGGGGCTGCCGTCTATGGCGCCGTCCAGCGTCGCGGTCGCGGCGAGCGCGCCGGTGAGATCGCGCGCGGCGCCATGCAGCGCGAGCTTTTGAATCGCATGGCCGTCGAGATGCGCGCCTTCCAGCAGCGCCTCGAAATCGGCGTTGGGCTTGTCGGCGGAGCCGGTCGCCTTCACCGAGATTTCTGCGCGGCCGGAGAGGCGCGGATCGGCGGGTTTCAGATCGGCGATCGTGACCTTCGCGCCGACGTCGAGCGCTTCGCGCATCGCGGCGCCGTCGATCTTCGCGGAAACATGTTCGCCGCGCAGCGAAAGGCCTTCGAAGCGCAGCCCGCCGCCGGGAAGCGACGCGACGGCGCCGCCGAGCGCGAGACGTTTGCCGAGCAGCTTCTCGAGCGCAGGCGCGGAGAGCGCCGGGGCGGCGAGCGTTCCGCTCAGAATCGCGCTGATGCGCTCATCCTTTGGAACGCCCTTCAGCGCAATGGCGAGATCGAGCGGGCGCAACGCATCTTCGGCGCTCGCGCGGCTGCGGATGGCGATATCGCCCTCGAGCGCGCCATCGTCGCGCAGAGTGGCGGCGCCGGCGAGCTGCGTTACGCCGTCGAGCAGCGGAACTGCGGCCGGCGGCAGCAGCGGGGCGAGGCGGACGCCCATGTCGAAATCGAGCCGCCGCGCCGCATCCTTGTGAATGATGCGCGCCGCGCCTTCGGCGCCGATCTTCTCTCCAGCCTTGGCGGCGAGATGCGCGGCGAAATCGTCGAGCGTTCCTTCGCCGGTCAGCGAAATATCGACGGGCGGCAGGCCGGGCAGAGCGGCGAGGCGGGCGATGGCCCCGCCCTCCGGCTCCTGCGCCATAAGGGCGAGCGTGATCTTTTGGCCGCCCGCCGCGACATCGGCTTTCGCCGTAATGGCGCCCGGCGCGTCGAGCCGGCGAATGTCGAGCGAAACATGCGCGCCTTTGTCGAGCGCCGCGTCGCCGGTCACGGTGAATTTCGCTGTGGTTCCGAGAACGGGCGCGCCGAGCGACAGTGTTTCCAGCGCCAATCGGCCGAGGCGTATGCGCACAGGCAGATCGGGGAGCGAGAAGCCGCCGCCGCTCTTTTGCGTCGTCGCCGCAGCGCGCGAGGGCGCCGGGAGGCGGGCGATATCGATCGCGCCAATGGCGAGCTTCTCTATATCGAGGCGCAGCGAGAAGAGCGCGGAAGGCGACCAGTCCAGGGCGATCTGATCGATCTTCAGATAGGGGCCGTCCCTATCGGCGATGGAGATATCGCGCAGCAGCGGATGCGCCGACAGCGGGTCCTCGAAGGCGCCTATGTCGATCTTCATATCGGGCGAGGAGGCGGCGCGCGAGACGAGATCGGCGAGGAAGCTCTTGCCCTCGCGCGTCTGCATCCGCAGCGTGAGCGTTCCAGCGACGGCGAGCAGCAGCAGCGCGCCGAAGGCATAGGCGAGAATGCGGCGAAAGCCCATCAGAACGACTCCCCGACGCCGATGAAGATCGCGAATTTATTCTCGCCGGGACGCCGGCCGAGCGGCGTCGCCACATCGAGGCGCACCGGGCCTATCCCTGTGTAATAGCGCAGGCCTATGCCGACGGAGGAGCGCATGGACGATTGGAAGTCGGGGAATGGCGACGAAAAGGCGGAGCCTATGTCGTAAAAGGGAACCACGCCGATATCGCGCGTCACCTTTATGCGCGCCTCGGCCGAGCCTTCGAGCAGGCTGCGTCCGCCGACCGGAAAGCCGAGTCCGGCGTCCGGGCTCAGCGAGCGATAGCGATAGCCGCGCACCGAGCCGCCGCCGCCAGCGAAGAAGCGATGGCTCGCCGGAATATTCTCTATGCTCGCGCCGACGATGGAGCCCGCCGCCATGCGGCCGGCGAGCACATACCAGCCATCCTCGTCCAGCGATTTGTAGCCGGTGATCTGCGTCTTCGATTGCACCATGCCGACGCTGTCGCCGAAGGCCTTCACATAAGGCGTGACATTGGCGATGGCGCGAAAGCCGTTGGTCGGCGCGAGGAGATCGTCGGTTCCGTCGTAATTGGCCGAGAGCGGAAAGCCGAGCAGCGAATAATCATGCGGGCCGAAAGCGTCGAACGTATGCCCGCGCTCGAATTCGAGCCCCGCCTGCACGGACGCCGTGTCGCTGAAGCGATGGCGGATCGCCGCCGTGGCGTTTCCGAACGCTGCCCCGTAATAGTCGGTCCTCTCGCGCACGAAGCTCATATCGAGCAGCAGATCGTTGCGCGAGCCGAACAGAGCAGGTTTCACGAAGCTCGCCTTGGCGCGGCCGATGACGTCTCTCAGGCGGATCGAGGAGAGGCCCTTGTAGCTCGCCGCGCCGCCGAAGGGGGCGAGGCCGCCTTCGACATCGAAGCGCAGCCGCTCGGCGCCGCCGAAGAGATTGCGATCGGTCCAATAGGCGCGCAGGCCCGGCCCATCGACATTGGAGAAGAAGGCGTCCGCGCCCACCGCATGTGGCTTGCGCTCGCTGGTCTGCACGAGGATCGGCAGATTGCCATTGGCGTCGAGCTTGTCGCCATCCTCCGCCTTCACCGAGCCGACGGCCTCGAGGCGGCCGATGGATCTGCGCAGCTCGGCGAGCTTCTTCGGACTATAGGTCTCGCCCTGCTCGAGATAGATGTAGGAACGAATGACGTCCGGATCTATGCCCGGCGAGCCGCTGGTCCTCACTTCGCCTATGCCGGCGCGCGGGCCGGGATCGATCGTCACGACGACATCCATCGCCTTTTCGGGGTGGATGATCGTCGGCTTCGCGGTCGCCACTTTGGCGAGCGGATAGGAATTGGCGCGCAGCGCGTCGACCCAGGCGGTCTGCATGGATTGCAGGGCGGCGGCGCGCGCCGGCTCGTCCTTGTTGCGCTCCAGCGATTTTTTGGAGAGCAGCGCTTCGTCGAGCGGCTTGCCGCTGCGGGCGTCGAGAAGGACGACATTGCGCAAATGGAACAGCGGGCCGGGGACGATCTCTATGCGGATGGGCGCCAGCGCCTGGCCGCGCAGCCGCTCGGCTGCGGCGGCGGCGACATCGGCGCCATGGCCGTCCGGCCGCACCGGGACGCCGGCGACTGTCGCCTTAATTTCCGCGTCATAATAGCCGCTCGCCCATAGCGCCTCGGCGAGGCGCGGAAAATCGGCGACCACGCGCCGCGCGAGGCCGGCGCCGGTCGGCGGCGCCTGCAGCCGCAGCCGCCATGTGTTGGAGGCGTCCTGAAGATTGCGCGCGAGGCCCTCCGCCTCGTCGAGGCCGCCGAATTCCAGAGTGTAGGGCAGCGCGTCGCGGCTCGGCTCCGGCGTCTCCTCGGCGGCGCCGAAGAGGCCGAAAAAATCGAATGCGCGGGCGGAGGAGGCGGCTTCCAGGCCGCCGAACGCCAAGAGCGCCGTCACGCCCAGAAAACGCTTCACGTATTTCACTTCGCCAACGACCCGAACCGAGGATTGCCACACCATAAGCGCAGCCTTGCAAGCGGTCCATCGCGTTAAGCTTAACAGCGCAACCTATGGTTAAGTAAGCCTTACCTCCCGCCGACGCGCGTCGCTATCGGGTTCACATATTGCGTATGCTACGCCGTCATGGCCGGGCTTGTCCCGGCCATCCACGCCAAGCCACTGAGAAACCGAATGAAAGCGTCCGCTATCGACGGATTTGATCTCGCGATTGGCGCCACCGTAGCTTCGGCGCCACACCAAATTTCTAAGACGCCTCGGCGTCCGGGCGTGGATGGCCGGGACAAGCCCGGCCATGACGTCGCGGGGGCGAGGGCGACGCGCGCCGGCGGGGCTCTGGTCGCGTCGGCGGCGGGGGGCGGGTTCAGAATTTGAAGCCGACCTTGGCCAGCACGGTGCGCGGCGCGCCCGGGTAATAAATGCCGTTGGCCGACGTCTGCTGATAATAGCCGCTGCTGATCTGGCCGATATAGGCGGTGTCGAACATATTCATGCAGGTGACGCTGGCGGTGATCGTTCCCCAGTCGATCTTGTGCTCGTATTTCACGGTGAGATCGAATGTGGAATAGCCGGCGAGCGGCTGATAGCCGGATGTGTCGCCCGCGCGCGAGCCGACGATATGCAGGATCGGCGTGATGGTGAATTCCTCTATGCGCAGATCGCCGCCGATCGTCGAGATGAAATAGGGCACGTCCGGCAATTGCTTGCCCTTCACCCGCGTCGACCAATAATTGGCCGCGGAGGCGCCGGGCAGCAGCGGCAGGTCTTCGACGAATTCGGCGCGCTGATAGCCGAGCGAAGCGAAGAGAGAGACGCTCTCGAGCGGGGAATAATGGACGACGGCCTGCGCGCCGTAATTCTGGCTCTCGCCGACATTGGCGCCATATTGCGTGCCTATGCCGGGATCGTAAGAGACGAGCTTATTGTGGTTGCGCGAGTAATAGACCGTCGGCTCCACATAGCCCGAGCCATAGGCGCCGTCGAAGGACCAGCGCAGGCCGAGATCGAGCTGCGTCGAGGTCTCCGGCTTCATCGAATGCCAGAATTGATCGGCGGTGATTCCCTTGGCGAGGAAGGTCGCCGAATTCTGCTGGAACACCGGCCAGGCGTCATAGCCCGGTCCGCCATAGCCGCCGCCGCCGCTGAATTTCAGCAATAGATCGTCGGTCAGCCGATAGGTGAGCGCGCCGAAGGGCAGAAAAGTGCCGATGGTGAAGGGCTTGACGCTGCGATTGGCGATGACTCCGGAGGAGAGCGCCAGCGCCGTGTCATAGGGCACATCGCCTATGCCGGTCGAATTATAGGCGTCTATGCCCGCCATGCGTTCCCAAATATAGCGCGCGCCCGCCTCCATATGCAGCGGACCGAAGTCGCGGCTCGCGATTCCATAGGCGGAATCGAACACATGCGGCGCGGTCTGCTTGCCGAGGATCGCCCAGCTCGGATTGATGAGGCCGCCGCCCGCATTGGGGGCGAAGACTTCCCAGGCCGTCGGCGGTCCGGGGGGATTTTGCACGCCATGCCAGAAGCCGAGCTTGGCGTCCGTATCCAGCACGCGCGTCTGCAATTCGCTCACCACGCCCCACATGTCGTGGTCGATGATCCATTTGCGGATGCGGCCATTGGCCTGACCGTCGAGATAATAGCCGTCCTCGCGGAAATAATAGGGCTTGAAGACGAAGCGCGTCGTCTTGTCGACCTCTATCGCGATATCGCCGAATGCGGTCCAAGAGTCGAAATGCTGGAGATTATAGCCGTAGTAATTGATCTGGCTGGCCGTCGTCGGGCCTGGATAGGCGGCGAAATCATAGCGGCGGAAGGCGCCGAGATTGCTCGCCTGCTGATAATTCAGTCCCTGATAGCTGTGCTGGTCGAAGCTGCTCTTGGCGACGAAGAATTTCGCCTCCAGCCCATCGACGGGCTTGGTGTCTATGCCGACCGCAAAGCCCGATTTGCCCTGCGGGTCCTTGCCGGAGCCGCGCCATTTGTCGGCGTCGGTGAAGGAGCCGGAGACAAAGAGCTTGGTCGTGCCGTTCAAAATCTCGCCCGAGTCGATGCGGGCGAAAGTGCGCAGAAAGGAGAAGGATCCGACGCTTTGCGAAATCTCGCCGCCGAATTTCTCCGCCGGCCAGCGCAGGCGGCTGTCGAAGCTGCCGCCGACGGTGAAATAGGAGTTCACATCGGAGGGCATTGGACCCTGCCGCAGCACGATCTTGCTCAGATTCTCATTGTCGATGAGCCAAGTGACGCCGGGGCCGGGATTGATGCCGGAGAGCGGCAGTCCCTCCACCGTGCCGATGCTGTTGCCGTGCTGGCTGACCTCGCCGCGAATGCGCAGGCCTTTGTTGCCGCCGGGAAGATTGGCGAGGCCGTAGGGATCGATGGCCGGCGCATCGACGGAGGGCAGCCAGGAGATGCCGCGGATCGGGTTGGAGCCGCCGCCGCCGCTGGCGAGATCGAGCCCGCGCGCATCCGCGGCATAGGCGGTCGAGCTATCGGAGGCCGAGCCGAGAATGGAGCTCTCGGGCTTTTTCTTCGGCGCGGCGGGCGCCGGGCCGATCGAGATTTCCGGCAGCGGGGTGAAGCTCTGCGCGCCGGCGCCATGGGCGGCGCCGAGCAGCGCGGCCAAGGACGCGCCGCCGAGAAGAAGGGAGGAGCCGCGTCTCTTGCGCGCGAACATCGTCATTGCTGTCAGCCTTTCACCGCCCTCGGCCGACGCGCCGCTCGCCCGCCGCTCGATTCGTGATGTAACGCAATTACGTAAATAGGCGTGAGCGTGGCGGCAAGTCCATTATATCGGCAAAGCGATGCATCTAACGCCATATATCTCGATATAGAATATATGTAATTTCTCTAGCTATCGAGATTTCTTCGCCGGCGCGGCGTCGGCCGCCTCCCCTGTCGCCGCCTCCCACATGCCCTCGCCGATGCGGCGCAAGGGCAGGACGGCGCGGCCGGCGGCGAGCTGCGGCCGTAGCCGGCCATGTGTGTCGATCCAATCGTCGGGCGCGGGCGCCTCGGCGTCCGTCTCCAGCGAGACGAGGAAAATGCCGAGCGCTCTGAGCTCTCGCGCCTGCACGGCGCGGTCGAGCCGGCGCAGCCCGCCGAATTCGAGCCAGCGTCCGGACCACCCGCGCGCCGTCAGCCCCACCGCAGCCGCTGCGCCGATGAGGCCGCGCCCTCCGCGCAGGCCGGCGACGCGCAGCCCTTCGATCAAGGGCGGCAGCTCCTCGGGGCGAATCTCGCGCCGGCTGGCGGCGCGGCCGAAGTCGATGAGCGCTTCCGCCTCCGCGCCGGCCACGACGATTCCCGGCGCGCTGGAGGGCGCCGCATTGGCTTCCACATAGGCGGCGGCCTGGGCGAGCAGAAAATCCGCCGCATCGGCGCGCTCGCTCTCGACGACGAGGCAGGAGGCCTTGTTATTGGTCGTCGCCGTCACGCCGGAAAAGAGAATATGGCCGACCGAGCCGATGAAGCGCGTCTCGCTCGCGAGCGTGTCGCCGAATTCGCGCGCCAGCCGCGCCGTGCTGGCCGCCCAGCCGGCGCCGTCTGTGTCGTCCATGCCGATGAGGATGCGCATCAGTCGGCGACCTCGGCGTCGCGTGGGCGCTTGCCTATGGCGATGAGGCGGCCGTCTTTCTCCTCCACCGGCGCGACGGCGCGCCCGCCCCAGAGCCGCGGCGATAGCCAGCCGCCCGTATGAATCAGCGCCTCTGGATCGAGCGCGCGCGCATATTTGTCGATCGCGGCCGCTTCTATGCCGGCCTCGGCCAGCGCCGCCACAGAGATCGGATCGGGCAGGCGGCGCAGCCTTCCATATTCCAGAAAGCGGCCGCACCAGCCATAGGCGGTGAGGCCGACGGCGGCCAGCGCGCCGATGATTCCGTCATTGGTTCCGCCGAGGCCGAGCAGCTCGACGCCAGCGCGGGCGGCCACCGCTCTCGCATGATCCTGCGTCTCGATCTCATGCGTGCAGGAGAGGCCGAATGCGATGATCTCGGAAAGATCGTCGGTCTCCCGCGCGATGCAGAGGCCAGGGTCGGAGCCGTCGCTGGCCAGCTCGGCGATATGGGCGATGGCGCGGGCGGCGAGCACAGGGACCAGCGCCTCGTCCTCTATCTCCACCACGGCGCAGGCCGGGCTGTTGTGCGAGGTGAAGGGAATGCGCGGATCGACGAGCAATTGATGGCGCAGCGCGCCCCAGAGCCGCGCGCCTTCCGGGAGCTTGCGCTCGAACATGCGCACCAGCCGGCCGGTGCCGATCTTCGCTCCGGCGACGTCGGTGTCGTCGAAGCCCATATAAAGCTTCATCCTTCGGCCCTTCCATTCCGCCCGGCGATGGGCGCGAGCCGCCGTGCGCCGAAAGGATCGTCGAACACCGCCACCTCGACGCCATAGAGGCGCGAGATGCGCTCCGCCGTCACCACCGCCTGCGGCGCGCCATCGGCCTCTATGCGGCCCTCGTTCAAAATGGCGATGCGCGTCGCCAGCTGCATCGCATGTTCGGGATGATGGGTGCTGACCAGCACGCCATGGCCGTCGGCGGTAAGATCGGACAAATGCCGCATCAGCCGCAGCTGATAGCCATAGTCGAGCCCTGTCGCCGGCTCGTCCATCACCAAAAGGCGCGCGCCTTGCGCCAGCGCGCGGGCGATGAGCGTGAGCTGCCGCTCGCCGCCGGAAATCTCCGTATAGGGCCGGTCGATCAGCCGCTCCATGCCGAGCCGCGCGATGACGCTTTCGACGATCTCGCGATCCTCGGCGCGGGGCGCGCGCAGCAGGCCCGTCTCCGGCAGGCGGCCGAGCGTGACCACCTCGCGCACCGTATAGGGAAAAGGCGTGACATGTCCCTGCGGCACATAGGCGACGCGCTTGGCGATCTCGCGTCGCGAAAAGGAGGAGAGCTGGAGGCCGTCGAGCCGAACCTCGCCGCTGCTCGCCGTGAGAAAGCCGAGCAGCAGGCGAAACAATGTGCTCTTGCCCGCGCCATTGGCGCCGAGCAGGGCGACGATCTCGCCAGTCCCGAAGCCGAGCGTCGCGCCATTGAGCACGCTGCGCTTGCCGCGCGAAAAATGCAGATCGACGCCGCGCAGCTGCGCGGTCGCAGACGGCGCTCTCACGATACGGCCTCTCGGCGATGCGGGAGAGGGGGCAGGCGTCGCGCCTCTTCGAGACGGCGCGCGCGCCTATCGCTGGCGCCCCCTCTCCCGCGCTGCGGGCGAGCGTCGAGGAGGGGGCGCTCCACTGCCCTCCTCCTCACGCCCAGGCCCTCCGCGCCCGGCCGAGCACGAGGATGAAAGCCGGTATGCCGAGCAATTCGGTGACGACGCCGATCGGTATCTCAGCGCGGGTGATGTTGCGGGCCACGCAATCGGCGGCGATGAGAAAGGTCGCGCCCAGCAGCGCGCTCGCCGGCAGCAGCCGGCTGTTGGTCGGCCCTATGGCGAGCCGCGCCACATGCGGCACGACCAGCCCGACCCAGCCGATCATGCCGGCGAGCGAGACGGACAGCGAGGAGACCAGAGTCGCCGCGATGATGACGCCATAGCGCGTCGCATGCACCGGCACGCCGAGCGAGCGCGCCTCGTCATCGCCCATAGAGAGCGCATCCAGCGCGCGGCCCGCCGCCGCCAGAGCGCCGACGCCGGCGAGGATGGGCAGAGCGGCGCCGCGCAATTGCTTCAGATCGACGGCGCCGAGGCTCCCCATCATCCAATAGACGATCGCGGGCAGCTGATCGTAAGGATCGGCGGCATATTTGACGAGCGACAGCGCCGAGGTGAACAGCGCGCCGGAGATCATGCCGCCGAGCACCAGAGTCACCATGGAGGCGGCGCCGAAGAGATTGGCGACGATGACGCCGACGCCGACCGCGACCAGCCCCATTGCGAAAGCGGAGAGCTGAATGGTGAGAAAATCGCCGGAGAGCAGAATGCCGAGCGCCGCGCCGAAGCCGGCGCCGCCCAGCACGCCGAGAATGCCCGGCGAGACCAGCGGATTGCGGAACACCGCCTGGAAGGACGCGCCCGAGGCCGAGAGCGCGGCGCCGATGAGCCCCGCCGCCAGCACGCGCGGCAGGCGAATCTCCACGATGAGATTATGCAGGAGATCGAAACGCTCCGGGGAAAGCTCGACGAGCCCCAGCACGGCGCCGAGATAGGCGAAAATATCCCCTGGCGCGAGCGGATAGCGTCCGACCGAGAGAGCCAGAACAACGACCGCCAGCAGGAGGAAGGGCAGAAGGGCGAGGCGCATCGGAACCGTCGCTCATTCCATTATGCGGGTGAAATCGGCGTCGGAAATATCAACGCCGAGAAAGAGCCGATAGAATTTTTTGGTCTCGTCCTTCACGTCGAGCGGAAAGCGGGCCGGATAGAAGAGATTGGCCAGCCATTGAATTCCGAGCGCGCGCATATAGCTCGGCGGACGATCCAGCCAGTTGAAGGGCGCATGCGGCACGGTGACGATGCGGCCGTTCTTCACCGCCTCCACATTGCGCCAGAGCGCGCTGCTCTTGGCGAGGGCCGCGAAGCTCTTGTCCTGCGTCAATATCAGCGACGGCTTCAGCGCGACGATCTGCTCGACGCTGATCTTGTCCATGCCGACATGCGAGCTCTGCTCGCAATGATAGATATTGTCGCCCGCCGCAATGACGATCGGCTCCGTATGGAAGCTCTTATCGCAATCGGTCGCGAGCCCGTCGGCGGATTCGGCGTAATAGACGCGCAGCCGCTCCGCCGGCGGAATATCGGCGGTCGCCTTGCGCACGCGGAGAAGCGCGTCGCGAATATAGGCGGACATTTCGGCGGCTTTCGCCTCGCGTCCGACGATCTGTCCGAGAAAGGCGAAAGCGTCGGCATAATCGTCCAGCGTGTCGAGCTTCAAGAAGATCACCGGAACGCCGATCTTGGCGAAGCTCTCCACGACTTTCGCCTTCTCCTGATAGAAGCCGAGCCAGGCGATGATGAGATCGGGGCGCATCGTCGCAATCTCCTCGAGATTGAGCTGGCGGCCCATGCCCGCATTGCTGCCGAGCACGGGCAGATCGAGCGCTTCCTTGCGATAGAGAGATTTCTCGTCGCCGCGCATCGGCACATTGATGCCGATGAGCCGCTCCGGCGCTATGGCGTAGAGCGTCACCGCCACCGGCGGAGCCGCGCCGAAGATGCGCTTGGGATCGGCCGGGATCACGACCTTGCGGCCGGCCATGTCCGTGACCTCGCGCATTTCGCCGGCGCGCGCCGGACCCGCGAGCGCGAGCAGCGCCAGCAGGGCGCAGAGGAAGCTGTTCCGGACGAAGCGATGCGTCGAGGGCATGGGCGAGGCCTTTCGACCTTCGGCGATGGCGGGAAGACGCATACGATATATATGCATCTTATATAGATAGCGACCATAGAGACCGAAGGCTGCGCCGCGCAAGGCCAAATTCTAGCCTCGCCTGTCCTTTTCGAGGCGGCGGCCTGCTGTTCGGCCGATCGTCGGAAAAGAGCGAGCCGGAAGGCTCGCGGTCCGGGGCGGGGATTGGATCGCGAGCCTTCAGGCTCGCACCGAGCGCCCTCGGCCATCGTCTTTCATATCGATATATTCGGCGCATATGCTTTTGAACAGCTGCGGCCATTCCCGCGTATCGGCGGTCATCTGGACGAGATTATAGGCTTCGCCTATCGAGCGACGATATGCGGATATTGACAAAAACCTCCCTGTCGATCGTTATGTAATTATACTATATCGAATCCTTCCGGCCTCGCGGGGACCAGAATCATGAGCCTCATCAAGGAAATCGACTATGGAACGCCGGCTTCCCGCTCCGAGAAGGAAGTCACTCTGACCATCGACGGGACGGAGATCACCGCGCCGGAAGGCACGTCGATCATGCGCGCGGCGATGCAGATCGGCATTGAAATCCCAAAGCTCTGCGCCTCCGACAATCTCCATTCTTTCGGCTCCTGCCGTCTCTGCCTCATAGAGATCGAAGGGCGCGGCAATCTCTCCGCCTCCTGCACCACGCCGGTCATGCCCGGCATTGCGGTGAAGACCTTCTCGCCGCGGCTCGACTCCATCCGCCGCGGCATAATGGAGCTCTATATTTCGGACCATCCTCTCGACTGTCTCACCTGCCCGGCCAATGGCGATTGCGAGCTGCAGTCCATGGCTGGCGCGGTGAGCCTGCGCGAGGTGCGCTATGGCTATAGCGGGCGTAACCATGTGACGGCGCGCCTCGAAGGCCGCCGCAATGAGGATTGGAAGCCCAAGGACAAATCCAATCCTTATTTCACCTATGATCCCGCCAAATGCATCGTCTGCAATCGCTGCGTGCGCGCCTGCCAGGAAGTGCAAGGCACATTCGCGCTGACGATCGAAGGCCGCGGCTTCGACAGCCGCGTCTCGCCCGGCGCCGGCGAGGCCTTCATGGAGTCGGAATGCGTCTCCTGCGGCGCCTGTGTGCAGGCCTGCCCCACGGCGACGCTCACCGAGAATTCCGTCGTGGCCATCGGCCAGCCGGAACATTCCGCCGTCACCACTTGCGCCTATTGCGGCGTCGGCTGCGCCTTCAAGGCGGAGATGCGCGGCGAGGAGATCGTGCGCATGGTCCCTTGGAAGGACGGCAAGGCCAATCACGGCCACAGCTGCATCAAGGGCCGCTTCGCCTATGGCTATGCGCTGCATCGCGATCGCGTGACCAGCCCGATGATCCGCGAGAAGATCACCGACCCCTGGCGCGAAGTGTCATGGGAGGAGGCGATCTCCCACGCCGCCTCCGAGTTCAAGCGCATTCAGGCGAAATACGGCCGGCTCGCTGTGGGCGGCATCACCTCCTCGCGCTGCACCAGCGAGGAGACTTTCCTCGTGCAGAAGCTCATCCGCAGCGGCTTCGGCAATAATAATGTCGACACTTGCGCGCGCGTCTGCCATTCGCCGACCGGCTATGGCCTCAGCCAAGCCTTCGGCACCTCCGCCGGCACGCAGGATTTCGACTCGGTCGCCGAGGCGGATGTCATTCTCATCATCGGCTGCAATCCGACCGACGCGCATCCGGTGGTCGGCTCGCAGATCAAGCGGCGTATTCGCGAGGGCGCCAAGCTCATCGTCGTCGATCCGCGCCGCACGGAGCTGGTGCGCTCGCCCCACATCCGCGCGGCCTTCCATCTGCCGCTGCGGCCGGGAACCAATGTCGCCATCGTCACCGCTCTCGCCCATGTGGTGGTGAAAGAGGGGCTCGTGAATGAGGCCTTTGTGCGCGAGCGTTGCGATTGGGACGAGTATTTGGAATGGGCCGCCTTTGTCGGCGAGGAGAACAACAGCCCCGAGGCGGTGGAGAAATTCACCGGCGTTCCCGCGCATCTCGTGCGCGGCGCCGCGCGTCTCTACGCCACGGGCGGCAACGCCACCATTTATTATGGCCTCGGCGTCACCGAGCACAGCCAGGGCTCGACCACGGTGATGGCCATCGCCAATCTCGCCATGGCGACCGGCAATCTCGGCCGCCCCGGCGTCGGCGTCAATCCGCTGCGCGGCCAGAACAATGTGCAGGGCTCCTGCGACATGGGCTCCTTCCCGCATGAGTTCCCCGGCTATCGCCATGTCTCCGACGACAATGTGCGCAAGCTGTTCGAGGAGGCCTGGGGCGTTCCGCTGGACGGCGAGCCGGGCCTGCGCATTCCCAATATGTTCGACGCCGCCGTCGATGGCGTGTTCAAGGGCCTCTATGTGCAGGGCGAGGATATTCTGCAGTCGGACCCGGACATAAAGCATGTCTCCGCCGGTCTCGGCGCGCTGGAATGTCTCGTGGTGCAGGATCTCTTCCTCAACGAGACCGCCAATTACGCGCATGTCTTCCTGCCCGGAGCAAGCTTCCTCGAGAAGGACGGCGTCTTCATCAACGCCGAGCGGCGCATTCAGCGCGTGCGCCGCGTGATGAGCCCCAAGGCGCGCTATGCCGATTGGGAGGCGACGCAGCTCTTCGCCAATGCGCTCGGCTGCAATTGGAGCTACTCGCATCCGAGCGAGATCATGGACGAGATCGCCAAGCTCACGCCTTCCTTCGCGCATGTCTCCTACGCCAAGCTCGACGAGGTGGGCTCGGTGCAATGGCCCTGCAATGATCTGTCGCCGGAAGGCATGCCGATCATGCACATAGACAAATTCGCGCGCGGCAAGGGCAAGTTCGTCATCACCGAATATGTGCCGACGGAGGAGCGCACCGGGCCGCGCTTCCCGCTGTTGCTGACGACGGGGCGCATACTCTCCCAATATAATGTCGGCGCGCAGACGCGCCGCACCGAGAACAGCCAATGGCATCCCGAGGATGTGCTGGAGCTCCATCCGCATGACGCCGAGGTGCGCGGCGTGCGCGAGGGCGATTGGGTGCGCGTGCAGAGCCGCGCCGGCGAGACGACGCTGCATGCCAAGATCACCGATCGCGTCGCGCCCGGCGTCGTCTACACCACCTTCCACCATCCTCTCTGCCAGACCAATGTCGTCACCACCGACAATTCCGATTGGGCGACCAATTGTCCGGAATATAAGGTGACGGCGGTGCAGGTCTCGCCTTCCAACGGCCCCACCGAATGGCAGGAGCGCTATCGCGAAATGTCGGAGAAGAGCCGACAGATCGCGGCCGCTGGCGAGTAGCGCTGATCTAGCCGCGCGATCTTCGCCGATCATCCAGCCTCGCCGCTCGAGCGGCGAGGCGGTCGCGTTCGCAGGCTGCGCCAGCGAGCTTATCCACAAACGACTCGCTCGCTCGGCGCCTCCGCGCGCCGAATTTTCCCGCGGCTCCAGACGCGCCGCCGGCGTCATCCCGCGTGTCTTTCGCGGCGACTGCGCCACACCTTCCGACAATGATTTTCTGGCCTTTTCGCGATTGTGCGCACGCGTCCGCGCGCTTGCGCAGATGCGTGCGTCCGTCATTGGCCTTAGACGCCAGCCCGGAGTGACTTTTCGAAAAATGCACGCCAGTTTCCGATCGCGATCGGAGAATTTGCGCCATGCGATTGGCTTCGCCAGCATCGAGAGACCGCATTCGTTTTCGTATCGAGCCCGCCGATCTTCTGTCGGCGATCATCGCGCCGATTATCGCGCTCGCTCTGCGCGATCCTCTGCTGCTCGACCCCGGCGATTTTCCGGCGGCATTTCCAGCGCCTTATCAATATGCGGTCATCTCCGCAGGCTGCGCCATCGTCATGATCCTCGCCTTTCGGCTGAGCGATCGCATGGGGCAGTTCTTCTCCCTGCGCGACGCCTTCGCCCTCTGCGGCGCCACCGCTTGCGCGGTCGCTTCCAGCTCGGCCATTCTTCTCGCGCTCACGCGCTTCGAAGGCGTGCCGCGTTCGACGCCCTTGATCTTCGGATTGGTGCTCGTCGCGGGCATGATCGCCACGCGCATGACGATGCGCGCGCTTCACAAGGATCTCTCGCGCAAGCACGAGCTCGACAGCGCGGAGGCCGAGGCCGAATTGCGCCGCGTGATCGTCGTCGGCGTCGATCGCTTCGCCTCGGCGGCGATCAAATTGACGGATTATCTGCGGCCGCGCACGACCCAGATCGTCGCTGCGCTCGACGCGCGCCCAGCGCTCCTCGGCCGCAAGATCGCCGGCGTCTCCATCGTCGGCGACCCCAGCGACATCGGCGCCGTCATCGACGAATACGCCGTCCATGGCGTCGAAGTCGACGAGGTGTGGCGCGCCGAGGACATGACCTTCCTGCCCGCCGATCTTCTCGCTACGGTCGAGGCGCAATGCGCGGCGCGCGGCGTGCCGATCCACTGCATAACGGAAGCGTGGAACTTCATCGCTGCGCCGCCCGCCGCGGCGCAGGAGCTCGGCGCGATCGAGACGTTCGAGACGCCCGCATACTTCAAGGCGAAGCCCGTCATCGACATTTGCGCCGCGAGCCTGCTGCTCGTCGCAGCCTTTCCACTCGCGATCTGCGTCGCCTATGTCGTCTTTATCGATGTCGGCGCGCCCATATTGTTCTGGCAGCAGCGAATCGGCAAGAACGGCCAGAAATTCTTGCTCTATAAGTTCCGTACCTATCGCGCGCCTTTCGACGACAAGGGCCGTCCGGCGCCGGAGGAGCAGCGTCTATCCCGCATCGGCCGCATCATCCGCGCGAGCCGCCTCGACGAAATTCCGCAGCTCTATAATGTGATCGCGGGCCAAATGTCGCTCATCGGCCCGCGGCCGCTCTTGCCGCAGGATCAGCCCGAGGATCCGGGACCGCGACTCAGCGTGCGTCCGGGCGTCACCGGCTGGGCGCAGATCAATGGCGGCGCCATCGTCACGCCGGAAGAAAAAAACGCGCTCGACCTCTGGTACATCAAGCACGCCGGCCCGCGGCTCGATCTCGACATCGTCATTGGGACGCTGCTCGTCGCGCTCGGCGGCGAGAAGCTGAACGGACGCGCGGTCGAGCATGCGATCCGCTGGTATCGCCAAGAGTTTGCAGCGCATGCCGCATCGCGTCGCGATGCCCCATGCGAGCGCGAGACGCCGCGCGACCGTCGCCGCGCGGTCGCGGAACGCGCCGAGAGGCTACCGGCGCTCGACGCGGTGGCGATGGATTACCCCTATCGCGCCGTCGAGCCCAGCTGACCGAGGCGCCGGAGATTTCGCGCGGCGCGCTGTTCGATAGCCTTTTTCACAAGAGTTTCGGTCGAGCAGAGGATGCGCGCCCACGGGAGCAAAGGCCAGATTATGATTGTGTGTCTATTCCGATTTTCGGCGCTCGCCGCCATTTGCGTCACGCTTTCCGGATGCTCTCCGCAGGTCGGCGTGGGCGTCGACCCGTCCTACACCGCCAGCCTTCCAGAGCCCGACACGGCGAGAGCCGACACGGATTTCACACAGAGCGATTATCGCATCTCCGCGCAGGACGTGCTGGAAATAAACATATTCGGCTTTACCAATCTCAGCCGCGTGGCGCAGGTCGACGGCAATGGCCGCATCTCCTTTCCCTTGATCGGCGGAGTCGTCGCCGCAGGTCGCACGGTGAGCGAGCTGGAAGCCGAGCTCACGCGCAAGCTCGCGGCGAAATATCTGCAATCGCCGCAGGTGTCGGTGTTCGTGAGAGAATCGGTCGGGCTTCGCGTGACGGTCGAAGGCGCGGTCAAAAAGCCCGGCGTCTATGCGCTCAAGGGCAAGAACACGCTGCTGCAAGCGCTGGCGATGGCGGAAGGGATCAATGACGTCGGCGACTCAGCGGTGACGCTGATCCGCGTCTCCGATCAAAGGCGCGTCAGCGCGAAATTCGACGTCGCCGCCATTCGTTCCGGCCAGGCGCCCGATCCGCTGGTCTATGGCGGAGACACGATCGTCGTCGATGAATCCTTGGCGCGCACAGGCGTGCAAGTCATCAAATCGGCGGTCCCCGCAATGCTCAGCATCGGAGCGAGACCTTGGTGACGCTCCAAAGTCAACGCTAGAAAGGTCGTTTTTGGAATGAGCGCGGATCAAAGGCCAGAGACGGGTGCGTCTGCCGTCGCTCTCGACGCCACGCAATCGGAGCGAGCGATCGTCGCCGGCAGACGCTACTCTGCCCCTTGTGACGAACGGCAGCCGAGCTTCGACGAGAATAGCGGCGCCTCGAACTTCCTCAAATATGTCGGCTTGCTCATCAAGTATCGCATTCTCGTGGCCGCTATCTGCGCCGGCGCGATATTCTGCGCCTTCGTCATCACATTCCTGATGCCGCGAATCTATACGGCGACGACGACGATGCAGATCGATCGCGAGGCCGCGAAGGTCGTGCGCATTCAAGACGCGCTGGTGGAGAAAACCGACGATCCGCAATTCTACACGACTCAATACGAGCTTTTGAAGAGTCACGCGCTCGCCGAGCGCGTCGTGTCCTCGCTCTCCCTCGCGGACAAGAAGGGCTTCGTCGATGTGGAGGTCTCTCTCCTCGGGCGCGTGCTTCAAGGCCTGTTCGAGCGACGCGAGGAGGAGCCCGAAAATGTCCGCAGGCGACGCTTGGCGGTCGACGCCGTGCTGAAAGGCCTTGCGGTGCAGCCGATTCCGATGTCGCGCATCGTGAAGGTCAGCTTCAGCAGCAAAAGCGCCATTCTCGCGCAGCAGGTCAGCGCAGCGGTCGCCGAGAATTTCGTAGCGATGACGCTGGACCGCCGCTACAGCGCCTCCGCCTATGCGCGCACTTTCCTCGAGGAGAAGCTGCAGCAGGTGAAGCTCAAATTGGAAGACTCCGAGAAGCAGCTCGTCGCCTATGCGCAACGCGAAGGCATTGTGAATGTCGATGACAAGCTCTCCATCACCGGGGCCAATCTCAAATCGCTCAACGACTCCCTCGGCGCCGCCATGGCGCAGCGCATCAAGGAAGAGCAGCTGTGGATGCAGGCGCAGAGCGGCAGCGGATTGGGATTGCCGCAGGTGCTGGACGACAAGAGCATTCAGAAAGCCCGCGAACGCCGCACCGAGCTGATGGCGGAATATCAGGACAAGCTCGGCGTCATGAAGCCGGACTTTCCAGAGATGAGGCAGTTGCGGGCGCAGATCGCGGAATATGATCGCCAGATCAGGGAGCACGTCGAGTTCATTCGTCAGGCGATCAAGGCGCGCTATGAAGCCGCGCGCGATCAGGAATCGTCGTTCCTCAAGCGCATCGAAAGCCTGAAGGCAGATGCGCTCGATCTGCGGGATCGCAGCATTCAATACACTATTCTGCAAAGAGAGGTCGACACCAACCGGTCCTTGTACGACGGCCTGCTGCAGCAATATAAGGAGGTCGGCGTGACCGGCGCGATCGGGACCAACAATGTCTCGGTCATCGACAAGGCGGAGCGGCCGAAGAGCCCGTCGAGTCCGCGGCTGCTGAAGAATCTCGGCCTCGCCATTGTCCTCGGCCTGCTCATCTCGGTCGCGACGATCGCGGTGCGCGAATTTCTCGACGATACGTTCAAGATTCCGGAAGAGATCGAGGAGGCGCTCGGCCTCACCGTGCTCGGCGTCATTCCACTCGTGCGGCGGGATGACGAGAAAGCCCGCGACCCGTCCTATTCTGTCGCGAACGAGGTCATCGGCGATCCTCTGTCCTCAATGGCGGAAGCCTATCGCTCGCTGCGGACGTCGCTGCAATTCTCGACGGCCACGGGCGCGCCCAAGACGCTCCTCGTCACGAGCTCGCGGCCAGGAGAGGGCAAGTCGACGACATCGGTCTGCATCGCGGCCAATTTCGCGCAGCTCGGAATGCAGGTGCTGCTGATCGATGCAGATATGCGCAAGCCGTCGTTGCACGACATACTCTCCGTCGACAACAGCAGCGGCCTCGCCAATGTGCTGACCGGGGCATTGGACGCCTCCGCCGCCGTCACCGAAAATCTCATCTATGGCGTCACCTTCATGTCGTCCGGTCCTGTGCCGCCGAATCCCGCGGAGCTTTTGGCCGGACCGCGCTTCGCCTCGCTGCTCGCGCTGGCGCGAGAGAAATTCGACATTGTCGTCATCGATGGTCCTCCGGTCGTGGGCCTCGCCGACGCGCCCCTGCTCGGCAGCATAGTGGATGGCGCTGTGTTCGTGGTCGATTCGATGCACACGCGCCGGCGCGTCGTCCGTGCGGCGGTCAAGCGGCTGGATTTCGCACGCACGCGTATTCTCGGCTGCCTGCTGAATAAGTTCGACGCGACCAACGTCGGTCATTCTTATGGCTACGCCTATGGCGACGCTTACGGCCACGGTCCTGCCTATGGCGGCGAATATTTCGGCTATGGAGCGAAAAACCAAAAGGATCGCGCAATTTCCGCGACGATGGAACAGTGACGTGCCGAGAAGCAGGGCATTGCAATGCGCGCTCGCTCTCGCGTCGATCCCGCCGATGGCGGCGCGCGCGCGCGAGCTGCCATTGCCCGACGACGTGCTCGAGGTCATTCGCATCGCGGCCGGCTGCGAGGAAACGCTCGAGGAGGCCGCGCGGCGCTCCGGCAAGGACAAGAGCTATGTGAAAGCGGCGGCGGAATTTTATGTGCAGCAGATCCTGTTCTTTCCTACGGCCGACAGCCATAGAATTCTCGGCGTGCGTCCCGGCGCGAGCCGCGCCGATATGCGAAAGCATATGCGCTGGCTGATGATCTGGCTGCATCCCGATCACGCCCATGCCGAATGGAAGACCGTTTTCGCGCGTCGAGTGCTCGCCGCGTGGCGGGAGGCGCAAGAATCGCCGGATCGACGCAAGATTCAGGCGAGCGCGCGACGCGTGGCGGCGCCGATGCGCCATATCCCATGGGTTCCGCGACCGATCGAGCGGCGTCCGTCGCGATTGCTGATGCCGTCGCTTTTCCTCATCGCGGTCGCGATCATCGTGATCGCAATATTGGTTCCGAGCAGCTTCGTCGAGGCGGAGACGTCCTGGCTCGCGACATTTCTGCTTCGCGCGGTCGAGGCGCCGAAATCGGGCGCCGGATCATAGGCGCGCGAGGCGACATCGGCGCAGCCGAACGGCTCCTCTATCGCGCGTCAGCTTCGACGCGTCCAATTTCATGCGGATTGGAGATTTCAAAATGCAGCACGACGTCAATTTTCAACAAGAGGCGAAGCGCGCCGTGCTCGGGCTCGGCGATGTCGAGGGCCTGCGCTACAAGGCCGGCGACGGCGTGCTTCACGTCATTGTTTCGGACCCGCCGAACCACAATGCGCTGACGAAAGCCGCGACCGATAGTCTCTATGAGACGCTTCGCCGATTTCACGAGCTGCCCTTCGATCGTCTCGAGATCGCTTTCGATACGGCCTCGGGCTCGGTCGCTTGCGCTGGTCTCAATCTGAACGATTTCGAAGCCGCGGCGCGGCGCGTCAGTCCTGGCGAAGATCTGCTGGGCGAGGACAATTATTTCGTCCGCGTGACGCAGCTTCTCCGCGAGCTCGGCCGCAGCGTCCCGACAATGGCGCGCGTCGAAGGCCATCTCGTCGGCGCCGGCGTCGAATTGGCGCTCAGCTGCCGCGAGGTCGTCTGCGCGCGATCGGATATAAAAATATTGATGCCGCATCTTCGGATCGGCGTTCCTTATCATACATTAGGGCTCTGCCATATGGCCGGGCTCGTCGGATGGGATGTCATGTCGCGCGCCATGGTGACGGACGCCATTCCCGTGCTGCTGTCCGAGGTTCTCGCCGATCGCGAAAGGATAGAGCGCTTCACCCTGGCCGAGCGGATCGCCGACGCGAAAATCGCGATCGACCGCATGGCGGCGGTCTTTCAAGGACGCCCGGCGCGCATCGGCGACGCCTTCTTCACTGTCGAAGATCGAACGGGCGAGACGCGCAATATCGCCGAAGCGCATTTGCTGCAAATCCTCGCTCATGTCGCTTTCGTCGATGAAATGGACGATCTGTCGACGGCGCTGCACGAGATCATCGACGCGCCGCGCGTGCGCGCATCCTCATGCGTCGGAGCGCGCTTGGCGGAATCGATCGCGGCGCATCGCCAGAGGCCGAAGCGTCTCAATCGCCACTTCTCGAAAGCGATCGGCGCTGGCGAGGAGTCAGGCGATGGCGAAAGCGCTCGCATCTCGATGCCGAATTGAGGCTCATCGCGATGGAAGCGCAGCGTCGGTGGAATCGAAGGAGTGAGCGCATGGACGATATCGGTCTCGAACAAGGATTGCGCGAAAGAAGAGCCATTCGGCATTACAGCGATGCGCCGGTCGACGACGCATTGCTCGCGGAAATATTCGAGCTCGCATCATGGGCTCCGTCGCCGGGCAACACGCAAGCCTGGAAGGTGATCGTCCTTGGCCATGACGCCTCGAAGGATGTGATCGCGCGCTTCGAGCTCGCCGGATGGGAGTCCGTCTTTCCGGTGCTGGAGCAGGTGCTGCGCAATGGCGGCGCGGAGCCTTCCAAGGTCGACGAGCGCAGGCCGGCGACGGCGGATGAATGGAGGCGCTATGTGACCGGCATGTATCGGCGCTTCTTCGAGGTCAAAGGCGCGCCGCGGCTGGTGCTCGTCTATCGCACCGCGGACCGGCGCAGATACGTCGATCTCGTGCGCTTGTCGCTCACTGCGCTGCTGCGGCGGGCGGCGCGCGAGCCGAGCCTTCTGCAAGGGCTGCGCTGCTTTTTCGCATCGCTGCGCAACGTGCCCGTGCTGGTGCGCGTCAATGCGTTGACGCGCACTTTCGGATTGGCCAATTTCACTTATGCGCTCACGCTCGCCGCGCAATCGCGTGGCCTATCGACCTGCATTCAATCCAATTATCTCAATGTGCAGCGCGATCTTCGACATTATCTCGGTCTCGGCGCGGAGATCGATATCGTCGCTTCCATATTGATCGGCTACAAGGCCGACGATGCGCTGCCGGCGCCGGAAATGTTCCGAACGCGCAAGCCCGTCGCGGTCGATTGGATCGAGACGACGCCCGGAGTTGTTGCAGCGCGTCGCGACGAGCGGGTTTTCGAAGCGGCCCAGTGAGCGGGGGCGGCTCAGCCGCCCTTGCGCATCAGCATTCCCTTGGCGGGATCATAGGCGATGAGCGCGCCGGCGGAGAAGAACGTCGTGTAGCCGGCGACGGCGGCGAGCGAGTCCCAGGAGATTTTCTCATAAAAGGCGAAGCGGATCAGCTCCACCGCATGGGTGAAAGGATTAACGAGGCAAATCCAATAGAGGACGGGGCTCGACTCCTGCACGCGCCACAGCGGATAGAGCGCGGATGAGGCGAAGAACATCGGAAAGATGACGAAATTCATCACGCCCGCGAAATTCTCGAGCTGCTTGATCGCGGATGAGAGCAGCATGCCGAGCGCGCCGAACATCAGTCCCGCGAGCACGAGCGCCGGCAGCACGGTGAGATAGCCGAGCGGCGTCGGCGGCTCGATCTCCCAGAAATAGGCGATGAAGAGATAGGCGTAGACTTGCAATATCGACACGGCGACGCCGGCGAGAAGCTTGGCGCCGAGCAGATACCAGCGCGGAAAGGGCGAGACCAGCAGCGTGCGCATATTGCCCATCTCGCGGTCGTAGACCATCGACAGCGAGGACTGCATGCCGTTGAACAGCTGGATCATCGCCATCAATCCCGGCGTGATATAGACCTCATAGAGCACATAGGTCTCATAGGGCGGGATGATGGAGACGCCGAGCACTTGGCGAAAGCCGGCGGCGAAGATCAGCAGCCACACCAAGGGACGCACCAGAGCGGAGACGAAGCGCTCTCGCTGATGCAGGAAACGCAAGGCTTCGCGCCAGATCACGCCGGCGAGGCAGATGGCGTATTGGCGCGCGGTGAAGCCGCTGGTTTCGGTCGTCATCGCTGTTCCGCTTTGTCTTCGGGCGCGCGGCGTGAGGGCCGCATCATGCCGCGTCTCGCGCCTTGGCGCCGGTCAATTGCTCGAATGCGGCGCCGATCGACTCTGTCGATGTCGCCGCCATTATATTCGCCGATGTGTCGGCGGCGAGAACTTTGCCCTGATGGAGCACGACGACATCATCGCTTGGCGTCACCTCGTCGATGAGATGCGTGGTCCACAGCACGGCGAGCTTGCGCTCGGCGACCAGCGCGCGCACTTGCGCGAGAATATCGGCGCGGGCCTTTATGTCGAGGCCGACAGTCGGCTCGTCGAGCAGCAGCACGCGCGGCTCATGCAGCAGCGCGCGCAATATCTCCACGCGGCGCATCTGGCCGCCGGAGAGATCGCGCGCCTTGTCCTTGGCGCGATCCGCGAGGCCGGCGCGCTCCAGCAAGGCCTCCCCACGGCGCTTCGCTTCGGCGGGGCCTATGCCGTGCAGCGCGGTGTGATAGACGAAATTCTGCATCACGCTCAATTCGAGATCGAGCGTGCGCGCCTGGAAGACGACGCCGAGTCGGCGTAGCGCCGCGCCGCTCTCGCGCGCGACATCATGGCCGAAGATCTCGATCTTGCCTTCGCGCGCGGCGTAGAGGCGTGTGATGAGCGAGAACAGCGTGCTCTTGCCGGCGCCATTGAGGCCCAGCAGCACGGTGAAGCTTCCCGTCGCGACGGAGAAGCTCACATCGTCCAGCGCGCGCCGAGCGCCATAGCTGTGTCCGATATGCTCGACGTTGAGCGCGAGCGGTTCGTCGGTCATTTGCCGGCGACCGCAATGCCCCAGGGGAAGGCCCCGACGGGGATCGACTTCAGCACTTTGAGGCTGGCCGCGTCGACGATGGAAATATCATTGGAGACGCCATTGGCGGTCAGGAGATATTTCTCGTCCGGCGTGAAGGCGAGATGCCAGACGCGCTGGCCGACGAGCAGATATTTTTCGATTTTCTTCGTCGCCGTGTCGATGACGGCGACGCGATTGGCCGGGCCGAGCGCGACGAAGGCGCGCTTGCCATCATTGGTGAAGGCGATGCCGATCGGCTGGATCGCCTCCTTGGAGAGGCCCGGAATCTCGAAGCGGATTTTCTGCGTCACCTTATGGCTCTGCGGATCGATGACGGCGACCGTGCCGCCGATCTCCGACGACACCCACAGCTCGGAGGCATCCGGCTTGAAGGCGGCGAAGCGCGGACGCGCATCGACCAGCACATTGGCGATGATCTGCTTCGTCTGCGTGTCGATGAGATGCGCCATATTGGTGGTCTCGGACGTGTTGACGAGAATGCGTCCGTCCGGGCTCACCGCCATGCCTTCCGGCTCGACGCCGACAGGCACGTCGCCGATCTGGCGCTTGGTCTTGGTGTCGATCATGGTGACGAGATTGTCGTTCTCATTCGACACATAGACGGTCTTGCCGTCGGGGCTCAATATCATCAGCTCGGGATCGGGACCGGAGGGCAGATTGCCGGTGATCTTGAGCGTCTTGGTGTCGAGCACCTGAATCGTGTCGTCGTCGCCCGCGCAGATATAGACTTCGGAATTGTCCTTGGAGATCTCGATGCCGCGCGGCCGGCGGCCGACCTTGATCGTTTTGATCGCCTCCATCTTGTCGGTGTCGATGATGGTGACGCTATTGCCTTTCTCATTGCTGACATAGGCGGTGAAGGCCTGCGCCGGAGCAGCGAGAAGAAGAGCCGCGACCGCAGCCGAGCAGAACGCGCGTCCCTTCTCCCACTCGCGGGAGAAGGCGTCGCGCGAATGCGCGGCGGATGAGGGCGAGTCGCTGAGCTGTCTCGAATGGACCCTCATCCGACCCGGCTGCGCCGGGCCACCTTCTCCCGTAAACGGGAGAAGGAATCGCGCGCCGAGATTTCTGATCGCTTTCATTTCAGCCTGCATTTGGTTTCGGGCTTGTCGACGCCCAATGTGTCGAGCTCGGAGGTCTGATGCAGGAAGCCCTCCTGCGGCGACACCGAGACAATCATGCGGCCGTCGCCGAGCAGAATAGGCTGGCGCAGCTGTCGATTCCAGGGTCGCAGCGACAGGCGCACGCCTTTGAAGGCCGCAATGGTGAACTCCGGCCCCAAGAGATAGTCGCGCAGCGCCTTCGGATCGGCCGAGGAGGCGCGCGTGGCGGCTTCGCCGATCATGCGCGCGGCGACCCACGCCTGATGATCGCGGGCGTTCATGCCGCGGTGAAACTGCGCGCGAAAGCGATTTTGCAGCTGCACGGCGCCCCATTGCTCATGCGAGGCGTCCCAGCTCGTCGGAACGAGGCCGGCCGAGCCCGCCACCGGACGCGGATCGAAATTGCGATAGGGCAGATAATTGCCGAAAACCTCGCTCTCGTCGGCGGCGATCAGCACGTCATAGCTGGCGCCCTGCGTCAGCGGTGGAATCAGCCGTTGCGTCTGCACGCTGCCGGAATCGGAGCGGCGTCCGCCCTCAGTGTCGACATAGACGCGCTCGTCGACGATCTTCGCGCCGAATTTCTTCGCGCTGGCGCGATAGGCCGCGGCGAGCAGCTCGTCCTGCGGATGCGAGCCCTTGATGACGAGCCAGCGGCGCCATTGCTTCCAGACGAGATATTGCGCCAGCCCGTCGGTCAGCATGGAGCGCGTCGGCGCGACATGAATGACATTGGCGCGGCAGTCTTCCTCGCGCAGCCTATCGTCGGCTGCGCTCACATTGAGGACGAGCGTGTCGCGCGATTTCAGCGCATCGGCGACGTGTAGAAGATCGTCGGCGGGAAGATCGGCGAGTATCGCGACGGCGCCCTGGTCGAGCAGCTTTTGCGCGGCGGCGACGGCGTCATCGCCGGGCGCGAGCTTCTCGTCGATCGCCTCAAAGCTCTGATTGGTGAAGCGGCCGGTGGTGTTATCGTCGGCGACGCCGATCAGCGCGCCGGCGAGCGTGTCGTCCTCGGCCGGCAGGTCGAGGATCGACAGAGTTTCGCTCGAATGCTGCTGGCGCAGCACGCCGAATTTCACCCGCAGCGGCTCGGCCGCGGCGGGCATGATGGCGAGAATGGCGGCGACCGACGCCCCGATGACGCAACGCTTGATCATGACGCGTGTCGGCCGCTCCTTTTTTTGTTCAGCGAATCAGCTTCAGCAGCGCCTGACCCGCCTTGGACTTCAGCTCCTTGGCGTCGAGCGTGCCTTCGTTGTCCTTGTCCGCCGCTTTGAACAGCTTGCCGACGAGGGCGAGATATTCCTCTTTCGTGAGCGTTTTGTCATCGTCCGGATCGGCGGCGGCGAAATCTTTCTTGCCGATGCGCGCGCCGACCTCCTTGCGGTCGACCGTGCCGTCATTGTCCTTCTCGAGCTTGTCGAAGACGGCCGCGGCGGCCTTGCTCACCTCGGCGAGATCGAGCGTGCCGTCATTATCCGTGTCGAAGCTCTTGATCGGCGAAGGCGCCGCGAAAACAGGTTGCGCGACCATGGCCGATGCGAGGCACAGTCCAGCGCCGAGGGCGATAATGTGAAACTTGGCCGTCATATCTTGCCTCCTTTTCCCGACGAAAATCGCGAGATTCTCCCAATATAGTCGGAGCCGGCCGATCACACAAAGCGTACATATGCACGCGGCCCCGCTACAGATCGTCGCCCTCGCGCTCGTCCGCCTCGGGCGGCTCCTCCACCTCGGGCAGCGGCAGCAGCACCTCTATCCGCGTGCCGCCTTTCGGCCGCGGCTCCATGCGCATCAGCCCGCCGAGCGCATGGACGCGCTCGCTCATGCCGATGAGGCCGAGGCCGAATCTGCGCTCGTCCGGCAGGCCGACGCCATCGTCCTCGACGAGAACGCGCAGCGCCTCGGCGCCGCCCGCCTCTGCGAGCTCCGGCGGCGACTCGACGAATTCCAGCCGCGCCTCGGCATTGGCGGCGGATGCGTGACGGAAAATATTGGTGAGCGATTCCTGCACCACGCGATAGGCGGTCAGCGCGATCTTCTCGTCGAGGCAGGAGAGATCATGCGCGATGCGCAGCGATAGCCGCACATCGGCGCGGCTGCCGGTCCAGGAGGCGAAGAGCCCGCGCAACGCCGCCTCGAGGCCGAGCTCGCTCATCGCCGGCGGGCGCAGCCGCTCGAGCATTCGCCGCAGCAGCGTCTGCAGCGCCTGTCCGGCGGCGTCTATATTGGCGCAGGTTCGCCGCAGCAGCTCGCCATCGGGAAAATTTCCCGAGGCCGAGGCGACGAGCGTCGCGGCGCCGGCGCGGATGGAGAAGAGACATGGGCCGGCTTCGTCATGCAGATCGCGGGCGATGTCGCGGCGCTCGGAATCCTGCACGGCGAACAGCCGATCGATGAGCGAATGATTCTCCTCCGTCACGCGATCGAGCGTCGCGGCGAGCGAATTGAGCTTTTGGGAAATATTCCTGAATTCGGAGGCGCCGCGCAGATCGAGACGCACATCCTTCTCGCCCGCCTCGAGCCGCGCCAATCCGCGCCCCAGCGAGTCGAAAGGCGAGAGCGTGCGGCTCAGCAGCGTCAGCACCAGCGCCAGCATTAGCAATGTGACGGCGAGGCTGATGGCGCCGAGCCATAGGAGGTCCGACCAGATTTCGGCGAGCTCGTCTACCGGATCGAAGATGATGGCGATGTTGCCGTATTGGACGTCGCCGATGCGCGCGGGGATGATGTCGATCTTGGGCGTCGGCGCGAACAGGCTCACGAACCAGTCGGGCACGCCCGTCTGCATCTCCTTGCGCCACTTCGAGTCGAAGCTCGGCGCGATATCGTCATTGGGCAATATCTCTATCTCTATGTGGCGCAGATTGCGCAGATTGTCGAACAGCCTGCGCAGCGCGGGGATCGGGTCCTTGGTCTCCTGCACGCTGGCGAGCGCGGTCTCGACCAGCTCATGCGCCAAATGCTCTATGCTCTCGGCCTCGGCGCGCACGCGCGGGCCGGCGTGGCCGATCATGATCGCTACATTGACCGCGAGCATTGCAGTGAGGACGATGGCGATGAGCCAGCCGAGCCTCGCCTTCAAGGACATGGAACACTCCCATTTTCGCGTCGCGTCGGCGCGAGGCGCCGGTGATTGACAAACAAGATTTTGTATTCGCATAGTAATCTTCTCTAGAACAATGGCTATGCCCGATGCGCGTGCTGATCGTCGACGACCATCCCATGGTGATTGCCGGATGCCGCGGCATGTTGTCCGGGCAATCGGACATAGAAGTGCTGGAGGCGCGCGACGCTGACGCGGCGCTTGAGGCGCATGCGTCCGCGCAGCCGGACGTCATCGTGCTCGACATAAATCTTCCTGGGCTCTCCGGCTTCGAGCTGCTGCGGCGCATGCTGAAGCGCAAGCCGGATACGAAGGCGATCGTCTTCACCATGAATGACGATCCCGTCTTCGCCGCGCGCTCCATCGAGCATGGCGCGAAGGGCTATCTCGCCAAGAGCGAGGATCCGGCGCAATTCCTCAAGGCGGTGCGCATGGTCGCGGCGGGCGAGCGCTATCTCTCCAATCAGGTGGCGCAAAAGCTCGCCTTCTTCGATCAGAAGCACGGCGCCAATCCGCTCGAGGGGCTGAGCGGCCGCGAGCTGGAGATTTTGCGCCTGCTCGCGGAAGGCAAGGGAATGGCGGAGATCGCGCATATCATGCGCGTGTCCTACAAGACGGTGGCGAACAGCTGCTCGCTGCTGAAGCGCAAGCTCGGCGCCCGCTCGCGCGCCGATCTCATCCGCATCGCCGTCGAGAATAAGCTCGCGAAAGAATTGGTGTGACCCACGATCGTCGTGCGCGCTCCTTCTCCCGCGTGCGGGAGAAGGTGGCCCTCGCGTTAGCGAGGGTCGGATGAGGGCGCATCGTGTTCAGAATTGCCGATTTATCCGCGCGGGAATTTTTAGACGTTTATTTCGGGAAGTTTTGGAAGCGAACCCCCTCGCGCCCTCATCCGTCGCGCATTCGCGCGACACCTTCTCCCGCGCGCGGGAGAAGGAAGAAACGCCCCTTCACGCCAGCCGCTGCTCTATCGCTATGCGCACCAGATCCATCGGCGTGCGCGCGCCGAGCTTGCGCTTCAGCAGCGAGCATGTGTTGGCGATCGTCTTGTAGGACACATGCACCGCATCGGCGATCTCGGTCATGCTCGAGCCCTTGCCGAGCAGGCGCAAAATCTCCAGCTCGCGCGAGCTCAGCTCCGCCAGAGGATTGGCGAGCGCCGCGGTCTTGTCGAAGGCCAGCCGATTGGCGAGCCGCGGCATCAGGAACACGCCTCCCGCCGCCACCTCGCGCACCGCGCGCAGCAGCAGAAACGGATCGTCGTTCTTGGTCACATAGCCGCGGGCGCCGGCCTCTATCGCGCGCGCGGCGAAGATCGGATCGTCGTTCATGGAAAAGATGACGATGCGCGCCTCTTCGTCGTGGCGCAGCATGCGGCGCGTCAGCTCGAAGCCGGAGGCGCCGGGGAGGTTGATGTCGACGACGGCGATATCCGGCCGCCATTCGACGAAGAGCGCCAGCGCCGTCTCCGCATCGCCGGCGTCGCGCGCTTCTATGTCGCCCTCGCCGGAGAGCATGGAAGCGCAGCCGGAGACGATGATCGGATGATCGTCGACGATCAGGACACGCATTCTTTGCTCGCGACGCCTCGTTTCGGGACGCTTCGCTTCGAAGCGCCGGCATGGATTGACCCGCGGCTACCCTTACGTAAAGTCGCCGCGCTTTGCAAAGGCGGGGCCCATGTTGAAAGGATTGTCCTTGCGCGCCAGGCTGCTGGCGCTGCTCGGCGCGACGCTCGCGACCGGGCTCGCCCTCGGCGTCGGCCTCTTGATGCTGCACGCCGCTTCGCGCGTGCGCGCCGAATCGGACAGCACGGCGCGCCTCGCGCGGGAGTTCGTAGCGACGGCGCTGGCCAGCGTCGAGGAGAGCGACGATCCGCTCGCGGCGCTGCGCGACCGGCTCGCCGAGGTGGAGCGGCTGCGGCACATTCATATCTATATGGCCGGCTCCGGCGCGGCGGGGGCGCGGATGGGGGACTGCCGGCGCGCGCCCGGCTGGTTCGCGGCGCTGGTCGCCGGGCCGCCCAGCGAGACGCGCATCGCGCTCGACGGCCGCGGGCGCCTGCGCGGGGAGCTGGCGCTCGCCGCCGATCCCGGGGACGAGATCGACGAGATTTGGGAGGAGGTGTGGGCGCTGGCGCTGGGCGCGGCGGCTCTGGCGCTCGCCGGCTTCGGCGTGGTGTCGGTGGTCCTCTCCCGCGCCCTCGCGCCGGTCTCCACTCTCGCCGAGGCGCTGCGGCGCATAGAGCAAGGCGATCGCGACGTGCGCATGGCCGCCGGCGACGCGCCGGAATTCGTCGCCATCGCCGGACGGGTCGATGCGCTGGCGGAGACGCTCGCGCGCTTCGACGCGGAAAACCGCGCCTTGGTGGAGCGCATCATCCATGTGCAGGACGAGGAGCGGCGCGACATCGCCCGCGATCTGCATGACGAGATCGGGCCCTTTCTGTTCAGCATTCGCGCCGGGCTCGGCGCGCTCGCCCGCAAGCTCGAGGGCGCGCGTCGGGAAGATTGCCTGAATATCGACGCGCAGCTCGGCGCGCTGCAGCAGGTCAATCGCCGCATTCTCGGCCGGCTGCGGCCGGCGGCGCTGGACGAGATGGGCCTCGAGGGCGCGTTGCAGGCGCTCGCCCAAGGCTGGCGCGATCTCGATCCCGATGTCGCGCTCGGCCTTCATATCGACGAGACCGGGGAGCCGCTCGACGAGTCGATCGCCCTCACCGCCTATCGCATCGTGCAGGAGGGGCTCACCAATGTGTTCCGCCATGCGAGCGCCACGCGCGTCGATGTGTCGGTGGAGCGCATAGAGGCCGGCGGCAAGACGGAATTGCGCGTCACCGTGCGCGACGACGGCGCCGGCGTGCCCGAGGGCGCGCGCGAAGGCATTGGGCTGCGCGGCATGGGCGAGCGCGTCGCCGCCCTCGGCGGGCGGCTGACGCTGGAGACCGCCACGCCGCGCGGCGCGCTGCTAGTGGCGCGTCTCCCTCTCTAGAGATATCGTCCGTCGACCATTGTGCGGCGCAAAATGAAATTGCGCGCCGCAGAGGGAAATTTTTCACGCTCACGCTCGCGCAGAGAAAAGGATTCGTGGCGTTTTCGTGACTTCGTCTCAGCGCGACGATCTGCCTCTCGCCAAGCCTCTTCGGATAGTTTATGTAGCAAAACGCACAAAGCGGGAGCAGCGCGGTTCCATCGCGCAGGCGTTTCGCGCGGGGCCAAGAGTATCGGCCTCCTATCGCGGTATGAAGGGTCGTCACATGGACTATCGGCGCTTTTTCGAGACGGCGGTCACTCGTCTCCAGGAGGAACGCCGATATCGGGTCTTCGCCCATCTCGAACGCTGTGTGGAAACCTTTCCGCAAGCGGTCTGGCACCGCGACGACGGATCGACGCGCGATGTGACGATCTGGTGCTCCAATGACTATCTCGGCATGGGGCAGCACCCGGATGTGATCGCCGCAATGGTGGAGACCGCTTCGCGCGTCGGCGCCGGCTCCGGCGGCACGCGCAACATCTCCGGCACCAGCCATGCGATCGTGGAGCTGGAGAGCGAGCTCGCCGACCTTCATGGCAAGGAGGCCGCGCTCGTTTTCACCTCGGGCTGGATTTCCAATCTCGCGGCCATTTCGACGATCGCCGATCTTCTGCCCGATTGCGTCATTCTCTCCGACGCCTCCAATCATAATTCCATGATCGAGGGCGTGAAGCGCTCGCGCGCCGAGCGCAAGATCTTCCGCCACAATGATCTCGCCCATCTCGAGGAGCTGCTGATCGAGGCCGGCGCAAGGCCCAAGCTCATCGTCTTCGAGAGCCTCTACTCGATGAACGGCAACATCGCCCCGGTCGCCGAAATCGCCGCGCTCGCCGAGCGTTATGGCGCGATGACCTATATCGACGAGGTTCATGCCGTCGGCATGTATGGCGCGCGCGGCGGCGGAATCTGCGAGCGCGAGGGCGTCATGCATCGCATCGACGTCATCGAAGGCACGCTGGCCAAGGGGTTCGGCACGCTCGGCGGCTATGTGGCGGGCGACCGCGTGGTCATCGACGCCATTCGCAGCTATGCGGCCTCCTTCATATTCACCACCGCCTTGCCGCCGGCCGTGGCCGCCGCGGCGACGGCCGCCGTTCGGCTGCTGAAGGCGCGTTCCGATTTGCGCGCCGCGCATCAGCGCGCCTCGCATATCACCAAGCATGCGCTGGCTGCGGCCGGCCTGCCGGTGCTGGAGAATGGCTCGCATATCGTGCCGGTGATGGTGCGCGACGCCGAGCTGTGCAAGGCGGCGAGCGACATGCTGCTCGAGCGCCACGACATCTACATCCAGCCGATCAATTATCCGACCGTCGCGCGCGGATCGGAGCGTCTGCGCATCACCCCGACGCCGCGCCATACGCCGGAGCATATCGTCGCTCTGGTGGAGTCGGTGGCGGATGTGTGGCACACGCTCGGCATCCCCTTCGTGGAGCCGCCGCAGCATCTGCATATCGACGCGGAGAGCCGCGAGCGCTGTACCTATCCCGAGATCAAGCTCGCCGCGCAGTGAGCGGTGGATAAAGCGAAACCCAAAAGGTTCGCGTCTCCTTCTCCCGCCTGCGGGAGAAGGTGGCCCTCGCGTCAGCGAGGGTCGGATGAGGGTCCGCGCCGCCCTTGCGCGCTGAAATCGTCATCGTCCCTGGAAACCGCCCTCACCCGACCCCGCCAGAGCCCGTCGCTCGCGACGGGCGTCCTCACGGACGCCCTGTGGCGGGGCCACCTTCTCCCACGAGTGAGAGAAGGATTCGCGCTCAAAGGGTGTGGGTGTGGGTGTGCGGGCGCCGGCGCTGAGGCCACAAAAAAGCGCGCTTCCTTCTCCACGAGTGGCAGAAGGAAGCGCGCTCGATTCTTGCGCTTTACTGCACCAGCTTGGGCTGGCTCGGCCGGGGCGTCTCGTTCTCTTGCAGAATGCCGAGGCGGCGGGCCACTTCCGTATAGGCCTCGACGAGGCCGCCCATGTCGCGGCGGAAGCGGTCCTTGTCGAGCTTGTCGTTGGACTTGATGTCCCACAGCCGGCAGGAGTCGGGGGAAATCTCGTCGGCGACGACGATGCGCATCATGTCGCCTTCCCACAGCCGCCCGCACTCCATCTTGAAGTCGACGAGGCGGATGCCGACGCCGAGGAAGAGTCCGGAGAGGAAATCATTGACGCGAATGGCCAAGGCCATGATGTCGTCGATCTCCTGCGGGCTCGCCCAGCCGAAGGCGGTGATGTGCTCCTCGGAGACCATCGGGTCGTCGAGCGCGTCGTTCTTGTAATAGAACTCGATGATGGAGCGCGGCAGCTGCGTGCCTTCCTCCATGCCGAGGCGCTTGGACAGCGAGCCGGCGGCGACATTGCGCACCACGATCTCGAGCGGAACGATCTCCACCTCGCGAATCAGCTGCTCGCGCATGTTCAGCCGGCGGATGAAATGCGTCGGCACGCCGATGTCGTTGAGGTGCTGGAAGACGAATTCCGAGATGCGGTTGTTGAGGACGCCCTTGCCGTCGATCACCTCGTGCTTCTTGGCGTTGAAAGCGGTGGCGTCGTCCTTGAAGTGCTGAATCAAGGTGCCCGGCTCCGGACCCTCGTAGAGGACCTTGGCCTTGCCTTCGTAGATGCGGCGGCGGCGATTCATCGGGATCAACCGGGGCTTGAGAAAATCCATTACTGGCCCGTGGCTCCTCGGTTCGGCTTCAGCGTGACGATCGTCTCCGCCAGAGCGCTAGGCTCGGGAAGAGCGACGTCCCGTCCGAAGCGGCGTTCGCATGGCCGCGGATCGAACCGGGTCCTATCCTGTTCCAGCCGCGGTTACAACCCGCCAGAAGAGACTAGCCGAATCGAGGGGCGGACACAACTTGACCGAATTTTTCGTTAATTGCACGAATGTCATTGGAATCTAGGCCGAATCTCCTAGATTCGATCCTGCGCCATCCGAGCGCTTGCCGAAGGAAACATCCGAGGGTCGTCATGAGCATATTCGACAACCGGGAAGAGACTTTCGAAAAACGCTATGTCCATGAGCAGGAGCTCCAGTTCCGCGCCGAGGCGCGGCGCAATAGGCTTTTCGGCCTTTGGGCGGCGGAAAAGCTCGGCAAATCAGGGCCGGAGGCGGAGGCCTACGCCGAGGCGCTGGTGGTCGCCGAGGCTTCCGCGAATGCCGATGAGCAGGTGTTTTCCACAGTGAAGGCGGATTTCGCGGCGGCGGGCGTCGAGCAGTCCGACCATCAGCTTCGCCGCACCCTCGACGAATTGCTGGAGACGGCGCGGCTCGAGCTGAAACAGGGCTGAGCGCGCGGAGAGGGCGCGCTTTACCCTTCCTTTATCCGCGCGGGCCACCACTTATCCCATGCGCGATTCCCCAAGAGCCGCAACCAAAAGATCGGGCGCCGCCTTTCTGGCGGCGCCCGATATCGTCGCGGAGGCGCTCGCCTGGCTGCAGCATCTCTCCGGGGAGAGGCGCGCCTCCCGCCACACGCTCGACGCCTATGCGCGGGACGCGCGGTTTTTCCTCGCCTTTCTCGCCGAGCATAAGGGAGCGCCGGCCGACGCCGCCACATTGAGCGCGCTCTCTCCCGCCGACATACGCGCCTTCATGGCGCGGCGGCGGACCGAGGGGCTCGAGAATCGCTCGCTGCTGCGGGCTCTGGCCGCTGTGCGCTCGCTCATGCGTTTCCTCGAGAAGAAGGGCCTCGCCAAGACCGATGTCTTCGGCGCCATCCATGCGCCCAAAAAGCCGCACAGCCTGCCCAAGGCGCTGAGCGTCGCCGACGCGCGTGATCTCACCCGCGCCGAGACCCGCGCCGGCGAGGCGCGCGAGCCTTGGGTTCTCGCCCGCGACGCCGCCGCTCTGGCGCTGCTCTATGGCGCGGGATTGCGCATTTCGGAGGCGCTGTCGATCGAGCGCGACCGCGCGCCCATCGGCGCGGTGGATCGCATCGCCATTACCGGCAAGGGCGGCAAGACGCGCGTCGTGCCGGTCATCGAGCCGGTCCGGCGTGCGATAGAGGAATATATCTCGCTCTGCCCCTATCAGCTCGCCGGCGGGCCGCTCTTCGTCGGCGCGCGCGGAGGGCCGCTCTCGCCACGCATATTGCAGCTCGCCGTGGAGCGCATGCGCGGCGCGCTGGGCCTGCCGGCGAGCGCCACGCCCCATGCGCTGCGCCATTCCTTCGCGACGCATCTGCTCGGGCGCGGCGGCGATCTGCGCAGCATTCAGGAGCTGCTCGGCCACGCCTCGCTCTCGACGACGCAGATCTACGCCGCCGTCGACAAGAACCGGCTTTTGGATGCCTGGCGCTCGGCGCATCCCCGCGGCCGCGACAGTTCGAAATCGAATTGATTTTGCTTACATTCGGATCGATCTCGTCAAGCGCTTCCTCGCTGAAATTTTGAATCTCGGCGAGGTCTCGCCTTTTTCTGGCTCCGCCCTTCCTTCCTAGCGAACCTGCCGGTTTTTCGTTTCGTGCTCTCGCGCACGCCCGCGATTTTCTGGCTCAGGCAGGTTGACGGCGTCCCGTGGGGACGGGCGCCGACGATCGGTGGAGGGGAAAATGGGTCAGACGCCGAGACTGTCGCTGCTCGGAGTGGTGCTCGCCATGGCTTTCGCCTATGGCGTGTGGATCATCGTCACCTCGGGACAGGCGGCTTCGGCCGACGCCTGCCTCGGCTATGCGCTCTGCCGCTGAGCGGCGGAGCGAGGCGTTTGCTCACGCCGCGTCGCGGCGGCGGACGCGGGCGCGCAGCAGGGCGAGCTTGCGCAAGAACAGCGAGCGGCCCTCCTCGCCCAGAACGCGGGAAATCTGCGCCATCAGAAAATCCTTCGCCTCCCGAATCTTCTGCTTGAACGGCTCGACCCGCTCATGCGCCCAGCGGCTGACGCGCAGCGTCAGATCATAGACGCGCGCGAACCAGGCGAGCTGCAGCAGCTTCTCTCTGCTGGCGTCGAAGAGGAAAGAGGTGACGCCGAGGGCCAGCGTCTTGGCGGCGAGGATCACCGCCAGCCCGGTGAGCACATGGCCATGGGCGATGGCCGCCACCGCCAGCAGCTTCAAGGGCAGGATCGTGATCGCCGGCAGAGCGAAGACGGCCAAGGTCGCAATGGGCGTGAGGCCGGCGATGAAGCCGCGAAGCTGCGCCTCCAGCTCCTTTACGCCCAGCGCGTCGGCGAGGCGCAGCAGCCACAGCTTCACATGGTCCCACAGCCAGCTCTCGACGAGGAACAGCACGGCGAGGGTGAACCAGAATGCGCGCGTGAGGCGGCGGCCGATCGATTCCATGGTGTTTCGTCCTGTTCCCGGGCGTTTCGTTCTGTTCCCGCTCCATCGTGGCGCCCATGCGCAAAGGGTTGGAGCCGTGACAGAAATATGCGCTCTGTTCCGGCTGCGCCACAACTTCGCGGCGATCGTGGGCGGCCTCGAGCGCAGGCCGCGCCTTGACGAGTGCCTTGGGGCGTATTCTACTATAGTAGTTCTATAGACATTGGAGATAACAAATGCGCTTCCTCACGGCCGCCGCCGCTCTCGGCGCTCTCTTCCTCACCTTCTCCGGCGCCTCTGCGGCGGAGGGCGAGAATAAGGGCGTGAAGCAGAAATTCTCCCTCACTTTGGACGGGGCCAAGAAGGCCGCCGCCGCCGCCGAGGCGGAAGCCGTCAAGAACGGCTGGAATGTGGTGATCGCCATTGTCGACGACGGCGGCAATCTCCTCTATCTGCAACGCCTCGACGGCACGCAGGCCTCCTCTTCCGAGACGGCGACGCGCAAGGCGCGCACCTCGGCCCTGTTCAAGCGTCCGACCAAGGCGCTCGAGGACGCCGTCGCCGGCGGCCGCGTCGCTTTGCTGAGCCTGCCCAATGTCACCCCGCTCGAGGGCGGCGTTCCGCTCGTCTACAAGGGCGAGATCATCGGCGCGATCGGCGTTTCCGGAGCGACCTCGCAGCAGGATGCGCAAGTCGCGAAAATCGGCGCCGACACTCTGACCCCGTGAATTTTTCGCGCGAGGACGTCCGCGCTCCCCGATTTTTCGGAGCGCGGACGCCCTTTCGATCAGCACTCGCTCACCACTGCTGCTAGCACTTTGTTTTTAAAAGATTATTCGGCATTCGCCTTGCATGATGATCGCAGTCGAACCTATCGTTCTCATGCGATCGAAGAGGAGGCGTCTCATGGCGTCGCGCGAATTTCGCCGAATGCTCGAAGGCTATGGGCTGACGACGGCCAATATTTTCTACCGTCTGCCCGATCACCCCGCGATCATGCAGTCCTACATTTGGCAGGACTACGATCTGTAGCCTGAATTTCCGCAATTGCGGAAGTTTCTGGATTTTTGGCAGAAGAGCCTCGACGGGCGGCTCCACTCGGTGCAAGTGGCGCATAGCGGGCTCATTCGACCGGCGGAAGTCTCCTTGGTGGACAAGGAGTTCCGTCTGCACTGAGGGCTTCGAGGCCGGCCCCCTCGCCCTGAGGAGCCCGCATAGCGGGCGTCTCGAAGGGCGGCCTCGCCCCGTCTCCTGGAGCGTCCTTCGAGGCTTTTCGCGTTCCGCAAAAAGCGCCTCAGGACGAGGGGGCTGGAATTGCGAGCCTGTCACATATGGATCGAGCGCTTGGCGACGCCGAGCGCCGCTTCCTTTATCGCCTCCGACAGCGTCGGATGCGCGTGGCAGGTGCGGGCGAGGTCTTCCGCCGCACCGGAGAATTCCATCAGCACGCCGCCTTCGGCGATCAGCTCGCCGGCGTCCGAGCCGAGAATATGCACGCCGATCACGCGATCGGTGGCGGCGTCGGCCAGCACTTTGACGAATCCCTCCGTCTGCCGACTGGCGCGCGCGCGGCCATTGGCGGCGAAGGGGAATTTGCCGACATTATAGGCGATTCCCGCCGATTTCGCCTCTTCTTCGGTCAGGCCCACCCAGGCGACCTCCGGCTTGGTGTAGACCACAGAGGGAATGACCCCGTAATTCACATGTCCCGCCTGGCCGGCGAGGATTTCCGCCACGGCGACGCCCTCCTCCTCGGCCTTATGGGCGAGCATGGCGCCGCGCACCACATCGCCTATGGCGAAAATGCCCGGCACATTGGTGCGGAAATGCTCCTCGATGACGACGCGCCCGCGCTCGGTGGCGATGCCCGTCTCCTCGAGGCCGAGGCCCGCCGTATAGGGAATGCGCCCGGTGGCGATCAGCACTGCGTCGGCCGTTATCGGCGTGCCGCCGCCGCCCTTGGTGGAGGCGTAGGAGACGGAGACGCCCTCCGGCGTCTTGTCGATCTTGGTGACCTTGGCGGCGAGATGGAAGGCGAAGCCCTCCTTCTCGAGAATCTTCTGGAAGCGGGTCGCGACCTCGGCGTCGGCGCCCGGCAAAATGCGGTCGAGATATTCGATCACCGTCACCTGCGCGCCGAGCCGTCGCCAGACCGAGCCGAGCTCGAGACCGATGACGCCCGCGCCGACGACGACGAGATGCCTCGGAACCGATTCGAGCTCCAGCGCCCCGGTGGAGGAGAGGATCGTCTTCTCGTCGAAGGCGATCTCCTTGCCGTCGACATCGCGCAGCGGCGCCACGGCGGAGCCCGTCGCTATGACGATATATTGCGATTCGAGAATCTGCGTCGCGCCATTCTCGCCCGTCACCTCGACGCGGCCGGCGCCGAGAATGCGGCCGGCGCCATGGTAGGAATCGATCTTGTTCTTCTTGAACAGAAAGGCGACGCCGCCGACATTGGCGGCGACCGTGTCGGCCTTGTGCTTCATCATTTTCGCGAGATCGAGCCGCGGCGGCTCGACGATCACGCCGAGATCGGAAAGGCCGTGGCCCGCCTCCTCGAACATGTGAGAGGCGTGCAGCAGCGCCTTGGAGGGGATGCAGCCGACATTGCCGCAAGTGCCGCCATGGGTCGCGCGCTTCTCGACGACGGCGGTCTTGAGGCCGAGCTGCGCCGCGCGAATCGCGCAGACATAACCGCCCGGCCCCGTGCCGATGACGATGAGATCATATGCCATCCGCCAACTCCTTTGTCGCGCTGCGATCGATCGCTAGATAGCTTTTATGCAAGGAGAATATCCGCTTCGCAGGGGTGAGGTCGAACCATTTCTTCTGCGAGCGCGTCATGCGCCCGCCGATTGCGGCGCCAGCAGCCGCTCATAGGCGTCCAGCGTCGCGGCGCACATGCGCTCCACGGAAAAATGCGTCTGCGCATGGAGCGCGCGCGCGCCCGTCAGCGCCTCGCGGGCCGAGGGGCGCAGCTCCAGCGCCTCGCGAATCGCACGCGCCAGCGCGGCGGCGTCGCCCGGAGGCGCGCGCCAGCCGGTGGAAGCGGCCGCGTCCACTTGCGGCGGGGCGAGCACGGTTTCGACCGCCGCGCCGATATCCGAGACGACGATCGGCGCGCCCATCGCCTGCGCTTCTATGGCGACGCGGCCGAAGGCCTCCGGCGTCGTCGAGGGCGCGACGGCGACGGCGGCGGCGAGATAGGCGGCCGGCATATCGGCGCAATGGCCGGTCGCGCGCATGATTCCAACGAGACCAGCGCGCGCGATATGCGCCTCCAGCTCGGCGCGGAAGCCGGCGCTCGGCGCGTCTCCCGCCAGAATGAAACGCACATCCGAAAAACCTTCGGCGACGAGCAGCTTCGCCGCCTCGATCAGCGTCGCATGGCCCTTGCGCGCCGAAAGTCGCGCCGGCAGCAGCACCACGCGCTCGTGCCGCGCCACGCCCCAGGAGGAGCGCACGCGCTCGACGCGGGCGGGTTCGACGGCGGAGGGCGAGAAGGCGCGCAGATCGAGCCCGCGCGCGATGACGACGATGCGCTGCGTCGCCTGCGGAAACAGCTCGGCGATGTGACAGGCGGTGAAGCGCGAGTTGGCGATGACGAGATCGCCCGCCGCCATGATGGAATTATAGCGCTGCTTGATGACCGAGGCGCCGCCATAGATGCTGTGATAGGTGGTGACGAAGCGCGCGCCCGCCCGCCGCGCGGCGTGATGCGCGACCCAGGCGCAGGCCCGCGAGCGCGCATGCACGATATCGACGCCCTCCTCGCGCAGAATGCGGGCGAGGCGGTAGGAGTTGAGCGCCATGGCGAGCGGATTTTTCGTCGCGGCCGGAAAGGGGAGCCACACTCCGCCCTTGGCCTGCAGCTCGCTGACCATGCGGCCGCCCTCCGAGGCGACGAGCGACCGTGCGCCGGCCATATGCAGCGCCTCGGCGATATCGATCGTCGTGCGTTCGGCGCCGCCCGATTGGAGGGCCGGCACGATCTGCAAAATGGCGCGACCGGCGAGGGGACGGCTGGTCGAGGGGAAGGCGTGGAAATTCTCTAGCATGGAGCCTAGCTGCCCAGTAAACGAGATCGTCGTCTTGGTCGAGAGGCGGGGGCTCTCTTCGCCCCAGAAATGGGCCGGCAATATGGCCCCTTTGGTCCCAGGATCGGACCATGTTACTGAGCAAGCGATGAAATTCCTTTAATTTGCGGGCCGGCGCGCCCGCGCGGCGGGGAGACGGTGGCTGTGGACGGCGTCGAGGAGGGGCTGAGCTTCGTCGATCTTTCCCTCGCGGGGCGGGAGCCCTGGCGCATCGCCCGGCGTTTTCGCGCCGCTCGCGGGGCCGGGGCGGAGCGCCCGGGCGTGATGCTGCTGGGCGGCTTCAAATCCGACATGCAGGGCTCCAAGGCCACGCATCTCGACGCCTGGGCGGAGCGCGAGGGGCGCGCCTTCCTGCGCTTCGATTATTCCGGCCATGGCGAATCGAGCGGATGTTTCGAGGATGGAACGATCGGCGATTGGCTGGCGCAGAGTCTCGCCGTCCTCGAGGCTTCGACGCGCGGCCCGCAAATTCTCGTCGGCAGCTCCATGGGCGGCTGGCTCGCTCTGCTGATGGCGCGTCGTCTCGCCGAACAAGGCCGTCGCCCGCACGCTCTCATGCTCATTGCGCCCGCTGTCGATTTCACCGAGGAGCTCATCTGGAAGAACGCCGACGACGATATTCGCCGCGCGATTCTCGAAGACGGCGCATGGATGCGTCCGTCGCCCTATTCGCCGGAGCCGACGCCGATCACGCGTCGGCTCATCGAGGAAGGACGCGCGCATCTCATGCTCGAGGACGTCATTCGCGTGAATGCGCCCGTGCATATAATGCAGGGAATGCGCGACGAGGATGTGCCCTATCGTCATGCGTTGCGGCTGATGGAATGTCTCGCCTGCGATCCTGTCGTGCTGACCTTGGTGATGGAAGGCGATCATCGTCTTTCGCGCAGCGAGGATCTCGCGCATCTCACAGCTACGATAGAGGCGCTCTGACAAATGTGCGTGAGCTGAGCAGTACCGCGCATTAGGCATAACGGCTTCTTTGCGAAGCGCGAAAGCATTCAATAAACATTGTCCCATTAACCTCCATTCTTAAGGAAGGCGCCATGTCAGGCGCTCTTGATCGAGAGACGCGAATGTTCGCGGACATTCCCGCGCGCGTCACCCGATCGGGCCTGGGAATGAAGAGTCATGATGCTCTCGAGAACAGCTTTGCCGCTGGTGTTCTTCGCGGCGATTTGGTCGACGGCGCGCGCCGCCGATTGGTATACGGGCGCCCCCACGCCGGAGGCGTCGGCGCCGCCGCCTCCGGCCACGCCTCAGCCGACGGTTTCCATCGATCTTTCCGTCGACGGCACGTCGCGCAGCTCCATCGCCGGCGCCGCGATCGGCAAGATCGCGCCCTTCGGCTCGCTGGTGGAGAGCGGACCGCGCATTCGCGTTTCCACCGTCATCGGCAAATACGCCTATGACGCCAGCGATCTTCCCGTCTACATCCCCGTCGGCGCCGCTTTCATTCCGAGCAATACCGGCTATGGCCGCGTGCATGGAACGCTGGAGGACGGCTCCTTCATGGTCGGCTATGAGGTCGTCACCAATCAGGGCGGCGTCGCTGTTTATGTCGGCCCGGATGTGATGAATCACAGCCTGTCGCCCTTCGATCCGGGCAATCAGGTGCGCGGCGTCTCCGCCGGCGCCAAGGTCGGCGTCGAGGCTTTCGCGCGGCCGACCGACTCCACCATGGTCGCGCTCATCGCCTATTATTCGACCGTGCATAATTCCTATTACACGCGGCTGAAGTTCGGCGTGGAGCTCGCCGATTATGTCTATGTCGGCCCGGAGGCGCTGGCGCTCGGCGATGATTATTTCGCGCAATGGCGCGCCGGCGCGCATCTCACCGGACTGAAATTCGGCGTGCTGCAGATCGGCCTCTCCAGCGGCTATCTGCGCGATCGCGTGCGCGGCAGCGGCGCCTATGGAATTCTCGACACGCATATCGCTTTCTAGATCGACGGCCGCAGATTTTTCGGCCACCGCCGTTTCATTGTTCGTCTTTGCTCATGGGCGTCGCCATGTCACTCTTGCGTTTTCTCTCCTTTCTTCTTCTCGGCGGCGTCGCCGTCGCTCTCGCCACACAGCCGGTGAGCGTGCAGGCGCAGCTGGCGACCAGCGTTTCGGTCATCTTCCTCCTCGCCCTTTTGTGGAAGTTCTCGCGCGGCGCGGAAGCGCGCCAGCTGTTCATCGCGCTCGCGCTTTTCGTGGTGCTGCGCTATGTCTATTGGCGCATCACCTCCACTCTGCCGCCGCTGTCCGATCCGGTCGGACTCACCTGCGGCTCCATATTGCTCGCCGCCGAGCTCTATTGCGTGGCGATGCTGCTCCTCACTCTCGTCGTCAACGCCGAGCCGCTGAAGCGCGAGCCGGCGCCGCAGATAGAGGACGAGGCTCTGCCGACCATCGATGTGCTGGTGCCGAGCTATGACGAGAACGCCTCCATTCTCGCGACGACTCTCGCCGCGGCGAAATCCATGGATTATCCCGCCGATCGGTTGAACATTTTTCTGCTCGACGACGGCGGCACGGATCAAAAATGCGCGCATCCCGATCCTGCGATCGCCGAGCGCGCCCGCGCCCGCCGCGCCGCTCTGCAGGAGCTCTGCGCCGCGCTCGGCTGCTATTATCTGACGCGCGAGCGCAATGAGCACGCCAAGGCCGGCAATCTCAACGCCGCGCTCGAGCATGTCAGTGGCGACATCGTCGTCGTGCTCGACGCCGATCACGCGCCCTTCCGCTCCTTCCTGCGCGAGACGATCGGCTATTTCTTCGAGGATGATCGGCTCTTCCTGGTGCAGACGCCGCATGTCTTCCTCAATCCCGATCCGATCGAGCAGAATCTGCGCACCTTCCGCCGCATGCCGTCCGAGAACGAGATGTTCTATGGCGTCACGCAGCGCGGATTGGACAAATGGAATGCTGCCTTCTTCTGCGGCTCTGCGGCTCTGCTGCGGCGCGCCGCGCTGGACGAGGCCGGCGGCTTCTCCGGCGTCTCCGTCACGGAAGATTGCGAGACCGCGCTGGAGCTGCATGCGCAAGGCTGGACCAGCGTCTATGTCGACAAGCCGCTCGTCGCCGGATTGCAGCCGGACACTTTCGCCTCCTTCATCGGCCAGCGCGTGCGCTGGTGCCAGGGTATGCTGCAGATTTTCCTGCTGCGCAATCCGCTGCTGAAGCGCGGCCTCGAGCCGCTGCAGCGGCTCGGCTATCTGTCGAGCATGAGCTTCTGGTTCTTTCCCTTCCCGCGCCTCGTCTTCATGCTGGCGCCGCTCGCCTTCATTCTCTTCGATGTGAAGATCTTCGTCTCCAACATAGAAGAGGCCATCGCCTATACCGCGACCTATGTCGTCGTGAACGCCATGCTGCAGAATTATCTCTTCGGCAAGGTGCGCTGGCCTTGGGTGTCGGAGCTGTATGAATATTGCCAGGGCGTGTTCCTGACCAAGGCGATCGTCTCGGTCTTTCTACGCCCGCGCAGCCCCGCCTTCAATGTGACGACCAAAGGCCTTCCGCAGACGCAGGATCGTCTCAGCGAGCTCGCCTGGCCCTTCTTCGCCATCTACGGATTGCTCGCGCTCGGCGCCGGCGTCGCCGTCTATCGCTGCGTGGCCGAGCCCGGCGTGCGTCAGCTGATGTTCTTCGTCGGCCTGTGGAACATGTTCAATCTCGTCACCGCCGGCGTCGCGCTCGGCGCTGTGGCGGAACGTCGTCGCCGCGAGACGCATCCGCGTCTTCCGGTGGAGCGGCGCGGCGCGCTCGCGCTCGGCGAGGAGCATGTTCGCGTCGCCATAGAGGAGGTCTCCGCCGGCGGCTGCCGCCTGCGCGCCGCCACCGACGCCGACGCCAAAGCGCTCGCAGCGGCGAAGGAGATGGAAGGGCGTCTCTATATCGACTCCATCGCCGACGCCGCGCGCCGTCCCAGCCTGTCCGCGCGCATCGTCGGCGTCGCGCCGGATGGACGCCGCCACATCGCCTTCACGCTCTCGCAGCCGCAGGATCATCTCGCGCTCGCCGATCTGATGTATGGCGACGCGACCGCGCTCGAGCGCTTCCAGGCCGCGCGCCGCAAGCACAAGGGCATTATCGCCGGCACGGTGCAGTTTCTCTGGTGGGGCGTTATCGAGCCGCTGCGCGCCTTCGCCTATCTGCGCCCCCGCGCCAGCGAGACCGCGCTGCGCGAGCCGCCGGCCTTCGCCGATCTGTCCAATCTCCTCGGCCGGCGCCAGCCGCGCCTGCGTCCGCCGGCGGAAGCCGCAGCCCCGCGCGCCGCGGAGCGCGCGCCGTCTTCGAAGAATGAAAACGCCTGATCCATTCCATCAAAAACATTCTCGCAAAAATGAGTGCCAAGATGCAGTTCCGAGTCCTCGCCCTTCTGCTCGCGACCACGACGGCGCTGACGCCGATCGCGGTGGGCGCCCAGGCGATCTTCACGACAGCGCCGCAAGAGCAGCTGTTTCATCTGAAAGTCGACAGGCCGAGGCCGGCGATTTCCGGCCTCCAGCCGATCATGCCCGCGCGTTTCGCCGCGCGCGAGCCGTCTCGTATCGCCGCGGTGGAGCCGCCCGTCGCATCGACGCGGGCGCCATCGATCGCGCCGTCGCCATCGCCTGCTTCTGTCGCGCCCGTCGCATCGCGGCCCGCCGTCGCCGGCGCCATGCTGCGGCATCTCACCAATAATATTCAGGGCTATCGTCTCGCCGGCGAGATCGGTTCCTCGGAATGGCCGATCTATGTCACCGAGGCGCAGGCCGCGCGCCGTCTGCAATTTCGCATCGGCTATCTCGCCGCCGTGTCGGTGATGCCGGAGGCCTCCGCGCTGACTCTGACCATCAATGATCAGACGATCGGCGACACGCAGATTCGCGCGGTGCAGGAGGTGGAGACCATCGTCTTCGACATTCCGCCGGGCGTGATGCGGCCGGGCTTCAACTCCGTGCGCATCGCGACGAGCCAGCGTCATCGCGTCGATTGCTCGCTCGAGGCCACGTACGAATTGTGGACGCAGATCGATCCGACCGAGACCGGCCTGGTGCTGCCGGAGGATGACGCCGGCGTCACCAGCATTTCCGATCTCGGCGCGCTGCCGCCGGATGAGCAAGGCGCGCTGCCGATCCGCGCCGTGCTCGGCGTCAACGCCAAATCTTTCGAGATCGAGCGCATGCTGCGCGCGGCGCAGGCCATCTCGCTCGCCGGGCGTTTCGAGCAGCCGGTGGTCGACGCAGGCCCTGCGGCGAGCGGACGTTACGGCGTCAATCTCTTCGTCGGTCCCGCGTCGGAGCTGGTCGGCCGCGTCGATCTCTCGCGCGTCGGCCCCATAGACGAGCCGCGCGCCTTCGTGCTGCCGGCCGCGCCCGGGCGCCGCGTCAGCATCGTCGTGACCGGCGCGACATCGGCGCAAGTGGACGAGGCGATCCGTCGTCTCTCTGTCTCGCCCGCGCCCAAGGGCTCGCCGCAAGGCTTGCGCGCATCGGCCGCTTTTCCCGGCTATCGGCTCGACGGCGGACGCAAGGTGAAGCTGCGCGATCTCGGCGTCGCCAGCGAAGAGTTCACCGGCCATCTCTATCGCGCCGCCTTCAACATCGTCATGCCGCCGGACTTTTATGCTGCCGATTACGGCAATGCGCTGCTGCGCCTCGCCGGCGGCTATGCGGCCGGGCTCGACTCCAATGCGCAGATCGTCGTCAAGGTCGACGAGCGCACGGCGGTGAGCCTCAATCTTCTGAAGGCCGCGGGCGATGTCTTCCGCGACAATCCGCTGCCGCTGCCGCTCGGCTTTCTCAAGCCCGGCCTCAATCGCATCGAGATAGAGGCGCATGTGCCGACGCGCCAGGACGCCGATTGCGATCCGCTGGCGGCGATGCGCGCGGCCAAGCGCTTTCTCTTCCTCGACGAGACGGAGATCGAGCTGCCGCCGATCGCGCGCATCGCGCGCATGCCCGATCTCGCGGTGACGGCGACCGGCGGCTTTCCCTATGCCGGCGCCAAGGGGCGGCCCAAGCTCTACATGCCCTCGCTCGATACGGATGCGGTGGGCGCGGCGGCGACGATCGTCGCGCATTTCGCCGTCGCCGCCGGACGCCCGATCGATTTCGAGATCGTCGATGCGCCGCCCGGCGAAGGGCAGGGACCGACGCTCGCCGTGGCGCCGCTCGATTCCTTCGACGCTGCGCTGCTGCAACGTCTCGACATGCCGGCCGACACTCTGCGCGAGGCCTGGGGGCCGCATCTGACCGCCGATCATCGCAAGGCGTCGGAGAAGCGGCTCTCGCCGCTCGAGATCGCCGCGCGCAATCGTTTCGTCCTGCAGCGCAATTTTCCCATGGCCTGCTATGCGCCGCGCAACATGCTCGACAAGACGATCACCGCGCAGGCGGGCGGCGCGACTGCTGCGCCGGCGCCGGGCGGCGAGCCGGAGCGCGTCGATTTCGCGCCTGTCGGCTCGGTGCGCAAAAGCATGGAGCGCGGCGAGGGCGAGCAGGATCTGCTGGAGGCCTGGCGCGACGATCTGCGCCGCGAGGGCCGCTGGGGCTATGGCGTCGTCGAGCGTCTGCGCGTCGCCGGCGTGTGGAGCGCGGCGCGCGTCGCCGATGCGGCGCAATGGCTGCGCGCGGGCTTCGAGGCGGAGGCGGCCGATCATGTCGCCACGCAGCAGGCCTCGCTGGCGATGAGCCAATCCATCCTCGGCGACACGGCGAAGGATGTCTGGACCGTCGTCACCGCGCCCAATGCGGCGACTTTGGCGGAGGCCTCCGCCTGTCTCGTCGATCCGCGCGTGTCGCGCCGCGTGCAGGGCCAGCTCGCCATGCTGGACATGAAGGACGCGAAAATGGTGGCGACGCCGGCCGAGAGCGCGCGCTTCATCGTCACGCGGCCGCTCTCCTTCGGCAATCTGAGGCTCATCGCCGCCGGCTGGATGTCGCTGCATCCCGGCGTCTATGTCGGCCTCTCCATTCTCATCGCCGCGCTCTTCGCCGCTTCCACCCTGTGGCTGACGCGCAATATCGGAAGGAGCTCGAGATGAGAATTGCGTCTCTCGCCGCGCCCGTTCTCGCGGCCCTCGGCCTCGCCATCGCGCTCGCGCCGGCCGCGCCGCGCGCCGAGCCGATAGCGGAAATCGCCGCGGTCATCGGCGCGCCGCTGTCGCTCGACGCGCATAAGATCAAGCTCGGCGGCGCGTTGCGCGCGCCGGAGGCTTGGACCGCCTATAAGAAGCGCTTCATCGCCGAGCAGGGCCGCGTCATCGACACGGCCAATGACCAAGTGAGCCACAGCGAGGGGCAGGGCTACGCCATGCTGCTCGCGGTGGCCGCCAATGACCGCGCCACATTCGATCGCCTGTGGGGCTGGACGCGCGCCAATCTCATGGTGCGCAATGACGAGCTGGTCGCCTGGCGCTTCGATCCGCAGCGTCGTCCCGCCGTCGGCGACATGAACAACGCCTCGGACGGCGATCTCCTCATCGCCTGGGCGCTGGCGGAGGCGGCGGAATATTGGGACGATCTGCCGCTGCGCATGGCGTCGCGGCGCATCGCCGTCGAGCTGTCGCGCAAGGTGGTGCTGTTCAAGACCAGGATGGGCGCGCTGCTGCTGCCGGCGGTCGCGGGCTTCAACGCCTCGGATCGCTCCGACGGGCCGGTGATCAATCTCTCCTATTACGTCTTCCCGGCCCTTGCGCGGCTCGACAGCGTCGCGCCGGAAGTCGATTGGGCGGGCCTCACCCAGACGGGTCTCGATTTGCTGGAAGCGTCGCGGCCGACGCCGCAGACTCTGCCCGCCGATTGGATCGCGCTCGAGGGCTGGCGTGCGCGGCCGGCCGAAGGCTTCGCGCCGGAGTTCGCCTATAACGCCGTGCGCATTCCGCTCTATCTCGCCTGGGCCGGCGTCGGCGAGCGCGCGCATTACGCGCCCTTCCTCGCCTGGGCGCAGCGCGCCAAGGAGGCGCCGCCGATCGTCGATGTCGCTTCCGGCAAGGAGGTCGGCCAGTTCGGCGGCAATGGCATAGCGTCGATCGCCGCGCTCGTCGCCTGCGTCGTCGACGGCGCCAAGCTGCCCGCCGATTTCGCCGCGCCCAAAGCCAATGAAGATTATTACCCCGCCACTCTGCATCTGCTGGCGCTGCTCGCCGCGCAAATGAGGTATTCGTCGTGTCTCGCCAAATGAGAGCCCTTATCCTCGCGGCCTGCGCCGTTTCCTTTGCGGCGGCTCCGCACGCGCACGCCCAAGGCGCCGCGCCCCAATCCATTCTGGCCGCGCCGGCGCCCGCCGCCGCGGCCTCCGAAAAGCCCGACGATCTCGCGCTGCGCTATTACGCATCGCTGGATCAGCGCGCGCGCGTGCGCGCCGAATTCTCGCGGCTGCGGCGGCTCTATCCCAATTTCGAGCCGCCGGCCGATCTCTACGGACCGCGTCGCGGCGATGTCGACGAGGCGGGATTGTGGGAGCTGTTCTCGAGCGACAGGCTCGACGAATTGCGCGAGAACATCGCCGCGCGCCGCAAGGACATGCCCGGCTGGCGTCCATCCGACGATCTCATTCAAAAGCTAAAGCAGAAGGAGCAGCGCAATCAGATCTTCGCATTCTGGCGCGAGGGGCGCTGGCTCGACATTGCCTCCTTCGCGCGCGACGGCCGCTTCTTCATCGCCAACGCCGATGCGGAGGCGCAATGGACGATCGCGGAAGCTTTTGCGCGCACCGGGCAGATCAATGAGGCGATCGAGGTCTATAAGGCGATCTTCGTCTCCAATGAGGACAAGCATATTCGTCTCGCCACCATGCAGAAGGCGATGGCCACGCTGCGTATGAACGATGTCGAGACGCTGCTGGTCGAGGCGCGCAAGAGCTCGAAAGGGCCGGAAGACGAATTCGCCGCTGTGGCCATCGACATCACCCGCGCGCGCATCGTCGCCGTGCTGCGCGACGAGCGCAAGGACGAGATTTCCGCCGACGAGCTGCAGCGCTTCGAGAATTTCGCCAAATTCACGCGCGAGCCGCAGCAGCTCGGCCTCGTCGCCTGGCTGCGATACAAGCGCCGCGATTTTCGTAACGCGCTCGAATCCTTCAAGGCGGCGATCGAGAATGGCGGCGACGCCATGATCGCGCATGGGCTCGCCCATACGCTGCGCGCGCTCGATCTGCGCCGCGAGGCGGAGGAGGTCTCCTACGCCTGGCGCGTTCCGCTGGTGAACAATGGCATTCTCTTTCTCGATTTGCTGGAGCGCGATCTCACGCAGGAGACTCCGCCATATCTGGAGCCGGCGCGCCTCGCCCGCTATGCGGCGGTGACGATCGAATCGGCCTCCGGCGAGGGCGCGCAGGGTCTCGGCTGGTACGCCTATAATTCCTGCCAGTTCGATGTGGCGCGCTTCTGGTTCGAGCGCGCGGTCGCCTGGTTTCCGAAGGAGGCGACGCTCTATGGCTATGTGCTGACGCTGAAGCGCCTGCGCAAGGACAAGGAGGCGCTGGAGCTCATCAACCGCTATGACGGGCTGTTCCCCAAGCTGGTCGAGCTGCTGTTCCCGGATGATTATTATCATCCGCCCTTCCCCTGCGACTCGCGCGTCGCCGCCAAGGCGCATGGGCCGGCGGTGAAAATGGCCGGCTATGTGGTGCCAGGGCCGGCCGGGCCGGCGCTCGCCGCCGAGCGCGACCGCCTGCGCGTCGAGGCCGAGAAGAAGGAGGCGACCACGCCGGACGCCGCCAAGGTGGCGGCGCAGGAGCAGCAGCGCGAGCGCGTGCTGAAAGCCGTGCGCGGCAGATTCCCGCTAGCGGTGACGGCGGAAAATCCGCTGCGCTTCGCGCCGCTGCCGCTGGTCGCCGCGCGCTCCGCCTCCGCCCAGCCGGCGCCGGTCGTAGCCGCCGCCGTTCCGGTCGGGCTGCGGACGGAGCCGCTCGGCGGCAAGGCGCCGCTGGTGGCGCGGCGCGTGCCCGGCGTCGGACCCATGCCCTCGGAGCGCTACGGCTTCATCCTCTCGCCCGGCTGGAACGCCGTCGATCTCGCGAGCTGGCCGCCGGCCTCCGAGCAGGTCGCGCCGACCGGCACGCAATGGGCCAATCAGGAGGCCGATCCGGCCTGGATCGGCCAGCAGAAGGCCGACGCCGCCACACAGCTCACGGCCAGCGCCGCCGAGCATGTCGCCACCGCCATGGCGCCGCGCAATCGCTATGGCGCCGCGCCGCCGCCGCCCGATCTCGCCGCGGTGCTTTCATTGCCCTCGTCCAAGCAGAGCCAGACCCGCTGAATTCGTTTTTCGGAGATTTCGTCATGAGCCATTTCTCGAGACATTCGCCCCCGCTGCTGCTGCTCGCGCTCGGCCTTTCCGCCTGCTCCCCGACGCGCGGCATTCTCGCCGTCGATACGACGCCGACCGGCGCCACCGCCGGACCGCCGCCGGCGCAGGGCGTCGAGGCGCGCAGCGGCGCGGCCTCCATTCTGGCGCTGCCGGCCGAGGCGCGCGTGCGCGGCGGCCTCGAGGAGCGCCGCTACGCCAATGGCTGGCGTCAGAGCGTCGCGCTCGACCGCGCCCTCATGGGCAAGGGCTGGAACGAGCTGACCATCGACATTCGCGCGGCCGCCGCCGGGAGCGGCCATGAGGGCGAGATCCCCATGGGCAGGCCGACCGAGGTCGGCGTGCGCCAGGAGCTGGCGCTGCGCTTTCCGACGACGCGCATGCGTATCGTCGCCAAGCCGCTGCATAATGAGCTCGGACCCTTCGGCCTCGCCGTGGGGCCGGGACCGGAAGGGACGCGCTGCGCCTTCGCCTGGCAATGGGTCGATGATTTGCGCGCCGTGGCCCGCCCGGACGCCGCCGCTACGACCATCGTCCGGGGCGACGAGATTCCCGCCTCGATCCGCATGCGCCTCTGCCGCAAGGGCGTCACCGAGCAGCAATTCGCCGAATGGTTCGCGCGACTGCGCGCCACCGAGGCCGCCAATGTGGAGCGCGTCGTCGACGCCGCCCGCAGCGGCGTCGATACGCCCACGCCTCCGCCCGCCGCTGGCGAGCGTCCCGCGGCGCCGGCGACGGTGGCGAGCATCGCCGGTCCGGCGAAGCGGCCGCCGGTCCATAAGGCCAAGGCGCGGCCTCTCCATCGCCATGAGGAGACGACGACCGAGGTTCGCCGCTACAGCGAGCCGGCCAAGCCGATGGAAACAAAGCCGGTGGAGACACGGGCGGCGGCGGTTCATTTCGACCCCGGCCTACCGCCCCAGGCCTTCGCCGGCCCGCCCAAGCCCGCGGCGCGGTGAGAGGCCGCAGAGGCGGGCCTAAGACGATTGCCGGAGACGCCCAAGGCCTTGACACTCTCCTCTCGGCCGCCGATGTTGCCGAACAAATTGTTCGGCATATCGAACAGGAGAGAAGAATTTGGCCAATGCGCTTCCAGCCATAGAGACGTTGTCCTCTTCGGACCCGCTCAATGGGCGCATCGTCGAGTTCCCGCTGGACCGGCCGCTCCTCACCGATGGGGGCGGCTGCGTCGCGCCTTTGACGATCGCTTATCAGACCTATGGCGAGCTGAACGCCCAGCGTTCCAACGCCATTCTGCTGTGCCATGCGCTGACCGGCGACCAGCACGCCGCCAATGTGCATCCGCTGACCGGCAAGCCCGGCTGGTGGGATGTGATGGTCGGCCCCGGCAAGCCCTTCGACACGGAGCGCTATTTTATCGTCAGCTCCAATGTCGTCGGCGGCTGCCTCGGCACATCGGGTCCGTCCTCGATCAATCCCACGACGGGCCACGCCTATGGCCTCGATTTTCCGGTCGTCACCATTCGCGACATGGTGCGCGCGCAGGCGATGCTGATCGATCACCTCGGGATAGACCAGCTCTTCTGCGTCGCCGGCGGCTCCATGGGCGGCATGCAGGTTCTGCAATGGGCGGCGAGCTATCCAGAGCGCGTCTTCTCCGCCATGCCGATCGCCACCGCGCCCAAGCATTCGTCGCAGAATATCGCGTTTCACGAGGTCGGCCGGCAGGCGGTGATGGCCGATCCCGATTGGCGCGGCGGGCGTTATCTCGAGCAGGGCGTGCGGCCGGAGAAGGGCCTCGCCGTCGCGCGCATGGCCGCGCATATCACCTATCTCTCGGAGCCGGCTCTGCAACGCAAGTTCGGCCGCAAGCTGCAGGATCGCGCGGCGCCGACCTTCTCCTTCGACGCGGATTTTCAGATCGAGAATTATCTGCGTCACCAGGGCATGGCCTTCGTCGATCGCTTCGACGCCAACTCCTATCTCTATGTCACGCGCGCCTGCGATTATTTCGATCTCGCGGCCGATTACGGCGGCTCGCTGGCGCAGGCGTTCAAGGGCACGACGACGCGCTTTTGCGTCGTCTCCTTCAACACCGACTGGCTCTATCCGACCTCCGCTTCGCGCGCCATCGTGCATGCGCTCAACGCCGGCGGCGCCTCGGTCTCCTTCGTCGAGATCGACAGCGACAAAGGCCATGACGCATTTCTCGTCTATGAGCCGGATTTCATTGCGACGACGCGCGGATTTCTGGAGGCGGCCGCTGCGGCGCGCGGCCTGCCGCGCGCCGAGGAGGCTTAGCCGATGAACGCTCCCATCTTTCCTCAGAGCGCGCAGGAACGCCCCGTTCGTCTCGATCTCGCCGCCGTCGCGGCGATGGTCGCGCCGGGCAGCCGCGTGCTCGACGTCGGCTGCGGCGATGGCGCGCTGCTGAAATTGCTGGCCGAGACCAAGCAGGTGGACGGACGCGGCGTGGAATTGTCGCAGCGCGGCGTCAATGATTGCGTGGCCAAAGGCTTGTCGGTGATTCAAGGCGACGCCGACACCGATCTGCGCGACTATCCGACCGACGGATTCGATTATGTGATTCTGTCGCAGACGCTGCAGGCGACGCATCATCCGCGTCAGGTGCTGGTCGACATGCTGCGAATCGGTCGGCGCGCGATCGTGTCCTTCCCCAATTTCGGACATTGGAAAGTGCGGCTGTCGCTGCTGGCCAAAGGCCGCATGCCGCAGACCACGACGCTGGCGCACGCCTGGTACGACACGCCCAACATACATCTCTGCACGATCAGGGATTTCGTCGATCTCGTCGAAGCGCTGGGGGCGCATATCGAACGCGGCGCGGCGCTGGATCACGCCGGCGCGCCCATCCGCGTGAACGCGCCTTGGTGGGTGTGGAATCTCTTCGGCGCGCAGGCGATCTTCCTGCTCGAGCGCGATCCGCCGAAAAAAATATCGCTCATCGCTGCAAAAAATACTTAGGCGATTGAATCTCGCGGGGCTCGGCGTCTGCGCAATAATGCCGAGACTCCACGCTCTCTCTTTTTCATGCAGCGCCGCGCAAATCACGAAAAGTCCAGAAATCAAAGGCGGATCGCGGCGTTTTACGAGCGCTCGCGGAGGCGGAGCGCGCGCTTCATGCGACTTCCTGTCCAAGAGCGAGCGCTTTCCCAGGGGGAAGCTTCGCGATAGATTGCGTACAATGACCGATGAACGCGCCGATTTGCGCGGAAAAGTCGGCGACCGCGGGAGCGCGCTAATGCTGGAGCCGCCGTCTCTTAGAGGCGTGCCGATGTTTGCGACTGTCGATGCGCAGTCGATGCAGCGGCTCACCCGCGATGCGAAATTAGAACAATTCGAAGATGGTCAGACGATTTTTCGTCAAGGCGATCACGCGCTTCATGTGGCGATCGTGCTCGACGGATTCGTGAAGCTGATGCGCACCGCCTCCTGCGGCGACGAGACTCTCATCAATATCTGCAATATCGGCGAGACTCTCTTCGAGGCGCTGAGCCCGGACGGCGAGAGCTATCGCGTCGGCGCGGAAGCAGTTGGACCGACGCAGCTCATAAAGCTCTCCGCGCCGCGATTTCGTTTCATGCTGCGTGAATCCCCTTCGCTCGCATCGGCGGTGATCGAGGAGACCGCGCGCAAATTGGGCGGGCTGATCGGCGAGATCGAATCGCTCAAAGGCCAGACCGCCGAGCAGCGGCTCGCACGCTTCCTGCTAACGCTGTGTCCGCCGAATGTCGAAAGCTGCAGCCTGCGCTTGCCTTATGACAAGCGGCTCATCGCCGCGCGGCTCGGCGTCAAGCAGGAGACATTGTCGCGCGCTTTCGCCAAGCTGCGCGAGATCGGCGTGCGCACGGAGACGCGCGACGTCACCATTGAGAATGTCGCGCGTCTGTCGATCGAATGTTGCGGCGGCGAGCGCGAGCCCACTCTGCCCTCCGAGCGGCGCGATCTGATCGAGAGCCGTGGCGCGCTCGCCTGAGCTTCGCCGCCTTCGCGCCATGATTTCGGCCCCGCATGCCGCAATTCTCCGCCCCTCGCGCGCAAGGCGCGAAGCTCGGAAGGAATTGCGCATGAAACGGATTTTCGCGACCGCTCTTTTCATTCTCGCGGCCGATGGCGCCGCCCTTGCCGCCTCCACGACGGACGGCGCCGGCGCCTTGTCGCTCGCCGCCCTCGCCGGCAAGCATTCGCCGGCGGTGAAGCCCGCCGAGAAGGCGGCGCTCGGCAAGCTCGCCGACGGACATGCGAAGGTCGCTTTTCCCAAGGGCAAGACGATAGAGGTGGTCGTCGATTCGATCAGCTGCCGCGCGAGCAATGTGGACATTACGCAGCATGCATGCGAGCTGACGTTCGGCCAGAAGAAGGTCCAGCTCTCCGGCCGCCTCGCGCATGAGATATACGCGACGCTGCTGGAAGTGGGCGTGCCGCCCGACGGCGCAGCCGGAACGATTTATGCTGCGGCGTCCGCTCTCGACTGCACGGTCGATCCGGATGAGGTGGCGCAAAAGGCCGGCGGCGGGGCGCAGTGCAAATATGAGCCGCCGAAGTGAGCGGCGAAGGAGGTCAGGTGAGCCAGCCGGAAACGACGGTCTATGTGTGCACTGTCTGCCGAGCCAAGGATGATCCGGAGGTGCGTCCGGGCCATGCGCTGCTCGAGGCGCTCGGCGCGCGCCTCACCGCGGAGGATCGCGCGATCGTCGCGGCGGAGCCGGTGGAGTGTCTCGGCGTGTGCTCGCGCCCCTGCACCGTGGCCATGGCCGCCCGCGGCAAGTGGACCTATGTGCTGGGCGATTTCGACAATGTCGCCGATGTTGACGATCTCATCGAAGCGGCGCGCCGCTATACGGCGTCGGAAACCGGCCTGGTGCCGAAGAAGGATCGGCCGGACGCCATGCGCAAGGGGATAATCTCGCGCACGCCGCCGGCGCCGAAGGGGTGAGCGAATAGCGAAATAGCGAGTAGCGAATAGTTTTTGCTACTCGCTATTCGCTACTCTCTATTCGCCCTTTTTCGCCCGCGCGATCGCTTCATTGATGATCTTGTGGGCCGCTTCCGCGTCGCCCCAGCCGGCCGCCTCGACCCATTTGCCGGGCTCGAGGTCCTTGTAATGGGCGAAGAAATGCTCGATCTGCCGAGTCGTGATCTCCGGCAGGTCGGTGTAGTTCTGCACCTTGTCGTAGCGCTTGGTCAGCTTGGGCGCGGGCACGGCGATGATCTTCTCGTCGCCGCCGGCCTCGTCGCGCATGTAGAGCACGCCGATCGGGCGCACGGCGATCAGCGCGCCGGGCGCGATCGGCCGCGTATTGGCGACCAGCACGTCGCAGGGGTCGCCATCTTCCGACAGAGTGTGCGGGATGAAGCCGTAATTGCCGGGATAGCGCATCGACGTATAGAGGAATCGGTCGACGACGAGCGTTCCCGAGGCTTTGTCGAGCTCATATTTGATCGGCTCGCCGCCGAGCGGCACTTCGATCACGACATTGACTTCGAATGGAGGATTCGCGCCGATTTCAATGGCGTCGAGACGCATCTAGCAGCTCCTGACAGTGGGAAAAGTCAGCGGACGGGCGCGGAGACGAATCCGAAGGCGACGCGCGCCAACATGTCTTCGCCGAAGCGCTCTTCCGCGCGGCGGACGGTGAGGCCGCCGAGCCGGCGATAAAAGGCGAGAGCCTTGTCATTATCGGCCAAGGCCCAGACGATGGTGGAGAGATAGCCATGCGCGGCGAGCTCCTGCCGCGCGGCGTTGAACAGGCGTCGGCCGAAGCCGAGGCCCTGATATTCGGGCAGCAGATAGATCTCGAAGATCTCGCCCGAGTAAGGCATGGAGGGCACGCGATTGCGGCCGTAGGTGACGTAGCCGACGACGTCCTGGTCGAACTCCAGCACCAGAATGCCGCTGCCCCGCACGATCGCCCGCGCCCACCATTGCGGCCCGCGGCGGGCGATCATGCGCTCGAGCTCCCCGCCCGGAATGACGCCGCGATAGGCGTCCCGCCAGGAGGCGTCGTGCACATGCGTGATCGCCTCGGCGTCGCCGGGTCCAGCATGGCGAATGAGGGTGGTGGTCTCGACCATGGCTCCGATGTTAGGTCCCGAGGGCCTGTTTGGGCAAGAGCCGGGCGCCGACAAAGCGAACAAAAATAAAAGATCGCGGCGCCGAAATGACCGAATCGGCGCCGCCTCCCTTGCGGCTCAAGACAATAGGCCGGTGGCGGCGCCCACGAGCAGAACCACGCCGATGAAGGCCCGGTAGACGACGAAGGGCCAGGTGGAGAAACGCTCCAGAAAACGCATCAGTCCCCATATGGCCGCGAAGGCCGAAACGGAGGCGACGACGAGGCCGACCGCCAGCACCGACCAGCCATGGCCGTCGAGATGCGCCTTGTGCAGCTCATAGAGCTCCTTGAGGCCGGCGAGGGTGATGGCCGGCAGGCCGAGCAGGAAGGAGAATTGCGCCGCCTGCTCGCGCTTGAGGTCTAGGAACAGGGCCGCGGTCAAGGTGGAGCCGGAGCGCGAGACGCCCGGCACCAGCGCGCCCACCTGGGCGAAGCCGACGACCAGGGCATCCTTCAGGCTCACATGGTCCAGCGTGCGGGAGTGGTTGCAATAGAGCTCGGCGATGGCGAGCAGCGCCGCCATGACGATGCAGGAGATGCCGATGACCGGCAGCGAGCGCAGCGGCGAGCCGCAGGCGTTCAGCACGCCAGAGAGCGCGATGCCGGCGAGGCCGATGGGAATGGTGGCGAGGACGATCCAGATGAGGAAGCGGAAGTTCCAATCGCTGAAATCGCGCCGCAGCGCCGCATGGACGGAGCCGAAGGCGATCCCGCGAATATCCTTCCAGAAATAGCTGACCACGGCGGCCAAAGCGGCGAGCTGCATGGCGGCCGAGAACGCCGAGCCCGGGTCCTTCCAGCCGAGCAGCGCCGGCACGATCCGCATATGCGCCGTGGAGGAAATGGGGAGAAGCTCGGTGATGCCCTGCACGACGCCGAGCGCCGCCACTTTCGCATAGCCGAGCTCGACGAAGCCGGTATCGAGACCTGAAGTGCAAGCCAAGGCCATGAAACGCTCTCCGAAACGAGGCCCAAGGCCGCGCCGAAAGGGCGCGAATCGCCCCCGCGCGGCGGTTACGGTCTTGTCTCAGACAGATGGTTAAGGATTGCTCACGGCTCCGGCGTCAGGCGGCGTCATAATAGGCGCGATACCAGTCGACGAAGGCCGAGACGCCCTCCTCCACCGAGGTCTGCGGGCGAAAGCCGGTCAGCCGTTCGAGCAGCGAGCAATCGGCGAAGGTGCGGGGGGCGTCGCCCTTCTGCATCTCGAGATAGTTGCGGACCGCCGTCTTGCCCAATTTGCGCTCGATCGCCTCGATGAAATCGAGCAGGCCCACGGGCTCGCCGCGCCCGATGTTGACGATGCGGAACGGGGCGACCGGCGAGACGGATGCGTCCGCGCCGATCTGCGGCGCGCGGTCGACGAGGCGCAGGATCGCCTCGACGAGATCGCCGACATAGGTGAAATCGCGCTGCATCTTGCCGTGATTGTAGATGTCGATCGGCCGGCCCTTCTCGATGGCGTCGACGAATTTGAACAGCGCCATATCCGGCCGGCCCCAGGGGCCGTAGACGGTGAAGAAGCGGAACATGGTCGTCGGAATGGACCACAGATGCGCATAGGAATGCGCCATCGCCTCATTGGCCTTTTTCGTCGCCGCATAGAGCGTCAGCGGAAAATCGGCGCGCTCGCTCTCCAAAAAGGGCACGTCCTGATTGCCGCCATAGACGGAGCTGGTGGAGGCCATCAGCAGATGGCGAACGCCCTGCAGCCGCGCCAGCTCGAGAACATTGAAGCCGCCGACGAGATTGGCGTCCACATAGGCGCGCGGGTTCTCGAGGCTGTAGCGAACGCCCGCCTGCGCCGCGAGATGGACGATGACCTCCGGCTCCGCCGCCGTGACGGCGCGGGTCAGCGCCTCCATATCCTCGAGCATGGCGATATGGGGGCGAAACGCTTCGAAGCCAGCGAGCCGGGCGTGGCGCGCCTCTTTCAGCGTCACATCGTAATAAGGCGTGAGCCCGTCGAAGCCATCGACCCTGTGGCCGAGCTCGAGCAGGCGCTGTGCGAGATGGAAGCCGATGAATCCGGCCGTGCCGGTCACGAAGACGCGCATGAGCCCGCTCTCGTTGGAGACGGGCAACCTCTGGCGGAAAAGCCCCGCCGCTGTCAACTTCCGGCGACGTACGGGCCTTCCGCGACCACGCCGCCCCTCACGCAAAAAGCCGGTTTTCACTTCCGCCCAAAAGGCGCTAAACATCGCGCCGAGCATTTTTCTCTAGCGGGACCGATCACCCATGGCGCGGCAGTTCATCTATCATATGCAGGGTCTCACCAAGACCTATCCGGGCGGCAAGAAGGTCCTCGACAATGTCCATTTGTCCTTCTACCCGGACGCGAAGATCGGCGTTCTCGGCGTCAACGGCGCCGGTAAATCGACATTGCTGCGCATCATGGGCGGCATGGACAAGGAGTATACTGGCGAGGGCTTCGTCGCCGAGGGCGCGCGCGTCGGCTATCTGCCGCAGGAGCCGCAGCTCGATCCAGAGCTCGACGTGCGCGGCAATGTGATGCTCGGCGTCGCCGACAAGAAGGCCATTCTCGATCGCTACAATGATCTCGCGGTGAATTATTCCGACGAGACCGCCGACGAGATGACCCGCCTGCAGGACGAGATCGAGGCCAAGGGCCTCTGGGATCTCGACAGCCAGGTGGATCAGGCCATGGAGGCGCTCGGCTGCGCGGCCGACGACGCCGACGTCACCAAGCTTTCCGGCGGCGAGCGGCGCCGCGTGGCGCTGTGCCGCCTGCTGCTCGAGCAGCCGGAAATGCTGCTGCTCGACGAGCCGACCAACCATCTCGACGCCGAGACGGTGAACTGGCTCGAGGGACATTTGCGCAATTATCCGGGCGCGATCCTCATCGTCACCCATGACCGCTACTTCCTCGACAATGTCACCGGCTGGATTCTCGAGCTCGATCGCGGCCGCGGCATTCCCTACGAAGGCAATTACACCAGCTGGCTGAAGCAGAAGCAGAAGCGCCTCGCGCAGGAGAACAGCGAGGACAAGGCCCGCCAGCGCGCCCTCGAGGCGGAGAGCGAGTGGATCGCCGCCTCGCCCAAGGCCCGCCAGGCCAAATCCAAGGCGCGTATCCAGCGTTATGAGGATCTCGTCGCCAAGCAGAACGAGAAGGCGCCGACGACGGCGCAGATCGTCATTCCGGTGGCCGAGCGCCTCGGCGACAATGTCATCGCCTTCGATCATTTGTCGAAGGGCTTCGGCGATCATCTCTTGATCGACGATCTCTCCTTCAAGCTGCCGCCGGGCGGCATCGTCGGCGTGATCGGCCCCAACGGCGCCGGCAAGACGACCTTGTTCCGCATGATCACGGGCCAGGAGAAGCCGGACAAGGGCTCCATCACGGTCGGCGACAGCGTGCAGCTCGGCTATGTCGACCAATCGCGCGACGCGCTCGAGGACAAGAAGACCGTGTGGGAAGAGATTTCCGGCGGCAATGACATCATCTATCTCGGCAAGCGCGAGATCAACTCACGCGCCTATTGCGGCGCCTTCAACTTCAAGGGAACCGACCAGCAGAAGAAGGTCGGCATGCTGTCGGGTGGCGAGCGCAACCGCGTGCATCTAGCCAAGATTTTGAAGCAGGGCGCCAATGTTCTGCTGCTCGACGAGCCGACCAACGACCTCGATGTCGACACGCTGCGCGCGCTGGAAGAAGCGCTGGTGGATTACGCCGGCTGCGCGGTCATCATCTCGCATGACCGCTTCTTCCTCGACCGCATCGCCACGCACATGCTCGCCTTCGAGGGCGATTCGCATGTGGAGTGGTTCGAGGGCAATTTCGCCGATTACGAGGAGGACAAGAAGCGTCGCCTCGGAATCGACAGCGTCATTCCGCATCGGCTGAAATATAAGAAATTCTCGCGCTGAGGCCCTCTCCCCGGCCCTCCCCCGCTGCGCGGAAGAGGGCTTTTGCGAAGGCGTGCTACGGTTTCCGCGTGAATGCCACGCATTCCCGCATGGTCGTCATTGCGAGGAGCGGAGCGACGAAGCAATCCAGAACCGCCCCACGGCTCTGGATTGCTTCTCTTCGCTCGCAATGACAGCTGTGCGGTCGTCGCTTTTTCGAGCGAAGAATCAGATGGAAACCCTATGATGAGTGGCGAGCGCATTCTTCACGCAGGCTCTCGGCCCTTTGCGCGCGCCGGCCGCGGCGTCTCCTCGACCGGCGGCTCCACGACGCCGCGGCAAATATCGACGATTTCGCGCCGCAGCCATGCGTGCGCCGGCTCGCGATCTTGCAGCGAGTGCCAGACCATCAGCAGATCATAGGTCGGGAACTCGATCGGTATCTCCAATATTCGCAGCGGCGCGAGACGCACGAAATGCTCGGCGATGCGCAGCGGCAATGAGAAGACGAGATCGCTGCTCGCCACGATCCAGGGCGCAGATAGAAAATTCGGCACGACGAGCGAGACCTTGCGCGCGAGGCCGCGGCGCTCCAGCCAGTCGTCGATGATTCCCGTGCCCGCCTCGCGCCGCGACATCAGCATATGTCGCGCCGCGACGAATTGCTCGAGCGTCGGCTCATCGGTCGGAAAATCAGGATGGTCGCGGCGCACTAGAGCGACGATGCGATCCGTGTAGAGCCGCTCGCGCCGGACATAGGGCGTCGAATCCAGGATCACGTCGAAGCCGATGACGAGATCGACATCGCCGGCGTCCGCCGCCTCGCGCAGCGAGCCGGAGGTCTGCACCAGATGGATCTCCACATTGGGCGCCTGCCGGCTCACCGATTTCATCAGCGGCGGCAGCAGGCAGAACTCGACATAATCATTCGTCGCGATCGTGAAGCGCCGCTGCGTCGTCGCCGGCGAAAACTCCTTCGAGCCGCGGATCACCTGCTCGACCTCGTTCAAGATGGAAGCGACCGGCTCCACCAGGGCGAGCGCGCGCTGGGTCGGCTTCATGCCCTGCGGCGTCTTCACCAGCACCGGATCGTCGAGCTGCTGCCGCAATCGCTGCAGCACATGGCTCATCGCCGATTGGGTGATGAACATCTTCTGCGCCGCGCGCGACACATTGCGCTCCTCCATCAGAAAATTGAAGGCGACGAGGAGATTGAGATCGAAGTTCCGCAGCTCGGTCATATGTCCGCCATCCGCATCGTCGCGCAAAAGGGAGGATCGTTCGTGAAGATGACGCCAGAACGGCGCCTCCGACGCCACTGAAAATTTTTGATAGCGCGATGAAATCAATGCATTTATGCGGACCTTACCTCTCCGCGCCTCGCTACGGAAGAGCGCAGTCGCCTGCCGGCCCGTCGGATCCTTCGGGCGGCTTTCCGTCCCCAGCATGCTCCCTCGACGAGGGAAAGCGAGCCGTTCCTCACGGGGCCGCGGGGCGCGGCGACGGGGCGGCTTTCTCGCATTGCGGCTGCGGACCATCTCGCAACCGCGAAAAGGAGTCTGCGCAAGAAATGGACAATCGCGGAAAAACCCTGGTTTTCCGGGCGATTCGCGGCGGGGGCTGCGGCTTGACACGAAATGGCGCTGCCCATATGTTGCGCGCGGCTCGAACGACTTGGCCGCCCGGCCGATATCGCGTCGCGTCGAAATCCCTTCCGTCGCCCCTGTCCGGGCGTTTCTTCGGCAATCATCTATGCTGCTCGCGCGCGCTCTAAAGCTTTTGCGCGAGGAGGAGAGCCGATGACAACGGACAAGAACGAGAGCGACCAAGAGCTGCGCGCGAGACTGGAGAGGCTCCAGGCCGAGCTCGGCAGCAAGGAAGAGGAGCGACGCGCCGAGACTGGCGGCGGATTGCCGGTCGGCGGGTCGTTCGGAAAGGCGCTGAGCGCGGGTTTCACCGTGCTGTCCGAATTCGTCGCCGCGATTCTCGTCGGCACGCTGATCGGATGGCAGGCGGATCGCTGGTTCGGCACCGGGCCGTGGCTGCTGATCCTGTTTCTGGGGCTCGGCGTCGCTGCGGGCTTCTACAATGTGTTTCGCTTCGTTGCGCCGAAAGACGCGCGAGGCGGCGGATGAAACAGGCGGCCCGACTCCCTCGGCGCCGCGGAGATGAAGGGCCGGGCGCCGTCCGGATCGAGCGATGAATCCTACCGAGCAGTTCGAGCTCCAGCGTATTGCGCCTTACTTCATCAATGGCGTCGACGTCTCCTTCACCAACGCCTCGCTCTACATGCTTCTCGCCGCTTCCGCGGCCATCATCCTCACCATATTCGCGACGTCCAAGCGCGCGCTGGTGCCGGGTCGTGGACAGGCGCTCGCCGAGGTTCTCTACGAATTCGTGGCCAATACGGTGCGCTCTACGGCGGGCAAGGAAGGGATGCGCTTCTTCCCCTTCGTCTTCACGCTGTTCACCTTCATTCTGATGTCGAATCTGATCGGCCTCGTCCCCTACACCTATTCGCTGTCGAGCCAGATCGTCCTCACCTTCGCCTTCGCGGCCTTCGTTCTCCTTCTGGTGATCCTCTACGGGCTCTATCGCCACGGCTTCGGCTTTCTGCGGCTGTTCGTGCCGCATGGCGTTCCGGGGCCGGTGCTGGTCATTCTGATCCCGATCGAGATCATCTCCTTCCTGTCGCGGCCCGTGTCGCTCTCCGTTCGTCTCTTCGCCAACATTCTCGCGGGCCATATCACGCTCGCCGTGTTCGGCGGTCTCGCGGTGATGCTTCTCGGCGCCGGCTCCTGGGCGGCGCTCGCGCCGGTTCCTGTGCTCGGCGTCGTCGTGCTCTACGCCCTGGAGCTGCTGGTCAACTGCCTTCAGGCGTTCGTCTTCACCGTCCTCACTTGCGTCTATCTCAATGACGCGATCCACCCGGGCCACTGATAAATATTTGAACAATAAATGGTCGCCCGCCTAAAAAAGAGCAGGAGTTAACAATGGCTGATGTTTCCGTCTACGGCCCGATCGGCGCTGGTCTCGCCGCCATCGGAACGGGCGCCGCCGCGATCGGCGTCGCGATCATCTTCGGCAACTATCTCAATGGCGCTCTGCGCAATCCGTCGGCCGCTGCGGCTCAGTTCACCAACGCCATCATCGGCGCGGCGCTGGCCGAAGGTCTCGGCATCTTCGCGTTCCTGATCGCGATCCTGCTCTATCTCAAGGCCTGAGGCCGTATGAACGAAGGCTCGGGACGCGTCCCGAGCCTTTGTCGTCTCCCACGCAGACAAGAGGCTGGAAGCCGTCATGGCGAATATCGTTCTCGCCGCCGAAGAGGCGGCGCCGCATGGAGCCCGTGAGCCGAGCGCGACGCAAACGAGCGTCGAACATCACGGTGGAGGCGAGTTTCCGCCCTTCCAGACGGAGAATTTCGTTCCGCAGCTCGTCTGGCTGGCGCTGACCTTCGGACTTCTCTATCTTCTCATGTCGCGCATCGCATTGCCGCGTATCGGCTCCATTCTGCACGACCGCGAGAGCCGCATCGAGAGCGATCTCTTCGCCTCGCGCGAGCTGCAGGAGAAGGCGCAGGAAGCCGCCGCCGCGCATGACGAGACCTTGCGCGTCACCAAGGCGCAGGCGCAGGATATCGGCCGCGCCGCCCAGCAGCAGGCGGCCACCGAGACCGCCACGCGTCGCGCCAGCGAGGAGGCCGCCTTCGCCGAGAAGGTCGCCGCCGCCGAGACGCAGATTCTCGCCGCCAAATCCGAGGCGCTGTCCAATGTCGAGACGATCGCCACCGAAGCCGCCGGCGCGATCCTCGAGAAGCTGACGGGCGCCCGCTTCGCCGCCGAGACGCTGCAAGGCGAATACCGTAACATCAAGGCGAGCTGAGAGGTCGAGCCATGCATTTCGACGCGGAAGTTTTCGTCGCCATCGGCTTCGGCATTTTCGTCTTCCTGCTCCTCTATGTGGGCGCGCATAAGAAGCTCGGAGCCGCGCTCGATTCGCGCGTGATCCGGATCAAGAGCGAGCTCGCCGAGGCCGAGCGCCTGCGCAGCGAGGCCGAGAGCCTGCTCGCCTCCTTCGAGAAGAAGCGCGAGGAGGCCGAGGAAGAGGCGAAGGCGATCGTCGCTCAGGCCAAGAGCGAGGCCGATCTGCTGGCGACCGAAGCGCGCCAGCGCCTCGAGGATTATATCACCCGCCGCACCAAGCAGGTGGAGGACAAGATCGCCCAGGCCGAGGCTCAGGCCGCCGCCGAGGTGCGCGCCAGCGCCGCCGACGCCGCGGTGAAGGTCGCCGAGGCCGTGCTGCGCAAGGGCGTCGCCGGAACCGATTTCGTCTCCGCCGGCATTGCGGATGTGAAATCGCTAGCGCACTGACCGCGGCTTAGCGCCGGGGAGGCGGGCTCGCCTCACCCCGCCGAAGCCTGACCAAATTCAAAACGCCCGAAGTCGCGAGACTTCGGGCGTTTTGCTTTTATCGAATGTCCGGCGCCGGTTCGGCTCCCCGGACAAAGGCCGCCCGCGCTTACCTTTGCCCTTCGCCGCGCGACGTCACGCCGCGCGCGCCAGCTCGCCGATCACCGCCGGGGCAGCCGCCCGGGCGGGCAGGCCGGCTCCGGACACTCGGCCGGCCGCGCCGGTCAGAGCGCCTTTGGTCAGCTCGAGGCCGAGGAAACGCTCGCGCTCGACGGGGCCGGGCATTGTCAGCCCTTCGGTGAAACGCGTCTCGAAGCCGAAGCGCGCATAAAAGGGCGCGTCGCCGACGAGCAGAACCGCGCGATGATTGCGGGTCGCCGCGCGCGCGAGGCCCGCCTTTATCATGGCGGCGCCGAGCCCCAGCGAACGATAGTCCCGCGCCACCGCGAGCGGGCCGAGCAGCAGCGCCGGGCGCCCCGGCCCGGCGAAGATCGCCCACATGCGCATTGTGGCGACGAGCCGGTCCTCGTCCTTGCAGACCAGCGCGAGCCCGCGCGCCGGCATGCGGCCTTCGCGAAGCCGCTCGCAAGTCTTCAGAAAGCGCGCCGGGCCGAAGGCCGCGTCGAGCAGAGCCTCGCGCGCGGCAATGTCTTCCGGGGTTTCTTCCGCGATCGCGCAGACGGGACGGCGCGCTTCGAGGCTCGCTTCCGCAATCACGCTGTTGCGCGTAAAGCCGAGCGACCGGATCTCATGATGAGAAAGTTCAAAGGCCATCGGTTCCTCCCTTCGAGGACGGACGACCCTCGCGCCTGGCGCGCATCGCTGCGCGCCCGCCGAACGGGACAGATAATTTTGGGCGGGGCGGCTGCGAGCCAGAAGGCTCGCGGCCCGCAGGCGTCAGATGACGAAGGATTCCAGCGGCGGGAAGCCGTTGAAGCCCACCGACGAATAGGTCGTCGTATAGGCGCCGGTTCCCTCGATCAGCACTTTCGAGCCGATCTCCAGGCTGATGGGCAGGAGGTAGGGCTCCTTCTCATACAGCACGTCCACCGAATCGCAGCTCGGCCCGGCGATGACGCAAGGCGCGGTCGCGGAGCCGTCCGCCTCGGTGCGGATCGGATAGCGGATCATCTCGTCGGTCGTCTCGGCGAGACCGTTGAACTTGCCGATGTCGAGATAGACCCAGCGGACCTCGTCCTCACGGGACTTCTTCGACACCAGCACGACCTCGGCCTCGATCACGCCGGCGTTGCCGACCATGCCGCGGCCCGGCTCGATGATCGTCTCGGGAATGCGATTGCCGAAATGCTTCGACAACGCCCGGAAGATCGCCTGGCCATAGGCCTTCACCGCCGGCACATTCTTGAGGTAACGGGTCGGAAATCCGCCGCCGAGATTGACCATCTGCAGCTGAATGCCGCGCTCGGCGAGATCGCGGAAGATCGACGAGGCCGACTTCAGCGCGCCGTCCCACATGTTCGGATTGCCCTGCTGCGAGCCGACATGGAAGGACACGCCATAGGCGACAAGGCCGAGGCGATGAGCGTGCTCGAGGACGCGCGGCGCCATATCCGGCGTGCAGCCGAATTTGCGCGACAGCGGCCATTCGGCGCCGCTGCCATCGCAGAGAATGCGGCAGAAGACCTTGGAGCCCGGCGCGGAGCGGGCGATCTTCTCGACCTCCGCCTCGCAATCGACCGCGAAGAGACGCACGCCCAGCGCATAGGCGCGGGCGATGTCACGCTCCTTCTTGATCGTGTTGCCGAAGCTGATGCGATCCGGCGTCGCGCCGGCGGCCATGGCCTGCTCGATCTCGACAACGGAGGCCGTGTCGAAGCAGGAGCCGAGCGTGGCGAGCAGCGAGAGCACCTCCGGCGCCGGATTGGCCTTCACGGCGTAGAACACGCGCGTGTCCGGCAGCGCCTTGGCGAAGCTCGTGTAATTGTCGCGCACGACCTCGAGGTCGACGACGAGGCAGGGGCCGACATCGCGTCCGGCGCGACGACGGGCCTCCAAAAATTCGCGAATACGATCCGTCATTTGCGGCATCCCCAACGAAGTCGCGGCATGTAGCGCCGCGGAGTGGCCAAGGGCTTCGATCGGATGCACGACGTCGTTTGCGCAGCACGCTGTGGAGGCGAGCTGAACATCGAGACGACTGCGTTCCATGACCGTCACGGCTTCGCTCGCGGCGAAGCGCAGGACGGTCGGGTGATGCGCCGTCGGCTAGACGAAACGCGGACTCGCATGTCCAGACGGACATCGAATCCCGTGTCGAATAGCCATCGCTTGGAAGGGGATTTTTCCCTTTCCGCACGCCCGGCAAGAAAGACAAGCCTCTTCGGTACGCCGACCTTTGGAGGGTCGACAGAGACGAAAAAGCCCGGTCCGTCGTTGCTTTAAGTCGCGATCCCTCGCTCAGGCGAGGTTCGCCGGTTTCGCCTCCGGCTGCCGGTTTTATTCCGATGGTTGACCGGCCTCTTGTCCGGATCCCCATCGACCGACACACGACCACAGGCACGTGCGAAAGTGGGCGAGAACGTAAATACGCGCTTTCGCCGGCTCTGCAAGGGCTTTTTCGCCCGCCGGCGAAATTTGTCGCCCTTTCGCCCATTTTGCGCCCTCCGCGGGGTGATAGCTCCACCGTCTTGCAGCCCGGCCCAAAGCCGGATAGGCAGAAGCTCGGACGGGGCCGGGCGACGCGCGCCGCGCTCGTAGACGGGGCGGCGTCCCCAAGAACGCCCGATTCGTCTGCGACCCCGATTCGTCTGCGACCCGAAGACGGGCTTCCGCTCGTCGCTCAATTTTTCCGGAAACTGACTGAAATGATCGACATCACACGCCGCCGGCTTCTCGGCGCGATGGTCGCGGCGGGCGCTCAGGCCGCGCCGCTCGGACGCGCCGTCGCGCAATCCGTGCAGAACGGAACGCAGCCGCGCTTCGGCCTCGAGGACGTGGCGCGCCGCGCCCGCGACCTCGCCGGCGCGCCTTTCGAGGCGGCGCCGCCGCAGCTGCCGGACGAATTGGCGAAGCTCGACTTCGACTCCTTCCGCGATCTTCGCTTCCGTCCGGAAAAGGCGCTGTTCTCCAATATTCCGGGCTCGTTCCGGCTGCACACCTTCCATCTCGGCTTTCTCTACAAGCGCCCGGTGACGGTGAACACGATAAGGGACGGCATTCCGACGCCCATTCCCTATTCGGCGGCGCTGTTCGACTATGGCCGCAACAAATTCGAGCGGACGCTGCCGATCAACATCGGCTTCGCCGGCTTCCGCCTGCATTTCCCGCTCAATGATCCGCATGTGCACGACGAGGTGATCTCCTTCCTCGGCGCGAGCTATTTCCGCTTTCTCGGCCGCGGCCAGCGCTATGGCCTCTCGGCGCGTGCGCTCTGCGTCGACTGCGGCGACAATTCGGAAGTCTTCCCCTTCTTCCGCGAGTTCTGGATCGAGACGCCGCAGCCGGGCAGCAATCGCATCACCTTCTATGCGCTGCTCGACGGCGAGGCGGCGACCGGCGCCTATCGCTTCGATCTGACGACCGGCCAGGACAGCACGATCGACGTGCAGGCGACCATCTTCCCGCGTCGCAAGGCGAAATTCGGCCTCGCGCCGCTCACCTCCATGTATCTCACCGGCGAGAACGACCGCCGCATGCGCGACGGCTTCCGCACCGAGCTGCATGATTCGGACGGGCTGCTCGTCCATGGCGAGTCGAAGGAATGGCTCTGGCGCCCGCTCGCCAATGCGCCGATCGCGCGGCTGACGTCCTTCTCCGATCCCAATATTCGCGGCTTCGGCCTGCTGCAGCGCGACCGCAATTTCGAGACCTATCAGGACATCGACCTCGCCTATGAGCGGCGGCCGAGCTATTTCATCGAGCCGCAAGGGTCATGGGGCGAGGGCGCCGTCGAGCTGCTGGAACTGCCGACGCTCGACGAGACCAATGACAATATCGTCGCGGCCTGGGTCGGCGCGCAGCCGCTGGAGATCGGCAAGCCCTTCTCCTACGCCTATCGCATCACCTCGCTGCTCGATCTGCCGCGGCTCTCGCCCAATGGCCGTGCGGTTAACACATTCGAGGCGCCGGCGCGGGCGCTCGGCTCGGGCGAGGCGGCGACTGCGGGCGCGCATCGCTTCATCGTCGATTTCGCCGGCGGCGATCTCGCTTATTACGTCAATGATCCTTCCCAGGTGGAAGTCGTCGCCTCGGCGACCAATGGCACGGTCATCCGCTCGAGCGTCGCCGCCAATCCGCACATAGACGGCATGCGCGTGATGTTCGACATAGTGGTGAAATCCGGCCAGACGGCGGATATTCGCGCCTTCCTCAAGGCCGGCCCGCTGACGTTGACGGAGACTTGGACCTATCCCTGGACCGCGCCGTGAGGCTTCGCCGTCTCAGACGGCGAGGCTCATCTGCGGATCGTCGCTTCCACCCGCGGGCGCGAGCGAGGAGAGCGTGACGCCGAGCAGGCGCACGCCTTTCTCTGACGGAAACAGCGGGCGCAGCAGCGCCAGCGCGCAGGCTTCCAGCGCGGCGCGCGAGGCGATCGGCGCGGCGCCGGTGCTGCGCCGCGTGATCTGCTGAAAATCCGCATATTTGACTTTGAGCGTCACCGTGCGTCCCTCTATGCCCGCCCCCTCGCAATGGGCGGCGACGCGCGCGACGATGGGCGCGAGAGCGGCGATCGCTTCCTCGAGCGCGACGAGATCATGCGCGAAGGTCACTTCCGCACCGATCGATTTGCGAATGCGGTCTGGCCGTACCGGACGATCGTCGACGCCGCGCGCGATGCCGTAAAAATAGCTTCCCGATTTGCCGAAATGCCGCTGCAGAAAGGGCAGGGGCTTGGCGCGCAGATCGAGCCCCGTCTCTATGCCGAGCGCATTCATCTTCTTCGCCGTCGCCGGCCCGACTCCGTGAAACTTGCCGATCGGCAGCGTGGCGACGAATTCCGCGCCTCTGTCCGGCGTGATGACGAAGAGACCATCCGGCTTGTTCTGGTCGGAAGCGAGCTTGGCCAAAAATTTGTTGTAGGAGACGCCCGCCGAGGCGGTCAGCCGAGTCTCCTCGCGAATGCGCGCTCTTATCTCCTCGGCGATATGGGTCGCGGAGGCGATCTTCTTGCGATTTTCGGTGACGTCGAGATAGGCCTCGTCGAGCGAGAGCGGCTCGACCAGCGGCGTGTAATCGAGGAAGATCGCGCGAATGCGCCGCGACACCTCGCGATAGACATCGAAGCGCGGCGGAACGAAGAGGAGATCGGGACATCGCCTGATCGCGGTGACTGAGGGCATGGCGGAGCGCACGCCGAAAGCGCGCGCCTCATAGCTCGCCGCCGCCACGACGCCGCGCTCGCGCGGCGAGCCGACGGCGACCGGCCGTCCGCGCAATCGCGGATCGTCGCGCTGTTCGACCGACGCATAGAAAGCGTCCATGTCGATGTGGATGATCTTGCGTTGCGACGCCATGGGTGAGGAGACGCCGAGCGGCGACGCCGCGGGAGCGGGAAGCTCTCACGTCGGTCGGCCGGATTCAAGCCGAGGCCGCGCGTGACGTCCCGCATCTTCGCGGTGGCCGACCCTTGGAACCACGCCCGCGCGCGCCATTTGAGCGACGTCACCCGACGCCGCGGCGCAGTCATGATCCGACTGGAGCATGTCAGTAAATGTTTCGGCGGCGCGCGCGTCGTCGACGACGTCACGCTGACGATAGAGCCCGCGCGCACGACGGCGCTGATCGGCCCATCCGGCTCCGGCAAATCCACGCTTCTCGCCATGATCGTCGGGCTCGTGACGCCGGACGAGGGCGAGATAGAGGTGGCGCGCCATCTGCTGACGCCGCTTTCAGCGGCGAAGCTCCGGAGCCTCATGGGCTATGTGATTCAGGAGGGCGGCCTCTTCCCGCATCTTACCGCGCGCCGCAACATAGAGCTGATGGCGCGCGAGATGCGCTGGCCCGCGGAACGTCGCACGGCGCGACTCGAGGAGCTGCTGCGTCTCACGCGCTTTCCGGCGGAGGCTTTGGATCGCTTTCCGGCCGAGCTCTCGGGCGGCCAGCGGCAGCGCGTGGCGCTGATGCGCGCGCTCATGCTCGATCCGGAGATTCTGCTGATGGACGAGCCGCTGGGCGCGCTCGATCCGCTGATCCGCGCCGATCTGCAGGACGATCTCGCCGCCATATTCGCGCGGCTGCGCAAGACCGTCGTCATCGTAACGCATGATCTCGCCGAGGCCGGATTCTTCGCCGAGCAGATCGTGCTGATGAATCACGGCCGCATCGCACAGCAAGGCCGTTTCGCTGATTTCGTCGAGCGGCCGGCGGAGGAGTTCGTCACGCGCTTCGTGCGCGCCAGCGCGCGGCGCCTCGCCGATCTGCCGCTTCCGCCGGAGGGCGCGCGATGAGGGGCGCTCTTGCAATTTTGCTCGCGCTCCTTCTGCTCGGCGCCTGCGCGCGTGAGGGCGATGTCGTGCGCATCGGCTCCAAGACCTTCACCGAATCCGTCATTCTCTCGGATATCGTCGCCGATCTTGCCGCCGCTTCTGGCGCGCGCGTGATCCGCCGACCGGCGCTCGGCGGCACGCGGCTCGTCTGGAATGCGCTGCTCTCCGGCGAGATCGACGCCTATCCCGAATATACGGGCACGCTGCGGCAGGAAATTCTCGCGCAGCTGCGGCTCTCCAACGATCGCCAGCTCGCCGACGCGCTCGGCGATCTCGGACTGCGCATGAGCCTGCCGTTCGGCTTCGGCAATGGCTATGCGCTCGGCATGCGGCGCGACAAGGCGGAGGCGCTGGGCGTGCGGACCATTTCTGATCTCGCGCGGCAGGCGTCGCTCGTCTTCGCCTTGAGCGAGGAATTGCTCGCTCGCGCCGATGGCTGGCCGGCGCTGCGCGCCGCCTATGGATTCGCGGCGGAGGATGTGCGCGGGCTCGATCACGATATCGCCTATAAGGGGCTTCTCGACGGCGCCATCGATGTCGTCGATCTCTACGCCACCGATCCGCAGATCGCCGATCGGCGCATTCTCGTGCTCGACGACGACCGCAAGCTGTTCGCGGAAAATCGCGCCGTTCTGCTCTATCGCGTCGATCTCGAGCAGCGCGCGCCGCAGGCGGTCATGTCCATGCTGAGGCTCGAGGGTCGCATAGACGCGCCGGCGATGATCGCGATGAATATCGCGGTGAAGACAGGCCTTCGCACAGAGCGCGAGGCGGCGGCGAATTTCGGCGCCACGCAATTCGGCGTCGAGGCGCCCGCGCCTTCGCAGAGCCTCGCCGAGCGGCTGTGGCGACGCACGCGCGAGCATCTCTTTCTCGTCGGCGTCTCGCTCGCCGCGGCGATCCTCGTCGCTGTGCCGCTCGGCGTCGCGGCGGCGAAACGACCGCGTCTCGGCCATGCGATTTTAGGCGTCGCCAGCGTGCTGCAGACGATTCCCTCGCTCGCTCTGCTCGTCTTCATGATTCCGCTGCTCGGCATCGGCGCGCCGCCCGCCATTGCGGCGCTGTTCCTCTACAGCCTGCTGCCGATCGTGCGGAATGTCGCGACCGGCCTTTCGAGCATTCCGCGCGCGATCCGCGATTCGGCGATCGCCATCGGGCTCACGCCCTGGCGCAGGCTGCTTCTCGTCGAATTGCCGATGGCGTCGCCCGCCATTCTCGCAGGGTTGAAGACGGCGGCGGTCATCAATGTGGGCACGGCGACTTTGGGCGCGCTGATCGGCGCCGGCGGCTATGGCCAGCCGATTTTCACCGGCGTCCGCCTCGACAATTTCGCGCTGATCCTCGAGGGGGCGATTCCTGCGGCGCTCATGGCGCTCGCCGCGCAGGGGCTGTTCGATCTCGCGGAGTCGCGTATCGTGCCGCGAGGCTTGCGGCTGAAGGCGACCGGATGATCTTTTCGTGCAACGCCGACCACTCCTTCTCCCGCTCGCGGGAGAAGGAGACGCGCGTCACTCCTTCGGGAAATCCAGCCGCATCTCGCGATAGCGCTCGGGATCGTCGGCCCAATTCTCGCGCACCTTCACGAACAAAAAGAGATGCACCTTCTGCTCGGCGGCCTCCGCGATCTCGCGGCGCGCGGCCTGGCCGATCGCCTTTATGGTGCGGCCGCCTTCGCCGATGACGATCTTCTTCTGCCCGTCGCGCGTGACATAGATCGTCTGCTCTATGCGGGCCGAGCCGTCCTTCTGATTTTGCCAGGAATCGGTCTCGACCGTCGATTGATAGGGCAATTCATCATGCAGACGCTCGAAGATCTTCTCGCGCGTGATCTCGGCGGCGAGCAGTCGCAGCGGCGCGTCGGAGAGCTGGTCTTCCGGATAGAGCCAGGGCGAGGGCTTCATCAGCGCGGCGAGCTTGGCTTTGAGATCGGCGACGCCATCGCCGTTCAGCGCCGAGATCATATAGGTCTCGATGAAATTCGCCTTTTCCGTCAGCGCCGCCGTGAGCGCCAGCAGCGAGTCTCGCGGCACCAGATCGATCTTGTTGAGCGCCAGAATTTTCGGCGCGGAGAGCGTGGCGAGCTTGGCGACGATCTCCTCCACCTCCGCGACGAGGCCGCGGCGCGCATCCACGAGCAGCACAATGGCGTCGGCGTCGCCGGCGCCGGAGATGGCGCTCGCCACCATGGCGCGGTCGAGCCTACGCTTGGGCGCGAAAATGCCGGGCGTGTCGACCAGAATGATCTGCGCCTCGCCTTCCAGCGCTATGCCGCGCACGAGGGCGCGCGTCGTCTGCGCCTTGCGCGAGACGATGGACACTTTCGCGCCGACGAGCTGATTGAGCAGCGTCGATTTGCCGGCGTTGGGCGCGCCGACCAAGGCGACGAAGCCACAGCTTGTTTCGGTCACGAGAATGCGCCTTTCGATGTTGGCATGAAGCCCTGGTCCAAATCAGCGCCCTCAGGATGAGGGGACTGTCGTGTCGAGCCCGCGAAGCTGGCGCTCACACGTCCTCCCTCTCTATCCCCTCGCGGTCGAGAAAGGCCTGAGCGGCGGATTGCTCCGCGGCGCGCTTGGAGGCGCCAGCGCCTTGCGCGGCCACGAAGCCCTCGACCTCCACCGCTACCTCGAAGAAGGGCGCATGGTCCGGCCCGCTGCGCGCGGCGAGCCGGTAGCGCGGCGTGGCCAGGCGGCGGGCCTGCGCCCATTCCTGCAGCGCGGTCTTGGCGTCGCGCAGCCTTCGCCCCGGCGCGTGCATGCGCTCGGCGAAGGCGGCGCGCACCACGGCCTCGGCCGCCTGCGGGCCGCCGTCGAGATAGACCGCGCCGATGATCGCCTCGCACATATCGCCCAATATGGCGCGTTTTTTCCGTCCGCCCGTCTGCGCCTCGCCGTCGCCGAGCCGCATGAAAGGGCCGACGCCCCAGCGCTCGGAAACCTCGGCGCAGGATTCCTTGCGCACGAGGTCGGCGAGCCGCCGCGACAATTCGCCCTCGCTCTCCTGCGGGAAATTCTCATAGAGCATATGGGCGATGACGACGCCGAGCACGCGGTCGCCGAGAAACTCCAGCCGCTCATAGGACTCCGGCCGCGCCGCCGAGGCGCTGACATGGGTCAGCGCATGCTCCAGCAGGCCGCGATTGGCGAAGCCATGACCGACGCTCGCCTCGAGCGTGGCGAGGTCCTCCCGACCGAGAACTCCCATTTGCGTCTGCTTTATGCCGAGCGGCGTCAATGCGCTGGCTTGAACAGCCGATCCCACCTGACCGTCCAGGGCCAGCGCCAGAAGGCCAGAGCATATTCGTCCTTCTGCACCGAGAAGAAGATGATCTCGGCGCGGCCCACCAGATTCTCGAAGGGCACATAGCCGACGCCGCCTTCTTCCGGCGCGAAGCGCGAATCGGTGGAATTGTCGCGATTGTCGCCCATCATGAAATAATTGTTCGGCGGCACCACGAAGAGCTCGGTGTTGTCCTTATAGCCGTGGTCGCCCTCGATCTCGATGATCGTATGGGCGACGCCGCCGGGCAGAGTCTCGGTATAGGTCGGCACCTCGACCTCGTGGCCGTCGCGGCCCTCGTGCTTCTCCTTGGCCTTGACCTCGCGCGGCACGATCTCGCCATTGATATAAAGGCGGCCATCGATCATCTGGACGCGGTCGCCGGGCAGGCCGATCACGCGCTTGATGTAATCGGTCTCATTGTCGCGCGGCAGCTTGAACACCACGACATCGCCGCGCTTGGGCTGCGAGCCGAGCACGCGGCCGGAGAAGAGATCGAGCCGCCAGTCGAGATAAGGCACGGAGGGCAGCGAGTAGTTCGAATAGCCATAGGCGTATTTCGAGACGAAGACATAATCGCCGATCAGCAATGTCGGGATCATAGAGCCCGAGGGAATGTTGAAGGGCTGAAACAGCAGCGTGCGAATGACGAGCGCGATGACCAGCGCCTGGACGATCACCTTGATCGTCTCGAGCAATCCACCTTCGTCGCGCCGTTCGGCGACCGAGACGTTCCTGCTCAAACCACGTCACTCCTTAGTTGTGGCCGAAGCCGCTCCTGGCCGTCCGTTTGCGAGCGAGCCTGAAGGCGCGCGGTCCATCAAGCCCCGGACCGCGCGCCTTCAGGCTCGCTCGCAAAGCTCGTCTATCACGTCAGCGCCTCTATGAGAACCTGGGCCTGCGCGAGCGGATATTCGTCGGTCAATGTGAGGTGAATGACGATCCGCGCGCCCTGCGGCGCGATCTCGGCCAGACGCTCGGCGGCGGCGCCGGTCAGCTCCACCGTCGGCTTGCCGGAGGGCAGATTGACGACGCCCATGGTTTTCCAGGTGATTCCTTCGCTTATGCCGGTGCCGAGCGCCTTGGCGCAGGCCTCCTTGGCGGCAAAGCGCTTGGCGTAGGAGGCCGCGCGAGCGGCGCGTCCTTCCGATTTCTCGCGTTCGACATCGGTGAAGCAGCGGCGGATGAAGCGCTCGCCATAGCGCTCGAGCGCCTGCTCGATGCGGCGAATGTCGCAGAGATCGCTGCCGAAGCCGATGATCATGCGGCGCCCGCGCCTTCGTCGATCGCCCGCCGCATGGCGCGGATCGATTCGGCGAGGCCGACGAAGACCGCTTCGCCGATGAGGAAATGCCCGATGTTCAGCTCGACGATCTGCGGCAGCGCCGAGATGCGCTTCGCCGTCGCATAGTCCAGCCCATGGCCGGCGTGGCACTCGAGCCCGCGCTCCGACGTGTGCGCCGCGGCCGCCACGATGCGGGCGAACTCGCGCTCGGCGGTCTCGTGGTCCCCCACTTCGACCGCATGGCACCATGCGCCCGTATGCAGCTCGACGACCGGCGCCTTGATCGAGGTCGCGGCGTCGATCGCCTCGGCGCCCGGCTCGATGAACAGAGAGACGCGAATCCCGGCCCGGTTCAACTCGTCGACGAAGGGGACGAGGTGATTATGCCCGCCGATGACGTCGAGCCCGCCCTCGGTGGTGCGCTCGGTGCGGCGCTCCGGCACCAGGCAGACGGCGTGAGGCTTGGTCTGCAGCGCAATGTCCAGCATCTGCTCGGTCGCGGCCATCTCGAAATTGAGCGGCTTGGATATTTCCGCCTTCAGCCGCGCCATGTCGGCGTCGCGAATATGGCGGCGATCCTCCCGCAAATGCGCAGTGATTCCGTCCGCGCCCGCCTCGATGGCGAGCAGAGCGGCGCGCACAGGGTCCGGCGAGAGGCCGCCGCGGGCGTTGCGAATGGTGGCGACGTGATCGACATTCACGCCGAGACGTATGCGGCGAGCAGTCATGTTTCCTCACCCGATGACGCGCTCGACCTTGCTGACCAGAGCGCTCGCCCGCAGCCGGGCGATGATGTCGTTCAAATGTTTCAGATCGGCGACCTCGAGATCGAATCGCATCTCACGAAAGTCGGGAGAATGAATGGCGAAGGCGACATTGTCGATATTGGCCCCCGTCTCGCCGATCAGCGTCGCCAGCCCGCCCAGCGTTCCCGGCTCGTTGATCGCCGTCACCACGAGCCGCGCCGGAAACAGCTCCCGGCTCTCCGGGTCTATGTCCCAGCGCACGTCCAGCCAGCGGTCGGGCTGATCGTCGAAGGCGGTCAGCGCCGGCGATTGGATCGGATATATGGTGATGCCTTCGCCCGGCGTCAGTATGCCGACGATGCGGTCGCCCGGCACGGCGCCGCCCTCCGGGGCGAAGCGCACCGGCACGTCGCCGCGCAGACCGCGGATCGGAATGGCGCTCGCCTGATCGGGCGAGCCGGGGGCCTTGAACACGACATTGGCGTTGGACTTCATGCCGAACCAGCCGGGCTCGCCCGGCTCGAGGCGCATTTGCTGTGCGGGTTTGCGCTCCTCGCTGAAATCCGGATAGACGGATTTCACCACATCGCCGGAATAGATCTCGCCGCGGCCGACAGCGGCGAAAGCATCCTCCAGCGAGGCGCGGGCGAGCCGCGGCAGCGCGGCCTTGAGCTTTTCGTCCGAGACCGCTCGCCCGGCGCGCTCGAAAGCGCGGGTGACGATCTGCCGTCCGAGCCCGGCGTATTGCATCCGCACCGCCTCGCGCGTCGCGCGGCGAATGGCGGAACGCGCCTTGCCGGTGACGACGAGCGATTCCCAGGCCGCCGGCGGCACGTGACTTTCAGCGCGGACGATCTCCACCTCGTCGCCATTCTGCAATTGCGACAGAACCGGCGCGATGCGTCCGTTGATCTTGGCGCCGACAGCGGAATCGCCGACCCGCGTATGCACCGCATAGGCGAAATCGATCGGCGTCGCGCCGCGCGGCAGAGCGATCAGCCCGCCCTTGGGCGTGAAGCAGAACACCTGGTCCTGAAACAATTCGAGCCGCGTATGCTCGAGGAATTCTTCCGGACTGTCGCCGTGGGCGAGCAATTCCAGCGTGTCCTGCAGCCATTTGAAGGCGCGGCTCTCCTTGGCCAGCTCCTCCTTGCCCTCGTCGCTGGAGGAATCCTTGTAGAGCGCATGGGCGGCGATGCCGAAGCGCGCGATCTCATGCATGGTCGCGGTGCGGATCTGCAGCTCGACGCGCTGATGGCCGGGGCCGATCACAGTGGTGTGAATGGAGCGATAGTCGTTCTGCTTGGGCGTCGAGATGTAATCCTTGAACCGCCCCGGCACGCTCGGCCATTTGGTGTGCACTATGCCGAGCGCGCGATAGCAATCTTCCACACCGTCGACGATGATGCGAAAGCCGAAAATATCGGAGAGCTGCTCGAAGGCGATCGACTTGCGCTCCATCTTGCGCCAGACGGAATAGGGCGTCTTCTGCCGCCCGGTGACGGCCGCATGAATCCCGCGAGCGGCGAACTCCTGCGTCAGCTCCTTCTCGATCTTCTTGATGATGCGGCCATTCTTGGCGCGCAGATCGTGCAGGCGCGATTCGATCGCCTGATAGGCCTCCGGCGTCAGATGGCGGAAGGCGAGGCCCTCCAGCTCCTCGCGCAGCCGCTGCATGCCCATGCGGCCGGCGAGCGGCGCATAGATGTCCAGCGTCTCCTGCGCGATGCGGGCGCGCTTCTCCGGCGGCACGAAATGCAGGGTGCGCATATTGTGCAGCCGGTCCGCGAGCTTGACCAGCAGAACGCGGACGTCCTCGGAGACGGCGAGCAAAAGCTTGCGAAAATTCTCGCCTTGCGCGGCCTTTTTGGAAACGAGGTCGAGCTTCTCGATCTTGGTCAGACCATCGACCAGCTTGCCGATCTGCGGGCCGAACAGGCGATTGATCTCGTCGAGCGTGGAGCTCGTGTCCTCCACCGTGTCGTGCAGCACGGCGGCGACGATGGTGGCGTCGTCGAGCTTGAGGTCGGTGAGGATCGCCGCCACTTCGAGCGGATGCGAGAAATAAGGGTCGCCGGAGGCGCGCGTCTGCTGGCCATGCGCCTTCATGGCGTAGACATAGGCGCGATTGAGCAGGTCCTCGTCGACCTGCGGATTATATTTTCGAACTCGCTCGACGAGCTCGTATTGGCGCATCATAGGCGTCGACCGGCGATCTGGTTGCGCGGATCGTCGGGGGCGTCGCGGAGCTCACGGGGAAGATCGGACGGGAGGCGGCGCGAGCGCCCGAAACCGGCCGACGGCCGCATTCACGTTCGATTGTAGAACAGCTCGCCGCCGGCCCCTAGTGTTTTCGGCGAGCGAGCATGGGAGATTAGGCGAAGGTAGCGAGGCAGCCGGACGGCAAAGCCGTCCGGGGTGGCGTTTTCGTTCGCCCGTCGGTAGGCGAATTACTCGCCTTCGTCCTCGACCTCGGCCGGAGGCACCAGACCCTCGAGGCCGCGGAGAAGATCCTCCTCCGTCATGCGGTCGAACTGCGCGTCGCCGCCGCCGTCGGAATCCGGCGAGGCGGCCAGGGACGGCACAGTCTCGGTCTCGGGCTCGTCGACCTCGACATGGCGCTGCAGCGAATGGATGAAGTCTTCCTTCAGATCGTCCGGCGAAAGCGCGGTCTCGGCGATCTCGCGCAGCGCGACGACGGGATTCTTATCCTTGTCGCGCTCGACCAGAATGGACTGGCCGGAGGAGATCAGCCGCGCGCGATGGGCTGCGAGCAGGACCAGATCGAAGCGGTTCTCGATTTTGTCGATGCAGTCTTCGACGGTGACGCGCGCCATGACTTGCGGACTCCTCTAGCGTTCGATCGGTCGGGCTGCTACACTAATTTTTTGCCGTTGGCAATGCGCGACGGCGCGGGATGGCAGGGTCGCCGCGGCCGGGAGAGCATGAACCGCTTGTCGAACCATCTATTGCTGTAGTATTTCCAGACAGATTTTTCGCGTACCCCCTTGACGATCGCCGATACATGGTCGATTTACGACTTTAACGAAGGGCGTGACTTTCATGTGACGAAAAAGCTGTTCGTGGATGGCGCGCCTGTCTACGACCGCGATCGACGACGGCTTCGAGATTTTCGTCACTGTCGATTCGCGTCACAGTTAGAGATGCGTGCTGCCAGTAGGGTCGACAGCGCGTGCGGCAAGCGGCGGCCCCTCCATACTGGACCCGACAAGCGAGACCAACTACGATGGCAGACCCGGAACGAATTGCCTTATTCATTGACGGCGCCAACCTCTATGCGACGGCCAAATCGCTCGGATTCGATATCGATTACAAACGGCTGTTGCGCGAGTTCCAGGGCAAGGGCCGCCTCATTCGCGCTTTCTATTATACGGCGCTGATCGAGGATCAGGAATATTCGTCGATTCGTCCGCTGATCGATTGGCTCGACTATAATGGCTACGCCGTCGTGACCAAGCCGACCAAGGAATTCGTCGACTCGCTCGGCCGCCGCAAGGTCAAGGGCAATATGGACATCGAGCTCGCTGTCGACGCGATGGAGATGGCCGAGCATATCGACCATATGGTTCTCTTCTCGGGCGACGGCGACTTCCGCTCGCTGGTCGAGGCCGTGCAGCGCAAGGGCGTTCGCGTCTCGGTGATCTCGACGATCACCACCCAGCCGCCGATGATCGCCGACGAGCTTCGCCGTCAGGCCGACGAATTCGTCGATCTCATCCATCTCGTCGGCAAGATCGGCCGCGATCCGGGCGAGCGCGCCGAGCGCATGCAGCGCTTCCAGGAGCGCCGGCCGCAGCCGGTGACGCCGGGCGGCGCCCCTGAGGACGATCACGAGGCCTGATCCTTCGAAATCAGCTTCCTGCGCGGACGAGCCGGGCCATGATTGCCCGCTCTGTCCGCGCTTGGTCACGTACCGGCATGAGCTGAGGGAGCGCCATCCCGACTGGCATAATGCGCCGGTCGCCGATTTCGGCCCGCGCGACGCGCGCTTGCTGATCGTCGGCCTCGCCCCGGGGCGGATGGGCGCCAATCGCACCGGCCGCCCTTTCACCGGCGATGACGCCGGCCGTCTCCTCTACGCCACTCTCGCGGAAACCGGTTTTTCCCGCGGCGTCTATGACGCCCGCGCCGATGATGGCGTCGCGCTCGTCGATTGCCGGATCACCAATGTCCTGCGCTGCGTTCCGCCCGGCAATAAGCCGCTGCCCGCCGAGCTTTCGGCCTGTCGCCCTTTTCTCGACGTCACCTTGCGCCGGCTGAAGCGGGTGAGACTAATTGTCGCGCTCGGTCGCATCGCCCATGACGGCGTGCTGCGCGCCTTTTCATTGAAGCCCGGCGGCTTCCCCTTCGCCCATGGTCATGAGCATGAGATCGCGACGAATACTCGGAATACGCGTATTATTCTTATCGACAGCTATCATTGCTCCCGTCTCAACACCAATACGGGCGCGCTGACGCCGCAGATGTTCAGTGCGATCTTCGCACGGGCTCGGGAAATTTTAGAAAAATAACACTGAATATTTCCCTCAGCCGCGGTCGCGCAGCAGCCGGCTCTTCTCGCGGCCCCAGTCGCGCTTCTTTTCCACCTCGCGCTTGTCGTGCAGCTTCTTGCCGCGCCCCAGCGCGATCTGCAGCTTGGCGCGGCCGCGCTCGTTGAAATAGAGCTTCATCGGCACGATGGTCATGCCCTCGCGCTCGACGCCCTGCGCCAGCTTGGCGATCTCGCGCTGCTTCAGCAGCAGCTTGCGCAGCCTTTTGGGCTCGTGATTGAAGCGATTGCCGGAGAGATATTCGGGAATGGTGGCGTTGACGAGCCAAGCCTCGCCCTTGCGGTCGACATGGGCGTAGCTCTCGGCGATGGTCGCCTTGCCGGTGCGCAGCGACTTCACCTCCGTGCCGGTCAGCGACAGGCCGGCCTCGAAGGTCTCGCCGATCTCATAATCATAGCGCGCGCGCCGATTGTCGGCGACGACCTTGAAATTGGGGTTTTCCTTCTCGGCCACTTGCGCGCGTCCTGCTTCTGCCCGCTCAGGCGTCCAGCACGCCGGCGAGAACCATCGCGTCGCGAATGGCCTTTTTCGTCGGCTCGGCGGAGGCGACCAGCGGCAGCCGGACTTCCTCCCCCACGCGGCCGAGCAGAGAGAGGCCATATTTGGCCCCGGTCACGCCGGCCTCGAGGAAGATCGCCTGCTGCAGAGCGGTCAGACGGTCCTGCAGCGCCAGAGCGGTTTTGAAATCCCCGGCGAGAGCGGCGTTCTGAAGATCGGCGCAGAGCCGCGGCGCGACATTGGAGACGACCGAGATCACGCCAATGGCGCCGACGGCGACGCTGGCCAGAGCGAGAATGTCGTCGCCGGAGAATTGCACGAATTTCGGCCCGCAGGCGGCGCGCTGCTGGAGGATGCGGCCGACATTGCCGGTCGCGTCCTTCACGCCGACAATGGACTCTAGCTGGGCGAGGCGCGCCAGCGTGGCGACGCTCATATCGACGACCGAGCGCGGCGGGATATTGTAGACGATGATCGGAATGGAGACCGCCTCCGCCACAGCGGCGAAATGCTGGTAGAGGCCTTCCTGATTCGGCTTGTTATAGTAAGGCGTGACCACGAGAACGCCATCCGCCCCCGCCTGCTGGGCATGGAGCGCGAGCTCCACCGCCTCGCGCGTGTTGTTGGAGCCGGCGCCCGCGATCACCGGAACGCGGCCGGCCGCCTGCCGGATCACGGTCTCGACGACGGCGCGATGCTCCTCATGGCTCAAGGTCGGGCTCTCGCCCGTCGTGCCTACGGGAACGAGGCCGTGCGTCCCGCTCTCGATCTGCCAGTCGACGAGCGCGCGCAGAGCAGCGTGATCGACCACGCCATCGGCGAAGGGCGTGACCAGAGCGGTGTAGGATCCTCGGAACACTGGCTTGTCGTTCATCTGCCGTCGCTTTCGCTGCGCCACGCGGGCGCCGTAATCGCCGCGCTTACTGACTGGGATTGGTACGGAGAAATTTCGGTCCGTCCTCGCGGCGGCCGTTCCGCCCTGGGAAGACGGCAACTGTCATAGCCTCTGGGCGTTTGGGTGAAAAGGGTCCGCGGCGTCCCTCCGCGCGGAATCGGCGAACAGCTCGAGCAGCGGGTCGACGCGGAGCGAAAAATTCGAAAATGCCGCTGCTTAGCGATTTGGTTGACAGTTCCGCAACGAAATGGCCGCAGGCTGGATTACGTTAAGAGTTCGGAGCGTTAGGCCGATGACGAATCGCCACAGTGGGGCCGCGCGCCTCGTTCTCATCGTCGCCGCCCTGGGCGTGGCGGCGGCCCTTTATCCGTCCACGCAGCGCCGCACGCCGGACCGCGACAGCGACGATCCGCCGCTCGCCGGCGCCGCCTCCTCCCCGCAAGAGCCCTGGGCGCCGCGCGATTCGGCGCGCGAGGCGCTGCATGATTTTCTCGGTCCCGCCGCTCCGCCCGATCCGCGCGCCGCCGGCATGCTGCGCCGACCGCCGGCGGGAGAGGCCGCGTCCAAGCTGCTCTCTTACGCGCCGCCGGACGGTGGGCTCGATCTCGAGGCGCGCGTCGCGCAGCCGCCAGAGGCCGCCGTTCTTCTCGGAACCGATTACGACGCTTTCGGGCGCGCGCTCGCCGCCTACAAAGCCAATGATTTTTTCGGCGGCGATCAGGCGCTGGCCGGCGTCGAAGGCCCGCTCGCCCGCGCCGCCGCGCAATGGGCCGGCTTGCGGCTGCATCCGCGCGAGGCCGGCTTCGCGCGCCTGTCGAAATTCCTCGCCGAGCATCCCGAATGGCCGGCCTCGGCCTGGCTGCGCCAGCGCGTCGAGGAGGCGCTCTATGGCGACAAGCACCCCGATCGGCTGATCGTCGAATATTTCGCCGAGCGTCCGCCCAAGACGCCGGCCGGAAGGCTGGCGCTCGCCCGCGTCATGGCCCGCCGCGGCGAGCCGCTGGAGGTCGCGGCGCTCATCAAGCCCATGTGGCGCGAGGATGATTTCAACGAGCAGCTGGAGGCGGCGGCGAAAAAAGAGTTCGGCGATTATCTCGATGTCGCCGACCATAAATACCGCGCCGATCGGCTGCTCTACGCGGAGAAGACCGGGCCGGCTCTGCGCATCGCCGCCCATGCCGGCAAGGATGCGCTCGATCTCGCCCGCGCCCGCGCGCTGGCGATCAATGAGAGCGCTTCGGAAAAGACCTTCTCCGCTCTGCCGGCCGAGGCGCAGAAGGACCCCGGAATCCTCTTCGCGCGCATTCACATGCTGCGCCATCAAAAGAAGCTCGTCGAGGCGGCGGCGCTGCTGCGCTCCGCCCCGCGCGATCCGCGCCTCATCGTCGATGGCGACGCCTGGTGGGTAGAGCGGCGGCTCATCTCGCGCAAGCTGATGGATCTCGGGCAATTCGCGCAGGCCTATGAGCTCTGCGCGCAGCATTCGGCGCGCTCGCTCTCCTATCGCGTCGAGGCGGAATTCCATGCGGGCTGGATCGCGCTGCGATTCCTGAGCGATCCCGTCAAGGCGCAGCGGCATTTCGAGGAGATCGCCCGCATCGCCGAGACGCCGATTCAAAAGTCACGCGGCGCCTATTGGCTCGCCCGCGCCCGTGAGGCCGCGGGCGCCGCCGAGGCGGCGCGCGCGTCTTATGAGACCGCCGCGCGGCAATCGACGACCTTCTACGGCCAGCTCGCCCGCGCTCGGCTCGGCGCTTTCGACTCGCCTGTGCGACCGACGCCCGAGCCCGCCCATGGCGACGCCCGCGACGAAGCGGTGCGCGCGGTGGAGCTGTTCTTCGCCGCCGGCGAGAAGGAGATGGCGGCGCAGCTCGCCGCCGACGCCGCCAAGACGCTGGTCGGCGAGGCGCAACTGTCGGCGCTGACCGATGTGGCGCAACGCCGCCGCGAGGCCAAAATTTCCCTGACGCTCGGCAAGCTCGCCTCCTATCGCGGCATTGCGATAGACGACGCAGCTTTTCCGTCTTTCGGCATCCCCACTTTCGCGGCGCTGCCGGGCTCGGCCTCACGGGCGATCGTCTACGCCATCGCCCGGCAGGAGAGCGCCTTCGATCCCAAGGCCGTCTCCAGCGCCGGCGCCATGGGGCTGATGCAGATGATCGCCTCCACCGCGCGCCACACCGCGCAGCAGACGGGGGTCGGCTTCGATCTGAAGCGCATGATCGACGAGCCCGCCTTCAACGCACGGCTCGGCGCGGCGCATCTCGGCATGCTGCTCGACGAGCACAAGGGCTCCTACATTCTCGCCTTCGCCGCCTATAACGCCGGCGGCAAAAGGGTGAAGGAGTGGATCGACGCCTATGGCGATCCGCGCAAGAACGAGGTCGATCCGATCGATTGGGTGGAGCGCATTCCGATCAGCGAGACGCGCAATTATGTTCAGCGCGTGATCGAGAATCTGACCGTTTATCGCGCGCGCTTCGGCGATCGCGAGACCCGCGCGCCGCAGGGCGATCTGTGGCGACAGCAGGCGGCGAATTGAGGGGAGCCGATTTCTCTCCTCCTTTCATTGGCGCGGGCGCGGCGAGCTCCTATATCGAGGTCGCCGAATAATGTGTTTTCGAGCGAAGTGGGAATAGGTTCGCGTGAAGAAAACACAACAGAATAAAGGAATCGAGCGTCCCGTGTCGCAGAAGCACGATATCGACAAGCCCGCCGAGATCGAGATCCTCCCGCCCGAAAGCGAGAGCCGTCCCCGCTTCCGCTCGCGCACGCGCATATGGATCGGCGGGACCGACGGCGTGAAGGTCATCAAGGTCGGGCCGGTGGGCGCCGCTCTGCTGACGCTCGCCAGCGCGGTGATCCTCGCCATGGGGCTCATTTTCTTCGCCAGCGCTTTTGTGGTGCTGCTGCCCATCGCGCTGGTCGTCGGGGTGATCGCCTATCTCACCGGCGCCGGCGGCAATCCCTTCCGCCGCGGCCACTGAATTCTATTTCAGCCGCCCATCGAGCGGAAAATGTTCCGTCGCGACGATCCGCATCGTCGCAGCGTCCGCGTGTCGCGGATTGAGCAGCAGGTTCCATGTGCGCGGCGCGAGGACCGAGGGGACACGCAAGGCGAGGCTGCGCCCGCTGGCGAGCCATGCGTCTCCGAGCGACCGTGTGACGGAAATCTCGTCGCGCCATAAGGGCGGAAGAGCCTCCGGCGAGAGCGTCTCCAGCGCCGGCGGATCGGCGATATCGATCTCGATCAAACGCAGCGCGTCTGGAAAATCCTCGCGATCGAGATGGGCGAGCACCTCCAGCAAAGCTCCGGCCGGGCTCTCCGCCGTATAGAGTATCGGCCGTCCGGCATTGTGCCAGCGCGCAGGAAACAGCAGTCCGCCGCCGCTCTCGAGATCGACGAAATTCGAAATGCGCCAGAGCCGCATCGCTGACGGTCAGACGAACATGCCATGCGCGATTTGGCCGAGCAGCTCGGCGACGAGCTGCGCCCCGGTCTCGCTGCGCAGCATGGCGATGGGCGTCTGACCGGCGAGCGCGGGCGAAGGCTTGCGCAGCCAGCGCCCGGCTTTCTCGGGATTGCCGAACACGCGCTCCGCCTGCGCGCCGATGCGGGCGAGCCGCAGGGCGCGGTCCGTCTCCTCGACGGTCAGCGGCTCCTTTTTGGCGAGCCGGCGCGCCAGCGTTCGCTTGGGCACGACGATCGCCTCTATCTCCTCGCGCGTGAAGCCGCCCGAGAGGCCCTCGAGCGCGCCGACAGCGAAGCGCGGTTCCTCGCCTCGCGAGATCAGCGATTTGAACGTCTCGACTGCTCTCTCCGCAAAGCTCTCGAGCGCATCGGGACGCTGGGGATCGAGCGGGGCGGCGGAAGGCGGCGGGAGCGTGACCATGCGCCAATTTTCCTCATTTTCAGACAATATGGCGCCGAGCGGGCGAAAGGTCCATATTCCGGCTTTGCGGCGGCCGTCTGCACTGGTAGAAAACCGCCATGGTCCTGCGCCGCAGCATACGAATTATTGGCCCGGCCCGCGCTCGAGCGTGACAAAGCTCGCGCGGCGACCGGGTTCTCGCGCCATTCGCGGCGCCCTTCCACTTGTTTTCCCTTCCCTTTCGCGCGCCGCCCCGGCTCGGGGCGCAGCCCGCGAGCGCAGCGGTTTCCGATAAGATGAACGAGAAGACCAAAGACAAGGCCCAAGACGACAAGTCCCAGCAGGACAAGGGCCCCGATTACTCCAAGAGCCTCTATCTGCCGCAGACGGATTTTCCGATGCGCGCCGGCCTGCCGCAGCGCGAGCCGGAAATCCTCGCGCGCTGGGAGCAGATCGGCCTCTACGCCAAGCTGCGCGAGACCGCGAAGGGCCGGCCGAAATTCGTGCTGCATGACGGCCCGCCCTATGCCAATGGCAACATCCATATCGGCCATGCGTTGAACAAGATCCTCAAGGATCTCGTCACCCGCAGCCGGCAGATGAGCGGCAAGGACAGCAATTACGTCCCCGGCTGGGACTGCCACGGCCTGCCGATCGAATGGAAGATCGAGGAGGAGAATTACCGCTCCAAGGGCAAGAAGAAGCCCGACTTCGCCGATCCGACCGCCATCGTCGCCTTCCGCCAGGAGTGCCGCGCCTATGCCGGGCATTGGCTCTCGGTGCAGCGCGAGGAGTTCAAGCGGCTCGGCGTGACGGGCGATTGGGCCAATCCCTACGCCACGATGAATTTCCCCGCCGAGGCGCATATCGCCCGCGAGCTGATGAAATTCGCCGCGAATGGGCTGCTGTATCGCGGATCGAAGCCGGTGATGTGGAGCGTGGTCGAGAAGACCGCGCTCGCGGAGGCGGAGGTGGAGTATGAGGACCATGTCAGCGACACGGTGTTCGTGGCGTTTCCTTGCCGAAAGGTTGTGGGCGTCGGTTCTCACTTCGAATTAGACCGCGATAAGTGGAACACATTTGCGGACCTAGCGCCTGTTGGCGACAAGGCCTTGCCTGCATCTGTGGTCATCTGGACGACCACACCCTGGACGCTTCCTGGGAATCGCGCGATCTCGTTTTCGTCCAAAATCGCCTACGGACTCTATCGAGTAACGCAGGCTCCCGAGAACAATTGGGCGAAGGTTGGACAGACCTATATTCTCGCTGACAAGCTCGCCGAAGAGGTCTTCAAGGCGGCGAAGGTCGAAGCTTTCGAGCGCGTCCAAAGCGTCGATCCGAAAACTTTGGCCTTGGGCGAATGCTTTCACCCCCTCGCTACAGAGGATGACTACGGTTTCAAAGTCCCCCTCCTCGACGGCGATCACGTCACCGACGATACGGGAACGGGCTTCGTCCACACCGCGCCCGGCCATGGCCGCGAGGACTTTGACATTTGGATGGCGAGCGGGCGCATGCTCGCCGAGCGCGGCATCGATGCGCGCATTCCCTATACGGTCGACGCCGACGGCTTCTACACCGATGAAGCGCCCGGTTTTCCCGGCAAGCGCGTGCTGACCGAAAAGGGCGACAAGGGCGACGCCAATGAGGCGGTGATCCAGGCGCTGGTCGCGGCGGGAAATCTCGTCGCGCGCGGGCGGCTGAAGCATCAATATCCGCATTCGTGGCGCTCGAAGAAGCCGGTCATCTTCCGCAACACGCCGCAATGGTTCATCGCGCTCGACAAGAAATTCGCGCAGGATGCCGGCGCTGTCGCGAAGGGCGACGGCGCGCCCGGCGACAATGCGCCCACGCTGCGCGACATCGCGCTCGACGAAATCTCCCGCACGCAATGGGTTCCCGCTGCGGGCGAGAATCGCATCCGCGGCATGATCGCCAATCGGCCGGATTGGGTGGTCTCGCGTCAGCGCGCCTGGGGCGTGCCGATCGCGGTCTTCGTGAAGAAGGGCGGCCACGACATTCTCGTCGATCCGCGCGTGAACGCCCGTATCGTGGACGCCTTCGAGAAGGAGGGCGCCGACGCCTGGTACGAGGAAGGCGCGGCGAAGCGCTTCCTTTCGCCCGAATACGACCCTGCCGACTACGAGAAGATCGACGATGTTCTCGACGTGTGGTTCGACTCGGGCTCGACGCATTCCTTCACGCTGGAAGACCCGGTGCATTTCCCCGGCCTCGCGGGCATAAAGCGCAAGCGCGATGGCGGCGCCGACGAGGTGCTCTATCTCGAGGGCTCGGATCAGCATCGCGGCTGGTTCCATTCCTCGCTGCTGGAATCCTGCGGCACGCGCGGCCGCGCGCCCTATGACATCGTGCTGACGCATGGCTTCACGCTCGACGAGCACGGCCATAAAATGTCGAAGTCGAAAGGCAATGTCGTCGCGCCGCAAAAGGTCATCGCCGACGCCGGCGCCGATATATTGCGCCTGTGGGTGGCGAGCGTCGATTACAGCGACGATCAGCGCATCGGGCCGGAAATCCTCAAAAGCGTCACCGATAATTACCGCAAGCTGCGCAACACCATCCGCTGGATGCTCGGCACGCTCGCGCATTATCGCGCCGAGGAGCGCGTCGCCTATGCCGATCTGCCGGAGCTGGAACGCCTCGTGCTGCATCGTCTGTCGGAGCTAGGCGACGAGGTCGGCGCGGCCTATGCGGAGTTCGATTACAAGAAGGTCGTCGCGCTGCTGACGCCCTTCCTCACCAGCGATCTCTCGGCCTTCTATTTCGACATTCGCAAGGACGCGCTCTATTGCGATCCGCCGTCGAGCGTGAAGCGCAAAGCGGCGCTGACCGTGGTGGAGGAGGTCTTCCGCGCGGTGACTTTGTGGCTCGCGCCCATCCTCGCCTTCACGGCGGAGGAATCGTGGCTGTCGCGCTACGCCGACGCGGTCTCCGTGCATCTCGAGACCTTCGCCGATCTGCCCGCGTCCTGGCGCGCCGAGGCGCTCGCCGCGAAATGGGAGAAGCTACGCGCCATCCGCTCCGTGGTGACGGGCGCGCTGGAGATCGAGCGCGTGCAAAAGCGCATCGGCTCCTCGCTGGAGGCGGCGCCGCTCGTCCATGTGACGGACGCCGATCTGCGCGCGGCGCTCACGGGCGTGGACTTCGCCGAAATCTGCATCGTGTCGGATATAACGATCGATGCGGGCGAGGGGCCGGCCGAGGCTTTCCGCCTGCCCGAGGTCGCGGGCGTGGCTGTGGTTCCGCGGCGGGCGGAGGGCGTCAAATGCGCGCGCTCCTGGAAATATTTCGACCCCGCGACGGCGCAGGCCGACTTCCCTGGCGTCACGCCCCGCGACGCGCAGGCGCTGCGGGAGCTGACGGCGGCAGGGAAATGGCCGGCGTAAGGGTTTCTTGGCGAGTGAACTTCTAGGCTCACTCTTGGGGCGCGCTCCTTCTCCCACTCGTGGGAGAAGGAGCGCGCGAATGCGCGACGGATGAGGGTCCGCGCCGCAACCCGTGTTTCGTCGGATTCGGGGACGCCTCGTGGACCCTCATCCGACCCCGCCAAAGCCCGTCGCTCGCGACGGGCGTCCTCACGGACGCCCTATGGCGGGGCCACCTTCTCCCGCAAGCGGGAGAAGGGATCGCGCACCTAGAGTTCGCTCGGGAGACGTCGCAAATTGAAGGTTCTCGCCGCCTTCCTCGCAAATACGGTGGCCAATTTCCTCATTGGCCTGCTCGTGGCGAAATTCCTCGGGCCGGAGGAATATGGCCGTTTCGCGCTGGCTTTCGCGATCGGCGTCGTCATTCAGACAGGCGCTTTCGATTGGATGCGCCTTTCGGCGACGCGCTTTTATTCGACGCGCGTGCGCGAGGCGGAGCCGGCCATACGCGCCACGCTCGATTTCGCCTATCTCGCGACCACGGCGGCGGTCATTGTCGTCGGCGGGCTGTTTCTCCTCATCGCGCCGCCCTTCGCGCTCGGCGATACGCTCATCGCTCTGGCGTTGGCGACGGCGGCGATCAATGGGCTCTTCGACTATTCCACGGCGCTGCTGCGCGCGCGTTTCGAGGACAAGAGCTATAGCCGCGTCGTTCTCGCCAAGAATATTCTCGCGCTCGCCCTCACTGGCGGCGGCGCCTTCGTCTTTCATTCGGCGGGAATGGCGATCGCCGGCAGCCTCGCCAGCCTCTTCGGCGCCGTGCTCACCGCGCGCGCCTCGCTGAAGGACCCCGGCGCCTCGCCGCGCGGCGCGCGCATGGCGACGGCGCGCACGCTCGTCGCCTATAGCGCGCCCATCGTCGCGGCGAACATGCTCTATCAATCGGTGCCGCTGGCGGCGCGGGCGCTCGTCACCGCCTATTACGGCTTCGCCGAGACGGGGCAATTCTCGCTCGCCTATGATCTCGGCATTCGCGCCATTTTCGCCATGGGCTCGGCGCTGGATGTGCTGCTGTTCCAGATCGCCGTCGCCGCCCATGAGCGGCACGGGGCGGAGAAGGGCAAGGAGCAGATCGCCCGCAATATGACGATCGTAGCGGCCTTTCTGCTGCCCGCCTGCGCTGGCATCTGGCTCACAATGCCCTCGATCGAGGCGCTGATCGTGCCGCCGCAATTTCGCGGGCCGTTCGGCCATTATCTCGATCTTCTGCTGCCCGGCCTCTTCGCCATGGGGCTGATTCAATTCGCTATCAATCCCGTGTTTCAGATCGAGAAGAAGACGGCGCCGCTCATCGGCGCGGCCTCGGTCGCCGTGGTCGCGGGCCTCTGCTTCGCTCTGGCGCTGCCGCGCGGCGCGGACGCCTCCAGCCTCGCCCTTGCCCAATGCCTCGCCTATGTGGCGGCGCTGGCGGCGCTGGTGCTGTTCGCGGCGCGAACCTCGCCGCAATGGCCGCGCGGACGCGACATGTTCGGCGCGCTGGCGGCGACCGGGGCGATGGTTCTGGCGCTGCATCCGCTCGCGGGCCTCGAGCCCGGCATTCTCACCTTGCTCCTGCAGGTGGGCGTCGGCGGCTTCGTCTATTGCGGCGCAGCGCTGGCCCTCGACATAGCCGGGCTGCGCGGCCTCGCGTTCTCCCGCGCTGCCCCCATATTGGCCAGAGCTCGGGCCGCGCTATAAATTGGGTCGAGGCCGAGCGGCATCCGGGATCAGTGGCGGCGCAGCCGAGGGAGAATGGTCGAGATGGTGCTGCCGCTACATGACGACGCGCCGCTCCATTATGTGCGGCGGCCTTATGTCAATTGGACGCTGATGGCGCTCAACATCTTCGTCTTCGTCGCCGTGTTCAGCGAATCTTTCGGCGATCCGCTCACTGTGGTGCGCGGCTTCGGCCTCATACCGGCGGTGCTGTTCGGCCGCGCCGAGCTCGCCCCCTGGATCGTCACCCCCGGACCCGAGTGGACGCTGCTGACCAGCCTCTTCTTCCATTCCGGGCTCGGCCATCTCGCGGGAAACATGATCTTTCTCTATGTCTTCGGCGATAATGTCGAGGACGCCATGGGCTCGGCCGGCTATCTCATCTTCTATATTCTGTGCGGCGTCTCCGCCGCCATGCTGTTCGCTGTGGGCGCGCCGCTCACCATCACGCCGCTCGTCGGCGCCTCGGGGGCGATCTCGGGCGTCTGCGCGGCCTTCATCCTGCTCTATCCGCGCTCGACCATTTTCGGCCTCGTCGCCGGGATCATCCCTATCCATGCACCCGCCTCGCTCTTCGTCGGCACATGGATTCTTTTTCAGCTCTTCAACGCCTTCACCGACGATCAGGGCCATGTCGGCTGGTGGGCGCATATCGGCGGCATATTGGCCGGGCTCATTCTGACGCCGCTGTTCAAGCGGCGCGGCGTGCAATGGTTCGGCCCGCGGCCCTTCCACGGCCCCTGGGGCTGAGACGATCGGAGATGATGATCCGGCCGACCGTCCTGCTGCTGACCGCGACCGTCGATCCGGGCGCTTACGCCCCCGAGATCGCGCGTCGCGACCTCGAGGTGAGAAAAAGCGATTATCGAAACGCATTGCAGTTTTTCATGCGGCTGCCGGACGCGCGTATCTCGGGCGTGGTGTTCTGCGAGAATTCCGGCGCCGATCTCGCTTTTCTGGACGCGGACGCGCTTCGCCGCGAGACCGGGCGGCCGCTCGAGATCATCGGCTTCGATGGCAATCGCCGGCCGGAGGGCCTCCATTATGGCTATTCGGAGCTCGGAATCGTCGATCACGCCTGCCGGAGCAGCCGCTTTCTCGCGCAGAGCGAGCGTTTTTTCAAAGTCACCGGCAGGCTGACCTTCGAGCGGCTCTCCGCGCTGATGGACCATCTGCCGGAGGATCGCCGCTTCGCCGCCGATTTCCGCCGCGCCTATTCCAAGGAAGGCGGGGCGCCTTTGCGGGCGCGCACCGAATTGATGCTCTTCGCCAAGGATTTCTACCTCGAGCATTTCTTCGAGCGGCGCGACGAGATGATCGCGCCGCCCCTCGTGCTGGAAGAATTCGTCGCGCGCGTGATCGCGCCGCTGCGCGGCCGGCGGCGCGATAACGGCCTGACGCTGCGATGGCCGATCGAATGCCCGGCCTCCGGCCACGCCGCGCGGGACGATTCCGACTATGATTCCGCGCCCATTCGCGCCAAGCGCCGCCTCCGCGCCCTGGCGCGCGTCGTCGCCCCCTGGCTGTGGATCTGAGCCGCAATTTTAGCAATGGCCGTGTCTGCGACCGAGCTTCGCGCCGGCTGAGCGCTCGCGGCGCCGGAGGTTTCGGCGCGCGCGGGTTTGACAGGGCGGCGAGCCGAGGCTACCAGAACGTCTTCCGAGCTTTCCGCGCGCGCCTCGCGCCGCGCGGCGCTAATTCGTTCTCGACGCGGCGCTCGAAAAAGCCGATCGGGGCCTTTCGGCCACAGAGCGCGATTTTTCGAAACAATCGAGACGAAGGTCAATCTCGCCGGGAGTTGCGCGATGAAGGTTCTCGTGCCCGTCAAACGGGTGGTCGACTACAATGTGAAGATCAGGGTCAAGCCGGACGGTTCGGGCGTCGACGTCGCCAATGTGAAATTTTCGATGAATCCTTTCGACGAGATCGCCGTCGAGGAGGCCATTCGCCTGAAGGAGGCCGGCAAGGCGACGGAAGTCGTGCTCGTCACCATCGGCCCGGCCAAGGCGGACGAGACCTTGCGGTCCGGCATGGCCATCGGCGCCGACCGCGGCATTCACGTCAAGACCGACGATCTGGTCGAGCCGCTGGCTGTCGCCAAGATTCTCGCGAAGATCGTCGCCGAGGAGGCTCCCGGCCTCGTCATTCTCGGCAAGCAGGCGATCGATGACGACAGCAACCAGACCGGCCAGATGCTCGCCGCTCTGCTCGGCTGGGGCCAGGGCACTTTCGCCTCCAAGGTGGAGATCGCCGACGGCTCCGTGGATGTGACGCGCGAGGTCGATGGCGGCCTGCAGACGGTGACGCTGAAGCTGCCGGCCGTGGTGACGACGGATCTGCGCCTCAACGAGCCGCGCTACGCCAGCCTGCCGAACATCATCAAGGCGAAGAAGAAAGAGGTCGCGGCCAAGACCCCGGCCGATTACGGCGTCGACATCACGCCGCGCCTCGAGGTGCTGAAGACGGCCGAGCCGCCGGCCCGCAAGGCCGGCATTAAGGTCGGCTCCGTCCCCGAATTGCTGGAAAAGCTCAAGACTGCGGGAGTTCTGTAAATGACGGCGCTCATCGTCGCGGAAGTCACGGAATCCGCGCTCGCCCCCTCCACCGCCAAGGCGCTGACGGCGGCGCTGCAGATCGGCGGCGGCGTCCATATTCTCGTCGCGGGCGAGAATGTCGGCCCGGCGGCCGAGGCCGCGGCCAAGCTCTCGGGAGTCGAGAAGGTGCTCGTCGCCGACAGTGTGGCCTATGGCCATCATCTGGCCGAGCCGCTGGCGGCGCTGATCGTCGGCCTCGCCGGCGCCTATGACGCCATTCTCGCGCCTTCGACCTCCAGCTCGAAGAATGTGCTGCCGCGCGTCGCCGCCCTGCTCGACGTGGCGCAGGTGTCGGACGTCATCAAGGTCGTCTCCGCCGACACCTTCGAGCGGCCGATCTACGCCGGCAACGCCATTCAGACCGTGCGGTCGAGGGACGCCAAAAAGGTCATCACCGTGCGCACCGCCTCCTTCACGGCGACGGGCGAGGGCGGCTCGGCGGCGATCGAGGTGATCGGCGCGGGCTCCGATCCGGCCGTGTCGAGCTTCAAGAGCGAGGCGCTGGCCAAATCCGAGCGGCCTGAGCTGACGGCGGCCAAAATCATCGTCTCGGGCGGCCGCGGCCTCGCGAGCTCGGAGAATTTCAAGGAATATATCGAGCCTGTGGCGACCCGCCTCGGCGCGGCCATCGGCGCCTCGCGCGCGGCGGTCGACGCCGGCTACGCGCCCAATGATCTGCAGGTCGGCCAGACCGGCAAGGTGGTGGCGCCCGACCTCTATGTCGCCATCGGCATTTCCGGCGCGATCCAGCATCTCGCCGGCATGAAGGACTCCAAGGTCATTGTGGCGATCAACAAGGACGAGGAGGCGCCGATCTTCCAGGTGGCCGATTACGGCCTGGTGGCGGATCTCTTCCCGACCTTGAAGGAGCTCGACGCCGAGCTGGCCAAGGCCGGCCGCTGAGGGGTTTGGGGCTCCATTCCCGCTCGCGCGCGCAGCGAGCGGCGGAAGCCGGCGGGGGCGACGTCGCAAATATCTGGCGCCGCTCTCGATTCCCGGTCGGGCCGGCGGCCCGCCGGGATTGACGCCCTCCCAGGCCAGGGTGATGAAGCGGCCTGTTTCGCTGCGGTGCAAACGCCGGTTTTCACAAAGGCCGAACGCGCGCTATACTGACTTGGAAGCGTCCCGCTTCTCGCTGGTGGTGTTCGAAAGATGGGCTCTGAAATTCGCAAGATCGGCATTGTCGGCGCCGGGCAGATGGGCAAGGGCATTGCTCAGGTCTGCGCGGTCGCGGGTTTCGATGTGGCGCTCAACGACCTATCGGAGAGCCGCATCGCCGCCGGACTGGACGACATAGCGACGTATCTCGCCAAGGCGGTGGAGCGCGGCCAGATCGACGAGGAGGCCCGCAAGGCCGCCGTCGCCCGCATCCATCCGGCCAAGGATTACGCCGCTTTCTCGGACAGCGACCTCGTGATCGAGGCCGCGACCGAGAATGAGGAGGTCAAGCGCGGCATCCTCACCGAGCTCGGCCCCAAGCTGCGGCCGGGCGCCTTCATCGCCACCAACACCTCCTCCATCTCGATCACCCGCCTCGCCGCGGTGACGGGGCGGCCGGAGCAGTTCATCGGCATTCATTTCATGAATCCGGTGCCGAAGATGCAGCTCGTCGAGGTGATTCGCGGCATCGCCACCGAGGATAAGACCTTCGAGGCGGCCAAGCAGTTCATCGGCGAGCTCGGCAAGACGGTGACTGTTTCGGAGGATTTTCCGGCTTTCATCGTCAATCGCATCCTGCTGCCGATGATCAATGAGGCGATCTACACGCTCTATGAGGGCGTCGGCTCGGTGGAGGCGATCGACACGGCGATGAAGCTCGGCGCCAATCATCCGATGGGGCCGCTCCAGCTCGCCGATTTCATTGGCCTCGACGTCTGCCTATCGGTGATGCAGGTGCTGCACGAGGGGCTGGCCGATTCGAAATACCGCCCCTGCCCGCTGCTGGTGAAATATGTCGAGGCCGGCTGGCTCGGCCGCAAGACGCAGCGCGGCTTCTACGATTACCGCAGCGGCACGCCCGTTCCGACGCGCTGAGGCGACGCCTGGAGCAGGGCCGCACGGCCGGAAAGCTCCGGGCTTTCAGAATCCAAGCTCGCTGTGTGAGCCGAGGCGCACCAATTCCAGCCTTTCAGCGTCAGGCTTGCGGTATATGAGCAATAGGTCGGGGCGAAGGTGGCAATCTCTGTGATCCTTCCATTCCCCGATCAATTCATGGTCGCAATATCGCGCTGGCAACAGCTGATCTGCAGCCAGAAGGTTGACGGCGTCCAAAAGCAGTTGATCGATTTTCTTGCCCAATACCCCTGACCGTTCGCGCCGATAATCGTGCCGGAAGCGCGAGGTATATTTAATCGCCCTCATTCAGGCTTCCGAGTAGGTTTTCGACGGCGCCGACATCGACGAGCTCGCCACGGCGAGCGGCCTTCATAGCCTCGATAGTTTCGGCGTTCGGCACGAGCAGCTCGAACGGCAACGCCTTGTCCGTCGCGATCCGAACCATCATGAGCCGGAAAGCGTCGGACACAGTCAAGCCGATGGTCGCCAGAACGGCGGCGGCTTCCTCTTTCACATGCTCGTCGATGCGCGCACGGACGACGGTGTTGGTCATGGCTCGTCTCCTTGGGCCACAATGTAGCACACGGGCGGCGGCCCTTCGACGGGAAACGCTGCTCAGGAGCCCGGTTAGGCCTGCGGCCTGCCGGGAATGACGCTCTCCGCCGCGCGTCTCGCGTGGCGCAGCACGGATGGAAACGCCCGCACGGCCAGCAACGCGGCGGTCGCCGCGGCGTAGAGCAGGGGCTCCGCTGGCCAGGATTTCACGATCAGCAGAAAATGCGCCGCCGCCAATATGGCCGCGACATAGACGAGCTTGTGCAGCCGCGCCCAGGCCGTGGCCCCGAGCCGGCGGATCGCGGCGTTGTTGGAGGTCGCGGCCAGAGGGACGAGGATGACGAAAGCCGCCATGCCGATCGTCACATAGGGCCGCTTCAAAATATCGCGGCCGATGGCGGGCCAGTCAAAGCCATGGTCGAGCGCGACATAGGCGGAAAGATGCAGCGCCGCATAATAAAAGGCGAGCAGCCCCAGCGCGCGGCGATAGCGAAAGAGATCGACGCCCGCCACGCGGCGCAGCGGCGAGATCAGCAGGCACAGCAGCAGAAAGCGCAGCGACCAGAGCCCGAGCTCCTGCTCGAGCGTCTTGATCGGCTCCGGCCCCAGTTGGTCCTGAAGGCCGAGATAAAAGGTCCATGCCGCCGGGACCAGGCCCGCGACATAGACGGCGAGCTTCGGGATGCGGAGAGCGGCGCGCATTTTAAAAATACCGCTCGAGGTCCATGCCGCCATAGAGCGAGGCGACCTGATCGGCATAGCCATTGTACATCAGCGTCGGCCGCCGCTTGGCGAAGAGCCCGCCCTCGCCGATTCGCCGCTCTGTCGCCTGGCTCCAGCGCGGATGGTCGACGTTTGGATTGACGTTGGAATAGAAGCCGTATTCGCGCGGATTTTGAATGTTCCAGGACGTCTTGGGCTGCGTCTCCACCAGCGATATGCGCACGATGGATTTGATGCCCTTGAAGCCATATTTCCACGGAACCACGAGCCGCAGCGGCGCGCCATTCTGATTGGGCAGCGTCTCGCCATAGAGGCCGACGGCGAGAATTGTGAGCGGATGCAGCGCCTCGTCGAGCCGCAGCCCCTCGACATAGGGCCAGGGCAGAAGCTGCAGCAGGCCCTTCTGGCCGGGCATCTCCTCCGGCCGCACCAGAGTCTCGAAGGCGACATATTTGGCGGAGCCCAAAGGCTCGGCGCGCTTCAATATCTCCGAGAGCTGGACGCCGATCCAGGGAATGACCATGGACCAGCCCTCGACGCAGCGCATGCGATAGACGCGCTCCTCCAGCGCATGCGGCTCGATGAGGTCCTCGAGAAGAAAGTCGGCAGGCTTGGCGACGAGCCCGTCGATCCGCACCTTCCACGGCTTGGTGGTCAACGTATGGGCGTTGTCGGCCGGATCGCTCTTGCGGCCGCCGAATTCGTAGAAATTATTATAGGCGAGCACATCCGTCCGCGGCGTCTTGGGCTCGCTCGTCGAGAAAGGGCTGCGCGTGGCGGCGAGCGGCGTCGCCTGCGCCGCGCCCGCGAAAGCGAGGCTCGCGCCGAACCCGGCGAGAAACTCGCGCCGCCGCAGATAGAGGGAGCGCGGCGTGATCTCGGATGGGGCGATATCGGGCGAATGACGAATCAGCATTTGCGCCTCGGGCAAAAAGAAAGAGCGGCTGGCCCTCATGGGTCCGCCGCTCCTATTTCGTCAGCCGGCGCGAGAGCGTTACGCCGCTCTCTGCCCTAGCGTCAGAGCGAGGCCGCGGGCATCGCCTCGAGCCGCGCAATTCCGGCGCGCACCGCGGACTGCACCTTCTCGAAGGCGCGGACCTCGATCTGCCGCACGCGCTCGCGAGAGACGCCGAACTCCTCGGACAAATCCTCGAGCGTCACCGGATCGTCGGAGAGACGACGCGCCTCGAAGATGCGGCGCTCGCGCGGGTTGAGCACGGTCAGCGCGCCGCGCAGCGCGTCGAGCCGATTATTGCTCTCCTCCTGATGCATGAGCACATGCTCCTGATCGGTGGAGGCGTCATCGACCAGCCAGTCCTGCCACTCGCCTTCGCCTTCCTCGCGCAGCGGCGCGTTCAGCGAGGCGTCGCCGGCCATGCGGCGGTTCATCTCGATGACGTCCTGCTTGGAGACGCCGAGGCGGGTGGCGATCGTCGCGACATGCTCGGGCGTGAGATCGCCGTCCTCGAAGGCCGAGATTTTGCTCTTGGCCTTGCGGAGATTGAAGAACAGCTTCTTCTGGCTCGCGGTGGTGCCCATTTTCACGAGCGACCAGGAGCGCAGGATATATTCCTGGATCGAGGCGCGGATCCACCACATGGCGTAGGTGGCCAGGCGAAAGCCGCGGTCCGGCTCGAAGCGCTTTACCGCCTGCATCAGGCCGACATTGCCCTCGGACACGATCTCGCCGATCGGCAGACCATAGCCGCGATAGCCCATGGCGATCTTGGCGACGAGCCGAAGGTGGGACGTGACGAGCTTTTGCGCGGCTTTCGGATCTTCGTGCTCGCGCCAGCGCTTTGCGAGCATATATTCTTCCTGCGGCTCCAGCATGGGGAACCGGCGGATTTCGGCGAGATAGCGCGCGAGGCCGCTTTCGCCGGAGACGATGGGCAGGGCGTTCGCCATTGATCACCTCCTGACGGGCTCCCGAAATGCGGCGAACCCGTAATGCGCGACCGCGAGCGCCGGCCGCAACGCCTCAATATAAACCGATCCGAGCATGGCCGAAAGATGGCTCTTCGCTAAGCGCCAAATGGCCGCCGGGTTAAATTTCTGTAATCTGCGTAGGGGCTTTGAAGAAGTCGTCACCGCTACTTAGCGCGGCGCGGCGCGGTGTCACGCGCTGCGCCTGCGCCGGCTCAGACCGTGACGACGATCTTGCCGATCTGCTCATTCGACTCGAGAAAGCGATGCGCCTCGACGATTCTCTCGAGCGGAAAGCTGCGCGCGATGATGGGCCGCAGGCTCCCCGCCGCCAATCCGTCCAGAATGAAGCGCACGCCGCGCTCGCGCTTTTGCGCGTCGCGCGTCACCGAGAACAGCGTGTAGCCCCGCAGCGTGAGCTGCTTGCGAATGGCGGCGAACAAGGGAAAAGGCGTCGGCTCGCTGGATAGAGCGCCATAGAGAAAAATGGTTCCGCCGACGGCCGCGGCTTCGGCGAGCGCTTCGACACCCGGTCCGCCGATCGGATCGAAGACGAGACGCGCGCCTTCGCCTTTGGTGATGCGCTGCGTCTTTTCGACGAGGTCTTCGCTCTCGGTCACGACGACATGGCTCGCGCCCGCTTTCTGCAACGCCTCGCGCTTGGCGTTCTTGCGTGTGACGGCGATCGGCGTCGCGCCGGCGGCTCTGGCGATCTGTATGGCGGCGAGGCCGACGCTGCTCGAGGCCGCAGTGACGATCACCGCATCGCCGGCGGAGACGCCGCCGATCTCGACCAGCGCGCCATAGGCGGTGAGATATTGCATCCAGATCGCCGCCGCCTCGCTCCAAGACAGCGATTTTGGATGCTTCGCCACCGCATGAGCGGGGACGATGGCGGCGTCGCCATAGACGCCATATTCGGTCATGGAGAAAGCCGGCATCGTGCTCACAGCGTCGCCGATGGAAAAGCCCGTCACGCCTTCGCCGATCGCCTCTATCTCGCCCGAGGCCTCATAGCCGAGCAGCGAGGGGAGGCGCGGCGCCTCGATATAGGCGCCGGAGCGGAACATGGATTCGGCGCGATTGAGGCCGATCGCGCGGACGCGCAGGCGAATCTCGCCCGGCTTCGGCGCGCCGAGCTCCATCTCGTCGATCTGGAGAACCTCCGGGCCGCCGAGACGATGAAAGAGAATGATGCGAGACATTTGCGGCTCCTTCGTTGATCGCCGCGGCGACGATAGCGATTCGTCGATGGAGCGAAAATTCGGCGAGCGCTCACAAGATCTGTGCGATAATTCCCCGATGGATTGGGAAGACCTCCGCTTTTTTCTGGCGCTGTCGCGTTGCGGCTCGTTGTCCGCCGCGGCGCGCGAGCTCGATGTCGACCATGCGACGGTCGGACGCCGCATCGCCGCTCTGGAGGCGTCGCTGGGCCTGCGGCTGATCGATCGTCTGCCGCGCAGCCGGCCGCTGACCGAAGATGGCGCGGCGATAGCGGCGACGGCGGAGCGCATGGAGGCGATCGCCGAGGAGGTTCTGAGGCGCTCGCGCGGGGCGTCGTTGACGCTCGCCGGTTCCGTTCGCGTCTCGCTTCCGCCGGTGCTGGCGACGCTCTGCGTCGCGCCGCGCATAGGGGCGTTGCAGCGCCTCCATCCGCAATTGCGCGTGGTGCTGCTTGCCTCCGCCAGCTTCGCGGCGCTCGATCGCGGCGAGGCGGATATTGCGATCCGCATGAGCCGGCCGGAAGAGGAGAGCGCCGTAGCGCGGCGTGTCGGCGCCATGCGCTTCGGTCTCTACGCCAGCGCCGATGTCGCGCGGCGGCCGGCGGAGGAATGGGAGTTCGTCGGCTTCGACGAATCGCTCGGCCATCTGGCGCAGCAGCGCTGGCTCCGCAAATTCGCCGGCGGGCGCAAAATCATCTTCGAGGCCAATGATCTCTTCGCCCAGCAGGCCGCCGCGCGCGTCGGAGCGGGAGCGGCGGTTCTTCCCGATTTCATGGGCGACGACGATCCGGGGCTCGTCGTCTTGCCGATCGAGCCGCCGCCGCCCAAGCGCGATCTCTGGCTGATCGCCTATCCCGATCTGCGCCGCTCGCCGGCGGTTCGCGCGGTCATGGATTTTCTCGCCGACTGCATCGCCGCCGAGCCGCGCTTGCGGCCGTGAGGCGGAACGAAACCCTCAGCCGGGCGGGGCGACGCGCCAGAACTCCGCGGCGCCGGGCGGGAGCGCCGACAGCGCGCGATCGAATTCCGCCCCATCCACGCAGGCGCGCAGAGCGCCGGCGACATCGACGATGGCGCTGTCGGGCGAAAAATTATGGTCTCGCCGTAAGGATCGGACTTCCTCCGTCAGCGCCGCTCGGGACGAGAATGGACGCGGCGGCTCCCCCACGTCCCAATCGGCGACGAAGATCGCGCGCAGCACTGGAGGAAGCGCGCCGGCGAAGCGAATGGCGTCCGAAATTTCGAGGCGCCGGCGGAATGTCAGCAGGACGCTCTGCGCCGTCGTATAGGCTTGATTGCGCGTCGTCAGCCCCGTTCGCTCGACGACGAGCCGCAGGAAGCGCTCGAACTCCTCGGAGGCGTGCTGATACTCCATCGGAATCGGCATGGCTCGTCGTCTCGTCGTCGCGGGTCAGCTCGTTGCGAGCGCCTTCTGCAAAGCCGCGAGATCTTCCGGCAATTCGCTCTCGAACATCAGCTCCTCGCGCGTCACCGGATGGGTGAAGCCCAGCGAGGCCGCGTGCAGCGCCTGACGCCCGAGGGTCTCCACGGCGGCGCGGGCGGCGGGGGAGAGCAGGGCGGTCTTGGTCTTGAAGCCGGCGCCATAGGTGGCGTCGCCGATCAGCGGATGGCCGGTATGCGCCATATGCACGCGAATCTGATGCGTGCGGCCGGTCTCCAGCTGGCAGGCCACCAGCGAAGCGGGGCCGAAGCTCTCGACCAGCTCCCAATGCGTCACCGCCTCGCGGCCGCGCTCCTCGGGCACGACGGCCATTTTCTCGCGCTGCGTCGAGTGGCGGCCGATGGGCGCCTCGATCACGCCGTGGCGACGTTCCGGCGCGCCCCAAACGAAGGCGAGATATTCGCGCACCAGATGCAGCTTGCGGCCGTGATCCTCGAAGAGGCGCGACAGGCCCTTATGCGCTGCATCGGTCTTGGCGACGACCAGCAGGCCGGAGGTGTCCTTGTCGATGCGATGCACGATGCCCGGCTTTTTGACGCCGCCTATGCCGGAGAGGGTGGCGCCGCAATGGGCGAGCAGCGCATTGACCAGCGTTCCCGTCTCATGGCCATGGGCGGGATGCACCACGAGGCCGGCGGGCTTGTCGACGACCAGCAGATGCGCGTCCTCGAACACCACATTCAACGGAATATTTTCGGGCTGCGGCTCGGCGGGCTCCGGCGGCGGCACGGCGAGGGTGACGGAATCGCCCGCAGCGAGGCGGCGGCTGGCGTCGCGGGCGGCGGCGGCGCCGATCGTCAGCCGTCCGTCCTCGATCAGCGACTTCAGCCGCGTGCGGGAGAGATGCGCGGCGACGAGCTCCGGCCGCTCGGCGAGGAAGCGGTCGAGCCGCGCCCCCGCCGCCTCCGGCGGAACCTCGAAGGAGAACAGAATATCGTCTTCCTCTTCGATCAAAGCGATTTCTGCGGCGCCTTCGCGCATGGATTTCCTTCTCGTGCTGTCGGCGTGCTAACCAGCGCGCCTGTCCTCGTTTTCGCATCGGAGCCCGCGCCATAACGCCCGCCCCTTCCTCGCCGAAATGCGTCGTCATCGGCGGCGGACCGGCCGGCCTGTTCGCCGCGGACCTGCTCTCGCGGCAAGGCGCGAGCGTGACCGTCTATGAGCGCAAGCCGAGCGTCGCCCGCAAATTTCTGATGGCCGGGCGCGGCGGCCTCAATATCACGCATAGCGAGCCCCTCGATAGATTTATCGCCCGCTATGGCGAAGCCGCAGATCGGCTCGGCCCGATCATCGGCGCCTTTCCGCCGCAGAGCCTGTGCGATTATTGCGCCGCGCTGGGAGAGGAGACCTTCGTCGGCTCCAGCGGGCGCGTCTTCCCTAAGAGCTTCAAGGCCTCGCCTCTGTTGCGGGCGCTGCTCGGGCGGCTCTCCGCCAATGGCGTGCGCATCGAGACGCGCGCCACTTTCGAGGGCTTTTCGGAGAGCGGCGCATTGCTGATCGCGGATGCGAGAGGCGAGCGCCGCGAGATCGCGGCGGACGCCACGATTCTGGCGCTCGGCGGCGCCTCATGGCCGCGTCTCGGCGCCGATGGCGGCTGGGTCGAGAGGCTGCGGGTGAAGGGCGTCGAGATCGCGCCGCTCCTTCCCGCCAATTGCGCCGTCGTCATCGATTGGCCGGCCGATTTCGCAAAGGCTTTCGAGGGGACGCCGCTGAAGACGATCGCGCTACGCCATGGCGAGGCGCGCAGTCTCGGCGATATTGTCGTCACGCGAAGGGGAATCGAGGGCGGTCCCGTCTATGCGCTCGCTTCCGCGCTCGGACGCGCGCTCGCGCGCGGCGAGGGCGCCACATTGCATGTCGATCTGCGCCCCAGCAGCATGGCGGAGGCGCTCGCGCAAAGGCTCGCGCGCCCGCGTGAAAAGCAATCGATGGCGAGCTTTCTGCGCAAGACGCTGCGGCTGACGAAATTGGAGATCGCGCTGCTGCGCCTCTGCGGGCCATTGCCGCAGGCGCCGGACGCGCTGGCGGAGCGCGTGAAAAATCTGCCGCTCGCCATCGTCGCGACGGCGGGCCTCGAGCGGGCGATCTCCACTGCCGGCGGCGTGCGCTTCGCGGCGCTCGACGATGATCTGATGCTGAAAAAGCTTCCCGGCGTCTTCGTCGCCGGCGAGATGCTCGATTTCGACGCGCCCACCGGCGGCTATCTGCTTCAAGCGAGCTTTTCGAGCGCTTTCGTGGCGGCTCGCGGCGCAGCGCGGCGCCTCAGGCTGGCGGAGCCGAAATGACGACCTCTCGTCTTCGGCCGCAATAGCACATCGTTTCTGCGGGATCGGCGCTAGCGAGCGAATTTCGCCGAATCGATAAAAGCCGCAATTAAGCCCATTGCGTCTATAGGAATTATAATCTTTAATGGCAGGTAATGTTTCGCACGAGGGGGATCATTCCATGACGGCTGCGGCTGCGGAGGCGTTCATTGCGGCGCCGGAAACGATCACGACGACGGGAGAGTTTCGCACCACCCAATCGCTTCTGCTGCCCGATGGCGGCCGTCCGAATTATCCGGTGCGCGTCGCGGCGGTGCTGGCCTATGCGCTGCTCCTGACCGCGGCGGTGAATTTCGCGCTGCCGCATACGGAGCCGACGACGGAAGAGCCGCTCGAGCTCGTCGTCGTGCCCAGCCCTGCGGTCGATCAGCCGCCGCCGGAGGAGATTCCGCAGCCCGAGGAGATCGACGACACGCCGCCGCCGCCCGAGGCGATCGAGCCTGTCGCGCCGATCGAGCCGCCGAAGCCGCCGGCGCCCAAGCCCGTTCCCAAAGTGGTGGAGAAAAAGCCGCCGACGCCGCGCCCCGCCGCCGCCGCGCGCCAGGACGCCGCGCCTTCGCAGGCCGCGACGGCCAACTCCAATGCGCAGCAATCCATCGCCGCCAATCAGTTCCTGTCCTGCATGCAGCGCTCGGCGCGCAGCGCGGCGCCGGACGGGCCTATTCCCAAGCATGGCCGCGTCGCCTATCGCGCGACATTCAGCGCCGGCGGCGCGATGACGGGCTTCAACATCGTCTCCTCCTCCGGCAACGCCACGCTGGACGCCATAGCGACGCGCGTCGGCTCGCGCTGCGGATCGCTGCCGGCGATCGGACGCGTCTTCGCCGTCAGCGGCGGCGTCGTCTTCTAATTCGCTCGAAAGCCGCGGCGAGGACGCTCGCCGCAAAAGTCTCTCTCGCCGACAAAGGACGAAAATCAAGATGAGTGATCCAGCAATCGGCGCGGCTTCGGCCGCCGTCGCCCACGCCCTCTCACCGGTCGAGCTGTTTCTGCAGGCGGATTCGATCGTCAAGACCGTCATCGTGCTGCTGCTGCTCGCTTCGGCCTGGGGTTGGGCCGTGATCGCCGAGAAGCTCATTCGCCTGTCGCTGCTGCATCGCCGCGCCAGCGCGCTCATCGAGAGCGTTCAGAACGATCTCCCGGTGACGGAGGTCGCGCCCGCCTTCCTCGCCGCGCCGGCCAGCGATCCGCTGGCGCAAGTCTACAAGGCCGCGGTGGAGGAGTATCAGCGCTCTTCCGATCTCGTCGCCTCCGAGGGGCAGCGCGACGCTCTGCAGGAGCGCGTGCATCGCGTGTCCGTGCTGGCCAGCGCCGCCGCGCTCGATCAGCTCCAGCAGCGTCTGCCGGGGCTGGCCACCATCGGCGCCGTCGGGCCTTTCGTCGGCCTGTTCGGCACGGTTTGGGGCATTATGAACTCCTTCCAGGGCATCGCCGCCTCCAACAACACCAGCCTCGCCGTGGTCGCGCCCGGCATCGCCGAGGCGCTGTTCGCCACCGCGCTCGGCCTCGTCGCCGCCATTCCGGCGGTGGTCTTCTACAACCGCATCAGCGGCGACATCGGCGCTTACGGCAAGCGCGTGACCGCCTTCATCGGCGTCTTCGAGGTCGAGCTGTCCCGTCATCTGTCGCGCAAGGGAGAGCGTCATGGCCTTCGCGTTGCGTAAGCACGATTCGGAATTCGATTCTCAGCCGATCGCCGATATCAATGTCACGCCGCTCGTCGATGTGATGCTCGTCCTGCTCATCGTCTTCATGGTCGCCGCGCCGCTGATGACCTCCGGCATTCCGGTCGATCTGCCGAAGGTGCAGGCCAAGCAGCTCAACGATCAGAAGCCGCCGATCGTCGTCAGCGTCGACGCGGGCGGAGGCTTCTTCGTCGATAAGCGCGAGGTTCCGGCGGACGGATTGCTCGCCGCGCTCAGCGACGGCAGCGACAACAGCAAGGATCGCCGCATCCATGTGCGCGCCGACAAGACCGTGCCTTACGGGCGCGTCGTCGAGGCCATGGGAGCGATCAACGCCGCCGGCTACTCCAAGGTGGCGCTGGTCTCCGAGGCGCCGACGGGCGGCGCGAAATCCGCCCCCGCGCCGTGATCGCATTCTCCCTCTCCCCGCGAGCGGGGAGAAGGAAGGCGGCGAAGGCCGCGATTTGCAAAGTGAGCGGACAGAAACCGCATGAATCTGCCCGCGCTTTTTCTTCGCTGACCTGTTTCGAGCTGACCCGGCTTTTCTAAATCCTCGACTTTTCACGCATCCTCGACTTGGCCCGACTACGGGTCGTCGGCGCAAACCCTCCCCAGGCGCGCTGGCGACCCGGTTTTTCGTTGGGGCTCTCAAAACGCCGTGCGGCGCTCCAGCGCTGCGGCCAGCGTGCCTTCGTCGAGATAATCCAGCTCGCCGCCGACCGGCACGCCATGGGCGAGGCGCGTCGTCTTCACGCCGAGCGGGGCCAGAAGATCGGCGAGATAATGCGCCGTCGTCTGCCCATCGACCGTGGCGTTCACGGCGATGATCGCCTCGCGCACGGAGCCTTCGCTCACGCGCTGCATCAGGCTCGCAATGTTGAGCTCATTGGGGCCGACGCCATCCAGGGGCGACAGAACGCCGCCGAGCACATGATAGCGCGCCGCCAGCAGTCCGGCGCGCTCCAGCGCCCAGAGATCGGCCACCGTCTCGACAATGACCAGAATGCCGGCGTCGCGCCGCCCGTCGCGGCAGATGGCGCAAGGGTCGCTGGTGTCGATATTGCCGCAGGTCGTGCAGGTGAGGATGCGCTCATGCGCGACGCGCATCGCCTCGCCGAGCGGGCCGAGCAATTCCTCGCGCTTGCGCATGAGATGCAGGACGGCGCGCCGCGCCGAGCGCGGCCCGAGCCCGGGCAATCGCGCCAGCAATTGCACGAGGCGCTCGATCTCGGGTCCGGCGATGCGTTCGGCCACTTTGTTTCGCTCGGAGCGATCAGAACGGCAGCTTCAGCCCCGGCGGCAGCTGCAATCCGCCGGTCACTTCCTTCATCTTCTCGGCGAGCGTCTCCTCCGCCTTGGCGCGCGCCTGCGCATGGGCGGTGACGATCAGATCCTCGAGAATGTCGCTCTCCTCCGGCTTCAGCAGGCTCGGATCGATGGCGAGGCGCTGCAGCGCGCCTTTGGCGGTCATCGTCACGCGCACCAGCCCGCCGCCGGCCTCGCCTTCCACCAGAGTCTGGTCGAGCTGCCCTTGCAGCTCGGCCATCTTCGATTGCATGGCCTGCGCCTGCTTCATCAGTCCCATGAAGTCGAGCATATTTCTCTCCTCGCGCAGCGACGTTTCACACGTCGTCCGGCTCCTCGTCGTCATAAGCCAATTCGGCGCCGGCCGTCGCGGCCTGCTCCGTCTCCTTGCCGCGCACGGCGACGATCTCCGCGCCGGGAAACCGCGCCAATATGCTCGCCACCAGCGGATCGGCCTCGATCCCGGAGCGCTTCTCGCTCTCGCGGGCCAAGGCCTCCTCGCGCAGCGTCGGCGCGCCGCCGGCGGCGAGCGCCACCAGCCAGCGCGTCCCGGTCCAGTCCTGCAGCTTCTGCATCAGCAGCTGCGGCAGCCGCGTCGAGCCGCCCGGCGTCAGCTCGAACTCGATGCGCCCCTGCTCGAAGCGCACGAGGCGAACTTCCGTCTCGAGCGCGATCTTCAATTGTATGTCGCGCTTCTCGCCGGCCAGGGCCACGAGCGCGCGGAAATCGGCGATTTTCACCCCCGTCGCCGGGGATGGCTCCGCGGCGCGGCGCTGGGCCGGCGCGGCGCTGGTCGCGAGTGCCGAAGGCGCTGGCGAGAAAGCCGCGGGCTTGGGCGAAACCTTGGGCGCCGGCGCGAGCGCGACCGGGGGCCGCTCGCCGGGCGCCGTCGACGGAGTCGGGCTCGGCGCCGGACGCGGCGCGCCGCTTTGGCCGAAGCCGAGCTTGCGCAGCGCCTCCTCCGGCGAGGGCATTTCGGCGGCGTGGGTCAGACGCACCAGCACCATATCGGCGCTGGCGAGCGGACGCGGCGAGCTGCGCAGCTCATCGACGCCCTTCATCAAAATCTGCCACGCCCGCGTCAGCACGGAAATGGAGAGCGTTCCCGCCGCATCGCCGCCGCGGCGGCGCTCCTCCTCGGTCAGCGCATTGGATTGCGCGGCGTCCGGCGCGAGCTTCAGCCGCGTCACCAGATGGGTGAATTCGGCCAGCTCCAGCAGAACTTGCGCCGGATCGGCGCCGCCGTCGTATTGGTCCTGCAGCAAAGCGATGGCGGCGGCGATCTCGCCCTTCATCGCCGCCTCGAAGAGATCGATGACGCGCGATTTGTCGGCGACGCCGAGCATCAGCCGCAGGTCCTGCGCGGCGATCGCGCCGCCGCCCGCCGCGCCATGGGCGATCGCCTGATCGAGCAGCGACAGCGCGTCGCGCGCCGAGCCTTCCGCCGCGCGGGCGACCATGGCCAGCGCCTCGTCCTCAATGGTCACGGCCTCGAGATCGCAAATCTTGCGCAAATGCGCGGCGAGCAGGCCGGCGTCTATGCGGCGCAGATCGAAGCGCTGGCAGCGCGAGCGCACGGTGACGGGAACCTTGTCGATCTCCGTCGTCGCGAAGATGAATTTCACATGTTCCGGCGGCTCTTCCAGCGTCTTCAGCAGGCCGTTGAAGGCGGCCTTGGAGAGCATATGCACTTCGTCGATGATGTAGACTTTGACGCGCGCCATCACCGGGCGATAGCGCGCGTTCTCGATGATCTCGCGAATATCGTCGATGCCGGTGTGCGAGGCGGCGTCCATCTCCAGCACATCGGGATGGCGCGAATCGATGATCGCCTGACAATGCGCGCCGAGCGCGTCCATATGGATCGTCGGGCGATCGACGGCGGGGCGGCCGCCCTCGGCGGGCAGCTCGTAATTGAAGGCGCGGGCGAGAATGCGCGCGGTGGTCGTCTTGCCGACGCCGCGCACGCCGGTCAACAGATAGGCCTGATGGATGCGGTTCAGCTCGAAGGCGTTCTCGAGCGTGCGCACCATCGGCTCCTGGCCGATGAGATCGGCAAAGCCGGAGGGGCGATATTTGCGCGCCAGCACGCGATAGGCGGCGGAAGGCGCGCCGGCGGCTTGCGGATCGGGAAACATCGCGTCATCCATGGCGGAAGTCTAAAGGCTCGCGACCGCCTTATCCACCGCCATGCGGCGAAAATCTAGACGCTTCTCCCGTCGACGTGTGTCGACGCCAGCGCGCGCGGATCGACGCCGTCGAGGCAATTGACGTTGACCGCGACCATTTGCGCGCCATCCGGCGACACGCCCTGGGCGAAGGGCTCGATCCCGCAGATCTTGCAGAATCGGTGAGCGATCATCTTCTTGTTGAAACGATATTCGACGAGAGCATCCTCGCCCGAGCTCAAGTGGAATTTTTCCGCGGGCGTAAAGCTCAAGACGGCGCCCAGTCGCTGACAACGGGAGCAATTGCATGTGATGGTGTGGTCGAGGTCCAGCGTCGCCTCGAATGTCACCGCCCGACATTGGCAGGAGCCGTGATACGACGCATCGCCCATATGCAAAATTCTCCGCAAAACCTAAAGTGGGAGGCTGGACGAAGACCCGCCCGGAACTCGTTAGGGCTGCTTCCTTCCGGACCTGACCCGGTTGGCGAGTGGAGCGTCCACCGCCAACCTCCCGCGCCCTATGTGGCAAAACTCGCGCGCCGGCGCAAGGGCGCCTTTGCTAATGCTCCCCCTTGCCCGCCTCGCGCGCCTTGGCGGCGAGCTTCTCGGTCTGCTCGCTGATGTCGGCGATGATCTTGCTGGCCGCCTCCTGGTTCGCCTTGGCCGCCTGCTCTCCCGCGCTCTGGGCGGAGACGAAGGCTTCCTTGGCGAGGTTGGAGCACAGCTCGCCGACGCGCGAAGCGCGGGCGAAGAAATCGCCATAGGCGTTGCGGTAGAATTCCGACTGCAATTGCATGATGTCGTCGATCTTCTGCACGCGCAGCAGCTTCTCGAAATAGTTGCGGCTATTGTCGAGCGACTGCTTGGAGTAGTCGGTCGCCTCCTCCGCTATGGCGCGCAGGCTCTTGGCCGTCGAGCTGGTCGCGGTGTTGAAGGCGTCGAGCTGATATTTTCCGAGATCGCGAAAATCGTCGAAATTCAGATTGGCCATTGCATCCTCCCGCCGGTCGCGGCGCGGGGGAGGCGGCCCTCCCAGGCTACGCGCACGCGACACTGCTCGCTGGCGCGATTCTCGGAAATGCGCGGCGCGAGGGCAAATCGTGGAAACCACGTAATCGCGCCTGCGACGGCTCTGTCCGTGGATTTCATCCCTCTTATAAAATCCTCTGGAATAGAAATGGTCAATTCTTCGGCTCTGCGTTCTTTCTAGAGATATCGAGAACGCAGACACCAGACCAAGAAGCGAACACTAAAAACGCAATTGCTAAGTGTACTGTAACCAAAACTCTCGATTCGCCACGTTCAACAAAGTTTCTTATTATTTGCAAGAACCCAAATTTCCAAGTCGGAAGCACAACTGCTGCCAAAACAATTAAAAAAACAAAAGTAAGTAAAATTTTCATACCGGCGTCGCCATTTTTTACATAGCGCGTCATAACGTATTTTCGAAAAATATCTAAATTAGTATATATTATATATGATATAAATAAAACAGTCAGCGCAAAGTAAGTTATAACAATAGAATATAATGCTAGAAATCCAAATGTATCTACAAAATTAATTGCTTTAAGCAAATGCATTATTCCCAAAAACACGCCTGTCGAAATATAAATCAGCCCCACGAGTCCCTTGAAAAAATCTGTTGGGTCCTGCTCTTCTTTTGTTTCGGTTGTCATAATCAAATCGTCAGCTGAGCGCCCAGCTCCACCACGCGGTCGGTCGGTATGGAGAAGAAGTCGGTGGCGTTGGCCGATTGCCGGGTCAGAGCGACATAGAGCTTGTCCTGCCAGACCGGCATTTCCGAGGCCGGGCTCTCCTTGATCGAGCGGCGGCCGAGGAAGAAGGAGGTGGTCATAATGTCGTATTTGACCCCCGCCTTGCGCATCGCCGCCAGCGCCGCCGGCACGCGCGGGCTCTCCATGAAGCCGAAATGCAGCGTCGCGCGGGTGAAGTCGGGCGCGAGCTTCTCGATCTCGAAACGCTTTTCCGCCGGCACGCGCGGCGTGTCCTCCGTGTTCACGCATATGACCAGCACGCGCTCGTGCAGCACCTTATTGTGCTTGAGATTATGCAGCAGCGCGGTGGGCGCTACCTCCGGGTCGCTGGTCAGGAAGACGGCCGTGCCGGGCACGCGCGTCGGCTTGGATTTCTCCAGCATGGCGATGAGATCGCGGATCGGGATCGAATCGCGATGCGTCTTCTCGGCGAGCAAGGATGTGCCGCGCACCCAGGTCCACATCACCACCATGGAGCCGCCGCCGAGCAGCAGCGGAACCCAGCCGCCCTCGACCACCTTCATCAGATTGGCGGCGAGAAAGGCGAGATCGACGGTCAGGAAGGCCAGGATGAACAGCGACGCCGCCCAGAGCGGCCAATGCCATTTGCGCCACACCACGATGAAGGCGAGCGCCGTCGTCGTCACCATCGTGCCGGTGACGGCGATGCCATAGGCCGAGGCGAGCGCGCTCGAGCTCTTGAAGGCCGTGACCAGCACCAGCACGCCGATCAGCAGCAGCCGGTTCACGCGGCCGATATAGATCTGCCCCTCCTGCGTCGCGGAAGTGTGGGTAATCTCGAGGCGCGGCAGCAGGCCGAGCTGTATCGCCTGGCGCACGATGGAGAAGGCGCCGGTGATGACCGCCTGGCTGGCGATGACGGTGGCGAGGGTCGAGAGAATGACCAGCGGCAGCAGCGCCCAGTCCGGCGCCAGCAGGAAGAAGGGATTCTCGATCGCCTTGGGATCGGCGAGGATCAGCGCGCCCTGGCCGAGATAATTGAGGAACAGCGCCGGCAGCACGAAGAAGATCCAGGCGATCTGGATCGGCGCGCGGCCGAAATGGCCCATATCGGCGTAGAGCGCCTCGGCGCCGGTGACGACGAGGAAGACCGAGCCCAGCACGGCGAAGCCGACCCAGCCATGGGTCAGCAGAAAGACGAAGCCGTGGCGCGGATCGAAGGCGCGCAGAACCTGTGGCGCATCGCCGATATGGGAGGCGCCGAGCGCCGCTATCACGATGAAGAAGATCGCCATCACCGGGCCGAACAGCGCGGCGACGCGCGCCGTGCCATGGCTCTGCCCCCAGAACAGCGAGACGAGAATCGCAACTGTGATGGGAAAGACGAACTCGCCGAATTTCGGATTGACGATCTCGAGGCCCTCGACCGCCGAGAGCACGGAGATGGCCGGCGTGATGATGGCGTCGCCGGAGAATAGCGCCGCGCCGGCGACGCCGAGAAGGAAGACCGGCCTCGCGCGCCGGCCCAGCGCGATCTGCGCCAGCGCCATCAGCGAGAGAATGCCGCCCTCGCCGCGATTGTCGGCGCGCATCAGGAAGAACACATATTTCGCGGTGACGGTGAAGATCAGCGCGAAAATGAGCAGCGAGATCGTGCCGATGACGACATCCTCGCCGAGCCCGCCGGATTTGGCGTGGGCGAGCGACTCGCGCAGCGCATAGAGCGGGCTGGTGCCGATGTCGCCATAGACGACGCCGATCGAGCCGATGATGAGGCCCGCGCTCGTCGCCGAGCCGTGTCCCTCGGCGACGGGCGCCGGCTGCGTCGCCGCCGCGCCCTCCGTGTCGCATCGAGAGGAAGAGCCCGCCGCGTCACGCGCCACATTGGGATCCATGGAAATTTCCTCGAATGACATCGGAATGCGCGGGCGCGCCGCCGGTCCCTCGACATGCTGTTCGACATGCTCGGACCCGGCTGCGCCGGCGCGGCGATATACGCCTGTTCCAGATGGAAGAGAAGCCGCCGCCGGCCATTTCTGAGGAAAATCCCTTAGACGCCGGCGGTTGCGATGCGGCGTTCGCCGGCCGGGCTGGCCTCGCGGCCGCGGCGATGCTATGGCCGAGCCCTCGTCACATCGTCCCCGGCGACCCCGGCGACGCGAACGCTCGGAATATGATCGCGATTGTCCTCGGAGGCGTCGGCCTCCTCGTCTGGCTCTATCTCCTGCTCGGCAATGGCGGCTTCTGGCGCCTGACCGAGCACGACCGCCGTTTCGTCCCCAAGGGCGCGCAAGTCCCCATGGGCGTCCGCGTCGTCGCCGTCATTCCGGCGCGCGACGAGGCCGACGTCGTCGCCATCGGCCTGCGATCTTTGTTCCGCCAGGAGTTCTCCGGCCGGCTCGAGATCGTCCTCGTCGATGACGAGAGCTCCGACGGCACGGCCGAGGTCGCCCGCGCCTGCGCCCGCGAGGAAGGCGCCGAGGAGCGCCTCACAGTGCTCCAGGGTCGACCGGAGCAGGGCTGGACCGGCAAGCTCGCGGCCATGGACCGCGGCGTCGCCCATGTCCTTTCCAGCGGCGTCTCGCCCGATTTCATCTTGTTCTGCGACGCCGACATCGCCTTCGCCCCCGGCCTCGTCGAGCGGCTCGTCGCCGGGGCGGCGGCGCGCGGGACGGTGCTCTCCTCGCTGATGGTCAAGCTGCGTTGCGAGAGCCTCGCCGAGCGCTGGTTCGTGCCGGCTTTCGTCTTCTTCTTCCAGATGCTCTACCCCTTCCCGCGCGTGAACGACCCGAAAAGCCCGGTCGCCGGGGCGGCCGGCGGGGTGATGCTGGTGCGCCCCGCGGCGCTGGAGGAGGCCGGCGGCCTGCAACAAATCCGCGGCGCGCTGATCGACGATTGCGCGCTCGGCAAGCTCATGAAGAAGCAGGGGCCGATCTGGCTCGGCCTCACCGACGACGCCTGGAGCCTGCGGCCCTATCCGCATTTGCGCGATATAGAGCAGATGGTGACGCGCTCCGCCTATGCGCAATTGGGCTATTCGCCCTGGCGGCTGGCCGGCGCTGTCCTCGGCATGGGCCTCGTCTATCTCGCGCCGCCCATTCTCGCCTTCGCGGCGCCGGAGCCCGCGGCTTATATCGCGCTCGTCGCCTATCTATTGATGGCGCAGTCCTATATGCCGTCTCTGCGTTTCTACGGACGCAATCGGCTCGGCGCCTTCGCCTTGCCGGCGGTCGCGGCCTGCTATACGTGGTTCACGCTATTGTCGGCTTGGCGGCACACACGCGGGCGCGGCGGCGCCTGGAAGGGCCGCTACCAGGCCCCCTGAGGAGGATGAGCGATCACATGAGCGACATCGCCGCCGCCGCTTCGGGGAAGGGCCATAAGGACGAGAATTTCCCCGTCGCCTCTCTCTTCGCGCCGCGCCATCGCGCGGCCGTCCTCGCCTTTTACGATTTCGTGCGCGCCGCGGACGATATCTCCGACCATGCGACGCTCCCGGGCGATCAGAAGATCGCCATGCTGGACCGCATGGAGGCGGCGCTGCTCGGCTCCGGCGAGGATATCCCCGTCGCAGCAAAGCTGCGCGCCGAGCTGGCCGTCCGCGGCCTCGAGCCCCGCCATGCGCAGGATCTGCTCATCGCCTTCCGCCGCGACGTGACGCAATTGCGCTATCGCGACTGGGACGATCTCATCGATTACTGCCGCTATTCGGCCATGCCGGTCGGCCGCTTCGTGCTCGACGTCCATGGCGAGGATCGCGCGCGGACATGGGGGCCGAATGACGCGCTCTGCGCGGCGCTGCAGATCATCAATCATCTGCAGGATTGCGCGAAAGATTATCGCAATCTCGATCGCGTCTATCTGCCGCAGGACATGCTCGCCGCCAATGGCGCGAGCGTCGAGATGCTCGCCGCCGATCGCGCCTCGCCGCAGCTCGCCGCGACATTGCGCGCGCTGGCCGAGCGCACGCAGGGGCTGCTGAAGGAGAGCGCGCCTTTCGCCGATCTCATCGTCGACACGCGCCTCGCCATGGAAGTGGGCGCGATCCAGCGCCTCGCCGAGACGCTCACCGCGCGGCTGCGTGTCGCCGATCCGCTGAGCGAGAAGGTTCACGCCTCCAAGCGCCAATATCTGCTCACGGCGCTGGCCGGCGCCGGGATCACTCTGCTGCGCCGGCTCGTCTCGCCGCGCGCCGCCTCCGCCGCGAGCGTCGCGCGATGAGCATGGAGACGATCGCCCCCGAGGCGCCGCGGGTCGCCGCGAAAAGCTCTTTCTATCTCGCCATGCGCATTCTCGAGCCCGAGCGGCGCGATGCGATGTATGCGATCTATGGCTTCTGCCGCGCCGTCGACGACATTGCGGACGAGGAGGGCGACCGCGCCCTACGCCTCTCCCAGCTCGACGATTGGCGGCGCGATCTCGATGCGCTCTACGCCGGCCGCACGCATAAGCGTTGCGCCGATCTGGCGCGGCCGGTGCGCCGCTTCGGCCTCGAGCGCGCCGATTTCGAGGCGGTCATAGACGGGATGGCCATGGATGTCGTCGAGGACATTCGCGCGCCCGAGTGGGATCGGCTCGATCTCTATTGCGATCATGTCGCGAGCGCCGTGGGGCGCTTGTCGGTGCGCGTCTTCGGCCTCGCCGATGAGGCGGAGAGCGCCGGCGGCGCGCTGCCGACCAAGGCGCGCATGCTCGCCTATCACATGGGCCGCGCCTTGCAGCTCACCAATATTCTGCGCGATCTCGACGAGGACGAGGCGCGCGGGCGGCTCTATCTCCCGCGCGAGGCGCTGGAGGCCGCGGGCGTCGCCGATTTCTCGCGCGGCGCAGTGCTGGCGCACCCCGGCCTTCAGCAAGTCTGCGCTGCAGTGGCCGAGCGCGCGCGCAAGCATTACGCGGAATCGGAGCTGCTGATGCGCGTCTCGCCGCAGCGCGCGGTGAAGGCGCCCTATCTGATGGCGACGGCCTATCGCTCGGTTCTCGATCGTCTGGTGGCGCGCGGCTTCGCGCCGCCGCGCGCGCCGGTCTCCGCCTCGCGGACGAAAGTCCTGCTGGCCCTGCTGAGATTCGCGCTGACGTGAGCGGAACGACGCATATCATCGGCGCGGGTCTCGCCGGCCTCTCCTGCGCCATTCGTCTGACCGACGAGGGCCGCAGCGTCGCGCTCTATGAAGCCGCGCGCATGGCGGGCGGGCGCTGCCGGTCCTATTATGATTCCAGCCTCGATCTCGTCATCGACAATGGCAATCATCTGCTGCTCTCCGGCAACGCCACGGCGCTGGATTACGCCCGCCGCATCGGCTCGGTGGATGAGCTGGTCGGGCCGAAGGAATGCGCCTTCGACTTTTTGGACACGCGCGACGGAACGCGCTGGCGCATGAGGCCGAACGCCTCGCGCCTGCCCTGGTGGATTTTCGTGGCGGATCGCCGCGTGCCCGGCACGGCGCCTGCGGATTATCTCGGCGCGATCGGCATTCTCCTCGCCAAAAAGGGCGCGACCATCGGCGAGGCGATGAATTGCTCGGGCGTGCTCTATGAGCGGCTGTGGGGGCCGGTGCTGCTCTCCGCGCTCAATACGGAGCCGCGCTGCTCCTCCGCCGCGCTCGCCGCCGCCGTGCTGCGCGAGACGCTGGCCGCTGGCGGCGCCGCTTGCCGTCCGCTGGTCGCGCGGCGCGGGCTCGGGACGGCGTTCATCGAGCCGGCGCTGAACGCTCTCGCCGCGCGCGGCGCCGCGCCGCGTTTCGCCGCGCGGCTGAAGGGAATCGAATTTTCCGAAGAGCGCGCCACAGCGCTCGATTTCGGCGACGAGAAAATCGCGCTCGGCGAGAATGACAGCGTCGCGCTCGCCGTCCCGCCCTGGGCCGCGCAGGAGCTCGTTCCGGGCCTCGTCGCGCCGGATGATTTCCGCGGCATCGTCAATGCGCATTTCAAGATCGCGCCGCCGCCGGGGCAGCCGGCGCTGCTCGGCATGATCGGCTCGCTCACCGAATGGCTGTTCGCTTTCGAGGACAGGCTCTCGGTGACGATCAGCGGCGCCGATCGGCTGATGGACGAGTCCCGCGAGAGCCTCGCCGAGCGCATATGGGCCGAGGCAGCCGCCGCCACGGGCCTGCCGGCGGCGCTGCCGCAATGGCAGATCGTCAAGGAAAAGCGCGCCACTTTCGCCGCGACGCCGGCGCAGCAGCAGCGCCGCCCCGGCGCTGTGACGGGGTGGCGCAATCTCTTCCTCGCCGGCGATTGGACTGCGACCGGCCTTCCGGCGACGATCGAGGGCGCGATAAGGTCGGGCTATCGCGCGGCGGAGCTGGCGGGGCGTTCATAGGTCGAGCCCGCCGCCGCCGTCATCGCGAGGAGCGTAGCGACGACGCGATCCAGGGACCGCCCCACGGCTCTGGATTGCTTCGCTGCGCTCGCAATGACGATGGGCAGAGGGAGCGCGTGCAGACAAAAGCGAGCCTGAAGGCTCGCGATCCAAAGCGCCCCCTGGACCGCGAGCCTTCAGGCTCGCATCGCCCCTCAATTCCTCCCGAAGGTCTCGTCGAAGGAATAGCCGGTGCCGCGCACGGTGCGGATCGGGTCCTTCTCGCGGCCGCGGATAATCGCCTTGCGCAGGCGGCCGACATGCACGTCGACGGTGCGCTCGTCGATCTCCGCCGAGAGCCCCCACACGCTGTCGAGCAATTGCGCGCGCGAGAAGACGCGGCCGGGTTTTTCCATCAGATATTCCAGCAGACGGAACTCCGTCGGGCCGAGATGAATCTCGCGCCCGCCGCGCTTCACGCGGCGCGTCTCGCGGTCGAGGTCTATGTCGCCGGCGACGAGCCGCGTCGCCACGCGCTCCGGCCGCGCGCGGCGCAGCAGCGCATGCACGCGCGCCATCAGCTCCGGCGGCGAGAAGGGCTTCACCACATAATCGTCGGCGCCGATGGAGAGGCCGCGCACGCGCTCATTCTCGTCGCCGCGCGCGGTGAGCATGATGATCGGCATGCTGCGCGTGTCGTCGCGCGCGCGCAGCCGTCGGCAGATCTCGAGGCCGGAGACGCCGGGCAGCATCCAGTCGAGAATAACGAGATCGGGCTGCGATTCGGAGAGACGGATCTCCGCCTCGTCGCCGCGCTCTATATGCTCGACGAGAAAGCCCTCGGCCTCGAGATTATAGCCGAGCAGCAGCGCCAGCGCCGCGTCGTCCTCGACGACGAGTATGCGCGGCGCGCGGTCGTGCGGCGCCTCGCGCGGAGCGGCGACGCGGATTTCATTCATTTCGTAGGCTCATCCGGTTCCGCGCTGGCGGGAAGGCTCGCCGATTTGCCTTTGGGGCGGTCGGTCGGCATCGCCTCGCCAGTGACGAGATAGACGATTGTCTCGGCGACATTGGTGGTGTGATCGCCGATGCGCTCTATGTTCTTCGAGCAGAACAGCAGATGCGTGCAGAAGGAGATGTTGCGCGGGTCCTCCATCATGAAGGTGAGGAGATCGCGGAACACCGAATCTTCCAGCGCATCGAGCTCGCTGTCGTTGGTCCACACGGCGCGGGCGCGCTCGACATCGCGCTGGGCGTAGGCGTCGAGCACGTCCTTCAGCTGTATGGCGGCGACTTCCGCCATCGTCTTGAGGCCGATGACGGCGCGCGGCACGCGCGCCTCGGAGAGGATCTTCACCGTGCGCTTGGCGATGCTCTTGGCGAGATCGCCGACGCGCTCGAGATCGGCGGCGATGCGCATAGCGGCGATGCATTCGCGCAGATCGATGGCGAGCGGCTGCCGCCGCGCGATGGTGAGGATGGCGTTCTCCTCTATCTCCCGCTGCAGCGCGTCGAGGCGCTGATCGGTGGCGACGACGCGATGGGCGAGCTCAATGTCGAAATTGGCGAGCGCATCCATGGCTTCGGCGAGCATTTTCTCGGCGATGCCTCCCATCTCGGCGATTCTGCGGCCGAGCACTTCGAGGTCGCGGTCATAGGAGCTGACGATATGTTCGCTCATGGTCTCAATGTCCTCGTGCGCGATGCGCGCTCAGCCGAAGCGGCCGGTGATATAGTCCTGCGTCTTCTTGTTCTGCGGCGCGGTGAAGAGATTATTGGTCTCGCCGAATTCGACGAGATCGCCGAGATACATGAAGGCGGTGAAATCGGAGACGCGCGCCGCCTGCTGCATGTTGTGGGTGACGATGGCGATCGTGTAGCGCTCCGACATTTCGTCGATGAGCTCCTCGATCTTCGCGGTCGAGATGGGGTCCAGCGCCGAGCAGGGCTCGTCGAAGAGGATCACCTCCGGCTGAATGGCGACGGTGCGCGCGATGCACAGGCGCTGCTGCTGGCCGCCCGAGAGGCCGAGGCCGCTCGAATTCAGCTTGTCGCGCACCTCGTCCCACAGCGCCGCGCCGCGCAGCGCCGCCTCGACGCGCCCGTCGAGCTCGCTGCGCGAGAGCTTCTCGTAGAGGCGAATGCCGAAGGCGATATTGTCGTAGATCGACATGGGGAAGGGCGTCGGCTTCTGGAACACCATGCCGACGCGCGAGCGCAGCAGGTTGAGATCGATGTGCGGGTCGAGGATATTCTCGCCGTCGAGCAGCACCTCGCCCTCGGCGCGCTGCTTGGGATAGAGGTCGTACATGCGGTTCAATATGCGCAGCAGAGTCGATTTGCCGCAGCCGGACGGGCCGATGAAGGCCGTCACCTTATGGGTGTAGAGCGGCAGCGAGATCGATTTCAGCGCCTTCGACGACCCGTAATAGAAATCCAGATCGCGAACCGAGACTTTCGTCGGAATAGTGGCTTCGACAACCGGCATGGCGGTCATTTGTTTTTTCCCTGGCTGCTGAGCGCGCGCGCGGTGATGGAGAGCAGAAGGACGGCGATGGTGACGAGCAGAGCGCCGGTCCAGGCGAGCTGCTGCCAGTCCTTGTAGGGCGAGAGCGCGAATTGGAAGATGACGACGGGCAGGCTGGAGACCGGCGCGTTGAGATCCGTGCTCCAGAACTGATTGTTGAGCGAGGTGAAGAGCAGCGGCGCCGTCTCGCCGGAGACGCGCGCAATGGCCAGCAGCACGCCGGTGACGATGCCGGATTTCGCCGCGCGATAGGCGACGCGCATCAGCATATGGGAGCGCGGCAGGCCGAGCGCCGTCGCCGCCTCGCGCAGCGGCAGCGGCACCAGCAGCAGCATGTCCTCCGTGGTGCGCACGACGACCGGCACCACCAGCACGCCCAGCGCCAGAGCGCCCGCTATGCCGGAGAAATGCCCGACCTGCGCCACCACCACCGTATAGACGAAGAGGCCGACGACGATGGAGGGCGCGCTGAGCAGAATGTCGTTGATGAAGCGCACCACGGTGCTGAGCTTCGAGTAGCGGCCATATTCGGCCATATAGGTGCCGGCGAGCATTCCGAGCGGAGTGCCGAGCAGCACGCCGATCGTCGTCATCACCAGCGAGCCGGCGATGGCGTTGAGCAGGCCGCCGGTGGCGCCGGGCGGCGGCGTCATCTCGGTGAAGACGGCCGGCGAGAGGCCGCGCGCGCCCTCATAGATCAGCGCGCCGAGGATCAGCACCAGCCAGGCGAGGCCGAAGACGGTGCCGGTCCAGCACAGCGTGGTGGCGATCACATTGGTGCGGCGGCGGGAGGTATAGAGGGACAAGGGTCAGGCTCCCGATTTCTGCTCGATGCGCATCAGCATGAAGCGCGCCGCCGCCAGCACGAAGAAGGTGATGACGAAGAGGATGAGGCCGAGCTCGATCAGCGCGGAAGTGTAGAGGTCGCCGACAGCCTCGGTGAATTCATTGGCGATCGTCGCCGAGATGGTCGTGCCGGGCGCGAGCAGCGAGCTCGACACCTTATGGGCGTTGCCGATGACGAAGGTGACGGCCATCGTCTCGCCGAGAGCGCGGCCGAGGCCGAGCATCACGCCGCCGATGACGCCGACGCGCGTGTAGGGGATGACGACATAGCGCATCACTTCCCATGTCGTGCAGCCGACGCCCGAGGCTGCCTCCTTCAGCACCGGCGGGACCGTGTCGAACACGTCGCGCGAGATGGAGGTGATGAAGGGCAGCACCATGATCGCCAGAATGAAGCCGGCCGTCAGCATGCCGATGCCATAGGGCGGGCCGGCGAAGAGGCTCGACAGCACGGGAATGTCGGCGGTGAGCGAGATCAGCGCCGGCTGCACATGCTGCTGCAGGAAGGGCGCCAGCACGAACAGGCCCCAAATGCCGTAGATGATCGACGGGATGCCCGCGAGCAGCTCGATGGCGACGCCGATCGGCCGGCGCAGCGCATGGGGGCAGAGCTCGGTGAGGAAGATGGCGATGCCGAGGCCCAGCGGCACGGCGATGACCATGGCGATGGTCGACGTCACCAGAGTGCCGTAGACGGGCGCGACGGCGCCGAATCTCTCGGTGACGGGATTCCACGATTCCGTCGTCAAAAAGCCGAGGCCGAAGGCCTTTATCGCCGGCAGCGAGCCATAGATCAGCGAGAAGATCACGCCGCCGAGAATCAGAAGGACGAGCACCGCGGCGGCGCGGGTCAAATTATGAAAGAAGAAGTCGAACAAGGCCATGCGGCCGAGAACTTTCCCGCGGTCGACTTCGGCGGCGCGGGGCGTCGCATCTACGATTGCTAGGTCCGACACGCTATTGTCTCTCGTTTGGCGGTTGAAGCCGGCGTCCATCGCGCGCTCCCGAAGGCGGATTTTTCATCTGAGGTCATAGCGCAGGTCTCGAGGGAACTCACCGCGTCGAGGCGTTCCGCGTCGAAAAGAAGCGGGAAAGCTCGTCCTCGGGCGGTTCGTCTCGCGCCATTCCGCCACCTCTGCCCCTCGCGTCGAGGGGCGCCGGCGATATCTCCAGGGATGATCTCGTCCAAGGATGATCTCGCCGGCGCGCATCGATGCGTCAGTTGATCGACGCCAGCGGCTTGCCGCTCGCATCCTTGATATTGGCCGTCCAGCTCTTCTTGATCAGAGCCACGACATTGGTCGGCAGCGGGATGTAATCCAGCTCCTCGGCCGCCTTATTGCCCTTGGCGAAGGCCCAACCGAAGAATTTCAGAGCCTCGCCGGCCGCAGCCGTATCCTGCGGCGCCTTGGGCAGCAGAATGAAGGTGGCGGCGGTGATCGGCCAGGACTGCGCGCCCGGCTGGTCGGTGAGGATCTGATAGAAGCCCGGCGCATTGGCCCAATCGGCGTTGGAGGCCGCGGCCTGGAAGGTCGGCGTCGTCGGCGCGACGGTCTTGCCGTCCTTGTTGACGAGCTTGGTGTAGGTCAGCTTGTTCTGCTTGGCGTAGGCGTATTCGACATAGCCGATGGCGCCCTTGGTGTTGGCCACATTGTTGGCGACGCCCTCATTGCCCTTGGCGCCGATGCCGACCGGCCATTCGACCGAGGCGTTCTCGCCGACCTTGGCCTTCCAGTCCGCGCTGACCTTGGACAGGTAATTGGTGAAGTTGAAGGTCGTGCCCGATCCGTCCGAACGATGCACGACGGCGATCGCGGCCGAGGGAAGCTTGGCCTTCGGGTTCAGCTTCTTGATCGCGGCGTCGTCCCAGCTCTTGATCTCGCCGAGGAAGATGGCGCCGAGCGTCTTGCCGTCGAGGACGAGATCGCCGGAGGCGACGCCGTCCAGATTGACGACCGGCACGATGCCGCCGATCACCTGCGGCCATTGGGTGAGGCCGGCGGCCTCCAGCTCCTCGGCCTTCAGCGGCTGGTCGGAGGCGCCGAAGGTCACGGTGCGCGCCTTGATCTGCTTGATGCCGCCGCCCGAGCCGATCGACTGGTAATTGAGGCCGTTGCCGGTCTCTTTCTTATAGCTGTCCGCCCATTTGGCGTAGATCGGATAGGGGAAGGTGGCGCCGGCGCCCGAAATGTCGATCGCGAGGGCGGCGCCGGCCGTGGCGACGGCCAGGGTCGTCGCCAGAGCGACACGATGGAAAACTTTGGAAAGCATGTTCGGTCTCTTTCGAGCTCGAGGTTCACTGTGTCGGCGCGCGTCCAGCGCCCCAGCGAGGCGCACCCTAGAGGCGCGCGACGAGGGTTTTACGACAGCTGGATGACTGTCACATGACATAGTATCCAACTGAATCTATTTGCTAAATCTGCGCTGGATCAGGCGCTGTCGGGCTTTTCCGGGTCGATCAATGGCAAAAATACGCGGAAAGTGGCGCCTTTTCCTGGCGCGGAATCTATGGCGAGCCTGCCGCGGTGGCGAGCCACGATATGCTTGACGATCGCCAAGCCGAGTCCCGTGCCGCCCTTGGCGCGGCTCTTGCCGGCGTCGACGCGATAGAAACGCTCGGTGAGGCGCGGCAAATGTTCCGGCGGGATGCCGAGGCCGTGATCGCGCACCGAGAAGACGGCGGAGGCGCCGAGCGGGGAGAGCGTGATCTCCACCGGACCCGCCCCATATTTGATCGCGTTCTCGATGAGGTTTTCGGCGACGCGGGCGAGCTCGTCGCGGTCGCCCGGCACGACGACCGTGTCCTCTATGTCGAGCTTCAGCTCTATGCCGCCGTCCTCCGCCATGGGCGCGAGCGTGTCGACGATATGGGCGACGAGAATGCCGAGATCGACCGGCGTGTCCGGGCGCAGATGCAGATGCTGCTCGATGCGCGAGAGGGAGAGCAGATCGTCGACGAGGCGCGACATGCGCTGCGCCTGATCGCGCATGATGGAGAGAAAGCGGTCGCGCGCCTTGGCGTCGTCGCGGGCCGGGCCTTGCAGCGTCTCCACGAAGCCGAGCAGCGAGGCGAGCGGGGTGCGCAGCTCATGGCTGGCGTTGGCGACGAAATCGACGCGCATGCGCTCGACGCGGCGCGATTCGGTGAGATCGCGCAGGCTCACCACGGCGGCGTTCTCATAGCCCTCGAGGCGCAGCGGCGCGATATGCACCTCGAACCAGCATTCCACCGGCAGGCGCTCGAGCCAGATGACCTTCTCCGGCTGGCCGCCGCGCAGCACGCGGTCTAGCGCGTCCAGCACATCGGGCGAGCGCAGGCTGCGCGCCAGCGGATCATTGGGCCGCAAGGAGGGCAGCACGGAGCGCGCGGCGCGATTGGAGGCGACGATGCGCGCCTCCGAATCGATGACGAAGACCGCCTCCGGCAGCGCGTCGATGACGAGGCCGAGCAGAGCTTCGCCCTGATAGCGTCGGCGTAGATCCGGCATCGGTCCTCTCGTCATCGTGTCCCTGGATGAGGAAACGTCTTTATTCCACGATCACGCGGCGTGCGGCCTATCGGTTTCGCGCTCCCCCGTGAGCGGGAGAACACGGCCGAAAGTCGTATCACTCGCGCGTCTCCAATATGCGCGCGATGGTCTCGCGCAGGCTGTTCCAGCGCCGCGAGCCCTCATCGGCGCCGAGCAGCGCGAGCGCGAAAATAAATGGCAAAAAGTAATAGATGACGCGGAACAGCAGGAGCGAGGCCAGCAGGCTCTCCTGCGAATGCGAGGGCAGCGCGTTCAGCATCGTCGCCTCGAAAACGCCGATGCCGCCCGGCGCATGGCTGATGACGCCGAGAATGCAGGCGAAGACATAGACCGAGACGAAAGTCGCGAAATCGAGATCGACGTCATGCGGCAGCAGCGCATAGAGCGCGGCCGCGGCGCAGCAGAGATCGGCGACGCCGAGCAGAGTCTGGCCGCCGGTGGGCGCGAGGCCCGGCAGCTCGAAGAAATGCCCGCGCAGCCGCACCCGGCGCCGGCGCAGCGACACCCAGACGACATAATAGCCGATGCCCGCGCAGGTCGCGAGGCCGAGCCCGAAATTGAGGAAGGCCGGCAGCTTGTCTATGGCGCCGAGCTCGCTGGCGCGCGCCATGAGGCCGACGCCGACCACAGAGGTCATGCCGAGCCAGAAGGTGACGCCCGCTATGACGGTGATATTGGCCACCTGCACGGCGGTGACGCCGACGCGCGCATAGATCCAATAGCGGACGGCCGCGGCGGTGACGACGGGAAAGCCCAGATTGAAGGAGAAGGCGTAGCTCGCGAAGGAGGCGAGCGCGGCGATGCGATAGGGCACATGCAGCCGCAATTGCCGCAGCGCCAGCGCGTCATAGCCGGTGAGCGCGACATAGGAGAGCGCGGTGAGCAGCAGAGCGGCGAAAATCTGCTCGGCGCTCATCGCCGCTATGGCGGCGCGGACGTCGGAGAATTTGACGCTCGAGATCGCGCTGGCGAGGGCGAAGCCGGCGAGCGCGAAAACGGCGAGGCTGGCGACGCCGCCGAGCGCCTTGCCGAGATTGGGCGCGATATAGCGGCGCGCCGTCGTCAGCAGATCGAGACCGGCGCCCTGGTCCGGATTGGGCTTCTCCTCGGCCGGCGCCTCGACGCCGGCTTCCGAAAGATCGCTGTCTGGCCGCTTCAATTTCGCTTTTTCCTCGATGCGTCGTCGAATATGCGCGGAATAGGCTTCTTCGATACGACGTCGGGCGGCGGAGTTCAAAGGCGATCGGCGGGCCTCGCGGCGTCCGTTCATAGGAATCTCGTTCGTTCCTGTTGCGCGCGCCCTCGGGCGGCGGGATGAGACGCCGGCGCGGAGCCCGCCCATCGTTCATCCGCGCGTCGCAAGAGAACGTCGCGAGGAGAGCAGGGTTCGGTTTCGCCCCGAAGCGTGACGATAAGATGACGCGGCGGCCCGGACTGTCATGAGGGCGGGCCGTCAGAACAAGCCATGCACGAACCAGCGCGGCGGCTGGCTCTCGCGGTCGAGGAGCTCCTCGCGAAACAGCCAGAAGCGTCCGCCCTCCCGATCCTCCACATAGAAATAGTCGCGGGTGGCGGCGTTTTCCGGCGCGCTCCACCATTGCGGGGCGATGCGCTCCGGCCCCTCATAGGCCGCGAGCTCGTGCAGCAGCCGGCGCCAGCGGAAGCGTAGCGGCGGCCCGTCGGGCGTGAGCGCCACCGCCTCGATCGGCTCCGGCCGCTCGAACAGCCGCAGCGGCCGCGCCGGGACGCCCTCGCGGAGATAGGGAGGCGGCGCTGCCTCCTCCACCGCCGCGGGGGCTGGGCCGGAGGCGGGCCGCAGCGTGACGGCGAGCTCTGGAATATGCGAGGCCTGCGGATAGACCCGCAGCACGCGGCGCGGCCCGAGCCGCGCGCCGAGTCGATCGACGAGATCGTCCAGCCGCGCGTCATGCGCATTTGCCCGTCCGGCGAGGCCGAGATCCTCCTGCGGCTCGGCGCAGCGCTCGACGCGCGCGGCGCCGAGCCGCAGCACATCATAGCCATAGCCCGTGTCGAGCCCTTCCTCCGCCAGCACGGCGAGGCGCTCGCGCAGCAGCAGGGCGATCGTCCCGGGATCGCGCAGCGGCCGGCTGGTCCCCGTTTCTATATGCGCGACGGCGCCGTCGACGCGGTAGAAGACCGCCTCCAGCTCCCGCGCGCCGACGCCATGGCGCTCGAGCAGCAGGCACAGCTCTTGGGCGAGGCCGTGCAGCGTGCGCTCAATGTCCTCCTGCCGCGTGAGGCCTTCGGGAAAGCGGCGCTCGGCCATGAAATCCGGGGCTTCGAAGCGCGGCGAGATCGGCTCGCGGCGGCGGCAGGCGATGGCGTCGAGCCGCGCCATGGCCTCCGCCCCGAGCCGCGCCGTGAGTGGCGCGCGCGGCCGCGCCAGCAGATCGCCGAGGCTGCGTAGGCCGGCGCGATCGAGCCTGAGGCGCGCCGCCGCGTCGAGATCGAGCGCGGCGATGGGCAGGCCGGCGGCGATCGCCTCCAGCTCCGCCTGCGTCGTCCCCCCCGCCACATGGCGCAGGCGGGAAAAGCGCGCCAGCGCCCGCGCCAGCGCCGGGCCGGGCGCGATCGCCGCTCGCGCCGCAAAGCCCTGGGCGGCGAGGCGGCGCTCGACCTCCGCCAGCAGCGCCGCCTCGCCGCCGAAGAGATGCGCCGCTCCCGAAATATCCATGAGCAGCCCATGCGGCGGATCGGCCGCTGCGAGTGGGGTGAAGCGGCGGCACCAATCGGCGATCCGCCCCAGCAGCTCGGCGTCGGCTCGGGGGTCGGCCTCGGCCAGCCGCAAGGCGGGGCGCATGGCGCGTGCGTCGGCGACCGCCATGCCGGGGGCGAGCCCGGCCGCCTCGGCGCGCGCGTCGACGGCGGTCAGCCGTTCGGCGCCGGCGAGATTGGCCCAGACGGCGAATGGTGCCTCCGCCTCAGGCGAAGGCGCGCTTTTGCGCGAGAGCCGGTCGGTCGAAAGGCGTGGCAGATGCACGGCGAGGCAACGCATGGAAAGGCGCCCCATGGAACTCGGCCTCCTGATGGTCGAAAACAATGTCGCGCCAAGCCTGTGGGTCGAAGGCGCCGACGAGGCCGCGGGCCTTGACGACGCGCAGACGAAAAGCGGGCGGGCCGGGCAGGGGCCGCGGCGCGCCCTCGGCCCGGGGCGGCGGCGCGCCGGCGGCGATCTCGAAACGCGCCTCGGCGGCGCTGGCGAGCCTTTGCGCGGCGCCGGCCGCGCGCGGCAGCAGCAGCAGGCCGGCGCATTCGCCGCGGCGGGCGGCGAGCGCCAGCCGGCGCGAGGCGGTGAGGTCATAGGCGCCCGCATCGGCCCAGCTCTCGGCGATGACGACGGCGGCGCCGCTCTTCAGCGCCTCCTCCATGGCCCAGAGCGTCTCGCGCGGACGGTGCGTGCGCGCCAGCACCAGAAGCTCCGGAGGCAGGCCCGCCGCCTGCAGTCCCCGCCCATAGGGCAGGCCGAGCTCGCGCGCCGCCATATCCTCGGCGATCCAGACGATCCCGCCCTGCGGCCGCAGGCGCAGCCGGCTCAGCGCCAGAGCGAAGGCGAAGCCCGCCGCCGCCGCCGCGTCGGTCGGCCGCGCCGGCAAGGCCTCGCGCAGGCCGCCGCGGCCGGGATCGAACAGGCGCGACAGCCCCTCGTCCCGTGGAACGGCCGCAGGCGCGGGCGCGCCGCCCGCCTCCAGCGCGGCGATCCGACGACGCAAAAAAACAATGCGTTCCGATGAGCCGCTGCGCGACATCGGGTCCCCGATCTCCAGAGTGTTGCCTATTTGTTCTCAAGCTGACTCCGCCGTGGGGGAGAGTCAAGCGGGGTGCTTTGGGGTTGGAGTCATGGGTGTGGCTTGACGCCAGTTTGGCACACGTCTATCAATCGCCACCCCCGAAAGCGCTGTAGATCAAAGGCTGCAATAATGCGCGTGGCAATTTTCATGAGAGGGCCTTTTCGCCCAAATCTCGACTCCAGCCTCGAACGCGCGCGGGCGTTAGTCGATGAGGTCAAGGCAAATGGCGATCAGCCTGCCTTATTTTTCGCCACTTGGCTGCTCGAAGATCGAACGTATGCTGAAGCCCTTATGCGTCAGCCGGACGTAGATCATGCCTTGTTCATCGAGCCGCCCAGCGATCAAACTATCTACGCATTATGTGGCATGGAGCGGCTTCCTCTCGGGAATCCAACAAAAAACATGTTCTATCAATACTACCTTTCGAAGATTGGCTTGCAAGTCGTAGACAGTTTAGGGCTATTCGACTTTGTTATTCATTCAAGGCCAGACATGGATATTCGATTGGGCAAATACTATCATCATTGGTTCGAGGCTGGTCGTTATACTACAATCCACGATATCCCCCCCGATGGGGAAGGCATCGTAAACGACCAATTTGGGGTGGCAACACCTATAGATATGCGTGCTGCATGGAATTGTGGAACTTTGGAAGAGCTTGGCGCCATGATAGGCAGTTCGGAGGTTGCTGAGGATCCACTTCGAATGATGCTGGAAAAGGCTGGCCTGAAATCGAGGTGTGCGCCCACCGAGAAATGGGCGCTCGATCCCCGTCGGTATGGATAGGAGGCACCTTTGGTGGCCGTTGATCTGGTTTCAGTCAGCCTCGATAGGCAATAGGGCAATAGCTATGAAAGCGCAAATCCTTGCCCATCGTGGGGTTTGGACATCCGTGTCCGAAAAAAATTGCCTGGAGGCATTCGAGAGAGCGTTTGCCGCCGGCTTCGGAGTGGAGACGGACATCCGTGACCTCGACAATGTTCTTGTCGTTTCTCACGATCCGCCACGGTCCGATTTTGCCTTGCCCGTTGACCAGCTATTCGCGCTCTACCGACGCATGAACGCGACAGGCCGCTTGGCGCTCAATATCAAAGCCGATGGATTAGCGTTGGCGCTAAATGCGCTTCTGGAAGATTACGCGATCGAGACGGCTTTCGTATTCGATATGTCGGTCCCGGATATGCGGAGCTATTTCAATTCGAGAGCTCGCGTGTTTTGTCGTCTCAGCGATGCCGAAACACACCCTGCGTTCTATGACAAGTGCGCGGGCGTGTGGCTCGATTCTTTCGAGATTCCGCACAGTCCCTCAGAGTGGGGGCATAAGGCGCTCGCAGACGGAAAGTTGATCGCCCTAGTCTCGCCCGAACTTCACGCTCGTCCACATCTCGAAGCGTGGAACGAATGGCGCGCAAAGCTGAACCCCGCGCATAACGACCAAGTGATGGTCTGCACTGACTTTCCAGTCGAAGCCTTATCGTTCTTTCAGGTGGACCAATGATAAAGGCTGTTCTTTTCGACATGGATGGCGTGCTGATCGACGCGAAAGATTGGCATTATGAGGCGCTGAACCGTGCGCTAGCCCTTTTCGGCAAGGCGATCGATCGGGACGCTCACCTTGCCACCTACGATGGCCTGCCAACGCGGCGTAAGCTGGAGATTTTGACGAAATCGAAAGGGTTACCGGTAGGCCTCCATCCCTTTCTGAATGATCTGAAGCAAAGCTACACGATCGAGCTGGCTCACGCTCTCTGCAAGCCAAATTTCATCCATCAGCGTACACTATCGCGGTTGAAACTGGATGGTCTCAAACTAGCAGTCTGTTCGAACTCTGTGCGCAGTTCTATCGAGCTGATGATGCGCTTATCGAAGCTCGACCAATATATCGATCTCATTATTTCGAACCAGGATGTGTCGCGAGCCAAGCCAGATCCCGAAATGTACGAAACCGCGATGGCTCGTTTTGGGCTTCCTCCTGAAAACTGTTTGATTCTCGAAGATAATGAACACGGAATCGCTGCAGCGCAGGCCAGCAAAGGTCATTTGATGGTGGTGGGCAGCGTGTCAGATGTCACTTATGAAAAGGTCGCAACGCTCATTACGGCTATCAACGAGCGGGACTAGGGAAAGATTATGAACTCGAAGCTTCAGATTTTAATACCGCTAGCTGGCGAGTCTATCTTCTTCGATCCTAGCGAATACCATTTCCCTAAGCCATTGATTGATATCGATGGCGAGACGATGATCGAACACGTCCTAGCGCCTCTGAAAAGAGCAGCTCCTGACGCGCGTTTCATTTTCCTTGTCTGTCGGGAGGACGTCGTCAAATTCTCCCTCGATTCCATTCTTCGACTGCGGGCTGGCGAGAACGCAGAAGTCATTTCGCTCGCAACGCCGACGAAAGGCGCTCTTTGTACTTGCCTATTGGCGGTCGACGCGTTGGACATGGGTGAGCCTTTGCTAGTTTGCAATGGCGATCAGGTTCTCGACGTCGACATAGCTGCCTTACTGGCAAACTTCGAGGCATCATCCGGGGCGGCCGGTGTCGTCACTTTCCGATCGGTGCATCCACGCTGGTCTTATGTTCGTCTTGACGATAATGGAGAAGTCGTTCAGGCAGCAGAAAAGTCCGTGATCAGCGAGCATGCTATCGCTGGCCTATACTATTTCAGGAAAGCGCAGGATTTTGTCGACGCCGCAATGGCGACGATAGCTGCAGACGATAAGGTCGGTGAACAGTTTTTTATCGCTCCAAGCCTCAACCAGCTCATTTTGATGAATAAACGTGTCGTGAACATTCCGGTCCCCTCGACGGCCTACTATAGTTTTTACTCGCCACAAAAGGTGAAGGATTTTGTCGATCTGCGATTGCGTTCTCGTCGCTCGGGAGCGGCCATTCCGCGAGTCACGGTCGTGGTGCCCGCCGCGGGAGAGGGAAGCAGATTCGCAAAATCGGGATGGGCGCGGCCGAAGCCGTTTATAGACGTCGCTGGGCGACCTATGATCGAACATGTCCTGCAAAATGTAAAGCTGACAGACTCGAAAACAGTCGTGCTTGTCCGCAAAGAACATACCTATGGCCAAGATTCTATCATAAACCACCTCTCGGAACACTCAGAGGTAGTTCCTGTCGATCGTCTTACCGAAGGCACTCTCTGCACTATCATGCTTGCACGCCGATTGTTCAACGATGAGGATCCCATCTTGGTCGCGAACTCCGATCAGGTCGTTGATTTCTCCGTCGACGCCTATGTTCGTGATTGTATCGATCGCAACCTCGATGGCTCTATCCTTGTATTTCAAGATACCGACTGCGATCCCAAGTGGTCGTTTGCGCGTCTTGACGCCAGCGGCCTCGTATTGGAGGTAGCAGAAAAAAAGCCAATTTCGAATCTAGCAACCGTCGGAATATACTTTTTTCGTCGCGCCCGAGATCTAATAAATGCGACAATCGATATGTTCGTAGAGAACGACAGAATCAATAACGAATTTTATACGTGTCCAGTTTATAATCATATGATCCGGAATGGCGCTCGAATTGGCGTATATGAAATTCCAGCGGCAGCTATGCACGGGCTCGGCACCCCATCTGACCTTCAGGCCTATCTGAAAAACATCGGCGCGCCTGCGTCAGCCGACGCGCCAAATTGAGAAGGGCGCTCGATGCAAGTCATTGTCCCCCTAGCCGGACCTGATTTTGAGCAGTCCGATGGTCGTGTCAAATCGGAATTCGAGGTACACGGGACGCCTTTGTTGCGTCTAGCGTTAGAAAGTCGCGCCTGGTGGCGCAACGGTCAGGTAACAGACTCCGACTTGAGTTTCGTCTTGCGTGATAGTTTTATAAGCCGACGGTTTGCATCGGATAAATTGGCGCGATGGTATCCTAATGCGCGCCAAGTTTTTCTCTCGGACTACACCCGAGGGGCTGCGCTGACCATTCTTGCCGGGGTCGCGCTAGTCGGCCACGCAGAGGAGTTTTTATGCTTCGATCTGGCGGACATCCTGTTCGACGAACACGCTAGCGCACTCTCGCTTTTCACAGATATCTCGGTGGGAGCAGTCAGTTTGACGTTCCCTTCTAATCATCCCGCCTATTCATACTTACGCCGAGACGCCGCGGGCACTGTTGTCGAGGCGGCGGAGAAACGCGTTATATCGGAAGAGGCTTCCGCTGGCGTCTACTTGTTCAGATCTCCGGCTATTTACCTCCGGGCGCTTTCCTATGTAATCGATCATCGTGCGGAACATGTATATCGGGACTTATTCTTTGTCTGCCCGGTTTTGAACGGAGTGCTGGCGCAGGGACTGAAAGTCCATGGAGTAGCTGTAAGCAATATAACGGACATAAAGTTGAGCTGAAATTTCACGATCTCATCGGAGAACTTTCAGCACGCCGCATTTTGTAGGCTTCTGAAAGGCGGGCGGCGCGCTAGCGCGCCGGGCCACGGAAAATAAGCAGGCTTCGCCTCTCCCCGGAGAAACTCCGCCGGGGAGGGCTGCTTTCGTCGCCGACTATCTGGTCGCGTCTGGCGTCACGCAGGGACGCAAGTGTCGGGAACCGGACAAACCTCGGCGCAATGCGGAGACTCGCCGTCGCATTCCGTGCACTTCTTGGGGTCGATGATATAGGTGTCGCCCTTCATGCGAATGGCGGCGGTCGGACAGTCGAACTCGCAGGCGCCGCAGACGGTGCATTGCGACGCGATAATCTTCAAGGCCATAATACTCTCCCCGATCGGTTTGGGACGCGGCGCCCGCGAAACGGCGCCGCGCGTCTCGACGCGACAGACGGGGTAAGCAAGAATCGTTTCAATTTACCGCGGGCCGCTGCGAGACGCTTCCGCTCGCGACGGATCGTCGCGCAGGAGGCGATCGGCGACGCCTTTAAACCCCACATTGCCAGTAGACTAATAATCCGGTTTAATCCGGCCCGCGAGTGCGCCGTGGCGCCAAAAACGAGGACGGAAATGCCGATCGACAGCAAGCATCCCGAGACCCTGGCCCTCCACGCCGGCTGGCGTTCCGATCCGGCGACCGGCGCCGTCGCGCCGCCCATCTATCAGACGACCTCCTATCAGTTCCGCGACACGGAGCACGCCGCAAATCTCTTCGCGCTGAAGGAGCTGGGCAATATCTACACGCGCATCGGCAATCCGACGACCTCCATTCTCGAGGAGCGTCTCGCCGCGCTCGAGGGCGGCGTCGCGGCGCTCGCGCTCGCTTCCGGCCAGGCGGCCTCGGCCTTCGCGCTGCAAAATCTCGCGCGCGCCGGCGACAATGTCGTCGCCTCCACCGATCTTTATGGCGGCACCTGGAATCTCTTCGCCAATACGCTGAAGGATCAGGGCCTCGAGGTGCGCTTCGTCGATCCGAGCGACCCGGAGAATTTCCGCCGCGCCACCGACGATCGCACGCGCGCCTATTACGCCGAGACTCTGCCCAATCCCAAGCTCACCGTCTTCCCTATTGCGGAAGTTGCGGCGATCGGGCGCGAATACGGCATTCCGCTCATCGCGGACAACACCGCCGCGCCGCTATTGGTGAAGCCGCTCGAGCATGGCGCGGCGATCGTCGTCTATTCGACGACCAAATATATCGGCGGCCATGGCACGTCGATCGGCGGCGCCATCATCGACGGCGGCAATTTCGATTGGGAGAAGTTTCCCGAGCGCCAGCCCGCGCTCAACACGCCGGACGCCAGCTATCACGGCGCCGTCTGGGTGGAGGCGGTCAAGCCGCTCGGCCCCGTCGCCTATATCATCAAGGCGCGCACGACATTGCTGCGCGATCTCGGCGCCGCCGTCTCGCCCTTCAACGCCTTTCTCACTCTGCAGGGCATAGAGACGCTGCCGCTGCGCTTGGAGCGCCATGTCTCCAATGCGCAGGCGGTCGCGGATTTTTTGTCGAAGCGCGCCGAGGTGACGAAGGTCATTCATCCCTCGCGCCAGAGCGGCGCGGAGCGCGAGCGCGCCGATAAATATCTGAAGGGAAAATATGGCGCGCTGGTCGGCTTCGAGCTCGCCGGCGGCCTCGAGGCCGGCCGGCGCTTCATCGATGCGCTGAAGCTCTTCTATCATGTCGCCAATATCGGCGACGCCCGCAGCCTCGCCATTCATCCGGCGACGACGACGCATTCGCAGCTGTCGCCGGAAGCGCAGCTCGCGACCGGCGTCACGCCCGGCTATGTGCGCCTCGCGATCGGCATAGAGCATATCGACGATATTCTCGCCGATCTCGATGCCGCGCTGAAGGCCGCGGCCTGAGTCACGGAACCTCAGCGTCATGCGCCGCCCGCTGGGCCGGCGCATGTTTCGCGAGCGGCGTCAGGCGCAGCGGCAGCGCGCCTTTCGGCCGCATGGCGAAGGTCGGCGCCAGCTCTAAACGATGGCCGGGGACGGTCTCGAAGCGGAACTCGCGTAGCAGCGTCGCGACGATGGTCGCCATCTCCGTCAGCGCGAAGCCCATGCCGACGCAAATGCGCGGCCCGGCGCCGAAGGGCAGATAGGCGTAGCGATGACGCGCCTTCACCCGCTCCGGCGAGAAGCGGTCGGGGTCGAAGGCGGTCGGCTCCTCCCACAGCTTCTCATGCCGATGCAGGCACCAGATGAGCACATAGATCGGCTCCTTCGCGCCCACGCGATAAGGGCCGAGCGTCGTATCCTCGCGCGGCTGGCGGCCGAGCGCGGCGAAGGGCGGGAAGAGCCGCATCGATTCTTGCAAAACCTGCCGGGTGAAAACGAGGCTCTCCACCGTCTCTGGCGTGATCTCGCCGTCGCCGGCGACGCGCTCCGCCTCCTCGCGGGCGCGCTGCTGGCTCGCCTGATCCTTGGCCAGCAGCCAGAAGGTCCAGGCCAGCGCGACGGCGGAGGTCTCATGGCCGGCGAGCAGAAAGCCGTGGAGATTGGCGACGAGCTCCGCGTCGGTCATGACGCGGCCGCTCTCCGGGTCCTTCGCCGACAGCAGAAGGCCGAGAATGTCGCGCGTCGGCTCGGGCCGGGCGCGGCGCTCGGCGAGCAGCTTCACCGTCTCCTCATGCACGAAGCGCGAGCCGGCGCGCGCCGAGAGCAGGCCCGGATAGGGCGTCCAATCCGGCGGCAGGCGGAACATCACGGCCAGCATGCGCCAGGCGAAGCTGCCGAGCACTGGCCGCAGCGCCGCGATGAAGCGCTCGCCGTCGAAATTCTCCGAGGCGCCGAACACCGCTTTCTCGATCACGGCGAATGTCGTGCGTGACATGGCCTCGGTGATGTCCACCTCGGCGCCGTCGCCGAGACGGCGCCATTCCTCGGCCTGCGCCTGCGCGCAACGCACGAAATAGGGCACGAGCGCCAGAATATTTTCGTAGCGAAAGGCCGGCGAAATGGCGCGCCGCTGCCATTTCCATTCCGCGCCTTCCGAGAAGAACAGCGTGTCGCCCTCGACAGGCCCGCGCAGCGCCTTGGCGGCGATGTCGTCGCGGCGAAAAGCGTCGGCGCGCGAGACCAGCAGCTCCTCGATCAGCTCCGGTTTCACGACATAGTGCATGCGCGGGAAAAAGGGCCACAGGCCTTTGGCGGTGAAGAAATCGGTCCGATAGGCCTCGGGCGCATAATTCTCGAGGTAATTGCGCGTCACCGCCCCATAGGACGGCTTTTTCCGCGGGGTGAAGGGCATGAAATCGGGATCGTGAAACATGAGGGCCTCCGCAATGATCGAGCTCGGCGGCCCGATGCTATCGGAGCGAAATTCGCTTTTTCTGTGATCTCGGGGGCGGAGCCCGCCTTTTGCCCGATCCAGCCCTAGGAGCCGGCCCGGACGCGGAACGGTTGCGTCCTCCCGCAATTGGCGGCATTTAGAAAAAATCCTGTCACCACCCCCGGCCCCGCCGGGCCTGTCCCAGAAAGAGCGAGAGAGAATGAGCGCTACCGAGACCACCTCCACGACCTGGCTGCCCGAGGCGCAGGCGGCTTTCGCCTCCGTGGAGGCGCTCTATGGGCAAGCGCTCGCCGCCGTCCGCGCCCGCGTCACCAAGGACGGCAAGCTCTCCAATGAGCTGATCGAGACCGAGCAGCACGCCGCTCACGGCCTCTCCTGGTTCGCCACCTATGTGCAGAGCCTGCGCGAGCTGCTCGCCTACGCCGATCGGCTCCAGGCCGAGGGCGCCTATGGCGAGGTGGAGAATCTGCTCACCCGCATCGCTTTCGCGGAATATCTGGCGCAGGTCTTCGGCGGCATTCCGATGAGCCAGGGCGAATTCGTCCGTCTCTCGGATTTCGGCCTGACGTCCGCCGATGTCGCCGCCCGCCGCATCCCGGAGGTCGACAGCCTCATCGCGAGCGGCGCCACCGCGCCCAATCGCGCCCGCCTCGCCGAGCTGATCGACCATAATGGCGCCGCCGAGACCATCGGCGCCACCGGCCTCGACGAGACGCTGGAGGCGATCCGCAGCGAGATGCGCAAATTCGCCGGCGACAATGTCACGCCGCACGCGCATGAATGGCATTTGAAGAACGACTATATTCCGCTCGAGGTGATCACCGGCCTCGCGGAGCTGGGCGTCTTCGGCCTCACCATTCCGGAGGAATATGGCGGATCGGGCCTCGGCAAGATCGCCATGTGCGTCGTCTCCGAGGAGCTGTCGCGCGCTTACATCGGCGTCGGCTCGCTCGGCACGCGCTCGGAGATCGCGGGCGAATTGATCCTCGTCGGCGGCACGGAGGAGCAGAAGCACAAATATCTGCCCAAGATCGCCACTGGCGAAATCCTCCCCACCGCCGTCTTCACCGAGCCGAACAATGGCTCCGACCTCGCGAACCTGCGCACCCGCGCGACGCGCGAGGGCGATGTCTACAAGGTGGTCGGCAACAAGACCTGGATCACCCATCCGGTGCGCGCCGATGTGATGACGCTGCTGGTCCGCACCAATCCGAACGAGAAGGGCTATAAGGGCCTCTCCATGCTGCTCGCCGAAAAGCCGCGCGGCACGGATGAGACTCCCTTCCCGGCCAAGGGCATGACCGGCGGCGAGATCGAGGTGCTCGGCTATCGCGGCATGAAGGAGTTCGAGATCGGCTTCGACAATTTCGAGGTGCCGGCCGAAAATCTTCTGGGCGGCGAGGAGGGCAAGGGCTTCAAGCAGCTGATGGAGACCTTCGAATCCGCCCGCATTCAGACGGCGGCGCGCGCGCTCGGCGTCGCCCAGGCGGCGCTCGATCTCGGCCTGCGCTACGCCAAGGAGCGCGTGCAATTCGGCAAGCCTTTGTTCGCCTTCCCGCGCGTCTTCGACAAGATCGTCACAATGGCGATCGAGATTCACGTCGCCCGCCAGATCACCTATTTCGCCGCGCGCGAGAAGGACGAGGGCAAGCGCTGCGATCTCGAGGCCGGCATGGCCAAGCTGCTCGGCGCGCGCGTCGCCTGGGCGGCGGCGGACAATGCGCTGCAGATTCACGGCGGCAATGGTTTTGCCCTGGAATATCCGGTCTCCCGCGTCCTCTGCGACGCGCGCATCCTCAACATCTTCGAGGGCGCGGCGGAGATTCAGGCGCAGGTCATCGCTAGGCGTCTGCTGGAAGGCTGAGGCGGCGAGGAGACGACAAGCCGTCGGTCTCGCCCCAACCCCTCGCCCTGAGGAGCCCGCGCAGCGGGCGTCTCGAAGGGCGGGCCGAGGGCGAGATCGCCGGCTCTCTTCCCGCGCCGCGCCTTGGCCGAAGTTCGGCGATTGCTGACGCGGCCCGCGCTTCGAGACGCGCCTTTCAGGCGCTCCTCAGCACGAGGGGATTGGTATCGAGCGCGCGATTCGTTGGAGGGCTTGGCGTGAGCATTTCGGCTAAATCCGTGCGCTTCGATGACGACAGCTTCTGGGTCGAGCTATCGGACGGGCGCATTCTCGGCGTTCCGCTCACATGGTTTCCTCGGCTGCTGCACGCGACCGGAGAGCAGCGCCTCGCTTTCACGATCAGCGACGAGGGCCTGCACTGGGACGCGCTCGACGAGGATATCTCCATACCGGGCCTGCTCGCAGGTCGCGGCGATCAGACGAAGCGCAAGCAGGCGGCCGCCTAGGACCGGCGAGCATGCCGAGACTGCTCGCGGCCTCTGCGCGCGCATCGCTTTCTCTCCCTCTCCCCGCGTGAGCCGGAAAAGGGCGGTCGGGCCGTGATGCGCCACGCTCATTTCTCATAATCGATTTTTCATCCGCCTTTGGCGCGCGAGGCCATTTTCTGCCCTCGGGAGCGCGAGCCTGCGCCGCTTCCCGGCTGAAGCGCGGCAATCGACCACGGTTGCCGTCGCCCCTTCCCCTTCCCAAATGGAGTCGTGTGGGTCTTCAACGAAAGAAGAACAACATGACCAATATTGCCGTTCACAATGGGGCCTGGGTTCTCGTCGGCGACGGCCGTAGAGCCCTGTTTCTGCAAAATCACGGCGATCCCGATCTGCTCGATCTGCGCGTCGTCGAGGCGCGGGTGGACGAAAATCCCGCGACGCGCGACCAGGGAAGCGATGCGCCGGGCCGCGTTTACGGCACGGCCGGAGCGCCGCGCAGCGCCGTGGAGAACGCCGATTGGCACGAGCTGGAAAAGGAGCACTTCGCTCGAGCGATCGCCGAGCGCATCAATACCGCCGCGGAATCCGGCGAATTGAGCGAGGTCGTCATCATCGCCCCGCCGCGCGTGCTCGGCGAGCTGCGCCAGGAGCTGAGCCATAAGGCCAAGAGCAAGGTGAAGGGCGAGCTGGACAAGGATTTGACCCGCCATCCTCTGCCCGAGATCGAGAAGGCCCTCGCGCGCGAGTTCCGCGCGGAAGGATGAGGATTCGGCTCCCGCCCCTCGCGCGTCTTCGGCGGCGAGGGGACGGGGCCTTTCAATAAGGTCCCACGGGAAAATATTTCAGATAGAGCTCGGCGTAGACGCCCTTTTGCGCGACGCGCGCCAGCGCGTAATCCAGCGCTCGGCGCAGAGCCACATTGTTCTTCCGCACCGCCACGCCGACGCCATCGCCGAAAAAGGCGGGATCGGCGTAAGGCCCGTCCTTGAACATGCAGCAATCGGCGGCGTCGGCGCCGTTCAGCCAAAAGGCCAGCGAGATGGCGTCGCCGAACATCGCATGGGCGCGGCCCTCCTTCAGCGCCGTGCGCGCCTGCTGCGCGCTGGGATAGGTCGCGAGCGTGGAGGCGGGGAAGAATTTGCGCAGATAGGCCTCATGCGCGCTGTCGGCGGCGACCGCTATCGTGCGATCGGCGAGCGCCTCGGGCGTCGCGCCGGGCAGCACCGAATCCTTGCGCACCACGAAGCGGCCCGGCGTCGTGTAATAGGGCTGGGTGAAATCCACCTTCTTGCGCGTCTCGGGCGTGATGGCGAAAGAGGCGATGGCGGCGTCGCCGGCGTTCTCGTCCAGTGCGGCGACCAGCGTGTCCCAGCGACGGCGCTGAATGGTGCAGGAGAGCTCCAGCTCCTCGCAAATGGCGCGCGCCAGATCGACGTTGAAGCCGGCGATGGTTCCGTCCGGCAGAGCGAAATCGAAGGGCGGAAAATCATCCTCGGTGAGGAAGCGGATCTGCTTGATCGCCGAGAGATCGGGCTTCTCCAGCTTGCGGGCCGGGTCCCAGAAGGAGGGCGCCGCCGCGACGACGTTGTCCGCGGCGCCGGCCGGCGCGGTGACGGACACCATGACCGCTGCGAGCGCGCAGCGTAAGCTTGTCAAAGTTTCGCTTCTGCGCCAAGCTTCCGCCACAGTTCTTTTCTCGCACATCATTCGAGGCCTCGCAGCCGCCCGGCGCGGCAGAGCCCGCGCGTCGCGGAGATTAGCGTATGAGCGTGAATCCGGTCGATAGGGTTTCGCCGTATCCGCCGGCGCCCCATCGCGACGAAAGCGCCGCTTTCGCGCGCCGCCGCGAGCCCGAGTCCACGCTCGCCCGCCAGCGCGCCCGCCCGGCGCCGGAGACGCAAGCGCCCGGCGCCGGCCGGCCGCTTCCCCCGGAGATCGCCTTTCTCGCCGCCCATGGCGCGCCGCTGGTCATGCTGCAATATGGCGCGACGATCGCTCGGCGGCAGGGCGTGAAGGCCGACGCCGCGCTGATCGCCGAAGGGCTGATCCCGGAGGAGCGCTTCTATCGCATTCTGGCGACCGAGCTGCGCGTCCCCTATCTCGACGCGCCGCCCGCGCTGGAGCCGTCCGAGAGCCTGGAGCAGGACGCCGCGCGCGGCTACGCCCGCCTCGCCGAGGAGCCGCGGGGGATGCGCTGGCTGTTCGCGCCGCGTGGCGACGACATCGCCCGGCTCGTCGGCGTGACGCGTTCTTCCGCCGGGCGGCCGCTCTTCGCCATCACGCGCCCCTCCCATTTCGAGGAGGCGCTACGCCGCTCCTCGGCGCGTCGGCTGGCCGAGGCCGCCGCCTATTCGGTGGAGCGCGTCGCGCCGGAACTGGCGGCGCGGCGGGCGCTCGGCGGCCGCGCGCCCATCGCTTTCGCGTTCGGCAATCTCATTCTGCTCGCGGCCTGGCTCTCGCCGGCCGGCGCGCTCTCGCGCGCGGCCTCGGCGCTGCTCGCTCTGCTGTTTCTCGCCAATATCGGTCTGCGCCTCTATTTCTGTGCGATCCGCAAAGAGGCGCGCGGCGCCGCGCCGGCGCTGGAGGAGCGCGATCTGCCGCTCTATTCCATCATCGTGGCGCTCTATGACGAGGCCGGCGTGGTTCCGCAATTGACCGAGGCGCTCGACGCCATCGACTATCCGCGCGCCAAGCTGGACGTCAAATTCGTGGTCGAAAGCGACGACGACGCGACCGCCGCCGCGCTGCGCGCCGCGCATCTGCGGCCGGGGTGGGAGATCATCGTCGCGCCGCCCGGCGCGCCGCGCACCAAGCCGCGCGCGCTCAATGTGGCGACGCCCTTTCTGCGCGGCTCGCTCGTCGCCGTTTTCGACGCGGAAGATCTGCCCGACCGCAGCCAGCTGCGCGACGCCGCTGCGCTATTCGCCGTCGCGGATGAAAATCTTGCCTGCCTGCAGGCCAGCCTGTTCATCCACAATCATCGGCGCAGCTGGATGACGGCCATGTTCTGCATCGACTATGCCGTCCTGTTCGATGTGATCGACAAGGGCGCCTCGGCGGCGGGCCTGCCCTTTTTTCTCGGCGGCTCCTCCAATCATTTTCGCCTTTCCGCGCTGCGCGCCGTCGGCGCCTGGGATGCGTTCAATGTGACGGAGGACGCTGATCTCGGCCTGCGGCTGGCGCGGCGCGGCTATGCGGTCCGCACCTTCGCCTCGCGCACGCAGGAGCAGGCGCCGACGCGCTTTACCGCGCTGGTGGCGCAGCGCAGCCGCTGGATGAAGGGCTGGATGCAGACGGCGCTGGTCCATTGCCGCGACCCTTCCGCCTATTTCGCCGATCTCGGCGCCGCGCGCGGCGCGACAGTGCTGGCCCTATTGGCGGGCGGTTTCGTCGCGCCGCTGCATGCGCCGATCTTTCTCTTCTTCCTCGTCCATGACGCGGGTTTCGGCGCGCTGCTGGCGCCGAAGACGCTCGCCGACGGCCTCGCCAGCGGTCTCTTCTGCCTCATCGCCGCCGGCGGCCTCGCGGCGAGCGCCTGGCCGCGCGCGGTCGCCATGGGCGAGGCGGATATGCTCTGGCTCTGGCCGGCGCTGCTGCGCTGGCCGCTGTGGAGCCTGATGCTGGCCCTCGCCTCCTGGCGCGCCTTGCGCGAGCTGTGCGTCAGGCCATTCTATTGGGACAAGACAGAACATTTTCCGATCGCCGGAGCGCGGAACCGATGAGACCATGACCCGCAAACGCGCGCGCGCGCCCTCGACGAGGGCCGCGACCTCCGAGGCGACGGCGGCGGAGGACAATTCTTCGACCGTCGCCAAGCATTCGCTGGTCATCGCCGGCCACAGCACCAGCGTGTCGCTGGAGCGCATTTTCTGGGAGGCGCTGAAGGCGGCGTCCGAGGAGGAGGGCTGCTCGCTCGCCGGCCTCGTCGCCCGCATAGACGCCGGCCGTGGCCGCGCCAATCTCTCCTCGGCTTTGCGCGTCTATGCCATGGAGCGGGCGCTCGGCCGCAAGAGCGGCTGACGCCCGGCCGTCCGCCCGCTTCCGTCCCGCCTGCGTCTTATGTTATCGCAAGTCCCGGAGGGACCGAACACATGACCGAATCCGCACCCCGTCGCGACAAGCCCTGGCTGTTCCGCACCTATGCCGGCCATTCCACGGCCAAGGAGTCGAACCTTCTCTATCGCTCCAACCTCGCCAAGGGCCAGACGGGTCTCTCCATCGCTTTCGATCTGCCGACCCAGACCGGCTATGACAGCGATCACATCCTCTCGCGCGGCGAGGTCGGCAAGGTCGGCGTGCCGGTGTCGCATCTCGGCGACATGCGCACGCTGTTCGACGGCATTCCGATCGCGGATATGAACACGTCGATGACCATCAACGCCACCGCCGTCTGGCTGTTCGCGCTCTATATTGCGGCGGCCGACGAGCAAGGCGCGCCGCGTGGAAAGCTGCAGGGCACGACGCAGAACGACATCATCAAGGAATATCTTTCGCGCGGATCTTATGTATTTCCGCCGGCGCAGTCGCTGCGGCTGACGCAGGACCTCATTCTCTTCACCACCAAGGAATGCCCCAAGTTCAACCCGATGAATGTCTGCTCCTACCATCTGCAGGAGGCCGGCGCGACGCCGGCGCAGGAGCTGGCCTATGCGCTCGCCACCGCTTGCGCCATTCTCGATGGGGTGAAGACCGCCGGCCTTTCGGAAAAGGATTTCGCCGAGGTCGTCGGACGCATCTCCTTCTTCGTCAATGCCGGGATGCGCTTCGTCACCGAGCTGTGCAAGATGCGCGCTTTCGTCGAGCTGTGGGACGAGATCACCCGCGATCGCTATGGCGTCACGGACGAGAAATCCCGCCGCTTCCGCTATGGCGTGCAGGTGAATTCTCTCGGCCTCACCGAGCAGCAGCCGGAGAACAACGTCTATCGCATATTGATCGAGTCGCTGGCCGTCGTGCTGTCCAAGAATGCGCGCGCCCGCGCCGTGCAGCTGCCAGCGTGGAACGAGGCGCTCGGCCTGCCGCGGCCCTTCGATCAGCAATGGTCGCTGCGCATGCAGCAGATCATGGCCTATGAGACCGACCTTCTGGAATTTGGCGATATTTTCGACGGCAATCCGGTGATCGCCAAAAAGGTCGCGGCGCTGAAGGAAGAGGCCGTCGCCGAGCTGACGAAGATCGACGAGCTGGGCGGCGCCGCCGCGGCGGTCGAGCTCGGCTATATGAAGTCGAAGCTGGTCGAATCCAATACCGCGCGGCTCGAGTCGATCGAGGCCGGCGAGCAGATCGTCGTCGGCGTCAATAAGTTCACCGAGGGCGAGCCTTCGCCGCTCACTGCGGGCGACAATCAGATCATGGTCGTGCCGGAGCATGTCGAGGCCGAGCAGATCGCGCGGCTGAACGCCTGGCGCGAGCAGCGCGACGCCAAGGCCGCGCAGGCGGCGCTCGACGAGCTGGTCCGCGCGGCGAAGGAAGGCCGCAATATGGTCGAGCCTTCGATCGCCGCCGCCAAGGCCGGCGTGACGACGGGCGAATGGGGCACGGTGCTGCGCGGCGTCTTCGGCGAATATCGCGCGCCGACCGGCGTCTCCGCCACGGCGCGGCAGGTCGGCGGCCAGCTCGACGCGGTGCGCGAGGAGGTGCAGCGCGTCTCCACCAAGATCGGCCAGCGCGCCAAGTTTCTGGTCGGCAAGCCGGGCCTCGACGGCCATTCCAACGGCGCCGAGCAGATCGCCGTGCGCGCTCGCGACGCCGGCTTCGACGTGATCTATGCCGGCATTCGCTCGACCCCGGCCGAGCTGGTCGAGACGGCGCAGAAGGAAGGCGCGCATTGCGTCGGCCTTTCGATCCTCTCCGGCTCGCATGTGACGCTCGCCCATGAGGTGCTGCGGCTGATGAAGGAAAAGGGCCTCAGCGAGGTTCCGCTCGTCGTCGGCGGCATCATCCCGCCGGCGGACGAGAAGCTGCTGCGCGACAATGGCGTGGCGGCGGTCTACACGCCGAAGAATTACGATCTCAACGCGATCATGACCGATCTCGCGCAGATCATCGAGAAGAGCGTGGAGGGGCGGGCGTAAGGCGCCGTCTCAGGCGGGCTCGGGATCGTCAGAACGAATGTCGTCGCGGGAAAGTTGAACGGAGCCGCCGACATGCTATCTTAGCGTCCATGACCGCTCTGACGCTCGACTCACTCGCTATCGTGCAAATTCTGCGCAAGAGAGGCTTCTCGGAAGAGCAAGCCACTGGCGTGGTCGAAGCCTTTCGGGAGATCGACGCCGGCTCGCTCGCTACGAAGGCAGATATACGTGAGGTCGAGCTGAAGCTCGAATCGAAGATCGAGACCTCCGCCGCCAACCTCAAGGTCGATATTCTCCGCTGGCTCGTGGTCACGCAAATGGCGCTCGGCGGCTTCCTGCTCGCGGCGCTGAAGTTCCTGCGCTGAGCCGGGCCTGGGCCGAAAGACCCGTCAAAAACATTCCTTTGCTACCTTCGCTATGGCTTTCGCGCGGCCGCGATCAGTCGACGCCTGATAAATATCCAGCACCCTTTCGTCGGCCAGCAATTGAATCGACACCTTCTTCGCTTTGGCCCATTTCTCGAAGAGTTCCTTCGGAAGGCCTTCGACCGTCGGCGTCCACATCGACGGCCCGCTTTCATTCATATTCAGTCGACCGATGGCGAATTTCTCGGCCACGCCGTCCATAACGAAATTGATCGAAGGATAGGCCCCGGATTTGACCAGTTCCGCCAAGGCGGAGAGCCTGAAGGCGACGTCGAGATGGACGCTTTTCTCGCAGGCGCCGGAGACGAATACGGACTCGCCTGAAGAACCGCTCGTAAAGCCGAATTTGGCGGGACTAGCGTTGTTTTTCGCCTCGAAGAACCAAGTTGCCTCCTCCGCCAGCGTCGGCGCTCCCGTGAGGAGGAGCGCGTAAACAACTGCGAACAGCGCCGACGCCGGCAATCCAAAAGACGAAAAACGCCGCATGTTTGCGCCTTTCAAAAATCGACGCGCAGCCCCTTACTTCCGCAGCCACTCCGGCACAGAATCCAGCGCGATCAGCTGTTCCACGCTCGGGCGCTCGCGCACCACGGCCCATTTGTCGCCATCGACGAGAACCTCCGGCGCGAGCGGGCGGCTGTTGTAGGTTCCCGCCTGCACCGCGCCATAGGCGCCGGCCGTCAGAATGGCCAATAGATCGCCCTGCGCTGGCTCCGGGATCGAACGCCCGAGCGCGATATAATCGCCCGTCTCGCACACCGGCCCAACGACGTCGGCGATAATGCGCGGATACGACGGCGACGCCTGCGCGACCGGGATCAGCTCGTGCCAGGCGTCATAGAGCGTCGGGCGCACGAGATCATTCATGCCGGCGTCGACGATGACGAAGGACTTGGCCTCGCCCTGCTTCACATAGAGCACGCGCGTGACCAATATTCCCGAATTGCCGACGATGAGGCGCCCCGGCTCGAACAGCAATTTGCACCCGAGCCCGGCGATATGCCGGCGCACGATCTCGGCGTAGCGATCCGGGTGATAGGAGGCCGGATCCTCGCCCTCGTGATAGGGAATGCCGAGCCCGCCACCGAGATCGACATGGGAAATGTTGTGCCCATCGGCGCGCAGCCCCGCGACCAGCTCGGCGAGCAGCGAGAAAGCCTCGTCGAAGGGCGCGAGATCTGTGATCTGCGAGCCGATATGCATATCGACTCCCGTGACCTCGAGGCCGGGCAGCTTCGCCGCATGGGCGTAGATTTCGCGCGCGTGCGACAGCGGCACGCCGAATTTATTCTCGGCGAGGCCGGTCGAAATTTTGGCGTGGGTCTTGGCGTCGACGTCGGGATTGACGCGCAGCGAGATATGCGCGCGCTTGGCCTTCGCGGAGGCGATGCGGGAAATCTCGGCGAGCTCGGGCTCGGATTCCACATTGAAGCAGAAAATGCCCTCGTCGATCGCCAGCGCGATCTCGGCCTGCGTCTTGCCGACGCCAGAAAATGTGATCTTGCTCGCGGGAACGCCAGCGGCGCGGGCGCGCTTCAGCTCGCCGCCGGAGACGACGTCCATCCCCGCGCCGAGGCCGGCGAGCAGCGTCAGCACGGCCTGATTGGAATTGGCCTTCAGCGCATAGCAGACCAGAGCGTCGAGCCCGGCGAAGGCCGCCGAGAAGACCTGGAAATGCCGGCGGATCGTCGTCGCCGAATAGCAGTAGAAGGGCGTTCCGACCTGCTCGGCGATTTTCGCCAACGGAACATCGTCGGCGTGCAGCGCGCCGGCGCGATAGTCGAAGTGATGCATGTCGCTCGTTTCAGTCCAGCAGGGGATCGAGGATGAAAGGATATTGCTCGGGCGGCCGATAGCCCGGCGTGCCGGGGATATATTCCACCGCCTTCACATCCTCGGCGACCGGCGTCTTGCCGCCGACAGGCGTCAGCGTCGTCTTCTGCACGACCACGGCCTTGGGCCGCGCCGCGACCTCGGGCGGATAGTCGAGCGGGCCGCGCCGCCCGCAGCCGGAGAGCGCGAGCGCGAGAATCAGAAGCGTCGCCGCCGAACGCGGCCGGAGCAGATCAGCCATATGTCTCATCCATCGGAGCCGGATCGGGCCGGCACTATAGACGAAAGCGCGCGGATGACGAGACCGCGCGCTCACTCTCACAGGGTGATCGGGTGAAGGTTTCCTCATCCTGAGGAGCCCGCGTAGCGGGCGTCTCGAAGGACGAGGAACCTTCATGCGCCGCCTTCTGGAGCTCGCCCTCGTGCTTCGAGACGGCTCCTGCGGAGCCTCCTCAGCATGAGGGCGAGGGTGGCGGCCCTTCACCCGATCGCCCTGCTCACTCTCACTTCTTCGCCAATTGCTTCAGCCAGCGGCGCGCCTGCTTGCGCACATTCTCCGGCGCCGTGCCGCCATAGCTCACGCGGCTCTTCACCGATTTCTCGACGCCGAGCACGCTGAACACATCCTCGGTGATGCGCGGCTCGACCTCCTGCATCGTCTCCAGCGGCAGCTTCTCGAGGCCGAGATTGCGCTCGGCGGCGATGCCGACGATGCGCCCCGTCACATGATGCGCCTCGCGGAACGGCAGATTCAGCGCGCGCACCAGCCAATCGGCGAGATCGGTGGCGGTCGCGTAGCCGGCGCCCGCCGCCTTGCGCATGCGCGGACGATCGACGCTCATGTCGCGAATCATGCCGGCCATCGCCGCCACGCAGAGCGCGAAATTGTCGAGCGCGTCGAATGTGCCTTCCTTATCCTCCTGCATATCCTTGGAATAGGCGAGCGGCAGGCCCTTCATCACGACAAGCATCGCCTGCAGCGCGCCGATGATGCGTCCCGTCTTGCCGCGCACCAGCTCGGCGGCGTCGGGATTGCGCTTCTGCGGCATGATTGAGGAGCCGGTGGTGAATTTGTCGGAGAGCGCGACAAAGGCGAATTGCGAGGTCGTCCACAACACGATCTCCTCCGCGAAACGCGAAAGATGCGTCGCCGAGATCGCCATTGCGGAAAGCGTCTCCAGCACGAAATCGCGATCGGAGACGCTGTCCAGCGAATTCGCTGTCGGCCGCGCGAAGCCGAGCGCCTTGGCCGTCTTCTCGCGATCGATGGGGAAAGACGTGCCGGCCAGCGCCGCCGCGCCGAGCGGCGATTCGTTCAGCCGCGCGCGGGCGTCGGCAAAGCGCCCGCGATCGCGCGCGAGCATTTCGACATAGGCGAGCAAATGATGCCCGAAAGTGACGGGCTGGGCCGATTGCAGATGGGTGAAGCCGGGCATCACGCTGCCCGCCTCCTCCAGCGCCTTCTCGGCGAGGGCGAGCTGGAGATCGGCCAATTGCGCGTCTATGTCGTCGATCGCATCGCGCACATAGAGGCGGAAGTCGGTCGCCACCTGGTCGTTGCGCGAGCGCGCCGTATGCAGTCGCCCGGCCGCCGGGCCGATGAGCTCGGCGAGGCGGGACTCGACATTCATATGAATGTCCTCGAGCGCGCGCGAGAAGGTAAAGCGCCCCTCCTCGATTTCGCCGCGGATTTGTTCTAGACCACGCGTGATGGCGGTGGCGTCCTCGGGCGCGACTATGCCGGTTTCGGCCAGCATGGCGACATGCGCGAGCGAGCCTCTCACGTCCTGTGGACCGAGGCGCTTATCGAAATCGATGGAGACGTTGATCGCCTCCAGAATCGCGTCGGTTGCGCTTTGAAAGCGGCCGCCCCATATTTTGCTCGTCATAACTCCTCGCGGAACAGGATCGATGACCGACCAGATGGAAAGCTCCAGCCGAGGCAATCTGCCGAAAATCGCGGGCGCGACTCTCGTCGTCGCCGCCGTCGCCGGCGTTCTATACGTGAACGGCGGCTCTAGCGGCAAGACGAGCGCGGTGAGCCAGGCCTGCGCCGCCTCCCGCGACATCTCGCAGCGCGTGTCGGCGCTCGCCAAGGGCGAGGTCGCGGCCATGGCCATCGCCAATGAGCCCGAGCTCATGCCGGAAGTGACCTTCACCGGGCCGGACGGCCAGCCGCGCAAGCTCGAGGACTTTAAGGGCAAGACCGTGCTGCTCAACCTCTGGGCCACATGGTGCGTGCCCTGCCGCGGCGAAATGGCCGCGCTGGACCGTCTGCAGGCGGCGGCCGGCTCGGACAAGTTCGAGGTGGTGACGATCAATGTCGACACCTCCAGGCTCGAACGGCCCAAGGCCTTCCTCGGCGAGATCGGCGCGAAGAATCTCGCCTATTACGCCGATCCCAAAGCGGAAATCTTCTTCCAGCTGCGCCAGAGCGGTCAGGCGCTGGGCCTGCCGACGACCTTTTTGATCGACGGCTCCGGCTGCCGAATCGGCCTGATGCAGGGGCCGGCCAATTGGGATTCGGAAGAGGGCCGCTCTCTGGTGACGCGCACGGCGGAGATCTCCTCGCGGCCGACTCCCTGAGGATGGCGCTTTGACCGACGACATATTGCGGCCCTGGGAGGTCCGCTCCTCGCAGACGCTCGTGCAGGATTCTTGGCTCACGCTGCGCGCGGATCATTGCGTGACGCAGCGCGGCGTCTCGCTCGATCCCTATTACGTGCTGGAATATTCCGATTGGGTCCATGTCGTCGCGCTGGACGAGGAGGACCGTCTGCTCATGGTGCGCCAATATCGCCATGGCGCCGGCGTGGCGTCGCTGGAGCTGCCGGGCGGCAGAATGGACCCGCATGAGAGCGATCCCGTCGCCGCCGGGGCGCGCGAGCTGCTGGAAGAAACCGGACACGCCGCGCCATTATTGCGACATTTGGCGCGTCTTTCGCCCAATCCGGCGACCCACACCAACTGGGTGCATGTCCTCTATGGCGAAGGCGCGAAAGAGGTCGCGCCTCTGAATCTCGACAGCGGCGAGGATATTCGCGTCGAGCGCGTCCCCTGGCGCGAGGCGCTCGATCTCGCGCTCGGCGGGGCCATCGTCAATGCGCAGCATGTAGCCTTGCTGGCGATCACTTTCGCCCGCATGAAGGGCGTGACAATCGGCGGGTGACGATCAGCGGCGGCTGCGTCACTGCTGGCGGATGAACAGGCAGACCGAGGTCGAGAGCGGGGCCGGAAGAATTCTGTGGAGCAGGTTGAAGGCTCGATAGAGCCAGGGACTTCCAAAATAATAGGAGGGCTCGCCGCTGTCGTAGTAGTGATAGACCGGCTTCCCGCGAAAGACCCGCTTTGCTTGTTGTGGGCTGTTCAATCGGTAGAATGTCGGGAAAATATCCGACGCATCGCGGCCGGGCTGAACCGACTTCAGCACCCCGACGTGGAATCTGTTCGGTAGAAGATTGCTCGCCAGCCTGACGTAGCCCCACCGGTTCGGCGTCCGCGCGCAGATATAGCCTTCCGGCTTTAGAACTCTCAAGAGCTCCTTGGCGACGACCTCGGGATGTTCGAGGTGCTCGAAAGTCGTATCAGACACGATGAGATCGAAAGCTCCATCCGGGAAGGGCAATGGCGCGTCGGGTACGAGCAGCGCCTGCTCATGCGAGCAAGGATGGCTCAAGACAGCTTCGTCTATGTCGGCCGCCGTGACTCGTGCGCCCGTCGTGCGCAAGTCCCGAAGGTGGCGACGGTAGGCGGATTGCGTGTCCGACCAGAACGCGCCGCGCCCAGCGCCGAAGTCGAGGACATTTTCGACTTTTTCGCGCAACATGATGGCCTTCACGAAATTGTAGAACCGGATCGTTCCATCCTGCGCTGTGAAATCGTCGATCGCTTTCTCAGCGTGAACGCAATAGGAGATATCCATCATCGGCTCCGATCCAGCAAACATGCGCCGATCGGCGAAAAACTGCGCGGCGCGATCTGGCGTGCGCAGGATATTCCATACCGCGGGCAGGGCTGGCTATCGGAGAGAGTCCGTAGGTGTGGTGCGAGCGCACGCTTTGCCGCATCGACAGCAAATCTCGTGGGCCGGAAGCCGGCCCTCACGGTGCAAATGAAATCCAGCGAATCGAGCCGCGGACGCAATTACGCGTCCGCGGCGAGCGGCCGCCGTGAAAAAACAGAGCGGACCGGCGGATAGAATGGCTGGCGCCGGTTTCTTACGCCTTGGCCGTCTGCCCGTGCGGAATGCCTTCCTTATCGAAGAGCGCGGTCAGCTCGCCGGACTGGAACATCTCGCGGGTGATGTCGCAGCCGCCGATGAACTCGCCCTTCACATAGAGCTGGGGAATCGTCGGCCATTGCGAATAGGCTTTGATGCCGTCGCGAATGAAGGGATCGGCCAGCACATTGACGCTCTTGAAGGGAACGCCGACATGGCCGAGAATCTGGCAGACCTGCATGGAGAAGCCGCACTGCGGCGCGGCGGGCGTGCCCTTCATGAACAGCACGACATCGGCGCTGTCGATCTCGTTCTTGATCGCGGTAGTGGTGGATTCGGACATTGGGATTACCTCGTCTAGCGGAATTCAAGGTTCCGTTGCAGGCGGCCCGGCGAGCGCCGCCGGGCGTAGAAACGATTTTAGAGAGCGATCGTGGTCAGCGCCAGAGCATGCAGCTCGCCGCCGAGGCGCTCGCCGAAAGCCTTGTTGACCATCTGATGCTGCTGCACGCGGCTCTTGCCGCGAAAGGTCTCCGACTTCACCGAGGCGGCCCAATGATCGCCGTCGTCGGCGAGCGCGGTGATCTCGATCACGGCGTCCGGTATGGCCGCCTTGATGAGACGCTCGATTTCACTTCTTTCCATCGCCATTGCGCATCGACCTCCTAAAAGCCTAGAGCGAAGACGCTGTCGTCCCCGGCCATATAGGCCGGCAACGGCGCCTGCTGCGCATGTTGCACGTCGCATAGCAATATCGGCGCCTCGCCGGGCAGATGCAACTCGTTTCCGCCTGTCGCGCCGAGAGCGAGAACCGCCACGCCCGCGGCCTTCGCATCGGCCTCGATCGCCGCCGCTTCCGCCGGCTCGGCCACGACCAGATAGCGCGCCTGATCCTCGCCGAAGAGGATCGCATGGGCCGGGCCTTCCGGCAGGCGGTCTATGGTCGCGCCGACGCCGCCGGCGATCGCCATTTCGGCGAGCGCCACGGCGAGGCCGCCGTCCGAGAGATCATGGACGGCGAGCGCCCGCTGCTCGAGCACGAGCGCGCGCACGAAATCGCCATTGCGCTTCTCGGCCTCGAGATCGACCGGCGGCGGCGCGCCGTCGCGGCGGCCGGCGAGATCGCGCAGATAGAGCGACTGGCCGAGCCAGCCTGTCGTCTCGCCGATGAGCAGAATAGTCTTGCCGCCCTCGGGCAAAGCGATGGTGGAGGCGAGCGCGACATCCGATATCACGCCGACGCCGCCGATCGCCGGGGTCGGCAGAATGCCCGTACCCTGCGTCTCATTGTAGAGCGAGACATTGCCGGAGACGATCGGGAAGTCGAGCGCCCGCGCCGCCTCGCCAATGCCTTGCAGGCAGCCGACGAACTGGCCCATGATCTCGGGCTTTTCGGGATTGCCGAAATTGAGATTGTCGGTGAGCGCCAGAGGCTGGCCGCCGCGCGCCGAAATATTGCGCCAGGCCTCCGCGACAGCTTGGCGGCCGCCCTCCGCCGGATCGGCCGCGCAATAGCGCGCCGTCACGTCGGTGGTCAGCACCAAGCCTTTGCGCCCCTCGCGGATGCGCACGACGGCGGCGTCGCCGCCCGGCGCGCGCACCGTATTGCCGAGGATCAGATGGTCATATTGCTCCCACACCCAGCGCTTGGAGCAGAGGTCCGGCGTCGCCAGCAGGGCGAGCAGCGCTCGCGCATTGGAGCCGAGCGGCGCGATCGAAGCCGCATTGAGAACCGGCGGCTTCGGCGTCGGGACATGGGGGCGGTCGTAGAGCGGAGCCTCGTCGCCCAGTTCCTTGATCGGCAGATCGGCCTCGACGACGCCCTTATGCTTGACCACGAAACGCAGATTATCGGTGGTCTTGCCGATGATCGCGAAATCGAGGCCCCATTTCACGAAAATGGCCTCGGCCTCTTTCTCCTGCTCGGGCTTCAGCACCATGAGCATGCGCTCCTGGCTCTCCGAGAGCATCATCTCATAGGCGGTCATGCCTTCTTCGCGGCAGGGCAGTGCGTCGAGATCGAGCTCTATGCCGAGATTGCCCTTGGCGCCCATTTCCACGGCGGAGGAGGTGAGGCCGGCCGCGCCCATGTCCTGGATCGCGATCACGGCGCCCGAGGCCATCAGCTCGAGACAGGCCTCGAGCAGCAGCTTTTCCGAGAAGGGGTCGCCGACCTGCACGGTCGGACGTTTCTCCTCGGCGTCGGCCTCGAAGGAGGCGGAGGCCATGCTGGCGCCGTGAATGCCGTCGCGGCCGGTCTTGGAGCCGAGATAGACGATCGGATTGCCGACGCCCGCCGCCGCCGAATAGAAGATCGAATCCGTGCGGGCGAGGCCGACCGCCATGGCGTTGACGAGAATATTGCCGTCATAGGATTCGTCGAATTCGGTCGAGCCGCCGACCGTCGGCACGCCGAAGGAATTGCCATAGCCGCCGACGCCGGCGACCACTCCGGCGACCAGCCGCCGCGTCTTGGGATGCGCCGGCTTGCCGAAGCGCAGGAGATTCAAACAGGCGATCGGCCGCGCGCCCATTGTGAAGACATCGCGCAGAATGCCGCCCACGCCCGTCGCCGCGCCTTGATAAGGCTCGATGAAGGACGGGTGGTTATGGCTCTCCATCTTGAAGACGCAGGCGTCGCCGCCGCCAATGTCGATGACGCCGGCGTTCTCACCCGGCCCCTTGATGACCCAGGGCGCTTTGGTCGGCAGCTTGCGCAGATGAATGCGCGAAGACTTGTAGGAACAATGCTCGTTCCACATGGCCGAGAATATTCCGAGCTCGGTGAGGCTCGGCGCGCGGCCGATCAGCGCGACGATGCGCTCATATTCCTCTGTCTTCAGCCCATGCGCCAAGGCCGCTTCGAGCATTGTGTCTCCCCCGCCGGACGCGGCCTCGCCGCGGACTTCGGCTCGTGTTTCGGGTAAGTCGAATTGTCGCAGCCGCGACCGAGCTTTCCGAGCGGGCGGCGCCGACGAATCTCCCGCTATTCTGCCGTTTCGCCCCAGAAAGGCCGCAGAATCCGGCGGTTCGCCCCCCGATTAATAGGATCGCCGCGCAATGGCAACTGTCGCGAGCTGTTGCCAAAGAGTCACAGCTGTAGAGAAAGAATTGTGAGACGAGGCAGTCCTTGATCTAGATCAAGTCCTCCTGTCGAAAATCGGAGCAATTTGAGCGCCGACTCGGACGGCCGCCTTGCGCGCCGTCCTAAGATCAATCGACGGGGGAGCCTGATGAGAAGTGTTTTGCGCGGCGCGCTCGCCGCATCCGTGTTGACCGCAGCGAGCGCTACGGTTCAGGCGGCCGATCTTCCTTCGATGAAGAGCGCGCCGTTGCCGCCTCCTCCCCCGGCTTTCAGCTGGACCGGCCTCTACGGCGGCATCAACATCGGCTATGGCTTCGGCGATTCCAGCCGGGAGACGGGTGGTCTCGGCTATATTTCGGCGGGCTCGCTCGCGCCGGTCACGCCGCTGGGCTCCGCCTGGGGCGCCTCGCAGGATTTGCACGGCGTCATCGGCGGCGGACAGGTCGGCTATAATCATCAGGTCAACCCCTGGCTAGTTCTCGGCCTCGAGGCCGATATTCAGGCCACAGACGTGGAGAGCAAGGCGAAATCGGCGGTCGGCGTCTTCGACGGCAATGGCGCGCATCTGCAGAGCGCCGATTCGACCAAGGGCGTCGACTGGTTCGGCACTGTACGCGGCCGCGTCGGCTTCGTGCTTCCGTCCATTCCCAATCTGATGATCTATGGCACGGGCGGCTTCGCCTATGGCCAGGTGATCCACAATGTCGGCTTCGCGGATAATTTCGCCGCCGTGGGCGCCGGTTTCGCCGGAGCCGCAGTCGGCCATGGCTATTCCGACGACACGCGCACCGGCTGGACGGCGGGCGGCGGCGTCGAATGGTCGCCCATCCCGAATTGGTCGGTCAAGGCGGAATATCTCTATGTCGATCTCGGCTCGACCAACGCCAATTCCGTCTCTCTAAACGGCGGCACGGCGGCGATCCTCGGCGCGACGACGCCTGTCTTCGCCGCGACGCAGAATTCGCCGACCCGTTTCCACAATGTCCGCGTCGGCCTCAACTGGCACTTCGACCCCTTCGCGCCCGGCCTCGTCTCGCGCGCCGACGGCCTTTCGTCGCTCAAGGAGCCGCCGCCGCCGGCCTTCGTCGACAGCTATCAGCCCTTCCAGGTTCGCCTGAAGGTCGGCAGCGTCATTCCGCTGGACGGCCATGGCACTGTCTATGATCAGGGCATCGCCCATCCGGCGCTCGGCTCCATCGGCCGCCTCTCGGGCCTCACCGGCGCGAATGGCGTGATCTCCGGCGCCAGCACCAACACCTCGACGTCGATCGTTCCCATGCTCGACGTCGCCTATTACCTGACCAAGAACTGGGCGATCGAGGCGATCTGCTGCGTCGCGCCGCATCACATTCAGGGCACGGGCACCATCGCCAGCGACTTCGCGCGCTCCTGGGTGTTCCCGCCGTCCCTGATGGCGCAGTATCACTTCACCAATTTCGGCCAGTTCCAGCCCTATCTCGGCGTCGGCGCGAATTTCACGGCCTTCTGGGGCACGCGCGTCAACAACGATGTCTGGGGCATCCCCTTCGCGGCGGGCTCGACGCTGGCCGGTCTCGGCCTGCCCGGAGCGCTCGCCACCTTCCAATGGGCGACTGTCGCTCCCTCTTGGGGCGTGGTCGGCCAAGCCGGCTTCGACTATATGTTCAACGAGCATTGGGGCGTGAACGTCGACGTCAAATATATCGGCATTCATCCGATGGTTCACGCGACGGCCGTCGCTTTCGTGCCGGGGGCGGCGGCGCTCGGCCCGATCTTCGTTCCGGTCAAAGTGTCGCTGCCGATCAACCCGATCGTCGTCTCGGCGGGCGTCACCTATCGCTTCGGCGGCGGCCTGCTGCAGCCCGTGCTCGCCAAATATTGAGCGGCGCGCAAAGCTGAAAGAAAAACAAGCCGGCTCCGAAAGGGGCCGGTTTTTTTGTCGACCCGATTGCGATTCGCCTTGTTCTTTGCCGCCTCGCCGCTAGGATTCGGCCGGTTACGTGTTCGATTCGGTTCAATGCGACGATTCGCCGGTCCTTCCGGCGCGCTTTCCCGAAGGATCTGAACATGGAAAATCCGATCGACGCGCCGCCTTCCGATCATGCCGAGCCGAGCGAGGTCGAGCCCGCGCTCGAAGCCGCGCTTCCCGGCGAGCCGGACGAGACGTCGGATGCGCCGCGGCGGACGGGCGCCGGCTTCGCCGACGCGCCGGCTCTGCTCGTCACCCAGGGCAAGCATCGTTTCTACACGCTGGTTTTGCCGAGCGATCTGCTGGCCGCCACTTGCACGGTGGAGGCGCGGCTCGACAATCCGATCGACGGTTTCCAGCGCCTGCTCGACAAAAAACGCGCGCGAGAGATCGCCGATTATATCGACAGCGGCTTCGGCAGCGTGCCGAGCGCGATCATTCTCTCCGCGCAGCCGCGCGCGCAGCTCCAATTCGACCGCAAGAGCGGCGAGCTGACCTTCCGCAAGGACCCGCGCTCCTTCCTCATCATCGATGGGCAGCATCGCGTCTATGGCTTCAATCTCGCGGCCAAGAGCGTGAAAGTGCCGGTGGTCGTCTACAATAGGCTGACGCGATCGCAGGAATGTCAGCTGTTCATGGACATCAACACCAAGCAGCGTCCGGTGCCACCGGAGCTGCTGCTGGACATTCGCCGTCTCTCCGAATCGGAGACCGAGGCCGAGGCGCTGCTGCACAATGTCTTCGACCTCTTCTCCAATGACGAGAAGAGCGTGCTCGCCGGCCTGCTCAGCCCTTCAGAGCGGCGCAAAGGCAAGATCTCGCGCGTGACTTTCAACGCCGCGCTGAAATCCATCGACGGCGCTTTCGTCGACGCCTCGGCGCAGGATGTCTATCAGGTGCTCAACGCCTATCTGCGCGCCTGCCTCAACGGGCTGCGCTATCATGGCGCGGAGGCGAATATCGCCAATCCGGCGCTGTTCAAGGCGCTGGTCCTGCTGTTCGCCAATGTCGCCGAGCGCGTCTCGGACCGTTATGGCGGGCGTTACACCACGCAGAATTTCGAGGATATTCTCGGCCCCTTCTTCCGCAAGCTGAAGAAGAGCGAGCTGCCCAAGCCCGCGACCGGCCATTTGGCGCTCTATGAGAATTATCGGAAAGCGCTGAGCTCGGGCTTCTCGCTCAAGCAATGGCTGTTCGCCTGAAGGAGCGAGCCTGAAGGCTCGCGGTCCAGGCCGCACATTGGATCGCGAGCCTTCAGGCTCGCTTTTGTCACTCCGGCTCGGATTGCGGCGCCTCTAGCCGATGCGCGTCGAGCTTTTCCGTCTCGAGGCGCGCCGTCGCTTCGCCGAGCTGTCGCTCGGCTTTCGTGCGGCCATGCGCGATGCGATTGGCTTCCGCCTCCGCCTCCTTGGAGCGCTTGTCCCTGACCTTGCGGGCGCGTCGCAGATTGACGATCTCGCCCATGGCGAATCAGGTCTTCTTGCGGAAGGCGTCGATGGAGACGATCTTGGCGGCCTCGCCGCCGCTCTCTTCTGTCGCGGGCGGCGCGGAATCCGGGCGCTTCTCGCTGCGGGCGGGGCGCGGGCCGGGCCGGACGGGCGTCGTCTCGCCGGCGGCGGGCTGCGGCCGCGTCGGGAAACGGGCCGGCTCCTCTTCCTCGCGGGCGGGGGCGAGCTCGTCGACCTCCCATTTGAGGCCGAAATCGACAGACGGGTCGGAGAAGACCGTCACCGCCTCGAAGGGCACATAGAGCTGCTCGGGAATGCTGCGGAAGGACAGGCCCACCGAGAAGCCGCGCTCATCGACGATGAGATTAGAATATTGATGCTGCAGGATGATGGTCATCTCCTGCGGCCATTGCTCCGCGAGGCGCTTGGAGATTCGGACCCCCGGCGCCTTGGTGCGAAAGCTGATGGTGAAATGATGGTCGCCCGGCAACCGGCCCGCGGCCGATGCATCGGCGAGAACCTTGCGCATGACGCCGCGAAGCGCGTCCTGGACGAGAAGATCGTATCTGATGAGGTCGGTGGACATGACGCTCGCCGAGAACCCCTGTTCGCTCTGCCCCGCCGGGACGAAAGTGGAGGCTTCTGTTGCCAGGCGCCTCCGAGCCCCGCCTAGAAGTGCTACCCCCTAGGGCTTGAATCCCAGTACCTTCACTGCATTACGCAGCGACGGCCACCGGAGCATAGTTGTCGTTGGCAACTATAAGGTTTGACCCGATAACGGCGGTATCATGCCGAGCGAAAAAGCACCCTTTACGCCCTCGTCGATCCTATTTCGCCCCCGCCACAAGCCGCCGCGCCAAACATGCATGTCTCGCGTGACGGCCTCTGGTGGAGGCGCCGGGTACCGCCCCCGGGTCCGATAGGTTTATTACGGAGTTCGTTTATCGCCATAGCCGTCCCGAAGGTCGGCAGCTCACAATATACGCATTAAGGGCCGATGCGGAAAGGGGCTGCGGGGCAAAGCTGCGCCGATCTCCCCGACTTTCTCGCGCAGATTGAGCGCATGCGGACGCGCCGCATCCGCGCGAGCGCTGTAACAAATTGAATTTACGTATTATTTTTTAAAACGCGCGAAAACGCCCGCCGAGGATCGACGGGCGTTTCGCGAGCGGCCTGCGGGGAGGAGGCGCCGGCCTCGGATCAGTTGTGCTTGACGGCCTGGCCATCCTTGACGGTCAGTCCGTCCTTGACCTGGGCGAACAGCGCATCGGTGAGAATGCGGTTCTTCACCAGCTCGTCCGTGGCCTTATAGGGCCGGCCCTTCACGATCGCCTCGGCCAGAGTGTGGGTGAGGCCCTTCACGCCGGAGAGCTGCTCCACCGTCGCGGAATTGATGTCGAGCGGCGCGGAGACGGCGACGACCTGCTTGACCGGCGCAGTCGCGGTGGTCGCGGCGGCGGCGGGCCGGCCGGGGGCTTCGCGCCGGGGACGGTCGCGGTCTGGGCGAAAGCCGGAGCGGAAGCGAAAAGGGCGATGGCGAGAATGGCGTTGGTCTTCATGATGGCTGTCTCCTTGGACGGGGACATTTCCCCGATCGACTTGCGCATCATGCCGTGCTCGCGCTGAACCCGTTTTGAATGCGGCGTTCACCTGAAATTCAGCCGCCGAGCCCGGGCTTCATTTGCTCTTCAGGCAGGAGACGGCGGCCGGCAGGCAAGCCGCGCCCACCATGGAGCAGCCGGCCGAGCCATCCTCGAGGCGGGCGCAGACGAGGCAGCCGTCGGTCCATTCGAGGCAGGCGGGATGATCCTCGCCATAGGCCTGGGCCGGCTTTTCCTCTGCAGCGTGGGCCATGCTCGCGCAGAGCAGCGCGAGGGCGAAGGCCGCGCGCGCGATCACGCCTCGCCCACGCGCTTGGGCGCGGAAAAGCCGGCGGCGTCCATGGCGAGATGAATCTTGTTCTGCAGGCCGGCGTCGTCGCCTTTGACGATCAGCGCGGCATTGTCGGCCAGCGCGCCGCAGAGCGCCTTCACCCAGGGCTCCTCGCTCTTGGCGAAATCGCCCAAAACGTAAGAATGCACGCGCGCCTTGTCGCCCGGATGGCCGATGCCGAGCCGCATGCGCTTGAAATCCTGCCCGATATGGGCGCCGATGGAGCGCAGGCCATTGTGCCCGGCCGCGCCGCCGCCGATCTTCACGCGGCATTTGGCGGGGGCGAGATCGAGCTCGTCATGAAAGACGACGACATCCGACAGCGCGATCTTGTGAAAGCGCAGCGCCTCGCCGACCGAGCGACCGGATTCGTTCATATAGGTCTGCGGCAGCAGCGCGAGCACGCGCTCGCCGGCGATCGTCCCCTCGCGGACGAGGCCCTGGAAGCGCGCGCGCGACGCAGAGAAGCCATGGGCGTCGGCGATCTTCTCGACCGCCATGAAGCCGATATTGTGCCGGTTCCCGGCATATTCGCGGCCGGGATTGCCGAGGCCGACGAAGAGCAGCATGGCCTATGGGCTCCGAGCCGAAGGAGGGCGATCGGCGGCCAGCGCCGATCGCCCGTCTCCTTTATTTCTTTTTCTCGGGAGCCTTGGCGGCCGGAGCGGCCTTGGCCGCCGGGGCCGCCTTGCCGCCCTTGCCCTTGGCCGGAGCCGCGGCGGCGGCCGCAGCGGCCGCGATCTCCTCGGCCGAGACGACCGGCGGCGCGATCGACGCCACCGTGAAGTTCTTGTCGGGATTGGTCGGCTTGCAGTTCGCCGGCAGGGTGAAAGCCGAGATCTGCAGCGAATCGTTGAAGTCGAGGCCGGTGAGATCGCCGGTGATGGCGTCCGGAATATTGTCGGCCGGCACCCACATCTCGATCGCGTGGAAGACGATGTTGAGCGAGCCGCCGCGCTTGATGCCGGGCGCCGCTTCATGATTGATGAAATGCACCGGAACGTCGACGCGCAGGCGCGAGCCCGCCTTCAGCCGCAGGAAGTCGACATGCAGCGGGAAGTCCTTGACCACATCGAGCTGATAGTCGCGCGGAATGACGCGCTCGGGCTTGCCGTCGATGTCGAGCTCGAAGATCGTCGTGAGGAAATGCCCGGCGTAGATGAGCTTGGTCAGCTCTTTCTTGTCGAGCGACAGTGGCGTCGGCGCCTCGCCGCCGCCATAGATGACTCCTGGTATACGGCCCTCACGGCGAACGCTGCGGGCGGCCCCCTTGCCTGTCCCGCTGCGCACCGTGGCCGCGAGCTTCTTGATCTCGGCCATTTCGGTGTCCTTTTTTCAAAGAGAAAGCGCGCCTTTCGCCTCCAGGGGTGTCGGATGCCGACGCGCTGCTGCGGCTTATAGGCGAGGGCAAATTCAGAGGCAAGGCTCGGGGCGGGCGGCGAATGGCCGTCGCGACGCGCGCCGTCGATGATTTTCGGAGACCAAACCCATGACGAAACACCGAATTTATACGACGAGCTTTGCGAGCGTCTATCCTCTCTATGTCGCAAAAGCCGAGAAGAAGGGACGCACGAAGGAGGAGGTCGATCAGATCATCTCTTGGCTGACCGGCTATGATCGAGCGGGGCTTCAGTCTCGGTTGGACGAGCAGACCGACTTCGAGACATTTTTTGCGCTCGCTCCAGAGCTCAATCCATTGCGCGCCTCCATCAAGGGCGTCGTCTGCGGCGTTCGAGTCGAGGAAATCGCGGAGCCGATCATGCGGGAAATAAGATATTTGGACAAATTGATCGACGAGCTGGCGCGCGGGAAGGCGCTCGACAAGATCCTTCGCAAGAGCTGAGCGGGGAGACGATCGATCGTCTGCGCGCCGCGCGCCATGCAGCGCCGGCCGCCGTGAAATCCCAAACGGAGCCGCGCCTTTTCGAAGCGGGAAGCTTGACAGCCTATTTCCGGGTCAGTTATATAACTAATAAGTTAAATATCTAACAGGTAATAGATGCCGGACCCCCTCAGCGCCACCTTTGCCGCTCTCGCGGACCCGACGCGCCGCGCGATCCTCGCCCGGCTCGCACAGGGCGAAGCCTCGGTCGGCGAGCTCGCAGCGCCTTTTTCCATCAGCCAGCCTGCGGTCTCGAAACATCTGAAAGTGCTCGAGCAGGCCGGCCTCATCACCCGCGGCCGCGCCGCGCAATCGCGTCCCTGCAAGCTGGACGCGGCCCGGCTGCGCGAAGTTTCCGATTGGCTCGAGACCTATCGGCGTTTCTGGGAGGAGAGCTTCGATCGGCTCGACGCCTATCTCGCCGAATTGCAGAAGGGCGACCCCGATGCTCCAAAGAATTGACGACGCCATCCCGCCGCTCACGATCACGCGGCGCTTCGCCGCGCCGCCGGCGGTCCTCTTCGACGCATGGCTCGATCCCAAAGCCGTCGAAAGCTGGCTGTTCCGCACGCCCTCGGGACAATCCGCTCATGTCGAGATCGACGCGCGCATCGGCGGCGGTTTCGCCATCCATGAGCAGCGCGGCGAGAGTCTCGCGACGCATTTCGGCGAATATATCGAGATCGAACGCCCGAGCCGTCTCGTCTTCACTCTGGGATTGCAGCGCGAAGGCCCATCCACGCGGATCGAGATCGACATTCGCCCGGACGGCGCCGGCAGCCTGTTGACGCTGACGCATCATATGACGACGGAAGCGCTCGCCAAATCCTTCGCCATCCGCGCCGGCTGGGCTGGAATTCTCGAGGGCCTCGCGCGCCAGACCGGCGAAGCGGATGCGCCGCATCGGCTCATTCTGCTGCGCACATTCGAGGCGCCGCGCGCGCTCGTTTTCAAATGCTGGACGGAGCCGCAGCATATGATGCGCTGGCTCTGCCCCGCGACATTCAACGTGCTGTTTGTCGAGAATGATCTGCGCATCGGCGGCAAATGGCGCGCCGGAATGCGCTCGCCGGAGGGCGAGGAGTTCATCCATCATGGCGAATATCTCGAGATCGAGGCGCCCGCGCGGCTCGTGCTGACCCATGAATGGGAGCGCAATCATCTCGAGCCGAAAGCGCTGACGACGATCGAGGTGGAGCTCACGGAGCAGGGCGGCAAGACCGAGATGATCTTCGTGCAGAGCGGCCTCGCCACGGCCGAATCCGCCGCCTCGCACCAGCATGGCTGGACCGGCGCATTCGACTATCTCGCCGAGCTCGCGCGCGAGCTGGCGACAAGCGATCATTGAGGAGGCGTCATGTCCGACGATGCTCGCATTTCAGTCCCTTCGGACGTTCCGGAGATTTCCGGGACGCGCCTCTTCGATGCGCCGCGCGCGCTTGTTTTCGACGCTTTCGCCGCGCCCGATCGACTGGCGCGCTGGTTCGGGCCGAAGGGTTTTTCGCTCACGACGCAAGCTTTCGAATTCGCGCCGGGCGGCGTCTGGCGCTTCGTCATGCACGGCCCGGACGGGCGCGATTACGAGAACAAGATCGTCTTTCGCGAGATACAGCGGCCCGAGCGCATCGCCTATGTCCATCCGGGCGACGACGACGCGGATCCTGTGAGAAAGGAGACGACCATCTCCTTCTCGCAAGAAGGCGAGAAGACGCGCATCGACTGGCGGATGCGCTTCCCGACGCTCGTCGAGCGCGATCGCGCCGAGCGTGAATATGGCGTCGCGATCGGCCTCGCCGAAAATCTCGATCGCCTCGGCGATTTCGTCGAGGAATCGGCCGATCCTGTCTTCTCCACGTCGCGCCGCTTCGCTGTTCCGCGCGACCTTCTGTGGAAGGCCCTCACCGAGCCCGAGCGAATGGCGCAATGGTTCGGGCCGAAGGGCGTTCCGGTCATCGCCTCGGAAATGGATTTCCGTCCGGGCGGCTCCTATCACTATGGCCTGCGGGCGCCGGACGGCGGCCCCATGTGGGGGCTCTTCGAATATCGCGAGATCGAGGCGCCGACGCGCATCACGCTCATCGCCTCCTTCTCCGACGCGAATCGCGGGCTCACACGGCATCCGCTGAGCGAGACTTGGCCGCTGAAGGTCGAGACGACTTATGTTTTCACCGAAAAGGACGGCGCCGGCGAGCTGACGCTCGTCGCGCGGCCCTTCGAGGCGAGCGCCGAAGAGATCGCGACCTTCGCCGGCGCGCTCGAGGCGCTGAGCAATGGCTGGGCCGGAACATTCGATGAGCTGGAGAGCTATCTCGTCCAGGGCTGACCCGCCTCCACAATCTTTTAAAAGCAAAGGAGCATTCGATGACGATGAAGCCTTATCTCTTCTTCTCCGGCCGCGCCGATGAAGCCATCGCCTTCTACCAAAAGGCGCTCGGCGCCGAGGTGAATTTCCTGCTGCGCTTCGACGAGAGTCCCGAGCCGCCGCCGCCCGGAGCGCTCGCGCCCGATTGGGGCGCGAAGATCATGCATTCCTGCCTTCGGATCGGCGATTCGGAAATTTTCCTATCGGATGGCTGCGGCACAGACGCCGCTCACTTCGAGGGCTTCGCCGTCTCGCTCGAGGCGAAGAACGCAGCGCAGGCAGAAGGCTTCTATGCCGCGCTCCTCGACGGCGGCGAAGCGCGCATGCCCTTGGGCGAGACCTTTTTCGCGACGAGCTTCGGCATGGCGGTCGATCGCTTCGGCGTGCTGTGGATGATAGTCGTCCCAAAATAACGGCGACGAGAGCGCTGGACGATTCGCGCCTGTTGACGAAACGCCTCGCGCGGACATGATCTCCCCCACGAAACGAGCGCCCTTCCGCGGCGCTCGCGGGGAGACATGTGATGACAATTCAACCCTATCTCATCTTCGATGGCCGCGCCGAGGAAGCCGCGGCCTTTTATGAGAAAGCGCTCGGGGCGCAGGTTCAGATGCTGATGCGCTACAAGGATTCGCCTCTGGCGCCGCCGGCGGACATGATGCCGCCGGGCTGGAACGCCAAGGTGATGCATATGGCGCTGCAGATCGGCGACGCCGTCGTCTTCGGCTCGGATGGCGACGGCGCCGAGAGCGGCGGCTTCAAAGGCTTCTCGCTCTCCTACGGCGCCAAGACCCTCGAGGAGGCCGAACGCGTCTTCGCGGCGCTCGCCGATGGCGGCGAGACGCAGATGCGCTTGACCAAGACCTTCTTCTCACCCGCTTTCGGCATACTCACCGATCGCTTCGGCGTTCCCTGGATGGTGGTCGTGCCGCAATGACGGCGCGCGGCGCCCGCGTGGAAGCGGGCGCCGCTCCGCCCCTTCACGAGGTTGGACATGTTGGAAATTATCGGCGCTGGCGTCGCCCTCATCATCGCCGTCATTCTCGTGCTGGCGGCGCGCCAGCCGGACGTCTGCCACATTGCGCGCTCCATCTTCGTCGCCGCGCCGCCGGAGCGCGTTTTCCCGCTCGTCGACGATCCGCGCGCCACCAATGAATGGAGTCCTTTCGTGAAGGACAAGAGCGTGAAGCTCTCCTATGCCGGCCCGGAGCGCGGCGTCGGCGCGGCCTGCGATTTCGAGGGCGATGCGAAAGTCGGCGCCGGACGCGTCGAGATCGTCGAATCCGTCGCGCCGTCGAAAGTGGTCGTCGCCTTGCGCATGGATCGGCCTATGAGATGCAGCAATCGTGTCGAATTCACCATTGCGCCGCAGGATGGCGGCTCGCTCGTCACCTGGGACATGAAGGGCCGCCAGCCCTTCCTCGGCAAGCTGTTCAGCCTCGTCATGAAGCCGGAGAAGATGGTCGGCGGCGCATTCGAGCAGGGCCTCTCCGATTTGAAGCGCCTCGTCGAGACGGCGCGCGAGGAGGCGGCGGAATGATGCGACGAAAACAGTCGTTCATTCCGTGAGCGCGACGGCGCGGCCTCAGACCGCCTGCGCGTATCTCTCGGCCTGCTCGAGATCGACGGAGACGAGCTGCGATATGCCCCGCTCGGCCTGCGTCACGCCGAACAGGCGATCCATGCGCGCCATTGTGATGGGATTATGCGTGATGGCGACGAAGCGCGTGTCGGTCTTCTTGCGCATATCCTCGAGCAGAGCGCAGAAGCGCTCGACATTGTAATCGTCGAGCGGCGCGTCCACCTCGTCGAGCACGCAGATCGGCGACGGATTGGTGAGGAAGACCGCGAAGATCAGCGACATTGCGGTCAGCGCCTGCTCGCCGCCGGAGAGCAGCGTCATCGTCTGCGGCTTCTTGCCCGGCGGGCGGGCGAGAATGTCAAGGCCGGCCTCCAGCGGATCGTCGCTCTCGATGAGCTGCAATTCCGCCGTGCCGCCGCCGAACAGCAGGCTGAACAGCTCCTTGAAATGCGCGTTCACCTGCTCGAAGGCGACGAGCAGGCGCTCGCGGCCTTCCTTGTTGAGGCTGGCGATGGCGCCGCGCAATTTCTTGATCGCCTCGGCGAGGTCTTCGCGCTCGGCCATCATCTTGTCGCGCTGCGTCTCGATCTCGCCGAGCTCCTCCTCGGCGCGCAGGTTCACCGCGCCCAATCTTTCGCGATCCGCCTTCAGCCCTTCCAGCTTGCGCTCTATGTCGGGAATGGCGGGCAGCTGCGTCTCCTCTCCGGTGACGCCGGCGAGCTCGGCGAGCGAATGCTCCTCGCTCTCCAATTCCATGGCGATGGCGTGCTCCACATCGGCCGAGCGGCGGCGCGCGGCCTCGAGCTGCGCCTCGCTGCGGGCTTTCTCCTCGCGCGCGGCGCTCATCGCCTCCAGCGCCATGCGGGCGGCGCGATCGGATTCCGCCTGCGCCGTCTCGCCGGTCGTGCGCGCATCGGCGGCGGCGCGGCGGGCGGCCTCGGCCTCCTCGATCGCCGAGAGAAGATTGCGGCGCTGGAGCAGGAAGGTCTCCGGCGAATCGATCAGCCGCTCCTGCTCGTCACGCGAATCCTCGAGGCGGCGCTCCAATTCCGATATGCGGTCCTGCGCGCGGTCGCGCCGCTCCATCCAGGAGGCGTTCTCGCGCAGGATCGCCGATTTGCGCGCGGCGCGCGTCTCGGCCTGATGGCGCAGCGAGGTGAGCGCGGCGCGCGCCTCGCCGGCCTGAGCGCGCTCGGCGGCGGCGCGGGAACGCACATGCTCCACCGCGCCGGCGAGCGAGGCTGGCTCGTCCAGCGCGTCCAGCGCACGCGCGGCGCCCTCGCGCTTCATCGCCGCCTCGTCGCGATTGGCGAGGATTTGCGCCTTGGCCTCCTCGAGCGCCGACAGGCGCTGCGCGATCTGGCCCAGGCGGCGCTCCGCCACGACATGGCGCTCGCGCGCTTCTTCCAGCGCGGCGCGGGCGCGGCGCTGACCCTCGCGGGCGGCGCTCTCGGCAAGGGCGGCAGCGCGCGCCTGCTCCTGCGCCGTCTGCGCCTCGTCGGCGAGCGCGTCGGCGGCCTCGCGGGCGGCTGCGGCCTCGAGGCGCAGATCGGCGAGGCGATTCTTCTCGGCCAAACGGCGGGCGGCCGGCGTCGGCGCCTCGGCGGCCTGGGTGAATCCGTCCCAGCGCCAGAGGTCGCCTTCCTTGGAGACGAGGCGCTGGCCAGGCTTCAGCATGGAGCGCAATGCTGCGCCCTCGCTGCGCAGCACGACGCCGATCTGCGCGAGGCGCCGCGCCAGCGCCGGCGGAGCCTGCACCATCTCGGCGAGCGTGCGCACGCCCGGCGGCAGCGAGGGATCGCCGGCGCCGGAGGTGAGCGCCCAATGGGCCGGGGCGGAGGTCTCGATGGAGGCGTCGAGATCGTCGCCGAGCGCGGCGCCGAGCGCGGTCTCATAGCCCTTCTCGACGCTGACGCTCTCCACGATCGGCGCCCAGAGATCGCCGCCGCCCGATTCGAGCAGCTTTTCCAGCGTGCGCGCCTCGGTCTCGAGACGTCCGGCGCGCTTCTCGGCCTCGGCCAGCGGCTGGCGCGATAGGCTCTCCGCCTCGCGCGCCTCGATCGCCGCCTCTTCGGCCATCAGAGCGGTCTCGTCGGCTTCGCGCGCCTGCTCGCTCGCCATTTCGAGCGATTCGGCGAGGCGCTCCACCTCCTCCGCCGCGCCGCCCTGGCCGGCGATCAGCGCGAATTCCGTCTCGACGCGGGTCAGCTCGGCCTCGAAACGCGAGACGCGCTGCGTCTCCTCGCGCAGCGCCGCCTCCAGCGCTCCGCGCTGGGCGTTGACGCCGGCCAGCGATTGCTGCGCCTCGGAGAGTTCGGCCTCGGTGCGGGCCAGCGCCTCCTCTATCTCGGCGAGACGCTCCCGCGCTTCCGCTTCGCGCTCGGCGCCGATGGCGTCCTGCTCGGCGAGCTCGCCGCGTTCGTCCTCGAGCCGCTGCGTCACCTCGGCGGCGTCGTCGATCAGCGCGCGCTCGCGCTCGACGTCGCGGGCGAATTGCTCCGCGTGGCGGGTCAGCTCGGCGATGCGCTCCTTGGCGCGCTTCTCTTCGCCGTCCAGCGCGTCGCGGGCCATGATCAGCCGATGTAGCGCCGCGCCGGCCTCGGCCTCCTTGTCGCGGAGCTTCGGCAGCTCGAAGGCGGCGATCGCCTGCAGTCGCGCGGCCTCGGCCTGCTGCAACGTGCGCTCCTCGACGAGCTTTAAATCCTCTTCCAGCTTGCGCTCGGCGAGCTTCAGCTGCTCGCTTGCCTGCCGATGCGCGATATAGGCGGCGAGCGCCTCATTCTTGCGGATTTCCGCCGCCACGGCGCGATAGCGCTGCGCCTGCCGCGCCTGGCGGCGCAGGCTCTCGGTCTGGCCGTCGACCTGTTTCAACACATCCTCGAGGCGGGTGAGATTATCGGCGGCCGCGGTCAGGCGCAGCTCGGCCTCGTGACGGCGGGAGTGGAGGCCGGCGACGCCGGCGGCGTCCTCCAAAATGCGGCGGCGCGCCTGCGGCTTGGCCGAGATGATCTCGCCGATCTGCCCCTGGCGCACCAGCGCCGGCGAGCGCGCGCCGGTGGCGGCGTCGGCGAACAGCAGCTGCACATCCTTGGCGCGCACCTCGCGGCCATTGATCCTATAGGTAGAGCCCGCCTCGCGCTCGATGCGGCGGGTGACTTCCAAAGTCTCGGCGTCGTTGAAAGCGGCCGGGGCGGTGCGGGAGCTATTGTCCAGCACGAGGCCGACTTCCGCGACATTGCGGGCCGGGCGCGAGCCGCCGCCGGAGAAGATGACGTCATCCATCCCCGAGCCGCGCATGTTTTTGTAGGAGCTTTCGCCCATGACCCAGCGCAGGGCCTCGACGAGATTGGACTTGCCACAGCCATTCGGCCCGACGACGCCGGTCAGGCCCGGCTCGATCAGAAAATCTGTGGCCTCGCAGAAGCTCTTGAAGCCGAGAAGTCGGAGCCGCTGGAATTTCATGCGCGCCAGAGCGCCACAAAATAGCGGGGAAGGCAAGAAATAGGGCGCGATATGTTGTGGGAATGCGCGGTTTCGCCCCCGCATCCCCGGTTGGCTTCGGTCAGGCGACATTCCTGGCGAGAGGCGCGTCCTCCTCTGCCCAAAAGCCGCCGCCGCGTCCCTTGCGCTTCATTCGGTAGAGGGCGGCGTCGGCGCAGGACACGAGCTGCTCGAGCCCGGCTCCGTCTCGCGGAGCCAAGGCGACGCCGATGCTGACGCCGATCTGAATTTTCCCTCCGAGGAGTTCGTAAGGCGCGCCGACCGCCTGGACGATGCGGCGCGCCAGAAGCTCCGCCTCGTCGGAGAGCTGGATCCCGAGCTGGATGACGACGAATTCGTCGCCTCCGAGGCGAGCGACAGTGTCTCCCTGGCGCACGGTCTGCGTCAGCCGTTCGGCGACGGCCCGGAGGAGGGCGTCTCCCGTGATATGGCCGAAACTGTCATTGACCTCTTTGAAGCGGTCGAGATCGAGATAATGGAGCGCGAACAGGCCGCCGGTCTGCTCGATGCGCGCGCCGGCCTCTTCCAGCTTCTCTTGCAGGAGAATGCGATTGGCGAGGCCCGTCAGATGGTCTCTGCCGGCCAGCGCCGCGAGATCCAGCTTCGCGATGATCTGCTGTCGCACCGTGTCATAGAAATCCTCGACCAGCCCGAGGCCGGCCAGAGCGAAAACGCCGACGACGACCGCCTGAGTGGCGAAGACCGTCTGCGCGTACCAGCCGTCTGCGGCGATCGCGCGCATGCCGAAACCCGCGACTGTCGGTATGGTCGCCAGAGCCACGCTCCCCCAGCAGAGCTGCGGGCGGGCGGACAGGCGGGTGACGACGCCCGCCCCATAGGCGAGGATCAGCGTCGTGACCAGCATCGGGCTCAATATGAGGTCGGACACGGCGGCCTCCACCGTGAGCGCCCGCGCGTCGAGCGCGCCGAGCAAGGCGGCGAAGGCGAAGCTGCCGACGGCGTAGCGCTGGTCCCATTGCCTGGCTTCGCTCGCCGTGGGGCGCGCGGCGGCCCGCCGGCGGCGATAGAGCAGCATGAGAGCGATGCGAGCGGCGGAGACGATCGCGCCGGCGAGGGTCACGAGCAAAAGCAGGCCGTCGCCTGTCCGGATTGTCAGCAGGGCGCCGATGCCGACCATGGTGACGCCCATGATGGCGATGGGAGGAAGAGCCCTGTAGACGACATCCACGAGCTCGATCAATGCAGCGTCCGGAAGCTCGTCCGAACGCCGCGAAAAGCGTTGCAGGTATTTGGTCAGCATGGATCGCTCGCGCCGTTTCATTGAGGATAGGCGCGACGACGAGCGAGAGCCAGAGCGCATGGCGCGGTTCTGCCCCTATAGGAAACAATCGCTTAAGCGTCGGAGCCGCCGAATGCGCAACCGCCGCTCTGGGTCTCGCGGAGAGGGGTCACGCCCCGGTGGTGATGAACTGCGCCTTGGCGAGCTCGGCGAACAGGCCGCCTTTCGCCACCAGTCCGTCGAAGGTCCCACTCTCGACGATCTCGCCGCGATCCAGCACCAATATGCGGTCCGCATGGCGCACCGTCGCCAGACGATGGGCGATGATGAAAGTGGTGCGGCCCGCCGTCGCCGCCTCCAGCGCTTTTTGCAACTGACGCTCTGTGGTCGCGTCCAGCGCGCTGGTCGCCTCGTCGAAAATCATGATCGGCGGGTCCTTCAGCAGCGCGCGCGCGATGGAGAGGCGCTGGCGCTCGCCGCCCGACAATGTGCGGCCGCGCTCGCCGACCAAGGTTGCAAGCCCGTCGCTCTGGCGCGCGACGAGATCGCGCGCCTGCGCCAGCTCCACTGCGCGGGCGATCTCCTCCTCGCTGGCGTCCGGCTTGCCGACGCGCAGATTCTCCTCGATCGAGCGGGCGAACAGCATAGGCTCCTGAAACACGACGCCTATGTTGCGGCGGAGCGAGGTCAGCGTCATGTCGCGAATGTCGACCCCGTCGATCGTCACCCGGCCCTGCGCCGGATCGAAGACGCGATGCAAGAGACCGAGCGTCGTCGATTTGCCCGAGCCGGTCGCGCCGACCAGCGCGATGGTCTCACCCTGCCGCGCCGAGAAGGAGACGTCGCGCAGCGCGAGACGCTCGCCGCCATAAGAAAAGCTCACATTCTCGAAAGCGACGGCGCCCGCGAGCCGGCCGAGATCGCGCGCATCCTCGCGATCAGCGACCGTCGGCCGCGTGTCGAGAATGGCGAAGAATTCGGCGATCTTGGGCGCGAGCAGAAACAGCACATTGAGGAAGCCGACCATTTGCTCGAGCCTGCCGATGAGCATGGTCGCGAAGCTCATGAAGGCGACGATCTCGCCGATGGAGGCGAGGCCCTGCAAATGCAGCCAGGCGCCGAGCAGAAAGATGACGAGCAGGGTGAGCGTCGCCGAGGCGCGGCTCGCTACCGCCGCCAGCGCCCACCAGGAGAGCACCGGAATTTGCGCGGCGAGCAATTCGTCGATGATCCGCCGCAGCGCATTGGTCTCGCTCTGCACGCGCGTGAAGCTCTGCACCACGGCGACATTGCCGAGCGCGTCGGAAGCGTGCTCGGCGAGCGAGGAATGGTGACGCTCCACCTTGCTCTGCAATTGCTCGGTGCGGCGCAGGACAAAGGAGGTGAGCGCGCCGAAGACGATGACGAGCACGATGAGCGGCAGAGCGAGCCGCCAATTGACGAAGAGCGTCGCCGGCAGCAGCACGAAGAGCGCGACGAAGGAGGCGCAATTCTCGCGGAAGAAGGAGAGCCACAGCCCCGCCATTCCCGAGGCGCCCTCCAGCATCACCTTCAGCAGCCGGCCGGAATGTGCGCCGGCGTGAAAGCTCGACGGCAGATCGAGCACATGCTCGAAATAGGCGGCCATGACCGCGAGCCGGCTTCTATGCGCGAGCCGATCGGCATGCAGCGCGACCAGCACAGACGCGGCGATGGAGAAGAGGCCGAAGCCGGCCCAGGCCGCCAGCAGCGGCACGAGATCGCCCCAGGCGAGCTTGACGCCCACCGCCTGCGCGCGCGTGAGCACGTCTATGACGCGGCCGAACAGCATGGGCTCGGCGAATTGCGCAATGGCCACGGCGAGATTGGCGACGACGAGGATCGTCGCGAGACGTTTCTGCGGCTTCAGCTGCGCGAGGACGCGGAGATAGACGGAGAGCACGGACATGAGACAACTAAATGGGAGAGGCGATGGCGCGGTCTATAGCGGGCGGGCCGGGGAGCGCAAGGTCGCGCGAGGCGAGAGCTTCGCGAATTCTCTCCGGCCACGCTTGTATTATCCGCCCGAATGCCCCACATACGTTCTATCGAGTTTTCGGCCGGTCGACTCCTGCTTCGCGCCTAACGGCGCCCCGGGCATTATGACTTCCTCTCCAGAACATCGATCAAGCGAGGCGTCGCATGTCGCGAACGCCTCAATCCCCCCTGTTCTTCGAAAGGACAAGTCATGCAGACCGGCATCGTGAAATGGTTCAATGCGCAAAAGGGTTTCGGCTTCATTCAGCCGGAGTCCGGCGGAGCCGACGTCTTCGTTCATATCAGCGCTGTCGAGCGCGCGGGCCTTAACGGCCTCGCCGAGGGCCAGAAGCTCTCCTATGAGATCGTCGTCGACCGGCGCAGCGGCAAATCATCGGCGGATCAGCTGAAGGTCGACTGACCTTAGCGATCAGGCCCTGCGCGCCGACCGCGGATGTACCGGCGGCGAGCGCGGGGTCTTCTCCCCCGGTGGAGGCGCGTCGTTCCTTCGCGGATCGGCGCGTCGCACTCCATCCGAAAGGGCCGACATTGTGAGCGCGCATTCGAATGAGCTCTCCCGCTATCAGCGGCTTCGCAAAGAAGCGCCGACGCATAAGTTTCGTCTCGGCGCGCAAATCTATCATCGCCTAGGCGCGCGAACGGAAAAAGAGACATTCCGGATCATGCGCCTGCTGCCCGACAGCGGCGCCGGATTCCAATATGTCATCAAAGGAGACCGGGACGGTCTCGAACGTGTCGTGACGGAAGCGGGAATGGAATTCGCCTGGTAATTTCTCGCTTCGGAGGGTTGTGCGCGTCGCTCGCGTCGTCTCGTCCACACGGCTGCGCGGCGGCGTCGTGATCGATTTTCGCGCCGAAAAGCGCGGACGACAGGGAGAAGAGCGATGAGCGCATTCGATTACGGCATGGAAGCCGGCCTTTTCTCATCCAAGACGCTCGCCAAGCGGTCGCGATCCTATCAGAACTCCGTCGAATTCCGGCGTTTCGCCCAGGCCGCGGAGGCGATTCGCTATGCTGTCGAGGATATGCCCGCCGCTTTGCTCGGAACCTGCTCGCTCGAGGTGGCCGAGGCGACCTATACGGGCGCGGCGATCCGCGGCTTGTATGAAAGCGCGGAATTTCCTCTGCCGCGGCGGATCGATGCGGCGGTGAAAAAATAGAATCGTTCAGATAGCGTGACGCGCGCGCCGCTGGAGCGCCGCGGCGCGACGCGATACATTCCCTCTCATGACCGCTCCATTGTTGCGCGACGATTGCGCGCTTTCGCTGCTTCCCCGGCCCGGCTCGCCGCCGGTGGAATGGGTCGTGGCTCCCGGTCTCACGCCTTATGAAGCCGCCGTCGCCGAGATGGAATCGCTGGTCGAGCGCATCGCCGATGGCGCCGCTCCCGAGCGCGTCCTTCTGCTCGAGCATCCGCCCGTCTACACCGCCGGAACCTCGGCCAAGGAGGCCGATCTGCTCGATGCGCGCTTTCCCGTGCATCGCACCGGGCGGGGCGGGCAGTTCACCTATCACGGGCCGGGACAGCGGGTCGCCTATGTGATGCTGGACCTCACGCGGCGAAAGCGCGATCTGCGCGCCTATGTGGCCGGGCTCGAGGCCTGGCTCATCGAAACGCTCGCTTCGCTCGGCGTCGCCGGCGAGCGGCGAGAGGATCGCGTCGGCGTATGGACGCGCCGGCCGGACAAGCCTGCGGGCCTTTTCGGCGAGCCGGCCGAGGACAAGATTGCGGCGATCGGCGTGCGCGTGCGGCGCTGGACGACGTTCCACGGATTGGCGCTCAATGTCGCGCCGGATCTCACGCATTTTTCCGGCATAGCGCCTTGCGGCGTGCGGCAGGCGCATCTTGGCGTGACGAGCCTCGCCGATCTCGGCAAGGTCTCCGATATGGCGGCGGTGGACGCGGCTTTGCGCCGCGCCTTCGAGCCCATATTCGGCGCGACGACGGCGCCTCAGTCTCCCGAGAGATGAGCGAAATCGCGAACCACGCGCTCATAGACGTCGCGCTTGAAAGGCACGATCAGCTGCGGCAATAGCGCCGCCCGCTCCCAGCGCCAGGCGTCGAATTCCGGCTCGTGCTGGCCGTCGCAGGGGCGCTCTATGTCGATCTCCGCCTCCTCGCCCTCGAAGCGGAAAGCGAACCATTTCTGCGTCTGGCCGCGATATTTGCCTTTCCAGCGCTTCGAGGCCTCGGGCGGCAGATCGTAGCTGTACCAATCCTGCGCCTCGGCGAGCACGGAGACGCTGGTCACATTGGTCTCCTCGTGCAATTCGCGCAGCGCGGCGGCGAGCGGCTCCTCGCCTGCGTCTATGCCGCCTTGCGGCATTTGCCATTCATGCTCGATCACCTGCGGATCGGCGCGCTTGGAGAGGCGCCGGCCGAGGAAGACGAGGCCTTTGGCGTTGATCAGCATGACGCCGACGCAGGGTCTGTAGGCCAGCTCGCTCATTTCCACTTTCCGGCTCTCGCCTCTTTGTCCTCGATCCGCGACGCCAGCGCGCTCAGCGGCACGAGCGCAATTCCCTTGCGCTCGAGCTCGCGCGCGAAACGTGCGAGGCGCGTCATCGTCTGCGGCAGCGCGCCGGCTGTGACGATCGCCTGACCATTGCGGCGCGCGAGCGCCTCGATCTGCGTCAGCGCCTTCTCCATCGCCTCGCCCGAGGCGCCGGCGTCGATCGCCACATCCGCCCGCGCCGCCGACAAGGCGAGACGCGGCGCGAGGGTCGCAACGAGCGAGCGCGGCGACGTGCCGTCGTCGAGAAAGAGCAGCCCGCGCCCGGCTATGTCGGTGAGCGTGGGCGTCAGCGCGGTCTCGTCGGCGGTGAATTGCGCGCCGAGATAATTCACCATGCCGATATAGCCCGAAAATCGGCTCATCAGCCAGTGCAGATCCTCGAGCCCGGCGCCGCGCGTCGTCAGCAGCGTATGCGGCCCGGGATTTTCGCGCGGATAATCATAAGGCTCCATCGGGGCCTGCAGCAAAATCTCGTGGCCGCGGTCGCGCGCCTTGGCGGCGACGCTCTCCGGATCGGCGCCATAGGGCGCGAGCGCCAGCGTGACGGCGCCGGGCAATTCGTCGATGGCGCTCGCCGTGAGCTGCGCATTGAGGCCGACGCCGCCGACGACGAGCGCGATGCGCGGCGCGCCAGCGGGCAGACGCGCGCTGATCGTCGCAGGGCGGGCGTAGACCTCCATCGGCTTCGCGCCATCGGCGCCGATCTTGGGCAGCGGGCCGCTGCGGCCTTTCTCCACCAGGCGCTTGTCCGGCGCCGGCGCGAGCGCCGTATGCTGCTCGTCGAGCCTTATGATGAGCGCGCCGGGAAGCTCGCCGCCGCCGACGCGCGTGACCTTGACGCCCGAGCGCTTTTCGATATCGGCGATCTCATCGGCGCGCTTGTCCGTTTCCGTGACCGACGCGCGCTCCATGGGAACGCTCGCCGGCGCCGGCGCCGGCGGCGGCTCGACCATTTCGATGCGCGCGACGGCGACGGGCTGGCCCGCCTGCGGATCGCGCAAGGACAGGAGAAGCGCGGCGCCGCCGGCTCCGCAGAGCAGCAATGCGGCGACGACGCTTTTCGTCCGCTTGCCGCGAGGGCGCGCCGGGCGTGGCTCCAGCGGCTCGTTCAAGCCCAATGGCTCGTTCAATTCGTCGGTCATTGCCCGCGGCGGGCTCCCTTTTGCGTCAGGCGCGAATCGGGGCGCCTCCCGGTCATTTTGAAATCACGAGACCGCCAGCGCCAGCGCCGCCTGCTGCTGCGTGGTCATGCCGGCGATCTGCGTCGTGGTGAAGGCGGCGATCTGATTGCCGTTGAGCGCCAGCAGCTCCGTCGTCGTCAACGCCGCTATGGCGGATGTGGTCAGCGCGGCCACCTGCGTCGTGGTGAGGCCGGTGAGCTGGAGCGCGTTGAAGGAGGCGATGACCGGGCCGTCGAGATTGGCGAGCTGCTGCGTGGTGAGCGCGCCGATCTGCGTCGAGGTCAGCGCGTTGAATTGCGTGGACGAGAGCGCGCCGATCTCGGTGGTGGTGAGATTGACGACCTGCGTCGTCGCCAGCGCGGAAATCTGCGATGTGGTGAGCGCGCCGACCTGCGTCGTCGTCAGCGCGCGCAATTGCGGGCGCAGCAGGCCGCCGAGCTGGGCGTTGGTCAGCGCCGCGATCTCCGTCGTCGTCACCGCCTGCATCTGCGCCGTCGTCAGCGCCGCGAATTGCGTGGATCGGAAGCCGGAAAATTGCGTCGTCGTCAGATCGGCGATCTGTGTCGCCGAGAGCCCGGAGATTCCGTCCGAGGAGACGGCGCCGATCTGCGTCTCGCTCAATGCGGAGAGCTGCGTCGTGGTGAGCGAGGCCGCCTGCGTCGCGGTGAGGCCGCCGAGCTCGGTCGCAGAGAGCAGAGCGATCAGCGTCGAGGTGAGGCTCGAGAATTGCGACGAGGTCAGGGCCGCTATGGCGGAGGCCGAGAGGCTGGCGAATTGCGTGGAGCTCAGCGAGGCGATTTCCGTCGTGCTGAGCCCGGCGACGGCGGTGGGCGAGAGAGCGGCGATCTGATCGGCCGAGAGCGCGGCCGATTGCGTGTCGGCGAGGGCGGCGATCTGCGTTTGGCTGAGTCCAGCGACGCCGGTCGTCGAGAGATAGGAGATTTGCGCCGCGCTCAAGGCCGTCAGCCGATCCGTGCCGAGCGCGGCGACCTGCGCCGAGGTCAGCCCGTAGATTTCCTGCGCGGTGAGAGTCTTCAGCTGCGACGTGGTGAGCGTGGCGAGCTGCGTGGTCGAGAGCGCGCCGATCTCGGTGGAGGTAAAGCTCTGCAATTGCGTCGTGGTGAGCGCGCCGAGCTCCGTCGTCGTCAGCCCGCCGACGCCGCTCGTCGACAGAGCGGCGATCTGCGCGGCGGTCAGCGCGGAGAATTGCGTGGCAGTGAGCGCGCCGACCTGCGTCTGCGTCAATCCGCCGACGCCCGTCGTCGCCAGCGCGGCGATCTGCGAAGCGGCCAGCAGGCCGAGCTGCGTCGCGGTGAGCGCCGCCACTTGCGTCGCGGCGAGGCCGCCGATCTGCGTGCTGGTCAACAGGCCGATCTGCGCCGTGGTGAGCGCCTGCACCTGCGTCGTCGTCAGCGCCGCCACGCCCGTGGAGGAGAAGCTGCGGAACTGCGTCGTCGTCAACGCGCCGATCTCGTCGCTGCTGAGCCCGGCGATGGCGGTGCTGGACAAAGCGGCGATCTGCGTCGAGGCGACGCTGGCGAGCTGCGTCGTCGTCAGCAGGCCGATCTGCGTGGCGGTGAGGCCGCCGATCGCCGTGCTGGTGAGATATTTGATCGCCGTGGTCGAGAGCGCGCCGATCCTGGTGGCGTCGAGCTGCGAGACTTCGGTGGAGGTCAGCCCGCGCGCCTGCGTCGCGGTGAGCGCGCCCACTTGCGTCGTGGTCAGCGCGGCGAGCTGCGCGCTGCTCAGCGCGGAAATCTGCGTCGCCGCCAGCGCGCCGAATTGCGTTGCGCTCAACGCCTGCACCTGCGTCGTCGTCAGCCCGCCGATCGCCGAAGTGGAGAGCGCCGCGATCTGCGTGGCGGCGAGCGCGTCGAATTGCGTCGCGGCGAGCGCCGCCGCCTGTGTCTGCGTCAGGCCTTGCAGCTCTTGCGTCGTCAGAGCGGCGATCTGCGTCGTCGCCAGCGCGGCGAGCTCGCTGGTCGTCAGCGCGCCGATCAGCGCCGCGGTGAGGCCGCGCAGCTGCGTCGTCGTCAACGCCTGCAGCTCGGTGAGCGTGAGGCCGGCGATCGTCGCGGTCGACAGGCCGGAGAGCTGAGTCGAGGTCAGCCGCGCGAGCTGATCGAGGCCGAAGGCGGCGATCTGCGTTGCGGAGAGCGCGCCGGCCTGAGTCGATGTGAGGGCGCCGATCTGCGTCGTGCTGAGCGCGGCAACCTCGGTGGTCGTCAGTGCGGCGACGGCGGTGGTGGTGAGCGCGGCGATCTGCGTGCCGGCGAGCGCGCCGAGCTGCGTCGTCGACAGCGCCGCCGCTTGAATGTCGGTGAGGCCGGCGAGCTCGGTCGTCGTCATCGCGACGAGCTGCGTCGTGGTGAGCGCGCCCAATTGGCCGAGCGTCAGCGCGCCGAGCTGACGCGCGGTGAAGCCGCGCAGCTGCGTGGTGGCGAGCGCGGAGACGACGCTGGTGGAAAGGCTGGCGACCGCATCCGCCGAAAGGCCCGCGATCTGCGTCGCGGCCAGCGCGGCGATCTGCGTCGCGGTGAGAGCGGCGAGCTGCGTGTCGACCAGCACGCTCATCTGCGCCGTGGTCAGCGCGCCGAGCTGCGTGGTGGTGAGAGAGGATATGTCGCTGGTCGATAATCCGCCGACGCCGGTCGTCGAAAGCGCGGCGAGCTGCGCCTTCTGCAATGCGGCGAGCTGCGCGATGGAGAAAGCGGCGATCTGCGCATCCGACATGGCGCGCATCTGCGTCGAGGTGAGCGCTGCGACCTGCGTCGTCGTCAGCATGGCGACATTGGCCGTCGACAGCGAGGCCACGGCGCTCGTCGCCAGCGCGGCTATCTGCGTGGTGGCGAGCGTCGCGAGCTGCGTCATCGACATGGCGGCGATCTGCGCCGCGCCGAGGCCGGACATGGCCGCGGCGGAGAGAGCCGCGATCTGCGTCGTGCTCAGCGCCGCGATTTGCGCATCCGACAGGGCAGCCGTCAGCAGCGCGCCGATCGCGCCGATCTGCGTCGTGGTGAGAGCGGCCACTGCGGTGGAGGTGAGGGCGCCGAAGCCGCTCGTCGAAAGCGCGGCGACTTGCGTCGAGGTGAGCGCGCCGAGCTGCGCGGCCGAGAGCGCGCCGACCTGCGTGTCGGCGAGCGCCTTGACCTGCGTCGAGGTGAGCGCCGTGACTTGCGTCATCGACAGCTCGGCGATCTGGCTCTGCCAGAATCCGCCGATCGACACGGCCGAGAGCGCCGCAACCTGCGTCGTGGTCAGCGTGTCGATCTGCGTCAGAGACAGCGCGGCGAGCTGCGTCGAGGTGAGAGCGGCGGCCTCGGTCGTGGTCAAGGCGCCGAGCTGCGTCGTGCTCAGCGTGGCGATCTGCCAATCGGCGAGAGCGCGCGTCTGCGCGGCCGTCAGAGCGGAGATTTGCGTCGTGGCGAGCGAAGCGATCTGCGCGCTGGTCAGCCCCGTGGCGGCGGTGGAGGTGAGCGCGGCGATCTGCGTCGTGGCGAAAGCGGCGAGCTGCGTCGTCGTCAGCGCGGCGACCTGCGTGTCGGCGAGGCCGGCGAAGGCGCGCGTCGGCATTGCGGCGATCTGCGTCGCGCTCAGCGCGGCGATCTGCGTCGTCTCCAGCGAATTGACCTCGGTCGCGGTGAGGCCGGCGAGCTGAGTGGTGGTGAAGCCGGCGATCTGCGTGGCGCTGAAAGCGTCGAATTGCGTCGTCGTCAGCCCAGCGATCTGCGCCGAGGTCAGGTTGGAGAGCTGGCTCGTGGAGAGATTGCCGAAGGCGGCGGAGCCGAGACCGGCGATCTGTACCGCCGAGAGCTGCGATATGGTCAGCGATTGGATCTGCGCCGTCGTCATATCGTCGAGCTGCGTCGTCGTCAGGCCGCGCGCCTGCGTCGAGGTGAGCGCTGCGAGCTGCGCGGTCGTCAGCCTGTCGATTGCGTCGGCCGAAAGTCCGCCGATCTGCGCCGAGGTGAGCGCCGCGGCCTGCGTGGTGGTGAGGCTCTGCAGCTCCGTCGTGGTCAGCAGATTGAGGAATGTGGTGGAGAGCGCCGACATTTGCGTCGAAGCGAGCGCGCCGACCTGCGTGACGCTCAATCCGCCGTCGTTGCTGGTGACGAGCGCGGCGATCTGCGCAGCAGTGAGATTGACAATGGCGAGCGACTGGATCGCCGTCGTCGTCATGGCGACGAGCTGCGTCGTCGTCAGGCTGCGCGCCTGCGTGGCGGCGAGCGCGGAAGTCTGCGTCGTCGTCAGATTGCCGATCTGCGTCGTCGTCAGTCCGGCGATCTGCCCGGCGGTCAGCCAATCGACCTGCGTCGTCGTCAGGCTCGCGATCATCGTCGCCGACAGCACGTTCAGCAGCGTCGTCGTCAGCGCGCGAATCTGCGTCGAGGACAGCGCGGCGAATTGCGTGGTGGAGAGATCGGAGAATGTGGTCGCGTCGATCGCCGCAAATTGCGCGGCGGCGAGCTCGGTGACGTCGAGCGATTGCAGCCCCGTCGTCGAAAGATCGGCGAGCTGCGTCGCCGTCAGCCCGCGCGCCTGCGTCGTCGTCAGCGCGACGAGGCGCGTCTCCGTCAGATTGGCGAGCGTCGTATCGGAGAGGCCGGCGATCTGCGCGGCGGAGAGGCCGGCAAATTGCGTCGTGGTGAGCGCGCCGAGCCGCGTCGTGGTGAGTCCGTTGAGCGTCGTCGTGGAGAGAGCGGCGATCTGCGTCGGGACCAGCGCCGCGACCTGCGCGTCGGAGAGATTGCCGACGCCGGTCGCGTTCATCCCGGCGATCTGCGCATTGGAGAGATTGGCGACAGTGAGCGATTGAATCTCGGTCGAGGTCATCGCCGCGAGCTGCGTCGTGGTGAGGGCGCGCGTCTGCGTGAGCGTCAGCGCCGAGAGCTGCGTCGTGGCGAACTCGCCGAGATCGGCAGTCGTCAGCGCCGCGATTTGCGTCGCGGCGACGCCGGCGAGCTGCGTCGCCGTCAAATTCTGCACCGCCGTCTGCGAGAGGCTGTCGAAAGCCGTGGTCGTCAGCGAGCCGATCTGCGTCGAGGACAGCGAGGCGAGCTGCGTCGTGGTGAGCGCGCCGAGCTCGGTTCCGTTCAGCGTGCGCGCCTGCGCCGCGCTCAGATTGCTCACCTGCAGCGCGATGATCTGATCGAGGCTGAGCGCATCGAGCTGCGTGGCGGTGAGGCCGCGCACCTGCGTCGAGGAGAGGCTGGCGATCTGCGTCGTGGTGAGGCGCGAGACCTCGGTCGTCGAGAGCGCGGCGATCTGCGCGGCGGTCAGCGCCTGCAGCCGCGTCGTGCTCAGGCTGCCGAGCTCGCTGGTGTCGAGCGCGTTGAGCTCCGTGCTGGTGAGCGCGGAAAGCTGCGTCGTGGTGAAGGAATCGAAATCGCTGGAGGCGAGCGCCGAAAACTGCGACAGATCGAGCCCGATCAACGCCGCCTTGGACAGAGAGGCGACCTGCGTCGTCACCAGCGCCTGAAGATTGGTGGTCGAGAGATTATTGAGCTGCGTCGCCGTCAGCACGGCGATCTGCGTCGTGTCGAGCGCCTCTATGTCCGAGGTGTCGAGCTGACGCATGATGGTCGTCGGCAGACGGGCGATCTGTGCTGTCGTCAGCGACGAGTAGACCGACGTCATGACTGGCTCCACTCCGCGCGCATGCTCTCTCCTGCCGGCGGAGGCGCGGCGGCGCGGCCGCGGCCGGCGCGATGATCTTTGCCGAGCGAGGCTTGCGTGGGGCTGGGCGTTTCCCGCCGCTCAGGAGGCGGGGGCGTCCCGCATGGTGGCGCGCGCGGCCCAGTCGAGATAGGCGGGATCGCCGGAGGCGATGTCGAGGCGGATGATCTCCGGGACCTCGTAAGGATGCGCGGCGCGAATGGCGGCGGCGAGCGCGTCATAATCCTGCGCGCGCGCTTTGGACTGCACCAGAAATTCGGCGTCGGCGCGCGTCTCGCCCTCCCACACGTAGAAGCTGCGGATGGGGAGTATCTGAACGCAGGCGGCGAGCTTGGCGGCGAGCAGGGCGCGGGCGAGGCGCTCAGCGCCCGCCTCGCTGTCGATCGTCGTCTGGACGACGCAGAATTTCGGCTCTTTCGCGCTCACGGGCGGGACTATGGGCGCGCCTTCGGGCGAAATCAACGCGGCGCCGGGGCGGGTCGGCGCTTTTCTTGCTGGGCCTAGCGCGGGCCGCCGCGAAGCTGCGGCGGGCATTCGGAGAAGCAAGGACATGTTCACCAGGGTCTGCAAGGAGGACACTGTTTTCGAAGGGGAAATGCGGCTCGTCATCGCAGATTCCCATTTCATCATCCTGGCCTTCGCCTTCGGCGGAGAGATCAAGGCCTTCCAGGGCGTGTGTCCGCACACCAATGCGCCGCTGGACACGGCCGATTTCGACGGCGAGGTGCTGACCTGCCCGCTCCATAATTGGACGTGGGATCTGCGCACCGGCGATCCGATCCATCCCCAGGAAAGCCGGCTCGCCGAATATCCGGTCAAGATCGAGGACGGCGTCGTCTATATAGATACGGAGGGCGTCACCCCCCTCTTCGCCGATCGCTGAGCGCGCGGCGGCAGGACCTCGATCGGCCTCGAATGCGGGAGCGAGCGAGGTGAGTTTCACAAGCGGTTGATCTCATTGCGCCGAACGCTAGGTGCGGTTCGGCGCGGACAGATCGACGAGATCGGCCGTGAGCGGGCGCGGGCGCATGGAGGGAAGATTCGGCTTTTGCCGAATCGGCAAAATTCTCTATGTTTCGCGCCGGATGCGTCTCTAGGCCACGAAGAGAGGTAGGAGATGAACCTGTCCGAACAGCCCCCCGTCGCCGAGGAGGCGTCGAACGGCGTCGAAGCCGTGAGCCTGGACGCGCAGCTCGAGGCGATGACCGCCGAGCGCGATCGTCACGCCAAGGACAAAATCGAGCTCATCACCAAGGCGAGCGCCTTGTCGAAGGAGCTGGAGACCGCCCGCGCCGAGCTGTCCGCCGCTGCGGAAGAGAAGGCGAAGGCCGTCGCGGCCGCTATCGCCGAGCATGAGGGCGTCGTCGCGCATCGCGATCGGCTGAGCGCCGAGCTGGACGCTCTGCGCGCCGAGCTCTCCGCCGCCCATGGCGCCAAGGAGAAAGCCGCCGTGCTGGCCGCGCAGGCGAGCGCCGAGATCGCCCATTTGAAGGACCGGCTCGCCGCCGCCGGCTCGCCCGATCCGCTCGTCGTGCTCGCCGATTATGCGCAGGAGAAGCTGAAGCTGGCCGTCGCCTGGACGCGCTCCAAAATCCCGGAGGGCCATGCGGCGCTGCCTTGGTTCGACCGTATCGTCGAGGGCGCGGCCACGGCCGGCCGGCTGAGCGCCGAGTTCCTGCGCTGGCTCGCGCCGCGTCTGGTCGAGGCCTATCAATGGGCCAAGCCCCGCGCGCTGGAGCTCTACGCCAAGGCGAAGAGCGAGATCGAGACCCGCTTGAAGCAGAGCTGAGCGTTTCGCCTCGAATTCAAAATGGCGCGCGTCCCTGCGATGTGCGCGCCATTTTCATTTTGCCGAGGCGCCGCGCAGCGCGCCTTTGGTCATGCCGATGGCGAAGACCGACGATTCTGCGAGCTTGCCCTTGTCGAGCTGCTCCAACGCGACTCGCCAATCGGAAAAGACCCGCCAGCCGATGGTGAAATGACCGAGCTCGGCGAGATAGAGCCGGCCGCCATGGAGGAAGGGAAGCCTCAGCGCCTTTCCATTTTCGTCGCCATATTGCGCAGGATCGTCGGGCTCGCCCGAGAAATCTGGGCCGGCCGCCTCTTCCATCTTCGCGAATTCCTCCGCCTGCGTCGCCGAGAGCCGAGCGAGCGCCGCCTTACGCGCGGCGAGCGGCTGCTTCTGTGCCGCCTCGACGAGGGAGAGCGCCTCTTTGCGCAAAGCCTCGCAATCGGCGCCGGCGCAATGCTCCTCCCATTGGTTGTAGGTCGCATGCTCGGCGAATTTCGGCGCGAATTCGAAATGCGCCGTGCAGGCCGGACCGAAGCGACCTGCGCGCCAGGGCTTGACCGCGACATAAGAGGAGAGCGACGGCGAATAATCGTGGCCCTCTTCAAAGGCGACTGGAGCGCCATCGAGCTTGCCGAAGTCGGGGGAAGCGCCGCAGCCCTCCTCGCCGCCGTCCGGCTCCGCGGCTTTGCGCGCAGCGCCGCCGGAAACGCTGAAATAGATCGCCGAATAGCAATGCATCGTCCCCTCGGTGACGCCGGCGGCGTAATAGGCCTCGCCGGGGAGCCGATCGATGACGAGCCGCGTATGGGCGCCCAGCGCGACGATTTCGGCGGCGAGCGTATCTGGAAAGACGAAAGGCTGCGGTTCCGCCTTCGCCCAGGCGGCGAGCTTGGCGCGCGTGACGTCGTCGATATTGGCCGCCGGCGCGGCGACCATGACGCCGGCGTCCGGCGCGGCGGCGAGCACCTGCAATGGGCTCTCGGCATAGAAGGATTCTTTGTAGGGCGCCTCTGGGTCCTTCGCGAGGAGGGCGGCGTAACGATCGGCGAGCTTGCGGCAGATCGCGCTGGTCTCCGGCGCGGCGGGCGCCGCTTTCAGCGCGGCGAGCCGGGCCTCATAGGCGGCGGCGAGGCAGGCGAGCGCCTTCGCCCGCGCCTCTCCACGAAGCTCCCCCGCCGGCAGGGCGCATAGGCGATCGCGCTCGCTGAGCCATTTGCGCGCCTCGCCGAGCTTTTCGGCCCGATGCGCCGGATCGGCCGCGAGGCTGCGCTTCACCTCCGCGCCCAATTCGCCATCCAGCGCGCCGAGCCGGCGATCGGCGCAGACGAGACGCTCCACCGCCGTCGTCGCCTTGGCGCAGTCGAAGCTCTGGGCGAGGGCCGAAAAAGAAGGGATGGAAAGAGCGAGAGAAAGCAAAAGCCGGAATTGGACCCGGATCATGGCGGCGCCTGACGTCTCGGGGAGCGGGGGCGCGAGAGGAGCAGAGCCCGCCCGCTCCTGTCAAATCCGCTTCCCTTCCCACCCCGGCGCTGCTATCCCCGCCGCATGACGACGCGCAAAATCGACAATATCCGCAATTTCTCCATCGTCGCGCATATCGACCACGGCAAGTCGACGCTCGCCGACCGGCTGATCCAGGCGACGGGGACCGTCGCCGCGCGCGATATGGTCGAGCAGGTGCTCGATTCGATGGATATCGAGCGCGAGCGCGGCATCACCATCAAGGCGCAGACGGTGCGCCTCGACTATAAGGCCCAGGACGGCAAGGATTACGTCCTGAACCTCATGGACACGCCCGGCCATGTCGATTTCGCCTATGAGGTCTCGCGCTCGCTGAAGGCCTGCGAAGGCTCGCTGCTCGTCGTCGACGCCAGCCAGGGCGTCGAGGCGCAGACGCTCGCCAATGTCTATCAGGCGCTCGACGCCGGTCACGAGATCGTGCCCGTTCTGAACAAGATCGATCTGCCGGCGGCGGAGCCCGACCGCATCCGGCAACAGATCGAGGACGTCATCGGCCTCGACGCCGCCGACGCCGTGCTCATTTCCGCCAAGACCGGCATCGGCATTCCCGATGTGCTGGAGGCGATCGTCACCCGCCTGCCGCCGCCCCAGGGCGACGATGAGGCGCCCCTCAAGGCGATGCTGGTCGATTCTTGGTACGACGCCTATCTCGGCGTCGTCGTGCTGGTGCGCGTCATCGACGGGCGCATGCGCAAGGGGCAGAAGATTCTCATGATGGGCACCAACGCCCATTACGAGGTCGACAAGATCGGCGTGTTCAAGCCGAAGATGCAGGATGTCGCCTCGCTCGGGCCGGGCGAGGTCGGCTTCATCACCGCGCAGATCAAGCAGGTCGCCGACACGCGCGTCGGCGACACCATCACCGAAGACAAAAAGCAATGCGCGGAGCCGCTGCCGGGCTTCAAGCCGGCGCAGCCGGTGGTGTTCTGCGGCCTCTTCCCGGTGGACGCCGCCGATTTCGAGGATTTGCGCGCCGCCATCGGCAAGCTGCGCCTCAATGACGCGAGCTTTTCCTATGAGATGGAGACCTCCGCCGCGCTCGGCTTCGGCTTCCGCTGCGGCTTCTTGGGGCTGCTGCATCTCGAGATCATTCAGGAGCGTCTGCGCCGCGAGTTCGATCTCGATCTCATCGCGACGGCGCCTTCGGTCGTCTATAAGATCAAGCTGACCAACGGCGAGGAGATCGAGCTGCACAATCCGGCCGATATGCCGGATGTGGTGAAGATCGACGAGATTCTCGAGCCCTGGATCCGCGCGACGATCATGACGCCGGACGATTATCTCGGCGCGGTGCTGAAGCTCTGTCAGGATCGGCGCGGCGTGCAGGTCGATCTCAATTATGTCGGCAAGCGCGCCATGGCGGTCTATGACCTGCCGCTCAACGAAGTGGTGTTCGACTTCTACGATCGCTTGAAGTCGATCTCCAAGGGCTACGCCAGCTTCGACTATCACATCACCGATTATCGCGTCGGCGATCTCGTGAAGATGAGCATATTGGTGAACGCCGAGCCGGTGGATGCGCTCTCCATGCTGGTGCATCGCACGCGCGCCGATTCGCGCGGTCGGCAAATGTGCGAGAAGCTCAAGGAGCTGATCCCGCCGCATATGTTCCAAGTGCCGATTCAGGCGGCGATCGGCGGCAAGATCATCGCCCGCGAGACGGTGCGCGCCTTCCGCAAGGATGTGACGGCCAAGTGCTACGGCGGCGACGCCACCCGCAAGCGCAAGCTGCTCGAGAAGCAGAAGGAAGGCAAGAAGAAGATGCGCCAGTTCGGCCGCGTGGAGATTCCGCAGGAGGCGTTTATCGCTGCGCTGAAGATGGAGGATTAGGGCGCCGTCCCGGACGCGCCCCGTCGAGGGAGAAGGTCGATGACGGCGCTGTCTGTTCCATTTCGCTCGGCTCTGATTTCCGCTCTTCTCACGCTCGCCGCTCCTGCCGCCGCCGCGCCACTCTGCGCATCGGGCGCGAGTTCCGCCCCGCGCGCGGCTCCCGCCTCCCTCGCGCCGGCGATCCGCCGCGCTTTCGGCCTCTCTGGAGACATTGGCGGAGCCTATTACCGCTGCTCGGGCGGGCGGACGCTCGCCTGCGTGACCGGCGCCAATCTCCCCTGCTTCAAGGCGAACAGATCGCGCGCTCTGCCCGGCGCCGCGCAATATTGCCGCGAGAATCCGGGTTCCGACTTCATCCCCATGGCCGCGACCGGCCATGACACGATCTACGAATGGAAATGCGCGGGCAAAAAGGCGCGGCCGGGAAAGCAGGTCGCCCCGCTGGATGCGGAAGGCTATTTCGCGGAGAATTGGAAGCCGGTGGAGTGAGCGGGCGAAATCGCCGGCCGGCCCCCCTCCTTCATCCCGGCCGAATATCCCTCTGTTCAGGCGAAAGCGGGCCGTATATCAATGGCGCCCTCGGCCCCGCCGCCGGCCCGATAAGAGTTCCCCGAGGAGCCAGACGTTGACCGAACTGAAAGACCTCTACGACATCGGCGAGATTCCGCCGCTCGGCCATGTTCCCGCCAAGATGCACGCCTGGGTCGTCCGCAAGGAGCGGCATGGACCGCCCGAGGAGTCGATGCAGCTCGAGGTGGTGCCCACCTGGGAGCTCGACAGCCATGACGTGCTCGTGCTGGTGATGGCGGCAGGCGTCAATTACAATGGCGTCTGGGCCGCGCTCGGCCAGCCGATCTCCGTGCTCGACGTCCACAAGCTCCCCTATCATATCGCCGGCTCCGACGCCGCCGGCATCGTCTGGGCCGTCGGCTCCAAGGTGAAGCGCTGGAAGGTCGGCGACGAGGTCGTCGTCCACTGCAACCAGGACGATGGCGACGATGAGGAGTGCAATGGCGGCGATCCTATGTTCTCCGCCTCGCAGCGCATCTGGGGCTATGAGACGCCGGACGGCTCCTTCGCCCAATTCTGCCGCGTGCAGGACCGCCAGCTCATGGAGCGCCCCAAGCACCTCACTTGGGAAGAGTCGGCCTCCTACACGCTGACGCTGGCCACCGCCTATCGCATGCTGTTCGGCCATGAGCCGCACCGGCTGAAGCCCAGCGACAATGTCCTCATCTGGGGCGCCTCGGGCGGTCTCGGCGTGTTCGGCGTGCAGCTCTGCGCGGCTGCCGGCGCCAACGCCATCGGCGTGATCTCGGACGAGAGCAAGCGCGACTATGTGCTCTCGCTCGGCGCCAAGGGCGTCATCAACCGCAAGGACTTCAAGGGCTGCTGGGGCCAGCTGCCGACGGTCAACACGCCGGAGTTCAACGACTGGTCCAAGGCCGCCCGCAATTTCGGCAAGGCGATCTGGGACATCACCGGCAAGAAGGACGTCGACATCGTCTTCGAGCATCCGGGCGAGCAGACCTTCCCGCTCTCCTGCATGGTGGTGAAGCGCGGCGGCATGGTGGTGTTCTGCGCCGGCACGACCGGCTTCAACCTCACCTTCGACGCCCGCTATGTGTGGATGCGGCAAAAGCGCATTCAGGGTTCGCATTTCGCGCATCTGAAGCAGGCGGCCGCCGCCAATCGCTTCGTCGTGGACCGCCGCGTCGATCCCTGCCTGTCGGAAGTCTTCACCTGGGCGAAGATCCCGCACGCGCACACGAAGATGTGGAAGAACGAGCACGCCCCCGGCAATATGGCGGTGCTGGTCAACGCCCCGACCACCGGCCTGCGCTCGCTCGAGGATGTGATCGCGGCTGCGGGGAAGAAGTGAGCCTCGTGCGATAACGCATTGTCAAAAAGCCGCTATCAGCCCTATATAGGCTAACATAAAAATTTTTATGTTAGCGAGAGCCGATGGCGGAATGGGGCTTCTACGGAAGGCGTGTCGAGCTCGCCAAGATCGATAAGATCTTGGCGCGCCGGCGCTTTTTCTTTTGCGCGATCTCCGGACGGCGGCGGATCGGGAAGACGTCGCTGATTCAGGAGGCGATCCGGCGGCGGGGGCTCGCGGACAAAGCCATCTATGTGCAGGTTCCCGATAGCGACCCGCGCGGCGTCATCCAAGCATTCGAGGATTCGATCGAAGACGTTGGAGCCCCGCAAGACGATGCGCGGCGCGTCTGCAAAGATTTTCAGTCGATCGCCGTATTGTTGCGCGACTCGTGGGCGTTGGGATGGATAATCGCGCTCGACGAGTTTCAATATTTCAACCGGGCGTCACTGGTCGAGTTCCAGTCATATTTGCAGTCGGAAGTCGACTTCGCCCGTTCGCGTTCAGACATTGGCGGGGGGCTCTTCACACTTGGCTCCATCCATACAGAAATGACGGCAATTCTCGAGGATCGCGCCTCTCCGCTCTTCAACCGTGTCACCGACAGCTTGCACATCGGCCATTGGGATTTCGAAACCCTATTCGAGATGTTTCGCGCTCATGGGATCACCGATCCTCGTCATCGCCTGTTTCTGTGGTCGATCTTCGAAGGAGTTCCCAAGTTCTACCGTGACTGTTTCGATCAAGGCGTGCTGAAGTCGATAGCCTCCTATCGATCCGAGACTCTTCGGACCATGTTTTTCGAGGGATCAAGTCCGCTGAGGGATGAAGCCGACAATTGGTTTCTTCGAGAACTGCGCGGGCGATACGACACCGTCCTGATTCTCCTGGCGCGTCTCGGGCCGTTGTCGCATGGCCAGTTGAGGGCGGAATATGACCGCACCGGTCCCGCGCAGGAAAATCAGCTCGCCGGCTATCTGAAGGTGCTCAATGAAAAATACGGGATGGTGGAAAAGCTCCACCCAATCCTCTCGTCCGAAAAGCAGCGAAACGCCCGCTATGTCATAACAGATAACTTTCTGAGCGCATGGCTCGCCGCAATTCAACGCAATGTGCGACTCGCCCGAATTCGCCCGATCGACGAGGCCGTCGCCAAAGCCAACGTCTCTCTGCAAACCCACGAGGGTTACACTTTCGAAAAGCTCGTGCGCCAGATCACCGAGGAATGTTCCCGCAAAGGCGTCGGCGATTTTCCGCTGACAGAACTCGTCGCCGGCTATTGGAACAAGGCCGACGGCAGCGACATCGAAATCGATATGATCGCGCTGGACGAAGCCAATCGTCGTATCCGTTTCGGTTCCTGCAAGCGTTCGGCCAGCGCGCACGACTCGCAAGCGCTCGCGAGCTTGGAGGAACATGTCTCGCGGTTTTTGGCGACGAAGACCGGCGCGCCCTATCGCGACTGGAGAATCGAAAAAGCGGTGTATGCGCCGATTTTCTCGCCTTTCGAACGCGAGGCGCTGGGGCGCGCTGGGATGCTCTGCATCGACATGAATGATTTCGAGCGGTGGCTCACTTTCTGATCGCGCTAGTCCGCTCGATGCGCATTGACACGGAAGGCGCGAGCATGAAAAGCTCGCGCGAATTGCATACGACAGCACAGAGGCCAGCACTGCCGATCGGGCGTGACTGCGCTGTCGTATCGTGCGAGCGCGCGCCGATGTGATGCCGGGTCGGACGGGCGCTTCGAGACGACTTCCCACGCTATGCGCGGAAAGCTGCGAAAACAGCCCTCGGCGTCGGGAGGCGATTTCGCATGTTGGAAGCGCGCGAGCTGACCAAGAGATATGAGGGCAAGGCGGATCGCCCCGCCCTCGACCGGCTGAATCTGCATATTCCCGGCGGCGAGGCGTTCTGTCTGCTCGGCCCCAATGGCGCCGGCAAGACGACGACCGTCAATCTCTTCCTCAATTTCATCGCGCCGACCTCCGGCCAGGCGCTGGTCGGCGGCGTCGATTCGGCGCGCGAGCCGCTCGAGGCGCGGCGTCGTCTCGCTTATATCCCTGAGACCGTCATGCTCTATGGCGCGCTCACCGGGCTCGAGAATCTCGAATATTTCACCGAGATTTCCGGCGGCCGGCGCCTCGCGCGGGCGGAATTGCTGGCGCTGCTCGGCGAGGCCGGGCTCGCGGAGGAGGCGGCCTTCCGGCGCGTTTCCGGCTATTCCAAGGGCATGCGGCAGAAGGTCGGCGTCGCCGTCGCTCTGGCGCGGCGCGCGCAGGCGCTGCTGCTCGACGAGCCGACCTCCGGCCTCGATCCGCTCGCCGCCAATGAATTCGCCGCTCTCGTCGAGAAGCTGCGCAAGCAGGGCATGGCCATATTGATGGTCACGCACGACCTCTTCCTCGCCAAGCAATGCGGCACGCGCATCGGGGTGATGCAGGCGGGCCGGCTCGTTTCCGTCTTCGGCGCCGATGACGTCGATCATCTCGGCCTCGAGCGCGCCTATCTCGAGCAGTTCAGAGGAGCGGCGGCATGAGCGAGATCGTCGTCGCGAAAGCGCCCGCGACTCAGGCGCCCGCCGGCCGCTGGCGCGTCGCCCGCGCCGTGGCTCTCAAGGAATGGGCGGAGCTGCGCCGCGACAGCCGGCTCGCCTGGCTGTTCGGCCTCGTCTTCCTGCTGATGCTCGGCGCGCTCGCTTTCGGCGCCGCGCAGCATATGCGGCTGGATCGCGAGCGCGCCGCCGCCGCCGCGACCGATCGCGCGCTGTGGACTGGCCAAGGCGCGAAGAACCCGCACGCCGCCGCGCATTTCGGCCAATACGCCTTCAAGCCGCAGAGCCCGCTGGCGCTCGCCGATCCGGGCGTCGACGCCTATGTCGGCGAGGCCGTCTGGCTGGAGGCGCATAAGCAGAACGAGGCGCAATTTCGCGCGGCGCGCGACGCCGGCGTCGGCGCGCGGCTCGGGGGACTGTCCTTCGCTTTCGTGCTGCAGACGATCATGCCGCTCGTCGCCGTTCTGCTCGGCTTCGCCGGTTTCGCGGGCGAGCGCGAGCGCGGCACATTGCGCCAGCTGATGAGCCTCGGCGCCTCGCCGGTCGATATCCTCGCCGGCAAGGCGCTCGCCGCGCTCGGCGCTCTTTCGGTCCTGCTCATTCCCGCTTTCGCAGCGGCCGTGCTGGCGACGCTCTTCCTCGCCGATCATGATTTTTCCGTCGCCGATCAGCTCGAGCGTCTTTTGGCGCTCTCCTTCGGCTATGGCCTCTATCTCGCCGGCTTCGTTTTTCTCGCGCTCGGCGTGTCGGCTTTCGCCAAATCCACGCGCACGGCGCTGGTGCTCCTGCTCGCCTTCTGGCTCGCCAATTGTTTTCTGGCGCCGCGCGTGATGACAGATGTCGCCAAGCGCGTCGCGACGCTGCCGACGGCGCTCGAATTCCGCAACGCCATCGCCGAGGACAAGAAGAAGACATTCGGCCACGACGAATCTCATCCGGCCTTCGTCGCCTTTCGCGACGGCGTGCTGGCGCAATATGGCGTCTCGCGCATAGAGGATCTGCCGGTCAATTTCCGCGGCCTCGCGCTACGCAAGGACGACGAGAACGGCTTCGTCATTTTCGACAAGCATTTCGGCGCGCTGCAGGCCGGTTTCGACGCGCAGGACAGGCTGCGCGCGGCGCCGGGCTTTCTCTTCCCCGCGCTCGCCATGCAGCCCTTCTCGACGAGCTTCTCGGGAACGGATTCCTGGCATCAATATGATTTCGCCACCGCGGCGGAGGCGCACAGGCGCCGCATTCAGACGGCGGCGAGCGAGGACCTCATCCATAATGCGCGCTATGGCGACGCCGCCTATGTCGCGTCACGCGATATGTGGGAGCGCATCCCCTCCTTCGATTACGCCGCGCCGGCCGTTTCCTTCGCGCTCTCCCATGCGCGCGGAGATCTCGTCGCGCTCGCGCTCTGGGCCGTGCTGACCGCGGCGCTCGCCGGCTTCGCCGCGCGACGCCTCAGACCCCTGTGAGGCCCGCCATGACCTTCTCTGCGTTTCTCGCCGCATGGCGGTTCGAATGGCGGCTTCTGCGGCGCGACGCCGCCGCTTGGTCCGTGCTCGCGGCGATCGCGACGATGAGCGCGCTCGCCTTTTTCGACGGCGCCGAGCGCATCGCTGCGCAAAAAGCGGCGATAGAGGATGCGCGGCGCGACGAGACGCTGCGTCTCGATTCGCTGTGCAAGGCGCTCGCCGATCTGGACGCCGGCCGCGTGAAGGGCGAAACGCCGCCCTATCGCGATCCGCGCAACGCGGCCTTTGTCGGCGGCGGCTCTGCGGCGGCGGTGGCGGCGCTGGAGCCGACCCCGCTCGCGATCGTCGCCACAGGGCAGAGCGATCTTTTTCCCGCCGCGCTGAAAGTGACGAGCGGGACCAAGGACAGTTTCTTCTTCGCCGATGAGATCGAGAATCCGGCGCATCTCGCCAGCGGCTCGATCGATCTCGCCTTCGTGCTGGTCTTCGTGTTTCCGCTGACGATTCTCGCGCTCTGCTTCGATCTTTCGGCGGGCGAGCGCGAGAAGGGCACGCTCGCCCTCACCCTCGCCAGCGCGGAGAGTCCGACCGCCGTTCTGCTCGGCAAGCTCGCGGCGCGAGCCGGCCTGCCGATATTGGCGATGATCGCGGCGACCTGCGCCGGCGTCTATCTTCTGCGCGGGGCCGAGCCGCTCGGCTCCGGCGCCTTCGCGCTGCTCATCGCGGCGATCTTCGCCTATGGCGCCTTTTGGGCGCTGCTCGCGGCCGTCATCGACAGTTTCGGCAAAAGCTCCGCCTATAATGCGCTGGCGCTCATCGCCGTCTGGGCAGGCCTCACCATGATCGCGCCCGCCGCCGTCAACACGCTCGCCGACGCGCTCTATCCGGCGCCTTCGCGCTCGGAAATGACGCTGGCCGCGCGCGCCGCCACGACCGACGCCGATCGCGAGCGCGACGCCGCGCTCGCCCGTTACGCCGAAGAGCATCCCGACGCTGCGGCGGCAGAGATGAAGCTCGGCGACGCCAAGGAGCGCACCATTCGCCGCCTCGCCGTGCTGGAGACGGCCAATGCGCGGGTCGAGGCGGTGATGGCGCGTCACGAGGCGCAGCTCGCCCGCCAGCGCGCGCTCGCCGACCAGCTGTCCTTTCTCTCGCCGGCGCTGGTGATGTATCGCTCGGTCGCCGATATCGCCGGCTCCGGCGACCGCCGCTATGCGGAATTCTCCGCCCAGCTCGACGACTTCCACAAGCGTTGGCGCGATTTCTTCTGGTCGCGCGCCCATGCGGGCCAGTCGTTGACGCAGGCCGATTACGCCGCTCTGCCGCGCTTCCCCGCGAGCGCGGATGTGGCGAGCGCCTCGGCCGGCGTCGCCTCCGCGCTCGCGGCCGGCGTGGGGCTGCCGGCTCTGCTGCTCGCCGTGCTGGCGTGGCGGGGGCTGCGGCGCTGCAAGGCGGCGTGAGCGACGCAGCGTCGCGGGCGTTTTGCGCGTCTGCTCCAGGAATTGTGCTATCCTGCCTCGTGAGAAATAATCAAAGAGGCGCGGGGTGAACGAGAATTGGCGCCTAAAGAGGCGTTTCCACCTCCCCCTCGACGAGGGGGGAGGTCGAGCGCCGAAGGCGATCGGGTGGGGGTGTTTCCGCCGAGTCTCTGCCGTGCGACCCCACCCCGGATGGCTGCGCCATCCGACCCTCCCCATAAAGGGGAGGGTGAAGGCGCCCGATTTGTCGTTCACGCGATCGCCCTGCACAGAGGCGGGATTCATCTTGCGACCGATCTTCCAAACGCTCCTGCTCGCGGCGCTGGTCGCGCTTCTCGCCGTCGCGCCGGCGCGCGCGGCCGACCGGCTCCGCCTCGGCCTGCAGAAGACTGGCTCGGGCGTTTGGGAGCTCGCCGTCGTCTCCGCCTTCGGGCTCGATAAGGAGGCGGGGCTCGAGCTGACGGTCACTGAGCTCGCCAACACCGACGCCGCCAAGATCGCCATTCAGAGCAGCTCCGTCGATATCGTGGTCTCCGACTGGCTGTGGGTGGCGCGCCAGCGGGCCGATGGCGCCAAGCTCACCTTCTATCCGCATTCCACCGCCATAGGCGCGCTGATGGCGCGCGACAAAACGGTGAAGAGCCTCTCCGATCTCACCGGCAAGAAGCTCGGCGTCGCCGGCGGCCCGCTCGACAAGAGCTGGCTGCTGCTGCGCGCCTATGCGCAGCGCTCTGGGATCGATCTCACCAAATCGGCGACGATCGTTTACGGCGCGCCGCCGCTCATCGCCGAGAAAGCCGCCGAGGGCGAGTTGGACGCCGCGCTCGAATTCTGGAATTTCGCCGCCGATCTCGAGGCGCGCGGCCTCTCCCGCGTCATTGATCTGCGCAAGGTGGAGACGGCGCTCGGCGCCAAGGGCGCGCCGGTCGTCACCGGCTATGTGTTCGACGAGGGCTTCGCCGCGAAAAGCCCCGCGCCGCTGGCGCGCTTCTTCGCCATGATCGACAAGGCGCGCCATTTGATCGCCGCCTCCGACGCCGCTTGGCGCGTCGCCATGCAGCGCATTCCGGCCAAGGACCTCGCCGTGCTCGCGCTCTATCGCAAGAGCTATGTGGAGGGCATTCCCGCCCGCAGCGTCGAGCAGGAGCGGGAGGACGCCGCCGGGCTCTACGCCACTCTCGCCGAGATCGGCGGCCCGGCGCTGGTCGGCTCGGCGAAGGCGCTGCCCGCGGGCACTTTCTACGAGCCCGCGGCGAGCGCGGTGCGGTGATCCGCCTCCTGTCGCTGGCGCTGCTGCTGGCTTTCTGGCAGGGCGCGGCGCTGTTTTCCGATCCGCGCCGCTTGCCCGGGCCGCTCCCTGTCTTCGAGGCGATCGCCCATGAGGCCGAGAGCGGCGCGCTCTTCACCAATCTCGCGGCGACTCTGGCGCGCGTCGCCGCCGCTTTTCTGCTGGCCATGAGTCTGGGCGCGGCGCTCGGCTACGCCATGGGAAGGCGGCGGGCGCTGGACCGGCTGTTCGATCCCTGGCTGGTCATTCTCCTCAATCTGCCGGCGCTGGTCGTCATTGTGCTGGCCTATCTCTGGGCCGGCCTCACCGAGGCGGCGGCGGTGGGCGCGGTGGCGCTCAACAAGCTGCCCAACGCCATTGTCGTGATGCGGGAGGGCGCCCGCGCGCTCGATCACGAGCTCGATGAGATGGCCGATGTCTTCCGCCTGCGCCCGGCCGCGCGGCTGCGGCATATCGTCCTGCCGCAGCTCGCGCCCTATATCGCGGCGGCGACGCGCTCGGGGCTTTCGCTGGTGTGGAAGATCGTGCTGGTGGTGGAGCTGATCGGCCGCTCCAATGGCGTCGGCTTCGAGATCAATATGGCGTTTCAGCTTTTCGACGTGCGTTTGCTGCTCGCCTATGCGATTCCCTTCGTCCTGCTGATGCTCGCCGTCGAAACTCTCCTGGTGCAGCCCTTTGAACGACATGTCTCGCGATGGCGCCGCCGCCCTGCTCGAGGTCAGGGTTTCGCATAAGGACTATCTCTCCGGCGGCGGCCGGCCGCAGCGGGCGCTGGAAAATCTCGGCTTCTCGCTCCCCGTCGGCCGCGCCGGCGCCGTGGTTGGCCCGTCGGGCTGCGGCAAGACCACATTGCTGCGCATCATCGCCGGGCTCGATACGGAATTTTCCGGCGCGGTGACGCTTCCCGCCGGCGGGCGGCTCGGCATGGTGTTTCAGGAGCCGCGCCTTTTGCCCTGGCGCAGCGTCATCGACAATCTGCGCGTCGCCGCGCCGCAGGCGAGCGAGGAGGCGCTCGCCGCTCTGCTCGCCGCGCTGGAGCTCAAGGAGCACGCGCAGCATTTTCCGGGCGAATTGTCGCTCGGCCTCGCGCGCCGCGTCGCCATTGCGCGGGCGCTGGCGATCGAGCCGGATCTTCTGCTGCTGGATGAGCCCTTCGTCTCGCTCGACGATGCGCTGGCGCGCGATCTGCGCGCGCGCATCGCCGCGCTCATCGACGAGCGCCATGTGACGACGCTGATCGTCACCCATGATCTGCGCGAGGCGATCGAGCTCGCCGATGTGATTTTTCTTCTGTCGCCGCGCCCGGCGCGCGTCGGCGCGACGCTCGATGTGGCGACGCCGCGCCGGCTGATGACGAGAGAGGCCGCCGATGCGCTGGAGGCGCGGGCGCGCAGGGAGATAGAGGCGATGCGCGGGCGCTGAGGGGCGCGCGTTCTACAGCTTGGAAAGAAAGCCCGCGAAACGCAGCGAGCCCTCCGGCCAAGGCCCATGGCCGCTATCGGCGTTGATATGCCCGGCTGCGCCGGCGTCGACCAGTTCCGCGCCTATGTCCTGCGCCAATGTCCTCGAGAACTCCGCCTCGGCATAAGGATCGTCGGAGCTGGCGACGAGAAGCGTCGGAAAGCGCAGCCGCTCGCGCGGAATCGGCAGAAAGGCGGGATCGATCGCCGTTAGCTCGGTGATCGCGCGCTCGGAGGGTGGCGCGACGAGGAAGCCGGCGGCGATCTTGTCGCTCCCGCGCGCGGCGACATGCAGCGCCGCAATGCCGCCGAGCGAATGTGTGACCAGCACCACAGGGCGCGTCGCCGCGGCGATCTCGCGCTCTATGCTCTCGATCCATTCGGGAAAGCGCGGCGCATCGAAATCCGCCTGCGCCACGCAGCGCGCGGTGGAGAGCTTCTTCGCCCAGCGCGTCTGCCAATGCTCGAGGCCGGAGCCGCCGAGCCCCGGCAGGATCAGAATATCCGCATCCGCAGCGCGCATGTTCGTCGCTCCTGTTCCATTGCTCTAGGACATCGTCATCGCGAGGAGCGAAGCGACGAAGCGATCCAGGGGCCGCCTCACGGCTTTTGGATTGCTTCGCTTCGCTCGCAATGACGGCCGAAGCCAGCGGCGGCCTAAGCGGCCTTCGTCAACTCCCCGGCGAGCGCCTTGGCGATGAGGCCGCGCGTCTCGTCAATGCCGAACAGCGCGACGAAGGAGCCGAAGCGCGGGCCGCGGCTCTCGCCGAGCAGAACCTCATAGAGCATGTTGAAGAAGTCGTTCGACACGCCCGGCCGCTCCGGCGTCGCGCCTTTCGCCTTCAAATCCTGATAGCGCGGCACGGCGCGCGCGACATCATAGAGCGCGGTCTGAATATCCTCGGCGCTGGCGTCCTTCGGCAGCGACGCCAGCGTCTCCGAAAGAGTCGTCAGCACGTCGCGCTCCACATCGTCGGCCGCGCGATATTTTTTCGCCGGCCGCACGAAATCGCGAAAGTAAGCGACTGCATAGCCGACCAGCTTATCGAGGCGCGGATGATTCTGCGGCGACACATTCGGCGCATAGCGGCGCAGAAAGCCCCACAGCACCGACGAATCTTCGGCGTTGGCGACGGTCGCCAGATTGAGCAGCATGGAGAAGGAGATCGTCGTCCCCTTGGCGTCGCCGTCATGGGCGAGCGTCTCCGGCGCCGGCGGCGCGCCGAAGTGAATGTGCCACGCCGGATTGCCGAGCCGCTCCTTCCACGCCTGCCGCTGATAGGCCTCGAGGAAGGAGAGGTAATCGTCGACATTGCGCGGAATGACGTCGAAATAGAGCTTCTTCGCCGCGCTTGGCTTTTGAAACATGAATTGCGCGAGGCTCTCCGGGCTGGCGTAGGTCAGCCACTCCTCGATCGTCAGACCATTGCCCTTGGACTTGGAAATCTTCTGGCCCTTCTCGTCGAGGAAGAGCTCGTAATTGAAGCCCTCCGGCGGGCGGCCGCCGAGCGCGCGCACGATGGCCGAGGACAGCTTCACTGAATCGATGAGGTCCTTGCCGGCCATCTCGTAATCGACGGAGAGCGCATACCAGCGCATCGCCCAATCGGGCTTCCACTGCAGCTTGCAATGGCCGCCGGTGACGGGCGTGACGAAGGCTTCGCCGCTCTCGGGATCGCGCCAGGAGATGGTCCCCGCCGCGGCGTCGATGGAATCGAGCGGAACCTGCATGACGATTCCCGTATGCGGGTGAACCGGCAGGAAGGGGGAATATGTCGCCGCGCGCTCCTCGCGGAACGTCGGCAGCATGATCTTCATCACCTCCTCATAGCGCGCCAGCATATGCAGCAGCGCCGCGTCGAAGCGGCCGGAGGTGTAATAGTCCGTCGAGGAGGCGAATTCGTATCGGAAGCCGAAAGCGTCGAGAAAGGCGCGCAGCCGCGCATTGTTGTGCGCGCCGAAGCTCTCATGCGTGCCGAACGGGTCCGGCACCTTGGTCAGCGGCTTGCCGAGATGGGCGCGGACCAGCTCCTTATTGGGGATGTTGTCGGGCACTTTGCGCAGCCCGTCCATATCGTCCGAGAAGGCGAGCAGGCGCGTCTCGATCTTGCCCTCGGTCAGCACCTCGAAGGCATGGCGCACCATGGAGGTGCGCGCCACCTCGCCGAAGGTGCCGATATGCGGCAGGCCCGAGGGGCCATAGCCGGTCTCGAACAGAACTTTGGTCTGGCCGGTCTCGGCCACGCGTTTGACGAGCTTGCGCGCCTCTTCGAACGGCCAGGCCGGCGAGACGCGGGCGGCTTCGAGGAGATCGGCGGGCAAAGGCTCGGACATGGGCATGATGCGGCTTTTGTTGCGGTTGCGAAGAGGGGCGCACACTATGGGCGCCGGGCGGAGGCGTCAACGCGTGGGGGCTTTGGCCTGCCCGAACCTTCAAGTCCCCTCACCCTGAGGAGCCTGCGTAGCAGGCGTCTCGAAGGGCGAGGGGCCGCCGCAGTCTCGACGTTCCTTCTTTCCGCGGCGAGCGGCCAAGCCAGGAAGAGCGTCATAATCTCCGCGGATCAGCGCTTCCTTCTTGGCCCGGCTCCAGCCCTTGATGCGCCGTTCAGTCGCAATCGCTTCCGTCAGGCGTTCGAAATGCGCCGACCAGAGAAGGCGAACCGGCCGGCGCGTCGCCGTGAACCCTTCATGGATTCCCTGATTGTGCTCGCTGACGCGCTCGTCGACGTTCTTGCGAGTCAGGCCGGTGTAATATGCGCCATCAGCGCAGAGCGGCATGTAGACTGTCGCCCCTTCGATCGGCATCGCAGCCCTCATGCTTCGAGACGGCGGCTTCGCCGCCTCCTCAGCATGAGGGCTGCTTATTGTTGCTGCAAGGTGAAACCGTCACTTCCCGCCCTCTCTCACCCCCAGCGCATACCCCGTCCACAGCGCGACCGCGGCGAGCGCGAGATCGGTGAGCGCCACGGGCCAATAGGGCATCACCTCGGCGACGCGCGGCTGCAGCCAGTGCATGGCGCCCGCCACCAGAAGGGCGAAGGGAAGCAGGCCGGCGAAGACGAGCGGCGCCGGCCGGCCGAGCGCGCGGAAGCGCTTGGCCGAGAGATTGACGAAGCTCACCGCGATCAGCAGCACGGCGAGCGAATAGAGCGCGAGATAGGCGTAGGCGACCACCGTCTGCCAGACGAAGAACGGGTCCTTCGACAGATCGTGATCCGTGTAGGGGAAGAGCGCCAGCCAGATCAGCGTCAGCGGGACGAGGATCGCCAGAAGGCCCGCGACGCCGCAGCGCCAGCCGGCGCGGTCGAGGCTTCCTTCCTCCGTGCGATAGAGGAAGCTCAGGCGCTCGCGCGAGGGCAGCTCCATCAGTCCCTCAGCAGCTCGTTGATCGCCGTCTTGCCGCGCGTCTGCGCGTCCACCGTCTTGACGATGACGGCGCAATAGAGCGAAGGCCCGGCCGAGCCGTCCGGCAGCGGCTTGCCCGGCAGATTGCCCGACACAACGACCGAATAGGGCGGCACATAGCCGATGTGAATCTGGCCGGTGGCGCGGTCGATCACCTTGGTCGAGGCGCCGATGAAGACGCCCATGGAAATCACCGAGCCCTGGCCGACGACGACGCCCTCGACGATCTCCGAGCGCGCGCCGATGAAGCAGTCGTCCTCGATAATGGTGGGGCCGGCCTGCAGCGGCTCGAGCACGCCGCCAATGCCGACGCCGCCCGAAAGATGCACATTCTTGCCGATCTGCGCGCAGGAGCCGACCGTGGCCCAAGTGTCCACCATCGTCCCCGCGTCCACATAGGCGCCGAGATTGACGAAGGACGGCATGAGTATGACGCCCGGCGCGACAAAGGCCGAGTGACGCACGATCGCGCCCGGCACGGAGCGGAAGCCCGCGGCCTTGTGCTCGGCCGCGCCCCAGCCGGCGAATTTGGAGGGAACCTTGTCCCACCAGCTCGCGCCGCCCGGCCCACCCTCGATCACGCTCATATCGTTGAGGCGGAAGGAGAGAAGAACGGCCTTCTTGAGCCATTGATTGACTTTCCAGGAGCCGGCTCCGCTCGCGCCCTCGATCTTCTCGGCGACGCGCAGCTTGCCCGAATCGAGCAGACGCAGCGCGCTCTCGACCGCGTGGCGAATGTCGCCCTGCGTGGAGGCGTCGATATTGGCCCTGTCTTCGAAGGCGGTGGTGATGAGGTTCTCGAGACCAGTGTGCGGCATGAAATCGTCTAGCTCCGAGACGGCGCGGGCAGGCGGCCCGTGGAAAGGGTCAGGGCTATAGGCGGCAAGGCCGCCGCCCTGTCAATCGCGGAAATAGGGGCCGATCGCCGCGCCGGCGGCGGGACGTCTTTCCCACCCGCAGCGCATTCTTTCCCGCGGCCGCGGGGGCGTGGCGGGGGTAGGCTCGCCCGCCGTCGCCACAGAAGCGACGCAGAGCGAGGGAGCCTTCAACATGACCTCGGCCCGAGCGAGACGCCTTTTGGCCGCCGTCCTCCTGATTCTCGCGCCGCCGGCGGCCGCGGCGGCGGACCGAAGCCGCGCCGATATAGAGAGACTGATCGTCGCCTCCGCCGGAAAGCCGGTGGCGCTCACCGATCTCGATCTCTCCGGCCTCGATCTCTCGGGGCTCGATCTGAGGCGCGCCGATCTCTTCGCCACCCGGCTCGCCGGGGCGAAGCTCGTCGGCGCGCGGCTCGGCGAGGCCAATCTCACCCGCGCCGATCTGCGCGAGGCCGATCTGTCGGGCGCCGATCTTTCCGGCGCGATCCTCTATGCGGCCATTCTCGACGAGGCGGATTTTTCCGGCGCCGATCTGACGCGCGCCCGCATCATCGGCGGCGGCCGCGGCGCGCGCTTCGTGAAGGCGAAGCTCGTCGAGGCCGACCTCGGCGCCGATCCGGCCAATCAGGGCATGGTCCCGGTGCGCGCCGATCTGACCGCCGCGATTTTCGACGGCGCCGATCTGACCGGCGCCAATCTCACCCATGCGGTCTTGGCCTCGGCGCGCTTTGCCGGCGCGAGCCTACGCAATGCGCGGCTCGATCACGCCAAGCTCGGCGACGCCGATCTCTCGGGCGCCGATGTCACAGGCGCGAGCTTCCACGGCGCCGATCTCGACAGCGCGCGGCTGCCGGCGGCGGCCCCTATTTTGGAGCGAGGGCGCTGAGCTGCGCTTCCAGCGCGGCGAGGCGGTCGATGTCGAGTCCGGCGGCCGGAGCGCCGTCCCTCAGCCGGGCGATGAGCGTCGCGGCGAGGACGCAAAGCGCCGTTCTCGTCTCCTCCGATTGGGCGTCGATGATTTCAGCGACGGCGATTTGCATTCCGATCGAACGCGGTCGCGGCTCCAGCTCGGCGATCTCCCTCTTGGCGAAGGCTGAAAGTCCAGACTTCAGGGCGTCATAGCCGTCGATGACGGCCGCGCCCGCCGCGCCTTTGGCCGCCGCCTCCGCCGCGAGGCCGAACGTTCCCACCACGACGGCGCCAATCGAATCGACCATGGCTCGCTCCCCAAACCATCGAAAAGGCTTCGAGGCGGCTTCAATTCGTCGAAGCGCGACCTCGCTGACCGATTACGCAAATGACGTTCCATGTCGGTAGGCTCGGTCGGCGCTCGCCCGCCCGGCCCCGCGGGATCAGCCCGCCGCCAGCCCGCGGCGCTCCTCATGGCCGGGCGTCAGGCGTCACCAGCACGGTGGTCATGCGCGGCTCGATCGCGCCAAGCTCGGCGACGCCGATCGCGCCGGCGCCCGGCGCTCGCCGAGCTTGCGCTTCAGCCGCCGCCAGCCGATGACGATTCCGGTGACGCTGAGCGCGAAGCCCGCGCCATTGAGCGCCAGCATGAGCGCATCCCACAAGGGCCGCGCCGCGAGCAGCGCCGGCGCGTCCCAGCTGTGCAGGAAGGCGAACAGCCAGCGGCTCGTGCGGCGCCCCGAATCGAGCTTGCCGAGCACGGCGCCCGTATGCGGGTCGATATGCGCCCAGGTTCCCGCAGCGTCGTCGAATTCCAGGCGCAGCACGGGAAGGCGCTTGTCGACATCGCCATGCATGGTGTGCGGCGCGCGCGCGAAATAATAGAAGTCGTAACTCTCCATCACCGTCGCCGCCGTGACTTTCGCGCCGGGCACGAGCCGCGCGCCGAGCCGTTTCAATTCGTCGAATGGCAGCGTGAAGGCGGGCGCGGCGTCGGCCTCTGCGCGCAAGATTCGCGTCGCGCCGCCGGCGCTAAAGCCGACATAATAGCCGGCGCCGTCGATGACGCGCAGCTCGAGCTCGCGCGCCGAGAATCCGTCATCGGCGAATTTCGTCAGCGCTTGCGCGATGGAAAGATGGAATCGCTCCGGTGCGAGCGCGCCGCCATAATAGGCTTTGGCGTCGAATGCCGATTTCGTCTCGAAGATTTTCCAAGGGTTCATCGACATCATGCCGCTGAAGACGAAAGTGATCGCCGTCGCGCCGCCGATGAGGCCGACGATATGGTGCCATTTCATCATGCCTTCGCGATAGGGCGTGCGCGCGCCGGTCTTATAGGGCGCGCGAAAGCGCCAGCGCATCACTCCGACGACGAGGCCGGTGACGGCGAGCACGGTTCCGATGAGCGAGGAATAGACGATGATATCGTGCCAATAGGCCTCGAACCAGCCGCCGCGGAACGGATAGAGCCAATGGATCCAGGCGCCGGCCCAGTTCCAGATGCGCTCCGTCCGCGTCGCGTCGCGGACCACTTCGCCAGTGACGGAGGAGACATAGAGCAGCGTCGAATCCGCATCCGACATGAAGACGCGGTGCAATGGGCGCAGACCGTCGAGACCTTTGGAATGCGTCCATTGGTCCTCGTCGATGACGCCGTCATAGCTCGCTTCGCCGTCGAGGAAGGCGCGCGCGGCGGCGATGGCGTTCTCTTCTGAAACTCTGGTCACGCGCGCGCCGTCGCTGGCGCGCACCGCCGTGAATTGCGGGCCGCTGTCCTTCGCGCGCCGCTCGAAAATGAAAGTCGGCGCGCCGGCGATGCTGGTGAGGCGGACGGATTGCGGCGCGCCGCTCTCTCCCGCGGTGTCGAAAGCGCGGGAGAGATCGACGCAGCAGCGCGCCGGATCGAGCGGCGACAGCGCCGCCAGCCGCTCCGACGGCAAGAGCTTCGGATAGCCGACATACATCATGACGACGCCCGAGAAGAACCACATGGCCATGAAGAGACTAAGCCCGATCCCGAGCCAGCGATGAGCGAGATAGAGATATCTCTTCATGTTCGCCTCCTCAGAAGGTCATCTTCAGCGACAATTCGACCGTGCGCGGCTGGCCGAGCCGCAGCAGCGGCCCCGAGCCGCCCGTCGCCCATTCGACATAAGCGGCGTCGGTGATGTTCTTCAGCATGGCGGTCAGCTTGGCGTTCGGCATTATGCGCCAGGAGAGGCCGGCGTCGAAAGTCGTATAGGCCGGTATGCGCATGGTGTTGGCGTTGTCGGCGAAGCGATCGCCGACGAAGCGCGCCGCGAAGGTCGCCTGCCACTCGGGCAGGAAATCCCAGGTGATCCAGCCATTGGCGATCCAGCGCGCCATATTGGTCGGCCGATTGCCGGCGCGCGACACGCGAAGAGTGGTTCCGGCGATCGTCGCCGCCTCCTCGAAGCTCTCGAATTTCGGATTGATCCAGGCGGCGTTGCCCTGCACGCTGAGATTATCCAACACCTGCACGCCGACATTGGCCTCTATGCCATTCGACGATTGCTTGCCGACATTGACGACATTGTTCGGATTGGCGGGATCGGAAGTGGTGACATTGTTGCGCTCGATGAAATAGCCGGCGAGAGTCGCCGAGCCTCTGCCTTCCCAGAAATCGAGCTTCGTTCCCGCCTCGATCTGCCAGCCGGTGGTGAGCTCGAAATTGCGCATGCCGCCGGCGTTGTTGGTGAGCAGAATGCCGGAGGGAGGATCGGCCGCGGTGCTGTAGGAGACATAGACATTGGCCTCCTTGGTCACGTCGTACATCAGCGCGGCGCGCCAGGTGATCGGCTCGTAGCCTTTGCCGAAATAGGCGGGATCGCCGAAAGGATTGGAGGCGCTCGGCGCGGTCGGAATGCGGTAGTTGAAACGCTCGAGGCTGATCTTCTCCCAGCGCAGGCCGGTGACGAGATGCAACTGCTCTGTCAGCGACAGCCGATTTTCGGCGAAGAGCGCGAGCGTGTAGAGCTTGCTGCGCGCGCCGCCCACATAGCTCGTGGCGCTCGGATTGTCCTGATAGAGCTTATAGGCCCGATAGCCGTAAGGGTCGACAGAATCGACGATCTGACTCGAGGATTCGAGGCTTCCGTTGCGGGTCTGCTCATTGAGCGAATAGTCGACGCCCGCGACCGTTTTCGATTTGAACCCGAGAATCACCGTCTCGTTCGTCGCCTCCAGCCGGTCGCCGATCAGGCTCTGAATATGGCGCGTCGCATAGGATCCGCTGCGGTCGATCAGCGTGTTGGTCGCATTGTAGCGATAGGATTCGACGTCCTGATATTGCCGGTCGGCGCGATAGAGATAGAAAGTGTTTTTGAAGCTCGTCTCCTCGTCGAGCTTGTATTCCGTAATGTCGCGCGCCCACAGCACCTGCTGGTCGAAGACCGGCTTCAGGCTGTTGTAGTTCTTGAAGCGTACGCCCGGATCGAATTTGAGATCGAGCACCGGCAGGCCGAAGGTTCCCCAGGGAATCGTGCCCGTGCCGCCGAGCGGACGCGGAACCGGCGTGCCCCAATAGGCGTCGCGCTGCTCGCTCTGAAACTCCACCGCGACAGTATTGGAGAGGCCGGGCGCGATATCGGTGAGCCAGGAGATGGAGCCGGCGCCGGAATTGTGATTGGAATCCTCGACCCAGCCTTGCGAGCCTTTGTAGCTCAGATCGAATTGCAGCCAATTATTCTCGTCGAGCTGCTTGTTGAAGCCATAGGAGGCGCGGCGGTTGAACCACATGCCGCCCATCAGCAGTGCCTCATTGCGCTCCTCGCCGCGCGTGGCGACCTTGCTGACGTAATTCACCGCGCCGCCGACGGCGCCCTGGCCGTAGAGATAGGAGGAAGCGCCGCCGAGAAGCTCGATACGGTCATAGAGCCAGCTGTCGACCGGACGGCCGGCGATGGCGTCATATTGCACGGTGATGCCGTTGAACATCTGCGTTACCGACGACGCGCCGAAGCCGCGCAGGCTGATCGCGCCGGCCGAGCCCGGCGGGTCGGAGGCGATGACGCCCGGCATGCGCTGAATGACTTCCTGCGTCGTTTGCGCGCCGCGCGCCTCGATCGTCGCGCGATCGACGATGGAGACGGAGGAGGGCGTCTCGCGCGGCGTCAGGCCGAGGCGGCTGCCGGTCTGCGAGGTGACATCGAGCTGCAGCTTGCCATTCGGCGGTTGCAGCTTTCCGCGCGAGGGACCGGCGACGGGGCGATGCTCGCCGGAGATGTCGATGGCGGGCAGGGCTTCCTGCGCAGCGGCGGATGAAAAGACGACGAAAGACAGCGCGCCGGCGGATGCGCCGCGCATGAGGGCGTTGCGAGACATAGGCAAAGACTCCTGGCGCGACGCCACGCAGGCGCGCGCGATTCCGATGGGGAGATGCGGCGAGACAGCCGCGATTCGTTTCGGATCAGGAGAAGGAGGGCGGCGCGCGCGACGACCAGCTGCTGGCCCAGCCGAGCGGCGTCGAGAGCTTTGCGGCGTCCGTGCTGCGCGGCGGCGCGTGCGAATGCAGATCGGCCGCCAGCACGATCGTTGCGGCGTTCCAGATCGCTGCGACGATCGACGCCGCGCTGCGCGCGCCGAGCATGCACAACACGCAATGTTCGCAGGAGGAGTGATCGCCCGACGGACGTTCGCCGCTTTGTCTATTGCAGAGCTCGGACGTCGTCGCATGAGCTTCGGTCCAGCCGGCGACGTCTCGTGTCTGTTCGGCGAGCGTCGGGCCTGCGGCGGCGATGAAACCCTGCAGCATGAGCAGGCAGGCGAGTGCGCGCGCGATCACGCTCGCTCCGAAACGCCGATGTGCCCCCGCTCGCATCATTGGCGCATTGAAGAGAGCGCGCGCGCTACAGTCAAGGCAATGGTAGAAAGAATGCGCGTTCGTTGCGAAAATGTGACAGTTTCTGAACGGGATGGGAAATCGGCATCGACGATGCGCCGCCCCGGTCGTCGGTTTCTAAGATGCAGATACGCGAGGTTTCCCGATGCGAGCGATCGTCGAAAAATGGGGCGACTCCGCGGCTGTGCGCATACCCTCGGCCGTTGTGGAGCAGGCGCGCCTCGAGATCGACCAAGCTGTCCAGGTGCGCGTCGAAGGCGGCCGCGTGGTGATCGAGCCGCTTACGGCGCCCGAATACTCTCTGGATGATCTTCTCGCCGGGGTGACGCCGGAAAACCTGCATGAGGAGGAAAGCTTCGGGCCGCCTGCGGTCCGATGACGACGAAGATCAGGCCTCTACTGGGGTTGTGACGTCGCCGTCAGCCCCTCCAAAAATCCCGCGAGATCATTGGTTGTAAAATCCACATGCGGCTCGCGTCCATGGGCGATCTCCCAGGCTTCGCGCTTCTCCTCATGACCTGCTTCCGGCGTCACCAGCACGGTGGTCATGCCGCGCGCATGGGGGATGACAAGGTTGCGCGCTATATCTTCGAACAGCGCCGAGCGCTTCGGCTCCACGGCATGGCGATCGCAGAAGCGCTCATAGGCCTCCTCATGCGGCTTGGCGATGAAATCGGCCGCGACAATATCGAAGACATCCTCGAAAATATGATCGATGGCGAGCTGCTTCGCCGTGTCGAGCGCATGCTCGCGCGAGCCATTGGTGAGAATGAGCTTGCGGCCCGGCAGCGCCGCGATCGCCGCCGCCAGCGAATGATTGGGCAGCAGCGATGAGCGATCGACGTCATGGACGAATTTCAAGAAAGCGTCGGCGTCGACGCCATGCTCGGTCATCAGCCCGCGTAGCGTCGTGCCATATTGCTTGTAGTAATGCTTCTGCAGTGCGCGCGACGACATTCCGTCGAGGCCGAACAGGCGGATCATGAACAGAGTGATCCGATGGTCGATCTTCGGCCAGAGGTCCGATGAGGCGGGATAGAGCGTGTTGTCGAGATCGAAGACCCATGTGTCGACATGGGCGAAGCGATTGGCGATCGTCAGTAATCGTGGCTGATCGGCGGGCTCTGTCATCGCGCGCTCGTCATCGCGAGCGGAGCGAAGCGATCCAGAGTCGTGAGACGGCTCCTGGATCGCTTCGTCGCTGCGCTCCTCGCAATGACGCGGCCCGTCAATGCGTCACCTCGTGATCAGCGTGCCGGCGCCATGATCGGTCAGAAGCTCGATCAGCACCGCATGCGGCAGCTTGCCGTCGAGAATCACGACGCCTTCGACGCCGCGCTCGATCGCATACATGCAGGTCTCGACCTTGGGGATCATGCCGCCGGTGATGGTTCCGTCGGCGACGAGGCCCGGAATATCTTCGACCTTCAGCTCCTTGATGAGCTGCTTGTTCTTGTCCAGCACGCCGGGAACGTCAGTGAGGAACAAGAGGCGCTTGGCGCCGAGCGCGCCGGCGATGGCGCCGGCGAAAGTGTCGGCGTTGATGTTGTACGTCTCACCGTCGAGGCCCTGCGCGACGGGCGCGAGCACGGGGATCAGCTCGCGGCCGAGCACCTGGTCGAGCACTGTGGTGTCGACCTTGGACACCTCGCCGACGAAGCCGAGATCGATCGCCTTGCCGTCCTCATGATTGGTGCGCGCGAGCTTTTCGGCCGTCACCATGCGGCCGTCCTTGCCGCAGAGGCCGATGGCGCGGCCGCCCTCGGAATTGATGAAGCCGACGATCTGCTTGTTGATATAGCCGGCGAGCACCATCTCGACGATTTCCATCGTCGCCTTGTCGGTGACGCGCAGCCCATCGGCGAATTCGGATTTTATGCCGAGCTTGCCCAGCATGGCGCCGATCTGCGGGCCGCCGCCGTGCACCACGACGGGGTTCACGCCCGATTGCTCGAGCAGCACCATGTCGCGGGAGAAGTCGCGCGCGACCTTGTCGTCGCCCATGGCGTGGCCGCCATATTTCACCACGACGGTCGCCTCGTCATAGCGCAGCATATGCGGCAGCGCCTGCATGAGAATACGTGCTTGCTGGAGCGCGCTGTCGGCCGAATCCTCGGTCATGGGTCCGCCTGTGGTGGGATGAAGCTCGACCCTTTTAGAAAGGACGAGGCTGCAATATTCAAGCGTTTCGTTCGGCCAGCAGCCGCGCGATCCCGGCTCGAAGCTCCGCGACGCCATCGCCCGAGCGGGAGGAGGTGACGGCGAGGCGCGGGAAGGCGGCCGGGCGCTTGGCCAGCGCCGCTTCCACCGCGGCGACAGCGGCCTCGCGCTCGGAGACCTTCAGCTCGTCGTGCTTCGTCAGCACGATCTGATAGGAGACGGCGGCCCGGTCGAGCAGATCGAACATCTGCTCGTCCAGATCCTTCACGCCGCGGCGGCTGTCGATGAGCACGAAGACGCGGATCAGCGAGGCGCGGCCGCGCAGAAACTCTTCCATCAGCCGCGTCCAATTGGCGATCTTCTCCTTGCCGACGGCGGCGTAGCCATAGCCGGGCATGTCGACGAGGCGCAGCGGCTCCGCGCCCGGGGCGGCGCCGAGAGCGAAGAAATTGAGCTGCTGCGTGCGCCCCGGCGTGTTGGAGACGCGGGCCAGCGCCTTGCGGCCGGTGAGGGCGTTGAGCAGGGAGGACTTGCCGACATTGGAGCGGCCGGCGAAGGCGATCTCCGGCGGGCCGATCGGCGGCAGATCGCCGGATTTCGCACTGGCGAATATAAAATCGCACGGGCCGGCGAAGAGCAGCCGGCCCGGCTCTGTGAAATCCTCGTCGCGGGCTTCGGTCAAGGCGGGATCAGGCGGGCTTCTTGAGGAAGGCGAAGGTGTTCTTCAGATTGTCCCACAGCTCGAACTTGACGCCCGCGCGCTTCATGATGACCCATTGCTGCGCCACCGAGAGCACATTGTTCCAGGTCCAATAGATCACGAGGCCGGAGGCGAAGCCGCCCATCGAGAAGGTGAAGATCACCGGCATCCAGCCGAAGGCGATCTTCTGCACCTCGTCGGTCGGCTCCGGGTTCATCTTCATCTGCATCCACATGGAGACGCCCATGACCAGCGGCCAGACGCCGAGCCACAGAAACGAGCCGAACACCGGAATCTGAGTCGGGTCGAAGGGGATGAGGCCGAAGAGGTTGAAGATATTGGTCGGGTCCGGCGCCGAGAGGTCCTTGATCCAGCCATAGAAGGGCGCGTGGCGCATCTCGATGGTGATGACCAGCACCTTGTAGAGCGAGAAGAACACCGGAATCTGCAGCAGAGCGGGCAGGCAGCCGCCGGCCGGATTGACCTTCTCGCGCTTGAACAGCTCCATCTGCTCGCGGCTCAGCGCCTGCTTGTCGTCGCCGTATTTCGCCTTCAGCTCCGCGATCTTGGGCTGAATCGCCTTCATCTTGGCCACGGCCAGATAGCTCTTATTGGCGAGCGGCAGGAAGGCGATCTTGACCAGCACGGTGACGGCCAGAATGGCGAGGCCGAAATTGCCGAGCACATGGAACAGGCCGTCGATGATGCGGAACATCGGCCGGGTGAGGAAGTAGAACCAGCCCCAATCGATGAGCCGATCGAAGAGCTTGATGCCCTGGCCCTCATAGGCGTCGAGCGTGTCGACGACCTTGGCGCCGGCGAAGATGCGCGAGGCGACGGAGCCGGAGGCGCCCGGCGCCACGGTCAGCGGCGCCTCGACCGTATCGGCCTGATAGGCCTTGGTCGTTCCGGCGCCCGAAGCCGAGAAGCGCGCCACCAGCGTGCGGTCCTGCTGCGGCACCAGCACGGCGGCCCAATATTTCTCGGTGAAGCCGAGCCAGCCGCCGGTCGCCTCGAAAGATTTGGTGGCGTGCGGCTCTTTCTCGACCTTCTCGAACTTCAGCTCCTGCAGGCCGGCCTCGCCCAGCACGCCGACGAAGCCCTCGTGCAGGGCCGCATAGCCGGCGCTCTGCAGAGCGCCGATGCGCGAGACGCGCAGATAGGGATAGAGGGTGACGGAACCCTGGCCGTGATTCTCGACGCTGTCGGTCACGGAGAACATATATTGGTCGTCGACCGCGATCTTGCGCTTGAAGACGAGGCCCTGGCCATTGTCGAAGCTGAGCGTCAAGGGCTGGCCGACGGAGAGCTGATCGTGATCGGCGCTCCACAGCGATTCGCTGTTCGGCAGGGCGGGCGGCGCCTGATCCTTGTCGGAGGCGAGGAAGCCCGATTCGGCGTAATAGGGCTGCGGCGCGTTCTCCGGCGAGAGCAGCACGATGATCGGGCTCTTGGGATCGACGGTCTCGTGATAATTTTTCAGCGAGACATCGTCGATGCGGCCGCCCTTCAACGAGATGGAGCCGGAGATGGAAGGCGTGTCGATGGCGACGCGCTTGCTCTCGGCGAGAGCGGCCTCGCGCGTCTTGGGCGCGGGCTTGGCGGCGGCGGCGGTCTGCTGCGGCTGCGCCTGCCGAGCCGCGGGCGCGGCCTTGTCGGCGGGCTGGGCGGCGACCGGCTTTTGCGGCGCGCCGGGCTTTTGCTGCTGCGCGAGCTGCGCCTCTTTCTGCTGCCGATCGAGCTTGGGAAAGGCGTAGAAAAAATCCCAGCCGCCGATCACCAGCATCGACAGGCCGGCCGCTATGAGGACATTCTTGGTATATTCGTTCATGACGCCTGCGGCCTGTCTTTAGGAGTTGCGCCGGTTCCGGCCCTTTTGGCCGGGCCTGAGCTTGGTCAGCCCATCCACGATCTGCGCCGTCAATTCCGAAAAGGGCGCGGTCAACGCGTCGGGTCGGGCGACGAAGACATAATCATAGCCCGGGAGACCGGAAGCGCCGCAGAGCCGCAGCGCCTCCTTGAGGCGGCGCCGAATGCGGTTGCGACCGACGGCGCCGGAGATCTTCTTCGTCACGGTGAAGCCGAAGCGCGGCGCGTCCATGTCGCCGCCCTCCCGCGCCGCCGCCTGCAGCTTGAAGGCGCGCGCGCCGCGGCTCAGCCCGCTCGCGGCGGCGCGCAAAAATTCGCGCCGCTTGCGCAGGCGTCGCGGTTTGGTCTTCCGCGTTTCGTCTGGGATGTTCTCGCTCACGCCTCCCGTCCTCCCTGGCCGAGAAGCCGGCGAAAATCAGGCGGACAGGCGCTTGCGTCCGCGGGCGCGGCGCGCCGCGAGGACATTGCGGCCGCCGACGGTCGCCATACGGGCGCGAAAGCCGTGACGGCGCTTGCGCACCAATTTGCTGGGTTGATAAGTTCTCTTCACCTTGGGTCTCCGCTCGCTCAGGTCGCCGATCGAAGAGCCGTCATCGCCTCGCGCCGACCGCTCGTCATCGGCTGGCCGCCGCCACGGCCCTCGATCTAATTTTGGTCTCGTAGGGCGCTTTTTTCTCGCCCCTGCGGCTGTCTCTTTTCGCCTTTTTCGCGGGCGCGCAAGCCCCCGCACGAAACGCGTCTCTGCGACGCCGCGCCGGCATATAGGAGAAAGCCCGCGCATAAGTCAATCGTGAGCGCTGCGCGACACGGCCGCGCGGCGAGCTTTCGCGAAGCTTTCGCCGCGGCGTTTGCGTAGCCGCGCGCCGCTTCGCAGGCGGGCGGACGGCTTGTATAAACAGAAGGCCGGTCGATTCGTCTCCCTCGAGAGACGCTGTTCCCGGCGCGTCTCGGCGCTTAGCCGTCGACGATTAAGGTTCTGGTTTGCCGCCGGGCCGAAGGTCAGGGTTTGTTAACCATTACCGCTTAGCGTTTCGACAAATAGATATGGATCTTGGCGGGCGGCCGACGAAGCGCGGCGCATCGTCGACGCTCGGGCGACGCGACGACGTCCGGGGGAAGATTTGGTGGAGCTGGGTGGGGACCGAAAATGCGCGTTTTACTGATAGAGGATGACAGCGCGACCGCTCAAAGCATCGAGCTCATGCTCAAATCCGAGAACTTCAACGTCTATGCGACAGATCTCGGCGAGGAAGGCATAGATCTCGGGAAGCTCTACGATTACGACATCATCCTGCTCGATTTGAATCTGCCCGACATGTCCGGCTACGAGGTGCTGCGCACCTTGCGGGTGGCCAAGGTCAAGACGCCGATTCTGATCCTGTCCGGCCTCGCCGGCATAGAGGACAAGGTGAAGGGTCTGGGCTTCGGCGCTGACGATTATCTGACGAAGCCCTTCCACAAGGACGAGCTGGTGGCGCGCATTCACGCCATTGTTCGCCGCTCGAAGGGCCACGCCCAATCGGTCATCACGACCGGCGATCTCGTCGTCAATCTGGACCAGAAGACGGTCGAGGTCTCCGGCGCCCGCGTGCATCTGACCGGCAAGGAATATCAGATGCTGGAGCTGCTCTCGCTACGCAAGGGCACGACGCTCACCAAGGAGATGTTCCTCAATCATCTCTATGGCGGCATGGACGAGCCGGAGCTCAAGATCATCGACGTGTTCATCTGCAAGCTGCGCAAGAAGCTCGCCAACGCCAGCGACGGCCGCAATTACATAGAGACAGTGTGGGGCCGCGGCTATGTGCTGCGCGAGCCGAGCGAAGCGGACGAGCGCATCACCGCCTGACCCATCGGCGAAGACGGCCGCAAGAATCGAAAAGGGGCTCCCTCGGGAGCCCCTTCGCGCGTTCAGAGGGAAGGCCGCGAGCCGCGCTCACGCGCCGATGGCGGCGAGCGGCCGCGGCGAAGGGCGCGGCAGCAGCAGCCAGGCGGCGTCGCTGGCAGGGGTGAGGCCGCCGATGCGCTCGCCGATCGTCTCGGCCGCGCCCAGGACCAGACATCCATTGTCTGCGAGAGTGTCGCGCAGGCGCGTGAGCACGCGGCTTTTCACCGCAGGCTCGAAATAAATGAGCACATTGCGGCAAAAGACGATGTCGAAGGGCGCCTCGCCAGAGAAGTCATCGAGCAGATTGAGCTTGCGGAAGGCGATATTCGCCCGCAGCTCGTCGCGGATCCGCCAGAGGCCGTCCTTCTGGTCGAAATGGGCCAGCAGCCTGCCGATAGAAAGGCCGCGCTGCGCCTCGAACTGGCTGTAGACGCCGCGCCGCGCCGTCGTCAGCGCGGTCTCCGAAACATCGGTGGCGAGAATCTCGACGCTCCAGCCGGCGAGCGCCTCGCCCATTTCGGCCAGCGCCATGGCGATGGAGTAGGGCTCCTGGCCGGTCGAGCAGGCGGCCGACCAGATGCGCAGGCGCCGCGTCTCGGCGCGCCGCGCCATCAGCTCCGGCAGCCAATCACGCTTCAGCCGCTGAAAGGGGACGCGATCGCGGAAGAAGGAGGTCTCATTATTGGTCATCGCGTCGACGACGCGCTGCAGCAGCGCCTCGTCCTCGCGCCGCTCGATGAGGCGCATCAGCTCGGAGAGGTCGCGGCAGTCCTGCGCGCGCATGATCGGCTCCAGCCGGCTCTGCGCCATATAGAGCTTGTCGGCGCCGAGCGAGACGCCGACGAGCGAGCCGATGAGACGGCGCAGCCGCGCGAAGGCGAGGCTCATCGCGCGCCCTCCGCCATATCCGTCGCGCCCGGCCGAAAATGGCGAGGCTCCGCACATTTCCGCATTTCGCCGTCGCTCCCTGAAGAGAGCGCTCCTGTTCCGTCGCGGCCCGCGCCTCAGATGACGCCTATGTCCTCGAGCTTGGAGCGCACGACATGCTGGTCGAAGGGCTTCATTATGTATTCGTCGGCGCCCGCGTCCATCGCCTGGGCGATATAGCTCGCCTCGTTCTCCGTGGTGCAGAACACCACTTTCGGCCCGGCGCCGCCCGGCATCTTGCGCAGCGCGCGCAGGAACTCGACGCCGTCCATCTCTGGCATGTTCCAGTCGAGCAGGATCGCGTCCGGCATGGATTGCTCACAGGCGACCAGCGCCTTGCGGCCGTTCTCCGCCTCCACGGTGGAGAATTGCATCCCTTCGAGAATGCGGCGCGCGACCTTGCGGATGACCGCGGAATCGTCGACGACCAGAATCTGCTTCATCAGTCTACTCCTCGGGATGCGTCTCTCGAATGTCCGTCGCGGCCGCCGCTCTCGCCCGGCCTCGACAGGCGCCTCACCAGCGCCGCTATGTCGAGTATGGGCAGAAAATCGTCGTCGAGCCGGTAGCAGGCGTTGGTGGCGTCGACGAATTGCTGGCCGACATGGGTCGGGCAGAGGATGCGGTCGTCTTCCTCGCAGGTGACGACGTCGCCGGTCTCGTCGATGAGCAGAGCGTAGCGCTCGCCATTGTGCTCGATGCAGACCGCGAGATTCGAATCGGAGTGGTCGCCGTCGTCGATCTCGAGGCAGCGGTCGAGCCGCAGCGCGGTGACGATGCGGCCGCGCAGATTGGCGAGGCCGGCGATCTCGCGCGGGGCCAGCGGAACCGGCGTCACCTGCTCGATATGGAAGATCGTCTTCACGCATTCCACCGGCAGGCCGAAGGTCTGACCGCGCACCTTTATGGTGAAGTTGCGCGACTGCTCCTTGCCCGTATCGCCTTGCCGGCGGCGCCCGTTCGCGTCGCGTTGCGTTTGGGTCATGCGGCGAGCTCCGACATGATGCGCAATTCGAGATCGCGCGGCGCCGTGTCCGTCTTGTCGAGCAGGCGGCCGACGCATTCGATGAGCGCGCGCCGATCGAACTTGCCGGCGACGGCGGCGATGCCGCAGGCCTTCGCCGCCGCGAGCACGCTGGGCGCCGCCTGGGCGGCGAGCGCCACCACCGGCAGCTCGGCGAGGCCGGGCAGCGCATGCAGCGCGCGGGCGAAATTATAGCCGTCCATCTCCGGCATGTCGGTGTCCGTCACCACCGCCTCGACGGACAGCCCCTTGCGCAGGAAGGAGAGCGCTTCCGGCGCCGAGGCCGCGGTCGTCACGTCATAGCCGGCCGAGCCGAGGATCGGCGCCAGCATGTCGCGGAAGAAGGCCTTGTCGTCCACGAGCAGAATGCGATGCCGCTTGTTGACGCCGCGCGCCACGGCGGCCGGGCAGGCGATGCGCATGAAATAGGTGGCGTCCAAAAACTCGACGATATCGCCGCCGAGCTGGATGGAGCCGAGAATATGCGCCGAGCCGCTCTCTCTCTGGAGATCGAGAATCTCGTCGGTGACGTCGATGATGTCCTCGATCAGCAGGCCCATGGACTGGCCGGCTCCCGACAGCACGAGTATGGGATAGGAGGCGCGGTCGAGCGCCATGTCCGTCGTCGCCGGAATGATCGGCAGCAGGCTGTCGCGATAGGCCATGACGAAGGCGCCGTCCGAGGCGATCAGCCGCTCGCGCGGCACATCCTCTATGCGCAGCACCAGCGACAGAGGCAGCGCCTTCAGCGGGCCGGGGCCGGACTTGACGATGATGATGCGCGTCTTCTCCGTGCGCGGAACGAAGACTTCCGGCGTCGTCGCTTCGGCCGGGCGCTCGGCGAGCCGCTGCAGGCCGGCGTGCTCGAGCAGAGCGGCGGGATCGAGAATCAGCACCACCGAGCCGTCGCCGAGAATCGTCTGGCCCGAGAAGACCCCGAGCCGCGCCACCGCGCTCACCAGCGGCTCGATGACGATCTCCTGCACATCGGCGATCGTCTCCACCAGCAGGCCGAAGCGCGCGCTGCCGATGCGCAGCACGACGACGAAGCCGTCGCGCGTCCTCTCCTGCGCCGGGCGGCCGAGGCCGAGCGTCGCGGCGAGATCGAGCAGAGGCAGCACGTCATTGCGCAGGCGCAGCACCGGCGCGTCATGGATATATTGGATCGCATGCTCGAAGCCGCGGCCGACCCCGACCAGCTCGACCACGGTCATCTGCGGTATGGCGAAGCGCGCGCCATTGGTCGTCAAAATCAGCGCCGGCGTGATGGCGAGCGTCAGTGGAATGCGCAGAGTGACGCAGGCGCCGCGGCCATGGCGCGAGGTCAGCGAGACGGAGCCGCCGATCGACTGAATGTTCTCGCGCACCACATCCATGCCGACGCCGCGGCCGGAGACGCTGGTGACGCCATCGACAGTCGAGAAGCCCGGCGTGAAGACCAGCTCGAACAGCTCGCTGTCGCTGAGCTTGGAGATATCGGCCTCCGAGACGAGCCCGATCGCCAAGGCTTTGGAGCGGATGCGCGAGGCGTCGAGCCCGCGGCCGTCGTCGGCGATGTCGATGATGATCTGGCCGGCGTCATAGGCGGCGCGCACCGAGATGACGCCGGTCTCGCTCTTGCCGATGCGCGCGCGCTCGGCCGGGGATTCGACGCCATGGTCGGCGCAATTGCGAATGATATGGGTGAGCGGCGCCCGGATCAGCTCGATCACCTGCCGGTCCAGCTCCGTGTCCGAGCCTTCCGTCGTGATGACGATCTTCTTGCCGAGATCATGGGCGAGATCGCGCACCTGCCGCGGCAGCGTCGAGAATAGCCGCCCGACCGGCTGCATGCGCGCGCTCATCACCGCATCCTGCAGATCGCTGGTGATGTTGGAGAGCGTCTGCACCGTGCTGCTCATGGCCTCGTCGCCGCCCGCCCAGGCGCTCGACAATTCGAGCAGACGATTGCGGGTGGAGACCAGCTCGGAGACGATGCCCATCAGCCGATCGAGCACATTGACCGAGACGCGGACCGTCTCGCCGATATGGGCGACGCCGGCGGAATGCGTCTCGCCCGGCGTCGCAGCGGCGCGGGAGGCGGGCGCAGCGGCGCCGCTCGCCTCGGCGGGGTCGGGCTCTTCCTCGCCGAGGCGGGAGCGGCGCGTCGCCTCTTCCAGAGCGGCGATGAGATCGTCGTCGTCGCCAGCCGGCTCCTCCTCGGAGCGGCCCATTTCGGCGAGAATATCCTTCAGCCGGTCCACGGCCGCGAAGATCAGCGTGACATGCGAGGCGGTCATCGGCGCGCCGTCGCGCAAAGCGCCGATGAGCGCTTCGGTCGAATGGGTCAGCCGGCCGACGCGCGGCAGCTTCAAGAAGCCGCTGGTGCCTTTGATCGTGTGCACATGGCGGAAGAGGCTGGCGATGAGCGCCTGATCGCCCGGGTCCTTCTCGAGACAGACGAGCTCCATCGTCGCCGCATCAATGTGCTCGGCGGTCTCGACGAGGAAATCGTTGAGAAGTTCATCCATGGCGTCGTTCGTCTCTGGCCGCGTGAGCGGCGTCGACGCCATTCTTGACGCATTCTGGTTAAAAGAACTGAAATCCCCGCGCTCGAGGTCGCCTGGCGCGGAGGCTTCCTCAGGCTTCGAGCGCCGCCGGCGTCTCGATCTCCTCCTCCGCCTGCTCGGCGGAAGGGCGGGCGGTGATGGTCACATGCTCCGGCTGCGTGGAGATCACGACGTCGAGCCCGCTCGCCTTGGCGACGAGGCCGGCGTAATAGGCCTGAATGGCGCGCGCGTCGACGACGCCTTCTTCCGGCTCGCCGGCCAGCAGGCCCGGAATCGCCGCTGCGATGCGGGCGTTCACGCCTTTGGCCTCCAAGGTGAAGGAAATATCGTCGCGCTCGCCGGTGGAGACGACGGAGATGACGCCGCCGCGCGGAATCGCCGCATCGGCGATCAGGCAGAGATTGAGCAGCAGCTTCACCTTATTCTTCGACATCAGCACGCGCGGCACGCTCCATTCGAGCTTGGTGCGTTCGTCGGCGAGCAGCTGGCGCGTCACATGCTCGGCGTCGCCGGTGTCGATCTCGGCGCCCTTGGAGCCGGCGGCGCCGAAGGCGAGGCGGCAGAATTGCAATCGCGCGGAGGCTTCCGCGGCGCTGGATTTGATTAGCGCCAGCGCATGGCCGCGCATCTCGGCGTCCTTCTCCTCCTCCAGCACCTCCAGCCCGTTGACGATGGCGCCGACGGGCGAGATCACGTCATGGCAGACGCGGGAGGAGAGAAGCGCGGCGAGATCGAGGGCGTCGAGCGCGAATTTGGTCATGGGGCCATCCGAAGGAGCCGCCGGATCGCCATGGGTCGGCGCCGGCCAGAGCGGGAACGCGGCCGAAACGAATCACCCGCGCCCCTTTTCCCCATTGGTAGCCGCGCCGCGCCCGCTTGCAAAGCGTCGCCGTCGGGGCCGCCGCGCGGCGAGCCCCGCGAGCCGTTGGAGCGCCATCCAATCCGATCGGATCGCGCTCTCGATTCTCGCGGGGGAGCGAATTCTGATCGATCGAACGATTCCGTTCGATCGGCAGGCGCTCTAGAACGTCGCCTTGGCGCCGAGGAAGAAGCTGCGCCCTGCCTCGGGATAGCCGTCGGTGAAGGTGTAGGCGGTGTCGAACATGTTGCGCACGCCGCCTTCGATCTTGAAGTTCGGATGGAGCTGATATTCGGCGGTGAAATTGGCCAGGAAAAACGCGCCGGTCCGATAATAGATCGTCCCCGCCGTGTTCGAGGTCCAGCGATTGCTGTTCATTTCGACATTGGGCGTCAGCGTCAGCCCTTCGAGCGGCCGCCAGCCGGCATAGAGGAACAGCTTGCCATCCGGCACGCCCGTCGGCTGGAAGTTGAGGATGTAAGGCGCATAGACCGAGCGGCGCATCAGCGTCAGATTGCCGCCCAGCGACAGCTCGTCGGAGGCGCGATAATCGACCGAGACTTCCCCGCCCCAGAAGCTGGCGTCGCCGACATTCTGGCTCTGAGTGACGCTCGCGCCATAGGCGGGCGCCGGCACGGATTGGATCAGATTGCGGACGATGGAGTGGAAGGCGTCCAACTGAATGCGGCTGCCCGGCGCGAATTCGCTCGCCCAGCCGAGATCGAAATTGATCGCGCGCTCCGGCATCAGGCCGGGGTTGGAGGTGGCGCCGCCGAAACGCGAGCTGAAACGCTCGAAGATGGTGGGGAAGCGCTCGCGGTCGGAGACGTTGAAATAGACTTTGTTGGTGTCGCTGTAGCGCCAGATCGCCGCGCCCTGGAAATTGGGGGCCTGCACATCCCGCAGCTGATAGCCGATGACGCCCGTGCCGACCACGAAATCATCTGCCTTGCGCAGATGGCGCCAGTCGTAGGCGAAGCCGCCGACGAGATCGATGTCCTTGGTCGGATGAAAGGTGTTCTCGACCGCGATCGAATAAGTGTCTTCCTGCGTGTAGACGACCGGTTGAGTGAAGCAGATGACGTTTATGACGCATCCGGTCGATTTATTGGCGACATTGACGCCGTAATATTCCTGCCAGGTGGCGTGCTCGTCGAAGCGGTAGTGGCCGGCGATCTTCAGCGTGTCGACCTCGCCGAAATCATGCCCGACCTCTATATCGGCCCCGAGCGCATAATCCTGATAATAGCTGCGGAAGGCTTTGGCCGAGGATTGATAGGCGAGGAAGGGGTCGTTGTAGGAGAAGAGGTCGTTGTCGAACTTGCTCCAATAGGCCTTGGTCTTCACATAGGAGGAATCGCCGATCTTGGTGTTGGACAGGAAATAGAGATTCTGCACGCGCCAATAGGGCCAGCGCCAATAGCGCTGGCTGTTCAGCCCGTCGGTGGTGTGATAGGGCGCGCCCTTCTTGCCGTCCTGGCGGATGAAGCTCAGCGAATATTCGTCGGTGTCATTGGGCGTGTAGCCGGCCTTGGCGTTGAGACTCCAATCATAGGTCCCTGAATTGCCGCGGAAGCCCTCGCCTTGATTATTGGTCGGCGTATAGCTTTCCGGCAGCATCCAGCCGCGCAGATCGCGCCAGGAGCCGCTGAGCTGCAGATAATAATTGTCCTGCTTCGTGCCGAGCAGCGCATAGGTCTTTATGCCCTCATAGCTGCCGTCGCGGCCGAATTCGAGGCCGGTGCGCAGCTCGCCCTCTATCTCCTTTGTCGGCTTGCGCGAGACGAGATTGATCTGGCCGCCCATGCCGCCCGGCCCGTCGAGCACCGAGACATAGCCCTTGGCGATCTGCACCGAGGCGACGTCCGGCGTCATGAAGCGCGCGAAGTCTAGCCGATTGTCGGCTGGCAGATAGACGCGAACGCCGTCGATGGTGAGCGGAACCTGCCAGCGGTCGAAGCCGCGTACATAGATGTTCTGCTCATTGCGCGTGCCGCCTGTCGAATTGCTGACGACGCCGGCCGCGAGATTGACGGCGCGATCGAGCGAGTCGCGCTGGAAGGTCTCGTTCTGGCGGTTGCTGATGGTCACGCCGCCATAGGAGTCGGTTTGCTGCAGCGGCGCCGGGCCGTCGTCCTTTTTCTTGTCCGCCGGCGCGCTCTTGCGCTCGGCGCCGACGTGGATCTCGCCGAGATCGAAAGGTTGCGGCTGCTCGGCGAGCGCCGCGCCGCTTGCGATGAGCGCGGCGACGCTGGCGGCGCCCAAGGGCGCCAGTCTGCTTGATTTCATGGTTCTTCCCCCGATAGTCCCGTAGTCCCGACGCCCCCTCCCCAGCCCTCCCCCGCTTCGCGGGAGAGGGAGCAGATTCCGCGCTTCATCGAGAACTCGCGCCGCGCTGCCCGCTTCCCTCTCCCGCCATTGGCGGGGGACGGTGAAGGAGGGGGCCTTTGCGAATGGTCGCCATTAGAGCGACCCCAAAAATGTGAGCAGCTCTCCCCGCTCCTCGCGCGTCAGGCTGCGAAACCGCTGCGCTGCGCCCTCCGCCTCTCCGCCGTGCCAGAGGATCGCCTCTGTGACGGTGCGGGCGCGGCCGTCGTGGAGAAAATCCACGGGCGTTCCAAAGCGGCCGGCAAGGCCGAGGCCCCAAAGCGGCGGCGTGCGCCAGTCGCGCGGGCCGGCTTCGAAATCCTCGCGTCCGTCGGCGAGCCCTTCGCCCATGTCGTGCAGCAGAAGATCGCTATAGGGATGAATTTCGGTCCCGCTCAGCCAGGGCGCGAAGCCGACCGGGCCGAGCTTCATCGTCTCGCGATGGCAGGCGGCGCAGCCGATCTCGCGGAACAGCGCCTCGCCTTTGGCGACGCGCGGATCGTCCTGATTGCGGCGAGCGGGCACGGCGAGGCCGCGCATATAGGCGAGCGAGGCCTCGAGCCGCGTGTAGGTCAGCTCGATCTCGTGTCCCGCCGCCGCGCGGCATTCCGGCTGCACAGCGGTGCAATTGGGCTCGGGGAAGAGATAGGAGGAGACGCCGATGTCCTCGGCGAAGGCGTTGGCGATTTGCTGCCGCAAATCCGGCTGATTGGCCTTGAGGCCGAAGCGGCCGAGCGCCATGCGGCCGGCCGCCATGTCATAGACATGGTTCGGCCGGCCGCGGCCCTGGCCCACCGCATGGCGTGTTATCTCATCGTCCGGCACGGCCTCGAGCAGGCCGAGGCCGAACACCGGCGGCGCATTGCGCAGCGAGATCCGCACATTGTCGCCGAGCGGCCCATAGGCGAGATCGCGAAAGGAGAGGTGCGGACGACGCAGCGAGACGGTCTCTCCGTCTGCCAGCCGCGTCTCGATCTCGTCGAACGTCACGATCGCGCGGCCCTCGCCCGGCACGCCCGGATTGCCCTCTGGATTGAGCTGCCCGCCATAGGCCGGATGGGGCAGGGGGCCGCCATGGGCGTCGCGGCCGGGCAGTCCGAGCCGCACCACCATGGCGCGGGCGATGCCATTCTCCGGGTCCGGCGCCGGGCCGCGGCCGTTCTTCACATGGCAGGCGATGCATGAGAGCCGATTATAGAGCGGTCCCAGCCCTGTGATCTCGGTCTGATCCTGCGAGGGGCCGATCACCCAGGCCTGATGGAACAGCGCGCTTCCCTGCCGGAAGCCGCGCAGAAAACCCTCGTCCAGCCCGGCCAGGGGCCGGGAGAAAGCGTCGCCGTCGAGCTTGGGGTTCTCATAGGGCGCGCCGGCGGAGAGAAAAAGCAGCGCGAAGGGAAGGAGAAGCCGCCGCCTCACAGACGCTGCTCGGCGGAAGCGACAAGGCTCAGCGCCTCGGCTCGGGCCGATGAAATTTCTGCGCGCCAACGGGCGGCGAGGTCGCCGTCCTTCAGCTCGCGGCTGGAAAAACGATCGAGAAATGCGGAATCTTTCGCCTGGGCCTCAGAAATAGGCGTAAAGCCGGCGAGCTTGCGCGCCTTCGCCACAGCGGCGGCGCCTGCAGAGTCGGGGGCGGCGGCGAGCCGCGCCTCGGCGGCGTGTATGGCGCGCCAAAGGCGCTGTGTCTCGGCGTGGCGCTCGGCGATGGCGAGGTCGAACATCACGCTGACCGCGCCGGGCCGCCGCCGGCCGATCTCGGCGTCATAAGGATAGAAGGTTCCCGGCGGCAGGGCGAAGGGATCGACCACCGCCGCCGGCTTGCCGGCATAGGCGTCGGGCCGGGCCGGATGGCGGCTGCTGTCGGCCTCCATCATCAGCTTCTGCCCCTTGGAGGAGAGCGCGAAATCCACGAAGGCCTTGGCCGCCGAAAAACGCTGCGTGCCCACCGTGATGGCGATATGGGCGGGCAGAAAGGCGGTCTTCTCCGGATAGATGAAGGCGAGCTTCTCGCCATTGGCCAGCGCATTGAAGGCGAAGAAGTCGATGGTGAGGCCGAGCGCCGCATGGCCGTCCTTGACGCTCGCCGTCGGGCCGGAGCCGGAGCCCAGCAGCTCCGCGCCGCCGGCGATTTCCGCCAGCAGCGCCCAGCCGCGCTCCCAGCTTTCCGACTGCAGCACGATGTCATAGAGCGCCGGCGAGAAGCCCACCTTGGCCGGAATCGGCATGACAATGCGGCCGGCATAGGCGGGGGAGGCGAGGTCGCTCCAGCTCTTTGGCGGCTTCAGCCCGTCGCGCGCGAGCGCGGCCGGATCGACCACGATCCCATAGCCGGCGACGTCATAGGCCTCGAACAGGCCGTTCGGGTCGGAGAGGAGCTGATCGCCGAGCCGGCCGGGCAGAGCGGCGCGATCGACCGAGAATTTCTGAAAGGCGCCGCGGTCGCGCAATATAGGGAAATTTCCGAGAGCGGGCGCCCAATAGACATCGGCGCCGCCCTGGTCCTTGTCGCTCAGCAGCGCGAGCGCGTCGCGCGACTGCTTCCAGACGAATTGGACGTGAACGCCGGGATAGAGCTTCTCGAACTCGGCCTCATAGCGCGTCGTCAGCTCTTCCGGGAAGGAGGTGACGACGACGAGGCGCTCGTCCGCCGCCCGCGCGGGCCTGCCGAGCAAAGCGACGCCGAGCGCGGAAGGGATCGCCGCCAGCACATTGCGGCGGCTAGGAAGAAGGGCGAGGCGACTCGCTATGTCGAGGCGATACATAATGAAAACATAAAAGCGCCGCCGCGGGCGTGTCAATCGACGCGAGCGCTCATTTTATCGGCGGGCAGCCCGCCGATTGATCTTTCTACCAGCGATAGAGAATTCGATTGTCATACCCGATCCGCTTGATTGGTTCGGTGTCATTCCCGACGCTCGCAAAGCGAGCGATCGGGAATCCAGAGCAAAACCAGCGCTTTTGTGGCTCTGGATTCCCGGTCGGGCTTTCAGCCCGCCGGGAATGACAAGCCACAATGCGAGCGGTTCAAACGGAAATCGTATCAGTCGACCGCGAGGATGACGTCGGTCGGGCTGAAGCTGGCGACGGCCCGCTCGCCCTCGGCAATGCCGAGGTCTTCCGCCGTCTGGCGCGGGACGACGGCGTGCATCGTCTTGCCCGCGCCTATATCCAGCAGGACCTCGCTGTTGCGCTCCGCGTCGATTCGCCGCCGCACCACGCCGACGAATTGATTGCGCACGCCGGGGGGCGTGTGCTCGGGCGTGGTGAGATGAACGAAGGAGGATTTGATCAGCGCCAGAGTCTTGCGTCCCGGCTCGAGGCCCAGCTCCACCGCCGAGTCATTGGTGACGATGGCGTGAATGGAGGTCTCCGGCGACACGCGCAGCGTCACCTCGACATCGACCGGCCATTTCTTCACCGAGACGACTTCCGTCTGGAATACATTGCGCGCAGAAATTTTTACGCCCACGCTCCAAAGGAGAAAATCATCCTGATCCTCGAGCCCCTCCTCGGCGATGAGCGAGGAGATGCGCGACAGCCGCTCCTCCAGCCGATGAAATGTGGCGATGAGCCGGCGCCCTTCCGTCGTCACCTCCGCGCCGCCGCCGGAGCGGCCGCCGGCCTTTGTCACAAAGGCGGGGCTGGGCAGAAGATTATTGATGGCGTTCACAGCATCCCACGCCGTCTTATAGCTGAAGCCGACGACCTTCGCGGCCTTGGTGATGCTGCCATATTCGGCGACCGCCTCCAAAAGCTTGATGCGATCGCGTCCGACCAGGAAACGTCCTTCGCTGCGAAGCGCCAGCAGCGCGTCGATCTTGTTGACTGTCATGGCTCTCGCGAATCCTTTCCGGCGAATATTTATTATACCTCTTCGCCGAAGACGCATCAAAATTCGGGCCGATGGGCCTCCGTCACGCCGGATTTTTTCGGTCCCTCGGCCGGCGCGCCGGCGAGCGCCTCCACCGCCCGGCGCAAATGACCGCGCGATCCTTCGAGCGCGGCGCGCGCTTCGCCGAGCCCATGGCCCTCGAGCAGCAGATAGGCCAGCTTCACGCTGCCGCCCGCGCGACGCAGCGCCGCGCCTATCTCCGCGCTCTCGCGTCCGGTGAGCCGCGCCAGAATGCGCTCGCTGCGACGCGCGAGCTTTTTGTTGGAGGCCTGCACATCGACCATCAGCCCTTCATAGACGCGGCCTTGCAGAATCATCACCAGCGATGACAGCATCAGCAGCGCGACGCGCTGCGCAGTGCCGGCCTTCATGCGCGTCGAGCCTGCGATCGCTTCCGATCCCGTGTCGAGAAATATCTCATGCTCCGCTTCGGCGAGCAGCGGCGCGTCACGATTATTGGCGACGCCGATCGTCAAGGCGCCATGCCGCGCCGCCTCGCGCAGGCAGGCGAGGGTGAAGGGCGTCGTGCCGCTCGCCGCGACGGCGATGACGACATCGGCCTCGCCGATCGCATGGCGGCGCATCAGCTCGGCGCCGCGCTCGGTCTCGTCCTCGGCGCCTTCCACGGCTTTCAGCAGCGCGTCGTCGCCGCCCGCCATCAGCAGCAGCAGGCGCTCCTGTGGCCAGCTGAAGGTCGGCGTCAGCTCGGCGCCGTCCTGCACCGCGAGCCGGCCCGATGTTCCGGCGCCGACATAGACGATGCGTCCCCCGTGCGCGAGGCGCCGAACGACCGCGAGCGCCGCCGCTTCCATCGCCGGACGCGCGGCGCGCACGGCGGCGACGGCGGCGAATTGCCCTTCGATCATCGCGTCGAGAATCTCGCTCGGCTCCCATGCGTCGATCGACGAATAGCGTGGGCTCGGACGTTCCGTTTCCATGTGACGCCTCCTTACGGAACAGTTCGTCCTTCGTAGTGGAATTCGCAAGCGAAGACGCTGCCGCGCAAAGGATTTCGCGCTCGCTCGAAGCGCGCTCCCGTGCCATAAGGGACGCGGGCGGGGGGCGTGACAGAGCTGCAGCAGAGCCGCCGATGATCATGCAAGACAATCAAATGGCGATCGAAGCGCGCGAGGCGCCGCATGTGGTCGCAAAGCAACAGGGGCTCATCGCCCCGCGCCTCGCGCCGCTCGTCGCGCGCTTGCGCGATGTAGACCCGCGCGTCGTCGTCACTTGCGCGCGCGGCAGCTCCGCTCATGCGGCGACATTCGCAAAGCATCTCATCGAGCGTGGACTCGGCCTTCCGGTCGCCTCCGCCGCGCCGAACATCACCAGCGTCTATGGCGGCGCGCTGCGGCTCGACGGCCAATTCTTTCTCGCGATCTCGCAGTCGGGCGGCAGCAATGATCTCATAGAGCAGGCCGCCGCCGCGCGCCGCAGCGGCGCCGTCACCGCTTGCCTCGTCAATGAGGTCGAGAGCGAGCTCGCCGCGCAATGCGAGTTCGTTCTGCCAATGGCCGCAGGGCCGGAATTCGCGGTGCCGGCGACGAAGACCTTCATCGCCTCGCTCGCCGCGCTGGCGCGTCTCGTCGCGCTGTGGTCGCAGGATCGCGCGCTCGAGGATGCGCTCGCGCGACTGCCGGAGCGGCTCGCGCGCGCGGCCGAGCTCGATTGGTCGCGAATGGTGGACGCCTTCTCGCGTGCGGAAAGTCTCGTCGCCATAGGACGCGGGCCGACGCTGGCCATAGCACGCGAAGCGGCGCTGAAGCTGAAGGAGACGGCCAATCTCCATGCGGAGGCGTTCAGCTCCGCGGAATTCATGCATGGACCGGTGTCGCTGGTCTCGCCGCTCTATCCGATCCTGATGCTGACGCCGACCGATGAGGCGGCGAGCGGCATGCGTCGTCTGGCCGAGGATTTGCGCGGCAAAGGCGCGGCTCTGTTCACGACGGATCGCGAGGATGAGACGCGCAATCGCTTGCCGACGATCGCATCCGATCATCCCGAGACCGACGCCATCTGCCTCATTCAGAGCTTTTACGCCATGGCGGCGCGGCTCGCAGCGGCGCGCGGCGTCGATGTCGATCGCCCGCGCCATTTGCAAAAGGTGACGCGCACGCGATGAGCGAGGAGTCGCGCCGAACGATCGCCGCCGACGTCGTCTTCGACGGCGAAACGGCGCATCGCGACTGCGCGGTGGTGATAGAGGGCGAGAACATCGTCTCGCTCATTTTGCGTCGCGAGATTCCGCGCGGCGCCGATGTGCTCGAGCTGCCGAAAGGCGTCTGGCTCGCGCCGGGCTTCATCGATATTCAGGTGAATGGCGGCGGCGATGTTCTGTTCAACGATTCGCCGACGCCGGAGGCGATCGCGACGATCCTTCGGGCGCATCGCAAATTCGGCACGACCTCGCTGCTGCCGACTCTCATCACCGACACGGATGAGAAGATGATCGCGGCCAAGCGCGCCGTGACCGACATTCTCCCACATGCGCCCGGCGTGCTCGGCGTGCATTTCGAAGGCCCGTTCATCTCGCCGGAGCGGCTCGGCGTGCATCGCGCCGATCTCCGTCGCGCGCCATCGCCGCATCATATCGAGATGCTCGCGCCGCCGCCGGGCGGCGTGTCGCTCGTCACCCTCGCGCCGGAGGAGGCGCCGACGGGCTTCATCACCGAGCTCGTCGCCGCCGGCTGCAAAATTGCGCTCGGCCATTCCATGGCGAATTACGCGCAGACGCGCGCCGCAATGGCGGAAGGGCTGACCGGCTTCACCCATCTCTTCAACGCGATGCGTCCGCTCGCGAGCCGCGAGCCGGGGCCGATCGCGGCGGCGCTCGAATCTTCGACCGCTCATTACGGGCTCATCGTCGATGGCGAGCATGTCGATCCGGCGATTTTACGCCTCGCTCTGCGCGCCGGCCTCGGCCATCCCATGCTCGTCACCGACGCAATGCCGCCGGTCGGCGGCGACGGACGCGGATTCGTCTTGCAGGGCAGGGAGATTCTCATAAAGGACGGACGCTGCGTGACGGCGGAGGGGACGCTCGCCGGCGCTTCGCTGGATATGGCGAGCGCGGTGCGCAATTGCGTTTCGCTGCTCGATCTTCCGCTCGAGCGCGCGCTCGTTCTCGCTTCCGCCAATCCGGCGAATTTCCTGGGGCTCGGCAAAAGGCTCGGCCGGCTCGTCGCCGGCTATCGCGCCGATATGACGGCCTTCGATCCGCAGAGCCTTCGCATCGTTTCGACCTGGGTCGCCGGCGAGCGCTCCGCCGAGGAATGGTGAGGCGCGCGCGTCACGCCTTCAATCGCTGGATGCGCTCGATCGCGGCCTGAGCATTGGCGCGCAGAGACGCATCCGTCTCGCAGGCGTCGAGAAGCTTCTGCGCATAGCGCGCCGATTCGTCCTGCTCGTCCTTCATATTATTGCCGATGAGGATGAAATCCGCGCCGGCGCGCAAGGCGCGCAGCGCGGCCTCCTCCGTCGTCATCAGCTTTTGCACGCCCTGCATCTGCAGATCGTCGGTCACGACCACAGTCTGCGGCGCCCATTGCCGCAATTTACGAATGGCGACGGAAGAGAGACAGCAGGGCGTGTCCTTCTCCCACTGATTCACCACGCCATGGCTGAACAGAACCATGGGAATGCGCGGCGCCAGCGTCTCGAAGATTTTCACTTGCGTGTCGGTGATGCAATCGGAGAGATCCATCACATGATCGTGCGGATTGACCTTGGCGCCGCCCGTGCCGGGAAAATGCTTCAGGCACAGCTTCAGCCCGGTCGCGCGCGCGACCTCGACCAGCGCTGCGACGCAATCCTCCACGATGCGTGGATCGGCGGAGAAGCTGCGTTGCGCCGAGCCAATGTCGGGACTGTCGGGATTTATGTCGAGATCGACGACGGGGGCGAGATCGGCGTCAATGCCGAGATCGCGCATTTCCGCATAGGCGGGACGCAGCGCGTCGAGCCGCTCCTGTTTTGTCAGCCGGCCGAATTGGCGCGCGCTCGGCAGCGGCGCGAAGCCGCGCTCCTCCTTCAGCCGCCGCACTTTGCCGCCCTCCTGATCGATGAAGATCAGCGGCCGCGTCGGCAGCGCGTGAATCTCTTCGCAGAGCGCCTTCACCTGCGCGGGTGAGAAGATGTTGCGCTCATATTTGCGATCCGTGCAGTCGTAATCGAAGAGGATGACGCCGCCGAGCCCATAGTCGCGCGCGAAACCGCGCATCCAGGGCGGAACTTGCGGCGTGCGGAAGCCGAGCAGGAACAGCTCGCCTATAGGCAGATAGGAAGACATTGCCGTGAGATGGCGCGGCGATGAGCGAGGTCAAACGGGACCGCGATGAAATATGGCGAAAGATAGAAGCTGCGCTTTCGCCCGCTCTCCGTTAAGAGCTGTCGCCACGAGCTTTCGAGTGGAAGGGATAAGTTAGCTCTCTTTAGGTTCGACATGCAGATGGTCCAGCGTAGTTCTCTTTGACATGGGGCGGGCGGCATGCTTGCGACACGAAGAATGTTTCTTCTGGCCGGTGCGCTGGGACTGGGCGGATGCAGCAGCGCATTGCGCCGGAATCGCTATCGTCTGACCGTTGAAGTCGAAACGCCCGAGGGACGACGGGTTGGCTGGAGCGTCATGGAGACGGTCGGAAGCTTCAACGACGGCATGTTTAAAGGTCTCGGCAACGCCGTCTCTTTTGGCACGAAAGGAGAGGCGGTCGCTATCGATCTTGGACCGCGTGGCGTTTTGTTCGTTCTGCTGACGCCCGACCAGGAGCGGAAAGAAAGCGGCGAGCCGTTCGACGTATTCTCGCGGTTGCATCGTGATCTGTGGAGCGAATACGGCATCGACGCCGCTGCAATGGACAGGATGGCCCAGGCGCGGGGCGCGACCGCTGTTCCTCTCGACATGCTGCCCCTGCTCGTGCGTTTCCGCGACATTGCCGATCCCAAGACGGTCGAGCGCGTCGATCCGAACGACCTCGCGGAGAAATTCGGGTCAGGTGTGCGGATTGCGCGCGCGATCTTCGAGATTACCGATGCGCCGGTGATCGATAAGTTGCTACCTTGGTGGAATGGTCCCTTTCCATGGCTGAGGCCACTCGGAAATGGGGTATACCTCGACACGCGGACTGACGCTTTTAAAGTCAGCAAGGACCAATTTCAGCAGGGAATAAAGTGATGTCCACGCAGCTAGGTGGGCGTCGTGAAAGATAGAAGCTGCGCTTTCGCCCGCTCTCCATTAAGAGCTGTAGGCGCGAGCTTTCGAGTGTAAGGATGAGGAAGATGAGCGATGGTGTCGCCGAAAGCGCTCCGCAGACGGCGCGATACGCCACGGGCGCGATGTTCGGCGTTTCTGCCGTCACCGTTTGGGCGACGTGGCTCGTCGTCACGCGGCTAGGCGTGACGACGACGCTCTCGGTCTATGATCTCACAATGCTGCGCTTCGGCGCCGCCGGCGTGCTGCTGTTTCCCATCGTGCTGCGCAAAGGGCTCGCGCTCGAGCGGCTCGGCCCTCTGCGTCTCCTCATTCTCGTCTGCAGCGCCGGCGCACCTTATGTTCTCGTCGCCGCCAGCGGGCTCAGGCTCGCGCCGGTCGCTCATGCGGGCGCGCTGCTACCGGGCTCCATGCCGCTCTTCGTCGCGTTGCTGTCGTTTCTGCTCACGCGGGAACGCTTCACCGCGAGCCGCCTCATCGGCTATGCGCTCATCGCTCTGGGCGGCGCCGCGATAGCGGGTCCGGGCGCATTGTCATTCGGCGAGACGCAGATTGGGCATATTCTGCTTTTGAGCGCGGCTTTCGTCTGGGCCGGCTATGCGATCGTGCTGCGCGCGTCGGGCCTCGATTCGCTGCATGCCGCGGCGCTGGTCTCGACAGGCTCGCTCATTCTCTATGGGCCGCTCTATCTCGCCTTTCACGGCTTGCATGGAATGGACGCGCCGTTGCGCGACATTGTGATTCAGACCTTGTTCCAAGGCGTCATGGTGTCGATCGTGGCGCTGTTTCTCTTCGGCAAAGGCATAGAGCTGCTCGGCGCTTCGGCGGGCGCTGCCTTTTCGGCTCTGGTGCCGCCCATGGCGGCGCTGATCGCCGTTCCGATGCTCGGCGAAATCCCTTCGCCGATAGAGCAGATCGCGCTGCTCTGCGTGTCCATCGGCGTCTATCTCGCGAGCGGCGGCCGAGCGCCGCGCCTGCGCATGTCGTGGCGCGGCTGAAGGAACCTCTCCGGCGCGAAGGGGTTATCCTCCGCCCCGCGTCGCCTTCCCGCGGCGCGAGACGTCGAAGGGGAGGAGCCCATGCCCGCCAAATCAAAGGCTCAGCAAATGGCCGCCGGCGCTGCGCTGGCGGCCAAGCGCGGCGAGATTCCAAAGAGCGAGCTCAAAGGAGCCTCGCGCTCGATGCTCGACTCCATGACCGAGAAGCAGCTCGAGGAATTCGCCGCCACCAAACGCAAGGGCAGGCCGGAGCACGCGGCCAAATCCTGAAGCAAATCCTGAAGGAGACGACTCATGCATGTGGAAGCCATCATCGCCAGCCATCCGCAAATGCGCGGCCGCGCCGACGCCGCGCTCGTCGGCTGTGTCGAAGCCTGCTTCGATTGCGCGCAGGCCTGCGCCGTTTGCGCCGACGCCTGCCTCACCGAGGAGAATGTCGCCGATCTTCGTCGCTGCATAAGGCTCGATCAGGATTGCGCGGACATATGCCTCGCGGCGGGCGCCATCGCCTCGCGGCGCAGCGCGACGGATGAGACGGCGATGCGCGCCGTTCTACAGGCTTGCGTCGATATGTGTCGCGCCTGCGAGAAGGAGTGTCGACGCCACGCCAAGCATCACGAGCATTGTCGCATCTGCGCGGATGTGTGCAAGGAATGCGAGAGCGCCTGTCGCCGCGCGATGGGACCTGCGCATTAGAGCGCTTTCCGATCGGACGGACTCGTCCGATCGATGCGTGGCCATGCGCGCCGCGCCAATTCTCCCCTCTCCCGCGAAAGCGGGAGAGGCGGAAGCGCTAAGGCGCATAGGCCTTCAAGAACACGGCGAGGCCGGACTCCATCACCCGCTCATATTCCGCCTCGCTGCGCAGCTCCAATCCCAGCGCCACGCGCATGGGCAAATCGGAGACGGTGAGATGCAGCAATTGCTCCGCCGCCATCTGCGCGTCGTCGAAGGCGAGCAGGCCTTTCGCCTTCGCCTCGTCGAGATAGCCGGAGACGAGATCGAGGACATTCTGCTTGCCGCTGTTGAAATAGAGATGGCAGAGCTCGGGGTAGCGCCAGCGCTCGCTCGACACCGCCTTGAAAAAAGCGGCCCATTCCCGGGTCAGGAAGCGGGCGACGAAATGCGCGCAGAGCTCGCGTAGCGCCTGCTCGGCGCCGAGGTCGAAATCGGGCTTGGGGACATCGACGCATTTTTGGCTGCATTCGATCTCGATGAGATTGCGAAACAGCGCTTCCTTGCTGGGGAAATAGGCGTAGAGCGTCGCTTTCGACACGCCCGCCGCGCGCGCGATTCCGTCCATGGACGTCTCGGCGAAGCCCTGCTCCAGAAATTGAGTCCGAGCCGCCGAGAGGATCTGACACTCCTTGCGATTCGGCACATGGTCTGTGGCCGGCTCCGTCGCGGTCGCCTCCGCTTCCTCGGTCATATGCTCAGGTCCAACCCCGTCATTCTGTCCCTCCTCCCGCAGCAGTCCCACGCAGGCCTTGTCTCAGCCTTTGCGTTGCTTTTCCATCCCCGGGAAAAACTGAACCGTTCAGTTTTAGCATTGACATGCGGGCTCTGCATTAATATTAAAACTGAACGGTTCAGTTTTCGAGAGGGTCATGCCGAAATTTTCGCGACGCCGCTTCCGACAAGCGAAAACCGCGCCTCATGTGGGAATCCCGCCCGCCGCCGCTCGCAGCGCCGCTGCTTTCGCAGCGCTGACGCTGTCCGCATGTGCGGTCGGGCCTGATTTTGTTCCGCCTCCCGCTCCGGCGAGCGCTGGCTATGGCAAGATTGGCGCTTCCACCGAATCCGCGGCGGCCGCCGGCGGCGCCTCGCAGCGCTTCGCCCATGGCCGCGATGTGCCCGGCGAATGGTGGAAGCTGTTCCATTCCAAGCAGATATCGGCCCTCGTCGCCGAGGCGGTGGCGAATCACCCGGACATAATGGCGGCCGAGGCGGCGCTGCGGCAGGCGCGTGAGACGATAGAGGCCAATTCGGCGACCTTCCTGCCGCAGGCGACGCTCGGCGACAGCTATCAGCGCCAGCAGTCGACGACGGCGCAATATTCCGGCCTCACTTCCTCTAGCTCGTCGTCATCATCGTCTTCGTCCTCCTCGTCCAGCTCCAGCTCGACCTTCGTCTATGGCTTGCACAACGCAAATGTGTCGGTGTCCTTCGCGCCGGATGTGTTCGGCAAGTCCTGGCGCACGCTGGAGAGCGACACGGCCGCCGCCGAGCAGAAGCGCTTCCAGCTCGAGGCGACCTATCTCGCGCTCACCGCCAATGTCGTCACCGCGGCCATCGCCGACGCCTCCTACGCCTCGCAGATCAAGGTGACGCGCGATCTCATCGCCGCCTATCGCACGCAGCTCGATCTGCTCGAGAAGCGCTTCGAGCTCGGCGCCGTCAGCCAGGCGGATGTGCTGTCCGAGCGCGCGCAGCTCGCGCAGGCGCAGGCCACTCTGCCGCCGCTGGAAAAAGCGCGTGCGCAGAACCGCAATCTGCTGATGGCCTATCTCGGCCGCTTCCCCAACGCCGACAAAGGCGAGGCGGTCGATCTCTCCGGCCTGCGCCTGCCCGGCGAATTGCCGGTCAGCCTGCCGTCGACTCTGGTGCGCCAGCGGCCGGATATTCTCGCATCGGAGAATCAGCTGCATCAGGCCAGCGCGGAGATCGGCGTCGCCACGGCGAACATGCTCCCGCAATTCTCGCTCACCGCGACGGGCGGCGCGCAGGCGACGAATTTCACCACTTTGTTCACGCCGCAGACAATGGTCTACACGCTCGCCGCCCAGGCCTCGGCGAAGGCCTTCGACGCCGGCTCGCTGTTCCACACGCGCGAGGCCAAGGTCGCGGCCTTCGAGCAGTCGGAGGCGCAATATCGCTCCACCGTCATCTCCGCTTTCCAAAATGTCGCCGATTCTCTGCAGGCGGTGAAATACGACGCCGGCACGCTGCGTGCGCAAGTGGCGGCGGAAAAAGCCGCAGCGGAAAGCCTCGAGATCGCGCGCGCGCAATATCGCGCCGGCTCGACGACCTATTCGATCGTGCTCAACGCCGAGCAGACGCTGCTCACCGCGCGGCTCAACCGCGTGAAGGCGCAGGCGGCGCGCTTCGCCGATACGGCGGCGCTGTTGCAATCGCTCGGCGGCGGCTGGTGGAACCGCATCGACGAGACGCCGGCCTCGCAGGCCAAACCCACGGATATTATCGCTACATCGCCGATCGCCGCGGCGATCAGAGCCCAGGCGGAGGAAGCTCGAGATGGTCGCTAGAACCTTGCTGCAGGATCGTTTCGGACCCATGGCGAAGCCGATGGCGATCATGCTCGCGATCGTCGCGCTCGTCTTCGGCGGACTCTATGGCTTCAACGTGTTTCGCAACACGATGATCAAGGGCTTTCTCGCCTCCATGGCCAACCCGCCGCAGACCGTCTCGGTCACGACCGCGGGCTATCAGGAATGGCGGCCCAAGCTCACTGCAGTCGGCACGTTTCGCGCGGTGAACGGCGCCGATCTCTCGCTGGAGGCCTCCGGCATCGTCGAGAAGATCCACTTTCAATCCGGCCAGCAAGTGGAGGCGGGCCAGCTGCTGCTGGAATTGCGCAAGGACACCGATCTCGCCAAGCTCGCCTCGCAAAAGGCGGCCGCAGAGCTCGCCGGCATAAATCTGCGGCGCGATCAGGCGCAGCTGAAGATTCACGCCGCGAGCCAGGCGACGGTCGACACCGATCTCGCCAATCTCAAAAGCGCCGAGGCGGAAGTCGCGCAGCAGGAGGCGGTGATCGCGCAAAAGACATTGCGCGCGCCCTTCGCCGGGCGGCTCGGCATTCGCGCGGTCGATCTCGGCCAATATATCGGCGCCGGTTCCGTCATCGTGACGCTGCAGGCGCTCGATCCCATCTATCTCGACTTCACTTTGCCGCAGCAGGCGCTGAACGGCATAGAGGTCGGCCAATCGATCGACGCCGGCGTCGATGCGTTTCCGAATAAGAAATTCACCGGCAAGATCGTCGCGATCAACTCCAAGGTGGATCAGGCGAGCCGCAATGTGCAGGTGCGCGCCAGCCTCGCCAATTCCGCTCTCGAGCTGAAGCCCGGAATGTTCGCGCAGATCGACATTGCGACCGGCAAGCCCGAGCGCCTCATCACCCTGCCGCAGACGGCGATCGTCTATGCGCCTTTCGGCAATTCCGTGTTTCTCGTGCAGAAGCCGGATGAAAAAGGCGCAGGCCTTTCGGCGCATCAGACCTTTGTGCGCCTCGGCGCGACGCGCGGCGACGAGGTCGCCGTGCTGGAGGGCGTGACGGAGGGCGCGACCGTCGTCACCGCCGGACAGGTGAAGCTGAGAAACGGTTCGCCGCTGAATATTTCCGACACGCAGCAGCCGCCGGTCGATCCCAATCCCAAGCCCGTGGATCAGTGAACGGAGACGACGAACATGCGTTTCACCGACATTTTCGTGCGTCGCCCGGTGCTCGCCTCCGTGGTGAGCCTCTTGATCCTGGTGCTGGGCCTGCGCTCGCTCTTCACCTTGCCGACGCTACAATATCCGCGCACGCAAAACGCCGTCGTGACGGTGACGACCTCCTATTTCGGCGCTGATCCGGCGACCGTCGCCGGCTTCGTCACCACGCCGCTCGAGAACGCCATCGCGCAGGCGAACGGCATCGACTATCTCACCTCGACGAGCCAGGTCGGCACCAGCACCATCACCGCCAATCTGCGGCTCAACTATGATTCCGGCAAGGCGCTGACCGAGATCAGCACCAAGATCGACTCGGTGCTCAATCAGCTGCCGTCCGCTGTGCAGCGGCCGGTCATCACGGTGAAGATCGGCCAGACCACCGACGCCATGTATATCGGCTTCAATAGCGATATTCTGACATCGAGCCAGGTCACCGATTATCTGATCCGCGTCGTGCAGCCGCGCCTGCAATCCGTGCCGGGCGTGCAGACGGCGGAGCTCATCGGCGGCAAGACCTTCGCGCTGAGAGCATGGCTCGATCCGGTCAAGCTCGCCGCCTATGGCCTCACCGCCAGCGAGCTCTCCGCCTCGCTGCAGGGCAATGACTATATCGCCGGCCTCGGCTCGACCAAGGGCGAGATGGTGCAGGTCACGCTCACCGCGGCCACCTCGCTGCATTCGCTCGAGGAGTTCCGCAATCTCGTCGTCAAGCAGGTGAACGGCGCCAATGTGAAGCTGCGGGACGTCGCCAATGTCACGCTCGGCTCGGAGGATTACGAATCCGCCGTGGCCTTCAATGGCAAGCAGGCGGTGTATATTGGCATTCTCGTCGCGCCCAACGCCAATCTTCTCGATGTCGTCAAAGGCGTGAAAGAAGCCTATCCCGACATTTTGAAATCGCTGCCGCAGGGTCTCAACAGCGATATCGTCTATGACACGACCGACTTCGTGAACAGCTCCATCGACGAGGTGATTCACACGCTGATCGAGGCGATACTCATCGTCACCGGCGTCGTGTTCATGTTCCTCGGCTCCTGGCGCTCGGTGGTCATACCGATCGTCGCCATCCCGCTGTCGCTCATCGGCACATTCACCATTCTGCTGGCGCTCGGCTTCTCGATCAATCTGCTCACCCTGCTGGCGCTGGTTCTGGCGATCGGCCTCGTCGTCGACGACGCGATCATCGTCGTCGAAAACGTCAATCGCCATCTCGCCGACGGCATGAAGCCTTTCGACGCGGCCTTCCAGGCGGCGCGCGAGCTCGCCGGTCCGATCATCGCGATGACCATCGTGCTGATCGCCGTCTATGTGCCGATCGGCTTTCAGGGCGGCCTTACCGGCGCGCTCTTCGTCGAATTCGCCTTCACTCTGGCGGGAGCCGTGACGGTCTCCGCCGTCATCGCGCTGACGCTGTCGCCGGTGAGCTGCGCGCTGGTGTTGAAAGCGCCGCATCGCGGCGAGGAGACGCTGGAAACGCGCATCATCGAATTCATCGACGCCAAGATGGATTGGGTCAAGGATCGCTATCAGCATCTGCTGGCGCGTTCCCTGCATTTCGTGCCGGTGACGCTCGCTTTCGGCGGCATTGTGCTCGCGAGCATCTTTTGGCTCTATTCGAATTCGAAGAACGAGCTCGCGCCCAATGAGGATCAAGGCGTCGTCTTCGCGCAATCCACCTCTGCGCCCAACGCCACATTGCAGCAGAAGCTCTTCTATGGCGATCAGGTCTACAAGACCTTCGCCAAGCATCCCGAAATGACGAGCTCCTTCCAGATCGTCACGCCCGGCCTCATCTTCGGCGGCCTCGTTCTCACGCCGCCGGACAAGCGCAAGATTACCGCCGAGCAGATGCAGCAGACGCTGCAGCAGGAGCTCGCGCGCTCCGTTCCGGGCCAGCGTCTCGTCACCTTCCAGCCGCAGCCGCTGCCGGGCTCCAATGGTCTGCCGATTCAATTCGTCGTGCAGAGCACCGACACATTCGACAAGATGAACGATATCTCGCGCGACTTCCTCTCCAAGGCGCTGGCGACGGGCAAGTTCATGTTCCTCGACACCGATCTGAAGATCGACCAGCCGCAGATGTCGCTCGTCATCGATCGCGAGAAGACGGCGCAGCTCGGCTTGCGGATGCTCGACGTCGGCGGCGCGCTCACGACTGGATTGAGCGGCGGCTACACGCAATATTTCGGATTGGACGGGCGCTCGTACAAAGTCATCCCGCAGATGGCGCAACAGTTCCGGCTCAATCCGGATCAGATCTTGAACTATTACATCAAGACCGCGGACGGCTCTTCCGTGCCGCTGTCGACGGTGGCGAAGTTCCAGACCATGGTCGTGCCGGAGTCGCTCAATCACTTCCAGCAGATCAACTCCTTCACCATCTCCGGCGTCGCCGCTCCCGGCGTCATCGCCGGCGAGGCGCTGGAGACGTTGAAGGAGGTCGCCGCGAAAACGCTGCCGCCGTCCTACACGATCGACTATGCCGGCTCCTCACGGCAGTTCGTGCAGGAATCGAGCGGCTTCGCAGGGACCTTCGGCTTCGCGCTCATCATCATCTTCCTGGCGCTCGCTGCGCAGTTCGAGAGCTTCCGCGATCCGCTCATCATTCTCGTCTCCGTGCCGATGTCGATCGCCGGCGCGCTCGTCTTCATCATGCTGGGCTTCGGCGGCGCGAGCATCAACATCTACACGCAGGTGGGCCTCGTCACGCTGATGGGCCTCATCAGCAAGCACGGCATTCTCATCGTCGAATTCGCCAATGAGCAGCAGCATCTCGGCAAGTCGAAATATGACGCGATCATAGAAGCGACTTCGATCCGCCTGCGGCCGATCCTCATGACGACGGCGGCGATGGTGCTCGGCGTTCTGCCGCTCATCATGGCGAGCGGCGCCGGCGCGGCCTCGCGTTACAATATGGGTCTCGTCATCGCCTCAGGCCTGTCGATCGGCACATTGTTCACGCTCTTCGTGCTGCCGGCGGTCTATCTCGTGCTCGCCGCGGATCACTCGAAAACGCGAGAGGCGAGCGCCATCGATCTCGAGGACGCGCATGACGCGCGCGCCGAAAATAAGATTCGCGTCGTCGCCTCTTGAGGCGACGATATGCGGAGCCGAAGACTCGCGGCCTTCCGCCCCACTCGGGCCGCGGGTCTTCAGGTTCGCAATTCAGGTTCGCAAGTCGCGCGTCTCGCCTTCCGTCGCGCGCGGCAGCCGCAGCATAAAACGTGCGCCGCCCTCCGGCGATGTGTCGTATTCGATCGAGCCGCCATGCTCATGGGCGATGGAATAGCTGATCCATAGGCCGAGCCCTGTGCCTTCGCCGACCGCCTTTGTGGTGAAGAAAGGCTCGAAGATGCGGCTGCGCAGCGCCTCCGGCACGCCTTTGCCGTTATCCTCTACGATCACGATCGCGCAATCGCCTTCGCCGCGCGCGGTGATGGAGACGAACGGCTGCTCCGCCTCGCGCACGGCGTCGAGCGCATTGTCGATGAGATTGACCAGCACGGAATGAATCTGTCCGCTCTGTCCTGAAGCGTAGAGCTCGGGCTCGAGATCGGCGACGATGCGCGCTTTGGCCTTCTTGCTGCGCGAGGCCCATTGCGCGGCCGTCTCCACCACTTTCGACAATGACACCGCCTCGCGCGGCGCCTTGGTGCTGAAGGAGAGGCGACGCAAATTCTTGACGATCTCGCTGATGCGCACGGCGCCTTCCAGCGTGCCGTCGATCAGCGGCTCGAGATCGGCGAGAATTTCGTCTATGCCGCTCGCGCGGCGCAGCTTCTCGCGCTCCTTCGCGCTCGCGCCCGCATGAATCGCCTCGAGATAGGCGGCGATCCCCTTGCGATAGCGGTCGAGCGTATGAATATTGCCATAGACGAAGCTGATCGGATTATTGAGCTCATGCGCGACGCCAGCGACTAGCCGGCCGAGGCTCGCCATCTTCTCCTGCTCGACGAGGCGCGATTGCGCCTGCTGCAGATCGACATGGGCGCGATGCAGCGCCTCATAGGCGCGGCGCAATTCGCCGATCGGCCGGCCAGTGAAGACGGCGCCGGCTCTTCGTCCATCCGAGTCGAACAGCGGCGAGCAATTGATCGCCATGAGATCGGAAGGGCCGTTGCTCGTGCGGAAACGCAATTCGACGCTGGTCGGATCGCGCGCCTGGCCGACGACGATGGCGGCGGCGCGCGCCTCGTCCTCCGCGACGAACAGCGCCGCGACGGAGGCGCCTTTCAGCTCCGCCTCGCCGCGTCCCGCGAGCGCCTCGAAAGCAGGATTGACCTGCAGAATCGCGCCGCGCTCGTCGCAGACGATCAGCACGTCGGAGACGGAGGCGATGACGCTCTGAATGAAATTGCGCGCCGCTTCCAGCTCGCCATTCTTGCGCTCGAGATCGGCCTCATAGCCGATGAGGTCCGCATAGACCTCGTCCATCTTCTTGATGACCTCGAGCCAGACGGACTCGCCGCCTTCCGACAGCGCGATCTCCTCCTTGCCCGCGACGAGCGCGATGAGATCGCCATGCTTGGCGTAGGATTTGACGTCAGCTTTCGTCATCGACGACGCGGGAGATGTCATAGCGGGCGATCTTGCTGCGCAGGCCGACGCGCGACAGTCCGAGCTCGTCGGCCACATGGCTGATGTTGCGTCCGTTGCGCTCCAGCGATTCTTTGATCAACGCGCATTCCAGCATCTCGACGCGCTCCTTCAGCGTGAATCGCTGCTGGTCGTCGCATGCGGTCGTCGCGCGATGATCGGCTATGCAAGGCGACAGCAGGCCTGGAGGCAGATTGGCGTCGCCGTCGCTCAGCGCCACCATGCGCTGAATCTCATTGTGCAGCTCGCGCACATTGCCGGGCCAGCCATAGCGCTCCAACAGGCGCAGCGTTTCCGGCTCGAAGCCCGGCACGCGACGATTGAAGGTCTGGTTCACGGCGACGAGTATGCGCGCGGCGATGATGGCGATGTCGCAGCGTCGCTCGACGAGCGGCGGCAGATGGATGGGAAAAGCGGCGAGGCGATAATAGAGGTCGCGACGAAAGCGTCCCGCCTCCACATCGGCGACGATATTGCGATTGGTGGCGGCGATGACGCGCACATCGACGCGGCGCGGACGCTGCGCGCCGAGCGGCCGAATCTCGCCCTCCTGCAGCACGCGCAGCAGCTTCACCTGAAAGGAAGGCGATGTGTCGCCGATCTCGTCGAGAAAAATCGAGCCGCCATCGGCGACCTCGAACAGGCCGACGCGATCCTGATAGGCGCCGGTGAATGCGCCTTTCTTGCAGCCGAACAATTCGCTCTCGAGCAATTCATCCGGCAGCGCGCCGCAATTCTCGACGACGAAACTCTTCTCGCCGCGCGCCGAGCCGTGATGAATGGCGCGCGCCAGCAGCTCCTTGCCCGTGCCCGAGGCGCCGGTGATGAGCACGGAGATGTCATATTCCGCCGCGCGCCGCGCTAGCGCGAGCGTCTGGCGCATCGGGCTTTCCGGCGCATGCACGATGCGGCCGAACTCGAACATGCGCCGTTCCGCGCGGCGCCTGTCGCTGGCGAGCCGCTGCAATCGCTCATGCGAGGGCTTGGCCTCGAGCGGCGGCGCGGCGCCGCCATCCTTCTGCGCCGCATAGAGCTGCGCGGCCTCACGCACCGATTGGATGAGCTTATCGGGATCCCAGGGCTTGGTGACATATTGAAAAATGCCGGCCTCATTCACGCCGGCGATAATGTCTTCCGCATCCGTATAGCCGGAGATGATCATGCGCACCGGCTCCGGCCAATGCTCGCGCACGCGCGTCAAAAATTCGACGCCGCTCTCGCCCGGCATGCGCTGGTCGCAGAGGATCACCTGCACCAGATCGCCGGCGAGCACGGCTTCCGCCTCGGCGGCGCTGCTGGCGCAGACGATCTGAAACGCGCCGCCGAGCACGCGGCGCAGCGATTCGAGCGAACGCTTCTCATCATCGACGATGAGCACAGTGGCGCCGCGGGAGATCGGCGTCGCCTCGCTCTCCATCTCGCGGCTGTCCTCGCGCTTGTTCATCTCGACGCCTCGCCTCATAACAAAAAGACTCTAGCAGATGCGCGGCAATTGCTCGCCGGAGAGCCAGTCGATGATGCGGCCGCCGCCGAAGGCGGTCGTCATCTGCACGAAGCAATGCTCATCGGCGACGATCTCGCCGATGCGCGCGGCCTGCGCGCCCAGCGGATGCGCGCGCATCGTGGCGAGCAGCGCATCGGCGGCCTCGTGCGCGACCACGGCGAGCAGCTTGCCCTCATTGGCGACATGCAGAGGATCGAGCCCCAGCAGCTCGCAGGCGGCGGCCACTTGCGGCGCGATGGGAATGGCTTTCTCGTCGATGCGCACGCCGACGCGCGATTGATGCGCGATCTCGTTGAGCGTCGCCGCCACACCGCCGCGCGTCGGATCGCGCATCAGGCGAATGGCGCCGCCCGCCGTCTCCACCATAGCGGCGACGAGCTCGTGCAGCGCCGCCGTGTCGGACAGCACCTCTGTATCGAAGGAGAGATTCTCGCGCTTCGACATGACTGCGACGCCATGATCGCCGATGGAGCCGGAGAGCAGCACGACATCGCCCGGCCGCGCCTTGTCGCCTGAAAGCGCGAGCCCGGCCGGAATGATCCCGACGCAGCTCGTCGAGATGAAGACGCCGTCCGCCTTGCCGCGCTCCACCACTTTGGTGTCGCCGGTGACGATGGCGACGCCGGCCGCGCGCGAGGCTTCGCCCATGCTCTCTGCAATCAGCTTCAGCTCGGCGAGCGGAAAGCCTTCCTCTATGATGAAGCTCGCCGACATATGCAGCGGCCGCGCGCCGGCCATGGCGATGTCGTTGATCGTGCCATGCACGGCGAGCTTGCCGATATCGCCGCCGGGGAAGAACAAGGGCGAGACGACATATCCGTCCGTGGTCATCGCCATGCGTCCGGCGGGAATGTCGAAGGCCGCCTGGTCATTCCCGGCGGCGAGCCATTCATTGTCGAAGGCGGCGTGAAAAATCTCGCCGATCAGCCGCGCCATGGCGCGTCCGCCGGAGCCGTGCGAAAGCTCCACGCGGCCATTGCGGAGATCGAGCTTGCGGCCTGCCGGCTCATGCTTGTTCATGACGCTTTCCGCGTTTCGTTTTGATATTGCCGGAATCTTCCATAAGCCCAATAGGCCGCGCAAGAGCCTTCCGAGGAGACCATGCAGGAGCCCATGGGCGTCTCCGGCGTGCAGGCGACGCCGAACAGCTTGCAGTCCTGCGGGCGCTTTTGTCCGCGCAGAATCGCGCCGCATTCGCAGGCCGGATTATCGCGCGCCGGCTTGGTCGCCACAGGGAAGCGGCGCTCCGCGTCAAATTCGGCGTAAGCTTCGCGCAGCTTCAGCGCGCTGTGCGGAATCTCGCCGAGCCCGCGCCATTCGAAGGCTTCGCGCAGCTCGAAAATCTCCGCGACTTCGTCGATGGCTTTGGCGTTGCCGCTCTCCGTCACGGCGCGGCGATATTGATTCTCGATCTCGCAGCGACCCTCGTTGATCTGTCTCACCAGCATCAAGATCGCCTGCAGCACATCCAGCGGCTCGAAGCCGGCGATGACGACAGGCTTGCGATAATCGGTCGAAAAGCGCCGATAGGGCGCGGAGCCGATGACGGTGGAGACATGCGCGGGGCCGACGAAGCCTTCGATCTCGACGCCATCATCGGTGTCGAGAATGGCCTGCATCGCCGCCGGCGTCAGCACATGATTGCAGAAGATCGAGAAATTCGTCAGGCCCTTCTTCTGCGCGAGGCGAATGGCGAGCGCGGTCGGCGGCGTGGTCGTCTCGAAGCCTATGGCGAAGAACACGACCTGGCGCTGCGGCTCCTTCTCGGCGATGGCGATGGCGTCGAGCGTCGAATAGACCATGCGAATATCGGCGCCGTCGGCCTTGGCCTTCATCAGGCTGGAGCCGCCGGAGGCGGGCACGCGCATCAGATCGGCATAGGTGCAGAGCGTGACCTCCTCGCGTGCGGCGAGGCGAATGGCGTCGTCTATGCGGCCCATCGGCAGCACGCAGACGGGGCAGCCGGGGCCGTGAATGAGGCGAATATTCTCGGGCAGCAGATCCTCAATGCCATAGCGCGAGATCGCATGCGTATGGCCGCCGCAAAACTCCATGAAGCGATATTGCCGATCGCTCTGCGCTTCTGCAGCGATGCGCTGCGCTATGGCGCGGGCGAGATCGCCGTCGCGATATTCGTCGACATGCTTCATTGTGCGTCTCCCAGCGCCGCGGCCTCGCGCAGCAGAGCGAGCGTCGCCATCGCCTCTTCCTCATCGATCTTGGCGAGCGCATAACCGACATGCAGCACGACATAATCGCCGATCGCGAGGCCATCGACGAGCGCGACGGACACCAGCTTGCCGACGCCATCGACGCTGACGCGCGCCATATCATCGGGCAGCAGCTCCTCAACGCGAGCGGGAATGGCGAGGCACATCTCGTTAGACCTTTCTCATTCGCGCAATATGGGCTTGGCCGAGCGAGAGTCCGCCGTCATTCGTCGGCGCCGCGCGCGCGAGCAGCGCTTCTATTCCAAAATCGCGAAGGCGCGAGACGAGGCCCTCCGCGAGAATTTTGTTCATCATGCAGCCGCCGCCGAGAGCGACGCGCGTTTGGCCGCGCGCCTGCGCCGCCGCGCGAAGCCATTGCGCGAGCGCTTCGATCAGCGTTCCATGAAACAGCTCGGCGCCTTGCGAGGCGGAGAGGCCCGGCTTCAGCAGCGCGGCGAAGAGCTTGGTCAGATCGAGAATGTCATTCTCGATGCTGTAGCCATTGGCCAGCGCGCGCGGGCTTTGGCACAGCGCCTCCAGCTCCATCGCCGCCTGTCCCTCATATTGCTGCACGAGCCGCACGCCGAGCAGCGCCGCGGCGGCGTCGAACATGCGGCCGAGGCTCGTCGTTCGAGCGACATTCGGCGCGCTCGCCAGCATCGCCACCTTGCCGGCGAGCTCCATGCCGGGAAAGCGATCGAACACATCGCCGCAGCGGTCCTGCGCGGCGAGCGCGGCGACGCCCATGCGCCAGGGCTCGCGCGCGGCGCGGTCGCCGCCGGGCAGCGGCAGAGGCGCGATATGGCCGAGCCGGCGCCAATGGCCTTCATCGACCAGCATAAGCTCGCCGCCCCAGGCGCCGCCGTCGTCGCCATAGCCATAGCCGTCGAGCGCAGCGCCGAGGATCGGGCCTTCGATTTTATGCTCGGCGGCGATGGCGGCGATATGTGCGGCGTGATGCTGCACGCGAATGACGGGCAGCCCCGTCTCTTCGGCGTAGCGCGTCGAGGCGAGATCGGGGTGGAGATCGCAGGCGACGCGCTCGGGCTTCACATCGAGAATATCGAGCATGCGCGCGATGGTCTCGCGATAGAAATCGATCGTCGCGCGATCGTCGAGCGAGCCGATATGCGTCGAGACGAAAGCCTCGCGTCCGCGCGTGACGGTGATGGTGGATTTGAGATGCGCGCCGAGCGCCAGAATGTCGGGGCCGTCATTCGCGAGAGCGATGGGCTCGGGAACAAAGCCGCGCGCGCGGCGCAGCAACGCAGGCGCGCCGGCGATGATGGTGGCGATGCTGTCGTCGGCGCGCGCGACGATGGCGCGATCATGGCCGACGATGAGATCGGCGATGGAGGCGAGCTTCTCGCGCGCCTCTTCGTCATCGACGATCAGCGGCTCGCCGCTCGGATTGGCGCTGGTGGCGACGAGCGCCAGATCCGCGGCGGCGTGAAACAGCAGATGATGCAGCGGCGCATAGGGCAGAATGAGGCCGATGCGTGAGAGGCCGGGCGCGACGGAGGGGACGAATTCCTCGCGCTTTTCGACGATGACGATCGGCCGCGCGCGCGATTGCAGTAGGCGTAGCTCATCTTCGCCGAACAGGCCGGCGCGCGTTGCCGCCGCCACGTCGGCGAGCATGACCGCGAAGGGCTTGGCGTCGCGACCCTTGCGGCGGCGCAGCTCGGCGACGGCTGTTTCATCGCGCGCGTCGCAGAGGAGGTGAAAGCCGCCGATTCCTTTCAGCGCGACAATGCCGCCGCTCTGGAGAGTCGTGACGATTTGCCGGATGAGCGCGGCGTGATGCGAGCCTGAAGGCTCGCGGTCCATTGCGGCGCCTGGACCGCGAGCCTTCAGGCTCGCATCTCGCGGCCCCAGATACGCGAGTTGCGGACCGCATTTCGGGCAGGCGATCGGCTGCGCGTGAAAGCGCCTGTTGGTCGGGTCGGCGTAATCGCGCGCGCAATCATCGCACATTGCGAAAGGCGCCATGGATGTCTGCGCGCGATCATAGGGCAGGCGTCGCGTCAACGTGTAGCGCGGGCCGCAATGGGTGCAATTGACGAAAGGGTAGAGATAGAAACGGCTCTTCGGATCGAAGAGATCATTCAGGCAATCGTCGCAGATGGCGGCGTCTGGCGTGATGCACGTCTGCGTCTTGCCGTCGCGGCTCGGCTCGATCGAGAATTTGGCGTCGCGCAGCGGCGTGATCGTCTCGCATTCCAACGTGTCGATGCGCGCGAGCGGCGGCGGCTCGCGTCGCAGCGCCGCGACGAAATCATCGACGCGCGCGCCTTCCACTTCCATCAGCACGCCATGCGAATCATTGCGCACGAAGCCGGCGAGCGCATAGCGGTCGGCGAGCGAATGCACGAAGGGCCGAAAGCCGACGCCCTGCACGGCGCCGGTCACGCGCAGCCTCAGCCTCGTCGCCTCGCTGGACGGCATAAGCCTTTTCTCCTCACTTCGCCGCGGCGGCGCGTGCGCTTCTCGCGGCGGCCCGCGCAGCGCGCGCCTCGATCCAGGCGTAGAAAGCCGCCATGCCCTCGCCGGTGCGCGCGGAGACGACCAATGTCTGCAGGTCTGGATTGACCTTCAGCGCATTGGCGAGACAACGCCCGACATCGAACTCCACATGCGGCAGAAGATCGGATTTGTTCAGCAGCATGAGATCGGAGGCCGCGAACATTTCGGGATATTTGAGCGGCTTGTCCTCGCCCTCCGTCACCGAGAGCACGACGACCTTATGGGCCTCGCCGAGATCGAAGGCTGCGGGGCAGACGAGATTGCCGACATTCTCGATGAAGAGCAGCGAGGAGGGCGCGACAGTGAGCTCGGCCAGCGCGCGCGAGACCATATGCGCATCGAGATGGCAGCCCTTGCCGGTGTTGATCTGCAAGGCCGAAACGCCGGTCGCGCGGATGCGCTCCGCGTCATTGGAAGTCTGCTGATCGCCTTCGATGACGGAAATGGGGAAGCGATCTTTCAGATCGCTGATCGTGCGCACGAGAAGCTGCGTCTTGCCGGAGCCGGGGCTGGACACGAAATTGAGCGCGAAGACGCCCGACTGCTCGAAGCGCACCCGGTTCTCGCGGGCGTGGTCATTGTTCTTGGAGAGAATGTCGCGCTCTATGCGGACGATGCGCTCCTGGCTGAGGCCGGGAACATGAACGCCCGCGGGGCCGGAGCCGTAATCGTGGCGATGGCCGTGATCATCATGCGCGTGATCGTGATCATGCGCGTGAGGATGGTCATGATCGTGCGGATGCTGGTGATCATGATGATGGCCGTGATCGTGATCATGATGATGATCGTGATCATGGGGGTGGTCATGGTCATGACCATGATGATGATCGTGAGCGTGGCCATGCGCATGATCATGCGGATGGTCGTGGCTATGTTCTGGCTTTCCTTCGATGCTGGACGTTCCGCATCCGCAGACCGTGCACATTAGTCGACCTCCAGTTCCTGCACTCGCATATCCTCGCCACCGGTGACTTGGACATGATATCCGCCGCAGTCCGGGCAAGGACCAAATCTTTCTTCGACGGCGACGGTCTTGGCGCAATCGAGGCACCAGCCTTCGCCGGGAATGCGCACGATGTCGAGCCGCGCGCCTTGGACGATTCCGCCATGCGCCACCGCCTCGAAGCAGAAGCGGATCGCCTCCGGCTCCACATGGCTGAGCGCGCCGATCTCGAGCCGCACCACGCGCACGCGGGAAAAGCCCTGCTTGCGGCTCTCCTCCTCGATCAGCTCGACGATGCTCTCGGTCAGCGCCATCTCATGCATAGGTGGCCTCGCGAAGCTCGACGCGAAAGGCGACGCAGGGGTCGAAGAGGCCCGCGAGGCGCGTGATCGTCTGCGCCGCCGCGGCGCGCGGAATTCGCGCGCCGAGCAGGGCGGCGACGAAGGGTCCGGCGGGATGGAAATTCCATTCTGTCGGCGCGACGATCGCATAATTCTCGATCCTATCGTCCGGTGTGAGTCGAACCCAATGATACAGCTCTCCGCGCGAAGTTTCGACCGCGCAATAGGCTTCGCGCGCAGCGGGAGCCTCGCTGCGGAAGGCGTCTTCCGCGCCGTTGGAGAGGCGCGTCACGAGCCGATCGAGATCGATCATGCGCGCGGAAAAGCGCGCGCAGATTGCGCCGCGCGACAGATCGGTCTCGCGCCAATGACGCGCGAAGGCGCCGGTCTCCGGCGCGCGGCTGGCGATGCTGGGCGTGGCGCTGAAGCTCTCGCCCTGCGCCCGTATTCCTTCATGCACGAGGGCATCGTCCTCTGCGCGCAGCGTATCGGGCGCGCTCGCGGCTATGGCGGGACTGCGCGCCAGCTCGCGCGATAATTTGCCGAATGGCGTATCGCCGCTCACGTCGTTCGGCAGGCCGAGCTTCGCCGTCTCGGCGCGTAGCTTTGCGGCCGTCGCGCCGCGGTCGCGCGCGTCGCCTGTCGCGAGCTCGCGCGTCAGCGTCAGCACGGCGCGCAGGGCGGTCGGCGGAACCGCATCCTCCGCCAGTGTCGTCAGCGCGCGCAATGTCTCGGAGAGGCGCTCGCAATCGAGCGCGACGAGATTTTGCGGCGTGGGCTTGCGAATTTCTCCGCGCGCCGCGGCGATGGCGCGCGAGGCGGCGAAGGCGTGGGAGAGGCCGCAGAGCGAGAACAGCCGTCCGGCGAGCGGCGCCACTTCCGCGGCGGGGCGGCCGTGAAACAGACGCGTGAGATGCGCGGGCCGGCTCGAGCGCACGCGCACCGAGCAGATGCGATCATCGGCGAGCTCGGCGACGATGGAGATCGCGCCGGGGCCGAGCCCTCCGAGATCGGCGCCTACGCTCATGGCGAGGCCTCTTCGTCGCCGCGTCGACGGCCGCCGAACAATGCGCGCCGATCGAGCGCGCTGGCAGGCTCCGGCTCGCGCTTCGGCGCTTCGCTCATCGCCGGATCGAGCAGTGCGTCCAGCGCCGCGCGCGCAGCGGTCCGTGCGGCGTCGTGATCGGCGAAATCATCCATGGGCGAGAACAGCGAGCAGGCGGCGATGCGGCCGAAGCCGTCGATCTCGCTGACATTGAAATCGACGTCGCCGGCCGGAAAGCGCAATTGCAGCCGCGCCGGATCGGGGAAGGGCGCATCGGCGCCCTCGCACGGCGCGGTGACGACGAGATTGGCGAACCAGGGCGTGACGATCACGCCCAGCGCATAAGGGCCGAAGTCGCGAAAGCCCACCGGCTCGACGGCGAGCGCCTCGTTGCAGAGGCCGGAGTCCCGCATCGACGTCTCATGGACGCGGCGGTAGAAATCCGCGAGCTTCTCGCCTCTCGCCGCGGCGTCGCTCAATTCTCGCACCTCAAGAATTTCTCTTGCGGCGCGTCGCATTCGGGGCAGCGCCAATCGGCGGGAAGATCGGCGAAGGCGACGCCCGGCGGAATCTGCCAGACGGGATCGCCCTCGGCCGGATCATAGACATGCCAGCACACGCCGCATTCCATGCGCGCGTCCGGGGCGATATCGGGAAGCGTTTCATCGCTCATGTGAAATAGGCCTCGTGAATCTCGCGCAGACGTTCCGCCGAATCGTGGAAATCCTCATCGGCGGCGCAAGCCGCGGCGGGCGTGTCGCCGATCTCCAACGTGTCGAGGATGATCGTGCCCATGGCGTTGAAGAATTGCACCGACCACACATTGCGGGCGCCGGTCGCGGTGATCTTGGCCGAGCCATAGCCGCGCGAGATCAGCTGCACGGGGCCGTTGCCGAGCGTTTGCTGCAAATGCTCCATGTCGATCTCCGACACGGGCAGCAGCGAGAAATTGATGACATGCGACGGATCGCCGGGCTTGTGCGCGCGCATGCGCGCGTCGATCTCGGCCAGCATGGGCATCACATTCATCGCGCCCTCCGGCTCCGCGCCGATGGCGATGCGCTCGGCGGTGATTTCCGCTGCGCGCTCGACGACATGGGGAATGGTGGCGATCTCGAGATAATCGGCGGTGAGCCGTCCTTGTGCGTCGGTGAAGCGTACGCGCCACAGGCCCGCCATGGAGGCCTCGAGGATTTGCGCAGTGACGCCGTCGGGGAGGGCGGCGACGCCGCTCACCTCGCCCTCGCCGAGCACCTGGCCGATCAGCTCGCGCTCTTTCGCCTCATAATCGGTAATGTCGAAGAGCTTGCTCGGCGCATCGGCGCGTTGCGCGGCGAGCGCATCGGCGAGCTGCGGCAGCAGAGCCGCCGCGCGCGGACATTCCGCCACCGCCTGCTCGCCGGTCGCGGTCGCGAGAAAAGCGATGACGCTGCGCTTGGTCTCCGCCTCGGCGTCATAGCCGATCGGCATGACCGTCATCGCTTCGTCGGCGCCGTCCGGCGAAACCCAGAATCCGGCTTTCATGAGCTCGTCTCCCCTTCCGTGAAGGTGATGCGCACGCGCGGCTCTTTCGCCGGCGCGGCCTGCAATTGCAGCAGCGCCTCGATCCGCGAGAGATATTCGGACCAGTCATAGACTTTCGGCAGCACGCCGAGAGTCTCGCGGCCAAAGGTCACGACGAGGCTCGGATAGACGCAGACGCTGAAGCGTCCTTCCAGCGCCTTTTCCGCGGCGGGCGCGATGATGGCGGCGCGCAGCCTTCCGGCGAAGGCTTTGACCAGCTGTGGAAAGATGATCGCCACATCATGGGTCTCGCTGCGCTGGTCCGGATCGCCGCCGAAGAAGAGCAGCGTATGCGCGCTCGCGCCGGGCGGCGGGGCCAGAAAAGCGTCGATATTGGTCTCGTCCAGCAGAGCGACGCCGGTTTTTTCGCTCAGCGCGAGCTGCAACGACCCGGACATGCGGTCCTCCCATTTTATTTTTGCCGAGGAGGCCGCAATCGTCATGCCATGGGCGGCTCGCGACGGCGACGAGCTAGGCGACTGAGTCGAAAGAAGCTTTCCAGTCGGAGCCGAAGACTTGACAGGCTGTGCCTGGAAAGCAGCTTACCGCTTTGTGCGGCAGCTTTCCAGGGCCGTTACTTCCGCAGGAATTCCGGCAGCTGCGGCTCGCGATCGACCAGATCGGCGAAAAGGTGATCGACATTCTCGCCGGCGAGGGCTTTTTCCACCGCATCCAGAGCGTCGTCGATCTGCGCGGCCTCGAGCGGGTCCAGAACGCGGACGGCAGTGCCGACATGGACCAGCACCTGCGTCCCGGCGGGCTGCGCGCCGACCAGCGCCATGGAGACGGCGTGACGCTCGCCGCGCCGCTCGCACAGCGCCTCGAAAGCGTCGCCTTCGATGACGGTCATGGGAAAGCCGACGCACATGCTCGCGATTCCCTCAGCGCCAGGACGAGGCGCGCCAGGGCTTGAACCAGAGGCCCACAGCGACGACCATAGCGCCCCAGCCGAGCGCCATCGCCATGGCGAGGAGATGATCCGGCTCGGTGAAAATATGGGCGATGTCATAGGCGAGATCATTCGGATGCGCGCCCGGATGCGCCATAGCCGTCGCCGGAAGCAGAAAAGCGGCGGTCGCAGCCGCGAAACGGATCGCCTTCATGGTCTCGTCTCCTCATCGGCGGCGCCGAGGCGCCTCTCATAGGCGTTGTGGTCGAGGTCATGCCCCAGCAGGCGCTGGAAGCTCTGCGCGCTCTCCGCGCGCGGGCGGAACTCGACGCCCCATTCTGTCAGAGTCGCGACCGCTGCGTCGAGCGCCGGCTCGATCGCCGCGACGACCGGCGGCGTCAGCGGGCCGCCCCAATCCTCGAGGTCCTGCGGCTGGCAGCCGATCAGCGCGAGGCGCGAGGGATAGCGGCCGAGCAGATCGGCCGCGGAGAGCACCTCCTGAAAGCCGGTTTGATGCAGGCTCATCTTCTTTGCGCCCATGAAGCGCGGAACCTCGCCGTCGCGCACGATGCGCAAGGTTCCGGGCTCGAGCCCATAGTCTATGGCGTCGAAGACGAGCAGCTGATCGCAGGCCTCGACGAACTGCACCAGATAGAGGCCCTGCGTGCCGCCGTCGAGAATGGTGACGTCGCCGCTCGTCTCATAGCGCGCATGGAACTCCTCCACCGCGCGCACGCCGAAGCCTTCATCGGCCCAGAGAATATTGCCTATGCCGAGAATGAGAGTGCGCATCGCGTCTCCTCAGTCACTTCTCACAAGCCATGGCGGCGAGGCGGCGTCGAGCCGCGTCGCCGCCACGCAATGGCGTCACTTGTCGGCTTCGTCGCGGAACACGCGCTCGCCGGAGATCATCGAGGAGATGAGGCTCTGGCGGGAGACGATATCCTCGCGCACGGCGGTGTAGATGTGGATGATCACGAAGAGCACGACGCCCCACATGGCGAGATGATGCCAAGTATGGACGTCCTGGCTGTTCGGCCAGATCGCGAACACCCATCCGAACAGCTTGTACTGCCAGCTGTCGCGGCCGGCGCCCTCGGAATAGAGCGCGAAGCCCGTCACCACCAGAAAGGCCAGGTTGAGCATGAAGAGATGCATCACCAGATGGCCGAGCGGATTATGGCCGATGTATTTCTTCGGCCGCTTCACCAAAAAGGCGTACCAGCCCGCCTCATAGAGAACGCCCGAGAGCCATTGGCGGTCCCACACCGGCAGATAGAAAATCTGCTTGGCGTGCTCATTGCCGACGAAAGCCCAATAGATGCGCAGGAGCAGCGCCACGGCGAGCACATAGCCCGCCGAGAAATGGGCGAAGCGAATATAGCCCATCAGAAATTGCGAGCTCGCTTCGCCCGGAGTCGAAGGCAGCGGCGAGGCGATGAAATAGCCCGTCGTCGCCAGCACGATGATCGCCGCCGCATTGATCCAGTGCCAGAGTCGCACCGGCGCCTCATAGACATAGACGCTCTGCAGCTCGGCGGCTTTTTCGCCGTGAGCGTCGAGCACGCCATGGATTTGCGTCGCCTCGGTCATGACCTCGCCTCCTCAGCGAACCTTGACTTGCGTCATCTCCTGACCGTCCTCGCTCATCACATGCGTGGAGCAGGCGAGGCAGGGGTCGAAGGAGTGGATGGTGCGCAGAATCTCCAGCGGCTTCTGCGGATCGGCCAGCGGCGTGTCCATCAGCGAGGCCTCGAAGGCGCCGATATTGCCCTTGGGATCGCGCGGGCTGCCGTTCCAGGTCGTCGGCACGACGCACTGGTAATTCTCGATCTTGCCGTCCTTCACCTTGATCCAATGGGCGAGCGCGCCGCGCGGCGCCTCGGTGAAGCCGAAGCCCTTGGCCTCCTTCGGCCAGGCCTGCGGGTTCCATTTGTCGATATTGGCGGTGGAGGAATCGCCGGCCTTGATGTTGGCGATCAGCTTGTTCTGGAAGTGCTCCATCTTGCGCACCGCCCATTGCGCCTCCAGCGCGCGCGCCGCCGTGCGGCCGAGCGTCGAGAACAGCGCCGTGACCGGAACGCCGAGCTTCTTCAAAAACTCGTCGGTCGGCTCCTTGAACTCCGCCTTGCCCTGGGCGTAGCCGACGATATAGCGCGCCAGCGGCCCCACCTCGACGGCGTTGCCGCGCCAGCGCGGCGCCTTGATCCAGGAATATTTGCCGGCTTCGTCCAGCTCCTGAATATTGGTCGGCGTGCCCTTGGCGTTGGGACCGAGCTTGTAATTGGGCTCGGTGACGCCGTCCCAGGGATGCAGCCCCTTGGTTTCGTCCGGATATTTGTACCAGGAATGGGTGACGAACTCCTGGATCTGCTCCGGGTCGGTGTGATCGACCGGGAAAATCTCTTTCAGATTGCCATTGAGGATCACGCCGCGTGGCAGGCCGAGATTGCCGGGGGAAAAGTCGTTGGCGTGCTCGGGAATATCGCCATAGGCCATGACATTCTTGCCGGAGAGGCCGCCGCCATAGAGCCAGTCCTTGTAGAAGGAGCCGATGGCGAGCACATCCGGCACATAGACCTTCTCGACGAATTCGATCGACTGCTGAATGATGGAGGTCACCAGATTGAGGCGCTCCATATTGATCGCGCCGACCGCGCCATTGCCATCGACGTTGATGGCGCAAGGCACGCCGCCGACGAGCCAGTTCGGATGCGGATTCTTGCCGCCGAAGATCGTCTGGACCTTCACGATCTCCTTTTGGAAATCGAGCGCCTCGAGATAATGCGCGACGGCCATGAGGTTCGCTTCCGGCGGAAGCTTATAGGCCGCATGGCCCCAATAGCCGTTCTTGAACGGGCCGAGCTGTCCCGATTCGACGAATTTCCGCAGGCGGATCTGCAGATCCTTGAAATAGCCGGGCGAGGACAGCGGCCAATCGGAGATCGACTGCGCCAGCGCCGAGGTCGCCTTGGGATCGGCGGAGAGCGCCGAGACCACATCGACCCAGTCGAGCGCATGCAGATGATAGAAATGCACGAGATGATCGTGCACCTGCAGCGCCAGCTGCATCATATTGCGGATGGAGTTGGCGTTCTCCGGAATGCTGATGTTGAGGGCGTTCTCCACCGCGCGCACGGAGGTCAGCGCATGTGTGCCGGTGCAGACGCCGCAGATGCGCTGCGTGAAGGCCCAGGCGTCGCGCGGATCGCGGCCCTTCAAGATGACCTCGATGCCGCGCCACATGGTGCCGGTCGAGACCGCGTTGCGGATCACATTGTTCTTGTCGACATTGACCTCGACGCGCAGATGACCCTCGATGCGCGTGACCGGATCGACGACGATGCGCTTGCCGGAATTGTCGAGATTGAAGCCGTTCGGCGTCTGAATGCCCATGATCGCGTTTCCTCGAGATCGGCCGTTGCAGTCGGCGCTCTTTGCGTTTCGTTCATGATGCGGAAGGCTCTGAAGCGTGGCTTCTCGGAGCCCTCCCTGTGCGGGCGGCGTCTGATACGACTTCCGCCTGATCGCTTCGCGTGCGCTGGACCTAGAACCGTCATTGCGAGGAGCGAAGCGACGAAGCAATCCAGAGGTCGCCCCGCGGCTCTGGATTGCTTCGCTGCGCTCGCAATGACGGTGGGGCGATCATCGGTTCCTCGTTGCGAAGCATCTCTTGCTCAAATCACCCTTCGTGCTTGGTCGTGATGCGCTTCACCGCGGTGACGCCCGCATGGACGGCGACGGCGCCGCCGACGACGGCCGCGGCCGCGAGGCCCACCTCATCGGCGTTATGCTCTATGCCGAACTGGTTGATCTTGGTCAGCCGGTCGTAGAAGGAGCCCTTGTCCCAGAAATCCTCTTCCGAGCAGCCGATGCAGCCATGGCCGGACTGGATGGGGAAGGAGACCCCGCCGTTCCAGCGCACGGTGGAGCAGGCGTTATAGGTGGTCGGACCCTTGCAGCCCATTTTGTAGAGGCAATGGCCCTTGCGCGCCGCCTCATCGTCCCATTCCTCGACGAATTGGCCGGCGTCGAAATGCGGGCGGCGATAGCATTTGTCGTGGATGCGCTGCGAGTAGAACATTTTCGGCCGGCCCTGCCGGTCGAGCTCCGGCAGCCTGCCGAAAGTGGTGACGTAAGTGACGACGCCGGTCATCACCTCGGCGATGGGCGGGCAGCCCGGCACTTTGATGATCGGCTTGTCCTTGATGACCTTGTCGATCGGCGTCGCCTGCGTCGGATTGGGCTTGGCCGCCTGCACGCAGCCCCAGGAGGCGCAGGCGCCCCAGGCGATGATCGCCATGGCGTCCTCGGCCATCCATTTCAGCTTTTCGACGAAGGGCTTGCCGCCGTCGATGCAGAACATGCCGCCTTCGTTCAGCGGCGGATTGCCCTCGACGGCCAGAATATATTTGCCCTTGTACTTTTCCTTCGTCTCTTCCAGTATCGCCTCGGCCTGATGTCCGGCTGCGGCCATGATCGTGTCGTCATAGTCGAGCGAGATCATCGACAGCACGACATCCTTGGCCAGCGGATGCGCCGAGCGGATGAAGCTCTCCGAGCAGCAGGTGCATTCCAGCCCATGCATCCAGATCACCGGAATGCGCGGCTTGGTCTCCAGCGCCTGCGCCATTTGCGTGGCGGCGGTCTGACCGAGGCCGAGGCTCGCCGCGGTGAGCGAGCAGAATTTGGTGAAGCTGCGGCGCGTGACGCCCTGACGGCGAATGACGTCGTAGAAGGTTTCGATGGCGGCCATATTTTCCCCACCCTTGTGCAATGCGGCATTCGCGCGACGGCGCCGCTTGCCCAAAAGAGCGCAAGTTGTGGGCCAGCGCGAGGATAAGGAGAATCTTTCCAGGCTCTCAGGCGATTGCCGAAAATCTCTTCGCTCGCGGAGGGCTCTGCGAGGAGAAGCGGCTTTCCAGTCGCGGAAAGAGTCTAGACAGTCAATGCGCCGTGCAGACCATGCAGGGGTCGAATGAGCGCACGATATGTTGCACCGCGACATTGGTCGCGCCGTCTTCGCCGACGCAAAGACCCGCGAGCGCCTGCTCCAGCGGGCCGGGAGCGCCGGCGGCGTCGCGCGGCGAGAAATTCCAGGTCGTCGGCGCGATGATCTGATAGCGCTCGATCTGGCCGTCGCGGAAGCTCGCCCAATGGCCGAGCGTTCCGCGCGCCGCCTCGACGAAGCCGACGAAGGCGCCGTCGGCGAGCGGCGCGTCGGGCGCGCAATAGGGCTCGCTCGGCGCCAGCGCGCGGGTCCAATCCTCCATCGCCTGCGCGAGCAGCGCGATTTCGAGGACGCGCGCGACGATGCGGGCGAGGACGGTGGAGCCGCCGCCCGCGAGCAGATCGCGGATCAGCGGATGGCCGGCGACCGCCTGACGCGCCAGCGCCCCCACCTCCACGGCGCGGCCCTCGAGCCGCGGCGCCTTGGCGAAACTATAGGCCCCCTCGCGGTGAATATCCGGCAGCGTGTCGGAAAGGGCGGGATCGGCGGCGGTGTCGCGCATATAGGCGTGGGAGACATCCTCCTCGATATGATCGAGCGGCGGCTCGCGCAGGCCGCCCGTCTTCGTGTCGAGGAGGCCGGCAGGGAAGCGATGGCCCTCCGGGCCGAAATAGGCGCCGGAGGAGAGCAGCAGGCCGGGGCCGCGTCCCATCTCCTCGAGGCGAAGATCGCGGGCGATGCGGAGAAAGGCCGCAAAATCGCCGGCGGCGCTGTCCGCGAAGCGATCGAGCTCTTCGATGGTGGAGAGGGCGGTCACGGCCTCCAGCGGCGCGGCGAAGAGCGTGCGCTCGAGAAAGCCGCGAAAATCCGCGAGCAGCGCGCGCAGCCGCATCTCGTCGCCGAGCGCCAGCGCCCGCGTCACGCCGCCGGCGCGGAAGGCGAGGCTGTGCGGCCATTTGCCGGCGATCAGCCCCATCGTTTCCAGTAGGCGCGCGCGCGCTGGCAGCGCCTCGCGCAGCGCCGCGCCGGAGACGGCTTTGAAGCGCGCCTCGGCGGCGGCATGCCAGGGCCGCCCGGCATAGGCGGCGCGGGCGAAATCCGGCATGAAGAAGACGTAGAAATGCGTCAGATGGTCGGCGATATTCTCCGCCGCATGGGCGATATTGGTGGCCAGAAGCCCATTGGGCGCGGGCGCGATCGGCTGGGCGGCGCGCAGCACGGCGGCGGCGGCGAGAGATTGCGAGACCGAGCAAATGCCGCAGATGCGCGGCGCGATCGCCAGAGCGTCGGCGGCCGGGCGGCCGAGCAGCAATTGCTCGAAGCCGCGATAGAGCGAGGCGGAGACGCGCGCCTCGCGCACCACGCCATTCTCGACGTCGAGCGTCACCTCGAGATCGCCCTCGACGCGATTGAACGGCCCGACGATTATGCGGCTCATGGCTTCTTCTTCTCTGCCCCCGGCGTCGGCGCGCGGACGACGTGGTCGCTGCGGGCGTTCTCGCGCACGCGCTTGGGCGTCGCCGATTTGGAGAGGGCGGCGAGCGCGACGAACCAGGCTTTCGGCATATCCAGCGGCAGGCCGACCGGAATGCCGCCGATCTTGGGCGTGCGATGGAAGCCGCGCGTGGCCTCGAAGCCGGGCGAGGTGCAGGCGATGCAGGTCGAGCCCGCTTGGGTGCAGGAGCCGCCGCCGTTCCAGGCGCGCTGATTGCAGTCGCCCACCGCCTGCGTCGCCTTGCAGCCCAAATGCTCCATCAGGCAGCCGCGCTCGGAGACATCCTCGGCGCTGGCCTTGAACTCATAGAATTCATTGCGGCTGCAGCCGTGATGGGCGAGATGGTCGGCGAAAATGCGCGGCCGGCCGTAATCGTCCATATCGGCCTGCGTGAAACGGCCGAGCGACAGCGCGAGCAGCGTTTCCATGATCCAGCCCGGATGCGGCGCGCAGCCGGAGACATTGACGACCGGCAGCCCTTTGACCGAGCGATAATCGGGGCCGAGCGCCCCGCCCATATCGACGCCGGAATATTGCAGCCCACTGGCGTCGGTGGGGTCGGGCGCGCCGGCCGGCACGCCGCCGAAAGCGGCGCAGCTTCCCACCGCCACGCAATAATCTGCGCGCGGCGCCAGAGCGCGCGCCCAATCCAGCATGCTGCGTCCGGTGCCGGAGAGCTTGTTGAAGAGGCCGGTGCCCTCCGGGCCGTGGAGGATCGAGCCTTCTATGCAGAGCGCGCCGAGCCTTTCCTCGCCGCTCTCGACGCGGGCGAGAATGGCGCGGGCTTCCTCGCCGGTCTCCTCGCTGACGCTCGGATGCCAGAGCAGACGTATGCCGAAGCCGCGCAGCTCCTCGAACCAGCCGGAAGCGCCGCGCTCCAGCGCCGCCATCGTGCAGCCGCCGCAGCTGCCGGCCTGCAGCCAGAGCAGAGTGAAGGTGCCGTTTCGCGGAGCGGCGTTATCCTGTTCGGCAGCGGCTGCAGCGACGCCGCGTGAGTGGGGTTCCCCGACTATGATCCGATCCAGTCTGTGGCGGGGCCGGGCCGGCGTTCTCCGGCCCCTATATTGCGAGCGACTTTTGCAGAGCCGTGACGTGGCCGCTCTCTTCGTCGACGAACTGCCTCGCCAGCATCTTGATTTCCGGGTCGGTCGTCGTGACGAAGATATTCCTGTAATATTCGAGCCCCGCCGTTTCCGCTGCCAGCGCGACCTCCAGCGCCTGTCTGCGGCCGATGAGCGGGTCGGCGGCCCAGATCGCCGCGCTCTCGGGGCTTTCCTCATCCGGCCACATGAAGTCGCGGGGCTCCATGACGGGAATTTCGCGGAAGCCGGAACGAGCCCGCGCTTCGTTCAAATGCGCGCGAGACGCGTTCGACAATCTGTGAAACAGCTTTCCGACCTCTCGATTTCCCGATGCGTCCATCGCATCCGCCAATTGCCCGAATCGGCTGGCGGCGTCCTGTTCGAGCTTGATCGTATAGGCCAGAAATTCCTCGACGGACTGCATTTCCCGCCCCCCTCTTGCGATTATTCGAGCCCGCGAGGACGAGGGTAGGCTCTTGGAGAGCCGCGACGTCCGCGATTGGCCCGCAGGGATAATTCTACCGAATTTATGTCTACGTCGCGCTCGCCGCAAGACCTCAGAAAGCAATTGTTGCCTGCTCTCTGGACCGATCGCGCTGGTCGGGCGTTGGGTCGGCTTTTTCGATCCGCTCTATCGATGCGGCCCGAGAATTGCCTCTCGTCAGTCATGCGTGCGGGGCAAAAAGTTCGCTTCCGGTCAGGCTCCGTCGTTGCACGGCGTATGGGCATATCGCCGGACATGATCGGTTCCGTGATCTGTCGTTATCGCATCCTATGGGAAGGCGACGCTGGGGCCTACCGCCTGGACGTGCGCTTCGGAGAAAGGCAATTCGTCTGGGGCGTCCCCGACTACGAATTCGAGACGCTTCCGGACGCCGAAGACTGACGCCGCCCTCCTCGATGCGTGTCGAGCGTCGCGCTCAAAATTGCGCGTGCAACCGCAGGCCGAAGACATTGACCGGCCCCCGCGCGCTATTGTGCGCGGGATTGCCGATGAGCTGATAGTCGAGCGTCAGCTCGACTCCGTCGCGAACATTGTATTTGTAATAGGTCTCGAACACTTTCTCGCCGGCGTAGGAGAGGCCGCCGTCGCCGATATAGACGCTGGTTCCGCCGAGGCCGAAATAGCTCACGCGCGGGCCGGCGAGGCCGGAGAACACCATGGCGCCGCCGATCTCGTCCTTGTCGCGGCCCCACAGCGCGCCGGCGGCGGTGAAGCCGGTCGAGAGCGAGCGGTCTATGTCGGTGTAGTCCACCGTCTCGAAGCGCCCATCGGACATGCTGGCGCGCAGGAAGACGCCGACCTCCTTGGAGAGCTGCTGCTGCACATTGACGCCGCCGCCGACCTTCACATGGCGCTTGCGAATCCATGGGTTATTCACATCCGGCGGAAAATTGCCGGTGAGATAAGCGAAGTCGATGATGTCCTGTACCTTGGCGAGATTGCCATTGTCGGCGAAGGCCAGGAATTTGATCACGCCCGGCTGCTCGAAGAGATCGTAGCGCGCCTCGAATTCGGCGACGCCCATGAATTGGCGGCCGATCTGCGGCTCGATAGAGGGGCCGTTGGGAATTTCGGAGAGCTGGAACAGGCCGCCGCGCGCGCTCCACCAATCCTGCTTCCATTCGAGCGCGGCGCCATAGGTGTAGCCCCATGAATCGGCGGCGTAATCGAAGGCCCCGAGCGTGTTGACGCCGAAATTCATGAAGCCCGTCGTCGGATCATGGGCGTATTTGTTGTCGTCGAAAATATCGGGCACGCTGAACTTGCCGATGGTGAGGATCAGCCGATCCTTGTCGACCTTGCCCGACAGCTGATTCTGCGTCGATTCCAGCACCTCGTTGAAGGAGCCCGTTTCGGGATCTTCGACTTTCTCGCCGCCGTCGAGCCCGATGATCTGGCGCAGGAAATAACGCTGGAAACGCATATAGGGCGCGGCGCGTCCGACTTTCGCTACGGCGCCGTTCACATAAGAGGCGGCGCCGACGGAATTGGCGAGGCCATAGCCGAGATCGACCTCGGGATTGAGATAGACGGCGGCGCCTTTCCAAAGGCGTATGCCGACGAACAGATTGCTGGTCGAGCCGGCGTCGGCGAGGCCCTTGGGCGGAAAGCTGTGCGTCCCCGAATAGAGCGCGGGATATTTGGGATAGCCCTGCACGACCGCGGTCGTCTGACCGTGGAAGCTGTAGATTTCCTCGTCCTTCTTGTCGTCCTTCTCTTCTTTCTTTTCCTTGTCTTTCGCCTTTTCCGCGCGCTTGCCTTTCTTGCCGCCCTTTTTCGCTTTCTCTTCGTCGCCCGCGGCGTCCTCGCTCTTCGCCGTGTCGGACGTCTTCTCGTCGTCGCTCTTGGCGTCTCCGCGCGCCTCCTCCTGCGGATCGAAGCGATAGTTCAGGCCCAGACGCAGCACATGCGCCTCGCTGCGTTGACGCGCGGCGAATTGGAAGGAGAAATTATTGTCGTAGACGCGGTTCTGCAATTGCTGGTTCACATAGAGATATTCGAGCCGCGCCGAGACATGGTCGTCGAGCGCCTGCTCGATCCCGCCGCCGATCGCATATTTCATGCGCGAGGATTTGGAGAGCGGCGCGAAGAAGAGGCCGAGCGCCCCCGCGTCATAAAAGACGAGATTGGACGCGCCGCGCCAGCCGCCGGCGGCGATTCCGCCAGTGGCGTAGAGCAGCGTGCGGTCGAAGGCGTAGCCGAGGCGCGCGCGAATGCTGGCGAAGTAATCGCCATTTTCGTCCGAGGTCAGCCCATAGGCCGTGATCCCGAGCGGCCGATAGGCGGCCGGCGCTGGAAAAATTCCGGTGGAGGCGCGGCGCAGGCCGAGAAAATTCAAATCCGTCTCGAGGCCATAGACCCAAGGGCCATGCTGCCAGTCATAGCCGATCTGCGCGCCGAAGCTCGCTCCGGCGCGGTCGCGGTTCGGCGCCGCGAGGTCGAAGGCGCCGCTCGTGAAGCCGCTGCCGGCCTGCAGCGTTCCGCCGCTCGCAATGGGCAGGCCGCCGCCGGCGTTCACTCCGATATGCAGTCCCGCCCATGTGAATGCGGGCGGGGATGTGAATGCGGGCGTCTCGGACGGCTTGTCGGCGGCCGTCGATGGGCTCGCGCATTGGAGCGCGAACGTCAGCGTCGCCAGTGCGGCGAGAAGTCGGAAATGCATCGGCTCGTCGTTCGATCTTCTATGCGATTCGCATATTGGCAGAGTTTCATGTCGCACGCGCGAAAGGGAAAAACGTACGAGCGCAGCCTTTACAGTTCAGCGTCGTGAAGTTTTGATGACGATGGCCGCGCATTGGGCCGTTCGTCCCGGCGGGAGCGCCGACCGGGACGAACTGCGCGGATTTTCATAATCCTTCGTTGGAACGCCGTTCGATCGGAGAGCGCTCTATCATATCCCGATCGCGCGCGATGCGAGACGCGCAAAGGGCCTTTCGCGTATCGATCGGATGAGGCGCGCATGGCGGCGGGAAAAGCCGCGCTGGCGACTCTGCGCATCCTCATCCTCGGCGCGGCCGGGCGTGTCCGTCTCCTTGTCCCAGAGGCAGACGGGCCGGCGTGTGGCGGCGTCGATCGTCCAGGCGGCGCGCGGCCGCATGCGGCGTCCGGTGAGGCGCAGATCGCGCAGCTCCGCCGGCGCGACGATGGGAATGACGCCGCTCTGCGCCGAGCGCAGACGGAGGTTGAGATAGGGGCGGGAAAACATCTTCATCGCTCTCGTCCTTCTGGCCATTGTGGCGGCCGAAGGCGTGAGCGGCGGGTGGAGCGCTAGGCTCTGGCGACGCCTCTCACGCGGTCCTTTCGGCCGCGGGCTTCTGTGTGAGGCGCGACGCGCGCAGACGAGGCTGCGGCGGCTGCGCCGAGGCGGCTGTTGCCGAGGCTACTGCCCATGAGTCCTTCGCAAGTGTGGATCGCCGTGCGACTCGAAAATCGCGCCGACGCTTTTGGTTTTGATGCGCGGCGCATGGCTTGTCAACGACAAACGGATTAGAAGGCGGGATGGAGCGATAAGGGTTTCGGCGACGCTCGAGCCGTCTGGCTCGCTTCTTGCCACGCTCTGCCACAAAGGCGCATCGTCCGGCGCGATCGGCCGTTCGCCGAAACCTCGAGGGAGAGCGAGAACGTGCTTTCGAAGGTGGCGAAATTCGATGAGATGGACGGCGTCGACGGCGTGACCCGTGTTCCTTATGAAAAGCTCGCCAAATGGCTCACCTCGGTGGAGCCAGAGTTTCTCGCCTCCCGCAGGGCGCAGGCGGAGCTTCTGTTTCGGCGCATCGGCATCACCTTCGCGGTCTATGGTTCGCAGGAGGCGACCGAGCGGCTCATTCCCTTCGACATTCTGCCGCGCATCATCGCCCGCGCCGAATGGGCGCAGCTCGAGAAGGGCCTGATTCAACGCGTGAAGGCGCTGAATCTGTTCCTCGCCGATCTCTACGGCCCCGGCGAGATTTTGAAAGCGGGCGTGGTTCCCTCCGAGCTCGTCTATCGCAATCCCGCCTTCCGGCCGGAGATGGCGGGACGCCGCGTGCCGCATGACATCTTCGTGCATATCGCCGGCATAGACATCATCCGCACCGACGACGACGGTTTCTATGTGCTGGAGGACAACGCCCGCACGCCTTCCGGCGTCTCCTATATGCTGGAAAATCGCGAGGTGATGATGCGGCTGCTGCCCGATCTCTTCGGGCTGCATCGCGTCGCGCCGATCGAGAATTATCCCGATCAATTGCTCGCCACTCTGCGCTCCGCCGCGCCGCGCGGGGCGGGGGCCGATCCGGTGAGCGTGCTGCTGACGCCCGGCCAATATAATTCGGCCTTCTACGAGCATTCCTTCTTGGCCGACAAGCTCGGCATAGAGCTGGTCGAAGGGCGCGATCTCTTCGTCAAGGACGATGTCGTCTTTATGCGCACCACGGAGGGGCCGCGCCGCGTCGATGTGATCTACCGGCGCCTGGACGACGACTTCCTCGACCCGCTGGCCTTCCGTCCCGATTCCGCTCTGGGCGTCGCCGGTCTGATGGGCGCCTATCATGCAGGCAATGTGACGCTCGCCAATGCAGTCGGCACGGGCGTGGCCGATGACAAGGCCATTTACACCTATATGCCGGAGGTTATCCGCTTCTATCTGGGCGAGGAGCCGCTGCTGAAGAATGTCCCCACCTGGCGCTGCCGCGAGAAGGAGGCGCTCCGCTATGTGCTCGACCATTTGGGCGAGCTGGTGGTGAAGGAGGTCAATGGCTCCGGCGGCTATGGCATGCTGGTCGGCCCGCACGCCACCAAGGCGCAGATCGCGGAATTCGCGGCCAAGCTCGCCGACAATCCCACCAATTTCATCGCCCAGCCGACGCTCGCCCTCTCCACCTGCCCGGTGTCGGTAGCGAGCGGCGTCGCGCCCCGCCATGTCGATCTCAGACCCTTCGTGCTCTACGGTCCCAATGGTGCGAGCGTGGTGCCCGGCGGCTTGACGCGCGTCGCCATGACGGAGAATTCTCTCGTCGTGAATTCCAGCCAAGGCGGCGGAACCAAGGACACATGGATCATCGACGACGCGCCGCTCGCGCGCGCATGACGAATTCACAGTAAGAACAGCGCGCCGAAACGACGGGATCTCATGCTCTCACGCACCGCAGACAACCTCTTCTGGCTGGCCCGATATATGGAACGCGCGGATTTTCTCGCGCGCATACTGCAGGCGTCCAGGCGCCTCGCCACGCTGCCGCGGGCCTATGGCGGCGTGGAGACGGAATGGGAGAGCGCGCTGCTCTCCTCCGGCGCCGCGCCCGCCTTTCACGCGGCGGGGCTGACGGTCGACGAGGCCAATGTCACGCAATTTCTGGCCTTCTCGCCGGACAATCCGAGCTCGATCCGCAATTGCATCGAGCTCGCCCGCGTCAACGCCCGCGCCGTGCGCACCGCGCTCACTGTCGAGATGTGGGAGGCGATCAACGGCGCCTTCCTCGAGCTCAAGGCCTTCGAGCAGGCGAGCCGCTCCGCCGAGGAGGTGACGCGCTTTCTCGATTTCGTGAAGCAGGTCTCCGCCGCCTATGACGGCGGCGCGCATCGGACCATGCTGCGCAACGACGCCTATTGGTTCTCGCGCGTCGGCCTCTATCTCGAGCGCGCCGACAACACCGCGCGCCTGCTCGACGTGAAGTATCACGTGCTGCTGCCGGAGACGGAGGCGGTCGGCGGCTCGCTCGACTATTTCCAATGGACGGCGATCCTGCGCGCCGTCTCCGCGCACACCGCCTATCATTGGGTCTATCGCGACAGTCTGAAGCCCTGGCTCGTCGCCGATCTCTTGATCCTGCGGCCGGAGATGCCGCGCTCGCTCATCGCCTGCTATGAGAGCGTGGTGCAGAATCTCGACCGCCTCGGCAAATCGCATGGCAAGCAAGGCCCGGCGCAGCGCCACGCTCGCACCGTCTTCGGCCAGCTCGAGCATGCGACCATCGAGAATGTGTTCCACAATGGCCTGCATGATTTCATTCAGAGCTTCATCGCCGATAATCAACGGCTGGGGGCTCTGGTGTCAGAGCAGTATCTTTTCTAGAATGAAATGTGTCGGAGCCGGCGTTTCCGGCTCCCTTTGCGGTGTAAGATGCACATAAGAGTCAGGCGCGAGACGATCTATCGTTACGCGGAGCCGGCCAAGGCGGCGATTCAAAAGCTGGCGCTCACCCCCGCAATTACGACGGGCAGCATGTTCTCGACTGGCGCATCGACGTCGATCGCGACTGCCGCCTGCGCGCCTGCGAGGACGCTTTCGGCAATGTCGTGCACAGCATCTATGTCGATGGGCCGCTCGAGGCGCTCACCACCGTCGTCGAAGGAGCGGTCGAGACCTTCGACACGGCCGGCGTCGCGCGCGGCGCGATCGAGCGTTTTCCGCCGGAACTCTATTTGCGCGAGACGCCGCTGACCGAGGCGGATCACGCAATCTGCGATTTTGCGCTGGCGGCGTCGGCGCGCGAGAAGGAGACGCTGGCCAGGCTCCACGCGCTGGTCGGCGCGCTGCACGAAGCCTTCGTCGTGGCGGAGGGACCGACGAGCGGCGCCGTCGCGGCGGCCGATGTCTTCGCGCGTCGCCGCGGTTCGGCGCAGGATGCGGCGCATGTCTTCATCGCCGGCGCGCGCAGCCTCGAGATTCCGGCGCGCTATGTCTCCGGCTATGCGCTGCGCGCCGACGCCGGCGCGGCCGTCCACGCCTGGGCGGAGGCGCATGTGGCGGGGCTCGGCTGGGTGGGCTTCGACCCGACGCGCGGCGCCTCGCCGGACGAGAGCTATGTGCGCGTGGCCGTGGCGCTGGATCATCTGGGCGCCGCGCCCATTCGCGCCGCCCATTCCGGCGGCGGCGACGAGACCGCGGAAGTGCGCGTCAGCGTCGCCCGCGCCCAGGGTCAGTCGCAGAGCCAGTCCTGAGCCGGCGACGGGCCGGCGACGCCTTCGGTCATTTTCGGGTTGACAGCGGGGACGCAAATTCCCCATATGCGCCCTGCTTCACCGGCCCTTCACGGGGCCGTCGCTCGCGGGACCTATCCTCTAGGGTCCGTCGAGAAGCTGGGGGAATGTCCCGAGCGGCAAAGGGGGCGGACTGTAAATCCGCTGGCTATGCCTTCGTAGGTTCGAGTCCTACTTCCCCCACCATTCTACGGCGCGCCGCGGCGGAAAAGCTCACGCCGCGCTCATCGCCTCCGCCCATCTCTGATTATCGCTCTCCAGCATGCGCCGCAGCTCCGCCGCCGGGGCCGGGCGGCTGAACAGAAAGCCCTGCATCTGCGTGCAGCCTTCCGCGCGCAGCCGCGCCAATTGCTCATGCGTCTCCACGCCCTCGGCCACGGTGGCGACGCCGAGACATTGGCCGATCCCGGCAACCGCGCGCACGATCGCCCCGCACTCCTGATTCTCCGGCAGCTCCTTCACGAAGGAGCGGTCGATCTTGATCTTGTCGAAGGGGAAGGAGCGCAGATAGCTGAGGCTCGAATAGCCGGTGCCGAAATCATCCATCGATATGCACACGCCGAGGCCGCGCAGCTGATGCAGCACCGCGAGATTGGCGTGGTTTTCGGCCAGCAGCACCGATTCGGTGATCTCGAGCTCGAGCCGCTGCGGCGCGAGGCCGCTCGCCGCCAGCGCCGATAGGACCGAGCCCACCAGCGAGCGCGAGCGAAATTGCGCGGGCGAGAGATTGACGCAGACGCCGATCGGCTCCGGCCAGCTCGCCGCCTCGCGGCAGGCTTCGCGCAGCACCCATTCGCCGATCGGCGTGATGAGCCCGGTCTCCTCGGCGAGCGGGATGAACTCATTGGGCGAAATCGAGCCGCGCATGGGATGGAACCAGCGCAGCAGCGCCTCCGAGGCGACGATGCGATTGGTCAAAAGGTCGACGAGCGGCTGATAATAGATCTCGAACTCGCCGGCGGCGAGCGCATGGCGCAGATCGGCCTCCATCGTGCGCCGCACGAGAATGGAGGCCGCCATCTCCGGCTCGAAGAAGCGATGCAGGCCGCGCCCGTCCGCCTTGGCGCGATAGAGCGCTATGTCGGCGTTCTTGAGCAGAATATCGGCGTCGCCGCTGTCGATGGGCGCGACCGAAATGCCGACGCTGGCGCCGACTGTCACCGCATGGCCGTCGACCTCATAGGGGACGCTCACCGCGCTCACGATGCGCTCGGCGAGACGGTCCGCCTCGCTCGCTCCGGCGCCCGATTGGACGATGGCGAACTCGTCTCCGCCGACGCGCGCCACCATGTCGCCCGGCGCCAGAGTCTCGCGCAGACGCTCGGCGACGGCGATCAGCAGCCGATCGCCGACCGGATGGCCAAAGGCGTCATTCACATCCTTGAAGCCGTCGAGATCGAGATAGAGCACGCAGAGGCTCTCCGCGCCGCTCTCGAGCCGCTGCAGCCCCTCCGTCAGCCGCGCGCGGAAGAGCGCGCGATTGGCGAGGCCGGTGAGCGGATCGTGATGCGCGAGATGGGCGATGCGGGCGGCCTGCTCGCGCTGCTCGGTGACGTCGACGATGGCGAGCAATATCGCCGGACGATCGTCGAAGGAGATTTCGCGCGCGTAATTCTGCACCTTTATCTCGCGCCCCTCCGCTGTGCGATTGATCCATATGCGGTCCGAGGGACGGCGACTGGCCGCGCTCTCATGGGCGATCGTCACCGCCGGCCATTCCTCCTCCGCATAGAGATCGAGCAAGGTGGAGCGGAGAAAGCGCTCGCGCGCATAGCCGTAATGGGCGACCGCCGCGTCATTGACGGCCATGATGCGCAGGCTCTGCGGATCATGCACCCACATGGGCATGGGATTGCTCTCGAACAGCAGGCGGAAGGAGGCCTCGCGCGCCTTCAGCGGCGTGACGTCGGTGAGCGTCACGCCGACGAGATCGCCCATGGGCGCGGCGGAGAGCCGCAAATGCATCGCGACGCCCTCGGCCGAGCGATGCGCGACCTCGAATGTGTCGGGGAGCGCCGAATGGAAAATGGCGGAGAAGCGTTCGAAGGTCCCGTCGGTCATCCAGGCCGGGACGATCTCGCTGATGCGCCGCCATTGCTGATCGCGCTCGGCGCCGCCGAAGAATCGGCTGGCGCTGGCGTTGAGGCTCACAATGATGAAATCGATTATGTCGCGGCCGGCGTGGACGGCGGCGAGCGTCGCCAGCCCGCCGTCGGTGGCGCGATAGATCGCATCGACGAGATCGTGCTTGGAGGCCCGTTCGCGCGCGAAAACGAGAAACAGCGTCGCGCCCCAATGGCTCGACAGCGGGAAGACGACGATCTCGCAAGTTTGCACCAGGCCGCCGCGAATGCTGCGTGCGATCGTCGCCGCCGGCGCTCCGCGCGCGCAGGCCGCCTCGAGAGCCTCGCCGATGGCGTCGCGGTAATTGCGCTCCAGCGCGTCGAGCCGCAGGCCGCGCAGCGACGCGCCCAGCCAGGCCTCGAAGGCGCCGCCGCCATAGAAGAACGCGAAGCCGCCGTCCTCGTCGCGCCCGGCCAGCGCCAGATCGTCGGCGAGCCGGCCGAGGCTGCCCAGCGCGATCTGCTCATAGGGCGGCAGGCCGCCGACCGGCGCCTCGACCTGCCATTTGAAGCACAGCTCGTCGACGTCGCGAAATTCGGTGACGACTCCATATCGGGAGGCGGTCTCATGCATGGCTCGGCTCGGATTCGGGGGCTTTCGGCGCGAGAAATTGACCGGAAGCCTTGAAAAAACAGTAAACAATTCAACATCTTAGATTGAAATCATGTCATCGCTCCGTCATATGCCGACCGAAATAGCTGATAGTTAACGAGAAACTCGCGCGTTGTCGGAATCCGCGGGTGATTTCGTCTTCGGCGATTTTCATAACTGTCGATCCGGCATAGGCTATATAGGCTCGCTCGCCCGAAGGCGGGCGCAGAGCTCACGATCGAACGGACTTCCATGGCAACCAATCGCAAACCTGCCTCGCCGAAGGAGGCTCCGCAAGAGCCGTTCAAGCGCGCCGTCGCCGGCGCGATGCGCGCCATGGCCAAGCGTTCGGAGCTGGAAGTCTCCTTCTCGCCGGAGCGCGCCATGCTGCTCGGCGCCGACGACAAGGCCAAGGCGCGCCTGCCGGAGCCGCCGCGCAAGCTCACCGCCCAGGACGCCGCCATTGTGCGCGGCCACGCCGATTCCATCGCTCTGCGCCTCGCCTGCCACGATGAGGCGGTCCATCGCCGCGTGCAGCCGCAATCTCCCGACGCCCGCGCCGCCTTCGATGCGCTGGAGCAGGCGCGCGTCGAATCGATCGGCTCGCGCCGCATGGACGGCGTCGCCGCCAATATCGGCGCCATGCTCGACGATCGCTATCAGCGCGCCCGCTTCTCCGAGATCGAGACGCGCGAGGACGCGCCGCTCGAGGACGCTCTGGCGCTCATCGCGCGCGAGCGTCTGACCGGCATTGCGCCGCCGCCGCATGGCCGCAAGGCGGTCGATCTCTGGCGCCCCTGGATCGAGGAGCGCGCCGGCGCCGATCTCGACAAGCTCGTCTCGGCGCTCGAGAATCAGCGCGGCTTCGCGCAGCTCGCGCATCGCCTGCTCGCGTCGCTCGAGCTCGAGGGCGAGAGCGCGGGAGGCGAGGAGGACGCCGAGGAGCCGAGCGAGGACCAACCGCAAAACCCCGACGAGGCCGAGGGCGAGGAGACCGAGGAGGACAAGCAGTCCGGCTCCTCCGAGATGGACACCGCCACCGCCTCTGAAGAGGCGTTGGAGAAGGGCGAGAGCGAAGCCGCCGAAATTCTCGACAGCGAGATGCTGGAGGAGATCGACTCCGGCGATGTGGACGAGGCGATGGAGACGCGGCGTCCGCCGACCTCCTCGGCCGATCGTTCCGGTGGCGAATACAGGGCCTACACGTCTCGCTTCGACGAGACGGTGAAGGCGGAGGATCTGTGCGACGCCGAGGAGCTCGATCGCCTGCGCTCCTATCTCGACAAGCAGCTCCTGCATCTCTCCTCTGTCGTCGGCCGGCTCGCCAATCGCCTGCAGCGCCGGCTGATGGCGCAGCAGAATCGCGCCTGGGAGTTCGATCTCGAGGAGGGCATGCTCGATCCCGCGCGCCTGCCGCGCGTCGTCATCGATCCGCAGCAGCCGCTCTCCTTCAAGCGCGAGAAGGACACCAATTTCCGCGATACGGTGGTCACTCTGCTGCTCGACAATTCCGGCTCCATGCGCGGCCGGCCGATCACGGTGGCGGCGACCTGCGCCGATATTCTCGCCCGCACGCTGGAGCGCTGCGGCGTGAAGGTGGAGATTTTGGGCTTCACCACCAAAGCCTGGAAGGGCGGCCAGTCGCGCGAGAGCTGGATCGCCGACGGCAAGCCGCCGAACCCCGGCCGGCTCAACGACATACGCCACATCATCTACAAGGCCGCCGATGCGCCCTGGCGGCGGGCGCGCCGCAATCTGGGCCTGATGATGCGCGAGGGCCTGCTGAAGGAGAATATCGACGGGGAGGCGCTCGACTGGGCGCATCGCCGCCTGCTGGCGCGGCAGGAGCAGCGCCGCATTCTGATGATGATCTCCGACGGCGCGCCGGTCGATGATTCCACTCTGTCGGTCAATCCGGGCAATTATCTCGAGCGCCATTTGCGGCATGTCATTCAGGAGATCGAGACCAAATCGCCGGTCGAGCTGATCGCCATCGGCATCGGTCATGACGTGACGCGCTATTACCGCCGCGCCGTGACCATTGTGGACGCGGAGGAGTTGGGCGGCGCGATGACGGAAAAGCTCGCCGAGCTGTTCAGCGAGAACGCCGCGCCCGCTCCGGCGCGCGCCCCGCAACGTGCGGCGCCGCCGCGGCCGCGCGTCCTCGCCACGGCGCCGTGACGGGTTTGCGCCGCGCCCCCTCCCCAGCCCTCCCCCGCTGCGCGCGAGAGGGAGCAGATTTCGCGCTTCATCGACATTTCGCGTCACGTCGCCGCCTTCCCTCTCCCGCGAAGCGGGGGAGGGTGAGGGAGGGGGCGCTCGGGGTGGCGCTCGTCGTCGTGAATCGCCTCTCGTAATTCACCGAATGGTGAATAAGTTTAAGTCGAGTTAATTTCGCAACCAGCGCTCAACCGCGCCGAAAACGAGTCGGCGGGGAACCTTCAGGGCGGCTGTTGCATTAATATTTCGGCGCGACCGTCTGGTGCGCGTGCAGTGACGATCGGATGTCCGAGCGATCGGCCGACCGAGAGTGACGAGGGAGTTGCGTATGATTTCCTTTGGCAAAGTTCGAAATGCGGGATTGCCCGCGGCGTCTCACGAGCCGCTCGACGTCCAGAGGGTTCTCTGCGTCGCCGCGATCTTCTCGCTGGCCACCCTTCCCCTGCTGCTCAGCGTAGCTTTGTCGATCTGGGGCTGACACGCCGCCCGGAGCGATTGCCTGCGCGCGGCTGGGGGCTCGCGTCGGCAAGGGCGGCCAAAACGGGAAAGACCCCGCGCTCTTGCCCAGGGCGCGGGGTCTATTTGTCTTCGTTCTCGGAAGAGAGCGAGCCTTAAAAGGCTCGCATCCCGTGGCCGTCGAGATCAGGCGCTGGCGGTGGCGAGCTTCTTGACGATCTCGCGCTTCAGCGCGCGGGCGTCGTCGGAGAGCTCCGTGTCGCGCGCCTTGACGAGGAAGCCGTCCAGACCGCCGCGATGCTCGACCGAGCGCAGAGCCGCCGCCGAGACGCGAAGGCGGACGGAGCGCGCCAGCGCGTCCGAGGCCAGCGTCACATTGACCAGATTGGGCAGAAAGCGGGTGCGGGTCTTGTGATTGGAGTGGCTGACGAGATTGCCCGTCTGCACGCCTTTGCCGGTCAGTTCGCAACGGCGGGACATGGTCTTTTCCTTTCGATCGGCGCAGAGCGCGGGAGCCCGCGCCATTCGATGGCCGTATGACATGAAATTCGCGCAAAGACCCCGCGCCCCGGGGGGCGAGCCCTTGGTTGGGCGGTCTTATAGAGGCAGGGGCGGCGAAAGGTCAACAGGGGATGTCGCCTTCATGGCGATCATGTGAACCTTCGGCGATCCTGCGAACCTTCAATGCAGCGAGCGCGTCGGCGGCGCCTGCGGCGGCGGAGGCGGCTCGCTCTGGACCATCAGCGGGCTCGCCTGATGATGCACCAGCCGCCACGCCCCGTCGACGAGCCGGAAGCAATTGGTGGCGACCAGCGCCGTCTGGCCGACCATCTCTATGCAGACGATGCGTCCCTCGGAGCCGCAGAGCAGCGCGCGCTCGCTGCGGCGCAGAACCGGGTCCTGCATGGGGTTGCGCAAAATCTCGCGAAAGGAGGCCAGCACCTGCTCGCGCCCGAAGATCGGCGGCCAGCCGGGGTGGATGCAGCAGATTTCCTCATCGCCCCAGATCGCCGCCATCCCATCCAGGTCCGCGGCGACGAAGGCTCGATAATAAGCGGCGTTGGCCGCGAGTAGAGACGCCTCGTCCGACATGGGCGCGAAGAATGCGCCCAGCTCGAGCCGATGGCAATAAGAGATGCGGGGAAACGCGGGCGAAAGCCGTCGTCGCGCCACCCTTGACGCCGCCGGGCGCCGCCCGATTTTCCCCAGCGGAGCCGCATCTGCGGTCCATGGAGGGGATGAATCATGAAAATCGGCGGCTTTGCGATCGTCCTCCTCGCCGGCGCGCTTCTCGCCGCCGCTCCCGCCGAGGCGAAGCGCTCCTCCCGCCGCCCGGCCTACGCGCCGCCGGTCGCCGCCCCCGTCTATGCCGCGCCCGCCTATGCCGCGCCGGTCCGCCCCGCGCCGGTCTGGGGCGCCGACGGCTATCGCTTCGATCCGCCGGGCGCCGGCTCCTCCTTCGGGTCCTCGCCCTTCGGTTATTGAGGGCCGCCTGCCTCCCGCTTCCGCTGTCCAGGGCCGGGACAATAGGCTGGACATTCGCCCCGTTCTGCGGTCTATGCGTCTCGCCATTCGAGACCGGGCTCCGCCCGCGCCCGCCGTCCCGGTATCGCTCATCCGAAAGCTTGGCTAAGCTCGGGCGTCACGCGAGGCGCAGCGCGCTCGCGCGCCGGCAAGGACAGAAAGGTTAGGAATTTCCCATGGCCGCCAAATCGATCCTTCATATGTTGAGCACGCTGAAGCATATGAGCCCGTTCGACGTCAACATGGCGATCGACGCGGGCTTCGACGTGGCGATCCCCTACACGAATGTCACTCTCGACGAGGTGGCGGCTCTGGTGCAGGACGCGATGTTCTCCCGCGCTCCCTCGGCCGCCCTGCGCACCGGAATTTTCTTCGCCGGCCGTGACGCCGTGCTCGCGCTCGACATGCTGGACGCCGCCGAGAAGGCGCTGCTGAAGCCCTTCGAGATATCGCTCTTCGCCGACCCTTATGGCTCCTTCACCACCGCCGGCGCCATGGTCGCCTTCGTCGAGAAGGTGCTGCGCGAGAAAAAGGGCCGCGAGCTCAAGGGCGCCAAGATCGTCGTCTATGGCGCGACCGGCGTCGTCGGCTATTCCTCCGCGGTCATCGCCGCGCTCGAGGGCGCCGAGGTGACGATCGTCGGCTATAGCGGCCTCGACCGCGTGACCGTCCAGGCCGAGGAGATCGAGAAGCGCTTCGGCGTGAAGGTGACGCCGGCCGACGGCAGCAAGTCCGAGCAGGTGCGCGCTCTCCTCGTCGAGCATGAGATCGCTCTCTGCGCGGCCCGCGCCGGCGTGCAGGTGCTGTCCGCGGAAGACCTCGCCGCCGCCAAATCGCTGCTCATCGCCGCGGACGTCAACGCCGTGCCGCCGCTCGGCGTCGAGGGCGTCAAGCTGCACGACAAGGGCGTCGAGCTGCCGTCGGGCGCGCTCGGCATAGGCGCGCTCGCCATCGGCGACATCAAATACGGAACGGAGGCCGGCCTCTTCCGGCAGATGACCAATTCCGACAAGCCTCTGCGCCTCGATTTCCGCCACGCTTTCGCGCTGGCGCGCAGCCTTCTCTGAGAAGCGCGCAAGTTCGGTCTGGTCCCGAGGGTTTCCTCCCGAAGGTGTCCTCCCGACTTGCCGCTGTCATGCGGAAATGATTGATGACGGCGGCGCGTCTTCGACAGCGCGGCGCCGAGAACGGCTCGGAGTCTCCGAAGCGACATGTCGATAAGGAAGAAGAGAAAATGGCCCTGATCAACAAGCTCATGATCGGCGAGTCGCTCGTCGGCGAAGGCAATGAAGTCGCTCACATCGACCTGCTGATCGGACCGCGCGGCAGCGCGGCCGAGACCGCTTTCGCCAATGCGCTCGTCAACAACAAGGACGGCTTCACGACGCTGCTCGCCGTCGTCGCGCCGAACCTGCTGGCCAAGCCCAACACGATCCTGTTCAACAAGGTCACCATCAAGAACGCCAAGCAGGCCGTTCAGATGTTCGGACCGGCGCAGGCCGGCGTCGCCAAGGCGGTCGCCGATTCGGTCGCCGAGGGCGTGATCCCGCTCGCCGAGGCCGATGACGTCTTCATCTCGGTCGGCGTGTTCATCCATTGGGACGCCAACGACGACAAGAAGATCCAAGAGTACAACTATCAGGCCACGAAGGAAGCCATCGCCCGCGCCATCAAGGGCGAGCCGAAGGCCGCCGAGGTCGTCGCCAAGCGCAACGACGTCAAGCATCCTTTCGGCGCCAACTGACGGCTTCGACCGGATCACTTATCATCGGGGGAGCCGTTCGCGGCTCCCCTTTTGCTTTTTAAAGGCGCGCGCGACGCGCCGATCGAAACGGAAAGGCTCATGGCCAGCGTCATCGGCTTCGACATAGGCGGCGCGCATCTCAAGGCCGCGCGCGCCATTGACGGGCGGATCGTCGAGGTCCTGCTGCTGCCCTGCAATCCGCATTACGGCCTCGCGCGGCTCGAGGCCGCGATAGAGGAGGCGGTCGCCCGCCTCGGCGCCGCGGATCGATTCGCCGTCACCATGACGGCCGAGCTCTCCGACGCTTTCGAGACGCGCGCCGCCGGCGTCGCCGCCATCGCCTCCGCGGTCGCCCGGCGCGTGAAGGGGGCCGAGACTCTGTTCTACGCCGGGGAGGGCGGCTTCCTTCCCTTCGCCGAGGTTCGCGGCGCGGCGCAGGCCATCGCCTCCGCCAATTGGCGGGCGAGCGCGGAGCTGGTCGCGCGGCGACTCCCCGAGGCGCTGTTCATCGACATGGGCTCGACGACGACCGATCTCGTCCCCATTTCCGGCGGCCGCGTCGGCGCCCTCGGCGGCGGCGACGCAGAGCGCCTCGCCAATGGCGAGCTGGTCTACACGGGCTTCTCGCGCGGCGATCCGCTCGCCGGCGTGACGCTCGCGCCCTTTGCGGGCCGCTGGACGCCGCCGGCGCGCGAGAATTTCGCGACCATGGCCGATGTGCGCCGCGTGACCGGCGATCTCGTCGCAGAGGACGCCGAGCCGACCGCGGACGGGCGCGGCAAGAGCGTCGCCGAATCGATCGCCCGCCTCGCGCGCCTCGCCGGCCGCGACGCCGCCGAGGCCTCGCCCGCGCAATGGCGCGCCTTCGCGGATTTTCTCGCGCGCGCGCAGATGCGTTCGATCGAGGATCAGATCGCGCTGCTGCGCTCGCGCGCCGCAATGGCGGAAGGCGCGCCCATCGTAGGCGCCGGCGTCGGCCGCGCCTTGGTCGCGCGCCTCGCTCTGGCCGAAGGCCGCGCCTATCGCGATATCGCCGATCTCATCGATTCGGTCCCGGAGGTCGCGACGGCCGCCGCCGATTGCGCGCCGGCCTGCGCGGTCGCTCTGCTCGCTTCCGGCTGAGCGGGGGCTATTCCGCGGCGGCGGCGCGCGCCAGCAAAATCTTCACGCGGGCGGCGAGCTCCTCGAGCGTGAAGGGCTTGCGCAGAACTTCTATGTTCGATGCGAGATCGAGGCTGTCGAGCGATTTGCCGGCATAGCCGGTGATGAGCAGGATCGGGAGATCGGGGTGAGCGGCGCGAGCGGCTTCGGCCAGATGGCGTCCGCTCACGCCCGGCAAGCCGACATCCGTGACCAGCAGGCGCAAGCTCTCGCCCGATTCGAGCACCTTCAGCCCGGCGTTTCCGTCATCGGCCTCTATGACATCGCAGCCCATCTCCTCGAGCGCGTCGGCGATCTGCATGCGCACTTCCAGCTGATCTTCGACGAGCAGTGTCTTTCCGCAGGGCGCGGCGTAATCTTGCTTCTGCTCCACGACCTCCAGGGCGGCGAAGGCCTCGCCCGGCGCGAGGCTGGGCTGGTCGCGTCCAGGCAGATAGAGGCGCACGCTGGTTCCTTTTCCCGGAGCGCTGTCGATGCGCACGAAGCCGCCGGACTGTTTCACGAAACCATAAATCTGCGAGAGGCCGAGGCCCGTGCCGCGCCCGGTCGGCTTGGTGGTGAAGAAAGGCTCGAAGACATGCGCCAGCACTTCGCGGCTCATGCCGGCGCCATTGTCCTTCACACGGATCTCCACATAATCGCCGGGCGTGGCGTCGGGATCGTCGGGGTCGGCGTCCAGCCGGCGATCTGCGGTCGCGATCTCGAGCACGCCGCCGGCCGGCATGGCGTCGCGCGCATTGATGGCCAGATTGAGCAGCGCGCTCTCGAGCTGCGACGGGTCGCAGACGACGCTGCGCCGGCAGCGGCCGAGCCGCAGATCGAGCTCGACGCCGGAGCCGAGCGTGCGCCGCAGCATATCCTCGAGGCCGACGACCAGCCTGTCCGGCTCGATGACGCGCGGCAGCAGCGTCTGGCGGCGGGAGAAGGCGAGCAGACGGTCGATGAGATTGGAGGCCGAGCTTGCCGCCTTGCGAATCGCGGCCACCGACGGGCCGATCTCCTCGGCGCGCCCGCGCGCCAATTGCCGCTCTATGACGCCGAGCGAGCCGATGACCACCTGCAGCACATTGTTGAAGTCATGCGCAATGCCGCCGGTCAGCTGGCCGATCGCCTCCATCTTCTGCGCATGGGCCAGCCGCTCCTCGCTCTCCAGCAGCGCGGCGTTGGCCCTGCGCAGCTGATCGGGCGAGGGCAGAGCCAGAAAGCTCGGCAGCCACCACCATAGCGCGATCGAGGTCCCGAGCGAGGCGAGCGCCGTGGCCGCCTTGACGATTCCCTGCACGCCATAGACCGGCTTCCACAAGGTCACGACATCGAGCCAGTGCGTGGCGCCACAGAGCAGGATGAAGGCGGCGAACAGCCATAGCAGGGGCCGAAACACGAGGTCCGCGCGTCTCTGCCCGATGATGACCAGCGCCAGCGGGATGGAGAAATAGGCCAGCGCGATCAAGCCGTCGGAGATCGCGAAGAGCCAGATCAGGCCCGGCTCCCAGAGGAGGCAGAAACCATGCGGCGTCAGATTGTCGACGCCGAAGAGCCATTCGCTCAATGCAGACATCGGAGGCACTCCACAAGCGGAGAGATTGCGATGGCGGCTGAAAAAGCAACCCGCGCTCCGCTGGCGGCGAGGTGGCTCGGCGCGAGCCGGTCGTCGCTAAAAATGAGACAAGTCTACGAAATAATGACCGAAAACTCGGCAATGCGCGGATTTTTGGCCGGCTTCGGCCGGGGCGGCCGCGACGCTGCGCCGCGGTCCCGGCCGAAGCGCTATGCTCAAATATAGGCGTAGCCGGCGAGAAGAACGCCCGAGAGGGCGAGAGCGAGGCCGGAATACCATGGCCATTTGCGGCCGCGGGTGATGATCGCGATGGTCGCAATGGCGATCGCCGCATGCACCAGCGTCACCGCCATCGTCAGAATGTGATGGCGATGCTCGTGATGCTCGGCCTCGTGCAAATGCTCCTCGACCCGATGCTCGAGCGCCTCGGCCTCGGCCTTGATCGCCTTGCTCTCGTCGTCATAGCGCTTGGCCTCGCGGGCCAGCGGATCGGCCTGCGGGCCGCCCTGCTTGGCGGCGACCTCGTTCACGCTCTTCTTGATGCTCTTGGCTTGGAAGAAAGCCCATTGATCGCTCGCCTTGCTCTGGCTGAGCGCGGCGGCGTTCTGCGCGCCGAGCGTGGCGGCGGTCTCGATCGTCTCCAGGCTGCCGATGGTCGCGGCGACGACGGCGAAAACGGCGATCGTCATCGAGACCTGCGTCATGAAGGGCGTGCCTTCATGGGCGACATGCTCGGCATGCTCCGCGTGCTCGAGATGCTCTGTCGTCATTGCTTCGGACATTGTCCATCCTTCGTGAAAATTTGTGTCGAAATTTAATCGAGCGAGCCGCCGGCGCGCCGCGCCGTTCCGCCCCCGAGGGGCGAATCGGTCATTTCGACTGTGTTTGAAGATAAGCCTCGATCTTGGCCGTCACCAGCTCCCACGCCTCGCGCTCGGCGGCCCCGGCCGTCTTGTCGATCGCTATGCGGAGATAGGCCATTTCTGTGTCGATTTTTTCGCGGGGAAGCATTCCGAGCCGCGTCGCCAGAATAGCGGCCTCGACCACCGCCGATTGAGCGCGGTTGAACCCCAAAAAGGGCTTGTGGGAGACGATTTTTCTTATCCGGCAGAAAAAGCGCGGCCGCTGAGGGTCGCCCTCGTTGCGCGCTACCTCCAGCTCGGCGTGCGAGAGGGCGGTGGAAAGGCGCGGCGCCGGCCATTCGGGGACCGGCTCCATCGGCCAGTCGCTCCTGCCGCAGACGCAGCCGGCGAAAATGCGCACATCGTCGATGAAGCTGGCCGTGGCGAAGGGCGCGGCCTCGAGATTGGCGAGCGTCGTCGAGGGGCGGAAGGGCGCGATGACCCAGAATCCGTCCTGCTCGATGAGCCCGAGCGGCGCGATGTGATGTTGGCCCGTGGGGCCGACCGTGGTGACGATGCATTCGCGGATCATCGGCATCGGCTGCTGCTCCCGCTCGGGTCCCGTGAGATATCCATCATTCCCGCGCCTTGCGCAGCGTATGTCCGGCCTCGCGCAGGCGCGTCTCGTCCTCCTGCGATCTATCCGAAGCGCAGCCGAAGTCCAGCGGCTCGTCCTGCCGATAGCGCTTGCCCAGACGAAAAGCGATTTCCGCCTTCATCAGTTCCGCGCCGAGATAGAAGGCATGGGCGCCGTCCTTCTCGACCCCGAGCTCGGGAAAGAGCGACATTGCGTCCTGCGCCACGCGATGAAAGCCGCGCGCGTAAATGTGAATGCCGTCCGCGGCGACCTCTATGCGGAAATTCTCGTCGCGCAGCTCGCGCGCGAGCTCGGCGATCTCGTCCGGCGTCGCGGCGTAAGGGCGCTTGTCGTGGATTTGCAGCAGCGCGTCGCTATAGCCTTTGGGCAGAGCGGCGTCGGCGCGCGCGGCGAACAGCATGCGCCGCGCCGCGTCATGCTCCTGCACCGTGCGGCGCGTATGCGGGCTCACCTGCACGGTGAGCAGATGCCGAATGTCCAGCTCGGAGCACAGACCCAGCAGAACGGCGGTGACGCCCGAGGAATCGGCGTCGGTCAATTCGGTGAGATTGCCCGTGCCCATCATCATTTCGGCGTGGGGCTCGCGGCGGCGCGTCTCGACATAGCGCTCTATGGAGGCGGCGAGGCCGAAGTGAATGGGATCGAGGATCGGATCGAGAATGTAGGAAATGCCGCGTCGCTCGGCGATGCGCGCGGCGCGTTGCAGAGAGTCGAGATCGCCGTGCGGATTGGGCACGAGGATCGGAACCAGCGGCGAATTATCCGGCAATATCGAGAGCGTATGCTCGTCGAGGCTCAAGAGATGATCGGCGCCGGCGCGCGCGCCGCGCTCCAGCTCGTCGCGCTTCGCTGAATCGAGGCTGACGGAAAAGCCGCGCTCTTTCAGCGCGACGATCGTCTCTTCCATATGCGGAAATGGCGTGTCCGGCAGGCAGCCGAGATCGATGACGTCGGCGCCCGCCTCTTTCAGCATCGTCGCGCGGGCGATCACCTCCTCCACGCTCATGATGGAGGCGTCGACGATCTCGGCGAAAATGCGCATGTCATGGCGCGTCAGATCGGCCTTGCCGCCGCGCTTGCCGAGGAAAGCGGGAAGATCGGCGATCTCCTCCGGCCCGCGCTCGAAAGGGGCGCCGAAGGCCTCCGCGAGAGCGGAAAGATCGGCGCGGCAGCGGCCCGGCAATATGACGCGATCGGCCGTGAGCGGGCGCGGCAGGCGGCGCAGGATGATCTCCTGCGTCATCAGCGCCGCGACCTTCACGCCTATGTCGTGGATGCGCCAGTCCCTGGCCTCCTCTCCGAAGCCCGCCAACATGCGCTCGAGGCGCGGCAGAGCGAGATGGCCGGTGAGGAACAAAAGGCGCTCAGACATTCCCGATCGGCTCCCGAGCGGAAAGCTCGCGGCGCCGGCGCTCGACGGCCTCATGCAGAGCGGCGAGGCTCTCGGCGACCTGCGTCCCCTCGAAGTTTTTCAATTTGTCGGTGTTCTCGAGGTCGATGCGGCGCGGATAGACCATCACCTTGCGATCGGGCGCCTGCGTCTCCAGCTCCGGCGCCGTATCGCAGGCGAACACCACCGTCGGCACGCGGCATTTGCCGGCCTGGGCGAAGACATTGGTCGCGAGATTGTCGGAGATGCCATAGACGAATTTCGCGACCGTGTTGGAGGTCGCCGGCGCGACGATCAGCGTGTGATAATAGCTGTGATAGAAGCCGCCGACCGGAACGGAACTGGCCGTCGTGTCCTTGAACACGCGCACATGGTCCGGCATGTCCTCGAGCCTGTGCTTATACATGCGGATGACTTCCGCCGCCGCCTTGCTGACGAAGAGATCGACATGGTCGAGCGAGCGGATGATGTCGAGACATTCGGTGAAGAAATGTCCCGAGCCGGTGAGCGCCCAGCCCCAGCGCGGCGTGACGACCTTTTTCATGATGCGATGCTTTGCTCTCTGGTGAAATCGAAGCGCGCGCCGGGAAGGCCGCCGCGTGCGAAAGTTTCAGGCGCCTCGCGCAAGGCCGCGGGGCCGGCGATGTAGACGTCGAGCCCGCGCGCATAATGCGCGAAGCAGGGATCGACGATCGATGCGGCGCCCCCACCCTCCCCTTCAGGGGGAGGTGGGAAATCGACGCTCTTGATCAGCAATAGCGCGCGCGTTCCCGCCTCATGCGCATACCAGGCCGCGAGACTGTCGGACGTCATGTCCCAGCTCGCTAGAATCTGGGGATCGGCGCGCGTCATCGCAACCGGGCTCCACACTGCGACCGCGTCGCGGGCATGCGTGGCCGCCGCCTCCTGCGGCGTCGCGGCGGGAAGGAGGCCCGGCTCGAGGTCGCATAATGCGCGTCCATATTGCTCCATGGCCATTATGGCCATGTCATGCGCGGCCGCGTCGGAGAAGCGCAGCGCCTCCTGCGCGCTTCGCACCGCATCGGCGAAAGGGCCGCCGCCGGGAACGATGGTGAGAGGCCCGGGATAGGCGCGCAGCGCCGCCAGCCATTGGCGCAAGGCGGGGGAGGCGGCGAGGCTTCCGCCGAGCTTGACGACGAGAGGCCGCGTCTCAGCGCTCGGGCTCGGCGGCATCGGGAAGGCCCGGAAAGAGGTTGTGAACCTTGGCGGTCTCGGCCTGGCGCTCGCGGCGGATGCGAATGCCGACCGCGCCCGGCGCGACATCGAGCTTCTCCACCTGCACGGTCAGCGCCTGCACGCGCTCGTGCCGCAGCACCAGCTCGGCGAGGCGCTCGGCGATCGTCTCCACGAGCTCTATGTGGCCCGAGGCGAGGATCATCTTTATCGCGTCCATGATGACGTCATAGGAGAAGACATTGCGCATGTCGTCGCCGCCGGCGGAGACGCGCGTCACATCGACATCGACATTGAAGCGCACTCGCTGCGTGCGGCCGCGCTCGAAATCATAAGCGCCGATCTCGACCGGAATGACGAGATCGCGCACGAAGACATGGTCCACCTCGCGCGTGCGCTCGCGGCTCTCGAGATAGCCGCGGCCGACGACCAGCGACCAATCGACATTGGCGGCGAGCGCGGCCCCCTTGCCGCTCGCCCGCGCCGGGCCGCCGGGGATGAGATCGCGGATCAGCGCGACGGCCGTGGCGTCCATCGCGCTCTTGCGGTCGTGGTCGCGGCAGAGGGCGCCGCGAAAGCCCATCACATCGACGCCCGTCACCAGAAGGCGCGGAACGTCCGGCGCCTCCAGCGAGCCGGCGAGCCCCGCCTCGAGGCCCAGCGCATGGCAGCGCTCGACGAAGGAAGAGAGCGCGCCAATGTCGAAATGCTCGATGAGCCTGCCCTTGCCCTTATGCGCCGTGTCCAGCAGCGCGCCGGCAAAGCCAGCTGCGGCGAGGCGCGGCAGAACGTCGAGGTCCGGCCCGAGATCGGCGAAGAGCACGGCGACGAGCCGCACGCGCTGCGCGATCGGAGCCAGAGCCGCGATCAGCGCATCGGCGTCCGGCGTCGCCGGCAGCGCGAATTTGACGAAAGCGACGCCGAGCGCGGCGGTCTCTTCTATCGCCGCGCGCGCCACAGCCGGATCATGCGACAGCTCGACGACGGCGCTGACCGGCCGGCGACCGGCGACGGAACGCAGGATCGCCGCGACCTCGGCCACGGGCAGAGCGCCGAGAGCGCCGCGGGTGGCGTCCTTGCAATCGATGACGTCCGCTCCGCCAGCGGTGGCGATCTCGGCTTCCGCCACGCTGGCGACGCTCGTCAACATTAGGGTCATCGATCAGGCGCTCTTTCGATCTCGCCTCGGCCCGCGGCGGGAGAGGCAGGACGCTTGTGGAGCAATTTCTTCCGAAATCCAAGTGGCGCCGCAGGCGAATTGGAGTGGGCGCCTGCCGGTGGGCTCCTTATCTTCCGGCGAGCGCTTGCGCGAAAAAGCGAGACGACGGAGCGGCCCCATGAAAATTCTCATCGTGCTCACATCGCATGATCGGCTCGGCGACACCGGCCGCAAGACCGGCTTCTGGCTGGAAGAGCTCGCCGCCCCTTATTACGCCTTCCAGGACGCAGGGGCGACGCTCACCTTGGCCTCGCCCGCGGGCGGCCAGCCGCCGCTCGACCCTAAGAGCAATGAGCCGGATTTCCAGACCGACCTCACGCGACGCTTCGAGGCGGATGCGGCGGCGAAGGCGCAGCTCGCGCAGACGGTCCCGCTCGCCGACGTCCGCCAGGAGGATTTCGACACGGTGTTCTACCCCGGCGGCCACGGTCCGCTCTGGGATCTCGCCGAGGACGCGCATTCGATCGCGCTGCTGGAATCTTTCATCCGCGCGGGAAAGCCCATCGCCCTCGTCTGCCATGCGCCGGGCGTGCTGCGACATGTGGGCGCGCCGGACGGACGGCCGCTCGTCGCGGGCAAAAAGGTGACGGGCTTCGCTAATAGCGAGGAGGAGGCCGTGGGCCTCACCGGGGTCGTGCCGTTTCTGGTGGAGGACGATCTGCGCGCCAAGGGCGGGCTTTTCTCGAAAGGCGCGGACTGGGCGAGCTATGTGGTGCGGGACGGATCGCTGATTACCGGACAGAATCCGGCGTCCTCCGGTCCGGCGGCGCGCAAGCTGCTGGAAGCGCTCGCGAAAGGGTGAGGCTCTTTCCGGCGCGGACCCTCATCCGACCCCGCTTTGCGGGGCCACCTTGCTCCCGCAAGCGGGAGAAGGGAGAGGCGTCGCTTCACTCTATGACGGAGCCGTTCAGCGCCAGCACGCCGGCGGCGAGATAGAGCGAGCCGGCGATCAATATGCGCGGCGGGACCACATAGCTGCGCTGCGCGATGATCGCCAGCGCCTCCTCGACGCTCTGCGCCGCCGCCGATCTCATGCCCTCGGCGCAGGCCAGCGCGGCGATCTCTTCCGGCGGCCAGCTCTTATGCTCGCCCTCGACCGGCACGGCGACGACCTCGCCCGCGAGGCCGACGAAATGCTTTATCAGCGCGCGAATGTCCTTCGTCACCTGCGCGCCGCAGACGAAGACCAGCGGCCGGGCGCTTTTCTCCTCGAATTGCGCCATGGCCTCGGCGAGCACGCGGCCGCCGTCGTCATTGTGGCCGCCGTCGAGCCAGACTTCCGAGCCCGGCGGCACCAGATCCGCCACCCGTCCGCGCGAGAGCAATTGCAGCCGCGCCGGCCATTCGGCGCGGGTGAGGCCCGCCTCTATATGCTCAGGCCCAATATGCGGCGCGACGGCGCGCAGCGCGGCTATGGCGCCGGCGGCGTTGGCCTGCTGATGGCGGCCGGGCAGGCGCGGCAGCGGCAGATCGAGCAGGCCGCGCTCGTCCTCATAGACGAAGCGGCCATTCTCCTCGCGAATATGGAAATCCTCGCCGGCGATGGAGAGCGGCGCGCCGACGCGCCGCGCCTCGCGCTCCAGCACGTCGCGGGCGCCGTCATGCTGCTGAAAGCCGATGATCGCGGGCGCGCCGCGCTTCAAAATGCCGGCCTTCTCATAGGCGATCTTCTCGATCGTATCGCCGAGAAACTCAGGATGGTCGCGCGAGATGGATGTGATGATCGTGGCCTTGGGGCTCTCGATCACATTGGTCGAATCATAGCGCCCGCCGAGGCCAGTCTCCAGCAGCAGCCAATCGGCGGGCTCCTCGGCGAAGAGCGCGAAGGCGGCGACGGTGGTGATCTCGAAGAAGGTCACGGGCCGCTGGCCATTGGCGCGCTCGCAATCCTCCAGCGCCTTTTGCAGGCGGGCGTCGTCCACCAGCGTTCCGGCGAGGCGGATGCGCTCGTTGAAGCGCAAGAGATGCGGCGAGGTGTAGACATGAACGCGCTGGCCGGCGGCCTCCAGAATGGCGCGCAGAAAGGCCAGCGTCGAGCCTTTGCCATTGGTGCCGGCGACATGGATGATCGGCGGCAGCCGGCGCTCGGGATGGCCCATTTCGGCCAGCAGCCATTCGGTCCGTCCGAGGGACAGATCGATCTTCTTGGGATGAAGGTCCAGCAAGCGCGTCAGAATCGCGTCGCGCTGATCCATGGGACTGGCTTTCGCTTCTTATTGCGCATTCGGACGAATCACGTCCGAATGCGCTCCTGGAAAGATTCGAGCTCGCATGTTCGTCTCCGAAAGCCGCTTGGCGCTTTTCGGGAACATGCTCTAGGCCGCGCGGCGCGGCGCTTTGGTCAGCAGCGCGCAGAGCCGGGCCAGCGTCTCGCGCATTTCCGTGCGCGGCACCACCATATCCACCATGCCATGGTCGCGCAGATATTCGGCGCGCTGGAAGCCCTCGGGCAGCTTCTCACGAATCGTCTGCTCGATGACGCGCGCGCCGGCGAAGCCGATGATCGCGCCGGGCTCGGCGATGTGAATGTCGCCCAGCATGGCGTAGGAGGCGGTGACGCCGCCGGTCGTCGGATTGGTGAGCACGACGATATAGGGCAGTCGCGCGTCGCGCAGCCGGCGCACGGCGATGGTGGTGCGCGGCATCTGCATCAGCGAGAACATGCCCTCCTGCATGCGCGCGCCGCCGGAGGCGGTGAAAATGATGAAGGGCGTGCGCTTCTCTATGGCGTGGCTCATGCCGGCGATGATCGCCTCGCCCGCCGCCATGCCCAGCGAGCCGCCCATGAACTCGAAGTCCTGCACGGCGACAGTGACGGCCGCGCCCTCGAGCTTGCCATAGGCGATCGTCACCGCGTCCTGATGGCCGGTCTTGAGGCGATATTCCTTGATCTTGTCGACATAGCGCTTGATGTCGCGGAACTTCAGCGGATCGCTCGGAACATCCGGCGTCGGCACGATGTCATGTTCGCCATTGTCGAAGAGGCCGGCGAGCCGCGCCTCCACCGGAATGCGCATGTGATAGCCGGAGCCCGGCACGACATAGAGATTGTCCTCTATGTCCTTGTGGAACACCAGCTGGCCGCTCTCCGGGCATTTGACCCAGGCGTTCTCCGGCGCCTCGCGCTTGATGAGGGCTTTGATCTTGGGCGGAACGACGTTGGAATACCAGTTCATGACCAAAGCCTCGCGAGCGCCCCCAAGGCCGATTTCAGCGAGAAGGGCTCGTCCTTCTTCGCCTCTTGCGCCCGCGCGCCGCGCACGCCGCGGGAGAGATCGGCGACGAGGCTCGTCACCGCCTCCACCGTCCGCGGACCGGCGCGATTTTCCGCGTCGAGCGATTTCGCCAGCGCATCGACCAGCGCCGTTCCCACAACCACGCCATCAGCGTAACGCGCGATCGCGGCGGCGTTCTCCGCCGTCTTGACGCCGAAGCCGACGGCGATGGGCAGAGGCGTGCTGCGCTTGATGCGCGCGACCGCCTCCGACACGCCCGAATAATCCGAGAGCGCCGCGCCGGTGATGCCGGTGAGCGACACATAATAGACGAATCCGCTCGTGTTTTCGAGCACTTTGGGTAGGCGCTTGTCATCCGTGGTGGGCGTCGCCAGGCGGATGAAGTTCAGCCCCGCCGCGCGCGCCGGCAGGCACAGCTCGGCGTCTTCCTCCGCCGGAAGATCGACGATGATGAGCCCATCGACGCCGGCCGCCTTCGCCTCCTCGAGGAAGGCGGGCACGCCATGCACATAGACGGGGTTGTAATAGCCCATCAGCACGATCGGCGTCGCCTGATCCTGCGCGCGGAAGGCGCGGACCAGCTCGAGCGTCTTATTGAGCGTCATGCCCGCATGCAGCGCCCTGAGGCCGGCCGCCTGAATGGCGGGGCCGTCGGCCATGGGATCGGTGAAGGGCATGCCGAGCTCGATCACGTCGGCGCCGGCCTTGGGCAGGCTCTTCAATAGAGCGAGCGAGGTCTCGAGGTCCGGGTCGCCGGCCATGACGAAGGTCACGAGGGCGGCGCGGCCCTCGGCGCGCAGGGCTTCGAAGCGGGCGTCGATGCGTGTGCTCATGGCCGCAGGCGATAGCATAGGGGAGGGCGAAGGGGAATGGCGGGGTGGGGGCGGAGTTGCTCGCTTGCGGATAGCGTCATACGCTCCACATATGATACGATCCGTCAAAGGAACGGCGACGCGCCAGTTTCTCGAAACCGGCAAGTCGAAGTTCTCGGGCCTCGACGCGGAACTGGCGCGCCAGCGTCTGGCGGAACTCGACAGCGCCGCCTCGCTCGACGATCTGCCGCCACTGCGCAGCGTCGGGCTGCATAGGCTGTCGGGCGACCGCAAGGGCCAATGGGCGATCAAGGTCAATGGGCCGTGGCGAATCGCCTTTCGTTTCGAGGGCGGCGACGCCTTCGAGGTCGAGATCGTCGACTATCATTGAGGTCGTAATGGCGAAGAAGGGCGAAGACGTTTTCGAAGCGCCCGCGGGCGGTTTCCGATTCGGGCCGATCCATCCCGGCCGCACGCTGGCCGCGGAACTCGAGGCGCGGGGCTTGAGCGCTCACGCGCTCGCGCTGAAATTGCGCGTGCCGGCCAATCGGATCGGCGAGATCGTCGCCGGCAAGCGCGGCGTTAGCGCGGAGACGGCGCTGCGGCTGGGGCGCTACTTCGGCAACAGTGCGGCGTTCTGGATGAATTTGCAGACGAAATATGATCTCGAGATCGCGGAACGCGAATTCGGCGAACGCATCAAGGCGGAAGTCGAGGCGGCGTGATCGTCGCCTCGCGCGTTCAGAGCAATTCACGGCCGACTGGCGGCGAGCGCATCCAATCCTCGGTCGCCGGTGAGGCGTCAAATGACGATTCCGTCAGAAGCTCATCGAGCATGTAGCGGCGCTCGGGCTTCGGCGCGCTAATCCCGCGATCGCGCTTCGAAACCCGCTCGGCGTTGCGAGTGGAGTTGTCGTCAAAGGGCTTGGACATCTGCATCCCCTCCCGGCCGGCCCCGCCGGCTAGCTCACATCCCGCCCAAATGCTCCGCTACGGCGAAGATATCCTTGTCGCCGCGTCCGCACAGATTCATCACCATCAGATGATCCTGCGGCTTCTGCGGCGCCAGCTCCATCACCTTGGCCAGCGCGTGGGAGGGCTCCAGCGCGGGGATGATGCCCTCGAGTTTGGAGCAGAGCTGGAAGGCGGCGAGCGCCTCCTTGTCGGTGGCCGACAGATAGGTCACGCGGCCGATGTCGCGCAGCCAGGAATGCTCCGGGCCGATTCCCGGATAATCGAGGCCGGCGGAGATCGAATGGCCTTCGAGAATCTGGCCGTCGTCGTCCATCAGCAGATAGGTGCGATTGCCATGCAGCACGCCCGGCCGTCCGCCCGCCAGCGAGGCGGCGTGGCCGTTCTCGACGTCGAGCCCGTGGCCGGCGGCTTCCACGCCGTAAATCTCCACCGACGCGTCGTCGAGGAAGGGGTGGAACAGGCCGATGGCGTTGGAGCCGCCGCCGATGCAGGCGACCAGCGAATCGGGAAGGCGCCCTTCCGCCTCGAACATCTGCTCCTTCGCCTCATTGCCGATCACCGATTGGAAATCGCGCACCATGGCGGGGTAGGGGTGCGGGCCGGCGGCGGTGCCGATGCAATAGAAAGTGTCGGAGACATTGGTGACCCAGTCGCGCAGCGCCTCGTTCATCGCGTCTTTCAGCGTGCGCGCGCCGGACTGCACCGGGCGGACCTCGGCGCCCAGCATCTTCATGCGGAAGACATTGGGCTTTTGCCGCTCGACATCGACCGCGCCCATATAGACGACGCAATCGAGGCCGAAGCGCGCGCAGGCGGTGGCGGTGGCGACGCCGTGCTGGCCGGCGCCGGTCTCGGCGATGATGCGCTTCTTGCCCATGCGGCGGGCGAGCAGAATCTGGCCGAGCACATTATTGATCTTATGCGCGCCGGTGTGGTTCAGCTCGTCGCGCTTGAAGTAGATTTTGGCGCCGCCCTCGCCGCCGACCGCCGCCGTGAGGCCGCGCAAATATTCGGTCATGCGCTCGGCGTAATAGAGCGGGCTCGGACGGCCGACATAATGCTTCAGCAGACTGTCCAGCTCGGCCTGGAAGGAGGGGTCGGCCTTGGCCTCCCCATAGGCGCGCTCGAGGTCGAGGATCAGCGGCATCAAGGTCTCGGCGACGAAGCGGCCGCCGAACAGGCCGAAGCGGCCGTTCTCGTCCGGGCCGTTGCGGAAGGAATTGGGGGTCTGCTCGTTCACTGTCGGTCCTCCTCGCCTCGGCTGCGGCGCACTCTTAGACCCTCCGCCGCTCCGATGAAAGCGGCGTAGATCGTCAGACAGATGCGCCGCGCGCCGCCCCGACGAAGGCAGCGATCTTCGCCTCGTCCTTCACGCCGCGCTCGCGCTCCACGCCGGAGGACACATCCACCGCCGGCGCGCCGGTGAGCCGCAGCGCCTCCGCCACATTGGCGGGATCGAGGCCGCCGGAGAGCATCCAGTCGCCGCCGCTATAGCCGCGCATCAGCTGCCAATCGAAGACGGTCCCGGCCCCGCCGGGGACGGCGGCATTCGGCGCGGGCTTGGCGTCGAATAGGAGAATGTCGGCGACCTCTCGAAAGGCCGCAGCGCTGGCGACATCCGCGGCGCCGGCGACGCCGATCGCTTTGATGACCGGCAGGCGGAAGCGCGCCTTCACGGCGGCCACGCGCTCTTGCGTCTCTTTCCCATGCAATTGCAGAAGGTCCGGCGCGAGGGCGGCCACGATGGCGTCGAGCGTGGAATCGCCGGCGTCGACGGTGAGCGCCACCTTGCGGATGCGTCCCTGCGCGACCCGGCCGAGTTCTCGCGCCGTCTCGAGCGTGATGTGGCGCGGGCTCTTCTCGAAGAAGACGAAGCCGGCCATATCCGCGCCGGCGGCGATCGTGGCCTCGAGCGTCGGCAGGGTGGACAAGCCGCAGATTTTGACGATCACGCCGGCCAAGCTTCCCTCTCGCGCCTTCCGTAACGGGGCGGCGACCCTATCATGATCCGCTCGGGCCTGAAAAACGCCATATCCTCGAGGCGAAGTCGCCGCAGCCGGCGATCTCGGCCGCCGGTTTGCGCAGTCGAGCTTTCGTGTTAGACGGAACGTTCCGACGCTGTGTTTCTCGCGCGTCGAAGCCGGGCGGCCTCCGCGCCGCTCTGTCGAAGAGCCGGTCCCTGGAAGGAACAGCTTTCTTGTCCATTCCGCTTCGCTACATCATGTCGATCGGCGGCTATATCCTCCGCCAGCATCTCGCCGGTCGGAAGCGCTATCCGCTGGTGCTGATGCTCGAGCCGCTGTTTCGCTGCAATCTCGCTTGCGCCGGCTGCGGCAAGATCGACTATCCGGACCATATTCTCGACAAGCGCCTCTCGGCGCAGGACTGCCTCGCCTCGGTGGACGAATGCGGCGCGCCGGTCGTCGTCATCGCGGGCGGCGAGCCGCTGCTGCACAAGGAGCTGCCGCAGATTGTCGAAGGCATAATGGCGCGCAAGAAATTCGCCATCGTCTGCACCAATGCGCTGCTGCTCGCCAAAAAGATCGATCAATATAAGCCCAGCCCTTATTTCACCTGGTCGATCCATCTCGACGGCGACGAGGAGATGCATGATCGCGCGGTGAGCCAGACAGGCGTCTACAAGCGCGCCGTCGAGGCGATCAAGCTGGCGAAGTCCAAGGGCTTCCGCGTCACCATCAACAGCACCTTCTTCCAGGACGCCGATCCGGCCCGCGTCGCCGATTTCTTCGACGAGGTGAAGCGCATCGGCATAGACGGCATGACGGTGTCGCCGGGCTATGCCTATGAGCGCGCGCCCAATCAGGCGCATTTCCTCAATCGCGCCCGCACCAAGGAGCTGTTCCGCGGCATTCTGAAGCGCGGCCGCGGCGGACGCGACTGGGCCTTTGTGCAGTCGGGCCTGTTCCTCGACTTTTTGGCCGGCAATCAGAGCTACCATTGCACGCCCTGGGGCAATCCGGCGCGCACCGTCTTCGGCTGGCAGCGTCCCTGCTATCTTCTGGGCGAGGGCTATGTCCCGACCTTCAAGCAGCTGATGGACGAGACCGATTGGGACTCGTACGGCGTCGGCAATTACGAGAAATGCGCCGATTGCATGGTCCATTGCGGCTTCGAGGCCACGGCGGTGAAGGACGCCGTCGCGCGACCGTGGAAGGCGGCGCTGGTCGCTCTGCGCGGCGTGAAGACGGAAGGCGATTTTGCGCCCGACATCTCGCTCGAGAATCAGCGGCCGGCGCAATATGTCTTCGACAAGAATATCGCGACGCTGTCAGAGCTCCGAGAGGCCGAGGCTAAGGAGCGGGCCGAGAAGACGCCCACAGCGGCCTAAGGTCGCCGAAGATTTGCGGAAATCCAGACCGGCGAGAATGAGATCGCCGATCTGGCGCGGCTCGCGGGCGAGATCGCGAAACACAGCGCGGAAATCGACGCCGCCGTCCGGCGTGACGGCGGAGGTGGCCAGCGGCGGCAGCGCCCGCGCCGCCGGATCATTGACCACGCGCACCACGGCCAGCGGCAGGCGCCGGCGCTCGGCGAATTCCGCGGCGATATGCGTCTCCATATCGACGACGGCGGCGCCGGTCCTCTTGCGCAGCGCGGCTTTGGCCTTGGGGTCGAGCACGGGCGCCTCGACGCCGGCGATAACGCCCGAGACGATCTTGCCGCCCGAGGCGCCGAGACCTTCGCTCAATATGGACGACAGCTCGGCGCTCGTTTCATAGCGCTTGTTCTCGGCGACGACGGAAGCGCCGATGACGACGTCGCCCGGCCGCAGCGCAGGATCGAGCCCGCCCGCTATGCCGAAGCTGACGACGCCGGCGAGCGCGAAGCCCTGCGTGCGCTCGAGCGCGGCGCGCAGGCCCTCTGTGTCGGCGCCGCTGCAAATCGGCACCAGACCTTCGCCCTCGGCGCAGGCGCGCTCGCTGAGCAGCCCCGTGATGATGAGGAAGCGCGGGGGCTCCACCTCATCCGGGCCGTCCAAGCGACGATTAGAGTCCGGTCTGGACAATTTTGCTGTTGCCCCTTTCGAGGTTACGATAGCGCGCGAGCGCCCAGAGCGGGAAGAATTTCGCGTAGCCGTGATAGCGCAGATAGAAGACGCGCGGGAAGCCCGTGGCGGTGAAGCGCTCCTCCTTCCACAGCCCATCCGCATCCTGATGGGCCTGCAGATAGGCGATGCCGCGGGCGACCGCCGGATGGCCGACCTCGCCAGCCGCCATCAGCGCGAGCACGCCCCAGGCCGTCTGCGAGGGAGTGCTCGGCGCCTTCTCATAGCCGCGATAGTCGAGCTTATAGCTATCTCCATCCTCGCCCCAGCCGCCGTCCTCGTTCTGGATCGCGACGAGCCAATCGACGGCGCGGCGCATGGCGCGATGTTCCGGCTTCAGCCCGGCGGCGTTGAGCGCGCAGAGCGTCGACCAGGTGCCGTATATATAGTTCATTCCCCAGCGGCCGAACCAGCTGCCGTCCGGCTCCTGCTCGGCGAGGAGATAATCGACGCCGGCCTTCATGCAGGGGCCGGTCTCGATCGTGTCGCCGAGCTGCGCCAGCATGGAGACGCAGCGGGCCGAGACGTCCGAGGTCGGCGGATCGAGCAGCGCGCCATGATCGGCGAAGGGAATGTGGTTGAGATAATAATATTCATTGTCGGCGTCGAAGGCGCCCCAGCCGCCATTCTTGCTCTGCAGCCCCTCGACCCATTCGCGCGCGCGGGCGATGCGCTCGTCATAGGGACGCTCGGCGCGGCCGGCGTAGGAGCGATCCATCGCCGTCACCACCACGGCGGTGTCGTCGACATCGGGATAATAGGCGTTGGCGTATTGGAAGGCCCAGCCGCCGGGACGCACATTCGGCCGCTGCACGGCCCAATCGCCCTTCACATCCAACACTTGCAAGGGCGCCAGCCAATCGAGGCCGGCGCGGGCGCGGGCCTCTTCCTCCTCGCCGCCGACCTCGAGCAGCGTGTGACAGGCGAGCGCCGTGTCCCACACGGGCGAGACGCAGGGTTGGCAATAGGCCTCGTCTTCCTTGACGACGAGCAGACGCTCGATCGATTCGCGCGCGAGCCTGATGCGCTCGTCATCGGCGGGGACGCCGAGAACCTCATACATCAGCAGGCTGTTGACCATGGCCGGGAAGATGGCGCCGAGCCCGTCGACGCCGTTCAGCCGCGCGGTGACGAAAGCCTCCGCCGCCTTTATCGCGCGCTGGCGCGGGCCTTTGGGAAAATAAGGCTCGGCGGCGCGCAGAAGATCGTCGATGGCGCCGAAGAGGGCGATCAGCGCCTTATGCTGATGCGCGCCCTTGGGCCATTCCTTCACCTCGTCCGGCGGCGTCGTGAACAATTCGCCGATATGCACGCCGAGCCGGTTGACCGCCTGCGGCTTCAACGTCTGCAGCACCAGCAGCGGCACGAGGACGGTGCGGCCCCAATAGGAGATCTTGTCGATATGGAAGGGAAACCATTTCGGCAGCAGCATGATCTCCACCGGCATTGCCGGCACGCCGCGCCAGGGAATTTCGCCATAGAGCGCCAGCAGCGCGCGCGTGAACACATTGGTGCGCGCCGCGCCGCCATGGCTGAGAATCGCCTCGCGCGCCCGCTTCATATGCGGCGCGTCTATGCCGTCGCCGATCATCTTCAGCGCGAAATAGGCCTTCACGCTGGCGCTCATATCGAGGGCGCCGTCGCGGAACAGCGGCCAGCCGCCATGCGCGCCCTGAATGCGGCGCAGATAGACGGCGATCTTGCCCTCGAGCGCGTGATCGATCGGCTCGTCGCGGAAATGGCGCATCAGCACATATTCGGCGGGAATCGTGGCGTCGGCCTCGAGCTCGAAGCACCAATGGCCGTCGCCTCTGGCGAGCGCGCGCAGCGCGCCGGACGCGCGCGCGATGCTCTGGTCGAGCGCGTCATCGCGCTTCGGCTCGATCGCAAGGGCGGCGGTCATATTTTCGCGCTCCTTCGCAGTTCGGTCATCACGATCCCTTCGTCTCTTTTTTCAAAAGAATGGTCTATCCGCGTCACAGACGCGCGACGCGCAGCGCCGGAGCCTCCGCGCCGCTCGGCGGCTTGACGACGATCTCGACGTCCTGCCCCAGCGCCACCAGAAAACGCAGCAGCCGCTCGACCGAGAATTGGCGCAAATCGCCGCGCAGCATTTTGGAGACGTCCGGCTGCTTGACGCCGAGCAGGCCCGCGGCCTCCACCTGCTTGAGGCCGCGCTCCTTCATCAGCCGGCCGATCTTGCCGATGAGCTGCGCTTTGAGCGCATTGTCCTCGCGCGCGCCAGCGGCGGCTTCGTCAGGCTCGGGCGCGTTCATGTGGTCCGGGTCCTCAAAAAATTCGGGAGGAGCGCAGCGCGCACCATCAACTCTCTCCTACGGCTTCCGGCTGATTGGTTCGCGCGGCATTTGCCGCCTTCCTTCTCCCCGCTCGCGGGGAGAGGGGGAACGCGCCGAACCGTTCCGCCGGAAGTCGTATCAGAACCGGTTGGTATGGTGATTTGACCATATCGTCAAGCGCCGGATCAGGCTGGCTCATCGCTTGCTACCCGATTTCACGGGTCCGCTCCGGGTCGCACGGAGCGTGGATGTTTGTTCGAAAGGGATCAGCCCATGGACGATCTGTTTGTGATTTGTCGCACAGGCCACATAGAGGACGGTCAAGCCACCGGCTTCGTCCTGATGCGCGCCTATGAGAACGGCGACAGCAATCCGTGGCCGATCATCATCACGCGCAAAGGCAACAACTTCTACGGTTTCGAGAATTCCTGCCCGCATGAGCAGATGCGTCTCGACACTTCGCCCGGCAATTTCCTCGACGAGTCGGGCAATTTCCTCGAATGCGGGCAGCATCGCTCCCAATTCGACCTCGACACCGGCCATTGCTTCATCGGCCCGTGCCAGGGCGGGAAGCTGACGCCGCTTTCGCTCGTGATCGACGACGGCGACGTCTGCATCACCGGCGTGCTGCTGGCCGACGAATGAAGACGGGCGCCGCGCCCGAGAGAGGGGCTCGGGAAGCGAGCGCCCAAGCATAGCCTGGGACTGCGAAAACTGGGGACAGGAAGGATAACCCATGACGGACATGGCGGAACTGCAAAAGCGCAAGCAGCCTCTCAATCTCGCGATCGTCTATGTCGATCCCGACGCCTTCATCGCCAATTATGTGGGCTGGCTGGAGATCACGACCTTCATCACCGCGCTGCGCGCCGGCGATGTGACGGTTCCCGCCGACGGCGTCACGCCCAAGCTCACGGACCAGCAATTGAAGGCCGCCGCGGCGGTCACTTACGGCGGCGATGCGCTATTCGCCTTCTTCATGACGGCGGCGCTCAAGGGCGACAAGGCGGCGGCCGACAAGGTCGAGGCCGCGCTCGTCGAGAGCATGGGCAAGGATTTCCCCGGCGCGACCTCGCTGTGGAGCTTCCGCACGCCGATGGATCCGCCCATCAGCCTCGAGGATCATGTCGGCGCCGCCGGCAAGAAGCTGCTGCTCGGCGACATTCCGCCGCCGCCGCTGCGCGCCAAGGAGAATTGGAACACCGGCATTCGCTTCTTCGAGCAGGCGCGCAAATCCAATTTCGTCCATGAGATCATGTATCCGCTGGCGCTGTGGAGCCGCGAGCGCTGGACGGACACATTGGAGAAGGGCATTTCCTTCCTCACCCATATCGAGGACAATGTCCCCGTGCTGCGCGAAGTGCTCGAGGAAAAGCGCAATGATCAGGCATTCGTCGCCAATCTGCTGCTGAAATTGGCGCCGGCGATCGATCAAGAGCTGACCGAGGATATGGAGGGCTTTCTGCGCTCCCTCGCGCGCCGCAATTGAGCGGGCGTGGGCGCGGCGTATGACGTCCTGTCATACGCCGCCGCTAGCCTCGCCTACTCCCGATTCGCCGCCGGCGACGGGAGATGTGGGGAGGCCGTCATGAATAATTCGCCGCTGCTCGTCTCGGTGACGATAGAGCCCAAGCTCGAACGCGATTGGGAGGAGCTCGTCGAGGCGCTCGCGCGGCTGTCCGCCGGCGCGCCCGGACTGCGCGTCTCCGATCTGGATGTGATCGGCGGAACGCAGGCGCTGCTCGAGGCGGCGAGCGAGGAGGGGCTGCGAGACATTGTCGCGCGCTTCCAGGAGCTGTCGCCCGTCGAGGCGATCATCGGCCCGCCGCGCGTCGCCTATCGCGAGCGCCTGTCGCGGCGCCAGGAAATCGATTTCACCCATAAGCGGCCCGGCCAATACGCCCGCGTGAAGCTCGTCTTCGACACGGATGGCGCGGGCGGCGAGATTTTCGAGAATCGTGCGCCGGAGAGTTCCGTTCCGGCCGAATTCGTCGACGGGGTAGAGCGCGGCGTCGTCTCTGTGGTGGAGAGCGGCGTCATTCTCGGCCGGCCTGTCGTGGAGCTGAAAGCGGCTCTGGTGGACGGCGCCGGCCATGGCTCGGATTCATCGGTGCTGGCCTTCGAGATCGCCGCGCGCGCCGCCACGCGGGAGGCATTGGCCAAAAGCAGCGAATTGCTCGAGCCGATCATGAGCGTCGAGACAGTCGCGCCCAATGACATTGCGGAAGCGGTGATCGAGGATTTGCGCGGCCGGCGCGCGCAGGCTCTGAAGGCGGAGCAGGGCGACGAGACCACGCGGATCACGGCGACCGCGCCGCTCGCGGAATTGCTCGGCTATGGCGATGCGCTGAGCGCGCTGGCCAAAGGGCGCGCGAGCCATAATCTACGGTTCGGCCATTATGCGCCGATAGCGCCCGAGGACGATACGCCCTTCCGCCCCGCGGCGTCCGCCCGGCCCAGCGCCACGGCCTGACGATAAAGATACGCCGGCCCGAAAGCTCCGGGCCGGCGAAAGTCGATCAGCGCGAGTAGAACTCGATGACCAGGTTCGGCTCCATCTGCACCGGATAGGGCACTTCGGAGGGAAGCGGCACGCGCGAGAGCTTGGCCGTCATCTTCTGATGATCGACCTCGTAATATTCCGGCACGTCGCGCTCGGCGAGGCCGACTGCCTCGAGGACGATGAGGATCTGCCTGGAGCTCTCCTTCACCTCGACGACATCGCCCGGCTTCACGAGATAGGACGGAATGTTCACCCGGCGGCCATTCACCTTGATGTGGCCGTGGTTGATGAACTGCCGCGAGGCGAAGACGGTCGGCACAAATTTGGCGCGATAGACCACGGCGTCGAGACGGCGCTCGAGCAGGCCGATCAGATTGTCTCCCGAGTCGCCCTTCAGCCGGATGGCCTCCGCATAATATTTGCGGAACTGCTTCTCGGAGATATTGCCGTAATAGCCCTTGAGCTTCTGCTTGGCCTTGAGCTGCGTGCCGAAGTCGGAGGGCTTGCCCTTGCGGCGCTGGCCGTGCTGGCCGGGGCCGTATTCGCGACGGTTCACCGGGCTCTTCGGGCGGCCCCAGATGTTCTGTCCGAGACGGCGATCGATTTTATATTTGGCTTCGGCGCGTTTCGTCACTTGCCGGCGTCCTCTTCCTTTTCGCAGCCTCGCAAAAGCGCGAAAACGAGACGCCGCGCCCGGCCTCGGTCAGAGGCGAGCGTCGCCGAACCACGTTCCCGCGCGACGAGGCATGCCTCTCGCGTCAAAAGAACGCGCCCTCCTCTGCCGGAAACCGGCCGACAGGCCGTTCAGGAACGGCCACGGGTGCGGGCCGGCGAAGGTTTCCCCGCGCCGGACCGGGGGTGATTATCCGCGTGAGCGGCGGAAGTCAAGAAAAAGGCCGGCTCGCGAAGCGCGGGCCGGCCGAAAAAGCGAAGCCGAGAGGCGGGGCTCAGGGCCACCAGATCGGCGCGATGCCGTCGCGATAGGGCAGAACCTCGAAGCGGCGGCGGTTCGGCAGCGTCTCCTGCATGAACCAGCTGCGCTGATTGTCCTCCATCGGCTGATAGGCGAAATAGGTGGCTTCCACCATGTAGCGATTGGTCGAGCCGACCGGGACGACCGGGCCGGGATCGAGCCAGCTGCGGCGCGGAACCACCAGCGGCTGGCGCACATAGGGGATGGGGCCTGTCGCCACGACGATTCCCTCCGCGGGAATGAAATGACGATGCGCGGAGCGATGCGTTTTGGCGAGCGCCTCGCCCGCCGTCGCGAGGGCGAGAAGGCAGGCGAGTCCGGCCGACAAACTGACGAAATGACGCATCCTCATCTCCTGATTCCGATATCGACAGGATCATAACCAATCACGTCGCCGGGCGATACCGGCCGTCGCGAATGGCGCCTCATGAAAGCTGAAAGCGGTCCGACGAAAGCGCCGGACTGCCCCTAGGTAGGCGCGCTCAGTGGCGCGCCGCGCGTTTTTTCGCGGCGGGCTTGGCGGGCTCGGCGTCGCTCGCGGGGGCGGGGGCGAGGCAGCCCGGCCCCTCCGTCTTGGGGAAGGAGCGGGCCAGCGCTTTGTTGTCGCCGGCGGGCAGATAATAGATGCGGTCGAGCAGGCAGCCCATGGCGCGGCGGTCGATCGGCTTGGCGCCGGCGCCGCAGGCGATGCCGGCGATCTCCATCGACAGGCTGGCGTTGACGAGGCGCATGGCGAGGCAGGTGCGCTCGCCCGCCGCCGCGGCCGCGACGCCGCCCTCGCGCAGCGACAATTTGATCTCCGCCGCCTCGAAGGCGCCGGCGCGCGTCACCAGCGGCGTCGGCTGGCCGATGCGGACGACGCCGAGACCGGCCTGGGCGGCGTGGCGCGCCACATCGAGGAAGAAGTCGGAATTGCCGAGCTTCTCGCCGGCGGGCTGCAGAATATCGAGCCGCAGATAGGGCCGGCCCGTGTCGAAGGCGCCGAAGGCGTGCGTTTCCTGGCGCCCGCCCGAAGGAAGCGGCTGATCGAAGGTGATCCGCGGATCCTTGTCGATCTCGGGCGCCTCGAGCCGGAAGGCGGCGACGCGTTCTGCGGCGGCCGCAGGCGCAGACGTGGACGCGTAGCTGGGCGCGGCGCTCGCCTTTGGCGCAGCGGCCGGCGCGGTCGCGGCCTCCTGCTGCGGCGTGCGGACGAAGGCGAGCGAGGCCAGCAGCACCAGAAGCGCCGCGACGCCCATCGACACTGCGGCGAGATTGCCGAGCGGACGCGCCCTCAGCGGGCCGGAGCCATAGGGGAGGTCATCGCCGGAAACCGACAAACTCATGACGCTACTCCAACCGCCCGTCTCGAGCGGGCTTTACACATTACGATCGGGCCAAATGTCCCGGAAAGGACTTATCTGGCCCTGAACATTGGCGTTAAGCGTAAACATTCCGTTGAACATAGTCGCGTTTTCGCTTTTCGACGCGCCGCGGGCGTGGTTGCGCGCGGCGCGCTGCGGCCTCGGGCCAAACTTCGGCCAAGAAGCTCCGAAAGAGAGAGGAGGTCAGATACGAAGATCAGCGCGACACGAGGTCGCTCTTACCCTGCAATATCGAGGAAATAGCATGAAGATTCTCGTAACGGCGGCCGTCGTCACCTTGGTCTCTTTTCCGGCATGCGCCGAAAAGGTCGCCGTCGGCTGCCAGCTGGTGTCTCAATACAGCGAAGATCAAGTCGGTTATCTTCTGGGCGAGGCGCGCTCGGTTATCGGCGATCAGGAGACCAATCGCATCTATGGGCATTACGTCAGCCTGCGCAGCGCCTGCCAATATGATGGCAACGCCACCCGCGTGGTAAATCTCCCGCCCGCCTTGCGCGATCTTCTCGCCCAGAACGGCGTCGACATTCGCCGTTTCGCGCGGCGGCTCTGACGCCTGCGCGTCAGTGACGGCGGCCGCGCTTCTTGGCGGCCGCGGCCCCTTGGATCTGCGCCTTGCAGGCGCGGCTGAGCCCGCCGATATTGGCCTTCAGGCAGCTTTCCACCGCCGCGGCGTCCGGCACGTAGCGCTCGCAGAATTTATAGGCGTCGTCCGTGCAGGCCGAGCGCTGGCGGGCCGACCCGCGCTGCGCGGCGTCGGCCGAGGCCGCGCAGATCAGCAAGAATGTGCAAGCCAAAAGCAGCCTCATTCCCGTCATCCTCCCTTTGTCTCCCAGCCGTGATGGCTCGGGACCGTCTCGGCGCCGAATTGCCATAATTACGATAGGCGCGACGGTCCGCGCGGCAATCGGCTCCTGCCTTCATCCTAAATAGGGCCGAAATTTTCTTCCGAAGGGCGGGGGCGGCTCAGGCGGGGCTTGAATTCGCCGCGCCGCACCTATTTAATAAGCATGCTCATCAAAAGCACTGCTATAGAAAGCGCGCCTAATGCCCTCGCCGCCGCCGACCACCTTCTGCTTTCTGCTGCATGATGCAGCACGGCTGATGCGCAAGCGGTTCGAGCAGAATGCCCGCGAATTAGGCCTGACGCGCGCGCAGACCCAGGCCCTGGCCTATCTGTCGCGCAATGAGGGCGTCAGCCAGTGCGTGCTCGCCGAAATGCTCGATCTCGAGCCGATCACGCTCGGCCGCACCGTCGATCGGCTGCAGGCGCTGGGCCTGGTGGAGCGCCGGCCGCACGAGACCGACCGGCGCGTCTGGCTGCTGTTCCTCACCGCGGCGGCTTGGCCGCTCATCGAGGCCATAGCGCCTATCTCCGAGGCGACCCGCCAGGAGGCGCTGGCCGGCGTCAGCGACGAGGACCGCGCGACATTGATGCGCGTGCTGGAGACGGCGCGCGGCAATCTGATCGAGAAAATGAGCTGCTCGACGAAAAAGCCGAAGGCGCGGAGCGCGGTCGGCTGATCGACGGTCCGGGATCGGACGAGGCGTAAGCGATGCGGACGGCGCCGCCCGCAGCGTGGTGAGAGTGGAAGACGTCCATGGAACTCGTCAAATATGCGCTCAAGTTTCGGCTGACGTTCTACGTCCTGGCCATTTTGATGACGTTCCTCGGCGGCGCGGCGATCGTCTCGACGCCCAAGGACGTGTTCCCCAATGTCGACATCCCGGTCGTGACGGTCATCTGGTCCTACACTGGCCTCTCCACCGCCGAGATGGAGAGCCGCGTCACCACCTATGCCGAGCTCTCCACCTCCAACAACGTCAACGGCATTCGCAATATGGAGAGCCAGACGCTGCAAGGCGTCGCGGTCATCAAGATCTATTTCCAGCCGGATGTGAACATAGAGCTCGCCATCACGCAGGTCGTCTCGGCGATGAACTCCATTCGCGCCTTGATGCCGCCCGGCATCAATCCGCCGACTGTCGTGCGCTATTCGGCCTCGCAAGTGCCGGTCATTCAGCTCGCGCTCTCCAGCAAGAGCCTCAATGAGCAGCAGCTCTACGACATGGGCCTCTATCGCGTCCGCCAGCAGCTGACGACGACGCCCGGCGTCACTCTGCCGACGCCCTGGGGCGGCAAGCAGCGCCAGATCATGGTCGATCTCGACACGTCGACGCTGCAGGCGCGCGGCCTCACGCCGCTCGATGTCGTCAACGCCATCACCGCGGGCAATCTGGTGGTGCCCTCCGGCCTCGTGAAATTGGGCGATCTGCAATATGTCGTGCGCCTCAATTCGACGCCCGACGCGCTATCGACGCTCAACAGCATTCCGATCCGCGTGGCCGATGGCGCGCCGCTCTTGATCCGCGACGTGGCGCAAGTGCGCGACGGCAACCCGCCGCAGCAGAATATCGTGCGCGTCGACGGCTCGCGCGCCGTGCTGCTGACCATATTGAAGAACGGCAACGCCTCGACGCTCAATGTCGTCGAGAATGTGAAGGTCGGCATCGCCAAGCTGCGCGAGTCGATCCCCAAGGACACGACGATCGCCGAATTGTTCGACCAATCGGTTTTCGTCTCCAACGCAATATCGGACGTGCTGCACGAGGGCGTCATCGCCGCGGGTCTCACCGCGCTGATGATCCTTCTGTTCCTCGGCTCCTGGCGCTCCACGCTGATCGTCGTCATCTCCATTCCGCTGTCGATCCTCGCCTCGCTCGCCGCGCTCAGCGCGCTCGGACATACGATCAACATCATGACGCTCGGCGGCATGGCGCTCGCGGTTGGCATATTGGTGGACGACGCCACTGTCGCCATCGAGAATACCTATCGCCTGTTCGAAGAGGGCAAGGATTTCCGCTATGCGGTGGCGGAGGGCGCCGCCGGCATCGCCAAGCCGGCGCTGATCTCGACGCTCGCCATTTGCGCGGCCTTCGTCTCCGTGCTCTTCCTCACCGACGCCGCGCGCTTTCTCTTCGTGCCGCAGGCGCTGGCCGTCGTCTTCGCGATGCTGGCCTCCTATTTTCTGTCGCGAACGCTGGTGCCGATTTTGATGGACCAGCTGCTCATCCATGAGCATCACGCGGAGCGCGAGCGTGAGAGCGACGCGCGCCGCACCGGCTTCGCCGCTATTCTGACGCGCATTCAGCTCGGCTTCGAGCATGCCTTCGAGAAGCTGCGCGGCCAATATGCGCTGCTGCTGGTCGCGGTGCTGCGCCACAAGGGCCGCACGCTCGCCGCCGTCGCCGGCGTCTTCGCCTTCGGCGCCTTTCTGTTCGTCTCGGTCGGCGAGGATTATTATCCGCAGATCGACGCCGGACAGATGACCTTGCATGTGCGCGGCCGCTCCGGCCTGCGCATAGAGGAGACCGAGCGCCTGTTCCAAAAGGTGGAGGACGTCATTCGCGAGACGATCCCGCCGCATGATCTCGCTCTGATCCTCGACAATATCGGCCTGCCGCAGATCACCTATAATTACGCTTTCTCCGACGGCACAACGGTCGGCTATAATGACGGGCAGATCATGATCTCGCTCGCGCATGGCCATGCGCCGACGGCGGGCTACATGCGCAAGCTGCGCCAAGTCCTGCCGCAGCGCTTTCCGGATTCGATCTTCTATTTCCAGCCGGCCGACATCGTCACGCAGATTTTGAACTTCGGCCTTCCCGCGCCGATCGCGCTGCGCGTCGTCGGGCGCGATGCGCCCGGCAATAAGATCATCGTGCGCAAGCTCTTGGATCGCGTGACGCAAGTGCGCGGCGTCGTCGACGCGCATATTCACCAGATTCTCGACGCGCCGGAATTCTTCGTCGACATAGATCGCTGGAAGGGCCAGCAGCTCGGCGTCAGCGTCCAGCAGATCGCCAATAATGTGAATATCTCGCTGTCGTCCTCCTTCCAGGTGACGCCCAATTTCTGGGCCGATCCGGTGACGGGCATTCCCTATCAGGTCGCGGTGCAGACGCCGGAATATCGCATCGCCTCGCTCAACGCCTTCGCCAACACGCCGATCTCCGATCTGAGCGGCTCCGGCTCGGCGCAGGTCGATCTTCTGACCAATGTCGCGCAATGGAAGCGCGGCGTGGAGCAGAGCGTAGCCGATCATTCCAACACGCAGCCGACCTATGACGTCTACGCCAATATTCAGGATCGCGATCTCGGCGGCGTCGAGCGGGATTTGCGCAAGGCGATCGCGGAGATCGAGCCGGAGCTGAAGCCCGGCAACTACATTGTCATTCGCGGCCAGATCGACAGCAAAAATCAGGCTTTCGCGCGCATCGGCCTCGGCCTCGTCGCCTCCATGATCTTCGTCTATCTGCTGATGGTGGTGAACTTCCAGAGCTGGGGCGATCCTTTCGTCGTCATTCTCGCTCTGCCCATCGCCTTTTGCGGCATCGTCTTCGCGCTCTACGTCACTGGCACGACCTTCTCCATTCCGTCATTGATGGGCGCCATAATGTCGGTCGGCGTCGCTTCGGCCAATTCCATCCTGCTCGTCACTTTCGCGCGCGAGCATAGAGAGGCGACCGGCGTCTCCGCGGAAGAGGCGGCGATCGAGGCCGGGCTGACGCGAATTCGTCCGGTGATCATGACGGCGACGGCGATGTTCGTCGGCCTTCTGCCCATGTCGCTCGCGCTCGGCGAAGGCGCCGAGCAGAACGCCGCGCTCGCCCGCGCGGTGATGGGCGGCATCGCTTTCGGCACATGCTCGACTCTGCTTTTCGTGCCTTTCCTCTATTCGCTGCTGCGGCGCGGAGAGGTTCAGCCTCCGAGGGATTATCTATGACCGAGATGTCGCAGCCGCAGGGACGCGGATTCGCTTCGACCGGCGTCGGCGTGCATGAGGCGCCGCCGCCGCGTCTGCGCAAGCTCCCCTTCTTTCTTCTTCTCGCGCTTCTCGCTCTGGTGCTGCTCATCGGCCTGCGCCGTCATGCGGCGCAGGAGCATGACGCGCAGGCGTTTCAGCAGGAGCAGGCCAATGCGACGCTCAGCCTGCGCGCGACCAAGGTGACGAAAGTCGCCGGCCCCGTGCATATAGAATTGCCCGGCCAGACGCTCGCCTTCGAGCAGGCGCGCCTCTTCGCGCGCGCGACGGGCTATATCGCCGAGCGGCGCGTCGATATCGGCAGCAAGGTGAAGCAGGGCGATCTTCTCGTTCGCATTTCGGCGCCCGATCTCGACCAGCAATATGCGCAGGCGCAGGCGCAGCTCGCGCTCAACAAGGCGCAACTGCTGCAATCCAAGGCGCAGGTGGAGCAGACCAAGGCCAATCTCAACCTCGCCAAGCTCACCTACGGCCGCAGCTCGCAACTCGTCAAAAATAATTACGAGAGCAAGCAGAACAACGACATCAACGCTGCAAACGTCGAGACGCAGAACGCCAATCTGCAATCGGCGCAGGCGGGCGTCGAGGTCGCGCAGGCCAATATCGCCGCGGCGCAGGCCAATGTGGATCGGCTGAAGCAGCTCGTCGGCTTCAAGGACGTCACCGCGCCTTTCCGCGGCGTGGTGACGGCGCGCAACATAGAGGTGGGCGATCTCGTCAGCGCCGACGCCAATAGCGGCACGCCGCTCTTCTCCCTCGCGCGCGACGATATTCTGCGCGTGCAAGTGTCGGTGCCGCAATCGGAGGCGGCGGGTCTCGTCGATGGTCTCGAGTCCAAGGTCGAGGCGCCGGAGATGCCCGGCAAGAGCTTCAAGGGCCGTATCGCGCGCAACGCCAATTCGCTCGCCGCCGCCTCGCGCACACTGCTCACCGAGGTGGACGTGCCCAATCCCACCGGCGAGCTGCGGCCCGGAATGTTCGTGCGCGTCGTGCTCGATATTCCGCGTCCGCGGCCGCTGGTGAATATTCCGGCGCCGTCGATCCTCTTCGGCGCAGAGGGGCCGCGCGTCGCGGTGATCGGCAAGGACGATGTCGTTCGCCTCGCGAAGATCAACATCACGCGCGATTTCGGCACCAATGTCGATGTCGATCAAGGATTGACGGGCGACGAGACCATCGCGCTCGATCCGCCCGCCGATATTCGCGACGGCCGCAAGGTGACGATCCGCAAGTGAGCGATTCGGGCGCGAAACCCTCGCCTCTCGCTCGTCATTGCGAGCGAAGCGAAGCAATCCAGAGCCGTTGGGCGGCCCCTGGATTTGCTTCGTCGCTGCGCTCCTCGCAATGACGGCCCTGTAGTTTAAAAAGAAGCGAAGCGCCGGCGGGCTCATTCCATGTCGAGCGGCGCCGTCCCCTTGGGCGCGCCATCGGCGCCGAGCGTGATCTTCTCTATGCGGGCCTCGGCCTCGCGCAGCAGCGTGTCGCAGCGCTTCTTCAGCGCCTCGCCGCGCTCATAGAGCTTCACCGAATCATCGAGCGAGACGCTCGCCTTCTCAAGCTTGCCGACGATCTCCTCGAGCTCCTGTATCGCCTTCTCGAAGGGCAGGGCGTCTATATCGGCATTGGCGTCGGACACGTGAGATTTCCTTCGGCGCGGCGGAGCTCATTTCCCCTCCTCGCGGGAGAAGGGCGACGGGCGCCGCGCTCGAGCCGCCCGTCAGTCGCTCTCTACCACGAAATGCTGCGGGAAGGGCGTCGAGGCGTCGATTTGGCCCGCCGCGCCGGCCGCGCGGCGCAGATTGGGTCGCGCCAGCACGGGGCGCAGAATGGCCGGGATGACGGCGCGGTTGATATAGGCGCCGAAGCAAGTGTGCATGCCATAGCCCCAGAGGATGTAATTGCCCCAGGGACGATCGACGCGGAACTCGTTCGGCTTGTCGATCTGCAGCGGATCGAACATGGCCGAGAGATTGGAGGCGAGCACCATGGCCCCCTCCGGGATCTTACGGGCGCGGAACGTGTTGGCGGCGATCACCGTCGAGCGGTTGGCGCGGCGGTAGATGACCGGATTGACCGGGTTGAAACGCAGCGCCTCGAAGAGATAGGCGCCGAGCAGCGCCTCGTCGCCCGCCACCGCCGCGGCATGGGCTCCGGCGAGCGCTTCCGGCCGATCGAGCAATTGGTCGAGCGCCTGCACCGAGGCTTTGGAAATCGTCGGAATCGCGCCGATGACGAGGCCGATGAGATTGTTGCGAATGGCGAGATCGTCGAATTCCGGCGCGCCTTTCTGCAGCTCCAGCGCGCGGCCGAGCACATCGTCCTTCGTCTCGCCGCTGGCCTTGCGCGCGGCGATGGCGGCGTCGATCGCCTTGCGCAGCTCGTCGGCGGCCATCAGCGCCTTGGTCTCGATCGCCGGCTCGCCTTTGAGATCGACGAACAGCCACCAGAACAAGCTCGTCGCCCATTGGATGGCGTCGGTCTCGGCCTGGGCGGAGACGCCGAAATAGTCGGAGACGATCGCGGCCGGAACGCGCAGCGTCAGCTCCTGCGGCACGTCGATGCGCGTCGGAAAGGCGCTCGCATAGGCCTCGGCGCGCGCGCGGGCGAGCGGCGTCACCAGAGCCTCCACATCGTCGCGGCGCATGGCGAGCTTCATCAGCGAGGTGTCGTGCTGATATTGCGCCGTGTTCTGCATGCCGAGGAAGAAATTAGGGCCGCCGGTGATGGCGCGCATCTTCGGCTCGTAGACGACGGCGAAATCCTCCTCGCGGTCGAGCACCTCGATCACATCCGTGGCGCGCAAGACGAAGGCCGTGCCATTGTTCTCGTAGCTGGTGATCAGCTGCTTGCCGATTACGAAATTGGGCAGCACGGCGCGGAAGACCGCGAATATTTCGATCAGTGAGCTCGGCCGTGTGAGCGCGCCGACCAAACGTTCCTTCAGCGTTCCCTTGCCGGTGACGAGCGCGCGCGCCGTCACCGCGATCAGCGAGAAAAGGGCGACGACCGCGTCGAGGAGCGTCAGCGCATAGGCGCGCAGAGCGGCGAAGATGTTCTTCAACAAGGTCATCGTCTTTTTCCCGCTGGGGTCCTCAGGTCGGATCGACCGTGCCCATGCCGATCATGCGCAGAGCTGTGAGGCTCGGCACGAAGAAATATTCGCCGCCGCGCGTCTCCACGAATTGCGGCAGACCCTCGGCGATATAAGGCGGCTTGCCCGAGTCCTGCTCGGACGGCACCACGAATTTCGCCTTGGGGCCGTTGCGGGCGTCGCCCTGCGAATGATTGCCGACGATGGGGCAAGTGTCATTGCCCGCATTGGCGTCGAGGCCATAATGAATCCATTGCTGCTGCACGAATTCGAACTGGCGGGCGAGGCTCGAGCAGACGACCAGCATCACAATGCCGTGATCGCCATCATCCGTCGCCTCCGGGTCGGAGGAGCCATAGGGCAGGCCGCGGCGAAGGATGCGGCGGCGATTATTGAGCACAGAGCCCGACGCCTGCTTCGGATCCGTCTGCACCCAAGGGTCGAGCGCGTCGCGCGTGTTCACGCGGCGCGTATGCGATGTCATCGGACATTGCTCGCCGTCGATATCCTTGCGATAGGTGAAGTCCACGAGCTCGCGCTCGCGCTCCGGCGAGTCGACCGGAAATTTCTCGTTGAAGGCCTGCCATTCGGCGTAGTCTTTCGCCTTCATCAGCGGCACGCCGTCCGACCAGCGGCCGGCCATTTTGGCGAGCAGAGTCTCGCGCGCCACATCCACCGGAATGCCGCGGAAGGCGGCGAATTTCTCCGCCTGCTCGCCGATGAACTTGTTCCATGCGCCGACATTCTCATGCAGCTTGCGATAGGCCATGAACGTGCCGTTGCGGCTGAAGGCGAGCGGCATGGCGGAGCCCGGAATCTCCTGCGCCTCGTCTGGATAGCCGAGCAGGAACTCGCCGGCCGCCAGCGCGCGCCAAACGCCATTGCCATCGACCGCGCCTTGGCCGATCGCGGCGTTCTGCAGCCTGTCGGCGGGATATTGCCCCTCGAACACAGGATCGCTGATGCCGTCGGAGAAGCCGAAATGCTCCTTGGGCGTCGGCTTGCCATTCGCGTCGAAGAGCGCCGTAATATCCTGATAGAGCGTCTGCTCCTTGCCGGGCGGATTATGGCCGGCGAGCACGCTCACGCCATTCTCTGCGGCGAGGGCGACGATCGCCTCCGTCGTCGCGTCGAGATCGGCGGCGCTCGCCGTATAATGCTGATTGAGCACGATGAGAATATGGACCGCGGCCTCCGGCGGCTTGCCCTTGTTCTGCCAGACGGTGTCCCATCCGTCTTGCCAGTGATCGCCGCTGAAATCATCGCCCAGCATGCGCGCGCGGGCGGCCATGCCGTCGATGAACTCGTCGGGCAGGCCGCGCAGCGTGCGCGTCGGCACGCCGAGCATGAGCAGCCCATAGAAGGTGAAGGCGATATTGACGGCGATCGCCGGCGGCTGAACCGCATCGCTGGCGCTCGCGCCGGCCAGCGCCGTGGTGACGCGCGGCAGCAGCCTGGTCACGAAATGACGGCCATTGGCGGCGCGGCTCGTCTTCGAGTCGCCGCCGATGTTCAGCAGAATTGTGCGGCCTTTGAAATAGCCCTGCTTGGGATAGGCTTCGAGAATATTGCCCTGAATATCCGCGAGGTCGAGAACGACTGACATTTTCCGCCCCTAGATTCCGATTGCGCCCGGCTTTTGCGTCGGTCCTTCGACATCGCCCGGCTTGTTGGCGTCGATGAAAGCTTTGAAAGCGTCATAGAGGCGCTGCGCCGAAGCCGGATCCGAGCCGGCGGCGTCGAATTGCTGATCGATGGCGAAGCGCGTGAACTCGCGACGCAGATAGAGCGCCTTCAGCACATCCGGCAAAGTGGAGTCGGGCGCTGCGGGAAAGGGCTTCTTGCCGAAGTCGAGAATGTAGAGATAGATCGCCAGGCCCGCGGCGCCGACGCCGGCGCCGATCGCCAGCAGCGCGCCGATGAAGCCGTGCAGGAAATGCGGCAGCAGCCAGAAATAGACCAGCGCCGCGGCGACCGCGAAAATCGCCAGACCCCCGAGGCCCACCGTCTTCAGCGACACGTTCGGCAGCTTGTCCGCCGGCACGCCATGCGCCCAATAATCATGGAAGGGCATGGTCGTCTCGATCTGGCAGTCGGCGACATATTTGGCGAAGCTCGCCGCATCGCGCACGCGCGCCTCGAAGCCGAGGCAATATTTGAAGACTTTTCGCAGCTCGGCTTCCGATTGCGTCCACAGATCGCGAAGATAGGCGTCGCGCTCGGCGTCCGAGCCGGTCTTGGAGTCGAAATCGGCGGAGAAGAAGAGGAAGGGACAAGAGAGGTGATCCTGCGGCTGCGAGACCACCGGATTGAGCATGTCCTTGTATTTCTGGTCGATGGGCAGCTCGGGGCTGGCCGCGACCAGTAGCGTGTTGGGCTGCTCGCGACCATTATAGGCGACGTCGTCGATGACGACGAGACGCGCGAAATGATTGGTCGTGTTGGTCGCGAAAGGGCTCCTCTCGCCGCGCGGCATCAGCGACAAATGCTTGCGCAGCGCATGCACGGGCGAGGTCGGGACGCCATCCTCGACGATCGTCGTCGTGCTGACGGGAATGAGCGTCGTGAGGAAATAGGCTCCGCTATCGAAGGTCGGCATGACGGCCTCTTTGAAAACGTGAATTCTGTCTTGCGGACGGATGCGTCAGCGGGCGCTCGTCGCCAGCTCGCCGGCGAAGTGCAGATAGTCCTCGCGATTGATCTCGGCGTTTTCCGTATCATTGCTGGCGACCGGCGCGCGACCTTCATAGCCGAGGTCGTTCTGCACCGTGCTGAGATAGCGGACGAAGAGCGCGCGGAACTGCTCCGGCGTCGAGCCCTGCAGATTCGCCTCGAGCTTCAGCAACGCCTCGCGCACGCGCAGGGCGGCCGTCACATCGCGCTGCGCGGCGCCGGGAACGGAATTGTAATAGTAATTCGTGTCGATCTGATTGGCGCGAATGTAATTCTTGAACGGCGTGATCGGCACGGAATGCGGATATTTCGTGCTCGTGAACCAGAGCAGATCGAGGCCGTTGGGCAGGCCGTCGGCGAAGGCGTCGATATATTGGTCCCAGGTGCCGTTGAAATTGCTGCAGAACAGCAGATAGTCATTGGAGATCTGCTGCTTGCCCTGGCCGAGATCGGGCCATTGGTCGCGCTTGATGATGGCCCAGCGCGCGAAATGGATGAAGCGGAGTCCGAGAAGGCCGCCTAGGGAGGAAGGGATCGACCGCGAGATCATGAAGCTGAAGCGATTGAACCATGTCCGCCAGGGTTTCATCGGTGTAATGACGTTCATTCCATAGGCTTTGCCGGTGACGTTCGACATGATCGCGGGCCTCGAAAAAACTATTCCATTATTCCCGGCTACGGATAGCTGCATTCCGTTCAAAAGACAATATGGACGCTGGGCGCGGAGCGCTCCGACGCGCTCAAGAATGGTCGTTTATTTCCGCATGTCCCGCAATTCGAAGGATGTTCGGAAATTCGCCGCGCATCGCCCGCTCCACCTCGTCGACGGCGGCGTGCGTGGCGTCGACCGAGAGCTGCGGATCGACGCAGCAGTGGTAATTGACGACGAGCCCTTCGGCCGTCTCGCGCGCGCGAACGTCGTGGACATTCACCACTTTTCCGCCCCGCGCGGCGTGACGCGCGAGCGCATCGGCGATGGCGCGGCGCGTCTGCGGCTCGGCGTCCTGGCCGGCGAGCAGATGCGGCTCGGAAGGCTCTATATGCGTGTCGATCTCGATCGCCTCGCCGAACTCCTCGCGGATCGCCTGCTCGAGGTCCGAGGCGATCTGATGCGCGCGCCCATGCGACATGCCGCCGTCGAGCTCGAGATCCAGCGTGATCGAGAGGCGCTCGCCCACCGTCTGCGCGATGATATGATGCACCTGTATGCGGCGCCGGGCGGCGACCAGCAGAATGCGCTCGAGCACGGTCTCGTCGTCGAGCGCGATGGGGCGCGTGGCGAGGGTGATCTGCGCGCCGGGGACCGCATGGATGATGGCGGCGTTGGCGTCTTCCTTTATGCGCGCGGCGCGCTCCAGCGGCAGCGTCCGCGCGACGCCGATGACGGCCTCGCCCATCACCATGGGGCCGGCTGTGCGCAGGCGCAGGCTCTCCACCGCTATGACGCCGGGGGTCGCGCGCAGAATATCTTGTATCTGCGGCACCAGCTCCTGCGGCGCGGCGTCGAGCAGCGTCGCCACAGTGCGGCGGCCGAGCCTATAGCCGGCGATGGCGATGAAGACCGCGACGCCGAAAGCCGCGAGCGCGTCGCCCTGCGCAAAGCCGGCGCGCGTGGCCGCGAGGCCGACGATGACCAGCGCCGAGGAGACGAGATCGCTGGTGAAATGCAGCGCATCGGCGGCCAGCGCGTCGCTCTGCGTCTCCTCGGCGACGGCGCCGAGCCGCCGCGCGCGCGCGAAATCCACGACGATGGAGAGAAACAGCACGGCGAAGACGGGCCAGCCGGCGTCGATTTCGACATCCGTGTCGCCGAGCCGCTGCGCGGCCTGGCCGGCGACGACCAGCGCGAGGCCGAAGAGCAGCCCGGTCTCGATCAGCGCGGCGAGCGATTCGACCTTGCCATGGCCATAATGATGCTTCTCGTCCGCCGGCTTCTCGGCCTGGCGCACGGCGACATAGGTCAGCACTGTGGCGGCGACGTCGGCGGCCGAATGACCGGCCTCCGAGATCAGCGCCAGCGAGCCGGAGGCGAGGCCGGCCGCGAGCTTGGCGACCGTCAGCACGGCGCTGGCGGCGATGGAGGCTTTGGCGGCCGAGGCTTTGCGCGCGGCCGCGTCGGTCGAGATGTCGGCTGTGTCGGACATGGGCGGGATCGGTTGGTCGGCGCGCCCCCGCGCCGCGGGTCCCAGCCTTAACAACACAATGCGACAGGCGCAAATCTTCCGGCCTCTTTTCCGCCCGCCGGGCGCCGCTCGCCTCCACGCCGGATTTCCGCTAAGGGTAATAAGGAGGGGCGCGAGAAGGAGACGTGGAAGATGCGGCCGACGATGAGAAATGCGCTATTGGCCGCGGCCGGCGTCGCCGCCTGCGCCCTGGCGCAATTCGCATGGCCGCAGGCCGCGCAGGCGCAGGAGACGCGCGCCCAGGAGGTCGCGCCTTACGCGCGCGGCTCTTTCGAGGCCATCCGCAAGGCTCACGTCGGCCGTCCGCTCATCGTGCATTTCTGGTCTGTGACCTGCGTCATCTGCGTTTCGGAGCTCGCCGAATGGGGCAAGCTCGCCCGCGAGACGCCGGGTGTCGATTTCGTCTTCGTCAACGCCGATCCCGAGAGCGACCGGCGCCGCGCCTTGGCCCGCATGGAGAAGGCGGGGCTGAAGCAGGCCGTCAATTTCGCTTTCGCCGATCGTTTTGTCGAGCGGCTCTATTTCGAGGCCGATCGCCATTGGGAGGGCGAGCTGCCCTTCACCGCCTTCGTCGCCCCCAGTGGCGCGCTGGTGACGGAGATCGGCGCGCTGACCGATCTGAAGCTCGCGAGCTGGATCGACGGCAAGCGCTGAGGCGCCTCACTCCGCGAGCGGCTCGGTCCGTTCGCGCCGATTCCTCTCGCGCCATGCGAGCGCTTCGCTTTCCATCGCCTTCACAAAGGCGGCCTTCTCATCGGTATAATCGTGCGAATTGTCCGGGTGCAGCGCGCGGGCGCGGCGCTTCTCCCGCTCATAGGCGCGCGCCGCCTCTGGATGCGCGCGCAAATAATCGCGAAAGGCGAGGTGGCGCGCCACTCCCGGCGAATTCGCCGCGAAGAAATGCACATTGGCGAGGCGCCCACCGGCGGCGTCCGAGCAGGTGCAGAAGCGCCGACCTTCTATTCCGTAGTCGCCGTGCCATTCATAGCCGAGCGCCTCCACCTCGCTCCGCCGCGCATCGAGCTCGGCGAGATCGCTCACCACTTGGCTGTGAGGCCCGGCACGGAGGTCGAGCCGATATGATGAATGGCCTCGACCAGCGGGCCGAGAGTCTTCAGCCGCTCCGCATGCGCGGCGGCGAGCTGAGGCCAGCGCGGATCATAAGCGCTGAGAACGACTGGGAGCGGCGCGGGCATGGCGGTCGTCTCAGCGCGTCGCGCCCGGCGTCCACAGCACGTCGCCCCTGTCCTTGTTCGCATAGCGCGCGGCGACGAAGAGGAAATCCGAGAGGCGATTGACATAGCGCAGCGCCGTGGCGCCGACGGCCTCCTCCGGGGCGTTGGCGAGCGCCACCATTATGCGCTCGGCGCGGCGGCTCACCGTGCGGGCGAGATGGAGATGCGCGGCCGCCGCCGTTCCGCCCGGCAGCACGAAGGATTTGAGCGGCGCGAGGGTCGCGTTCAGCTCGTCGATCTCGCGCTCCAGCCGATCGACCTGCGATTGCACGATCGCGAGGCTGTTCTCCGACGCCGCCTCACCCGGCTTCAGCGGCGTCGCCAGCTCCGCGCCGAGGTCGAAGAGATCGCTCTGTATGCGCTCCAGCATGGCGTCGAGCGCGGCGTCCTCGCCCGTGGCGAGCCGCGCGAGGCCGATGGCCGCATTGGTCTCGTCCACCGCGCCATAGGCTTCGACGCGCAGATCGTCCTTGCGGCGACGCTCGCCGCCGACCAGGGAAGTGGCGCCGGCGTCCCCGCCGCGCGTGTAGATCTTGTCGAGGCGGACCATGTTAGGCGGCTCTTGCTCTAGTGACGAAAGGCGAGGATCGCCAGGATCAGCAGCAGAGCGCAAAATTGCAAGCCCACGCGCCAGCGCATGAGCTTTTGCGAGAGATTGCCGTCGCCGCCGCGCAGCACATTGCCGAGGCCGAGCAGCACGACAATGGCGACGACGGCGACCGCGCCCATGACGGCGATGTTGGACCAGCTGGACATCATGGGGGCCGCTCCTCCCAGAGGCGCTCGCTCTGTTACGGTTCAATGACTAATGGAGCGGGGGGCGATGGGCAAGCGGGGAGCGCGAGGCGGGGCGCGCCGGGGGATTTCGGCTCGGTGTCGGTCCGTTCCCGCTTCGATCTCGCATGTCACGGAATGATGAGAAAGGGCTGGCCCTTTTTGACCGTGTAGGCGATCAGATATTTCAGTGGTGAAGAGGCGTCTGGATTTCGGAAAATCATGTGCGGAACCTCGGCCTTGTCCTGATAGCTCTCCCCTGCCGCAAACCTCCTCGGCTCCTCGCCCGCGTACTGCGATTCCGCTACGCCCTCCAGTATGTAGTTGTGGGCGACCGAGGGATGGTGGTGAGCGGGTAATCCCACGCCCGCAGGATAGCTGGTGAGGACCAAGCGAAACTCTTCCCCCGCGCTGTTTTCATAGCGTTCGAGAGTCGTGCGGCTGATCCCGTCCGAAGAGACGATCGTATCGCTGAGCGTTTTCATTTGCGCGCTCAGCGGCTTGGTGGAAAACGCAAAGGCGGCGCCCAGCATCCCTCCTAGGAACAAGCGTCTCTTGATGTCCGCCTCGATTTTCGTGATCGCGATCTCGGATGCGTGCGAAAGCCTCATTTCGACTTCTCACCTCTGATGCGAACGGGGACATTCGACTTTTTGCGCGCGTGGAGCGCATGGAGTCGATCAGTTCGCTGCAACAGAACCCGCCGGGCCGCAAAGCGTCGCCCGGCGGCGCTTTTTTTGAAACGCCCTATTTGCAGATCTCGCCGGCATAGCGGACGAGGCCGACCAAATTTTCTGGATCACGCAAGTCGACGAGCCCGTAACTGTTGAACTGCCCTTTGTAGCCCTTCAACGTCCCACGGGTCACATTTTCCTGAATGTGGTAGGAAATCTCGATCATGAACCGACCGGGTTTTCCCGGCACGGCGGTAAGAACTGCCAGATCCTTGGTCTGAAAGGCGCCGCCGTCGTCTCGACCGAAATAATGCTCCATATCCATTTCGAGACCGGTCGGGGTTTGTCGTTGCGCGATGATCTTTCCAGCCGCCGTGTTCACGCTCCCGGTCAGCGCGGCGGAAATGATCATCGAATTGTCTCCTTCTGCAAAAAAATTCGGTATCGCTACGCCGCCGATCGTCATGCAGGCTTGGTTTCCTGCCTGGGCTTTTCCTGCCTGGGCTCCTGACGCGGCGGTCAGCGCGATCACAGCCGCGACGGCCGATCGGAATCGGATTTTCTCGAGCATGAGATTTTTCTCCTGATTGGTGCGGCTGGAACGCCGTGGCCATTCCGCAAATGGCGATCGGCGGTCGGGCATTGCGCCCCGGCTGCTCTATAAATATAACGATCGGTATATCAGACATAGGATAACGATCGCTATCTTGTCAACGAGAAATATAGCGATCGTGATAAAAAGCCATCGAGGGCGGATGTCTACGAAGAAGGAGCAGACCCGCGAGCGCATGCGCGATGCGGCGAGTCGGAGCTTCCGCAGCCATGGGTACGCGGGGGTCGGCGTCGACGCCATCGCCAAGGCGGCGGGCGTCACGTCGGGAGCCTTTTACGCCCATTTCGGCTCGAAGGACGGCGCATTTCGCGATGCGCTGGAACAGGGACTCGACGAGGTGATCGGAGCCATTCCGCAGTATCAGAGCGAGCACGGCGCCGACTGGGTGCGAGCCTTCGCCGATTATTATCTCGGCAAGGCCCATCGTGACGATCTCGCATGCGGCTGCGCGATGACGACCCTTTCGCCCGAGGTCGCGCGATCGGGACCGGACGTCAAAGCCCTTTTCGAAACGAAAATGAAAAAGATCGCAGGCCTCGTCGCCGACGGCTTGCCGGGCGGAGACGAGGAGCAGCGACTCTCTCGCGCCTGGTCGATGCTCGGCATTTTGATCGGCGGATTGACGCTGGTGCGTTCTATGAAGAGCAATCGGCTGGCGGAGCAAATCGCCAAGTCGATACGCAGAGGCGCCGTTGACGCCGCCGCCTCGCTCCGTGCGGGGGAGGACGACTGAACGGGCGTTCGCGCTCAGTTCGACTGGATCGTGTACGACTCGTCGTGTGCGTCAGCGGCGTGACGGCCCACCACAGCGCACCCCCCTCACCGCCGCAACAACCTCTCGAAATAATCCAGCTCCTCGGCCGGGCGCTCCGGCTGGCCGAGACGGCGGCGCAGTTCCTCCTGCACGCGGCGGGCGCGCACGGCCGGCGGCAGGCCGAGCGGATCGTAATGGGCGCCGGCCTCCTGGCCGCGTTGGCGGCCGGTCGGGCGGCCGAGCGGATCGGCGCCCTCGCCGGGGCGCATTCCGGCGCGGCGGCCCGTGCGGCCGTTCTGGCCCTCGCCTTCTTCCCCCTCGCCCTGCATGCGGGAGGCGAGCTGGTCGGCCCCGCGGCGCAGCGCCTGCAGCGCGCGGCCCTGGGCGTCCACGGCGCGGCCGGTTCCCTCGCCGCCGGGGCCGAGCGCCTTCTCGGCCTCCTTCATCGCCTTGTCGGCGTCGGAGAGATCGGGCGAGGCCTCGCCGGCGCGGCGCAGCCGGTCCTGCTCATGCTCCAAGCGGTCGCGCAACGCCTTCTGCCGTCCGCGCGCATCGTCGGAGGAAGAGGATTGGCCCTTGCCGCCGCGTCGCGGGTCGCCGCCGGACTGCTGGCCGCCCGATTGCTGGCCGCGATTGGTCTCGTCGCGCAATTGCTGCTCCTCGCGCGTCAGCTTGTCGAGCTCGTCCAGCGCGCGCGACATTTCCCGCGCGCGAGGGTCGGAGCGGCCGGCCTGCGCGGGGCGAAGATTTTCCAGCACATCCTGCAGATCGTCGAGCAGGCGTTGCGCCTCGGCGAGATCGCCGGAGCGCTCGGCCTTCTCGATCTCGCTCAGCATGGAATTGAGATCGTCCGGCGTCAGCACGCGCTGATCGCCCTGCTGCGGCGCGGAGCGCTCCGCGTTCTTGCCGTTCTTCTGGCCGAGGCCGTTCAGGAATTTTTCCATCGCCGCGCGCAGATCCTGCGTAAGCTTGGCAATCTCCTCCTCGCTCGCGCCGCGCTCCAGCGCCTCGCGCAGCTCCTTTTGCGCCGCGCGCAGATCGCGCTCGGCCTGCGCGACGTCGCCTTCCTCGAGCGAGAGCGCCATGGCCCAGAGCAGATCGGCGACCTCGCGCAGATCGGCGTCGTCGCGCGCCGCTTGCAGCCGCGCCTTGGCGGCGCTCAGCCCCAGGAAGATCGAGGAGGGGGTCTCGAACAGCGCCGAGCCCAGCGACAGAGCGTCCACCGCCGTCAGCACGCGGGCGGAATGGTCGGGGTCGAGCGCCAGATTGCGGCGCTGCTCGGCGAGCGCGCGGGCCAGCGGCTTGGCGAAACGGCGCTCCGGCAGAGTGACGTCCAGCGGCGCGGAGAAGCCGTCATTGCCGCCCTCGTCATGGGCGACCAGCGTCAGCGCCACGCGCGCGCCGGCCCAGGGGTGGTCGGAGAAGTCGAGCGTCGCCTTGGCCTCGCCGAGGCCGCCGCGGGTCGGCGGCACGGGCAGGGCGAGGCGCGGCGGCGGATAGAGCGAGCGGCTCGGCCGCGCCGAGGCGGGCAGAGCGGCGACCGCCTCGCCGGCGATGACGCCATAATCATCATCGGTACGAAAGCCGAGCGTCATGGTGCCGCGCGCATTATTGCGCGGCGGCTGCGTGATCTCGATCGTCGGCGCGCGATCCGGGATCGCCTGAATGCGGAACTCCCCGGCGCCGCGCAGCGCCAGAGCGGCGTCGCCGGCGAGCTTGAAGCGTTCCTCGGCCTCGCCGCTCGCCTGCTTCTGCTTGCCGCCCTCGATCGGCGCGAGCCCGCCGCTCGTCGTCGCGGCGCCGCGCGCGCCGAGGCTGCGCAGCACCAGCGTCGAATTCACGGGCGCCGAGATCTGCGCCCAAGGCCCTTCGGCGCGCTGCGGCACCACGATCGGCGGCCGGCCCGTATAGGCCGGCGGCTCGAACCAGGCGTCGACCCTCGCCCCCGTCGCGGAAGCGGGGCCGCTCTCCCAATCGAAGGCGGAGAGAAGCCGCGTCTCGCGATCCGGCCCGGCGACAAAGGCCGCGGCCACGGCGGCGACCAGCGCGGCCGCGCGCAGAGCGAAAGGATCGCGCTGCGGCAGGCCGGGGTCCGGCGGCGTCACCTCTATCGCCGCGAGCTTGCGCTCGAGCCGGCCGCGATGCAGCGCCCAGAGCGTGCGCGTCGTCTGATCGTCGGCGCCGCCGGCGAGCGTGTCCTCGAGCGAGGCGGCGGGCCGATGCTCCGCGCCGGGCGAGGCGTCGAGACGCGCCAGAGCCTCGCGCCGCCGCGGCGTTCCGGCGACGAGGCCGCGCCCGAGGATCCACAAAGCCGCCAGCGCAAAAGCGCCGACGCCGAGCGCCCGCGCGCTCGCGCCGATTTCGAGCCAGAGGCCAGCGAAGGTGACCGCAAGGAAAATGAGAAGCAGCGTGGCCAGCCCAGCGGCGACGCGCGCCAGCCGCTCGAGCGCCAGCGCCGCCAGCGAGCGCCGCACCAGAGCCTCCAGCGTGGGCGAAGCCTCGCTGCGGCCGCTCTCTTTTTTGCGCCAGAAGCTCATAATTCTCGTCCTCGCCGGGCAATTTAGCGCGCGAGCGCCGGCCGCGCAGGCCCGTCCCGGAGGGGAGTCTACGCCGAATTCAGCAATTTGCGAAAAGCATGCGGCGAAATCGGGTCAAAGGGCCAGCGCGCCCGCAGCCGCCGCGCCGAGCAGGCAGAGGTCATGCAGCGCCAGCGCAGCCGGCGGGACCGGCCCTTTCTCATGCAACAGCCGCAGCGCGCCGATATTGGCGAGCGACCAGCCGGCGCCGATCGCCGCCATTCCCCCCGCCAGAAGCGTGGGCGAGGCGGAAAAGCGCAGCAGCGCGAAAGCTCCCGCCAGAGCGATGAGCCCGACGCAAAGCGTCTTCAGCGCGGGAAAGAACGTCGGCCAGCGCGCCGCCAGCGCGGCGGGGCCATACATTGCGAGCAGATGCCAAGCCATCGCTGCGCCGACGAAGCTCTGCGCCGCCCCGCAGAGGGCGAGCGACAATGGTCCGCGCAGCATGGCCGCCGCCATGATCGCCCAAGCCGCCGCGCCGGCGAGCGTCAGCAGCGCAAATCGGACTTTGACCGAATCGCGATCGTGAGCTGTAGCGTATTCCTCTCCTTCATCCTGAGGAGGTCTCGTAGAGACCGTCTCGAAGGACGAAGGAGAGGAAGGCGCGTCAGCGAAACCATGCGGCGCGCGCACCGCCAGAGCGAGCGCGAAAATCTGCAGCAGCGATGCGCAGAGCAAGGTCGCCGCTCCGCCTCCCGCGAGCTCTGCGCAAAAAACCACGAGCGGCGCCATCAGCGCGGCGAGCGCGCCCCCCGCCAGCACGCTTACTCCGCCCTGAGCGGAGGCCGCTATATGGCGATAGAAGAGGCCGAAGCCCTGCGCCAGCCCGAGCCACAGCGCGCCGAGGCACAGCGCCGGGAAATGTCCGCGCGTCATGCCGAAGGCGGCGAGCAGCCCGCCGCCGACGCCGAGGCTCGCCCCAAGCGCGAAGGCGCCGCGTCGTCCGAAGCCGTCGACGAGCAGCGCCGCCGGAAAGGAGGCGAGCGCCGCGCCGATGAGCATCAGCGCCAGCGGCCAGCCGATCTCCTCCGCGCGCGGCGCGATGAGCAGCGCCGCTTGCGGCAGTTGCGAGAGCGCCAAAGCCTGCGCCAGCACGCCGAGCCCGAAGCCGAGCGCGAGCCGCAGCGTCGATGGCGCATCGTCGGTCTCGCCCATGCGTGGGCATAGGCAGAGCGTCTCGCTCGGCCGCGCGAGCAGCGGATCGAATTGGAGGCTCATGCTCGCGCATCCTCCACATCATCGTCGGCGAGCGCACGTGCGGCGGCGCCTTCGAGATCCTCATATTGACCCGCATTCAGCGACCAGACGAAAGCCGCGAGACCGAGCGCGCCGAGCAGCAGAGCGAGCGGAACGAGAAAGAGAAGGACATTCATGCGGGCGACTCCTTCTCTACGGCTATGTGATGCATGTGGTCCTTGCGCGCCAGGGCTCCCGGCTCGTCGGAGCGACGGCGGCCGGCGCGCAGCGCATTGAGCGTGACGATGAGCGAGGAGCTCGACATTGCGATGGCGGCGATGAGCGGCGTCAGCAGTCCCGCTATTGCGAGCGGCGCGGCGATCATGTTGTAGAGAAGCGAGAGCGCGAGATTCTGGCGCATCAGCGCGCGCGCCCGTCGCGCCGCATCGATCGTCGTCACAATAGGCGCGAGGCCTTCGCCGAGGAAGACGGCGTCGGCCGCCGCTTGCGCGATTTCCGCAGCGTCGATCGGCGACAGCGACACATGCGCGGCGGCCAGCGCCGGCGCGTCATTGATCCCGTCGCCGATCATCAGCACTTTGCGCCCCTGCGCGCGCAGCGCCTCGAGACGCGCCACCTTATCGGCCGGCTTCATCGCGCCGCGCCACTCCGCGACGCCGAGCGCGCGCGCCGCAGCCTCCACCGGCTCCACGCGATCGCCAGACAGAATGATGACGCGCAAGCCGCGATCCGCGAGCGCTTCGATGGTCTCGCGCGCGTCGTAACGCAAGCTCTGCCGCACGATGAGCGCCGCGGTGCGCTCGCCATGGCGGAAGGCGATGACGGATGCGTCCCCGCGCGCCGCCAGCGCTGCGCAGTCGCGCTCGACACCGCAAAAGCGCGCGTCGCCGAGACTCGCCTCGACGCCGTCGACCATGGCCACGACGCCGGCGCCTTGCTCCTCGCGCGCGCCCTCGATCGCCGCGGCATATGGATATTCGCATGCGACTGCGCGAGCGAGCGGATGACGGCTCGAATGAGCGAGCCGCGCGGCGAGCTCGAGCAAGGTCGGCTCGATCTCCTGCGCATTGACGATGCGCGGCTCCGGCGTCGTCAGCGTGCCGGTCTTGTCGAAGACGACAGTGTCGATCTCGGCGAGACGCTCCAGCGCATCGTCGGAATTGAGCAGCACGCCAGCGCGAAACAGCGCGCCGCTCGCCGCGACTTGCACGGCGGGCACGGCGAGCGCCAGCGCGCAAGGGCAGGTGACGATCAGCATGGCGATGGCCGTCACCAGCGCATCATGCAGCGATGCGCCGGCCGCGAGCCATGAGAGCAGCGCGCTGAGCGCGGCGAGATGAACGAGAGGCGCATAGAGGCGCGAGACCCGATCGGCGAGGCGCAGGTAACGCGAGCGCGCCGCCGTCGCCTTCTCCACCAGGCGTTCGATCTCGTCGATGAGCGAATCGCCGGCCGCGGCCTGCACGCGCATCGTCAGCGCGCCGTCGAAATTCAGCGCGCCGGCATAGACCGTATCGCCTGCAGAAACGCAGCGGCGGCGCGTCTCGCCGGTGACGAGGCTCTCATCGAGGCTCGCCTCGCCGGAAAGGATGACGCCATCTGCGGGAATGCGCTCGCCCGGCCGCGTCAGCACGCGATCGCCCGGCGCCAGCGCGGCGAGCGGAACGTAATTTTGCGCGCCATCGGCGGCGATGCGACAAGCGGCGGGCGCGCGCAGAGCGGCGAGATTGGCGGCGACGGCGCGCGTCTTGCGGCGCATGGCGCAATCGAGATAACGCGCCAGCAGCAGAAAGGCGAGCAGCATGGTCGCCGAATCGAAATAGGCGTGCGGCGCGTGGGTGAGCGTCTCATAGACCGACATTGCGAGCGACAGCAGCACGCCGAGCGAGATCGGCACGTCTATGTTGAGCCGCCGCGCGCGCAGCGCGGCGAAGGCGCTGGCAAAGAAGGGCTGGCCGGCGAAAGCCGTGGCGGGCAGAGCGATCAGCGCGGAGACGCCATGGAAGAAGTCGCGCGTCGCTTCGTCCATATCGCCGCCGAGCCAGACGGCCTCGGACAGCATCATCACATTCACCGTCGCGAAGCCGGCGACGGCGAGACAGCGCAGCAGGCGCCGCGCGATCTCGCGCTCCGCGCTCTCGCCGCTCTCGCGCTCGAACGGCCGGGCGCGATAGCCCATGCGTCGCAGCCTTTCCGACACGGCGGCGAAGTCGAATGTCGGCGCCGTCCATTCCAGCGAGAGGCGGCGATCGGCGTAATTCACGCGCGCCGCGACGAGATCGGGAACGGCCTTCAGCGCCGCTTCGATCTCGAAAATGCAGGCGGCGCAGGTCATGCCGTCCAGCGCCAGCTCCACGCGTAGCGCGCCATTGCGGTCGCGCGTCGCGAGAGCGGAGAAATCGACGTCCATGGTCATGGGGCGCTCAATCGATGCGAATGCGGCTCTTGGAGCGGAACATTTCATGGCCGTCGCGCGTCGCGACCAGCACGAGATCGCGGAAGCCGGATTCGATGACGATCGGCGCCTCATAGCGGCCCGGCGCGATCTCCGCGAGATCGACGGCGACATCCTTGCGGCCATCGACCGGCGCGCGGATTTCCGCCATGAGCTTCAGCCCCGACAGGCCGCCATTTTCGTCGCGCAGCGTAACCGAGACGAGATTCTCCCAGGCGCCGCGGCGCAAAATCGTCGCCTCGACTTTCCAGTCGCGCGCGCTCTGCTCGCGGGCGCCGGCGATGTCGAGATTATAGGCGAGGCCCCTCTCATAGGCGCGGCTCACCTCCTCGCCGCGGAAGGTGGAGATGGCGGCGTAGATCATCACGCCATCGACCGTGGCGATGACGCCGAAAAACAGAACGAGCAGCGAAAGAACCTGCCAACCGCCGAGGCGACGCTGCGGCGCCGCGCGCATCAGATTTGTGTGCGACATGGCTTTTTCCTCATGGAGTCACGAATACGTCTCTCATAGTGACGGATGCGTCGCTCTCCAGCTCTTTGGAGGTGAAGAGGATCGGCGTCTGTCCCTTGGCTCTGCGCGCGCCGCGCCATGTGACGAGCACGCGCGTCTCGCGCGTCTGATCGGCGCCGACGCCGACGATCATTCGGCCTTCGGCGTCGGGCTCGACGCCGACGATCTCCACCTCGGCGCCCTCGACGCCGCTGGTCTCCAGCAGAAAGCGACGCGGCTCGGCGCTCATATTGGCGAAGCGAATCGTATAGGCGTTGCGAATGCTGCCGTCGGCCAGCGTGACGGCGAGCGGATTGCGATCATGCAGCACGGAGAGGCGCGCATCCTCGCGCGTCGCCAGCTTTGCGGACATGAGCCCGGCGATCGCCACGATGAGCGCCGCGTAGATGATGGTGCGCGCGCGCAATGGCTTGTAGACGGGTGCCTCGCCCTTGCGACGGCGCTCGCAATTCATCTGCGTGTCATAGGCGATGAGCCGCGCCGAGCGGCCGATCTTCGCCATCACGGCGTCGCAGGCGTCTATGCACAGGCCGCATTGCACGCAGCCGAGCGAGGCGCCTTTGCGAATGTCGACGCCTGTCGGGCAGACGGCGACGCATTGGCCGCAATCGACGCAATCGCCGGCCGGCGCGCCGGCGAGGCGAAGCGCGCTCGCCTGCTTCAGCGACATGCGCGGCTCGCCGCGATCATAGCGATAGGTGACATTCAGCGCATATTCGTCGGTGAGCGCGGCCTGTATGCGCGGCCAGGGGCACATATAGAGGCACACCTGCTCGCGCATATGGCCGGCGAGCATATAGGTGGTGAAGGTGAGTATGCCGATCCAAATATAGGCTTCCGAGATTCCCGGCTGGAAGGTCGCGAGCGCATAGACGAGCGTCGGCGCGTCGGCGAAATAGAGCACCCAGGCGCCGCCCGTCCACCAGGCGATGAGAAGCCATAGCGCATGCTTGGCGATCTTCTCGCGCCAAATCTTCGCCGTGCGTGGGCCGGCGTCCTTGCGGGCGCGCTCGCGCGCATCGCCCTCTATCCAACGCTCGGCGGAAAGATAGAGATCGGTCCACACAGTCTGCGGGCAGAGATAGCCGCACCATATGCGCCCGGCGAGCGCGTTCATCAGAAAGAGGGTGAGCGCGGCGAGGATCAAGAGGCCGGTGAGATAATAGACCTCCTGCGGCCAGATCTCGATGAAGAAGAAATAGAAGCGTCGATGCAGAAAATCGACGAGCACCGCTTGCGACGGGGCGTCGGGGCCACGATCCCAGCGCACGAAAGGCAGCAGATAATAGACCGAGAGAGTGAATGCCAGCAGCCACCATTTGATGCGGCGGAACTCGCCTTCGACCTCTTTCGGATAGATCGTCTTGCGTGGCGCATAGAGCGAGCCGCTCTTCGCCTTGCCCATATCGGCGCTCGTCATTTTCCTCTCCCTCACTCGCCGCCGCCGAGCGTATGCACATAGATGGTGAGCGCCTTGATCGTCGGCTCGTCGAGGCGATCCTTCCACGCCGGCATCACGCCGCCGCCGCCATTGGCGATGCGGCTCGAGATCGTCTCCTTGTCGGAGCCGAACAGCCACAGAGCGTCGGTGAGATTGGGCGCGCCCATGTCATGATTGCCCTTGCCGTCGACGCCATGACAGACGGAGCAATTATCGTCGAATAGCTTGGCGCCTTGCGCAGTCGCTATGCCGCCGGGAAGCTTCGCCATCGCGCGCACTTGATCGGCGACGATGGAAATCTGCTTCGCGTCGAGCATTCCATCGCGGCCGAAGGCGGGCATGGTCTCGCTGCGCGTCTCCTTATCGGCGTCCCAGCGCACGCCATGCTCAATGGTGCGGCGAATATCGGCGAGCTTGCCGCCCCACAGCCAATCATCGTCATTGAGATTGGGATAGCCCTTCGCGCCTTGCGCGCCGGCGCCATGGCAGCCGGCGCAATTATTGGCGAAAGCGGCGGCGCCCAATGCGCGCACGGCGCTGAGCAATTGCGGCCGCGCCTCTATCTCCTCCAGCGGCGCGTTGGCGAGGCGCTCCAGCACCGGGCCGCGAATCTCGCTCAGCTGCTCCATGTCGCGCGCGACCGATGCGCGCGAATGCCAGCCGATGAGGCCCTGCGTGCCGCCAGAAAGAGTCGGCAGCGCCGGATAGGCGAGAAAATAGCCGATCGACCACAGGATGGTCGCATAGAAGGTGATGACCCACCAGCGCGGCAGCGGCGTGTCGAGCTCCTCTATGCCGTCCCACTCATGGCCGGTCGTCCTGGTCTTGGAATGCGGATCGATGCGGGCCGCGTCGCTGTGAGCTTGTCGCGTCGACATGTCTTCAGTCCTCTCGCAATGGCGTCTCGGCGGCGCGTCGGAATTTTTCGCGATTGGAGGGCCATAGCGCATAGGCCAGGATTCCGGCGAACAATGCGACGAAGAAGAAAAGGCCCGAGCTCGCTGAGAGCTCTCGCCACGATTCGTAAGTGGTCATGGCTCACCTCACATTCACTGCGGCTTTGTCGTCATAGAGCTTGAAATTCACCGAGACGCCGAGATGCTGCAGATAGGCGATGAGCGCATCCTCCTCGGTGACGCCATTCCTGCCGGTCTGGTCATTGACGACGACATTGGGATAGCGGCGGCGCAGCGCTTCGGCGCCCGGATCGTCGGGCGCGCTCTGCGCCGAAAGATCGGCCTTGGCGTTGTCGATTTGCGCATCCGAATAAGGCACGCCGACGAGACGCAGCGTTTTCATCTGCTCGACGATATGCTCGGCGTCGAGCGGCGTCTGCGCGAGGAAGGGATAGCCCGGCATGATCGACGCCGGCACGACGGAGCGCGGATCGCGCAAATGGTCGCGCTGCCAATCATTGGAGTAGCGTCCGCCGACGCGCGCGAGATCCGGCCCGTTGCGCTTGGAGCCCCATTGGAACGGATGGTCATACATGCTCTCGGCGGCGAGCGAGTAATGACCGTAGCGCTCCACCTCGTCGCGCAAGGGACGGATCATCTGCGAATGGCAGGTGTAGCAGCCTTCGCGCACATAGATGTTGTAGCCGGAAAGCTCGAGCGGCGAATAGGGCCGCACGCCCTCCACTTTCTCGATCGTGTTGTGCAGATAGAAGAGCGGCACGATCTCGATGATTCCGCCGATCGAGACCAGCAGCAGGATCGCCAGCAGAAGCAGGATCGAATTGGTCTCGAGCCGCTTCTGCAGGCCGCCCGTCGGCGCGTTGCGCGCAATGTCGGACATGTCTCTCTCCTCTTATTGCGCGGGGGCGGGAAGGGGCGAGAATTCTGTGGCGCTCGCCGCCGCGGGCGCGCGCAGCGTCTTGTAGATATTGTAGACCATGATGAGCGCGCCGATGAGGAAGAGGCCGCCGCCCGCCGCGCGGATCACATATTCGGGATGCAGCGCCTCGGTGGTCTCGATGAAGGAATATTCCAAGAATCCCTGCGGCGTGTAGGCGCGCCACATCAGCCCTTGCATTATGCCGGCGACCCACATCGCCGATATGTAGAAGACGATGCCGATGGTCGCGATCCAGAAGTGCCAGTCGACGAGCTTCAGCGAATAGAGCTTGCGGCCGAAAACCCAGGGGATGAGGCAATAGAGCGCGCCGAAGGAGACGAAGCCGACCCAGCCGAGGCTGCCCGAATGCACATGGCCTATGCCCCAATCGGTGTAATGCGAGAGCGCATTCACCGCCTTCACCGACATCAGCGGCCCTTCGAAAGTGGACATTCCGTAGAAGGCCACGGAGACGACGAGCATGCGCAGCACGGGGTCCGTGCGCAGCCGGTCCCATGCGCCGGAGAGAGTCATGAGGCCGTTGATCATGCCGCCCCAGGAGGGCATCCACAGCATGATGGAGAAGGTCATGCCGAGCGTCTGCGCCCAATCGGGCAGCGCCGTATAGTGCAGATGATGCGGGCCGGCCCAGATGTAGAGGAAGATCAGCGCCCAGAAATGCACGATGGACAGGCGATAGGAATAGATCGGCCGCTCGGCGCGCTTGGGCACGAAATAATACATTATGCCGAGAAAGCCCGCGGTGAGGAAGAAGCCGACGGCGTTATGGCCATACCACCATTGGATCATCGCATCCTGCACGCCGGCCCAGACGATCACCGATCTCGGCGAGAAGACGGAGATCGGAATCTCGGTGTTGTTGCCGAGCACGAGAACCGCGACCGTCACGATGAAGGCGAGGAAGAACCAATTGGCGACATAGATGTGCGGCTCCTCGCGCTTGGCCAAAGTGGCGAGGAAGACGATGAGGTAGACGACCCAGACCACGACGAGCCAGAGGATCGCATACCATTCCGGCTCGGCGTATTCGTGCCCGCGCGTGACGCCGAGCAGATAGCCGGTGCCGGCGATGAGGATGAAGAAATTATAGCCGAGGACGACGAACCAAGGCGCGAGATCTCCGGCGAGCCGCGTGCGGCAGGTGCGCTGCACGACATAGAAGGAGGTGGCGAGCAGCACATTGCCGCCGAAGGCGAAGATCACCGCCGAAGTGTGCAAGGGCCGCAGGCGCCCGAAGTTGATCCAGGGCAGATCGAGATTGAAGGCCGGAAAGGCGAGCTCCAGCGCGATATAGAGTCCGACGGCGAAGCCGGCGACGCCCCAGAACAATGCGGCCAGTGCGCAAAAGCGGATCGGCCCGTAATTGTAATTGGGCCGTCCGTCGATGAAGGGCGCGGGCGCCTCCGCGTCGCGCAGCTCGTAGCGCTTCAGCAGTGCGAAGACGGCGACGATGGAGCCGAGCGCGAATAGAGCGGCGTGGAACGCATAGGCCGGCGTATGCGCGCGCGAGGCGACGAAGCCGGCGAACGCCGCGAAGGCGATGAAGAGAAGCGTCATCGCCGCTTCTGAAAAGGTGACGGATTTTGCGGGAGCGTCATTCGGCGCCATGGGCGGGATCCTCGCGGACTGGCGGGAAGGCGCGGGGCGCTTCGCGTGTCGCGCGCCCTGCCTTTCGTCTTTGATCACGCGTAAGAGTCTATCGCTCGCGCGGCGATGCGATTTGATATCGATCAAGAAAAGCGGCGTGCGTCCCGCGCTGCGCACAAATGTCACAGGCGAATGAAAATCGTGCGTTATTTTCCCTGGAATTCTGGGACTTTCACGCATGCGCTTCGCAGCGCGCAAACGTCAAAAAACGAGACGCGCGCTTATTTGTCGCAATGCGCGGCGCCTGCGCGCGCGTCGATACGCGCTGCGCGCAGCGGCGTTTTCGCGTCGCAATTCGCGGATGTCAGAACCAGCCGAAGCCCGGCCGCCAGATGGCGTTGCGATACCAAGGCACATAGCCGCCGGGAAATCCGTAGCGCCATTGCACGGCGTTGGCTCCCTCATAGGCCCAAGGGCCGGTGTACCAGGGACCGGCGGAGTCGTAAGGATCAAAGAGTGGCGGAATGTCGCGCCGCCACACATAGGCGCCGAGCGGCGGCAGGATGGGCGTCTCCACCGGCCGCGCGGCGATCGGCACGAGCGCCGGCTGCGCGACATAGCCGGCGGACCCTGCGTAAGTGACGCGGCACCAATCGGCGCGGCAGGAGGCGACCTCGAGCACCGCGTCCGGGGGAATGGCGAGAAGAGCGGCGAAGCTCAGGCCCGGGCCGGAGCGTAGGTTGACGAGCTCGCCGACCTTGGCGGGCTTTCCCTGCGTCTGCGACGAAAAGAGAAGAAAAGGCGCGCAGAGGCAGGAAAGGAAGAAGGAGCGCATGGAGCCTCGCTCGAAACGAATTTTCCAAAAAGATTCGACTCGAAAATTCTAGCATCGAAAGAGTGGGGGCGCGCTCGCTTTCTGTCCGCGAAACTCGCTCGCGCGGCGCACGTACGAAAGACGCGCGGAAACATGTTCCGCGCGTCTGCTCGCCTCGCCGCGTCTCGATTACTCGAAGATGCGCAGCGGAGCCGTGATGAGGCCGACCGGAGCCGCGACCGGAGCGGGCGCTATGGCGACGGCCGGAGCCGGCGCGACGGCGACCACCGGGGTGGGGGCCACGACGACCGAGGTGACGACCGGCCTCACGACGATCGGACGCGCGAGCAGCGAGCTGGCGATGAAGCCGATCTTGCCGGCATAGGCGACGCGCGACCAGCCGCCGATGTGGCCGTGCACATCGACCACCGCCTGCGGGGGGACGGCGAGGATGGGCAGGAAGTCGAGGCCGGGACCCGTGCGGAAGGCGGCGAGGTCGGTGACGACGCGCGGGAAGGCCGCGGCCGAGCCGACGGAGCCGAGCAGAGCGGCGGCGGCGAGGACGGATGCGATTTTCGATTTCATTCAAGACCTCCGTAATAGGCATGCCGTTCGGCAATCATGATGCCTCACGACGGCGCAAGTAGCGCGCGCCCGGCCGGCGTCAGGGGCGCGGCGCAAATTCACTTTCCCTCGAGGTTAACGCGGTCGCGCGCGAACTCTTAGCGAAGCGTCATATCGGCGTCGTATTGTGCGGTCGCGCACGGCGGCGCCTCGAAAAAGCGCGTTTCCTTCCGCCCATGGAGAGACGTCGCGCGACAGTCCGGCTCGACTCGGAAACAAGCGGCGGCGTAAGCTCGAGCGCGGCGTCTTGCGGCGCATCGCGGCGGAGGGTGTCATGTTGCGCATGATCGGGGCCTTGCTTCTGAAGATCGCAATCGCTTTCGCGATGTCCTGCCTGTCGCTCGGCGCCTTCGTCTCCTATGCGGCGTCGGAGCCCGCGCCTTCCGCCAAAACGCGCGTCGAGCCGACGCGCGTCGAGCAGCATGCCGCGCCCGGCCGATTTTCTGTGAGCGAGCTGCCCGCCGATCGCGACGGCTTCTCGCTTCTGACCATTCCGGCCCCGGGCCGCTACGCCATCGCAGCGCATAGCGCCTCGGGCGTGGCCATTGGGCTCGTTGATATGATAACCGGCCCCGGCGAGACGGCGGGCGCCGCGGGCCAGCGCGACGGGCGGCTCGATCTGCTGCTCGACGCCGGCGTCTACAAGCTGCGGCTCTTCGGCGCCAAGGGCGCGATGGACAAGAGCGCGGCCGGCAAGGCGCGCCTCACCGCCGAGGCGTTTCAGGAGCAGGGCGCGCGCGAGGCGCTGGCGCCCGGCAAGACATTCTCCGCCGAGCTCGGCGATCTCGTCCAGAGGAGCTATTCGCTCGAGGTGGGGGCCTCGGGCCGCGTCGGCGTGGAGGCGCTGGGCCGCGCATTGCGCGATCTGCGTCTGTGGAAGGCGAGCGGCGAGCTCGTCGATCTTTCACCCGCGCGCGCGACAATCGAGACGCGGCCCGGGCGCCAGATGACGCGGCTGCGGCTGGAAGGCGCGGTCGAGCCCGGCCGCTATGTCGTGATCGCCTATGGCGGCGAGCCCATCGTCTGGCCGGAGGGCGGCGCGACGCAGCCCTTCCTCTTGCATCTCATCGATCCCGCATCGCTGGCCGCGGGCGTCGCCAATGGCGTCATCGGCGCTTTCGGCTCGGCGCGCTTCGAGGCGCCGGCGAGCTATGACACATTCCGCCTGGAGCTGCCCAAGCCGACCGCCGCCCGCCTCGAGGCCCGGCGTGGCGCTGGCGCGCCGGGGTCCGCCGCGATCGACAAGACGAGCCGCGAGCCGGTCGCGATCGTCTCGCTCGGCGGCGACGGCAAGACTTTGGGCCTCATCGAAGTCTCCGGCCTCGAGGGGCAGGCGTTCTCGCTGCGCGCATTGCGCCGGGCGAGCCGCGCGCCGATCGAGACGGAAGGACCCAATCTCGTCGCCATGGACGTCGCCGGCGAGGGCGCCGACGAGGTCCCCGCCACGGCGCTGCTGGCGCGCACGGAAAATGGCAAGACGCGCGTGCTGGCGTCGGACCTCCCGAAGATCGGCGGCGGCCGCGCCTATCGCGGCAAGTTCAATCTGCGTGGGCCGACCACTCTGCTGTTCGAGGCGACCGACAGCGGCCCGGTGGCGATCTCGGTGAAAGGCCCGCGCCTGCGCGCGATCATCGAGCCCGCTTTCGGCGCCGCCGCGGCGCGCGCCGATGGCCGCCTGCCGAGCCGCTATGATCTTCAGGCGGGCTTCTATTTTCTCTCGCTCGAGCCGTTGGAAGGCGCCGTTGGAATCGTGGATGTGACGCTCGGCCCGCCCGGCCTCGCCCCAGAGCTGCCCCCGCGGCCCTCCGCCCGCGCGGTGATTTCCTTCGGCGAGCACAAGCTCGACCGGGGCGCCTCGCATTTCATTCTCGCCAATAGCGCGCCGGGCCTGCTGACGGGTCCGCGCGTCATCGCTCTGCCGGCCGATCTCGAGAAGGGCGCCGCGCCTTTGTCGCGGCCGGCCGCGACGGAATATCTTCTGCCGGTGCGCACGCCGCGCGGCGGCAGGATTCTCGTCATCGACGACAAGGGCGCGAGCGCGCCCGCGCAGATCACGGAAGAAAAAATCGAGAACGACAATCGCTTCGCCACCATTCGCCTTCCGGCGCGAGCGGAGCCGGGCGCGCTCGCCCTCGTCTATGCGCATGATGTGGAGACGGCCGCCGCAGAGGCGGTAAAGGAGCGCCCGCCAGCGACGATTTCCGCCGCCAAGCCCGCTTGGCTGGATCTCTCCCGCGACGAGACGCGGGAGTTTCGTTTCGATGTGGCCGAAGGCGGGCTCTATCGCGTCGAGACCTTGGGCCGATTGCAGACGCGCCTCACGCTCGGCGCCGCGCTGGCGCCGCATCTCGGCGAGGGCGAGAACAATGGCCCCGGCCATAATGCGCTGGTGACGAGCTATTTGCGCGCCGGCGCCTATCGCGTCGCCGTCACCGCGCGCGAATCCGCCGGCCATCTCGGCCTTTCGGTGAAGAGCGTGGCGATGACGACGACGGCGCCCATCGCCGGCCAAGGCGCCGCGCGCGCCGCGCTCGACGGCGGCCACGGCGCCGTCGTGCCGATCGATATTCCCGAGGACGGATTCTATCGGCTCGATCTCACCGGGCTCGGCAAGGAATGGCGCGCGCGGCTCGAGGAGGCGGACGGCTGGCCGCTCACCACGCCCGGCCCGTTGACGCGCCTCACCCGCCGTTTCGAGAAGGGAAGCTATCGCCTCGTCGTGCTGCCGGAGGATGTCGAGGGCCGCTTCGTCGCGCGCCTGCGCAGGATTGTGACGCCGGCGCCGCTCGAGGGCCATGGCCCACATGCGCTGCCTTTCGACGCGCCGCAGAAGCTGCAATGGCGCGAGCCTCTCGCCAAAAGCGCGCCGCGCGACCCGGATGTGTGGAGCTTCGCGCTCGCCGGCGACTCGGACATTGCGCTGGATGTGAGCGAGGGCATGGTCGCGGAGATTTTCGACTCGGCGCGCAAGAGCGTCGGCAAATTCGCCGCCGGCCGCAAATTCTCCGGCAGGCTCGCCGCCGGCGCCTATCGCGTCGAGGCGCGCAGCCTCGCCCATGACGATCGGCTGGATTACCGCATCGCGCTCACATCGACGCAATTGCAGCCGGGCGCGCCGCGCTTCGTCGCTCTGCCCGCCGCTCTGCCATTCTCCATCGCGCGCGACGGCGTCGTCGATATTGCGAGCTTCGGCGACAAGGAGCTGATCGGCGCGGTCGAGGACGAGAATGGCGCCGTGATCGAGCGGCTCGAGGGACGCGCGGAAGATTGGAACGTCTCGCTCTCGCGGCGCCTGCCCGCGGGCGCCTATCGCCTGCGGCTCGACGAGCTGAAGGGCGCGCCGCAACCCGCGGCCGCGGCCGAGGAGCAGAATGACGAAGACGAAGGCGCCGCCACGGAAGGCGAGACGGTCGCGCAGGAGGCGGAGGAACCGGCCGAGCCCGAGGGCGTCGAGGTGAGCCTCGCTCTGCCTGCCTCCGCGCCGGCCGAGGCTTTGACATTCGCGGGCGTGAAGACCGTCTCCGGCGCCGGCGCGCATGAGCTGGCGCTGCCCGCTGCGCAGGAGGGGCGGCTGATGATCGTCGCCGCACAATCGACGCGCGAGACGGCGCTGTCGATCGAGAAGCGCGAGGCCGATGGACGCTGGCGCGTCATTGGCCGCGAGCGCGGCCTTGCGCCTGTCGCCGCCTGGCCGGCGGAGAGCGGCGAATGGCGCGCCAGCGTCTGGACCATCGGCGGCGCCGACGCACCCGTCACCCTCGCCGCGCGCAGCTTGGCGCGCACCCCGCGCGGCTTCGGCGACATAGCGCTGGAGCCGGCGCCGATCGAAGGGCTCGCGACAAAAATCTGCGTCGGCCTCGTCGCTGCGCCCGCCTCGGCGCTCGTCGCCATCGGCGCTGCGCCGACCTCGCTCGCCGCGGGCTCGGCGGCCGGTCGCCTGCTCGCTCCGGCTGCGGCCGGCGCGCTGGCGCCGCAATCGGAGAGCCTGTGGCTGCTCACGCAGGGCGATTGCGCCGCCAAGGCGCGCGTCGCCGCCTTCGCGCCCAGCGGCGCTGAAATTCCGCTCACGCTCGGCGAGAATGAGCGCGCCATTCTGCCCGCCGCCGGGCCGCCCTCCGGCAAGGCGCGGCTGTGGCTCGCGCGCTCGGCCTTCGGCCAGCCGGGCGTCTCGGCCGGACACGGCTTCGCCGTCGCGCCGGGCGCGGCTCTGGCGCTCGCCGGCAAGGAGCCGCCGCGCCTGTGGAACGCCGGCGACGCCCAATCCTTGCGTTTCACCGCTCGCGCGATCGATGTCGCTCTAGCCGCGCCTCTTCGCGCCGGCGCGCAATTCTCCGGCGTCATTCCGCCCCTCACGGCGCAGCCTCTCGCCTTCGACGGCGCCGGCGCGCTGGCGCTCGATCTTGCGAGCGGCCTCGCCGCGTTCTCCGCGCCGGAGGAGCCGCGCGCCTTCGCGGCTTTCGCCGATGGCGCGCCGCTGTCGCGTCGCCTCGAGGGCGCCCGCGCGCTATGGCTCGTCAATCTCACCGACACGCCCGCGCCAGCGCGCGTCACATCCTCGTCTGAACGCCACGAGCCGATCACGGCGGGGAGGGCGATCAAGCGCTTCTACGGCGCCGCCGGCGAGACCGCGCATCTCGTCGAGGCGCAGCCGGGAGATCGGCTCGTCGTCGCGGGTGGCGACGCCGTCTTCATCGGCGTCGATGGACGCGTGCTGCGCGGCCGCTCGCTCGCGCTCGCCGGTCCGGGCGAGGCGACGATCGCCCATGCGCCGGGCCTCGTCGCCGCCTGGATCGAGCGCGCCGGCAAATCGCCCTGGCCCGCGGCCGCGCCGCGCGAGGTGAGCGCGCCTTTCGCTGCCACGCTCAGCGGAGAAGCGCAGGCTTTCGCGCTCGATGTGACCGCGCCCATCGTCGTCGACATTCGCACGAGCGCGCCGGCGATTCTTGCTTTCACGCAGAATGGCGCGCGCGAGGTGGAGACATTCCCCGCTGGCGTGGAGCTGCATCGCTATGCCGCGCCGGGCCGCGCGCTCATCGAGATTTTTTCGCCGCATGACGGCGCGCTCTCCGGCGTGCTGAGCATTGCGACGACGCCGGTCATTCCGGTGACGGACGGCGTCAATGATCCGATCGCGCTCGGCCCCGCCGGCTCCGCGCTCTTCACCTTCGAGGTGACGAAGGCGGGCGAGATCGGCCTCGGCCTGCGCGCCGAGCCGGATCGCGCCGCGCTGCGTCTCCTCGACGTTGCCGGCAAGACGCTCGGAGAAGGCGCCGCGCAGATTCTGCGCCTCGAGCCCGGCCGTTATTTCGTGGAGGCGCGCGCGCCCACTGACGCGCCCGCGACGACATTGCGCCTCGCTCTGCGCGGCCTCGCGCCGCCGCCCTCCGGGCCGCCGCAGGAAGTAGCGGCGGAGTTTTTGGAAAAGGCCGGAAGGAAGAGCGGCAAATGAGCTTTCCTCATTCGACAAACGCCCTCAGTCCCATTCGAGGCTCGGCGATGAAACGCATTCTTTTTCTGTTCTCGAGTCTCACCGCCGTCATCGCGAGCGGAGCGAAGCGATCCAGCGTCGCAGGGCGGCCACTGGATCGCTTGGTGGCTTCGCTCCTCGCGATGACGGGCCTCCTTTGCAGAGGCGCGCTGTTGCGCGCGCCGCTCGCATTGCTTTTTCTCGCTGGTCTCTCCGGCTCCGCGCCGCTGCGCGCCGAGACGGCGTCCTTCGATCAATTGCGCCGCGCCGATGGCGCGCGCATCGTGCCGGACAAATTTCTGCGCAGCTTCGATCCCATCACCATCTTCTTCGATCGCGACATCGGCCCCAAGGCCGGCGGGCCGGAAGACGTGCATGAGAAATTCGCGAAGCTCTCCGGCGAGCCCGCCGGCGAATGGCGCTGGATCGGCGCGCGCGCGCTGCAATTTCGTCCCGCCGAGCCGTGGAAGCCGCTGCAGCGCGTCGATATAGAGGCGGGCGCCGCCGCGACGCGGCTCGTCGCGCTGCTGCCGACGCCCTCTTCCACCAATCCGACCGAGAGCGCCGATCCGATCGCCGATCTCGAGCAGATAACGCTCACTTTTCCCGAGCCCGTCGATATCGCTGCGCTGGCGCGCCTGCTGACGATCGAATTGCGTCCTGCGCCGGGAATTTCTCCGCTCGGCGGACAATTGCTGACGCCGAAGGACTATGACATTCGCCCGCTCGAGCGCGCCGATCGCAACGCCGCGCAGAGCGTCGCCATTCGCTTGCGCGAGTCGATTCACGACGGACGCGTCGCGATCCTGCGATTGAAGCTCGCCGACGAGCCGGGTCTCGACGATGAGATTTTCGAATTGCGCGCACGCTCCGCCGCGCCTTTCGCCGTCAGCGAGGCGAGCTGCGGCCGCGGCTGGAGCGACGACAAGCAGGACGGCGTGTTGCGCTGCGCTTTCGGCTACGCCGTCGCGCCGGCGTCGGCTTCATCGGAGGGCGAGGAAGAATCCGCGCCCGTCTCCAATTATCAGCCCGCCAATCGGCGCCGGCTGACATTGAGCTTCACCGAGCAGCCGGACGAGATCGACATTCTGCGCGCGCGCGAGGCGCTGCGCATCTCGCCGCCGGTCGACGATCTCTCCGTCGAGATCGATCGCAAGCGCCTCAATGTCTATGGCAAGTTTCTCTCCGATCGCGTCTATGAGCTGACGCTGGCGCCAGGCGCTCTACGCGACGTCAGAAAGCGCGCGCTCGCCTCGCGCTTCGCGCTGCGCTTTGCTTTCGATCGCGACCGGCCGGCGCTCGCATGGGACGCCGCGCAAGGGCTCGTCGAACGTTTCGGCCCGCAATTGCTGCCGCTGCGCGGACGCGGCTATGATCGCGCCGATATTCGCATTCATGCGATCGATCCGTTCGCGCGCGACTTCTGGCCTTTCCCCAAGAGCGGCATCGAGACGGAGGACAGCGCCGCGCCGCCGCTGCCCGGCAATGAGCCCGCGCATTGGGGCGAGACCGATGCGCCGGAGGCCGATGCGATCGCCGCGCGCATAAAGGCGCTGGGCTCGCCCGCCGTTTCCGCGTTGCTCGATCTGCCGATCCGCCGCAATGGCGCCGACGCCAAATTCGGCCTCGATCTCTCGAGCGAATTCGCCAAGATCGCCGGCGCTGGACAGCCGGGAACCTATCTCATCGGCCTGCGCGCCGTGGATGAGAAGAAACGCCATTGGCTGCGCGCGCAAGTGACCGATCTGTCGCTGAGCGCGATAGAGGAGCGCGCGCGTGTGCGCTTCGTCGTCACCTCGCTCGCCACCGCGCAGCCCGTCTCCGGCGCGGAAGTGCGGCTCGAAGGCGTGAAGGGCGAGAAATTCGTTACGCTCGCGCGCGGGACCACTGACAATTCCGGCTTCTTCGCTTTCGATCCCGGCAAGCGCGCGGAAGCCGATGTGCGCCGCATCGTCGTGACCAAGGGCCTCGACACGCTCGTATTGGACGCTAATGACGGCCCCTCCGAATATGCCCGCGAGAATTGGACGAAGCCGGACGGCGCCTGGCTCGCCTGGACCGCGAATCCGCAGGAGCCGCGCAAGGACGAATCGCGCACGCTCTGCCATGTCTTCGCTGAGCGGCCGATCTATCGGCCCGAGGAGCCGGTGCATATAAAGGGCTTCGTGCGCGCCTTTCGTGATGGCGCTCTGGCCATTGCGAAAGCCGGCGGAACGCTGGTCGTCTCCGGCCCCGGCAATCAGGAATGGCGCATTCCGGTGAAGCTCGACGCCGCCGGGAGCTTCTATCACAAATTCGACGCGCAGACGCCGGCGACCGGCGATTACGCGCTGCGCTTCGAGCCCGATGGCGCAAAGCCGAAGAAGAGCGACACGAAAGGCGATGAGGCCGAGCCGAGCGAGACCGCAGAGGCCGAGGGCGACGCTCCGCAGACGATTTCTTGCGGACAGTTTCCGTTCAAGAAAGAGGCCTATCGGCTGCCCACATTCGAGGTGGTGCTGAATGCGCCGCAGATCGTTCCGCTCGACGGCGAGTTCAATGTCGATCTCATCGCGCGTTATTTCGCCGGCGGGCTGGTCGCGGAACGGCCGGTGAAATGGCGCGCCGTGCAATTTCCGCATGTGTTTCAGCCGCCGGGACGCGAGGGCTTTTTGTTCTCGAGCGACGCGCGCTTTTCGGGCGAGGGCAAGTTCAAATCTTCGCCGGTGCTGGAGCGCGACGCGCGCACCGACACCGGCGGCGCCTCGCGTATGACCTTCGACACCACGATAGAGCCGACCGCGCAGCCGCGACGCTATTCGATAGAGGCGACCGTCACCGGCGACGATGGAATGGAGGTGCGCAATGTGCAGAATGTCATCGCCGTTCCGCCTTTCGCGCTCGGCGTGAAGCTGCCGCGCTATGTCGAGCGGCCCGGCGCGGTGACGCCGGAGTTTCTCGCGCTCGATGGCAAGGGCGAGGCGGTGGAAGGACTTCCCGTCACCATGCGCTTCATCAAGCGCAATTGGGTGTCGACGCTGCAGGCCTCCGATTTCGCGCAGGGCGCGGCGAAATATGTGACGCAGGTGATGGAGGAGACGCTCCTCGAGCGCAGACTGACGAGCGCGAAAGAGGCGCAGAAAATAGAGCTGGAGGCGCGTGAGGCCGGCGTTTATGTCGTGCAGCTCGAGGCCTATGATCGCATCGGCCGTCGTCAGCAGGTGAGCGTCGATTTCTTCGTCGGCGGCAATACGCCTGTGACCTTCCAGCGTCCGCCGGCCTCCACTGCGACGATCACGACCGACAAGCAATCCTATGCGCCGGGCGAGACGGCGACGCTCATCGTCCAATCGCCGTTCCAGAGCGCCAAGGCGCTCGCCATCGTCGAGCAGCCCAATGGCGTGTTTGATTATCAGCTCATCGACATCGCCAATGGCTTTGGGCGTTACACGCTCACGCTGCGCAAGGAGCAAACGCCGAAGCTCGCCGTGCATTTCCTCATCATGCGCGGACGCTTGAAGGACAGCGCGCCGGCGGCGGCCTCCAATATCGACCAGGGCAAGCCGGTGACGATCGCCGCCACCAAATGGATCGAGGTGACGCCGGTCAAGAATATCGTGACCGCAAAGCTCGATTATCCGACGAAGGCGCGGCCGGGGCAGGAGGTGGAGGTCAGCTTGCGTCTTTCCGATGATCTCGGCAAGCCGCTCGCCGGAGAAGCGACATTCTGGATGGTCGATCAGGCGGTGCTGTCGCTCGCCAAGGAGCGGCCGCTCGATCCGCTGCCGGATTTCATCGTCGAGCGCGAGACGAGGCTCGCCGCGCGCGACACGCGCAATCTCGCCTTCGGCAAGATTCCGCTGGAGGAGATTCCTGGCGGCGACGCCGGCCTCGACGAATGGGGCGCGGAAACCAATGTCAGCGTGCGCAAGAATTTCACGCCCGTGCCGATCTATCTGCCGAGCGTGAAAGTCGGCGCCGACGGCGTCGCAAAGATCAAGGTGAAGCTGCCCGACTCGCTCACCGTGTTCAAGCTGCGCGCCAAGGCGGTGAGCGGCGCCGATCGTTTCGGCTATGCGACGGGCGAGATGCTCATTCGTCAGGAGCTCGTCGCCCAGCCCGTGTTGCCGCGTTTCCTGCGGCCGGGCGATGCGTTCGATGTTTCCGTCCTCGCGCGCATCGTCGAGGGGCCTGGCGGCGGCGGCAGAGCCTCCGTCGCCGCGGAGGGGCTGATGCTGGCGAGCAATGCGTCGCAGGCTTTCAGCTGGATCGCGAACAAGCCTGCGCGCATCGATGTCGCCGCCAGCGTGCCGGAGCCAGCGCCCGGCAAGGAGAGCGTGAAGCTGAATTTTCGTGTGGAGCGCGACGCCGACCATGCGCGCGATGCGGTGGAGATCGACTTGCCGATCAGGCCGGATCGTCTGCCGGTGCGGCGCTATGAGATCGTCGAGATCGCGCCCGGCGAGAGCAAGACACTCGCGGCCGCGACCGACGCCGCGCGGCCCGGCTCCTTCCGCCGTGACGTGACGATCGCCGGCGATCCCGCTCTGGTGCGGCTCGTCGCGGGATTGAACGCGCTCGTCGAATATCCTTATGGCTGCACGGAGCAGCGCCTCTCGCTCGCGCGCTCGGCGCTGGCGCTCAAGAATTTCACGCCGATTCTCTCGGCTGCGGGGCTCGAGAGCCGTCTTTCCAGCGATGTGCGCAACACGATCCGCGCGATCGATCAAGCGGTCGACGCCGATGGGCTCGTCGCCTTCTGGCCGCGCGCGCGCGGAAATGTGTCGCTCACCGCCTGGGCCTATTCCTTCCTCGTCAGCGCAGAGCGCGCGGGCGAGCCGATCGACAAGCCGCTCGCCGATCGTCTCGCCAATGTGCTGAAGCTGTCGCTTCGCTCGGATTATCCGCGTCTGCTCTCCGGCGAGGAATTGCGCGAGCGCGTCGAGGCGCTGATCGCGCTCGCGGAGGGCGGCAAGCTCGACGAATCCTATGTCGCCGAGCTGTCGCGGCACGCCGATTTCATGGCCAACGCCAGCGTTGCGGAGCTGACGCGCGCCGCCGCGCGCACGCAATCGGGCGATCGGCGCAACGTCGACTCCTTGCTCGATTCTCTGTGGAGCCGCGTGAAGATTCTCTCTCGCAACGGCGCGCAATATTATGCGGGCCAGGCGGCGGACGGCGGCAATCCGGTGATTTTGCCCTCCGAGACGCGCTCGCTCGCGGAGATGCTGCGGGCCGTCACGATCGCTTCGCCTTCCGATCCGCGCGCGGGGCTGTTGCGCGACGCGCTGCTGCGATTGGGCGAGGGCGACGGCTGGGGCTCGACCAACGCCACCGCCGCCGCGATCGATGCGCTCGCCGAGATTTGGCGTCGTCCGCAAACGCCCCTGCAGATCGCGCTCTCGCAGGAGGGCGCGCCGCCGCGCATGCTGACGCTGGACGCCAATAATCCTGTCCTGCGCGAGACGAGCACGGCTCCTGCGGCGCTGACGATCGTCAATCGCGGACCGGCGCCGATCATGGCGCTGGTCGAGACGCGATACGAGCCGAAAGAGAGCGGCGCGAAGGCTCTGCCGGTGAGCGAAGGCTTCGCGCTGACGCGCGACATTCTGCGCGTCGGCAAGGCGGATGCGCCTTTGGAAAAAATCGCGGCGGAGAATGGCGTCGTGAAGCTCGCCATCGGCGACGTGATCGAGGAGACGGCGGAGCTCGTCAATCCGCAGGATCGCACCCATGTCGCGATCTCGCTGCCGCTGCCGGCGGGCTTCGAGCCTTTGAATCCCCATCTCGCGACGGCGCCGGCCGAGGCGCAGCCGTCGAGCGCGCCGACGCTCGCGCCGACCAGCGTCTCCTTCGGCGACGATCGCGTGTTCTACGCTTATGACCAATTGCCGAAGGGAACATATCGCTTCGCCTTCCGCGCCAAGGCGCAGACGGCGGGCGCCTTCACCGAGCCGCCGGGCGTCGTCGAGACGATGTATAAGAAAGGCCTGCAAGCGCAGAGCGCCGGCAAGCGCGTGGAAATCGCGAAGTGAAGAAGGTTCGCGAATTCTTTCTCCCGCTTTTCGGGAGAAGGAGGTCGCCCGCTCTGTTCTTATTTTTCTTCTTCATTGTTGCGCTACTCGTTCCTTCCGCTTTCTTCGTTCGCACGGCCATCGGGCGCGCGCAGCTCGTCGCGCCGCGGCCGACGCCCATGGTCTATGACCGCAACGGCGGCTTTCTCACGCAGATCGGCGCGCGTGACGCTGCGCGGATCGACTATGGCTATTGGCCATTGCGTGACATTCCGCAGCGGGTCGCGCTCGCGACTCTCGCGCTCGAGGACCGCCGCTTCGCCTCGCATGGAGGCGTCGATGCGCGGGCTCTGCTGCGCGCGGCGTGGCGCAATCTTGTCGGACGCAAGCGCCGCGAGGGCGCCTCCACCATCGCCATGCAGGTCGCGCGCATGCAAAATCCCGCGCCGCGCAGCTTTTCGGCCAAGATCACGGAGGCGGCGACGGCGGTCGCGCTCGTCGCGCGCCATGGTCACGAGGCGGTTCTCGCGCATTATCTGCGGCTCGCGCCCTATGGCAATGGCAGCCATGGAATCGCGCATGCCGCGCGCTTTTATTTCGACAAGCCGGTCGAGGATCTCTCGCTCGCGGAGATCGCTCTGCTGGCCGCTGTTCCGCAATCGCCCGGCCGCATGAATCTCTTTCGCGAGAGCGGGCTCGTCCTCGCGAGGGCGCGCGCCGCTCGCGCGCTCGCCTATCTGTCGCGCGAGACGCTCGTCGAGCCCGCGCAGATCGCGCTCGCGACAAAGCAGCTCGCGACGCTGCATCCCATCGGCGCGGCGCGGCGGCCGGATGCGCTGCATCTCTCGCTACGCTATGAGGCGCTGGCGCGGGAAGGCCTCATCGCGCCGGCCTCGCCGCATGATCCGCGCATCGGCGCGACCATCGATCTCTCATTGCAGGACAAGCTCGCGCATCTTTCGCGGCGCTATCTCGCGCTCTGGCGCTCCGCCGGCGCGCGGCAAGTCGCGCTCATGGTCGTGGAGCGCGGCGCGGGCGCTGTGCTCGCGGACATAGGCTCATCCGATTATCGCGACTGGCGCGATGGCGCGATCGATTTCACGCGCGCGCTGCGCTCGCCGGGCTCGACGCTGAAGCCTTTCGTCTATGCGCTCGCATTCGAGCGCGGCGCGCTCGAGCCCACGGATCTCGTCGCCGATGTTCCAGAGGGCGCATCCGGCGTCAACAACGCCGATGGCGCGTTTCTCGGGCCGATGCTGCCGCGCCAGGCGCTCGCCAATTCGCGCAATGTGCCGGCGACCAATCTCATGCGCCGCGTCGGGCTCGAGGCCAATTTTCAATTTCTGCACGATCTCGGCCTGCATGATCTCGAGGCCCCGGCGGAATCCTTCGGCCTCTCCATGGCGATCGGCGCGCTGCCGACGCGGCTCGAGCATCTGATGCGCGCCTATGGCGCGCTCGCCGAGGATGGCGTGCTCTCCGATCTTCTCTTTGCGAAAGAGCAGCAGCGGCGCCGCTCCATTCGCGTGATGTCGAGCGACACGGCGCGGCTCGTCACCTCCATGCTGGCCGATCCGCTCGCGCGCCTGCCGAGCTTTCCGCGCTATGGGCCGCTCGAATATCCTTTCGCCGTGGCGGTGAAGACCGGCACCTCGCAGGCCTATCGCGACGCCTGGACCATCGCCTACTCGCGAAAGGCCATCGTCGGCGTATGGATCGGGCGCGGCGACGCCGGCGCGATGAATCGGCTGAGCGGCGCCGCATCCAGCGCGCGGCTCGCGCATGCGGCGTTGACGCTCATTCATGGCGCGAAGGCGGGGGAGATAGAGGCGGAGTCGTTTCCTGCGCCGCAGGGACGCGTTCCTGTGGAAATGTGTCTCGCCGGTGGACGCAGCGACGGACGCTGCGGCGAGACGCTGGTCGAATGGGTGAGGCCAGAGAAGGCGCCGCCGACGCGCAGCGCAATGGAAATCGCCGCGCGGCCGGCGCCGCGCGGCGACGAGAATGTCGAGCTCGCGATCACGACGCCCGAGCATAAAACGCATGTCTGGCGCAATCCAGAGCTGCCGGCAGAGCTGAATCGTCTCGCTCTGCGCGCATCGGCGCCCGGCTCTGTGGAGCAGGTACTCTGGGTGGTGGACGGCCGGCCGTTCCGGCTCGCCGACGCCGACCAGCCTGTCTATTGGCCCATGCAGCCGGGAACGCATCGCATTCAAGCGCGCCTGCCGTTGCGGCCCGGCGCCTCCCGCACCGTGGAAGTGACGATCGAATGAGCGAGGCGTCTCGCTTTTTCGATATGGGCGCGAGAGGTTTACCCGGGCCGGCTTTTTTATTATGAGGCGTGCTGCGTGAGATCTCGGGTCGATGGAATCTGGCATGGCTGACGACGCGGCGGTGATGATGGCGACCGATGCCGATACGGCGTTGTCCCGCGATATACGCAAGACCGCTCTCGATCCGAATTTCTGGTATCCCGTCGCGCGCAGCGAGGAGGTGCGCAAAGGCAAGACGCATCGCTGCTCTTTCGCCGGCGATCCGATCGTGCTGGCGCGCGGGCGTCAGGGCGTGTTCGCGCTCGAGGATCGTTGCGCGCATCGGCAAGTGCCGCTCAGCGCCGGCGTGGTCGAGGAGGAGACGATACGCTGCGGCTATCATGGCTGGGCCTATGACGCGAGCGGCGCCTGCGTGTCGCTGCCCTATGCGACCGATTGCAGCCGCGCCGCAACCGGCGTGCGCAGCTATCCGTGTCGGGAGGCCTATGGGCTCGTCTTCGTCTTTCCGGGCGATGCGGCGCGCGCGGAGCTGACGCCTTTCCCCGCTGTGCCCTCGGCGACCGACAGCCGTTACAAGATCCGCTATCTCAATCGCCGCGCCGGCTGCCACTACAGCTTCATGCACGAGAATCTGATGGATATGAATCATCAGTTTCTGCATCGCCGGCTGATGGGCGGGATCAAGACCTATTTTCTCGGCAGCCGCAGAGGCGACGCCTGGGCGGAAGCGACCTACAGCTTTCGCCGCGTGAGCGGTCGGCAGCCCTTCGGCGAGAATTTCATTCTCAATCGCGGCAAATGGCGCTTGAAGCGCGCGCCGCTTTCGGCCGAGGCGCTGGCGACGCCGCCGGGCGATCGTATGGTGATCCGCACCGACTATCCCTATCAGACGCTGAAATTCTGGACCGCAGGCGCGAGCGAGCCGGCGCTCGATCTGTGGAACTGCTATATTCCTGTCGATCGCGCGCAGAAGATCAATCACACATTCGGCATGATCATGATCAAGCGGCCGGCGAAACATTCCTTCCTGCTCGATCTCTTCTGGCCCGCGATCGTCTGGTTCACCAATGGCATTTTCGCGGAAGATCGCTGGATCTGCGAATTGGAGCAGGCGGCCTTCGACGCGCAGGGAGAGGATCGCAATCAGGAGATATTTCCGGCGATCCTCGATCTGCGCAGCGTGCTCGTGGAGAATGGCCTGCCATTGGCGCGTGATCGCGGGTAAGGCGTCACGCGCGCAGCGGCAGATGCGACATTCGGAAGAAGGCGGAGACGAGCTTCACCATCAAGCCGACGAAGCCGGAGCCGCCATAGAAGCCGGTCTTGTTGAGCTGCACATAGACATAGGCGGGCCGGTCGGAGCGATTGGTCAATTCGCACACGAGGAAGCCTTCGCGCGCGCGCATCGATTCGAATAAAATGCCTGTCGCCTCGGCGAACTCACGCAAGCGCGTGCGCACGGGCTTTGGTGCGACGGCGATCGGCGTTTCCTCGTCATTCGCCTCCGCATCGTCGGGGTGGCGCAGGCTCGTCGGGCGCAGCTTGGAGTCGATGTTCTCCGTGGCGGCGATGACATTGCCGAGCGCGAAATCGCGGCTGTCGCCGGGCGCGAGTCGCTCGCACCATACCATAGTGCGGCCGGAGAGGCAGAGAATCGCCTGCCGTCCCGCATTCTCCGTCTCCTCCGCGCGATAGACATAGGGCGCGCGCGCCCAGCTCATCGTGGCGGCGTCGCATGGCGTCGAGTGTATCGCCACCTCGGCCGAGGAGCAGAGATAGGCGGGCTGCAGAAACTTCAGCGGCGGCGCGCCGTCGCGCGCCAGCTCGGAGAGATCGATCTTCTCGACGACATTGCCGTCGCCGGCGGACAGGAGAATCTGCCGCTGATCGGCGAGCGTGGTGACGCGGTTGAGCCGCACGTCGCCGCCGCCGCAAAAGATTTGTAAAAATGCGCTGCCCTCATTGGCGATGAAGGAGCGCGGCGGAATCTCGTGCGGGCTCTGGCGCGGGATCGTCTTGACGCCCGGCCAGCGGCAGACGGAGCGATTGGGACGATCGAAGAAGGCCGTGTTCGGCCCGAGCGTGACGACGAGCCCTTCCTGTCCTTCCAGCAAGCGAAAATCGCTCTCGCCTTCGACGAGGATGGGACGGTCGCGGCTGAAGAAAGGATTGCGCGCGATGGTGCGCAGGCCGAGATCGAGGAAAAAGGTCGGCGACAGATACATGGTGGGAAATCCCCTCGGCGGAGCGTCGCCGGAACGGGTCCAGCGCAAGCCTTGCGTCAGAAGAAAGCATCCCAGTATGGATAGCGCCGATGACATTCGGATCAAGCTTCGGCGGCGAAGCGAGACCGAACCGTCAGTATCCCGTCATCTCGAGATAGCCGACGCCGCTCTGCGCGCCGGCGAAGGAGATCGGCCCTTCGAAATAGCCGATGCCGACGCCCATGAAGCTCTGCGAATTGAGGGGCTTCGTCTCTATGTCGAGATGCAGGCTCGCCACGCGCACGCGCCAGCGCAGGGGCAGCAGGCGACCGGCGACGAGGCCCTGCTCCAGCGGCTCGAGGAAAATATCGTCGCGCGTGAGCATGCGCGTCGCGCCATCGGCTGTGATGAAGCTTCCCGAGAGAAAGGGAAGCGTCTTGTCGCTGCGCAGACGGAAGAGCATCAGCTCGCCGCCGCTGTCGAGATGCAGCGAGAACCAGTCCCAGCCTTTCTGATCCGCTGAGAGCGGCCGGCTGCTCCATTCGTGATCCATCCAGGCGCGGCCCTTCACCTTGCGCTCGGCGCCGTCTATGGCGAGCGCGCCTTCGACGCTGAAGAAGGGCTGGCTGTAATAATATGAAGCCTGTCCGCTCTCCGATTTACGGCTGAAGCCTGCTTCGCCATGCAGAGCGAGCGGCTCTTCGGCGGTGAGCGCGAGCGTGTAGCGAAAGCGCGGCGCGATTGCGGAGATGGTTCCGCCGGAGAGATTGGGCTCCGTCGCGGAAAAGGACCAATTGTCGATAAAGGCGCGGAATGGCGCCGCTGTGACGCCCGCCTGTCCGACGCCGCCGCGTGCGCGCGTCTCGGCGAAGAGATGCAGCGCATCGGTCGTGACGGCGGCATGCGCGACGAAAGCTTGCGGGCTGTCCCAGCCTTCGCCGCCATGCGGCGCGCGCGCGTGGCGGAACAAGGTCCATTGCGCGCCATAGGCTTTGCCTGTCTCATCCGTCAGATTGGCGGTGAGATACCACCATTCGATGCGAAACTCTGGATGCGCGCCATGATCGCGCGGAAAGACGAGCGTATGGCCCGGCTGCGGCTCGGCGAAGCCTTGCGCCTCGTCGCCGAGGCCGGCGAAGCCGGCGGCGCGCGCCGGCGCAGTGGAAAGAAGCGCCAGAGCGAGGAGAAGGGCGCGCGGCGTTTCAGCGTTCATTGGCGAAGACCGCGAGCAGCGACGCCGGCGCGATGCGCGCGAGACGGCGAATGGGCAAGAGCGCGGCCAGCGCGGCGGTGAGCAGCGCCAGCGCGAATACCTCGAGCCATTGCGACGGAAAAATGTGAAAGGGCAGGCGCCAGCCGAAGGCGCGCACATTGACGATGGCGACGAGATCATAAGCGAGAGCGAGGCCGAGCGGCACGGAGACGAGCGCCGTCGCCCCCGCGAAAAGCGTTACGCGCGCGAGTTCCAGCAGAGCGAGGCTGCGCCGCGAGACGCCCGCCGCCCACAGCGGCGCGAGCTGCGGGACGCGCGCGGCGGCGAGCGTGGTGAGGCTGGCGAAAAGTGCGATCGCCGAGACGACGAGCGTCAGCGCGTCGAGCGCAGCGGTGACGGCGAATGTGCGCTCGAATATGTCGGTCGAGCGCTGCTTCAGCGCCGCCTGATCGATGATGCGCGCGACGCCCGCGCCAAATTCCGCTTGCAGCGCGAGCATGATCTCCGGCGCAGTCTCCGAGCGCGCGCGTAGCATATAGTCGAGCCGGCGCGCGTCCGGCCAGCGCGACGAGAGCGCGTCGTGATCGACGCGGAGCTGGCCTTTGGCGGCGCCGTAATCGGGATAGATTCCGACGATCTCGACGCGCCAATCGCCGGTTGGCGTCGGTATCTCCAAGGTCGAGCCGAGCGCGAGGCGAAGACGCCGCGCGTGCTGCTCGCTGATGAGCGCGGAATCGCCGCGTGCGATGCTGTTCCACGCGTCGGCGTGCGCTTCGAGCAGTGGAAAATGCGCGCTGAAGGTCTCATGCGGCGGCGCGCCGACGATCTCGACGGGCCAAGAACTTCCGGGCGTGGAGCGGATGGCCGTTTTCGCCTTGCACAGCGGCAGAACGGCGGCGACGTCCTCGCGATGGGAGAGCCATGCCGTTATACGCTGCGCGTCTTTATCGCTCGCGGCCTCGAAATAGATTTCCGCGACGAGGCGCTCGTCGAGCCATTGCGTGAATGTCCGGCGAAAGCCCTCCACCATGGAGCCGACGCCTATATTGGTGGAGAGGGCGAGCAGCAGCGCCATCAGCGCCAGCGAGAGGCCGGGAAGCTGCTGCAGCGCATCGGCGAAGAACCATTTGGCGAGCGGTCCCCGCGCGCGTCTTTCGCCGAGCCGCAGCATTGCGGCGAGCGGCAGCGGCAATGCGAGCGCGGCGCCGAGCAACAGCCCGGCCATGGAGGCGAAGCCCGCCTCCATCCCCTCGCCGAAGAGCAGCGCCGCCGCCGCGCCCATGAGCGCGAGTACTGCGAGCGCGGCCTGGCGGTAGAGCCAATGTCGCTGCGCCTCGCGCCAGGCGAAAGGCTGCGCGATGGCGAGCACGGGCAGGCGCAGAGTCTTGACCAGCCCGCTCGCCGCGGCGATCGCGGCGCCGATCAGCGCCATGCCGATGCCGGATAGCCACCAGGAAGGCGCGAGGCCGAGCGCGCCGTCGAGCTCGGCGCCATAGAGTCCCTCGAGGCTGGCGGCCATGTTGGGCAGCAGCGCGGCGGCGATGAGATAGCCGCCGGCCATTCCCGCAGCGCCGGCGAGCAGGGCGAGCAGCGTCAGCTCCGCGACCAGCGCCAATGAGAGCGCACGCAAGGAGGCGCCGATGGCGCGCAGCGTGCGGATGATCGGCAGGCGCTGCTCGAAGGCGAGGCCGAAAGACGCATGTGCGATGAACAGGCCCACCACATAGGCCAAAAGGCCGAAGGCGGTGAGGTTGAGATGAAAGCTCTCGGTGAGCTTGGCGAGCTCCGGCGCCTCATCTGCCTCCACGCGGCGCAGCGTTTCGCCGATGACGGATTCGAGCGTGGGCGCGTCCGCAGTAGGTTCCTCGGCGAGCAGCAGGCGCGACAGGCGCCCCGGCCGATGCAGCAGCCTCTGCGCGGCGCCGATGTCGACGACGACCATCCCCGGCGCGAGATCTCTGGCGATGGCGAGCGGCGGCAGGCGATCCGCTTCACTGATCGTCGGCGTCGCGCCTTCCGTGAGGCCGAGCGCGCGCAATGTCTGCGGCGCGATCAGCGCGCGGCCGGGCGGGCCGAGGAAATCATTCAGATCGTCGCCCTCCGGCATTTTATTGCTGGAGATTTTGGGCAGCGTCAGCGGCTCCACGCCCAGCAGGCGATAGGATTTGTCGCCGAGGCGGATCGTCCCCTCGAGAATCGGCGAGACCTTCCAGCCCGCGCGCCGCAGAGCGATGAAAGCGTCCTGCGCGAAAAATCCGCCGCTCGCCGCAACGAGGCTCGGCGAGCCGCCGAGGCCGAGCGCGCCGGCCGCGCGATCATAGCTGCGGCGCGCTTGATCGTTCAGCGCCGCGACGCCGCTCCACAGCGCCGTCGCCACGGCGAGGCCGACGAAGAGCGCGGCGAATTGGCCGGGACGTCGCCGCCAATGGCTGGTGAGCGTGGTGAGCGTATAGAAGAATTGCTTCACGGCGCCAGCCTTCCGCCGGCCAGAGTGGCGCGACGGTCGAGCCGCGCAGCGAGCCGCGCGCTATGCGTGACCATCAGCACCGCCGCGCCCGCCGTGGCGGAGAGCTCGAGCAGAAGATTGAGCACGGCGTCGCCTGTGGCTTCATCCAGATTGCCGGTCGGCTCGTCGGCGAGCAAGAGGCGCGGGCGCGGCGCCAGCGCGCGGCCGACGGCGACGCGCTGCTGTTGCCCGCCCGACAATTGCTCGGGATAGCGATCGAGCAGAGCGGAGAGGCCGAGACGCTCCGCGAGCGCGTCGCGCCAATCGCGATCGTAACGCCCGGCGAGCCGCGCCTGCAGAGAGAGATTATCGCCGACGGTGAGGCTCGGCACGAGATTGAACTGCTGAAACACGACGCCGAGTGTCTTGCGGCGCAGCGCCGCGCGGCCTTCGTCGTCGAGCTTCGTCACTTCCGCATCGTCGATGTGAATGGCGCCGCCATCGGCATGGTCGAGACCGGCGACGAGATGCAGCAGCGTGCTCTTGCCGCTGCCCGACTCGCCCATCAGCGCGAGGCTCTCGCCGGCGCCGAGCGTAAGATCGACGCCGCGCAGCACGGGCAGAGGACCCTGCGGTCCGAGATAGGATTTCGAAAGCCCCGTCACGCGCAGCAGCGCGCCCTCTACTGCCGCATCACGCGCGGGCGCCGAAATCACGCTCAAAACGCCCTCATTTCGGATCGAAGTGGAATTGAATGCCGCGCGGATGGCCGTAGGGCGGCGCAGGGAAAGGCGCGGCGCGGCGCACGGCGGCGAGGGCGGCGTTGTCGAGCTCGGAGAAGCCGCTCGAGCGATAGACCGCCTGGTGAGTGAGATGCCCGCCCTCGTCGATGAAGAACACGACGACGCCGTGATTGGGCGTCGTCTTGTTGCGCAGGGACGGCGGCACATTCATATGCCGCATGATGAGGCCGAAGAGCACGGAGAGATAGGTGGTCTTCGCCGTGCCGCCGCTGACCGGCGCCGGCTTGGAGGAGCCGGAGAGCTTGAAGTCCGGTAGCGGCTCCAGCGAGGCGAGCTGATCGGCGATGGATTTGGGCTTGGGCTCCGGCGAGGCCTTGATCTCGACCTCGCCCTGCTTGTCGTCGATCCGCGCTTCCTTTTGCGGCTCCGCCTGCTCGACGATCTCGGCGTCGGCCTTGTCCTCCTCCGCCTTGGGGGCGGCCGGCGCGGGCTCGGCCTTGGCCGCCTGCTGCTTTTGCGGATCGGCGGATTTCTCCTGCGCGGGCTTGGCGGCGTGCTGCTCGTTCGGCGGCTCGCGGCGGGCGGATTTGGTCTCCTGATCCGGCGCGTCGCGATCGGCCTTCTCCTGGTTCGGCGCGCGCGGCGCGTCGAAGGCCGGCTTCTCGTCGTCGACGAGCTTTTGCGGCGGCGGCTTCTGCTTTTGCTTCTCCTCCGGCTTCGGCTCCTCCTTCTCGGGCTCCGGCGGCGGCGGCTCCTGCGGCGGCGGAGGCTGCGGCGCCTCGGCGACGACCTCCAGCGGAATTTCCTGCTCTGTGGTCGGGCTCTCGCTCGACAGCAGCAATTGCTCGAGCAGAAATGCCGCCAGGACGAGAATATGTATGAGCGCGGACAGGATGATGGGCGCGAGCCGGCGCTTCGCAGGCGCCTCGCTCGCGGGCGGCGTTGTCAGACGTTCGGTCGGGTCCGCTCTCAAGCTCATGTCAGAAGCGACATTCGAACGCCGCATTGCGGAAAAACGACGGCGAGAGCTTCGCGCTCGAGCCTGAAAGGCGCGATTCTGCGAGGATGGACGCGCCGCGCGCCTCCGTTCCGCGAGATGTTCCGGCGACGCCGGGCGCGACAATGAAAAAGCTGCGCGTCATCGAGCCGGCGATCCAGAAGAGACGAGAGAGCATTCACACGAAACCGGCGGCAGGTTCAACCCCCGTTCGAGCCGGCTCCGCCGCTCGAATGGGGGCGTTCGTTGCGCCGCAGCGAGAATAGCGGGCGCGGCGGCGCGCGTCATCTCGGGAGTATTTCCGAAGCCGGCGGAAAACGGCGGCGCACCTTCTCATCCGCGCCGGGGCCGGGGGCGATCAGCAGCTCCTGCGGCTCCAGCGCGGCGCCGCTCGAGCCGGTCACGCGCAGCGGGGCGATCTCCGCGCCGGTCGCCGGGTCCAGCAGGCGCAGCGGCGGTCCCGCCGCCGCCGCCCAGCGGTCGCCCCATTGCATCAGCGCCACCAGAACCGGGAACAGATCGCGACCCTTCTCGGTGAGGCGATAGTCGCGTGGATTGCCGCGTCCCGGCACGTCGATGCGCTCCATCACGCCGCAGGCGACCAGCTTCGACAGCCGCTCGCTCAGCACATTCTTGGCGACGCCGAGATTGCGCTCGAACTCGCCGAATCGGCGCGCGCCGAAAAACGCCTCACGAATGATCAGCAGCGTCCACCATTCGCCGACGATCTCCAGCGCGCGCGCCACTGAGCAGGTCTGGGAGGGGAATTGATTGTTTCTCATCGCTTCGCCGTTTATTTAGTATCTTGACGAAACCAAATATATGCCTCAGTTTCGAAAGGCTAGAGGAGATCGCCTCATGTCCGACGAAACGCAGACCCATGTCGCGGGAGCCTTGCCGCTGGAGCGCCTGGGCTCGATGAGCGGGTTGGAAGTCGTGAGAGCCATGGGCGAAGGTTCCTTGCCCGTGCCGCCGATCATGCTCCTTTTCGCCTTTCGTCCCGTCGAGATCGAGAGTGGGCGCGTCGTCTTCGCGGCGACGCCGGACGAGCGACATTATAATCCGCTCGGAACGGTTCATGGAGGCTATATCTCGGCGCTGCTCGATTCCACGATGAACTGCGCCGTCCATACGACGCTGCCGCCGGGCCAGCTCTACACGACGCTCGAGCTGAAGGTGAATTTCACCCGCGCGGTCTCCGCCGACGCCGAGATTCGCGCCGAGGGAAAGGTGCTGCACCAAGGCCGCAGCATCGCCACGGCGGAGGCGCGGCTCTATGACGCGCGCGAACGTCTGCTCGCCCATGCGACGACGACCTGCATGATCTTCGCCGCCGGCCGCGCGCCCAGCGGCTGATGAGCGGGCAGGGGAGTGGCGCGGTCGCGCCTCTCCCGCCGCCGCTCTTTCAGAACTTGAACTTCACGCCGCCCTGTATCGCGCGCGGCTGGCCCGCATAGATCGAGCTGGTCCCATTCTGCGCGAGCACGAAGCCGGGATTTTGAAATCCCGAAGTGAGCGAGTTGGAGATCACCGTCGCCGATGCGACATAGGTCCGGTCGAACACATTGCGCACTTCGACGAAGGCGGAGATGTTCTTCAGAAAGCCGATCGAGACGTCGCGATCATAATGCAGATTGAGATTGACGAGGCCATAGCCCGGAATGGTGAGCTGATTGCCATTGTCGATAAAATAGGAGCTCTTCAGCACATATTCCAAATAGGCGCCGACGCCTTTGAAATCTCCCTGCGGAATGTCGTAGCCGATGCGCGTCGTCAGCTCATGCGGGGCGACGCCGGGGATTTTATAGCCGGCGCGGTTGAAAAACGAGCTCGGCCCGCGCTGCTCGGTGAAGCTCGTGAAGATCTGATTATTGTAGGAGTAATTGGCGAGCAGCCGCCATCCGTCGATAGGCCGCCAGTCGAGCAGGAACTCCGCGCCGCGATGGGCCGAGCCCGGCGCATTATAGGTGTAGTTCTTCAGGCCATTGCCCGGCGACTGCGTCAGCATCTCGTTCTGATACCATTCGTAGAAGCCGTTGAGCGTGACCTTCAGCGTCTCCGTCGGCGTCCAGTCGAAGCCGGCGTCGAAGCCGGAGTTGCGCTGCGATTTGAGGCCGGTGTTATTGCCGTCGAGCCCCTGCTGATTGACGAAGAGGAAGCCATATTGCGGCGTTCCATAGCCGCTCGAGGCGCGCGCGTAGAATTTCCACTCGCGATCGGGCCGCCAGGTCACCGAGGCTTCCGGCGCGAAATTCCAATAGGTGCGATTGGCCGGCACGGTGGTCAGCGCGCCAGAGGGATAGGAGACGGAAGAGGACAGCGCCGCGACCTTGCTCATCTCGGTCGCCAGGGCGATGACGCCCGTCACATCCGGCGCGAGCTCCAGCTCCTCGCGGAAACGGCCGCCGAGATTGGAATGCATGATCTCCTGCTTATTGGTGAGCAATGGCCCGAGATCGCCATTGCCCCAGCCGAGCAGATTTTGCGAGTAGGTGGTGAAGCGCGCGCGATTGTACCAGACGCCGAAATTGCTCGTGAGCTGCTGGCCTTGCAGCGCGCCGTGATGGGTGAGATCGGTCGATATGTTGATCGAGGGCGCGTCGCCATAAGTGACCGGCGTGTCGATCGGCTGGTAGAAATCCTTGTCGTCATAGATGAACTGCGTGCGCAGCACCGTCTGCGCGTCTATGTCGTGCTCCCAGCGCAGGCCCAGCATGTCGCGCCGGTCGTTGCGATGCCAGCCTGATTGCTGCGCGGAGACCTGCGCCGTCGCGCCATTGGTTCCGTTGAGGAAAACGGCCGTCTGTCCGCAGAGGCTGCGGCTGACCGCGGTGGAGGGCGTCGGCAGCCCATAACAGCCGCGCTGATAGGGATTGAAATAGAATTGGTTGAGCGACATGCGCGCCGGCACATTGCCGTAGAGCTGATTATGGACCCATTTGAAGGTGAAGCGATCGGTCGGCGTCGCCTCGTAGCTCGCCTTCAGATTCACCGTCTGCGTGTTGAATTCCGTATGCGTCGTCGAGCCTTCGCCGCGTGCGTCGCTGGCGAAGAGGGCGATGTCGAAATCGCCGTATTTCTTGCCGATGGCGGTGTAATTGGTGAGATAGCCGAAGCTGCCGGCCTCATGACCCGTTTCCACGCCGTCGATCTCCGCGCCGCTGCGGGTGCGGAAATTAATGGCGCCGCCATTGGCCCAATTGCCGAACAGCGCGGAGGAGGGGCCGCGATAGACGTCGACGCCCGCATAGGCGTGCGGATCGGTGGAATCGGTGCGCGAGAATCCGTCCGGCTGCGTCATGGTGAAGCCGTCCTCGAGCAGCACGATATTGCGCATGGCGCCGCCGATGCGCGCGCCGGAGCCGCGGATGGAGAGCGTCATGTCGCGCGGACCATTGCCCTGCTTGAAGGAGACGCCGGGGCTGTATTCGACGAGATCGCCGATGGTGACGAGCGGCGAGGTCTTGAAATCCTCGCGCTTCACCGTGGTGAAAGTCTGGCCGGTCGGATCGCGATAGACGGGCAGCGCCTTTTTCTCGGGAGAAAATCCCGGCGCGGCGGCTTTTTGTCCCGCGTCGCGCGGGGCGCCCTCGCCAGCGACGTCGATGGAGGGCAGCGCCTCCTGCGCCATTGCGGAGGAAAGAGACGCGATGAGGAGCGCGCCGGCGGAAACGCCGCGCGAGAGAATGGTTCTGGTCATGACGATTTGTCTCCTGGCGCGGCGATGAGCGCGCGCGGGTCTAAAGGGCGGGGCGGCAAAGCCGCATCGGACCGATCAGGAGAAGAAAGGCGGCGCGCGCGAGAGCCAGGGCGTCGTCGGCAGAGCGACGCCGGCGCGATGAGACGTGTCGGAGCGCGCCGCGAAGGACGGCGCGTCGGGAGCGGGGAATTGCACGAATCCGAGCAGAATTGCGACGAAGCCTGTCGCGTCGCGCCGCGCCGTGATTTGCAGGCAGCAGCAGCTCGCGCCGGCGTGCTCCTCGCCGTGGTCGGAGGCGTGATGAGAGAGCTCGCAGATTTCCTGCGTCGCGGCGGTGAGCGACGCCTCGTCGGCATGCGCTGCGCGTTGGGCGACGCCCGGCGCGGCGCTCATCACGAGAGCGAGCAGCACGGCCAATAGGGCCGCGATGCGCCCGAGAATCGGGAGCCGTCGGTCGCTGAATCGCCGCCTTTGCTTCATCATTGCGGCATAATCGGCAGCGGCTCACGACTGTCAAGCCTTCGTCCGCCCCGCCAGCTTGTCAGGCGAAGGTCACGCGCGTGATCGCGGGCATGCGCTCGCGAAAAAAGGCAAGGCGCAAAAGCCCTCCGAACAGCAGCGCGCGCCATCCGCGATAGAATCGATAGTCGAAATGCTCCACCGTCTCGATCGCCGCCCAGCTTCGCAATGTGGGCGTGATCTCGCTGCGGTCGATTCCCCAGGGCATGGGCGGGATGGTGAAATTTTGCGTGAGCTTGCGGCCTTTCAGCGTCTCTCTCGAGAGCCAGCGCGGCACATGGTCGAACAAGAGGCTCGCTTTCGGAAAGCGCTGCGCCATGTCGCGCAGCAGCGATGCGGTTTCCTCCGGCGGAAGATACATGAACAGCCCTTGCGCCGTGATGAAGACGGGGCGTCCTCGCGGAACCTCGTCGAACCAGCGGCGGTCGAGCGCGCTCAGCGCCACGTGGCGATGGCGCGCGTCGGGCTTTATGAAGCGCTCGCGTATGGCGATCGACTCCGGCAGATCGACGGTGATCCACAGCGCCTCGCCCGCATCGGCCACGCGGAATCTGTGGGTCTCCAAGCCTTCGCCGAGATTGACGATCACGCCATCGGGATGCGCCGCCAAAAAGGCGCGCAGCGCATTGTCGAAGACGACGGCGCGATTGGCGTGCGAGGGCTGCGCCTTGCCGAAGCTCGCCTCATAGTCATAGTCGAGCGCGCGATAGATTTCGACGAGCCGAGGATCATGCAGCAGTCCGTTTGGCCGCAACGCCTCGCCGGCGCGATTGTGCAGCGTCCACAACATGGTTTCCGGCACGCCGGTGAGATTGGGCGCGATCTTGTCCATGCGGCCTCCTCGCAAATAGTCTTGCGCTTTATGTTTCGCGCTCGATCGCGCGCCAGCCTATGTCGCGGCGACAAAATCCCTCGGGCCAGTCGATCGCGTCGACGCCGCGATAGGCGAGCGCCTGCGCCGCCCTCGCCGTGTCGCCAAGCGCCGTGACATTGAGCACGCGTCCGCCGGCGGCGACGAGCGCGTCGCTCTCGCGCCGCGTGCCCGCATGGGTGACGATGACGCCGTCGATCTCGCCGGCGCGCGCGAGGCCTTTTATCGCCGTGCCCGTCAGCGGCGTTCCTGGATAGCCTTTCGCCGCCAGCACCACGGTGAGCGCGGTCTGCTGCGAGAAGCGCAGCGGCTTCTCCGGCAGCGCGCCTATGGCGGCGGCGCGCATCAGCGCCAGCAGATCATCCTCGAGGCGCGGCAGCATCACTTGCGTCTCTGGATCGCCGAAGCGCACATTGAACTCGATGAGCTTCGGTCCATCCTTCGTCAGCATCAGCCCGACGAAAAGCACGCCTTGAAACGGCGCGCCCATCTCGCGCATCGCGCGCAGCGTCGGCGCGACGATCTCGCGCATCACGCGCGCCTCTATCTGCGGCGTGAAGGCGGGCGCCGGCGAATAGGCGCCCATTCCGCCCGTGTTCGGCCCCGTGTCGCCGTCGCCGACGCGCTTATGATCCTGCGCGGATGTGAAAGGCAGCGCTCGCTCTCCGTCGCAGATCACGAAGAAGGAGGCCTCCTCGCCTTCGAGCTTCTCCTCTATGACGACTTCCGCGCCCGATTTGCCGAAGGCGCCGGAGAACATGGCCGTGACCGCCGTCTCCGCCTCTTCGAGAGTCTCGGCGACGACGACGCCCTTGCCGGCGGCGAGGCCGTCGGCCTTCACCACGATCGGCGCGCCCTTCGCGCGCAAATAGGCGAGCGCTTTCTCCTCATCGTCGAAGCGCTGATAGTCCGCGGTGGGAATGGCGTTGGCGCGGCAGAGATCCTTGACGAATCCCTTCGAGCCTTCGAGCTGCGCCGCGGCCTTGGACGGGCCGAAAACGGCGACGCCCTTCGCGCGCAAGAAATCGGCGAGTCCTTCGACGAGCGGCTGCTCCGGCCCGACGACGACGAGCTCTATGCTCTTTTGCGCGCAGAAGGCCGCGACGGCGGCGTGATCCGAAACATCGAGAGGCGCGAGCTCCGCTATCTCTGCGAGGCCCGGATTGCCCGGCGCGGCGTAGAGTCGGGAGAGAAGCGCGCTTTTCGAGAACGCCCGGGCGATCGCATGCTCGCGGCCGCCGGAGCCGATGAGGAGAACATTCATCCTGTGATCCGGATAATTGACGTCGGCCCTTCAATAGGGCCTCGCGCCTCCGGACGGAAGAGGGCGGCGCATCGCGCCGCCTGCGCTCTGCGATATTATGCCTTTGCGAGATCTCTGCCGCGCGGGCCGGCGTGGCGGGCCTTCATCAGACGGCGGCGGCGCAGCAGCAGGATGAGCGCCCCTGCACGGGTCGCGGGGCTTCGGACGAGCGCGGGCGTCGCCTTGCGCTCCCATGCGCTTCGATAGATGCGCCAGGCCGCGGCATAGGCGACAGTGAGCGCAGAGCCGGCGATCGCCGCGCTGATGATCTGAAACATGCCTCGTCTCCTTTGCAAGCTCGGACGGCGGCACGATGCGTCTCCTCGCCGTAAGGAAGCCATTCGCGATTTGCGGGAGGCGCATAAGGGCTTCGTAAAGATCGGGCGTGAGCGCGAAATTTCGCCGTGTCCGCGCTTGCGTGCGCGCCGCGCCTCCCGCATTTAGAGTGTTTTCGAGCGAAGTGGGAACCGGTTCGCGTGAAGAAAACACGACCGAACAAGGGAATTTAGAGTCTTTTCGGTTCAAGCTGAACCGGAAAGGCTCTAATGACGACGCAGCGTGCGAGAGAGCTTAAGGAAAATGGCGGAGACGGGAAGCGAATTCGAACGTCGGCCGGATCCGGACGCGTTGCTCGCGCTCGCCGATCGCGAGAAGCGCGGCAAGCTGCGCGTGTTTCTCGGCGCGGCGCCGGGCGTCGGCAAGACCTACGCCATGCTCGCCCGCGCTCGCGCGTTGAAGACCGATGGCGTCGATGTCGTCATCGGCCTCGTCGAGACGCATGGGCGCCGCGAGACAGAGGCGCTGACGGAAGGCCTCGAGATTCTGCCGCGCCGCAAGATCGAGTATCGCGGCCGCACGCTCGAGGAGTTCGACGTCGACGCCGCGCTCGCGCGTCATCCCGCGCTCATCGTCGTCGATGAGCTCGCGCACACCAATGCGCCGGACAGCCGCCACCCGAAGCGCTGGCAGGATGTCGAGGAACTGCTCGACACCGGCGTCGATGTGTGGACCGCGCTCAATATTCAGCATCTCGAGAGTCTCGCCGATGTCGTCTCGCGCATCGCCGGCGTCGCCGTGCGCGAGACGGTTCCAGATCGCGTGCTGCAGGACGCCGCCGATGTCGTGCTCGTCGATGTGACGCCGGACGAGCTGCTGCAGCGTTTGAAAGAGGGCAAGGTCTATGTGCCCGACATGGCGCGCCGCGCCGTGCAGAATTTCTTCACGCCGCGCAATCTCACGGCGTTGCGAGAACTGGCGCTGCGTCGCACAGCGGAGCGCGTCGACGATCAGATGGTCGATTATCTGCGGCAGAGCGCGATCGAAGGGCCATGGGCGACGTCGGAGCGGCTGCTCGTCTGCGTCGGCTCCGATCGTCTGTCGGAATTCGTCGTGCGCGCCGGCGCGCGCCTCGCGACCGGGCTCAATGCGCCTTGGATCGCGCTGCATCTGGAGCGCGCGGGAGAAGAGGAGCAGGACGCCGATCGCGCGCGGCGCGTCGACGAAGCATTGCGGCTCGCCGAGCGTCTCGGCGGAACGGTCGAGCGCATCTCCGGTCATGATCTTGCCGGTGAGGCGCTGAGATTCGCGCGGCGCGAGAATATCACGCAGATCGTCGTCGGCCGCTCGCGCGCCGGGCTGCTGGCGCGGCTGTGGCGCAAATCTCTGACCGACGAGATCGTGCGGCGCTCGGACGATATCGCCGTGCAGGTCATCACCGAGAGCCGCGCGAAGGCCGAGGAGGAGCCGCGGCCGCGCAAGGCGCTTTCTGCCAATGGCGAGCTCTGGCGCGGCGTCGGCGCGACGCTCGCCTCCGTCGCTTGCGCCACGCTCATCGCCTGGCCGCTCGACGTATGGCTGCATCTTCCCAATCTCGGGATGATCTTTCTCGCCTCCGTCGTGTTCTGCGCGCTCGCCGCCGGCGTGTGGTCGGCGGTCGCGGCCTCCATTCTCTCCTTCTTCGCTTTCGATTTCTTTTTCGTCGATCCGCGCTATGAGCTCACCGTCTCGCAAGCGCATGAGTTTCTGTCGCTGCTCGTCTACACTTTCGTCGCCATAGTGACGGGCACGCTCGCCGGCCGCGTGCGCGAGCAATCGCGCGCTATGCGCGCGCGGGCGGAGGCGGCGCAATCTCTATTCGAGTTCTCGCGCAAATTGTCGAGCGCGGCCTCGCTCGACGAGGTGATGTGGGCCGCGGCCATGCATGCGCAAAAGGCGCTCGACGCGAAGAGCGCGGTGCTTCTGGCGCCGGACGACGGTGAGCTGACGATCGCCGCCGCCTGGCCGCCGATCGACCAGCTGGACGCGAAGGAGGCGGGCGCCGCGCGCTGGGCCTTTGAGCGCGCCGAGCCGGCGGGATTGCGCAGCGGCACGCTGCCCAACATACGTTTCGCCTTTCGTCCGCTGGCGACGACGCGCGGCGTCGTGGCGGTGATCGGCCTCGAGCCGAAGAATGCGCAAGAGACGCCCTCGGCGCAGAATGAGCGAATGCTGACGGCGATTCTCGAGCAGACCGCCATCGCCGTCGATCGCGCGCTGCTCGTCGGCGAATCTGTGCGCGCCGCCGCGCTCGAGGAGAATGAGCGCTTGCGCACCACGCTGCTCGCCTCGCTCTCGCATGATCTGCGCACGCCGCTCGCCTCCATCACCGGCGCCGTCACCAGCCTGCGCCAGCTCGGCGATCGGCTCGCCGATACGGATCGGCTGGATCTGCTCGTGTCCATAGAGGAGGAGGCGGCGCGTCTGTCGCGCTTTGTCGTCAATCTGCTCGATATGTCGCGCATCGAATCGGGCGCGCTGGCGCCGCGCCGCGAGCTCGTCGATGTCGGCGACGCCGTGCGGGCCGCTATGGAGCGCAGCCGCAAGGAGTTTCCGCAGCTGAAGGTCTCGGCGAGCCTCGCGCCCGATCTGCCGGCGATTCGCGGCGACGCCGGCCTGTTGGGGCAGATCGTGTTCAACCTACTGGACAATGCGCATAAATACGGTGGCGGCCAGGCTTCGGTCTACGCCCGCCGCGACGGCTCCGAGCTGCTGCTCACTGTGACCGACGAAGGGCCGGGCGTGAAGCCGGCCGACCTCGACCGCATTTTCGAGAAATTCTACCGCGGCGGGCGCGTCGACGGCCGCAAGGCCGGCACCGGCCTCGGCCTCTCCATCTGCCGCGGCCTCGTCGAGGCGATGGGCGGCTCTATCGTCGCGCAGAGCCCGGCCATCCGCCGCAAGGGCACGCGAATCGTGCTGCGCTTTCCCATTCCGGAGCAGCCGCGCCGCGACGCTGTGGCGTGAACGCATCACTCGCCGAAATTTGAAAAAGCGCGAGCGTGACGGCCACGTTTTCGCCGTTCATTTACGTTTTCTGGCTTTCATCGACGCGCTCGGCGCGCGGCTGGCGGCGTGACTCGGGGACAGGCCGTCCGAGCGCCGCCCCGGAGGGTGATGGAGAGAGTCATGAGGGAGATTTCGGCACGAAAAATCGCGGGCGCTCTCGTCGCGCTCGGCCTCGGCGTCGCGCCGATCGTGACGGCCGCGCCGGCCGCTGCGGGCGATCCGGGCGCGGCCATCGCCGCGGGCATCGGCGGCTTCGCGCTGGGCGCGCTCGCCGGCGGCGCCGCGCGTCCGGTTCCGCCGCCCCCGCCTTATTATGGCGCGCCGGCCTATTATCCGGCGCCCGTCTATGAAGCGCCGCCGCCCTATCGCTGCTGGCGCGAGCGTCGCCCGGTGTTCGACGAATATGGCGACGTCGTCGGCTATCGACCCACCCGCGTCTGCGAGTGAGGCGAAAGGCGAGGCTTCGGCCTCGCCTTTTCGGTTTCTACGGTCCCTGCAACCATGACGACGTCGCCGCGTTACAGCCAATGAGAGGCGCGGCCGACGCTTCGGGGAGAATTCCTCGCTCCAGTCGGCCCTTCGCCGGGAGCGTCGAATCATGGGCCTATCGAAAAATTCGCGAATCCTTCTCGCCGTGACGGTCGCGGCCAGCTTCGGCGCGTCTGTCGCCGCCACGCCGTCGCTCGGCGCGCGTTTCGAGGCTCTGGCCGCGCCATCGTCAATTACGAAAGCGACGCTCGGCGACAGCGTGACGGCGCTGCGTCCCTTCGGCGATGGTCCGGCGATACTGATCGGTCGCGCCTATGGCGCCGATGACGAGGATTGCGTGCTCGCCGTCACCCGCGTCGAAGGCTCGGACGGTCAGGTCAGCGTCGCCCGCGGAATCGCCTGCCCGCAATAAGAGACGAACTTCATCGGACGACGAGGCGCCCCATTCCGCCATTGGGCTCGAGGCGCGGGCGGCGCGTGCGGAACTGCCCCTTCAGCACCAGAGCGTAGGCAATGGCGTTGAGGCCGGCGAGCGTCAGCCACCAGAGCTGCTCGGCCGCCGGGCCCAGCACGCAGATCGTCAGACCCGTCGCCAAGCCGCCGAGCAGGAACGGCGCGAGCACCGGCCGCGTCCGTCCGATGACATAAAAGGCGCGGGCGACGACGGCGGCGAGGCCGAGCGCGCCGAGAATGCCGAGATCGAACCAAACCTGAAACAGCAGGCTGCGCGGCGTGTCCGGGTAGAGATAATGGCCGGCGACGCCGAACACCGCCGCGCCGAAGCCATGGCCGATGAAGAGCCGTGGCCCATCATTGGCGATGATCCGGCCCCAGGTCTCGAGCGGGGCGGCGAAAGCCGGCAGACGCTCGGGCGCGACGAGATGCACGAGAATCGGCGCCAGCGGCGCCAGCAGGATCAGCGCCGCCGAGAGGATCGCCAGCAGCGAGCCGGCGCGGCGCGCCTTGCCGAAGGACAGCGCCAGCGCCAGCGCGCCGGCCATCAGCGCGGGCAGCGCATTGGGCGCGCGCGCCAGCAGGCAGGCGGCGACGCTGACGAGAGCGAAAAGGGCGGCCGACACCCAGCGTCCGCGCAGCGCCAGCGCGCCGAGCGCCGGCCAGATCGCCAGCGCCAGGCCGAGTCCGGCGCGTTGCAGAGCATTGCTGTCGAGATCGACCGGCTGATCGCCGCCGCTCGCCGAGAGCAGGGCGACGGCGGCGAGGGCAGCGGCTGCGGCGCCGGTGCCGATCGGCAGCAGATTGAGGTTGGACGTCTTGGTGCGCGCCGGCAGCAGCGCGCAGGCGGCGGCGACCAGCGCCAAGGTCGCGGCGCTCTTGGCGTAGCGCTCGGCCGGGCCGGCGCCGAAGGGCGTCCAGGCGAGCGACAATCCCGTCCAGCCGACGAAGAAGAAAGCGGCGAGGGCGGTCGGCGTCAGCGCCAGCACGGCGATCTCGCGCAAGCGTCGCGTCTCCGGCGTGAGGCTGGCCGAGAGCAGCAGCAGCGCGGCGCCGACGGGCAGCAGAATATAGATGGTCTGCCGCGTCAGGATCGGCGCCAGCTGCGAGATGATGAACAGCAGCATAATGCTGAGACGCGCCAAAAGGCGCGCCGCCTCGGCGGCTGGATCATCTATTGTGCGTCGCGAAACATTGGGCATGGCGGCGGCGTTCGGCGTGAGGCGCGCGCCCGAGGGCGGCGCGGAGAACTCTACTGTTTGTGCTCCGACGAATCCATGGATGCGCCGGCATTGCGCCGCGGCAATCTGTGTCGCGACGTCACTTTTTCGCTGGGTGTGTCTCTTTTGCCCACTCCTCGCGCACGGCTACGTCTTCTTCCTCAGCGAGAGCCTTCCCGGCGAGCGCGGAAAAATCTCCCGGCGGAAGCAGCCGCGCCAGCGCCCATACGGACGCGCCGCGCGCGAGCGGCGACGAATCGGAGAGCAGCGGCTCGACCGCGGCGGCGAGCTCGCGGTTCTTGGAATTGCCGATCGCTATGGCGACATTGCGCCGAAAGCGCGCATGGCCGAGCCGCTTGACCGGAGTTCCTGCGAAGAGCGCGCGAAAGCCGGCGTCGTCCAGCGCGGCGAGATCGGCGAGGGGAAGCTCGGAGAGCTCCTCGCGCAGGGCGAGCTTGGCGTCCCGCGTGGCGCGCGCGAATTTGTTCCAGGGGCAGACGGCGAGACAATCGTCGCAGCCGAAGATACGGTTGCCGATGGCCGCGCGGAACTCGCGCGGAATCTGGCCCTTGTGCTCTATGGTGAGGTAGGCGACGCAGCGCCGCGCGTCGAGCCGATAGGGCGCCGGAAAGGCCTTGGTCGGGCAGGCGTCGAGACAGGCGCGGCAGGAGCCGCAATGGTCCTCCTCCGGCGCATCCGGCTGAAGCGGAAGATCGGTGAAGATCGCGCCGAGCAGCAGCCAGGAGCCGAAGCGCCGCGAGACGAGATTGGTGTGCTTGCCCTGCCAGCCGAGCCCGGCAGCTTGCGCCAATGGCTTTTCCATCACCGGCGCCGTGTCGACGAAGACCTTGACCTCGCCGCCGCCGGCCTGCGCCAGCAGAAAGCCGGCGAGCTGCTTCAGCCTTCCCTTTATGACCTCGTGATAATCGCGTCGGCGCGCGTAGAGCGAGACGGCGCCGCGATCGGGCTTCGCCAGCGTCGCCAGCGGATCGCCGGAAGCGCCATAATCGACCCCGAGCATTATTACGGAGCGCGCCTGCGGCCACAGCGCCTTCGGCGCGGCGCGGCGGTCGGCGGTCTCCGCCATCCACTCCATATCGCCATGGGCGCCGGATTCGAGCCATTGCGCGAGATGCTCGCCGGCCTCGGCGGGAGCCTGCGCTGTCGTGATGGCGCAGAGATCGAAGCCGAACTCGGCAGCGCGGCGGCGCAGCGCCTGCTCGAGGCTCAGAAGTCCAGCTCGGCGTAGACCGGTCCCGGCGTCATGCCCGGCGTGCGATCGGCCAGCAGGGGACGGAAGGCCGGACGCGACTTGATCCGCTGATACCAGTGCTTGACCGTCTCGTCTTCGTCCCATGGCACGTCGCCCAGATAGTCGACGCAGGAGAGATGAGCCGCAGCGGCGAAATCCGCATAGGTGAGGGATTCGCCGGCCAGCCAGCGCCGCGCCTCGGTCAGATAGCCGATATAGCGGATATGGGGACGCAGATTGGCGCGCGCGACCCGCAGCAGATCCATGTCCGGCGCGCCGCCGCCGATCTCGGCCGCGAGAAAGCGCTTGTAGACTTTCTCGGTGACCAGATAATTCGTCACCTCTTCGAAGAATTTGACATTGAACCATTCGATCAGCCGGCGCGTCTCTATGCGCTCGTGCAGACCAGCCGGCATCAGCCGCAGGCCGCGGAAGTCCGGCGGCAGGCAATCCTCGAGATATTCGACGATGACGCTCGCGCCCGGAACCACGGTCCCGTCGTCGTCGACCAGCACTGGCGTCTTGCCGGCCGGATCGAGCGTCAGAAATTCCCGCCGCCGCTCGGCCGCCCGCTCCTCGACCAGCGTCGTCTCGATCCCGTATTCGGCGAGAATCAGCCGCACGAATCGGGAATGGGGGCAGAGCGGGTGATGATAGAGAGTGGGCATGGAGCCGTGATTTGACGGCGAAACGCCGGAAACTGCGCCTGGCCGCGCGAAAGCGGAGACGTTCGTATAAGTCGGAGCGCGCGGCGCGACAAGCGCGGAGATTGTGCTCGGCAGGCGTCGGGCTTCGCTCTAATTGTCTGAAAATAATACGCGTACTGCCGACCGGCGCGGGCGCCTGCGAAACCGGCCGCGAGCCGCCTTTTTTATGGGCTGCGTTAATGAATGGTTTCTGATTCGTGGCGGCTGCGCGGCGCGCGCGAGGGGCGGAGAATTCGAAACCCATGACCCCTCCCTCCACGCGGCCGGCCTATGGCTTCGGTTTAGCGGGAGAGTGGGGCGGCGTTCGTGCGCTGGCGCACATTCCGGCGCGGAAAGAAGCTCTACCGCGCGGCTTTCGACCGCTGCGGCCGTCAGATCGTCTTGCCCTCTCAGATCGTCTTGCCCTCGAAGCGGCAGAGATCGGCGATGATGCAGCGCTCGCATTCCGGCTTGCGCGCCTTGCACACGTAACGGCCGTGCAGGATCAGCCAGTGATGCGCATGCAGCTTGAAGCGCTCGGGCACGAGCTTCTCGAGGCCTGCCTCCACCTGCTCGACGGTCTTGCCCTTGGTGAGCGGCAACCGGTTGGAGACGCGGAAAATATGCGTGTCCACCGCGATCACCGGCACATGAAAGGCGATGTTGAGCACGACATTGGCGGTCTTGCGGCCGACGCCCGGCAGCGCCTGCAAAGCCTCGCGATCGCACGGCACCTCGCCGCCGTGCTTCTCGATGAGCTGCGCGCAGAGGGCGATGACATTCTTCGCCTTGGTCGGATAGAGGCCGATCGTCTTGATATAGCCGCGGAGCCCTTCGACGCCGAGCGCGAGCATTTTCTGCGGCGTGTCGGCGATCGCGAAAAGAGCGCGCGTCGCCTTGTTGACGCCGACGTCGGTGGCCTGGGCGGAGAGCACCACGGCGACGAGCAGAGTGAAGATATTCACATGCTCGAGCTCGCCTTTGGGATGCGGATCAGCCGCCTCGAGACGCGCGAAAATCTCATCGATGCGCGCAGCCTCGCGGCTGCGCGGCGATGCAGGGCGCCGCGCCTTGGCGAGCGAGCTCTTTTCGTTCGGCATAAAGGCGTTATAACTCGGCGTTCTGGAGAACGAAAGGCGGCGGCGTGACGGCGAGCGCTCCTTCTGCGGAAGCCATTTATCAGACGCGGCTGATCCCGCATCGCTCGATGACGCTGCGGCAGGCGCATGTGTTCATCCTGCTGTTCGGCGCGGGAACATGCGTGCTGTCGGTTCCCTTCTATATTCTCGGCGCCTGGCCGGTGGTCGGCTTCATGGGGCTCGATGTGCTGGCGCTCTATGTCGCGCTGCGCGTCAGCTTTCGTTCCGCCCGGGCGTTCGAGACCCTCACCCTTACCCCCTTCGAGCTCGTTATCGTCAAGAAGAGCGCCTATGGCCTGCGGCGGGAGCGGCGTTTCGACACCTACTGGCTGCGGCTCGAGACGGAGGAGGACGAGGAGTTCGGCATGCAGCGCGTGCTGCTCGTCGCGCGCGGCGAGCGCATCGAGATCGGCGGCTTTCTCGCGCCGGAGCAGAAGGCCGCGCTCGCCGAGGAGCTTTCCCGCGCGCTGGCGACGGCCAAGCGCGGACCGGTCTATTCCTGACGCGTTTTCGGGTGGCGACGCCCGGCCGCGCGCGCCATGATGCGCCGCATGACCCTGCGCTCCGACACGATCCCTCCTCTCGCCGAGACGCGGCCGCAGGAGGATTACGCCAAGGTCGCGGAGACGATCCGCTTCATCGGCGAGAATTGGCGCCGGCAGCCCTCGGTCGAGGAAATGGCGGGAGCGGCGAGCCTTTCCGAAGCGCATTTGCGCGCCTTGTTCCGGCGCTGGGCGGGACTCTCGCCCAAGGCCTTCCTCGAGGCGCTGACGCTGCGCCATGCGCGCGCGCTGCTCGGCGGCGAGACGAGCCTGCTCGACGCCTCACTCTCGCTCGGTCTTTCCGGCCCCTCGCGCCTGCATGATCTCTTCGTGACTCATGAGGCGCTGACGCCGGGCGAATATAAGCGCGGCGGCGAGGGGCTGGAGATGCGCTACGGCTTCCACCCTTCGCCTTTCGGCGAGGCGATTTTGGTCGCGACAGAGCGCGGCCTCGCCGGGCTCGGCTTCGTCGATGGCGCGCGCGCGGAGGCTTTCGACGATCTTCGCCGCCGCTGGCCGAAGGCGCGATTTTCGCTCGACGACGCGGCGACCGCAGATTTCGCGCGGCGCGCCTTCGATCCGGCGGAATGGCGGCCCGACCGGCCCTTGCGCCTCGTGCTGATCGGCTCGGAATTCGACGTTTCGGTCTGGGAGGCGCTGCTCGACATCGACATGGGCCGGGCGACGACTTACGGTGCGATCGCGCGGCGGCTCGGCAAGCCCGGCGCCGCGCGGGCGGTCGGCGCCTCCGTCGGGCGCAATCCCGTTTCCTTCGTCGTACCCTGCCATCGCGTGCTCGGAGCGAGCGGCGCGCTCACCGGCTATCATTGGGGGTTGACGCGCAAGCAGGCGATCATCGGCTGGGAGGCGGGGCGTGTCGCGCGCCGGCCGGCCGAAAGCGAGGCGTGAGGCGGAGGACAGCTCGCGCGTCCGCGCGCGTCACGGCCGGCGATGATCGATGCGCTCGAAATGCGCCTCGGCCTCTCTGGTCAGCCGCTCCTCGTGGATCTTCCAATAGCGCCACAGCAGAAAGGCGCCGAGAATCGCGCCGGCGAGGCCCAGCCAGCCGATCGGGCCGGCGATGCGATGGATGGCCGCGCCGAAAACATAGCCGCCGAGGCCGAAGACCAGCGCCCAGCAAATGCCGCCCGCGGCGTTGTAGAACAGGAATTTGAGCGGATCGAAGCGATTGGCGCCGGCGAGCACGGCGGCCAATATACGCAGCAGCGCGATGAAGCGGCCGAAGAACACGATGGAGCCGCCCCAGCGCATGAAGAGATATTGCCCGAGGCGCAATTGCGGCGGCCCGACGCCGACATGCGAGCCATAGCGCATCAGCAGCTTCACGCCGAACTCGCGTCCGATCCAAAAGCCGATATTGTCGCCGAAGATCGCGCCGGCCGCCGCGGCCAGAATGACGAAGCGAATGTCCATATTGCCGGAGTGCCCGGCGTAAATGGCCGCGCCGACCAATGTCGTCTCGCCGGGGAGCGGTATGCCGGCGCTCTCCAGCGCCACGACGACGAATATGGCCCAATAGCCATAGGTCGTCAGAATGGAGACGATCTGCGCTTCGTCGATCAGTCCCGACATGCCCCGCCTTTGCCGATTCGACCGAGAGACGGTCGAGCGACGGCATTGTCGCCGCCGGGCGCGCCGCCGGCAAGAGAGGCCTCGGGCAAAAGAGGCCGCCGAAAGGCGCGAGCTCGTCTCAGCGCGCGGCGCGCCGCAGGGGAACGACGCCCTCGAAGGTGAGGCCGCCATCGCGCCGCAGGAAAGGCAGTCCGAAGCCTTTCACGTCATCGGCGAATTGCGCGCCGCCTTCCAGCGCCTTCTCCACCACCCTGCGCAGCCCGCTGAGGATCGGCTGATCGCAGCCGGCCATCTCGTGCGCCAGCTGCGCGCGCTCCGCCTCATCGGCCCGCAGCGCGAAATCGCGCACCACGACGGAGACGAAACGACCCTCGCTGACGCCATTCTCCTGCGCGACGGCGCGGACTCTCTCGGCGAAAACGCCTCCGATGCAGAAAGTCGCCGCCTGCGCGACCTTGTCGTTCGAGCATGAATGGATGAGATCGGTGACGAGCATGACCTTTTCTCCGTCCTGCGAACGAAACTCTCCTGCGCCGATGGAATGCATCTTCGGAATTCCCATAGTCTTCTCGCGGCAGTCTTCTTGCGGCGTTGTTTGTCCGCTTCCGTCCGAAACGCCGCCCGAGCCTCCGCCGTCACGCAAAAGCCGGACCAGATTTTTCAAAAGCCCCCTCGTCTTTCCCGCAGCTCTATCGTCGAAAAACTGGGTTACATTTGAATCTATTCGGTCATTCGGACTTCCCGCCCGGCGCCGCATAAGCAAAACGCCGTAGTTCCGAAAAGGTTTCATCGCCATCCGCCCTTTTACGCTCGGCGCGCGGCGGAAAAGCGGCGAAGGCCTTGCCGGCCGCCGGGACGGCCCGATTTCTTTGGGGATGAGCCGCACGCGCAAAAGGCGCGTCCTGCGCCGGGCGTGGCGGCTTCTATGGAGGAAAGTCGATGGAACGTCGCTCTTTCATGAGATTTTTCGTTATCGGCGCGGCGGCGGCGCTGGTCGCCGGCCCCTCTCACGCCCTCACCTCGGTCGCGCCGCTCGAGGCGCCGCGGGCGCCGGAGCCGGCTCCCGAGGCCGCTGTGGCGACGCCGGAGGATCTCGAGCGGGCGCAGGTCGAAAAGACCTATTGGTACTATCGTCGCCGCGTCTGGCGGCCGCGCTGGCGTCGCCGCTACTGGCGCCGGTATTATCGGCCGCGTTACTGGCGTCGCCGTCGCTACTATTATTACTGAGCGCTTTTTAGAGCGCTTTCCGATCGAACGGACCCGTTCGATCGATCAGAATTCGCTCCAACGAAAGAAAGTTAGAGCGCTCACCAGGCGCCGGTGTTGGGCATGGAGCTCCAGGGCTCGGCCGGCGGCAGCGGCGCCCCCTTCTGCAGCAGCTCGATCGAGATTTGATCGGGCGAGCGGATGAAGGCCATATAGCCGTCGCGCGGCGGGCGGTTGATCGTCACGCCGGCCGCCTGCAGCCGCGCGCATACGGCGTAGATGTCGTCGACCGCGAAAGCGAGATGGCCGAAATTGCGGCCGCCGGCATAATCATGCTCGTCCCAATTATAGGTGAGCTCGACGAGCGCCGCGCCGGCCTCCTTCGCCTGCGGAAGATCGTCCGGCGCAGCGAGATAGACGAGGGTGAAGCGGCCCTTCTCATTCTCGGTGCGGCGCACTTCGGCGAGGCCGAGCTTGCCGCAGAAGAAATCCAGCGAGCCGTCGAGATCGCCGACGCGGATCATCGTGTGGAGAAATTGCATATTGGCGCCTCTTGCGGGGGTGAGAGGCGGCGAGCATAGCCGCTCCCTCGCGCCGACGCACGCGCCCTATTGATGCGGCGGGATCTTCAGCGCGCTCTCCAGCGCGATGATGATCGGAATGAGCGCCTCCTTCTCCTGCTCGGCCGAGCCGAACTCGGCGGACTTCAGCCGCTGCTCCACCTCGTGAATCGTCATCAGGCGCCGCTCCAGGACGATCAGCAGCTCCCTGGCGATCTGCGGCTCGAGCTCGATTCTGATCATGCGCGCATCTTTCCTCATCGACTGGCCGATTCCGATCGACCGAGCCGCAGCATAGGTCCTGCTCGCAGGGGGCGCTGTGCGCTGGCGCATATTGCGAGCGTCGGAAAGGACGTCTCTACAGTCCCCGCGCCCAGGCGGGCCGCAGCGGGGCGTCCTCCGGCGCGGCGATGGCGGCGCGCAATTGCTCGAGCAGGCGCGGCTTGTCGGCGCCGAGCGTGCCGCGCAGCACCAGCCAATTGGAGGCGTGATCGCTGCGGAAAACGGTGCGCTTCAATTCCAGCCGTGAGAGAAAGCGCTCCATCTCGCGCAGCAGCCCCGGCACGTCGAGCGGCGCGAAATCGGGGAAATCGGCGCGAAATCGCGCCTCGCCCTTGGGGAAGCTGACCACCAGCGTCGCCAGAAACTCCGGCTGCGCGGCGTTGAGCAGCGCGGCGGAATTTTCCGCATGCGCCTCGCTGAGCGCGGCGCCGCCGAGCCCGTTGAGAATCATCACCGAGCGCTTGATCCCGGCCGCGCCGAGCTTCTCCAGCGCGTCGCGGGTGGAGGCGAAAGTCTCGCCCTTCTGGACCCGCGCCAGCACATCGTCGTCGCCCGATTCCGCGCCGACATAGACCAGCGAGAGGCCGAGCGCGGCGAGATCGCGCAGCTCGGCGACGGATTTGCGGCTGACATTGCGCGGCAGGCAATAGCTCGACACGCGCCGCACGCCCGGCAGCTCGCGGCGGATCGCCTCGAGAATGGCGGCGAGACGCCGCGTCGACAATGTCATGGCGTCGCCATCGGCCAGAAACATGCGCGCGACAGAGGCCCCATAAATCTCGCCGCAGCGCTTGATGTTCTCCATTACCTCGGCTTCGTCCCGCGGGCGGAAGCGCTTTTGCGGCGCGGTATACATCTCGCAGAAGCTGCAACGATTCCACGAGCATCCATCGGTGACGGGAAGAATCAGCGACTCCGCCTCGCTGGGCGGACGAAAGACGGGCTCGACATAGCGGATGGGGGCGTCGGTCATGGGGGGAGTCTAATACGAGGAGGCCGGGACGGGAATGGGGGCGGCGAGTGACCCTGGCTGTGTGAAAACGTCGTTGATGCTATGATTTTCTAGTGATTTGCCGGGGGTTCTCATGAAGCGCTTTGTCGAAGGGGCGGATCGTGGACAGGGCGCGCTTTTTCCGGAATGCCTCGATGATTGGATCGGCGAGGACAATCCCATTCGGGTGATCGACGTTTTCGTCGATGAGCTCAATCTGCATACGCTCGGGTTCGGCGGGGTCGATCCCAAGGCGACGGGCCGGCCTTCCTATCATTCCTCCTGCCTGCTGAAGCTCTACATTTACGGCTACCTCAACCGGGTTCAATCGAGCCGGCGACTGGAGCGCGAGGCCGGACGCAACGTCGAGGTGATGTGGCTGACTCGGCGTCTGGCTCCAGATCACAAGACGATTGCCGATTTCCGCAAGAACAACGGTCTCGCCATCCGGCAGGTTTGCGTCCGCTTCGTCGCGCTGTGCCGCACGATGGGCCTGCTCACACAAGCCAGCGTCGCGATCGATGGCAGCAAGTTCAAGGCGGTCAACAACCGGGACGAGAACTTTACGCGCGCCAAGATGGAGCGGCGCATGGCGCAGATCGAGGAGAGCGTCGCGCGCTATTTGCAGCAACTCGACAGCGCCGACCGACAGGAGCCGTCCGAGGCGCTGAAGATCAAAGCAGGCCGCCTCAAAGAGAAGATCGCGAAGCTGAAGGGCGAGATGCAGCGTCTCGAGGCGCTCGAGACGCAAATGCTCGATGCGCCGGACCAGCAGATTTCGTTGACGGATCCCGACGCCCGCTCGATGGCGACGAGCGGCCGCGGCTCCGGAGTAGTCGGTTACAATGTGCAAACGGCGGTCGACACGACGCATCATTTGATCGTCACCCATGAGGTGACCAATGTCGGCGCGGATCGATCTCAGCTCGCCAACATGGCCAAGCAAGCAAAGGCGACGCTGGAGACGGAGAGCCTCGACGTCGTCGCTGACCGCGGCTACTTCAATAGCGCGGAGATTCTGGCGTGCGCGCAGGCGGGTGTCACGGTCACGCTGCCCAAGCCGATGACCTCCGGGGCAAAGTCCGAAGGACGCTTCGGCAAGCAAGACTTTCGCTACGACGCGGAGCAAGACGTTTATATTTGTCCCGCCGGCGAACGCCTGATCTATCGCTTCACGCGCGAGGAAAACGGTCTCAATCTGCGCCGCTATTGGACCAGCGCCTGCGGCGCTTGCGCGATCAAGCCTCAGTGCACGCCGAGCGTGCAGCGGCGCGTCACCCGCTGGGAACACGAGCATCTTCTCGAAGCCGTGCAACGCCGACTTGATGCAGACCCGGGGAAGATGCGCGTGCGACGCGAGACGGTCGAGCACCCCTTCGGCACCATCAAGGCGCGGATGGGAGCAACCCACTTCCTGATGAAAACCAAGCCGCGCGTCGCCACTGAGATGGCGCTGCACGTGCTCGCCTACAACCTCACACGTGTCCTCAACATCATGGGCGTCAGGCCGCTGATGGCGGCGATACAGGGATAATCGCGGCCCTATGATCCTCGCTCCCGCCCCCTGAGCCTCCACAGAGCGGTTCATAGAAGCGGCTGACGCGCCGTCGGCCCGAAAAATAGCGAAAACTCGCCAAAGCGCGAGCGCCGGAGCGCGCTGCCATGGTATCGCGTTGTCATAAATGGCGCGGCGCCGTTTTCACACAACCAAGACCGAGGCCGTGTGAAAACGCCTCTTCGAAGGCACGCGTGACGATTTTTTGCTTTTGAACGAACGAGGAATCGGGACGCCGTCTGGCTATCGCGATTAGGCTGCGATTGTCTCCATGAGCGGCTCGACTCCGAAGATGTTGAGCATCCGCTTCATATTGTAGGCGAGCACATGAAGACTCATCTCGGTTTTGACCTTTTCCTGGGTTCGGGTCAGGAAGTGGGCGGCGCCCATCCATGCCTTCAACGTCTCGAACGGGCGTCTGGCGACGGAAGTCTATGCGCACGGCGCCGCGCCGACGCCGGGGAGGGGATCGCAATTCTACTACCACGCCGATGGCGAAGGCTCGATCCGCCTGATCACCAACGCCGGCTCGACCGTCTGCACCCGCTACGACACAGTTTCGGCCGGCGGCTGGCGGTGTTGGAGAGCCTCACCTTGCAGCCCTATGGCTGGAAGAGGCGCGAACGGATTCCGGGTCCGGATATTTATTACAACCGCGCGCGCTTCTACGATCCGGCGCTCGGGCGCTTCCTCGCCGAGGATCCCCCTCGGCTATGGCGGTGGCGATTCCAACCTCTATAGCTTCGCCTCCTCCGGAACTGAGCGCTACACGACTACACTGGTTGGACGGCCGATTGCATCAGTTGGCAGGCGATGTGTCTCGCCCAATTTTCAACTCCACGTCGCTCGTTCACGGCGCGGAATCGGGCGTTCCGCCCAATGCCCTGAACACGCGGACAGTGGCCCTCGCCGTGTCTGCGCGACTGCGGGCGAGCTCGCTTCTGGCGACCAACAATTGTCGGTTGGCGTCGAGCGCGTCGGTGAGCGGTATCCCGCCGGCGCGGTAGGCGCTTTGCGCGAGAGTGAGAGCTCGCTTCACAGCCGAAATCTCCGCCTCCAGCTCTTTCGTTTGCGCCTTGGCCTGCATGAAGGCGGTGAACGCGTTCTCGACGTCTTCGGCCGCGTGCAAGATCGACTGCCGATATCTGGCGAGCGCCTCGGCGTGCGCGCCTTCAGCCTGCGTCACCTCGGAGTCGATCTTGCCGAAATCGAACAACCGCCAACGCAAGCCCGCGACTGCTTGGGGCTGGAATGTGGCGGATCTGAAGAGATGCGAAACATTCATGCTTTCGAAGCCGAGCAGGCCGGAGATCGAAATTTTCGGATAGTAGCCGGAGATCGCTTCGCCGATCCGTGCATTGGACGATGCGAGTCGCCGTTCGGCGGCGATGACGTCCGGCCGGCGGCGTAAGACGTCTATCGGCTTGTCGCCTCCGAAAACGTGAGAAACCGCTGCTATGTTCGCAGGCGCTCTCAGCTCCACGGCATAGGTCCCGGGTTGCGCGCCCATGAGAACGTCGAGGCGATTGAGTTGCGCCTCCAAATCGACGCGCAACGGCGGAAGAGCGCTGCGCGCCTGATAGAGAAGCGCTTCGGCTTGCGCCGTTTCCCGCGCCGAGGCAAGGCCGAGGGCGGAACGTTGGCGAACGAGGTCGAGCAGATGCGCGTCAGTAGCGATCTGCCCTTCCGTCGCAGCGATTTGCGCCTGATCTCCGCGTATCTGGAAATAGGCGTCGCCGGCGTCGGCCGCCACCGAAATGCGCGTCCCGAGACGAGCCGCCTCGGCGGCTTCGGCCTCGGCGCTCGCCGCCTCGGCGCCGCGACGCAAGCCGCCGAAGACGTCGATTTCCCAGCTCGAGCTGATTCCGAGGTCGAATAAAGCCTGGTTCGGATCATAGCCGGGCAGGTTTCTTCCGATTGCGCCGACCGGACTTTCGAGCGACTGGCGGATTTTCACCGCCTGCGCGGTCGTATCCGTGGTCGGCAAAAGTTTGGCGCCGGCTTCCCGCGCGGCGGCGCGAGCCTGCTCGACCCGTGCGAGTGACGCAGCCAGATCGAGATTTTGGTCCAGGGCGCGCCGAATGATGCGTGTCAGCGTCGGATCATCGAACCCTGTCCACCATCGATCCAGTGGCGGAGAATCATCCCGGCGCGCCGGGAGGGCGCCGATGCTATGAAAATCCGCGAGCGATATCGTCGGGGCCACATAGTCGGGACCGACGGCGCACCCTGAAACGCTCGCCCCGAATAGTGTCGCCGCCAGAGCGAGCGCCTTGTGATCTCGCGCGAGCGGAGGCTTCGGAGTGGAGGCGAATTTCATCGGCTGGGCCTCTTCTATCGGGCGGGGCGACACTGCGCTGTCGCGCGCGTGACCAACGCCCGCTGTCGCTCCAGCTCAGTGGCTGAGAAATAGGTTACGAGTGACGATATTGTCAACTCATAACTAAGCGCGTAAGATTTGGCAGGTTCGCGAACGGGCGTCCTGTCGACCTTCGTGCGGCCGAGCTCGATGCGCGATCGCGCCGTTCAGTCGAAGGTCGGCAGGACCCGCCATACAGGAGGCTCGAATGGACGCTGATCGCCAGACCTCTCATCCGGAAGATTTTCCCGGCGCGAGCCGAGTTGGATTTGAGCGCACAATTTTGGCATATGGTGGCTCCATGACTGACAAGAGCCACAAGAACCGTTCTTCCGACTCACCTCCGGGGCGCCGCGGGCCGGCTGAACATGAGCGGCGCGAGCAGATCGTGAGCGCGGCGAACGAGCATTTCCGCCGTTACGGCTATAACAAGACGACAGTGGCGGACCTCGCCAGAGCGATCGGCTTGTCGACCGCATATATCTACAAATTTTTCGACTCGAAGCAGGCGATCGGCGAAGCCGCTTGCGCCGAGTCTCTGGGCGGGATCATCGCCGCTCTGAAGAAAATCGTCGGTCAGAAGAAGTCCGCCGCAGAAAGGCTTCGCGCTATGTACCAGTGCCTCACGCGCGAAAGCGCGGCGCTTTTCTTCAATGAGCGAAAGCTCCACGAAATCGTGATCACGGCGTGCTCGGAAGCGTGGCGACCGATCTCGGACTACGAGGACGCAATGCTGGGGCTCATCCGCGAACTCGTCGCAGAAGGACGCGAGAAGGGCGAGTTCGAGCGCAAGACGCCCATCGAGGAAACATGTCGCGCCATCCTCCAGACGATGGAGCTATGCTGGAATCCACGCCTTCTGGAGCGGCACTTCGATGACATCGAGGAGCGCGCGGCCGCTATGGCGAATCTGGTGTTACGGAGCCTTGCCCCTTAGCTTGCGTTTGGTGACGAGTGACGGATTGACAATATCGTCACATGTTTCTAATTTGGGTTTCGAGCTTGGCTTGGGACCCCGAACATGCCCGGATTGGAAAAATCGACTGTTGCTGCGGCTGCTGTTTTCGCCGCGTTGAGCCTCGCAGCCTGCGGCAGGTCTGAACAAGACCCGAGAACCAAGCAGCAGCTTGTCCGGATCGCAACCGTAGAGCAGGCCGGCGCGCCAGAGCGGGCCTTCACAGGCGCTGTCGCCGCGCGCGTGCAGAGCAATCTCGGCTTCCGAGTCGGAGGCAAGGTCATCGAACGTCTGGTCGACACCGGCCAGAAAGTGCGAGCTCGCCAGCCTGTCATGCGTATCGATTCTATCGATTATCAGCATGCGATCACCGTTCGAGCCGGCGATGTCACCGCTGCGAAGGCCCGCTACGCTCAGGCGGCAGCCGACGAAGCGCGCTATCGCAAGCTGGTCGGTTCGGGCGCAGTATCCAAATCGGCATATGATCAGGCAAAAGCCACGGCGGACGCCACGCGAGCGCAATTGGAGGCAGCCGAAGCGCAGCTGAAGGTCGCAAAAGACGAGCTCGAATATTCCACTCTTCTCGCGGACGCCGACGGCGTCGTGGTCGAGACGCTCGCCGAGCCCGGCCAAGTCGTTTCCGCAGGCCAAATCGTCGTGAAGCTCGCGCATTCGGGGCCGCGCGAAGCGGCCGTCAATCTGCCTGAGACAATACGTCCATCGATCGGATCGACGGCGCGGGCCACTGTATACGGGAGCCAGATCGGCTCGGTCGCGCGTCTCAGGCAGCTTTCGGACGCCGCTGATCCACAGACCCGGACCTTCGAAGCCCGCTATGTGCTGGAAGGAGCGGCGCAGCAAGCGCCGCTCGGCGCGACGGTCACAGTCTACCTCGCCAAGGACGATGCGGCTTCGGCGACCTCGGCGCCGCTCGGAGCGATCTTCGACAAGGGCGACGGGCCTGGCGTTTGGATTGTGAATGCCGACACGGTTTCGTTCCGTCCGGTCCAGATCGCACGCCTCGGCGCGGAAACAGCAATTCTCCTGAAGGGCGTCGTCGCCGGCGAGCATGTCGTGGCCCTGGGCGCCCATCTTCTGCACGAAGGCGAGCGCGTTCGTATCGATGGCGCGCACATCGAGGCTGGACAGGCTCGGAACGAGAAGGCGGCGAAATGAGCAGCTTCAATCTCTCCGCCCTGGCGGTCCGCGAACGAGCGATCACGCTCTTTCTTCTGATCGCAGTCACCCTGGCTGGCGTCTTCGCCTTCAGCCGGCTCGGCCGAGCGGAAGATCCGGCCTTCACGATCAAGTCGCTGATCGTAACCGCCGCCTGGCCTGGGGCGACCGCCGAGGAGATGCAGAATCTCGTCGCGGAGCCCCTCGAGAAGCGGCTGCAAGAACTGCGTTGGTATGATCGCGTCGAGACCTTCACGCGTCCGGGCTTGGCCTTCATTACCCTGACGCTGCAGGACAAGACTCCGCCGTCGGTCGTTCAGGAGGAGTTTTATCAGGCCCGAAAGAAGCTCGGCGACGAGGCTCACAAACTGCCTGCCGGCGCGCTCGGTCCATTCGTGAACGACGAATATTCCGATGTGAGTTTCGCCGTATACGCCGTGAAAGCCCGCGGCATGCAGCCGCGCGAGCTGACGCGTGAGGCGGAAGCGTTGCGCCAACGGCTGTTGCATGTCGCCGGCGTCAAAAAGGTCGATATTCTCGGCGAGCGCCCGGAGCGAATTTTCGTCAACTTCTCGTATGAGCGGCTCTCGACGCTCGGGATCGCCCCGCGCGAAATCGTCGATGCGCTCCGGCGTCAGAACGCCGTTACCCCCGCTGGATCGATCGACGCCAACGGGCCGCAGGTCTTCATTCGCATCGACGGAGCTTTCGACAGCCCGCAAAAAATCGCCGACACGCCTCTGGTCAGTGGCGGCCGTGTGCTGAAGCTGTCCGACATCGCGGATGTCACACGCGGCTACGAAGATCCAGCGACCTATCTGATCCGTCACAATGGCGAGCCGGCCATGGCGCTCAGCCTCGTCATGAAAGAAGGGGTGAACGGCCTCGAGCTGGGAAAGGCGCTGGATGCGGAGGAGGCCAAGATCGCGCAGGAACTGCCGGCCGGGCTCTCCTTCACCAAGGTCAGCGATCAAGCCGTCAACATCGCGGAGTCGGTCGACGAGTTCATGCTCAAATTCTTTGTCGCTCTCGGCGTGGTCCTCGTCGTGAGCCTGGTCAGTCTCGGTTGGCGCGTCGGCATCGTGGTCGCGGCCGCAGTTCCGCTCACTCTCGCGGCGGTTCTCGTCATCATGCTGGTCACGGATCGCGTGTTCGATCGCGTCACGCTCGGCGCCTTGATCATCTCGCTCGGACTCCTCGTCGACGATGCGATCATCGCCATCGAGATCATGGTGGTGAAGCTGGAAGAAGGCTACGATCGCGTCAAAGCGGCGGCCTATGCCTGGAGCAACACCGCCGCGCCGATGCTGTCGGGCACACTGGTGACCATCATCGGCTTCACGCCCGTCGGATTCGCTCGCTCGACGGCCGGCGAATATGCCGGCAATATTTTCTGGATCGTCGGTTTCGCGCTGATCACGTCTTGGATCGTCGCGGTCGTCTTCACCCCATATTTGGGGGTGAAGCTGCTTCCCGACATCGAGCCGGTCGAAGGCGGACACCATGCGATTTATGCGACGCCGAACTATCAAAAGCTTCGACGCTTCATAACGTCGGCGGTCGACCAGAAATTCAAGGTCGCGGGGATCGTGCTCGGATTATTCGTCCTCGCGGGTGCAGGAATGGCCGTCGTCAAGAAACAATTCTTCCCGACCTCGGATCGACCGGAAGTTCTGGCCGAAGTCCAGATGCCGGAAGGCTCGAGCATAGAGACGACCAGCGCCGCGGCTGCGAAGCTGGAGAGCTGGCTGAAGCAGCAGCCGGAAACGAAAATCGTCACGACCTATATCGGTCAGGGCGCGGCGCGTTTCTTCTTTTCCTATAGTCCCGAGCTCCCCGATGCATCCTTCGCGAAGCTGATCGTCTTGACGCCGGATGCGGAGGCCCGCGACCGCCTCAAAATACGCTTTCGAGAGCGTGTCGCCGAAGGGCTGGCGCCCGAGGCCCGCATTCGCGTGTCGCAGCTGGTGTTCGGCCCCTACACGCATTTTCCTGTCTCGTTTCGAGTGATGGGGCCGGACACGACCAAGTTGCGCGCCATCGCCGATGAGGTGCTGGCGGTGATGCGAGCCAATCCGAATACGCGCCAAGTCAATCAGGACTGGGGCGAGCGGGCGCCGACGGTTCACTTCGTTCTGGATCAGGATCGTCTCCAGCTGATCGGTCTCACCTCCATCGACGTGGCGGAGCAGCTGCAGTTTCTTCTCACCGGCGTCACCGCCACCCAGGTGCGCGAGGATATTCGAATCGTCGACGTGGCGGGGCGCAGCGCGGGGCCGGAGCGTCTCGATCCGGTCAAGCTCGGGGACCTCACCCTGACCGGCAAGAGCGGGAATTCGATTCCGCTCAGCCAGATCGGCCAGGTCGAGATTCGCCCGGAAGAGCCCGTTCTGAGGCGGCGTGATCGGACACCGACGATCACGGTTCAATGTGACATCGACGAGGCGCTTCAACCGCCGCAGGTCTCGGCGGAAATCCAGACAGCGCTGGCGCCGATCATCGCGCGCCTTCCCGATCAATATCGGATCGAAATGGGCGGCAACGCCGAGGAATCGAACAAGGCTAATTCAGCGTTGGCTCCGATCTTCCCGATCATGATTCTCTTCACGCTGTTCGTCATCGTCCTTCAAGTTCGGTCCCTGCCGGCAATGGGAATGGTGTTTCTGACAGCTCCTTTGGGATTGCTCGGCACGGTTCCGATCCTGCTGCTGTTCGGGCAGCCCTTCGGCTTCAATGCAATCCTGGGACTGATCGGCCTCTCCGGCATTCTGATGCGCAACACCTTAATTCTGATCGGTCAGATTCAGACCAATGAGGCCGAGGGCTTAGACACCTATCACGCGGTTATCGAGGCGACTGTCCAACGCGCGCGCCCTGTGATCTTGACCGCGCTCGCCGCCGTCCTCGCTTTCATTCCGCTGACCCACTCGGTGTTCTGGGGCTCCATGGCCTATACGCTGATCGGAGGGACGGCTGTCGGCACTGTCTTGATCCTGCTCTTCCTTCCAGCGCTCTACGCGATCTGGTTCAAAGTGAAGCCTGCGGGCGCGAGGCCGACTGAAAATGAACATGACGCCGTCGGGCTGCCGACCCGCCGCCATACATCTCATGACATGAGTTTGGATGTCGACTCGAGAGCGTAGCTCGAAAGCGCCGGCAGCATAATGGCCCGCTCAATGCGATGAACTCGCCCAGCTCAAGCACGATCTACAAGGAGCCATGACAATGGAAATCGCTGGAAAACTTGCGCTTGTGACTGGCGCCTCGGGCGGCATCGGCGCCGCGACCGCACGCGCGCTCGCCGGCAAAGGAGCGCGCGTAATCTTGGTCGCGCGTTCAGGCGACAAGTTGGCGCAATTGGCGCAAGAGATCGAAGCGGCGGGAGGCAGCGCGCTCGCCGTAGAGTGCGATCTCTCGAACTCTGATGAAATATCTCGCATGGGAGAACAAGTGCTCGAAAAGGCCGGAACGCCCGATATTATCATCAATAATGCCGGCTCTGGCCGCTGGCTCCCGACTGTCGAAACAACTCCGCAGGAAGCTCGACAGATGATCGAGCTGCCTTATCTCGCCGCGTTCGACGTAACGAGATTCTTCCTTCCGCGATTGTTGGCGGCGCATAGCGGCCATATCGTCAACGTGACATCTCCAGCGTCTTATATGGTGTGGCCGAATGCAGCCGCTTACATTGCCGCACGCCAAGCATTGAAGGGTTTTTCGGATGCCCTGCGCACGGAAGTCGAAGCGAAAGGCGTGTTCGTCAGCCTCGTCGTGCTCGGCGTCGTGGAGAGCAGCTATTGGGAGCATAACCCCGGAAGCAGAGAACATGCTTCGAAAGCCATTCCGCCGTTGACGACGGACCAGGCTGCGGATGCAATCATCAAGGCGATCGAGCGACGGAAGCGACGCTTGGTTTCACCGGCGATCTTCCGGGCGATCTTTCTATTGCGGGCGCTGTTTTCCTGAAGCGCCGCCGCGAATAGCAGCGTCAGCGTCACGATCGATAGGCCGCTGCGCTCTCAGCGCGACGCGATGCTCGAACACTGTCGATAGTCTGGGCCACGGGCCGGATCCGTGAAGTTGCATGGAATCAGGTCCGTCAACACGGAGACACACTATGAAAACGCGTGAGATCGTCATCTGTAGCCCTGTCCGGACGGCAATCGGAGCCTTCGGGGGTGCGCTCAAGGAGGTCTCGGCGACAACACTCGGCTCGACGGTCGTCGCGGAGACGCTGCGTCGGTCGGGTCTCGACCCGAACCGAGTCGGCGGCGTCGTGATGGGCAATGTCATCCAGGCTGGCAACCGCATGAACCCGGCTCGGCAGGCCGCGATCGGCGGCGGGCTGCCGGTGAGCGTTCCCGCAATGACCGTAAATCGTGTCTGTGGGTCTGGCGCCCAAGCTATCGCCACGGCCGCCACGGAAATCGTCGCAGGTGAGATCGACATTGCGATCGCGGGCGGATTGGAGAGCATGGACCGCGCGCCGTACCTTCTCGGCAACGGCCGTTGGGGCTACCGGATGGGGGCGGCCGAAATCTTCGACAGCGCGGTGACAGACGGCCTCGAGGATGCATTCTCCGGCAAACATTCCGGCTGGCACACCGAAGACCTCGTTGCCCGCGCGGGACTGACGCGGGAACAGCAGGACGCATTCGCCGTCCGCTCGCAGCAGGCGTTCTCCCGCGCGCGCGAAGCTGGTCTCCTTAAGGACGAGATCGTGCCGGTCGAGGCGCCCGGTCGGAAGGGAAGCGTGCGGTTCGCTGTCGACGAAGCCCCACGTCCCGACACCACGATCGAGATACTCGCGAAGCTTCGGCCAGCGTTCAGAGACGGTGGGACCATCACGGCCGGAAACGCGCCAGGTCTAAACAGCGGCGCCGCGGCCATGGTCGTCGCCGAACGCGGATTCGCGGAGACGAACGGGATCGCGCCCATGGGCAGGCTGGCAGCCTCGGCTGTGGCTGCGGTCGAGCCAGGCCTGTTCGGCATCGGTCCTGTGCCCGCTGTCCGAAAGGCGCTGGAGCGTGCGGGTTGGAAGCTGGCGGACGTAGAGCGTTTCGAGATCAACGAAGCATTCGCCGCCGTGCCTCTCGCTTTCGCCGCCGAACTTGCGATACCGCTGGACCTCGTAAACGTGGAGGGAGGAGCGATCGCGCACGGCCATCCGATCGGGGCGACCGGCGCGATCCTCGTAACACGCCTTCTCTATTCGATGCGGCGGGACGGACTCAGGCGTGGCGTCGTCACGCTCTGCATCGGAGGCGGCCAAGGCATCGCCCTTGCCTTAGAAACGAGATGATTCGATATGAGCAGGCAGGGTTGGTCGTCGGCGGCTCCGAGACGGCGTCGACCGCAACTGATGGGGGGTGCAGTTAGGGCAGGGGGCGAGCCCTCGCCGACGCAATCATCCGGAAAAGCGGGGCAGGTGATATCGGCGCATGCGTTGCGGGCGTCCTCGCTCGCCTTGACGCCGAACGCGGCGAAATGCGCCGGCGCGGGCGGAGCGGCGTCGGCCGGGGAGGGGCGTCGTCGGAAGCGTTCAAACTCTGTCTGCTGGCCGGGGTCCCGCGGCGCCGAAAATCCGACGCCTCGGGAGGCTGCCGAGCGCGGAAACCGGCGCTGATCGCCCAGAATTCCATGGCCGCCGCGATATGTCCGATAAACCAACCTTATCGGACATCGAAACTCGCGCGACAGCACCGGCGCTTTCAGCACGGAAATGCCAATAAAACCGCCGCGAAGAAATCGGCGCGCGTCAAGCCTCAAGCGTCCTTTTGACGGCTTTCGGCTCCCGTGCGATCACGCGCTGCAACATGGCGGCCGGGCCACTGCGCGCTGACCCTGCTCCCATTTGCGATACCCGGATAGACTCTTCCCCATGAGGCGAGCCATGTCCGCCTGCGTCAGCCCACCGTGCTTGCGGACCTCGCGCCGATCTAGCGAGGCGTGAACGACGGCCGGCCCTTCGCCCTTCATGTGCGCCAGCGCTTCGCCAAGAGACTGTATCAGGTCTTCTCCGAACGCGGTCATCTCTCTTCCTCGCAGCCTTGATCGCATCGGCGCCGCTCCCGGTCCCACCGCCGATTGCACAAAAACTGCACGATAATACTCGAATTCTGCGATCGGCCCGCAACAGCACTGCAAAGCTGAAGCGCATTGTCCGAGCATGGCTGACGTCATCTCCCTCCCACTCTGCGCCCAACGCCTGCCGCCCCGGCTCGTAAATGACGGCTGGTGGCTCGCCCGCCGTACCGAGCAACCGCCTGCGGAAATCGCACCATTCCCGGTCCGCCGCCTGCGGCTCTGCAACGTCATTCCTTTCCCGATTGCCCATCGCCAAAGGAAAGCACGCGATGATTGAATTTTCTCTGTCCCATCGCCCGCCCATGCAATGGCTGGCGCTCAGGCTCTCTCTCGCCGCCGCGGCAGCGGCTCTGGCCGATTGGCTGTTCGTCGATCGTGCCGCCGTCGGCCTGTCGCTCGCCCTGTTCCTCGGCGCAATTGGTCTGCTGACGATCGTCGCCAATCCGGTTCGCGCGAACATGCGACTGCGGAGCGTCGCCGCCGCGGCATTTATTCTCGCTCTGCTGGCCATTATGGAGGACATCTCCTGGCTGTCGTTTCTCGTCGCCACCGGAGCGACACTGATGTTTGCGCAGGTCATGACTTTCGGCGGCGGCGGCGTCTGGCCCTCACAACTCCGCCGCGCGTGCAGTCTACCCTTCGTCGGCCCGTTCTGGCTGATCGGCGATGTTCTTCGTGCGCGAAGACTGTCGAGGAGCAGGCGCAAGACGATCCGGCCTGTAGGAACGCTGGTCGCCTGGATCGCGCCGGTCGGGTTGTTTCTCATATTCCTGTCGCTCTTTGCAGCGGCAAATCCTGTGATCGACGAATGGGTGCGCCTATTGGATCCGAGGCGCGGATTCGAGCTGATCTCGACGATGCGAATCCTATTCTGGATGATGATCGCGTGCCTCATTTGGCCATTGGCTCATCTGCGCCGCCCACGTAAGCGGCCGCAGCGATCGTCGCCCGCATCTGCGAGCCAGCGAGACGACGGCGCGCTGCTCGGCGCGGATGCGGTGCTGCGATCACTGCTCCTGTTCAACGCCTTGTTCGCCCTACAGACGTCGCTGGACGTCGCCTATCTCTGGGGCGGCTTGACGTTGCCGCATGGCCTCACCTATGCCGCCTATGCGCATCACGGCGCCTATCCGCTGCTGGCGACGGCAGTGCTCGCCGCCGGCTTCGTCCTCATAGCGATGCGTCCGGGCGGCCCTGCCGAAAGGTCGCGACACATAAAACCATTGGTGCTGATCTTCGTCGCGCAGAACTTCATGCTCGTCCTGTCGTCGATGTTTCGCACAGGACTCTATGTCGACGCCTATTCCCTCAGCAAACTGCGGCTTGCGGCGTTGATCTGGATGGGTTTGGTCGCTGTTGGCCTTATGCTGATCACCATTCAGATCGCCACGAAAAAAACCAATAAATGGCTGCTCGACGCCAATGCGCTCGCCGCGGCTGCGACGCTCTACCTCTGCTGCTTCCTGAATTTCCCTCATCTCGTCGCGACCTACAATGTGACGCATTGCGCCGAGACGAGCGGCTCCGGCCCGGCGCTCGACGTCGACTATCTTCTTTCGCTCGGGCCGCAGGCGATCCCCGCCTATGAACGATATGTCCGGCTCTACGCCGAGCGGACAGGGCGCCGCCCGCCGCGAGAGGAGGTCTTCGCCCGCTCCTCCACCATCGCCGATATCGACTGGCGCAGCTGGACCTTCCGAGGATGGCGCCTGAAACGATATTTCGATACAAATCCGCAGGGCGCGACGCCGACGAGCGACGACGCCTCCGGCAAATGATAGGCGCGCTTCCGTGGCCCACCGCATTCTCGTCGCCGACGACGATTCCCACATTCGCGACATCATCTGCTTCGCGCTGGAGAAGGCCGGTATGAAGACGGTCTCCGCCTGCGACGGCGCCGAGGCGCTGCGCCGCTTCTCCGAGGCGGCGCCCGATCTCGTCGTGCTCGACGTCGGCATGCCGGAGATGGACGGCCTCGAGGTTTGTCGTCGAATTCGCAAGACCTCGGATGCGCCGATTCTGTTCCTGTCCGCGCGCGACGAGGAGATCGACCGGGTGATCGGCCTCGAGATCGGCGGTGACGATTATGTCACCAAGCCCTTCAGCCCGCGCGAGCTGGTGGCGCGCGTCAACGCTATTCTGAAACGCGCGCAGGCTCGCCCTGCGCCGGAAGCCGCGTCGCTGTCGCGCGGCGATCTGATCCTCGATCCGAACGCCCATGCCGCGACCTTCGGCGCGCAGCCGGTCGCCTTGACGGCGATCGAATTCGCAATCTTGAAGACCCTGCTCGCGCGCCCCGGCATGGTGTTCACGCGCGACCAGATTCTTGATGCGGCCTATGGCGGCGCAATCCATGTCGCCGATCGCACGATCGACAGCCACATCCGCAACATTCGCGCGAAATTCGGCGCTCTCGCTTGCGACAATGCGATCGAGACGGTGCATGGCGTCGGCTTCAGGATCGGTCGTTGCGAGGCGAAGACTTGATCGACCGACCACCGAATATAGAAGTCCCGCGCAAATGGCGGCCGAGCGTCGGCTTGATCGTATCGCTCGTCATGGCGACCGCGCTGGCGCTGCCGCTCGCCGGCCTGTTCTTCTTCCGCATTTACGAGAACCAGCTCATACACCAGACGGAATCCGAGCTGATCGGACAGAGTGCGGCCATCGCCGCCGTCATGCGGCGCGAGCTCGAAACGCGCGCGCCGGCGAATATTCGTCTAGGCGCGGAGGTCCCGACGCCGAAAACCGATCCTGCGGAGCCCTACACGCCGATCATGCCAACGCTCGACCTGACCACCGACGACATGCTGGGACGAAGGCCTGACGCGCGGCCCGCCGCAGCGCCGGCCGACGCCGAATTCATCGCGCTCGGGGCGCGCCTCGCGCCCGACCTCGTCGAAATCCAGCAGGTCACGCTGGCCGGCTTTCGACTGCTCGATCCCAAAGGCGTCGTGATCGCCGGCCGCGAGGAGATCGGCCTATCGCTCGCGCATGTCGAGGAGGTCGCCGAGGCCCTCGAGGGGCGGTTTCGCAGCGTCATGCGTTCGCGGATTTCGAAGCACGAGCCGCCGCCGCTCTATTCCTGGAGCCGCGGGACGGCCGTGCGCGTCTTCACCGCCATGCCTATCGTCCTGCGCGGCCGCGTCGCCGGCGTCGTCTACGCCTCGCGCACGCCGAGTAATATTTTCAAGAATTTCTACGACGAGCGCGGCAAGGTGGCGCTCGCCGCCCTGACCATTGTGAGTCTCGCTCTGCTGATCGGCTTTGTGTTCCAGCGTACGATCACGCGGCCGATGCGCGAGCTGATGCGCCGAACAGCAGCGATCGGTCGCGGCGATCGTAGCGCGCTGCGGCCGCTCGCCCATCATGGCGCAATGGAAATTGCGCAATTGTCGCAGAGCTTTCTCGACATGGCCGCCAATCTCCAAAATCGGTCGGACTTCATCGCGACCTTCGCCGCCCATGTTTCGCACGAGCTGAAATCGCCATTGACGTCGATACAGGGCGCGGCGGAGCTGCTGCGCGACGATCTCGATCCATCCGCCCAAGGGATGAGCACAGAGGATCGGCGCCGCTTTCTCGACAATATCATTTCGGACGCGGGCCGATTGACGGCGGTGGTGCAGAGGCTGCGCGAGCTCGCCCGGGCGGAAACCACGCCGACCTCGGGATCGACGACGGCGGCCGACGCCGTCGTCGATTTACGATCGGGCTTCGAAACTCTGGGCATAGAGGCGAATGGCGATCTCGACCGCGCGATCCGGATTTCGGCGGAAAGCGTGCGTATCGTCCTCTCGCATCTCGCTGACAATGCCGCGCGCCATGGCGCCACGCAATTGACGATCGCGGCCGCGGTGCAAGGCGAGGACCTGCGTATCGTGGTTTGGGACAATGGTTCGGGCGTATCGCGCGCCAACCGCGACAAGGTCTTCGACAGTTTCTTCACGACGCGGCGCAACAGCGGCGGCACCGGCATGGGTCTCGCGATCGTGCGCGCCATGCTGAGAGCGCATGACGGAAGCATTACTCTGGCCGGGGATGGCGAGGACGCGCCGCCCGGCGCAGCGTTCGTTTTGACCATCCCGCTCGCGGAACGGGATCGGCCGCAGTCATGAAAATGCGCTTGGCCATCTGCGCGGCGATCATTCTCGCCGGCCTATCCCTGCGCGCCTTCGGACCTGGGCTCGGCCTGCCGGCTTTCCTGGTGAAATACGGCGGCTCCGTCCTGTGGGCGGTGATGGTCTATTTCCTCGTCGCCGCCGGTCAATGCGACTGGCCGCGATGGCGGATCGGAGCGGCCTCGATGTCGATCGCGATCGCGGTGGAGGCCTTCCGGCTCTATCATGCGCCCTGGCTCGACGCTTTTCGCCTGACGCTGCCGGGCGCGCTGCTCCTCGGCCGCATCTTCTCAATGTGGAACATTCTCGCCTACGCCATCGGCGTCGCTGTGGCGGCGGCCTGCGATCCCAGGGCGGAACCGGGCGCGAAGCCCACGTTTTCGCGCGCGATGTTCGTACTCCTATGGGCGACCGCCGCCGGCGCGATCGCTATCGCCGTCAGCCTAGAAGATCCTTTGTTCCTTCCGTATCGGAACTGGGCATTGGCGGCGATCATCGGCGCGTCGATCGCAGGCGTCCCCGCGTCGGTTTTCGCCATGCGGCGCGACGAGGGAGTTCTGCGCGAGGGGCGCCTCCTCATCGCGCTTTGGTGCTGCGTTCCACTCGCGCTCGCCAGCAATTGGTTCTGGGCGCGGCTGCGTGAACATCGCGTGATGAGCACGCCACTGGAGCTCGGCCAGCGCTACGGCCGACATTTCATTGTCGGCTATGAGAGCGTCGGCGAGGTCGCGCCTCTCGCCGCGCGCGGTCTGATCGGCGGGATTTTCATCACCCATCGCAATACGGCCGGCCGGAGCCTCGACCAATTGCGCGACGAGATCGCCCAGCTCCAAAGACTACGGCGCGACGCCGGACTACCGCCACTGATCGTCGCCGCCGATCAAGAAGGCGGGATCGTCTCGCATCTGTCGCCGCCGCTTCCCGCACATGCTCCTCTGTCCGATCTCGCAGGGCTGCCGCCCGACGTCCGACGCGCAAAGGCGCGCGAGGCTGGCGAAACGCTCGGCGCCGAACTGGTCGATCTCGGCGTCACCGTCGATTTTGCGCCCGTGGTGGATCTGCGCTTCGAGCGATGGGCGGATGCATCCGACAATGGGAGCCGTATCGCAAGCCGCGCCATCGACGCCGATCCCGCCGTCGTCACCGAGGTCGCAACCGCCTTCATCCTGGGACTTCAAGCGAAAGGAGTGAGCGCGACCTTGAAGCATTTCCCCGGCCTCGGCCGGGTCCGGGAGGATACCCATGCTATGCAGGCCCGCCTCGCCGCGCGCGCGTATGATTTGGCCCAATCGGATTGGGCGCCGTTCCGCGAAATCGTGCGGCAGTCGCCCGCGCTCGTCATGGCGAGTCACGCGATCATAGATGCGATCGACCCGCAACATCCCACGTCCCAATCGAAAGCGGCGATCTCCGGCCTGCTTCGTGGAGAATGGGGCTTCGACGGCCTCGTCGTGACCGACGATCTCGACATGGGCGCCGTCTACCGCCACGATATCTGCTCCGGCGTCGTCGCTTCGCTCAACGCAGGCGTCGACTTGCTGCTGGTTTCGTATGACGGTCGCCAATACTATCCGCTGATGGAATGCGTGCTCGCCGCCGATGCCAAAGGCCAAATCGATCGCCAGATGCTGGTTGTCAGCGAGGCCCGACTTCGCACGCGCCGGAATTGATCGTCCTCGCGAATCATGACCGATGACGCGCGAGCGGCGGATCTGCGACGGCGCAACACTGCTGATTGTTCTGACGCAAGCGCTTCATGAGGTACAACCACCGGCGCGCCCGAGTAGCCTCGCCGATTGAAGCGATATTCGAATTCGGCGACGTAGCGCGGGACATGTTTCTCCCCGACGGCTCGATAGGTTCCGACGATCGCCGCCTTGATATTGCCGAGGGCGGTGTTGACCCATTTGAAGGCTGGGGTTTTCGCGGCCTTCGCTCCCGGCCCGGTGACGATCGCGGTGTGCGTGCAACCGACGTCCATCGCGGCAGCGAAACAGTTCAGCCCGTCGGAGACGATATCCGCGCCGCTCTCGAGCGTCGCGCCGGCGAGCTTGCGCAACTCCGCCTTGCTGAACGCTTTCACGCTTTGCATCGTCGCCGATCGACTACTTCGGGGAAATCGAAGCTCGGGCGCAGGAAGGTCACGGCGGAGGCTTTTCTATCGGTCGGGCTCACCACAGTGCAGGCCCGCTCCAGTCCGCGCTACGCGTTCGGCTACATTTTGTCCTGGGAGCGCGATGCCTTAAGTGTCTCGAACGTAGTGGAGCAATCTAGGTCAGCGAGGACGTGAAAGTATGGCCCTGTTCAAGAATTCTGATTTTGGTGAGCGTCGAAACGCCGCCGAGGCGGCGAAAAAAGCCAAGCTGGAAAAATTCCGTGCCTTGACGGCCCAGATCAACGAGGGCGCAGCCGAACGGCTGACGGACCGGCAGGCGATCATCGCTGCGCGCGAGGCGCGAGCCGAAGAACGCGAAGCCGCCCGCCTCGCCGCCGAAGCCCGCGCGGCGGAAGACCGAGCCGCGCGCGAAACTGCTCTGAAGGCCGAGCAGGCGGAACGCGACGCGAGAGCCGCCGAACAGGCGGAGCGCGACGCTGCTTCTGCGGCCGAACGCAAGGCGGCGAGAGACGCACGCTATGCCGCCCGAAAGGCCCGCAAATAGCGACGACCGTCGCCTAACCGGCGATCGGCGTCGCAAATGGTCGAGATCCTGTCGTGTCCGGTACAAGCTGGACACGCGGATCGCATAGATCGGCGAGGAGGATTTCTGCGCGGGCGTCATCGTCGCGGCCGAACTGCCCGTCGCGCAAATGAGCTCACACCGCAGATGGGTTGCGGTGCAATTTTTGTCGATAGCTACGCGATGGGGTCCTTGCAGTTCGTTCGGATCAGGCCGCGAGCACCGCACCCCAGATTTCGGGCGCAGTTGTCCCGGCGGCTCTAAATCTGCTCGGAGCGAATTGATTCTTCCTGATGCGATGCATGAGTTCGACGCCGGCGATCGTGATCGCCGCATGTCGGAATCGCTTGAACCCGAGCATCGGCCCCAAACGAAGCTTGATGGATCGGTGATCCTGTTCGATCAGATTTTTCAGGTATTTCGATGATCGAATTCGTGTCCTTGCGCCACCTCGATGCTGTGCGAGAAGTTCGCGCGCCGCCCGATGTGACGCCTGATATCCGTCGAGCGTGATTTTGCGCGGCGGCCGTCCGTCGCTCGCGAACGCACGACGGAAAAACGCTTTGGCGGCGGCGACATCTCGCTTCGCGCGCAGCAAAAAATCCACGGTCTTTCCCCCTTGTCGAGGCGCGGTAGAGATAGACCCACCGCCCCTTGATTTTGACGTAGGTCTCATCGACGCGCCACGATCCGCCAGCCCGGCGCGCGAAACGGTTCCACCGCTTTTCGAACTCCGGAACGTAGCGCTGAACCCAGCGCATGATGGTCGTATGGGCCAACAACAAACCGCGCTCCGCCATCATTTCCACGAGATCTCGGAAGCTGAGCTTGTATCGCAGATACCAGCGCACGCAGAGAACGATGTTTTCGCGGTCGAAAGGCGTCCTTTGAAAAGATCGTCCACGCTCAGCATCGTCCATAACTCCAGAGTTCGGTTCCGCCCTCCGAAGGATTATGTCCCGCTAACGCCGTTTGCACCAGAACCGCGCGCGGATCGTCACGCTCCGTTTCGCCTCACCGCTCATCGAACCGGACCTGCGGGTTTCCCTCCTAGGATCACGAAATCGATCACGAGAAGCATGAGGCGGACATCGAGATCCGCCGCATCAAATACCTCAATAATATTGTCGAACAGGACCATAGAGCGGTGAAGCGAGTGACGCGGCCGATGCTGGGTTTCAAATCCTTTCGATCTGCTGCCGCGGCACTCTCGGGGATAGAACTCATGCATGTGATCCGAAAGAACCAGTTGCAGACCAGTGGCAAATTGCGTGCAGCGCAGCAGTTCTATGCCCTCGCAGTGTGAGCCGCACGTGTCGCTCCCGTAGACAAAATTTGCGACGCAACCTCCGAGCTTCAGACGCGAATCTTTGCGCGTCATCTCGGAGCCGCCCGGCCGAAAGGCCCCGCATCGCGAGCTCGCGCTTCATGGTCATCCGCCATGGGCCCCTCTGCTTTACGCCAAGCATAGCGCGGGAGATCGGGGCGAGGCGAGCTGCCGTCAAAGGCACCGAAATTCAAACTGATACTCCACCAAAATTCGCGACAGCACCCTGCCAGGCGGCGTGCTGCCGCGCGTCAAACAAGGTGAGAGTCTTCTCATCCAGATTGCCGCTCCGTAGCGGCCGCATCCAATCCCATGCAAACGGCCCGTCGGCCGAGCCGACGGCCCCAATTTTTCGCTCGCATCGCCGTCAAAAATATCGGGTATGATGACGAGCGCGGCCCCGATGACGCCAGCCGCGGGGACGCGGCGCCGTGACTGCTCCAATTATAGCGCCGCCCGCCGCTCCCACGGCGGCGCCCGCCAAAGTCGGGCCCGCGAGACCTCCCGAGGCGAGCGCGCCGATTCCCGCACCTCCGAGGCCGCCGATGATCGCGCCGCCCGCAGCGCGTTCGCCGGGCGTGTAGCAGCCCGCGAGCGGCAGCGCGCCCGCCAGCGCGACGATGAGAACTAGCCGTTTCATGGAGAATCGCTCCGTTACGAGACCGATCATTCATACTCCTTTCCGACCTGCGAGAGGCTCAGCGTATCGCATGACACGCCGCGTCCATGCGCGAGACGCGATCCTGCGGCGGGAAATGCGCCGATTGCGTGGAGGTGGACGCCCAACTTGGCCGCCTCGAAGACTTTTTGAAGAGGTGTGTCCCGACTGCAACAAGCGAAGTGTATGCTGGGAACCGCTGGGAACGTCCCGTCGAATGAATCGAACATAGCGACTTGCGTAACGGTGGAGATGAATTAATCGCCGATGGGGTTCGATGTGAATCGGCTCGACGCTTTGACCCCTAATCAGCAAGAGTTCACAAAACCAAGACGTTGATTGTTCCTGTATATTCTTGTGGCCTCCACGCCGATTGGGGATCAACGCACCGCGCCGAATGACAGTCGGCTTCGCGCTCTGCTTCGCCGTCGCTCACGAGGTGGCGGATCCGGATCGTTTTTTCCGCGAGATCGCGGGCGCGCTCGAGAGCGGCGGCCTGCTGCTTCTCGCCGAGCCCGATGGTCATGCGAGTTGTCGTCGCTTCGGCGCGCTTCGTGAAGCGGCGCTCGCTTGCGGTCTGGAGCAGGTCGTGAGCCCGTCCATCGACGGAAGCCAGGTGGCGCTGCTGCGAAGGACAAAAAACTTGTCCTGACTTTTCGGATTCGGCGAAGCCGTTTCCGGCCTCGCTCGATCTGGAGAGGCTCGAAGGCGCGCAGCCTTCGAGCCTCGAGCGATCAGAACTCCACCCGGAGCGAGCCGAGCACATTGCGCGGCGTTCCCGGCGTCATCGAATATCGATTGGTGAAGCTCGTCGCGCCATAGAAGTAGGTTTCATTGGTAATGTTGTTGACATTGATCTGCGCGGTCACATGCGTCGAGCCGATCGCGAAGCGATAGCCGAGCATGGCGTTGAGGATCGTATAGGCGGGCATTTGGAAAGAATTGGCCGGATCGCCCTGCGCCGCGCCGACGCGCTGCACGCCGGCGCCGGCGGAAAGGCCTGCGAGCGCGCCATCGGCGTCATATTTGATCCAGACCGCGCCCATATTGTCCGGCACGCCCGGCAGGCGATGGCCGGCCACCGGCGCTTCCTTGGACAAATCGAGCGGATCGGCGGGATTGAAGGCCTCGCCTTTCGTCACGCGCGCTTCCGTATGCGCATAATTGGCGATGATGCTCCAATTGTCGTCGACGCGCCCGGTGATGTCCATTTCGACGCCCTTGCTCTCGGCGTCGAGAAGATCATAGACGCCGCTCGGCGCGACGACGCTCTTTTGAGCGACATTGGTCTTTTTGATATCGTAATAGGCGAAGGTGGCGGAGAGGCGCTTGTCGAAGAACTCCGCCTTCACGCCGCCTTCCCATTGCGTGGCCTTCTGCGGTCCGAGCGGCGCGAGCGTCACCGAATTGAGGCCGTTGTTGAGGCTGAAGGACTCCGTGTAATTGCCGTAGAAGGAGAGCCAGGGCAGCGGCTGCACGACGAGGCCGATGCGCGGGCTGAAAGCGTGATCGGTGATGCGCACCGCCTTGAAATTCGCGAGATCGAGCGCATTGTTGATAAGCGAGCTCGACGAGAATTGCGTGCTGCTCGTCGCCGAGGCGAAATCATAGCGCCCGCCGAGCAGCAGATGGATCTTGTCGTCATAGAAGGAAATCAGGTCTTGGGCGTAGATGCCCTGCCATTCCTGCTTCTTGATGAGCGCGAAGCCGGCGCTCGGACTTAATTGGCCCCATAGGCCCGTTCCCGCATAATAGGGATTATAGATGTTGAACAGCGGCAGGCTGGACCAGAACGGCTGAGACTTGAAGATATAGTATGCGTTGTTGGCCGATGACGAACTCAGATGATCGGTTCCGAACATCGTCTCGTGATGCAGGAAGCCCGTGTCGAACTTGCCTTTGAGATCGAGGCTGCCGGAGATCGACCGCAGCACATTGTGTCCGACGATAACGGAGTTGTACCCATCGCCGACAGCGGACGCGCCCGCGCAGCCCGTCGGATAGGGAGGATTGTACATGCAGTTCAAGAATTCGCCGGTCGCCAGGTAGCGCGAATTGGCGTAAGCGAATCGATTCACGATCGTCCATTGCTCGTCGAGCTTATATTCCCAGTCGAAGCCGACGAAGCGGCGGATATAATGATCCGGATTATTGACCGTCGTAGTCGGATCCTCGAGATAGCGGCTGATCGGAATATTGGCCGGCCGATTTCCGATCGCCGGAAAATTGGCGGCGTTGTCGACGCCGATCGAGTCTTGATATTCGAGATCGAGATTGAATTTGAACCGCGTGTCGGGCCGATAGGTGATCGTTCCGGAGCCGAAGCCGTCCTGATTGGTGACGTAATCGACGAAAGATCCGCTGTGCAGAAACTGGCCGTTCAGGCGGTAGAGCCAGGTTTTATCGGCGGTCAGCGGACCCGTCGCGTCGACCGTCGTGCGCGTCAGTCCGTAGGAGCCGATTTTTTCCTCCACTGAATAATAAGGCGTCTCGAGTGGCCGCTTGATGATCATATCGAGGAAGCCGCCCGGCTCGACGCGTCCATAGAGCACCGCGCCCGGACCTTTGACCACTTCCATCGATTGCACGTTCGAGGTGTTCGGATTGATGACGAAGGGCTGCATCAGGCCGTTGCGATAAGTCTGCGACATGCCATAGCCGGAGACCGAAGTCGTGGTGAAGCCGCGGATCGTCAGCGTCTGCCAATAGGAGATGCCGCCCGGCGCCGGCGCGACGCTGCTCACATTGCCGATGATGGCGTCCTGCACGCTGATCGCCTGCTGATCGTCCATGGTCTGGCGCGTCACCGCCTGGACGGCGACCGGCGTCTTCAACAAAGGCGCGTCGAGCTTGGTCGCTCCGACCATGTCGGCCTTATAGCCGGTCATGCGATCGCCGGCGCCTTCGGCGCCTGGGCGGACCGTTCCCGACGCGCGCGCCCTGCGGACGCGATTCGGCGCCGATTTCGATCGGCGGCAGCGATTCGAGACCCGGGTTTGCGTCGTTGCGCACGCCATTGTCGGCCTGCGCCAGGACGATCGAGATGGACTTGCGACGTGGATCGATCTCATAGGAGAGGCCGGTGCCGGCCAGCAGCTCGTCCAGCGCCGACTCGAGCGTGCGCTTGCCGGCCACGCCACGCGTGCGCGCATGGCGGGTGAGCGCCGCGTCGTAGATCAGCTGCATGCCGCTCTCGTCGGCGAGACGATTCAGCGCGTCCGCGATGGGGCCGGCCGGGATCTCGAAAGACTGCGGCGCGATATTCGCGCGGGCCACGGGAGCATTGATGGCGAACGCGGTCGGACCGGCGATGATGAGGCCGATGGCGGTGGCGGTCGTCGCTCTGCTCCTGCGGCCCGTGACCATCTTCGTACCCCTGCGCGCCATTTCGGCCTCCTTCTTCGGCAGCGTGGCTCTCTCGGCCCGCCCCCAAGACGCAGAGAATGGAAAAACAGGAGTCCCGGCGGCTAAGTTTTTCGCACTGTGACTTTTATGTCACGAGCGCAGCAGGATCAGATAATCGGTCAGCCACGTCGATTTCAGCCCAAGTGATTTTTCGATGGCGCGAAGTGCCTCGAGCGGCCGATCGGTGTGGAACACGCCGGTCACGCGGCGATCCTTGATCGCCCGGCTCGTCACGAGGACAAATCCGCGATGATAGCGGCCGAGCGCGGCGATGACGTCGCCGAGCGGCTTGTCCTTGAAATAGAGCCGCCCGCGCCGCCAGGCGGTGACGCGCTCGGGATCGACGTCATAGGGCTCGACGGCGGCCAGGCCCGGCCCGAAAGCGGTCTGGCGTCCGACCTCCAACCGCAGCGGCGCGCCGGCGCCCGTGACCTCGACGGCGTGCTCGGTGACGGTCACCTCGGTGCGGGTTCTGTCGGTCGCAATGTCGAAAGCGGTGCCGCGCGCGGCGACCTCCGCGCCCGCGGCCTCGACGACGAACGGCCGGCTCGGATCGGGCTCGACCTCGAACCAGGCCTCGCCGGACAAGAGCGACAGGCGACGACGGTCTCCGCCATAGTCCAGAGCCAACGCCGTATCGGCATTCATATGCGCGCGCGACCCGTCCGGCAGCGTCACGGTGCGCAACTCGCCCGTCGCGGTGTGGAAATCGGCCCGCCACATCAGCCAGAGCGAGTCGTAGCTGAGCGCCAGAGCGAGACAGGCGGCGGCGAGGGCCACGGTCGGGCGGACCCGTCGTTGCCAGGACGCGGGCGCGCTGGCCGCCACATAGGCGGCCGCCAGCAGCGCCTTGGGCGCGCGTTCCCACGCGCCCCAGAGGTCGCAGGCCTCCTCGAAGGCGGCCTCATTGCGCTGGTCGCTCGCGAGCCAGGCTCGAAACGCCCGCAGTTCCGAGGCGGACAAAGCACCAGCGTCGAGCCGCACCCACCATTGCGCGGCGCGTTCGTAGCGCTCGGCGTCGTCCTTGTCGATCTGGCGTCGGGTCATCGAGAGAACGCGCTCTAGTCTGCCCGGCGAGAGGGCGGGGCGGTCCGAACATAAGACGCCCGAGGCGCCGAAAAAAGGAGGTCGCGCCCCGTGCTCAATCGAGGGCTCCCCGCAAATGACGGAAAGCGGCCCGCAGGTGCTTTTCCACCATATTTCGAGAGATGCCCAGGCGGCGCGCGATTTCCTCCTGGTGGAGATCCTCGAAGCGGCGCATCACGAACACTTGGCGGCAGCGCGGCGGCAGCGCCTCGAGGGCCTCGGCGAAGCGCTTGATGGCTTGCTCCGCCTCGAGCCGCGCGCCCGGCGACAGTCCGCCGACGATGAGATCGTCGACCTCGAGCCCGCGCACCAGAAAGCGGCTTTCGAGAATCGCTCGGCGCACGTGATCGCGCGCGAGATTCGCTGCGATGGAGTGAAGCAGCGAGGAGATTTCGCGGACTTCCTCGCGCTCGGAATAGTGGAGGGCCCGCAGCATTGCCTCTTGGGCAAGGTCCGGCGCGACATCCGCGCCGACGCGGCGAGTCAGAAAACGAAGCAGATCACGCGAATGGCGCGTCAGCGCCTCGCGGAGCGTGTCGGAACGCTGCCTGGCCATCGAAAAGCTCGAAAAATGCGCCGTCGCGCGAGGCCTGGCCGAGAGACCAGCGCATTGCTAAGGCGTGGGATCCGAAAAAGGGCGCGCAGAGAGGCGAGGACGAGCGAGGGGCGCCGAGGGCGCGTCGCTCACGCCTGACACGGCGGCGCTTGCGAGGACCAGGAACTCATCCATCCCGGCGGCGGCAGCGCCAGACGGGCGCGCCGCGGCGCCGGCGCATCCTGCGTGCTCGCGCGCCACGGCGCATTGAACCTGAGGAACTCCGCTCCCCTAATAGCGGCGCAGATCGAGCAGAAGCGATGCCCGATCTTTGCAGCGGCGTTCGCGGCAGGCCCGTCCACAGCGGTCTTCGCGCAGAGGCGCTGGAACGCCGGGCCGTCTGCGCTCATATGGCCGATCCCTGCCGCCGACACGGCGAAGGACTGAAGAAAAAGGATTACGGCAACGAGCGCGATCAGTCCGCGAGGGCAGAAACAAAAACGTGCGTCGGACACCGCCATGGCGCGAAGCATAATCCAAGGTCGCCCGCTGTTAATCCGATCGGCTATGACGCTCAGGGCTCCGAATTCGAATCTGCCGCGGTCAACAGATCGCAAAAGGCGTGATTCTCTGTTGGCGGAGCGATGCTGGAGCGGCCCCACGAGCCTCGCCTTCGTGTTCGAAGAGAAGTCGCGTCTGAAGGCGCTGCTCGCCTTCGACCGAGGGCATCCGATCGCTCGTGAAATCACCGATCGTCACCGCGAACGTCCGCGATGTTCAGAAAACGGTCTCTCGGGTCGTGCAGGTCGAACGGCCGCTTCTGGCGCGACTTGCTCGTTCGGGACGGCGAACCAGGACCGGGAACTAAACGGTTGCGTCATCATCGTCTCGGATGACGCCGCCGACTACGTCCTGGACCTTCCTAAGAACCGACAGGACGATTGCATCGTCGTAGAAGTGTCGACCGCTGATATCAGCCTGGACGTTCGACCCGCGCTTGGGCGGCTCGTCTGATAGCTCGCTTTCTTTGTTGCCAGGACCGACGCTGAAGTAGGCAATCGCGTCCCCGCCTTCATGCAGAAGCGTCCAAGTGCCATCCCCGGATCGGTCGAGGTAACGGTCAAGTTCGGTCGAGGCGTCCGTTGCGTTTGATACACCGTATAGGATGTAGCTTTTCATTTTTTGATCTTAGCGGGATGATCCGGTTTACTCAAATCGCTTCGCTAACAGGCATGGGCGAATTTGGGACTGTTGGGTAAACGTCTGCTTCTGGCGCATCGCAGCCATCACCCCGCCCCCACGCCAATCGCCTGCCCGAACAAAATGCGATGCCCGTCGATCGTCGTGACGACGATCTCGCGCATTCCATAGGGGCGATCGGCCGGCGGGGTGCAGAGCGCGCCGCGGGCGGCGATCTCGGCGTGGAGCGCGTCGATGTCGTCAACGTTCACGTAGCCGAACAGATTGTGGGAGCCGAGCGCGGCGGGCGGCGCGTCGGTGGGGCAATGGCCCAGCATCACGCGGACATTGTCGCGCTGGACCAGGCGCCAATCCGTGGCCTCCGCCCAGAGCAGCTCGAAGCCGAGCACGTCGCGAAAATAGCCGGCGCTGGCGTCGAGATCGGGAACGGCGAGCACAAAGGCCCATGTGGAGAGCTTCGGGGGCAAAAAAGTCACCTCAATGAAATCACCTGTATGAAATCGGCTGCGTGCTTGCGCGTCCCTATGATGGCGGCGCGGTCCGCGAAATTCAAATCGAGAAATTATTCGCCGGCCCCTGCGTCTCCGAGTAGATGCGATATTGGTTTCTGCCATTCTCCTTGGCGAGATAGAGCGCGCGGTCGGCGCGCGCCAGCATGGGGTCCGGTCCTTCCAGAGCGGAGGCGAAGAGAGCGACGCCGACGCTCACCGTGGCGCGCAGCTCGCCGCCCGGCAGCAGATAGGGCTCCGCCGAGAGCGCGCAAATCTTCGCCGCCATGACGGAAGCGCTGGCCGCGTCGCGCGATCTCGATTGCAATATCGCGAATTCGTCGCCGCCGAGCCGCGCCACGACGTCGCCGGCGCGGCAATGGCTCTTCAGCCGCGCGGCGAGCGCCTCCAGCAGCGCGTCGCCGCTGGCGTGGCCCAGCCGGTCGTTGACGTCCTTGAAATGATCGACGTCGATATAGAGCAGCGAGAAGGGCGCGCCGCCGGCTTCGGCGTCGGCGAAGGCGCGGCGTAGCGCGTCGATGAAGCTGCGGCGATTGGCGAGGCCGGTGAGAGCGTCCGTTTGCGCGAGAATAGCGATCTGATCGGCGACCTCCTTGCGCTCGGTCACGTCGAGCGCGACGCCTTCGATCAGCTGCGAGCGGCCGGCCCGGTCGCGTGCGGCGTAGCGCGCGTCGAGCCAGCGATAGCCGCCGTCGCGCCGCCGAAAACGGAACTCCACCATGCCGCCGCGCCGCCCGTCCGCGGCCGCCCGCGCCAGTGAGGCGCCGACCTTGTCGAGATCGTCGGGGTGAACGCAATCGGCGAGGCTGCGCGCCGGATCGGTCAGCTCCCAGGGATCGTAGCCGAACAGCGCGATGTTGTGGGACACATAGACGAGGCGCGGCGTTTTCGCGTCCATGCGCAGGCGGAACAGCAGAGTCGGGCTGCGCTCCACCACCTCATTGGCGTCGCGGAGCCGATCGACATAGCGCTGCCGCGCCAGCGAGCCGCCGATGAGATCGCCGAGTATGCGCAGCGCGTCGATCTCGGCGGCCTTCCACATGCGCACGCTGTGGCAATCCTCCACCTCCACCCAGCCCCAGGGGGCGTCATCGACGACGATGGGCGCGAAGAGCGCCGATCGCACGCCGGCGCGCTCGAGAAAGCTCTTGGCGGGGCCGGGCTCGAGCGCGCGCGTCGCCGCCGTCACCGGCCGGCGCTCGGCGAGAGCGGCGAGCAGAGGGCCAGAGAGAAAGGCGCGCGTCTTGTCGGCCGCGAAAAACGAGGCGTCCAGCGCCACCGGAGAGTCCGCGCGCTGCCAGAAATGCAGCAGGGACGGGGGCTCTTCCGGCGCCGTGGCGGATTCGAAGACGAGAATGCGATCGGCGCCGATCGCCGCGCCGACGGATTCGAGCAGATCGGGAATTGCGACGGCGCTGGGGGCGGTGGTGGTGAGCTCGGTCGCCGCGGTGGAGACGGCGTGCAGCAGAGCGTTGCGCTGATGCAGCGCCGCCGACAGCGCCTCCTGCTGCAGCCGGCGCCGCGACACCGACACCAGCCAGCCATTGGCGCGCAGGCCGAGAATGACGAGCACGGCGGTGAAGGCCGAGAGCAGCGCCCCCATCGCGAGGGCGGTCGACTCCCCGCGCGCAAAGAGCCCGACGATGGAGGGCAGCACATCCGGCGCGATATAGCCGAACATGGCGGGCAGATAGGCGGAATTGGTGAGCACGGCGCCCGCCGCCATGCCGCCGGCGGCGAAAAGCGCGAAGGCGTGATAGCCGGGGTCCGGCGTCAGCCACAGGACCGATGAGGCCGCTCCCCAGAGGCAGCCGGTCAGCGTCGAGCCGAGCGTCCACAGCGCGAGAAAGCGCCGCACCGCCTCTGCGCTGGGCTGCGTGGCGCGAAAGTGGCGCGCATGGACGATGCGCGCGACGACCAGGATCAGAAAGGCGAGAAGCCAGGCGGCGATTTGCGCGTGCGAGTAGAAGTCCCGAAAAATGCTAGCGACGATTGCGGCATTGGCGGCGTTGAAGACCAGCACCGATTGTCCGGTGGCGAGCATTTGCGCCTGATCCGCCCGGATCGAGGCGTCGAGCTCCTCGGGATCGATCTCCTGCTCCTCGGAACGCGAGTCGCGCTCATACCGACACATAGCTCGACCCTCGACGCGTCTCTGATATTGGAGGCGCGATTTGTTTCCAAAATGTCCCGATCGCGGTACGAAGATATTTCTCCGCTGGAAGAATCTAGCGCGCTGCGGTCCCGAGCGAAGTCCACGCGAGGGCTCGAAAGGACGCGGATGGCGCGAATGATGTTCAGGTGAGCGAGACGGGCGGGCGGGTGCGGCCGGCCGGCTCGGCGCCGTCGACGAATGCGCGGAGCGGTTGCGGCGCGCTGATGACATAGCCCTGAATCTCGTCGCAACCGAGCTGGCGCAGAATGCGCAGCTGCGCATCGGTCTCGACGCCTTCGGCTGTCGCCATTAAGCCGAGCTCATGGGCGAGAGAGACGATCGATCGCACGATCGTCGCCGCGCGCGGATCGGCTTGCGCCTGCTGCGTCAGCGAGCGGCCGACCTTGACGCGATCGACCGGCAGAGCGTGGAGATGCGCGAGGGCGGCGCCGCCGCCGCCGAAATCATCGAGCGCGATGGAGACGCCGAGCGTGTGGATCGCGGTGAGGCAGCGCAGAATATCCGCATTGTCGGCGAGGCGGACCGAGCTGGCGATCTCGATCTCCAGACGGCTCGGATCCATGCCGGAGGCGGCGAGCGCCTCGGCGACGTCGCGCGAGAAGCCGGTCTTCTCCAATTGCGTCTGGGTGACATTGACGCTGATGCGCGCGTCGGGCGGCAGAGCGGCGGCGCTGGCGCAGGCCTCGTTCAATATCCAGGCGCCGATCTCGTAGAGCAGGCCGGCCTTGGTGGCGACGGGGAGGAAATCCTCCGGCGTCCGCAGGCCGTCGCGCGGGTGCCGCCAGCGCAGCAGCGCCTCATAGCCGCAGACGCGCGTGACGCCGAGCGCGACGATGGGCTGGAAATGGAGCTCGAACTCGCCGGCGGCGACCGCCTGACGCAAATCCTGCCAAATGCGACGATTGGCGGCGATGCGCGACTCTATGTCGGGATCGAAGAAGCGGAAATGGGCGCGGCCGCTGGATTTGGCTTCGTACAAGGCGAAATCCGCCTTGCGCATCAGCGTCCGCAGATCGAGCCCGTCCTCCGGCGCGCGGGCGATGCCGACGCTGACGCCGACCGTCGCCATCGCCTCCTCGAGATCGAAAGGGGCGGCCATCGCCTCCATCAATCGCATCGCGAAGCCGCCGACATCGGCGAGCGAGCCGGCGTGCGATTGCACCACGGCGAATTCATCGCCGCCGATGCGGGCGACGATATCGGCCTTGCCGACGATGGAGGAGATGCGCTCGGCCACCGACCGCAGCAGAATATCGCCGGCCCTATGCCCCAGCGTGTCGTTGATCTCCTTGAAATTATCGAGGTCGATGCAGTGGATCGCGGCGCCGAACCCATTGGCCACCGCGGCGGCGATGACGCTCTCGCCCTGCTGCTCCATGGAGGCGCGGTTGGCGACGCCGGTGATGGCGTCGAAATAGGCGAGCCGCCGGATACGCTCCTTGCGCTCCTCCTGCTCGAGCGCGATGGCGCAGAGATGCACGCAGGTCTCGACGATCGTGCGCTCGAGCGGGCTCGCGCCGCGGCAGGTGCGATAATAAAAGGCGAAAGTGCCGATGACGCGATCGTCCGAGGCGCGAATGGGAGAGGACCAGCAGGCGCGCAGGCCGAGCGGAGCGGTCTGGGCTCGAAAAGCCGTCCAGCGCGGATCATTCGCCATGTCCGTGACCTCGACGGGCTCGCCGAAATAGGCGGCCGCGCCGCAGGAGCCGACGTCCGGCCCGATGCGAAGGCCGTCGAGCGAGTCGGAATAATGCGACGGCAGGCTCGGACCGGCCAGCGGATGCAGACGACCTTCGCGATCGACGGTGAGGACGGAGCACACGGCCTGCGGCGCGAGCTGCTCGGCGCGGAGGCACAGCTCGGCCATCGTCTCGCGCAGCGGCTTGCCGCGCGCCAGACGCTCGAGCACCTCGTGCTGAAGCGCTCGGAGACCCTGCATCGTGCGGTTCGAGCAGTCATCACAGTCGAGTTCGAGCATTGGCCTCGCCTTTGAAGACAATCTTATCTTTTTCCGCGTATCTCGACCGTGTCGATAAGAATTAAAAATCAACCGCCTTTGTAGGCGACGAGACGATGATTCTCCATCGGTGCAAATAATGCGCCCGCGCGGCCCTGTCGATCATGGGAGCCGAGCATGGGCTTCAGCAAAACCTATTATCGCATGCCCGCCGGCTGTTGTGTAGGGCAGAGCTGGAGCGCAATATATCGACGCTAGATCAATATGATCGTTGGCGCACAACCGGCTCCGCCAGCGCTTCCGCGAAAAAAGGTCGCGGGCGAGCCGACCCCCCGCATTTAGGATGTGGCGGGCTCGAGGGTGGCGAGGCCTAGGAGGAAGGCGACAAGGAGGACGGAGCGACTTGCCTTGGTCACGTCATTGGCCCAGTCTTGCGCAGCCGCGGGCGGCGGCGCGCCGAAAAAAGCAGGCGCGCTGTCATGACGCAACGACCCGCCGGCATGGGAGAGAAATATGTCGAAATTCGCCACACTGGCTCTGGCCGTTCTGATCTCGGCGCCCTTCGCGGCCGCTCCGGCGCGTGCGGTGGAGATCAGCCCCTTCTTTCCGCTGCCCAATTCCTTCGACGTCAAGGGGCCGATCAAGGATGGCGTGCTCGCGCAGCAGATCTCTTGGCTGGAGGACGGCATCGCCGCCATCGAGAAGGCGCGCGCCGGGGCCGCGCCGGACAAGCTCGCCGAGCTCGACGCGCAGCTCGCCGCGGCGGTCAAGGAGCGCGACATTTTGAAGAGCGACGAGACCGGCCGCGACGCCGAGCTGGCGCGCAAGAATCTGGTCGTCAGCAACATCAACCGCTGGATCAATGGCCTCGCCCGCAAGGCGACCGAGCAGCTCAAGATCGCCATTCTCAAGGATGGCGCGGAACGCGACGCGGCCGAGCGCCGGCATATTCAGCTGTCGCAGCAGGCCGACGATCTCGAGAAGGTCAAGCACGAGCCGGCCTTCGAGGCCTGGGGCCGCTGAAGCGCCCGTCTCGCGTCGGGCTCAGAGCATAGGGGGCGCCTCTGCGCCCCCGTGCTGAAGGTCTCGCGAGAGACGCTCGACCCGCGTCGTCGCATCCTCGAGCGCGACGGCGAGCTTATCGACCAGAGCGGCTTCGGCCTCTTTCGCTGCAGCCGCATTCTCGCGCAGCGTCGCCAGCTCCGCCTGCAGGGACTCGAGCTTGCGCGTCGCGATCGACGCCTCATCGGCGAGGGTGAGCGCCGCCATCACGGTGATGCGCTGCTCGCCAATGTCGCCGAAACCCTCGCGCAGGGACAAAATCTTGTTCTCGACGAGCTTCGCAAGCTCGTCGAGATGGCCTTCCTCGCCATCCTCGCAGGCCATGCGATAGGTCCGGCCCGCGATCGTCACCACCACATGCGCCATTCGCCGCCTCTGAGTAGACTAGGTCTGTGTCCGGTCCTCGTCGCCGAGCACGGCGATAATGCCGAGGCTCGTGCGGTCGAGACGCGTCAGCACCTCGTCGCGCGCCTTCTCCAGCGCGCTGTTTTGGGCGAGGGCGGCGTCGAGCTCGAGGCCGAGACGGCTGCGGTCGTCCTGCATGACGGCGAGCTCCTCCTCGAGATCCGCGTGCGACAGCTCGACCTCTATGCGGCGCGCGACAGTCTCCTCCAGCCGCTCCAGCGCGGCGGAGAGCCGTTGCAGCGCGTCATCGAGCCTGTGTGGCACTTGCGTCATATGGAAACCGGACCGATCGCGATTAGATTCGCACGTACGAATCGTTAACGCCTAGCAGCAATCGCGTAAACCCCAATCCGAGCCGCGGCTCCGCCGCAGAGCGACCGGCGACCGCGTTGACAGGGGGGCGCGACCTGTTATCAAGCCGCTCATTCGAGCGGGCGTTCGCCGTCAGAAAATGCGGCAAAATGGGCAAAGCCCCGATTTTGGGCGGTTCAGAGGCCGCCCGGCCCCGCCCGAGCGAGCAGATGAGAAGGAGCACCGCTATGGCCGTGAGAGTGGCGATCAATGGGTTCGGACGCATCGGACGCAATATTCTTCGCTACATCGTCGAGACCGGCCGCACCGACCTCGAGGTGGTGACGATCAACGATCTCGGCTCTGTCGAGACCAACGCCCATCTCCTGCGCTATGATTCCGTGCATGGCCGCTTCCCGCGCGAGGTGAAGGTCGAAGGCGATTCGATCGACCTGGGCTATGGGCCGATCAAGGCCACGGCGATCAAGAATCCCGCCGAGCTGCCGTATAAGGCGCTCGGAATCGACATTGCGCTCGAATGCACGGGCCTTTTCACCGCGCGCGACAAGGCGAAGGCGCTGCTCGACGCGGGCGCCCGGCGCGTGCTGGTCTCCGCGCCCTCCGAAGGCGCCGACATCACCGTCGTCTATGGCGTCAATCAGGACAAGATCACGAAGGACGATCTCGTGATCTCCAACGCCTCCTGCACCACAAATTGCCTCGCGCCCGTCGCCAAGGTGCTGAATGACGCCATCGGCATAGAGCGCGGCTTCATGACGACGATCCACTCCTACACGGGCGATCAGCCGACGCTGGACACGTATCACAAGGACCTCTACCGCGCCCGCGCCGCCGCTCTGTCCATGATCCCCACTTCCACCGGCGCGGCGAAGGCCGTGGGCCTCGTGCTGCCGGAGCTGAAAGGCAAGCTCGACGGCGCCGCCATTCGCGTGCCGACGCCCAATGTCTCGGCTGTCGATCTCAAATTCGTCCCCAAGCGCAAGACGAGCGTGGAAGAGATCAACGCCGCCATCATCGCCGCCGCCGACGGCCCGCTGAAGGGCATTCTGGGTTACACCGACGACAAGAATGTCTCGGTCGATTTCAACCATGATCCGCGTTCATCCGTGTTTCATCTCGATCAGACCAAGGTGATCGAGGGCGAGCTGGTGCGCATCCTGTCCTGGTACGACAATGAATGGGGCTTCTCCGGCCGCATGACGGATGTCGCCGCGACGATCGCCAAGCTCATCTGACGCGATTTTTTCCTCATCCACCGGGACACGATCATGCCGTCTTTCAAAACGCTCGATTCCGCCGATCTCGACGGCAAGCGCGTCCTGTTGCGCGTCGATCTCAATGTGCCGACCGAGAATGGCGTCGTCACCGACAAGACGCGCATAGAGCGCGTTCTGCCGACGATCGAGGATATTTCGAAAAAGGGCGGCAAGGTCATCCTTCTCGCCCATTTCGGCCGACCCAAGGGCGAGCGCAAGGAAGAGGATTCGCTGAGAGCCGTCGTTCCCGCGATAGAGGAGACGGCCAAGCGCAAAATCGCCTTCGCCGATGATTGCGTCGGCGATGTCGCCGGCGCGGCGATCGCGCAGCTGAAGAATGGCGACATTCTGCTGCTCGAGAACACGCGCTTCCACAAGGGCGAGGAGAAGAACGATCCCGCCTTCGCGGCGGAGCTCGCCAAGCTCGGCGATATCTATGTGAACGACGCGTTCTCCGCCGCGCATCGCGCCCATGCCTCGACCGAAGGGCTGGCGCATCTTCTGCCGGCCTACGCCGGCCGCACCATGCAGGCTGAGCTGCAGGCGCTCACCGAGGCGCTGGAACATCCCGCGCGTCCCGTAATGGCGATCGTCGGCGGCGCGAAAATCTCCACCAAGCTCGATCTGCTCGGCAATCTCATCCGCAAGGTCGATATTCTCGTCATCGGCGGCGGCATGGCCAATACTTTCCTCGCCGCGAAGGGCGAGCCGGTCGGCAAATCGCTGTGCGAGCATGATCTGCTCGAGAAAGCGCGCGCCATTCTCGCCGATGCGCAATCGTCCAATTGCGAGATCGTGCTGCCGATCGACGCCACTGTCGCGCAGAAATTCGAGGCGCATGCGCCCTCGCATATCGTCGCGATCGAGCATGTCGGCGAGAGCGACATGATTCTCGACGTCGGGCCGAAGAGCATCGCCCATATAGAGAGCCTGCTCGCCAAGGCGAAGACGCTGGTGTGGAACGGCCCGCTCGGCGCCTTCGAGCTGCCGCCCTTCGACGAAGGCACCAACGCGATCGCGCAGACGGCTGCGCGGCTGACGGTGGAGGGAAAGCTGCTCTCCGTCGCCGGCGGCGGCGACACTGTGGCCGCGCTCAATCAGGCTCATGTGGCGCAGGAGTTCAGCTATCTCTCGACCGCTGGCGGCGCTTTCCTCGAATGGCTCGAGGGCAAGGAGCTTCCCGGCGTCGCGGCGCTGACGAAATAACGACCCAGCCCGTCATTGCGAGCGAAGCGAAGCAATCCAGAGCCGTGGAGCGGCCTCTGGATTGCGTCGTCGCTATGCTCCTCGCAATGACGGGGCGTCACTCCTCGCAACAGGCGCGCGCCGCGGCGATGGCGCGCTTCAGCTCTGGAATGCAGGAGCCGCAATTCGTGCCGGCGCGCAGCGTCTCGCCGATCGCGGCGACGCTGCGCGCCCCATTCGCGATTGCCGCGTCGATCGCCGCGGCGCCGACGCCGAAGCAGGCGCAGACGATCGGACCATCCTCCGCCGCGCCATCGGGCGAGCGCCCCGACAGAAGCGCCTTGCGCTGCTCTGTGCTGAGCTGCTCCTTCTCGAACAGCGCCGCCGCCGTGTCGAAGGCGCTTTGCGCATCCTCTCTTCCAACGAAGAGGCAGAAATCGACGCGCTGCTCGCGAAAGCGCGCGGCGCGATAAATTCCGCGCGCCGCATCCTGATATTCGGCGGTATCGCCGCCATCGCCGAGCGACGCCGCATAGTCGAGCCACAAAGGTAGCGCCGAATCCGAGGCGAAGAGCAGAGCATGGCCGCCCGCTATGGCGACCTTGGCGCCGAGCGCAGCGATCGGCGGCCGCAGCGGCGCGCGCGAGAGCAGGAAACCGCGCGATTTGAATGCGACGGCATCTATGCGCGCTGGCGTCGCCTTCGCTGCCGGCTGTCCCGAATGCGGATCGGTGATCGCGGCGACGAGCGCGCCCACACGCGCGAAAGACGCCGTTTCATCGCTCCAATGAATCGGCGCGAATAATTGCCCGCGCTTCTGACGATCGGTGATGGCGACAGCGAGAATGCATTCGCCATGGCGGGTCGAAACGCGCGCAAAGTCGCCATCGATGAGGCCGAGCGGCGCAGCGTCGGCCGGATGAATCTCGACGAAGGGACAAGGCGAATGCCGCGCGAGACGCGGGCTTTTGCCGGTGCGCGTCATCGTGTGCCATTGGTCGCGAATGCGCCCCGTGTTGAGGCGGAAGGGAAAGGCCGCTGTTGTCGCGGCCTTCAACGACGGCGGCTCCGGCGCGGTGAAGCGCGCCTTGCCATTGGCGGTGAAATAGCCGCCCTCGCCGAAAAAGCGTTCGCGCCCATTCGTCTCGCCGGCGCGGATCGGCCATAGCGTCGGATGCAACGCGTCATAGGCCTCGTCCGAGAGCGTCGCCAGCCCGCCTATGTCGAAGCTGCGCGCGCCGTCATTCTCGAAAGCGGAGAGCGCCGCATGCTCGCGAAACACATCCGCCGCGGATTGAAAATGGAAGGCGTCGCCGAAGCCCATGCGCGTCGCGACGTCGCTGACGATCCGCCAATCCGGCTGCGCCTCGCCGGGCGATGGCAGAAAGGCGCGCTGACGTGAGATGCGCCGTTCCGAATTCGTGACCGTGCCGGATTTTTCGCCCCAGGCTTGCGCCGGCAGCAGCACATGCGCGCCGGCGCTTATCGTGTCGTTCGACAGAACATTGTCCGAGACGACGAAGAAATCGAGCTTCGCCAGCGCCGCGCGCGCATCATCGGCTTGCGGCAGCGAGACGGCGGGATTGGTTCCCATCACCCACAGCGCCTTTATCTCGCCGCGCGCTATGGCCTCGAACATTTGCACGGCCTTGAAGCCCTCATGCGTCGCAATGCGCGGCGCATTCCAGAAGCGCCGCACGCGATCGACCTCGGCGCTGGAAAAACCCATATGCGCGGCGAGCTGATTGGCGAGGCCGCCGACCTCGCGTCCGCCCATGGCGTTGGGCTGGCCGGTGAGCGAAAAAGGCGCAGCGCCGGGCGCGCCGATGCGGCCCGTCGCGAGATGACAATGAACGATGGCGTCGACCTTGTCGGTCCCCTGCGCCGATTGATTGACGCCCTGCGAGAACGCAGTGACGGTCTTCGCAGTCGCAACGAAGAGATCGAAAAAGGCCGCGACATCGACCTCGCGCAAGCCGGCCACGGCGGCGGTCGCGGCTATGGTCGGCGCGATTTCACGCGCGGCGTCGAGCGCTTGCGTGAAGCCCTCGGTATGACGCGTGATGTAATCGTCGCAGGTCGCGCCATTGGCGACGAGATGCACGAGAAGGCCGCAGAAGAGCGCGACATCGCCGCCGGGCGCGATGGGCAGAAAGAGATCGGCCTCTTCCGCCGTCGCCGTGCGGCGCGGATCGATGACGACGATCTTCGCGCCGCGCTCCTGCTTGTTGCGCAACATGCGTTGAAACAGAATCGGATGACACCAGGCCGCATTGGAGCCGACGAGCACGATGAGATCGGCGCAGTCGAGATCCTCATAACATCCCGGCACGACATCGGCGCCCAAGGCGCGCTTATGTCCCGCCACTGTCGAGGCCATGCACAGCCGCGAATTGGTGTCGACATTGGGCGAGCCGATGAAGCCTTTGATCAGCTTGTTCGCCGCGTAATAATCCTCCGTGAGCAATTGGCCGGAGAGATAGAATGCGACCGCCTGCGGCCCATGCGTATCGATGATGCGCGCAAAGCCCTGCGCGACATGATCCAGAGCCTCGTCCCATGTCGTGCGTCGCAGCGTCTCGCCGGCGCGCAGCATAGGATGCAGCAGACGTCCGTCGAGCGACAGCGTCTCATGCAGGGCGGAGCCTTTGGAGCACAGCCGTCCGTGATTGGCCGGATGATCGGGATCGCCGGCGACAGCCGCGCCGCCGCATCCATCCGGCGTCGCCAGCACGCCGCAGCCGACGCCGCAATAAGGACAAATGGTCGCGACAGAGGCGCTGCGTGGATCGACCCGCTGCATCAATAGACATCCTGTCGGTAGCGGCCGCTCTTCTTCAATTCGGCGACGAAGGCGACCGCCTCGTCCGTGGCGCGCGCGCCATATTGCGCGACGATATCGACGAGCGCGCGCTCGACATCCTTGGCCATGCGCTTGGCGTCCCCGCAGACATAGATATGCGCGCCTTCGGCGAGCCAGGCGAAGAGATCGCGTCCGACTTCGCGCATGCGGTCCTGCACATAGAATTTCTCGGAGCCGTCGCGCGACCAGGCGAGCGAGAGGCGCGTGAGCAGGCCGGATGATTTCATCGCATTCAATTCATCCGCGTAGAAGAAATCGCAATCGCTGCGCTGATGACCGAAGAACAGCCAATTGCGCCCGCGCGCGCCGATCGCCTCCCGCTCTTGCAGAAAAGCGCGAAACGGTGCCACGCCCGTGCCGGGGCCGATCATGATGACCGGCGCATTCGGATCATCCGGAAGCGAGAAGCCATGCGCCGCCTGCACATAGACTTTCAACGGTGCGTCTTTCTCGATGCGCTCAGCGAGAAAAGTGGAGGCGACGCCTTTGCGCAAGCGCTTGCCGATCTTGTAGCGCAACGCGTCGACAGTGAGCGACACGCGCCCCGTCGTCGCCTTAGGCGAGGAGGATATGGAATAGAGCCGCGGTTGCAGAGGCTCCAGCGCCTCGACGAAAGCTTCCGCATGCGGCCGCACGCCCGGAAACTTCATCAGCGCCGCCAGCACGTCGAGATCGGCGGCGTCATTGTCTCTATCTTCTCCCTGCGCCAGCGCGCGCGCCTTTGCGCGCGTCTCGCCCCCGGTGAGGAAGGAGATCAGCTCGAAGAGCCGATCGGGCGCAGGCGAAAGCGCGCAATCGTCGCGCAGCGCTTCACGCAGGCTCTTGCCCTTTACCGGCGCGAGCGGCGAGGCGCCGATCATGGCGATGATCTGATCGACGAGGCCGAGATCATTCTGCGCAAAGACGCCGAGCGAATCGCCGACATTGTAATCGATCCCGCTCTTCGAAAGATCGAGCTCGATATGCCAGCTTTCCTTTTCCGAGGCTGGCTTGTTCAGCCTTCGACGCGACAGAAATATCGCCTCGACCGGATTGTCGCGTGAGCGACCCCGCGCCGATGTGGAATGCGAGCTGGGCGGCGCCGCCGGCTCTATCTCGGTGGATGGTGCAGCGTCACGCTCTTGCGCGAGCGTCTTCAACATGCGCGCGGTGTCCTTGCCGCCGGGCGCGCAGAGATTGAGCCGCTCCTCCTTGCGGGCGAACAGCGCTTCCGCATAATTTTGGCAATCATAGCCACATTGGCCGCAGTCCTGCTGCGCCATTGCAGCCATCATCCGCCGTCGCAGCGGACGATCTTGCGCGAGCGTCATGCGCTCCTGCAATTGCAATGTCGGATCATGCCAAGGCGCGGCGCCGTCATCCGCATTGCCGGCGATGGCGGCATTTTCCGCCGGCGACAAAGCGACGACGCCGGCGTCGTCCATCGACATCAGCCCGGCAAAAAAGCCGTTGAGCCAGGCGCGCTGCTCTTCAGAGAATGGAGCCGAAGGCGGAATGAGATCGAGACGTTGCGGCTGCGTGATCTTGGTCATTGCTCCGCCTCCGCGATCAAGCGCCGTAAAGCCTCAATGTCATGGCGTCGCGTGAAGGCGGCGAAGCTCTCTTCGCCCTTCGCGCGATGCGCGAGATAGGCGCGCAACAGGCTCTCGATCTTGCGCGGCGCATCTGCCGCTGCGACATTTTCGAGCAGCTCGCGGCCGATCGCGCCCTCCGCGCCGAAGCCGCCGCCGACGACCATATTATAGCCTTCGACCGTATCGCCTTCCTCATTGATAGGGACGCGCGCACCGACGAGGCCGATGTCGCCGATATAATGTTGCGCGCAGGAGTGACGGCAGCCGGTCAAATGTATGTTGATCGGCGTGTCGATCTCTATTCTCTCCTCGCAATGCGTGGCGATCTCGTCCGCGTGCCTTTTGGTGTCGGAGGCGGCGAAGCGGCAGCCGGCATTGCCCGTGCAGGCGACGAGACCGACGCGGAGCGGCGATGCCTTCGTCGAAAGACCGAGCGCTTCGATCCGCGCGAGCGCCTCTTCGACCCGCGCGTCGGCAATTCCAGAAATGAGCAGGTTTTGCCAGACCGTGAGCCTTATGTCGCCATCTCCGAGCTCGCGCGCGATCGTCGCGAGACCGCGCGTCTCGTCGCTCGACAGACGGCCGAGCTTCAATGCGACGCCGATCCAGCTTTTCTGCGCGTCACTCTGCGCATGCACGCCGATATGCGCGAGCCTGTCGAAGCCGGGCCGCGGCGCGATCGCGTCTTGCGGCGCGCGCAGCAGGGGACGGCCGAGCTTATCCTCGACGAGCGTCAGGAATCGATCGAAGCCCAATTGATCGAGCACATATTTCAATCGCGCCCGCGCGCGATTGGTGCGGTCGCCTGTCTCGATGAAGACGCACAATATGGCGTCGGCGATCTCGATGGCTTCGTCCGGCGCAACGATCACGCCCGTGTCGCGCGCGAGATCCTTATGGCCGGTAATTCCGCCGAGCGCGAGACGGAAATAGACGCCCGGCGCGATTCCATGCTCATCGCGAATCTCGACCGCCTGAAAAGCGACGTCATTGGTATCCTCGAGCACGGCGATGCGGCCGCCGCCATCGAAAGCGATGTTGAATTTGCGCGGCAGGCCGAAGAGCGAGCGGTCATTGAGAATGTGAAAATGCAGCGCGCGCGCGAAGGGGCGCGTGTCGATGAGCTCCTGCGGATCGATTCCAGCGGTCGGCGTTCCGGTGATGTTGCGAATATTGTCTGCGCCGGAGCCGCGCGTCCACAGGCCGAGGCTCTGCACGCCTTCGATCATGGCGACGGCGCTCTTGGGCTCTATCTCGCGAATTTGTAGATTGGCGCGCGTCGTCACATGCAGATAGCCGCCGCCATGGCTGTCGGCGAGATCGGCGAGGCCGTCGAATTGCCAATGGGTGAGCACGCCGTTGGGGATACGCAGGCGGCACATATAGGAAGATTGCGTCGGCGCGACATAGAATAGCCCATAATAGCGCCAGCGAAAATTATCGGCGGGTTTCGGCGGCTCATTGCGCTTGGCCTGCGCGACGAGTCGCGCATAGGCGTCGAAAGGATGCTCCTCGCGCTTGATTTTCTCTTGCTCATTGAGCGCGCCGCCACTCGCGACGGCGCGATCCTGCGCCGCGAAATGAATGGCGTCGGGGCCGGTCGGCTTTTCCTTGGTCGGCGTGGCGTGTTGCGCGCGCGAGGCCTGGAAGCCGGAGGCGAAGCCTTCGAGATAGCGCTTTTGTTCCGCTGTGAAATCGCCGGCCATGGTCATGCCGCCTTTCTTTCGCAGAGCGCGCGGCCGAAGATCAGCGCATCGCGCCATTGCGTTACATCGACGCGCGAGCAAATGAGCTCGAGGCACCAGAGCGCAGCGCTGGTGTCGCCGACGAGCACGGCGCCGGTGAGACGGCCCTCATCGATGACCAGCTTTTTGTAGAGACCGAGCCCAAAGTCGCGCCAGGAGATCGTCTCCGCGCCATCGTTTCCCATGAAGTCGCCGGCGGAAAAGACATTGACGCCGGAGACCTTCAGATTGGTGGAGACGATGCTTCCCTGGTAAATGTCGCTTTCGCCGCAGAGCCTCGCGGCCAGGACGCGCGCCTGCTCATAGGCGGGCTCGACGAGGCCATAACAGACGCCTCTGTGCTGCGCGCATTCGCCGAGCGCGTAAATATCGTCGATATTCGTTTCCATATGATCGTCGACGACGATTCCTCTTTGCGCGCTCACGCCGGCGTCGCGCGCCAGCTCCATATTGGGCGCAATTCCGGCGGCGAAGACGACGCCGTCGGCCGCGAGCTGGCGACCATCGGCGAGCTCTATCGCGCTGACGCGCTCATCGCCGATGATGCCTGTCGTGCGCGCTTCCAGCAGAACTTCTATTCTCTTGCTCTCGATGAGCAGCTTCAGCAGCTCGGCTGCGTCCTTGTCCAGCTGCCGCTCCATCAGCCGATCGGTGACATGCGCGAGTGTGACCTCGGCGCCGCTTTTGGCGAGGCCATAGGCGGCTTCGAGACCGAGCAGGCCGCCGCCGATGACGATGATTTTCTTGCGCTGCGCCGCGAGGCGCTTCAGCGCGTCGACGTCGGCGCCGTCACGAAACACATGAACGCCTTGCAGCTGTGCGCCGGGCAGCGGCAGACGCAGCGCGCGCGAGCCGGTCGCGAGCACGAGCTTGGAAAAGCCGATGCTATCGCCATTCGTCATCGACACGCGCTTCGTCGCGAGGTCTATGGCGCGCGCCTTGGCGCCGTAGAGAAGAGTGACGCCGCGGTCGCGCCACCAGCTCGCGGGCCTCAGCTCTATTTCGGCCATCTCGGCCTCGCCGGCGAGCACGGAGGAGAGCAGCACGCGATTATAGGCGAGGCGCGGCTCCTCGCCGATGACGGCGATGGCGTAGCGGCCGAGCGCGCGCTTCGACAATTCGTCGACGAGGCGCGCAGCGGCCATGCCATTGCCGATGATGACGAGAGGCTCGCTCATTTTTCGTCCGCCTCACGCCGCTTCGACATAGTGATGACGTTCATAGAGGAATTGCAGCACGCGGCGCCTGCATTCGAGATAGAGAGGATCGGCGGAAAGAGCGACGCGATCGCGCGGGCGCGGCAGAGCGACATCCAGCGTCTCGCCGATCGTGGCGCGGGGACCATTGGTCATCATCACGATGCGGTCGGAGAGAAGCACGGCTTCGTCGACATCATGGGTGATCATCATCACCGTATTGCCGAGCGTGCGATGCAGCTCCATCACGCGATCTTGCAGATGCGCGCGGGTGAGCGCATCGAGCGCGCCGAAAGGCTCGTCGAGCAGAAGCACCTTGGGCTCCATGGCGAGCGCGCGGGCGATGCCGACGCGCTGCTTCATGCCGCCGGAAATTTCGCTCGGACGCTTGTCCTTGGCGTGCGTCATCTGGACGAGCTCGAGATTGCGCATCGTCCAATCATGGCGCTCGGCGCGGCTCTTCTTTCCCGCGAAGACCTTGTCGACGCCGAGACGCACATTGTCATAGACGGAGAGCCAGGGCAGCAGCGAATGGTTCTGGAAGACGACAGCGCGATCCGGCCCGGGCGTATCGACCTGACGGTTCTCCAGCACGACGCCGCCGGCGCTGGCGCTCACGAGGCCGGCGACGATATTGAGCAGAGTGGATTTGCCGCAGCCGGAATGGCCGATGATGGTGACGAATTGTCCCTTCTCGACGGCGAGATCGACGGCTTCGAGCACTTTCGTCGTGCGGGCGCCGCTCGCGAAAATCTTGTCGACATGATCGATGCGAAGATAGCTCATGGAAGCGCCTTTCTTAGGAGGCCTGCGCGCCGCGCGTGGCGATGGAGCCGATGGCGGCGACGATGCGGTCGAGCACGAAGCCGGTGACGCCGATATAGGCGAGGGCGACGAAAATGTCGGAAAGGCGCGAGGAGTTCCAGGCGTCCCAGATGAAGAAGCCGATGCCGACGCCGCCGGTCAGCATTTCCGCCGCGACAATGGCGAGCCAGGAGAGGCCGACGCCGATGCGAAGGCCGGTGAAGATGTAGGGCGCCGCCGACGGAATCATGATCTTCCAGAAGAACTCGAATTGATTGAGCCGCAGCACGGCGGCGACATTGCGATAATCCTGCGGAATATTGCGCACGCCGACAGCGGTGTTGATGATGATCGGCCAGATGGAGGTGATGAAGATCACGAAGATCGCGGATGGATAGCTGTCGCGAAAGGCGGCGAGCGAGATCGGCAGCCAGGCGAGCGGCGGCACGGTGCGCAGAATCTGGAACAGCGGATCGAGGCCGCGCATCGCCCAACGCGATTGTCCGACGATCACACCGAGCAGCACGCCGGCGACGCTGGCGAGTCCGAAGCCGATCGCGACGCGCTGCAAAGATGTGAGCACGCGCCAGCCGAGGCCGATATCCTGCGGCCCGCGATGAAGAAGGGATGCAGGATGAGATCATTCGCCTCGCTCCAAATGCGCGCGGGCGAGGGCAAGGACGAACTCGGCTTGATGCAGATGAGCTGCCACAGGCCGAGCAGGATCGCGAGCACGATGATCGGCGGCAGCATCGCCCCGAATAAGGCGCGAATGCGCGCGCCATGTCTTTCGATGAGCGGAATGCGCCGACGCGCATAGAGCTCGTCGATCGAACGATTGTCGCCGGTCGTCGCATCGACGAGATCATTCTTGGTGATTTGCATCGTCATTTCGGCCTCTTCGGTCAAACCTGCGCGCGCTTGATGGATAGGCTCTTCAGATAGGTTTGCGGATTTTCCGGATCGAAGACCTTGCCATCGAAGAAGGTCTCCTTGCCGCGCGACGTCGATGCGGGAATCTCCTTCGCCGGGACATTGATCGACTTCGCCGCCTCGCGCCAAATGTCTTCGCGATTCACCTTGTCGACGAGCGCTTTGATATTCGTCGTCGGCTCGAGCTTGCCCCAGCGAATATCCTCGGTGACGAACCAGGCGTCGTGACTCTTGAAGGGATAGGAGGCGGCGTCGCGCCAGAATTTCATGAACTGCTTCGTGTTCTTCTCGATGCGGCCATTGCCGTAATTGAGATCGCCTTTCAAGCGGCCGACGATGTCGGCGACGGGCACGTTGAACCATTGGCGCTTGCCGACGATTTCGGCGAGCTCGGCCTTGTTCTCCATCTTGTCGCACCATTGCTGCGCTTCCAGCACAGCGGCGGTGAGCGCGCGTGCGGCGCGTGGATTTTTGTCGACCCAATCGGCGCGCAGGCCGAGCGCTTTTTCAGGATGCTTCGACCAGATCTCGCCGGTCGCGCAGGCGGTGTAGCCGATGCCTTGATTGGCGAGCTGCTCGTTCCATGGCTCGCCGACGCAAAAGGCGTCCATATTGCCGACCTTCATATTCGCCACCATTTGCGGGGGCGGCACGACGATGGTCGAGACATCCTTGTCGGGATCGATGCCGGCGGCGGCGAGCCAATAGCGCAGCCACAAATCATGCGTGCCGCCGGGGAAGGTCATGGCGACCTTCACCTCCTTGCCTTCGGCTTTCTTCTTGGCGAAGGCCTCGCGCAGCGCGGAGGCGTTGGTCGTGATCTTCAGATCCTTATATTCATTGGCGACGGAAATGCCCTGTGCGTCGAGATTGAGGCGCGCGAGTATGTACATCGGCGTCGGCATATTGTTCTGCGTCACTCTGCCGGTCGAGATGAGATAGGGCATGGGCGTCAGAATATGCGCGCCGTCTATGCCATTGGCGGCGCCGCCGAGCACGAGATTGTCGCGCGTCGCGCCCCAGGACGCTTGCTTCGTCACTTCGACGTCGGGCATTCCATGCTTGGCGAAAAGGCCTTTTTCCTTCGCGATGATCAGCGGCGCGGCGTCGACCAGCGCGATATAGCCGAGGATCGCTTTCGTCGTTTCGGGTCCCGCGCCTTGCGCGAAGGCGCCGCCGGGAAAAGCCGCGCGTATCGCGGCGAAACTCGCGGCGGCGCCGGCCGCGCCGCGCAGCAGCGCGCGACGATCGAACGCCATCGGCGACAGTGTCTTCGCTTCGCTTGCTTCGTCTGTCATGGTCACCGTCGTCCTCTTTGCGCTTCGAAAGCGCATCGGTTAGGGCGAGTCGGCGCCGTCTTCCTGTCGACGGCGCGAAACGCAAAAAAGCCGCTTCCCGGAAGGAGCGCGCATGTGGCGCGATCTCCTCGGGACAGCGGCGTTGCTGGTTCGTCCGTCGTTGGACTGAGAGTGATGCGCGGGGCGCATCGTCATGACCCTATGTGCAAGCGGCGCGCCAAACAGCGAAAGTGTCGCTAGCCGATGAGAATCAATGAGCTATAAGAAAGCCGCGTCGGCGCGGGGCGATGCGCCAGCCGGCGCCTTGCACAATGTGCGGGCGCCATATCGACAAAAAACAGGCTATGCGCGGCGGATCGGGAAGGCCGACAGATAGGCGCCGATGTCGCGATCGTCGAAGACAGGCCCCGAGAAGGCGCCGATCGCATCGCCGGTTGGCGGCGGCGGCGCAGTGGCGGAGGGCAGCGCGGCGTCGAAGAGATCGGCGCGAAATACGTTTTTCGCCGCGTCGAGATGCGCGGGTGAAACAGGCGCCTGTCCCCAGCGGGCCATTTGCGCATAGAGCCATGCGGCCTGTGTCGGGTCGGGCCGCTCGGCGCCCTCCTGGCCGAGCAGGAGATAGCGCGCATTCTCGCGCGTCGCGCCGTCCGGCGTCACTTTGAGACGGCCCTGCAGCGTCCGCAATATCACTTGCGCATCGACGCCGACGCGGTCCGGCCGCGCGAGCAGAGCGGCGATCTCATGCGGATCGGCCTCGGCGACGAAGCGCGCGGCGCGATGCAGGGCGCGCAGCAAAGCGGCGACGACATTGGGGTGCTCCAGCGCGAAATGCTCGCGCATGGCGAGCGATTTTTCCGCGCAGCGCGAGAACAGCTCGACCGAAAAATGCAGAATATGTCCGACGCCGAGATCGACGGCGACCGAATTCCACGGCGCGCCGACGCAAAAGCCGTCGACATGTCCTTGCGCGAGGCTGCCGACCATATAGGGCGGCGGCAGCACCACGAGGCGCACATCCTCGTCGGGATCGACGCCGCCGGCCGCCATCCAATAGCGCAATTGATAATTATGACCGGAGAAGGGGAAGGTCATGCCGAAGGTCAGCGGCTCCGCCTGCGCGGCCTTGCGATCGGCGACGACGCGCGCGAGCGCGCGCGCCGTGGCCAGCGGATCGAGCGCATCGCCGTCGAGACGCGCCCGCATCGCCTCATGCAGCGTGGGAGAGACGGTGATGGCGTTGCCATTCATGGCGAGATTATAGGGTGCGACGATCGGCGTTTTCACATGGCCGACGCCGAGGCTGGAGGCGACGGCGATGGGCGCCAGAAGATGCGCGGCGTCGAACATGCCGATATTGAGCTTGTCGCGCACATTGGACCAGGAGACTTCCTGGACGAGCTCGACATCGAGCCCTTCCTGCGCGGCGAAGCCCTTGTCCACGGCGACGAAGAGCGAGGCGGCGTCCGCGAGCGGAATGAAGCCGATGCGTAAATGTTCGCGCTCCGCGGTCATTTGAACAGCTCCGAGGCGGTGATGATCGCCTGGGCGATCTCGAAAATCTTCTTCTTCTCGCGCATGGCCGTGCTGCGCATCAGCCGATAGGCGTCCTCTTCGCTGAGCTTCTTCGCCTTCATCAGCAGGCCTTTGGCGCGGTCGATGGTCTTGCGCTCCTCTATCTCCGATTTGGCGCGCGCCAATTCGTCCTGCAGGCGTGAGAAGGCGTTGAAGCGCGACACGCAGAGATCGAGAATGGATTTGATGCGCTCTTTCTTCAGCCCATCGACGATATAGGCGGAGACGCCGGCGTCGACAGAAGCCTGAATGGAAGCGGCGTCGCTTTGATCGACGAACATGGCCACGGGCCGGCGCACGGCGCGGCTCACTTGGAACATCTGCTCCAATATGTCGCGGCTCGGATTTTCGAGATCGATGAGGATGACGTCCGGGTCGATCGCATAGATGCGCGCGAGCAGGCTGCGCATTTCGCCGATGCGCTCGACATTGGTGAAGCCGGCCTCGCGCAATCCATCCTCGAGGATCGCAGCCCGCACCGGACTCTCATCGACGATGACGATTTTCAAATCGACGCCTCCGCGACGCTGCGCCGCAGGCAGGCGCTAGCGAAAATGCGGACGAATTACAAATGATTTCGGCGGGAGGAATTACAAATGATTTCGGCGGGAGGGGGAAGACATGAGATGGCCCCGCAGCGCTGAGGCTGGCGGGGCCGCTTGTTTCGCAGAATGCGAAATCTCCGGAAAGCTCCAGATTCGGAAGATTGGGAGGCGTCGCGCTTGGCCTTCGCGTTTCGCCGCCCGTCGGGATGTCACGAATGTCGGCGCCCGAGGAAACCTGCGCTCGATTTCTTCGCTGCGCCATCGACCTCGGCTGAGGTCAAACGGTGTGACCCGGTGGCGTCATGCTCCTCTCGCATGTATCGCTCGACTCGAGGCCTGCGTGCGTTGCCACGCCGGCCCGCCCATCGCGTTCTCATCCCTCGAGGTCCCGCTCGATCGGTTCGCCTCGGTTCTCGGCTCGTCGCCGTTTCCCGCGGCCCCCTGTGACGCGATGATGAAATGGTGATCTCGATTCTGAATTTCGTCAAGCGCAGAATTGGTCGCAGCGAGGCGGTTTTCTTTTTTCGCCGGGCGCGCTACGCAATCGCTCCGACAAGGCCGGCGGGAGCGCCAATGCCGGTCCGACGGGAGAGAAACGCATGCAAGCGGACAGTGACGGTTATTACTATTTCCTTACCTATAGCGGCGTGAGCCTTCCGCTCAAATTGACGTCGCCGCTCGATCCGAACGACCTCAACAATCGCAACACATTCTTTCGCGCCCGCTATGACGAGGCCGAGCGTCTGCTTCTGTGCGAGAAGATGGTCTATGGCGAGGTGGAGCTGCGCCACGCTTACGAATATCGCGCCGAGGGCGGTCTCGCCCGCGCGCTCATTCTGATGGGCGAGGACGAGACCGAGGTGCTGTTCGACGAGAATGGCAAGCAGACGGTGGCGTGAGCGCAGCGTAGGTCGGGCGGAGCGCGCGAGCCGGAAGGCTTTTCCGGACGATCGGTTCGCCGTCATTGCGAGGAGCGTAGCGACGAAGCAATCCAGGAGCCGCCCCCATGGCTCTGGATCGCTTCGCTCCGCTCGCGATGACGCGAGGTGATTGTCGGGTTATGCGGAGCGAGCGTCCGCGAGCAGCGTCACGCCTTGCCGAAGACGCGATCGAAGATCGTGTCGACATGCTTGAAGTGATAGGCGAGATCGAACAATTCATCGAGCTCCGCGGGCGAGAGCTTCGCGCTCACCTCGGCGTCGGCGCCGAGCAGCTTGCGGAACTCGCCTTCGCCGCGCCACACCGGCATGGCGTTGCGCTGCACCAGCGAATAAGCGTCCTCGCGTGAGACGCCCTTTTGCGTCAGCGCCAGCAGCACGCGCTGCGAATGCACGAGCCCGCCGAGGCGGTCGAGATTCTTCTGCATATTTTCGGGATAGATCATGAGCTGATCGATGACGCTGGTCAGACGCGAGAGCGCGAAGTCGAGCGTCACTGTCGCATCGGGGCCGATATTGCGCTCGACGGAAGAGTGCGAGATGTCGCGCTCATGCCACAGCGCGACATTCTCCAGCGCCGGCGTCACCATGCCGCGCACCAGACGCGCGAGGCCGGTGAGATTTTCAGTGAGCACCGGATTGCGCTTATGCGGCATGGCGGAAGAGCCCTTCTGCCCGGCCGAGAAATATTCCTCCGCCTCCAGCACCTCTGTGCGTTGCAAATGGCGGATCTCGATCGCCAGCCGCTCCACCGATGACGCCACGACGCCGAGCGTCGCGAAAAAGGCGGCGTGACGGTCGCGCGGAATGACCTGCGTGGAGACGGGCTCCACCGCGAGGCCGAGCTGCTTGGCGACATGCTCCTCGACGCGCGGATCGACATTGGCGAAAGTGCCGACGGCGCCGGAGATGGCGCAGGTCGCGACCTCCTTGCGCGCGGCGACGAGCCGCTCGCGGGCGCGGGTGAATTCGGCGTAAGCCTGCGCGAGCTTCAGGCCGAAGGTTGTCGGCTCGGCGTGAATGCCATGCGAGCGGCCGATCGTCGGCGTATATTTATGCTCCAGCGCGCGGCGCTTTATCGCGGCGAGCAATCCATCGACATCGGCGATCAAGAGATCGGCGGCGCGCGCCAATTGCACGGCGAGGCAGGTGTCGAGCACGTCGGAGCTGGTCATGCCCTGATGCACGAAGCGCGAATCCGGGCCGATGAACTCGCCGAGATGGGTCAAAAAGGCGATGACGTCATGCTTGGTCACGCGCTCGATCTCGTCGATGCGGGCGACGTCGAAAGTGACGAAATCCGCCTTGTCCCAGATCGCCTTGGCGCTCTCCTTGGGGATGACGCCGATTTCGGCGAGCGCGTCGCAGGCATAGGCCTCGATCTCGAACCAGATGCGAAAGCGCGTCTGCGGCTCCCAAATCTTCGTCATCTCGGGGCGGGAATAGCGGGGGATCATGGGCTCGGGCGTCCTTTGGAAAAGTCTCGGCGCAGCCGGGTCTGCGGGAAGAGGATCGTTTAGGCCCTTCCGTGAGCAGAGTGAAGGGGGCGGCCCGGCTCCGCTTCCTGTGTTCGTGGTGAATAGGTCCTAAAGACAGCAAGGCGCGATGCGGAGGCTGGCGTTCCAGACGAAGGCCTGGGTGACCCCGAGCGAACCTCGCGATATATTGAAAGGGAACCGGAGGTCGAAATGAGCCAGCTCGAGCGCATCACTGTCGACCCGCAGCAATGCGGCGGACGCCCTTGTATCCGCTCGCTGCGCATTCGCGTCAAAGACGTTCTCGACCTTCTCGCGGCGGGGGCCTCGAATGAGGAGATTCTCGAGGATTATCCGCTGCTCGAGGCGTCGGATATCGCCGCGGTCCTCGAATTCGCCGCGCGCCAGAGCGATCATCCGATCTTGCGCGTCGCCTGATGCGCTTTCTCGTCGATGCGCAACTGCCGCCAGCGCTCGCGCGCTGGCTCTCCGCGGCGGGACATGACGCCGAGCACGTCGGGGACGTCGGTCTCGGCGACGCCAGCGACAGTTCGATCTGGAGCTATGCCCGTGCGGCAGTGGGCCGTTATCTCCGCCGTCGTTATCTCCAAAGACGAGGATTTTGCGCAGCGGAAAGCGCTCGAGGGGGGCGGTCCGCCAATCGTCTGGGTGCGCGTTCCGAATACGCGGAAGCGCGAGCTTCTGGCCTGGTTCGAGACGATGCTTCCCGAGATTTTGGCGGCGCTGGAGCGAGGCGAAAGCCTCATCGAGGTCATTTGAGCGGCCTTCGCCGGTCGCGCCGCCGGAATACGAGACACCCTTTCTGGCCGAAATATTGCTGCGGATGAGCCAACGCCTGCGCTGGCGTTCGCCCGCCCGCGCCGCCATATTCCGCTTTTAGAATATGTTCGCCCGGAGGACCTTATGCAGCAGACCGCCGATGTCGCCGTGCTGGGCGCGGGAATGGTCGGAGTCTCGGCCGCCCTGCATCTGCAGGCGCGGGGGCGAGACGTCGTTCTTGTCGACCGGCATGGCGCGGCCGGGCTCGAGACCAGCTTCGGCAACGCCGGGCTCATCGAGCGCGCCTCCATCTTCCCTTATCTCTTCCCGCGGGACTTCGGCGATCTGTTGCGCTATGCGCTCAATCTCTCGCCGCAGGCGCATTATCATTTCTCGGCCCTGCCGAGCGTCGCGCCCTGGCTGTGGCGCTATTTCCGCGAAAGCTCGCCGGAGCGCGCCAAGCGCCACGCTCTGGACGCGCTGCCGCTGGTCGAGCGCTGTCTCGAGGAACATGACGCGCTGATCCAGCTTTCGGGCGCCGGCGACATCGTGCGCCGCACCGGATGGATCAAGCTCTATCGCAGCGAGAAGAGCCTCGCCAAAGGGCTCGTCGACGCCGCGCGGCTGCGCGATTTTTCGCTGCGCGTCGAGGAGCTGGACGCGGCCGGCCTATCGGCGCTGGAGCCCGACATAGCGCCCGTCGTCGGCGCCGTGCATTTTCGCGACACGGCCTCGGTCGCGGACCCTTGCGCCGTCGCGCAGGCCTATGCCGCGCTGTTCCAGCGCCGCGGCGGGCGTTTCCTCGCCGGCGATGTGCGCGCGCTCGAGCAGACGCGCGACGGACATTGGAGCGCGCCCACGCATGACGGCGCGCTGATCGTCCGCGACATCGTCGTCGCGCTCGGCCCCTGGTCGGACCAGATTTTCCGTCCGCTGGGCTATGATCTGCCCTTCGCGGTCAAGCGCGGCTATCACATGCATTACGGAACCAAGGAGGGCGCGCGGCTCTTCCATCCGGTTCTCGACGCCGACAATGGCTATGTGCTGGCGCCGATGACGCGCGGCGTGCGCCTCACCACCGGCGCCGAATTCGCCCGCCGCGACGCCAAGCCCACGCCGGTGCAGGTGGATAAGGACGAGCTTCTCGCCCGCACGCTGTTCCCGCTCGGCGAGCGGCTCGACCCCAAGCCCTGGATGGGCTGCCGCCCCTGCTTCCCGGACATGCTGCCGATCATCGGCAAGGCGCCCCGCCATCAGGGCCTCTGGTTCGATTTCGGCCATCAGCATCATGGCTTCACGCTCGGCCCGGTGAGCGGCAGGCTGCTCGCCGAGATGATGACCGGGGAGACGCCCTTCACCGATCCGGCGCCCTACGCGGTCGAGCGATTTCGATAAATCCACAGCGGAATTTTGCCGCCGAATGGGCGACCATGGCGCGCAGTGATTCGCCCTGGCGTCGATGATCGATTTCCAATCGTCTTTTTTAAAAGCGTGCGCGTCCCCTGACGGCGAGCCTTTCTTTTCAGCGGAGACGAATATGAAGCTCTCTTTCATTCTCGGCGCGGCGCTCGCGCCTTTCCTGCTCGCGCCCGCGGCGGCCATCGAGGTCGCCGTCATCTATGAAGGCTTTCCGGGCTATGCCGGCTGCAAGGAGCGCGCGGATATGCAGCGCGTCATCGAGCTCGCCGAGCAATATGATTTGGAGGCGGCGCGGGAGATCATCCGCCGTGGCTTGAAGAGCAAGGATTGCCGCGTGCTCGGCGGCGATATCATCGTCGAGGTGGTCCCGCCCTTCAGCCGGCTGGTGAAGGTGCATATGCGCGGCGATCCGGATGCTTATTGGATCATCCAATGATCAGCGGGCGGGCTTGGCGAGCGCGCGCTCGCCCAGCGCCACCAGCGCGGCCCGCAGCCTCTCGTCGGCGACGCCTTCGGTCACTGCTTCCGCCTGTCGGCGCGCGGCGAGATCGACCGGCGGCTTCGTCGGCCGGACGCGGCGGGGCGAGAGCGGCTCCTGCTTCATCGTGATCTTGGCGACGCAGCGCCAGCCGAGATGCGTGTTCACGCGCTCGATGATGGCGGCGCTCATATGCTGAATGTCGAGGCCGAAGCCCGGCTCGACGCGCAGCGCCAGAGTCGCCGGCTCGTCTTTCTTTTCGGCGGGGCGGTTTTTGGCGCCAGCTTGGTTCTCGTCGGCCGGGCGCCTTTTGGCCCGCGGCGGCCATTGCAGCTTCACTGGCTCGCATATGGCGGCGACGCGTGCGCCGACGATCGCCTCCCAGCGCAGCAGCAGCGAGCTTTCGCTGAAGCCCTGGCGCGCGGCCAGAGGATCGAGCGTCTTGTCGAGGAATTCGCCGATGAGGCGGGATCGCCGTGATTTCGAGCGCCCGGTCGCCGCGTCGGTCATGCTCTCTCCTTGCGCGATCGGCTCCGATCTCGTTATGGACAGGTTAGCCCATGCCGAGAGCCCCCGCCAAGTCGTCGGCCGCAAGGTCGCCCGCAAAATCGCCGCCGCGGCCCGATCCGCGTGCGCTGCTGTCCGATTTGCTCTCCTGGTACGACCGTCGTCGCCGCGATCTGCCCTGGCGCGCCGCGCCCGGCGAGCGGGCCGACCCTTACGCCGTCTGGCTGTCGGAGATCATGCTGCAGCAAACGACGGTGGAGGCGGTCAAACCCTATTTCCACGCTTTTCTCGTGCGTTGGCCGAGCGTCGAGGCGCTCGCCGCCGCGCCGCTGGAGGAGGTGATGAAAGCCTGGGCCGGCCTCGGCTATTACGCCCGCGCGCGCAATCTCCACGCCTGCGCGCAGCAGGTGGCTTTCGAGCGCGGTGGGGTTTTCCCGCGGGAGGAGGAGGATCTTCTCTCGCTGCCGGGCGTCGGCCCCTATACGGCGGCGGCGGTGGCGGCCATCGCCTTCGATGCGCCCTGCGTCGCCGTCGATGGCAATGTCGAGCGCGTCGTCGCCCGGCTCTTCGCCATCGACAGGCCGATCCGCGAGGCCAAGCGCGAATTGCGCGAGACGGCGCAGACGCTGCTTCCCGCCTCACGCTCCGGCGATTTCACCCAGGCGCTGATGGATCTCGGCGCGACGGTCTGCACGCCGCGCGGGCCGCGCTGCGATCTCTGCCCTTTTGCTTCCGCCTGCGAGGCGGCGCGGCGCGGCGAGACCGAGCGTTTCCCGGTCAAGGCGCAAAAGCTCGAGAAGCCGCTGCGGCGCGGCGCGGCTTTCGTCCTCACCTGCGGCGGCGCGGCCCTGCTGCGCACGCGGCCGCCGCGCGGCCTGCTCGGCGGCATGAGCGAATTTCCCTCGACGCCCTTTCGCGTCGATTTCGACCCCTCCCGCGCTCACGCCCATGCGCCCGCCGCGGCGCGCTGGCGCGCGCTGCCGGGGGAGGTCGAGCATGTGTTCACGCATTTTTCGCTGCGGCTGACCATATTCGCCGCGACGCTTCCGGCGCCGCCGCCCCATATCGAGAACGGCCGCTGGACGCCATTGGCGCGCCTTACCGAGGAAGGGCTGCCGACCTTGATGCGAAAGGTGGCGCTACGGGCCGGTTTGATCGTAGAGTGAGCTGAAGCGGGAGCATCGACATGGCGCGGCGCAAATCGATCCAGATCGAGATGACGGAAGGCGCGATTCGCGTCCTCTCCAGCGGCCATGTTCTGACCATCGCCAATAGCGCGCCGCCCCCAGACGCCGAGGAGGACACGGATTTCTTCATCCGCCTCGACGATATCGACCATTGGGACGCCCCCGACCAGGAAATCCCCATCGACATCGTCGAGCTGCAGTCGATTCTGGAAGCGATAGAGGAAGAACTCGAGCGCCACGGGTTGAGCGTGACCTTCGAGTAGGGTTCTGCAGGGCCGGGCCAGTGGGGCGCGGCCGAGGAACCTGGATCCTCGGCCACACTCTGGAAAACCCTGAAATTCCAAGATATTCGCAGCGCCCAAAATCCGGCGATGAGCGCATTTTGGACCACTCTTGTGGGCAGGGCAATAGGGCGGGGATCGATGGTGTCGCAGCCCGGCGCCGCGCCTCGAGTGTGGACGCCGTCAGTCGGCCGATCGGTCCGTGTCGACCTCTCGAGGCGCCGACATGCTCACGGGCCATTCGGGCGTAAGAGCGCCGTCTCCGCTTCCGCTCCGGTGAGACATCGCCTCTCCTGCAATCGGTCGGCGATCACGAGCACGGCGTCGCGCCGCTCGCGAATGAGGTCGAGCGCGCGGTCATAAATACGGACGAGGTCCCGCTCGACGGCGGCGCGAAGCGCGCGGTCGCTCGCCAGCAACGTCTCGATCGGCTCGCCGCGGTGGAGCAGGCTGTCGCCGAGCCCCTGCCGCGCCCGCGCCTCGGCGAGTAGCCGCGTCGCCTGGGCGAGATCGCCGACGGCGCCGGCGGACGCCTCGCCGAACAGTTCCTGCTCGGCGGCGCGCCCGGCCAGCATGGCGAGGGCGATATCGTCTATATCCCGCCGCCTCGGCGCGATGGTCGGCGCATGCGCAATCGTGCGTCCGCCAGATTCTCCGCGCGCGATCAGCGAGACCTGCGTGACTTCGCGCCCAGAGGCCAGATGCGCGACGACATGCCCGGCCTCGTGGATGGCGGCGATCCGCAGATCCTCTGGCGACCGGTCGTCCTCGGGCGCGACGACGGCGACGAGATCGTCGATCTTCAGTGGCCGTCCGGCGGCGCGGGCGCGACTCGTCGCGGCCTTGGCCCAGCCGGCGGCGTCGGCGGGAGTGGAGCCCGGCGCCAGACGCGCGACGGTCTCGAGATCGACGTCGGCCAGCGCCGCGCCGAGATGATAGCGCAGCACGTGTCCGAGGACGGCGGCGTCCGGCGGCTCCAGCGGGATGATGCGGTCGAAGCGTCCGGGCCGGATGAGCGCCGGATCGAGAGATTCGGGGTGATTGGTCGCACCGATGACGATAATTCCTTCGCGGGGCGTCGCCGCGCCGTCGAGGAGCGTCAGCAGGAAATTGACGATCGGCTGCCACCAGTCGCGCCCGCGCGACGACAGATTGCGGCGATCGGGAATTCCGTCCAGCTCGTCGATGAACAGCAAGGTCGGACGCTGCGCGCGGGCGGCGTCGAAGTCCGCCTGCGCAGCTTGAATGACGTCGCCGAGATTGCCGTCGCGCGTCGTGAACCAGGCGCCGCAGGAGGTCGACACGATGGGGACATCGAGGGTTCTGGCGATGGCCCGCGCGAGCAGCGTCTTGCCGGTTCCAGGCGGACCGCTGAGCACGATGGAAGCGGCGATGGCGCGCCAAGGCAGCTTTTTCGCGCGCCAAGCGGCGACATCCGCGACGAGGCTGAGCGCCCACTCGCGCGCCGGTCCATCATAGCCGGGCAGCTCCTCCAAGCTTGGCGTATCCTCCGCCGCGCCGGCGCGGGCCTTCGCCGCGGCGAAGCAGGCGAGATTTTCCAGCAATTGCACGGCGCCGACATCCGGTCGGAATGCGGCGACGATTTCTGAAAAGCTCAGGCCGTCGGCGGCGCCAGGCGGAATTGGCCCACGCAGCCGGCGGCCGCGCAAGATGTGAAAGACCCGGCGCAGAACGGCGCCATCCGGCGGCGCGACGGTGAGATGCGCATCGGCGACGGTCAGAAGCGTAGCCGGCAGAAATCGCTCCGGCTCCGGCGAGACGCCGATCGCGCATCGCCCTTCGGACAGCGCCTCGGCGATGTCGGCGCCGGCCGTTTGCGGCCGCTTCGAATGTTTGGAGCCGCCGTCATCGGTGAAAATCTCCGCATCCGTCATGAGCCGCCTGGCCGCCCCGGCGAGGGGCGCGATCCAATCGGCGCCCGGCGCCTTTATAATGAGTGTGAATGTGTCGCCGCGCCGGATGCGTTTTCGCAGGCGCGGCGTCAGAGCCGCGTCGAGGCAGGCTTTCGCCAGCTCATCCGCAGTCGACGGCCGGCCATCCAACAGATTTCCGAAACGATCGCTTTGCGCATCATAGGAACCGTCGTCGTCGATCGACGTCGATCGGAGCGCGGCGGCGAGCTTCTTCCTGCTCATGGCAAAATTCCTTCGTTCGCGCCATTTGCAGGCGCGCGGGTCTCGCGAGGGAAGGGGGAGCGCGGGCGTCGATAGCGGCGGACGCCCGCGCGCTGCGTCAGAACAGGGGGAGGCGGCGCGGAGACTCTTCACCCACATCGCGCCAGAAGCGCGTGAGCGACGATCTATTGCCGACGATGAATTTGCCCGCCGCGTCGAGCGAGGTCACGCGCAGGTCGCAGAGCAGCACCATCGCGCCCGGATGATCGGGAGACGGCTTCAGCAAGCCGGAGCGGAGGAGCTTCACCCGGGTCGTGATGTCGGAGCGTCGCGCCGACGGTTGCGTCCTGTCGCGGATTTCCGAGCCCGCGAGCAGAACCCAATCGCCGTCGACGAGGGCGGCCGCCGCTCGGTAGGCGCCTTTCTCGAAGACGGCGACGCGTTCGGCGTCATCGGGCACTTCATAGGGCGCCAGCGGATCGTCTTCCTCGCGAGTTGCGACGTCATGATCCTCGAACCAATCCTCGCCGAGCGCGCCGACCAGCAGGCGCATTTGCTCATAGAGGGGGCGGGATTTCGTCAGCGCGGAGCGCGCCGGCGACTCGGCGTCGGCGCCGGAACCCAGCCGACAGCGTCCGAGCTTCAATAAGCGTTCATGCGCGAAATATTGCAGTGCAAGCGCGCGTGACTTGTCGATCGCCGGGCCATAGACGATCAGCGCTCGATCGAACCAGTGAAGATGGGCGTCGTGGAGATGCGTGCGCATGCGTCCTTCGACGTCACAGGTTTCGCCCGGTCGCAAAATGGGCGTCGTCGCATGCGAACCAATGAGCATGTAGAACGCTGGCGTCCGCAGCGGCAGCCTGCGGCAGAGCGTCGACACGTCGGATCGATCGCACATAATGGCCGTGGGGCCATCATTTCCAAAGCCGACGATTTTGAACTTGAAGACTTCCGGAGCCGGCTCAACCGGGCGGAGGCGTGTCTTAATGTTGAGACTCAAAGCAAAAACTCCCGTAGCTCGCCGAGGCGGCGCCAAGCGCCAGCGACAATCGGCGTCGATGGTCAGGTTCGGATGGCAGGCGCAGGCGATCAGCCAGCGCGACGCTTTCGGGCCTGGAACGGGCTAGGGGAGGGCGCGCGCTCGCTCGCAGCGCGCGGGGATTCCGCCGGAGACGGCGGCATGATAGTGACGTCGATAGCCATGTTTGATCCTTCCATGATCAATGTGGTCAGGCCGTCGTTCGGGAGTTGGCGCTCCCTGCGACGGCCGCTCGCTCGATCAGTCGAGCGAATGTTGTGAAGCATTTCGAGCCCGCGCCTTCTGGTCAAGGCGCTTCGATCGATCATAGTAAACGGCCGATTCAGACAATCGGCTGGCCGTTCTCCGCAGTCGCCGCAGGAGCGAAATCCTCTCGATTACGCGATTTTGCGGAAAATCTTTCGGACGAGATGGTTGATAATTCTCTGCATCCGCTTGGTAAATGGTCTTATAATCTAATTATATTCAATATGTTGCCCGGGCTATCCGGCATATGGTTTCTATTTCCTTGCCGAGGCCGCTCGAGTTGCATTACCGCGGCTTAATGGCCGTTAGAGCGTCTGCGTCAATTTGATCCTCACCGAAGAGGCCGAGCCCCACCACTCCATGGGGCCGCCTCATCTGACTAGAGAGAGGATCAGACCCATGTTCTCCGCTTCGCTCGGCGCCTTCGTCGCTCCCCGCATCGCCAAGCGCGCCGCCATCCTCGGCTTGGCCGGCTTCGCCGCCTTCGCTTCGGCGCCCGCCAAGGCCGATCTTTTCTCCGATCTGTTCGGTTCCTTCGACAATGGCTATTCGAGCCGGACTGCCAGCTCGAGCCGCTACGGCTATTCCCGCCGCGCCGATCTCGCCGGCGGCTATACGCCGCGCGCCGATTATTCGAGCTACGACCGCGGCGGCAATGTCCTCGACTATTATGAGCAGGTCCGCTCGGCCAATGTGACGCGGCGGACCGTCGCCATCGACGGCTACTGCGCCTCGGCCTGCACGATGAAGCTCGGCGCGCGCCATGCCTGCGTTTCGCCGGAGGCGACGCTGCGCTTCCATTCGGCGCGTACGAACGAGGGGGAGACCTCCTGGGGAGGCAACACGCTGATGATGAGCGTCTATCCGCCAGCGATCCAAGCCTGGGTGCGTCGCCATCAGGCTCTGGACAGCCTGGCCTTCACGGAAATGTCCGGCCGCGAGGCGATCGGCCTCGGCATCCGCGCCTGCGCATAGGGCGCGGGGCATTCGCCGAGGACCCAGGCTCGGCAAGACGCGGAGTTGCGCCCTCTCTCGCGACGCCGCGACTTTTCCGTGAGAGAGGAGCGTATGTCGATCGGCCGATTTCTGAAAAGTCAAAAGCGCTTTTTCATGTCGGCATCGCGCCCGAATCCAGGTTGTATCAGCTCGACCTTTACGATATTGCCGTTCAAATAGAATTGAACGGCAATTAGTTGCGGTCGATCTTTTCTTTGATCGAGCCGACGCGTCGGAAGCGAAATGCGGGATCGGCACGATCACAAGATTTCTGGCCAGCAGGGCAGGGCTCGAAGCGAGAGAATCCCTTGGGTCGCGCCTTCCCCCGAAGAGGGCGACGGCGACGAAGCATCGCCAGAAACCGCGGCTCCGAGAGAATCCGAACGGCACCTGTCGCGCGTCTCGGCGGCGCTGGACGACCTTATCTTCTTTCTCTTTCTCGCAGCTCTCGGCTGGGCGCCTTTCTGGTTCGGTTCCGATCGCTCATTGGCATGGGGCGTCAATGCGATCTGGTTCGGCGGCCTAGTGATCGCATTCGAGCTGGTTCGAATTATTTCCGGACGGCGCCATCCTGTCGCGTTTTATCGAATCTGGTTTCCGGCGATGGCCTGCTTGGTCGTTTTCGGATGGACGCTGATCCAGATCGCCCATTGGATCCCGGCCGGCTATCACAATCCGATCTGGCAAATGGCGCGCGAGGCCTCGGGGCGCGACATTGCGGGAAGCATCACGGTCAATCGGGACGCCACGGTTCTCGCGGCGACACGTTTCCTCACCTGCTGCGCCGCCTTCTGGCTCGCGCTTCAGCTCTGCCGCTCCTCGGCGCGGGCGCAATCGCTCGTGCGGTTTTTGGCGCTGGCAGGGGCGGCTTATGCAGCCTATGGAATCGTCGCGTTTTTCGTCTTCCCGAACACGATATTGTGGTTCGACAAGGTCACCTACAATGATTCCCTCACCTCGACCTTCGTGAATCGCAACAGCTATGCGACCTATGCGGGGCTCGGCTTGATGAGCGCCCTCGGGATCCTATTGAACTTCTATATTTCCCGGGGGGAGGGGAAGGCCGCGGCAATCTCGCGGCGCCTCGCCGGTCTTTTGGCGCTTACGGTCGCAGGCGGGGCGCTGTGGATCGCCGTTGTTCTGGTCATCGGAACGGCGCTCGTCCTGACGGGGTCGCGCGGCGGAGTATCGGCGAGCCTTGGCGGCCTGCTGACGATTCTCGTGCTCGCTGGCGTCCGCGGACGCAAGAATGCCATAGGAGCGGGCTTCGGCCTGCTGATCGGCGGCCTCGCTATGGGCGTGGCTCTGTTCAATTACGGCGACTTTCTCGCCGATCGCCTTACCATCAATGGATTTGCGTCGGATGACCGTTTGGCCGTCTACGGATTGACGTGGCGTTCTATCCTCGACGCGCCCTTGTTCGGCTTCGGCGACGGAACATTCTCGGAAGTGTTCCCGATGTATCGGGATAGCACGATAGGTCCTTTCGGCGTCTGGGATATGGCGCACAACAGCTATCTGGAAGCCTTGCAAGGCCTGGGCGTGCCGGTCGCTGTTCTGTTGTTTCTCGGGTTAGGCTCGCTGTTCGTGCGCTGCGTTCTCGGAGCGATCGCCAGACGACGCGCCGCATCGGCCCCTCTCGTCGCCTGCGCCGCCACAGTGATCGTGGCGCTCCACGCCTTCGTAGACTTCAGCGTGCAGATGCAAGCAGTCGCTCTGACTTGGGTCGCGCTGCTGGGAGCGGGGGTCGCACAATCGTGGAGCGGATCGGTGGCGACGGATCGCTGAGGCGGTTTCGCCAGCGAGCGGCTTCGCAAACGGCTACGCATATGCTAGTGACTTGAAACATCTAAACCTGTGCGTTGGCCCTAAAGGGATATTCCATTCATGCATGGCCAGATTTCCAAGGCTTTGATGCAAGTGAGCGCAGACGGCGGGGACAGTGACGCCATTGATCTCCGCCAATTGCAGGATTTTTTCTGGCGCCGGTGGAAGGTGATCGTCGCTACCGCCATCGTCGCGATGGCGCTGGCATTTCTCGCGTTGCTGATTGTCACCCCCCGTTTCACCGCGACCGCTCAAATTCTTCTCGAGCCGCGAAAAGAAAAAATCTTCGGCGCGGAGCAGATTCTCCCGGAACTCAATCTCGAGACGTCCAATGTCGATAGTCAGGTCTCGGTCATCCAGTCGATTAATCTCCTCCGAAGGGTCGTCGAGAAGGAGAAGCTTATGCAGGATAAGGAGTTTGGGCAGTCGCAGAAGTTGGGGCTTTTCGGTTTCCTGACGGGGCTTTTTTCGTCGTCTGAGCCGGCAGGCAAAGTCGAGTCTCAAGCCGGAGAGATACCGCCGGATGTCCTTGCTTCCATCAAGCGACTGCGTGAAGCGCTAGATGTCCAGCGGGTGAACAGGACCTTTGTTCTCTCCGTGTCGATTACCTCCGAGGATCCGGCCAAGGCGGTCCGCTTGACCAACGCCGTCGCCGACGCCTTTGTCGTCGATCGACTCGACGCCCGCTACGACGCCGCAAAACGCGCTTCCAGCTGGCTTGCCGAACGCATGGAGTCCTTGCGCGAAACATTGAGGCAATCCGAGGAGGCAGTCGCTGATTTCCGAAAGGAGCATAATCTCGTCGCGACGAACGCCGACGCGAAAGTCACGATCTCCGAGCAGCAGCTGTCTGAGCTGAGTGGAAAGCTCATCGCGGCGCGCGCCGAAACCGCCGAGAAGCGCGCCAAATATGAGCAAGTGGCCCAAGTGATGCAGAAGGGAGGGAATTTACAGGCCATCCCGGACGTCGTTCGTTCCACTGTGATCGCCGAGTTGCGAAAGCAGCAGGCCGAAGTCGCGAGAAAGGAAGCCGATCTCATCGCCCGCTACGATGTTCAACATCCTTCGCTGATTAATACTCGTGCGGAAAAGCGGGACATCGAGCGCTCGATCGCCGCGGAAGTGCAGCGCATTCTGGTAAATCTGAAAAATGATTTCGATGTCGCGAAATCCCGGGAGGACTCGCTCGATGTGAGCTTGAAGCAGATCACGGGAGAGACGGGGATCGACGGCGGCGTGGGGGTGAGGCTGCGTGAGCTCGAGCGGATCAACGCTGCGAATAAGACGCTGTTCGAAAACTTTCTGTCACGCGCCAAGATCACCCAAGAACAGTCGACCTTCGAGGAAAACGAGGCAAGGGTCATTTCTCCGGCGACAAAGCCGAATGCGCCTTCCTTTCCCAAAAAAGGGCTGGTCCTTGCTCTCGCTGGCATTGTAGGTCTTTTGATCGGGATCGGCGGCGCGGTCGCCCTCGATATGCTGAATTCAGGTTTCCTCTCGTCGCGTGAGATTGAGGAAAAGCTCGGAGCGCCGGTGCTCGCGTCACTTCCGTTGCTCAGCACCAAGGACCGAGAGGTCGACGGGAAGGTGTTGGAGCCCGCTCGCTATGTTGTCGCCAAGCCGCTGTCACGCTACGCCGAGTCGATCCGAAACATCAGGGTCGGCATACAAATGGCCGATGTCGACAGTCCGGCCAAGGTGATCCTCGTGACCTCCTCCTTCCCGAGCGAAGGAAAGTCGACCCTCGCTCAGTCGCTCGCCTGGTCCGCCGTAAAGGCCGGAATGCGTGTCATGGTTATCGACGGAGACCTGCGCCATCCTTCTATCAGCAAGCACTTTGGCGCGGAGGCGAAGCCGGGGCTCGTGGATTTCTTGACGAATGCGGTTCCCTTGGAACAAGCCGTCATTCGTCTCGATGAGCTCGCGGTCCTGCCGGCGGGGTCCAAGTCGCAGAACCCACCGGACCTCTTGGGTTCAGAACGAATGCGTCAGCTCATCGAAAAGTTGCGGGATCTTTTCGATTATATCGTCATCGACTCGCCGCCGGTGGGTCCGGTCATCGATGCGAAGGTCCTAGCCAGTCTTGCCGACAAGGTCGTGTTTTCGGTGCGCTGGCGTGCGACTCCACGGGAGACCGTCGCCGAACATGTCCAATATTTTATCCAGCAGCATAAGCTGGCAGGCGCGGCCTTGAGCCTCGTGGACGAGACCCAAGCGCCACGATATGGCGCATATAGCCAGTACTATGGGCACTATTACAAAAAATATTATCAAAATTGAGTGGAGCCGCATGCGTCATATTTCGGATGTGATTTCTATCTGCGCGATCGGCCTTTCGGTTCTTCTGCTTCGGCAAGGCGTCATTCTTGCCGAGGCGGAGGGGACCGTCGAGCGCTATGAGAGTCGCGTGAAAGTCGAAGCACATTCAAAACTCGGAGCCGCGACTCGTAGCGTGGACGACGAGCTTCTCGCCGAGCTCACCGCATTCCGAAATACGGACGGCGTCGCGACGAGATTGCTCGATCTCAGAGCGGTCTCGCTCACAAATGTCGGCGATGACGATCGTTTCTCCAGGGCTATTCTGGATCTCGTCGCTAGGGCTCCGACTTCCGCAATGGCGTGGATGGAACTCGCAAAATTTCAATGGCGGAACAGCGCGCCGCTCGAGCGCGTGCTCGAAGCGCTGCAAATGTCGAAAGTCACCGCGCCGCATGAGGCGCGCATCATAGAGAGCCGAGTTCTATTCTCGAGCGCGATTTGGGAATTCCTTCCATCAGAGGGCAGGCGTTCGGTCGTGAGTCAGCTGATCGAGCTGAATGGTCGGATCAATGAACGAATTCGAAGCCGACTCGCTGCTATACTTATCGCGAAGCAGGAAGGGACTCGGAAGGACATCGTCGGGGACCTCAGAGCGCGAGGCGCGGCAGACTCTCCCTGGGTGCGCGCCATTGGACTCGGGCTCTGATAATCGGGACAAGGCCGTGTGGCAGCACGTTTGTTGCTCGCGCTACAGGATGCAGAGCCTCAGGCATTGGATGGCATGACGGGCATGGACCGTATCGACAAAGCTCGGATGGAGGCGGATTTCGAATTGGCTCCAGGGGAGCGCTGGTATCTGGCGCATACGCTGCCGCATAAGGAAAGCTCGGTGGAGCAGCGCCTGCAAGTGCAGGGGTTTCGGCATTTCATGCCGCGGCGGATAAAAACCGTGCGCCATGCGCGGCGAATGCGCAATGTGCTCGCGCCGGTGTTCCCGCGTTATGTTTTCGTTGTGCTCGATCTCGAGCACGATCGGTGGCGGAGCGTCAATGGCACGATTGGAATAGCCAGCCTGTTCATGGCGCAGGATCGGCCGCTGCCAGTGCCTCATGGAGTTGTCGAGACGCTGATTCAGTCTTCGGACAATCGTGGCCAGCTTCGCTTCGTGCATAATTTGCGGCTCGGTCAGAAAGTGCGGCTAATGAGTGGCCCATTTTCCGAGGCGCTGGGCTCGCTCGAGCGCCTGGACGATTCAGGTCGCATAGAAGTGCTGCTCGAAATCATGGGCGGACAAGTGCGGACCAAGCTCAGGCGAGAACAGGTCGAGCCGGTCATCTGATCTCGACGATTCAAGCATGTCCACGAGTGTGGCGCAGCTCGCTGACGCCTCAGAAATGAGAGCGATGCTCTGTAACCGAAACGCGGAGCAGTCTTTGTAAGGCGCGCGCATCGCTAAAGGCGAGCGCGAGCGGCTTGCCGCTGAAGCTCGAGGTAGCTATAAGAAAAGCCGCCCAACGGTGCGCGCGCAAGCGCATATCTTTGGATCGTCATTTGTTCTCGGCGCGTTTCGGGTCGAAGCTCTCATGCTCACCCGGGCTGCGGCAGCATTGAAAATAACTCGTTCCCCTTCATAGCCTCCGAAAACCGCGACCATTTCAGGCCCATGGGTTTAGATTTCATCGCCGAAGCCGATGTCTCGACCGGCCACGAAGATGGCGTCGGAGCTGCGGTCCAGGGGAATATTTCTGGCGGCCCGGGACGTGGCCGCTCGCAGAAAATCTTAATTCATGCAATCAATTTCGCGCCAGAACTGATCGGTTGCGGCAAATACACGACCGAGCTGGCGCAGTTTCTGGAAGCTCGTGGCCACATAATCGAGATCGTCACCGCGCCGCCGCATTATCCCGGCTGGTTCGTGCGCGCGCCTTATCAAAGCGGCGCGTATGTCACGGAGATTTTCGGTTCGATGCGTGTGACGCGCTGTCCGATGACGATGAAAACAGGAGCGCCTGGGCTATGGCGGCTCATAGCGCCGCTCAGCTTCGCGGCGGCGGCGGCTCCAATGGTCGTGTGGCGAATTTTTCGCTTTCGACCGCATATCGTGATTTGTGTCGAGCCGACCTTGATGTCGGCTCCCGCCGCGCTGATCGCGGCCAAGCTCTGCGGCGCCCGCAGCCTGCTGCATGTGCAAGATCTCGAAGTGGACGCCGCTTTCGAGGTCGGGCATTTGAACGGCGGCGCAATCCGACGGGTCGCGAATATATTCGAGAGCTGGTTCCTCGCACGCTTCGATCGCGTGGTGACGATTTCTCAAAAAATGCAGCACGCCCTGCTCGCAAAGGGACTTTCGCAGCAGAAAGTGTCGGTGCTGCGCAACTGGGTCGACACGGCCGCGATCGTCCCCGAGCCTCGAACGACGAATGCGTTCCGTGAGGAGCTCGGCATACCGTCCGACGCTTTTGTCGTGCTCTACGCCGGCAACCTCGGCCCTAAGCAGGCGCTCGACATGCTCATCGCAGCGGCGCGCCGGCTCGCGGGCGAATGCGATATCTATTGCGTGATCGCAGGCGCCGGGCCGATGCTGGACGCATTGCAGACGCAATCCGCCGATTTGCCCAATGTTCGCTTCCTGCCGTTGCAGCCGGCCGAGCGCATGAGCGAATTATTGGCGCTGGCCGATCTTCATGTCCTGCCGCAATTGAAAGGCGCCGCGGATCTCGTGTTGCCGTCGAAGCTCGGCGGCATGTTGGCGAGCGGGCGCCCCATCGTGGCCACTGCCGATCCGGGCACTGAATTATACGAGATGTTGCAGGATATCGCGTTGCTGCCGCCGACGGGGGACATAGACTCTCTCGCCGAAGCGATTTCCGCGGCGCGAACCATCGAATGGTCGCAGCGAGTCGAAAGAGGATTGTGTCTCGCCGAGACGATGAGCGCAAATAGCGTGCTCCCGCGATATGAGACATTGCTGAGCGCATGATGTCTATCGAGATCGAGACGGCCGCATCCACGGCGCCGCGGAGCGCGGCTCCGAGAGGGGCGGCGGCGGGCGCCTTCAGGAAAGCCGGCCCGCGCGGGCGCGAATGGCGTTTTTATCGATGTCCTTCACTCTGAACGCGCTTTCCGCGAAGGTCTCGGGCCTTCTGGCGAGGGGCGGAACGGACCTCGCGGCCGCCGAGCGCGAACGACGAGCCCTATTGTCGGCGGCCACAGCGGCCGGCGCAAAGCTGATCACTGTCGGCAGCTTTCTCATCTCTGTGCCGCTGACGCTCGGCTATCTCGGCGCCGAACGTTATGGGCTCTGGATGACGATGAGCTCTGTCGTCTACGTGCTCTCCTTCGCGGATGTCGGAACCGGCTCCGCGCTGCTGAATTTCGTCGCGGACTTCAACGGACGCGACGACCGCCGCGGAATTCGAGAGGCTGTTTCGACGTCGGCGGCTCTTCTCGGAATTTTCGGTCTGCTGGTGGCCGCCACATTTCTTCTGCTCGATTTTGTCGTCCCCTGGGCCGCTCTGCTGAAAATCCAATCTCCTGTCGTGCAGGCGGAGTTCGGGCCGGGGCTTCTGGTCGTGGCCTGCTGCTTCGCGCTCTCGCTTCCTCTCGGCGTCACCGCGCGATTGCAGGCCGGGCTTCAGGAGGGCTATCGCGCCAATGTTTGGAGCGCCGCCGGCGGCGTGCTGGGGCTCATCGGCGTCTGGACGGCGATCCAAAACCACGCCGGATTGCCAATTCTGGCCCTCGCCTTGTCCGGCGCCCCCTTGGTGGTTGCGGCGATCAACGCGGCGGCCTTCTTCGGCGGCCGGGGCCGCGACTATGCGCCCGCCTGGCGCTGCGTGTCTCTCCCTTTGGCCAGGCGAATTCTCGGGCAATTCCTCGCCTTTCTGGGGATTCAGATCGTGGTCGCGATAAATGTCGCCTCCGACAATCTGATCATCTCCAAAATGCTCGGGCCGGAGGCGGTGACGGCCTTTTCTGTGCCGGAGCGAATGTTCGGGCTGATTACCATGGTCATTCATTTGGCGATCGCCCCGCTTTGGCCGGCGTTCGGGGAGGCCTTGTCTCGCGGCGATAAGCGTTGGCTGATCCTGACCTTCAAGCGATCCCTGCTATTTACCTTTGTCGCATCCGTTGCTGGGTCGACGATATTTGTTTTCGGCGGGCGAAGCATTATCGAATTTTGGAGCGGCGGCGCGGTCCTTCCTTCGATAGGCTTCCTCCTTGGTTTGGCGGTTTGGAAATTTTCTGAGGCGTTCGAGAACCCGCTTACGGTATTTCTTTCTTCCGCAGGAAAAATTCAGCCGATTCTACAAATTGGGGCTGTCGTCGTTGGCGTTACGATATTTTTGAAGATTTCTGCGATCTCGACATTTGGCTTTTGGATAATCCCGTGGATCAGTGGCGTTATCAGAATTGCATTTAGCACTATCCCATTATTCTATATATGTAAAAAATTCATAGACAGGCTCTGAATAGGCTCGCCACGTCTCGATGCATCTTTCCATCAACAAGCTGGATCAAAAAGCCGTGCCGGATTTAATGGGCGACGATAGTAAGCCGTCAGTGGCGGTGCTGCTGACCTGCCATAACAGATGTGCAACGACGGTCGAGGCGCTCGGTGCGCTACGGGGCGCAGCAGGCGATCACATTACACTTCATACTACTCTGGTCGATGATGGGTCGACCGATGGGACCGCTGAGGCTGTCGAACGCGAATTCCCGGAGGTTCATCGCATCCGAGGCTCGGGCGATTTGTACTGGAATGGCGGGATGAGATTGGCGTGGCAGTCCGCTATCAAATTCAATCCAGATTTTTTTCTTTGGCTCAATGATGATCTTTCCTTAGAGCCGCAGTCCATCGATCGTCTATTGGAGCTTTGGCGCGTCCGAAGCGGCGCGGTCGGCAAGCGGCTTATCGTCATAGGTAAGACCATCAGCCCGACGACGGGCGAAACAACCTATGGCGGCTACTGGCGCGCCTCTCGATTGAGCAAGTTGAGGTTTCGGCATCGAAGGGGGGACGATCCCGACAGCTGTGATACGATGAATGGCAATTGCGTGTTAATTCCAAGAATTGCGCAGCAGGAAATAGGCATAAACTCCCCCTATTTCACCCATAGCATGGGCGATATCGATTATGGGCTCAGGGCCAGAAGGGCCGGGTATACATTGGTCGAGCATCAGACGCCGGTCGGCTTTCAGGAAAGAAATGAAAAATGGGCGAAAAGCGTTTCGCGCATGGGGCTCGACAATTGGAGGTTTATATTATTGAATCCGAAGGGAGTGCGGCCAATCGAATGGTTTCATTTTTGCCGGCTTCATGGCGGGGTCGTTTGGCCATTAAATTTTTTTGGTAAATACATCCGTCTTATATTTAGCTCATCTGGAAGCGAGGGGAGGGTGTATTGAAATTGAGGAGAATATTAAAGGTCACAGCGACATTAGCGCTCCTCATGCTGGTTGGCGCAGAGGTGACTATTAGATTGTCCGGGCTTGTAGATTTTCCGCTGTATATTGTAGATCAGCAAATAGGTTACATGCCAGCTCCGAGTCAGCGCGGCGCATTTTTGGTGCGCAATTCTTGGGAGTTTAACGATCGAAGTATGGGAACGAAGGATGGCTGGAATCCTGATAGTAAAATAAACGTTTTGATCGCTGGAAATAGTATAGTAATGGGGGGGAACTCTTATAAGCATTATGACAAGCTCGGTCCGCAGCTGGAGGCGAGGCTTGGCGAGAAATTTGCGGTCTGGCCAGTCGCGTCTGGCGGTTGGACAAATGTTAATGAATCCGTATTTTTAGAACGCAATATTGATGTCCTAGAGCGAGCGGACATTTTTGTATGGGAGTATATGTCCGGTGGATTGAGCGCAAAGTCTCAATGGAAGAATGATTATATTTGGCCAAGAACGCGGCCGGTGTGTGCAACATGTTACGTGGTATACAAGTATGTTGTTCCAGCGGTATTCGGGGAGATGGCTTCTGAACTCCCGCCAACAGGGGAGGTACAGCAGCGCTATCTAGACGGGTTTGTAAAAACGATAGACTCATTTTATGAGCGTAAGGCCAATGTCGGTGGCCACAATATTAAAATTGGCATATTATTTCTGTATCCAACAAAAAATGAAGTTGGTCTGCATAAAAATAATGGATGGCTACCAGAAAGACATTTGATTGAAAGTGTTGCTAATGAGCGCGGCATGCATGTTATTGATCTCGCCTCTTATGATGCCTGGAGCGCTGATATGTATCGGGACGGAGTACATCCAACAATAAGAGGAAATAAAATTATTTCTGAGTTTATATATCAAGAAATAGCTACTATTATGCATAGCAATTCACTGCAAGGAGGGGTTGGCAAGTGATAGTTGGCGCTATTTTATTGATACCGCTTATCCAAATTGGGGTGTCATTTTGGGCTTCGTTTGCGTCAATTATAACTATTGCGACGATATGGAAATTTAGAGCGGCATTTGCAAATAATGTTCCTAAATATCTACATTTATACATAGCATTTATGCTTATGTTCTTGTCTATCCTTAGTTTTCATCCGAAAGATTTTATGCAGGAGGTATTGCGCATCTCTAGAGAGGGTATGTTCTTTGTACTGATAGTGATCGCAATATATACATTTGAGCATAGAAATGTCATACGGCGAATTGATGGCGCTGTGGTTGCGGTTCTGTGCATATCTATTGCAATGTTTATGATTTCATTTATTCAAATGAATTCTTATAAAAATGGCGTATATTTTGGTTTTCCTCAAGACTGGTTTGTAACAAATCAAAATACAATTGCGAATGAAAACGATTTGATATTCACTCGTGAAAATTTGCGACCTAGCGGTACATTCGGAGAGCCGTCATATCTTGCATTCATAATGCTATCGTTTATATTTATGCTTGCACCTATTGCGCGAATGTCAAAAATTGCGTCTATAGCTATTTTAATGTGCATTTTAACTGGTGCTGTAAGTAGATCGCTTGCATTTTTCCTATCATTGCCTGTTGTTTATTTTGTTCCATCGTTCATTGAAGCGCGTATTTCAGTAAAAATTAGATTAATCGTTGTTTCTGTGTTGCTAATTTCTGTTAGTTTTATATTTGAGCCAGTTATGATAACGGTTTCTCGACTATCTGAGGTTAGTGCCGCGACCGGAGACGTGTCTACATTCTCGCGAATTGTTGCTCCAGTGTTGATATTGCCTGAGTTCATATTTACTTACCCTCTCGGGGTGGCGGCGGAGAATTTGGCAGATGCTGTATCTCCAATATCGAGAGGATTAATTCCAGATGTCGGTGAGTTTTTTAATAATGGATTTGCGAATTTATTTTTTGAGTACGGTATCGTAGGATTCCTGCTAGCATCAATAATTCTAAGATCTACGAGCGATATTCGGGTCAGGTGCTATATTTTATATAGCTCTATCTTCAATGGTGCATTTCTGCATATCGATAAGGTCGGTATATTTATCTTAACGCTAGCTATGTATCGTGCAAGCAAACAAGTTATTTTTGAAGAATCTCTTGGTGGATCTATAAAAAATAGGCCTAGAGGAAAATTTTCGATTAAAATGGCTGAGCGCAATGGAGCTTGATGCCGATGAAGGCAGTAATTATATTTGGCGTTGGCCTCGCCTTGTTGCCAAGTTGTGCGGCGTTGAGCGGTCCCTCGATTTTCTGGTCCAGCGATCCGGCCGCACCCGCGGAGACGGTTCTGATCGTAGGCCATGATCTCGATGCGGTGAACCGCGTCGAGATCGAGCTCCTGGCCGATACGCCTTCCGAGAGCGGCGTAGGCGGCGCCGCGAAAACCTCCCTGCTCCCGTCTCGGCAGACGCCGCAGACGCTCTATTTTTCGATCCCCTCCGACTGGCGGCAGGGGGTCTACCGATATCGGCTCGAAGGTGAAAAGCTCGCGGCTTCGGGAGTTCTGAACCGTCCGGTCCTCTATTGGTCGCAGGGCGAAGCCGGCGCGCTGGCGCGACCGGGGCGGGAGCTTCGACTTTTCGGTCGCAATCTCGGCCTCACACCCGGCGCGATGATCCGGCTCAAAACCGGGGACGGCCGCGAGGTCGCTCGAGCGCCTTTGCCGGAGGCGTCGCTCTGGACCGCGACGGCGAAGCTGCCTTCGACGCTCGCTCCCGGCTCTTATCTGGTCTCGGTCTGGAACGGCCGCGGCGACGCATCCGCTTGGTCCGAGGATCTGGCGGTCGACATCGAGGCGCCCCCCGCCGCGGGGGTCGAGCGGCAATTGTCGGTGCGCGATTTCGGCGCCAAGGGCGACGGAACGGCAGACGATTCCGCCGCCATCGAAGCCGGCTTGGCGGCGGCGGCCGAGCGAGGAGCGGTCCTTCTGGCCCCGCCCGGCCGTTATTTGCTGAAACATGCGCTCCACATTCCCAATGGCGCGACGCTGCGCGGCGTCGATCGTGATCTGTCGAGCCTGCTCTGGCCCGAATTCGAGACGCCCCCCGAGAGCCTGGTGAGCGGCGACGCGCATTTCGCAATCGAGGATATGACGCTCTATGCCTCCAATCATCGCCATGTGATCAGCGGCGGTTTCGAAGCCGGTGTCGCGCCGAAAGGGGATATCCACCTCCGCCGCATCCGTATCCGCGCCTCCGCCTATCGCGGCCATATCGCCGAAGGCGATGTCCACCGGCGCGAAAGCGCGCTCAAGACCGGCGTCGGCGGTCCCAATGGCGGCGCGGCGATAAGGCTCCGCGGCGATGGGCTGGAAATCGCCGACAGCGACATATACGCCTCGGGCAGCGCGCTATTCGTTCTCGACTCCCGACGGGTCGCCATCACAGGCAACTCCTTCTACAATGGCCGTGGCGGCTGGTATTCGATCTCCGGCTGCCGAGACGCGATCATCGAAGGCAATGAATTCGTCGGCGCCGATCTCGGCGCTTCGGGAGGCGGCGTCAACACCCTGTTTTCGACCGGCGGCTCCTCGGAAAATATCTGGCTCGCAAAGAACAAGTTCCGCCTCATGCACGCCTGGGACCGCGAGGCCATGACGACCGATGGCCCCGGCGGCTCCTATTACGGCCATATCGTCGAGCTCGCGGGGCGGCGGCTGACGCTCGACGGCGCGCTGACGCCGGGGTCACATTCTCCGATCCGCCAGGGCGTGTTTATATTGGCTGGAAGAGGGGCGGGCCAATTTGCGCAGATCGTGGACGTCGCCGCCGGCGTCGTCACTCTCGATCGAGACTGGACCGTGGCGCCCGATCGCGACTCGCTCATAACGATCGTTCCAATGGTGCAGCGTTATTTGATCGTCGGCAATGAGTTCTCCGATGCGGGAGCCGCAGTGCAGCTCTACGGAACATCCGTCGAGCAGGTGATCGCGGAGAACAGCTCCGCGCGAACTGCCGGTTTCCTCAATCAAGGCCGCTGGTATCATCATTTCCAGCCGAGCTGGTATATTCAATATTTGAAAAACCGGATCGTGGACGGGACTGTCTATCGCGGAGGGCCGGACGGGATGATTTTTTCTGGGGAGGCGGTCATCGGCGCCTATGGCCTGCCGCATCCGCAAAGCCCGCCGCTGACCCTCGGCATTGTGATGCGGGGCAATCAGCTCGTGCAAAATGCCCGTATCGAAATCGGCGGCTGTGGAGGCGCGGCGCCGCTGACGCGCGGATTGGTGGTCGAACACAACAATGTATTGACTTCGACAGAGCCTGTGAAGGGTGTGGGGGCCAATTGCGATGCGGTAATAATCCCGAGGAATGAAAAGATAAATCCCTTTAGCAAGCAGGGAGCTAAGTAATGCCTAAGTCAAAGTGGTCGCCTGTCTCAATATTTCGAGGCCGTAAAATGGTAAATAAAGCAAAATCATTCTATCTGAGAATATTGCGGTTTAGAGCAACATATGGTATTCTTGAGATGGTAAAGAGATCCTACGTTCTTATGTTTGGGCTAGATCCTTACAAAAATGCGGTCAAAGCCTATTCAGATGATGGGAATGCTGTTATTTTCTCAAAAATATATGATTCAAATTTATGGAAAACAAAAGAGAGTCGTAGCGGACGTGGATCAACTATTGTATATACTGAAAGCATTCGGCATGCTATGCCTTCTATTTTAAGGACGTATTCGATCAAGTATTTCCTTGATGCCCCCTGCGGGGATTTCAACTGGATGAGGGCGGTTGATTTTCCTGATGATTGCGTCTATTTTGGAGTAGATATTGTTCAAAAAATGATTGAATCTAATCGTACAAAATACGGGGAGAGTGATAAGAGGAGATTCGGTGTTCTGGATATAACATGCGACCCTATTCCGAGAGTCGATATGGTTTTTTGTCGTGACTGCCTTTTCCATTTGAGTTTAGAAGATATATTCAAATTCCTTGAAAATTTTGCTAAATCCGAATCAAAATTCTTAATGACGTCAACGCATAAGAATCGTGATGGCTTTCCCAATAGTGATATCAAGTCAGGGGATTTTCGGGTAATTGATTTATTTTCGGAGCCCTTCTGTCTCACGTCCGACGTCTTGGCGAGGGTTGACGACTATCAATGGCCTGACCCTGAGCGCGAGATGTGCGTGTGGTCGCGAGAGGCGGTGAATACCGCTCTCAAGCACAACGGCCGACTGATCGAAGCGGCCGTCTAAAAACGAATCGATGGGTATCTGTAATGTCCCCCCTCGACGCAAGTAGGTCAAAACCGGTTGATGGCGGTCCAAGCTTCAGTATCAGCAATCGACTGTATCGGGCAATTTGGAGTTTATGTTGGTGTGTCCTTGCGTCATGGACGCCGGGGATATGGAACCCGTGGCGAGTTACGTTGTTGAAGCTCTTTGGGGCTCGGATAGCGTCTGGTGCAGCAATCGCTTCGAGCGCACGCATTTGGCATCCGGGCAATCTGCGGCTGGGCCGCAGATGCGCGGTCGGACCAAACGTCAATTGCTATAATATGGCAGAAATCACGATAGGCGAGAAGTCTATTATCTCCCAAGGTGCCGTGCTATGCGCAGGAACTCACGACGTCGAGAGCCCCGATTTTCAACTTATCGCTCGGCCGATCACAATAGGGGATGACGTATGGGTGGCGTCGGAGGCATTCGTTGGGCCCGGGGTCAGCATAGGGGAAGGCGCGGTCCTGGGCGCTCGGGCTTGCGCCTTTTCCAATCTTGAGCCGTGGATGATCTATCGGGGCAATCCCGCGTCTGCAATCAAGGAACGTCGCGGCGAAATTTATGAGTTACGCAAGCTATGCGAATAACATGTATCATCGGACCGTTTTTGCCAGTGCCACCTGTTCGTGGAGGTGCAGTTGAACGCATCTGGCTAAGCTTATGCAATGAATTTGCGCGGAATGGTCATGAAACTACTATGATATCTCGTAGATTTGGAATGTTTGCTCCTATAGAAACTGTAAGTGGCGTGCAGCATATACGTATTCCTTCATTTGATACGCCGCACTCAAAAATTATATACCGCTTATTTGATGTTATTTATGCGATACGTGCATGCTTTATTCTAAAAAAGTCGGATGTAACTATAACAAATAGTGTCGCTCTACCAATGATAATCCCGGCGGGGCGAGCGGGGGTGATTTATGTCAGCGTTGCACGTTTTCCGAAGAGACAAATGTGGTTGTATTGGCGCGCGCATCGCCTGCAAGCCGTATCTAAGGCCGTTGCTGATGCGATTGTCGAGCAGTCACCTAATTGTGTCGATGTCGTGAAAGTTGTGCCGAATTGTCTACCTTTGGCTTTTTCGCAGCGCCGTGTGGCGAGGCGTGGCCATCGGGAAAAAGAAATTCTCTTTGTTGGACGTATCGCGCGCGAAAAGGGGCTTGATCTGTTGGTGCGCGCCTTTGCACACTTGAATTCAACCGATTGGAAACTGACATTGCTTGGACCTAGCGCAATTTGCGAAGGTGGCGATGGAACTGAGTATCGTGACGAACTCATGAGGATTGCACGCGAAGCCGGAGTAGAAATCACGCTAGAGGAGCCGATATTTGATGAATCCAGGCTTATCGACCGTTATCGAGCCGCCGATATATTTGTGTATCCATCGATCTCCGAGTCCGGTGAGTCCTTTGGCATGGCGCCGCTCGAGGCGATGTGCTGCGGCTGCGCAGTGATTGTGTCCAAACTCGCATGCTTCGATGATTTTGCGAAGGACGGGGTTAATAGCCTTGTTTTCGATCATCGCGATAGCACAGGAGTGGCGCTCGCAGAAAGGCTCGCCTCGTTAATCGACGACGAGCATTTGAGAAACACAGTGGCGTTGAGGGCTGTCGAAACATCGGCGGAATTTGATATAGATCACGTAGCAAAGCAGTTTATCGCGGATTTCGAATCGTTGCTAACGCGGCAAGGGAAGGCGTTCAAGGCATGTCAAATTTGACGGCAATCGTTTTGGTATTTAATGAATCTATCCATATCAAAAGAATGATTTCCAATTTATCATTAGCGAATGCAAATATAATTGTCGTTGATTCTTTTTCAACAGATCGATCGGTCGATCTGGTGACCGGCGCTGGTGCGTGTGTCGTGCAGCACGAGTTCTCACATCAGGCGCAGCAGTTCCAATGGGCTCTCGACAATTTGCCGATCGAGACCGAATGGGTCATGCGACTCGATGCCGATGAGACGCTGACGCACGAACTCATCGAGGAGATCAAGCAAAATCTGCCATTGCTGCCGGCCGATGTGACCGGCGTAAACATTAATCGGCGGCACATCTTTATGGGCCGCTGGATCAAGCATGGCGGGCGCTACCCGCTCACGCTTCTCCGCATCTGGCGCAAAGGCTCGGCGAAGATTGAGCAGCGATGGATGGACGAACATATGGTGCTATTGCGCGGTCGCGCCGTTACCTTCGACCACGATTTTTGTGACGATAATCTCAAGGACATCGCATTCTTCACAGATAAGCACAATAAATATGCGACACGTGAGGCGATCGACAGGCTGAACGCCGAATATGGCCTTTTCCCACGCGACGAAGGGGTCGAGGATGGAGCGAGCAGCGTGCAAGCGCGTCTGAAGCGATTGGTAAAGGCCCGTATTTATAATAGGCTTCCCTTCGGCGTTGGGCCGCTCGCCTATTTTCTATGGCGCTATTTCTTTCAGTTAGGCTTCCTCGATGGTCGAGAAGGTCTGATATACCATTTCCTACAAGCTTTCTGGTATCGGTTGCTCGTCGATGTGCGCGTGCTGGAATTACGCCGCGCGGTCGCCCATCTCGAGAGCAAGGACGCGATAAGGACTGAGCTCGCGAGACTCACCGGCTTGGCAATCGAGTATACTCATTGCGATCGCAGCTCGCCTGTCGCTCCGTCTCTCCCTGCGTGAAATTCTGGATCATGGCGAGCAAGCTCATAGCGTTGTTCTCAATGGCGTAACGGGCGAGAAATGATTTCCGCGCGCGCTCGCCCATAGCTTCGCGCTCTTTCGTATTCATCGAGCAGAGACGGCGAAGGCCGGATTCGATTGCTGCCGTTTCGTCGTTGACGACGATGCCGGCGTCATCCGCCTCGATTTCACGCCATATATTGACCTTGTCAGTGATGAGCACGGGGCGCGACGACGCCATCGCCTCGGCGACAACAATGCCGAAATTCTCCTGATGGGATGGCAGAACGAAGAACTCGGCAGCACGAAATGCGCCCCACTTTGCGTCGCCAGTGAGCATTCCGGGCCAGTGTATTCGTGTCGCGACACCACGCTTTGCGGCGAGCGACTCGAGCTGTGCTTGTAGTCCGACCTGATCCGGCCCTGCGACCACGAGATCGAAATCAGTATATTCACCGGCAATTCGCGCGAAGGCGTCGATCAACAGATCGACGCCTTTTTTTTCGTGAATGCGGCTCAGAAACAAGATCAGCTTACGATTCTTCGCGGCGGGGCATGTCGCTGAAAAGGTCGCGATTTGCGTTTCGGGGTGACCGCCGATATCGTGGGTTCCGTAACCGACAACAAGTTCCTGCGCGTGATAGGGCGCGAATGATCGGCGTGCGAGGGCTCGTTCTTCTTCTGTTGTGAAAAGCACGAGGGCGGCATCGCGGAGCACGCGATGTTCGAAAAGCTTCCAGTGAATTGTCTTGAAAACCGTTTTGATCGGGTAGGCTCTATTGAACCATGGATCGAGCATTCCGTGCGTGAAAACAAAATAGGGAGTCGAGCTCTTTCGCAACGCGCGCCATGCTCCGAACGAAGCGTAGTTCCACAGTCCATTGACGATCACTGCGTCATAGTGGTCAGCGTTTTTCGTAAGCCAGTGCGTCAGATGGGGCGTGTATCCGTAACGCAATAGCGGAATAAGCTTACGCAGCCACGCAAAGACAGGCCCGCTGAGCCCAACAGAGAAAACGGGTACGGGCGCCTGCACGGCGCAAGGGGCTTCCGGCGGATCGAGGCTTACGATATGGCGCTCGTGCCCCTGTCGTTGCCAGACCGCAGAACTGGTGAAAATACCTTCGATAGGGCCGCCCCGCGAGGATCGACCGACGCGATTACATGAAGAATTTTCATTTGGCGACCGGTTGCGGAATTGCCCATGTCAACGCATTCTCGAGTGTGCAGCAAGCGATGCTTTGGCGGTCATCCGTCTTTGCGAACAATTCAGTTGTTGCGTCGGCGCGAGGCGCCATCTCCCAAAATGGCGCGATAAGGCAAGGTCGTGCCCGAGAAGGAGAAGTCCTTGGCGATACTCGCATCGCCAAGCCATGGCTCCTGTCGGTCCGTCTCTGACTGAAGCGGGCTTCGCTCTGGCGGAGCGGCTCCCGCAAAGTCATCAATGCGCGCTGACGCTACCGCCGCCGGAACCGCCGCCGTAATTGCCGCCGTTGCCGAAACCACCACGGCCACCCCGTCCGCCGCCTTCTCCGCCGTCGTCCGAGGCGACCACCTGGCTCCTCTCGGCTTGATAGGCCGCCAGCGTTTGGACGTCTGATGCATCTGCGGCGCGCTTGACTTTGTTGGCCCCGGCCATATTGCCCGAGTCTTTCAGAGCCTGTTCGGCCTGAGCGAGCGCCTTGCCGGCTGCGACCTTCTGGTCCAGGGTCGCATTCTTGGAGGCCGCCGTGACGTCGTCTGCGAGTTCCGGATTCGTCGTGACGAGCGCCTTCAATTCGGCGGTCATTTGCTCGCCGCCATCCGGATATTTCGAGAAAATCGCCGACACGCGCGAATCGATCGGCTGCTGAGAGGTCGTTCCCTGTGGCCGGTTGCGATGGCCGCCGTTGTGATCAGGGGCCGCTATCGTCGCCGTCGTCCCGCATAAAAGGACAGTCGCCGCAAAAATCGAGAGCTTTTTCATTTTCGTTGCTCCTGTCGAATTTCAATATTTGTAGGTCGCGCCGAGCGTGAAGACATTGCGCGTGAAAGCCGCGCCGTCCGAGTTGGAGAATACGCGCGTGAACGCATATTCGAAAGTGGCATTCAGATTGCGCAAGATCTCATAGTTCAGAGTGGCGCCGGAATTCCAACGGCTATCATGACGACCGCCCGAGATGTAGGCGATGTCGGTATATTGCCCATTGACCGTCGCTGACCAGCTCCTGGCGAGCTTATAGCCGATCCTCAAATTCGCGGACGTGGCGCGCGCCGCGCTTCCCGTCGTATTGCCGACCGTCGACAAGGCGGAGTCCTGGAAGGTTTCGTCTAGGCCCGCCTCGATCGTCCAGGCGCGTGTCGGATACCAGTAGAGCTTGCCGCCATACACAGGGCTGTTCGCGGAGGGGAACAAGCCGCTGAAGTAGAACTGGCTCTGATAGCCGGCGAAAATCTCGCCCCGAATCAGTCCGATGCGATCGGTTCCGATGCCGCCGGTAAAGCGATAGCCTTCCGAATTATAGGTCGGGTCTCGAAAGTCGCGGAAGTTCCCGCCGGCCTCGGTGAAGACGAAGAGCAGCGGCGTCGCATAATAGCCGAGCCGTCCGGTCACGCCGGTCACGAGATTGTTGCGGTAGGTCTGCCCTAATGCGCCCGTCGTCGTGTAGAGCGTGTCATAGGTCGTCGCTCTCGCAGTGCTCGAGAGGCCTATGAAGAGTCGGTCGAAGGATTTCTGAACGCCCACCGATCCGATGAATTGATTGTAGCGCTGCGGGCTGGCCTGCGTCCCACGATAAGTGACGCCGCCGAGCACGAACGGGTTCACGACCTGCCCGGTGTTGTACATGTCCGTGCGTCGCGAATATTCGCCGCTCGCCGAAACGACGAGGTCTTTGCGCGCTTCCCATGTATGATTGAAGCCGGCCTCGACATTGACCGTATTGGCGGTAGAAAGATCGGGGTAGATGCGGAAATCGCCGATCGTAAAGACGGTCGTGTGATGCAGGCCATTATCCCGATCGGCGATGAAGCTCGGGCGCAAATGCGTACCAGCAGCGCCCTTCCGGTCGGACGGGGCCTGGAATGGATTGTCGTCATAGGTTCCGGCGACGAGCAGGCTGGGATAGAGCATCCAGCCGCCGAGGGGCAGCCCCTGATATTCTCGCGTCGGCGTGTCTCTCAGACTTCTGACACCGAAACTATTGGGAGTGATGACTTTCTGAGCTTCGCTCGGGACATTCTGCGCATGGGACGGAGCAATTTGAATTACGCTCAACCCAGCGAGAACGAATGCCGAGGATGCTCCACGAACAAAGGGCTTTCTCGACCGCGACATTAAACCGACCTCGAACAGCAACCGGCAGTAAAATTACGCCCGTAATTGCCGAAAACTCTAGCCGAGCCTTTCTTCCTCCACAAGCCTGATTGTAAACGGGGGATGAACCAATTTTTGAGTGTTGCTGCGGCGCAACAGCGATTCGACGCCGCAGCGCTCGCTCAGAAATAGCGTTCTGGAACGCGGATCAGATCGCCGGGGAAGACGAAGACGTTGGGCGAGAACGGATATTCTTTGAAGCCGTGCTCTCCGGCGCGCTGTATCAGCACGCGAGACAGGCTCGAACGATAGGTGTTGCCGCCCGCCACAGCGACGGCGCTGACGACATTCAGACCGCTTTCATATGGATATTTGCCGGGCTTCTCGACCTCTCCGAGCACATAGAAGGGACGGAAATTGGCGATGTCGACGGTAACCTTCGCGTTACGGAGATATTGTTCGCTGCGGAATTTCTTCGTCAGCGCCTGTTCCAGCTCCAATTTCGTGAGGCCGGCGGCTTGAACGGTGCCCGCGAGCGGCAGGGAGACATAGCCGGCGGGGTCGATTTCATATTCTCCGCTCAATTTGTCTTCGCCGAAGACGGAGACTTTCAGCTTGTCGCCCGCCTGGAGGCGCAACCCGCCGCCGCCGGTGGAAATCGGCGCGGAGTCGGCTCCGCCGACCGATGCCGAACCTGCTGGGAAACTGTCGCACCCGCCGAGGGCCAGGGTGCACGACGTCGCGATAACCAATGTAAAAACAGCCTTCGAATACATGAACCTATTCCCGACGCGCACGCTTTCTTTTTGTATGCCACTAGGCGATTTCGATTTCAAGGTTGCACGTAGGGGCCAATACAATATGATTAATCCCGGTTCGGAATTCCGGCGTGAATCGCCGAACGTCTTTCTTCCACGATTCGTCAGGACAGCGCCGCGGAACGAATTCGATGAGACGCCTATTTTTCTGCGGGAGCGAAAGCCCGTGATGCGCCCGTTATTATGGAGGCGCCTCGTCGTCCCGGCGATTTTCCTGGCGCAGGCGAGCGTCGCCGCCGCTGAAACGCATCGCGGCGCCTATGTCTATTCGGACGAGAAAAGCTGCGTGGCCGGCGGACGGGTCGACGCGCCTATCTGCGCCAACGCGGCCGCCAACGCGCGCGCCGAGTTCGACGAGAAGGCGCCGCGCTATCCGACGCGGGAGGCTTGCGATCGCGTCTTTCCGCGCGATCGATGCAGTGTCGGCTTTTCCGGAGCCGATGGTTGGGCTGGCAAACGATCCGCCATTTATTTTTCGCCGCGCATGTTCGGTTTCCGCATCAATATTCTCTCGGAGCGCGAAGCCTATGTCACGCCGATGATCACAGGAATCTCCTTCTCCCGGCGGACGGCGATGCGGCGTGACACGGGCGTCGATTTTGCCGTGGCGCGTCAGGCGCGACGCAATTGGCGACCCGATGCCCAACCGGCGAGCGGGGGAGGGGAGAGCTTCGGCGTCGACACGCCGCCGTCCGGGGACGGTTCCGGAGCAGTTCCGCGCCCTCCCATCGATCCGAATTTCAATTGCGCCGCAGTTCTCGAGCCCAATGCGCACGGCGACGCGGCGAGCGGTTGCTATCCCATGCCCGGCCGGCACAGGTGATCGGCTCTGGTTTTCAGGTCGACAGAAAACGGCGCGTCGAGTCCTCCAGGACCAGGCAAGTGAGCCGCCCGGTCGCATAGGCGCCCGTGTCGAGATTGATCCGATGCGGCAGGGCCTCTGGCTCCGGCGCCGGCGTGTGGCCATGGACGATCACCTTGTCCCATGACCCCGTGAAGTCGAGAAACTCCTCTCGGATCCAGAGCAGATCGCCCTCCTGCTGGCGTGCGAGCGGCACATTTGGTCGGCATCCGGCGTGGCAGAAAAAATAATCGCCGAGCGACCAGGACAGTTCCGTATCCTCGAAGAAGCGCAGATGCGCCAAAGGCAGTTTCTCTCGCAATTCTGCTCGCGCGGCATCGAAGCGGCGGCCGCGCAGCACCTCTTTGACATCGACGCCATACGAAAGAAGAGTCTCCATCGCGCCATAGCGTCGCCAGCTGTCGAGGACATTCTCGTCCTCGAGGAATTGCAGCAAGATCGCCTCGTGATTGCCTCTGAGCGCGACGACAGGCGCCGGTGTCCTTCCAGAGACGATCCTTTCGACGACCTCGGCAGATTGGAGGCCGCGATCGATATAGTCGCCGAGAAAAACGATGTTCGCGCGCCCGCAGGGCGTTGCCGTCATATCCTTTTCGATCGTGCCGCAAAGGACATCGAGAAGGTCGTCTCGACCATGCACGTCGCCTATGACGTAAAGCCTGATTCCATCGGGGATGCGGGGCTCTGGTCGCTTCTGCTCCGATCTCGGCTTGCGAAAGCTTGAAAAAAACATGCGATCCCCTGTTATGGAGCGCTCTTTTCGAGCAAATCCCGTTCCATGGCAATCGATGCTTCGGCGCTCTCTTCCAGCGACGAAATTACGTCGCGCGCCGCGATCTCCGTATCAATTCGTAGAAATTTTTGTCGAAATGCGGTTGAGAGTTCCCTGCGGCCGCTTGGTAAATAATCTTATAATCGAATTATATTCAATATGTTGCTCGGGCTCTCCGGCATATGGTTTCTATTTTCTTTCTGATGCCGCTCGAGTTGCATTACCGCGGCTTAATGGCCGTTAGAGCGTCGGCGTCAATTTGATCCTCACCGAAGAGGCCGAGCCCGACCAGTCCAAGGGCCGCCTCGTCTGACTAGAGAGAGGATCAGACCCATGTTCTCCGCTTCGCTCGGCGCCTTCGTCGCTTCCCGCATCGCCAAGCGCGCCGTCATCCTCGGCTTGGCCGGCTTCGCCGCCTTCGCTTCGGCGCCCGCCAAGGCCGATCTCTTCTCCGATCTGTTCGGCTCCTTCGACAATGGCTATTCGAGCCGGGCGACCAGCTCGAGCCGCTACGGCTATTCCCGCCGCGCCGATCTCGCTGGCGGCTATACGCCGCGCGCCGATTATTCGAGCTATGACCGCGGCGGCAATGTCCTCGACTATTATGAGCAGGTCCGGTCGGCCAATGTGACGCGGCGGACTGTCGCCATCGACGGCTACTGCGCCTCGGCCTGCACGATGAAGCTCGGCGCGCGCCATGCCTGCGTTTCGCCGGAGGCGACGCTGCGCTTCCATTCGGCGCGCACGAACGAGGGGGAGACCTCCTGGGGAGGCAACACGCTGATGATGAGCGTCTATCCGCCAGCGATCCAAGCCTGGGTGCGGCGTCATCAGGCTCTGGACAATCTGGCCTTCACCGACATGTCCGGTCGCGAGGCTATCGGCCTCGGCATCCGCGCCTGCGCATAGGCAATGAGCGACCGTCGTTCGGAAGCGTTCGCGGACGATCAGCGACGCCGGCGCTTCCGCCAATAGCCGAACGCCTCCTCGTGAACCTCGACATCCAACTCGGCTATGCGGGCTTGTAGCCTTTGTTGCACATCCTCGACCGCCTGGTTGTGTAGATAATTGGACCGATCTCTTCCACGAAGAATTTGAGCAGGCCTTCCGCTACGAGATTGCCGATCTCATTGTCCATGTTCTCTTTGAAGTAGCGTTGAAGCGACAAGACCGCTTCCTTCGCAGAATCCTTCGGCAAATCGATCGCCATCGTGGTCCTTTCGTCGCGTGCCGAATAGCCGTCGGTCAGCGCGCCACATGATCCGGCGAGCTCGCTGAGCTTGCGCACGAAACCCGCGCGTCGAAGTAATTTGCCTAGGAAAGGGCGCGGCGCCGGCGGCGCCGTCAGCCCAGAGGTTTCGCTCTCTTGGCGCAATAGCGGCGATCGATCTCGGCGTCTATCGCTGTGAAAGTTTGACGTGGTGGTTTGACGCTATTTCCAGCGATGACGATTGAATTCGCGCGCGCAATCGAGCTTATGCGACTGTCGCCAGCTCCAGCGTCGGAGCGACGTTTTTATTCGCGAGGAACCAGTGGTAGGAGCCGGCAATTCCGTCTTCGAGCGAGATTTCAGGCTCCCATCCGAGCGCGCGAATGCGGCTCGAGTCCATCAGCTTGCGAGGCGTGCCATCCGGCTTCGACGTATCGAACACGAGCTCGCCGGAAAATCCGACGGCTCTTTGCACGGTTTCCGCCAACCCGCGGATAGTGATCTCCGAACCTGCGCCGCAATTGATGTGCTCATAGCCATCGTAATTGTCGAGGCAGAAGACGACGCCGCGCGCGAGATCATCGACGTGCAAGAATTCGCGAAGCGGCGTGCCCGTCCCCCAGACGACGACCTCCGGCTTCCTCGATTCCTTCGCTTCATGGAATTTGCGAATGAGCGCGGGCAGCACATGGCTCGTCTGGAGATCGAAATTATCGTTCGGGCCGTAGAGATTGCAGGGCATCACTGAGATGTAATGCCGGCCATATTGCTTGCGGTAGGCTTGGCAGAGCTTGATGCCGGCGATTTTTGCGATCGCATACCACTCATTGGTCGGCTCGAGAGGGCCTGTGAGCAGCGAGTCCTCGCGGATGGGCTGAGGCGCGAATTTCGGATAAATGCAGGAAGACCCGAGAAAGACGAGACGGTCGACATTCGCGGCGTGGGCCGAATGGATGATATTCGTCTCGATCGCCAGATTGTCGTAGATGAAATCGGCGGGATAGGTGTCGTTCGCATAGATGCCGCCGACTTTCGCCGCGGCGAAGATGATGGCGTCGGGCCGATTTTGTTTCAGCCAGACTTCGACGGCGATCTGATTGCGGAGGTCGACGACGGAGCGATCGGCTTTCAATACCTTGTCGCCTCGCGCCTCGAGATAACGTGTGACGGCCGAACCGACCATGCCTCTATGACCGGCGACCCAAATACGACGAGTGCTCATGGGCAAAATACCACTTCTCGAAACAACGCTACGACCCCGCAGTGCGGCGTCTGAGCCACAATTAGTACTTATTTTTTGCAGTGCGCAATAAAAGATTCAGATTTATGGCCGGCGTGCGCCTATGACGGTAAACGCGGTTCGCCAACACGATCGGGGTCACGAAGGTCTTGCTGATCTGTTCTCGATCCCTCTGACCATTCTCGGTCGATCGAAGAATATCCGATTTCATTGTGGTTCCCGCTCCGAATGCTTCGTGGCGCGGCGCGAAAGCGGGTCTGAGGCGCGCGAGCGCCCGGCCCACAACGCGGTCCCCGCCATGCGGCGTCGCGAAATCAACCAATAGCGGCGCGATGCGAGAGCATGCCCACAGAGACGGATTATGACGGTGGACAGCCCCCGCTCTCCGGGCGTCTAGGCCACGGAGAGCCAGTCCTGGAAAAGCGCGTTTTGCGTTCCACATCGCCCTGCGGCGCAATTCCTTCTTGACGCTCACGCTTTCGCCTGTCTCCTATGACGTCATGGCTTCGTCATGGGCGCATTTCACCTGGCTGCGGACCGCGCTCGCCGCGGTGCTCGGCGTTTGGCTGGCGCTCGCCTCACTTCCCTTTGTGACGCCCAGCCACGGATGGGCGACGGCCTTCCCGTCTTTCGGCTGGTCGAGCGGGGAGGACGGCGGCCCGCTATGCGCCGCTCGCGGAGACGATGGCGCGCCGGTGAAGCACGGCGGCCAGCACTCGCATTGTGCGTTTTGCACCTGTCCTCGAGATTCGGCGTCTCTCGCATTCCTCGCCATGTTCTTTACGGCGCTCGCGCCGCGCTTCGACTCGGGACAAGTTTCGTCGGTCGATCGCGAGCAGACCGGCGCGCCCATCGGCCGTCCGAGCTATTCCTCCTCCCGCGCGCCTCCGTCGATCGGCTGATCGACCCTTTCACCCTGGTTTTTCCACCTCCGGTCACGACGACCGCGCAGCGCGCGTCGTGACCGTCGCGGGCGCCGGCGAATGTCGGAAAACAAGACTCGTTTCATTCGCGACCTGTTCGAGCGCAACAGGCGCGCGCTGACGGCCTATCTGACGCGTCGCGTCGGCGCGGAAGACGCGTCCGATCTGCTTCAGGAGACCTTCGTGCGCGCGCTGCGGCACGAGCGCCTCGACGATGTCGCCGATCCGCCGGCTTTCCTCCAGCAGATCGCCGCTAATCTCACGCGCGACCTGGCCCGGCGTCGGCGGACGGAGCACAAATATCTCGCCTTCGATCAGCTCCTCGGCGAGCGGCCGAGCAGCGAGGCGCGGCAGGACGAGATCGTCGACTATGAGCGCCGGGCGCGCCGCCTCCGCGAGGCGATCGAGGCCTTGCCGCCCCGATGTCGGGAGGTCTTCGAGCTCTGCGCCTTCGAGGATCTCTCCTTTCGCGAGATCGCCCTGCGTCTCGGCGTCACCGAGCGCATGGTGCGCCAGCATATGAGCATCGCCATGCAGCGTTGCTGGGCGGCGCTGGGATGAAAGATTTTTCGCCGCCCGACCTTCCTTTTTCCCCTATTGGCGCGTCGTATTCGGCGGGCGCGGATGGCGATCCGCGCGCAGGGAGCGACGGTGAGATGGGAATGGGCGAGGGCGACGCCGTCCATGCGGCGGCGATCGACTGGTGGATCAGGAAGAAGGCCGGCGACCTCGACCGGGATCGCGCGGCCTTCGACGCCTGGCTCGCCGCCGATCCGGCCCATCGCCGCGCCTATGCCGATGTCGCCGGAATGTTCGAGGAGGCGCGAGCGCTGCGCCCGGCGCGTCAGCTGCGCTCCCGGGGCGCGGCGTCGCGACGAATGGCGACGGTCGGAATATTGATGGCCGCCTCCTTGGCCTTCCTATTCTTCCTCGGCGATCTCTCTCTGATCTGGCGTTCGGACCTTACGACGGGCGTCGGAGAGCGCCGAACGGCGACCCTCGTCGATGGCTCGCGCGTGGAGCTCGACGGCGGCTCGGCGATCGAGCTCCGTTTCGAAGCCGAGCGACGGCGCGTGCGTCTGCTGTCCGGGGAGGCGTGGTTCGAGGTCGCGCCCGATCCCGCGCGTCCCTTCGTCGTCGAGGCCGCGGGCGGCGAAGTGACGGCGCTCGGCACCGCCTTCGACGTCGCGCTCACCAAGGAAGGCGGCGCGCATGTCGCCGTCGGCGAGCATTCGGTCGCTGTCGCCAGCGGCGGCGCGCGCGTCATTGTCGAGGAGCGGCAGCAGACATTCTACGAGGCGAACGCCGCCGCGCGGCCGCCGGCGAGCGCCGCTGCGGAAACGATCGCCGCTTGGCGACGCGGCGCACTGATCGTCGAAGACAGGCCGCTCGGCGAAGCCCTGGCGACGCTCGGCCGTCATCGCCATGGCTATATCCTCTGCCTGCGCGCGTCCACCTGCGCGCGGCGGGTGAGCGGCGTTTTCTCGACCGCAGAGCCGCTCACTTCTCTGCGTGAGATCGAATATTTCCTCGGCCTGCATTCGATCCATCTGACCGACTACCTCATTCTGCTCACGGAATGACGGGCGGCGCCAGCCACACCTTCCCGCACAATTTTTTTCGCATTGGACATTCCGAATTCGACGCGAGGGCGTCGAGTTGGTCACGGACGTCGTCTCGCGTCCGAGAACCCAATTCGACGGAAAGCGGCGATGGCGAAAAGAGGTCTGCGTTACGAGGGTGCGGCGATGAGCTCGACGGTTGCGGCGATGGCGTTCGGCGCCTTTGCGATGGGAGGAATGCCGGCCGAGGCGTCCCTCTCGCCGCAAGAGCGCAGCGGCGTCGTCATGGTCTACGACATACCGGCTGGATCGGTGGCGACGGCGCTGAACGCCTTCGCCGTGAAGAACGGACTCCATCTTCTCTATGAAGCGCATGTGACTCGCAGATTGCAGACGACCGGACTTTCCGGCGCCTTCTCGGTGCGTGAGGGATTGGATCGCCTGCTCGACGGCACCGGTCTCTCCTATCGCTTCGGCGGTCCGGACGCGAAGGCCGTGTCGATCATACTGGCGCAGAACGATGCGGGCGTGCGCAGCGATGCGAATGGCGCGGAGGCCTTGCCGCGGATCGACATCGGCGCGGAAAAGCGCGACGAAAAGAAAGCCTATAGCGCCGATCGCGGCGCGATAACGGAAGGCACGGGCTCCTATACGACGCCGCTCGTGACCGTCGCCGGCAAGGTTCCGCTGCCGCGCAAGGAGGTGCCGCAGTCTGTCTCCGTGATGACGCGCGCGCAGATCAACGATATGCAGCTCAACACGGTTCAGGACGCGATGTTCTGGATTCCGGGCGTCTCCGCCATTTCCAACGATGTGACGCAAGGACAGCCGGCGTCGCGCGGCTATTTCCTCGACGTGGCTTATGACGGCGTTCCGACCTATAGCGGCCTCGGCGGCTATCAGCAGCTCGATCTCGCCGTCTATGACCGTCTCGAAGTTCTCAAAGGCCCCTCGGGCCTGCTCTCCGGCTCGGGAAACCCCGGCGGCGTCGTCAATGTGGTCCGCAAGCGGCCGCAGGACGAATTCAAGCTGCGAACGGAATTCAACGCCGGCTCGTGGGACAATTTTCGCGGCATGATCGACGTCACCGGGCCGATCAATGAAGAACGGACATTTCGCTATCGCGCGCTCGTGCTGCACCAGGACAAGCACTTCTTCTTCACGCCGTCGCAGCCCGAGAACAAATGGCTCGGCTATGGCTCTCTCGAATACGACATCACGCCGAACACGCTGGTGAATGTCGCCTACACGCGCCAGAGAACGAGCGATCCCGATTACACCGGGCAGCCGGTCGCCGCTATTTCCTATTTCGGCAACACCAGTCCTTACTTCCTGAACGTGTCCAGGTCATGGAATCCCTATCCCGATTGGACGCAATACAAATGGGATACGGAAGACAAGAATGTTCGCCTCGAGCATCGCTTCGGTGACGATTGGGTCGCGAAAATCAACTTCAATCGACGTGATCAGACGCAGGAGTTCAACGACGCCTTCCCCTATGCTGGCGTCAATCCATCCAACTGGTCGACGCAATATGCGCGCCGCCATTACAACTATTACTATCATCGCACCGGTCTCGACTCCTATCTCTCCGGCACGCTGCCCTTGTTGCCGATCAAGAACACGTTGACGCTGGGCTATAATTACGATCGCTTCACCTATGAGTACAAAGGCGCGCCGATCACGACGGTGAATAATGTCCCGGTCTTCTGGCCGAACTATATCGGTCCGAATACCAATCCCTACACGGTCGGCGGCCAGAACCAGACGTTGCAACATGGCGCCTACAGCCAGCTTCGCCTCACGCCGATCGAACGTTTGACCTTCGTGCTCGGCGGCAGGCTCACAAATTATTTCGCGAAAAATCGTGCGGCCTTTCCGAGCATGCCCGCGAATTGGTCCTATGGCGCGAAATCCAATCATCGCTTCACACCCTATGCCGCCGGCATTTTCCGTCTGACCGACGAGATCAATCTCTACGGCAGCTATACCGATATATTCCTTCCCCAGACTCAGCAGAGAGCCGACGGCACGACGCTCGATCCGCGCGTCGGCGGACAATGGGAGGCCGGCGTCAAAGGCGAGTTCCTCGACAAGAAGCTGAACGCCTCCGCGGCCTGGTTCGAGATTCGCGATAGAAACCGCTCTTTCGCGGATTCGGCCAATCCGGGCTATTATCTCCAGGCGGGACTGGCGGAGTCGACCGGCGTCGAGGTAGAGTTCTCGGGCAAGCCCTTCGCCGACTATGAGGTTCCTCTCGTCGCGCGCTCGCTGCCCGGGCTCGATATCGTCGGCGGCTACACCTACATGAAGACCGCTTTTCTCGTCGATAAGAACAATCCGGGCCGTTCGATCAATTCGTGGTATCCGACCCATTTGTTCAAGATCTGGGGCAAATACGACTTCGACGGTTTTCTGCAAGGCCTGACCGTCGGCGCCGGCGTCGTCGCGCAGAGCGGCCTCTCCGGCTCGGTGAACTCGCTGAACGAAGCGCGCCATGCGTCGGCCTATGCCGTTCTCAATGCGATGGCGTCCTATAAGATCAACGAAAATCTGAGCTTGCAGGTCAATATCAACAATATCACCGACCAGAAATATTATACCCGCGTCGGCGGCAGCAACACCTACAACACGCCGGGCGATCCGCGGAACTTCATGGCGACGTTGCGGGGCGAATTGTGATCGCTCGCGATCACAATGAATAAAGCGTCGCCGCGCCGATCGGGCGCGGCGTTCGCTCTTTGGTCACATGAATGGTCGCGGCGGCCGAAGCCCGGCGACTACGGGATGTCCTTGGGCTTTGGCTCGCCTTCGGGCGAGCCGTCCGACGACGAGGCGACCGAGTCCAGTTCGCGAACGGAGCCCTTTTTCTCGTGGCGGGCGCCGGAGGGCAGGTCGTCCAACGACCGGCGCTGTTCCGTTTGAAACTTTTGCCAAAGGCGCCCGCCTTCGTCTCGGGCCTTCTTTTTCTCGGCCGCCTTCGATGGAGGCTCTGGAAACGGATCGAGGGTCGGCCCCTCGGACGGCGCAGCGGCGTCGACGCCCTCGGCGGATTGCTGCGACTTCGCGGCCTCGTGATTGGCGACGATGGGAGGCGCCGCCGCGGCCGGGGTCGTGTCGTGGGAGCCCTCATGCGCTCGCGAAGGAGCCGCGGGTATCGGCGCGACGATCTCGCGCATGCGAGGACCATCCCCAGAATCTGGGATCGGTCGCTCGTCTCGAGACGCTATCTGGAGGCGCTCGCCCAGGTTTGAGGTCTCTTCTGCCTCGTCCGCCTGCGCAGGAGGCTCTGGAGTGAGGTCGATCGCCGGCCCCGCTATGGAGGTGGCGCTGCCGGCGTCAGGCGCGATGGACGGCGCGTCGGCGTCGGCGCCCTCGGCCGATCGTGGCGACTCCGCAGCGGCGTCCTCCTGACCCGCGATCGAGGATTCGGCGAAAGGCGTCGCCGTGGCCGGAGCCGCGTCGTGGGAGCCTTCGACCTCGCGCGATTTAGCCTTCTTGCTCGCCTCCCGGTGCAGCCGCGAAAGGGCCGCAAGTCGCGGCGCCACGTTCTCGCGCACGCGGGCAACGTCGTCAGGATCCGGGATCGGCAGCGTGATGTCGCGCCCTCCGGATGATTTCGTGACTCGGCCGTAGTGCGACTGCGCCGTCCGGTCGACGCTGTGCCCGACGAGCGCGGCGACCTCGACGGGCGAATAGACCATTTTCGCCTGGGCGATGAATTCCCGCCTGCACGAATACAGCGCGAAATGCTTGGCGCGATTGGGCCAGAGTCGGCGGCTCAGGGCGCCGAGGAGGTCTTGCAGGGCTTTGCGATGCGCGTCGTATTCTGCCGCGGAAGAAAATTTTTGCGCGATCGCAATGGTCCGAGACATCGCCGCCAATGTCTCCGGCGGCAGATTTGGCCAGTGCAGCGTTCGGTGCGGGCCATGCGCGCGCCCGTTCGTGGCCTTGGCATTTTTGACGAGCAGTCGGACGGCGCCTTCTGCGGACACCTCCAGAGTGGCGCCGCGCCATTCGGTCGGGCGCAGGCCCGCGGCAATTGTCGCGCTTATGAAGTCGATCAGTTCCAGCGCCCGGGGAGACCTCCCCAGCCGCAGAGCCGCGAATATCCGCTCCCGCTCGTCAGGTCCGAAGCGAGGCGACTTGGCGGCTGACGTCCGGCCGGTCTTTTTTTTGGCCTCGGTCTGCGTCGCGGCGTCCAACGCCGCGAGCGCGGCGCGCTCGTCCGGATGTTCCCGCGTCATGACCTCGACGATCGCGCGCTTGTACGTTCTCCACGTCGATCGGCTCCACTGCGGCCGTTGCATGATGAGCCACGCGACGAATTCCGTCCATTGTAGCGCGGCGACGTCGATCAGGAGCGTGCAGGCGCAGCGCCGCCGCAGTCGCGAGGTCCGGATCAAATACGCGGAGATCGTCTGCTCGCTGACCGCCACGCCGATTTTCCTATCTCAGTGTCCCGACGCATCGGCGCGATCGGATCCGCGGCGACGGCCGCTGGGCGGCCCGGGAATAGGGGATGCGTCACATGCATTCGGCCGAAAATGGCGCCAATGACGTGATAATAACATACGGATAAATATGGCTACACTGTGTTCGATATCGGGTGATAAAATGTTTTATAGAAGTGAAAATCGAGGTGGCTGACCCATCGAGGGGCGCTGGACTCGTCGATTTCGAAAGCGAAAAGTCGCGTTACGTAACACATTTGTTCGCGGACAAATGTGTTACATAGACGGACAAATCCGTTTCATAAACCCTGAGTAACGCGGGACTGACATACCTATCTAGAACGCTCCCCATAGCGCCTATGTAAATTTGGTTCGAGGTCTGATCCCGTAGGGGAGCCAGCTCGTCATGATCGACGACGCTTTCGATGGCGCTATTGCTCCGAGGGGCCGAATATTGTCGTTTTGGTGCCTTTGGGGCGGACCAATTTGATTGTATCCGTAAATTTAGACGGCGGCTCGATGGACGAACGAATCTGAAAATTCATTCAACAAGCGCTTTCTTATCGCTAAATCGAACAACGAGTGTAGGAGTCCATAACTCTTATGGGCCTGTGCGCTCACATTTCAAAATCATGTCCGCATGATCAGAGAGATGGTTGCTCATGGCCCGGGAAAATCCTTGTGAAATTCGTATGAAAATTTACCTTGACAAGGTTAACGTCTCGAGTGAGCTTTTTATATACCCTGATCTTTCCTTGTAGCGAGGTGTGCAATGATCATCCCCGATTTGGGCGAATTCGCCCGGGCGTCCAGCCTGCTTAACGCCGCGCTCGCCTCTGCCACGAAAGCGGAGACCAAGGTCTGGCTCAAGACCTGCCAAGGCGCGGCCAAATTGCATCTCGGGACGCCGATCCCGGGTGTGACCGTCGAGATGATTCATGGCGCGTTCATCAAGATGGACGAACTGTTGGCGGACCCGAACGAGCGCCCTATCCTCCATGCGCTCGGCGCCGCGCTTTTGGAGTTCGGGAAGGCGCCCGACACGCGGCCCTGGGACCTCGTTGTGAAGCTGCGGGAAAGAGCGCCGGAACTCGAAAAGGCGCTCGAGGCGCATGGATTCATCCGTCACACGGATGGACGGCGGGTGCGCGGCATCGGCTATAGCCTGTGGCACGGGACCGCGGTGCTTTCGGTGATTTGCGCCATCGTCGGAGCCGCTGGGCAGGTTGCGCAGATGCAGGACGTGGTCTTCTCGGGCGCCGACGACGGGAAAGGCGACGAGCCCACGCATCATCGCGAAGCCGCGAGCGTCCACGAACAGGAGACGCAGCCGAGCGCCGCCTCGTCGGACGCGGAGGTCGCGCCGGAGCCGGTCAGAGACGAGGACAAAGCGAACGTCGATCACGCTGATGATGAGGTCGCCGCGCCCGATAGATCGCCGCTCGACGCCGCCGACAAGAGTGGGGCTTCTTCGGTCCCGCCGAAGCGCGGACGCAGCTCTCCCCCGCGCGGGCATTCCGCGCCGGCTCAAAAGGTGGAGGGTGAGCTGAAGGCGGACGAGCCGGAAGAGCAGAAGGCGGGGCCGATCCGCGAGGATGGTCCGGACGAGCGCGTGATGGAGGGAGCGACCCAGGACGTCGAGGCTTCGACCGAGGAGAGCGTCGTGTCCAATCTGGACATTTCGGCGTCCGGTGCGCCGGACGGGCGCTCCGGAAGAGGCGACGACGATCTCCCGTCGTTCCTCCGCGGGGACCGGGTGGCGCATCGAGATCCGGCGCCGTGCGAATCGGAGACGTGACGATCTTGCGCAACTTTTATAAGGCCGCGTGGCTGGGCTGGTGCTCGCCAATGCCCTCGATCGGCGGCTCCCATGCGCTGGCCTTTCCCTCCGGGACCGCCATGCTTATTGAATTGCGATGTTTCCGACGAAGCCGGCGGGATGAGCGGAATGGGGCGAGACGGGGCAGGGGCGAACGAATTCGTCGCCGCAGAGGCTCGAGGCATATGCGCAATGTGAGCCAGCCGATCCAGAGCGTTATGGCGAGCGTCGGAGCCGTTTCCTGTAGAGCGTGGGAGAGATCGACGTAGACGTCATGCGAGAAAGCCGTCCATTCGAAAACGTAACCATAGACTGCGATCGGAACGACGCCCACAGGCGCCCGTTGTGACGTCTTCACCGCCAAACGGAATAGCGGTGCGTCGCATTCATGTCGAACGGCAGGACGCGATCTACGAACGGCTCCAGCACACCTTCGCGCGCCACGGCGGGTTCGCCTTGCCTATTCCACCGTCTATCGGGCGTCTGACCCCCCGGGACCGGCGGGCCGCTGGATGATCGAACGTTGCGAAGTGTCCGAAGCGGATGGGCGCCGAGGACGTGATCGCCTGATTCTCGCTTCGCAACTTGAAAACCGATCCGCGGTGGCGACCTTCTTATCCAACGTCGCAGGACCGAGACCGGGCTGCGGCGAATGTCGCGTTCCGTGTCGCGCGCGGCCGCCATGCGTCGCTCGCTCCGGTTTTCACAAAGTTGCCCCTCTCGTGAATCCAATCTTCAAACGACCGTGCCGAAAATTTTCCCGATGCCGGCGGTGAGGGCCATCGCCAATGCGCCCCAGAATGTCACTCGGGCCGTCGCGCGCAGAACATCGGCGCCGCCTGCTCTTGCTCCGATGGCGCCTAAAAGCGCGAGGAAGGCCAAGGACGCGACGGAAACGACGGGGACGAGCGTGCCGACCGGCGCCACGATGACCATGAGCAGGGGCATGGCGGCGCCCAGCGAAAATGTCGCTGCCGATGTCAGCGCTGCTTGCACCGGACGGGCGGTGGTGATCTCTGAAATGCCGAGCTCATCGCGCGCGTGGGCAGTCAGGGCGTCTTTCGCCATCATTTGCTCGGCGACTCGAAGCGCGAGCTCTCGATCGACACCGCGTGTGACATAGACGTCGGCGAGCTCATCGAGTTCGAACGCGATGTTGTCGCTGAGCTCTTTACGTTCACGCGTGATATCCGCTCGCTCGGTGTCGGATTGCGAGCTGACGGACACATATTCGCCAGCGGCCATCGACATGGCTCCCGCCACCAGTCCAGCGACGCCCGCGATCAAAACATCATTTCGCGTCGCGGTCGCCGCGGCTACGCCGACGATCAGGCTCGCGGTCGAGACAATCCCATCATTGGCCCCGAGCACTGCGGCTCTCAGCCAACCGATGCGATCGACGAGGTGCTTCTCAGCGTGCAGGCGAAGACGACTCATCCGACCCCGTTCGCGCGACGCCTGAGTTGGTGCGAACAAGTCGTCCGCGCGCGCTTTCCATGCACGTTACACCGATCGAGTGGCGGCGGCTTCGATCAAAGCCGTCCTGTCAGAAGCAACACGACGACGATGATCAGAAGTATGCCGATCACGCCGACGCCGCCGTGACCGTAGCCATAGCCATAGCCGCCGAAGCGGCCGCTGAAGCCACCGAACAAAAAGATGATAAGGAGAATGACGAGTATGAGCCCGATCGACATGAGCGTGTCTCCCCGTTTGCGGCCGTCTCGATTCAGCCCGACTGCGAGGGGCTTTTTCCAATATCGACATTCGAACGAGCTGCTCGACGCCTTCGACGGCCTGCTTCAGGTCGTCGGGAAAGCTCTTTCAAAAAACATAGCGCGGCTGTGAAATTGTTCAATGACGCCACAGAGCGTCGGCCCGCCCTCTCGGGCGCGCCGACGCTGCGACAACCAGAGGAAATGCATTCAATGAATGCCAAAACCTAATTGCACGCTATCGTTTTTCGGCGGCGTGCGTCGCCACTCGGAGATGACATTTCGGAGCGCTATCGTTCGTCGTCACTTGATCCACCCGAGCCCCAGAATTCCCGATACGATCAGAAAGATCGCGACGATGTAGTTGAGGAGCCGAGGGATGATCAGAATGAGAACGCCGGCGAGCAGCGAGACGATCGGCTGGAGGTGCTCGATGCTGATGTTCATGGGCCTACTCCCTTAAAGCAATTTCTGGAGATTTCACGAACCGGATCATACCTTGAATTAGGCCGACGGAGCGAAATCGCAATCCGAGATGAACCGATTTCGCTCCGATTGTCAGGCGCCGACAGTGCAAATCGCGAAGGGAAACCCGCAGAGGCGCGGGGGAAAGAGCGCGACGAAGAGGCCTGGAGGTCCGTACGCCTCCATGGTCGACGACGACGCCCCGTTCCCTTAGTCAGATCGCGCTTTAGACTTTCTTGGCGTCCTTGATCGCGTCCTTTATCGTATCCTTCGCCTCTCCGACCGCGCTTCGAACCGCGCCTCCGAGCTGATCGGCTTTGCCATGCAGCTCGAGCTCCTTGTCGCCGAGAACCTTCCCCGCGACTTCTTCGATTTTGCCCTTTATCTTCTGTCCCGCGCCCTTGATGCTTTCCTTGTCCATGACATGATCCCCTGTGGTTTATGTCCCGTTGGTTTGTCATTAACTAGGGCGCATACGGAGTTTAACGAGTGGCGCAGTGGGCGCTTTTCCGGCGACATGTGACGCCGCCTCGAGATGGGTGCGCTGGCCGAGAGCGGCAGGTCGGCGGAGCAGTGGCTTTTTTCACGCACCGTATCGGGACGCGGACGTCGACGCGAAATGATCGTCTCGACATCGATCAATGCGGCGCGTTGCGGGGGTAGCGCTCCACTTCGGGCGCGTTTCCTTCCAGCCGTTTCCGCCATATGGCGAGCAGCACGGCGAGAATGAGCGGGCCGAGAAACAATCCGACCAAGCCGAAGGTGAGCAGGCCGCCCATCGCGCCGAGGAAGGCGATGACGAGAGGAAATTCGGCGGCGCTGCTGATCAGCAGCGGCTCGAGAAAATTGTCGGTCGGATTGACGATGAGCACGCCCAGGCGAGCATATCTGTCGATTTTGCATGTCGCCTCCTCGTTGCATTCGGGCTTGTCGAAGTTCTCCCAATAAAGCGCGACATCGCCATGGCGACCCTGCGCAACGCCTAGAGTATTTACCGAGGCTGACCGTCGCCGCTAAGGCGCCTATATTACAGATGTCGACCGCTCGATATCGAGACCGGATCTCGCAACGGAAGTCCAATCCTTTCGTGCACGGGACGAGTTGGCGATAAATCGCGTCCATGGACGCTCAGAACGTCCGCGCCGCTCGGCTCGATGAACTTCGCTCGAGCGCCGTCTTTGGGAAACTCGTGGTCGTGCTCCGGGCCGCGCAACGCTCGCCGGGATCGTTCGGCGGAATTATTCGGCTTGTGCGCATTCCCCCGCTGCTCGGCGCGTTCACAGCCGTCGACGCCACAGCGTCGCGCTCATCGCCCCATTCGCCTTCTCGAAAGGAGGCTCTCATGAAACGCATCGATGAAATATCGATCGCGAGTTTCGCGTACCACTTTCAGGCCGCGACCGCGGTCAAGACGCTATCGCAGGCCGGCTTCGACACCGGGCGATTGAGCGTCGTCGGACGCGGATATTGCTCTGATAGAGATGGCGTGGGCTTTCACAATGTCGGCGGACAGATCCGAATGTGGGAAAACTATGGCGCATTTTGGGGTGGCCTATGTGAGCTATCTGCTGGAGGCGTCTTCTCGACTTCGCCGTCTACCGGACCGGTAGTGGCGCTCGGCGCCATTGCACCTCTCATCCAGCGACAAGTCGCCGGCGCGATGTCATCCAGCGGCGCGAGCGCTTTGGTCGATGCGCTCTGTGATCTCGGCATTCCGGAGGAAATCGTTCTCGATTGTGAGCAAACATTGAGGGCCGATGGATCTTTGGTCTTTGTGCATGGACGTGGCGCGGAGTCGACACGAGCCCATGCGATTTTGGCGGGCCTGAAGCCGACGTGTTTGGAGGTTCATGCAAACCTGCTCGCGCGAGCGCGGAGGGGGCATATCGTTCACGTTGCGGCGTGAAGGCCGGGTGCGCGTCAAGCGATTTGCGGCGGCCATCGATTTGCATGCGCAGATGAAGCAGGCCCATTGAATTGTTCGTGGGCCGAGCGTCATCGCGTTTCACGAACTCGTCCAACGAGCCGCGGGCGCTGTCGAGGATTGCTCCGATTGAGATCGAGGGAGCAATTGCCGATTCACGACCTCCGTGGATCATTCGGCGTCTTCGCTGACCTCATCTGTCCAGACACGAAAATTTTCCAGCTTGTTGGGACCGAAGGTCGTGACCATCGCCACATCCGCTGCGTCGCGCCCGCGCGCCAGCAGAACGCGCCCGATCCTGGGCGTGTTGTTCCTGGGATCGAATGTTTGCCAAGCGCCGCCGATGTAGGCGTCGAACCAGGCAGCGAAATCCCCGGGCGGATAGGGAGGCGGCGTACCCACGTCGCCGAGATAGCCGGTGCAGTAGCGCGCCGGAATGTTCAGCGCGCGGCAAAAGGCGATGGCCAGATGCGCATAATCGCGGCAGACGCCGAGACGCTCTTCATAGGCCTCACATGCCGTCCGCGTCGCCCGCGCGTGCTCGTAACCAAAACAGATGTGGTCATGCACGAAGTCGCAGATCGCCTGCACGCGGCCCCGTCCGGGCGTCGCGGCGCCGAATAGCGTCCAAGAGAGTTCTAGAAGTCGGTCGCTCTCGCAGAAGCGACTCGGCAACAGGAAGACCAGTGTTTCCTCCGGCAAGCTCTCTACAGGCGATTGGTAAGTTCCCGAGGTGACGATATCCGGCAGGCCGGAGTCGCGTATCAGCGCGTTGGTCGAGATGAGCGTGCTGCCCGGCCCGAGGACGGCGCGGCTACACCAATTGCCGAAGCTGTCGCGGTATCCCGAGATCGGAGCAACGGGCGCAATCGAGATGTGGTCGGGCCAAGAGAGATCGGAAACGCGCGTGAAATGCACGTTGAGAATCAAGATGGCCGGCGTCGGCTGCGGAAAGTCGTATCGAAGCTCATAGCCGATGCGAAGTTTCATGGCCGTGCTCCAGTTTTCGTGGGTCGGACCCACATTTCTCGAATTCCACGCAGCGCCTCATGTCGAGCGTGGCCGTGATCGAACGTCAGCCTGCTCGTCTTTGTCGTCGCCGCTCTTGCTTTGCTCCTTTCGGGCGCTTTGGCGCTCTACCTCGACGTTCAGTCGCTGGTAGACGCCAAGTCCGAGCACGATGAGAACGGCCGTCACGAGCAGCGCTATCGGATAGAGCATTTGCGCTACGTCCTGCTTGCTCACCTGAAATACGATGACCAGACCTTCGATGAACACGGCGATGACGATCGTCGAGATGAACTTTGAAAGGCTGCGCCGCGCCTCGGACGCGGTGAGTGTCCCAGGGCGACGTATGACTTCTTCTTCCACGAAATATTTGGCGACGTCGAAAACCGCTATCGCGATGACGACATAGCCGATCGCAGTAAGAAGCGCATTGCCGCCCTCGCGCCAGGACTTCTTCAGCTCGGCGACCAGCTCGAGCGCGCCAAATGCGACGAGCGCCAGAGCCAGCAGCATCAACATTGCGCTCACGATCCCGAATGTCACCCGTGACAGAAGCGCCATCATTCACCCGATTCTCCCTGCGTTGCCTCGAGGCGGCGCTATTCGCTCGACCGGAAGCGACGCGGCGCGGCGACCCGTTGCGATCTCGATGTGAAATCGCGCGATTGTCGGGAGGACCATCCATATGCGCGTCTAGCCGGCGCTCGTCATGAGCATTTCGGTCCCATTGCGGTCGGCCCGTAGAGCAGGCGAGTCTCGACGCCGATCGCGTAGAGATAGGCATTGCTCGGTATCGGCAGGACCGTGTCTGTAACCGCCCGCCCCAAGCCGTAAATGGGGCCGTGAGTGCGCCGGATCGGTCATTGCCCATAATATGGGTCGGTGGGCGATATGAAACGACGGGCTGCGCACACCGGCCGTATGTCGCGTTCTTCCGCCTCGGGCTCGCCGCAGGCGATGGCGACAGTGGCGGTGGCGTCGACGAACATCATCGACGCCGAAATTCGTCGACCTCGTCCGCGGGGCATTCCCCGACGAGCGACGTCACTATTCGCGTGTTGTTGGCTGTGATGCGTGTCGCTCCGTAGACAGAAATTTGTGACACGACCGGCGCGTCTATTTGTCGCTCGCTCACGCCTTCGCCTTCACCTTTGTCTTCGGCTTCATTTTCAATTTCACCGTCACTTCGTTCCGTCCCTCCTTCTTGCGCATCTCCTGCTCGGCGAGCTTGCGGAACTTTACGATATCCTCCTGCGCGCCCGGCGCCGCGACGCCCTTGGGGCCGTCGTAGCGCAGATGCGACAGATTGGCGGCGATGGTCACCGCGTCGATCGCCGTCTTCAGATTGGTCAGATAGATCAGCTTCGTGTAGCGCGTGCTCTCGCTCATGCGCTCGTCGCTCGCGTGCCCGGTGATCTCGTCGATCCAGCCCGTGTTGAGGCCCGCCGTGTTCTTGAGGTCCGTCGTGACATTGTGCCGGAAGGAATGAAAGTCGACGAGCGGCTCCTTCACGCCGATCTTATGGCGATAATGGCTGAAACGCCCGCCGAACGCGTCCGAATGGCGATTTGCCGGCCCCTGGGCGATCAGCTCCGGAAACAGCGGCTCCTCCGGCGCGCGGCCGTAAAAGCGATATTCCAGGAATCCGAAATCCAAGATGCGGCGCGGCAGCGGCACGTCGCGATCGGAGGAGTCGGTCTTCGAGCCGCGGATTTCGAGATAGCAGAGGCCGTCGAGGAATTTGATGTCGCCGACCTTGCGGCAGCACAATTCGTCCTCGCGGGCGCCGAGCAGGCGCCCGAGAAGCGGAACCCAGAACAGGGCGTCGCGGTAGATATTCGGTCCGGGCCTGCTGCGGCGATGGATCGAAAGGCATCCGGTCCAGACGGGCGACTCGTAGAGCTTGCGCTCCAGCGTCTCCGGCCACATCTGCCGTTCGTCGCGAGCGGCGCGGCCTCGGCGGCGCTTGGATTTGAGGCCGGGGAAGGGGTTTTTCAGCCCCTCCGGCAGGCGGCCGTTCTGCTCGAGCCAATTCCAATAGGTGGAGAGATTGGTCAGATGCTTGTTGGCCGTCGTCGGCGTGAGCATCGGAACCGTCTCCTTCGGATTCTCGTCGCGGAATTTCTCGACGGCGGCGCCGACCTTGGCCAGGGGCAGATCGCGCCACTGGCGCGCCTTGTCGTAGTAGCGCGGCAGACGAAGGAGGTCGGCCTTATAGTCGGAGACGACCGCCTTCGTGATTCGCGTCGGCGGCGGATCGCCGACCAGCGCCTCGAATGTGTTGCGGGCCGAGCGCGCATTGTTCGGCATGTCCGCCTTCCACTCTTTTACCCTCGTCTTGCTCTCGACGAAATCGTCCCAGGCGGCGAAGAAGGGCTTTTCCGGCGCGGGGGCGGGAGCCGCCGCGGGCTGCGGCGGGGGCGGCGCCGGCGCGGCTGCGCTGCGCGGCACGGGCTCGACCTCGCCGCCCTCGATGGCGAACTTCTCATCGAACAGAGTCAGGAAGCCGCGCAGCACCGCGCGCTCGATCATGGGGCCAGCCGGCCCGTCCAATTTCTCTTCCGCAATGCCAATCTCGGCGCAGGCCATCTTCATGGCCTCTCGCAGGAACGGGCGCGCCTCCGCCATCTGGCCGGCGAGAAGCGTGGCGATCGCCGGTCGGAGGTCATCCTCGTGATCGATTCGCGCCACCGTATAGAACAGATTTTGGGTCTCGCGGAGGAATTCCGGCCCGAGTCGCGCGGCCTCCTCGGCGTCGAAATAGGAGGCGCCATGGCTGGCGAGATTGTTCTCGACCGCCGCCACCTGCCTGTCGATCCAGGCGCGCACGAGCCTTTCGGCCTCGGCCTTGACCGTAACGAGATCGAGTTCCTCCATCAGCCTCTCCACGCGCGTCCGCAGCACGCGCGCCCGCTTGATGGCGAGCCGATAGGCGGTCGTGCGCAGCCCCACGACAATCTCTCTCCGCCCTAAGAAAGACGCAAGCCGCTGCGGCAGGGCGAAACGGAACTGATAGGCGGAGGCGCGCCGGCGCAGATTGCAGCCGCTCTTCATGGATTTTGGACCCCATTTTGGACCAATGTTTTGGACCTCGGGGCGCGCGAAAATAGCGCTCTTTTGCAAGAGCGTGGAATTCTAGGGATTTTATAGAATTTGGCTGGGGGACCTGGATTCGAACCAAGATTAACGGAGTCAGAGTCCGCTGTTCTACCGTTGAACTATCCCCCAACGGTCGCGCGGCGAAGCGGCGCGTCGCGGTGATCTAAAGAGAGGACGCGCCTCTGTCAACATGATCGGCGCGGTTCGTTGCGTGACCTTGGCCGGTTCCCACAATGGCGTCGCTCCCGCCGGTCGGCCCCGCCCGCCAGCTTGGCCCGTAAACGCGCTCCTTGGCATTCGCGCTGGCCTTGCTACACTTCCCGCGATCGGCCATGAGAGTTCGTCGAGACAAAGATCGGCGGCGGGCGGAAAAGGCCGATCGGGAGGCGGGTTGAAAAAGCCGGAACATTGGGGCGGGGGCCTGGGCGGAGGCGAGGCGCCGCGCGCTGGAGCGGGGATGCGCGCATCCGTGGACGGCGCGGGTGATCCGGGCGCCTCCGCGCGGAACGCCCGCGCGCCCGGCGAGCAGCGCGACGATCATGTCTATGCGGCGCTCGATCTCGGCACCAATAATTGCCGGCTGCTGATCGCGCGGCCGGAGCAGCGCTCACGGCGCAAGACCGACCTGCTGCGCATCGTCGACGCCTTTTCCCGCATCGTGCGGCTCGGCGAGGGCATGGGCTCCTCGAGTCGCATCTGCGAGCAGGCGATCGAGCGCACGCTGGAGGCGCTGGACGTGTGCCGCGAGAAAATGAGCGTCCGCGGCGTCTCCCGCGCCCGGCTCATCGCCACCCAGGCCTGCCGCGCGGCCGAGAATGGCGCCGAATTCGTCGAGCGCGTGCATGAGCGCACCGGCCTGCTGCTCGAGGTCATCGATCGCGAGACCGAGGCGCGCCTCGCCGCGCGCGGCTGCGGCTCGCTCGCCGACCCGCGCGCCGAGAGCATATTGCTGTTCGACATAGGCGGGGGCTCCACCGAGCTGGTGTGGCTGACCCGCGACGCGCAGGGCTGCGAATTGCGCCATTGGACCTCGCTCGAGCTCGGCGTCGTCTCGCTGGCGGAGCGATTCGGCGGCAAGAGCGTGACGCCGGCCATTTATGAGGCGATGACGGCGCGCGCGCTCGAGGGGCTCGTCGCCTTTGCCGAGCGCACGGCGGCGGAGCGCCGCTGCGAGCGTTTCCATCTGCTCGGCACCTCCGGCACGGTGACGACGCTGGCCGGCGTGCATCTGGGCCTCGAGCGCTATGATCGCTGGCGCGTCGATGGGCTCTGGCTCTCGGACGAGGACGCGACGCGCGCCATCGATTCGCTGCGCGCCATGGATTTCGATCAGCGCGCCGCCAATGGCTGCATTGGCCCGCAGCGCGCCGATCTCGTGCTCGCCGGCTGCGCGATCTTCGAGGCGATTCGCCGCGTCTTCCCGGCCTCCCGCACGCGCATCGCCGATCGCGGCCTGCGCGAGGGCATGCTGCTCGAGATGATGGAGGCGGACGGGGTCTTCACGCGCGAGAGCTAGCGTTTTCGCGCGAAGCGGGAAACGGTTCGCCTGCAGAAGACACGGCCGAGCAAGGAGTTCTCGGCGTCAGAACGAGCGCTGCAGGCGCACGCGTCCCTCTACTGTCGCATTCGCGCCCTTCCAGGACGGCAGGCCCACCGACCACAACGCTATGTCCGGCGCGAGCCCCACCGGCCGGTTGTGGTGATTGTCGCGCAGATACATCAGCTCGCCGCCGAGATCGAAATTCTTGATCGGCGTCCAGATGAGATTGGAGCCGACCCGATATTCGGTCGTGTTCACCGCGCCGACGCCGCCGCCGAAATCTGCTATGGCGCTCGGGCTGTAATAGAGTTCCATCAAGGAGCCGTAGACGCCGGAGGAGAGCGTCGGCGTCCAATAATGCTTGAAGGCCGCAAGGCCCACCCAGCCGATCGATTTGTCGCAATGGGCGGCGGCGGTCCATATGCAGTCGAAGCTCAGAAACTCCCAGCCATTGCTGGCTTTGACGCCGCCATTGCCATAGCCGTAGAAGGCGTTGCCATTCACCGGGCCGCCGTTGAAGCTGAGATTATTGCCCATCAGATAGCCGACGGCGCCGCGGGCGTAGGTTCCCTGCACCCATAATTTGTCGCCCTCGGAAAAAATATCCGGGGCGAGCCTGTCGAGATTGAACTGCCATCCGAGCTGGAACGCATAGCCGTAATCCTCCTGCGAAACGACGGGGATGGCTGTGCCGAGCGGCAGTCCGGTGACGGGCGTCGCCACCGTGGCGTTGCGTGTGTAGGTGGATGTGCGCAGCTGATGCGCGGCGCCGGAGAGTTGCACGGCGCCCCAGGGCTGGTCGATGCGGAAGGCGCCGACGATCTCGGGAATTTGCACGCCGTCCGGCACGCCGGTGAAGCGCGTTCCCCAGGCCGCCGCCGCGGCGTCCGCCGCAGCGCCCGAGAGGCCGTAAACCGCGGCGACGTAATTGAAGGCGCCGATCGTCGAACCGATGAAGCCGCGTCGCGATACATTGTCCTCGAGCGAGAAGCTGAGCGAGGCGCCGTCACGGAAACTATAGGTATAGGCCAGCGCGCCGACGGTGGAGTTGGAGCCGCGCAGCGCCTCCCAATCGATATTGTCGGTGTAGAAATCGAAGAAGGACTGCACGCGGCCAGCGGTAATGCCCCCAAATTGCAGAAAAGCCTTGTTGAGGATCGTCGTCTCGCGCGCCGTCGTCCGGAACACATTGCCGTTGGAGAAATTGGCGGCGCCGAAATATTGCGAGCCGCTGAGCGAGCCGGTCGCCGCGCTGCTGTCCGAGCCGAATTGCGATTCGAGCCGAATGAAGGCGCGCATCGTGCCGTAGTCGGTCGGCGCGCGGGCGTCCATCTCGACCCGGCCGATGCCGACGAAGCCGCTATTGTCGCCGCTGCGCGGATTGGAATAGCCGAGGAGAGGAACATGGCCCGGAATGCCGAGCGGATTCGCGTTGACGCTAGGGCCGAAGGCGAAAGGGTTGTCGGTCGCGATGATGTTGCGCGACATGCGGTAGGAGGTGCTCCACGAGCGCCATTCGGCGACGACGGCGCCGCCGATGCGCAGGCAGGTGTTGTTGCCGGGGATATAGAAGAAGGCCGAGCCATATTGATCGCAAATACGAACATACTCGACAGGAGCAGCCTGTCGTTTCGGAAGCTCTTCGGCGCGCCCCGCGGCGAGGCCTTGCGCGACTGCCGCTATGACAATAGAAATGCGGACTATATTAGGCATATTTGAAATCCGGCGAAGCGGTGATTAATCGAATTACGTATTTACGCTTAGGTAAATGTATCGATTACGCACGCTGCGCCGAATCGGCGACGCGAACTTCTTAATTTAATATTGTATTTTCTGCACGACGGAAATATCCCCGGCCGGATCGCGTCGCCCAAAATGCGACGGCCGCCCGAAAGGGGCGGCCGCGCATGAATTGGAGCGTCATGAAAGACGCTTCGATCCGAAGGTCCGTCTCACCAGTAGATTTGCGCCCGGGCGAGGAAGAGGCTGGGATGGTCGCCATTGAGGAAGGGGCGATCGGAGGGCGCGATCAGCGTCAGCGTCTTGGTCCAATTGGCCTGGAAGCGCACGCCTTTGACCGGATACCAGTTCAACGCGAGGGAGAAATTGTCCTGGCGTCCGCCGAGCGTCGCGGTGCTGGCCAGCGCCTTCTGCGCGGCGTTGCCGGCCACGGTCGCCGCATAGACGAAGCTGCTGTCGACGAGACCGCCATTGTTGAGATTGATCTCGCTGTAGCGCGCCGCCAGCTCGAATGCGCCATAGCCGCCCTTGTTCAGCGGGTTCTTGATCTGAACCTCGCCGAAGCTGCCCGGCGTGTTGAAGTCCTTGTCATAGCCCTTGTAGGAGGCCGCGCGCGACTCGCCGGTCAGGAACAAGGAGCCCAAGACATAATAGCCGCTGTAGCGCAGGCTGCTTCCGCCGCCATTGCCGTAGAGGAAGGCGTTGGTGGCGTCCCGCTCATATTGGGCGGCGATATATTCGCCCTGCAGCGAGACCGGGCCATAGGCGGCGGCGGCCTCGAAGCCGTAATTATAGGAGTATTTCAGGCAGCTCGAGCGCCGCGCGAAGGGCGCGCTGAGCAGGCCGACGCCGGTGGTCGTGATGTTGAGGCTCGCCGCGGAGGCGCCGCAGGAGAGATCCTGCGCCGCAGAGACGCGGGTGAGCGCGCCGCCGCCGCCGAGCACGTCGGTCTCCTCGCGCTCGGGCGATTGGCCGGGGCGCAGATTGGCGGCGTCGGTGGCCGCGGTGGTGTTGTTCGGCCTGTGATATTTGAAGGAGCCGCCGAAATGGAGGAGCTTGTCCTCCTCCGTGATCGGCGCATAGACCCCGCGCACGGCTGCGTCCCAATATTGCGATTCGCCGGTGGGCGGAGCGGTCGCCGTGTCCTGCGGGCTGGTCGAAAAGACGCCGGCCTTGACGCTCCACTGCTTGTCGCCGACGGCGACCGCCGCGCCGGTATGGCGGCTCGGCGAGAGAACGGAGGGCAGAGAGCGCTCGATGAAGGTGAAATATTTCGACGATTCGGTCGATTCGAGGCTGAAGGGCTCGCGGAAATTGCCGATCTGGAAGGTGACAGGCTGCGAGCTGATCTCCGACGGGAGCAATTTGTCGCGATAGGCGAGATAGAAATCGCGAATGCCGGCGACGCCGGAGCCGGTGAAGTCGTATTGGATCTTGTAGAACCAGTTTTTGAAGGCCTTGCCTTCGATTTCGAGGCGGGCGCGGCGGAAGCCGACATTGGAGCGGGAGATGGTGTCGGCCGAGGAGGCGAAGCCGCCGTCGATCTGCAGGTGCCCGCCGACCTTGAAATTGAAGTCCTGATCCTCGGTCTCGACGAAGAGGCCGTTGCGGAAGGAGATGAAGACCGGCGGCGGCGCGCTGGCCGCCGGCGCGCCTTTGGCGGAGTTGAGCGCGTTCTTGACCTGGGCGTGATCCTTGGCCTGCTGCGTGACCTTGGCCTCGAGCCGCTTGAGCTCAGCCTTCAGCGCCTTGATCTCGCTCGCCGTATCCGCCAGCGCGGAAGCAGGAAGTCCGAAAGTCGCTGCGAAGGCGGCGAGAGAGACGCCGCCCGAGAGCCGCCGCATTGTCCGTCCGCGCGATCCCTTATGCCCGTTCATCAGTGTCCCCGTATTAACGCCTAAGTGGTATACACTAATCATAGACTATAGGGGCTGACTAGGCTGGTGGTCGGCAAGGGAGGTTTTCAGCGGCGGCTGTTGCGGAAATGTCACGTCGTAAAGTTCAGTTCTATAACGAAAAAGGCCGCCCCGAAGGGCGGCCTCTTCTCGATTGACATCGTGCCGGGACCGAAGAGCCCGGCCTCTGCTCTCACCAGAAGACCTGGGCGCGAGCGAGGAAGGTGCTCGGATGCTGGCCGTTGAGATAGGGCTTGTCGGAGGGAGCGACGAGCGTCATGGCGCGCGTCCAGTTGGCCTGGAAGCGGACGCCCCGCACCGGATACCAGTTGAGCGCGAGCGTCAGATTCTCCTCGCGGCCGCCCAGCGTCGCGGTCTTCGCGATCGCCTGCTGCGCCGCATTGCCGGCGACGGCCGCCAGATAGGCGTAATTGCTGTCGACGAGGCCGCCATTGTTCAGATTGAGCTCGCTGTAGCGCGCGGCGAACTCCCAGGCTCCGAGGCCGCCCTTGTTGAGCGGGTTCTTGATCGCCACGTCGCCGAACGTGCCCGGCGTGTTCCAGTCCTTGTCGTAGCCCTTATAGGAGGCCGCGCGGGACTCCCCGGTCAGGAAGACCGAGCCCTGGACGTAATAGCCGCTATAGTTGAGGCTCGAGCCGCCATTGTTGCCGAGCAGCGCGGCCGTCCCCGCATCACGCTCGTAATGAGCGCCGGAATATTCGCCCTGCACCGAGAAGGGGCCGTAGGTGGCCGCCATTTCGAAGTTGTAGTTGTAGCTGGACTTCAGACAGCCATTCTGCAGATAGCCGGGCGTCGTCAGCAGGGCGAGGCCGGTCGCCGCCTTGAAAGTGGGGCTGCAGTTGAGCGCCTGCGCCGACGGAACGACGATGTAGCGGTTGTTGAGAATGTCGGTCTCGTCGCGCGAGCCGGTGCCCGGCAGCAGATTGTTCGGATCCTGAGCGGCGGTCGAGTCGTTCGGCTTGTGGAACATGAACGAGCCGCCGAAATGCAGCAGCTTGTCCTCCTCGATGATCGGCGCGTAGGTCGCGCGCGTCGTCAGGTCCCAATACTGATGTCCGGTCGCGGCCGGAGCCTGCGAGGAGTCCTGTCCGAAGCTGGTCGAGAAAACACCGGCCTGCACGCTCCAATGCTTGTCGCCGAGGCCGACCTTGGCGCCGACATGGCGGTCGGGAGCCAGGGCGCCGGGAAGCGCGCGCTCGATGAAGGTGATGTGCTTCGAGGAGGTCAGCGTCTCCATGCTGAACGGCTCGTACTGGCTGCCGATCTGGATGGTGATCGGCTGCTTGGTGATCGACTCCGGCAGCAGCTTATCGCGATAGGCGATGAAGGCGTCGCGAATGCCGGTCACGCCAGTGCCGGTGAAGTCATATTGGAACTTGTAGTACCAGTTCTTATAGGCCTTGCCCTCGACCTCGAGGCGGGCGCGGCGGAAGCCGACATTGCTGCGGGAGCCGGAGGCGGAGGGATAGCTGGTGAAGCCGCCGTCGGCCTGGATGCGGCCGCCGATCTTGAAGTTGAACGCCTGGTCTTCGGTCTCGACGAAGAGGCCGTTCTTGAAGCTGACGAACACCGGCGGCGGAGCATTGCCGCCCGGCGCGGCCTTGGCCGAATTCAGCGCGTTCTTGACCTGATGGGTCGTCTTGGCCTGCTCGTCGAGCTTGTGCTCGAGCCGCTTCAGCTCGGCCTTCAGCGCCTTGATCTCGCTCTGCGTGTCGGCGAGAGCCGCCGTGGGCGCGCCGAACGCGCCGAGGGCGAGGACTGCGACGCCTCCCAGCAGCTTCGAAGGCGTCGCGCCCTTCGCGATCGTCTGGACGTTCGGTACCTGTGTCATGTCAGCCTCTGCCTTGAATTGCTTACCGCTATGGCAGCGCTAGAGGCCTTATGTGACACAATCATCACAAAAGATGGCGGCGCCGAATTGTGACAACGGTTTCTACCTAGGGTGTTGCCCAAATGCCACGGGCGATGGGGCGTGAGGCCGGGCCGCAAGTTCTAGATAAAGCCCCGGATTTATTCGGATCGTCCGATTGTCGCCGGCTTTGCTCGGCGGCCGGTCTCGCCGCCTCGACCGCGCCGCTTCGCGCCGTAATGTCGTTGCACCTTACAGCGGCCCCACATCCAGATTGTGTCGATTCGGCAACACATACGTGGAAATCCTTAAGTGAAGCCGATTCTGGCCTTGCACAAATGGCCGATCGAAATGTAAGACAATTACATGTGATGTATCCAAAGAACATTTCGCCCCTAGAAGCTCGTCACATGGGCATGGCTGGTGAGAATTTGGGCATCATCTAACGATGAGTAGGCAAACGGTGCAATCGTCGTGCGCCTTGCGTGTGTGGTTCGGACCCGGGAGACTTGTCGTCGATGCGAGATATTCATTAGATCACATGAATATCCCGTCCGGCGAACAAATGTCCGAGCCGCTCACGCAAAACGCCGAGCGCAGGGGGCTAGGATGAGAGAACAGGAAATCGGGTCGAAAATGGCGCGGCGGCTCTCGGGCGGCGTGGCGCTCGCCGCCTTCTGCGGGATGGTGGGCGCTCCGGCCTCGGCGCTGGCGGATACGGCGAGCGAGATCAAGGCGCTGAAGGAGCAGCTCAAGCGTCTCGAGGCCAAGGTCGCCGATCAGGCCAAGACCAATGTCCAGGTCAAGAATGCGTTGAATTCCGCCAGGACCCTGCCCGGGCTCGTCGCCCCGCCGCCGGTGTTCGTCAGCTTCAAGAACGGCCTCTTCGTCGAGACGGAGGACAAGGCGTTCAACTTCAAGATCGGCGGCCGCATTCAGGCCGACGGCGGCTTCTCTAGCTCTGCCGACACCATGTCGCGCAGCAATGTCGGCTTCCGCCGCGCGCAGATCTGGGTCGAAGGCAAGGCCTATAAGAACTGGTTCTATCGGTTCCAATACGACTTCACCAACACAGGCGTGGCGGGCATACGCGACGCCTTCATCGCCTATCGCCAGAAGCTGATGCCGGAAGGAATCACCAAAGAGCCGGTCACTTTCCAGGTCGGCAATTTCTTCGAGCCCTTCAGCATGGAGACGACCAGCTCCACGAGCAATATCACCTTCCTCGAGCGCGCCATGCCGACCGTTCTCGCGCCCAGCCGCCACATCGGCGCGGCCGTCGGCGTCGGCGACAAGCTGTGGTCGGTCAAGACGGGCATCTTCTCCACCTCGCCGCAGGACACGGCGACCGCTCCGCCCACCAGCGGCGCGCAATATTGGGACGCGGCGGTTCGCGCCACCTATGCGCCCCTTCAGGAAGAGGACAAGCTGCTGCATGTCGGCTCGTCCTTCCGCTATCACAAGCCGAACGATTCGACGGCCGCCACCGACGCCGCCTTCTTGCGGCCGGGCGCCGGCACGGAGCGCGAAGAGGCGGATGTTCTGGGCGGCAGCGGAACCTGGAGCCGCGTCTCGACGGCGCAGGATATGACTTGCGCGGCCTCCGGCAGCCTGGCGACGACCGCGACCGGCCTCGGTCTCCTGTCAGCGCCCTTCATCATGAAGAATGGCTGCTTGAAATACGCCTATAGCTACGGCTTCGAAGCCGCGGCCGCCTATGGCCCCTTCTCACTGCAGGGCGAATATATCGCGACGCGCTACGAGCGTGATCCGCTCAATGCTCTGCTGCTCGGCAATAATGGCGGATCGAGCCTGCAGGCCAGTGGATATTATGTCCAGGGCTCGTTCTTCCTGACCGGCGAGTCGAAAGCCGAAGTGTATAATGGCTACGACAAGAACTGGAGCTCGCCCGGCACCTTCGGCGCGATCAAGATCAAGGATCCGGTCAACAAGGGCGGCTGGGGCGCCTGGGAAATCGCTGCCCGCTTCAGCGAGCTCAATCTCAACAATGGCGGCCTCGTCGACGGCAATTTCGTCTATGCGGCGACCGTGGCCGGCTCGGCCGCTCAGAAGGCGCTGGCCAATACGGCGACGCTCGGCGGCCGCCAGGAGAATCTGACCATCGGCCTGAACTGGTATCCGGTCAACGGCTTCCGCCTGCAGGCCAATTGGACGCGCGTCATGACGATGGTCGCGGCTTCCGACCGTCCCTTCCTCAACGGCGATCATCCGAGCCTCTTCCTCGCCCGCGCCAACGTCTTTTGGTGAGAGCGCGTCGAAAGACGATCGAATCGATCTTCATGGCCGCCCTCTGGGGCGGCCATTCGCGTTTTGGAGCGATTTCTTTTCCAAGGTCGCTCATCCGAGCCGGCTTCTGGCGCCGTGCGCCGGTTTTTTGGGGAGCGCATGCGCAAGCTCGGCCGCCAATGTGCGATTCGGCCTTGCCAATTGCGTCTCTGCTATTGAAAATTCGGCATGACCTCGTTTATTTCGTCGGTGCGCCGCTTAACCGAGCGGGCGAGACGCAGGATCCGCATGAACCGGTTCGAACGACAGCCGCAGGCCGCGGTCGAGGCCGAGGTCGAATATCGCGATGGCGACTTCCGCATTCGCCGTCCAGGCGCCTACGTGCGCTGCGCCGTGACCGGCGAGCCCATACCGCTGGAAGAGCTCCGCTATTGGAACGTCGACCTGCAAGAGGCCTATTCGAGCACCGACGCCAAGCTCATCCGCATCGGCGTGAGCTTCCCGAAGAAGCCCTGAGCCTTCTCAATTCCGCGTCAGCGCGCGGCGCAGAAGCGCGCGGAGCGTTTCTTCCTTTTCCAAGAGCAGGCGGATCGGCAGGGCGTCCACGCGCGCAGCCGCGTCTTTAGAAAGACGCGCCGCGTCTTTCTCCGTCGTGACCAGCGTCGCGCCGAGGCGCGCGGCCTCGCGCTCGAGAGCCGCGATCTCGCGCGCCGTGTAGCGATGATGATCGGCGAAGCTTTTTCGGCCGACGATCTCGACCCCCGAAGCCTCCAGCGTCGCGAAGAATTTTTCCGGTCGCGCGATGCCCGCAAAGGCGAGCACGCGCTCGGGCAGGCGCGCGGGGAGGGGACCGATGCGGGCGCGCAGAACGGGCTTTCCCGCCGCGCTCGCATATTCGGCGACCGCTTCTCCTGCCGTACCCTCGCCGATGAGCATGAGCGCATCGACAGCGGCGAGCTGGCGCGGCAAGGGCGCGCGCAGCGGGCCGGCGGGCAGGCACAGGCCATTGCCTGCGCCATAGGCGCCGTCGACGACCATCAGCGCCAGATCGGGCTCGAGCCGCCGGCTCTGCAATCCATCGTCCAGCACCAGCGCCGTCGCGCCGAGATCGCGCGCGAGCGCCGCGCCGGCCGCGCGATCGACGCCGACGATGGTTGGGGCGCAGCGCGCCAGCAGCAGCGCTTCGTCGCCCGTCTCGCGCGCGTCATGTATGCCGGGATCGACGAGAAAAGGCGCGCGCTGCGCATTGTGGCGGCCATATCCGCGGGTGAGGAAGAACGGCCGCTCGCCCATTTCCGCGAGCAGAGCGGCGATGGCGAGCGCGACCGGCGTCTTGCCGTCGCCTCCCAGCGTCGGCCCGCCGATCACGATCACCGGAAGAGCGGCGCGCCCGCCTTTCCGTCTCATGCGCGCTGAAGCGATCGCGCCATAGATCGCGCCGAATGGCGCCAGAGCTTTCGCCAGTGGCGAGGCCGGCGCGCATCGCCAGAAGTCAGGCGCGCGCATTTGCGATGCGGCGCCGCCGGCTCATTTCTGCTCCAGCGCCGATTGCGCGAGATAGGGCTCGATCGCCGCCATAATGCTCTGCGAGGCGCCGCCGAGCTTTCGCACCACCTCGGCCCCGGCGCGGCCCATCTTGCGCATGCGCGAGGGGTCGGAGAGCAGGAATTGTAGCGCGCGCGCCAGCGATTCCGCATCGCTCACACGGGCGGCGGCGCGGGCGGCGGCCAGCTCGCCATAGATGTCCGCGAAATTCTCGACATGCGGCCCATGCAGGATCGCGCAGCCGAGCTTGGCCGGCTCTATCGGATTGTGCCCGCCCTCGGCGGTCAGCGATTTTCCCGTGAACACCACACTGACGGCGCGGAGAAACAGGCCGAGCTCTCCCACTGTGTCGGCGACATAGATCTGCACGCCGCGCCGCGGCTCGCCGTCGCGCGAGCGCAGGCCCACCGCGAGGCCTTTGGCGCTGGCGAGAGCGGCGATCTCCGCGCCGCGCTCGGGCTTGCGCGGGACGATGATCGTCAGCAGCGAGGGAACCTCCGCGGAGAGCGAGAGATGCGCGTCGATCGCGATCTCCTCCTCGCCCGCATGGGTGGAGATCGCCGCCCAGACTGGACGTGGGCCGATGGCGCCATTGAATTCGGCGAGTCGGCCGGCGCCGACGGGCGGGGGCGGCACGTCGAATTTCAGATTGCCGCAAACGCGCACGCGCGGCGCGCCGAGGCCCAGATAGCGCGCGGCGCTCTCGGCGTTCTGCGCGAGACAGAGATCGATCTCGCCGAACAAGGTTCGCGCGCCGCCGGGCAGGCGCCGCCAGCGCGCGGCGGAGCGGCGCGAGATGGTGGCGTTGACGAGAACGAGCGGCAGCCGCCGCGCATGAATCGCGCGGATCATATTGGGCCACAGCTCCGACTCGGCGAAGAGCACGATGTCGGGCCGCCAATGCTCGAGGAATCGCTCGACGAATTGCGGCGCGTCCAGCGGCAGGTATTGATGCACAGCGCCGGCGGGGAGTCGCGCCCGCAGCACTTTGGCGGAGGAGACCGTGCCCGTGGTGACGAGAACCTCGACGCCGCGCTGAATGAAGCGCTCCACCAGCGGCAGCAGGGCGAGGCTCTCGCCGAGGCTCGCGCCATGCAGCCAAACGAGCCGTCCGGCGGGACGCTCGAGGCTCGGCGCGCCCATGCGCTCGCCGATCCGCGCGGGATCTTCCTTGCCTTGTCTCGCGCGCCAGCCCAGCGCCACGCCGGCGAGTGGCGTCAAACCGATGGTCAGCAACCGATAAATCGTCAGGACCGGCATCGACGCCCCGGTGAACTCGCCAATAATGCGACGGCCGAGCTCTCGCCGCGCCGTCCTCGAATGAAAGGGCCGATCGCGACGCCCCGGCCCGGAGAGGCCGTCGGGCGCGCCGTCGATCGGCCGCGCGGAAGGAGCGATCTCAGCTCAATTCGTCTCGGGATCGAGGAGGCTGTGCAGCTGCACGACGAAATAGCGCATATGGGCGTTGTCGACGGTGGCGTGCGCTTTCGCCTTCCAGGCGGCGAGCGCGGAGGCGTTGTCCGAATAAATGCCGACGATGTCGAGCTTGGTCGGGTCGCGGAAGGCGACGCCCTGGAGGTCGATCAGCTCGCCTCCGAAAACGAGATGAAGCGCCTGCGGCGCGCCGCCGTTCAGTGTCGTCGTTTCGCTCATATTACGCCCTTGGAAACCGCCCGCGCCAGCGCGAGACTCTCGGGAAAGATCGATTGCGGCGCCGCCACCAGCATATCGCGCCGCAGCTGCGGACGATTATAGCGCAAGGGAAGCCCCTCTAGCTCGGACAGGACGCCGCCCGCCTCGGTGAGTATCACATCGGCCGCGGCAATGTCCCAGTCTTTCGAATCCGCGGAAGCGATGGTGAGATCATTGCGGCCGGAGGCGACATCGGCGACGCGCAGAGCCAGAGAGGGCGTGCGGTCCTGAACTGCGAATTTATATTCGGAGCCGGCGAAGCGCGCCGCCAGGCCGCGCGGCGCCTCCAACCGTGCGCCCGCCAGAACGGCGCGCGCGGCGACGCGGATCGGCGCGCCATTCAGCGCCGCGCCATGGCCGGCGGCGGCGGCGAAGGTCCATTCCAGCGCCGGCGCGTGAATGACGCCGAGCGTGGGCCGTCCTTGGTCGATCAGCGCGATGGAGACCGCCCAGCGCCTGTCGCCGCGCAGAAAAGCCTGCGTTCCGTCGATCGGATCGACGACCAGCAGCCGGGGGCGAAGCAGACGCTCCTTATTGTCGGCCGTCTCCTCGGAGAGCCAGCCGGCGTCCGGAAACAGCGACAGCGCCGCCTCCTGCAGGAAACGGTCGACCGCCATGTCGGCCTCGGTCACAGGCGAGCCGCCGTCCTTATAAGAGACGGCCGCGCTGGTCTTCTCGCCCGGGCGGAAGAAGCCCATGGCGATCTCGCCCGCTCGCCGCGCGACGGCTTCGAGCTGCGGCAGCTGAGCCGCGAAGTCGGTTGCATTGTCGGCCATTACTATAGTCGTTAAGCGAGCCGAGCCCCTCCCGCAAGGCGGTCTTTTCGGCGAATTGCCGCGAATTTCGACGATCTCGTTTGCCGGGCGCTAACCCAAAGCTCGCGAATCGGTCGAAAAGGCAATGGTTTACGGGCGATTCACCAGCCTTGTTAGCGAGCTTTGCCGCAACCGTCGCCCAACATGCGACCCATGAAACGCGAGACCAGTCGCGAAGGTCACATCTCGGGGAGCGAGCGCATGTTCGAGACCAAAGTCATGGCGGAGACACAGCTTCAATTCGCCGTTCAGCGCGATCGGCGCGCCGACGGCGGCCAGCGCCAGGTGCGCGTCGGCCGTCGCGATATTCTGATTTCCCGGCGCTTCGCCGGAATGTCCATGATGATCAGCGTGCCGGTACAGGCCTATCGCGGCGTCGCTCTCGATGTCGAGCCGAGCGTGGACGGCGGCGCCTCTTATCGGCTGTCGCTCGCCCATCAGGACCCTGATCTCGACGTCGTTCTCACCGAGACGGCGGATGGCGGCGCGATCTCGGCGGATTGGAAATATTGGGCGTCCTATCTCGATCTGCCGCGCCTTGCTGCGCGCGGCGGCGCGCTCGAGACGATCGATCCGCGCCTCGGCGGCGTCGCGCTGCGCGAGACGATCGCGCGCCGCAAGAACGCCTCCGTCATCAAGCGCCGTCCGCGCTTCTGCGCGCGCCGCAAGCAGGGCGAAGGCGAGCGCATGGCGACGGTCTATCAGGGCGAGCGCGAAATCGTCTGCTATGAATAAGCGAGGATGGCGCTCTGCGCCGCGAGGCCGGCGAAGAGCAGCAGGCCGGCGTCGCGATTGGAGCGGAACAGCATGAGCGCCGTCTGCGGCGCCGCGGACTCGCTGGTCCGATAGACCTGCCAGCAAAAATGCGCCGCATAGGCGGCGAGGCCGATCTGCGCGAAGCCGCCGACATCGGCGGACAGCAGCGCCAATTCCGCGAAGACAGCCGAGCCGAGATAGAGCGCGCCGACCGCGAGGCGCACGCGCGCGCCGAACAGCAGCGCCGTCGAGCGCACGCCCGCTATGGCGTCGTCGCGCTTGTCCTGCAGCGCATAGATCGTGTCGAAGCCGATCGTCCACAAAATCGCCGAGGCGTAGAGGAGGACGGCCGGCAGGCCGAGCCCGCCGGTCAGCGCCGTCCAGCCGAGCAGCGCGCCATAGGCGAACGCGAGCCCCAGCACCGCCTGCGGCCAGGAGGTGACGCGCTTGGCGAAAGGATAGATCAGCACGATCAGCGGCGAGGCGAAGCCGAGCGCGATGGTGAAGCCGTTGAAGGACAGAAGAACGCCGAGCCCGACGAGGCATTGAGCCACGAGAAAGGCGATCGCCGCGCGCAAGGAGACCCGGCCGCTGGCGAGCGGGCGCAGCCGCGTGCGCTCCACTTTCGCGTCGATCTTGCGGTCGACGATGTCATTATAGGTGGAGCCGGCGCCGCGCATGGAGACCGCGCCGATGAAGAAGAGCAGCAGATGCCAGACATTGAGCGGCGCGCCGAGCGCCGCAGCGGCGAGCGCGCTGCCTTGCCAGCAGGGCAGCAGCAGCAGCCACCAGCCGATCGGACGATCGAGGCGGGCGAGCTGCACATAGGGGCGGAGCGGGTCCGGCGCGAGGCGCCAGAGCGGATGGTCGGCGACGGCGTCGGGCAGCCGCGGCTCGTCCTGAGGCTCCGCAGCGCTCACAGCGGGCCGGCGGGCAGCTTCTGCGCCTGCGGGCCGATGCCGGCGGCCGCCTCTTCCTGCATTTTCTTCGCCTTGGCGGCGACCGCGCAGGCCTGGGCGGCGAAAGTCTGCGTCTTGCCGCGCGCCTGCTTGAAACCGTCGACCATAGCGTCGGGAATGTTGCACCATTCCTTGTTCTTATCGATATAGGCGGCCATCTCGGTCTCTATGGAGACGAGCTTGCGCGCCACCGGACAGGCGGCGATCGGGTCCATTTTGCCCTTGGACGCCTTGCCGATATTGTTGAGCGTCTGGATCTGGGACATGCGCCGCTGCGAGAGCTTCTGAAAATCCTCCTGGCAGGACTGGGCCAGAGCGGTCGACGCTCCCGCCGTCGCGAGAAGAATTCCCAATATCGGCGCGCCGGCGATCATGCCTGCAATCGCCCGCGCGTTCTGCGCGATACCGCTCCTTGCCCTCATGGCGGCGTTCCCCTTTTATGGTTTAAGCGGTCTTAGCAAGAGACTTGCGCCCCTTGCAAGCATCCGGCAGTTTCGCGGATAAAGCGGCGGCTTGATGGCGGCCCGCTCTCACCCTCCGGGAAAGCTCGTGTCACGTTATGATTTCTCTGCGCAGAGGCTCTTTGTCGAGGCGCCCCTCGAGGCCGGCGCGCGTATCATTCCGGACGCCGACCGGCTCAATTATCTGTTGAATGTGCTGCGCCTGCGCGAGGGCGACGCGATCTTGCTGTTCAACGGCCGCGACGGCGAATGGCGGGCGAGCCTCGAGGAAGTGGCGAAGCGCAAGGCGATTCTCGTCGCGAAGGAGCGCCTGCGCGCGCAGACCGCGAGCGCCGATCTCCATTACTGCTTCGCGCCGCTCAAGCACGCGCGGCTCGATTATATGGCCCAAAAGGCGACAGAGATGGGCGCGGCGCGCCTCGCTCCGATCATCACCCGCCGCACCCAGGCGCGCCGCGTCAATCTGGAGCGCCTCGCCGCCAATGTGGTGGAGGCGGCCGAGCAATGCGGCGTGCTGAGCGTGCCGGAGGTGGTCGAGGAGGTCGCGCTCGAGGCCTATCTCGCCGCGCGCGAGGCGGGGCGGCTGCTCGTCTTCTGCGACGAGGACGCCGAGCGCGCCGATCCGGTCACGGCCCTGCGCGCGGCGCCGGCGCATCAGGGCGTCGATGTGCTGGTCGGCCCGGAGGGGGGCTTCGATCCCGCCGAGCGGGAGGCGATCCTCGCCGCGCCGCTCGTCGCGCGCCTCTCGCTCGGCCCGCGCATCTTGCGGGCGGACACGGCCGCCGTCGCGGCGCTGACGGTGGTGCAAGCTGTTCTCGGCGATTGGCGCTGATGGCCTTCCCGAGCGACACGATCCTGCCACGATTGTTCGACCTTATTGGACCTAAGTGGTCGCCGTCGCGTGACCCCTCGCGTCGAAGCGTGCGAAGTAACGAGTTGGTAAACATCGGGCGGCAACATCGGGACGCGGCGCAAAGCGCGTCGACTCGGTTGTTGCGATGCGAGACATTTTCGAGGCTGATCTGCGAATGACCGTTTTCACCGCCGAAGCTCGCGGGCTCGACGCCCGCCGTCTTTTCGCCTGCCTGTGCCTTTGCGCCGTCGTCGGCGCGCCGGCCGCGGAGGCGCAGACGACCGGCACGATTCCCGCCGGCGGGCGTTGCGCCCGCTTCGGCGAGGGGTTCGTCCCGGTTGCCGGCTCGGATAATTGCGTGCGTCTCGGCGGCCATGTGCGCGCCGGCGATCTCGGCCCGGCTGGGGGCAGGCCGGCGTGCGGCCGATCGGCCATTCCTATGTGCGCGCGCCGGGAGCCCCCGGCCTCTACGCGCGCTGAACGCGCGCGTCATTCGAGCCCTAGAGTCGGAAAAGCGCCCCCTCCCTCACCCTCTTCCGCGATAGCGGGGGAGGGTGAGGGAGGGGGCGCTTTTCGCTTCGCGCATCTTCGCTTCGATCGACGCGCGCCACGAGGCGCAGCGCGTCGCTCTCCTCTTACAGCAGGCAATCCGTGAAGGCCGGATCGACCGAGCGGCCCCATCTTCCGTGATAGGCCTCGAGCCGCTGCTGCGCCAAGGTGCGGCCCGTCTCGGCGATCTCCTCCAGCGGCGCGAGATAGATGGTCTCGTCGCGGCCTTGCGCATCCAGCTTCGCCCGGCGGGCGAGGCCGCCGCGGGCCAGAGCCAGCATGTCGCGCGCAATGTCGAGCGCGCGGCGTCCGCCGATGCGCGCCTCCAAGGCGAGGCGCGGAACATCGGCGCGCAGCGCCTCGCGCTCCTCGGCGCTCCAGCCCTCGATCAGCGCCAGAGCGCCGTCCAGCGCCGCGCGATCGTAGAAGAGGCCGACGAAAAGCGCCGGCAGAGCGGTCATATGCGAGCGCGGCCCGCCATCGGCGCCGCGCATCTCGAGATAGCGCTTCAGCCGCGCCTCCGGGAAAATGGCGCCGAGATGATTGGCCCAGTCCGACATTGTCGCGCGCTCGCCGGGCAAAGCGGCGAGCTTGCCGTCCAGGAGATCGCGGAAGCTGGCGCCGGCGACATCGTGATAGACCTCGCCGCGCTTCACGAAATAGAGCGGCACGTCCAGGGCGTAATCCACATAGCGCTCGAAGCCCATGCCGGGCTCGAAGGCGAAGGGCAGCATTCCGGTGCGGGCGGCGTCGGTGTCGCGCCAGATCTGCGAGCGCTGTGACAGAAAGCCGGACGGCTCGCCGTCGATGAAGGGCGAATTGGCGAAGAGCGCCGTGACCATCGGCTGCAGCGCCAGGCCGACGCGCAGCTTGTCGACCATGTCCTTCTCGGACGTATAGTCGAGATTGACCTGAATGGTCGCCGTGCGGAACATCATGTCGAGTCCGAGCGAGCCGACCTTCGGCATATAGGAGGCCATGATCCCGTAGCGCTGCTTGGGCATCGCAGGGGTCTCGCTGCGCCGCCACTTCGGGCTCGCGCCGAGATCGAGGAAGGAGATGCCGAAACGGCGCGCCACCGGCTCCAGCGCCGCGAAATGGACGTCGAGCTCGGCCTTCACGCCATGGACGGTGGGCAGCGGCGCGCCGGAGAGCTCGAACTGTCCGCCCGGCTCCAGCGATATGGCTCCTATGCCATGCGGATCATAGAGGCCGATGATCGCCTCGCGGTCGGTGATCGGCTCCCAGCCGAGCGCTGCGCCCAGCCCTTCCAGCAGATCCTTTATGCCGCCGGCCGGCGACGTATAGGGCACCGGCGCGCGGCTCGCGTCGAAAAACGCGATTTTCTCATGTTCTGTCCCGACATTGAGATCATCGGGCGTCTTAACGCCAGCCTCGAACCACTCCACGAGCGCATTGCGCGACGTGATCGGCGTCGTATCGTTTACGTCGCGAGCCATCAGCAACTTTCAGTGAGGACCGGCGCAGCGGTCCATATAGGTCGACTTCCCTTTCGGCGGGCGCGAAAGAGCGGGCGCGAACCACAGCGCTTCCGGCGTAGGCGCCGAAGCAATATGCGTTCCGGCTGCTGAATTGGCGGAAAAGCCGCCCGCGCGCAAGACCGCCCCGCCGCGCGCGGCGCCGGGGCGGCGGCTGGCTTAACGCTTTCGAGACGAATTAAGCTTATGTTTCTGTTACCGAGAAGGCCGCGTTTTCGTCCTATGAGACGCAACGCCCGCCACCCGGCCAGACCGCTCGAGGAATTTGATCCATGCCGAATTGCCTGCGACGATTTCTGGCCGACGAGAGCGGAGCGACCACACTCGAATATGCGATGGTCGGCTTTTTTCTCTCGATCGTGATCCTGGCGGCGACGCGCATTATCGGCACCAAGCTCTCGGCGGCCTATTATCTGCCCGTCGCCAATAATCTGACCTGAGCCGTCAGCCCTTCGACGAGGCGAAGATCCGTCCCAGCAATTCGTCGAGCCCGGCCTGCTGCTCGGCGCCGGCGGCGGGCGCGAGCGTCTCGCGAATCTTCGTCAGCGCGGCTTCCAGCGCGTCGGTAGGCTCGGCCGGCGGGGCCGCCTGCGGTTGCGGGGCCGGCTTCGCCCCGAAAAAAGTTCCAAAAAGCGCGCTCAGCCAGCCGCCCGAGGGCGCGGGCGTCGGCGCCGGCGAGGGAGCAGGGGGCTCCGCGGCGCTCTGGCGCTCCAGCGTCGAGCCGAGGCCGCCGGCGGCGACGGAGACGAGAATCGGCAGCAGGCGCTGCAGCACATCGGCGCGCAGGCCGCTGTCGCGCGCAACGAATTGCGAGACCTCGCCGGCGGCCGAGGCGGAGCCGAAGAGATGCGCGACAATGGCGTCGCCGCCTTCGACGCTGGCCTGCGAATGGGCCTCCTCGGCGCTCTCGAAAGCGGCGCGATGGGCGGAATCATTGGCCGCGTCGAGGACGGGGCGCAGCGAATCGGGCGCTTCGGCCGCCTTGCGCAGCGCCGCGACCAGCGCCGGCAGCAGCGATTCGACCGCCGATCGCGTCTGCCAGGACGCGAGGCCGAAGCGATCGGAGAGATTTTCGATGATCTGGCCGCCTTGAGCGGACTGTATTATATCGACGATATTCGACATATTCGCCCCCGTCCCCTCATAGACCGCGAGATGGGCCGCGAGACACTCCGGCATTGGCGCGGCCAGTCTTCGTCGATCGTCCGTGTAGCAGATTTTCGGGCGGCCCGCGAGTGAGCGGACCCTCGGCTTGACACCTTTCCTCACGCGGGACATCACAGCGCGGCGTGTTTCGGCCGCCCCCTTTCGATCAAGAGGCGCTAGAGGATGAATATTCAGCATCGCCCGTCGTCAAAGCCGCCGTTGAAGATTCTGCTGTGCTCGCCGCGGGGCTTTTGCGCCGGCGTCGTGCGCGCGATCGACGCGGTGGAGCGGGCGCTCGCCAAATTCGGTCCGCCCGTCTATGTGCGGCACGAGATCGTCCATAATCGCTATGTGGTCGAGGCGCTGAAGGCCAAGGGCGCGATCTTCGTCGAGGAGCTGGAGGAGGTGCCGGACACCAAGGCGCCGGTGATCTTCTCCGCCCATGGCGTCGCCAAATCGGTTTCCGCCGAGGCCGCCTCGCGCAATCTTCTGGCGATCGACGCCACTTGCCCGCTGGTGACGAAGGTGCATCGCGAGGCGGAAATTCATCACAAGCGTGGGCGAAAAGTGCTGCTCGTCGGCCATTCCGGCCATCCGGAGGTGGTCGGCACCATGGGCCAGCTGCCGCCGGGCGCGGTGGTGCTGGTCGAATCGGTCCAGGCGGTGGCCGAGCTGCAGCTCGAGGATGTGGCCGATCTCGCCTATGTGACGCAGACCACTCTGTCGCTCGACGATTCGCAGGAGATCGTCAGCGCGCTGACGCGGCGCTTCCCGCAGATCGTCGGTCCGCACAAGGAGGACATCTGCTATGCGACCACCAATCGCCAGGGCGCGGTCAAGCAGGTCGCGCCGCAGGTCGATGCGGTGATCGTGGTCGGCTCGCCCAATTCCTCCAACTCGCAGCGCCTGCGCGAGGTGGCGGAGCGCGCCGGCGCGCCCGCCCAGCTCGTCCAGGGCCGCAGCGAGATCGATTGGAGCATGTTCACCGGCATAGGCTCGCTCGGCATCAGCGCCGGGGCCTCGGCGCCGGAGGTGCTCGTCGAGGAGATCATGGAGGCTTTCGCCGAGCGCTATGAGATCTCGGTCGAGACCGTGTCCGCCGCGCTGGAGGATGTCGCCTTCCCGCTTCCCAAGGAGCTGCGCGCGCACGCTTGACGCGCCCGGCTTTTCTCCAACCGCGCGGAACTCATGGCCGTCTACACGGATGTCGACGACGAGGAGCTGATCGGCTTTCTCGCCGGCTACGACCTCGGCGCGCTCTTGTCCTGCAAGGGCATCGCCGAAGGAGTCGAGAACTCCAATTATTACCTGCATACGAGCGCCGGCAGCTTCATCCTCACCCTCTATGAGAAGCGCGTCGCCGAGGCCGATCTGCCCTTCTTCCTGGGGCTGATGGAGCACCTCTCCGCCAAGGGCCTCGGCTGTCCGCAGCCGGTGCGCGACCGCGCCGGCGCGGCGCTGGGGCGGCTGGCGGACCGGCCGGCGGCGATCGTCACTTTTCTCGACGGCTATTCCATCCATCACCCCGAGCCCGCTCATTGCGCGCGGCTCGGCGAAGCGCTGGCGCAATTGCATCTGGCGGGGGCGGATTTTCCGCTGCGTCGCGCCAATGCTTTGTCGGTCGGCGGCTGGCGGCCGCTCTATGCGCCTTTTTCCGCCCGCGCCGGCGAGGTGGCGGAGGATTTGGGCGAGATCGTCGCCACGGAGCTGGAGACGCTGGAGCGCGATTGGCCCCGCGGCCTGCCGGAGGGCGTGATCCACGCCGATCTTTTTCCGGACAATGTGTTCTTCCTCGGCGATCGCGTCTCCGGCCTCATCGATTTCTATTTCGCCTGCGTCGACTCGCTGGCCTATGATCTCGCCATCTGCCTCAACGCTTGGTGCTTCGACGCGGCCGGAAGCTATGACGCCGAGAAGGGCGCCGCGCTGCTGGCGTCTTACGCGCGTGCGCGTCCGCTGACGGCGGCGGAGGTGGAGGCGTTCCCGCTGCTCGCGCGCGGCGCGGCCCTGCGCTTTCTGCTGACGCGCTTCGTCGATTGGCTGAATGTGCCGCCGGGCGCGCTGGTGCGGCCCAAGGACCCGCGCGAATATCTCGCCCGCCTGCGCTTCCACCGGACGATTCGCGCCGCTCGCGACTATGGCCTCAGCGCATGAGCGGGCGCGTCGCCATTTGGACGGATGGAGCCTGCTCCGGCAATCCCGGCCCCGGCGGCTGGGGCGCGATTCTGCGTTTCGGCGAGCGCGAGAAGGAGATTTGCGGCGGCGAGGCGGCGACCACCAATAATCGCATGGAGCTCACCGCCGCGATCGAGGCGCTGGAGGCGCTGACCCGCGCCTGCACTGTCGATCTGCACACGGATTCGCAATATTTGCGCGATGGGATCACCTCCTGGCTCAAGGGCTGGAAGGCGCGCGGCTGGAAGACGGCCGACCGCAAGCCGGTCAAGAATATCGATCTGTGGACACGCCTCGACGCTGCGACCGAGCGTCACGAGATCGCCTGGCATTGGGTGCGCGGGCACGCCGGCGACGAGATGAACGAGCGCGCCGACGCCCTCGCCCGCAAGGGCATGGCGCCGTTTCAGTCGAGATCGCGATGAGCGGGCGAGCGCGCCGATCGCCCCTTGTCGAATGAGACTCTAAATACCATATCGAAGAATGCAGAGCTCTTCTTCTCACTGGGCGCGGCTTCGGCCGCGCCCTTCTTATTGTTTGGAGTGTTTTCGAGCAAAGTGGGAACCGGTTCGCGTGAAGAAAACACGACAGAACAAGGGAATCGAGAGCCTCAATCCAGTGTCAGCGGCAGCTCCACCCCGCCCTTTTCGGTGCGGATCGTCGCGCGGGCTTCGATCGCGCCCTCCAGCTTTCCTTCGCCGAGCTTCAGCTCGAAACCGCCTTTTCCATCGGCGGCGCTGTCGATGATGTAGGGCTCCGGCGCCTCGATGAAGACATCCGCGGCCTTGCCCGGCCCGAGATAGCGCAGCCGCCACGCGCCTGCGCCGGCGCGCGCGACCTCCACAAATTTCTTGGCCTCGCCGGCGCCGATCGGCCGGGGAACCAAAGTCTCCGCCGCCGCCAGCCGCTCGGCGAAGGGCGAGGCCCCCGCCTCGGGCAGCGCCAGCGAGAGCTTCGCCTTTGCAGGAAGGCAGATTTGCGCACAGGCCGCATAGTCCAGCGCCAGCTTCAGCACGACCGGCGCGCCCGCCTTTTTCGCGGTGACGCGCAGCGGAAAAACCAAGCTCTCGTCATAGCCGGCGACCGTCATTCCGGCCTCGGCGATATGCTTGGGCGCCGGATAGAGCGTCTCCACGGCGGCGACATTCTCCGAGCCCGAGAAATCGAGGACGGGCGGCGCGCCGGCGTCGCCGGGGCTGCGCCAATAGGTGACGGTTCCCGGATCGAGCGCGATCTCGACGCCCAGGCGATAGACGCCCCCGCTCGGCGCGCCGGCCGAGAGGAGACGGGCCGCCGAATGCGCGGCGCGGGCGAAGGGGGTGGCGAAGTCCCCGTCCTGCGCGGCCGCTGGCGAGGCGAGCGACGCCAGGGCGAGCGCGGCCGCCGCCAGATTTCGTGCATGCATATCGAGGTCCTCGGGGCGCCCCCCGCGCCGGCTTTTTGCTCAGTCGAACGGCGCTTGTTATGCGTTTGCGCCGCGGGTAGTATGACCCTATGAGCCCGGTCGGCAAGAAACAAGGCCTCGAGAAATCGGCCGCCCGCGCAGCCCGGCGGTCGGCGGGCTCGCGCGTCGCCGGCTCCTCCGTTCCGATCATCCGCGGTCCCGAGGCGGGGCGCGAGACGGGCGCGGGCTCCAAATCTTCCGGCAGGCGCTATCTCGACGGGCAGATGCTCGTGGCGATGCCCGGCATGGTCGACGAGCGTTTCGCGCGCTCGGTCATCTATCTCTGCGCCCATTCGGAAGACGGCGCCATGGGCATTGTCGTAAACCAGCCCTCGCAGGTCCGTAATTTCCCCGATCTTCTTGTGCAGCTGCAGATCATCGCGCCGCAGGAGCGCATCAGCCTGCCCAAGGAGACCGAGACCATACAAGTGCTGCAGGGCGGCCCGGTGCAGACCGACCGCGGCTTCGTGCTGCATTCCTCGGATTTCTTCATCGACAATTCGACGCTGCCGATCGACGATGGCGTGTCCTTGACCGCCACGATCGACATTCTGCGCGCCATCGCCTCTGGCGAGGGGCCTAATCAGGCGCTGCTGGCGCTGGGCTACGCCGGCTGGGACCCCGGCCAGCTCGAGAATGAGATCCAGCACAATGGCTGGCTCAACTGCCCGGCCGATCCTTCCATTTTGTTCGACTCCGATCTCGAGTCGAAATATGCGCGCGCTCTGGGCCTCATCGGCATCGATCTGGCGCGGCTGTCGTCCGCCGCGGGACATGCGTGAAATTTAGCGAATAGCGAATAGCGAATAGCGAATAGCGAATAGTAAGATAATTCTACTCGCTACTCGCTACTCGCTACTCGCTCCATCTCACTCCGCTTCCTGAATCGTCGCCGCCGTCACTTCCGTCTTGGGCGTGCGCTTGAAGGTGGATTTGCGGCCGCGCATCGTCTGCAGGATCTTCGCGCCATTGGAGAAGGCGAGATAGATCATCAGCGGCGGCACCGAGACCATGGTCTTCGCATAATCGGTCAGCGCGCCGCGCTTCAGCGCCAGATAGGGCAGAAGCGTGAAGCCGACCACGACGACCAGCGTCTCGACGCCGATGAACTCCAGCACCGGCAGATAGGGCGTCAGCGAGCCGCGCAGGATCACGCCGAGCAGCAGGCAGATGAGGCCGATCGCCGCCGTCGGAAAAAAGATCTGATGCACGATGAGCACGATTGCCGCGACGCGGCGGGTCAGCGACCAGGGCGCGTTCCACAGCGGCAGAACGGTCTTCTGCGCCACTTGCACGAAGCCGTTGGACCAGCGGCGCTGCTGGCGGCGATAGTCGCGCAGGCCTTCCGGCACTTGGCCGGGAATGGGCGGCTCGGAAACGAAGATGCCATGCCATCCGCCGAGCGCCGCGCGCACGGTGAGGTCCAAATCTTCGCAGAGCGAGTAATCGGACCAGCCGCCGACGGCCTCGATCGTCTGGCGGCGCCAGATGCCGCCGGTGCCGTTGAATTGGAACAGCCAGCCGGCGAGCGCGCGCGTGCGCTGCTCGACGAGGAAATGGCCGTCCTGCACGAGACCTTGCGCGCGCGTCAGCCAATTCTTGCGATAATTGGAGAATTCGCAGCGCGATTGCACGAAGCCGGCGCGATCGTCCTTCACCAGCAGCGGCACTGTGCGGCGCAGCCAATCGGCCGGCGGGCGGAAATCCGCGTCAAGCATGGCGATATAGGGCGCGTCGAAGAGCTTCAGCCCCTCGGCGCAGGCGCCGGCCTTGAAGCCGGAGCGATCGGCGCGGCGCACGTGATGAATGTCGACGCCTCTGGCGCGCAGCTCGATCGCGACCGCTTCCGCGCGCACGGGCGTCTCGTCGGTCGAATCGTCGAGCAGCTGAATATGCAGCCGATCCTTGGGCCAATCGAGCTCGGCGACGCAGCGCAGCGCCTGCTCTGTCACCTCGGCCTCGTTGAAGACGGGGATTTGCAGCAGCACATGCGGCAGCTCATCCTCGGGCAGGACGACGGCCTCGGGATCGCGCGCGCCGCGCAATTGATCGAAGAGGAAGCGGGCGATGATCGCGACGAAGCCGGCGCCGATCGAGATCATGATCAGCGCCGCGACGAGCCAGACGCTATCGACGAGAAACTGCAGAAGAGCGAGGATCAAGCGGTTTTATCCTTCTTCCTTCGCGACTTGCGGCTCCGTCGCGGCGGCGGCCTCGCCGCTGGAGCGCGTGTCGATCGTCGTCCTGGCCCAGACGACCTTGGTGGCCGTCCAAGCGTGCAGCCACACTGCGAACATCAACGCCTCGCGCGAGAGAAAAATCACCGGCGCGGCCCAAGATACCTTCCACCCCTTGGCGATGGAAAGCAGCGTCTCCGAGCTTAGCCACAAACCAAAAGTGACGGTCAAGGCCGCCACGGGCGAGACGTCGACGAGCGGCGCCCCGATCGCCGCCGCGGCGAAGGCCGGCAGCGCCTGGCAGAAAGGCTCGGCCAGGAAGGAGAGAATCTCGTCGTCGCGGCGCACCACGCTCCAGCGCAATTGCCGATTATAGATGTCGACGATATTGCGCTCGCCCAATTCCTGCCGCACCAGCCGATGCGAGAAGACGGTGCGAAGCTTGATGCGGCCCAGCGCCTTGGCGGTGGCGTTGTCCTCGCCCACCGTATGCGCGATCGCCGGAAAGCCGCCGGCGCGCAGAAAATCGCTGCGGCGAAACAGCATGATCTTGCCGACGCCGAAGCCGCCGCCGAGCACGGAGGCCGCGAACAGCATGCGCTGATGCGGGCCGTTCATTATGCCGGCCTCGACCAGCGCGGCGAAATTCTCCGGCCGCGCGGCATAGGGAATAGCGCAAACCATGCCGACGCCGGGCTTCAAATGGCGCATCGTCTCGGCGAGATCGTCCGGCTCCAGCACGATGTTGGAGTCCTTCATGAAGATCACATCATTGCGCGCCGCGTTGACGGGCGCGAAGAGATTGTCGACCTTGGGACTCGCGGCGAAACGCGCCGTGGAGTGCAGGACGCGCGATTCGATCTGCGGATGGCGCGTGAAAATGTCGCGCATCGCCGCAATTGCGGGGGATTCCGCTTCCGTCGCCGAGGCCAGCGCCTCGAATTGTGGATAAGTCTGCGCGAGAGCCGATTCCTGAGCGCGCTCGAAACCCTGGTCGAGCATCTTCACCGGCAGGACGAGAGAGACGGGCGGCTGCTCCCGGCAGGTTCCGCGCCGTGCGATGAGCCAGGGGTGAACGAGCGCCGCCGTCACCGAGAGAAGCAGCAGCAAGGCGGAGCAGGCCCAGAACACAGCCGACAGAACGACGAGCGAATACAGGATGCTGTCGATCACGGCTTCTCCCGTTCATGGGTCTGAGGCACGGACACTTCGAAGAGCCGCATGACCGAATCGACGGTGCGGGGCGGCAGCATCGCAAACAGCTTCATCGCATAATAGACGAAGAGCGGAAAGGCGATCACGGCGGCGCGGCGGTCGAGACCCCGCATGATGATCTCCGCGGCTTTCTCGTCGCTGACCTTGCCGGCCTGCCACGCTTGCAGCTTGTCGGTCATCGGCGTCGCCACGAAGCCGGGGACGATGAGGCTCACATGCACGCCATGCGGGGCGAGAGCGCCGCGCAGTGAATCTGCATAGAGGTGAACCGCCGCCTTGCTGGCGCAATAGGCCGGCGAATAGGGCAGGCCGCGCAGCCCGGCCATGGAGCCGACGACGGCGATCTGCCCGCGCCCCCGCGCCGTCATCGCGTCAATGGCGGGCTCCACCGTGTTGAACACGCCGAGCACATTGATCGACAGCGTGCCGCGAACCGCCTCGGGATCCTCGGCGATCTGGCCGCGGGAGAGGCCGGTGGAGACGCCGGCGTTGGCGATGACGATATCGAGCGGCTCGCGCGCATCCGCCGCGGCGATGCGCTCCGCCATAGCGGCGCGGTCGCGCACATCGGCGATGGCGACGTCCACCTCGGCGCCCTTGGCCCGGCAGTCGGCGGCGACCGCCTCCAGCCGCGCGGCGTCGCGGCCGAAGAGGGCGAGGCTGCGCCCCTCCTGCGCATAGCGCAGCGCCAGCGCGCGGCCGATGCCGCTGGACGCGCCAGTGACGAGAATGCGCCGCGCGCCGCGCTTCACGGGCGGAACTTTCGCGGCAGGGTCATCAGCGCCTCGCCGACGATCGCCGGCGCCCGTGTTTCGCCATAGGCCAGAAGTCGCAAGAACACTCCCTCCTGGGGGGATGAGCGCAGCACGCGGGCGGTGAGCGTCACCGCCTCGCCGCGCAGCACCGGCTGCACGAATTTGCCGGAGAGCCGCGCCAGAAACAAATCGCGCCGCCAGGCGCTGAGCAGCGGCTCGAAGGCGGCGAGAAGCTTCATGCCATGGACCGGCGGCGCGGGAAAGCCGATGGCGCGCGCCAGATCATCGTCGAGATGCAGCGGATTGGCGTCGCCGGAGGCCTCCGCATAGGCGGCGAGCGCGGCGGCGTCGAAGGGGCCGATCCGCCAGTCCGGCAGGCGCTCGCCGACCGTGGGCAGATAGGCGCCGCTCACGGGGCGCTCCCGAGGCCAGCGGGGCGCGGCACGATGCGCAGAAGCGTCTCGGCGTGCAGGCGCGGCTCGCCGCCGATCGTCGTGAGGTTGCCGTTGACGGCAAGGCGCGGCGGCTCGGCCTCGCGGCGCATGGAGACGGTCAAATCATAGCTCTCGCCGACGCGCAGCGGCGCGAAATAATGGAAGCTCTGCGACTCGTGCACCGCAACCACATCGGCGTCCGCCAAAAAATCGCGGATCGCGGTCTCGATCTCCTTGGCCGTCATCCACACGGCGGGAAAGGCGACCGGCACGATCTTCTCCAGCGTGTCGGGAAAGCCGGTCTCGCGGCGATAGCGCGCGATGCGCTCCTCATCCGCCACGACGCGCAGCGGGCCGACCCGCGTCTCGCCGCTCTCGGGCGCATCGGCCATCTAGGCCTCTCCCGCGAGCGCGCGCACGATCAGCACGGCGTTGATGCCGCCAAAGGCGAAGGAGTTGGACATGGCCGTGCGAATCTCGACGCGGCGCGCCTCATTGGGCACGGCGTCGATCGGGCAGCGCGGATCGAAATCGAGGAAATTGATCGTCGGCGGCGCGATCTGCTCCTGCAGCGCGCGGATCGTCAGCGCCAGCTCGAGCCCGGCGCTGGCGCCCAGAGCGTGGCCGTGGATCGGCTTGGTGGAGGAGACCGGCAGATGCGCCGCGCGCTCGCCGAACACGCGGCCGATGGCGGCTGCCTCGGTGACGTCATTGGCGTGGGTCGCCGTGCCATGGGCGTTGAGATAGTCGATCGCCTCCGGCCCCAGCCCGGCGTCGGCGAGGGCCGCCTGCATCGCGCCGATCATCCCGTCGAGATCGGGACGCACGAAATCCTTGGCGTCGCTCGTCGTGCCATAGCCGGCGAGCTCGCAGAGCGGCGCATGGCCGCGCTTTTGCGCCGATTCCAGCGTCTCCAGCACGAAGACCGCGGCGCCTTCGCCGAGGCTCATGCCATTGCGGCCCATGGAGAAGGGGCGGCAGAAATCCGGCGTCATCACCCGCAGCCCTTCCCAGGCGCGGATGGTGCCGTTGATGACGCAGGCCTCGGCGCCGCCGACAATGGCGCGGTCCATGAGGCCGAAGCGGATCATCTGCGCGCCGAGACCCACCGCCTGGCTCGCCGAGGAGCAGGCGCTGCCGAGCGCGAAAGTCGGGCCATTGGCGGAGTAGCGCATGCCGAGCGTCGTCGGCGCGGCGCTCGGAATGAGGCGCGGGACGCTGAACGGATCGGGCCTGATGCGCTCCTGATAGTAATGGCGCAGGCCATTGTCGATCGTCGTCATCCCGCCGATGCCGGAGCCGACGATGACGCCGACGCGCGGGCCGGAGAGCTCCTCGCGCGCAAAGCCGGCCTGGGCGACCGCCTCATCGGCGGCCACCAGCGTGAATTGCGTGAACGGATCGCAGAAGGTGAGAAGCGCCTTCTCGAGATATTGCGACGGATCGAAGCCGGGAACCTGCGCCGCGATCCTGATGCGGCCGTCATAGGGATATTCGGTCACGAGCGGCCGGATTTGCGAGACGCCGTCTCGGGCCGCCGTCCACAGCGCCGCGGCGCCGACGCCCGCCGCCGAGACGGCGCCCATGCCCGAAATCACCACTCGACGCTCGCCGACGCCCCCGGACGAAGCGGCCATATTATTGTTTCTCTCTCTCTTTCGACACATATTCGGCGATGGCGTCGATCAATCCCTCGACATTCTTGGCGTCCTGAAGCGCGCCATCCATCGGGATATAGACGTTGAACTTTTCCTCGAGCGCCGTGAGAATCATGACGATATCGACCGATTTGAGGCCGAGGCTCTCGATCGTCGCATCGGGCGTGACCTTTGTGCGGTCGATCATGCCTTCCTTGGCGATGACCTCGATGATCTCTTCGACGAGCTTGGCTTTATCCTGCGGATCTTCAGCCACGTCCACCTCCGTTCAGGGTTTCTCAGCCAGTCGGGCCGCCGCCTCTCGGCGGGCGGCGTCGCGTTCTCGTTAAGGCGCCCCGAGGCGAAAATAAAGCCCGGCGCGGGCGAAGGCTGCGGATATGGGTGGCGGCGCGCGGCGCTTCATGCAAGAAGACGCCCGCAACCCCGTCATTGTTCGAGGCTCGCTCATGAGTTTGCAAGACGCGCCGCTGGCCGGCGTTTTTCCACCGGGAAACGAGGAGGGCTGGCGCAAAATCGTCGACCGGGCGCTCAAGGGCGCGTCCTTCGACCGGCTGATATCCAAGACCTATGACGGGGTGGAGATATCCCCGCTCTATCCGCGCGCGACCGCGCCGGGTCCGCGGGCGCTGCGCGCCACGGCCGGCCGCTGGTCCATTCTGGCGCGGGTCGATGTTTCCGGCGCCGATGCGGCCAACGCCCTCGCGCTCGGCGATCTCGAGGGCGGCGCCGACGGCTTGCACATCGTCTTCGCCGGCGCCCAGGGCGCCTATGGGACGGGCCTTTCCGACGATGGCGAGGACGCGCTCGCCCATGTCTTCGACAAGATCCGCTTCGACTACGGAATTCCCGCGCTGGTGGAGTTTTCCCCAGCCGCGCCGAAAGCGGTGGATACGTTGCTGCGGCTCATCGATCGCGCCCATATAGAGCCCAGCATCACGCGCCTCTCCTTCGGGCTCGATCCGCTCGGCGCGAAGGCGCTGCACGGTTTCGCGCCCGCGCCTTGGGCGCAGGAGAGCAAATCCTTCGCGGCGCGCGCCAAGAGCCTCGCGGCCGCCGGCTATCGTTTCGGGACCGTCGCCGCCGACGCCCGCGTGATCCATGCCGCCGGCGGGACGGAGGCGCAGGAGCTCGGCTTCGCGCTCGCCGCCGCGCTCGCCTATCTGCGCGCCCTCGAGGAGGGCGGCGTCGCGCTCGACGAAGCGCGCGGGCTGCTCGCCTTCCGCCTCGCGGCGGACGCCGATGAATTCGTCACCATCGCCAAGTTCCGCGCTCTGCGGCGGCTGTTCGCGCGCGTGGAGGAGGCTTGCGGCCTCACGCCGGCGCCGATCTTCGTCCATGCGGAAACGGCGTGGCGCATGATGACGCGGCGCGATCCCTGGACCAATCTGCTGCGCGCGACGCTCGCCTCTTTCGGTGCGGCGATCGGCGGCGCCGACGCCGTGACCGTTCTGCCCTTCACGCAGGCGCTCGGCGCGCCGGATGATTTCGCCCGTCGCCTCGCCCGCGACACGCAGCTGGTGCTGCAGGACGAATCCCACATCTATGCGGTGGACGATCCGGCGAGCGGCTCCGGCGGCATGGAGGCGCTGACCGAGGCGCTCTGCGAGCGCGGCTGGGCGGAGTTCCAGAGCCTCGAGGCCGAGGGCGGTCTCGCCGCGGCTCTCGAGAAGGGCTCCTTCCAGGGCCGCATCGCCGAGGTCGCCGGCAAGCGTGCGCAGAATGTCGCGCGCTCGCGCGACAAGATCACCGGCTCCAACGCTTTTCCCGATATCGGCGAAGCGCCGGTGGCGACGCTGGCGCCTTTCGACGCCTCGCTCGCCGAGGCCCCCGCGCCGGCCGGCGCGCTGAAATCGCCGCCTCTGCGGCCGCGTCGTCTCGCCGAGCCTTTCGAGACGCTGCGCGATCGTTCCGACGCCGCGGCGGCGAAGGGCGCGCGGCCGCGCATCTTCCTCGCCAATCTCGGCGCGGTGGCGGTGTTCACGGCCCGCGCCAATTTCGCCAAGAATTTTTTCGAGGCGGGCGGCATAGAGGCCGTGTTCGGCGAGGAGGGCGCGGATATCGCGGCGGCCTTCCGCGCGAGCGGCGCGAAGCTCGCATGCATTTGCTCGTCCGACGCGATTTATGCGGAAAAAGCGGTCGAGGCGGCGCGCGATCTCGCCGCGGCGGGCGCGCGGGTCTATCTCGCCGGCCGGCCGGGAGAGCTCGAGACGGCGCTCAGAGCGGCGGGCGTTGCAGAATTTATTTACGCCGGCGGCGATATGTTCGACACGCTGCAACGTGCGTGCGAGGAGGCCGGGTGATGCGTTGGCTGGGGACTTTCGTTTTTGCTTCGATGATGGCGGTCGGCGCCGCGCAGGCGGCCCCGCGCGAATCGGCGAGCGCTGCGCCCGAGGCAAGCCGCTATGACGGCGGCTGGGTGTTCGAGGCGCGCACGACGGTCGGCTCCTGCCCGGGGCTGCTGCCCGACTCCATCGAGATTCGCGGCGATCTGCTCGTCGGCACGCAGGCCGGCGCCGCGGCGCTCGCGGCCGGCCGCATGGCGCATTGGGGCTATGTGGAAAGCGACGGCGCCATTATGACGCGCTTCACCACGCAGGGCGGCCATGTCGCGCGCGCTCACGGCAATCTGCGCGGCAACACCGGGCAGGGCGCATGGTCCTCTTCCACCGATAAATGTGGCGGCACATGGCGCGCCCATCGCGGCGGCGCCCAGCGCGCGGGGAATTGATCTTTCGCGGCCTTCGCCGTCTCTGCGCGCGTCGTAAAGAGTCGCGCGTAGGCTCTCCTCGCAGCGGCGAAAAACGCTGTCGTTCAGCGCTCCGCGCGACAATCCAGAGCATTGGCGCAGAGCCGCGCATGCTGCAAAACATCGCGAGCGTGACGATGCGCGCTGCACTTTTTTCAGCGCGGCCGATCTGTCATTCGTGATCGCCGCGCCAGTAGAGCCGCGCTCCATTGCGGCCACGCCGGCGATTTCAGTCATGTTGCAGCGCAATGATATTGCACGCGCGCGCGCCATTGCTTCGGCGCGGGAGTCCTTTGTGGACAGCACCCGCTACGCCATGAGATAAACGGGCCAGCCTTCAGGTTTCGGAGCGATGGTGGCCTATGCCAAAGATTGTCGACTGTGTCATCGGATTCAACGAAATTGACATGCTCATGGTGCGGGTCGCCGAGCTCACCAATGTGGTCGACGCTTTCGTCGTCGTTGAATCCTCGAAGACGCATACCGGCGCGGCCAAGCCGATATTGCTCCGTGACGCGGTCGCCGAGCTGCGCGACGCCGGCTATGACATTCTCCATTATTTGATCGACGACATGCCCGGCTCCTTCGGCAGCGCGCGCGAGCTCGGATGGATCGTCGAAAATCTGCAGAGAAACTGCATTCTGCGTCCCCTCTCCTTGATGGGCCTTCCCGACGACGCCATCATCATGGTGTCGGATATAGACGAGATTCCGCGCGCCGAATGCGTGAAGCAGCTTCCCGCGCTGCTCGACAATCCGCGCAACATCGCCATTTTCGAGATGGTGATGAAGAAATATTTCGTGAACAATGAGACCATCAGCCACTTCAACAATCTGCCTTGGCTCGGCACGGTCGCCTGCCAATATGGCCTGCTGAAGAACATCATGCCGCAAGGCGCGCGCATCGGCGATCCGATCAGCCCGCGCAGCGGCTGTCTCAATCTCGGCTATGACCGAGAGCTCTATTCCTATGAGCGCAGAGTGCCGAATGGCGGCTGGCATTTCTCCAGCATGGGCGGCATGGAGGCGCTCGCGCTGAAGATGCAATCGATCGTCGAGCGCACGCGCGACAACACGGAGGCGGTGGCGAAGCCGACGCGCTTCGGCAAGCACAATCATCGCGGCTTCCGCGAGTCGAACGCAGAGGTCGTCGCCAAATTCCTGGCCGAGCACACGCCCGAGCTGAAGAATGTGAATTCGCCGACCCTGAAGGATGTCGCCGAGCTCGACATTCCCGATGTGCTGAAGACGTCGCCGCGTCAATTCGACTTTCTGTTCTATTTCACCGAAGCGATCGACGAGAACAGCGCGCCCATCGATGAGCTGCCGCCGATCGAGAAGCTCGCCTATCCCGGACCGCTGCTCAATTACGCGCCCAACTCCATCGAGCGGATTCGCGGGCATATGAGCCTCGCCGGAAAGAATGTGCTGCTCGTCGGCTATTCGGAGGCGCAGGCGCAATCGCTGATGGAGCAGGAGCACATCGCCTCCGCCAAGCGCCTCGCTCTGTGGGAAGACCACATCGACGCGCAAGGCTCCGCCTTCCCGGTCATCATCGGCGATATTTGCGGCCGCACCTCATTCGACGACAGCTCCTTCGACGCTGTGGTCTTCATGTCGGTGTGGGAGCATATGCACGATATCGAAGGCGCGTGCCGCGAATCGGCGCGCCTCACCAAGAATGGCGGCGTCGTCTTCACCGAGTTCGGCCCGGTGTGGACGGGCGCGACCGGCCATCATCTCTATCTCGACGGCGGCAATCCGGCGCTCGATTTCACGCAGCGTCAGCTGCCGAGCCATATGCATCTGCTCTATGATCGCGAGACGATCGCGCGTTATCTCTCGGATCATCGCGGCATTCATCCGCATCATGCGGATCGCGCGGTCGAGTTCATCTTCGACTCCGACAACATCAACCGCCAGCCTGCGCCGGCCTATTTCAAGGCGGCTCAGCACTTCCGTCCGATCGTGACCGAGGATTATGTGTCGCCGGTGCGGTCGGACATTCTGCGCCATTTGCGCGCGCGCTGGCCGCAGATCGATCGCTTCGATCTCGATGGCGGCGCATGGGCCTTCGCCGTCGACAAGCCGTCCTAAAGACGCGAGAGCGTTTCCAGCCGAAGTAGACGCCGGTTCAGCTGAAGAAGCCACGGAACAGCCAAGCGACGCCGGCGAAACCCGCGAGACCGAGCGCGACGACCATCGTCGCCGCCGGCGCGCGCGCCATCGTCGGATTGCTCGACAGCAGGACGCGTCCGACGAAGCTCGTGGCGAAAGCTGCGGCGACCAGGGTCGCGACGATCAATGAGATCATCTCGCCGAGCCCGCAGCGCGGTTCGCTCGGGTGGTCGAAGAGCGGCCGCGCCAAAAACGCGATGACTGCGAGCCAGAGGATCGACACGGCGGCGAGCGAGCGCCATCCGCGCGTCGCGAGCACCGAAGCGAAGGGAATGAGATAGAATGCGAGCAGGAGCAGGATCGTGAGCGCCTGCTCCCAACGCATTCGCTCAGTTCTCTTCCTCGCCGAACACCGGCAGCAGCTGCGGCGAGCGGGAGGCTTGCCGGGACGCCACGGGCGTCGGGGCGGGGGCCGATTGCTGCGGGATGGAGGCGGTGAGGCCGAGCCCGTCGCGCTGATAAATATCCTCGCGGAACTGCATCACACCGTCGGGCGTCGCCCAGGCGGTGACATAGACCCAATAGACCGGCACGGCGGGGGAAATCTTCACATCGATGCGCTCGCCGGAGCGGATCGCCTCGTCGATATGGTCGCGGTCCCAGCCGGGCGTCTCCTTCAGCAGCCAGGCGACATAGTCGCGCACATTCTGCAGGCGGATGCAGCCGGAGGAGACGAAGCGGAAGTCGTCGCCGAAAATGCCCTTGGCCGGCGTGTCGTGCATATAGACGCCGTAAGGGTTGGCGATGTCGATGCGCACCACGCCGAGCGAGTTGAAATCGCCGCCCGTGTCCTGGCGGAACTTGTAGTTCAGCGCCTCGAGCGAGTTCCAGTTGATCTGCTGCGGGGAGAGCTCGACGCCCTCCTTATTGTAGACGCGGATGTGATTGTCCGAGAGATAGTTGGAGTCCGCCTGCATCTTGGGGATCAGATCCTTGCGGATGACGGAGGCGGGCACGGTCCAGAACGGGTTGAAATTGACCTGGATCGCCTTGGTCTGCATCACCGGCGACTGGCGGTCGATCTTGCCGACGCCGGCCGTGTGATGGGTGACGACGGCGCCGTTCTCCACCGTCTCCACAGTGGCGGCGGGGATGTTGGCCGTCACATAGCGATTGCCGAGATCGCGCGAGAAGCTGCGCAGGCGCACGAGATTGGTCTCGAGCTGACGCAGGCGCAGCTCGGCGGAGACATTGAGCGCGGCGAAGGTCTGCGTCGAGACGACGCCCGTGGCGTTGACGCCGTGGCGCGCCTGGAAGCGGCGCACCGCGGCCTCCACGTAAGAGTCGAAGACGGGGCTCGTTCCGGCCTCGGCGCCGATGTCGCCCGAGACGATGAGCCGGCGGCGCAGCGCCGAGACGGCGGGGCCGTTGGAGCCGAGCCGCAGCTGCTGGCCGGCCGGCACCATGGGCCAGCCGCCGCGCGCGACGATCTCCTGCAGCTGCGCCATGGCCGTTTCGGTCGCGGCGACGGTCTGCGTGGAGAGGATGGGCGTCGTCGAGCGCGAGACGGTCAGTCTCGGGTCGGCGTCATAGCGCTGCGCCCATTCGGCCTGGCCGTCATAGGCGTCGCCCGCGGCGATCGCCGCCTGTGTCCCGGCGCCGGCGAGCGCGAGAACGCTCAACGAAAAGACGGACTTCGAAAACCTACGCAAGGGGAAGCTCCAATCCGACTGCGCCCGCGGCGGGCGAGGCCGCTGTCGCGCGGCGCGTCGATAGATTTGCGATTCTTTCGTTAAGAAGGCGCGAATAGTCCGGCGTTTTTGTGACGCGCCATGAAAATCCGGGAACCGAAAAACGAAAATCCGGGAACCGAAAACGCGCCTCTCGACGCATCCCCCGCGCATGACGTAACGAGAGAGCGCTTTTTCACGAATGGCAAGGTGGGCATTTGGGAGCGCGAGACGCCGAGGAGGAATGGGCCGTGCTGATGCGCGCCGCCATAGCGGGCGATTCGGGCGCCTATCAGAGGCTGCTGCTGTCGCTGACGCCGACGCTGCGCGGCGTCGCCCGGCGTGACTGCGCGCGGCTCGGCCTCGATGTCGGCGAGGCCGAGGATATCGTGCAGGAGACGCTGCTCGCCATTCATTTGAAGCGCGACACTTGGGATATGGACCGGCCGATCTCGCCGTGGATCATGACCATAGCGCGCAACAAGCTGATCGACGCGCGCCGTCGCCGCGGCGCAAAATCGCCGCTGCCGATCGACGACGCCTTCGATCTCGCGGCGCCCGAGGCGGCGGACGATGGCGTCGATCGCCAGGATGTCGATCGACTGCTCGGCGGGCTCGGCGAGCGTCAGCGCGATCTCGTGCGCTTCCTTTCGATCGACGGACATTCGGTGAGGGAGGCGGCCGAGCGCTATCGAATGAGCGAGGGCGCGGTGCGCGTCGCTCTGCATCGCGCGATCAAGGCTCTGGCGGCGCTCTATCGGAGGGGCGAGAAATGAGAACGGAAGAGCTGATCGGCGCGCTCGTCGCGGACCATGCGCCCTCGCGCTTTCGCTTCGCGCAGATTTTCGTGGGCGCGCTCGCGGCCGCCGCCATCGTCGCCGCGGCCATGCTCCTCGCCTTCATCGGCGTGCGGGCCGACCTCGGCGAGGCCGTGCACACGCTGCGCTTTCTCGCCAAATTCGCGGTGACGCTCGGCCTGCTCGCCGCCGGCGTCGGCCTGCTGCGGCGGCTCGCCACGCCCGGCGTCGAGCCGGGCTATTGGCGTTTCGCGCCTTTGCTGGCTCTGCTCGCGCTCCTCCTGGCGGTCGGCATCGAGCTCATTGCCGCGCCGGCGGACAGCTGGGGCGCGCGGCTCGTCGGCCACAACGCCCGCGCCTGCGTCCTGTTCATTCCGCTGATCGCGACGGGGCCGCTCGCCATACTCATGCTGGCGCTGCGGCGCGGCGCGCCCAGCCGGCCGGCGGTCGCCGGGGCGGTCGCCGGCCTCGTCGCCGGCGCGCTGGCGGCGAGCTTCTACGCCACCCATTGCACGGATGACAGCCCGCTCTTCGTCGCCGTCTGGTATTCGCTGGCCATCGCCCTCGTCACTCTTGCCGGAGCGGCGCTCGGCGCGCGATTGCTGAGATGGTGAGCGCGCAGGGGCCGCTCCGCGCCGATGTGGCTTTGTGCGAGCGCGGCTTTTTCGAGAGCCGGGCCAAGGCGCGCGAGGCGATTCTCGCCGGCCTCGTCGAGGCGGACGGCCGCAGAATCGCCAAGCCGTCGCAGCTCGTCGCGCCCGGCGCGGAGATCGTCGCTCAGGCCCCGCATCCTTACGTTTCGCGCGGCGGCGTCAAGCTCGCCCATGCGCTGGAGGCTTTCGCCGTCGATGCGCGGGACCGCTATTGCCTCGATGTCGGCGCCTCGACCGGCGGCTTCACCGACGCGCTGCTGCGCGCCGGGGCGCGCCATGTCGTGGCGGTGGACGTCGGCCACGACCAATTGCACGAGCGGCTACGGCGCGATGCGCGCGTCGCCTCGCTGGAAGGGCTGGACGCGCGCGCTCTGACGCGCGCGCATCTGGCCGAGGCGCCGTCGCTGATCGTGATCGACGCCAGCTTCATCTCGCTGGCGCTGGTGCTGCCGCCGGTGCTACCGCTCGCGGCCGAGGGCGCGAGCCTCCTGGCTCTGGTCAAGCCGCAATTCGAGGCCGGCCGCAGGGCGGGCAAGAAGGGCGTCGTGCGCGACGAGGCCATCCACGCCGAGGTCTGCGCGCGTATTGCCACGGAGGTCGAGGCTTTGGCCTGGCATGTGCTCGGCGTCATCGCCTCGCCGATCGAGGGCGGCGACGGCAATCGCGAATTTCTCCTCCATGCGCGGCGGGCCTGATGTTGCAAAGATTGGTCATCGAACGTCTCGGCCATAAGGGCGAGGGCGTCGCCCGCACGGAGGAGGGGCTGGTCTTCGCGGCATTCGCTCTGCCGGGCGAGACGGTCCTCGCCGAGGTGGAGGGCGAGCGCGCCCGTGTCGTGGATATTCTCGAGCCGTCGCCGGATCGCATCGAGGCTTTCTGCCCGCATTACGGCGTTTGCGGCGGCTGCGCGGTGCAGACCTTGGCCGCGCCCGCCTATGCGCAATGGAAGCGCGGCCTCGCGGAGACGGCGCTGCGCAACGCCGGCCTCGACTGGCCGGTCGAGCCGCTGATCGACGCCCATGGCGCCGGGCGCCGGCGCGTGACCTTCCATGCTCGTTATGAGAAAGGCGCGGCGCGCGTCGGCTTCATGCGCGCGCGCTCGCATGATCTCGTCGAGATCGACGCCTGCCCATTGCTCGAGCCGGGCCTCGCCGGCGCCCCTGCCGCGGCGCGCGCTCTGGCGCAGGCGCTCGCCAGTCGCGGCAAGCCGCTCGACCTCGCCGTAACCGCGGCGACCGGCGGGCTGGATATCGACATTCGCGGCGCCGGCGAGCTGGAGGAGCGCGAGACTCTGGCGCTGCTGGAGCTCGCCGAGACCCTCGATCTCGCCCGTCTTGCCAATCATGGGCGGCTGGTGACGTTGCGCCTCCCGCCCGGGGTGATGATCGGCAAGACGCAAGTCTTCCCGCCGCCCGGCGCCTTTCTGCAAGCGACGGCGGAGGGCGAGGCCGCCATCGCCCGCCTCGTCGCGCAGGGCGTCGGCGAGAAGGCCAAGCGCGTGGCCGATCTCTTCTGCGGCGTCGGCGCTTTCGCGCTGCGGCTCGCGGCGCAGGCGCAAGTGACGGCGATCGATTCGGATGTGGCCGCGGTGGAGGCGCTGGACCGCGCCGCCCGCACGGCGAGGGGGCTGCGGCCGATCTCGTCGCAGGCGCGCGATCTCTTCCGCCGTCCGCTCGACCCTCAGGAGCTGAGCCGCTTCGACGCGGTCGTCTTCGATCCGCCGCGCGCCGGCGCGCTGGCGCAGGCCGAGGCGCTGGCGGCCTCCGCCGTGCGTCGCATCGTCGCCGTCTCCTGCGATCCGCAGAGCTTCGCCCGTGATGCCGCGGTTTTGAGCAAAGGCGGATATGCCGCAAAATTCATCACGCCGATCGACCAATTTCGGCATTCGCCGCATCTCGAGCTGGTCGCTCTCTTCGAGCGGGGGTCCGAGATCGCGCCGCGCCGGCGGCTATTGTCGCGCTGACGCGAGCGCTGGCGGCGCGCAATTTTTCGTGCGCCCACCTATGGCGGAATGGCCCTGCAAATCCTACATTCCGTCGATGCATTTCATGTGACAACGGACGGTTTTCAGAAAGTGTTTCGGGGCTGGGCGGGGAATTTGTCTTGCCAGCCCTGTCGAGTTGGGCATAGGATTTGCGTCCATGTCCAGCGTGGGGAGCCGGCTCCTCGGGAGGCTAGGCTCGAATCTGGAAGGAGATGGTCACATGAATGCGCTTCTCGCCGCAACATTGTGCAGTATCGTCCTCGGCGGACTTCCTGTCGCCGCCGCCGCTTATGTGCGGGTCCGCCGCACCGATGAAGCGCATCGTCGTCGTCGCCACTGGTGACCTTCTTCGAAGGGTCTCCCACAATCGAGGCAATCTTCGCTGACCGCCGTCGAAAAAGGACGCGATGACACGGGGCTGCTCGATCGCCTGAGCGCGATCGTGGGACGTGGCGGCGTCATCGTCGATCCCGGCGATATGGCCGCCTATCTCCGTGAGCCGCGCGACGCGTTTTTCGGCCGCGCTCCTTGCATCGTCAAGCCGCGAAGCGCCCGCGAGGTCGCTTCCGTTCTCGCCCTCTGCAATGAGGCCGGCGTCGGCGTCGTTCCGCAGGGCGGCAATACAGGCCTCGTCGGCGGCCAGACGCCCGACGACAGCGGCGCGCAAATCGTGCTGTCGCTGCAAAAGCTCGACAAGATTCGCGAGGTCGATCCCGCTTCCGACACGATGACGGTCGAAGCCGGCGTCATTCTCGCCAATGTCCAGGCCGCAGCGGAAGCCGCCGGCCGCTATTTCCCGCTCTCGCTCGGCGCCGAAGGCAGCTGCACCATCGGCGGCAATCTCGCCACCAACGCCGGCGGCGTGCATGTGATCGCCTATGGCGCGACGCGCGATCTCGCGCTCGGGCTCGAGGTGGCGCTCGCCGATGGGCGGCTGCTGTCCGGTCTCTCCAAGCTGCGCAAGGACAATACCGGCTATGACCTCGCCCATTTGTTCATCGGCTCGGAGGGCACGCTCGGAATCATCACCGCCGCGACGTTGAAGCTGTTTCCCCTGCCGCGCTCGCGCGCCACCGCTTTCGTCGGCCTTGCCGATCCGCACGCGGCGCTGAGCTTGCTGACGCTCGCTAAAGCGCGCGCCGGCTCGGCGCTGGTCGCCTTCGAGCTGATTCCGCGCATCGGCGTCGACTTCACGACGCGCCATATCGCCGGGGTTCGCGATCCGCTCGCCGGCGCGCATGGCTGGTATGTGCTGATGGAGCTGGCCTCGCCCGCCGAGAGCGGCGTCGAGGAGCTGCTGACCGACTTGCTCGGCGAGGCGATGGAGCAGGGCATAGCCGAGGACGCCGCCCTCGCCGCGACGCTGGAGCAGCGCGCCGGCCTATGGAAGCTGCGCGAGACTCTGCCGGAGGCGCAAAAGCCCGAGGGCGCTTCGATCAAGCACGATGTCTCCGTGCCGCTCGAATCGATTCCGGCCTTTCTCGAGGAGGCGAGCGCGCGCGTCATCGCCCATGCGCCGGGCGCGCGGCCGACGCCCTTCGGCCATATGGGCGACGGCAATATCCACTATAATATCTCGCAGCCCGAGGGCGCCGATCGCGCCGCCTTCCTCGCCCGCCGCGAGGAGATCAATGAGATCGTCCACGGGCTGGTGACGAAATATGCGGGCTCGGTCTCCGCCGAGCATGGCGTCGGCGTGCTGAAGCGCGATCTGCTGCGCAGAGTGAAGGACCCGGTGGCGCTCGAGCTGATGCGCGCGATCAAATCCGCGCTCGACCCGAAGGGAATCCTCAATCCGGGGAAGCTTCTGTAGTGCGGGCGTGGCGCTTGCGGCGCTTTTGCGCCGGGGCCGATTTGTCCGCCGCGCCGCCTTCGAAGCCGACGAGAATCTCGTAATCATCGGCCGCTTGCGCGCCGAGATAGGGGACCGCCAAAGGCTCCGAGATCACGCGGAACTCGCCGCGCGCGGCGCCGGCGGGAACGCTCGCCGACACGTGATAGGTCTTGGAGGCGAGGATCGATTCGTCCTTCTGCCGCCGCGCGGCGATCTTCAGCGCGCCGGAGAAAGAGCCGGGCTGTCCGCTCGGGCCGAGCACGGCCGCGCCCTCCACGCCAACCTTTATGAGAATCTGATCGCCCGACACGGTGCATTCGCGCGCGAGATGCGACAGCGAGAGCTGATAGCGCACCGAGGAATTATCCGCGCCCGGCGGAACGCGCAGCGTCGCCGCGCCGGTGTCGACGAGAATTTCCGGGCAGTCCACCGCCGCGCCGGGAGCGGCCTGCACGGGCCGATCGGATTTTTGCGGCTCTTTCTCGCCGCCGTCGAAGACCGAGAGGGGATTGGGCAGGTCGAAGGCGCGGGCGCCGCTCGCCGCGAGCCCCGTCGCCACGCCGGAAATCGAGAGAATCGCAAAAAAGCGCCGCATCATCGGTCTCGTGTCCATCGGCCCTCTCATTCTTCAGCCCGCCACTCGGCGGCGCATGAGAAACGCCATTACCGCCATCACGGCAATTTGGCGAATCCCTCCTTGAAGCCGGCGAGCGACAAGGGCAGGCCGACGCCCTCGTCCGGCGTCAGATAGATGACGAAAGTGGCCGTCTTGCCGTTCTTGAGCTGGTCGACGAGCGCATCGTCCATCACCACATCGGCGACGCAGCCCGACGGCAGGCAGCGCACGAAGCCGGTGTCGCCGATGCGCGTCTTGTCGATGGTGAGGCCGAGGCCCTTGATCAGCAAGACATTCAGCGGCGCGATGACGCGCAGCAGCCGGCTCTTGCCGTCGCTGGTCTTCAGCACCACGACGACGAGATTGACATTGGCCTTGTCCTCCGCGGCGACGCTCTGAATCAGAGCGCATTGCTCGGCAGCCGCGCCGGCCGGCGTCTCGCAGCGAATCTCCCAATCGCCATATTTCGATTTGACAGCCCCCTGCGCCGCGGCGGGCGAGGTCGCAGACCATGCTGCGACTGCGAAAAACAGCCCCGCGACCACATGTCGCAACCTCGCGAGCCGGAGAACGGCGGCGTGCGGCCTCATTTTCGCTCCATCTTTTCTTCGATGCGGATTCCTATGGCCCTTAGGATCGAAACCGGGCCAAAACGGGGCGTTACGAAAAACCTCGAAGGTCCGGTCCTGCGTAGCAAATGGCCGCCCGCTGTCAAGCGGCGGGGCGCCGACGCCGCAATTTTGCGCAGAGGCAGGTGGCGCGACTTTTTGTCAGGCACACTGTGGCGCCGCAGCGATTGCGCGGCGCCGCTGTTTGTGGTTGAACCCGCGTGGGAATACCTGACGGGCCGGATTTGTGGCGGGTTCGGGCCGATCTATAGCTACCGGATAACAAAATCATAACGACCTTGTTCCTGAGGTCCGAGAGGCGATCTTCATGCTCATCGGCAGACGACCCACACTCCGCCGCGCGGCCTTGATGGCCGGCGCCGTATCCTCCCTGCTCCTGCTCGCGGGCGTCGCATCCGCCGAGGTGATCGGCCAGCCCTCGCCGGGAGGTCTCGGTCTTCCGACGACGGTGACGGAAGTGGGCGCCGAGACGCAGTTTTTCTACAATGTCATTCTGCTGCCCATTATCAGCTTCATCGGTCTCTTCGTTCTCGGCCTTCTCATTTACGTCTGCTGGCGCTTCAACGAGAACGCCAATCCGGTTCCCTCCAAGCTCACCCATCACACCGGCCTCGAGGTCGCCTGGACGCTGGTTCCGGTGCTGATCCTGGTGTTCATCGCCATCCCCTCCTTCCGCCTGCTGGCGCATCAGGTCGAGATTCCCGAGCCGAAGGTGACGATCAAGGTCACTGGCAATCAATGGTACTGGTCCTACGCCTATCCCGAGGATCAGGGCGGCGGCTTCTCCTTCGACCAGTTCCTGAAGTCCGATGCCGAGCTGAAGCCCGAGAATGGCGATGTCCGCCTGCTCTCGGTCGACAATGAGGCGGTGGTGCCGGTCGGCGAGGTCGTCAAGCTGCAGGTGATCGCCTCCGACGTGATCCACTCCTACACGATTCCGGCCTTCACCGTCCGCATCGACGCAGTGCCCGGCCGCCTGAACGAGACGTGGTTCAAGGCCGAGAAGGAAGGCATTTTCTACGGCCAGTGCTCGAAGATCTGCGGCAAGGATCATGCGTTCATGCCGGCCGCCATCCGCGTCGTCTCCAAGGAGAAATACGCCGAATGGCTGGTCGAGGCGAAGAAGAAGTTCGCCCAGGCCGACGTCGGGCGCGTGCGCGTCGCCGACGAGAGCGCCGCGCGCTGACCTTCTCGCATCGCCCAACCGAACAAAAGCCAAGCATTCTTCGAGGATCACGACCATGGACGCCATCTCGACCGAGGCGGGGGCCCACCACGACCATCCCACCGGCCTGCGCCGCTTTCTCTTCTCGACCAACCATAAAGACATCGGCACGCTCTATTTGATCCTTGCCGTCGTCGGCGGCCTCATCGGCTTCCTGATGTCCATGGCCATTCGCGCCGAGCTCGCGCATCCTGGCATCTCGGTGTTCCCGGGCATTTCCGCGCTGCTGCACGGGACCGACCCGACCAATCTCGACGCGGCCAAGAATCTCTACAATGTGTTCATCACCGCCCATGGCGTGCTGATGATCTTCTTCTTCGTCATGCCGGCGCTGATGGGCGGCTTCGCCAATTGGTTCGTGCCGATCATGATCGGCGCGCCGGACATGGCCTTCCCGCGTCTCAACAACATCTCCTTCTGGCTGCTCGCCGTGGCGCTGGTGCTGGTGGTGCTGTCGACCTTCGCGGAGGGCGCTCCGGGCTCGCTCGGCTTCGGCGGCGGCTGGGTGTTCTATCCGCCTCTGTCGTCCAACACGGGCCACCCCGGGCCGGCGATGGATTATGTGATCCTGTCGCTGCATCTGGCCGGCGCCTCGTCGATCCTCGGCTCGATCAACTTCATCACCACCATTTTCAACATGCGCGCGCCGGGCATGACGCTGCACAAGATGCCGCTGTTCGCCTGGGGCATGCTGGTGACGGCCTTCCTGCTGGTGCTGACCCTGCCCGTGCTCGCCGGCGCCATCACCATGCTGCTGACGGACCGCAACTTCGGCACCACCTTCTATGATCCGGCGGGCGGCGGCGATCCGATCCTGTTCCAGCATCTGTTCTGGTTCTTCGGCCATCCGGAAGTCTATGTTCTGATCCTGCCGGCCTTCGGCATCATCAGCCACATCGTCTCCACCTTCTCGCGCAAGCCCGTGTTCGGCTATCTCGGTATGGCCTACGCCATGGTGTCGATCGGCTTCCTCGGCTGCATCGTGTGGGCGCACCACATGTATACGGTCGGCCTGTCGCTCAACGCGCAGCGCTATTTCGTCTTCGCCACAATGGTCATCGCGGTGCCGACCGGCATCAAGATCTTCTCTTGGATCGCGACCATGTGGGGCGGCTCGATCTCCTTCCGCGCGCCCATGTGGTGGGCGATCGGCTTCATCTTCGTGTTCACGCTCGGCGGCGTCACCGGCGTCGTGCTGGCCAACGCTTCCGCCGACCGTCAGCTGCACGAGACCTATTACGTCGTCGCCCACTTCCACTACACCATGTCGCTCGGCGCGGTGTTCGGAGTCTTCGCGGGCTTCTACTACTGGTTCCCGAAGATGACGGGCTACATGTACAACGAGACTCTGTCGAAGGCGCATTTCCTGCTGCTCTTCGTCGGCATCAATCTCGTCTTCTTCCCGCAGCACTTCCTCGGCCTCGCCGGCATGCCGCGCCGCTATATCGACTATCCGGACGCGTTCGCGCTGTGGAACTATTGGTCGTCGGTCGGCGCCGCCATCGCCGCGGTCAGCGTCCTGCTCTTCTTCTACACGGTCGCGGAGGCCTTCCTGCGCAAGCGTGAGGCGGGCAATAATCCCTGGGGCGTGGGCGCGACGACGCTCGAGTGGACGCTGCCCTCGCCGCCGCCCTTCCATCAGTTCGAGACCCTGCCGCGCATCACCGGCTCGGGCCACCACTGAGGCAATTCCTCCGGCCGCGGCGCAAGCTGTCGCGGCCGGAGCGATCCGGCTCTTCTCCCGGGACGAGAGCCCCGCGAGACCTTCGGAACGATCTGTGCAAGACGATCGTCGAAAGATCGAGAACGAGAACGATCGCCAATAAAAGAGTGAGAGCATGAGCGACGCCTCCTTCATCCTCGACGAAGCTTCGGCCCCGCGCGCGCCCGTCGCCGCGCCGGGCGATTATTTCGCTCTGCTGAAGCCGCGCGTGATGTCGCTCGTCGTGTTCACGGCGCTCGCCGGCATTCTGCTGGCGCCGACTGCTCCGCATCCTTTCATCGCCTTCGCCTCGCTGCTGGCCATCGCCGTCGGCGCGGGCGCGTCCGGCGCTCTCAACATGTGGTACGACGCCGATATCGACCGGCTGATGACGCGCACGCGCCGCCGGCCCATTCCCGCTGGCCGTCTCGGCCGCGAGGAGGCGCTCGCCTTCGGCCTCTTCCTCTCCATAATGGCGGTGTTCACGCTCGGCCTGGTCGCCAATTGGCTGGCCGCCGGCCTGCTCGCCTTCACCATCTTCTTCTATGTCGTCGTCTATACGATGTGGCTGAAGCGCTCGACGCCGATGAACATCGTCATCGGCGGCGCGGCCGGCGCGCTGCCGCCCGTCGTCGGCTTCGCCGCTGCGACCGGCGCCGTCGATCTTTCCAGCGTCATTCTCTTCGGCATCATCTTCATGTGGACGCCGCCGCATTTCTGGGCGCTTGCCCTGGTCAAGCGCGAGGAATATGGCGCCGCCGGCATTCCCATGCTGCCCAATGTGCATGGCGAGACGCGCACCCGCCTTGAGATCCTCGTCTATTCCATCGTGCTCGCGCCCATCGGCGTCGCGCCCTATCTGCTCGGCTTCGCCTCGCCGGTTTATGGCGTCGTCTCGCTGCTGCTCGGCGCGGCGCTGTTCGGCTGCGCCATCGAGGTCTATCTGCGCCGCGAGGGCGAGAAGGCGCGCCGCGCGGCGATGCGCCTCTTCTTCTTCTCCATCGTCTATTTGTCCCTATTGTTCATGGTTCTGGTGATCGAGAGGCTTCTCGCCCTCTCGTCCTGGCTCGCTTGAGCGGAGCAACCCATGACGATCGGCCGACCCGAAGACACATCCGAGCCGCGCGAGGGCGTCGTCCTCACGCCGGAACAGGCGAAGAGCCGCCGCGCCCGCAACATAGCGATCGGCGTCGCCGTCGCCCTGTTCGTGGCGCTCTTCTATTTCGTCACCATAGTGAAGCTCGGCGGCAACGTCGTGCCGCGGGCCGGGTGAGGTCGTGATGGGCGCGGATCATAGAGAGAAAGGCCACGGCCGGGGCGCCTTGCTGCTGATCGGCGGTTCCGTGGCCATGCTGATTCTGTCCTTCGCCTCGGTCCCGCTCTATCGCGCCTTCTGCTCGGCCACCGGCTTCGGCGGCACGACGCAGGTCGCCAAGCTCGCGCCGGCCAAGCCCGGCGAGCGCAGCATCGGCGTGCGCTTCGACGCCAATGTCGCGCGCGATCTGCCCTGGCGCTTCGAGCCGGAGACGCCTCGCATCGTGGTGCGCACCGGCGAGACCGCGACAATCTATTACAAGGTCGTCAATCTCTCCGATCAGGAGACGAGCGGCGTCGCGGCCTACAATGTCAGCCCGGATCAGGCCGGCGCCTATTTCGACAAGCTCGCCTGCTTCTGCTTCTCGGAGCAGAAGCTCGCGCCGCATGAGAGCGCCGAATGGCCGGTGGTGTTCTTCCTCGATCCGGCGCTCGAAGCCGATGAGACGATGCGCCACGTCGAGGAGATCACGCTCTCCTATTCCTTCTTCGCCTCCAAAAAGCCCAAGGAAGCAAAGCCCAAGGAGGCGGCGAGCGGCGTAAAGCCGAAGACGTGACGTAAAAAGAATGCGACGGGGGGCGTCCGCGGCGGGGCGAACCACTCGAGCGAATGGAGCCCTGTGAACGAGACCGGCCCGGCCGGCGAAATCTCGAGGATACTGATATGTCGGACGGACACGCGAAACCAAATCACGATTATCATCTCGTCGATCCGAGCCCGTGGCCGCTCGTCGGCTCGCTCTCCGCGCTGTTCACCGCGATCGGCGCTATCTATTGGATGAAGGGCCTGCCGCTGCTGGGCGTGAAGATCGGCGGCCCGCTGCTGTTCAGCGTCGGATTCGCCGGCATTCTCTTCACCATGTGGTCATGGTGGAGCGACATCATCCGCGAGGCCGAGCATGAGGGCCATCACACCGCGGTCGTGCAGTTGCATCACCGCTATGGCGTGATCCTCTTCATCCTCTCCGAGGTGATGTTCTTCGTCGCCTGGTTCTGGGCCTTCTTCAACTCGGCGATCTTCCCGGCCGATCCGCAGCAGTTCGCCCGCACCGAGCTGTTCCAGGGCGTGTGGCCGCCGCATGGGATAGAGGTGCTCAATCCCTGGCATCTGCCGCTGCTGAACACGGTGATCCTGCTCACCTCCGGCGCGACGCTCACCTATGCGCATCACGGCCTGCTGCACAACAATCGCGACGCGCTGAAGAAGGGCCTCATCGCCACTATCGCGCTCGGCCTGATCTTCACCTGCGTCCAGGCCTATGAATACGCCCATGCGCCCTTCGCCTTCAAAGGCTCGATCTATGGCGCGAGCTTTTTCATGGCGACCGGCTTTCACGGCTTCCATGTGATCGTCGGCTCCATCTTCCTCATCGTCTGCCTCGCGCGCACGCTCGCCGGCCAGTTCAAGCCGGATCAGCATCTCGGCTTCGAGTTCGCCGCGTGGTATTGGCATTTCGTCGACGTCGTTTGGCTGTTCCTGTTCGCCTCCATCTATGTGTGGGGCAACTGGGGCGGCCATATGGAGTGACCAGGACGAGCCCATCTCGGCTTCCTCGAGAGAAGCGCCGGCGGGGTCGTCGGCGCTTTTTTCGTTTCGTCGATCTCTCGCCCTCGCAAAAGGGATAGGAAAATCATGGCCGCGGACGAACACTCCACCGTCAATCCTTATGTCGCCGGCCTGCTCGGCCGCTGCCCGCGTTGCGGCAAAGGACATTTGTTTCGCGGCTTCCTCACGCTCGCGCCGAGCTGCGAGGTCTGCGGTCTCGATCTCGCCTTCGCCGATTCGGGCGACGGGCCGGCCGTCTTCGTGATGACCATCGCCGGCTTCATCGTCGTCGGCGCGGCGCTCTATGTCGAGGTCGCCTATTCGCCGCCCTATTGGGTGCATGGGCTGATCTTCCTGCCGCTGACGGTCATCGTCTGCGCCGGCCTGCTGCGGCCGGCCAAGAGCCTCTTGATCGCGCTGCAATATTTCAACAAGGCGGAGGAGGGGCAGCGCGCCGATGAGAGCTGAAGCGCGCGCCCTTCTCGGGCCGGCGATCTTTTCGCTCTTCATGGCGGCGCTGCTCGCCGGGCTCGGCGTGTGGCAGCTGCGTCGCCTCGCCTGGAAAGAGGCGCTGATCGAGCGCGTCGAGACGCGCGCGACGGCGGTGCCCGTCGCGCCGCCGCCTCGCGCGCAATGGGATGCTCTCGCGCCGCAGGACTATGATTTCACCCATGTCCGAGCGTCCGGCCATTTCGATCTTTCGCGCGAGGCGTTGATCTTCTCGCCGCCGCCCTCCGGCGCGGGGGTGGAGCCGGGCTATCGGGTGATCGCGCCTCTGCTGCTCGACGAAGGCGGCGCGATCCTGGTCGATCGCGGCTTTCTGCCGCTATCGCAGCGTGGCGACGAGACGCGCAAGCGCGAGCCCTCCGGTCCCATCACGCTCACCGGCCTGCTGCGCGGGCCGCAGGCGCGCAATCTCTTCACGCCCGCCGATTCGCCGCAGGAGGGGCTGTTCTACACCGGCGACGCGCGCGCGCTCGCCGCATATCTGCAGATCGCCGACGCCGCGCCCTTTCTGCTCGAGCTCGATCCCGCGGCGCCGACGCCCGGCCTGCCGCGCGTCTATGATCACAATATCGAGCTTTCCAATAATCATCTCTCCTACGCCATCACCTGGTTCTCGTTGTCCGCGGCGGTCGCCGGAGGCTTCGCCTTCTACGCATTCGGCCGGCTGAAGCAGCGCTGACGCGGCCGCTCATTCTCGAGCGGCGCCGAATCTCACGACGATTTCGGCGCCTTCGGACTTTGCCGGCGCCGCCTTCGCGGGTTAGAAGAGACGCCGTGCGCTACATTTCCACACGCGGCGAAGCTCCAGAGCTCGCCTTCGAAGACGTTCTCCTCGCCGGCCTCGCCTCCGACGGCGGGCTCTATGCGCCCGTCTCCTATCCGGCGATGGCGCGCGGCGATATCGCTGCTCTCGCCGGCCTTCCCTATCCGGAAGCCAGCGCGCGCATCATCGCGCCTTTCCTCGGCGAGGCTTTCGACGGCGAGGCGCTGCGCACGCTGACGCAGAGCGCCTATTCGAGCTTCCGTCACAGCGCCATCGCGCCGCTGACGCAGATCGCCGATAATCTCTTCGTCCTCGAGCTGTTCCATGGCCCGACGCTGGCGTTCAAGGACGTCGCCATGCAATTGCTCGGGCGCATGATGGACGCCGTCCTCGCCCGCCGCGATCTGCGCGCGACAATCGTCGGCGCCACATCGGGCGACACCGGCGCGGCGGCGATCGAGGCCTTTGCGGGGCTCGATCGGGTCGATGTCTTCATCCTCTATCCGCATGAGCGGGTCTCGGATGTGCAGCGCCGGCAGATGACGACGGTCGAGGCCGCCAACATCCACACCATTGCGCTGCGCGGCTCCTTCGACGATGCGCAATCGATTCTGAAATCGCTGTTCCGCGACGCGCGCTTCCGCGAGAGCGTCGGGCTCGCCGGCGTCAATTCCATCAATTGGGCGCGCGTCGTCGCGCAGACGGCCTATTATTTCACGAGCGCCGTCGCGCTCGGCGCGCCGCATCGCGAGGTGAGCTTCGCGGTGCCTACTGGCAATTTCGGCGATGTGCTGGCGGGCTATGTGGCCAAGCGCATGGGCTTGCCGGTCGGCAAGCTCGTCATCGGCACCAATTCCAACGATATTCTCGCGCGCACGCTGGCGAGCGGGCGCTATGAGCTGCGCGGCGTGACGCCGACGCAATCGCCATCGATGGATATTCAGATCTCGTCCAATTTCGAGCGTCTGCTGTTCGACGTCTATGGCCGCGACGCCGCGCAGATTCGCGGGCTGATGGGCGCGCTGGATCAGTCCAAGGGCTTTACCGTCGCCACCGCGCCGCTCGAAGCGATCCGCGCGGAATTCGAGGCCAGCGCGGCCTATGAGGCCGACACGACGCAAGAGATCGCCCGCACCTATCGCGAGACCGGCTATATTCTCGATCCGCACGCCGCCACCGGCGTTCATTCGGCGAGAAAACGCCTCGCGATCGACCCCGCGACGCCGATCGTTTCGCTCGCCACCGCCCATCCGGCGAAATTCCCGGATGCGGTGGAGCGCGCCATCGGCAAGCGCCCGCCGCTGCCCGAGCATCTCGCGCATATTCAGGGCGCGCGCGAGCGTTTCACCGTGCTCGACAATGATTCCGGCAAGGTCGCGGCCTTCATTTCCGAGCGCGCGCGCGCGGCGCGCGCCACGGTCTGAGAGGGTTGCCATGGCGCTCTTCGGCCTCGTTCCCGCCTATCGCGATCTGCCGCTGCGCGGCGATGGCGTCTATCTGCGCAGCTCGGAGATGCGGGATTTCGTCGCCTGGGCGTCTTTGCGCGAGCGAAGCCGCGCCTTTCTGACGCCCTGGGAGCCGACCTGGCCCTCCGATGATCTCACCCGCGGGAGCTTTCGCTATCGCGTGCGCCGCCACGCCGAGGAGATGGCGCGCGACGAGGCCTATTCCTTCTTCGTCTTCCGCGAGGCGGACGATGTTCTCGTCGGCGGCCTGACGCTCGGCCATGTGCGGCGCGGCGTGTCCCAGGCGGCGACGCTCGGCTATTGGATGGGCGAGCCCTATGCCGGCAAGGGCTATATGTCCCGCGCCGTGCGTGCGGCGCTGGATTACGCCTTCAGCCGCCAGCGCCTGCATCGCGTCGAGGCCGCGTGCCTGCCGTCCAACGCCGCCTCCATTCGGCTGCTGGAGCGCAATGGCTTCCATCAGGAGGGCTTCGCGCGGGCCTATCTCAACATCAACGGCCAATGGCGCGACCATCTGCTCTTCGCGCGGCTGGACAGCGATCCCTCGCCGGCCCGCCGGCCGCTTTGAGCGGACAGGACCGAAGTTCCGTCCGTCATCCCGTTTCGAATCCGCACAGAACAGCCCCGATTCTGTCTGGCACGTATCTCTCAGCCTACCCTTCGACATTGCCGACCACGTTTCGAAACGGGACGGCAGGCGAAAAAAGGGTAGCGTATTCATGGCGTTCCAGCGTAAACCGGCGTTCCGGGACATCGAGGAGGTCACTGTTGGCGGCGTTCGCGTCGCTCGGCTCGATCTCGCGGCGACCGCGCGGCTGATGATCGAGGCGGCTCTCCGCCCCGCGCGGGAGAATGGGCCGCTCTATCTCACCTCCGTCAATGGCGAGGTGCTGGCGCGTCGCCGCGCCAGCCGCGAATTCGCCGAGCTCGTCGACGAGGCCGATCTCATCAGCGCCGACGGCCAACCGTTCGTCTTCGCCTCGCGCCTGCTGGGCGCGCGGGCGCTGCCGGAGCGCGTCGCCACCACCGATCTCTATCCGCTCGTCGCCGAAATGGCCGCGCGGGAGGGCGTCACCTTCTACCTCTATGGCGCGACGGAAGAGATCAATCGCGCGACCTATGAGGTCACAATGCGCCGCTTTCCAGGCCTGCGCATCGTCGGCCGCTCGCATGGCTATCTCACCGGCGAGGAGCTGGAGCGCAAGATCGACGAGATCGACGAGCTGGCGCCCGATATCGTCTGGCTGGCGCTGGGCGTGCCGCGCGAGCAGGAATTCGTGCGAAAATGGAGCGATCGCCTTCGAAACGTCAAAGTGATCAAGACATCTGGGGGCCTGTTCGATTTCGTGGCCGGCGCCAAGAAGCGCGCCCCGATGTGGATGCAGAAGGCGGGGCTCGAATGGGCCTTCCGTCTTCGGCTCGAGCCGCGCCGGCTGTTCTTGCGCTATGTGACGACCAATCCGATCGCGTTGCTGCTGCTATTGCGCCACACGCATTGACAGTCCTCGCACATCCGCCGGCGCGTCGAAGCCGGCGGGCGTCCGAAGCCGCAGTGTAACGAGTTCGGCTTTGGGTCCCCGGCGCGTCGCGCCACTCCGCCAGCGCCGGGGACGACGCCGATCATCGGCGAATTCTCAAAATGGGAAAAGCCCGAAATTCAGTCCCCTCATCCTGAGGCGCTTTTTGTGGAACGCAAAAAGCCTCGAAGGATGCTCCAGCGGGCGGCGCTTCGACGACCCTTCGAGACGCCGGCTCCTCATGACAATCCGGATAATCGGTTCGCGTCATTGCGAGGAGCGTAGCGACGAAGCAATCCAGTAGCCACCCCGCAACTCTGGATTGCTTCGCTTCGCTCGCAATGACGCGGGGCGAGTTCTCGATCGTAATGCGAAGCGATCAGCGGGAAAACGTATCAGGCCAAACCCCGTCAAATCCGCCCTTGCAACCGGCTCCACAGCGCGTTTTCCGCGCTGAACACATAATCGAGCCGCGCGCTGGTCACGGTGCGCGCGCCTTTGGCGATCAGCCAATCGGCGAATTGCGGCGCGCCATCCGCCGGGGCGGAGAAGGTGACGAAGCCGCCGTCGCCGCGCTCGCGCAGCTCCACGGAATATTTCTCCGTAGCTTCGGCGAGCAGCGCCTCGTCCAGCGTCAGGCGGGCGCGGATCTCGCGCGTCGTGCGCGCTTGCTCCTCGGCCGCTATGCGCGAGAGGATGATGCGCGCCGCCTCCCGCGCCCGCGGCGTCCAGGGCGCGGAAAGCGAGGCGACGAGATTGGCCTGCGAGCGCAGGATCACGCCATCGTCCAAAGTCTTCAGCGCATTGGCGACGAGCGTCGCGCCGGTGGTGGTGATGTCCACGATGAGATCGGCGGAGCCCGCCGCCGGCGCGCCTTCCGTGGCGCCGGAGCTCTCGACGATGCGATAATCGCCGATGGCGTGCTTGGCGAAGAAGCGCCGCGTCGTGTGAATATATTTGGTGGCGACGCGCAGGCCGCGGCCATGGCGCGCGCGAAAGCCGGCCGAGACATCGGCGAGATCGGCCATGGTCCGCACGTCGATCCAGGCCTGCGGAACGGCGACAACCACATTGGCCTTGCCGAAGCCGAGCGGCGCCAAAATCTCCACCTTGCTCGCGGCGTCGGGAATCGTCTCGCGCACGAGGTCTTCCCCGGTCACGCCGAGATGGACGTCGCCGCTGGCGAGCCGCGAGGTGATCTCGGAGGCGGAGAGAAAGGCCGCCTCGGCGTCCTCCACTCCGGCGAGCTGGCCGCGATAGTCGCGCGCCCCGCGCCCCTGCGTCACCTCTATGCCCGCGCGGGCGAAAAAGGCGTTGGCGTTCTCCTGCAGCCGGCCCTTGGAGGGAACGGCGACGATGAGTCTGTCGGTCGTCGTTGCGGTCATGCCGCGCTTCCTTTGCGCGCCGTCAGCCGATCGACCCATATGGCCGCGCCGACAGCGGGGATGTCCTGTTTCGCGCCCAGCGTCTTCAGCAGGCGGTCGTAGCGCCCGCCGCCGATGAGCGCCGGGCCGGCGGGCTCGCGCCGCGCCTCGAAGACGAAGCCCGAGTAATAATCGAGCCTCCGGGCGAAGCTCGCGGAGAAGCGCACGCGATCGAGATCGACGCCGCGCGCCGCGAGAAAGCCGGAGCGCGTGTCGAGCGAGTCGAGCGCCGCGGTCAGATCGAGCGAGACGTCCTTCGCGAGCTTGCGCAGCGCGGCGGAGGCCTCGTCGATCTGCCCCTGCACGGAAAAAAAGGCGTCGACCAGCGCATGCGTCTCGGCGCTCACTCCGGCGCCGCCGGCGAGAGCGGCCTGATCCAGAAAGCGCTCGGCGATCTCCCCGGCGCTGCGGCCGCCGACCGGCGAAATGCCGGCGATGGACAGAAGATCCTCGACGAGCGCGCGCGCCTCCTTGGCGTCCACCTTCTCGAGCGCGGCGAGCACGCCGGCGTGCTCCTTGCCATTGGCCGGCGGGGCGAAAATCTCAGTGAGCGACTCGCCGCGGGCGTGTCCCGTCTCGAGACGCCGGCGCCAGGCGGGCGGCAGGTCGAGCCGATCCAGAAAGGTGGAGACGAGGCCGGCGTCTCCGGTCTCCACATGCAGCGCGCCGCCGTCGGCCGAGGAGGCGGCCTCGAGGGCGGCGGCGAGAATCTCGGCGTCGGCGGCTTCGCAATCGTCACGGCCGAAGCTCTCGAGCCCGGCCTGCAACAGCTCGCCGCTGCCCGTCTCGCCCTCGGCGGGGAAGCGGAACACAGTGCCGCCATAGGCGAAGGAGGCCGGCGCGCCCGCCGTGGCCGAAGCGAGATAGGCGAGGCAGACGGGGATCGTATATTCCGGCCGCAGGCAGACGTCGTCGCCGGCGGCGTCGCTGGTCAGATAGAGACGGCCGCGGAAATCCTCGCCCGAGCGGTCGAGGAAGACGCCGGCCGGCTGCAATATCTTCGGCTCGCAGCGGGTAAAGCCCGCGCGCTGAAACGACGCCAATATCGCGCCGAGAGCGTCGCCGCTCGAAAAATCGGTTTTCGCCGCCTCGTTCACGCCTTTAGTCCCTCTTTTGCGGTCCTTCCTTAGCAAGGGTGGATGACATTCGCATCCGCTTTCCGGAGGGAGGGTGAATGAAGCGGGCGGCGGTTCAGCCGCCTCGGATCAGGGCTTGTGCAGCCGGAACATGTCTAAGGCCGGATCGGCGTGGCGCGCTCGGTCGAAGGCCCGTTCCGGGGACAGGCCTCGCCTCAGCAGAGAATGAAGCAAATAGTGAACGAAGAGCGCGGCGTCCGAGGCGTCGGGACAGTCCGCTGGCGCGATATAGGCGGCGGCGCCCGCTTCGAGGAAGGCCTTCGCAAAAGCCGCATCGCCGGACAGGCAGGCCGTGCTGACGACGATCGCTCCCGGCATTCGAGCGCGCTTTGCGATGGCGGCCGCCGGCAGCGAGCCGTCGACGAGCGCGCCGACGTCTACGCCATCGCCATAATCGCCGAACACCAAGCCGTTTTCGTCACCGTGTCCGCAGATGACGACGAGTTTCGGATCATGTTCTTTCCGCTCGAGCGTGAGCAGGAAATCTTCCGGCGTCCCGACGAGGTGCAAGAGCACAGCCGCGCCGAGGCTTTCGAGCATCGACCGAATCAGCAGCGCTTCGAAAGCATCGCCCACGGCGATGACTGAGGCCGGCGTTTTCGGAGCAAAGTATTTCTCGTCGACGAGCATGTTTGGCCTTCACGCTCGGCCTTCGCAAATGGAGCGAGGCGATAGGGGTCGGCTCTAGAATTTGCACTCTTTCGGAAGCTTGTCCTCCGACCAATCGGCGAGGGAAATGGTCTGCGCCTTTATCTCCACCTTCTTGCCGTTGCGCGTTCCCTTGCCTGCGAGGAAATTGAGGTCGCAGGTCCCGCCGGCGTTGGGGTCGATCGTGTCGCGCGCCGCATAGGTGAAGCCGGCGACGATGAGCGCGCCATTGCGGCGGATCACCGTCAAAGTCTCGCTCCAGCGGTCGCGGCCGATCGAATCATTCTCGGATTTGATCAGCAGCGAGCCCTTGTCGCTCACCGCCAGCGAAGGCCGCTGGCCGGCCATGCCGCCATTCCAGGCGGCGTTCTTCTTGACGAAGGCAGGCTTGGCGCCGGCGCGCAGAGCGTCCTGATCGAGCCCGAGATAGACATAGAGATCGGCGCCAGTGTCGAGATTGTCGACGAGCACGGCGAGATCACGGCCGCCGCCATCGGAGAGATAGATCGGCGTCGCGGAGAGAATGCGCTCGAGCGGCGCGGTCTCGGCGACGACGGGGGAGGCGGAGGAGAGAAGGGCGGCGAGAAAAGCGAGATGCAATCGCATTGGAAAAAGTTCCTGCGAAACGGATCGCGAGGCGCCCTCATCCGACCCCGCTTCGCGGGGCCATATTCTCCCGCGAGCGGGAGAAGGGGTGCGGCGTCGAACGCGGCGCCCGCTTTTTCGATATCGCGCCTACTCGAAGAAAAAGGCGCTTCCTTCTCCCGCTTGCGGGAGAAGGTGGCCCGGCGCAGCCGGGTCGGATGAGGGTCCGCGCCGGGCGAGCCCCATCTGTCGTGTCACTCGCCGGCGTTAGCCGCCTCGGCCTTTTCCTTGGCCTCGAGGTCTTCGCCGGTCTGCTGATCGACGACGCGCATGGAGAGGCGCACCTTGCCGCGATCGTCGAAGCCGAGCAGCTTCACCTTCACCTTGTCGCCTTCCTTCACCACATCGGTGGTCTTGTTCACGCGCTGCTTGGAGAGCTGCGAGATGTGAACGAGGCCGTCCTTGGCGCCGAAGAAATTGACGAAGGCGCCGAAGTCGGCGGTCTTCACCACGGTTCCCTCATAGATCTGGCCGACCTCCGGATCGGAGGCGATCGACTTGATCCAATTGATCGCCGCCTTGATGGAGTTGCCGTCGGAGGAGGCGACCTTCACCGTGCCGTCGTCCTCGATATTGATCTTGGCGCCGGTCTTCTCGACGATCTCGCGAATGACCTTGCCGCCGGTGCCGATCACTTCGCGGATCTTGTCGGTGGCGATCTTCAGCGTCTCGATGCGCGGCGCGAACTCGCCGAGCTCGGCGCGCGAGGTGGTGAGCGCCTTGGACATCTCGCCGAGGATGTGCAGACGGCCGTCGCGCGCCTGGGCGAGCGCGACGCGCATGATCTCCTCGGTGATGCCGGCGATCTTTATGTCCATCTGCAGCGAGGTGACGCCGTCCGACGTGCCCGCCACCTTGAAGTCCATGTCGCCGAGATGGTCCTCGTCGCCGAGAATGTCGGAGAGAACCGCGAAGCGCTCACCCTCGAGGATGAGGCCCATGGCGATGCCCGCCGTCGGCTTCTTCAGCGGCACGCCCGCGTCCATCAGCGCCAGCGAGGAGCCGCAGACAGTGGCCATGGACGAGGAGCCGTTGGACTCGGTGATCTCCGAGACGACGCGCAGCGTGTAGGGGAATTCAGCGGCCGCCGGCAGCATCGGGCGGATGGCGCGCCAGGCGAGCTTGCCATGGCCGATCTCGCGGCGGCCGGGCGAGCCCATGCGGCCCGTCTCGCCGACGGAGTAGGGAGGGAAGTTGTAGTGGAGCAGGAAGCGCTCCTTATAGGTCCCCTCGAGCGAGTCGACGAATTGCTCGTCCTCGCCCGTGCCGAGCGTGGCGACGACCAGCGCCTGCGTTTCGCCGCGGGTGAACAGGGCCGAGCCATGCGCGCGCGGCAGCACGCCCACCTCGGCGACGATCGGGCGCACCGTCTTCACGTCGCGGCCGTCGATGCGAATGCCGTCGTCGAGAATGTTCCAGCGCACGACCTTGGCCTGCAGATCGTGGAAGGCCTCGGCGACATGCTCCTTGGAGAATTTCGCCTCGCCGCCTTCCGGCAGCAGGCCGGCGAAGACCTTGGCCTTCACTGCGTCCACCGCGGCGTAGCGATCCTGCTTCACCGTGATCTTATAGGCGGCGCGCAGCTCGGCCTCGGCGATGGCGTCGACGGCGGCGTCGACCTCGGTCTTGTCGACAACATTGAGGTCGCGCGGATCCTTGGCGGCGCGCTCGGCGAGGCGGATGATCGCGTCGATCACCGGCTGGAAGCCGCGATGGCCAGTCATCACCGCCTCGAGCATCAGATCCTCGGAGAGCTCCTGCGCCTCCGATTCCACCATCAGCACGGCGTCCGACGTGCCGGCGACGACGAGGTCGAGCGCCGAGAGCTTCATCTCCTCGATCGTCGGATTGAGCTTGAGCTGGCCGTTGATATAGCCGACGCGGGCGCCGCCGATCGGCCCCATGAAGGGAATGCCGGAGAGCGTCAGCGCCGCCGAGGCCGCGACCATGGCGAGAATATCCGGGTCATTCTCGAGGTCATGGCTGAGCACGGTCACGATGACCTGCGTGTCATTGCGATAGCCGTCGGGGAAGAGCGGGCGGATCGGCCGGTCGATGAGGCGGGAGACCAGCGTCTCGCGCTCGCTGGGGCGGCCTTCGCGCTTGAAATAGCCGCCCGGAATGCGGCCGGCGGCGAAGGCTTTCTCCTGGTAGTTCACGGTCAGCGGGAAGAAGTCCTGGCCGGGCTTGGGCGCCTTGGCCGAGACGACGGTCGCGAGCACAGTGGTCTCGCCCCAGCTGGCGAAAACGGCGCCGTCCGCCTGGCGGGCGATCTTGCCGGTCTCGAGGATCAGCTTGCGACCCGCCCAGTCGAGCTCTTCGCGATGGATCTGGAACATGTCTTTTCGTCTTTCTCTCATGACGCGCCATGTTGCGCGTCGGCTTGGCGAGGCGTCATGGGCAAGACGGCGAGAGGCTGCGGGGCGGGGATTTTCAAAGACGCGAAGCCGCGAACGCTTCGAAAGATCCTCGCCTCAGCGTCCGGCGATCCTGCCATGACGATCTGCCGAGGGCCGGCGGCGCGGCCCCATGCCGCCCGCCGAACGTTGGAAGGGCCGCCCTTTCGCGCATCCCTTCCGGCAATGAAGCGGCCGAATCGTTCGGCCGAACCGTTTTTTCATACGCGAAATCGCGGCGGACCGCGATCTCGCTTTCTCTCGGCCTCTTTCGAGGCTCGTCCCGCGAGCGGGCGTGAACTCAGCGACGAATGCCGAGACGCTCGATGATGGAGCGATAGCGCGGCTCGTCTCTCGACTTCACGTAGTCGAGCAGCTGGCGACGCTGCGACACGAGCTTCAAGAGACCGCGACGCGAATGATTGTCCTTCACATGGGTCTTGAAATGCCCGGTCAGATTGGTGATGCGCTCGGTGAGGATCGCCACCTGCACTTCCGGCGAGCCGGTGTCGTCCGGCTTGGTCGCATATTCCTTGATGAGCGCCTGCTTGCGCTCCGCAGTGATCGACATCGGTGAGGTCCTTTTCGTTTTCTGGTGTGGGTCCGCAGGCCGCGGCCGGGGCCGGGATGTCGTCCAGCGAGGGTCGCCGCGAGCGGAGCCGCCCGGAAAACCGGGCGCGCGAGGGGCTTATAGCAGAAAAGGGAGGGAAGGATAGAGAGCCCTCTCCGCCGGGCCTCTCGCGGCGTCACTGGGCGTCGACGAGGCTCGCTCCGCGGGCGTCGTCGCGCTCAGAGATGAGCGCGGCTTTCTCGGCGGCGAGGCGGTCGCGCTCGGCGGCGAGCTCCTCGCTATGCGCGAGAGCGGCCTCGAGCTGGGCGATGATCTCGTCGATCTCGCTGGACGCCCGATCGCGCTCGACGAGCAAGGCGGTGCTTTCGGCCAGGACGCGATCGCGATCGGCCGCAAAGGCGTGGGCGTCGGCGACGGCTTGGTCGCGCTCCGCGCGCATCGCCTCCTTCTCATGCGCCTCCTTGCTCCATTCGGCGGCCATGGCGGCGTTTTCGCCCATGATGCGATCGCGGTCCGCCGCAAAGGCCTCGGCGTTCGCAATGGCCGCGTCGCGCTCGGCCCGCATCGCCTCCTTCTCGTGAGCTTCCTTGCTCCATTCGGCGGCCATGGCGGCATTTTCGCCGAGGATGCGATCACGGTCCGCGACGGCGGCGTCGCGCTCCCTTCGCATCGCCTCTCTCTCATAGAGCGCGAGAGCGCGCTCGGCGACAGCCGCGGCCTTTTCGGCAAGGGCGGCGTCGCGCTCGGCTCTGATCACTCTCGTCTCGATCGTCGCGCTCTCACACTCGACGAAATCGGCGTCATTCTCCGCTGTGGCGGGGGCATGATCGTCGCGGGGCGTGAGCGTATCGTCGGCCGCGCCTTCGAGCCGCGCGCGCATCTCGTCTCGTTCCTCCAGCGCGGCGTCGCGCGCGGCGGCGAAAGCGGCGTTGTCGGTCGCCAGCCGGTCGCGCTCCTCGGTGAGGGCCTGAATTTGCACGATCAGATCATCGCGCTCCGCCGCCCGGAGGAAGAGCTGATCGATGATGGCGCGGCTGCCGTCCTCGCGTTCGGGGAAGAGCAGCTGCGCGGTCTTCTCGGCGTAGAGAAGATAGACCTCTGGCAAGTAATGCGTGTCGCTCGGTCCGCCCCAGGGCGCCTCGCGGCCGGTGATGAACAGCTTCCGCGGCAGCGAGATGAAGGAGATATTGTCGAAGCTGCGCGCGAAATCATACATTTTCTCGAGCGCGACATTCGCCATCTCCGCGGCTCCGGGCGCGAAGTCATAGGTGTAGGGGACGCCATTCACCTTGCAGGTGAAATAATGCTCGAGTAGCACGAGGCGCGAGAATTTCCGCGACAAAATCTCGATCGATCGCGCGAAGGCGCGCTTCCACAGCGGGAAGAACCGCGCCCAATTGGCGTGGAAGGAAATGCGCTCGCCGCCTTTGAAGACCTTGTCGAAGACGTCCTGATTCATCGTCTCGGGCGTCAGGCCCTCGAGAATATGGACGCCCTCGAGCGGATCGATGACGAATTGCGTCTCGCTCAGAGCGACGACGCCGCTGCGCAGATCGCGCGTCAAGTCGAAGATCAGCAGCTCCGCGTCCATCTCCAGAAGATTCGGCAGATGCAGCTTTTTCGCGTCATTGACGAGATAGGTCAGGAATTCCGGCGGCAGGCAGGAGAAGCGCGAATCGATCTTCTCGATCGGATCGGCGACCAGCGCGATCGTCGGGCGGCGCCACAAATGTCCGCGCGATCGGAAAAGACCTTCATTCAGCCGGAGACCGCTCTCATAAGTAGAGCAGCCGCCCAATGTTATAAAGCTCTTGCGGCGATCCTCGACATAGGCCTTCTCGGCAGGGAACTCAGAGCTTTCTCTTGCAACAACGCTGATGTTTTTACCCGAATTGTGCTTTTTCGCCATTGTCAGCTTCTTCTCACAGCGATTCGACACAATATTGCATCTCAGGCTCCTTTATCGAGATGTAGCACATTGCCTTCGCCGCGTAAAATCTCTTCCACGAAATTACGTGATTGCGGCGTCTCTCTCGAGAAAGCCTGCGCCGAAACGCCGCCGGCGAGCAGTCCGGCTATGGCGCCGCAGAGTCCCGCCCAGGCGAGCTGCTCTATGTCCGGCGGCGCCGAATCGACGACCAGCGTCACCGCCATTGTCGCGACGCCCGCCAATTGGCCGACCATCGCGTCGCGGTCTTGCGCGCGCGGAAACAGCGCGAGGCCGATCAGCGGAACGAAGCCCGCCGCCGACAGCGCGAGCGCCATGCCGACGAGCGTGCGCGCGTCTATGGCGTTGGCCGCGCTCGTCGCCGAGCCGAGCGCGGTGACGCCGACCAGCGCCAGCCGCGTGATGGCGAGGCGCCGGCTGGTCAGCGCCGATTCGGCGCGCAGCCGATAGAGCGCGTCATGGCCGACCGCGGCGGCGCAGGCGTGCAGGCTGGCCGCCGCCAGCGCCAGGCCGACGGCGATGACGCCGGAGGCGACGAGGCCGCTGAGCGCGGCGCCGAGCTTGGCCAATTGCGGCAGGGCGCCGATGAGATATTCCGCGCGCACGGAAATATCCTCCGGCCGCAGCGGCGCGGCGGGCGCCAGCTTGCGAGCGAGGCAGGCGGCGCGCGCCTGCGCCGGCCCGTCCGCCTTGGCGCCGCAAATCTGCAGCAGGCCGCGCGCGCTCGCCGAATAGATGGATTCGGGGAGCCGTTCCGGTGTCTGGCCGACGGCGACATTGGAGACGATCAGCGCGGAGGAGGCGACGGTCGCCGCCACCAGCGCCGCCGCCGTCAATGTCCAGAACATGGCCGCGATCCCGGCCCGCCGCGCCGCCGCCACATCCCGCGTCGCCACCGATGGGGCGAGGGCGGGCGCGAGAGTGGCCAAGCCGAGCGCCAGGCCGAGCGCTGTGGTGATCTCGAGCGCGACCGGCGCAGGCCGGGCCAGCCGCCAATTCTGGATGATGCGCGTCGCCTCGCTCCAGGCGGCCTGATCGCCGATGAGCGGCAAGGGCGTCGGAAAGCCTTCGGCCATGAGGGCGATCTGCGGCAGAGCGAAGCCCGCCATCAGCACGCCCGCGGCGGCGCAGGCGCTCCACAGCACGCCGCCGACGCCGCCCGGTCCCGCGATCAGGAGAATCGCCGCGCCGATGAAGAAGGCCGCGAAGGGCCGGCCCGCGCCAGTGAAGCCGACCAGCGCGTCCACCGCCGTCTGATAGCCGGCGAGCGCCACGATCGCCGAGGTGAGCGCGGCGACGGCGATCATGCCGAGCCGCGGCTCCATGCGCGAGAAGCGCGCCGCCAGCAGATCGGACAGCGAGAAGGCCCCGGTCTTGCGCAGGATCGGCCCCATCGCCGCGCCGATGAGCGCGACGCCGAGCAGCAGGCCGAGCGTCACGCCGAGCGGCGAGCCGGCGCCGGTGAGCCGCGCCGCGAAAGGCGCCGCGAGGCCCGTGACCAGCGCCGCCTGCGCGAATCCGACATAGGCGGCCGGCGCCGCGCGTCCCGCCGCGTAATAGAAGGACACGCGCATGGAATGCAGCAGAAAGCCCAGCGCGGCCAGAGCGACCACGGTGAAATAGGGCGACACCAGCGCCACCAGCCGCTCCGGCGCGCCGACGCGATCGAGCAGAGCGACGAGCCCATAGGCGGTGGCGAAAGTGACGATCGCCAGCGCGATGCGGCCGTCGAGCCGCGCCCGTTCCTCGAAATTCTCCACCGTGTCCCGCATGTCGCGCCTCCTTCCGTGAAGCCTAGAGTGTTTTCGAGCGAAGTGGGAACCGGTTCGCGTGAAGAAAACACGGCAGAACAAGGAAATCGAGAGTCATTCTGGTTCGATTGGAACCGGAATGACTCTAGCCGACGAGGGCGCCGAAAACCAGCGCGCGCGGTCCCTGAGGGGCGGTTGGCCCCGACTTCGCATGTCGCGGGGCGATCGAAGGGAGAAATGCGGCATGCAGGCGAATTTTCGCAGGATCGACGTCATCGCGGCGCGTCAGATCATCGGGCGCGGGCGCGCGCTGGTGATAGACGTGCGCGATCCGGACTCTTTCGCGCGCGGCCATATAGACGGGGCCGAGCTGGCGACGCGGGAGAACATCTCCTCCTTCGTCACTCTGACGCCGAAGGACCGGCCGGTCGTGTTCTGCTGCTATCACGGCAATTCCAGCCAGGCCTACGCCAAATATTTCGCCGAGCAGGGCTTTTCGGACGTCTACAGCCTCGACGGCGGCTATGAGGCCTGGGCGATCGCCGAGCGTTCCGCGCCCCCCGCCACGGCGGCGCTGAGCCCGGCCCTGGAGGCTTTTCTGGCCGAGCACGGCTTTGCGCCCGGCGACGCCAATGGCCGCAACAAGGACAATGTGACGCCGCTGATGGTCGCCGCGCGCCTCGCCCCGCCGGCGCTGGTGGCCGAGCTGCTGCAGGCCGGCGCCGATCTCCATGCGACCAATGTGGACGGCAATCAGGCGCTGTGGCTCGCCTGTGTCGGCGAGATAGAGGAGAATATCGCGCTGCTGATCCGCGCCGGAATCGACATTCAGCACATAAATGTCAACGCCGCGACGCCGCTGATGTTCGCCGCCTCCTCCGGCCGCGCCCGCGCCGTGGCGCAATTGATGGCGGCCGGCGCCGACCCTTCCTTCGAGACGGGCCTCGGCCTCACCGCGCTGGACATGGCCTCGACCAAGGAATGCCTCGATCTGATGCGCGCGGAGGTGAAGCGCCGCAAGGTGTTGGCGGCGGCGTCGTGAGCCCGGGAAATTCAGCGGCCGGGAATGACGCGTCCTAATCCTTGCCGCTGACGCCGGCGCTGGCGAAAGTCGCCATCCCGCTGTGGCAGGCGAGCGCCGCCTTGACGACGCCGATCGCCAGCGCGGCGCCGGAGCCCTCGCCGAGCCGCATGCCGAGATCGAGCAGCGGCTTCTTGCCGAGCCGCTCCAGCACATCCCTATGCGCGCCCTCCGCCGAGACATGGCCGGCGAGGCAATGGGCGATGGCGTCCGGGCTCGTCGCATGCAGCAGCGCCGCCGCCGCGCAGGCGACATAGCCGTCGAGCAGCACGGGGATGCGATTGCGCCGCGCCGCGAGCATCGCGCCCATCATGCCGGCGATCTCGCGCCCGCCGAGCCGGCGCAAAATCTCCAGCGGATCGGACAAATGTCCGGCGTGAAAGGCGAGCGCCTCGTCGATGACGGCGTTCTTGCGCGCGAGCCCTTCGTCGTCGACGCCGGTTCCGCGCCCGGTCCAGCGCGCCGCCGGCCCGCCATAGAGCGCGGCGTAGATCGCCGCCGCCGAGCTGGTGTTGCCTATGCCCATCTCGCCCGGCGCCAAAAGATCGATCCCGCCGTCCACCGCCTCCATGCCATAGACCAGAGTGCCGGCGGCCTCGCGCTCCTCCATTGCGGCGCTCGTCGTGAAATCGCGTGTCGGATGCTCGAGCGCTAGCTCGAAGACCTTGAGGCCGACGCCATTGGCCTTGCAGATCTGATTGATCGCCGCGCCGCCGACGGTGAAATTATCCAGCATCTGCCGCGTGACGGCGGCGGGAAAGGCGGAGACGCCCTTGGCCGTGACGCCGTGATTCCCCGCGAAGACGGCGACGAGCGGCCGCTCGATCCGCGGCTCCGCGCTGCCCTGCCAGGCCGCCAGCCATTCGACGATCTCCTCCAGCCGCCCCAGCGCGCCCGGCGGCTTGGTGAGCTCGGCGTCGCGCCGCCGCACGGCGTCCACGCTGTCACTGCTGGGGGCGGGGAGATCGGCGAGAAGATTGCGGATGTCGTCGAAGGGCGTGCTCATGCCGCGTGGGTGGGGCATGGCGGGGGCGGGAGTCAAGCGGGGAGGGGAGCGATGCGTCAAAATAGGACCTTCGGCAAGGCGCCGAATTCGATGATTGTGGGTGTCCGAGCCGAAACTGACGAGCGCTTAGAAATAGGCATCGGTCGCGACATTGCGACCAACTGCGTGCGCCGCGAAGCAAGGCCTAGATTGCTTCGCCGCTATGAGTCGATCGAGTCGTAATACGCTCGCGTTCGGCGTCATCTGTTTCATTGTCACCAATCGCACGCCTCACGTCGGCCCTCTCTGTTTAAGTCTTTGCCGTGGATGAATTTCGCTATTTCTTAATTTTCAGGACTCACACTCGAGAGCGACGAGCGGCTGGTTCGGCTCTGTGTGGATTTTCGATTTATGAGACCATTTCTATTGCTTTTTGGAATTGTAGCTTTGATCGGATTCGTCTCGCAGGCCGGGCGGATTCCGGCGATAATTTTTCTGAACGCTCCGAGCTTAGACGCTCTGGACGAGGAGAATATCCGCCGTTCGGCGTCTCCTCGCGACATCATTTTCGGCGGGGACGTAAAAAGGCTTGCGAAGAGCGCCAAGCGATTGAGGGCAATGGCCACGTCGCCGGACGAGCCAGCGCTTTACAATCGGCTGCTTCATGTCGCCATCGTCGATAGTCCGCCGAGCGTCAAAGACCAAAAGGAGGCCCCGGAAATCGCGCTCGATCTCGGTCGCGCGGGCGCAGCGGCGGTTCTCGTGATCGCCGCCGGACCGACCGTTTGGCGCATCGAGAATGCGAGACCGGAGCAGCGCGCCAAGATCGCCTTCGAGGGTCCATCTCCCTTCGATTTAAAAAATGCCCCCGAGCACATCCTCGCCGGGTTCCGAGTCGGCGCCTTCGGCGCGGACGACTTCACCAGTCCACGCGACTATCTCGAAAGCCACGGGCCGGCGCGCACGCGCCGTTATTGCGCGGCGATGGAGAAATGGAAAAAGCTGTTCGACGCCGCGCCGCGCCAAATGCGCATCTTCATCTTTCAGTCGCCCGATCGGATCGAGGTGAACGAGGAGTTTCTCGGCGGCTCCCCGCCGCCGAAATCCTCGCCGAACTGGACGGTCGGGCAGGAATGTCATCGCTATGCGGAGAGCGATAAATGAGCTTCGGAAAACGCGGAACAAAATCGGAGAATGAGCGTAACCGCGGGGAGACCCAAAGACTTTCTTTGAGCCAGACAAAGGACGGTGCAAAGCCGGAAGGTTTCAAACTCGTCAAACAGTTGATGAAAATCGCCGGCGTGTTCGCGATCTGCTACGCAGGTTACAATTTCATCCTTCCTGAATTGCTGGCGCTGACGATTGGCCATCCGGTCACGGGCATGGTTCCGCCCCGTTCCCCGGAGGGACGCGCTCTTCGCCAACAAGCGATCGATCAGGCGCTCGCGGGTAGATCGCCAGAGATCAGGCAGATCGAAGTGCGTCTCGACGAGGCTTGCATGCCGACTGGAGCCCAGACCATCCATACGCCCCTCGCTCGAGTCGAATATTGGGTCGACCCCGAGCAGCAGTGGGCGGCGGACGTCCAAGATCCTCGCGGGCAGATGCACATTAAGGATGTCGCTGGCTATTTGTCCTGCGTGTCCCGGCTAGAGCGCCAGCGATTTTGCCAGCCTTACTTTCGGGCGAAATTCGCCAGTCAGCTCAAGCGCTATTTCGACACGCTGCGAACACACAATGACAGGGCGGAACAGATTGCGAGTCTGTATCGACTGTCGAGGGCTCGAAGGCCGGGTGGGACGAATGTCGATGGCATGGCAAGCGAGACGCAATCGATCGGCCTGCACCCGTCGGTCATAGCGACGGTCGAGGACCTGTCGAGCAATGGATATCTGTCCGCAAAGAACTTCGGCCCGTTCGGATTCGGAGTTCCGAAAGAAATCGCTTCGTTTTTGCTTCCCGCGACGCAGAAAAGCTGCCCATGAAAAGCCGCCATTCGATATTGCGCCGTGGGCTGCCGGATTGGCTGCTCGACACGAAGCTTCTCGTTGTCGTCTTCCTCCTGTGCTTCGCCGGAGTGAACGTCGCCGCAAATCTTCTAGTCGCCCATCGCGCGAAAACGGCCGGGACCTGCGCCCCCTTTCCGCATGGCCCTTATCAGCCGGGAAGAACCCCCGTCGCCGGCTGGAGCAAAAAAGTGTGGGAGCAATTCCTCGGGAACTACGAAAGCAAAAAGATGGAGACGGGCTATGTCCTCGACGCCATCTCGCGTTGTCCGATCGGCAATTGCTCAACGGCGATGGCGGACAAGTATTATGCCGCAATGACGGCATATGGTTGGATACACGTCATTCTCGCGCGCGACGCAGATATCGTATCGGGGACGGAAGGCGTCCGAGCCATCAACAGTCTGTTTGCAACGCCCGATGACATGAAAATACTCGCCGATTTGAAGCAGCGCGTCGCCGAAAAGTGGTTTGACAGGGCGAGGCTGGCGAATGACGCCGCGACCAGGCTGATGGTGGAGCGTGAGCCCGAGGACTTCACGATATGCCGACCGACGGGGGATAGCATTCCTCTTCCGTCCTTCGTTCCCATCGCCCGTCGACTGAGCAACTAACGAGAGGGATTCGGCTGAATTTTCGCGGTGACCAAGGCCGAAGGTCCGCCGGCGCGTCTCCGCGCCTTACGGCCGCGCCGTTGTCTCTTCCAGACTCACTCCTCCGCGGCGAGCCGCCTTGCGTCGGCAAGCGCCTTCACGGCGAGTCCTGCAACTCCGATCGCGGCGAGGATCAGCATTGCGGCGTCCAGCCGGGTCGCGCCGCCCGGCGCCGTCACATCTATGCCGCCGGCCAGCGCTGCAAAGGGCCATGCGGTCATGAGAATGCGGAACTCGGTCGGGCCGATCCCGATATAGGTCATCGGGCGCGCCTGCAGCGCGATCGTGCGCACGTAATTATAGGCCGAGAAGAGCAGATAGCAGGCGAGAATGACCAAGGCCGATTGAAGCGATAGAAATGGCGACGCGCCGAACATCACGATCAGCAGGACTTGCGACATCAGATCATTGGTCTGGCCGATGGCGTCGAGCCGAGGATGCGTCAGCGCGCGGCGTCGTGCGAGCGGTCCGTCGAGCGCCATGCCGAGCCAGTTGATGGCTATTCCGGCGACGAAGACCGGCAGCCATGCATGCGACCAGCGGCAGCCGATCAGCGCCGCCGCGGCGATGACGGCGCCAATGACGCCGATCCTGGTCAGCCGCAGCGGCGTGACCGAATCCGGCAAGGCCGCGAGGATCACATCGGCGAGCTTTTGCTCGCTCGCGGCGAGAAAGCTTCGATCGAATTGCTCGCTACCTTCACTGAGGAGATACGCCACGCTTCACTCCATTTCTCTTCTCTTGCGCCGATCTGTCCTTGCTCGTTCTGCGAAATGTCATAGGTCGCATAATAGCCGGCGCCGACATCCTCGACGCCCGTATAGCTGCGCTGCGTCTCCGTGGCGGAGCCATTTTTGTCTCGCATCACAGCTCGAGCGCATAAAAACCCTCGTATCGAATGCGAGCCGAGGCGCGCGCCAGAAGCCCCTGAGCGTCGATGAGGACGCTTCGCCGGCGCTTTTTAAAGGCTCGCAATCGGCTCAGCCTTAGATATATGTTGTATTTACATTACGAATGCGAATTCGCGCAACGCTGAAACGGTGGGCTTTCAGCTTGTTTTTGCACCAGACGCGCTGTGCGGCAGCGCCGAACTCCTATTTTATGCCGCTGTGGCGGAAATTTTTTAGCGAAAGGAGCAAAGCTTCTCGTCGAGCGCGCCGGCGATGAGAGAAAGCAGCGCCTGCTGTCTTCTTCATGTAAAATAGATAAATATCGATCTGGCGGGGGGGAGTTCAGAAAAATGCGAATGGTCTGGTTTCGGCGGGCTCGGACGTCGGCTGGTCGGCGGCGCTGGAAGTTCACGCGCCGCGCCCGAATACCCGCGCCGCGCCCATGCGACGCTCGGCCGCTGAGGCGCATGTTAGAAAGTTATTTACCTAAAACCGTAAAAGTGCAGAAACAATTTTCGTTTCGAAGCAGCGCGCAGCTTTGTCTCTTTACGTCCGACCGAGGGCTGGTCGGACATTGGTCGGCCCCGATCGGCCGTGCGCCGTCGCTTGCTGGAGAAGGAACGAACATGCGCGGCGCGACCATCGCGACCAAGATCACCGTGGCGATGATCGGCTTCAGCGTCCTGCCGATTTTGTTTCTCTATGCGTTTTTCGAGCTGGCCGTCGCGCCGCATCTCGAGAATGTGTCCTTCTCGCCGTTGCGCATGGCGACGCTCGATCTCGGCGCCACGATCAATCGCGCGCTCGGCGATTTCGCCGCCGATGCGGTCATTCAGGCGACGGCGCAGCCCATCATCTGGCAGTCGCAGAATTGGCGGCGCGTCGATGGGCGTAGCCCCATCGCCATATTCATGAACGGCTGGATCGCCACGCAGCGAAACAGCAATCTGACGATGTTGCTGGGGCGCGACGGCTCGGTGCTGGCCGTCAACACCAAGGACAAGGATGGCGAGCCGCTGCCGACAGAAGCGCTCTATGCGCAGAATTTCGCCGGCGAGCGCTGGTTCGTCGATGCGATGGCCGGCAAGACCGTGCTCGAGAACAAGCGCGCGACCAATGTCGTCATCGACACGCTCATCGATGTGAACGACATTCTTCCGCGATCGGCCGAGCCCGATTTCGCCTTTCCCATCGCTGCGCGCGCGCTCGGCAAGGACGGCGAGGTCATCGGCGTCTGGGTGAGCTTCGTCGATCTCGACATATTCCGCCGCTATGTCCGGCGCGAATATGAGCGCATGAGCATCGTCGGCGGCGATCTCGGCGGCTCCCATATTCGGTATGATCTCGTCGATGCGAGCCATAAGACATTGCTCGTCTTCCAGCCGACTGGCGTCGGCGTGGGCGCGTTTCCGCTCGAGGCGATCGGCAGGCCCGCGGCGCCGATGATCGATCGGCTCGGCCGCGAGATCGGCGCCGAGAAGGCGATATCCCGCAATATCGACGGACTGTCGGCGGTCTATGCGAAGCTGCCGCCGGTCATCGGATTTCGCGGTCTCGGCTGGAGTCTCGTGCTCAGCGCGCCCGAGGCGCAATTGGCGGCGACGACGCTCGGCATCGCCGATCGGATTTTGGTCGCCGCGGCGCTCACCGGCATTGTCGCGGCGCTCGGCGGTTGGCGCACGGGCTCGGCCATAGCGCGGCCGCTGCTCGAGATCGCGAGCCGCGTGAACGCGCTCTCCAATGGCGACAAGAGCGGCCTCGTGCCGCATTGCGAGCGGCGCGACGATGTCGGCGAGATGGCGCGCGCCGTCGAGACATTCCGCCGCGCGGCCATCGCCAAGGATGCGGCCGATGAGGCGGCGGCCGCCGCCAGCCGGGCGACCGAGGCGGTGGTGGCGACGCTCGCCCATGGGCTGCGGCAATTGTCGAATGGCGCGCTCACCCATCGCATCAGCGAGGCCTTCGGGCCGCAATACGAGGCGCTGCGCGTCAACTTCAATCATTCGCTGGAGACATTGCGCGGCGGCATGGCTTTGGTGACGGAGGCGGCGCAGAACATGACCGCGCAGGCCGGCGAGATGGCGCATGCTGCCGACGCTCTGGCGCAGCGCGCGGAAGGCCAGGCCGGCAATCTCGAGAAGATGACGACCGGCATTGCCGGCATCACCGCGGCGCTGCGCGCGACGGCGCAAAACGCCGCGAGCGCCGATGCGCTGGTCGCCTCGGCGCGCGCCAAGGCGGAGGCCTCCGGCGGGCTCGTCGACGAGACGATCGGCGCCATGGCGAAGATCGAGACCTCGTCGTTGCAGGTGGCGCAGATTCTCTCGGTCATCGACCAGCTCGCCGCGCAGACCAATCTGCTGGCGCTCAACGCCGGCGTGGAGGCGGCGCGCGCCGGCGCCGCGGGCAGGGGCTTCGCCATTGTCGCGCAGGAGGTGCGCCAGCTCGCTCTGCGCTCCGCCGAGGCGGGCGAGGAGATCAAGCTGCTGATCGGCGAGTCGAGCAGCGCCGTCGGCGCGGGCGTGAAGCTGGTGAGCAATGTGGCGCGCGATCTGCGGGCGATCGTCGGCGAGGTGAATGCGCTGGACGGCGCCGTGCGGCAAATCTCGCGCGCAACCGGCGAGCAGGCGTCCGCGCTGCAGCAGATCAACGCCTCTATCGGCGAGCTCAATCAAATGACCAAGCACAGCGCCGCAATGGTCGAGGACGGCACTGCGGCGAGTCACATGCTCGCTGAGCGCGCGCGGGCGCTGCGCGACATGACCGACTTTTTCGACGTCGGCGGCGCCCGGCGCCCGCCCAAAGGCCTGCGCGCCGCCTAGAGCCGATCTTTCAAGTCGCCCCTCCTGACTGCTTTTTCCCGCCGCGCGTCTCGTTCGCCTCGAGTCCCGGCGCAACCTTTCTCGCGGAAGGGGCTTGACGAGATGGTTATAAGATATATCTTAGAGCTGTCTAAACGAAAGGAGACACATTTATGAGGCATCAACACATACATTCCGATCACGGCGATCATCCGGCCTTCGGCTGGATGCGAGGCTGGATGAGGGGAATGCGCGGCGGCGGGGACGAGCCCTTCGGCCGTGGCGGCCGCGGTATGCGCGGCGCCGGCGGGCGGCATGGCTTTGGTCCCGGCGAGGGCGAGCGGGGCGGCGGCCGCGGACGGCGGCGGATGTTCGAGGGCGGCGAATTGCGGCTGGTGATTCTGCTGCTGCTCGAGAGCGAGCCGCGCCATGGCTATGACGTCATCCGCGAGATCGAGACGCGCACCGGCGGCGCCTATGCGCCGAGCCCCGGCATCGTCTATCCGACGCTGACCCTGCTCGAGGAGCTGGGACAGGTGGAGGTCCAGCCGACCGAGGGCGCCAAGAAGCTCTATGCGATCACCGATGCGGGCAAGGCCCATCTCGCGGAGAATCGCAAGGAGGCGGAGACGGCGCTCGCCCGTTTGGAGGAGCTGCGCGCCAGAAGCGCGGGCGTCGACACGGGGCCGGTGTTCCGGGCGATGGGCAATCTCAAGACCGTGCTGCAGCAGCGCCTCGCCGGCGCGCCGGACAAGGAGCTGCTGTTTCAGGTCGCCGATCTCATCGACGAGGCGGCCCGCAAGATCGAGCGGCTGTGACGCGTTGTCGTTCGCGACGGCAAGCCGAACCCTTCATCCTGAGGAGCGGCCGCAGGCCGCGTCTCGAAGGATGAGGGGAGCGGACGCCTCACTCCACAGTGACGCTCTTGGCCAGATTGCGCGGCTGGTCCACATCCTTCCCCATGAACACCGCCACATGATAGGCGAGCAATTGCACGGGGACCGCATAGACCAGCGGCGCGAAGGCGCCGGCGATCTCCGGCAGCTCGATGAAGCCGGCGAGCTCGGCCGCCGCCGCCTCGCGCGCCGCGGCGGAGCCGATGAGGATGAGATGACCGCCGCGCGCGGCGACCTCCTGTAGGTTGGAGACGGTTTTCTCCAGAGTGGCGTCCGGCGGCGCCAGCACGATCACTGGCATGGCGTAGTCGATCAGCGCGATCGGCCCGTGCTTCAGCTCGCCGGCCGCATAGCCTTCCGCATGAATATAGGAGAGCTCCTTCAGCTTCAGCGCGCCTTCCAACGCCAGCGGATAGGCGCCGCCGCGGCCGAGATACAGAACGCTGGAGGCGCGCGCCACATCGCGGGCCACCGGCTCGACCAGCGCCTCGCGGGCGAGGGCGGCGGCCATCTGGCCCGGCGTCGCCGCCAGCTCGCGCACCAGGCGTTTTTCGTCCGCCTCGCTCAGCACGCCGCGGGCGCGGCCGAGCGCAATGGCGAGGCTGGCGAAAACGGCGAGCTGGCAGGTGAAGGCCTTGGTCGAGGCGACGCCGATCTCCGGGCCGGCGAGCGTCAGAGCCACGGTGTCGCTCTCGCGCGCGATGGTCGAGGTCTCGACATTGACGATGGAGAGAATGTGCTGGCTCTGCGCCTTGGCGTAGCGCAGCGCGGCCAGCGTGTCGGCCGTCTCGCCCGATTGCGAGACCAGGATCATCAGCCCATTCTCGGCCAGCGGCGCCTCGCGATAGCGGAACTCCGAGGCGATATCGATATCCACCGCGAGCCGCGCATAGCGCTCGATCCAATAGCGCGCGATGAGTCCTGCGTAATAGGCCGTGCCGCAAGCGGAAATGGTGACGCGCGAGAGCTTTTTGGGGTCGAAGGGCAGGGTGAAGGGTAGGCGCACCTCGCCGGCCGAGAGATCGAGATAATGCGAGAGCGTGCGGCCGACGACCTCCGGCTGCTCGTGAATCTCCTTGGCCATGAAATGGCGGTAATTGCCCTTGTCCACGAGGAAGGAGCCCGCCTGCAACGGCTGGCGGCGGCGCTCCGACTCCTTGCCGGCGACGTCGTAGAAGGTGATCTTCTCGCGCGTCAGCACGACATGATCGCCCTCCTCGAGATAGGCGATCTGACGCGCGAAAGGCGCGAGCGCAAGAGCGTCGGAGCCGAGATAGACGCCTTCGTCGCCCCAGCCCGTGGCGAGCGGCGCGCCGCGGCGGGCGCCGATCAGCAGATCCTCCTCGCCCTCGAAGAGGAAGGCGAGGGCGAAGGCGCCCTCCAGCCGAGCGAGCGCGGCCGCGACCGCCTCGCGCGGCGCGGCGCCCTTGCTGCGCTCCTCGCCGACGAGATGGGCGACCACTTCCGTATCCGTCTCGGTGGCGAAGACATGACCCTTGCCGGTCAGCTCCTCGCGCAATTCACGAAAATTCTCGATGATGCCATTGTGGACCACAGCGAGCCCGCCGCTCGTATGCGGATGGGCGTTGGTCTCGGTGGGGCGGCCATGCGTCGCCCAGCGCGTATGGCCTATGCCGCTCGTTCCCAGCAGCGGCGAGGTGGAAAGCTTCTCCTCGAGATTGCGCAGCTTGCCGCTGGCGCGCAGGCGCGTGAGCTTGCCCTTTTCCAGCGTCGCGACGCCCGCGGAATCATAGCCGCGATATTCGAGCCGCTTCAGCGCCTCGACGAGAGAGGGCGCGACGGGCTCGCGTCCGAGAATGCCGACGATGCCGCACATGCAAATGTCTCCTCGGTCCAAGCGCTCGGGGGCGATCAGATTACCGCGATTTCGGTTACGATTATCCTAGACAGAGCATTAGGGCATTTCTCGGAGCCGGCCAGGACGCGATTCTTTCTCCCGTTCGCGGGAGAAGTGGCTCCGGCATAGGGCGTCCTCGAGGACGCCCGTCGCGAGCGACGAGCTTTGGCGAGGGCGGATGCAAGGGTCGCTGCGACTTTTGGTTCGGCTATAATTTTTTTTCGACCGATGAAGCTGGGCGGGCCTTCATCGCCGCCGTCGCCTCGAACCGCGTGATCTTCGCCAGCTCGGCGTGGGCGGCGTTCTCGACCGTCGCCAGCTCATAGCGAACCTGTAGGTTCAACCAGAATTCCGCCGTCGTGCCGAAGAAGCGGGCCAGCCGCGCCGCCGTGTCGCCGGTGATCCCGATCTCTTCACTGGCGATACGCTCGATTCGCGTCCGAGGCACGCCGCAAGCCTTGGCGACGCGCCCGGCGGATAGGCCGAGCGGCTCGAGGAACTCTTCCCGTAGCACTTCGCCCGGGTGCATCGGCGGAAGCGTCTCGACGATCTCCATCTCGCTCGCCATGGTTCTAGTCCTGCTCAGTGATAGTCTACGAACTCGGCCTGTTCTGCGCCGGCGTCGGTCCAGACAAAGCAGATGCGCCAGCGGTCGTTTACGCGGATCGAATGTTGTCCGGCCCGATCGCCGAACAGCGCCTCGAGCCGGTTGCCCGGCGGAATGAGCAGGTCGTCGAGCCGAGCCGCGGCGTTGAGCATTTCCAGCTTACGCCGCGCTGCCTTGAACACGTCCGCGGGATATCCCTTCGGAAGCCGCCCGCGGAAAAGAGCCTCAGTCGCCCGGTCCCGGAATGATCGGATCATAAGCAGCCTTGTCGCCGGCCATTATGTATCGCTCAGAGATACGGAAAGCAAGGCGCTTGTATCACTCGCAGATACGTTTGGCGTGGTTGGAGATCGCTGCCGGAGAAGATCACTTGCCCGATTTCTTCGCCTTCTGGACGCGGCGGAAGCTCTCCGCCCAGCCTTGCTTCTCCATCTGCCGGCCGCGCGCCACGGCGAGGGCGTCCGCCGAGACGTCCTTGGTGACGACCGAGCCGGAGCCGACATAGGCGCCGTCGCCGATCGTCACCGGGGCGACCAGAGCCGAATTGGAGCCGATGAAGGCGTTTTCGCCGATGATGGTGCGATATTTGAAGAAGCCGTCGTAGTTGCAGGTGATGACGCCGGCGCCGATGTTGGAATGCGCGCCGACGGAAGCGTCGCCGATATAGGTCAGATGATTGACCTTGGCGCCTTCGCCGATGTCCGCGCCCTTGATCTCGACGAAATTGCCGACCTTGGCCTGCGCCGCGAGCCTGGCGCCCGGCCGCAGCCGCCCATAGGGGCCGACCGTGGCCCGCTCGCCCACCAGCGCCCCCTCGAGATGCGAATAGGCGTGAATAACCGCGCCATCGGCGATCTCGACGCCGGGGCCGATGACGACGCCGGGCTCGATCGTCACATCGCGGCCGATCTTCGTGTCATGGGAGAGAAAGACGGTTTGCGGGGCGATCAGCGTCGCGCCTCCCAGCATGGCGGCGCGGCGGAGGCGCTCCTGGGCGACAGATTCGGCGCGGGCGAGCTGGACCCGGTCGTTGACGCCGAGAACTTCCTCCTCCGCCGCGACCACCAGCCGTGTCCCCAGCCCGGCCGCGGCGGCGCGGGCGACGATATCGGTGAGATAATATTCCCTTTGGGCGTTGGCCGAGTCGATCCCGTCCAATAGCGCCCGCGCCTTTTCGCCGGATATGGCCATCAAGCCGGCGTTGCAGAGCCGGCAGGCGCGTTCGGCCGGGCTCGCGTCCTTCTCCTCGCGAATAGCGGCGGGGCGCCCTTCTGAGTCGCAGAGTATCCGGCCGTAGCCGTGCGGATCGGCGGCCTCGAAGGCGAGCACGGCGACGGCGGCGCCCTCGGCCAGCGCCGCGCGCAAAGCGGCGATCGTCTCGGCGCGCACCAGCGGCGTGTCGGCGAAGAGCACGACGATATCGTCCGCCCCGGCGAGGGCCTCTCGCGCCGCCAGCACGGCATGGGCGGTGCCGAGCTGCTTCTCCTGAACGAAGATTTTCGCGTCCGGCCGCTGGCGGCGGGCCTCGGCGGCGACATCCTCCTTGCCGGCGCCGATGACCACGGCGATCTCGTCCAGAGCGGCGGCGGCGGCCAGCACATGGCCGAGCATGGATCGCCCGGCGACCTCATGGAGGACCTTGGGCCGGCGCGATTTCATGCGCGTGCCCTCGCCGGCGGCGAGTATTACGGCGAGGGAGCGGCGGTCGGTCGATCGAGCTTCCATCTTGCTGCGCGGCCTCTGGCTCATGGCGGGGAGGGGACAGCGGGGGCGGCCCCCGGCGCCGTTTTCCTCTCGTTCATATTCGTCCTGATCATATTCGTCTTGGCAGATTCGCGGGCGGGGGAGCAAGCGCAGGCTCGGCGCGAGGTTTCCTCCGCGCAACCAAAAAAGAAAGTTTCGTGTTCCGAAGTCCGGTCTTTCAGGTATATCCGATAGACAAGTCCGCCGTTTTTTCCCGCTCCTTCGTCAGTCACGGGTCCCGGTCCCGCATGTTCGTACGCAGAGACCTGTTGAAAGCCTCCTTGACCGCGCTCGCCGGCGGCGTCTCCGGCGGCCGCGCTTTCGCCCAATCGGCTCCGTCGGCCCCGCCGCCGGCGCCCGCCGTCTTCGGCCGTGAAGTGGTGGTCGAGCTCGCCCGCGCGCTCGCCAAGCGCCCCTTCGCCGCCCCGCCGGCGGAGCTGCGCGAGCCTTTCGCCAATCTGAGCTATGAGCAATATGTCGGCATAAAGACCAAGGCCGGCGCGGCCATATGGAGCGGCGAGAATCGGGGCTTCTCGCTCGAGCCGTTGCATAGGGGGTTCATCTTCGGCGCGCCGGTCGAGCTCTATGTCGTCGAGGACAGGGTCGCCAAGCGCGTCGTCTATGACCAGGCCAAATTCGACTATGGCGGCCTGAAAGTCGGCGACAAGCTGCCGGACATCGGTTTCTCCGGCTTTCGCATCATCGCCCCTCAGAGCGCCGGGGCGCCGGACACGGAGCTGGCTCTCTTCCAGGGCGCGAGCTTCTATCGCGCGCTCGCCCGCGGCCAGACTTTGGGCGTCACCGCCCGGGCCCTCTCCATCCGCACCGCCGATCCCCGCGGCGAGGAGTTTCCCGTCTTCCGCAGCTTCTGGATCGAGAAGCCGACGCTCGCCGGCAACGCCCTCGTCATTCACGCTCTGCTCGATTCGCAGAGCGTCACGGGCGCCTATCTGTTCACGCTGCGGCCGGGCGAGGCGACGATCATCGACGCGGAATTCACGCTGTTTCCGCGCGTCGCCATCGATCATCTGGGGCTCGGCGGCGCGGCGGCGGCCTCGCTGTTCACCCCGCTCGACCATCGCCGTTCCGATGATCCGCGCCCCTTCGTCGCCGAGACCAATGGGCTGCAAATGCTCACCGGCAAGGACGAATGGCTCTGGCGCCCGGTCTCCAACCGCGAGACGCTGCAAATCTCGGCCTTTGTCGACTCCAATCCGAAGGGCTTCGGATTTTTGACGCGCGACCGTGACATAGAGACCTATCAGGACGACATACAGCATTGGGAGCTGCGTCCCTCGCTGTGGGTGGAGCCGATCGGCGATTGGGGCGAGGGCTCGGTGCAGCTCGTCGAGATCCCCTCCGAATCGGAGGTGAACGCCAATATCGTGGCCTATTGGCGGCCCAAGCAGCCGCTCGCCGCGGGCAAGGAGGCGACTTTCGCCTATCGGCAATTCTGGTGCTGGAGCCCGCCCGCGCGCCCGCCTTTCGCGGTCGCCGTCGCCGCTTTCGGCGGCCGCGCGCCGTCGCCGAAACTGCGCCGCTTTATCGTCCAGTTTGCAGGCGACAATCTGGGCGATCCGCAACGTGTCGCCAATTTGCGGCCCGCCTTGACGACATCGCCCGGATCGGCGACGAACATTCGCATCTATCCCAATCCGAAGGCGAAGACATGCCGCGTCGTCTTCGACGTCGATCCTGTCGGCGAGACCTTTTGCGAGCTGCGCCTCGTCCTCCAATCGGGCGACGAGCCGATCAGCGAAACCTGGCTCTATAGATGGACGGTGTAGCTCTCTCCCTCGTCGAACCCGTTCCGCCGGACGTCGCCGCCCCGCCGACGCCGCCCGTCGATCCCGCCGCCGCGCCGCCCATGCCGGCGGAGCGCCGGCTCGAGATGCCGACGCAATCCTTCTGGCGCTTCAAGGCGAAGGAGCGTCGTCGCCGCCTGGCGCCGAAGTTCTGGCGCACGCCCTGGATCTCGCGCTTCGTCACCTTCGGCGGCGGCCTCGCGCTGACCGCCTATGGCGGCTACGAGATGTACCGCGTCATCGACGTCGGCGGCGTCACCACGCTGAAATGGGCGCTGCTCGCGCTCTTCGTGCTGAACTTCTCCTGGATCGCGCTCTCCTTCGCCAGCGCCGTCGTCGGCTTCGTCGCGCTGCTGTTCGCGCGGAGGCCGCCGCCGCCGCCGGAAACGCTCACAGCGCGCACCGCCGTCGTCATGCCCATCTACAATGAGGCGCCGAGCCGCGTCTTCGGCGCGCTGCAGGCCATATTGCAGGATGTGGAGGCGACCGGCCTCGGCGCGCATTTCGACTGGTTCTTCCTCTCCGACACCACGAATCCCGATATTTGGATCGCCGAGGAGCGCGCCTTCGCCGCCATGCGCCGCAGGCTGGGGCCGCAGGCGCGCGTCTATTATCGCCGCCGCGAGAAGAACACGAGCCGCAAGGCCGGCAATATCGCCGATTTCGTCACGCGCTGGGGCGGCGCCTATGAGCATATGGTGGTGCTCGACGCCGACAGCCTGATGGCCGGCGACGCCATCGTGCGTCTCGCCGCGGCGATGGAGGCCGACCCCGACGCCGGCATCATCCAGACGCTGCCGCTCATCATCAATCGCAACACGCTATTCGCGCGCGTGCAGCAATTCGCGGCGCGCATCTATGGTCCCGTCATCGCCGCCGGCCTCGCGCAATGGATGGGGCGCGACGGCAATTATTGGGGTCATAACGCGATCATCCGCACGCAGGCTTTCTCGCATCATTGCGGCCTGCCCGATCTCAAGGGCCGCCCGCCCTTCGGCGGGCATATTCTCAGCCATGATTTCGTCGAGGCGGCGCTGATCCGCCGCGCCGGCTACGCCGTCTATATGATGCCGACGCTCGGCGGCTCCTTCGAGGAGAGCCCGCCCTCGCTGATCGATCTCTCGATCCGCGACCGCCGCTGGTGCCAGGGCAATCTGCAGCATTCGCGCATTCTCGGGGCGCGCGGATTCCACTGGGCGACGCGGCAGCATTTCCTCACCGGAATCTTCGGCTATCTCACCTCGCCGCTATGGCTCTGCCAGCTGCTGGTCGGCATCGCGCTCGTCTTTCAGGCGAGCTATTTCCGGCCGGAATATTTCACCGCCAAATTCACGCTCTTCCCGGTGTGGCCGCGCTTCGACGCGGAACGTTCGCTAGCGCTGTTCGCGCTCACAATGGCGATATTGCTGGCGCCGAAATTCTTCGGCCTCATTCTCGCGATGATCGATCGCGAGACGCGGCGCGGCTCCGGCGGCATTATCATGCTGCTCGTCTCGACTCTGTTCGAGGTGCTGATGTCGGCGCTGCTCGCGCCCATCATGATGCTGATCCAGACGGGCCATGTCTTCCACATTCTGTTCGGCTTCGACACCGGCTGGGACCCGCAGCGGCGCGACGACGGCTCGGTTCCTTTCAACGCTATCGTGCGCCGCCATCAATGGCATGTGGCGCTCGGCGCGCTGACCTTGATCGCCGGCCTGATGATCTCGCCCTCGCTCGTCGCCTGGATGTCGCCGACCATCGCCGGCCTCATTTTGGCGATCGGCATCTCCTATATCACCGGCCAGCGCTGGCTCGGCCTCGTGTTCCGCCGCGCCGGCGTGCTGGTGACGCCGGAGGAGACGACGACGCCCAAGATCGCGCGTAAGGGCCGCGCGCTGCATCGTCTGCTGGCGCGCGCCGGACAGGACGAGGAGAATTGCCTCGTCGCCATCCATGGCGATCCCGATTTGCGCACGCTGCACGAGGCCTGGCTGCCGGCGCGCCCGCCGCGCAAGCGCGGAATGGTTTCCGCCGATCGCGCTTTGGCGGAGGCCAAGCTCGCCGATGCGGAAGCGCTCGAGGATGCGGTCGAATGGCTCAACCGCGGCGAGCGGCTGGTCGTGCTCGGCGACCGCGCTCTGCTCGGCATGCTCGCGCGCCTGCCGCGCCGCGCCGAGAAGGAAGAGGCCGCGGCGCAAGAGGATGCGACGCGGCTCGCGAGCTGAGCGTCAGAACTTCAGCGACGCGCGCACGTAGTAGTAGCCGCCATTGACGCCGAAGGGCGAGAAGGTCGGGAAGATCGCGGCGCCGAGACTGCGCGTCCAGGGCAGGGTCTGATCGGGCCGCACGCCGAAGAGATTGTTGCCGCCGATCGCTGCACTCAGGCCCGAGCCGAAATCATAGGCGATCTCGCCGTCCGTGATGAATTTCGGCGTGATGACATTGGTGTAGAAGGGCGCGCTGCCGGTGAGCGGCGAGGCGACGACCGAGCTCACATTTCCATATTGCGTGAAGTGCAGCGAGAACGTCCAGGCGTCATAGCTGTAGGACCCGCCGAATATGACCTTGGTTCGTGGCGTGAGATCGGTGATGTTCGATCGCGCCGCGGCGTTGAGCAGCGGCGCGCCGTTGAACGCCGCCGGCGACTGCGAGACGGACAGGATCGTCGTCTCGAGGAAGCTCGCCGCGGCGTCGAAGCGCAGCGCGCCATAGGGGCCGAGGTCGTAAGCGTAATCGGCCTTCACATCGACGCCGCGCGTGCGCGTGAAGGCGCCATTGACGAAGAAGCTGACCGTGCCTGTCGCGCCCGCCTGCAACGTATTGCCGCTCGCGGCGATGGCGGCGAGCGCGGAGGGGCCGGTGAGGCTGCCGGTCGCGACGATGCGATCGCGCAGGTCGATCTGATAGGCGTCGACCGAGACATGCAGATCGCGCAGCGGCTCGGTCACCACGCCGAGGCTGATATTCGTCGATTTTTCCGGCTTGAGCGGCTGTGCGCCGGCGACGCTCGCCGCGGAAGAGTTGGGCGGCAGGACGATATTGGCGGTGGTCGGCGAGACGGTCGTCTGCGAGAAGAACTGCTCTGCGAGCGTGGGAGCGCGAAAGCCGGTGCTGACGGTGCCGCGCAGCGCGATCGCGGGGGAAATGTCGTAGCGCGTCGAGAGCTTGCCGTTGATCGTGTCGCCGAAGTCGTTGAACGTCTCGTAGCGGCCGGCGATGTCGATCTTCCAATCGGGCAGCGGCTTGCTGGAGAGGTCCACATAGCCGGCGAAGGATTCGCGGCTGTGGTCGCTCGCGTCGGTCGGCCGGATGCCGACCCAGGCCGCAGGGCCGGAGGAATAATAGGAGAAGAAGTCGCCCTGGCGGACCGCATAGGTCTCGTGGCGATTCTCCGCGCCGACGGAGACATTGACGGGCGCGGGCAGGAAGCTCGGCGCGAACTCCTTGCCGAGATCGAGATTGATGGTGCGCAGCGTGCGGAAATATTGGCCGATGTAGAATTGCCGCGGAGTCCAGCCGGCGCCGAAGGCTTTGAGCGTGTCGTTGAACAGCGCGACATTGGCGGATCGATTCAGCCCGACGTCGATCTTGTCGGAGCCGTAGGTCAGGCTGAGATCCCATCGCACATCGTCGAAGACCTTGCCCTTGGCGCCGCCGCTCAGTGACCAGTCCTCCTCGTGGATCGTCTCGGCGGGAACGAAGCCCGAAGGGTCGATGATCTTGTTCCCCGCCGCGCCGTTGAGATTGGGCGCGCGATAGTTCTGGAAGGATTCGCCGCGCCGGCCCGCGCCCGTGCCGAAGAGATAGAGCTGGACGCCATTGTCCAGCTCATATCCGGCGTTGAGGCCGGCCGAGCCGGTGATATAGGCGGGATCGCCTATGATCGCCGAGACGTTGGGATCGACCCAAGGATAGGGCGTGCCGGGGCCGACGCGCAGACCGGTTCCGTCCTGCGTGCGGTCCGGGCCGGTCTGATTGCTGTGCAGATGCGAGGTGATGTCGGCGCCGAGCGTCAGAAAGCCCTGATCGCCGAGCGCGAAGCTCTTGTCCGCCTGGAGATTGCGCGTCAGCCCATTGCCATGCGTGTTGGGATTGTAGCTCTGCCCATAGGAGCCGACGAGCGCGGAGAGTCCGCCGCCCTCGGAATCGGCTTTCAATATGACGTTGATCACGCCGGCGATGGCGTCGGAGCCATATTGGGCGGCGGCGCCGTCCTCCAGAATCTCGACATGATCGACGAGCGCCACGGGAATGAGATCGAGATCGGCGCCGGCCGCGCCCTTGGTGAAGCCGGTCGAGGACAGATTGGCGGTCCCGTGCCGCCGCTTGCCGTTGACGAGCACGAGCACATGGCTGGCGGTCAGGCCGCGCAGCCGCGGCGAGCGCACCAGATTGTTGATGTCGCCGCCGACGCCATAGATCGAATAGGAGGGATCCAGCCGCTGCAGCGCGTCGACGAGATTTGTGCGTCCCGTCGCCTTCAGCCGCTCGCCGCTCACAACAGTGATCGGCGCCGTGCTCTCGCGCGCCTTGACGCCATAGTCGCGCGTGCCGGTCACGATGACGTCCTCGATCGCCGCCTCGCGCGGCTTCTGCTCGCCGCCGTCGAGGGCGCGCGCCGCCGGGGACATGATCGCCGCCGCCAGCGCCAGCACGCTCGCGCCGAGGCGTTTCGTCATCCGATTCAACGAAGGAG